>NZ_CP040914.1:0-2397500 GCF_006351905.1 Mesorhizobium sp. 8
GAGGCGAGCACGACGATCTCCTGCGCCTCGCCGTGGTAGCCGGGTACAACCGGCACGCCAGCCTTTTCCATCAGCCGCTTGGCGGCGTCCTTCAATCCCATCGCGCGGATCGAGGCCGCCGACGGGCCGATGAAGGTCAGGCCCGCCGCCACGACCTTGTCGACGAAGTCCGGGTTTTCCGACAGGAAGCCGTAGCCGGGATGGATCGCCTCGGCGCCGCGTATGCGCGCCGCCTCGATAATGTTTTCGGCCACGAGGTAGCTCTCGCCGACAGGTGCTGCGCCGATGCGCACCGCCTCGTCGGCCATCTCCACATGCAGCGCGTGCGCATCCGCGTCGGAATAGACGGCGACGGTTGCGATACCCATGCGCCGCGCGGTGCGGATGATGCGGCAGGCAATCTCGCCGCGATTGGCGATCAGGATTTTCTTGAACATGGCCACCACCTCACATCCTGAACACGCCGAACTTCGTTTCCGGCACCGGCGCGTTGAGCGCGGCGGAAAGCGACAGCGCCAGCACCTCGCGCGATTTCGCCGGGTCGATGATGCCGTCGTCCCACAGCCTTGCGGAGGAATAGAGCGGATGGCCCTCGCGCTCGTATTTCTCCAGCGTCGGCTGCTTGAAGGCGGTTTCCTCTTCGGCGCTCCAACTGCCGCCCTTGCGTTCGATGCCCTCGCGCCTGACCTGCGCCAACACCATCGCCGCCTGCTCGCCGCCCATCACCGAGATTCGCGCGTTCGGCCACATCCACAGAAACCGGGGCGAGTAGGCGCGCCCGCACATGCCGTAGTTGCCGGCGCCGAAGGAACCGCCGATGATCATCGTCAGCTTTGGCACCTGCGCGGTCGCCACCGCCGTCACCAGCTTGGCGCCGTCCTTGGCGATGCCGCCGGCCTCGTATTTGCGGCCGACCATGAAGCCGGTGATGTTTTGCAGGAAGATCAACGGGATTTTCCGCTGGCAGCACAGTTCGATGAAATGCGCGCCCTTGACCGCGCTTTCGGAAAACAGAACGCCGTTGTTGGCGAGAATGCCCACCGGCATCCCGTAAAGATGCGCGAAGCCGGTCACCAGCGTGGTGCCGTAATTGGCCTTGAACTCGTCGAATTCCGAGCCGTCGACGATGCGGGCGATCACTTCGCGCGCGTCGTAGGGCTGGCGCAGGTCCGTCGGCACGATGCCGTAAAGTTCATGCGGATCGTAAAGCGGTTGAATCGGTTTCTGTAAGGAGAGGCTTACGGCCTTGTTCCGATTCAGGTTTCTGACGATGCGTCGTACGATCGCCAGCGCATGCGCATCGTCCATCGCCAGATGGTCGGCCACGCCGCTCTCGCGCGTGTGCAGGTCGGCGCCGCCAAGCTCCTCGGCCGAGACGTCCTCGCCGGTCGCCGCCTTCACCAGCGGCGGGCCGCCGAGGAAGATGGTGGCTTGCTTGCGCACCATGATGGATTCGTCGGCCATTGCCGGCACATAGGCGCCGCCGGCCGTGCAGGACCCCATGACGCAGGCGATCTGCGGGATGCCGGCCGCACTCATGTTGGCCTGGTTGAAGAAGATGCGGCCGAAATGCTCGCGGTCGGGAAAAACCTCGTCCTGGTTGGGCAGGTTGGCGCCGCCGGAATCGACTAGGTAGATGCAGGGCAGGTTGTTCTGCGCGGCGATCTCCTGCGCGCGCAGATGCTTCTTCACCGTCATCGGGTAGTAGGTGCCGCCCTTCACCGTGGCGTCGTTGACCACCACCATCACCTCCCGGCCCTCGACACGGCCTATGCCGGCGATCATGCCGGCGGCAGATATTGCGTCGTCATACATGTCCCAGGCGGCGAACTGGCCGATCTCGAGGAATGGCGAGCCGGTGTCGAGCAACTGAGCCAAGCGCTCTCTCGGCAGAAGCTTACCGCGCGAGATATGGCGCTTGCGGGCTTCCTCGGAGCCGCCGCGCTGGACGGTTTCGGCCTTGCCGGCGATGTCGGTCACCAGCGCTCGCATCTTTTCGGCATTGGCGCGGAAGGTCTCGGAGGAGGGGGAGATTTGCGATTGGATGGGGGCCATTGACGAACCTAGAGTGATATCATAATTTTATTGACCTGACGTCGCCGGCAAGGGCCAGCGATGCGGCATGCGAGTGTGGCCCTCGCATGATGTCCTGCATTCAGGTTGCAGGCTCCTTGGCGAGCTGCGGAGGTGTAGGACATGAATAGAAGGCATCAGAAGACTCTCAACGAGGTATTCGCCGATCCAGTCAGCGGTTCGATCAAATGGCGCGATGTGGAGGGGCTCCTCATCGCCTGTGGGGCGGAGATATCCGAAGGAAGCGGATCGCGGGTCAGATTCGCCATTGGCGGCCAGACCTTGTTCCTGCATCGTCCGCATCCTTCGCCGGACACGAAACGCTGGGCGATCCGGGCTATACGCGAGTTTCTGACAAACGTCGGGATAAAGCCATGAGACTTTACAAGGGATATACCGGTTCGATCGAGTTCGATGACGAGGATATGGTCTTTCATGGCCGTGTGCTTGGCATTCGTGACATCGTGACGTTCGAGGCTGAAAACGCCGATGAGTTGGTGAAAGCTTTTCACGACAGCGTCGACGACTACCTTGCCTTCTGCAAGGAGCGGAATGTCGAGCCGCAGAAGCCTTATTCCGGCAAGTTGGCGCTCAGGACGACGCCGGAAATCCACGCGCTTTTGAGCAAGGCGGCGGCTCATGACGGCAAGTCCGTCAATCAATGGATCTCCGATACGCTGGCCGAAGTCGCCCGCAGGCGAGTGAACGAAGGCTCGACCAAAGTGCGGCTCCGCGCCCATTAGCTGTTTTCCGCCATCATCTCGCGGCCGATCAGCCAGCGGCGGATTTCACTGGTTCCCGCGCCGATCTCGTAGAGCTTGGCGTCGCGCAGAAGGCGGCCGGTCGGGTTGTCGTTGACGTAGCCGTTACCGCCCAGCAGTTGGATGGCGTCGAGCGCCATCAGTGTCGCTTTTTCGGCCGCGAACAGGATGCAGCCGGCAGAATCCTTGCGCGTCGTCTCGCCGCGGTCGCAGGAGGCCGCCACCACCGCATAGACGTAGGCGCGCGCGGCGTTCATCGTCGCATACATGTCGGCGAGCTTGCCCTGCACCAACTGGAAGTCGCCGATCGCCTGGCCGAACTGGCGCCGCGTCTGCACATAGGGCATCACGGTGTCGAGGCATGCGGCCATGATGCCGAGCGGCCCGCCGGCCAGAACGCAGCGTTCGTAGTCGAGGCCCGACATCAGCACCTCGACGCCCCGGTTCTCGACACCCAGCACGTTCTCGAACGGCACCTCGACGTTCTCGAACACCAATTCGCCGGTGTTGGAGCCCCGCATGCCGAGCTTGTCGAGCTTCTGCGCGACCGAAAAGCCCTTCATCGTGCGTTCGATGATGAAGGCGGTGATGCCGCGCGAGCCCATCGTCGGCTCGGTCTTGGCGTAGACCACCAGCGTACCGGCGTCCGGCCCGTTGGTGATCCACATCTTGGTGCCGTTCAGGATGTAGCGGTCGTTGCGTTTGTCGGCACGCAGTTTCATCGACACCACGTCGGACCCAGACCCGCTTTCCGACATGGCGAGCGAGCCGACCGTCTCGCCCGAGCACAGCGAGGGCAGGTACTTTTCTTCTTCTGCGCCGGCGTCGCCCAGCGGTTGATCTGGTTGACGCAGAGGTTGGAATGCGCGCCATAGGAGAGGCCGACCGAAGCAGACGCACGGGAAATCTCCTCGATTGCTACGGTCTGCGCCAGATAGCCCATGCCGGAGCCGCCGAAATCCGGGTCGGCGGTGATGCCGAGCAGGCCGAGCGCGCCCATTTCCTGCCAAAGGTGCATGGGGAACTCGTTGGAGCGGTCGGTCTCGGCCGCCAGCGGCGCGATGCGGTCCTGCGCGAAGCGGCGCACCGTGTCGCGCAACGCCTCGATGTCGGCATCAAGCCCGAAATTCAGCGTGTTAGTATACATGGGGATCCTCCCGCGCCTCGTTTGCGCCGACGAGGCGCATGGTCATCCTGAGATAGGTTTCGGTCACGCCCGCGACGGAAAGCCGTTCATCCGGCCGGAACCAGACGATGACGCCTGTCATCATCTGGATCAAAGCCATGGCGGTCAATTCGATATCGTCGGCTGCGAAGGCGTCTGTCGCCGCGCCGTCGCGCAAGATGGTGCGCAGTTCCTTTTCATAGGTCGTGCGCAGCTTGAGGATACGCGTCAGCCGCTCCGGCGACAGGCTGCGCAACTCCATGTTGGAGACATGCGTGGAGTGCCGCCGTTCGATGTGGAAGGCGATGTGGTTTTCCACGAAGGCCGAAAGCCGCACCCGGGGCAGGGTGCTCGCTGGCCGCGCCTCCTGCCAGGCAGCGAGCAATGCCTGCATGTGTTCCAGCATCAGCGAAAACAGCAGGTCTTCCTTGGTCGGGAAATAGCGGTAGAGCGCGGCCGCCTGCACGCCGACCTCGCCGGCCAGCTGGCGCATCGACATCGCCTCGTAGCCGTGACGTGCGATCAGCGCCGTCGCGGCGTCGCGGATGGCCGCCTCGGTTCTTTCGCCGTCGGACCCTGTCGTGCGCGCCATATCTATCCTCCAGTGTCATTAATAAAACGAACGTTCAATTCTTTCAAGGGGGTGAAGCGCTTCCTTGATGGATGGTGGCTGCCCTTGGTCGGCGCCGGCACATGCAGTCGGCGTCGATGGCTGAGGCGTGGCGGAGTTCGTCGAAAAACGGAGGAGAAGGGAGTTATGCTGCCGGATGCCGGGGCACCGTGCCCTTCCGGCGCAGACCGGCAAAGCCGGCACCGCCCATCGCGACCGCCAGCATGGCGAAGGAGAGCACGCTCGGCGCATGATAAGGCACCGCGGTCCAGTCCGGCCGGATCAGGGTCGCGGTGTTAAAATCCTCGCTGCTGAACTGGCACAGCACGAAAGACGCGCCGTTGCGCACCATGTCCGCGTCGATGCGCGAAACAAGCGCCTCGATATCGGCCTCGAGCGGCGAATTACGATCGTTTATGCCGCGCATGTGGACCAGCAGGGCCTGCGTGGCCGACAGGTAAGCGTGGCTGCACTCGTTGAACGGGCTCGCTTCGTCCCCCAAGCTGCCGGGACGACACCCCACAGGCAATAGGTATACTGGATGTTGCCGAAGGTGAGCAGCCGGCGGAACGTCTCATCGGTGCGGGCTTGCCTCGCGGCAAGGTCGAGGATTTCGCCGCGATATGTGGCGATCACCGCCATCTGTCCGTGGGTGAGGGCGGGAATGGCGATGCCGCTGTCGTCGGAATTGGCGGCGCTGCGGTGCGCTTGCGCCGTTGCTACGGGCAGAAGGACGATCAGAAGGCATGAAAAAGCCGCGGCGCGGACATTAAAGATGGCGCGCCGCGGCATGGTTTCAGTCAGCGGCTGGCCGGGCGCGCTGCTGCAGGCCGGTACCCGGCAAGGCTGCGTTCGGCAAGTGCCCCGAAACCGAGACCGACGACAGTCCAAAGCACCGCATGCAGGCCGAGCGAAGCCGTGCGAAAATACCACAGCAGATCGGCGGGGAAGCCTTCCGGCACCTCGTTGACCGTCGGCAGGGCATATTGCGCAATGGCCACCACTATGATGAAGGCACCGGCAGCAATGATGGAAGCGTTCCAGCCGCCCCGGCTTGCCCACAGGCGTTGCGCAAGGCCGACGGCAGCGACCGCGGCCAGCAACGACACCAGCATCATGACGAAGAACAATTCCGTCCTGGCGCCGATCGTCTCGGGGTTGCCGACTGCCGGCGGGGTCGCCGGATATTTCAGGAACGGCACTGCAACGAGTGTGATGAAGCCGCCGAGCGCCAGCAGGCCCGCCGTGGCACGGGCGCCGAGCCGGCCGATGCGTCCGTAGACATAAGCGAAGGCGAGAGAGAACAGCCCGCCGACCGCCGCGCCGTAGACGACGACGCCGGTGAGCAGGCCGATGCCGGCCTGCGTGGTGCGCGAAACCAGTTCCGGTTCCTCGGCCATCGCCTGGCTGCCGGTGGCCTGTTCGGCTGCCGCCGCCTGTTCCTCAAGCGCGATGGCGCGGTCGACCTGCGGTTCGCCGAAGACGCGGGCGAAGCCGAAAGCGAACAGCCCCGCGATCACCCCGACAATCATGCCGCGGAGCAAAAGAGACCCAACCATGTCGGCAACCCTTTTAGTGGCAGGGGAAACCGAGAAGATGGCGGCCGTCATGCACGAATTCGTGGATGTACATGCCGGAGAACAGCGAGGTGGCGCCTTCCTCGGTGCCGACGAAATAGATCGCGATCAGGAAGAGAAGGCCGCCGAAAATTGCCCACGGCAGGAGTTCCCGAACCGGTATCGGGCGGACATCCGGTGTTGCGATGGCAATGTTGGACATGATTTCCTCTCCTGGGATCCAGCGTCCCGTTGCAAAAATATACAGGGAAGATCTGACTTTCGGCGGGTCAAAAAGCGACAGCCGATCACAGTGGCGCGACCGTGCCGGATTCACACCGGCTTCCACACCTGTATATGCAAAGAACATTATGCCAGTGCGTTGCTGCCTGTCAATGAAAGCCGGTATGGCGACAAATCTGTTCAGGATAGCTGCGATACGTTTCCATGATGCCGGGCGAAAAGGATGCCGAATCGAATGCAGGCGCGTCTCACCCTTATTTGCAGCGGTGTTACACCGGTGGCACGGCATGGCGCCTTTCCAGCCGACGAAGCGCTGGATGACAGGATGCTGGGAATGACCGTCGCGTTGAAGCCGTTGCTGGCGCGAGCCGATCGCATCCTGACCGGTCCGGAACTGCGGGCGAGGCAGACGGCGGAGGCGCTCGGGTTGGTCGCCGCGCCGTCGGAGACGTTACGCGATCAGGATTTCGGCCGCTGGGCCGGCAAGGACATTGCGGAGGTCGGACAGGCCGAACCGCAGGCGCTAGCCGCATGGCTTGGCGATCCGGATGCCGTGCCGGGCGACGGCGAATCGTTTTCAGCGGTGATGGGTCGAGTGGCGGGCTGGCTGGACGACCTGCGTGGCGCACCCGGCCACACGGTCGCCGTCACGCATGCGGCGGTCATTCGGGCGGCTATCCTTGCCGTCATGGGTGCGCCGCCTGCCTGTTTTGCCCGCATCGACGTTACGCCGCTCAGCCTGACCGACCTGCGCGGCGATGGCCGGCGCTGGACCTTGAGGGCAACAGGCTTGATGGCGCGATAAGCTCTTCAGTTGCCGCGTGCGGCCGCCAACACGCCGGGCAGCTCTTCGGCGAAGATGTCCAGTTCGTGGTCGAGGCCGACGCTGACGCGGATGCACCGGTCGAGCACGGGCGCCATTGGCTTGCGAATGAAGACGTCGCGCGACAGCATGCCTTGCATGACCCTGGCTGCGAAGGCGCCGTCGCCACCGCAATCGATGGTGACGAAGTTGGTGCCGGAAGCAAGCGGCTTCAGGCCGTTCTCGTTGGCGATCGAAGCGATACGCTGCCGTCCGGCCGCGACTTTCGCGACGACCTCGGCGAGCCATGCCTGATCGGCAAGCGCCGCTTCGCCGGCCACCTGCGCCATGCGACTGACGCCGTAGTGGTTGCGAATCTTCTCGAAGTCACGAATCACCTGCGCCTCGCCGAAGGCATAGCCGCAGCGGATGCCCGCCAGCCCATAGGCCTTGGAGAAGGTTCGCATGCGGATGAGATTCGGCCGCGACACGTCGATGGCCGGCAGCGCCGAGGCCGGACCGAGTTCGCCATAGGCCTCGTCGAGCACCAGCATGGTGGTTTCGGGAAGTGCGGCGATGAAGCGGTCGATCTCGTCTGCTTCCCACCAGCTTCCCATCGGATTGTCGGGGTTGGAGAGGTAGACCAGCGGCGCCTTTTCCCGACGCACGGCGTCGAGCAGCCCCTCGAGGCTTTCGCGATCCTGTTCGTAGGGGACCGTCACCAGTCGACCGCCGACGCTGGCGACATGGAAATTGAAGGTCGGATACGCGCCGAGCGAGGTGACGACCGCATCGCCTGGCCCGACATACATGCGCGCCACCAGGCCTAGCAGGCCGTCTATGCCTTCGCCGATGACGATGTTCTCCACCCCGACGCCGAGATGAGCGGCGGTAGCCACCTTGAGATCGAAATTGTCGGGGTCGCAATACATCCACTGGTCGCGCGCCACCTCGGCCATGCGCGCGATCACCTTCGGCGAGGGGCCGAAACTCAACTCGTTGGCGCCGATGCGGGCGCGGAAAGGGCGCCCGCGTTCGCGTTCCTGGGCTTCCGGCCCGACGAAGGGGACGGTTTCCGGCAGCGCATCGACGACCGGTGTGAGGGGAGGGCGCTTGGGCATGGCGGTAGACCTGTCGCTTTATCGATTTCGCAGGCCGGCGGGCCTCGGGACAAAGCCTTGCTACAGCGGGCTTTTCGTAGAGGCAAGCGGGTGGGTAATCCACGCCGGCCGTGGCCGCTGTCTTCGCCTTCCTCCGGGCAAGAAAAAACCCGGCGGTTGCCCGCCGGGTTCTCTTTCAAGACAGTAAGCCTGTCTTAGAAGTTGCGCTGGAAGCGGATGACGCCGCCCCAACCGTCTTCACCGGCGAGCGCGCCGTTTTCAGCGACGTTGCCGTACTTGGTGTAGTTGACTTCCGGCTTGATGATGAAGCCGGGAACCAGGCTGTAGGCAACGCCGAGCGAAGCGGCGATGTCCTTGTTCTCGTCATACGAGGCTTCGGCGTAGATCGTGGCCTTCTCGTTGGCCTTGAACGAACCGCCGCCCCAGACGGCCCAGTTGCCGCCCCACGGCTTGTAGTCGTTCCGGGAGACATTATCGTCGGTGCCATAGCCGCCCATGACGAAGAGCGAGAACTGCTCGTTCACGTTGACGTCCAGGCGAGCCTTGGCGGCCCACTCTTCCCACACGCTGTTGTAAGCGGCGACGGCGCTGATGCCGCCCCAGCCCTGCGTGAACTTGGCACCGCCGACGACATGCGGAACATAGCTGTCGATGACGTCGGAGTCATGCTGGCCCTGTTCGAAGCCCAGGATCGCCGAGAAGCCGTTGCCGGCGTCGAAGGTGTAGCTGATCTGGTTGGTGTTGTGGTCGTCGCCGTACTGGATGAACGAGTTGTTGATCGCAGCGCCGGCATAACCGGTCCAATCGGCGAAGATCGAGTCGGCATAGCCGATCATCAGGCCGCCGAGCTTGATGTAGGCGGAGTCGAGCGCCGCCGCACCAGTATTGCCGGAGAAACCAGCGCCATCAACGTCCGTGCCCCAGTTCGCCTTGATGCCGGCGTGGGTCGACAGCGTGCCGTATTCGGTCTCCTGGCCGGTGTCGACGTTCAGGACGATCTTGGTCTCTTTGCTCCAGGTGCCCTGATCGTTGAAGACACCCCTCGAAGCATCAAGCTTGTCGAGGTTCCACTTGCCGTCATAGCCGCTGAACTCGGAACCGACGCTTGCGGTGTAGCGGACATAGCCGCTGATGCGCATGCAGGTCTCGGTGCCCGGGATGTAGAAGTAGCCGGCGCCGTACACGTCGCAGATCTTGACGTATTCAGCGGGCTCCGGCTCGGCGACGACGACTGCGTCGGCGGCGCGCGCACCGGAGACTGCGACCAGAGCCGCAGCGGAGCCGAAAAGAAGGCTCTTGATGTTCATTTTCTGACCTCCAGTCTGAATCGCGGCGTGGGCGTTTATCAGCAGCGGAAGTTTTGTGCGCCCGCATATCGCAAACGCTTGCTACGCTTGGCTTTGCGTGCATGCGAGCCAGCGGAACGGAATCGAAGCGATACAAAACTGAACGAAGAAGAGCTGGTGGCCGGCAGAAGATTTGGACCCGAAGGGCAAGACCGGTCGGGCGCCGGTCGGTCAGGCCACCCTGCGGGTACGTTGAGCAAAGCGAAGAGCACGGCACGAAGCAGGGTGGCGGAGAAGGAGGGACAAAGTCCGAACCCGCAGGGTTCGCAAGCCCGACCGGGCGTCGCGCGCCAGCGCGCCCCATCGGAGCCGTGAGCGAAGCGATTGGCGTGAGATATGGAATTGGCGGAGAGGATGGATTCGAACCCACGAGGCCCTTTTGAGGCCTACGCCCTTAGCAGGGGCGCGCCTTCGACCACTCGGCCACCTCTCCTTAGCGGCGCTGGATAAAGAAAAGGCCCGGCACAATCAAGCCGGGCGCATTGAATAAGCGGCGGCATATCGGGCCATGGCAGTTCGTGCGGCGAATCGGGCCGTCACAGGGGCGGAATCGGGCCGCAGCGCGGCAAAATCCTGGCGCGATACGAGGCGTCCGAGCAATTCCGGGCGCATCCAGGATTCGAATCGTCGGGCGATTCCCGGCAAAAGCCCGGTTCAAAGGCTTCTGCGGCGCTCGATCGGTCGGCCAGAGTTAACGAGACCTTTCCGGCCGTGGCGAAATCGTGTCATTTGTGCAACATCGCCCCCGGATAGCATCCCTGTTGTCGTTTCGCCGGCACGATCCTTGTTGAACGACGCCGACCGATGGGTAATGTCGGGATCGAAGAAGGGGCGCGGTGCGCATCTTTTTCAGTAGTGGGGATGGGGCAGGGAACGCTGTCCTTCAGCAAAGAATACCCAGACCCGTTTTTAAACTTTTGACTGGAGGTCAGAAAATGAACATCAAGAGCCTTCTTTTCGGCTCCGCTGCGGCTCTGGTCGCAGTCTCCGGTGCGCGCGCCGCCGACGCAGTCGTCGTCGCCGAGCCGGAGCCCGCTGAATACGTCAAGATCTGCGACGTGTACGGCGCCGGCTACTTCTACATCCCGGGCACCGAGACCTGCATGCGCATCAGCGGCTACGTCCGCTACACCGCAAGCGTCGGCTCCGAGTTCAGCGGCTATGACGGCAGGTGGGGCCTCGACAAGCTTGATGCTTCGAGGGGTGTCCTCAAGGATCAGGGCACCTGGTCGAAGCAGACCAAGATCGTCCTGAACGTCGACACCGGTCAGGAGACCGAATACGGCACGCTGTCGACCCACGCCGGCATCAACGCTTCCTGGGCCGGTAATGGTAAGACCACCGATGGTGGTGCGGCGCTCGACTCCGCCTACATCAAGCTCGGCGGCCTGATGATCGGCTATGCCGACTCGATCTTCGCCGATTGGACCGGTTATGCCGGCGCTGCGATCAACACTCGTTCATCCAGTACGGCGACGACCACAACACCAACCAGATCAGCTACACCTTCGACGCCGGCAACGGCTTCTCGGCGATCCTGGGCTTCGAGCAGGGCCAGCATAACTCCGACATCATCGACAGCTATGTTCCGCATGTCGTCGGCGGCGCCAAGTTCACGCAGGGCTGGGGCGGCATCAGCGCCGTCGCCGCTTACAACAGCGTGTGGGAAGAGTGGGCCGCCAAGGCTCGCCTGGACGTCAACGTGAACGAGCAGTTCTCGCTCTTCGTCATGGGCGGCTATGGCACCGACGATAATGTCGCAACCAACGACTACAAGCCGTGGGGCGGCAACTGGGCCGTCTGGGGCGGCGGTTCGTTCAAGGCCAACGAGAAGGCCACGATCTACGCCGAAGCCTCGTATGACGAGAACAAGGACATCGCCGCTTCGCTCGGCGTTGCCTACAGCCTGGTTCCCGGCTTCATCATCAAGCCGGAAGTCAACTACACCAAGTACGGCAACGTCGCTGCAAACGGCGCGCTCGCCGGTGAAGACGGTTGGGGCGGCGTCATCCGCTTCCAGCGCAACTTCTAAGACGCGCGTGTCCTAGACACGAAAATTGCAAACCCGGACGTGAGAGCGTCCGGGTTTGTTTTTAGGGCTTGGGTTCAGGGGGATTTGAGGCGGATGGGCGATATCTGAAACGCGTTTGCGGAAAACGGTCCTGTGTTCAAAATACCACAAGGGTCGGTTTGCTCGCAAACTGAGTTCTTGAAAGGACGCCTCCAAATGGATAGGGAGATTCTATCCATCGGGGGGTGGTATGTCGATGACCAAGGATTCGCTTCGCGGAGAGGCTGTCGCGGACTACATGTCCGACTTCATTTCCGGCAATACCAAGATCCGCTACAATTTCGGGATCAAAGAGGTAAAATCTTACAGGATCGGCGAACTGTTTGCATCCTACCGCGATATACTGTGGGACGACGGTAGGCACAAATACAACGTCAGTTCATTTATCGGTGAGATAGATGAGATCTTGTGCGGTCGACGGTTCAGTACATTCGACCAGGAGACGCTGGACGGTTTGATCGCGGCACTACGCGAGCGCGGCAACAGCAATGCGACGATCAATCGCAAGATGGCCGCACTCAGCAAATTGCTGCGCAAGGCTTACAAGATGGGGGATGTTCACAGCCTGCCGGAGTTCCGCCGCCAAAAGGAGCGGTCGGGACGGATTCGCTTCCTCGAACGCGACGAGGAAGAACGGCTTTTCGCCGCCATCCGCAGTCGCGACGAGAACGCTTACCGGCTATCGGTCTTTCTGGTCGACACCGGTTGCCGCCTGGGTGAGGCGATCGGGCTGATCTGGAACGATATTCAGGGCAGCCGGGTCAGCTTCTGGATCACGAAATCGGGCCGCAGCCGCACCATCCCGCTGACCGCGCGCGCCATGCAGGCGCTGGTTCTCGATGGGGATGGTCCGCGTGGCAAAGGCCCCTTCGCCATGCTGACGCAGCCGCAGTTCCGGGCCGTCTGGAACGAGGCGAAAAAGGAAGTCGGCCTCGCCAGCGACGATCAGGTCGTTCCCCATATTCTGCGGCATACCTGCGCCTCGCGGCTTGTCCAGGGCGGCATCGACATTCGCCGCGTGCAGATGTGGCTCGGCCATCAGACGTTGCAGATGACCATGCGCTATGCCCATCTGGCCACGCACGATCTGGATGGTTGCGTCACGGTGCTTGAACCGCACCGCATGCCGAATCCGCCGGTCGCGGCCGGCTGGCAGACTCAAACAGCCGGCGCAACGCAGAGCGCAGCCGCAAGGTCGTCGAAGCCGGCGGCTCGGACCGCGGCCAAGGCGAAACCGGCAAAGGAATCCGGCAAGAAGGTGAAAAAGCCGCACCGGCCGGAATCCTCGCCTTCATCGCTCGCCGAAAACTTGAGCGCTCCACGCGCCGTCGCGAAGGCCCACGGCAAGTAATGCGGGCTTGACGGAAGGCCGCAGCGGACGGATTCGGCTCCGTCCGTCGTGGGCCGGTGCGGAATCGCCGATGATCGACGCTGAAAATTATACTTGCGGTTATTTAAACTGTATTTGTCGGTGAGAGGTTGCTCAGGCGCGCGCCGCGTCGTCGATGAAGCTGGCGATGGCGGCAGGCAGGTCGCCGGTTTCCAGAAAAGGCGCATGGCCTTGCCCGGCGACGGTCATTGTTTTCAATGTCGGATGCCGTCGCGCCATTTCGGCCAGCGTGGTTTTCGACAGCAGCCTGGAATTTTCGCCGCGGATCGCCAGCATCGGGATGTCGCTCAACGCGTCGAATTGCGGCCACAGCGTCGGCAACGGCTGCGAGAAGTCGATGCCAGCCAGCGTTTCCACAAGTTTCGGATCGAAATCGGGGATCAATCCCTTAGGCCCGGTGCGATAGAGGGCGTCGACCATGGTTTCCCAGTCGGCTTCGCCGAGCGCCGGAAAATCGGCGCCGTGCGCGGCTTTCTGCGTCGCAATGGCGTCTGCTCTGGTCTGCAGTTTCGGCGCGCCCTTGCCGAGATAATCGCTGATATGACGCAGGCCGTCAGCTTCGATAGCGGGGCCGATGTCGTTGAAGACGACGGCTTTCAGCATTGCCGGCTGCATGGCGCCAAGGAGATGGATAATCAGCCCGCCGCGCGACGTGCCGATGAAGGCGGCCTCGCCGATGCCGAGCGCCGCGAGGCCGGCCAGGATGTCACCTGCTTCGGTAACGACCGTATAATTGCCGATGTTCGCATCGTAGTCGGATTGGCCACGACCACGGTAGTCGAAGGCGATCACCTGGCGCGGCAGCGGGGCGTGAGAGGCCAGATGCAGCGCCAGAAGATGAAAGTCGCGCGCGTTGCGGGTCAGGCCGGGCAGGCACACCACCGGCCCGCGGCCTTCCCGCGCCTCGCCGTAGATTCGGGCATGCAGCGTCAGGCCGTCGGGCGTCGTGTAGAAAAAGTCGGAGAACTCCCCATCGCCGGTCCTCTCGGGCACCGCGCTCACTTGCGTCCCTCGACGAGGTCGCCCGCGATGTCGAACTGGCCTGAAATGCGCATCCTGTAGACCTCGTAGTTTTCCATCACGCGCTGCACGTAGGAGCGTGTCTCAGTGTAGGGAATGCGTTCGATCCAGTCGACAACGGCATCGAGGTCCATGCCGCGCGGGTCGCCGTATTTCGCTATCCATTCCCGTGCACGCCGCGGGCCGGCATTGTAGCCAGCGAAGGTGAGCACGTAGGAGCCACCGAAGCGGGCGAGTTGTTCGCCGAGAAAAGCCGCGCCCAGCGTGGCGTTGTAGCCGGCGTCGCTGGTCAGTCGCGTCTGCGAGAAGGGCAGGCCGGCCTTGTCCGCCAGCTGTTCGGCGGTCGCCGGCATGAGTTGCAGCAGCCCGCGCGCGCCGGCCGCCGATACGGCGCCGACGTTGAATTCGCTTTCCTGCCGGGCGATCGCATAGGCGAGCGCCTTGCCGGAGCCCGAAATATCGGCGGTTTCGGGAATGACGCCGAGCGGATGCGACAGCCCGCCGACGTCGATACCGTTGGCGACGGCGATCTTGGCGATCTTCAGCGCCAGGAAGTGGTTGCCCTGCTTTTCCGCCATCGCCGTTAGCAGCGCCAGTTCGCCAGGGCTGGTCAATTGGCCTGCGAGGTCGAGGTAGAGCGTGCCGACATAGCGTTCGTAACCCGCCTGTTGCAGGCGGCCGATCGCCGCCACCGCCTCCCGGCCGGCAAAATTCCGCCGGTCGTCGGCGCTCGGCTGGGGATCGTCGAGATTGAGTGTGTGCCGGCCGATCTGTTCTCCCGCAAGCTGGCCGTAGAACGTGGTGCCATAGGCGGCCGCCTTGGCGAAATAGGCCTTGGCGTCGCCGGGACCGCCCGCTTCGGCGGCGCGGCCGAGCCAATAGTAGCCGCGCGACAGCGAGATCGGTCCCTGCGCAAGGCTGACGATGCGGCTGAAATGGCTGGCGGCGGTCACCGGGTCTTTCAGGCCGCGCAGCGCATACCATCCGGCATGGAATTCGGCCTCGACGGCGCTTGCCGGGCTTTCCGCAGCGTGCATGGCGGCGATCCGGTACGCGGTTTTCATGTCGCCCTGGTCGGCCAATGCGCGCGAAAGCACCCGCCGCTCCACCCACCAGGCATCCGGGTCGACGAGCGCGGCGCGGTCGGTCGGCGCCTTCATCACCACAACCGCCGCTTCCTCGAAACGCTTGCGTTTCCTTAAGTACTCGGCCTGGGCAAAGAAGTAGCCGGCGGAGCGCTGGGCGACAGGAACCGCCTTGAGCAAGGCCGGTGCAGCTTTGTCGCCGCGGATTGCGGCGCTCCAGGCCGCGGCCAGTTCCTTCGCCCCGGCAAGGACCGCGACGCGATTGGCCGCCTCCACGCGGTCGGCATAGAACATGCGCTCCATGCGCATGCGATGGTCGGCGGCGGGAATGATCGCGCCGAATTCGGCGATGATCGCCGCTTCGTCCTTCGCCTCGAGTTTCTCCGTACGCCAGAAGAGGGTCAGCACTGACAGCGCCGCCTCGGTATTTCCCTGCGCCCGATAGGCGCGTGCCAGCAGGATGATCCCCTCCGCCGTCAGCGGCTGGCTGCTGCCGAATGCCTTTATCACCGTCTGCGGGTCGGGGTTCTCGCGATAGATGGCACGCTCGCTGTTTTTACGCAGCGTCGTCAACCCGGGCCAGCCGGGCAGCGAAGCGGCTGTGGCGGCGATCTCGCCGCTCGGCACCTGGTCGCCGCCATAGAGCGCGATGGTCCAGGCCAGCACATGCCGGTCAAGCGAGCCGGCAGGCAGGCCGTCGCGAATGGCGCGCGCGGCGGCGATGTCCCGTGCTGCGAGTGCGTCCAGCCCGCTCTTCAGGGGCGCGATATCGTTGGCGTCGGCAGCGGAAGGAGTGGTGGGCTGGTCTGGCGCCGTCATAGGGATGGCAGCCGTCAACTGCTGCGCATCGCCCCCGGCGTCGCCCGTTACGCCGGGCAGCAGGGTCGCTGCGGCAATCAGCAATGCCGGGTAGTAGAGCCATCTGGCGGTCATGCGCAAAGTTTGTGCCGTTTCGCGTTATCAACCATGGCGCATGCCGAATCCTGGGCGGGAGCGTGAAGGTCCGATGAACGACGGATCGATCCTTTCGCACCGGATTGGTCCAACTTCGATTCTTGCCCGGCAACGGTGTCGAGACTATGGTGCGCGCCCCGGCTTTCGGCTAGAAGGCCCTCAACCCAGATAAGCAAGGAATCCGCGGGATTCCATGGAGTAGGACGAAAATGCTGAGAGGCTCGCTTACCGCGCTCGTGACGCCGTTCGATCAGAGCGGGCGTTTCGACGAGAAAGCCTTTCGCGATTTCGTCGCCTGGCAGATCGGCGAGGGCAGCAATGGTCTGGTGCCGGTCGGCACCACCGGGGAATCGCCGACGCTGTCGCATGAGGAGCACCACCGGGTCGTGAAGGTGTGCGTCGAGGTGGCGAAGGGCCGCGTTCCCGTGGTGGCGGGTGCCGGCTCCAACAATACGTTGGAAGCCATCGACCTGGTGCAACATGCCGAGAAGGCAGGCGCCGACGCGGCGCTGGTCGTTACACCCTACTACAACAAGCCGACGCAGCGCGGGCTTTACGAACATTTCGCGGCGGTGGCGAAGGCCACCAGCCTGCCGATCATCATCTACAATATCCCGCCGCGCTCGGTCATCGACATGAGCCCGGAGACGATGGGACGGCTGGCGCACGACTTCAAGAATATCGTCGGCGTCAAGGATGCCACCGGCAAGGTCGAGCGCGTGTCGGAGCAGCGCGCCACCTGCGGCAAGGATTTCATCCAGCTTTCAGGCGAGGATGCCTCGGCGCTCGGCTTCAATGCGCATGGCGGCGTCGGCTGCATCTCCGTCACTTCCAATGTCGCGCCGCGCCTGTGCGCGGAATTCCAGGCGGCGACGCTCGCCAACGACAAGGACAAGGCGCTGGAATTGCAGGACCGGCTTCTGCCGTTGCACAAGGCGATCTTCATCGAGCCCGGTGTCTCGGGTGCCAAATACGCGCTGTCGCGCCTCGGCAAGATCGAGAACGTAACCCGCTCGCCGCTGGTGACGGTGGAGGAGGGGACCGCCGGCAGGATCGACGATGCGATGAAGGCGGCAGGCTTGATTAACTGACCGGCAGGCCCTACGTCGGGCCACCATGAACCAGGTCAGGAAGTCCGATCCCAACAGCAAGGTCGCCGCGGAGAACCGCAAGGCGCGCTTCAACTATGAGGTTCTCGACACGCTCGAGACTGGCCTGGTGCTGAGCGGCACCGAGGTCAAGTCGCTGCGCGGCGGTCACGCCAACATCCAGGAAAGCTACGCCTCCTTCGAAGGCGGCGAGCTTTGGCTGATCAACTCCTATCTGCCGGAATACCTGCAGGCGAACCGCTTCAACCATGAGCCCCGGCGGCGTCGCAAGCTCCTGGTGTCGAAGCGCGAGCTGGCCCGCCTCGCGCAGGGCGTCGAGCGCGAGGGCATGACGCTGGTGCCTCTGAAGATCTATTTCAACGACCGCGGCCGCGCCAAGCTCCTGCTCGCCGTCGCGCGCGGCAAGAAACTACACGACAAGCGCGAAAGCGAAAAGCAGCGCGACTGGAATCGCGAGAAGGGCCGGCTCTTGAAGGAACGGGGGTAGCGAAGTCTTTCAGGCCGTGGTCGCCAGTTGCAGTTCCTGCTGTGCCTCGGCCGAAGCCGCGTCGTCCAGTTCCATGTTGTGCATGCTTTCAATCAGCCATTTGCCCTCGCGCGCGGCGATGACCAAGCTGATCAGGCCGTTGCGGTTTGGCCAGGCATTGCCCTTCGGGTCGCGCGCCCCGCTCATCGACCAGCGCAGATCGACCGTTCCAATGTCGGCGCGGATCTGCCTGCTCGATACATCTTCTATGTTCAGCCGGCTGTCGCGGAACATCGTTGCAAAGAGAGGGGCATGGAAGCGCTCGACTTCTGCGCGACCGCTGGCCTTCATGCCGAAAACGTTGGTGAAATCCGCGTCAGGAGCGAAAATGGACGAAAAGGCCTTCGCGTCGTGACGATTCCATGTTTCGACGAACATGGCGGCGATCTGGCCGGCTGAATGCTGGACTGACGACATCGCTTTTCTCCATATAGTATGGCTACCATATTATATGGGAAACGAATTAGGTGCAATGTGGAACTTCCTTACACCCAGTCCCTGCTTCTCTATGCCTACCAGGTTTCGGCGCGATCCCTCGTCGCGGCTCTGAGGGAAGCCGGGCACGAGCGCATCAAGCCGAAGCACGGGGCGGTCTTCGCCAACATCGATGCCGCCGGCACCCGCGCCAGCCTGCTGGCCGAGCGGGCGGGGATCGGCAAGCCGGCGATGGGCGAGATGGTCGACGAGCTTGAGCGTATGGGCTACGTGCGCCGCATCCCGGACCCCGCCGACAGGCGCGCCAAGCTCGTTCTTCCGACCGACGCGGCCAAGGCCGTCACCGATACGGTCCACCGGTTCAATCAGGCCCTGGAAGCCGAATATCGCGGCAAGCTGGGAGACAAGGGCTATGAGGCCTTGCGCGCGGCGCTCCTTGAACTGGCTCCATCTCGGGACCCTCAGCCGCGCATGCCCCAAGGCGATGCCGATTGATCGTCGTCAGGACTGCGTGCCGTCGAGAAACGTTCGTATCCCGCTGAATACATTGACGAACATTTCTTCCGTCAGCACGCCTGTATTGGTGTTGTAGCGCGAGCAGTGGTAACTGGAGAACAGCGCCACGCCGCCGACTTCGTGGCGTCCGCCGTGCTTGAAGGGCACCGCTGCCACGCGGCCGCCCAGCGCCCGTACCGTGGATTGGTGCGCGATCGTTCCAAGCGTCAGAATGGCCCGCAGCTTGGCGAACCGCTCGATCGTCGGGATGAGGAATTGCCGGCAGGTGGCGATCTCGCCGCCGGTCGGCTTGTTTTCCGGCGGCACGCAGCGCACGGCGTTGACGATGGCCGCGCCGGTCAGTTGCAGGCTGTCGTCGGGCCTCGCTTCGAACTTCCCCCGCGCGAAACCGAAGCGGTTCAGCGTCGAGTAGAGCAGGTCGCCGGCATAGTCGCCGGTGAAGGGGCGCCCGGTGCGGTTGGCGCCGCGCAGGCCGGGCGCCAGCCCGACAATCAGCAGTTGCACGGCATCCTCGCCCTCCGGCGGCAGGAAGGCCGGCACCGGCGCGTTGTGCCATGCCGGCTCGCGCAGCCGCCAGCCGGCGATAAAATCGTGCAGACGCGGGCAGAGAGGGCAGTCGCGGCCCGGTTCGGGAGAGGCCATCGTCATGGCCTCAGTAGTCGTCGTCCTCGTCTTCAGGCGGCTCGGCCGGTTCCGGCTTGCGGACCGGTCGTTCGGACGGATCGCGGCCGATTTCCGCCTTCAGCGTCGTCAGGTCGATGAAATGATCGGCCTGCCGGCGCAGGTCGTCCGAGATCATCGGCGGCTGCGAGGCCATGGTCGAGACGATGGAAACCTTGCGGCCGCGCCGCTGCAGCGCTTCGACCAGCGTGCGGAAGTCGCCGTCGCCGGAGAAGATGACGTAGTGGTCGACCACGTCGGCGAGCTCGAGCGCGTCCACCGTCAGCTCGATGTCCATGTTGCCCTTGATCTTGCGCCGGCCGGTGGAGTCGGTGAATTCCTTGGCCGGCTTGGTGACGACCTTGAAGCCGTTGTAGTCGAGCCAGTCGATGAGCGGGCGGATGGAGGAGTATTCCTGATCCTCGACCAGCGCGGTGTAGTAATAGGCGCGCAGCAGATAGCCGCGCTTCTGGAAGCTTGCCAGCAGCTTGCGGTAGTCGATGTCGAAGCCGAGCGAGCGGGACGTTGCGTAGAGATTGGCGCCGTCGATGAACAGGGCGATCTTCTCGCGGGGATCGAACATGGAAAATATCCTTTGTCGAAATAGGCAGTACGATAAATATTCGGTCGCCGCGCGGGTTCCGCGTGGCGACGCGGCCGGATTGGCTACGAAACAATCTAGTTTTGAAATAATGCCATGATCATGGCAATCCAAGCCGCCACAATGCCGCGCAAGCGATTGTGATCGCGGCCTTTCCGCCACCCGTCGGCGCAGGGCTCGTAAAGCTTGTTTTTCTGCGGCATCCGCGCTATGGAGCGCGCCAACTTTCCGTTACATCCAACGCATGAAAGGGGCATTGAATGGCCCGCGTAACCGTTGAAGACTGCATCGACAAGGTCGACAACCGCTTCGAGCTGGTTCTGCTCGCCGGCCACCGCGCCCGCCAGATCAGCCAGGGCGCGCCGATCACCGTCGGTCGCGACAACGACAAGAACCCGGTCGTGGCGCTGCGCGAGATCGCCGACGAGACGCTTTCGCCCGACGACCTCAAGGAAGACCTGATCCACTCGCTGCAGAAGCATGTCGAGGTGGACGAGCCGGAAGCGCCCGAAAGCGAGGCGATCGCCGACCAGACCGCGGCAACCGCCACCGATGCCGACGAGCCGGAAGAGAACATCGCCTTCGACCGCATGTCGGAAGAAGATCTCCTGGCCGGTATCGAAGGCCTCGTGCCGCCGGAAAAGAGCGACGATTTCTGATCTTGCCCCGATTTTGATGTTCGGTGGTTGCGGCACTTTCGTGCCGCGTCGTTCATAGCTATTTATGACATGCGCCGTAACGTCTTGCGGCGCATGTTCTATTTCTGCTCCGCGAGAAACCGCCCATGATGCGTCAGTACGAGCTTGTCGAGCGCGTCCAGCGCTACAAGTCTGACGTCAACGAGGCACTGCTCAACAAGGCCTATGTCTATGCCATGCAGAAGCATGGCCATCAGAAGCGCGCCTCGGGCGATCCCTATTTCTCGCATCCGCTGGAAGTCGCCGCCATCCTCACCGACATGCATATGGACGAGGCGACCATCGCCACGGCGCTTCTGCACGACACCATCGAGGACACCACCGCCACCCGTGCCGAGATCGACGAACTGTTCGGCCCGGAAATGGGCAAGCTGGTCGAGGGGTTGACCAAGCTCAAGAAGCTCGACCTGGTCTCCAAGAAGGCCGAGCAGGCGGAGAACCTGCGCAAGCTGCTGCTCGCCATCTCCGAGGACGTGCGCGTGCTTCTGGTCAAGCTCGCCGACCGGCTGCACAACATGCGCACCCTCGATCATATGCCGGAAGCAAAACGGCTGCGCATCGCCGAGGAGACGATGGACATCTATGCGCCGCTCGCCGGGCGCATGGGCATGCAGGGCATGCGCGAGGAACTGGAAGACATCGCCTTCCGCTATGTCAATCCGGAAGCCTATCGAACGGTGACCGAGCGGCTGGCCGAGATATTCCAGCGCAACAAGGGCGTGCTGGCAGAGATCGAGAAATCGCTGTCGGCGCTGTTCGAGAAATATTCCATCCACGCCACCGTCACCAGCCGCCAGAAAAAGGCCTGGTCGGTGTTCCGTAAGATGGAGGCCAAGGCGCTCTCCTTCGAGCAGCTTTCCGACATCTTCGGCTTTCGTGTCGTCGTCGATACGGTCGAGGACTGCTATCGCGCGCTGGGCGCCATTCACACCACATGGTCGATGGTGCCGGGCCGTTTCAAGGACTACATCTCGACGCCCAAGCAGAACGACTACCGTTCCATCCATACCACCATCGTGGGGCCGTCGCGCCAGCGCGTCGAACTGCAGATCCGCACCCATGAGATGAACAAGATCGCCGAATACGGCGTCGCCGCCCATTCGGTCTACAAGGATTTCGGTTCGAAGGAAGGCAACGGCAAGACCAACGGCGTCGCTCCGACGATCTCCAAGGACACCAACGCCTATGCCTGGCTGCGGCGTACCATCGAGCAATTGTCTGAGGGTGACAATCCGGAGGATTTCCTCGAGAACACCAAGCTGGAACTGTTCCAGGACCAGGTGTTCTGCTTCACGCCGAAGGGCATGCTGATCGCGCTGCCGCGCGGCGCCACGCCGATCGATTTCGCCTATGCTGTGCACACGGACGTCGGCGACTCCTGCGTCGGCGCCAAGGTCAACGGCCGCATCATGCCGCTGATGACCGAACTGAAGAACGGCGACGAGGTCGAGATCATCCGCTCCAAGGCGCAGGTGCCGCCTGCCGCCTGGGAATCGGTGGTCGTCACCGGCAAGGCTCGTTCGGCCATCCGCCGCGCCACCAAGAACGCCATCCGCAAGCAGTATTCCGGGCTCGGCACCCGCATCCTCGAGCGCGCTTTCGAGCGCGGCGGCAAGCGTTTTTCGAAGGAGAGCCTGAAGCCGGTGCTGCACCGGCTGGCGCGCAAGGACATCGAGGATGTGCTGACCGCCGTGGGCCGCGGCGAGATCGCTTCTTCGGACGTCATGAAGGCGGTCTTCCCCGACTACAAGGACGAGCGAGTGACCGTCGCGCCGAAGCAGCAGCGCGAGGAGGGCTGGTCGCGCATCCGCAACGCTGCCGGCATGCTGTTCCAGATTCCCGGCCGTTCGCGGCGCGACAAGACCAAGCGGCCGGAGGATTCGGCCGTTCCCATCCGCGGCGTGCGCGGCGACCTGCCGGTGCGCTTCGCGCCGGAGGGCGCGGTGCCGGGCGACCGCATCGTCGGCATCATGCAGCCGGGCTCGGGCATCACCGTCTATCCGATCCAGTCGCCGTCGCTGACCGCCTTCGACGACCAGCCGGAACGCTGGATCGACGTGCGCTGGGACATCGACGAGAACAATAAGGAGCGTTTTCCCGCCCGTGTCTCCGTCACCGCCATCAATGCGCCGGGTTCGCTTGCCGATATCGCCCAGGTGGTTGCATCCAACGACGCCAACATCCATACGCTGTCGATGATCCGCACCGCGCCGGATTTCACCGAGATGTTGCTCGACCTCGAAGTGTGGGACCTGAAGCACCTCAATCGGCTTCTGTCGCAGCTCAAGGAAAACTCCAGCGTCAGCGACGCCAAGCGCGTGAACGGTTAAGGACAAGGACGCAACGATGCAGAATGGCCAGACGGGAAACGGCAGCGCAATGAGCACGGAGGATGTGCTGGCCGTCTTCCGCTCCGCCGGTGCCGTGCTGGAGGGCCATTTCATTCTGACTTCCGGCCTGCGCAGTCCCGTCTTCCTGCAGAAGGCGCGCGTCTTCATGCATGCCGACAAGACGGAAAGGCTCTGCAAGGCGCTTGCCGAAAAAATCCGCGCGGAAGTGTCCGGCCGTATCGACTATGTGGTCGGTCCGGCCATCGGCGGCCTCATCCCGGCCTACGAGACGTCACGCCACCTCGGCGTGCCGGCGATCTGGGTCGAGCGTGAGCAGGGCGTGTTCAGGCTGCGCCGCTTCGACATGGAGAAGGGCGCGCGCGTCGTCATCGTCGAGGATATCGTCACCACTGGCCTGTCGATCCGCGAGACGATCGAATGCCTGCGCGGGCTTGGTGCCGAGGTGGCGGCGGCTGCCTGCATCATCGACCGTTCCGCCGGCAAGACCGATGTCGGCGTGCCGCTGATCGCGCTCGCCGAATATGAGGTTCCAGCCTATCCGGCCGACGCCCTGCCGCCGGAACTGGCGGCGATACCGGCGGTTAAACCGGGTAGCCGCAACATATGAGGTGAGAAGGGCGGTCGGGCGGATGCTGTTCAGGCGTAGGAAAACGGAATCTCTTGGCGAGCGGGTTCGGCTGTGGCTGTGGCCGCGCCGCTCCTTTTCGCGCTCGCTGCAATATTTCTCCAAGCGTATCCTGCGGCTGAACGCCACGCCTCATGCGGTCGCGGCCGGCGTCGCGGCCGGCGTGTTTGCCTCTTTCTTCCCGCTCGGCCTGCATTTCCTCATCGCCGCAGCGGTCTGCTGGCTGATCGCCGGAAATCTCGTGGCCGCCCTGCTGGGGGCGGCTGTCGGCGGCAACCCGCTGACCGTGCCGCTTCTGTGGGGCGCGTCCTGGGAAACGGGCAAGCTTATCCTGCACCACCACGTCACGCATGGTCCGCCGGCCCATCTCAGCGCCATGATGCACAACCTGAGCTTTGCCCAGCTTTGGGTGCCGGTGCTGAAACCGCTGACCATCGGCGCCATATTGCTCGGCCTGGTCTTCGGTTTGCTGTTCTATGCCCTGACCCGCTGGGGCATGGCGGCGTTCCGTGAGCAAAGGCGGCGCCGCCTTGCCGAAAAGACGCGCCGGCGCCAGACCGGCACCCACGACGTCGGCAGCACAGCACGATGATCGTCGGCATCGGCTCCGATCTGATCGACATCCGTCGCATCGAGAAGTCGCTCGAGCGGCACGGCGAGCGCTTCGTCCAGCGCATTTTCACCGAAACCGAGCAGGCGCGCGCCGAAGGGCGGGCGCATCGCGCCGCCACCTATGCCAAGCGCTTCGCCGCCAAGGAGGCCTGCGCCAAGGCGCTCGGCTGCGGCATCGCCGATGGCGTGTTCTGGCGCGACATGGGCGTGGTCAACGAGCCCGGCGGCAGGCCGACGATCGAGCTGTCCGGCGGCGCCGTGGCGCGGCTGGCCCGCCTGCTGCCCAAAGATCACAAGGCGGCGATCCATCTCACCATGACGGACGACTATCCGCTTGCTCAAGCCTTTGTGATCATCGAGGCCCTGCCGGCCGCACAAGCGCCACAGTGATAGGACCATGCCCGTCTCATTGAACGTTGCCGGCCGCGCGCCGAGCCCTTATAGAGCCAGACCATGAAAGAGGACGATATGAGCGCGGCGGACAAGACCGAGAAGAAATCCGGAGGTCTTGGCGAGACGGTTTCCGTCATCGTCCAGGCTTTGCTCCTGGCGCTGGTCATCCGCTCGCTGTTCTTCCAGCCTTTCTCCATCCCGTCCGGCTCGATGCGGCCGACGCTCCTGGAAGGCGATTATCTGTTCGTCACCAAATGGGCCTACGGCTATTCGCGCTATTCGCTGCCCTTCGGCCCGAACCTGTTTTCCGGTCGCATCTGGGGCGCGGAGCCGAAGCGCGGCGATGTGGTCGTCTTCAAGTTCCCGCCCAATCCGTCGATCGACTACATCAAGCGCGTCGTCGGCCTGCCGGGCGACCGCATCCAGATGAAGGACGGCCAGTTGTTCATCAACGGCGTCGGTGTGCCGCGCGAGAAGGTCGGCCAAATCGACAATCCCGACATCACCGAGGTCAACCGCCCGGTCGACGTCTACCGCGAGACGCTGCCCGACGGCGTGAGCTACGACACGCTCGACCTGTCGCCCAATTCCATCGGCGACAACACGCGTGAATTCGACGTGCCGCCGGGTCATTATTTCATGATGGGCGATAACCGCGACAATTCGAGTGACAGCCGCTTCACCGTCGGTTTCGTGCCGGCCGAGAACCTTGTCGGCCGCGCCAACATCATCTTCTTCTCGATAGCCGACGGCGCCAGCCCGCTGGAGATCTGGAAATGGCCGTCCGACATGCGCGCCTCGCGCCTGTTCCACTTCGTCAGGTGATGGCGCTGAACCGGCCGATCGGCGAGGCATTGGCGAGGGCGATAGCCGGCAAGACGGGCTATGCGTTCAAGGATGTGCGCCTCCTGGAAACCGCGCTTACCCATTCCAGCGCCGCCAAGGCCAAGGCCAACAACGAACGCCTCGAATTCCTGGGCGATCGCGTGCTCGGCCTCGTGGTAGCCGACATGCTGTTCGCCCGGTTTCCCGATGCCCGGGAGGGCGAGATCGCCCCGCGCTTCAATGCCCTGGTTGATGCGCGGACCTGCTCCGAGGTCGGGCTTGAGCTGGACCTGGAGCACGAGATCCGCGCCGACGCAGCACTCAAGGCCCGTTCCCGCGGCTCTGGCGGCAACTACCTGGCCGATGCGGTCGAGGCGCTGATCGCGGCCATTTACATCGACGGCGGACTGGATGCCGCGCGGCGCTTCATCCTGCGCTGCTGGGAGTCGCGCATCGACACGGTTGTCGCCAAGCCGCCGAACCCGAAATCCGAATTGCAGGAATGGATCGCCAGGACGAGCGACGCTCGTCCCGAATACGTTATCGACAGGCGGGAGGGGCCGGACCACCAGCCGGTCTTCACCGTCTCGGTTCGGGTCGCCGGCTTTGAGCCTTCGACCGGCACGGGCGGCTCCCGCAGGGCGGCCGAGGAAGCCGCCGCCGCGGCGCTTCTGGTGCGCGAAGGCGTATGGAGCGCGGAAGGAACATCTCGATGACCGCTGCCGAGGAAGCCGCTGCCCAGCCTTCGACCCGCTCCGGCTTCGTCGCCCTGATCGGCGCGCCCAATGCCGGCAAGTCGACGCTGGTCAACCAACTCGTCGGCACCAAGGTGTCGATCGTCACCCACAAGGTGCAGACGACGCGCGCGCTGGTGCGCGGCATCGCCACCCATGGCGCGGCGCAGATCGTCTTCGTCGATACGCCCGGCATCTTCAAGCCGCGCCGGCGCCTCGATACCGCGATGGTGACGACCGCCTGGGGCGGCGCCAAGGACGCCGATATGGTGCTGGTACTGATCGACGCCGAACGCGGTATCAAGGGCGACGCCGACACCATCCTCGACAGGCTGGCCGACGTGCGCCAGCCGAAGGTTCTGGTGCTCAACAAGGTCGACCGGGTGAAGCCGGAGGCGCTGCTGGCGCTGACGCAGGCGGCCAACGAACGTGTACCCTTCGAGCGCACCTTCATGGTGTCGGCGCTGACCGGTTCCGGCTGCAAGGACCTGCTCGACTATCTGGCCGAGTCTCTGCCGGCAGGGCCCTGGTATTATCCGGAAGATCAGATTTCCGACCTGCCGATGCGCCAGCTCGCCGCCGAGATCACGCGCGAAAAACTCTATCTGCGCCTGCATCAGGAGCTTCCCTATTCCTCCCATGTCGAGACGGAGAAATGGGAGGAGAAGAAGGACGGCTCGGTGCGCATCGAGCAGGTCATCTATGTCGAGCGCGACAGCCAGAAGAAGATCGTGCTTGGCCACAAGGGCGAGACGATCCGCGCCATCGGCGAGGCCTCGCGCAAGGAGATCGGCGCTATCCTCGAACAGAAGGTGCACCTGTTCCTGTTCGTCAAGGTCCGCGAGAACTGGGGCGACGATCCCGAGCGCTACCGCGAGATGGGCCTGGAGTTCCCGCATTAAAGCATTTTGCAGCCGACGGAATCGTCTGGCGTCCGCACAAATGCGGCTGGAAAACAGCTGGAGCAGCCGGCTGCATTCGTCAGAACGCCGTTGCTCTGGCAGACCTTGATTTCGCCGCCGAAGCCGTCGAAGTTCCGACCATGGAGTGGCGCGACGAGGGAATCATCCTGGGCACCCGCAGGCATGGCGAAACCAGCGCCATCCTCGAGGTGATGACGCGCGCGCACGGACGCCACATGGGGCTGGTGCGCGGCGGCCGCTCGCGTAAACTCCAGCCGGTGCTGCAACCTGGCAACCGCGTCGATCTGGTGTGGCGTGCCCGTCTCGACGAGCATCTCGGTCTGTTTCAGGCCGAGGCGCTGGAGATGAACGCAGCACGGCTGATGGACAGCGCAATCGCCGTCTACGGCATCCAGCTTCTCGCAGCGCATCTGCGCCTTCTGCCCGAGCGCGACCCGCACGACGCGCTTTACGAGACGCTGGGCGTCATGCTCGCCCATCTCGACGATCCCGATGCAGCCGGCGAGCTGGTGGCCCGCTTCGAGCTTCTGGTGCTGGACGAACTCGGCTACGGCCTCGACCTGACGCAGTGTGCGGCGACTGGGACGGTAAGCGACCTTGTCTACGTCTCGCCGAAATCGGGCCGTGCCGTGTCGCGCGAGGCGGGCGCGCCGTGGCATGACAGGATGCTGGCGCTGCCGGCCTTCCTGCGCCGTGGCGCCGGCCTGCGCGGTGATCCGGTCGCGGTGGCGGAAGCCTTCCGTCTCACGGGCTTTTTCCTGCATCGCCATGTCTATGAGCCGCGCGGCATCGAGGAGCCGGGCGCGCGCGCCGGCTTTCTGGCCGCGCTTATCCGCCATCATGCCGCGCCCAAATCGGCCGACGGCGCCGCATCCGGGGAAAGTGCTGCGTGAGCAGGGCGATTTTCTCGCCGATACGCACCATTCGATGACGGTTTGAGGGAACTGCCATGACCACCATGCTGGATAGCCTGATCGGCCTCGCCGTCATCGTCGCGCTGTTCGTCATCCTGTCGCGGCAACGCAAGCGGCTCGACCGGGTCGAGCGCGAGCTGGCCGCCTTGCGCGGGCTGGTCCTGTCGGGCGTGCCCGCGACCGGCGCTGCCACGGCATCCGCCAGGACGAAAGAGGCCGAACTGGCCTCGGCACAGCCCGATGCCGAGCCGGGAACTTTGCATGAGGTAGCCGATGCAGCCGTGGCCGAGCAGGCCGGCGCGCCGGTTCCCGGCCCATGGGCCAACGTTCCCGCCATGGCGACGGCCGTTTCGACCGAGACGACTCCGCCGGCGCAAGCCGAAACCGAGCGGCAGGAGACATCTGCCCAATCGGCCGCTCCGCCGCCGAAGGCGCGCGACATCGAAACCGCGCTCGGCACCCGCTGGGCCGTCTGGGTCGGCGGTCTGGCGCTGGCGTTGGGTGGCCTGTTCCTGGTGCGCTACACCATCGAGGCGGGCGTCTTCGGCCCCGAGGTTCGGCTTGCCATGGCGGCGGTGCTGGGCCTCGTGCTGGTCGGCGGCGGCGAGTTCATCCGTCGCACCGGCTTCAAAATGCCGGTCGAGGGCGCGGCGGGCGCCTACATTCCGGCGATCCTGACGGCCGCCGGCGCCTTTATCTTGTTCGGCACGATCTACGCCGCGCACGCCGTCTATGGTTTCATCGGCCCGACCGCCGCCTTCCTTCTGCTCGGCGCTGTCGCCATCGGCACCATCACGCTGGCGCTGGTGCATGGTCAGGCGCTGGCCGGCATCGGCCTGCTCGGCGCGCTGGCCACGCCGCTGCTCATCGATACGCAATCGCGCAACGACTGGGCGCTGTTCGGCTATCTGGCGATCGTTCTGGCTGCCGCCGGCTTCGTCGCGCGCATCCGGTCGTGGACCTTCCTGATGACGGCCGCCTTCGTCGGCATCGGCCTGTGGACGCTGCTCTATGTCGGGCAGGCGCCGGATCCCGATTATCGCATCCTGGGCTTCGCTGGCCTCGTCACGCTGGCGGTCCTGGCCTTCGCCTGGCTGGGGCGCGCGCAAACGGGGCAGAGCGGCTTCGACCTGCCGTCCACTGCGCCCGGCCTGTTCATCGGCCTTTCGGTCCTGGCGCTGTTTTATGCCCCCACTCTGGCCGGAACGCCGGCAATGTGGACCGGAGTGCTGCTGATCGCCGCGATGCTCGCGGTGGCGCTCTACCGGCAGCCGGCGCTGGCGCTGGTTCATGCGGCGGGCGCGACGGCGGTGTTGATCTTCCTTGGTATCGTGCCTTTCGTCGCTTTCTACCCGGACTTCGGCGGCGATTTCTTCATTCCCGGGCAGGGCATGGAACCGCTGTTCGACGGTGCGGTGATCGACGGCGGAATTATGCTGCGCCTCGGCGCTGTTCTCTGCGTCCTCTTCCTTGCGGCGGGGCTCTGGAGCGCCCGGCGTCTGGCGGCGGCCGTTCCGGCCTGGGCCGCGACATGGGCTGGTTGGGCCGTCGCCGTGCCTTTGGTCGTCGCACTCACGCTGTGGGTCACCTATGGCAACATCGATCATGACTACTTCTACGCGGCCATCGCCGCGCTGCTGGTCATCGTCTTCGTCGCCGGCAGCGAATGGATCGCACGGGCCGAGCAGCCGCCGTTGGCGGGCGGCAGCGCCGTTTGCCTCGCCTTGATCGGCGCCGGTCTCGCCGCGCTGCTTTTCCTGCACATGGCCTTCGGCTCCGGCCTGACGACCGTGCTCGCGGCCGCCGCCGCCGTCGTGCCGGCTCTGGCGACACGCAAACGCTCCTGGCCGGTGCTCGGCTGGCTTTCGGTCGGTGCGGCGGTGGCCGTTCTGGCGCGCGTCGCCTTCGACCCGACCATCGTCGGCGCCGACGCGCTGTCGCGCACGCCCGTCTTCAACTGGCTGCTGCCGGGCTACGGCATTCCGGCGCTCGCCTTCGCCGCCTCCGCCTGGCAGCTTGCGCGCACCACGGCCGGTCGACCTCGGCTTGCCATGGAAGCGGCGGCGGCCCTTTTCGCGCTTCTGCTGCTTGCCATGCTGGTTCGCCACGCCATGCACGGCGGCGTTATCGACGACGGCGCACTGACGCTGGCCGAACAGGCGATTTATACGCTGATTACGCTGGGCTTCGCCGCGATCCTCGTTTCGATCGACATGCGTTCGCCGAGTTCGGTGCTGCGCTACGGTTCGCTCGCCATCGGCGTCCTGTCGGTGGCCTCCATCGCCGGCAGTCATTTCCTCTGGCTCAACCCGCTGTTCACCGACGAATCGACCGGCTCCATCCCGGTCTTCAACCTTCTGTTCCTGGCCTATCTGCTGCCGGCGATAGCGGCGGGGCTGCTCGCTCTCTACGTTCGCGACAAGCGGCCGAAATGGTATTCGGCCATGCTGGCGCTGACGGCGGCCCTGCTCGCCTTCGTCTATGCGACGCTGTCGGTGCGCCGCTTCTTCAAGGGCGAATATATCGGCCTGTGGAGCGGGCTGGGTCAGGTTGAGACCTACAGCTACTCTGCGCTCTGGCTGCTGCTCGGTGTCGTCGTGCTGGTGATCGGCGTCCGGCTCGGCTCGCAGGTGCTGCGCATCGCCTCGGCGGCGCTGATCGCGGCGGCGGTGCTGAAGGTCTTCCTGTTCGATATGTCGGAACTGGAAGGCGTGCTGCGGGCGCTCTCCTTCATCGGCCTGGGCGCGGTGCTGATCGGCATCGGCCTGTTCTATCAGAAGCTGTTGACCAGCGCGGCGCGCCGCAGCGGAGAACCAGCCACCTGATGAGCCGGGAATAAATGCGCCGCAGCGTTCGTTGTCTTCTCGCGCGGGATGCAGCCAAGGCCGCATCTTGCGACGGGCGACGAACCGGCGTTCAATCGGCGGTAGCAGCGGGCGGCGGGCAGGCGCGGGCGTAAACGGCAGCGATGGACGACAGGAAGGCAGCGATCGTCAGCGAGATACCGCGCCTCAGGCGCTATGCGCGCGCTTTGCTGCGCGATCGCGACGGTGCTGACGATCTCGTCCAGGATTGCCTCGAACGCGCGCTCACCCGGCTGGACAACTGGCAAAGCGGAGAAAGCCCCCGGAGGTGGCTGTTCACGATCATGCACCATCTGTTCATCGACAGGATGCGCAAGGTGAGCCGGCGCGGCGAGACGGCGATGCTGCCGCTCGATGCCGACGAGGCATTGGCCGCGCCCGCCGAGCAGTTCGGCAATGCCGCCTCGCGCGAGATCGTCGACGCCTTGCAGGCCATCGGGCCCGATCGCCGCGCGGCGCTGGTGCTGGTCTCGATCGAAGGTTTTTCCTATGCCGAGGCCGCCAACATCCTTGGCGTGCCGGCGGGAACGCTGATGTCGCGCATCGCCCGTGGTCGCGAGGAACTGCGCGGTTTGCTGGACGATTCGTCTCGTCGCCGCGCCATCAGGATCGTCGAATCATGAGCGGGCGCGATTTCACCGAGCGGGATATCCACATGGCGCTCGACGGCGAGCTGCCGGGGGAGGATCGCGCCGGCTACGAAGCCTGGCTGGCCGCCAACCCGGACATGCAGGCCAGACGCACCCGCTATGCCGGCGATGCCGAGGCATTGCGTTCCGCCTTCGCGGGCGTGCTCGACGAACCGGTCCCGGCGCGGCTGACCCGCGCCGCGCTCGGCGAAAAACCCGTGGTGGTGGAGCGCAAGCGCCCGCGCTGGTGGTTGGCCGCGGCTGCCACATTGCTTTTGGCCGTTGGCGGAGCCGGCGGCTATGTCGCCGCTTCGCTGGGAGGCGGGTCACATGACGACAGCGCGCAGGACCAGCTGGCCGAGGAGGCGATCGCCGCCCATGTCGTCTATGCCGCCGAGAAGCGCCATGCCGTCGAGGTCCCCGCCAGCGACCTGGATCATATGGAAACCTGGCTGTCCAACCGCATCGGCATGAAGCTGGTCGCGCCCAACCTGAGCGACGACGGCTTCCAGCTTGTCGGCGGCCGGTTGCTGCCGGCGGGCGGCCATCGCGCCGCCATGCTGCTCTACGAGGATGCGGAAGGAAACCGCATCTCGCTGTTCGTGACCACCGAGCCGGCAGTGCATGGCAAGGGCATCTACGCGCAGTCCGGCGAGGGGCCTCGCGCGGTCTATTGGCTGGACAAGGGCTATGGCTGCGCGGTCGTCGGCTCGCTTCCGGACAACCGTCTGAGCGAGGTGGCCAAACGGGCCTACGAGCAGCTCATCGCGGGCATGATCTCGTGAAGGCCGTCGATTTCGGAATGGCAGTTGAGGGTCGGAGAGGGCGCCACAATTCAGCCCGATTTCAAGCGCGATAGCGCGAACTTCGCAGGGTTTTTCGCCTTGCTTCCTGAGTCGGCAAGCCTTTCCCAGCAATCGCCTCCGAGGGTTTTAGTGCCTTCATGCCTGTCGAGATTCGCAAGGCCCGCGCATCTGACGTCGACGCCCTCGCCGCCATCGAGAATGCCGTTTTTCCCGGCGACCGCATCTCGCGCCGGTCCTTCCGCACGCTGATCGAGCGCGAGACCGCCGAGGCGCTGGTCGCGGAGGCTGACGGCAGCATTGCCGGCTATGCCATCGTTCTCCTGCGCACCGGGTCCGGCGTCGCGCGCCTCTATTCGATTGCCGCCGCACCGGGGTTCGGAGGACAGGGCGTCGGGCGTCTGCTGCTGGACGCTGCCGAGGGGGCGGCTTACCGGCACGAGCGCATGCTGCTCAGGCTGGAGGTGCGCGAGGACAACGCGCGCGCCATCCAAGTCTACGAAAAGGCCGGCTATCGCCGCATCGGCCGCGAGGCGGACTACTACGAGGACGGCGCGAGCGCACTGCGCTACGAAAAAACGCTGCGCGGCGGCGTGCCGGTCACCACCACGGTGCCGTTCTACGAGCAGACCTGCGACTTCACCTGCGGTCCCTGCTGCCTGATGATGGCGATGGCGCATTTCGACCGCGCCTTCGTGCCCGATCCGGTGATGGAAATCCGCCTGTGGCGCGAGGCGACCACCGTCTTCATGATGTCCGGCCCCGGCGGTTGCGAACCGTTCGGGCTGGCCGTCGCCGGCCATGAAAGCGGGCTGGCCGCCGAAATCTACGTTTCCTTCTATGGTGCGCTGTTCCTGCAATCGGTGCGCAGCGCCGAGAAGCGGCGGGTGATGGAATTGGCGCAGGTCGATTTCCGCCGCCGCGCCGAGGGTTACGGCATTCCCGTCAACACCCGTGCTTTCGCGCTGGACGACATCCGCGCGGCAATCGGCGCGGGTAAGCTGGTGCTGGTGCTTATCAGCGGCTTCCTGATGTTCGGCAAGAAGGTGCCGCATTGGGTGCTCGCCATTGGCGACGACGGTGACCACATCCTGATCCACGATCCGTGGGTGGAGGACGAGCGGCAGGAAACCACGCTCGACGCCGCCAACATACCGGTTCCCCACGCCATCTTCATGGCCATGGCGCAGTTCGGCCGCGACGGACTGCGCGCCGCCATCATCCTCGGGAAACGTGAGCCATGACCTGGGTCGTCCTTACCGGCAGGCAGAACCATCTCGACCAGGCGGCGACGCCGCACAAGGTCATCACCAACCGCGATTATCTCGCCCATCCGGCGCTGTTTCGCGGCCAGCGCCCCAAAGTCATCAACCTGTCGAACAGCTACGCCTACCAGAGCCGCGGCTACTACGCTTCGCTGCTGGCCTCGTCACGCGGCCATCGCGTCATCCCCACCGTCGAGACGATGATCGACCTGTCCGAGCGCAAGCTCTACGAGCACGCGCTGCCCGAACTGGAACTGGCGCTGAACAAGTGCCGCAAGGACCTTGGCGGGTCCTTTCCCGCCAAGGTGCACGTCTTCTTCGGCATCGGCCCTTCAAGGGCGTGGGATCGCTTCGCCAAGCTCCTGTTCGACTGGTTCAGGGCGCCGGCATTGGAGGTTTCCATCCTCGACAGCGGCGAATGGGCTTCGATCCGCAAGATCGGTTTTTGTCCGCTCGGTCGCATGAGCGAGGAAGACAAGAAGCGCTTTCTCGACGCGATGGATGTCTACACAGCCCGCGAATGGCGCGATTCGAAGGCGCGCACGCCGGCCCGCTACACCTTCGCCACGTTGGTCGATCCCCACGAGGAACTGCCGCCGTCCGAGATCGCCTCGCTGCGCCACTGGGCGCGCATCGCCGAGAAGATGGGCGTCGAGGTCGAGCCGATCACCAAGAAGGACCTCGCCCGCCTCGCCAATTACGACGCGCTGTTCATTCGGGAGACGACGACGATCTCCAACCATACCTACCGCTTCGCGCGGCGTGCCCAGCAGGAGGGCATGCCGGTGATCGACGACCCTCTGTCGATGATCCGCTGCACCAACAAGGTCTACCTGAACGAACTCATGACGGCCAACAAGGTGCCGGTGCCGCCGACGGTGATGATCGCCGGCCCTGCCGATTTCGAGCTGGCGGCCGAGACGCTGGGCTTCCCGTTGGTGCTGAAGATTCCGGATTCGTCCTTTTCGCGCGGCGTCAAGAAATGCTCGACCTTCGCGGCGCTGAAGACGCTGGCGAGCGAATGGATGGAGGAGTCCGACCTCTTGATCGCGCAGAAGTTCATCCCGACCGACTATGACTGGCGCATCGGCGTTCTCGGCGGCCAGCCGCTGTTCGCCATCCATTACCTGATGGCCAAGAAGCACTGGCAGATCGTCCATCACAAGGCGAGCGGCAAGCCGGACCAGGGCGGCATCAAGACCTTCACGCTGAAGGAGACGCCGCCGCATGTGGTCGAGACCGCTGTCAAGGCGGCTCGCTGCATCGGCGACGGGCTCTATGGCGTCGACCTCAAGGAGACGAAGGACGGCATCTTCGTCATCGAGGTCAACGACAATCCCAACCTCGATCATGGCTGCGAGGACACCGGCGAGAAGGACGAGGTGTGGGTGCGGCTGACCCAGTGGTTCCTCGACCGGCTGGAGCGGCAGGGACGCTGATCAGGCCTCTCTCAGCATATCGATTGCCGCGAAGCGCTCCATGAAGGCGCCCTGCGCCCACATGACCGGGCGCGGCGCAAGGTCCAGCCGGTCGGCGGAAAAGCCGCGCGGCCGGCCGAAGAATTCAGTCGCCTCCGTCGTGGAGAATCCGGCGAGCCGCGTGGCCTCGAAATAGGCGGCGATCTGGTCGGCGCGCTTGATGTCCTTCTTCAGTCCGGCCGGCGTTTCGCCGGGCAGCGAGAAGCGCAAATGGATGGCGCGTTGCAGGCGGTGCTCGCACTCCTTGTAGCTGCCGCCCATCACCGCCTTGAACGGCGAGATCATGTCGCCGATGACGTATTCGGGCGCATCGTGAAGCAGGGCTGTCAGCCGCTGGACAGGCGTCGCTTCCGGGACCAATTGGCCGTAGATCTCCTCGACCAGCAGTGAATGCTGCGCCACCGAAAACGCATGCTCGCCGCCGGTCTGGCCGTTCCAGCGCGCCACCCGCGCAAGGCCGTGGGCGATGTCGGAAATCTCGATGTCGAGCGGGGAGGGGTCGAGCAGGTCGAGCCTCCGGCCTGACAGCATGCGCTGCCACGCGCGCGGCGGCGCGCCGGCGCGGTCGGCCGCCATCAGGCCTCCTCCGCGCCGGCCTGTTCAGGGAAGCGGAAGGTTGCCCAATCCGGGATCGACAGGGAGACGGCAACATCACCGGCAAGGATTTCCTTGCGCTCGTCCATCGCTGCCTTCACCCGGTCGATGCGGGCGATGGCGAGGCCGTTGCGGCCGGCACTGGAGCCGAGTGTGCCGACGCCGCGCCCGTCCACCGTCAGTTCGGTGCAGGGAAGCGGGAGGGGGCCGTCGGCCAAAACCAGCAGCACACGCCGCCGTGCCGTGCCGCGATGCTGCATGCGTGAGACGACCTCCTGGCCGACATAGCAGCCTTTCTGGAAGCCGATGCCGCCTGCCTGGTCGAGCAGGATGTCGTGGGGGAAAGCGTCGCCAAGCTGGTAATCGCTTCCGCTCTCGGCGACGCCGGAGGCGATGCGCAGCGCGTGCCATGCTCCGATGTCGCCGTCGCCGGCCTGTTGGCCGTAGCGCCGCCTGACGCTCCCGTCGGCGAAACGGCCGTCGATCACGGATATTGAATCGGATTGTGAAGCGCTTGAATCATCGTCCCATTCGACGGAGACAAACACCTGTTCCTGCTTGGAAATATCGGCCTTGGCGCGCAGCCGGTAGAGCATCAGTCGGCGGATGAAATCGTCGGCGACATCGGCGCGGCAGTCGAGCCGGAAGGTGTTGTCGCCGGCATGCGAGATCAGGAAGTCGAACAGGATCTTGCCCTGCGGCGTCAGCAGCGCACCGGGCCGCGCCTCGCCGGGCGCCAGTCCATCGAGGTCCGTGGTGAGGATGTTCTGCAAAAAATGCTCGGCGTCCGGGCCGGAGACGAGAATGACTGTACGGTCCTTGAGCAGGGCAGACGGCATGGCGGAAGCGGGGTCCAAACTTGCAAAACGGTCGGCCATTACGTAAGCCGCTGGCATTGTCCCCGCAAGAGAGCAGACCCGCCATGGCAGCCACGTTCGACTTGATCCTGACAGGCGGCACGGTGGTCAATCAGGACGGCAAGGGCGTCCGCGATGTCGGCGTCAAGGGTGGTCGCATTGCCGCGATCGGCGACCTTGGCCGGGCATCCGCCGGAGAGACGGTCGACTGCACCGGCCTGCATGTGCTGCCGGGCGTTGTCGATAGCCAGGTGCATTTCCGCGAGCCGGGACTGGAACACAAGGAAGATCTGGAAACGGGTTCGCGCGCGGCCGTTTTGGGCGGCGTCACCGCCGTCTTCGAAATGCCCAACACCAATCCGCTGACCACCAGCGAGGCCGCGCTCGCCGACAAGGTGCGGCGCGGCACCGGGCGCATGCACTGCGATTTCGCCTTCTGGGTCGGCGGCACGCGCGAGAACGCTTCTGATGTCGGCGAACTGGAACGCCTGCCGGGTGCGGCCGGGATAAAAGTCTTCATGGGCTCCTCCACCGGCGATCTTCTGGTCGAGGACGACGAGGGCGTCGCCTCGATCCTGCGCAACACGCGCCGCCGCGCCGCCTTCCACTCAGAGGACGAGTTCCGCCTGCGCGAGCGGCTGGGCGAGCGCATCGCCGGCGATCCGTCCTCGCATCCGGTCTGGCGCGACGAGATCGCGGCGCTCACCTGCACGGAGCGGCTGGTGCGCATCGCCCGACAGACCCGAGCGCGTATCCATGTGCTGCACATCTCCACCGCTGAGGAGATCGCTTTCCTCGAACGGCACAAGGATGTCGCCACCTGCGAGGCAACGCCGCATCACCTGACCTTCACGGCAGAGGACTATGCGCGGCTGGGCACGCTGCTGCAGATGAACCCGCCGGTGCGCGCCGAGCGCCATCGCGACGGCGTCTGGCACGGTATCGCGCAGGGCATCGTCGATGTGCTCGGCTCCGACCACGCGCCGCACACGCTGGAAGAAAAGCAGAAGCCCTATCCGTCCTCGCCGTCCGGCATGACCGGCGTGCAAACCCTGGTGCCGGTGATGCTCGACCATGTGAACGCCGGCCGACTCACCATCGAGCGTTTCGTCGATCTCACCAGCCACGGTCCGCAGCGCATCTTCGGCATGGCTCGCAAGGGTCGCATTGCCGCCGGCTACGACGCCGATTTCACCATCGTGGATTTGCGGCGGCGCGGCACCATCACCAATGCGCAACAAGGCTCGAAAGCCGGCTGGACGCCGCATGACGGTCGCACCGTTACGGGCTGGCCGGTCGGCACCGTCATCCGGGGTCGGCGCGTCATGTGGGAGGGCGAGATCGTCACGCCTTCGCAGGGCAGGGCGGTGGAGTTTTCCGAGGCGGTGGCCGCTGCCTGACGGCGGCGGCGTCAATCCCCCGCCACGAAGAAGGCCCAGTGGCCCTGGGGCGTGATGCCCAGCCGGTAGAAGATGTAGGCGCCGAACTGCTTCATGTCGTCGTAGTCACCGGCGGTGACGATCTTGAACAGCTCGACCCGCTGGCGCGCGTCCAGCTTGTCCAGCGGCATGGCGAAGAAATAGGGCCAGACATAGAGGTCCTGCGGCGTTCCGGCATCGAGATGTACGTAGCCGGCATTCAGCACCTCTTCCATGATGGCGAGGATTTCCTGCCCTTCCGAATCGCCGGACAGTCCCTTCAGGAAGGCGATCGCGTCGCCGTCGATTTCTGTCAGCGAAAGCTGGGTCGCCGTCTCGCCCGTGCCGATCAGCGGCCTGAGTTTCTCGATATCGCCGCTCTTGCAGGCCTCGACCAGAAGGCTGTGCATGCGCCGCACCGGTTCGGGAAGCGACTGCAGGTCGTAATGGACTTCCGGCAACGGCTGGGCGGCCTCGGGGCGCGGATTTTCGGTTTTGCCGTCGTCCGGCTTGGCCGGTTCGACCTGTTCGGGCGCCTGTCCGTCCTCGGGCGAGGCAGGTTCGCTGCCGGTGGCGGGCGGCGCTTCGACGGGATCGGGCATCGGCACCGTCATTTCCGGCTGCGACGCGTCCTCGCCGGCGGGCGGCTGATTGGGCGCGGGCAGTTCCTCCCGCTGGATTTCGGAAAGGGCAAACGCCGGGCCGGTGCAGAGGACGAGCGGGGCCATCGCGCTCAGGGACATGGCCAGCCAGAAGCGAACGGCAAGGCCGCGCCGGTTGTCTGACGGAAAAGCACGCACTGCCCGCATCTCCATGTGCCGGGCGAAAGCCCGAACGCCACCGCCTTCTCGCGGTCGGGCCGCGAGCCGGTTGCCGTTCAGTGCCGCAACTGCTCGGGGCCGAACGCGCCGGCAATCACCTTTTCACGCATCCGGTCGAGCAGGGCAAGGGCCGCCGTCTCGCCGTTGGTGCGCAGAATCTCGCCGAACGCCGTTTCCAGTGCCGCTTCGGCAATGATCTCGGGCTCGATGCCGGCCGAAAGCCCCTCGGCCCAGGCCTCGTTATGGCTTTCAACTGCGGTCAGGCGCTTTTCCTCCCTGACCAGGGCATCGATATCGCTGACACTGTGTTCCATACGCAACTACCACCCGTTTCAAGCAGCGATCCTTCAAATGCGGATCAAACTTGAGTCGTCCCTTTAATGTCCCGTTAAGACTCTAGCACAGGATGGCGCGACTGCACGCCGCCTTTGCCGGAAAAGTTAACGGCCCCTTAATTGCCATAACCCTTAATTGCCATAGCGCGAAGCGATGTCGCGCGACAGGGCCTCGCCCTCCTTCATGTAGCGATTGATGGCTTCCGTTGCGGAAGCGGTACACCGGCTGTAGCTGGAGCCGAAGGAACGGTAGCCGCGATTGAAGGAGGCGATGAAGCGAGCGCGGCGGTCCGGGTCGGGGTTTTCCGACTCCAGCAGCTTCTCCATCTCGATGCGCCACTGGTCGCCCTTTTCGCCGCACAGGTTACGCAGGAAATGCAGCGAGCCGAGGATTTCCGCCAGCCGCATCAGGCCGGGCTCGAACGGCGCCTCGACGGCCTCGGCGCGCACCGCCGAGCTGCACAGGGCGGCGGCAAGGCAGACGCAGAGAAGGGGCGAGGCGCGCATGATTAAGCCTTTGTGGCGAAACAATTTGTCGGCTGCAAGGCGGGCCGTGGCGTTAGTCTCCGGCTTTTTCGCCGTGCGCCAGCAATTCGGTTGCGATGGTAAAGACCGAATCGGCCAGCGGCAGTGCCGCCATTTCGGCCAGCGTGTAGAAGGCGGCGGTTTCGGCGTCGTCGCTGGCCTGCGGTTCGCCGCCGGCATGGTCGGCGCCGAAGACGGTGAGCCGATAGTCCACCGGATGGCCTTCCGCAGCGCCTGCGATGAAGATCGTCTCCAGCGGCCGGAAATTTCGCGCCGCGAGCGTCGTTTCCTCGATAAGTTCGCGCCGCGCCGCTTCTTCCAGCGTTTCGCCTAGCTCCACCTTGCCGCCCGGAAAGGCATAGAGCCCTTGTGAGGGCGGCAGGGCGCGCTTGACCAGCAGCACCGTGGCGCCGCGCACGACGGCGACCGAAACGGCCGGAATCTCCTTGCGCAAACCTGTCATGCCAGCCATCTGCCCAAAACCTTCTGGAGGCAGCGGCCTGTGGACCGGCGCCCGTGACCGATCTTTAGCGGTTGCACTGGCGCACTTCCATCGCCACCTTGTGGCGACTACGAATTCAGAGGCGAAATCATGTGCGGACGCTTCGCGCTGACCGCGACGCCGGACCAGACGGCGGCGTTTCTCGGGCTTGGCGAGATCGAGGATTTTCCGGCGCGGTACAACATCGCGCCGACCCAGCCGATCCTAGCGGTCCTGTCTGCCGGCCCGCGCGAGCCCGGTTCCAACCTGCCGGATCGCATGGCCATGCTGGTGCGCTGGGGTCTGATCCCGGCCTGGGTGAAGGACACGCGCGATTTCCCGTTGCTGTTCAATGCGCGCTCGGAAGAAGCGGCCGGCAAGGCGTCCTTCAAGGCCGCCATGCGCCATCGCCGTGCGCTGGTGCCGGCTTCCGGCTTCTACGAATGGAAGAAGCAGGCGAATGGCCGCAAGGGCCAGCCCTATTGGGTGCGCCCGCGGCAGGGCGGGCTCGTCGCATTCGCCGCGCTGGTCGAAACCTATGCCGAGCCCGGCGGTTCGGAAATGGACACCGGCGCCATCCTGACGACGAACGCCAATTCCGATCTCGCCGGCATCCACGAGCGCATGCCGGTGGTGATCGGGCCGCAGGATTTCGCGCGCTGGCTGGATTGCCGCAACCAGGAGCCGCGTGACGTGGCGGACCTCCTGCGGCCCGCCGATCCGGGATTTTTCGAGGCGATCCCGGTTTCGGAGGCGGTGAACAAGGTCGCCAACAGCGAACCGTCGATCCAGGAGCGCCATGTCGCGCCTACTGCGGCGGCGGAGCCTGAAAAAGCGAAGCGCCGGAACCCCGGCGCCTCGGACGATCAGATGACGCTGTTCTGAGGCGGCGTCGCCTTGCCTGGACCGGTTACGGTCGGAGGCCGAAGTCTCAGGCCGCGCGCGGCGCGATGAATTTCTGCTCGGTCTTCTTCTTCCTGGTCACGTGAAGAAGTGCGGCGGCTACCGCCGCAGGCCCGATGGCCCTGTATTGATTGGCGAGCGCCGGTTGCTTGGCGCGAACGTCCTTCTTGCTGCGTTTCATTTGCTCTGTCCCTTGTGTCCCCAGGGGAAGCTTCCCCCTTGGGCGTTGCACATGATGGGCGATTTCGCCCAAATCGTGACAGTTCTTGCAATGTAGGACCTAAATGCTCCGACACCGTGGCGGGATGCTTAACAATTTGTTTCGGCGGCTTGCCATTCGCGACTCGGACTTGACGGCAACGGCGGCCAAGGCGATAAAGCGCGCGCATGGAAACGTCTTTCGCCATTTGCGGCATTTCGATTATTGGCTAGCGCACGCGCTGGTCCGGACGTTTTCGCCTCATCTTGATTGACAGGACAAACGCCCCGGCCAGCAGGCCGAGGGAGCTTTATGTCCGGTTTCAAGGGACTTCGCCTTTACAATACCCTGACCCGCGCGAAGGAGGACTTCGTCCCCATCGATACCGAAAACGTGCGCATGTATGTCTGCGGGCCGACGGTCTACGACTTCGCCCATATCGGCAATGCGCGGCCCGTCATCGTCTTCGACGTGCTGTTCCGCCTGCTGCGTCACTTCTACGGTGTCGACCACGTAACCTATGTGCGCAACATCACCGACGTGGATGACAAGATCAACGCCCGCGCCTTGCGCGATTTCGGCGCCGAGATCGACGCCGGCACACTGACGCTGAACGAAGCGATCCGCCGCGTCACCGAAAAGACCGCCGACCAGTTCCACAAGGATGTCGCCACCCTCGGCTGCCTGCCGCCGACGGTCGAGCCGCGCGCCACCGAGTTCGTCCAGCCCCGTGCCGACGGCAAGACCGACATGATCGGCCTGATTCAATCTCTCATCGAGCGCGGCCATGCCTATGAATCGAATGGCGAAGTGCTGTTCGACACGGCCTCCATGCCGGACTATGGCCAGCTTTCCAAGCGGCCGCTGGACGAGCAGCAGGCCGGCGCGCGCATCGCGGTGGACGCGCACAAGAAGAACCCGCAGGATTTTGTCCTGTGGAAGCTGTCCTCGGCCGAGGAGCCCGGCTGGGAGTCGCCGTGGGGCAGGGGGCGTCCTGGCTGGCACATCGAATGCTCGGCCATGTCGTCGGCCTATCTCGGCGAGGTGTTCGACATCCATGGCGGCGGGCTCGACCTGATCTTCCCGCACCACGAGAACGAGATCGCCCAGTCGCGCTGCGCCCACGGCACGCACGCGATGGCGAATGTCTGGATGCACAACGGCTTCCTGCAGGTGGAAGGCCAGAAGATGTCCAAGAGCCTCGGCAACTTCTATTCCATCCACGAATTGCTGGAGACCGACACGTTCGGCGGTCGTAAGTGGCCGGGCGAAGTGCTGAGGCTCGCCATGCTGATGACGCACTATCGCGAGCCGATCGACTTTTCCGTGCGCAAGCTGGAGGAGGCCGAGAACACGCTGCGCAAATGGAAGCGGGCGGCCGACCTTGCCGAGGGTCGTGAGGCGGCCGTTCCCGCTGCCGTCCTCGAAGCCCTGTCCGACGACCTCGCCACCTACGCCGCCTTCCAGGCGCTGACGCTGCTGGCGGGCGAGGCCGGTGAGGATGGCGCTGCCGCGTCGGCAGTCAAGGCGGCGCTCGCTTTCCTCGGTTTTGAAACCGGAGCGGCCGAGGTTGACGAGAAGGCCGTCGCCGAGGCGATCGCCCGCCGTCTGGCGGTGATCGCGGCGAAGGACTGGGCCGCAGCCGACCGCATCCGCGACGAATTGCTGGCGAAAGGCATCCAGCTGAAGGACGGCAAGGACCCGGCGACGGGTGAGCGCATCACGACATGGGAGGTAAAGCGATGATCGACCATACGGGCATTGCGGTGAAGGATTTCGATGCCGCCAAAAGGTTCTATGACGCAGCGCTTGCACCTCTCGGCGCCTCGCTGGTGATGATGGTGCCGGAGGAATACACCGGCGGCGTCAAGGTCGGCGGCTATGGCTACGACCGGCCGCAGTTCTGGCTGCACGAGTCCGGCGAGCCGGGGTCGGGCCGGCATTATGCCTTCACCGCCGACACCCGCGCCGAAGTTGACGCCTTCTACGAGGCGGCTATGGCGGCTGGCGGCCGCGACAACGGCAAGCCCGGTATCCGTGCGCACTACCATCCCAACTACTACGGCGCCTTCGTCTACGATCCCGACGGCAACAACATCGAGGCCGTCTGCCACAACCCGGAGTAAGCAAAGATGGTTTGCCTTGCCCTGACCTCCACCCCTAACCCCTCGCCGCAAGGGGGAGGGGGATTCCGCGACGCTGGCATTCCCCTCCCCCTTGCGGGAAAGGGGTGGGGGTATTGGCGTCGTCCATGCGGGAGGTTTGTATGAGCCTCGACAACAGGCCCACCTATTCCGGCGGCTGCCAGTGCGGCGCGGTTCGCTTCCGCGTCGAGGGCGCGCTGGGCGACGCCTCGGTCTGCCATTGCCGCATGTGCCAGAAGGCGTTCGGCGCCTTCTACGCGCCGCTGGTCTCGGTGCGCGGCGCGCGGCTGGAATGGACGCGCGGCCGGATGAGCACCTTCCGCTCGTCCAACCATGTGAAGCGCGGCTTCTGCAACAAATGCGGCACGCCGCTCGCCTTCACCGCGCCGGACGGCACCGCACTTGCCATCGGCGCCTTCGACCACCCCGAGGAGATCGTGCCGTCGATCCAGTGGGGCACGGAAGCGAAGCTTCCCTATGTCGATGCCATTGGCAGCCTTCCGCAGGAGGAGACGATGGCCGACCTCGGCGAAGCGCCCTATCTCGCCGACCTCGTCTCCTACCAGCATCCCGACCACGACACCGAAACCTGGCCGCCAAAGAAAGAAGCATCGAAATGACCTTGCGCACCCTCTACCCGGAGATCGAGCCGTTCGAGACCGGCATGCTCGACGTCGGCGACGGCCACACCATCTATTGGGAGCGCGTCGGAACGAAAGGCGCCAAGCCGGCGGTGTTCCTGCATGGCGGGCCGGGCGGTGGCGTTTCGCCCAAGCAGCGGTGCCAGTTCGATCCGAAGCTTTACGACGTGGTCCTGTTCGACCAGCGCGGCTGCGGCAGGTCCACCCCCTACGCCTCGCTCGATGCCAACACGACCTGGCATCTGGTCGCCGACATGGAGCGGCTGCGCGAACTGTGCGGCTTCGACAAATGGCTGGTCTTCGGCGGTTCGTGGGGCTCGACGCTGGCGCTCGCCTATGCCGAGACGCATCCCGAGCGGGTCAGCGAACTGGTCGTGCGAGGCATCTACACGCTGACGCGGGCCGAGCTCGAATGGTACTACCAGTTCGGCGCGTCCGAAATGTTCCCGGACAAATTCGAACGCTTCCAGGCGCCTATCCCGGAAGCCGAGCGCGGCGACATGATGGCCGCCTACCGCAGGATCCTGACCGGCAGCGACCGGCAGAAGCAAAGCGAGGCCGCCATCGCATGGTCGAGCTGGGAAGGCCAGACCATCACGCTGCTGCCGGAGCCCGAAACCAGCGACCGCTTCGCCGAGGCGGACTATGCGCTGGCCTTCGCCCGCATCGAGAACCACTATTTCGTCCATGGCGGCTGGTTCGAGGAAGGCCAGCTGTTGCGCGATGCCGGCAGGCTGAAGGACATCCCGGGCGTCATCGTGCACGGCCGCTACGACATGCCGTGCCCGATGAAATACGCCTGGGCCCTGCACAAGGCGTGGCCGAAGGCGGAATTCTTCCTCGTCGAAGGCGCCGGCCATGCCTTCACCGAGCCCGGCATCCTCGACCGGCTGATCTACGCGACCGACATGTTCGCGGGGAAGGTGTGATGGCTATGCCGAGTTTTACCCTCCCCCTTGCGGGGAGGGTCGATGAGCCAACGAAACGCAGTGGAGTTGGCGAGGCGGGGTGGGGGTGGAGATGACCAGTTCCACGCCCGCCACCCCCACCCCGGCGCTGCGCGCCGACCCTCCCCGCAAGGGGGAGGGTAAAGCGCGCCTCTACCTGTTCGACACCACCCTGCGCGACGGCCAGCAGACGCCGGGCATCGACTTTTCCGTCGAGGACAAGACGGCAATCGCCTGGCTGCTGGACGACTTCGGCATGGACTATGTCGAGGGCGGCTATCCGGGCGCCAACCCGACCGACACGGCGTTCTTTTCCGAAAAGCGCACGCGGGCGGCGAAGTTCGTTGCCTTCGGCATGACCAAGCGCGTCGGCGTCTCGGCCTCGAACGATCCGGGCATCGCCGCCTTGATGCAGGCGAAGTCGGACGCCGTCTGCTACGTCGCCAAGAGCTGGGACTATCATGTGCGCGTGGCGCTGGGCTGCACCGAGGAGGAAAATCTCGACGCCATCCGCGCTTCCGTCGAGGCGGCGCGCGCCGCGGGCAAGGAACCGATGGTCGATTGCGAGCACTTTTTCGACGGCTTCAAGGCCAATCCGGCCTATGCGCTGGCCTGCGCCAAAGCGGCCTTCGAGGCCGGCGCGCGCTGGGTGGTGCTGTGCGACACCAACGGCGGCACCCAACCCTCGGAGGTGCGGGAAATCGTCGGTAAGGTGATCGCCGCCGGCATTCCCGGCGAGAACCTCGGCATCCACGCCCATGACGACACCGGCCAGGCGGTCGCCAATTCGCTGGCCGCGGTGGAGGCCGGCGTGCGCCAGATCCAGGGCACGCTGAACGGCATCGGCGAGCGCTGCGGCAACGCCAACCTCATCACGCTGATCCCGACGCTGATGCTGAAACCCGCTTATGCCGACCGCTTCGAACTCGGCATTTCGGCCGAGCAGCTTGCCGGCATATCGCGCCTTTCCCGCGCCTTCGACGAACTCTTGAACCGCGCGCCGGAGCCGCAGGCGCCCTATGTCGGTGTTTCCGCCTTCGCCACCAAGGCCGGCATCCATGCCTCGGCGCTGGCCAAGGACCCGGCGACCTACGAGCATGTGCCGCCCGAGACGGTCGGCAATCGCCGCCGCGTCATGGTATCGGATCAGGGCGGCAAGGCCAATTTCCTCGCTGAACTGAAGCGGCGCGGCATCGACGTGCCGAAGGACGACCATCGGCTGGACGCGCTGATCGCCGTCGTCAAGGAGCGCGAGGCCGAAGGCTACGCCTACGAAGGCGCCGATGCCTCCTTCGAGCTTCTGGCGCGCAAGATGCTGTCGGGCATTCCGGAATTCTTCGCCGTCACGTCCTTCCGCTGCATGGTCGAGCGCCGCTTCGATGCCAACGGCCATGTGAAAACCGTCTCGGAAGCCATCGTGAAGCTTTTGGTCGACGGCGAGGAAAAGATGTCGGTAGCGGAAGGCCACGGCCCGGTCAATGCGCTGGATATTGCGCTCCGCAAGGACCTTGGCCGCTATCAGGCCGAGATCGCCGACCTCGAACTCGCCGACTACAAGGTGCGTATCCTCAACGGCGGCACCGGGGCGATCACGCGCGTGCTGATCGAATCGCACGACGGCACCGGCGCCCGCTGGTGGACGGTCGGCGTCTCCGACAACATCATCGACGCTTCGTTCCAGGCGCTGATGGATTCCATCAGCTACAAGCTGATGAAGAACCGCGAGATGGCCGGGCTGGTGGCGGCGGAGTAGGGCGCGTGGCGCGACTTCCCCCTCCCCCTTGAGGGGAGCGACTATCTGAGGTGTCAAGTTGCATTTGCGAACTCGGTGCGCGCGTCGCGTGCTTTTGCGTTGAGGATGACGAGTAGCTTGCGGGCGAGCGCGATGCGGATGACCATCTTCTCTTTTCCGGCGGCCTGCAGCCGCTGATGGAAGGCGGCGAGATGCGGGTCGTATTTGGCGGCGAGCCTGGCGATGAGAAAGAGCACACCGCGCGGCCCGGCGCGGCCACCGCGCAGGTGACGTCGGCCGCTACGCCTGCCGCTGTCGTTGGCCATCGGCGCCAGCCCGGCGAGCTTGGCGATTGCCTTGTTGGAAAGGATGCCGATTTCGGGCAATTGAGCAAGCAGGCGGGCCACGGTGCGCGAAGCCACGCCCTTGATCGAGCGGAAGGTCCGATCGAGCCTGGCCCACAGCGGGTCGTCGTCGATCAACGAGGCGATCTCGCCCTCGATGCGGCGGCTCTGGCGCGTGAGCAGCGCGATGACCTCTTCGAGACTTGCGACCGTCTCGGCATCGGCCGCCGCGCTCCTGCGCTGCTTGTTGACGGTCAGGTCGGCGCCGAGCTGGGAAAGTCGGACCATCAGAGCTTTGAGCCGCGCCTGCGCCGGGCTGGGCGGCGGCGTCGGCATGATCTGCTTGGCTTCGGCGAAGCGGGCGATGACGGCGGCGTCGATCCGGTCGGTCTTCTCCAGGAAGCCAATCCCCTCAGCGAAACAGCGCACGTTGCGCGCGTTGACGATACCGCAGGGCTGGCCGGCCTGCCACAGCAGCAGGAAAGCCAGCCGCTCATAGCCGCCCGACGCCTCCATGACGGCGAGTTCGGCACCATGGTCCCGGCAGAAGCCGGCGAGCCCGGCAATGCCGGCCGCGTCGTTGCCGAAACGCTCTGCCGTCGCGCCTGGCTCGACATGGGCGTCGAGCCAGTCTTTCGAAACATCAACTCCACAAATGGTCCTGCTCACGGTAACCTGCCTTGTGCGTGCGGTTGAAGCCAAGCGACTATTCGGTCGTGCGTGACGAGGCGAAGATCCCTGGCTCCCCTGCGGTTGTGGCCGGAGGGTGTACGGGCGACTTCGCCAAGCCTCGAACCGGATGGCCATCCGGTTCGAGGCTCAGTCGCTTTCCTCGCACAAATCCTGCCTGCGTGCAGATACAAGGGTGGCCCGCGTAGCGGGTCGGGAGGGGTCGCCTCAACTGTTCCGACGCTATGAAGCCCTCGCTCTATGGTCAACGACCCCTCCCACCGCCCTGCGGGCGGCGTCCTTCGGACCCCCTCAAGGGGGAGGGGGAAGGCGGCGCGTTTCACCCTCACCACGCTGCCTTTCGGCCCTGGCCATTGTCAAAGAGCGGACCTCTTATGCTTGAGGTCGGGAAGCGGGCGCGGGGGCCGTGCCTGCTAAGTTAAGTAATGGCGCGGCATCCCGCGCCCGCCGGTGTCTTGCCTCCCCGAGGGTCGCTGCCGCCTTTCTGGGGCGGCCCGCTGGCTCGGTCGAGGCCCGGACTTGGGGGTTCATCGCCCAGCCGCCTACCGTAGACGACCAGCCCGGCACCGTCTCCCGCCACAAGCGCCCGGTTCGCGACCCGCGTTCCCGCACAGGAGATGGCAGGCAGTATGAGGTGGGTGAAAAGGACGGGGATAGATTTCGGGAAGATTTTTCGCAGAGAGAAGCGCGGCGCGGGCGTCCCCCTCTCCCCGTTCACGGGGAGAGGGTAAGGGTGAGGGGCGGTGCCAACATTGCAGATGGCATGGGCTATCGCATATGGCGCTCCCCCTCTCCGTCTTGCTTCGCAAGCCACCTCTCCCCCACTTCGTGAGGGGAGAGGATGGGCACCAAGGTTGCAGCCGGCGTATCCTCTCCACCGAAACGGGGGGAGAGGTGGCGCGCCCGTAGGGCGCGACGGAGAGGGGGTAACGCGCCATATGCGATAACCCTGCCGTAAACGGGGAGCGGACACTCACCCATCGCCAAAAATCCATTGAGCCATCAGAAATTTGCGATGGTATCGATGCCGGCTCTGGGCCATAGGGTTGGGCCATGACCGCACAGGCACTTTCCGCAGACACCGACAACGGAGCCCGCCGGGGCTTCGTGCTGGCCCTCGCGGCCTATTTTCTGTGGGGCCTGCTGCCCTTCTTCATGAAGGCGGTGGCCCATCTGCCGCTGGCGGAAGTGGTCGCCCACCGCATCATCTGGTCGGTGCCGATCGCCGCCGCCGTGCTGGTCTGGCTCGGCCGGACGGCCGATTTCAAGACGGCGCTCAGGTCGCCGCGCATGCTGGGCATGGCGGCCCTGACGGCGGCGCTGATCACCATCAACTGGAGCATCTACGTCTGGGCGATCGCGGTGGACCGCACCGTCGAGACGGCGCTCGGCTACTACATCAATCCGCTCGTCAGCGTCTCGGTCGGCGCCATCTTTCTCGGCGAGCGGCTGAGCCGGCTGCAGATCGTTGCCGTCGGGCTGGCGACGGTCGCCGTGGTCGTGCTGACGATAGACAGCGGCACGCTGCCCTGGGTGTCGCTGGCGCTGGCTTTCTCCTTCGCCGCCTACGGCTTCTTCCGCAAGACACTGCCCATCGGCCCGAGCCAGGGCTTCCTGCTCGAAGTGCTGATCCTGTCGATCCCGGCGCTCGGCTATATCCTCTATCTCGCCGCCACGGGACAGAGCCATTTCGCCACGGGCGCCTGGCAGGACACGGCGCTGCTCCTGTGTTGCGGCCCGATCACGGCGGTGCCGCTGCTGATGTTCGCCTTCGGCGCCAAGCTGCTCAGGCTGTCCACCATCGGCATCATGCAATACATCGCGCCGACCATGGTGTTCCTCATCGCCGTGCTGATCTTCCATGAACCTTTCGGCATGACCCAGGCCGTCGCTTTCGCCCTGATCTGGGCGGCGCTCGCCATCTATTCCTGGCCGATGCTGACCGCACTGGCGGGCGCGTCGCGCGGATCGGCCTCTGGCACGACGCCCGACACGACGCATTGACGTTGCCTCCACATCGTCTAGGCTCTCGCTTCCGAGGCGGCCGGCAAGAGCCGCATGCAACGACGGTTGGGAGTGAAGCGGCATGATCCTGACGGCATCGCTGCTTGCCGGTTTGGCTTTTGCCTGGCTGCTGATCGGGGTGATCGAGAAGATCCGGCTCGGAATCACCTTGCCGCAGGCGATTCTCTATGTTCCGCTCAAGCTCGCCTGGCGCGTCGGCGACCGGCGCATGGCGCTTGCGCGCGATGCATCGGCGCCGGTGATCTATATCGTCACGCACCGTTCGCGCATCGATCCCGCGCTGATGCTGTCGCTGCTGCCGCACGACACCTTGCATATCCTCGACGAGAAATCGGCCGCCTCGACCTGGCTGGAGCCGTGGCGCGAACTGGCCCGCACCATCGCCTTCAACGCCGAGCACGTCTTCGTCAGCCGCCGGCTTGTGCGCGTCCTGAAGGGCAGGGGACGGCTCGCCGTCTATATGCCCGAAGCCGTCGAGCCGGACGTCAAGTCGTTCCGGCTCTACCGCGCCGTCACCCGCATCGCCATGCAGGCGGAGGCCCGCATCGTGCCGATCTTCGTCGGCGGCGCGAATGCGCTGCCCTTCGCCCTGAACCCGGCGAAGGGCCTGCGTCGCCGCTGGTTCCCGCGCCTTTCGATCAGCGTGCTGGAAGCGAAGACGGTGGACGAACTGGTGGCGCTGAACGGCGACGGTTCGGCAAGCACCAGCAACGCCGTGTTCGACCGGCTGGCCGAGGCGCGCCTTGCCGCCGCCGACCTCGATAGCGGGCTGTTCCTGGCGATGCGCGATGCCGCGGACCGTGTCGGTCCCTCGCATCCCGTGGTCGAGGACGTCGTTTCGGGTGCGCTGAGCTATCGCAGGCTGTTCACCGGCGCGCGCGTGCTGGGGGCGCGTTTCGAGAAGGCGACGGCGCCCGGCGAGGCCGTCGGCGTGCTCCTGCCCAACACCAATGGCCTCGTGCTCTCGCTGCTCGGCCTGTGGTCGGCAGGCCGCGTGGCGGCGATGGTCAATTACACGGCGGGGCCGGCGAGCGTCACGGCGGCGGTCCGCACCGCCGTGATCCGCAAGGTGGTTTCCTCGCGCGCCTTCATCGAGAAGGCCGATCTCGGCGATGTCGTCCAAGCGGTCGAAGCCGGCGGCGCCGAGTTCCTCTGGCTGGAAGACCTGCGCGCCGGTGTCGGTCCGGTTGAAAAGCTGTTCGCCGCGCTTCTGTGGCGCCGGCCCTTGCAGCGGCAGGATGCGGGCAAGCCGGCGGTCATCCTGTTCACCTCCGGCTCGGAAGGCTCGCCGAAGGCGGTGGTACTGTCGCACCGCAGCCTGCTTGCCAACGCCATGCAGGCCGAGGCGCGCATTTCCATCTCGCCGGCCGACACGCTGCTCAACGTGTTGCCCGCCTTCCATTCCTTCGGCCTGACCGGCGGCACCATCCTGCCGCTGGTGACGGGCGTAAAGCTGTTCCTCTATCCCTCGCCGCTGCACTACAAGCTGATCCCCGAGATCGCCCGCAAGGTGAAGCCGACCATCATGTTTGGCACCGACACCTTCCTTGCCAACTATGCGCGCACGGCCAGGGACGGCGACTTCTCCAGCCTGCGCTTCGTCGTCGCCGGTGCCGAGGCGGTGAAGCCGGAGACGCGAAAGGTCTGGCGCGAGCGCTTCGGCGCCGAGATCATCGAAGGGTTCGGCCTGACGGAAGCCGCCCCCGTGGTCGCCGTCAACACCGCCATCCACGGCCGCGACGGCACGGTCGGCCGCCTGCTGCCGGGCATGCGCATGCGGCTGGAGCCGGTCGAGGGCATCGCCGAGGGCGGGCGCCTCTGGCTCGTCGGCCCGAATATGATGATGGGCTATATGAGCGGCGACCGGCCGGGCGAATTGCAGCCGCTGACGGACGGCTGGCATGACACCGGCGATATCGTCTCCGTCGACCGCGACGGTTTCCTCGCCATTCGCGGCCGCGCCAGGCGCTTCGCCAAGATCGCCGGCGAGATGGTGTCGCTGGGCGCGGTCGAGATGCTGGTGCAGGCGCTATGGCCGGAGGAGCGGCATGCCGTCGTCTCGGTGCCGGACAAGCGGCGCGGTGAGCGCATCGTACTGGTGACGACCACGCGCAGTGCCGATCCGGAGGAATTGCGCAAGTTCGGCAAGGCGCATGGCGCGGCCGAACTGATGGTGCCGGGCGATATCGTCAAGGTCGAGGAGATTCCGGTCCTCGGCTCCGGCAAGACCGATTATGTGGCCGCACGCGGGCTGGCGATCAGCCGGCTCGGCCTCGGCGAGGCGGCCTGACGCTAGTCGCGCGAGCCTTCGTCGACGTCGGGCGGCAGGATGGCCTCGCCCTCCTTCTTGGCGCGGCGGGAATAGGCGAGCACGCTGAACGGCAGGAAGATGAGGTAGGCGACCACCGAGGCAGTGAGCGTGTACCACGGATAGCTGACCAGAAGCAGGATGTAGAGCGCGACCGCGAGGATGACCAGCAGCACCCGGTCGCCCGGGATCTTCAGGCTCTTGCCCGAATAGACCGGCAGCCGGCTGACCAAAAGGAAGGCGACCAGCACGGTGAACGCGGTGGCTGCGAAGGCGATCGGCCGCGTCGGCTGTAGGCCGAGGAAGGAGAGGTAGAGCGGCAGCATGACCAGCATGGCGCCCGCCGGCGCCGGCACGCCGACGAAATATTCGTTCTGCCAGGCCGGCCGGTCTTTCTGCTCGTCCAGCACGTTGAAGCGGGCGAGCCGCATGCCGCAGGCGATGGCGAACAGGAGTGCTGCGATCCAGCCGGGCGAGCCGGCGCGGTCGAGCAGGTAGGCATAGAGCACGAGCGCCGGCGCGACGCCGAAATTGACGATGTCGGCGAGCGAATCCATCTGCGCGCCGAACTTGGAGGTGGCCTTCAGCAGCCGCGCCAGCCGTCCGTCGATGCCGTCGAGGAAGGCGGCGAGCAGCACCATCACCGTCGCCGTCTCGAAGCGCCCCTCGAAGCCGAAGCGGATGCCGGACAGGCCGGCGCAGATCGCCAGCACCGTCACCAGGTTGGGGAACATCAGCCTGAGCGGAATCTCGCGGATGCGCGGCCCGCCCTGGCCGTGCGGCTCGAAGCGCTTGAACGGCTTGTCCATCGGCGGGCTCAGGAAACGCGCACCAGCGGCGCGCCCTCGGCGCCGCCGAACTCGGCGATGACGGTTTCGCCGCCGACGGCCGTCTGGCCGATGGCGACGCGCGGTGCTGCACCCGCCGGCAGGTAGACGTCGACGCGCGAGCCGAAGCGGATCAGGCCGAAGCGCTCGCCGATGGCCAGCGCGCCGCCGGTCTCGGCCCAGCAGACGATGCGGCGCGCCACCAGCCCGGCGATCTGAACGGCCACGACCGTACCGTTGGGGCTGTCGATGACGAGGCCGTTGCGCTCGTTCTCGGTGCTGGCCTTGTCGAGTTCGGCGTTCAGGAAGGCGCCGGGCCTATGCTCGATGCGGCTGATGCGGCCGCGCACCGGCGCGCGGTTCACATGGCAGGAAAAGACGTTCATGAACACCGAGATGCGCGTCATCTCCGCACTGCCGAGGCCGAGTTCGCGCGGCGGCACGGCCGGCCCCACCGCGGAGACGATGCCGTCGGCCGGGCTGACCACCAGCCGGTCGTCCACCGGCGTCACCCGCTCGGGATCGCGGAAGAAATAGATGCACCAGGCGGTGAGGATGAGGCCGATCCAGAACAGGATCGAGGAAAAATAGCCGAGGACCAGCGCCACCACGGCGAAGCCGGCGATGAAGGGATAGCCCTCGCGGTGGATCGGAACGAGCGTGTTCTTGATCGTGTCGACAAGAGACATCGGGCTGGGGGCGGCTCCGTTTCAGGGTGCGGCCTGTCTATCGGAAACGCCTGCCCGCCGCAACGCGACAATCGGGCAGGGGGTCAGGGGGAAAGCGGCGCTCCGGGGACGTAGAGCGCGATCGGCCGGATCTCGTAGACGGCGGTGGGGTTGGCGCCGCGCAACTGCCGCGCCATCTCGGTCGCCGCCTCGTCGTCGGCGCAATCGACCACGTAGAGGCCGAGCAGCTGTTCCTTGGTTTCGGCGAACGGACCGTCGAGCACGGTTCCCGCGCCGGGGCCGCGCAGTGTGCGAGCCTCCACCGTCGGTCCCAGCCTCGCGGCCGGCCCCATGCGGCCCTCCCTGACCAGCCGGTCATGCACCTTGAGCAGGTCGTCCATCAAGGCTGCGTCCTCGTCCGGCGTCCAGGATTCGACGACGCCTTTGGCATGGTAGGCGAGGATGGCGTAGAACATGCGGGGGATCCTCCGTCATTCGCGATGCGCGGCGCACCATACGGCAAACGGAGGCTATGCAACACCGCCTCAGTTCACCTCGGCCGTGCGCCGGCGCACGATAATGCCTTCCTTGTCGCTTTCGCGCGCGATGCGCAGGCGCTCCTCGGCTTCCGTGGCTTCGCGCTGGCGATCCCACATGGAGGCATAGAGCCCGTGTTCCCTGAGCAACGCGGCATGAGTTCCGCGTTCGGCGATGACCCCGTCCTTGAGCACGATGATCTCGTCGGCGGAGATGACGGTGGAGAGCCGGTGGGCGATGACGATGGTGGTGCGGTCGCGGCTGACCAGGTCGAGGGCTGCCTGGATTTCCTGCTCGGTGTGCGTGTCCAGCGCCGAGGTCGCCTCGTCGAGGATGAGGATCGGCGGCGCCTTCAGGATGGTGCGGGCGATCGCGACACGCTGCTTCTCGCCGCCGGAAAGCTTCAGCCCGCGCTCGCCGACCAGGGCGCGGTAGCCGTCTGGCAGATGCTCGATGAAGGGGCCGATCTGCGCCAGTTCCGCCGCCCGCTTCACCTCCTCCTCGCTGGCGCCCGGCCGGCCGTAGCGGATGTTGTAGGCGATCGTGTCGTTGAACAGCACCGTATCCTGCGGCACCATGCCGATCGCCGCCCGCAGGCTCTCCTGTGTGACGTCGCGCACGTCCTGCCCGTCGACCAGAACGGCGCCCGACTGGACATCGTAGAAACGAAACAGCAGCCGCGAGATGGTCGACTTGCCCGCGCCCGACGGGCCGACGATGGCGACCGTCTTGCCCGCCGGCACGTCGAAGGAAATGCCCTTCAGGATCGGCCGGTTCGGGTCGTAGGCGAAATGCACGTCGCGGAACGCGACGCTGCCGACGCCGACCGCGAGGGGCTTCGCATCCGGCCTGTCGGTCACTTCCTGGCGCGCGTCGAGCAGATCGAACAACTGCTCAATGTCGGTCAGGCCCTGGCGGATTTCGCGGTAGATGGAGCCGATGAAGTTCAACGGTACGGAAAGCTGGATCAGCATGGCGTTGACGAAGACGAAGTCGCCGACGGTCTGGCTGCCGTGCATCACCTCCCACGCCGACATGCACATGACGGTGGCGGTGCCGACGCCGAAGATCAGCCCCTGTCCGAAGTTCAGCCAGCCGAGTGAGGTCCAGATGCGGGTGGCGGCGATCTCGTAGCGCGCCATCGAGCGGTCGAAGCGCTCGGCCTCCATCGCCTCGTTGCCGAAATATTTCACCGTCTCGAAATTGAGCAGCGAATCGATCGCCTTGGTGTTGGCGTCGGTGTCGCTCTCGTTCATGTCGCGGCGGATGCCGATGCGCCAGTCGCTCGCCTTGACGGTGAACCAGACATAGACGACGACCGTGACGGCGACGACGGCCACGTATTTCCAGCCGTAGGTGAAGGCGAAGATGGCGGCTGTCAGGGCGAACTCCAGCACAGTCGGCGCGGTGCTGAGCATGATGAAGCGCACGATCGTCTCGATGCCCTTGGTGCCGCGCTCGATGATGCGCGACAGGCCGCCGGTGCGGCGCTCGAGATGGAAGCGCAGCGAAAGCTGATGCATGTGTATGAAGGTGCGGCGGGCCAACTGGCGCACCGCATGCTGGCCGACGCGCGCGAACAGCGCGTCACGAAGCTGGTTGAAGCCGACCTGGGTCAGCCGCATGAAATTGTAGGCGATGACCAGCGCGATGGCGCCGGTGAGGAAAGCGGGCAGCGGCGGATTGTATTTGCCGGTGCCGGCCAGGGCATCGGTCGCCCATTTGAAGAAATAGGGGCCGGCGACCAGCACCAGCTTGGCGACGATCAAAAGCAGCGTCGCCCAGGTGACGCGCCAGCGCAGGTCCGGCCGGTCGGACGGATACATATAGGGCCAAAGGTTGCGCAGCGTCTTCAGCGTGCCGGATTCGGCGGAAACGGTCTTGTCTGCCACTGGGGTCTGCCTTGTGGTTCGTTCAGGCCGGTCAGCAGCCGGCGCAGCAGTCTTCGGTAAGCCGGGCGAGCGAAGACGAAAGGTCTTTCAGGGCCGCCCGGTCGAGTTCGTAGCGCGAGCGCTGGCGGTCGGGGGAAAAGCGCACCAGCCCGGCTTCCACCAGCACCTTCAGGTGCTGCGAGACGGTCGACTGCGCAAGGTCGAGCCGGTCCACCACGTCGCGGCAGCAGCAGGCCGGCTGGCCGGCCAGATGCCGCACGATCTCGATGCGGGTGGGATGCGCCAGCGCCGCCAGCCCTTCGGCGAGCCGTCTGGACGCGGACGCGTTGCAGTCATCGTCTGTCAGGAGAGTTTCCATCGTTCATCGCCGATAAACGATGGAATGATTTTGCGCAAGAGGCGGAAGGAAGAAAACCTATTCCGTTTTTGCCGGCGCCGTCGTCATCTGGTCGCCCAGCACGGTCAGGTCAGCGGCTTCGCCCTCGCGCGATTTCTCCGGCAGCTTGAACACCTGTCCGGGCCAGATCCTGTCGGGATCGCTGATCTGGTCCTGATTGGCGAGATAGATGGTGGAATAGCGGATGCCGTGGCCGTAGACGCGGCGCGAGATGCGCCAGAGCGTATCGTGCCGGCGGATGATGACGGCGCTGTCGGCGTGCTCGAGCTTCGGCGCGACCGTCTCGGGAACGGCGCCGGCCGGCGGCGTGGCCGCTGCCACTTCCGCCGGCTTGTTCTCGCCCTCAGGGGCGGTTACAGGCTGCGCCGGCTGCTCGGCAGGCGCGACGGCGGCGATGGCCTCGCCCGGTTCGCGCTCGAACGGCACGGTGGCGCGGGCCACCACCTTGGCGCCGTCGGCGTCGAGCGCGTCGACGCGCACATTGTAGGTGCCGACGGGCAGGTCGCGGCTGGCCTCGACCAGGAAATGGCCGTCGGGCGAGGTGACGGCGTCGCCGAGCAGGATCTCGTTGGCGTAGGCGCGCACCTTGCGGCCGGCATCGGCGATGCCGGCGACGAAGACCTTGCCGCCGTCGATCTCCACGGCCTCGACCACGACTTTCGCCCCGGCTGCCGGAGCGGCAGGGGAGGCAGGTTGCGCCGGGGCGGGCGTCGCCTCGACCGCGGCAGGCGCCGAGGCTGCTTCGGCAGGCTTGGATTCGGCAGGCGCTGCCTCCGCAGCTTTGGCCTCGGCTTCGGTCGCCGGCTTGGCTTCGGGCTTGGCGGCGGCGCCGGTCGGCTGGGAGGCCGCCTCCGCCGGCGCTTCCGGTTGCTTTGCGGGTGCGGGCATGCTCAGGAGCTCGGAGGGCTTGCCGGGCTCCTCGACCATCGCCAGGACCTGCCCGTCCGGCTTCTGCGGGATCGAGACGACCGCCGTCTGCTGCGACGTGGCGGTGACGTTGTCCGGCGTGGTGGACCGCAGGGTGATCTGGTAGTCGCCGGGCTTCAGCGGCGTATCGAGCACGATGGCGAAGGCGCCGTCCGCCCCGGCCTTGGCCGAACCGAGGACCGTATCGCCGTTCAGTGCCTCGACCCTGGCTTTCGGCGCGGCGTTGCCCGCGATCACCACCGAGCCGTTCCCCTCGACGCGCACGACGTCGAAACTCGGCACGACGGCCTGCTCGGCGGGTGCCGTGGCAGGCGGATTGCTTGCCGGTGCCGGGGGCTGCGCTTCGGGAGCGGGTGTCGCGGCCGCATCGGTCCCCTTGGCCGGAAGCCGGTCGGTCGTTCCGGGAGCCTTCGCCGTGTCGGCCGGCTCCAGCGCCGCGATCTGCGCAGGCGGAACGCTCTGGAAAAGCGGGTCGAGCGCACCCGACACGTAGGCCGTCCCGGCCACCGCGGCGACGCCGCCGCCGGCGAACAGGAAAGCCTTCAAAGGGTTGATTGCCATGTTGTTCTTGAGCCCCCTAATTACCCGAATCCCTAGCCCGTTTTTTCAGGGGCGACAAGAAAAAGCCAAGTCTGGCCTTGACCGCGCTCCCGCGTCCCATCACCAATCTTGACCATGAACACGATTCGATCCGTCTGCGTTTACTGCGGCTCGTCTCCGGGCCGCGACGAAGCCTATCTCGAAGCCGGCCACCTGCTCGGACGCTCCATCGCCCGCGCCGGCCTCAGGCTGGTCTATGGCGGCGGCACCAAGGGCATCATGGGCGCCGTTGCCGATGGGACGCTCAAGGCCGGCGGCACCGTCATGGGCATCATCCCGCGCTTCCTGGTCACCAAGGAAGCGACCGAGACGGCCCTGCAACGCCTCAACCAGCTCGTGATCACCGACAACATGCATGAGCGCAAGCACAGGATGTTCGAGGAATCCGACGCCTTTGTGGCGTTGCCGGGCGGTATCGGCACCGTCGAGGAGATCGTCGAGATCATGACCTGGGCTCAGCTCGGCCATCATCGCAAGCCGATCGTCTTCGCCAACGTCAAGGGGTTCTGGAACCCGATGCTGGCGCTGATCGACCATATGGCGGGGGAAGGCTTCATCCATACCGCCCAGCGGGTGAAGCCGCTGGTCGTCGACGATCCCGGGGCGATCGTCGCCGCCGTCATGGCATCCGCCAGTGCCGACCAGACGCCGACCGGCGGCGAAAGCTCCGTCATCGACAAGATGTAAAGGCCACGGCCTTCGCCCAAAAGAAAAAGCCGGCTTTTAGGGCCGGCTTGTGGAGGGAGACGGGTCGAGGGGGTTTGGGGGGACTTGGGGATGACCCGTCGCCCCAATAATGCGCGGGCGCGGCGACGGTTCCACGAAGCCGTAAAAAAAATTTCAGGCAACCGCCCGCCGCCGTGCCGCACGCCAGTCGTGGCCGGCATGGGCGAAGACCGCGAGCAGGACGACGCCGCCGCCAACGAAACTCGCCGCCGGCGGCAGTTCCGCCAGGAACAGCCAGCCGAAAAGGATGGCGAACGGCACCTCGGCCGAGCCGAGCAGGCCGGCTTCCGCCGCCGGCAGCAGGCGCGCGCCTTCCGTCCACAGCACCGAGGCGATGGCGAAGGAGGCGCCGAAGGCAGCCAGCAGCCATGCGTCACGCCCCGAGACGGCAAGTGGATCGGCCACGAGCCATCCGAGCACGAACAGCAGCAGCCCAGAAACGGCGCCCGCCCACACCACCGGCGTGTCGCGGAACTTGCGGATCATGACCATGTAGAGCGCGCTGCCGAAGGTCATCAGAAGGGCGAGGCCGTCGCCGAGCGGCCGGCCGCTGCCGAGCCCGGCGGAAACGATCAACCCGACGCCCGACAGCGAAAACACCGCCGCCAGCAGCGTTTTCGCCCGCGCCCGCTCGCCGAGAATGAGCCAGCCGAGCAGGCCCGCGATGAAGGGGGCCGTGGCATAGATGATGGCGACGTTCGCCACATAGGTGTTCTTGAAGGCGGCGATGAAGGCGATGCTGGCGGCCGCGCCGACCGCCGCCATCAGCCAGCCGCGCCAGCCGAGCCGCAACGGAGCGGACGCTTTCTCCCGCCGCCGGCGCCATGCGACGTAGAGGTTGATCAGCAGCCCGCCGACCAGCCCGCGCCAGCAGGTGATGACCAGCGGATCGGCATGGATTGATTTCGTCAGGACGCCGGCGAGGCCGAAGACGGCCGCCGACGCGCCGACCAGCATGATGCCCAGCGCGCGTCCAGCCTCGGCATTCAGGTCATCCACCATCACCGCCTCCGTCTTCTTCGACCATATCGGACGGCTCTTGCCAGCCTGGTGACAGGAGCGGCGCAGCGCTCCAGGAAAATGCGTGATGTCGGCCCGTTGCCGACTGCCGTGGCGGGCGAGTACAATGAAGCGGCCGAAACGGGAGCCGCAAACATGGATGCCGCTGGCTTGAAAGCGATGCAGGCGCCTTTGAAAGACGCCTATCGCGACGACGCTTCCCGCGCGCTGATCACGCTGCGGGCGAAAGGATCGATCGACGACAAGTCGATTTCCTGCAAGGTGGAAACGGGCAGGGCGCTCGCTGTCGCCGGACTGCATCCGGCGACCGGCGGCACGGGCCTGGAGCTCTGCTCCGGCGACATGCTGCTGGAGGCGTTGGTGGCCTGCGCGGGCGTGACGCTGAAGGCAGTGGCGACGGCGCTGGAATTTCGCCTCGGTTCAGCCGAGGTGGAGGCCGAAGGCGATCTCGACTTTCGCGGCACGCTGGGCGTGGCGAAGGACGCGCCCGTCGGCTTCCGGTCCATTCGCCTGGTCTTTCACCTTGACACGGACGAAACGCAGGAGCGCGTCGATACGCTCCTCAAGTTGACCGAGCGATACTGCGTCGTTTTCCAGACGCTCGCCTCCAGGCCGGAGCTTTCCGTCGCCGCGCGACGGTGAAGCTCGGCTCAGGCAAGGCGACCTTATTCCTGCGGCGTGACCTGCGCGCCGCCGTCCTCGCTCATGTCGTCGGCATAGGGCGAGGCGCTCGGAATGCAGGACACCGACCAGCCGGCGGGCACCGGCTGCTTCTGGTATTCGGTGATCGCCGAGGTGCACTGGTCGCGCGTATCGAAGGTCGAGGGCAGCACGACCATGCCGCCCTGTGGGCCGGCAACGACCAGGTACCAGACCAGCGCAATGGTGGATGACATGGGGATTCCTCACGGTTGGATGGGAGAGTCGCGCGGACTCTAGCAATTCTCGCGAGGCGGCGGAAGCGCGGCATTGGGCAGCGATGCCGACCCGCCTGGAAGCGACCGCGCAGGACGCCTCCTTCAAGGCGAGGGCTCGGCACGCCATCGCCTTGAATAAAGGGCATTGGAAGGTCCCGGCAGGCCTGCGCTCAGTCGGCGGCGAAGCAGTAGAACAGGCCGTCGCCGCCGGTGCCTTTCAGCGCCTCCTGGCTGCAGCCGCCGCGCGAGGCGTGCGACGAGTTCCACGATTTCGCGGCCGCCGAATCGTCCAGGCCGGTCCGGTCCGAATGGCCCATCATTGCCGCCCCTTCGGCGCCGCTCATGGTCCAGTCGCCGCAAGTCTGGTCGGCGATGCGGGTGCCGTCGGGCTTGGAGCCGGTCAGGATATCGTGGCGGTTCGGCGTGTCGCCGCGACCGTTGATGACCTCGCCCTTTTCGTTGAGCGCCGTCTGCTTGGTCAGCTTGTTGGCGTCCGAATGCAGCGAGGCGACGTCGTCGGCGATCTTCTCGCCCTTGGCGTTGAACCACGGCCCCTTGCCGATGCGGTCCTTCGCGTCGGTGTCGCCGGTGGAAAGATAGGCGTGCCACGTCTTGCCCTTGACGCCGGCGGCTTCGGCCAGCGAGGCGCAATGGGCGTCCGCGCCTTGCAGGCCGCCGAGGTCGGCGCCCTTGCCGGAGCCTGCGCTGGTGACGAAGAAACTCATCGTCGCGTCCTGCGCAACGGCGGCGCCGCCGGTCGCGGCGAGGATGAGGGTGGTGGCGACAAGCAATCTGCGCATGGATTTCCTCCGCTGGTTGGATGACCGCTTAACGGAAACGCGGCACGGACCGGAATTATTCCCGATCGCCGTTGGATAGTACGGAGGTTTGACGGCCCGATGTCAGGCCGGCTGCTGGTAGGACACCCAGCGATCGTGCCTGGCCTGATAGGTCTGGCCGGTGCGCGTCAGGTCCGGACTCGCCATCGGCACGATGCGGGCGGCGATCTCGGAGGGGTGCGGCAGCGTCTCGGGATCTTCGCCCGGCACCGCCTGCGCCCGCATGGCGGTGCGGGTGGCGCCGGGATCGGCGGCGTTGACGCGCAGCGGGTAATTCTTCGTCTCGTCCGCCCAGGAGCGCATCATCGTCTCCACCGCTGCCTTGGAGGCCGCGTAGGGACCCCAGAAGGCGCGCGCCGAATGCGCGGCGTTGGACGACAGGATGATGGCGCGCCCGGCATCGGACAGGCGCAACAGCGGGTCGACCGAGCGGATCAGCCGCCATGTCGAGGTGACGTTGATTACCATCACCTTCTCGAAGGTCTTCGCCTCGATATGGCCGAGCGGCGAGATGGTGCCGAGCACGCCGGCATTCGCCACGAGGATGTCGAGCTTGCCCCAGCGCTCGTGGATGGCGCCGCCCAGCCGGTCGATGCCCTCCATATCGGCAAGGTCGAGCGGCACCAGCGTCGCTTCGCCCTTGCCGGTGCGGGCATGCTCGGCCTTGATCTCGTCGTCCAGTTCTTCGAGCCCGCCGACGGTGCGCGCCACCGCGATCACATGCGCGCCGGCCGCCGCCATGTGCCTGGCGATGAAGTAGCCGATGCCGCGCGAGGCGCCGGTAACGACGGCGAGACGGCCGGTGAGATCGGGGATTGGGTCGGGCATGATATCCGCAAACGCTGTTTTGATGTGGGGTGCGTCCTTCGAGGCTCGCTTCGCTCGCACCTCAGGATGAGGAACGTTTGGCGCTAACCTCTTTTGGGGAGGGGCGTGGCACAACCTCCCTCATCCTGAGGTGCGAGCCCCCGGGTCTTGCCTTCGGCAAGCCTAAGGACAGGCTCCGCGAGCCTCGAAGGACGCACCGGAGTCACGATCCACCCACCGCCAGCAGCGACAGCGTGCGCACATTGTCGGAATGCTCGAAATCGGCGAGGCGCGTGGGATACTGGCTGGTGAAACAGGCATCGCAGAATTGGGGGGTCTCGTCGTTGCGGGCGGCCTCGCCGACGGCGCGGTATAGCCCGTCGATGGTGAGGAAGCCCAGCGAATCGACGCGGATGAATTCCGCCATCTCCTCGACCGACATGCGGGAGGCCAGGAGCTTGGATTTCTCCGGCGTGTCGACGCCGTAGAAGCAGGATGCGCGGGTCGGCGGCGAGGCGATGCGCATGTGCACTTCCTTCGCACCGGCATCGCGCACCATCTGCACGATCTTCTGGCTGGTCGTGCCGCGCACGATGGAATCGTCCACCAGCACCACGCGCTTGCCCTCGATCATCCTGCGGTTGGCGTTGTGCTTCAGCTTCACGCCCATATGGCGGATGGAATCGCCCGGCGAAATGAAGGTGCGCCCGACATAATGGTTGCGGATGATGCCGAGCTCAAAGGGCAAGCCCGCTTCCTGCGAAAAGCCTATTGCCGCCGGCGTGCCGGAATCCGGCACCGGCACGACGACATCGGCCTCGACGGGATTCTCCCGTGCCAGCTCCGCCCCGATACGCTTCCTCACGTCATAGACGTTGCGGCCTTCCACGCTGGAATCCGGGCGGGCGAAATAGACGTATTCGAAGATGCAGAAGCGAGTCTTCTGCGGCTCGAACGGGAACAGGCTTTCGATGCCCTTCGAGGTGATGACGACCATCTCGCCCGGCTTGATGTCGCGCACGAAGCGGGCGCCGATGATGTCGAGCGCGCAGGTTTCGGAAGCGAGAATCCAGGCGCCGTCGAGGTCACCCAGCACCAGCGGGCGGATGCCCAGCGGGTCGCGGCAGCCGATCATCTTCTTCGACGACAGCGCCACCAGTGAGAAGGCGCCCTCGACCTGCCGCACCGCGTCGATGAAGCGGGCGTTGAGGTCGCGCTCCTTCGACATGGCGACGAGATGCAGGAGCGTCTCGGTATCGGAGGTGGAGGAGAAGATCGCGCCCTGCTTCTGCAGCGTGCGCTGCACGGTCATGGCGTTGGTGAGGTTGCCGTTATGGGCGACGGCGAAGCCGCCGTCGGCAAGCTCGGCGAAGAAGGGCTGGATGTTGCGCAGGCCGGCGCCGCCGGTGGTGGCGTAGCGCGTGTGGCCGATGGCGCGGTTGCCGGGCAGCCGGTCGAGCACCGACTGCTTGGTGAAGGTGTCGCCGATCAGGCCGACATGCCGCTCGACGTGGAATTGCGCGCCGTCATAGGAGACGATGCCGGCCGCTTCCTGGCCGCGATGCTGGAGGGCGTGCAGGCCCAGCGTGACGATGGCCGCCGCGTCCTGCCGGCCGAAGATGCCGAACACGCCGCATTCGTCGTGGAAATGATCGTCCGCCTCGGCCGAAAGTCCGTCGTCGGAAGGCACGTCGCCTGCGTCTGCCATGGGCCGGAAGCCTCTCATCCGCTAAAGCCGCGATATAGGCTCATGACGGCCGGAAAGCAACGCATGCGACGCCGCACGACCGGACGGATCAATTGTTTGCCGGCGGCGCGTCGGCGGGTGCGCTGTCGTCCGGTCCGTCGGCCGGCGCATCGCCGTCCGTCCCGTCGGCGGGGGCGTTGCCCTGGTCGGCGGGTGCTGCCGCGGGCGGGCTGGCCGTATCGGCGCCCGGCGTGGCGGGTTCGTTGGGGCGCAGCTTCTTCAGGATGGCGTTTTCCGGGTCTTCCGGCAGCAGGGCCTCGATCCGGTTGCCGATGGATTCCAGCAGCGGCCGGGATTTGGCGTTGGCGATCCAGCCGGGCACGCGGTCGCCGGCCAGCCAGTTGAAGAACATCAGCGCTACGGCGACGACGAGGATGCCGCGCGCCGCGCCGTAGAGGAAGCCCAGCGTGCGGTCGAGCGCGCCGACCCTGGAATCGATGATCCAGTCGGCGATCTTCATGGTGATGACGGTCACCACGATGAGCGCGATGATGAAGACGATGCCGGCGGCCGCCGCCATCGCGATCTTCTCGTTGTCGATATAGGGCTGCACATAGGGGATGACGGGCTTGTAGAAGAAGAACGCCGCCGCAGCGGCCGCCGCCCACGAGGCGATGGAAAGGACCTCGCGCGACAGGCCGCGCACCATCGCAAGCATCGCCGAGACAAGGGTGAAGCCGACGAGGATTCCGTCAAGCAGCGTAATCGGCATGTGTTCCCAACTCCATGAGCCGTCAGTCGTCCCCGGTGTCGCGGCTGCGGCGGGAGCCGGCGATGCGCGCCACAAGATCGGCAAGCTCGGTCGGTCGGAAAGCGCCGGCCCCTATTCCCCCGGCTATTTCCTCGCCGCCCTTGGCACTTCCCACGGGCAGGACCGCGCTTCCAAAACCCAGCTTTTCGGCCTCCTTGAGCCTCTGCTGCGCATGCGCAACCGGCCTCACGGCGCCCGAAAGGCTGATTTCGCCGAAATAGACGCAATCGGCGGGCAGGGCAAGCCCGGTGAGCGACGACACCAGCGCCGCCGCTACTGCTAGGTCCGCCGCCGGCTCGGAGATGCGGTAGCCGCCGGCGACGTTCAGGTAGACGTCGTGCTGGGAAAACCGCACGCCGCAATGGGCCTCCAGCACGGCGAGGATCATCGCCAGCCGCGCGCTGTCCCAGCCGACCACGGCCCGGCGCGGCGTGCCGAGCGGGGAGGGGGCGACGAGCGCCTGTATTTCCACCAGCACCGGCCGCGTGCCTTCCATGCCGGCGAAGACGGCCGCACCGGGCGCCTTGGCGTGGCGCTCGCCGAGGAACAGTTCCGAGGGATTGGCCACCTCGCGCAGGCCCTTGTCGGACATCTCGAAGACGCCGATCTCGTCGGTCGGCCCGAATCGGTTCTTCACTGTGCGCAGGATGCGGTAGTGGTGGCCGCCTTCGCCCTCGAAATAGAGCACGCCGTCGACCATGTGCTCGACCACGCGCGGGCCGGCGATCTGGCCTTCCTTGGTGACGTGCCCGACCAGAACGACGGCCGCACCGGTCGACTTGGCATAGCGGATCATCGCCTGGGCTGATGCCCGCACCTGCGTGACGGTGCCCGGCGCCGAATCGGCGAGGTCGGTCCACAGCGTCTGGATCGAATCGAGGATGACGAGGTCCGGGCGCCGGCCTTCGCCTATGGTGGCCAATATATCCTCGACATTGGTCTCGGCCGCCAGTTCGACCGGAGAGGATGCGGCTCCCAATCTCTGCGCGCGCAGCCTGATCTGCGCGACGGCTTCCTCGCCCGAGACATAGACGATGCGGTGGCCCTGCCGTGCCAGCGCCGCCGCCGCCTGGGTGAGCAGGGTCGATTTGCCGATGCCAGGGTCGCCGCCGACCAGCAGCGCCGAACCGCGCACGAAACCGCCGCCGGTGGCCCGGTCGAGCTCGCCGATGCCCGACGCGATGCGCGGCGCGTCCTCGATGTCGCCGTCGAGCGAGGTGAGCGCCACGGCGCGGCCCTTGCGCGAACTTTTCAGCGCCCCCGGACCGGAGCCGATGCCGCCGGCCGTGCCTTCCTCGACCAGCGTGTTCCATTCGCCGCAGGCCTCGCACTTGCCTGCCCAGCGCGAGGAGACGTTGCCGCAGGCCTGGCAGATGAATTGGGTACGGGACTTGGCCATTATGAAGTTCTTTGAACCAGTCGGGCGCGGCGTTCGCGCAAGGTAGCCACGAAGCGATCTCGGATTTTGTGAAAGAGCGAGTCCGGCAGCAATCCATGGACGATCGTCGTCAGATCGCCATTGACAGCCGGCCTCAGGTCGGGGCCGGGCCAACTGAACAGATTGGCTTCCGAAACGATCACCCACGACTGGCCGTCGTCCAGGCCGAGACGACGCTTGGTTCTGTGCGGGATTTCAAAGGCCAGCCCATCGTCCGAAGGGGGTGAATGCGTTATGGGCAGCACCACGACCTGTCGCTTGTCATCAGCCCCGACCAAGCTCAACACGACAGCGCAAGGCCGATCTTTCCGTCCTTCTTCCCGGCCAGCCAGATGTTCCGAACGCCAAAGGTAGCTGTAGCGGATAACGAGGCCAGGAACCGGTGCCGGAAATGACGACGGTGACTTCACTGATCAAGCTCGTGATCGTACTGCTTGGCTTCCTCCGGGGGCTCCGCCTTTGCGATCTCTTCGATCATTTCGTCGGTGAAGTCGTCGAGACTCAGCACCTGCCGGTCCCGCCGTTTCAGCCGGTTATATTCCTCCGTCGAGATCATCACCGTGCGTTCGCGCCCGTTGCGGGTCACGGCGACGGGCTGCGTCAGCGCCAGATCCTGATATCGGCCGATGTTGCGCTGGAATTCGGCGGCGCTGACCTTGATCATAGCTCACATCCTTCATACATTTCATGCATGGTCCATATAATGCATGAAATACGGATTTTCACCAGCCGCATGCGCTACTCGAACCGCTCCGGCAGGTGGCTGTCGTCGGCGAGATCGGAGAAGCGGGTGAACTCGCCCTGGAAAGCGAGGCCGACCGTGCCCGTCGGGCCGTGACGCTGCTTGGCGACGATGACCTCGGCCTTGCCGCGCGCCTCGTTCATGTCGGTTTCCCACTTGATGTGCTCTTCGGTGCCGAGCTTGGGCTCCTTGTTCTTCAGGTAATATTCCTCGCGGTAGACGAAGATCACCACGTCGGCGTCCTGCTCGATGGAGCCCGATTCGCGCAGGTCCGAGAGCTGCGGGCGCTTGTCGTCGCGGCTTTCCACCTGACGCGACAGCTGCGACAACGCGATGATCGGCGTCGACAGCTCCTTGGCCAGCGCCTTCAGGCCGGTGGTGATCTCGGTGATTTCCTGCACGCGATTTTCGCTCGCGCGCTTGGACGAGCCGGTCATCAGCTGGATATAGTCGATGACGATGACGTCGAGCCCGCGTTGGCGTTTCAGCCGCCGCGCCCGCGCCGCCAGCTGGGCGATCGAGATGCCGCCGGTCTGGTCGATGTAGAGCGGCAGCTTCTGCATGGTCTGCGAGCAGGCCACCAGCTTCTCGAAGTCGTGCTCGGAAATCTCGCCGCGCCTGATCTTGGAGGAGGGGATTTCCGTCTGTTCGGAGATGATGCGGGTGGCAAGCTGCTCCGACGACATTTCCAGCGAGAAGAAGCCGACGACGCCGCCGTTCGCCGCCTTGAAGGTGCCGTCCGCCTGCTGGGCCGGCACATAGGCCTCGGCGATGTTGAAGGCGATGTTGGTGGCGAGCGAGGTCTTGCCCATGCCTGGACGGCCGGCGAGCACGATCAGGTCGGACGGCTGCAGGCCGCCCATGCGCGCGTCGAGGTCGCGCAGGCCGGTGGCGATGCCCGACAGGTGGCCGTCGCGCATATAGGCGGCGTTGGCCATGTCGACGGCGGTCTTGACGGCATCGGTGAAGCTCTCGAAGCCGCCGTCGTAGCGGCCTGTCTCGGCCAGTTCGAACAGCCGCCGCTCGGCGTCCTCGATCTGGTCGCGCGGCGCCATGTCGACCGGCGCGTCGTAGGCGATGTTGACCATGTCCTCGCCGACGGTGATCAGCGCGCGCCGCGTGGCGAGGTCGTAGATGGCGCGGCCGTAGTCGGCGGCGTTGATGACGGTGACGGCCTCGGCGGCAAGGCGGGCGAGATACTGCGCCACCGTCATGTCGCCGACCTTCTCGTCGGCCGGCAGGAAGGTCTTGATCGTCACCGGATTGGCCATCTTGCCCATGCGGATCAGCTCGGCCGAAACCTCGAAGATTTTTCTGTGCAGCGGCTCGTAGAAATGGCTTGCCTTGAGGAAGTCCGAGACGCGGTAGAAGGCGTCGTTGTTGACCAGCATGGCGCCGAGCAGCGCCTGCTCGGCCTCGATGTTGTTCGGCGCCTCGCGATAGAGCGGCGTCTCCGCCGCCACCGTGCCGAACTTTCTTGCCGCTTCCGCCATGATATCCCCGATTTGATCCCGCCTGTCGGTATCAGAACAATGGCCGTTGCGCGCTGACCTGGATGCATCAGAGCCGATTCAACCGACGAACTTTCCCGTGATCCACAGGATGCCCGCGCCGTCCACAGGACTGAATTCCCGTAGCCGAATTCCTGTTGACTCGAATTTTTGGCAATCCTAGCGATTTTAAGAAACATATCAAGAACATATGCGGTGGGTTGACCACCCGGATCGCGGCTTCCAAGTTACGGGTGGGCGGGGCTCAATCGGGAGCCTTCATATGAACAGGAATAGCGCCGCCGCCTTTGTCTCTATCGCTATGCTCGCCGCGTCCGGCCCGGTACCCGCCCGGGCCGCCGAGCCGACCGCCGCGCAACGCATGTCGGAAGCCGGGCCAGAACGGCAATCGCTGGAGAAGCAGACCGGCACATGGGACGTGGTCGCCAGCATCTGGCCGGCGCCGGGCGCCGAGCCGATCGTCAGCCACGGCATCGTCGCCGAGCGCAAGATGATCGGCTCCATCCTGCAGGAGACGATGCATCCGGGGCCGGGCTCGCAGACGCCGGCCTTCACGCGGCTGGACTATCTCGATTTCGACCGCGTCGAGGGCCGCTGGAAATACGTGTCGATGGATACCCGCTTTCCGGTCAGCATCATGCCGGCAGCCAGTTTCGGTCCTGCCGAGGACGGCAGGATCGACGTCCACTTCACCCCGCAGGGTTTTGTCGGCTTCGGGCCGGAGGTCGAAGGCCGTTTCATGGTTTCCGATATGGCGATCTCCAACCCGGACGCGGACCACGCGCTGAAGGAACAGCATGTCCTGATGGCCGACGGAACGGGCAAGAGCTGGCTGTTCGTGCGCTACGAATACACCCGCCGCCATTGATCGTGGAGCGGCGTCGCTGTTCTACAGCGCCTCGCCCCAATCGGCGCGCCGGGCAGTTTTGAAGGCAGCGCCGTCGCGCTTGGTGAACAGCCGCTCGGTGGCGTTGCCGTCCGGCTGGCACAGTTTCAGCGTCACCTTGCCGGAGCCGGTTTTCGGCGGCGCCAGCACGCGCGAACCGTGCTCAGGGGCGGGTTGGCGCGATGCGGCGAGATAGATGAACTTCTCGTCCTCCCACGGAACGTCCGCGTCCTTGGCGAGCCGATGCAGGCGCGAGCGCGCCACGCGACGCGAGAAATGGCACCAGTCGGGCGCGGCGAGCGGGCATGGCGCATGGTGAGGGCAGGGCGCCAGGATATGCGCGCCGGCGGCGATCAGCTGCGCGCGCGCTTCCAGCAGGCGCCGCCAGCCGGCCGGCGTGCCGGGTTCGACGATGAGCAGCGTGTCGGTGGTCAGCGCCCACAGCCGCTCGACCAGTTTCGGCAGGGCGGGCGGCGGCAGTTCGTCGAGCACATAGGCGATGGCGACGAGGTCCGCCGGCTGGATGCCGGCCGGGAAAAGCGTCGCGTCGCCGGAAAGCCAGTCGCAGCGCACGGGCAGTGCGGCGGCAAGCGATTTGCCTGCCGTCCGCACCGGGGCGCTGGCTTCCAGCAGCACGGCACGGCCAAGCGCCGGCCACGCATCGGCGGCGGCCCACAGCATGGTGCCGGGACCGGCGCCGACATCGAGCAGGGTTTGCGGCGAAAAATCCGGCCGCGCGGTTTCCAGCGCCTCGATCGCCGCGCGCACGGCGGCGTAGGTCGCCGGCAACCGTTGCGCCAGATAGGCTTTCACGGCGAGATCGTCCGCCATATGCAGGCGTCCGTCGCGCACTTCCGCGCGGTAACGGTCCGAGAGTGCCTTGCCGGCAGTCCTCAGCGCGGCAAGCGGCGTGCCCTCCAGCATCGCGTCCACGCCTTGCTTGAGCAGTGCCGGCAGTTCCACGGATCAGGCTCCGCGCGGCGCCAGAAGGATGATCGAGGCTCCGGCAACGCAGACTGCGGCGCCGATCACGTCCCAGCGGTCCGGCCGCACGCCTTCGGCCAGCCACAGCCAGACCAGCGAGGCGGCGATGTAGATGCCGCCATAGGTCGCATAGGAGCGGCCGGCGGCGTCCGCCGGCGTCAGCGCCAGCAGCCAGGCGAAGGCCAGCAGCGACAGCGTTCCCGGCACCAGCCAGGCGGCCGATTTGCCCAGCCGCCACCATGCCCAGAACGAGAAGCAGCCGGCGATTTCGGCAACCGCCGCCGCGATGTAGAGAAGATAGGCCATGAAACCCTGCCGGTATGACGGTCCCTTATTCGTCTCCCGGCAGGTAAAGGCAAGTGTCCATGCGGGGCCGCCGCTGCGGCGCCGAGCGCGGGCCTCAGTCCTTGCCGGTCACCTTGCGGCGGCGGGGCTTTCCCGATGCCTTGGCGCCGGTCTTCGCCGCGGGTGCCGCCTTTTCGGGCGGTGTCGCGGCGGGCTCGACCGGGCTGTGACCCATCTCGTGCAGGGCGATGGCCTTCTCGCACTTGCCGATATAGTCGCGCGTCATCGGCAGCACGTCGTTGCGGCGGGTGAGCTGGATCTGGAAATTCACCAGGTCCTGCCAGCGGAACGAGGCCTCGGAGCCGGCGAGATAGAACTCCCACATGCGGCAGAAGCGTTCGTCGTAGATCGCCTTCACCTGCTCGCGCTTCGCCATGAAGCGCTCGCGCCAGGCCTTCAGCGTCTCGGCATAGTGGAGCCTGAGGATTTCGACGTCCGTCACCATCAGGCCCGAGCGCTCGATATGCGGCATCACTTCCGACAGCGCGGGAATGTAGCCGCCGGGGAAGATGTGCTTGCGGATGAAGGCGTTGGTCGTGGTCGGCGGCCCGACCCGGCCGATCGTGTGCAGCAGCATCACGCCGTCGGGCTTGAGCAACTGGGCGCACTTGTCGAAGTAGGTCTTGTAGTGGTTGACGCCGACATGCTCGAACATGCCGACCGAGACGATGCGGTCGAAACGCTCGGTCAGGTCGCGATAATCGCGCAGTTCGAAATGCACGCTGCTTTCGAGGCCTTCGGCATGGGCGCGGTCGGTCGAAACCTGGTGCTGCTCGGTCGACAGCGTGACGCCGAGCACGTCGGTCTCGAAGGTGCGGGCGATGTAGAGTCCGAGTCCGCCCCAGCCGGAGCCGATATCGAGCACCGTCTGGCCCGGCTTGATCTTCAGCTTGGCGGCGATGTGGCGCTTCTTGGCGAGCTGCGCCTCTTCCAGCGTCATGTCCGGACGCTCGTAATAGGCACAGGAATACTGCATGTCGTCGTCGAGGAACAGTTTGTAGAGCTCGCCCGACAGGTCGTAGTGGCGCTCGACATTGCGCTTCGAGCGCCGTTCCGTGTTCCACTGCTGCAACGGCCGCGCCTTGAGGCGCATCGTATTGAGCAGCTTCCCCCAGCCCGAATCGATCCAGGAAATGCCGATGTTGCGATAGATGAGGTGCAGGAAGGACAGCACGTCGCCTTCGGCGAAGTCGATCTGCTGTTCCATGTACATCTCCGGCAGCGCCAGCGAGGGATGCAGCATGATCGCCCGCTCTGCCTGATGCGTATGGATGACGAGATGGACCTTCTCACCGTCGCCGTCGCCGAAGTGCCGGGTGGTGCCGCTCGGGCCGGTGATCGAAAGGTTGCCGATGCGCACGGTGCGCTCGACGATACGTTGCAAAAACAGGTTCATGACCGCGCCCTCGCGAGAAAAGGCAATGTGACAGCCCCGCTGCCACAATCCTGCCTCAAAACCTCAGGGCTTGAAAAGTTCCATGTTCACAAAAAAACCGGGCACGAAGGCCCGGTTCTTGGTCCAGATGTTCACATGTGAACAGAAGGGAATGGGGGAATAGGGGAGTATGGGAATAGGGAATACATATTCCCCTATCGCCCTATCCCCTTAATCCCCTACGGCCTTATTCCTCTTCGCCGCCCTCGAACTCGGCGTTCGGGTCGAAGAAGTTCTCCGGCCGGGCGGCGTCGTTGATGTCGTCGCCGTAGATGGCTTCGGCGGTGGTCAGCGTTTCGCCCTGCGCCTGGCGCTCGGCCTCGTCGGCGGAACGGGCGATGTTGAGCGTCACCGTCACCTCGACCTCCGGATGCAGCGCGATCGCCACGTTGGTCAGGCCGATGGTCTTGATCGGGTGGTTCAGCTCGACCTGGTTGCGGGCGACGCTGAAGCCGTCGGCTGTCAGGATGTCGGCGATGTCGCGCGTCGAAACCGAACCGTAGAGCTGGCCGGTCTCGCCGGCCGAGCGCACGATGATGAAGCTCTTGCCGTCGAGCTGGTCGGCGACAGTCTGGGCCTCGCTCTTGCGCTCCAGGTTGCGGGCCTCAAGCTGCGCGCGCTGGCCTTCGAACTTCTTCTTGTTGGCTTCGTTGGCGCGCAGCGCCTTGCCCTTCGGCAGCAGGAAGTTGCGGGCGAAGCCGTCCTTGACCTTGACGGTCTCACCCATCTGGCCGAGGCGGGAAATGCGTTCGAGAAGAATGACTTCCATGATCTTGTCCTTTCAGAACCGCAAGCGGTTGAATCAGAATCTCAAGGACAGGAAGCTGAAGCGGCGGTTTCGCCGGGGTCGCTGTCCTGCCCGTTCGGGCAGTTAGGGACGGCGAACCGCCCCAACTCGGATTTTCATGCGCCTGACCGGGCCGAACCCGGAAAGGAGAGCGGGCGGCGAACCGCCCGCGTCGTTATTTAGCGAACCACGTAGGGCAGCAGGCCGAGGAAGCGGGCGCGCTTGATCGCCTGGGCGAGTTCGCGCTGCTTCTTCTGGCTGACGGCGGTGATGCGCGAGGGCACGATCTTGCCGCGCTCGGAAATGTAGCGCTGCAGGAGACGCACGTCCTTGTAGTCGATGCGCGGCGCGTTGGCGCCGGAGAACGGACAGGTCTTGCGGCGGCGATGGAACGGACGCCGGGTCGGGATCTGGTTGATGTCGACCATTATTCTGCGCTCCCTTCAAAGCTGCGCGCCGGGCGCGGACCACGGTCGCCGCGATCACCGCCACGGTCGCCCCCGCGGTCGCCTCTGTCACGGTCGCCGAACGAGCGCGGACCACGATCGCCGAAACCGCGGTCGCCGCGATCCGAGCGCTCTTCGCGCTTCTGCATCATCGCCGAAACGCCGTCCTCGTGCTTGTCGACCTTGATGCTCATGAAGCGCAGCACGTCTTCGGAGATGCCCTGCTGACGCTCCAGCTCGGCAAGTGCTGCCGGCGGGCAGGTCAGGTCCATCAGCGTGTAGTAGGCCTTCCGGTTCTTCTTGATCCGGTAGGTGAGGGACTTCAGTCCCCAGTTCTCGACCCGGCCGACCGAGCCGCCGCCAGCGGTGACGATGCCCTTGAAACGTTCAACGAGCTCATCGACCTGCTGCTGCGACAGATCCTGCCGGGCAAGGAACACATGTTCGTAAAGAGCCATAGTTCTTTTGCCTTTCTTCGTTTCTCTCCCGGTTCCCGGCGGCTAAAGCCTCTGCAACTTCTCTGATCCTTCGAGGGCCTGTGGCCGCCTCAGGAGAAGAAAGGAGCATGACGAGACGGTCGAGAGCGGAGACACGGGAGGCGGAAGCCTTGTGGCTCCACGACGAAAGCTTTGTTTTCAGGGAAAACGGCCTTCGGCCCTCCGTTCAGCCCCCAGTCGGGACCGGCAGATTGCGGCTGCGTATACAGGATTTTGGCCGCAACGCAAGCCTGCGGCTCAAGTCTTGCGCTTGCGCAGCGCCAGCCGTCCGATCGCCAGCACCATATAGGCGCCGAAGAACAGCGCCAGCGACCAGCCGAAACCGGACGGTCCGGCGATGTCCATGCCGATACCGATGGCCTGCGGGCCGAGCACCATGCCGACCCCGTAGCACAGCACGAAGGCGGCGTTGGCCGAAGCGAGTTCATGGCCCGAAAGCTGCGAGCCGAGATGGGCGAGCCCCACCGTGTACATGGCCGCGACGACCCCGCCCCAGACGAACAGCAGCGTCGCCATCAGGTGCCAGTTCTGCGCGAACAGCGGCATGAAGACGGTACCGATCAGGCCGACGAAGGCGCACAGGAGCAGGAGGTAGCGGCGGTCGCCGACCCGGTCGGAGATCATGCCGATGGGAATCTGCAGCAGCACGTTGCCGAGGCCGATCATGGTCAAAAGCAGCGCCGCGTCGGCTTCCGAATAGCCGATGCGGTTGCCGTAGACCGGAAACAGCGCGAAGCCGCCCGTTTCGACGGCGCCGAAGACAAGCACGGCCGCCGTCGCCGTCGGCACCAGCCAGATATAATGCAGGAAACCGCTGGTTTCCTCGCCTTCGGCGCGGATCGGCGGGCTCTCATTGCGCGCGGCCAGAACCGGCACGGCCGCCACCGCCACCAGCGCCACCGTCACGCCGAAAGGCAGGAAGCCGGTGCTGCCGAGATGGGCGAACAGCCACGGGCCGGCGGCGAAGCCGAGGGAAAGCACGGTGGCGTAGACGCCGAGCACCAGCCCGCGCCGCGACGGCGGTGCCGAGGTGCTGATCCAGAACTCGGACAGGATGAAGAGGATGGTCAGCGACACATGCAGGAGCACGCGCAGCGGAAACCACATCCAGAACGCCGGCGCGAAATGGAAGCCGACGAAGGCCACGGCGCCGGCCGCGATCATGAGAAGCATGGCCCAGGCGACGCCTATGCGCGAGGCGAGCGGCGTCGCCAGCGGCGCGCCGGCGATCGAGGCGATGCCGGCCACGGCCGTATTGAGCCCGATCATCGAGGCCGAATGGCCGCGCGATTCCAGGATGACGGACAGAAGCGGCATGCCGAGCCCGATGGCGATGCCCACCACGCTGATCGAGGAGATGGCCGCGATGATCGACAGCCAGCGCACGCGTTCTGCGTCCTGAGGCTCGGTTGCGACCGTCATGAAAGACCCTGATGCTGAACTGACTGACTAGAGAACTTCGCGGATGAACCGCTTGCCGATCATCCGGTAGAACGGCACCTCGCCGCCGCCGGGCTTGAGCAGCGGATCGAAGGCGAGCCGCCGCTCCAGTTCTTCCAGGATCGTGCGGGTGATCGCCGGAATATCGGCCTGCCGGGCCTCCGCGAGCGGCAGCCAGACGAGTTCCTCCAACTCGTTCGTCGGCCCGCCCTCGGGCAATTCCAGCGCCACGTCGCTGCGCCACGCGGCGAGGAAGCGGGTGTCGAAGCGGCGCACCCGGCCGGGAGGCGTGATCGCGCGGGCGATGAAGCGCATCGCTTCCAGCGAAGGGGCGACGCCATGCTCGGCAAAACCCTGCCAGTCGCGCTTCGCGGTGCTGAACGGAGCCCGCCGGCCGATGAGCAGGCCGGCTTCCTCATAGGTTTCGCGGATGGCGGACAGCGCGATGGCCCGGGCGCGGGCCGCGCCCACTTTTCCGGCGCGGGCGGTCAGCCGCGCCTCTTCTTCGGGGGGCAGCGGCGTCGCCGCCGGGATTCGGCTGTCGGCCGGGTCGGTGCGGCCGCCGGGAAACACGAATTTCCCCGGCATGAAGGCGTGGCGCATGTGGCGCCGCCCCATCAGCACGCGGGCCGCGCCGCCTTCGCCGTCGAGCAGGATCAGGGTCGCGGCATCGCGCGGACGCTTGGGACCGGCGCCCAATGCGATGCGTTCGACCGCGTCCACTTCCGCCTTGCTCATTCCGTGCATGCGTCCGACCTAGCCGAAAGTCGCCGGCCGGGAAAGGGGCGAATGCCTGCGGGCCATTGCACCAATGGCCACCTACAGCTCCGGATGCGTTTCGAACTCGTCTTTTTCGCCGCCGAAGCCGTGCATGTAGCAGGCCCATTGCAGGCCAACGACCGCGCCCTTGACCGGTTGCAGCAGCGCCAGCGACATCAGCACCGTCAACGGCGCCCAGACGGCGAGATGCTGCCACATCGCCCAGTTGGAGGTCATCTCGACCGCCATGAAGCCGCCGAGCACGACGTGGCCGACGATGACGATGACCAGATAGGCCGGCAGGTCGTCGGCGCGGTGATGGGAAATGTCCTCGCCACACACGGCGCACTTGTCCACCGTCTTGACGAAGGCGCGGAACAGCTTGCCCTCGCCGCAATGCGGGCAGCGGCCGAAGAAGCCGCGCTTCATCGCCTCCCAGATCGGCCGCGCCGGCCGCCCGGACTGGTGCTCGCCGCCGAAAACCTGCGCTTCCATGCCAGAGTCAGTCGCCATCATCACCGTCTCCTGCCGCGCGGGCGCCCTTGTGAAGCCCGGGCGCGGCCCTTTGCCTTGTGGAACGACCGCCGCGAGCCGGGCAGGGGCTTGGGTTCGCTCAGCATCTCGAAGCGCATCGCGCCGGCCATCGGCGCCACTTCCACGAGACGGACCTCGACACGGTCCGCAAGCTGGTAGCCTTTCCCGCTGCGTTCGCCGAACAGCGATCGCGCTGTTTCGTCGTAGATATAGTAGTCGCCACCCAGGGATGACACCGGAATAAAGCCATCCGCACCGAACTGCGGCAATGTGACAAACAGCCCGGCCTTGGTGACGCCGGAGATGCGGGCGTCGAAACGCTCGTCGACGCGCTCGGAGAGATACGCGGCGGTGAGCCGGTCCACCGTCTCGCGTTCCGCCGCCATGGCGCGGCGTTCCGTCGCCGAAATCAAGGCGGAAATCTCCTCCAGCCGCGCTTCCTCCTCGCGCGTCAATCCGCCGTCGCCGAGGCCGAGGGAGGCGATCAGCGCACGGTGCACGATCAGGTCGGCATAGCGGCGGATCGGCGAGGTGAAATGCGCGTAGCGGCGCAGGTTGAGGCCGAAATGGCCGATATTGGCTGGCGAATACTCCGCCTGACTCTGCGAGCGCAGCACCACTTCGTTGACCAGCGCCTCGTTGTCGGCGCCGCGTACCCGCTCCAATATGCCGTTGAACTGGGCCGGCCGCATCTGCGCGCCGCGCGCCAGTGACAGGCTAAGCGTCTGCAAAAACTCGCGCAGCGATTCCTGCTTGGCCAGCGACGGCGCGTCGTGGATACGGTAGACCAGCGCCTGCTTCCTGCCCTCCAGCGTCTCGGCCGCGGCGACATTGGCCTGGATCATGAATTCTTCGATCAGCTTGTGGGCGTCGAGCCGTTCCGGCACCACCACGCGGTCGACGGTGCCGTCTTCCTTGAGCAGGATTTTTCGTTCCGGCAGGTCGAGTTCCAGCGGCTGGCGCGCGTCGCGGCCGCGCTTCAAGACGGCGTAGGCGTCCCACAGTGGCTTCAGCACCGTGTCGAGGATCGGCCCGGTCTTGTCGTCGGGCACGCCGTCGATGGTCGCCTGCGCCTGGGGGTAGGCGAGCTTGGCGGCCGACTTCATCATGACGCGATGGAAGGAATGGCGAATTTTGCGGCCTTCCGCAGAAAACGTCATGCGCACGGCGATTGCCGGCTTGTCCTCGCCCTCGCGCAGAGAGCACAGATTGTTCGAGATGCGCTCCGGCAGCATCGGCACGACCCGATCCGGGAAATAGACCGAATTGCCGCGCTTCAGCGCCTCGCGGTCGAGTGGCGTGCCCGGCCGCACATAGGCGGCAACGTCGGCGATGGCGACCGTCACCACCACACCGCCGACGTTGTTCTCGTCGGTGTCGGGCACGGCGAACACCGCGTCGTCATGGTCCTTGGCGTCGGCCGGATCGATGGTGACCAGCGGCAGGTCGCGCCAGTCTTCGCGCTTCTCCAGCGTGACCGGCTTGAGCGCCTCTGCCTCCGCCAGCACGTCCGGCGGGAAGATGTGCGGGATGTCGTGGGCGTGGATGGCGATCATCGAGACCGCCTTCTCGCTGGTCAGCGAGCCCAGCACCGAAAGCACCTTGGCCTTCGGCAGGCCATAGCGCCCGGCCTTCGACGGTTCGACCTCGACAAGGTCGCCGTTCTTCGCGCCGTTCTGGAACTCCTTGTCGACGATCAGTTCCGGCTGCCGTCGTTCCACCGGCTCGATGCGGAAGGTGCCGTCCCTGAGCACGCGGAAGATGCCGAGCACGGCTTCCGAGCGCTTCTCGAACAGCTTCATCACCCGCCCCGTATAGGCCGGCCCGCTCTCGTCGTCGGTCGGGAAGGTTTTCGCCAGCACGCGGTCGCCGATGCCGGGAGCCGGGCCGCCGTTGCCGCGCGACGAGCGCAGCGCGACGGTCGGCGGCTGCTCGCCTTGATAGTCGATTGGCCGCGCCAGCAGGCCGCCTTCGCTGTCGCGGCCGAAGATTTCGAGCACAGTGACATGCGGCAGCGCACCGGGGCGGATGTGGCGCTTGCGGCTTTTTTCCAGCAAGCCCTCGTCGGCGAGGTCGCGCAGCATGTCCTTCAGCCAGATGCGGTCGTCGCCGCGCAACGCGAACGCCTTGGCGATCTCGCGCTTGCCGGAGCGATCCGGGTTCTCGGCGATGTAGCGCAGGATCTCGTCGCGCGAGGGGCGGTAGGCGTCCTTGCCGCGACGGGTATCGGTAGCGCGCGGATCGCCGTGGTGCCGTCCGGAGATCCTGCGTGCCAAGCCGCTATTCCTTCTTTTTAGCGGCCGGTTTTTTCGCCGCCGCCTTGCTTGCGGGCTTCTTCGCTGCCGCCTTGCGCGCCGGTTTCTTGCCGCCGCCGCTCTTGGCCGCCCTCTCGGCGATCAGCGCAAGGGCTTCCTCGACAGTCACCGACTGCGGGTCCTTGCCCTTGGGCAGCGTCGCGTTGACCTTTTCCCAGTTGACATAGGGGCCGTACTTGCCGTCGCGCACGGTGATCTTGCCGCCGTCGGGATGCTCGCCGAGCTCCTTCAGCGCCGCCGGCGTGCCGCCGTTGCGGCCGCCCTTGCCCTTGGCCTGCTTCTCGGCGATCACCGAGACGGCGCGATTGAGGCCGATGGAGAACACGTCCTCGATCGATTCGACATTGGCGTAGGTACCATCGTGCAGCACGAACGGCCCGTAGCGGCCGAGCCCGGCCGAGATCATCTTGCCGGTTTCGGGATGCTTGCCGACGTCGCGCGGCAGCGAAAGCAGCGCCAGCGCCTTCTCGTGGTCGATGGAATCGGCCGTCCAGCCCTTCGGCAGGCTGGAGCGCTTGGCCTCCTTGCCTTCGCCGCGCTGCACATAGGGGCCGAAGCGGCCGGAACGCAGCGTGATTTCCTCGGCGGTGTAGGGGTCCTTGCCGAGCACCTTGGCGCCATCGACCGCGCCGCCGTTCTCGCCGTTGCCGTTGGCCTCGCCGCCGAGCTGGCGGGTGTAGCCGCATTCGGGATAGTTCGAGCAGCCGACGAAGGCGCCGTACTTGCCGAGCTTCAGGGACAGGTTGCCGGTGCCGCATTTCGGACAGATGCGCGGATCGGAGCCGTCTTCCCGCGCAGGGAATACCAGCGGCGCCAGTTCCTCGTTCAGCGCGTCGAGCACGTCGGTGACGCGCAGTTCCTTGGTCTCGTCGACATGCGCCGAAAAGTCTTTCCAGAAGTCGCGCAGCACGTCCTTCCAGGCGAGCTTGCCATCGGAAATCTCGTCGAGCTTTTCTTCCAGTGAAGCGGTGAAATCGTACTCGACATATTTGTCGAAGAAGTTCTCGAGGAAGGCTGTGACCAGCCTGCCCTTGGCTTCGGGGATCAGCCGGCGCTTGTCGATCACGACATATTCGCGGTCTTCCAGCGTCTTCAGCGTCGCCGCATAGGTGGAAGGACGGCCGATGCCGAGTTCCTCCAGCTTCTTGATCAGCGAGGCTTCGGAATAGCGCGGCGGCGGCTCGGTCGTGTGCTGCGTGGCATTGACGGCCTCGCGGTCGAGTGCCTCGCCCTGGCGGATTTCCGGCAGTCGGCGGTTTTCCTCGTCTTCTGAATCCTCGTCCTTCTGGTCGGTATAGGCGGCGATGAAGCCGTCGAAACGGACGACCGAGCCGACGGCGCGCAGGCCAGCGGTGCGGGAGCCGTTGACGGCCTCGATCTCGACCGTCGTGCGCTCGATCTCGGCGGCGTTCATCTGGCTGGCGATGGCGCGCTTCCAGATCAGCTCATAGAGCCGTGCCTGGTCGGCGTCGAGATATTGCCTGACCGAAGCCGGCGTGCGGAAGAAGTCGGTCGGGCGGATCGCCTCGTGCGCTTCCTGCGCGTTCTTGGCCTTGGTGGTGTAGTGGCGCGGTTTCTCCGGCAGGTACTTGTCGCCGAATTCCTTGCCGATCGCGTCGCGGGCGGCCGAGATCGCCTCCGGCGCCATCTGCACGCCGTCGGTACGCATATAGGTGATGAGGCCGGCCGTCTCGCCGCCGATGTCCATGCCTTCGTAGAGGCGCTGCGCCACCTGCATGGTGCGGTTGGCCGAGAAGCCGAGCCGCGAGGAGGCGGCCTGCTGCAAGGTGGACGTGGTGAAGGGCGGCGCCGGGTTGCGCCTGGTCGGCTTGGCTTCCACCGACAGCGCACGGAAGGAAGCACCCTCCAGCATCGCCTTGATACCGTCGGCCTGGTCCTTGTTCTTGATGTCGAGCTTCTGGAGCTTCTTGCCCTCATAGGCCGTCAGCCGCGCCTCGAACGTGTCCTCGCGCGGCGTGCCGAGGATGGCGGCGATGTTCCAGTATTCCTCGCGGACGAAGCGCTCGATCTCCGATTCGCGGTCGCAGACGAGGCGCAGCGCCACCGACTGCACGCGGCCGGCCGAGCGGGCGCCGGGCAGCTTGCGCCACAGGACCGGCGACAGCGTGAAGCCGACCAGATAGTCGAGCGCGCGCCGCGCCAGATAGGCGTCGACCAGCGGCGCGTCGATCTCGCGCGGGTTGGCCATGGCGTCGAGCACGGAATTCTTGGTGATGGCGTTGAAGACGACGCGGCTGACCTTCTTGTCCTTCAGCGCGCGCTTCTGCTTCAGCACTTCCAGCACATGCCAGGAAATCGCCTCGCCCTCGCGGTCCGGGTCGGTTGCGAGGATCAGCCCGTCGGCGTCCTTCACCGCTTTGGCGATGTCGGCCAGCCGCTTGCCCGAGGCCGTGTCCACCGACCAGGACATGGCGAAATTCTCGTCGGGCTTGACCGAGCCGTCCTTGGCCGGCAGGTCGCGGACATGGCCGAAGGAGGCCAGAACCTTGTAGTTGCGGCCGAGATATTTGTTGATTGTCTTCGCCTTTGCGGGCGATTCGACGACGACGACGTCCATGGATGCTCTTGGTGCAGGCGCTGCGGCAGGTGACGAGCCGCGGGCGAATTGTCATTCGGATCGCCCGTCAAATGGCCGTGCTTTTCGATCCGGTCAAGAGCCAGGGCGAAAATGGCCTCATCCTCGTGATACAACCAGTGCGCGATAATGATAAAAGTTTGCAATTTTAGATAATGGGAATAGATTGTCCCTGCCTTGGCGAAAGCGTCTCCGATTTGGCCAGGGCAACGACGCAGACGGCAGGCGAGGACGTCCGAAATGCGGCAGATCTATACCAGAAGGCGGACCGAGACGCTCGACTACATGCAGTCCATGCTCGGCCAGTTGCGCACCATGGCGGAGGCCGAACGTTGCGACATGCTCGCCTACCTGATCGAGATGGCCTATCTCGAGGCCTCCGACATCATCCGCGGCGAGCGCCCGGCGCGCGTCCAGCAAGGCGGCCGGCGGGGAGTGGCCTGACGATGGCACCCTCCGCCGCGCTGGGGCGAGCCGGCAGCTAATCCTTATGGGCGAATTGATGGATCGCGGGCTTGAGCCCATGATACGGGCTTCGGCGGTCCCTGCGCTGCCTCGCCCGGCCAGCCTCACCGGCATGTGAGCGGCCGGGCACCATCTTGAGGCGGATCAATCGGCCTTGGCGATGTGCCAGACGTCGCCGACGCCGTCTCCGGTCGTGTCGCCGGCCTTCTTGTCCTTGATGAACGTGTAGAGCGGGTGGCCCTCATAGGCCCACATGGCGGTGCCGTCGGTGCGCTTGACCACCGTCCATTCGCCTTCGTCCTTGGCATCGGCGGCAGCCTTCAGCGGCGGCCAGTTGGTCGCGCATTTGTCGTAGCAGTTGGATTTGCCGGCCTCGTCCTTGTCGTAGGTGTAGAGCGTCATGCCGTTGGCGTCGGTGTAGATCTTGGTGCCGTTGACCTCGGCTTCCTTCCAGGCGTCGGCGGCTTGGGAAGCGGCTGTGCCGGCCAGCAACATGGCGAAGCCAAATGCGATCGCTTTCATCGAAAATCTCCCTGTCTGGACAACCGCGAGGATCGCGGCCCACGCAGGGTAAACGTCGCGGGCGCGCTGTTTCGTCCCCGATGGGATATTCGGCGGCGGATATGGTCGCCCGGCCGCGAATTTCGGATGCGCCTGGCCTGTTTGCCCTGCCGTCGATTGGACCAGGCGTCGCGGCGCTTGCCGCCATGTTGCGGCTCTGGTTCTGTCTACGGATGCAACACTCCTTGTCGATCTTCCGTGGTCCGCTTTTCATGATCCTGTCGACAGGGTCGTACATCATCAACGACACGCTGATGAAGCTCGCCACCGAAGGGCTTCCGCCCTATGAGGTGCTGTTCCTGCGCGGCGCGGCGGCGACGCTGTGGGGCATTCCGATGCTGTTCGTTCTCGGGTACGGCAGGCAGTTCCCGCTCCTTGTCGAGAAGCGCGTGCTGACCAGGAACCTGTTCGAAACGGCGGCGATCCTCGCCTATGTCGTGGCGCTGGCCAACATGCAGATCGCCGACTCCACCGCGCTCGGCCAGGTCACGCCGTTGCTCGTCCTGCTCGGCGCTTCGCTTCTGTTCGGCGAACGCATCGGCGGCCTGCGCATGGCGCTGATCGGCGTCGGCTTCGCCGGTGCTCTGATGATCGCGCAGCCGACCATGCAGGGAATTTCCGTCTACGCCCTGCTGGCACTCGCCAATGCCGCGCTTTCGGCCGCGCGCGACCTGACCGGGCGTCGCGTCGCCGCCGAGATACCCGGCATGATCGTGGCGATTTCCGCCGTGCTCGTCGTCCTCGTCGGCGCCGGCTTCGCCCATCTGGCCACCGAGCGGTGGATCATGCCGTCCGCCCATCATCTGTTGCTGATGGCGGGCGCGGGATTCTTCCTGATCTTCGGCCACTTCTTCATCTTCATGGCCTATCGCGTCGGGCCTACCGGCGTGGTCGCGCCATTCTATTATTGTTTCACCGTCTGGGCGGTGATCTCGGGCCTGCTGGTATTCGGCCAGTTTCCGAACGCGCTCGCCGTCGTCGGCATCCTGCTGGTCGTCGCCAGCGGGCTGACGATCGTGCTCCTTGACGGGCGCAGGCGGCGGCTGGCGATCGTCGCCTGAAGCGTACCGCGACGTTGCGGCGCGGGCACGGGATGGTGATTGGCGTGCCGTAGTGACTGCGGCTATATCGCGGTCGCGAAACTGGAGCGGCACAATGGCATTGGATATCGGCTACGTCAGCGCCGTCGGGGCGGGAGCGCTGTCGTTCCTGTCGCCTTGCGTGCTGCCGCTGGTGCCGCCCTATCTGTGCTACATGGCCGGCGTGTCGGTGGACGATTTCCGCGGCGACGCAGGCGTGGCGGCAAGGTCCGGGGCGCGCGGCGCGCTGCTTGCCGCTTCCGTCGCCTTCGTGCTCGGCTTCTCCACGGTGTTCGTCGCGCTCGGTGCCGGCGCCTCGACCATCGGCCATTTCCTCAGGGTCTGGCAGGAACAGCTTGCCTTTGCCGCCGGTATCCTCATCATCGTCATGGGCCTGAATTTCCTCGGCATTCTGAAGATCCCGCTTTTGTCGCGCGAGGCGCGCTTCCAGAGCGAGGGCAAGCCGGCGAGCGCGGTGGCGGCCTACCTCATGGGCCTTGCCTTCGCCTTCGGCTGGACGCCGTGCATCGGCCCGGTGCTCGGGCCGATCCTGACGCTGGCCGGCGGGCGCGAGACGGTGGGCGAGGGGGCAGCACTCCTTGCCGCCTATTCGCTCGGCCTCGGCATTCCCTTCCTCGTCGCGGCCCTGTTTTCAGGCGCCTTCATGCGCTTCCTGCAAAAATTCCGCGTCCATCTCGGCCGCGTCGAGAAAGTGATCGGTGGCCTGCTGGTCGTGGCCGGCGTTTTCTTCCTCACCGGCGGCGTGCAGAGCCTGTCCTATTGGTTGCTGGAGAATTTCCCGGTCCTCGGCCAGCTCGGATAGTTGCGGTTGCTCACCCGAATTTAACCGCATTGGTGGACAAACAAGCCAATGCTATTGAGCTTTGCGATTCCCACCGTCCCGGAACCGGTCCAACTTCATGAATAGTCGTTCGTGCCTGTCCATTGTTCTTGCCGCAGGCGAGGGCACCCGCATGAAAAGCGCGCTGCCCAAGGTGCTGCACAAGGTAGCCGGCCTGCCGATGGTGGCGCATGTGGTCAGGGCGGCGGAAGCCGCGGGTGCCGGCGAACTGGCGCTGGTGATCGGCCACGGCGCCGACGAGGTGCGCAAGGCGGCGGAAAAATTCGCGCCGGCGGCGAAGCTGTTCGTGCAGGAAAGGCGCCTCGGCACCGCCGACGCGGCGCTCGCCGCGCGCGAGGATATCGCGGCCGGCTACGACGATGTCCTGGTGATGTTCGGTGACACGCCGCTGATCGATGCCGGCGCGCTGGTCGCGGCGCGCGAGAAGCTGGCCGAGGGGGCGGCCGTCGTCGTGCTCGGCTTCCGTGCCGACGAGCCGACCGGCTACGGCCGCCTGATCGAGAAGGACGGCAAGCTGCTCGCCATACGCGAGGAGAAGGACTGTTCCGAAGAGGAGCGCCGCATCACCTTCTGCAACAGCGGCCTGATGGCGATTGCAGGCGCCCATGCGCTGGCGCTGCTCGATGCGGTCGGCAACGACAACGCCAAGGGCGAATACTACCTCACCGACATCGTCGAGATCGCCGGCGGCCAAGGGCTTTCGGTCGTCGCCACCGAGGCGAGCTTCGAGAATGCGCTGGGCATCAACAACCGCGTCCAGCTGGCCGAGGCCGAGGCGATCTGGCAGAAGCGCCGCCGCGAGGCGGCCATGTTGTCGGGCGTTACCCTGATCGCGCCGGAAACGGTGTTCTTCTCCTTCGATACCGAGATCGGCCCCGACACCGTCGTCGAGCCGAACGTCTTCTTCGGCCTGGGCGTCACCGTCGGAGCGGGTGCGAAAATCCATGCCTACAGCCATTTCGAGGGCGCGAACATCGGCCCCGGCTGCGACATCGGCCCCTTCGCGCGCCTGCGTCCGGGGGCGGCCCTGAAGGCCAGGGCCAAGGCCGGCAATTTCGTGGAGATCAAGAACGCCACGGTGGAGGAGGGCGCCAAGGTCAACCACCTCACCTATATCGGCGATGCGCGCATCGGCGCCGGCGCCAACATCGGGGCGGGCACCATCACCTGCAACTACGACGGCTATTCCAAGTTCTTCACCGACATCGGCGAGGGCGCCTTCGTCGGCTCGAACTCGTCCTTGGTCGCGCCGGTCTCCATCGGCACGGGCGCCTATATCGCTTCGGGAAGCGTCATCACCGAGTCCGTCCCGGACGACGCGCTGGCGTTCGGCCGCGCCCGCCAGAAGACGCTGCCCGGCAAGGCGAAGGAGCTGCGCGCGCGCCGCGCATCGGCCAAGAAGGCATGAAATGGCCGGCTGGACTTGGGCTTGGGCCTGCCATAGTGAGGCCGCAGACGCGGCGTCTTGCCGATACGAAGCGAAACGTAATGTGATTTCAACGCTGCCGTGCCGCCTCCTAGATAGGCGCCACAGAGCTTTCATCGGGGGCAGTCCATGTGCGGAATTGTAGCGATTGTCGGCCATACGCCGGTGGCGCCGCTTATCGTCGACGCGCTGAAGCGGCTTGAGTATCGCGGCTACGATTCCGCTGGCGTCGCTACCATCGAGCGCGGCGAGCTGGGCCGCCGCCGCGCCGAGGGCAAGCTGGTCAACCTCGAGCGCCGGCTCCAGGACGAGCCGCTCGCCGGCACCATCGGCATCGGCCACACCCGCTGGGCCACCCATGGCGTGCCCAACGAGACGAACGCGCACCCGCATTTCTCCAACGGCGTCGCCATCGTCCACAACGGCATCATCGAGAATTTCGCCGAACTGCGCGACGAACTGAAGAAGGACGGCTACGAATTCGCCTCGCAGACCGACACTGAGGTGGTCGCCCATCTGGTGTCGCGCGAAGTGGCGCGCGGCGCTTCTCCGACCGAAGCCGCGCACCGGGCGCTGAAGCGCCTGCAGGGCGCCTTTGCGCTGGCCATCATGTTCAAGGGCGACGAGGACCTGATCGTCGGCGCCCGCAACGGCCCGCCGCTGGCTGTAGGCCATGGCGAGGGCGAGATGTTCCTCGGCTCCGACGCCATCGCGCTGGCGCCGTTCACCAACGCCATCACCTATCTGGAGGACGGCGACTGGGCGGTGGTGCGCCGCAACGAAGTCGCCATCTACGACATCGACGGCAACAAGGTGGAGCGCAAGCGCCAGCAGTCGCTCGGCACCAGCTACATGGTCGACAAGGGCAATCACCGGCACTTCATGGAAAAGGAAATCCATGAGCAGCCGGAGGTGATCTCCCACACGCTGGCGCATTACCTCGATTTCGCCAACGGCACCTCGAAGCCGCTCGACCTGCCGTTCGACTTCGCCAGGATCGATCGCCTGGCGATTTCGGCCTGCGGCACTGCCTATCTGAGCGGCCTGATCGGCAAGTACTGGTTCGAGCGCTTCGCCCGCCTGCCGGTGGATATCGATATCGCCTCGGAGTTCCGCTACCGCGAGATGCCGCTGTCGAAGAACGCGGCCGCGCTCTTCATTTCGCAATCCGGCGAAACGGCCGACACGCTGGCCTCGCTGCGCTATTGCCGCAGCCAGGGCCTGCCGATCGGCGCCGTCGTCAACGTGCGCGAATCCACCATCGCTCGCGAAAGCGACGTGACGCTGCCGACTCTTGCCGGCCCCGAGATCGGCGTGGCGTCCACGAAGGCCTTCACCTGCCAGCTTTCGGTGCTGGCCTCTCTGGCGCTGAAGGCGGCGGAAGCGCGCGGCACCGTCTCGGCCGCAGAGGCGAAGGCGATGGTGCGCCAGCTTGCTGAGGCGCCGCGCTTTGCCAGCCAGGTGCTGAAGCTCGATGCGCAGATCGAGAAGGTCGCGCGGGAATTGTCCCACTACAAGCACGTGCTCTATCTCGGCCGCGACACCAATTTCCCGCTCGCCATGGAAGGCGCGCTGAAGCTCAAGGAAATCTCCTACATTCACGCCGAAGGCTACGCGGCGGGTGAGCTGAAGCACGGCCCGATCGCGCTGATCGACGAGAACATGCCGGTGATCGTCATCGCCCCGCACGACCGCATCTTCGACAAGACGGTTTCCAACATGCAGGAGGTCGCCGCGCGCGGCGGCAAGATCATCCTCATCACCGACGCCAAGGGAGCGGCCCACTCGACGGTGAACACGCTGGAGACCATCGTGCTGCCGGACGTGCCGGAGATCATCGCGCCGATCGTCTACGCGCTGCCGATCCAGATGCTGGCCTATTTCACCGCCGTCTTCATGGGCACCGACGTCGACCAGCCGCGCAACCTGGCGAAATCCGTGACGGTGGAGTAGGCGTATCATCGGGTGATACGAAGTTGTTGACTCATCCATGTATCGGTGTATGATACATAGGAGTTGAGCAGCAATGATCGTTTCATACAAAGGCAAAGCTGTTGAGGCGATCGCGGCTGGAAAGGCGCCGAAGGGATTTCCGTCGGATTTGATTGCCCGCACTGAACGCCGTCTGCGAGCCGTCGCTAATGCAGCAGACTTGAGGGACCTTCGTTCGCCTCCGGGAAATCATCTCGAGGCTTTGAAAGGGGATCGCGCCGGACAGCATTCTATCCGCATCAACGAGCAATGGCGTATCTGTTTTCGTTGGACGGAAGCTGGCGCCGAGGACGTGGAGATCGTCGACTATCATTGATCGGGCTCTTGCCCTGACCGTCAAGGAACAGATGCTTAAATTCGCCCGCCCCCTTCATCCCGGTGAATTCCTCCGCGAGGAATATCTGGTGCCGCTGAACATGAGTGCCGGAGCATTGGCGCGCAAACTCAATCTGCCACGTACCCGCATCGAGAGAATCGCAAAGGAAGAGATCGGTGTAACGCCCGACACGGCCCTGCGGCTGGCTCGGTTTTTTGATACGACCCCCGAATTCTGGATGAATTTCCAGCAAGCTTACGAGTTGGAGACCGAGGCCCGGAAACTGGCGTCGGAACTCGACAAGATCGAGCCGCTGAAAGCTGCATGATAGTGCAGCCGGAAAACTTCCCGGTTCCAAACTTCGCCCCGCTCCCCTAATGTTGCGGCGCAACGAGACGGCGGGGCATGTCGGATACTCTGAAACCTTCTGCGATGACGCGGCTGAGGAACTATTTCCTCACCGGCTTCATCGTCTGCGCGCCGCTGGCGATCACTGCCTACATCGCCTGGTCGTTCATCGGCTGGGTCGATTCGTGGGTGAAGCCCTATATTCCAGCCCGCTACAGCCCGGACACCTACCTCTCGTTCCGTATTCCGGGCTTCGGGTTGATCGTGGCGCTGGTGCTGATCACCCTGATCGGCTTCCTCACCGCCAACATCGTCGGCCGCGCCGTCGTCGGTTTCGGCGAGCGCCTGCTTGGCCGCATGCCACTGGTGCGCGGCATTTACGGCTCGCTAAAACAGATCTTCCAGACCGTCTTTTCCGACAAGGGCAACATGTTCAGCCAGGTCGCCATGGTGGAATATCCGCGCAAGGACGTCTGGTCTCTGGTCTTCGTCGCCGGTGAGAAGGAAACCGAGATCGGCGAGAAACTGGATAAGCCGGGCGATCCGCTGATCGCCGTCTTCATGCCCTGCACGCCGAACCCGACAACCGGATTCCTGATGTATGTGCGCAAGTCCGAGATCGTCATGCTCGACATGAGCATAGAAGACGGCGCCAAGCTGATCGTCTCGGCCGGGCTGGTGGCGCCGCCGGTGAAGAAGAAGGTGCTCGGCCCGGACGGCCTGCCGATCGAGATCGCCAATCCGGAGGAAGGCACCTTGCCTCAGCCGGCGCGCAACAGGCGCACCGCCTCGTCGCGGCCGAACAGATAGAGCAGCAGGCGGATCGCTTCGCCGCGCTCGGATTGCAGTTCGGGATCGCGCGACAGGATGAGGCGGGCGTCGTCGCGCGCGGCTTCCAGCAGGTCCGAGTGGAACTCGATGCGCGCCACCTGGAAGCCCGGCGTGCCGGATTGGCGGGTGCCCAGCAACTCGCCTTCGCCGCGCAGCTTCAGGTCTTCTTCCGCGATGACGAAGCCGTCCTCCGTCTCGCGCATCACCGAAAGCCGGCGCTTCGCCGTCTCGCCCAGCGGGTCCTTGTAGAGCAGCACGCAGGACGATGGCTTCGAGCCGCGCCCGACTCGCCCGCGCAACTGGTGCAACTGGGCGAGGCCGAAGCGTTCGGCGTGCTCGATCACCATGATCGTGGCGTCCGGCACGTCGACGCCGACCTCGATGACGGTGGTGGCGATCAGCACGCGCGTCTCGCCGTCCTTGAAGGCGCGCATCGCCTCGTCCTTCTCGGCACCCTTCATGCGACCGTGGACGATGCCGAGTTGATTGCCGAAAACGGGCTGGAGCGCGGCGAAGCGCTCTTCCGCCGACATCAGCTTCACCTCTTCGGATTCCTCGACCAGTGGGCAGATCCAGTAGATTTTCTGGCCCTCGGCCACCGCGTCGCGAATGCGGCCGACGAGTTCGGAAAGCCGTTCCATCGGCAGGGTGACGGTGCGGATCGGCTGTCGGCCCGCCGGCTTCTCTGTGAGCTTGGAGGTGTCCATGTCGCCGAAAGCGGTCAGCACCAGCGTGCGCGGAATGGGGGTGGCCGTCATCACCAGCATGTCGGGCGCATCGCCCTTGGCGGTGATGGCGAGCCGCTGGTGGACGCCGAAGCGGTGCTGCTCGTCGACCACCGCGAAGACGAGGTTCCTGAAGGTCACGGCCTCCTGGAACAGCGCGTGGGTGCCGACGACGATGTCGATCGAGCCGTCCGCCAGCCTGGACAGTGTCTCGCCGCGCTCGCGACCCTTTTCGCGCCCCGTCAGGATTGCCGTGCGCAGGCCGGCACGGGCCGCCAGCGGCGCGATGGTGGCGAGATGCTGGCGCGCCAGGATTTCAGTCGGCGCCATCAGCGCGGCCTGCCCGCCGGCTTCCACCGCGCGCGCCATGGCCATCAGCGCCACCACCGTCTTGCCCGAGCCGACATCGCCTTGCAGCAGGCGCAGCATGCGGTCCGGCTCGGCGAGATCGGCGAGGATTTCGGCAAGCGCGGCCTCCTGCGAGCCGGTCAGCGAATAGGGCAGGGCGGCGCGGAGCTTTTCGACGATGCGGCCGTCACCGGCCAGCGGCCGGCCGGACAGGCGCCGCACCTTGGCGCGCACCAGCGCCAGCGAAACCTGTCCGGCGAGGAATTCGTCATAGGCCAGCCGGCGCCACGCCGGATTTTCCGGCGAGGCGTCGAGCGGGTTTTCCGGATTATGCAGGCGGGCGAGCGCGGCATCGAAGGACGCAAAACTGTGCTTACGCATGAAGGCGGCGTCGAGCCATTCCGGCAGCGTCGGCACGCGCTCGACCGCCTGGCCGATGGCCCGGCGCAGCACCTTGGCCGAAAGCCCCGCCGTCAGCGGATAGACCGGCTCGACCAGTGGCAGGCTTTCCGCTTCGCTGGCCAGCGCGATATGGTCGGGATGCACCATGGACGGCCGCCCGTTGAACCGCTCCATGCGGCCGGACACCACGACCTGCTCACCCTCGGGCAACTGCTTTTCCAGATAAGCGGCGTGGGCGTGGAAGAAGGTCAGCGCGATGTCGTCGGTGTCGTCATGGGCGTAGACACGGTAGGGGACCGAGCGGTTGCCGCGCGGCGGCGGCTGGTGGCGGTCGATGGTGAGGTCGAGCGTGACGATCTGGCCGTCGATGGCGTTGGCGATGCCGGGGCGGCTGCGGCGGTCGATGACGGAATTGGGCAGCACGAACAGAAGATCGCCGACGCGCGTCTCGCGGCCGCCGAGATCCAGCGGCAGCACGCGCTCGATGAGGGCAGCCACTTTCGCGCCGACGCCGGCAAGCGTGGTGATGGGTGAAAACAGCGGATCGAGCAGGGCAGGGCGCATCCTGTCAGTCTATGGCGCCACAATGCTTGCGCAAAGGCTGACACCTTCGCCTATCCACGCTATATCGCGCCCGTAACCGAGGATCATGGCATGACCGGAACGGCAGAAGCGGCAAACCCCGTGACCGGCGACCTGCATCCCCGCCGCAAGAAACTCCTGTTCCGCTCCTGGCATCGCGGCATGCGCGAGATGGATTTCATCCTCGGCCGCTTCGCCGACGCCGAGATCGCCGGCTTGACCGGCGACGAACTCGACCAATATGAAAAGCTCCTCGACTTTCCCGACGACCAGTTCTTCCTGCTGGTGACCGGCGACCTGCCGGTGCCGGCGCATCTGGAATGTCCGCTGCTCGACAGGATTTTGGCTTTCGGCCGGACATCTCAAATCTGAAACCACGCAAATGAAACTCATTCCCTCCATCGGCCTGCCGAAAGGCCGCGCCGGCTCCTTCATCGTCGATGAGGTGGCCGACGGCTACGAAGCCTTTGCGCTGGCCGCAATCGCCGGCGAGATCGCGCCCGACCGGCCGCTGGTCTTCGTCGCCCGCGACGGCCAGCGCCTGCCGGCCATCGTCGAGGCGCTGGCCTTCGCCGCGCCCGACCTGCCGGTGCTGGAGCTTCCGGCATGGGACTGCCTGCCCTATGACCGCGTCTCGCCAGGCTCCGATGCGGCCGCGCGCCGGCTCGACGCGCTGGCCGGCATGGCCGCACTTGCGGGCAAGCCGCACCGCGCCGTCGTGCTCACCACCGCCAACGCGCTGTTGCAGCGCGTGCCGCCGGCAGCATCGATCGAAGCGCAGACGTTCCGGGCCAAGCCCGGCAACCAGATCGACATGAAGGTGCTGATTGCGCGGCTGGAAACCTCCGGTTTCGAGCGCGTGCCGACGGTGCGCGAGGTCGGCGAGTTCGCCGTGCGCGGCGGCATCCTCGACCTGTTCGTGCCGGGTGCGGAGGACGCGCTGAGGCTCGATTTCTTCGGCGACACGCTGGAATCGATCCGCGCCTTCGATCCCGCCAGCCAGCGCACCACCGGCCAGCGCAACCAGCTCGTCTTGCAGGCGATGAGCGAGGTGGCGCTGACGCCGGACACGATCAGCCGCTTCCGCCGCGCCTATATCGAGACGTTCGGCGCGCCCTCGCGCGACGACGCGCTCTATGCGGCGGTCAGCGAAGGCCGCCGCTTCGCCGGCATGGAGCATTGGCTGCCCTTCTTCTACGAGCGGCTGGAGACGGTGTTCGACTACCTGCCGGAGGCGCCGGTGGTGTTCGACCATCTGGCGCACGAGGCGCTGGCCGAGCGCCGCAAGCTGATCCTCGATCACTTCGAGGCGCGCCGCAACCAGGGTGCGCTCAAGGACGCGGTGCCCTACAAGCCGGTGGCGCCGGACCTGCTCTACCTGTCGCCGGAGGGCGTCAACCAGGCGACCGCCGGCCGCGAGGCCATCGAACTGACGCCCTTCGCAGCACCCGAAGCGAGCGACAGGAAGGTGTTTCACGCCGGCTCGCGCGCCGGGCGCAGCTTCGCCGAGGAGCGTGCCGACCCCAACGCCAACGTCTTCGAGACGGCGGTGAAGCACATCGCCGACGAGCGGGCGAAGAGGCGCCGCGTCGTCGTCGCCGGCTGGACCGACGGCTCGCTCGACCGGCTTGGCCAGATTCTCGCCGAACACCATCTCGGCAAATTGAAGACCGTCGCCACGCTGGCCGAGGTGGAGAGGCTGGAGACGGGGCAGGCGGCGCTTGCCGTGCTGCCGCTGGAAACCGGCTTCGAGACGGACGGCCTCGTCGTTGTCGCCGAGCAGGACATCCTTGGCGACCGGCTGGTGCGGCGTTCCAAGAAGCGCAAGCGCGCTTCCGACTTCATCGTCGAGGCAGCGTCGCTGTCGGCCGGCGATATCGTCGTCCATGCCGACCACGGCATCGGCCGTTTCATCGGCTTGCGCACCATCGAGGCGGCGGGCGCGCCGCACGACTGCCTGGAGATCCACTACGCCGGCGACGACCGGCTGTTCCTGCCGGTGGAGAACATCGAGCTTCTGTCGCGCTACGGCTCGGATTCGGCGGAAGCCACGCTCGACAAACTGGGCGGTGGTGCCTGGCAAGCGCGCAAGGCGCGGATGAAGAAGCGCCTGCTCGACATGGCAGGGCAACTGATCCGCATCGCCGCCGAGCGGCAGATGCGCTCCGCCCCGACCATGATCCCGCAGGACGGGCTCTACGGCGAGTTCGCCGCCCGCTTCCCCTATGAGGAGACGGACGACCAGCAGAACGCCATCGACGCCGTCGCCGGCGATCTCTCGGCCGGCCGGCCGATGGACCGGCTGGTGTGCGGCGACGTCGGCTTCGGCAAGACCGAGGTGGCGCTGCGCGCCGCTTTCGTCGCCGCCATGGAAGGCTTTCAGGTGGCGGTGGTGGTGCCGACCACGCTTCTGTCGCGCCAGCATTACAAGACCTTCAAGCAGCGTTTCGCCGGCCTGCCGGTGCGCGTCGCACAGGCCTCACGCATGGTCGGCGCCAAGGAGCTTGCGCAGGTCAAGAAGGAGATCGCGGAAGGCACCGTCGATATCGTCGTCGGCACCCATGCGCTGCTGGGCTCCTCGATCTCGTTCAAGCGCCTCGGACTGCTGATCGTCGACGAGGAGCAGCATTTCGGCGTCAAGCACAAGGAACGGCTGAAGGAGCTGAAGTCGGACGTGCATGTGCTGACGCTGTCTGCCACGCCCATACCGCGCACGCTGCAGCTGGCGCTGACGGGCGTGCGGGAGCTTTCGCTGATCGCCACGCCGCCGGTGGATCGCATGGCGGTGCGCACTTTCATCTCGCCCTTTGATCCGCTGGTGATCCGCGAGACGCTGCTGCGCGAGCGCTATCGCGGCGGCCAGTCCTTCTATGTTGTGCCACGCATCAGCGATCTGGCCGAAATCCACGATTTCCTGAAGGCGGAGGTGCCGGAACTGAAGGTCGGCGTCGCCCACGGCCAGATGCCGCCCGGTGAGTTGGACGACATCATGAACGCCTTCTACGACGGACAGTACGACGTGCTTTTGTCCACCACCATCGTGGAATCGGGCCTCGATATCCCGACCGCCAACACGCTGATTGTCCATCGCGCCGACATGTTCGGCCTCGCGCAGCTCTACCAGTTGCGCGGCCGCGTCGGCCGCTCGAAGCTGCGCGCCTATGCCCTGTTCACGCTGCCGGCCAACAAGAAGCTGACCGACACGGCCGACCGCCGCCTCAAGGTGCTGCAATCGCTGGACACGCTGGGAGCCGGCTTCCAGCTTGCCAGCCACGACCTCGACATCCGCGGTGCCGGCAATCTTCTGGGCGAGGAGCAGTCCGGCCATATCAAGGAGGTCGGCTTCGAGCTCTACCAGCAGATGCTGGAGGAAGCCGTGGCCGAGGTGAAGGATTCGGGCGAGACGCAGGACACCGGCTGGTCGCCGCAGATCGCCATCGGCACCGCCGTCATGATCCCCGAAAGCTACGTGCCCGACCTGCAGCTGCGGCTGGCGCTCTACCGCCGGCTCGGCGACCTGGAGACGCCGGAAGAGATCGACGGCTTCGGCGCCGAACTGATCGACCGCTTCGGCCCGCTGCCGGAGGAGGTCAAGCACCTGTTGAAGATCGTCTTCATCAAGGCGCTGTGCCGCAAGGCCAATGTCGAGAAGCTGGACGCCGGGCCGAAGGGCGTCGTCATCCACTTCCGCAACAAGACCTTCGCCAATCCGGCCGGGCTGGTCAAATACATCGGCGACCAGGGCTCGCTGGCCAAGATCCGCGCCGATCATTCCATCGTCTTCATCCGCGACTGGCCGAATGCGGAGAAGCGCCTGTCCGGCTCCGCCGTGGTCATGACCCAGCTGGCGAAGCTGGCGGGGTAGTTTTTGGTGCGTCCTTCAAGGCTCGCGTCGCTCGCACCTCAAGATGAAGGCCGTTTTGTATTGAACCTAGAGCATTTTGCAGCCGGACGGAATCGTCCGGCGTCGCACAAATGCGGCTAAAACAAAGAGATAGATCGTTACGCTGTTTCCATGAAACGGTGAAACGATCTAAGAAAGTGAAGCCGAGCAAACCACCTCCCTCATCCTGAGGTGCGAGCACAGCGAGCCTCGAAGGACGCACCTGAGGGAAAAGGCGAAATCTGACGAAGAAAGCGCGTTATTCCGCCTTTTCCAATTCGCCTCGCGCCTTCGCCGCCGCGATCTGGCGGATGGCGTCTGCCAGCACACCGGTCTCCTGCGCGCCCATGACGGCGTATTTGCCTTCCAGCAGGAAGCAGGGCACGCCGGTGATGCCCATGCGCGCGGCGGTGTTGATCTCGGCGCGCACCGCATCGGCGTCGGCGTCGGTCGGCAGAAGCGTCTCGACCACGGCGGTGTCCATGCCGGCCGCCTTTGCCGCCTCGATCAGCACGCCGGCGTCGCCGGTATTCTCGCCGCGCTCGAAATAGCGGCTGAACAGTTCCTCGACGAGCCTGTTCTGCTCGGCCTCGCCCATCGTCCCGGCCCAGCGGATGACGCGGTGGGCGTCGAGCGTGTTGGGGGAGACGCGAATGGCGTCGAAGTCGAAGGAAATGCCTTCGACGGCGCCGAGCGAGGTCAGGTTGGCATGGATCTGATGCAGCCGGTCGCCGTCGCCGAACTTGGCGCGCATGTAGTCCTTGCGGTCCTTGCCTTCCGGCGGAATGGTCGGGTCGAGCTGGAACGGCCGCCAGCGCACGGTGACGTCGACGTCGCCGACCGCGGCGATGGCCGCCCTGAGGCGCTTTTCGCCGAGGAAGCACCAGGGACAGACGACGTCGGACACCACGTCGATGCTGATTGAATTGTCGCTCATGGCTTGTCCTTTCGCCGCTGGCGATCAGTTCGCCTTCCGCCACCACGTCGGCAACTGGTAGCCGTAGAGCGACGTCTTGTCAGGATGGGCCATATAGGCCCAGTACGCAATCCACTGCTCGGTATTGTGCTGCATCGGCACCATGTAGTTGCCCGAGATCAGAAGCCGGTCGAGCACCCTGACGGCGGCGACGAAGTCGTCCTTCTGGCGCGCGTTGAGCATCGCCTCGATCGCCGCGTCGACGGCCGGATCGGCGACCCCGGCGAGGTTGAACGAGCCCTCGACATTGGCTGAAGCCGAGCCCCAGCGGCCGATCTGCTCGATGCCCGGCGACAGTGAATTGGTGAAGCCGGTGGAGCCGATCAGCACGTCGAAATCGAAGCGCTGCTTGCGCGACTGGATCTGGTCGCCGTCCAGCGCGCGGATCGTCACCTCGATGCCGAGCTTGGCCAGAGTGCGCTGGTAGAGCGCGGCCAACCGCTCCTCCTCCTGGCTGGACGTCAGGATCTCGAAGCCGAAGGGCTGGCCCTGCGGATCGACCATATGGCCGCCTTCGATGTGGTAGCCGGCGGTTTTCAGCACGTCGTAGGCGGCCTTCAACACCTTGCGGTCCTGTCCGGAACCGTCCGTCACTGGCGGCCGCCATGTGCCGTCCATGACGTCGGGCGGCACGCGGCCGGGGAAGGGGGCGAGCAGCGCCTTTTCCTTTTCGCTCGCCGGATGGCCGAGCGCCGACAGTTCCGAACCCTGCCAGTAGCTCATGGTGCGGGTGAACTTGCCATCGAACAGGTTCTTGTTGGCCCATTCGAAGTCGTAGAGCATGCCGAGCGCGCGCCGCACGGCCGGATCGGCGAACTTCTTCAGCCGCGTGTTGAACAGGAAGCCGTTCACCACCGGAGGTATGCCGGACTGGAACGTCTCGGCCACGACCTTGCCCTGCTTGTAGGCGGGGAAATCCAGGTCGCGCTCGCGCTTGACCGGGTCCGTCTCGGTGTCGATGGCGCAGATGCCTTTCTTGAAAGCCTCCGTCATCGCGTTGGCGTTGAGGAAATACTGGACGGTGATCTGGTCGTAGTTGTCGAAGCCGCGTTTGGCCGGAATGTCCTTGCCCCAGTAGTCGGGATTGCGCTTGAAGACGATGCGGTCGCCGGGCTTCACCTCCGCGATCGTATAAGGACCGGAGCCGATGACCGGCTTCAGAGTCGTGCGGTCGAAGGTTTCCTTGTCGAAGGCGTGCTTCGGAATGATCGGCGTCATCGCGATAATCAGCGGAAATTCGCGGTCGGCCTTGTCGTTGAAGGTGAACTTGACGCTGCGCTCGCCGGTCTTCTCCAGCTTCGCCACCTTCTTCATGCGGTCGGAATAGGGCGGCCGGCCCTTTTCGGTGTAGGTATCGTAGGTGAACAGCACGTCCTCCGGCGTTACCGGCTCGCCGTCCGACCACTTCGCCTTCGGATCGAGGTGGAATTCGATCCACTTTCGGTCGGGGTCCATCTTCACGTCGTCCGCGAGCAGGCCGTAGAGGCCGAACGCCTCGTCGTAGTTGCGCGCCATCAGCGTCTCGAAGACGAGATTGCCGTAGATGATGTCGATCACGCCGCGCGCGGTGGTGCGCAGGCTCTTGATGATGAACGGGTTGAGGTTGTCGAAAGTGCCGACCACGCAATAGGTGATCGCGCCACCCTTCGGCGCGTCCGGATTGGCGTAGGGAAAATGCGTGTAGCCGGGCGGCAGTTCGGGTTCGCCCTGCATGGCGATGCCTTGCGCCGCCCGCGCCGGCACGGCGGCGAGGAAGGTTGAAAGGACGGCGGCAGCCAGCCGGAAAGAGATGCGGCGCATGACCGGTTTGCCTCGATGTTCGAACGGGTGATTCGGTTTCGAAACTAGCATGCGCACCCTGACGGCATCTGCCAAAGAAATGAAGCCGGTGGACTGGATTCGACGGCGCGGGCAGTGTAACACGCCGCGCAAGTCATTCTGTTGCCTCATTTCGGCAAGAGGTAGCACGTCGCGAGGCGCGCAAAGCCGGCACGACCATTTCAGAGGATTGCACCATATGACGAGCCTGAACAGCAACGCATTCCGCCTTTCGCTCGTGGCCGCCGGCGTGGCCGGCGTGCTTGGTGCTGCCGTTCCCTCGGCCTCGGCTCAGCAGCAGCAGATTCCGCAGGGCTGGTTCAAGGCCTGCACCAAGCAGGAAGACGTCGACATCTGCAACGTGCAGAACATCACCACCGCCGGCAACGGCCAGCTCATCACCGGCGTCAGCCTGATCGACCTGCGCGGCAAGGTGAACCGCAAGGTCTTCCAGGTCACCGTGCCGACCGGCCGTCTGGTGCAGCCCGGCATCGGCCTGCAGGTCGACGGCGGCAAGACGCAGAAGCTCGACTACGTCATCTGCTTCCCCGACCGTTGCGTGGCCGAGGTGCCGCTGACCGACCAGCTCGTCACCTCCTTCAAGAAGGGCCAGCAACTTACGCTGACCTCGATCAATTTCCAGAACCAGCCGAACCCGATCAAGGTCGCCCTGACCGGCTTCAGCGAAGCCTTCGACGGTCCGGCCTTGAAGCAGTCCGACATCGAGGACCGGCAGAAGAAGCTGCAGGACTTCGTTGCCAAGAACAACGAGGACTTCGCCAAGAAGCTCAAGGAAGAGCAGGAGAAGGCCAAGGCCGGCAACTGATCACGGGCGCCGCCGATTTTGCGGCGGCTCGAAACGACATGAAAAAAGGCTCCGGTCCGCGCCGGAGCCTTTTTCGTCGGCGAACGCAAATTCTCCTGCCGACAGGATGCTGTCAGCAGCCGCGACCGCTCCGTCTTGCGTGGCGTGGCGTTCGGCTTACTTGGCGGACATGCCTGCCGCACGTCATCGAACCGGTTCGTCCCGCATCCCTTACGCTTTGGCCGTGGTGACGACCAGCTTCGGCTTCGTCGTCGTCCAGCTCGATATATCCGTCGTCAACATCGCCCTGACACGGATCGGCGCGGCGTTGTCGACGAATGTGGCAGGCCTGCAATGGGTGGTCGACGGCTATGCGCTGGCCTTTGCCGCGCTCTTGATGGCGGGCGGGGCGCTCGGCGATCGCGTCGGCGCACGCCGCATCTTCAGTCTCGGTATGGCGGTTTTCACCTTGGCGTCGCTGGGTTGCGCCCTCGCCGTGAACGGCGCCCTGCTGGTGGCGGCGCGGGCCGCGCAGGGAATAGGGGCGGCGATGCTGATGCCGTGTTCCCTGGCGCTGCTCAGCCATGCCAGCAACGGCAACAGCGCATTACGGGCGAGGGGCGTTTCGATCTGGACGGCGGCGGGCGCGGCTGCCCTGGCCGCTGGCCCGCCGCTCGGCGGCCTGCTGGTCGACCGGTTTGGCTGGCAGAGCATCTTCCTGTTGAACCTGCCGATCGGCATCGCAGCCATCGCGATGGCGATGGCCTTTCTCGACGAGACGCCGGTGAAGCCGGAGCGGCCGCCCATCGACATCGCCGGCCAGGCGCTCGCCGTCCTTGTGCCGTTCATCCTGACGGCGGCGGTCATCGAGGGCGGCACGTCCGGATTCGGTGCTCCGCTCGTCCTTTCAGCCTTTGCCATGGCTGCCGGTGCCGGCGTGGCCTTCATCGCTGTCGAGCTCCGTGCCCGCCATCCGTTGCTGCCGCTCGACCTTTTTCGCATTCCCGCCTTCGCCGTTGCCAATTTCGTCGGGCTGGCGGTGAACATGACCACCTACGGCCTGATCTTCCTGCTGAGTTTCTATTTCCAGCAGGTGAAGGGCTATTCGCCGGTGGTGGCCGGCGCTGCCTTCATGCCGTTCCTCGCCGCCGTCGTTGTCGCCAACGTGGCGGCCGGCCCGGCGGTGGCCCGCTATGGCGTGCGTCTGCCGCTGATCGTCGGTCCCGCCGTCGCCATGCTCGGCTTCGCCCTGCTTCTGTCGGTGGATGCTGCGACGCCCTACGCCTCGCTGATCTGGCGTCTTCTGGTGCTCACCATTGGCACCGGTCTTGCCGTGCCGGCAATGACGACCGCGGTCCTGGAAGCCGTGCCGCCCGGCATGGCCGGCATGGCGTCCGGCGTTCTAAACACGATCAGGCAGACCTCCGGCGCCATCGGCGTAGCGCTGTTCGGCGCGCTGACGTCCTTCGGCCTCGTTGCCGGCATGCACATGGCCCTGGCCATCTCGGCGGTGCTGACGGGGTTCGCGGCTGGTGCCGTTATGATCTTTGTCACGCGTTCCGGCGAAGCGGAAGAGCCGGCGTAACGCCATATCCGCACCGGACATACGAAAAGGCCGCCCGAAGGCGGCCTTTTTGAATTGATGCCAGTCCTTGAAACGCTGCCCTTCGCTATGACTCCGGGCGTTCGGTTTCTGCTGAATGTCCACCGGACATTCAGCTCGGCCTTGCGGCCGATCGAAACCTCACCGCTTGGAGAACTGGAAGCTGCGGCGAGCCTTGGCCTTGCCGTACTTCTTGCGCTCGACCACGCGGCTGTCGCGGGTCAGGAAGCCGCCCTTCTTGAGCACGCCGCGCAGCGTCGGCTCGTAGTAGGTCAGCGCCTTGGAGATGCCGTGGCGAACGGCGCCCGCCTGGCCGGACAGGCCGCCGCCGGCGACGGTGGCGACGATGTCGTACTGGCCGTCACGGTTGGCCGCGACGATCGGCTGCTTGAGGATCATCTGCAGCACGGGACGGGCGAAATAGGCGCCGAATTCTTTGTCGTTGATGATGATCTTGCCGGAGCCGGGCTTCACCCAGACGCGGGCGATGGCGTCCTTGCGCTTGCCGGTGGCGTAGGCGCGGCCCGACTTGTCGAGCTTCTGGACGTGCACGGGGGCGGCCGGCTGCTCAGCAGCGACGGCGGTGCCCAGTTCTGCGAGCGAGGAAAGCTCAGCCATTACGAAGCCCTCTTGTTCTTGGCGTTCAGCGCGCCGACGTCGAGCGTCTCGGGCTGCTGGGCGGTGTGCGGATGCTCGGCGCCAGCATAGACGCGGAGGTTCTTCATCTGGCGACGGCCGAGCGGGCCGCGCGGGATCATGCGCTCGACGGCCTTCTCGACGACGCGCTCGGGGAAGCGGCCCTCGAGCAGCTGGCGCGCGGTACGCTCCTTGATGCCGCCGGGGTGGCCGGTGTGCCAGTAGTAGACCTTGTCGGTGTACTTCTTGCCGGTGAAGACCACCTTGTCGGCATTGATGACGATGACGTTGTCGCCGTCGTCGACATGCGGGGTGAAGGTGGGCTTGTGCTTGCCGCGCAGACGGTTGGCGATGACGGTGGCGAGCCGGCCGACGACGAGACCCTCGGCGTCGATCAGCACCCACTTCTTCACCACGTCCGCAGGCTTCTGCGAAAAGGTTGCCATGGTTCGTGCTCTCTTTGGGACCCTCCGCCCGAAGGCCGAAGGCGTTTCTTGTTGCTTGGCTTGGCGGCCTGCGCCGTCAATAACAAAACGGCGGCCTTTTCGGGCCGCTGTTCCGGTAGTGCTTATAGGGGAGGGCGGAAACGGCGTCAAGCCGAATGAAATCGTTGCTGGCGAATAAAAAATAGCAAAATCAATAGATTGACAATGCGGTATTATTTTACCGCATGGATCATGCCACCCTCTTCGGCGGGATCGAATAGGTGCCGGTCGCATGCGCCACCGTTTCCCCGTCCGGTCCGGCCATGATGTCGATGTCGAACACCATCAGGGTCTTGCCGAGCTTGAGGATACGGCAGCGACCGTCGATCGGCCCGGCTTCGGCCTTGCGCATGAAGTTGATGTCCAGGTTCACGGTGACCGACAGCGCGTCCGGCCCGGCATGGGAAAGCACGCAGGCGTAGCCGCCGATGTCGGCCAGCGTGAACAGCGCCGGGCCTGATACCGTGCCGCCGGGCCTCAGGTGCCGCTCGTCGGCGTTGAGGCGGACCGTGCAGCCGCCGGGAAAGACCTCGATGGCTTCGTAGAAATGGCCGCCCCGGTTGAGCTGGGGGAACGCCGAGGCCATGAGATCGTTGACCTCTTTCGCCGTCAGCACCGGTGTCAGGTTGGCCTGCGCGGGCATGTCGCCTCCTTTTGTTCCGCTGCCTGTATGGCGATGCCGGAAACGTTCGTCCAGCGCGCCTTTGGTTCTGGCACAGACGAACACGGTTGGACCTCGCGGACGGGCGTACTAATGTCGGGCCATCCAGCCGCCGTCGCAGCCATGGAGGAGAAATTGGCAGAAGTCGTCGCCATCAAGCGCCAGGATGCGCAAGGCCCCATAATCATCGAGCAGACAGGCGGCACCTTGCGCCTGACGCTGGCCAATCCGCCGGCCAATGCGCTGTCGCTGGCCATGATGGCCGCCCTCCAGGCCGAGATCGAGCGGGCCGGCGCCGACAGGTCGGTGCGCGTCGTCGTCCTCGCCGCGCCGGGGAAAGTGTTCTGCGCCGGTCATGACCTCAAGGAACTGACCGCGCACCGGGCCGACGTCGACCGGGGCAGGGCATTCTTCGAGCGTACCTTTTCCGACTGCTCGGACCTGATGCAGGCCATCGTCCATTGCCCGAAACCCGTCATCGCCGAGGTCGAGGGGCTGGCCACCGCCGCCGGCCTGCAACTTGTGGCGAGCTGCGACCTCGCGGTCGCCGCGCATGAGGCGACCTTCTGCACGCCGGGCGTCCACATCGGCCTGTTCTGCTCTACCCCGATGGTGGCGCTGTCGCGCAATGCCAGCCGCAAGCAGGCGATGGAGATGCTGCTGACAGGCGAGACGATCGACGCCGCCACCGCCAAGGAGTTCGGCCTCGTCAACCGTGTCGTGCCGCGCGAATATTTGAATCAGGTCGTGAACAAATACGCCGAAACCATTGCGTCCAAATCGCCTTTGACGCTGAAGATCGGCAAGGAGGCCTTCTACCGCCAGGTCGAGATGGGGCTGTCCGACGCCTACGACTACACCGCCCGCGTCATGGTCGAGAACATGCTGGCGCGCGACGCGGAGGAAGGCATCGGCGCCTTCGTCGGCAAGCGCAAGCCGGAGTGGAAGGGCGAGTGATGGAACCCCGTATCTCGATCATCACCATCGCCGTCGACGATCTCGACCGCATGGCAGCCTTCTACGAGGCGATGGGCCTGGTGCGCCACCGTATCCGCGACGGCGTCGCTTTCTTCCAGATGGGCGGCGCGATCCTCGGGCTTTTTCCGCGCGCCAGCGCCGAGGAGGACGCCGGCATCGCTTTCGGCACGGCGCCGCCGCGCGTCTATCTCGCCTACAACACCCGCTCGGATGCCGAGGTGGATGACGTTTTGGCTGAGGCCGAGAAGGCCGGAGGTCGTATCGTGAAACCGGCCGGTCGCGCCTTCTGGGGCGGTTGGTACGGCTATTTTGCCGACCCGGAGAACAATCTCTGGGAGGTCGCCCACAATCCCGATTTCCCGATCGACGCGGAAGGCCGTATAGCGTTGCCCGCATGAATCACGACAGTTACGACAACGCCTACATCGCCGGCATTCTCAATTCCGTACGGACAATCGCCATCGTCGGCGCCTCGGCCAACGAGGTGCGGCCGAGCTTCTTCGTGCTGAAATACCTGCTGGCCAAGGGTTTCGAGGCCTTTCCCGTCAATCCCGGCCATGCCGGCAGGGAGATCCTCGGACGCATGACCTATGCCAGGCTGGCGGATGTCCCGGCGGCCGTCGACATGGTCGACATTTTCCGCGCCTCCGCCGCCGTCCCGGCCATCGTCGACGAGGCGCTGGCGCTCGACCCGCTGCCCAAGGTCATCTGGATGCAACTCACGGTGCGCAACGACGAGGCGGCGGCGAAGGCGGAGGCCGCCGGCGTCAAGGTGGTGATGAACCGCTGCCCGAAGATCGAATATGGCCGGCTGTCTGGCGAGATCGGCTGGAACGGCGTTTCCTCCGGCGTCATCTCGGCGAAGCGGCCGGTCATGCGCGCCGGCTTTCAAAGTTTCGGCATCCGGCAGAAATAGCCGGAAGAAATTTCCAAGACCGGTCCTTCCGTCGCTTCGATCTGCGTCGAAATATCCGGCTTCGGGAAATTTTCTCCTTTGCATTCCGGCGGCGGCTTCGCCAAGAATGCGCCGCGAGTTCCGTGCAGGGGTAGAGGGAGATTTTTCATGAACCAGCGCGCACCAGGCTTCAACACGCTTGCCGTCCATGCCGGCGCCAAGCCCGATCCGGCCACCGGCGCGCGCGCCACGCCGATCTACCAGACGACGTCCTTCGTCTTCGACAATGCCGATCACGCCGCCTCGCTGTTCGGCCTCAAGGCGTTCGGCAACATCTACACCCGCATCATGAACCCGACCCAGGCGGTGTTGGAGGAGCGCGTCGCGGCGCTTGAAGGCGGCACGGCGGCGCTCGCCACCGCCTCGGGTCAGGCCGCGCACCTTCTGGTCTTCCACACGCTGATGAGCCCCGGCGACAACTTCGTCGCCGCGCGCAAGCTCTATGGCGGCACCATCAATCAGTTCGGCTCCTCCTTCCAGAGCTTCGGCTGGGAAGTGCGCTGGGCCGACGTCAACGACCCGTCGAGCTTCGACAAGTTGATCGACGCCCGTACCAAGGCCATCCACATCGAAAGCCTCGCCAATCCCGGCGGCGAATTCGTCGACATCGCCAAGATCGCGGAAGTCGCGCGCAAGCACGGCCTGCCGCTGGTCGTCGACAACACGCTGGCCTCGCCCTATCTGGTGCGGCCGATCGAGCATGGCGCCGACATCGTGGTCCATGCTCTGACCAAATTCATCGGCGGCCACGGCAACTCGATCGGCGGCATCATCGTCGACGGCGGCACCTTCGACTGGTCGAAGTCGGGCAAGTATCCGCTGCTGTCGCAGCCGCGTGCCGACTACGGCGGCATGGTGCTGCACGAGACCTTCGGCAACTTCGCCTTCGCCATCGCCGCGCGCGTGCTCGGCCTGCGCGACCTCGGCCCGGCGATCTCGCCCTTCAACGCCTTCCTGATTCTGACCGGTCTGGAGACGCTGCCGCTCAGGATGCAACGCCACTGCGACAACGCTGCGACCGTCGCCGCCTGGTTGTCGAACCACCCCAAGGTGGCGTGGGTGTCCTATCCCGGCCTGCCGAACGACAAGAACCACGCGTTGCAGCAGAAGTATTCGCCCAAGGGCGCCGGCGCGGTATTCACCTTCGGCCTCAAGGGCGGCTATGACGCTGGCATCAAGCTGGTCGAGTCGCTGGAGCTGTTCTCGCACCTCGCCAACATCGGCGACACCAAGTCGCTGGTCATCCACCCGGCCTCGACCACGCACCGGCAGCTGTCGGACGAACAGCGCGTCGCCGCCGGCGCCGGGCCGGAAGTGGTGCGGCTGTCCGTCGGCATCGAGGACGTCAACGACATCGTCGCCGACCTCGACCAGGCGCTGGCGAAGGCCTGATATCAAGGCGGGGAGCGAGCCTCGAAGGACGCACCCCGATACTGGATGGAATATCGATGAGTCCGCCAAGCTTCCTTTCCATCGACACCGCCGGCGTCACGCCGGAGGAGGGTGCGCCCGCACCGGATCGCCTGGTCGCGGGCGATCCGAAATTCCGCACCTGGAATGTCGAGGAGCGCGACGGCGGGCTTTATGCCGGCATCTGGGAAGCGACGCCCGGCAAATGGCGCATCGAATACGACGAATGGGAATTCTGCCACATCCTGTCCGGCGTCTCGGTGATCGCGGAGGACGGCGGCGAGGCGCGCACGGTGCGCGCCGGCGATTCCTTCGTGCTGAGGCCCGGCTTCAAGGGAAGCTGGGAAGTCGTTGAAACGACCCGCAAGGAATACGTGATCCGTCTTTGAATCTTGACGGAACCGTCACCCCGCTGTCATCGCGCATGGGTAGCTCCGGCTTGTCCCCCAACAAGCAAGGAGATCGCCATGATTACCCGTCGCACCGTTCTCAAGGCCGGCGCCGCGGCCGCGCTGGTTACGCCCTTTTCGGGCTTTGCCGTCACCTCGGCCGGCGCCCAGGACGGCCCGCTGTTCCGCTTCGGCATCGTCGCCGATCCGCAATACGCGCCGGTCGTTCCCAACCTGAAGCTCAACCGCTACTATTCCAACAGCCTGTGGAAGCTGTCGGAGGCGATCGAGGCCTTCAACAAGGAGGACCTGCAGTTCGTGGCCACGCTGGGCGACATCATCGACCGCCATTGGGACAGCTACAACCACATCCTGCCGCTCTACGACAAGCTGCGGCACGATCACTTCTTCCTGCTCGGCAACCATGACTTCGATATCGCCGCCGAGTACCTGACCTCGGTGACCCGCACCGTCGGCATGGAGAAGGCCTATTACGATTTCGCCGGCGGCGGCTATCGCTTCATCGTCCTCGACGGCAACGACGTCAGCCTGTTTGCGCCTCCGAAGGACGATCCGCGCCGCGAGGTCGCGGCCAAGCGCCTGGCGGAACTGGAGGCCAGCGGCGCGCCGAACGCCCAGACCTGGAACGGCTCGCTCGGCGACGAGCAGTTCGCCTGGCTGGAAGAGACCATGAAGAAGGCCCAGGCCGCCGGCGAGAAGGCCATCGTCATGGGCCATTACCCGGTCTTCCCGCAGAACGAGCACAATATGTGGGACAGCGAGCGGGTCGTCGATCTGCTGAAAGGCTTCGACAATTTCGTCGCCTACTTCAACGGCCATAACCATGCCGGCAACTATGGCGAGGTCGACGGCAAGCACTTCCTGAACTTCAAGGGCATGGTCGATACGCCGGACCAGTCCGCCTTCTCGGTGGTGGAGGTCTATGCCGACCGGCTGGAAGTCCGCGGCTTCGGCCGCGAGGAGAACCGCACGCTGAAGATCTGAACGGCAGGGCGCCGGGGAGCGGCCGGGCCTGTCTGGTCCGGCCGTTTCCTTCAGGCAGACACTGGAAGCGCCTCCAGCCCGTGGAAATGATAGCTGTCGCGGAAGTGCGGCTCGCTGGCCAGCTTTATGCCGGGCAGGCGCTCGAACAGCACCTTCAGCGAGACCTGCAATTCCAGACGCGCCAGCGGCGCGCCGATGCAGAAATGGATGCCGGCGCCGAACGACACGTTCTTCTGGTCGGCGCGGCCAGGCAGGAAGGCGTGCGGATCGGCGAAGGCGGCCGGGTCGCGGTTGGCCATGCCGAGCAGCAGGCCGATCTGTTCGCCGGGTTTCACCGTGATGCCGGGCGCCGCCTCCATTTCCTGATAGGCGTAGCGGTTGAACATATGCAGCGGTGCTTCGAAGCGCAGGCATTCCTCGACCGTGGCCGCCGTCTCTTCGGCCGTTGTGACGAAGCGGCGCGGGTCGCCGCCCTGTTGCAGCACGGCGCGCACGGCGTTGCCGGTCTGGTGCACGGTCGCTTCATGGCCGGCGTTGAGCAGGAGGATGACCGACGAGACCAGTTCGTCCTCGGAAAGCTTCTGGTCGCCTTCGTGCGCCGCGATCAGCAGCGACAAGAGATCGTCGCCCGGCGCGTCGCGCCGCTCGGCGACATAGCCGCGCAGGAAGGCGGAGAAATCGCGCGCCGCGCGGTTGGCCGTTTCTTCCGTCTCACGTGTGCGGCCAAGCGTGTACATCGCCACCAGTTGATGCGACCAGTCGAGCAGTTGCGGCCCCATTTCGACCGGCACGCCGAGCATTTCGGCGATGATGGTGATGGGCAGCGGCGTCGCATAGGCCGGGATCAGGTCGAACGGTTCGCCGGTAGGAAAACTGTCGATCAATTCGTTGGCCAGTGCCTCGACGCGCGGGCGGAGCCGCTCCACCTGCCGGGAGACGAAGGCGCGGTTGACCAGCGTGCGCAGCCTGGTGTGGATCGGCGGCTCCAGTTCCAGCATCGAATGGGCTTCGACCGCGTCGAAGGAAGCGAGGTGGCTGCAGTCCTGGTCGACGCCGCGGCTGTCCGGCACGCCGGCGGGGTTCTGCCGACCGAAACGCCGGTCGCGCAGCAGGCGGTTGACGTCGTCGTAGCCGCCGAAACACCAGTGGCCGTAGTCCTCCCAGAAGAAGGCCGGGCTCGCCGCATGCAGGAAGGCGTAGGCCTCGTACGGGTTCTGCACGAAGGCCGGTTCGCGCGGCGAGAGCCTTACGCGGCGGCTCGCCGGGTCGAAGGAGAGGTAGGGCGGAGGAACGGCTTTCTCGGTCATGCCGGATCATTAGCCCGGTTTGCCGCGCCGATGCCAGACCGTATCGTGATGCCACGTTCCCGCGCCCCGTCAGTGGGCGCTGCGGGAGCGGGGAAGTGCGATCCTATGCGGCTTCCTGCGCTTCGATCCTCAGTCGTCGCAGTGGCGGCGGATGTGCACGCGCCGCCAGCCTTCCGAGCCTTCCTCGACCAGCACCTTGCGGGCGACGCGCTGGTAGGACGGCGGTACTTCGACCAGACGCCGCTGCTCCGGCTGCACCACCACCTGTTCTTCCACCGTCTCGTAGCGGGCCGGGATGACGTAGCGCTCGGTGCGTTCCGGGCTGACCATCACCTTGCGCTTTCGGTAGCCGTATTCGGCGGGCACGGTTTCGTAGACGGTGCGGGCCTCGCGCACCACCACCGTCTCGGCGACGCGCTGGTAGCGAGCCTTGCGCTTGACCTTGCACAGCACCTTGCGGCCGTCGATCCAGCGCCATTCCCAGTCATAGCCGCCGTCGGCGACCTTGACGGTGCGGTAGCGGGTGCGCACTTCCGCCGGGATCGTGCGCGCCACCCTGGTGGCCGGATAGATCTCGACCCGCTCGCGCTGGTAGGCGTATTCGGCCGGGATGGTGCGGTAGCCGACGCTTTCCTCGCGCACCACGACGGTGCGGCTGCGCGTGCCGTAGATCGCCGGCGTCACCTCGACCCGGCTGTAGCCGGGATTGACCTCGACGTTCTCATAGACCGTGTCGTAGACCGGTGCGGTTCGGTAAGGCTCGTAGCAGGCGACCGCGCGTCCGCCCGCCGCCGTTTCCGATACCGTGCCGAGCACGGCGAGCGCCGATACGGCGATCATCAGCTTCTTCGTCGACATTGCGCCACCCCTTGAACGCGAACTGAAACTCCTTTTTCAACCTAAGCGGACAGGCGGGCGGCGGAAAAGCGGATTCGTTAAAATTCGTTAACGGGCAACCTTAACCGGAAGGCGGTTCCGGTCGGCCTTGCGCAAGGGTGAGGGGCCATCCTATCTACGCATCAAGGCTCCTGCGCCCCGATTCGGCCTCAGCCTCAATCCTGCGTGTCAAGGGACAGTCCATGAAAGATCCGTATGAAACCTACATGAACCTCGTCCCGATGGTGGTCGAACAGACCAACCGTGGCGAGCGCGCTTACGACATTTTCTCGCGCCTCCTGAAGGAGCGCATCATCTTCATCACCGGCCCCATCGAGGACGGCATGGCCTCGCTGGTGTGCGCGCAGCTTCTCTTCCTCGAGGCGGAAAACCCGAAGAAAGAGATCAACATGTACATCAATTCGCCGGGCGGCGTGGTGACGTCGGGCCTGGCGATGTACGACACCATGCAGTTCATCAAGCCGCCGGTGTCGACGTTGTGCGTCGGCCAGGCGATGTCGGCCGGCTCTCTGCTTCTGACCGCCGGCGCCAAGGACATGCGTTTCTGCACGCCGAACGCGCAGATCATGATCCACCAGCCGTCGGGCGGCTATCAGGGTCAGGCGACCGACATCATGATCCACGCCCAGTTCACCGAGCGGCTCAAGCGGCGGCTGAACGAGATCTACGTCAAGCACACCGGGCAGGATTACGAGACGATCCACAACGCCATGGAGCGCGACAACTTCCTCACCACCGAGCAGGCGCTGGGTCTCGGCCTGATCGACAAGGTGATGACGTCGCGCGACGAAAACGAAGGCGAGGCCAAGGCCTGAGCCGGACTTTGCCTCCGGGCTGGCCGACAAAGGCCGGCCGGTCCGGAACTTTTGCGTGGATTTGCGGCATTTCCGCCACAATTGGCTGTTCCCTCGGGAAGCCCGACCGCCTACGTTAAGGCTCTATTGAGCTTCGGCGGCTTAGCTTTTTCGCCGGGGAACTGCGAATCGGCTGATGCTTTCCGGGTTGTACCTTGTACGGAATGCGCTACGGGGGCCGGGTACTGGAAAAGGCGGTTTCCCGCGATAGGTTATCGGGTGTGTCCGCTTGGCGGGTGCCCATGAAAAGGACTGGACGATGAGCAAGGTCAGCAACGGCGGCGGTGATTCCAAGAACACCCTCTACTGCTCGTTCTGCGGCAAAAGCCAGCATGAGGTTCGCAAGCTCATTGCCGGCCCCACCGTCTTCATCTGCGACGAATGCGTCGAACTGTGCATGGACATCATTCGCGAGGAGAACAAGACCTCGATGGTGAAGTCGCGCGAAGGCGTGCCGACACCGCAGGAGATCCTGAAGGTTCTCGACGACTACGTGATCGGCCAGCCCTACGCCAAGCGCGTGCTGTCGGTCGCCGTCCACAACCACTACAAGCGCCTCGCCCACGCCGGCAAGAACAACGACGTCGAACTGGCGAAGTCGAACATCCTTCTGATCGGCCCGACCGGCTGCGGCAAGACGCTGCTGGCACAGACGCTGGCGCGCATCATCGACGTGCCCTTCACCATGGCCGATGCCACCACGCTGACCGAGGCCGGCTATGTCGGCGAGGATGTGGAGAACATCATCCTCAAGCTGTTGCAGTCGGCCGACTACAATGTCGAACGTGCCCAAAGGGGTATCGTCTACATCGACGAGATCGACAAGATTTCCCGCAAGTCCGACAATCCCTCGATAACCCGCGACGTGTCGGGCGAGGGCGTCCAGCAGGCGCTGTTGAAGATCATGGAGGGCACGGTCGCCTCCGTGCCGCCGCAGGGCGGCAGGAAGCATCCGCAGCAGGAATTCCTGCAGGTCGACACCGCCAACATCCTGTTCATCTGCGGCGGCGCCTTCGCCGGCCTGGACAAGATCATCTCGGATCGCGGCCGCAAGACCTCGATCGGTTTCGGCGCCACCGTGGCCTCGCCGGAGGACCGCCGCAGCGGCGACCTGTTCCGCCAGGTCGAGCCGGAGGACCTGTTGAAGTTCGGCCTGATCCCCGAATTCGTCGGCCGTCTGCCGGTGCTGGCGACGCTGGAGGATCTCGACGAGGCCGCGCTGATCCAGATCCTGACCGAGCCGAAGAACGCGCTGGTCAAGCAGTACCAGCGGCTGTTCGAGATGGAGAGCGTCGACCTGACCTTCCACGAGAATGCGCTGTCGGCCATCGCCAAGCGCGCCATCGAGCGCAAGACCGGCGCACGCGGCCTGCGTTCCATCATGGAGGCGATCCTGCTCGACACCATGTTCGAGCTGCCGGCGCTGGAAGGGGTGCGCGAGGTCGTCATCTCGGAGGAAGTGGTGACGGGCAGCGCCCGCCCGCTCTACATCTACTCCGACAGCAAGGAAAAGAAGGGCCCGGTCAGCGCCTAGAGCATTTTGCAGCCAGACGGAAGCGTTGGCGCCGCACAAATGCGGCTAGAGAGATAGGCCATTTTTCCCTTGGAATGCCTGGCGGCGCCGAAAGGCGCCGCTTTGCTGTGCGGCTGCCGCTTCCGTCCGGCGCACGGCAAGTTAGTCGCCTGCCATTTGCCCTTGATCTTTCCGTCGCCAGCATCCACCTATCGACGGAAGGCCGATGGGCTGCATTCCGTGCTGACAAACTCCCGTCACAAAGGATGATAGGCGGAACGACCCGCGGTCGTTAATATGAGATTCGCGATTGGCTTAGAGCGGTCGCGACAGAAAGGTTGGACAATGGCCAAAACTTCCAGGTCCCCCGCCGACGGCGTCTTCGCGGTCCTCCCGCTGCGCGACATCGTCGTCTTCCCGCACATGATTGTGCCGCTGTTCGTGGGCCGCGAAAAATCCATCAAGGCCCTTGAAGAGGTGATGGGGCAGGAAAAGCAGATCCTGCTCGCAACCCAGAAGAATGCCGCCGACGACGATCCGGAGCCGGACGCCATCTATGACGTCGGCACGCTCGCCAACGTGCTTCAACTGCTGAAGCTGCCGGACGGCACCGTCAAGGTGCTGGTCGAGGGTGCTGCGCGTGCGCGCATCTCGGAATTCACCGATCGCGGCGATTTCCATGAGGCCCGCGCGACCATGCTCAACGAGCCGGGCGAGGAGGAAGTCGAGATCGAGGCGCTGGCGCGCTCGGTGGTCTCCGACTTCGAGAACTACGTCAAGCTGAACAAGAAGATCTCGCCCGAGGTGGTGGGGGCCGCGAGCCAGATCGAGGATTACTCGAAGCTGGCCGATACGGTCGCATCGCATCTCGCCATCAAGATCCCCGAGAAGCAGGAAATGCTCGCCACGCTCTCCGTCAAGGAGCGGCTGGAGAAGGCGATGGGCTTCATGGAAGCCGAAATCTCCGTCCTGCAGGTGGAGAAGCGCATCCGCTCGCGCGTCAAGCGCCAGATGGAGAAGACCCAGCGCGAATACTACCTCAACGAGCAGATGAAGGCGATCCAGAAGGAGCTCGGCGAGGGCGAGGATGGCCGCGACGAGGCCGCCGAGATCGAGGCGCGCATCAAGAAGACGAAGCTCTCCAAGGAGGCCCGCGAGAAGGCGGAAGCCGAGTTGAAGAAGCTGCGTTCGATGTCGCCGATGTCGGCGGAATCGACGGTGGTGCGCAACTACCTCGACTGGCTCTTGTCGATCCCGTGGGGTCGCAACTCCAAGGTCAAGCAGGACCTGAACTTCGCCCAGGAAGTGCTCGATGCCGATCACTTCGGCCTCGACAAGGTCAAGGAGCGCATCGTCGAGTACCTCGCCGTGCAAAGCCGCCAGAAGAAGCTGAAGGGGCCGATCCTGTGCCTCGTCGGCCCTCCTGGCGTCGGCAAGACCTCGCTCGGCAAGTCGATCGCCAAGGCGACGGGGCGCGAGTTCGTGCGCATGGCGCTCGGCGGCGTGCGCGACGAGGCCGAGATCCGCGGCCACCGGCGCACCTATATCGGCTCGATGCCCGGCAAGGTCATCCAGTCGATGAAGAAGGCCAAGAAGTCCAATCCGCTCTTCCTACTCGACGAGATCGACAAGATGGGCCAGGACTTCCGCGGCGATCCGTCTTCGGCCCTGCTCGAGGTCCTCGACCCCGAACAGAACGCGACGTTCATGGACCATTACCTGGAGGTCGAATACGACCTGTCCTCGGTGATGTTCGTGACGACGGCGAACACGCTGAACATCCCTGCGCCCCTGATGGACCGCATGGAGATCATCCGTATCGCCGGCTACACCGAGGACGAGAAGGTCGAGATCGCCAAGCGGCACCTGATGCCGAAGGTGGTGCGCGACCACGCGCTGCAGCCGAAGGAGTTCTCGGTTTCGGAGGACGCCATCCGCGGCATCATCCAGACCTACACGCGCGAAGCGGGCGTCCGTTCGCTCGAGCGTGAGCTGATGAAGCTCGGCCGCAAGGCGGTGACGGAAATCCTGAAGACCAAGAAGAAGGCGGTGAAGATCACCCAGGACAACCTGGCCGATTATCTCGGCGTGCAGCGCTACCGCTTCGGCATGGCCGAGACGGACGACCAGGTCGGTGTCGTCACCGGGCTTGCCTGGACCGAGGTCGGCGGCGAACTGCTGACGATCGAGGGCGTCATGATGCCCGGCAAGGGCAAGATGACGGTGACCGGCAACCTGCGCGACGTGATGAAGGAATCGATCTCGGCGGCGGCCTCCTATGTCCGCTCCCGCGCCATCGATTTCGGCATCGAGCCGCCGCTCTTCGACAAGCGCGACATCCACGTGCATCTGCCCGAGGGTGCCACGCCGAAGGACGGTCCGTCCGCAGGTGCCGCAATGGCCACGGCCATCGTTTCGGTGCTGACCGGCATTCCGGTGAAGGCCGACGTGGCGATGACCGGCGAGATCACGCTTCGCGGCCGCATCCTGCCGATCGGCGGCTTGAAGGAAAAGCTGCTGGCGGCACTGCGCGGCGGCATCAAGAAGGTGCTGATCCCGGAAGACAACGCCAAGGACCTGGCGGAGATTCCGGACAACGTGAAGAACGGCATGGAAATCATCCCGGTCTCGCGGGTCGGAGAAGTGCTGCAGCACGCGCTGGTGCGGGTGCCGGAGCCGATCGAATGGGTGGAGCCGGCCACGACGCCCGCTCCGGTCGATGCGGCCGAGGACGCCGGCAAGTCGCTCGCTCATTGAGTGTTTTGCGATGCTGCATTGCAACAAATGGAAAGCCGGGCTTCGCGCCCGGCTTTTTCATGTGAAAAAGCCCGGATTTCCGGGCTTTTTTCGCCTTCCGGCCAGCATTTCCGCTTGGTTGTCGGACCGCTTCTCCATAAAGTCCGGGCCCAGCCGGATGAGTCGACGTGTTCCGGCATTCTCATGGAAGGGAAACCTTATGAACAAGAACGAACTGGTGTCCGCCGTCGCCGATGCGGCCAAGATTTCCAAGGGTGACGCTCAGTCGGCGGTCGATGCGGTGTTTTCCGTCATCACCGGCGAGTTGAAGAAGGGTGGCGATGTCCGGCTGGTCGGCTTCGGCAATTTCAGCGTCTCGAAGCGTGCGGCTTCGACCGGCCGCAATCCCCAGACCGGCGCCGAGGTGAAGATCCCCGCGCGCACCGTGCCGAAGTTCTCGGCCGGCAAGGGCCTCAAGGACGCGGTCAACTAATATCGCCTTCCTTCGGTTCCATGCAGGAAGCCGGGCATTGCCCGGCTTTTTGTTTGCCGGGGCACGCGAAAGGGCGGGGCGGGAGGAGGTCACTCAGGCTGGAGCAGGCCGCGCCTGCGGCCCGGGCTTTCGCCCGCCCCGTCGGAAGCGTGAGCGAAGCGAACTGCCGTGAGATCAGGTAAAGAACCGGAACGAGGCCGCGACCGCGGCCCGGGCTTTCGCCCGCCCCGTCGGAGGCGTGAGCGAAGCGAACTGCCGTGAGATATAAAATGGTGGGCGATGACGGGCTCGAACCGCCGACCCTCTCGGTGTAAACGAGATGCTCTACCAACTGAGCTAATCGCCCGCGGGCCGGAGCTTTAAGCGGTTGATCTCCGCTTCGCAAGGCCAAATGCGGTGTATCCCTTGCGTGACGCCGCTGCCGCAGCGGTCGCACTCGCTTCTTTTCCGGGCGTGTCGGCCGGGTGAAAGGCGGATGCCGCGATGGGCGCGGAACGGCGTCGTGGAAAAAAGCTTCGGCCGGTGAGAATAGCGCCAAAGGTGCGCTTGACACCCAGCGGTGAACCCCTTATCCACCGCGCAACGACGCACCGGACGTGTCCTGTGCGCCGCAAGCGCGGGTGTAGCTCAGTCGGTTAGAGTGCCGGCCTGTCACGCCGGAGGTCGCGGGTTCGAGCCCCGTCACTCGCGCCATTCTTTCAAAGGCTTAGCGCAAGCCGCATCCCGTCAATTCAGACTTTTTCGTCGGCAGGTATCAAAGTTCCTGAAGCCGGTTCGTGTCGATGTCGGCGACCGGCGGTGCGTTCTGCAAGTCGTGCCGACCGCAGACGAAATCAGAGGTACTTCTGCACCTTCTTGCCGACGGCGAGGAAGCGCAGCGGATTGACCGCCTCGCCGTTGTGGCGCACCTCGTAGTGCAGGTGCGGGCCGGTGGAGCGGCCGCTGGAGCCTGTCTCCCCGACCTCGTCGCCGGCCTTGAGCTTCTGCCCGACCGCCACCAGGATCTTGCTGAGATGCCCGTAGCGTGTGGCGAAGCCGTTGCCGTGGTCGATCTCGACCATGCGGCCGTAGCCGCCGGCCCAGCCGGCGCGCGTCACCACGCCCGCCGCCGTCGTGCGCGCCGGCATGCCCCTTGGGGCGCGAAAGTCCATGCCCGAATGCAGCGCTGCCGTGCCGAGGATCGGATCGGTGCGCACGCCGAACGGGCTGGTCACCACATGGCCCGGGGCCGGATTGGCCAGCGGCAGGCGCCGCGCTTCGGACTTGAGGTGGTCCAGCGCATCCAGCGCCTCGTCCAGTTCCTTGACCTTGCTGTCGAAGATCGCGGCCTTGTCGAGCGGGATCAGCGGCCCGCCGACGTCGCTCTCGTCCTTGCCGAAGTTGCTGTCCACCGGCAGGCCGGCGCTGGCGAGCGCGTCCTTGATGGCGTCGGCGTTCTCGTAGGCGGTGTCGGCCAGCCGGCTTATGCGATCCAGCTGCTCGTTCTCGATGCTGCGCAGCGACTGGTTGATGGCGACGAAGAGTTTGTCGGCCCGGTCGGCCGAGGAATCGTCGGCCTTGATGTCGGTGCGGGTCGACCACAACGAGAACGGTTTTGTGTCGGCCGGGCCGAGGCTGGCCAGCGAGACGGTGGCGGCCCCACCATCGGCGGGAGCGCCGATCTCGGCGCGCACGTCCGGCTTCTGCTGCAGGGCCGGAGCCGCATCGGGTAGTTTGGCGCCGACTTCCTTCTCGGCCCGTTCGATCACCGAATCCAGCCGTCCATGGCGCTGGCTGAGCTGCGTCTGGCGCTCCAGCAGCTCGCTGACTTTCGTTTCCATCAGCTGTTGGTCGAGCAATTGGCGGCTGGTGATGCGGTCGACCTGCGAGCGCAGCGCCGAGATGCGATCCTCATAGGCCTGCTGCATGCGTGCCTGGCGTGCGGTGGCCGCGCCGATCAGGTCGTCGCGCAGCACGAGATAGCTGGTAGCCAGCAGGTAGCCGATGGCGATGGCGGCGAAGGCCGAGCCGATGATGGCCGCCATCCACGGACGCACCGTGAAGTGACGGATCTCGTCGCCATGGGCGATGATGACGGTATGCGGTTCCTTGCGCTTGCCGAAGACTGCGGACTGACCGGTTGCGTTCACGGGAGCAGGCTCTTGTTGCTATGCCGACGACGAGCCCGATTTAAACATTGTTAGGGTTAACAAAGCTTTTCCGCATGGCCGTCGAAGGTGATGTGCCCGCGTCGGTCCCGCCGGCTCAGGAGGGCAGGGTTCTCACCGCTTCCAGCACGGCTTCCGCGTGGCCCTTCACCCGCACCTTTCGCCAGACCTGGGCGATGCGGCCGTCCTTCCCGATCAGGAAGGTTGTGCGTTCGACGCCCATGTAGCGGCGGCCGTACATCTGCTTTTCGACCCACAGGCCGTAGGCTTCGATGACTTTTCGCTCCTCGTCGGCCACCAGATCGACGCCGAGGCCGTGCTTGGCCTTGAATTTGTCATGTTTCTTGGTGCTGTCGGGGGAGAGTCCGATGACCGCAGCACCTGCCTTCTCGAATTCCGGCCTGAGCCGCGAGAAGTCGATCGCTTCGGCGGTGCAGCTTGTCGTGTCGTCCTGCGGATAGAAGTAGAGGACGACGGGCCTGCCGCGGAAGCCGGAAAGCCGCAGCGAGCCACCGCCGTCGCGCGGAAGATCGAAATCGGGCGCCATGTCGCCCACGTCGAGATCAGCCATGCCGGGAGCCTTGTTCGAGGTTACGGGACTTTAAGGTTACGGGGCATGGCGCCACCGATATAGTGTCGAACGGGGATTCGTCCACGATCGAGTTCGCAAAACGGAAGATTGCGTGGATCAGGAGCTGCCACGGCACGAAAAGATCAGGTTCCGGCGCCATGAGATAACCGACCTCGGCGCCATGCCGTCGGCATGCATGGTGCCGCCGCTCGGGCAGGCGGCGATAGGCCGTGGGTTCCGCATCCTGGCCAGGATCGCCTTCGGCGCGGTCATGCTGGCCGTCGTCGTGGCGCTCGCCGTCTACGTTATCGGCGCCTCAGGCATCGGCTCCGAGCGATTGCGCGCGACGGCCGAGAAAGCCATCGAGGACCTTGCCGGCATCGACGTGAACATGGCGCTGGGGCCTGCGCGCATCACGCTGGACGGCTCCAGTTTCTTGGCGCTCGAGGTCGGTGACGTCAGCCTGAAGACGGCCGATGGGAAGCCGATGGTCGATGCCGCTTCCATGCGCTTCGGTGTCCGCTTCCTTCCCCTGCTGTCGGGCGAGGTGAGGCTGACCAGCGCGCGCATAGCCGACGCGCACATCTCGCTCGGTGCCATGCCGGCCGGCGACGGCGACTGGGCCGCGCATTTGCGCAATGCCGACGGATTGCTCGATCCCGACAAGGTGTCGGCCGCCGTGTTCGACGCGGTGCGCGAAGCGCTCGGTGCCGTTCGCCGGGACTCCTTGCGCGAAATCGGATTGACCGACGTCGAGTTCGCCCTGCCGGCCGGGACGGGCGTGCAGACCGTCCATGTCGCCTCCGCTATCGTCTCCCAGAGCGGGCCGGGCAAGATGAACGTCGTCGCCGAAGCGGCCGTCGACGGCCGTGCGCTTGCCCTCAAGGCCGCCGCCATGCGCGATCCGGCCACGTCCCATATCGACGACCTGAGCCTGGACGTCACCTTGGCGCCGCTGGCGTCTGCAGGCCGCGCGGACGACCAGGGGCTATCCGGGGGCAGGCTGGGCGAGCTTGCCCTGCACCTGACCGGTTCAGAAGGCAGCGATGACGCCGATTCCCGTCTGGCGGCCTCGCTGTCGCTTTCCGACGGCGCGCTGGATCTGGGCAAGCACGGCGTGATCGACGGCGACATCTCCCTCGACGGCAGCCTGATATCGGGCACCAACAAGATCTCGATCGACCGTTTGCTGGTGAAGACGGGACGCTCGACATACAACTTCGTTGGCTCGATCGGACCTAAGCCGAGGGATGCCGCGACCGGCGGGGAAGAGCCGTCCTACCGCTACGATTTCACCAGCGACGGCTCGACTTTGGCGCCGGAGGATTCGCCTGAACCGGCGCTCGCTTTCCTTGCCCGCGTCGCCGGCGAGTATCGGACCGAAAGCCGCAAGCTGGTCGCTGACACCATCGCGCTGCGCTCCGGCCCGGTCGGCGAAGTGCGTGGCGATGCGGCCGTCGCCTTCGTCGCCGGCGAGGCGCCCGGCGTGTCGCTGAATCTCAGCGTGCACGACATGCCGGTCTCGCACGTCAAGCAGCTCTGGCCATGGTTCTCCGCCCATGGCGCCCGCACCTGGGTGCTGCAGAACCTGTTCGGCGGCCGGGTGGTCGACGGCAACGTGCAGTATCACGTCGCGCCGGGCCGCGCCGGCAACGGCGTGCCGCTCGGACCCGACGAAGTGTTCGGCCGGTTCCGCATCGACGGCTCCCGCTTCGACACCGCCGGAACGATCCCGCCCGTGCGCGATGCCGTCGGCGCGGTCGAGTTCCACGGCAACAGCGTCGACATCACGCTGGATTCGGGCAGCGTCTACATGCCGAGCGGTCGCGTCGTCGCCGCGTCCAACGGCATCCTCAAGGTGCGCAACGCCAACGAGCCGCCTGTCGTCGGCGCGCTCGACATCGACGTCGAGGGTGATGCGCCGGCCATCGCCGAACTCGCCTCCTACGAGCCGATCAACGCCATGCGCCATGTTGGCATGGTCCCGGAGGACCTGTCCGGCACGGTCAAGGGCAACGTCAAGGCCGATATCCCCCTGCAGCACGGCGTCGACACCAGCAAGCTCGGCTTCCTGGTTTCGCTCACCTATCAGGACCTGGCGCTGGCCAAGCCCGTCGACGGCCAGATGGTGACGGAAGCCGATGGCACCATCGTCGTCGATCCCGACAAGGCGCTGGTCGAGGCCGACGCGAAGCTGAACGGCATCCCGGCTGAGATCGACATCACCGAGCCGCTGGAAGACAACGGCCCGCCGCGCAGCCGCAAGGTCCTGCTGGTGATCGACGACAAGACCCGCAACGCCGTCATGCCGGGCCTTTCCACGCTGCTTTCCGGCACGGTGAAGGTCGCGCTGGACAAGAACGACGACGGCAGCCAGGCCGTCTCGGCCGACCTGACGGCCGCCAAACTGATGATTCCCTGGGCCGGCTGGAGCAAGGGCGCCTCGGTGCCGGCCGACGTGACCTTCACCATGAAGGACACCGGCGCCACCACCACGCTGTCGGACTTCGATCTGTCCGGCAAATCCTTCCAGTTGGACGGCAAGGTCGTGCTTAGCGGCGGTCACCTCGTCTCGGCCGATTTCGACCGCGTGCGGCTCAACCGCGGCGACGACGTCGCCGTTTCGGTCAAGCATTCGGCCAAGGGCTATGCCGTCAGCATCGACGGCGATGCGCTGGACGCACGTCCGCTGATCAAGCAGTTCATGTCCGACAGCGGCACCGCGAGCACCGGCGCCGGCTCGGACCCCATTACCGTGAGCGCCAATGTCGGTTCGCTGACCGGCTTCCACGACGAGAAGCTGTCCAACCTGACGCTGAGCTACAGCACCGCCGCCGGTAAGGCGGCCGGCCTGCAGGCGAATGCGACGACGAGCGCGGGGGCCGCGTTCACCGTCAGCGATACGGGCGGGCAGGGCCGGTCGCTGTCGATGAAGTCGGCCGATGCGGGCGCGGTGCTGCGTTTCCTCGACATCTATGAGCACATGCAGGGCGGGGCGATCGCGCTGGCCTTGTCCGGCAGCGGCAAGGGACCGTTGACGGGAACGATCGACGCCCGCGATTTCCTCGTCGTGAATGAGCCGAAGCTCGCTTCCATCGTGTCGACCAGGCCGGCTAACGATACCCGCAGCCTCAACCAGGCCGTCAAGGGCAATATCGATACCTCGCGCGTCAGCTTCGAGCGTGGCTATTCGGAGGTCGAGAAGGGCGCCGGCTACCTGAAGCTGAAGAACGGCCTGCTGCGCGGGCCGACCATCGGCACGACCTTCCAGGGCACGCTCTACGACCAGAACAACGATATGGACATGACCGGCACCTTCATGCCGATCTATGGCCTGAACCGCATTTTCGGCGAATTGCCGCTGGTCGGCGCGCTGCTTGGCAATGGCCGCGACCGCGGCCTGATCGGCGTCACCTTCCGGCTGCGCGGCAACGCCAACAAGCCGGTGCTCGACGTCAACCCGCTCTCCGTCATCGCCCCCGGCATCTTCCGGTCGATCTTCGAGTTTAGGTGAGGGGCCAGGCTTCCTTCTCCCCGTTTACGGGGAGAAGGTGTCACGAAGTGACGGATGAGGGGCGGCGTAAACCTTCGCGAGGCAGGCGCCGCCCCTCACCTGCCTGCCGGCATCCTCTCCCCGTGAAGGGGGAGAGGAGAGCAACTCCTACACCGCCCTGACAAGAATGTGTTTTTTCTTGCCCAATGAGAGCTTTAGCGCGCCTTCCGGACTCAAGTCCCGAAGCGTCACAGCGCGCCGGTCGTCCGAAACCGGCTCGTCGTTGAGCCGCACCGCGCCGCCCTGCACATGCCGGCGCGCCTCGCCGTTCGAGCCGGCGAGCCCCGCCTTCACGAACAGCGCAAGGATGCCGATGCCGGCCTCCAGTTCGGCACGCGGCACCTCGACCGAAGGCAGGCTGTCGGCGGTCACGCCGTCCTCGAAGGTCTTGCGCGCCGTCTCCGCCGCCTGCTCGGCCGCCGCGCGGCCGTGCAGCATGGCGGTGATCTCGGTCGCCAGCACCTTCTTGGCCTCGTTGATCTCGGCGCCGCCGAGCGCCGCCAGCCGCGCCACCTCGGGGAGCGGCAGCGTCGTGTAGAGTTTCAGAAAGCGGCCGACGTCGGCGTCCTCGGTGTTGCGCCAGTACTGCCAGAAATCGTAGGCCGACAGCATGTCCGGGTTGAGCCAGATCGCGCCGCTGAGCGACTTGCCCATCTTGGCGCCGGAGGCGGTGGTGAGCAGCGGCGAGGTCAGCGCGAAAAGCTGCGGCGTGCCCATGCGGTGGCCGAGGTCTATGCCGTTGACGATGTTGCCCCACTGGTCCGAGCCACCCATCTGCAAGCGGCAGTCGGTGCGCTTGTTCAGTTCGACGAAGTCGTAGGCCTGCAGGATCATGTAGTTGAATTCGAGGAAGGACAGCGATTGCTCGCGCTCCAGCCGCATCTTCACGCTGTCGAAGGAGAGCATGCGGTTGACCGAGAAGTGACGGCCGACGTCGCGCAGGAACTCCAGGTAGTTGATTGACGTCAGCCAGTCGGCGTTGTTGATCATCAGGGCGTCCTTTGGCCCGTCGCCATAGGTCAGGTAGTTGGAGAAGACTCGTCTGATGCCGGCGATGTTGGCCGCGATGGTCTCGACGGTCATCAGTTGCCGCGCCTCGTCCTTGAAGGACGGGTCGCCGACCATGCCGGTTCCGCCGCCCATCAGCGAGATCGGCCGGTGGCCGGTCTGCTGCAGCCAGTGCAGCATCATGATCTGGATCAGGCCGCCGGCGTGCAGGCTGGGCGCCGTCGGGTCGAAACCGATATAGGCCGTCACGGTTTCCCTGGCGAGGAGGTCGTCGAGGCCGCTTTCATCCGAAATCTGGTGGATGAAGCCGCGCTCGGACAGGATGCGCAGGAAATCGGACTTGAAGGCGGGCATGGCTTCTACTTTCGGGACGGAACGGCCGCATGCGGCGGTGACAGCAACGATTGCGCGCGTTTAGCATCCTGCGGCAAGGAATCACAAGAACGGTGGAAAGATGAGCGAACTCTGCGCCATCGGCCTGATGAGCGGCACATCCATGGACGGCATCGATCTCGCCGTGCTGCGCACCGACGGCGAAAACGCGGTCGAGCGTGGCCCGTCCTTCTTCGTTCCCTACGAGGCGGCCTTCCGCCGCCGCATCGAGGCAGGGCTGGAGGATGCCAAACGGATCGGGAAAAGGGACGAACGGCCGGGCGACCTGGCAACCCTTGAGCGCGACCTGACGTTGCGCCATGCCGAAGCGGTCGCCGCGTTCCGGGCGAAGCTGCGGGACGATCCCCGCTGGAACGAACCGGACCTGATCGGGTTCCACGGCCAGACGGTGCTGCATCGCCCCCATATCGGCCTGACGGTGCAACTGGGCGACGGGCCGCTGCTGGCCGAAAAGACCGACCTGCGGGTGGTCTACGACATGCGAGCCAACGACATGGTTCACGGCGGGCAGGGGGCACCGCTGGTGCCAGCCTATCATGCGGCGCTGGCGCGCGCGTTGCCGGCGGTGGCGTCGTTTCCGGTGGTATTCGTCAACATCGGCGGCATCTCCAACATCACCTTCGTACCGGAAAAGGGCGATCCCGTCGCCTTCGACACCGGTCCCGGCAACGCGCTGATCGACCAGTGGGTGCAGCGCGAGGGCGGCGTGCCCTTCGACGCCGGCGGGGCGATCGCCAGCGAAGGCGGCGTGGCGCGCCCGGTGGTGGAGCGCTATCTGGAAAAATCGTTCTTCAAGCTGTCGGGGCCGAAATCGCTCGACCGCAACGATTTCACGCTGGCAGAGGCCGAAGGCCTGGCGCTGGCCGACGGCGCGCGCACGCTGGCCGCCGTCTCCGCCGAGGCGATCCTGCAATCGGCAAAACATCTGCCGTGGCCGCCGAAACTGTGGATCGTCTGCGGCGGCGGCCGCAAGAACCCGCATATCGTCGGCGATTTGCGGGAAGGCGCCGCGCGGCTGGGCGCCGAGGTGATGCTGGCCGAGGATGCCGGACTGGACGGCGACGCCACAGAGGCGGAAGCCTGGGCCTATCTGGCGGTCAGGGCGCTGAAAGGCCGGCCGCTGACCTTCCCGGCCACGACCGGATGCCGGGAGGCGGTCAGCGGCGGGGTGATTGCGAGGGCGGATTAGGGAGATGCGCGCCTGTCGAGGTCCAGGGCAGGGTTAAACCGCTCGCCCTACACCCCTTCCAACCCGCCGAACCTCCGCACCAGTCCCGCCATCTCCTGCGCCGCCGCATTGTCCTGCTCGGCCTCCAGCCCGGCCACCACGCCGGCGCGGTCTGCGACTGGCCGGTTCTGGCTGACCTTCCACTTGCCGTCGATGGCCGTGATGTCGATCTCGATGCCGACGATGCCCTTGATCTGCGAGGCGATGAAGGCGTCCGGCGCATCGGAGACCGCCCATGGCTCGGCGCGGCCGCTCTCGTGGCGCGTGGTCAGCGCGTGGATCTGTCCGGCCAGCCAGTCAGCGTCCTCGATGACGCGCGCCGTGCCGCGCACCTGCACCATGGCGTAGTTCCACGTCGGAACCACCTTGCCGGTCTCGCGCTTGGTCTCGTACCAGGACGGTGTGATGTAGGTGTTGACACCCTGGAACACGACCAGCACCGGCAGCGCCGGATTGTCCGCGATCTGGCGCCAGTGCGGATTGGCGCGGGCGACATGGGCGTTGAGCCGCCCGTGCGGGCCGGCATCGGCGTCGAGCAGGAACGGCACCGGATCGGCCATCGGTCCGTCCGGCGCAGCCGAGATCATCAGTCCGAGCGGATGGGCGCGGATCAGCGTATGCAGGATGTCGGGGCGCGTCTCGCGGAAAAGCGGCGGCTGGTACAAGTAAGCCTCCAGTGCAGGCCTTCAAAGGAAGGCCTGCACCATAGTCTCTACTGTGCCAATTTCTTGAGCCAGATGGCTCCCGCCGCTATCCTAGCGCAGCCGCTTCGGTCGCGGGTCGGCCAGTTCGCCGTTGAGTCGCCGGTCGAGATAGTCGGCGCATTCCTCCAGCAGCAGCGCCGAATCGTTCGAGAAGAAGTGGTTGGCGCCAGGAATGGTCTTCTGCGTGATGGTGATGCCCTTTTGCGTGTGCAGCTTGTCCACCAGCCCCTGCACGTCCTTGGCCGGCGCCACCTTGTCGGCGTCGCCGTGGATGATGAGGCCGGACGACGGGCACGGTGCCAGGAAGGAGAAATCGTAGATGTTGGGTTGCGGCGAGATCGAGATGAAGCCTTCTATCTCCGGCCGGCGCATCAGAAGCTGCATGCCGATCCACGAGCCGAACGAATAGCCGGCCACCCAGCAGCTTTTGGAATCGGGGTGCAGTGACTGCACCCAGTCGAGCGCGGCTGCGGCGTCCGACAGTTCGCCGGTACCGTGGTCGAATTCGCCCTGGCTGCGGCCGATGCCGCGGAAATTGAAGCGCAGCGTGGTGAAATTGCGCTTCTGGAACATGTAGAAGAGGTCGTAGACTATTCTGTTGTTCATCGTCCCGCCGAACTGCGGGTGCGGATGCAGGACGATGGCGATGGGCGCGCTCTTTTCCGTCGAAGGCTGGTAGCGGCCTTCCAGGCGTCCGGCCGGTCCGGCGAAAATGACCTCTGGCATCGAATACTCCACTTGGCATACACTGGCGGCGGCGCCTTCAACAATTCCGCCCCTGGACAATTCCGATCTGCGTCAGATCGGTTCTTGACGCAGGGCCAGCGCCTTCTTAGAAGCTAGTTTAGAATTGTTCAAAACTTTGGTGGACTGTCCACCAGTGCCGCGAACGCGTAGATAGGACGGCTCGCCTTGGAATTTCAAGGAAATAACGCGCTGTCCTGACGTTGCGACATGACAGGATGCCCGATGGCCGCACGCGCCTACTTCGACCATAACGCCTCCGCGCCGCTCTGCGACGCGGCGCGGGCGGCCGTGGTCGCGGCGCTCGGAGCGGCCAACCCTTCGTCGGTGCACAGCGAAGGCCGCGCCGCCCGCCGCATCGTCGAGGACGCGCGCCGCGCCGTGGCGGCCCTTGTCAACGGCAGGCCCGAGCACGTCGTCTTCACTTCAGGCGCCACCGAAGCCGCCACGACGCTTTTGACGCCCGACTGGCAGATGGGCCGTGCGGCACTGCGCATGAGTCGTCTTTATGTCTGCCAGGCCGACCATCCCTGTCTGCTCTCCGGTGGCCGCTTTCCGGCCGGGCAGGTGACGCGGCTCGGCGTCGGCGGCGACGGCATTCTCGATCTTGCCGCCCTTGAGGCAGCACTTGCCGCGCACGATAAGGCGGACGGCCTGCCGCTGGTGGCGATCCACGCCGCCAACAACGAGACGGGCGTAATCCAGCCGGTTGAGGCGATCAGCCGGATCGTCAAGGCCGCAGGCGGTGTTTTGGTGCTCGACGCGGTGCAGGCGGCAGGGCGCATTCCGCTCGACATTTCAGCCGGTTCCGTCGATTATCTGATTCTGTCCTCGCACAAGATCGGTGGCCCGAAGGGCGCCGGCGCCGTCGTCGCCGCCGCAGATCTGATGATGCCGAAGCCGCTGGTTGCCGGCGGCGGGCAGGAGAAGGGCCATCGCGCCGGCACGGAAAACCTGCCTGCCATCGCCGGCTTCGGTGCGGCGGCGAGGCAAGCGCTCGCTGCGCTGGTGGCGATCGAGGCGGTGCGTGCCCGCCGCGATGCCGTGGAAAGCGTCGTTTCCGAGCTGGTGCCGGATGCGGTTTTCTTTGGCGCCGGTGCGCCGCGTCTCGCCAATACCAGCTTCTTCGCCATTCCCGGCATGAAGGCGGAGACGGCGCAGATCGCCTTCGACCTCGCAGGCGTGGCGCTGTCGGCCGGCTCGGCCTGCTCGTCGGGCAAGGTCGGGCCGAGCCATGTGCTGAAGGCGATGGGCATCAGTGACGGGCAGGGTGCGCTGCGCGTGTCGATCGGCCCGGCGACGACCGACGAGGATATCGAGCTTTTCCGCACGGCGCTGGCGGGCATTGCCGGGCGCCGGGCGGGAACGGAAAAGGCGGCGTAAGCCGTCGGACGGCGGCCTTCGGGCCGCGTCCGGGGAGGAAAAAAGCCGGGTTTCGCCTGGCAGAGCGGTGCGTGTCGAATTGGCCGGGTGAATTTCCGGTGCGGACGCACTATATCGAACTTACTCCGTCAGTTTGGCTGGCGGTGCCAGAGTTCAAAAACGGCCGGGCCTTGAACCCGGCATGGATGGAGAACGCCGATGCCTGCTGTGCAGGAGACGATCGATCAGGTCCGCCAGATCGATGTCGATCAGTATAAATATGGATTTGAGACCGAGATTGCCGTCGACAAGGCGCCCAAAGGCCTGTCGGAGGATATCATCCGCTTCATCTCGGCCAAGAAGAACGAGCCGGACTGGATGCTGGAATGGCGCCTCGACGCCTACCGCCGCTGGCTGACCATGGAAGAACCGACCTGGGCGCGCGTCGAGTACCCGAAGATCGACTTCCAGGACATTTTCTATTACGCCGCGCCGAAGAACCAGTCCGGGCCGAAGTCGCTCGACGAGGTCGATCCCGAACTGCTCAGGACCTATGAGAAGCTCGGCATTCCGCTCAAGGAGCAGGAAATCCTCGCCGGCGTGAAGAAGGCGGCTCCGGCAGAAAGCGTGGACGACGAGGACGCGGATGCGGCCAACGACAACGTCTACAAGTCCGGCCGCGTGGCGGTGGACGCCGTGTTCGATTCCGTCTCGGTCGTCACCACCTTCAAGAAGGAGCTGGCCAAGGCCGGCGTCATCTTCTGCTCGATCTCGGAAGCCATCCGCGAGCATCCGGAACTGGTGAAGAAGTATCTCGGCTCGGTCGTTCCTGTGTCCGACAACTTCTACGCCACGCTGAATTCGGCGGTCTTCACCGACGGGTCTTTCGTGTTCGTGCCGAAGGGCGTGCGCTGCCCGATGGAGCTTTCCACCTATTTCCGCATCAACGAGAAGGGCACCGGCCAGTTCGAGCGCACCCTGATTATTGCGGAAGAAGGGGCATACGTCTCCTATCTGGAAGGTTGCACCGCGCCGCAGCGCGACGAGAACCAGCTTCACGCCGCCGTGGTCGAGCTGATCGCGCTGGACGATGCCGAGATCAAGTATTCGACGGTGCAGAACTGGTATCCGGGCGATGCCGAAGGCAAGGGCGGCGTCTACAACTTCGTCACCAAGCGCGGCGATTGCCGCGGCGACCGCTCGACGATCTCGTGGACGCAGGTGGAGACCGGTTCGGCGATCACCTGGAAGTATCCGTCCTGCATCCTGCGCGGCGACGACAGCCAGGGCAATTTCTACTCGATCGCCGTCTCGAACGGCTATCAGCAGATCGATTCCGGCACCAAGATGCTGCACCTCGGCAAGAACACCAAGAGCCGCATCATCTCCAAGGGCATCGCCGCCGGCTTCAGCCAGAACACCTATCGCGGGCAGGTCTCGGCCCACCGCAAGGCGACGAATGCGCGGAACTTCACCAACTGCGACTCGCTGCTGATCGGCGACAACTGCGGGGCGCACACCGTGCCCTACATGGAGGCCAAGAACTCGACCGCCCAGTTTGAGCACGAAGCCACCACCTCTAAGATTTCCGAGGACCAGAAGTTCTATGTCATGCAGCGCGGCATTCCCGAAGAGGAAGCCATCGCGCTTATCGTCAACGGCTTCGTCAAGGACGTCATTCAGGAGCTGCCGATGGAGTTCGCCGTCGAGGCGCAGAAGCTCATCGGCATCTCGCTCGAAGGCTCCGTCGGCTGACCAACGAATTTTCAGGAAGAACAAATGCTTGAGATCAAGAACCTGCACGCCCGCATCGCAGACGAGGGCACCGAGATCATCCGCGGCCTGAACCTCACGGTCGCCAAGGGCGAGGTCGCCGCCATCATGGGCCCGAACGGCTCGGGCAAGTCGACGCTGTCCTACATCCTCGCCGGCCGCGAGGACTACGAGGTCACCGAGGGCGACATCCTGTTCAACGGAGAATCCATCCTGGAGATGGACCCGGCCGAGCGCGCGGCGAGCGGCATCTTCCTCGCCTTCCAGTATCCGATGGAGATACCGGGCGTGGCGACGATGGAATTCCTCAAGGTGGCGATGAACGCCCAGCGCAAGGCGCGCGGCCAGGAGCCGCTGAAGGTTCCGGAACTGCTGAAGAAGGTGAAGGACGCCGCCGGCACGCTGCAGATGGACATGGGCATGCTGAAGCGTCCGCTCAATGTCGGCTTCTCCGGCGGCGAGAAGAAGCGCGCCGAGATCCTGCAGATGAAGCTCCTGGAGCCGAAACTGTGCGTCATGGACGAAACGGATTCGGGCCTCGACATCGATGCGCTGAAAATCGTCTCCGACGGCGTTAACGCGCTGCGCTCGCCGGACCGCGCCATCGTCGTCATCACGCACTACCAGCGCCTGCTGGAGCACATCGTGCCCGACAGCGTGCACGTTCTCTACAAGGGCCAGATCATCAAGTCCGGCGACAAGTCGCTGGCGCTCGACCTCGAGGCCAACGGCTATGCCGGCGTGATCGGAGAGGCTGCGTAAGGCCATGAACATCCAGACGCCCATCAAGAACACGCCGGCGGAGCTGGCGCTGATCGACGCCTTCGGCGAGCGGCTGGCGCTGCTGCCGGGCGATGGCGAGGTCATGCTGAAGCGTGACGCGGCGATCGAGGCGATCAAGGCCGGCCTGCCGACGCGCCGCATCGAATCCTGGCACTACACCGACCTGCGTCGCCTGCTGACCAAGGTTCCGGCCTTCGACGCCGGCCTTGAGGCGAAGCCCGTCGCGCCGCTCATCGAAGGCTCGCCGGTGCTGACCGTGCTCAACGGCGTCGCCGGCAAGCCTGTGACGGTCGAAGGCGTTACCGCGACCCCGGTGGCCGAGAAACTCGGCGACGGCACCTATGCCGCCGCACTCGGCGCGCAAGGCGCGGACGACGCCATCGGCGCGCTGAACAGCGCCTTCGTCGCCGACGGCTGGCTGCTTGAGATCGCCGACGGCACCGTGCTCGAAAAGCCGGTCGAAGTGCAGAATGTGCAGGCCGGCGGGCAGGTCCACACGCGTTTCGCGGCGAAAATCGGCAATGGCGTGACCGCCACCATCGTCGAACGGCAGACCGGCAGCGGCGATGCGCTGGTCTCGTCGGTCGACAACGTCGTCATCGGCGACGGCTCCGAGGTGACCTGGCTGATCGTGCAGGAACAGCCGGATACGGCGACGCATTTCGGCCAGTTCAACGCCTGGATCGGCAAGGACGCCAAGTTCACCCTGTTCGTCATGAACGCCGGCGGCAAGCTGGTGCGGCAGGAAATCCGCGTCGTCACCAAGGGCGAGGGCTCGGACTTCCAGTTGCGCGGCGTTGACCTCCTGCATGGCGACACGCACACCGACGTCACCATGGTGCTCGACCATGCCGTGCCGCATACCGGCTCGCGCGAGATCATCCGCAACGTCGTCACCGGCAAGGCGCGCGGCGTCTTCCAGGGCCGCATCAACGTGCATCAGGTGGCGCAGAAGACCGACGCCAAGATGGCCTGCAACACGCTGCTCTTGTCCGACGACGGCGAGTTTTCGACCAAGCCGGAACTAGAGATCTTCGCCGACGACGTCGCCTGCGGCCACGGCGCTACTGTCACCGAGATCGACCACGCGCATCTGTTCTACCTGATGGCGCGCGGCATCGACGAGAAGACGGCGCGCGGCCTTCTGGTGAAGGCCTTCGTCGCCGAGGTGATCGAGGAACTGGAGGACGAGGCGCTCGTCGAGGCGCTGGAAGCCAGGCTCGACGGGTGGTTCGCGGAACATGGCTGACCTGCCGGTATCGCTCGATCACAGTGTGATCCACGTTTCCGACTGGGATCGGGCGAAGGCGTTCTATACCAAGGTCATCGGCGCCGAAGCGATTGCGCGCGAAGGCGGTGCCTACGTTTTCCGGTTGGGAAGCCAGCAGTTGAACTGCCACGGGCCGGGCGTGAAAGCCGAGCCGTTGGCGCGTATCCCGGTCCAGCCCGGAAACAGCGATCTCTGTTTTTGCTGGAACGGTTCGATCGAGGACGCGGTTGAGCATTTGCGCGCCAACGATATCGAGATCGAACTCGGCCCGGTGCCGCGTTTCGGCGGTCAGGGCAAAGGCACCAGCGTCTATTTCCGCGATCCGGACGGATCGCTCATGGAGTTCATCAGCTACCATGGATAAGGCGGTCGAAACCCTTCCTTATGACGTCGAGGCGATCCGCCGCGATTTTCCGATTCTCGCGCGCGAGGTGTACGGCAAGCCGCTCGTCTATCTCGACAACGGCGCTTCCGCGCAGAAGCCGCAGGTGGTGCTGGACGCGGTCCAGCACGCGTACTCGCAGGAATACGCCAACGTCCATCGCGGCCTGCACTTCCTCTCCAACGCCGCCACCGACGCCTATGAAAAGGCGCGCGAATCGGTGCGCCGCTTCCTCAACGCGCCGAGCGCGGACAACATCGTCTTCACCTCCAATTCGACCTCGGCCATCAACACGGTGGCCTACGGCTGGGGCATGCCGAACATCGGCGCCGGGGACGAGATCGTCGTGTCGATCCTCGAACACCACTCCAACATCGTGCCGTGGCATTTCATCCGCGAGCGGCAGGGCGCGAAGCTGGCGTGGGTGCCGGTGGACGACCTCGGCGCGTTGCATGTCGAGGATTTCGAGAAGAGCCTGACCGATAGGACAAAGCTGGTCGCCATCACCCATATGTCGAACGCGCTGGGCACGATCACGCCGATCAAGGAAATCTGCCGCATCGCGCATGAACACGGCATTCCGGTGCTGGTCGACGGCTCGCAGAGCGCCGTCCATATGCCCATCGACGTACAGGACCTCGACTGCGACTGGTTCGTCTTCACCGGCCACAAGGTCTACGGCCCGTCCGGCATTGGTGTGCTCTACGGCAAGAGGGAGCGGCTGGAGGCCATGCGCCCCTTCATGGGCGGCGGCGAGATGATCGAGGAAGTGACGCAGGATGTCGTCACCTACAACGACCCGCCGCATCGCTTCGAGGCCGGCACGCCGCCCATCGTGCAGGCGATCGGGCTCGGCGTTGCGCTGGACTATATGGAAAGCGTCGGCCGCGAGCGCATCGCCGCCCACGAGGCCGACCTGAAAAAATACGCCCACGAGCGGCTGCGCTCGATCAATTCGCTAAAAATCTTTGGCGATGCGCCGGACAAGGGCGCCATCGTCTCCTTCGAGTTGCAAGGCATCCACGCGCACGACGTGTCGATGGTCATCGACAGGCAGGGCGTGGCGGTCCGCGCCGGCACCCATTGCGCCCAGCCGCTGTTGAAACGCTTCGGCGTCACCTCCACATGCAGGGCGTCGTTCGGCATGTACAACACCCGCGCCGAGGTCGATGCCCTTGTCGATGCGCTGGAAAAGGCGCGAAAGTTCTTCGGATGACGACCATGGATGAGACGACCCTTTCCGAGCAGACGCCGGCCAATGTTCCGGTCACGACTTCGACCATTCCCGCCGACGAACTGGCGCGACTGACCGACGACATCGTTTCGGCGCTGAAGACGGTTTACGACCCGGAAATCCCCGCCGACATCTACGAACTCGGCCTGGTCTACAAGATCGACATCGAGGACGACCGTTCCGTCAAGATCGACATGACGCTGACGGCGCCCGGCTGCCCGGTCGCTGGCGAGATGCCCGGCTGGGTGGAAAATGCCGTCGGCGCCGTGGAAGGCGTGTCCGGCGTCGAAGTTTCGATGGTGTTCGATCCGCCGTGGACGCCCGACCGCATGTCGGAAGAGGCGCAGATCGCGGTGGGGTGGTACTGAAGACAGGCAAACAGCGCCGACATCGCTGCCGGCGCTGCTCTGTGTCTGGCGTCAGTTGAGAATCTCGACGATCTCGCGCGTTTCAGGGTCGACCAGCACGTCATGGCCGTCGACGACCATGTAGTCGTAGCGTTTTTCAAGGCCCGGCGCGTCAAGCGGGCTGACCATCACGCTGTCGGGGACGACGGTGCCGACGGCGAGGTTGAAGTCGTCCGGCAGCACGACCGGAGCGGGCGGTTGCTTGATGATGTATTCGCGCACGACGGTTCTTTCTTCCGGCTGAAGGACGACCGTTTGGGCAAAGGCGGCCGAAGCGGTGGTGGCGAGCAGGGCACCCGCGATAAGAAAATTCCGGATCAGCATTTTAGCCTCCATTGATATGACCCGAACCCAATGCCGGGGAGGGGAGGCGGTTCCGCAAAAGTGAAAAGTGTTACGGACGATCACCAAAAGGAATAGCCCTTGCGACGTGGCACAAACTTCACCATTTTAGGCAAGGATTGGTCCGGCAGGCCTTGAACCTGCACAGGATGGAGAATTGAGCATGGGACGCTTCGCCGTCATCAGCATGACCGAGAAGGCCGCGGATCGCGTGCGCGAAATCGTCGCCAGCCGCGACGATGTGAATGGTCTCCGGGCCCACGGCATCCGCCTTGGCATCAAGAAGGGCGGCTGCGCCGGCATGGAATACACGGTCGATCTGGTGACCGAGCCCAGTCTCAAGGACGACCACATCGAGCGCGACGGCGCGCATGTCTATGTCGCGCCGGAAGCGGCCCTGTTCCTGCTCGGCACCGAGATGGATTTCGAGGTGACGACACTGCGCACCGGCTTCACCTTCCGCAACCCGAACCAGTCTTCCGCCTGCGGCTGCGGCGAATCGGTGGAACTGAAGCCGGCCGACCTCAAGGCGCTCGCCGAAGCGCGGGCCGCGAACGCGGCTTGACGGATTTGCCATGAGCGCCGAAGCCTACCGATGGCGGTGCTCATGTTGCGGCGAGGAGCAGATCGGCCTGCCCATGGCGATGGGCTTCGAGGGGCCACGTCCGTGGGAATACTTTGACGACGCCAAGCAGGCCGAATCGTTCCTGAACAGCGACTTCTGCAAGATCGTCCGGTTGAACGGCGAAATCGAACGCTATGTTCTTGGCATGCTGATTTTGCCCGTGCCGGAGATCGATGCTGAATTCCAGTTCGCCGTTTGGGTATCCGTCTCCGAACGGAGCTGGGATATCTACAGCGCTGGCTATGGCGCCGGTGAATACAAAGCTAAAGGCTGTTTCGGCTTTCTCGCCAATGCGATCCCCGGTTATGGAGAATCGAGCGGGCTCCACGCAGACGTCTGGTTTCAGCCGGATGGCCTACGGCCCTTGATCGCTTTGCATGATGGCGACCATCCACTGATCTCGGCTCAGAAAGACGGCGTCGATCTTGCGCAGGTAGAACAATGGGCGGCTGGCATACACCGGAATGCCAGCGGTTGATCGACATTACTCCACCCACATGCCCGTCCGTTTGTGCCAATCCGCGATCGATTCCTCCGGATAGACGTCGAACGCCTTGTCGCCGTCGGCGATAGCCGGCTCCACCCAGTTCGCCTTGTATTTCAGCATCAGGTGCGTGCGCTCCTTCGGTATCGGCAAGTCGGTGTCGACCGCCGAGGCGAAGGGATGCACCAGCTCCGGCCATGTCGGATCGTAGAGCCACAGCGCGGTGCCGCAGCGGGTGCAGAAATTGCGCTCGCCGGTCGAGGTTTCGCAGGCCGGATGCTCGTCGTCCTGGATTTCCGCGCGGTAGACGCCAAGGTTTTCCCGGCCTTCGATCTTCAGTGTGTCGTTCATGGCGCCGAGGTTGATGGCGTATCCGCCGCCGCCCTGCTGCTTGCGGCAGATCGAGCAGTAGCAGAGCTGGTAGGGCGCGGGCGTGTGGCTCTGGACCTCGAAGCGTACGGCGCCGCAGCGGCAGGAGCCTTTGAGCAGCATAGGCATGGGTGGATCTCCTTGGATTGGGGCACACGATAGCACGGGATCCATCGTCAACTTGTCAGCAGCGTTTCGGTTGCCGGCATGACAGCAGCCAAGCCGCGTGAGATGATCGCCCCATGGACGACGAACGCATCCGCGAACTTTTCGACGGGCTGGGGCCGGTCTCGATCCGCCGCATGTTCAGCGGCAAGGGCATCTACCACAACGGCGTCATCTTCGCGCTGATCTTGCGTGGCGAGCTGATGCTGAAGGGCGACGACGAGATCGCCGCCGAATACGAGGCGGCTGGCGGCCGGCACTGGACCTACCTCAACAAGCGCCACGGCCGCGAGGTCGCCATGCCCTACTGGACCGCGCCCGAAAGCGCGCTGGACGACCCCGACGAGATGGCGCTATGGGCACGCAAGGCCTACCAGGCGGGACTGCGGAGCGAGAAGTAGGGCCGGTTCACCGTGCGTCCTTCGAGGCTCGCTCCGCTCGCACCTCAGGATGAGGGAAGTGGTGCAATGGTCGCCAGGCAAAGATTGGTGTACTCCCTCCCGCTGAGATTCGCCTAAGACGGTTCTTCAGTGAGAATTGGCCAAAACGGTCCTCATCCTGAGGTGCGAGCGGAGTGAGCCTCGAAGGACGCACGGCAAACCCTACAGCGCCTTCGCCACCCGTGCCGCGACCCGCGCATTGTTTTCCACCAGCGCGATGTTGGTCTTCAGGCTGCGGCCGCCGGTGAGTTGGAGGATTTTCCCCAGCAAGAACGGCGTCACCGCCTTGCCGACGATCTTCTGCGCCTCGGCCGCTTTCTGCGCCGCTTCGATGTAGCCGGCCATTTCGGCGGCCGGGATTTCGTGGTCTTCCGGCACCGGGTTGGCGACCAGCATGCCGCCTTCCAGCCCGAGCGCCCGTCGGACATTGAACAACGCGGCGATCTTTTCGGGCGAATCGAGCACCAGCGGCGCGCGGAACGGCGACTGCCGGGACCAGAAGGCCGGCATCACCTCGCAACCGTTGCCGATCACCGGCACGCCGCGCGTCTCCAGCACCTCCAGCGTCTTTTCGATGTCGAGGATGGCTTTGGCGCCGGCGGAGACGACGATGACGGGCGTGCGCGCCAGTTCGTCGAGATCGGCCGAGATGTCGAAGCTCGTTTCCGCCCCCTTGTGCACCCCGCCGATGCCGCCGGTGGCGAACACCTTGATGCCGGTGAGCGCGGCGCAAATCATGGTGGCCGCGACCGTGGTGCCGCCGGTGCGCCCTTCGGCCACCGCGAAGGCGAGGTCGGCGCGCGAAAGCTTCATGGCGTCGACCGTCATGGCCAGCGATTCGCGCTCGCCGTCCGACAGGCCGATCTTGATGCGGCCGTTGACGACGGCGATGGTGGCCGGCACGGCACCCTCTTCGATGATGATCTTTTCCACGTCCGCCGCCATCGCACCGTTGTCGGGGTAGGGCATGCCATGGGTGATGATGGTCGATTCCAGCGCCACCACCGGACGCTTGGCGGCAAGGGCTTCCGCCACCGGCGGGTGGATGTCGAGGAAGGGACGGGCGCTCTCAAGCATGGTGAAATCTCCAGTGGCGGGCACGGCGGCGCCGGCTTCGCTTGTCCAGCCTCATGCCATTTCCTGCGGTTCGGGCACAAGGGCCAGCGCTGCGGCAAAGTCCGCCGCCGTGAAATCCGGCACCGCATGCGGGCTTTCGATGGCTAGTAGCGCCGCCGCAGCGCCTTCGCGCAGCGCCTTCCGCAAGGCCTGCCCGCCGAGCACGGCCGCGACCGTGGTGCCGGCCAGCGCATCGCCCGCGCCGGTCACGTCGGCAACATGGCGCGGGGCGGGCGGCACAATGGTGAAGGCGCCTTTCGCGTCGAAGCCGATCAGCGGCCCGTCGCCGGCGCTGATGACCCCACCGGGGAGGCCGAGGGCACGCAATCCGGCCACGAGATCCGCCGCCGGCGCTTCCTTCTGCAATCCGGTCAGGGCTGCAGCCTCGCGACGGTTCATGAACAGCAGCGTCAGCCGGTCGAGAACCGGTTTCAGCCGCACCGCCTTGGCCGGCGAAATGGCGATGGCGAAGACCGGCTGGCCGCCGGCCGGCGGTACCAGCCGCTCAAGCGCGGCTTCCGGCAGGTTGGCGTCGAGGAACAGCGCATCCGCCGTTGCCGCCGCCTCGCGCAGCTTGGCGCGCCGCACCTGCTTGGGGAAGGCGAGATCGTAAAGCCCCATGTCGGCAAAGCCGACGACCAGTTCGCCTTCGGCGTCGAGGATGGCCGTATAGCTCGGCGTCGTGCGGTCGAGGAAAACGGCCGACAGGTCCTCGATGCCGGCTTCGGCGATGGCGCGCGCCACCGTTTCGGCGGCTGCGTCGCCGCCGCGCAGCGACCCCAGCGAGGCGGACGCGCCGCGCCGCACCGCCGTGCGCAGCGCGTTGAAGACGCCGCCGCCGACGTCCTCGCGCATCGTGCCGGGGTTGGAGGCGGCGGCTATATAGGTGCCGCTCACCTGGCCGCGCCGGTCAATATGCGCGCCGCCGACGGCGAGGATATGCGGCGCGCGCGTCATGCCGGGCACCGGTCCCGCCCAGCGGCGATCATGGCGCCAAAGCCGAATCGCCCCTGGCCGGAACGGCCGTCGTACCCTGCGCGGCATATGGATACATTCGAAGTAGAATAGGTAAAACAAAAAAAGAACAAAATAGAATCATCCTTTTTTATCAAATATATACGACCCTTGCCAAAATGGAACAAAAGCGGTACATATTCGCAGGGTCCACCGGGCTCTCCGGCCTTCATTGACGACCAAGGGGTGATGTATCATGGCTCAGAACAGTTTGCGGCTTGTAGAGGATAAATCGGTGGACAAATCAAAGGCGCTGGACGCCGCTCTCTCGCAGATCGAGCGCGCCTTCGGCAAGGGCTCGATCATGCGCCTGGGCGCCAACGAGCAGGCGGTCGAGATCGAGACGGTGCCGACCGGTTCGCTGGGGCTGGACATTGCGCTCGGCGTCGGCGGCTTGCCGCGCGGGCGTATCGTCGAGATCTACGGGCCGGAAAGCTCGGGCAAGACGACGCTGGCCCTGCATACGGTGGCCGAAGCGCAGAAGAAGGGCGGCATCTGCGCCTTCGTCGACGCCGAACACGCGCTCGACCCCGTCTATGCCCGCAAGCTCGGCGTCGATCTGGAGAACCTCCTGATCTCGCAGCCCGACACCGGCGAGCAGGCGCTGGAGATCTGCGACACACTGGTGCGTTCCGGTGCCGTCGACGTGCTGGTGGTGGATTCCGTAGCGGCACTCACGCCGCGCGCCGAAATCGAGGGCGAGATGGGCGACGCGCTCCCGGGCTTGCAGGCCCGCCTGATGAGCCAGGCGCTGCGCAAGCTCACCGCCTCCATCTCGCGCTCCAACACCATGGTCATCTTCATCAACCAGATCCGCATGAAGATCGGCGTCATGTTCGGTTCGCCCGAGACGACCACTGGCGGCAACGCGCTGAAATTCTACGCCTCGGTGCGTCTCGACATCCGCCGCATCGGCTCGGTCAAGGACCGCGACGAGGTCGTCGGCAACCAGACCCGCGTCAAGGTGGTCAAGAACAAGCTGGCGCCGCCCTTCAAGGTTGTCGAGTTCGACATCATGTATGGCGAGGGCGTGTCGAAGACGGGCGAGCTGATCGACCTCGGCGTCAAGGCCGGCGTGGTGGAGAAGTCCGGCGCCTGGTTCTCCTACAACTCCCAGCGTCTCGGCCAGGGGCGCGAGAACGCCAAACTGTTCCTGCGCGACAATCCCGAGCTTGCCCGCGAGGTCGAGATGGCGCTGCGCCAGAATGCCGGCCTGATCGCGGAAAAATTCCTCGAGAACGGCGGCGAGGGTGACCTGCCCGACGAAGCCGCCGAGATGTAGGCTTGGCTCCTTTCCTCGCCCCCACGAAGTGGGGGAGAGGTGGCTCGGGCGAAGCCCGAGACGGAGAGGGGGCTGCTGCCATTTAAAGATAACTTGGACCGCCGACCATGGGCCGGCGGTTTTGCCGTTTTCCGGCTCCGCCTTTTCTGGACAGCGCCATGAGCCGCCGTTAAGAGAGGGCGTTTCGCCGGGCCGGCCGGCATTTCCTGCAAGGACAGACGAATGAGTGGCGTCAACGATATCCGGTCGACCTTCCTCGATTATTTCAGGAAGAACGGGCACGAGGTCGTGGCGTCCAGTCCGCTCGTGCCGCGCAACGACCCCACCCTCATGTTCACCAATGCCGGCATGGTGCAATTTAAGAACGTCTTCACCGGGCTGGAGAAGCGTCCCTATTCGCGCGCGACGACCTCGCAGAAATGCGTGCGCGCCGGCGGCAAGCACAACGACCTCGACAATGTCGGCTACACCGCGCGCCATCTCACCTATTTCGAGATGCTCGGCAACTTTTCCTTCGGTGACTACTTCAAGGAACGCGCCATCGAGCTTGCCTGGAATCTGATCACCAGGGATTTCGGCCTGCCGAAGGACAAGCTGCTGGTCACCGTCTACCACACCGACGACGAGGCGGCTTCGCTGTGGAAGAAGATCGCCGGCTTTTCGGAAGACCGCATCATCCGCATCCCCACCTCTGACAATTTCTGGGCGATGGGCGATACCGGCCCCTGTGGCCCGTGCTCGGAGATTTTCATCGATCGCGGCGAGCACATCTGGGGCGGCCCGCCCGGTAGCCCGGAAGAGGACGGCGACCGTTTCCTGGAATTCTGGAACCTCGTCTTCATGCAGTACGAGCAGGTGACGAAGGATCAGCGCACTGACCTGCCGCGCCCGTCCATCGACACCGGCATGGGACTGGAGCGTATGGCTTCCATCCTGCAGGGCGTAGAAAGCGTCTTCGAGACGGACCTGTTCCGCCACCTGATCGAGGCCACCGCCTCGGCGCTCGGCAAAGGTCCGGACGCCGAGAACACCGCGTCGTTCCGCGTCATCGCCGACCACCTGCGCTCGTCCGCCTTCCTCATCGCCGACGGTGTTTTGCCGTCCAACGAGGGCAGGGGCTACGTCCTGCGCCGCATCATGCGCCGCGCCATGCGCCACGGCCAGCTGCTGGGCGCGGCCGAGCCGCTGATGTTCAAGCTGGTGCCGGCGCTGGTGCGCGAGATGGGCCAGGCCTATCCGGAACTCATACGCGGCGAGGCGTTGATCACCGAGACGTTGAAGCTGGAAGAGACGCGCTTCCGCAAGACGCTGGCGCGCGGCCTGACGCTGCTCGAAGATGCGGCTGGCGGGCTTTCCGCCGGCGACATGCTGGACGGCGAGACCGCCTTCAAGCTCTACGACACCTATGGTTTCCCGCTCGACCTGACGCAGGATGCGCTCCGCCAGCGCTCCATCTCCGTCAATCTCGACGGCTTCAACGACGCCATGCAGCGTCAGCGCGCCGAGGCGCGCGCCAACTGGGCGGGTTCCGGCGAGGCGGCGACCGAGACGATCTGGTTCGGTCTGCGTGAAAAGTTCGGCGCTACGGAATTCCTCGGCTACGACACCGAGAAGGCCGAGGGCGTCGTGCAGGCGCTGGTCCAGGGCGGCAAGGAGGTGGATAGTGCTGCCGCCGGCGAAACGGTCGCTGTCGTCGTCAACCAGACGCCGTTCTACGGCGAGTCCGGCGGCCAGATGGGCGACACCGGCACCATCGCCGGCGACGGTTTTTCCATCGATGTCACCGACACCCAGAAGAAGGCCGACGGCCTGTTCATCCATCTCGGCAAGGTCGCCAGGGGCACGGTGAAGACGGGCGCTGCGGTCGAGCTCGCGGTCGATCATGCCCGCCGCTCGAAGCTGCGCGCCAACCATTCGGCCACGCACCTCATCCACGAGGCGCTGCGCGAGGTGCTGGGCACGCATGTCGCGCAGAAGGGCTCGCTTGTAGCGCCCGACCGCCTGCGCTTCGACATCTCGCACAACAAGGCGATTTCGCATGACGAGCTCGAACAGGTCGAACAGATGGCCAACGAGATCGTCGTCCAGAACGGTCCGGTGACCACGCGGCTGATGTCGGTCGACGACGCGCGCGCCGAAGGCGCCATGGCGCTGTTCGGCGAGAAGTACGGCGACGAGGTGCGCGTCGTCTCGATGGGGACCGCGCTCCACGGCGAGAAAGCCAACCGGCCCTATTCGATCGAACTGTGCGGCGGCACGCATGTCGGCGCCACCGGCGACATCGGACTGGTGCGTATCCTGTCCGACAGCCCGGTCGCCGCCGGCGTGCGCCGCATCGAGGCGCTGACCGGCGAGGCCGCGCGCCGGCACCTGGACGATCAGGACAGGTTGCTGAAGCAGGTTGCCGCGACGTTGAAGATTTCGCCCGCCGACGTTCCCGCACGCGTCGAGGCGCTGGTGGAAGAACGCCGCAAGCTGGAGAAGGAGCTTTCGGAAGCGCGCAGGAAGCTGGCGCTCGGCGGCGATTCCTCGGCTGATGCGCCTGCTGCGAACGAGACGATCGCCGGCGTCGGCTTCCTTGGCAAGGCAGTGTCCGGCGTGTCGCCGAAGGACCTGAAGCCGCTGGCTGACGCCGGCAAGAAGTCGCTGGGCTCGGGCGTCGTCGTCTTCGTCGGCGCCGGTGAGGACAACAAGGCGAGCGTCGTGGTCGGCGTCACCGACGACCTGACCGGCCGCTTCAGCGCCGTCGACCTCGTGCGGGTGGCTTCGGCCGCACTTGGCGGGCAGGGCGGCGGCGGCCGGCCCGACATGGCGCAGGCCGGTGGCCCGGATGCCTCGAAAGCGCAGGCCGCCATCGACGCGGTCAAGACGGCGCTGGCCGGAGCCTGAGGCGATTCGTCCGAAGCGCGACCGTTTCAGATTTGGCTCAAGGGTACGGCAGACCTGAAGGATCGCGCTGGGCCTTGGGGCGTTGGCCTATTGTTTGACTGCCGGGCCGATCCTGTCGATGCGGTTCGTCCAGATCGCGCCGTCGAACCGGGCAGGCAGATCGGCCAGAGCCTCGATATCGTCGACGCCGGATGAAAAGCCGCTGCCATCATAGGCGCCGAGCAGCACCAGCGTGCTGTTTTGAGCCTTGAGCCGCGCCGCCAGCCTGTCGGGGTAACCCCAGACGAAGGGCGCGATGTTGGCGGGCAGCATGAACAGCGTGTCGCGGCAGTCCCGCGGCACATACCCGCTCCAGCCCAGCGCCCAATAGCGCAGCAGGCAGCGTTTCACGCCGTCGGTGTCCAGCACCGGGGCGTCCGGCAGCGCCGCGGCATAGGCGGCCATCGCGCTGCCGCCGCCATAGACGGTTATCAGGTTCCGGCGCTCCGCCGGCAGCGCGCCGACCGCCGCGGCCAGCCGTTTGCCTTCCTCGTCGTCATTGCTCTTGATGTTGATGAGGAAACGCCTGTCGGGGAAGGCCGCCAGAACCTCGTCCAGGCTCGGCATCAATCCCACGCCCTTGCCGCGGAACGGGAAGGTCTTGCCGCCGTCGGCGGTGTAGCCGTAGCCGATGTCGAGCGCCTTGAGCGCCGCCAGGTCGTGCTCGCGCGTGACGCCGTGGCCGTCGGTCCGGCAGTCCAGCGTCCAGTCGTGGAAAACGACGAAATGGCCATCCGTCGTGGGGTGGATGTCGAACTCCACGACATCGGCACCGGCGTCGAAGGCAGCGCGGAAACCCGCGATGGTGTTCTCGAGATAGGGATGCTCCGGGGCGAAGATGCGTTTCGCCGTGCAGGTTTCGCCGGTCAGGCCTTCGCGGTGAAAGGTCTGACCGAGGCCGCGATGCGCGATTAGCAGCGGTCTGGCGTCGGAATGCGAGAACAGCGAGGTGTTGCCGGCCCACAAGGCGGCCGCGGCAAGGCCGAGCGCCAGCAGCACTTTCATTCGTTTGCGCATGGACGATCCCGAATCGAAGCTGCGAGGGGATTCGTTTGTTCCGCCTCCGCGCGGCGAAAACATGACGTGCCCTGCGGCTGTCGTCAGTCGGCCTTTTCGGTGGCGGCAAAGCTCGGCCGCGCGCTGATTTTCTTCCACCAGTCTTCGATGGACGGAAAAGCCTTGAGCAAGCTGCGGCCTTCTTCCGTCCTGAGGAAATAGCCGATCACCGGCGCGACGTGCAGGTCCGCCAGCGTCAATTGGCTACCGAGCAGCCAGTCTCCGGTTCTCTTCAACGTCGCCAGCGCCTTCAAGGCGGTTTCGGCGACGTGGAGACCACCGGCGATGCGTGCCTCGTCCGGCGGATTGTTTTCCAGCCGCTCGACCGCCACGTCCCAGACCATGGCGCGACAGGCGTAGGAATCGACGAGGCCGACGATCTGGTTCATCACCGCGCGCCCGCGCGCACCGGCAGGCTGCAGGGGCGGGCCGTCGAACGCCTCGTCGACATAGCGGGTGATGGCGCTCGTCTCGAACAGTCGGAACCCGTCATGCTCGAAGGCCGGGATGCGCCCGAACGGGTGGCGCTCCAGATACCATGCCGGCGGACCGCCTTCGGCAAAGATGTCCACCGGCACGAGGTCATAACCGATCCCCTTCTCCTCCAGCGCCATGCGCGCGATGCGCACATAGACGCTGTAGTCCGCACCATAGAGGGTGGGGCGGCTCATCAGGCCTTAGGCCATCGCCTTCTGCAGGTTCTCGTCCACCTTGTCGAGGAAGCCCGTGGTGGAGAGCCACGGCTGGTCGGGGCCGATCAGCAGCGACAGGTCCTTGGTCATGAAGCCGGACTCGACGGTCTGGATGCAGACCTTCTCCAGCGTGTCGGCGAATTTCTTCAGGTCAGCGTTGTCGTCCAGCTTGCCACGGTGCGCCAGGCCGCGCGTCCAGGCGAAGATCGAGGCGATGGAGTTGGTCGAGGTCTCCTCGCCCTTCTGGTGCTGGCGGTAGTGGCGGGTGACGGTGCCGTGCGCGGCCTCCGCCTCGACGGTCTTGCCGTCCGGCGTCATCAGCACCGAGGTCATCAGGCCGAGCGAGCCGAAGCCCTGAGCCACCGTGTCGGACTGCACGTCGCCGTCGTAGTTCTTGCAGGCCCAGACATAGCCGCCCGACCACTTCAGCGAGGAGGCCACCATGTCGTCGATCAGCCGGTGTTCGTACCACAGCTTGCGCGCCTTGAACTCGGCCTCGAATTCCTTCTCGTAGACCTCCTGGAAGATGTCCTTGAAGCGGCCGTCATAGGCTTTCAGGATGGTGTTCTTGGTCGAGAGATAGACCGGATAGTTGCGCAGCAGGCCATAGTTCAGCGAGGCGCGGGCGAATTCGCGGATCGATTCGTCGAGGTTGTACATGGCCATGGCCACGCCGGCGCCGGGCGCGTCGAACACATCGTGCTCGATCACCTTGCCGTCCTCGCCGACGAACTTGATGGTCAGCTTGCCCTTGCCGGGGAAGCGGAAATCGGTCGCCTTGTACTGGTCGCCGAAGGCATGGCGGCCGACGATGATCGGCTTGGTCCAGCCCGGCACCAGGCGCGGCACGTTCTTCATGATGATCGGCTCGCGGAAGATGGTGCCGCCGAGGATGTTGCGGATCGTGCCGTTGGGGCTCTTCCACATCTTCTTGAGCTTGAATTCCTCGACGCGCGCCTCGTCGGGCGTGATGGTGGCGCATTTGACGCCGACGCCGTGCTTCTGGATGGCATGGGCGGCATCGATCGTCACCTGGTCGCCGGTGGCGTCGCGGTGCTCGATGCCGAGGTCGTAATAGTCCAGCTTGAGGTCGAGATAGGGGTGGATCAGCTTGTCCTTGATGAGCTGCCAGATGATGCGGGTCATCTCGTCGCCGTCGAGTTCGACGACCGGGTTCGCCACCTTGATCTTCGCCATGGAAAATATGCCTCGCTGCTGGGATAGGGCCGCGCGCGGGCACGGCCTTGAAAGGATGCGGCCCCTATATCAAAGCGATGTGACGTGCGCAAACGCGACGAAGTGCGAAAGCCGCCGTCCCATCCGGCGGCTAGGGATGCAGGCGGAACCGGTCTCTGTCCAAGGCTGCGATAACGGCCGCCAGCGTGTCGCCGCGGCTTTGTCCGTCCGTTCGCAGCACATGCGGCTCCAGGTCTCCGAGATCGGAGAATTGCCGGTGCAGGTCGCCGATCGGCCCCGGATCGCTCAGCGTGTCGCCGCCTCGTTGCCGGCAGCGTTCGATCGCCACCTCGAGCGGCGGCCGAAGCACGATGTAGTGGAGCGGTACGGCCAGCGCCCTGAACGGCGGCAGGAACCAGGGGCCGACGATGCCGTCGAGAACGACGAAGTAGCCGCCCTTGGCATAGGCTTGCGCCGCCCCGGCCAGCACGTCGATCACCACGCCGTTCTGCCTGTCGGCTTCGGGCAGGTAGGGCGCGATCGCGCCGTTTTTGATGAAATGCCAGAAGTCGTCGGTATGGAGATGCACCTTCGGTGCGCCGGGCTCCGCGGAAAGGGCGCGGGCCGTGGTGGTTTTGCCGGAGCCGGGCGGGCCGGTCAGGATGAGGATTTCACCGCCGTGGTCGATCATGCTTTCCCGTAACACGGATCGAGGACAAAGTGCGGCGCTTCATTTCCTGCGCCGAATGTGCCAGTGAAGGTTGGAAAAAACGCCAACGAACAGCCATGCAAGACACTGAAGACACCACCGCCGCCGGCGGCCCGGCCATCGTGCTGGTCGAGCCGCAGCTTGGCGAGAACATCGGCATGGTCGCCCGCGCCATGGCGAATTTCGGCCTGACCGAGCTTCGGCTGGTCAATCCGCGCGACGGCTGGCCGAGCGAGAAGGCGCGCGCCGCCGCCAGCCGCGCCGACCACGTCATCGACGCCGTGCGCGTTTTCGACGACCTTCCCTCGGCCATCGCCGACCTGAACTTCGTCTTCGCCACCACGGCGCGCCAGCGCGACGGCTTCAAGGAGGTGCGCGGGCCGGTGGAGGCAGGCAGGGCGCTGCGCGCGCGCACCGCAAGCGGCGAGCGCACCGGTATCCTGTTCGGGCGCGAGCGTTTCGGCCTCAACAACGAGGAGGTCGGGCTGGCCGACGAGATCGTCACCTTCCCGGTCGATCCGACCTTCGCCTCGCTCAACATCGCCCAGGCGGTGCTTTTGATGGCTTATGAGTGGCGCAAGTCCGGCCTCGCCAACGAGACGGACACGAATTTCGCCGGCCCCGACATGGCGCCCGCCACCAAGCAGCAGTTGCAGGGCCTGTTCGATCATCTGGAGGCGGCGCTCGAGACGCGCGGTTATTTCCGCCCGGCGGCGAAGAAGCCGAAGATGGTGGAAAACTTGCGCGCCGTGCTGACGCGCGCCGGTTTCGCCGAGCCGGAACTGAAGGTGTTGCGCGGCGTCGTCGCCTCGCTCGACTATTTCTCGCCGAAGGAGCCGCGCGGCGCGGGCTACCCCGAGCGCAAGGCGAAGGCCGACCGCGCCGCACATACGGCGCCTGCGGACGACGACAACGACGCCGGCGAGCTTCCGCCTGCCGGTGGCCGGGGCATGGACAATGACTGAGACGCCGGCGGAGGCGGCGGTGTCCGGGCCGCAAGCCCGGCCGGTGCTGATGTTCGATTCCGGTATCGGCGGCCTGACCGTACTGCGCGAGGCGCGCGTGCTGATGCCCGACCGCCGTTTCGTCTACGTCGCTGATGACGCCGCCTTTCCCTACGGCGCCTGGGAGGAACCGGCGCTGAAGGCGCATATCCTCACCCTGTTTGCCGAGCTTTTGCAGCGCTACCGCCCGGCGATTTCGGTGATCGCCTGCAACACCGCTTCCACGCTGGTGATCGAGGCGCTGCGGGAAGCGTTTCCCGGCCATCCGTTCGTCGGCACCGTGCCGGCGATCAAGCCGGCGGCCGAGCGCACGCGCTCCGGCCTTGTCTCGGTTCTGGCGACGCCGGGGACCGTCAAGCGGCAGTATACGCGCGACCTGATCGGCACCTGGGCGCAGAAATGCCATGTGCGGCTGGTCGGCTCGGACCGGCTGGCGGCGCTTGCCGAAACCTATATGCGCGAGGGCTTCGTCGACGAGGCGGCCGTGCGGGCCGAAATCGCCCCCTGCTTCATCGAGCACGACGGCCGCTTCACCGACATCGTCGTGCTGGCCTGCACGCACTATCCCTTCCTGGTCAACCGCATGCGCAAGACCGCGCCCTGGCCGGTGGACTGGATCGATCCGGCCGAGGCGATCGCGCGTCGCGCGCTGTCGCTGCTGACGGCAGTGGACGGCAAGGGGGCTGGCCCGCGCGGTGAGGAGCCGGACCTTGCCGTCTTCACCTCCGGTCGGACCGACTTCGCCACGCGCCGGCTGATGCAGGGATTCGGCCTCGTCGTGCCGGAAACGGCCGGAACATAGCGCAGGTGGTCGCGTTCCTTTCTCCTGAAACTGGAGGAAAGATCATGCCTGCTACATCCAAGGCTCAGCAGAAGGCTGCCGGCGCGGCGCTCTCGGCCAAACGCGGCGACACCAAGAAGAGCGAGCTCAAAGGCGCATCGAAGGGTATGTACGAATCGATGAGCGAAAAAGAGCTGGAGGACATGGCCTCGACCAAGCGCAAGGGCAAGCCCGAGCATAAGTCGAAGGATTGAGCGGAAACGTCCGGCACCCGCCTTCATCATGCCCGGTCCATTTCGGGCAATTGTCCACTCGGCAACAAAGTGCCCCGCTATTTCCTGTTGCCGGCAGATCCTCGGGCGAGGCCCGAGGAAGACGGGACGCTACCGCCAGCGAAACGCTCAGTAGCCCACGGTAAAGCGCTTGCCAGAATGTTTTGGCGTCTCCGCCTCGTCGAGGACCGCGACGGCGAAGTCCTCCACCGAGATATGGCTCTCGCCCTTGGTGTCGAAGACCGGATTGTCGGCGCCGAGGCGATAGTGGCCGGTGCGCTGGCCGGGCGCCAGCATGATGGCCGGCGAAACGAGGGTCCAGTCCTTCCAGTCGCCCTGTTGCAGCGCCGTCAGCGCGTCGCGCGCGGCGCGGGCGCCGTCCTTGTAGGCGGCCGGAAATTCGGGCGAATCGACAAGCTGGCTGCCGTCCGGCGCATGGAGCGAGCCGGCGCCGCCGATTTCGATCAGCCTGACACCCGCTGCCTTGGCCGCTGCCGCGATGGCTTTCGAGCCGGCGATATGCTTGGCGTAGATGTCCGGATCGCCCCAGCCGCCGTTGAAGGCGGAAACGACGATGTCGTAGCCCTTCAGCAGGGCGGCGAGCGCCGCGGCGTCGGTGACGTCGGCCTGGACGACGGACACACCCTTGGCCTCGGCGATCTTGCCTGGATTGCGCACGATTGCCGTGACCGAATGACCGCGCGCGGCGGCTTCCTTGAGCAGCGCGCTGCCGACGAAGCCGGACGCGCCGATGAGGGCGATCTTCATGACTGTCTCCTTCTGCCGCTTTCCTCGCGGCTAAATTGTAGGTATGATCCGTAATCAGGTTACGACAAGTAACCATATAGCCACCTTGCCGCGGCGCGAAAAGAACGCATGATTTCGTGCCCAGGTTACAGGGAAGGAACTGCCATGAACGCCAGAGCGGAACCTCGGGCTGCCTCGAATACGCCGCTCCTCCACACCGCGCCCGGCTTCGAGCCGGACGGGCGGGGTAATTGCCCGATGCGGGAGGTGCTGGACCGGGTCGGCGATACGTGGAGCCTGCTCGTCGTCATCAACCTGCAGGAGAGGCCGGTGCGCTTCAACGCGCTACGCCGTGCCATCGAGGGTATTTCCCAGCGCATGCTGACGGTGACGCTGCGCTCACTGGAGCGCGACGGGCTGGTGGCGCGCACGGTCCGACCGACCACGCCGCCGGAGGTGGAATATGCGCTGACCGAACTCGGCCATTCCATCGCCGGGCCGATCGGCGCGCTCGGCGCCTGGGCTGCCGAGAACCGCGACCGCATGCGGGCGGCCCGCAATGCCTTCGACGCGGCCGCCGCGTGACGGACGCCGCCCGCGGTAACGCCAACGCAAGATAACGACATGGAGTTGACAGGCCATGCGTCGCTTATTATTTAGCTGCTATGTTAATTAACGGAATGGCTAAATGACAGATCCATTGAGCCGGACGCTTTCGGCGCTCGCCGATCCGACCCGCCGCGCCATCCTTGCCCGGCTTGCCACGGGCGAGGCGACCGTCAACGAACTGGCCGAGCCTTTCGACATCAGCCTGCCGGCGATCTCGCGCCATCTGAAGGTGTTGGAAACGGCAGGGCTGATTTCCCGCGGCCGCGAGGCGCAGTGGCGCCCGTGCAGGCTGGAGCCCGGGCAACTGAAGGCGGTGGATGGCTGGCTGGAGCGTTACCGACGTTTCTGGGAGGATAGTTTCGACAGGATGGATCTGTATCTGGCTTCATTGCAGAAAGGCGGAACTGATGGCGAGCCGAACTGATCCCGGGCGCCTGCAGGACGACGAACTGCTGATCGTGCGCACCTTCGAAGCCCCGGTCGCACTCGTCTTCCGCGTCTGGCAGGTCAGGGATCACATGATCCGCTGGCTCGGACCTAAGGATTTCACCTGCACGCATCTGGAGATGGATTTCCGGCCGGGCGGCAAATGGCGCGCTTGCATCGCCTCCGCTAACCACGGCACGTACTGGATGAGGGGTGAATACCGCGAGATCGAGCCGAACAGCCGCATTGTCTACACCTTCCTTTGGGAAGACGGCGACGACCAGCCCGGCATCGAGACGCTGGTCACCGTGACCCTCGCCGAAAAGCAGGGAAAGACCGTGCAATCCTTTCATCAGGCGCCATTTCTCTCCGTCGAATCCCGAGACGGCCATGTCGGTGGCTGGAGCGAATGCTTCGAGCGAGAGCGGACTTATGCGGAGCGGCTGGCAAGGGAGGGGAACTGGGATGCTTAAGACCTACAGGGGAAGCTGCCACTGCGGTTCGGTCCGCTTTGAATGCGAGGTTGACCTCGCTCAAGGGACGCGCCGTTGCAATTGCCGCTTCTGTGGCAAGTCGCGGCTGTGGAAGGTGTTCGTGCTTGGCGATGCCTTTCGCATCGTCTCCGGGCAGGAGATGCTGCGCGACTACCGTGGGCCGGAGTCGCAATGGCCGCAAGGGCACGTCCACCACTACTTCTGCGGTCACTGCGGCTTTCGCGGCTTCAGCAAAGGCTATCTGGAGATGGAACCGTTCGACGGCTGGTTCCATGCCGTCAACGTCGCGGCGCTGGACGGCGTGTCCGACGAGGAATTGGCGGCGATCCCGATCCAATATGAGAACGGACGCGAGGACGACTACGATCACCCGCCGGCGGTCGTCAGCCATATGTAAAAGCGCGCGTTACTGGCTCTTAGGTGTCCGCCGCTTGACATGAAACCCCGATCCCTCTAGGGAACCGGCAACGCGCCGGGCTAAAAGCCCGGTCGTGTTGTTTGACGTGTCCCGTGGACATCTCCGCAAAGCGTGCGTGGGTTGTCCTGTCAGGCTTCGAAAACGGAGGCCAGAGGAGGGCGCGTTTCCTTCACCCGAGACGTGAGGTTTCGGGTGCATTGTTTTGAAAGGGAATGCGATGAGCAAGCGCGAATCCGCGAAATACAAGATCGACCGCCGTCTCGGCGAAAACATCTGGGGCCGCCCGAAGTCCCCGGTCAACAAGCGTGAGTACGGCCCCGGCCAGCACGGCCAGCGCCGCAAGGGCAAGATGTCCGACTTCGGCCTGCAGCTGCGTGCCAAGCAGAAGCTGAAGGGGCACTACGGCGACGTTTCGGAAAAGCAGTTCCGTAAGACCTATGAAGAGGCCAACCGCCGCAAGGGCGATACCTCCGAGAATCTGATCGGCCTGCTGGAATCGCGTCTCGACGCCGTCGTCTACCGCGCCAAGTTCGTGCCGACGATCTTCGCCGCGCGCCAGTTCATCAATCACGGCCATGTCAACGTCAACGGCCGCCGCACCAACATCGGCTCGTACCGCTGCAAGCCAGGCGACGTCATCGAGGTGCGCGAGAAGTCCAAGCAGCTCGTCATCGTGCTGGAATCGGTCCAGCTCGCCGAGCGCGACGTGCCCGACTACATCGAGGTCGATCACAACAAGATGGTCGCCACCTACCAGCGCGTTCCCGGCCTTGCCGACGTGCCGTTCGCCGTCCAGATGGAACCGAACCTGGTGGTCGAGTTCTACTCGCGCTGATCCTATCCGCAGCGAGACATATCGAAGGCCGCCTCCGGGCGGCCTTTTCTTTGCGCGCCTGCTCGGTTAAGCCGTCCCTACTCATATTTTCGGGCTGCCGATCATGAACATCCATGCAGACGCCATGACCGAACTTTCGGAGCCGGAAGGCGGCTGTCATCCGCTTTTCCGTGAAGCGCCGTCCTCGGTCGAGTTCAACAAGCTGCGCAAGCGGCTGCTGCGCCACGCACGCCAGGCCATCGAGGATTTCGCTATGGTCGAGCCGGGCCAGCGCTGGCTGGTGGCGCTGTCGGGGGGTAAGGATTCCTACGGCCTGCTGGCGCTGCTGCTCGAGCTGAAATGGCGCGGCCTGCTGCCGGTCGACCTGCTCGCCTGCAACCTCGACCAGGGTCAGCCGAATTTCCCGAAACATATTCTGCCGGAATACCTGACGGCCAACGGCATCGCCCACCGCATCGAATACCGCGACACCTATTCGATCGTCACCGATAAGCTGCCGGACAACAGCACTTACTGCTCGCTGTGCTCGCGGCTCAGGCGCGGCCATCTCTACCGCATCGCGCGGGAGGAAGGCTGTTCGGCGCTGGTGCTCGGCCACCACCGCGAGGATATTCTCGAAACCTTTTTCATGAACCTGTTCCACGGAGGCCGGCTGGCCGCCATGCCGCCGAAACTGCTCAACGACGAGGGCGACGTGCTGGTGCTGAGGCCGCTTTCCTATTGTGCGGAATCGGATCTGGAGAAATTCGCAGCCGGCATGCGCTTTCCCATCATCCCCTGCGACCTGTGCGGCTCGCAGGACGGCCTTCAGCGCAACGTCATGAAGGCGATGCTGGACGACATCGAAAAGAAGATGCCTGGTCGCAAGGACACCATGATCCGCGCGCTGACCAACGTGCGGCCATCGCACCTGCTCGACCGCAAGCTGTTCGATTTCGCGGCGCTGGCTAAAGCATGATGCCGAAAAGTTGCAGACTTTTCGGAAAACAGCATGCTTCAAAAACAAAGGGCTAGAGCGAAATGCCGGTTCAGGGAAACGGCATTTCGCTCTAAGGAGCCGGACCTGACCTGACCGCGCGCCGGCTTCCTACTCGCTGAAGCCGCCGGGCGTGACCGGGGGGTTGTGCGCCTGGAACAGCCTGCCGCGTTCGGCCACCAGCACGGCAGCCAGCGCCGCTGCCGTGACCAGGCAGAAGCTGGCTGCCAGCGGCATCACGGTGCCGTCATAGGCCTGGCCGATGGCAGTGCCGAACACCCCGCCGACGAAGGTCTGCATGAAGCCGAGCACCGACGAGGCCGTGCCGGCGATAGCACCCAGCGGTTCCATGGCCAGGGCGTTGAAGTTGGAGCCCAGCATGGCGAAGGGAACCATCGCACAGCAGTAGATAATGATGAACAGCCACAACGGGATCGGCCCGGCCAGCGAAAGCGCCAGCCAGATCAGGCTGATGGTGAGGAACGCCAGCAGCGCGCTGTGCGAGAGCCGGCGCATGCCGATGCGCCCGACCAGTCGCGAATTGGCGAAGTTGGACACAGCGATCACGCCCGCCATGCCGGCGAAGATCAGCGGAAACAATTCGCCTACTCCGTAGAGCCCGACATAGATCTGCTGCGAGGAGGTGATGAAGCCGAACATCGCCGCGAAGATGAACGTGCTGGCCAGCGTGTAGCAGAGCGCTACACGGTTCATCAGCACGATGGCGAAGCCCTTGAGAACGGCATCGAGGGTGAACGGGCGACGGTATTCAGGGTGGAGTGTTTCGGGCAGGCGCAGCCACATCCAGCCCAGCACGGCCAATGCGCCCGCCGCCATGACCACGAAGATGAAATGCCAGCTGGCGAACAGCATGACGAACTGGCCGACGCTGGGCGCGACGATGGGCACCGCCATGAACACCATGAAGATCAGCGACATGACCTCCGCCATGCGCCGGCCCTCGAAGGTGTCGCGCACTATGGAAACGGCGATCACGCGCGTTGCCGCCGCGCCGACGCCCTGCACCAGGCGGCAGGCCAGGAGAAGCGCGAAGGTCGGCGCAACCGCCGCCGCCGCTGCCGCCACGATGTAGACGATCAGCCCGGCGACCAGCGGCGGGCGTCGGCCGAAGCGGTCCGACAGCGGGCCGAAGAACAGTTGCGCCACGCCGAAGCCGAAGATGTAGGCGGGGATGACGTATTGCCTGTGGTTCTCGTTCTCGACGCCGAGCGACGCGCCGATCTCCTGCAGGCCCGGCAGCATGACGTCGACGGCGAGCGCATTGACCGCCATCAGCGCCGCGCACAGCGCGATGAACTCCCAGCGCGGAATGCGCAGCGCGCCTCGCAGCGTCTCTGGGTGCGGCGCCGGCTTCTGCTGGTCCATGGCAAATCCAGTCCCTAAATGAAAATGCGTCGGCAGGCCGACGCATTGGCTCTTGTCGGTCCCGAAAACCGGGACCGGCGGGGGTTGCCGGGTTAGGGGGCGTGCCCGGCTGTGCGCTCAGGCCGTGCTCTTGGCACTGACGCCCTTTTCCTGGAGGAAGGCCTGCAATTCGCCGGCCTGGAACATTTCGCGGATGATGTCGCAGCCGCCGACGAACTCGCCCTTGACGTAAAGCTGGGGGATGGTCGGCCAGTTGGAATAGTCCTTGATGCCCTGGCGCAACTCGTTCGAGGTCAGCACGTTGATGCCTTTGTAGTCGACGCCGACATAGTCGAGAATCTGGACGACCTGGCCGGAGAAACCGCACTGCGGGAAGCCGGGCGTGCCCTTCATGAAGAGCACCACGTCGTTGCCCTTAACTTCGCTGTCGATGTAGTCGTTGATGCCGGTCATGGAGAATCCTTTCGCCTGCGCAAGCAAGGCCATAACATGACAGTCAAATAGCCCCGCAGTCGACCCGAAACAAGCCATTTGCCGGGATGCCTTTGAAATGGCGCAAACAATGACGTGAATTGGACCAGCATCATGCGACCTGTCTCGCGCATCAAACGAACGGCCTCGATGGCATGCGCATGAGACCGCGAGTGGTCCTTGCGATCGTGGTTGGCCTGCTCGCCGTCGCGGCGGCGGTCTTCTTCTTCTGGCCGCGTCCGGCCCCGAAGCCGCCGCTGGTGGTCGGCGAACTGCCGCCGTTCTGCCACGACCTGAGCTTCGAGGGTGTCGTCCATGCGGTGTGCGAAGTCGATCCGAAGGGCTACGCGGTTTTCGTCGCCCGCGCCGATGCGGGCGGCAAGCCCTATGGCTCGATCCAGGCGTTCGACAAGGCGGTTGCCGCGAAGGGAGCGGCGGTGCAGCTCGCGATGAACGCCGGCATGTATCACGAGGGGCTCGGGCCGGTCGGCCTGTTCGTCGAGGCCGGCCGGCAGGAGACGCCGCTCAATCAGGCGGACGGGGAGGGGAATTTCTTCCTCAAGCCGAACGGCGTGTTCTTCGTGCGCAAGGACGGCAGCGCCGGCGTGATGGAAACAGCCGCCTATGAGGCCGCGCATCCCGAGGGCGACCCTGACATCGCCTACGCCACGCAATCCGGGCCGATGCTGGTGATCGACGGCAAGATCCACCCGCGCTTCGAGCCGGACGGCACCTCACGCTTCATCCGCAACGGGGCGGGTGTGCGCGGCGACGGCACCGTGGTACTGGCCATCTCGCGCCAGCCGGTCAGCCTCGGCTCCTTCGCGCGGCTGTTCAAGGATGAGCTTGCCTGCCCGAACGCCCTGTTCCTCGACGGCGCGATTTCGACCCTGTCGGACGGCGACCGCATCCTTGTCGGCGGCAAGGACCCGGTCGGGCCGATCCTGGCGGTCAGGAAGAGGTAAACACTTCTTCCTTCTCCCCGTTCACGGGGAGAAGGTGGCCCGAAGGGCCGGATGAGGGGCGGAGCCGGCTTGCCGAGGTTGGCGCTGCCCCTCACCCTGCTTCGCTCGCAAGCTCGCTTTGCTTCCCTCTCCCCGTAAACGGGGCGAGGGCAAGGCGCTACTCCGGCACGCTGGTCTGCAAGGCCAGCGCGTGCAGCACACCGCCCATATTGCCTTTCAGCGCGTCGTAGACCATCTGGTGCTGCTGCACGCGGCTTTTGCCGCGAAAGCTCTCGGCCACTACTTCGGCGGCGTAGTGGTCGCCGTCGCCGGCGAGATCGCGGATCGTCACCCGTGCGTCCGGGATGCCCTGTTTGATGAGCCGTTCGATGTCGTGGGCGTCCATGGCCATGGTGCTGTCCTCGTTCAGGTCCCCATGAAGCGAGGAAACCAGGATTCGTGCGCGGTGGTCAATTCAGCCACAGATATGGCACGCGCCTCGCCGAGTTTCAAATCGCGCCCGCCGGTGGAGCCGATCCACGGCGCGAAGATGCCGAGCGCCTTGGCTTCGTTCCAGACGGCGTCGATTTCTTCCTCATGCGGGTCGAGGGCGAGCGTCACGAGATAGCGCCCCTGATCCTCGCCGAACCAGACCGGGATCGGATCGAGATCGACAAGGCCGGGGACGGTCGCACCGATCCCCGACGCCATCGCCATCTCGGCCAGCGCCACGGCCAGTCCGCCGTCGGAAACGTCGTGGCAGGCGGTGACGACGCCCGAGGCGATCAGCTTGCGCACGAAATCGCCGACCTTTTTCTCATGGGCGAGATCGACCGGCGGCGGCGGGCCTTCGGCGCGGCCGTGGATGTCGCGCAGGTAGACGGACTGGCCGAGATGCGTGCCCCATTCTGCCGGTGCGCCGACGAGCAGGATCGGCTGGTTTTCGGCGGCAAAGCCGATGCGGGCCATCTTGCCCCAGTCGGCCAGCAGGCCGACGCCGCCGATGGTGGGGGTGGGCAGGATTCCCTGGCCGTTCGTCTCGTTGTAGAGCGAGACGTTGCCCGACACGATCGGGAAATTGAGTGCCCGGCAGGCCTCACCGATGCCTTCGATGGCCTTGACGAACTGGCCCATGTTTTCGGGCCGTTCGGGATTGCCGAAATTGAGGTTATCGGTGGCCGCCAAGGGCAAGGCGCCTGTCGCCGTCAGGTTGCGCCAGCATTCGGCCACCGCCTGTTTGCCGCCTTCGTAAGGATCGGCCTCGCAGTAGCGCGGCGTCACGTCGGAGGAAAAGGCCAGCGCCTTGGTGGCGTGACCGTCGACGCGCACCACGCCGGCGTCGCCGCCAGGCCGTTGCAGCGAATTGCCCTGGATGAGGGTGTCGTACTGTTCCCAAACCCAGCGGCGCGAGGAAAGGTCGTGGCTGGAAAGCAGCTTCAGCAGGGTGTCCGCGACGTCCGCATGCGGCACGTCGCCGGCCTTCAGCGCTGCCGGCTTCTTCGGCTCGACCCATGGCCGGTCGTATTCCGGCGCCTGGTCGCCGAGGTCCTTGATCGGCAGGTCGGCGACTTCTTCGCCTTGATGCAGGACGCGAAAGCGCAGGTCGTCCGTGGTGCGGCCGACGATGGCGAAGTCCAGCCCCCACTTGACGAAGATCGCCTCGGCTTCCTTTTCCTTCTCGGGGCGCAGCACCATGAGCATGCGCTCCTGGCTTTCCGACAGCATCATCTCGTAGGCCGACATGCGCTCTTCGCGCACCGGCACCTTGTCGAGGTCGAGTTCGATGCCGAGGTCGCCCTTCGCGCCCATCTCCACCGCCGAGCAGGTCAGCCCCGCAGCGCCCATGTCCTGGATGGCGATGACGGCGCCCGAGGCCATCAGTTCGAGGCAGGCTTCCAGCAGGCACTTTTCGGTGAAGGGATCGCCCACCTGCACGGTCGGGCGTTTTTCCTCGATCGAGTCGTCGAATTCGGCCGAAGCCATGGTGGCGCCGCCGACGCCGTCGCGGCCGGTCTTGGCGCCGAGATAGACGACCGGCAAGCCGACGCCTTCCGCCTTGGAATAGAAGATGGCGTCGGTCTTCGCGATGCCGGCGGCGAAGGCGTTGACGAGGATGTTGCCATTGTAGCGGGCGTCGAAATTGACCTCGCCGCCGACCGTCGGCACGCCGAAGGAATTGCCGTAGCCGCCGACGCCGGACACCACGCCGGCAACCAGATGCCGGGTCTTAGGATGGCCTGGATCGCCGAAACGCAGCGCGTTCATCGCCGCCACGGGCCGCGCGCCCATGGTGAAGACGTCGCGCAGGATGCCGCCGACGCCGGTCGCCGCACCCTGGTAGGGTTCGATGTAGGAGGGGTGGTTGTGGCTCTCCATCTTGAAGATGACGGCCTCGCCGTCGCCGATGTCGACCACGCCGGCGTTCTCGCCCGGTCCCTGGATCACGACTTCGCCCTTGGTCGGCAGCGTGCGCAGCCATTTCTTCGAGGACTTGTAGGAACAGTGTTCGTTCCACATGGCCGAGAAGATGCCGAGTTCGGTGAAGCTCGGTTCGCGGCCGATCAGGTCGAGGATGCGCTGGTATTCGTCTGGCTTCAGCCCGTGCGCGGCAATCAGTTCGGGCGTGATCGTGACGGTGTTGGAAGTGGTCATCGGTGGCGGCGGCTCCGAAAGCGCGTGTCGAGGTCGCTATAGCCGATGCGCCGCGATCTTACACCCCATGAAAGCCGGGGAATCGGCCGAAAATCACAGGCGCGGCGGTTCCGTCAGCCGAAGCTCTCGTAGCCGGCGCGGCCTTCGTCGAGCAGGCGGCGGATCACGCCGATGCCGGCTTCGACCTGCTCGCGCCGGTGCGGCTGAGAGATGCCGAAGCGGATGCGGTGGAAGACCTTTTCCGAGCGGCCGGCCTTGAACTCGTCCTCGTCGTCGATGAGCACGCCGTTCTGCCGGGCCGCGTTCTTGAACGTGCCAGAAAGCCAGGGCTCGGGCAGTGTCAGCCAGACGAAGGGAACCCGCGCGTGGCTGTTGAACCTGAAGCCGGCGAGCCTGTCGCGCACCATCGCCGTGCGCGCCTCGATCTCGGCGAGGATCTGCGTGCGGATTTCGGCGGCGCGGCCTGACAGCACCAGCCGGGAGCACAGTTCCGCTGACAGGAAGGGCAGGCCGCCGGTCAGCATCTTGTGGGCGACGCGGATGCGGTGCCGGTAGGCGGGCGGGCACGACAGCCAGCCGCCGCGCACGCCCGCCGCCACCGACTTCGACAGGCCGCCGGCGACGATGGCGCGCTCAGGTGCATATTCGGCCAGAAGCGGCGTCGTATCGCCTGTCATGGCGCCGTAGAGATCGTCCTCGATCAGAAGCACGTTGTGCTCGCGCGCGATGTGGGCGATCTCCTGCCGCCGCGCGGCCGACAGCGTGGCGAGCGTCGGGTTCTGCATCGTCGGCATCAGGAAGATCATCTTCGGATGCTTCTGCGCGCAGACATGGGCGAAATCCTCGGGGTCGAGGCCTTCGCCGTCGGCCGCGACCAGCGCCACCCGGCGACCGATCAGTCCGGCGCTGCGGGCGATCTGCGAATAGGTCAGGTGCTCGAAGGCGATGGTGTCGCCGGGTGCGGTCAGCGCCGAGATAGCGGAAATGACGCCGGCATGGGTGCCGAGCGTCGGCACGATCGTATCCGGGGCAGGGCGGAAATCGTTGCGCGCCAGCCAGCGGCTGCCGGCTTCGAACCAGCGTTCGGGGAAGTCGCGCGTATAGCTGGAAATCTCTGAGGGATGGTCGGTCGCGATGCGTGCCAGCAATTCGCCGACGGCGACGCCCTGGCCGATGTCCGGCGCGGCCGTGCTGTCGAAGCGCAGCTTGTCGGGTGGCGCTTCGAAACCGCGCGTGCCTTCATAGGACAGGGGCGCCGTCTCGATGCCGGGTTGAGCGTCGTCGTGCCGCTTCAGGACATAGGTGCCGCGGCCGACCTCGCCGCTGACCAGCCCGCGCTCGCGCAGCAACTGGTAGGCGCGCCCCACCGTGCCGACCGTCGCGCCGATGTCGTAGGCGAGGTCGCGCTGCGGCGGCAGCTTGAAGCCGGCCGGCATCGTGCCCCGGTCGATGCCGGATTCGATGCGATCCGCCAGCCGCTGGTAGAGCGGGCCGGGACCGGAAAGGTCGGAAAACCAATTTGTCATGGTGACAATTTTCTACATTGCACCGTTTTGAAAGTCAATTCATAGAGATTGCACCCCGGTAGCTTGATCAATCCAGGTGCAATCATGAAGACAATCGATGCAATCATCACGGATTCTGATGGTTTGCGGTTCCTGCCGCCGCGCGCCTCCTTCGTCAGGCGCATCACGGTTGTCATTCGTTCGCTCTACGCTTGGCTCGACTACCTGGCGGATCGCCGGCGCAGCCGCCTGGCGCTGCTCGAAATGACCGACGAACAGCTCAAGGACATCGGCATTTCCCGCGCCGACGCCTATCGCGAGGGTATTCGCCCTCCCTGGGAATGATTGATCGCGGCGCGCTTCAGGCGGCAGTGCCGCAGTCGCCGGAGCCGGTCTGCCAGCGGGCGATGTCGGCGCCGATGCGGCTGCCGAGCGCGCCGTCCATCAGCGGGCCGTAGACGTCGACGCGGCTGGAATTGCCGCTCGCCTGCACCACCAGCAGCGGCTTGCCGCCGTAGTGCTTGGCCGGCACCAGCAGGAAGCGCGGCGTGCCGCCGAAATTGTTCAGTTCGTTGGCCATCTGGTACGCCCTGAAAGCTGGGTCCTTCGAGGCGATCCAGCATTTGTGCGCGGCGATCGCCACCTGCTCCATGGCCCTGAGCGATGCGCTCTTGCCACCGCCGCCGGACGCGCCGTTGTAGGACTTGGACTGGCAGGCGGCCAGCGCGAGGCCGGACAGGGCGACGAGGGCGCAGGTGGCGGCAAGGCGGATCGTCATGCTCTCATCCGTCGATTCGGGTTCAGCTTGCAGCAGGATTTCAGACTTTTCCGCGCCGCGCCAGCGGCTCGCAAGCCACGGCGTCAGGCCGCCAGCCCCAGCGCGCCCTCGAACAGCGCGCGCCCGTCGCTGCCGCCGTGTGCCGCCTCGATCAGGTTTTCCGGGTGCGGCATCAGGCCGAGCACGTTGCCCTTGGCCGAGACGATGCCGGCGATGTCGTTGACCGAGCCGTTCGGGTTGGTGCCCTCGGCATAGCGGAATACCACCTGGCCTTCGCCTTCGATGCGCGCCAGCGTTTCGGCGTCGGCGAAATAGTTGCCGTCGTGATGCGCCACAGGACAGCGGATGACCTGATGTTGCCGATAGCCGCGGGTGAACGCCGTGTTGGCATTGGCGATCTGAAGCTTCACCTCGCGGCAGACGAATTTCAGCGAGGCGTTGCGCATCAACGCGCCGGGCAGCAGGCCGGCCTCGACGAGGATCTGGAAGCCGTTGCAGACGCCGACGACCATGACGCCCTTGGCCGCCTTCTCCGCCACCGCGCGCATGACCGGCGAGCGCGCCGCGATCGCCCCGCAGCGCAGGTAGTCGCCGAAGGAGAAGCCGCCGGGAATGGCGATCAGGTCGACGTCGGGGATTTCCGTGTCGGTCTGCCACACGGTCGCGGGTGCGGCGCCGGAAATCTTGGTCAGCGCCGCGATCATGTCGCGGTCGCGGTTGAGGCCGGGAAGGAGGACGACGGCGGATTTCATTTGGGCGGCTCGTATGGGGTCTGGGATTTCTCGGCCAGTTCGCGCAGGTCGAGGCGATGTTCTATGCGTTCGAGGCGTTCGTCGTGGCGGGCAAGGACGCCGTAGATGTTATGAATATCGTTCTGCATGCCCATCTGGTTGAGCCGCAGCGAAACGATTTCATGTCGGATCTCACCGATGCCGGCATCGATCTTGTCGAGTCTGCCCTGAATGCTTTTGAGGATTTCGTAGATCAGATCGCCATCGACTTCCGCCATCCTACCCTCCGGTACAACCTCAGGTAATGGCTACACTATAATTCTCAATCACCGTATTCGCCAGAAGCTTGTCGCACATGGCCTTGAGGTCGGCTTCGGCCTGTGTCCTGTCGGCGCCATCGATCTCGATGTCGAACACCTTGCCTTGCCTGACGGCGCCGACGCCGCCGAAGCCGAGGCCGGTCAGCGCGTGCTCGATCGCCTTGCCCTGCGGGTCGAGGACACCGGTCTTGAGGGTTACGGTAACGCGGGCCTTGATCACGCGGTGGGTCCTCAGTGCTTGGTGGTCTTGGGGTCGCTGGAGGAGACCAGCACCGGGCCGGTCGGGCGCGGCGGCTCGTTCTCGTTCATGATGCCGAGGCGGCGCGCCACTTCCTGATAGGCTTCGACCAGCCCGCCCATGTCGCGGCGGAAGCGGTCCTTGTCGAGCTTGTCCTGCGTGGCGACGTCCCACAGCCGGCAGGAATCCGGGGAAATCTCGTCTGCGACGACGATGCGCATCATGTCGCCCTCGAACAGACGGCCGCATTCGATCTTGAAGTCGACGAGCTGGATGCCGACGCCGAGAAACAGGCCGGAGAGGAAGTCGTTGACGCGGATGGCCAGCGCCATGATGTCGTCGATTTCCTGCGGGCTCGCCCAGCCGAAGGCGGTGATATGCTCTTCCGACACCATCGGGTCGTCGAGCGCGTCGGCCTTGTAATAGAATTCGATGATCGAGCGCGGCAGCACCGTGCCTTCCTCGATGCCGAGGCGCTTGGCCAGCGAGCCGGCGGCGACGTTGCGCACCACCACTTCCAGCGGGATGATCTCGACTTCCTTGATCAACTGCTCGCGCATGTTGAGGCGGCGGATGAAATGGGTCGGGATGCCCATGCGGTTGAGATGGTTGAAGATGTGCTCGGAAATGCGGTTGTTGAGCACGCCCTTGCCGTCCACCACTTCGTGTTTCTTCTTGTTGAAGGCGGTGGCGTCGTCCTTGAAGAACTGGATCAGCGTTCCCGGCTCCGGTCCTTCGTAAAGGATCTTGGCCTTGCCTTCGTAGATGCGGCGGCGTGACTTCATGGGGTGTTTTCTCTGGCTGGAAGGGCAGGCGTCAAGCGACCGGTCCCTTTCTTGCGCGCATGATGCGGCGTGGGAGGTTTCAATCGCGGTCCTACCTCAATCGCAGCCTTTGCTCAATGAGCAATACGGCCAATCAACCGATTTGAAACCGGAATGTCGCGGTGCAGCATGGGAGCTTGCATATTGACCGATCCGCGCCCATTTGGTTTGTGCTCGGCGACGACATATTCACCGGCGATGACTCGCTTTTCCACCGGAGGGAATGCCATGACCAGCATGAAGGACCGCCAGGAAGGCTTCGAGCGCAAGTTCGCGCTCGATGAGGAACAGAAATTCCGGGCAGTGGCCCGCCGCAACAAGGCGCTCGGCCTGTGGGCTGCGGAAAAACTCGGCAAGACCGGCGCCGACGCCGACGCCTATGCCAAGGAAGTGGTCAATTCCGATTTCGAGGAAGCCGGCGACCACGACGTTTTCCGCAAGATCCGCAAGGATTTCGACGCCGCCGGCGTCGACCAGTCGGACCACCAGATCCGCCGCACCATGGACGAGTTGATGGCGGCCGCGGCCGAGCAGGTGAAGAACGCCGATTGATCGGACGCTTCTCGTGGACCAATCGACCGCCCGGCTTTCCGGGCGGTTTTTCTTTGCCTTTCGAGGCATTTCCGGCTGAAACTGGATTCAGCCAATGAGGATGGACTGATGTCGCTGAGAACGCGCCTGGAGGCTGACGAAACCCTGATTTCCGCTTGGTCCGGCGTGCCGGACGCGCTGACGGTGGAGATCGTCGCCAGGCAGGGCTTCGACTGCGTCACGCTCGACATGCAGCACGGCGGCCATAACGAGGACAGCGTGCTGCGCTCCATCGCCCCGGTCCTGGCAGTGGACAAGCCGGCGATCGTGCGCATCCCGGTCGGCCGCTTCGACATGGCCAGCCGCGCGCTGGATTTCGGCGCCGAGGCGGTCATCGCCCCGATGATCAATTCGGTCGCCGACGCCAGGGCCTTCGCCGAATCGATGAAGTATCCGCCGCTGGGCGGGCGCTCCTGGGGGCCGACCTACGCCTTTCCGCGCCATGGCAAGGGCGACTACGCCGAATGGCTGGCGACGAGCAATACTCGCACGCTGGCCTTCGCCATGATCGAGACGCGCGCCGCGCTCGACGCGCTGGACGGCATTTTGGCCACGCCCGGCATCGACGGCATCTTCCTCGGCCCGTCGGACTTCTCCATTGCCTGGACGAAGGGCGCCAAGGTGGATTCGACGCTCGAGGACATGATGGAGACGGTCGGCGCCGTAGCGACCCGGGCGCGCGCGGCCGGCAAGCACTGTGCCATCTACATCATCGATCCGAAGATGGCCGGCCGCGCCGTCAAGATGGGCTACCGGCTGCTGGCCGGATGTTCCGAGCACGCGCTGATCGCGCTCGGCGCCAAGACCCTGATCGGCAACATCAGGGAAGCGATCGGGAAATAAGAGAGTGGCGGATAGAGGGTAGGGCTATCCCTGCTCGCTACCTTACAGCTTACTCATGAACTGCGCGAAGGTCATCGAGCCTTCCGGCCACGGTCCGTGGCCGGATTCGCTGTTGAGGTGGCCGGCCTCGCCAGCGTCGATGAACAGCGAGCCCCAAGCCGAGGCGATATCCTCGGCGACCTCGAAGGCGCAGTAGGGATCGTTGCGGCTGGCAATGGTGATCGACGGAAAGGGCAGCGGATCGCGCGGGTAGGGTCCGAATGTCATCAGGTGGCGCGGCCTGACCTCGGGATTGGCGACGTCGGGCGGCGCGACGAAGAAGGCGCCGGCCACCCTGTTGCGGAAGTGCGGCAGCGCCTGCACGACGCTCGGCACGCCGAGCGAATGCGCCACGATCACCACCGGCTTTTCGGCCTCGTTGACGGCCTTCGCCACTGTCGCCGTCCAGTCCTCGCGCACCGGCTTCGACCACTCCGCCTGCTCGACTCGGCGGGCGGTGGAGAGCTTCGCCTCCCAGCGGCTTTGCCAGTGGTCGGGGCCGGAATTGGTGTAGCCCGGCACGATGAGGATATCTGCGTCCTTGACTTTCATGGCCGGCATGTAGCGAGCCGCACCGTGGCGCGCAACCGCGTCGGTCGATGGAGCGTAGTCAAAAATGTGAACACGATGTTCGCATTTATCTATCTTGTGTGAACGATGGCGATAGACGATCTGTAGGGCAAGGAAGTGCCACATCTGGATGCGGCGCACCACACAAGCGCGGCGACGTGCGCCGCCCAAGGAGTTCATGATGAGCGAACTGCCCTTTGCCGCCACCACGCCAATCAGCGTCGCCCGCGTCGGTCTGAAGGCCCGCGAGGCCGACAAGCTGGCCGATTTCTACCGCACGATCGTCGGCCTACAGGAACTGTCGCGCGACGGTGAGACGATCACGCTGGGCTCGCCCGGCCGCCCGCTACTGGTGCTGGAGCGCGACGCCGCCGCCAAGCTGGACGATCCGCGCGCCGCGGGCCTCTTCCACACGGCCTTCCTTTTGCCCAGCCGCGCCGACCTCGGCCGCTGGATCAACCACGCCATCGCCGATCGTATCCAGATCGATGGCGCCTCCGACCATATCGTTTCCGAGGCGCTCTACCTGACCGATCCGGAAGGCAACGGCATCGAGATCTATGCCGACCGGCCGCATGAAGGCTGGGCGTGGGAAAACGGCATGGTCAAGATGGCGACCGCGCGCATGGATATACCAGGCGTTGTCGGCTCGGTACCGGAAGGCGACGCCGCCTGGCAGGGCATGCCGGAAAACACCGTCGTCGGCCATGTCCATCTGCGCGTCGGCGACCCGCGAGCGGCCGAAAGCTTCTGGAACGAGGCGTATGGCTTCGACACGGTGGCGCGCTACGGCACGCAGGCGGCCTTCATGTCGTCCGGCGGCTACCACCACCACATCGCCGGCAACACCTGGCAGAGCCCCGGCGCCGGTCGCCGCGATCCGTCCCGCAGCGGCTTGTCGTGGGTCGAGTTGCGGTCTTCGCAGGCGTCGGCGGCAAGCGAGAAGCAGGATCCATGGGGCACGCTCATCCGGCTGGTGCCAGACAAGGCCGTGGCGACGGCTGCCTGAGACCGGCCGTGCCGTCTATTTCCCGACGATGATCGTGCGCGTGTCGTCATGGCTGGCGACAGCGCTGCTGGAATAGTCCTGATAGACGAGGAAGGCGCCAAACAGCAGCGCCGCCACCACGAAGCCGCGCAGGAACCAGCCGATATGGCCGTGCCAGCCGGAAGGCTCCTGCGTATGGATCGGCACTTCTTCAGGTTCGGGCATTCGCACCGTCTTCGGCATGGGCGCTCCAGCGAAAATTCGCCATTAAACGCCGATGCGAAGCTGGCGGTTCCGCCTCAAGCTTCTCCGAACACCCGCCTGAAGATCGTATCCACATGCTTGGTGTGGTAGCCAAGGTCGAATTTCTCGCGGATTTCAGCCTCTGGAAGGGCGGCCGTGACCTCCTTGTCGGCCAGGAGTTCTTCGAGGAAATCCCTGCCCTGTTCCCACACCTTCATGGCGTTGCGCTGGACGAGCCGGTAGGCGTCCTCGCGCGACACGCCGGCCTGCGTCAGCGCCAGAAGCACGCGCTGCGAGTGAACAAGCCCGCGGAAGCGATTCAAATTCTTCAGCATATTGTCCGGATAAACCAGCAGCTTGTCGACGACGCTCGTGAGCCGCACAAGCGCGAAATCGAGCGTCACCGTCGCGTCCGGGCCGATCATGCGCTCGACCGACGAGTGCGAGATGTCGCGCTCGTGCCATAGCGCCACGTTCTCCATCGCCGGCATGGCGTAGGAGCGCACCATGCGGGCAAGGCCGGTCAGGTTCTCGGTCAGCACTGGATTGCGCTTGTGCGGCATGGCCGACGAGCCCTTCTGGCCGGGCGAGAAATATTCCTCCGCCTCCAGCACCTCGGTGCGCTGCAGATGGCGGATCTCGATGGCCAGCCGCTCGATGGACGAGGCGATGACGCCGAGCGTGGCGAAGAACATGGCGTGGCGGTCGCGCGGGATGACCTGCGTCGAGACCGGCTCCGGCTTCAGGCCGAGCTTTTTCGCGACGTGCTCTTCCACATAGGGGTCGATGTTGGCGAAGGTGCCGACCGCGCCGGAAATGGCGCAAGTGGCGATGTCCTCGCGCGCATGCACCAGTCGCTCGCGGGCGCGGGAAAATTCCGCATAGGCTTCCGCCAGCTTGACGCCGAAGGTGGTCGGCTCGGCATGGATGCCGTGGCTGCGGCCGATGGTGATCGTGTCCTTGTGCTCGAAGGCGCGGCGCTTCAGCGCCGCCAGAAGCGCGTCGATGTCGGCGAGCAGGAGGTCGCTGGCGCGGGTCAATTGCACGGCGAGGCAGGTATCCAGCACGTCCGACGAGGTCATGCCCTGATGGATGAAGCGCGCGTCCGGTCCGACGAATTCCGCCAGATGGGTGAGGAAGGCGATGACGTCGTGCTTGGTGACGCGCTCGATCTCGTCGATGCGCTCGACGTCGAAGGTCGCGGCGCCGCCCTTTTCCCAGATGGTCTTGGCCGCTTCCTTCGGGATGACGCCGAGTTCGGCCAGCGCGTCGCAGGCATGCGCCTCGATCTCAAACCAGATGCGGAAGCGCGTCTCCGGCGACCAGATGGCGACCATTTCCGGCCGGGAATAGCGTGGGATCATCGGGCGGTCCTGCCGTGTGTGGGAATTGTCGCCGCCTCCTAACAGAGCCGGGCGGATTCCTCAACGCGCATGGCGGACAAAGCGCAGGCTCATCAGCGCGCCGACGAACAGGGCGGCGAAGCCAAAGGGGAAATAAAGCCGCAGACCCAGGACGGCGAACTGGTACACCGCGCCCGCTGCCGTATGGACGAACTGGATCGCCCAGAACCGGGTTAGTGTCTCGGCATGCCATTGCGCGTAGTAGCTGCGATAGTACAGCGCGAAGAACAGGGCGGTGAAGCCGATCGTCGCCGCCGCCAGCGAGACGAAGGCGGCCGCGAAGGCAGGTTCCGCCCGCGCGCCGATGGCGAGCAGCCGGGCGACATAGAGCGCGACCGGAAAGCCGACCGCTCCGCCGCCTGCGAACAGGACAACGACGGTGCGGATCGACGCCGGCGTTTCCCAACGGTCGATGAGCAGGGCCGCAAGCGCGCTGGCGCCCATGGCGAGCCCCCACAGCAGCGCGCCGGCAAGCGCTGCCCGCCAAGGCGGCAGGGCCAGCGCGAAACGGGCGACAAGCCGCACTCCCGGATGCGGCGCGTTTTGGGAGGAAAGGATCGTCACAGGCGGCCGGTCACGGCGATCCAGCGATGGTCCGGGCCCTCGAAGCCGTATTGCCGTACCGAGATCAGCACGGCGTAGGCGCTGAGCTTGTCTTTCGAGAACGTCTGCACGCCGCCGATGCGGTAGCCGTTCGGACAGCCCCGGCTTTGCGGGATCGTCTTGTCCTCGTGCAGGACTTTCGTCCGGCCACCGTCGCTGGCGTCGATGCTGGTCAGCCGGAAGCCGTTGATCGCGCCCTGGCTGTTGCAGGTTTCCATGCCGGGCAGGTTGTTGAGAGCGACTTCTTGCAGCCGGAATTCCAGCGGCGGGTCGATGGCGGGGAAGACCGGTCGCGGGTTGACGACCATGCGGTGCGGATCGGCCGAAAGTTCGGTGATCGCGTTGAACCCGGCCGTGAAGCCGCGATTGGCTGCGAGTTCGTCTTCCTTGATGATCGCTTCGCCCTTGGCGCGTGCCTCTTTGCGGGCGTCGGCCAGCGAGGCGTTTTCGTCGTCCAGCCGCACCTTGACCGGCGTACCCTTCACGAAAGTGTCGGTCGCCGTATCGATGTAGTAGCGGTTGGCATAGGGAAAGCCGGACCCGTCCTGCACGCCGTATTCCTCAAAGGCGAAGACGCCGCCATCCTTGGAGAAACCGAGGATTTCCAACTGCGCGGCATCGCCGGCTAAGGCCGGTGCCGCCGATAGCGCGGCCAGAGCGGCGGCGAACAGGGCGGGTCGTATTTCCATGGAATCCCTCGCTTTGCCTTCATGATGGCAGGAGCCGGGCGGCAGTGCACCAGAAATATCGCTGCGGCGAAGCATCCAAACGGCCGGTCGGCCGTTTTGCGTTCCTGCCCAAACGGAGAATCGCCATGAACAGCAATATCCGCGAACATATGGAAGTGATCGGCGCCGACGGCGTGCATATCGGCACCGTCGACAGGATGGAGGGCGACCGCATCAAGCTGACCAAGGCCGACAGCGGCATGGGCTCGCACAAGGGGCATCACCATTACATTCCGGCGAGCCTCGTGGCCGGCGTCGAGGGCGACAGGGTGCGCCTGTCGGCGAACGCCGATGTTGCCGTGGACGAGTTCGAGGAGGAAGAGGGCGACCCGACGTGAGGTCCTGACGGCGAACGGCGGTCAGCCGTGGCGCCGGGACCACGCCGGCAGCAGATCGCTGGGAGCCGGCGTGGCGGCGAAGACGCCGCGTGCGATGGCCCTCGCCATGGTTGCGCCGGCGGCGGCATAGAGGTCGATCGCTTGGTCGGGCGAGGGGGCGATGCCGCTGGCCCCCGTCGCCAACGCAAAGACGAGGTCGCCGTCCATCGGCGTGTGCGCCGGCCACAGCGCCCGCGCGAAGCCGTCATGCGCCGAAATCGCCAGCCGCTTGGCGGCCGCCTTGGTCAGCACCGCGTCGGTGGCGATGACCGCGATGGTGGTGTTGGCCATCTCCTGGCGGATTTTCAGCCGGATGGCGGTGGCGTCTTCCGGCTGCGCCGCCGGCAACCCAAGCCCGCCGAACTCCGTGCCGATCTCGAAGGGCGCTGCCCAGAAGTGCCGGCTCGATCCGATCGTTGCCGAACCGACCGCGTTGACGGCGACCAGCGCGCCGAGGGTTATGCCGCTGGCCAACGCCGTCGAGGCCGAGCCGAGGCCGCCTTTCAGGCCGGCCACCAGCGCGCCGGTCCCGGCGCCGGCGCTGCCCAGCGAAAAGTCGGCAGCGGCGGCTTGCACGGCCGCATAGCCGAGTTCGCGATAGGGCGGGTAGCGGCCCCAGTCCTTGTCGCCGCCGTTGATGAGGTCGAACAGGATCGCCGCCGGCACGATGGGGATGTGGTGGCCGCCGACCTCGAAGCCTATGCCCTTTTCCCGCAAGGCCGCCTGCACGCCGGAGGCGGCGTCGAGGCCGAACGCAGACCCACCCGAAAGCACCACGGCGTTGACGGCTTCCACCGTGTTGTGCGGCTCCAGAAGGTCGGTTTCGCGCGTGCCCGGCGCGCCGCCGAGAACCTGCACGGAAGCGACGGCCGTCGTCTCGCACAGAACGGCGGTGATACCGGATTTCAGCCTGGCGTCCTCGGCGTTGCCGACCTTGAGGCCCGCGACGTCGGTGATGAGGTTCTTCGGCCCGGTGCGGAACATTACTGATTTTCCGGTTGCGGCAACGGCACAAAAGCCCCGCCTTCGAAGCGAAAGGCGCGGTAGGGGTTCTGCGTCAGGTCGCCCTTGGCGTCGAAACGGATCGACCCGATGGCGGTGGCGAAATCCTGGCCGCCGAGCACATCGGCCAAGGGGCGTCCGGCAGCCTGCGCCGCCGCCGCCTTGACGATCTGCACGGCGGCATAGACGGGCAGGGCATAGCCTTCCGGGATGACGTCGGCGGCGCTGAAGGCCTCGAGCGTATCACCATCGGCAATATCGGCCCATTCGGGCTCGGCGATCATCAGCGTGCCGTCTACATAGGGCACGTCGGACGGGGCGGCGCGCAGCGCCTCGCCCCCGGCGACGGTGATGCCGGCGTCCAGCTTGGCCGCGTCGCGCCCGAGGATCGCAACGTCGTCGCCGTCGCCGCCGACGAAAACCTGTTCGGCCCCCGCCTTCTTCAGCCGGCCGGCAAGGCCGATCTGGTTGTCCATGTCGGGTCGGTAGGTGTCGATGAAGACGGGTTTCAGCGCCGCCTGCTCGGCCGCGTTGCGCACCGTCTCGGCCAGTTCGCGGCCGTAGATGGTGCCGTCGTCGACGATGGCGAAGGGCTGCGCGCGCCAGAGTCTCGTCAGGATCGTGGCGGCCGCGTTGCGCTCGTCGTCGCCGCGCGGCGCAAGCCGGAACACCGACCAGCCGGTCTTTTCGCGCCGGTCTGTGAGACTTTCGGTGCGTACACCGACGGTGATGACCGGAATGCCGGCGTCCTTGAGGATGGGCAGGGCCGCTTCGATCGATTCCGTGCACAGGAAGCCGACGACGGCGGCGACCTTTTCGGTCGCGAACTGCTTAGCAGCCGCAACTCCGCCTTCCGCCGTGCAGGCGTCGTCAACGGTGCTGACCTGCACGCCCAGCGCCTTGGCGGCGACAGCGGTGCCGGCCTCGACCTGGCGGCCTAGCGGCGCGGATGGTCCCGACAAGGGCGCTGCCACGCCGATGGCAAGGTCCTGCGCGCCCGCAGGACCGCTCCAGGTGAGGGCGGCAGCGACGGCAAGGTTGGCGGCGGTTATGCGCATACCTGTCAGAAAGATTCCCTTCGCCGGCTGAGCCCGGTTTTCCGCGCCAGTCGTATAGGCCTGCCCCTGGCTTCGCAACTCGCGAAAGGCCACAAGCCGCCTTAACGCTTCCTTGCAGCCTATGGTGTTCACTCATACATGCGGAATAGGCCATGCCATCCGGGGTCAGCGTGGCGGGAACAGGCGACGGAATTCAATCGTGCTGAAGATGAACGACATAGGGCCTCAGGCCTATCGCGATGCCATGAGCCATTTTGCCGGCCATGTGCACGTCATCACCACCGACGGCCCCGCCGGCCGGCGCGGCACGACCGTGATCGCTGCCTGTTCGGTGTCGGATTCGCCGCCCATGGTGCTGGCCTGCCTCAACCGCGAGAACCCGCGCAACGAGCCTTTCGCCGCCAACGGCCGCTTTGCGCTCAACACACTGGCCTCGCATCACCACGATCTGGCGGCCGGCTTTTCCGGCCAGACCGGCCTGTCGTCCGAAGAGCGTTTCGCGCTGGCCGAATGGGACGTCATCTCCACCGGCGCACCGGCGCTGAAGGACGCGCTGGCCGTCTTCGACTGCGAACTGGTCGAGGCCAAGGACATGGCCACGCATCGTGTGCTTTTTGGCAAGGTGACAGGCCTGCGCCTCGGCGATAACCTGCATCCGCTGATCTATCACGACCGCGGCTATCATATCCTGTGACGTGCCCGGCCGCAGGCACGGAGCACAAATTGACTTCACCTGTCCCGCGTCCCTTGCCGGGGACGATCGATGAAACGCTCGACCTGCTGACCGGGGCCGACTATGTCGCCGACCGCGCGCTGGCGACGGTGCTGTTCCTGTCGCTGCGCATGCAGCGGCCGCTGTTCCTGGAAGGCGAGGCCGGCGTCGGCAAGACCGAGATCGCCAAGGTGCTGGCTTCGGCGTTGGGACGCCGGCTCATCCGCCTGCAATGCTACGAGGGGCTGGACGTTTCCTCGGCCGTCTACGAGTGGAACTACGCCGCCCAGATGATCGAGATCCGCATGGAGGAGGCGGCGGGCTCGGTCGAGCGCTCGTCCATGGAGAAGAACGTCTTTTCCGAAAAATACCTGATCCGCCGCCCGGTGCTCGACGCGCTGACCGGCAAGACCGGTGCCGCGCCTGTCTTCCTGATCGACGAACTCGACCGCACCGACGAGGCGTTCGAGGCCTACCTTTTGGAAATCCTCTCCGATTTCCAGGTGACCGTGCCGGAACTGGGCACCATCAGGGCGGAGGAGCCGCCCATCGTCATCATCACCACCAACCGCACACGTGAGATCCACGACGCGCTGAAGCGCCGCTGCCTTTACCACTGGGTGGACTATCCGGACGCTGAGCGCGAACTGGAGATCGTCGGCCGCAAGGTGCCGGGCGCCAACCGGCGGCTGTCGGCCGAGGTCGTGGCCTTCGTGCAGCGGCTGAGGCAGATCGAACTGTTCAAGGCGCCGGGCGTCGCCGAGACGATTGACTGGGCCGGCGCGCTGACCGAGCTGGACAAGGTGGCGCTCGACCCCGAGACGGTGTCGGACACGATCGGCGTTCTGCTGAAATACCAGGACGACATCGCCCGCATCGGCCAGGGCGAGGGCAAGCGCATCCTCGACGAGGTGAAGGCCGAACTGGCGGCCGCGGAGTAGGGCGGTGATCGAGGCGCGGGACGACGGCCGCATGGCCAACAACATCGTCTATTTCGCCCGCGCGCTGCGCAAGGCGGGTTTGCGGGTCGGTCCGGCCTCGGTCAAGGACGCCATCGAGGCGGTGCTGGCGGCCGGCATCGGCAGCCGCGACGATTTCTACTGGACGCTGCATTCGGTGCTCGTCTCGCGCCGCGAGGACCACGCGACCTTCGACGAGGCGTTCCGCCTGTTCTGGAAGTCGCGCGAGCTGATCGAGAAGATGCTGGCGATGTTCTCGCCGGTCGCGCCCGACAACCGCGAGAAAGCGAAGCCGCGCGCGGCGGAGCATCGCGTCAGCCGGGCGCTGTTCGAGGGACATGAAAAGAACCAACCGCTCAGCGAAATCCCCGAGATCGAGATCGACGCCCGCTTCACCGTTTCCGGCAACGAGATGCTGCGCGGCAAGGATTTCGCCCAGATGAGCGCCGAGGAACTGCTGGACGCACGCCGCGCCATCACCGAGCTGAAGCTGCCGTTCGACCGCGTGGAGACGCGCCGCTTCCGGCCCGACCGCCAAGGCAGCCGCATCGATCCGCGCGCCATGATGCGGGCGGCGAGCCGCACCGGTGGCGGGCTGATCCTGCCGAAATTCCGCTCCCGGCGCGAAGTGCATCCGCCGCTGGTGGTGCTGGCCGACATTTCCGGCTCGATGAGCCAGTACACCCGCATCTTCCTGCATTTCCTGCACGCGCTCGGCGAAAAGCGCCGCCGCGTCCACGCTTTCGTCTTCGGCACGCGGCTGACCAACCTGACGCGCCAGATGCGCCATCGCGATCCCGATCAGGCGCTGGCCGACTGCTCCGCAGCCGTCAAGGATTGGTCCGGCGGCACCCGCATCGGCGAGGCGCTTGGCGAGTTCAACCGGCTGTGGTCGCGCCGGGTGCTCGGGCAGGGCGCCGTCGTGCTCTTGATAACCGACGGACTGGAGCGCGACGACATCGGCAACCTTGCCGAGGAGATGGAGCGGTTGCACAAATCCTGCCGCCGGCTGATCTGGCTGAATCCGCTGCTGCGGTTCGACGGTTTCGAGGCGCGCGCCAGGGGGGTCAGGGCCATGCTGCCGCATGTCGACGAGTTCCGCCCGGTGCACAATCTCGACGCGCTGGCCGACCTCGTCGCGTCGCTCGACAGCCGCGCGGCCGCCCATGTCGATCCGCGCCGCTGGCTGGGGCATCTGGCACAAAAGTCGGGGGTTGCAAGCGGTCGTGTTGCGTAGCCATATATAACGGTGCCCCGATGCGGGGGATGCCCGCCATCGAGGATGCAAGGAGGTTCCGTCATGGACAACCCAGCGCAAATCGATGAAATCCGCGACCCGTTGCAGATCGCGGAGAACTGGGTCGGCGAGGGCAGAGACGTCGCGCTCGCCACGGTGGTCGAGACATGGGGTTCCGCACCGCGTCCGGTCGGCAGCCATCTGGTCATCGACGCCGAAGGCAATTTCCATGGGTCCGTCTCGGGCGGCTGCGTCGAAGGCGCGGTGGTGACCGAGGCGATGGACGTGCTGGAGAGCCGCAAGCCGCGCATGCTGGAATTCGGTGTCGCCGACGAGACCGCCTGGCAGGTCGGCCTCTCCTGCGGCGGCCGCATCAAAGTCTATGTCGAGCGCCTGGCCTGACCCATGGACCTTTCCGCGCTCAGGGAGCTGAATGCCGACCGCCGCGCGCGTCGCGCCGCTGTTCTGGTCACCGATCTCGATGACGGCTCCAGCCGTTTGCTCCATGAAAACGATACGGTCGGTGGCGAACTGGCCGATGCGCTCCGGCGGGTTTTCCAGACCGGCAGGTCCGGCTCCGTCGAGGCGGACGGGAAGAAGCTCTTCCTCAACGTGCATCTGCCCAGCCCGCGTATGGTGGTGATTGGCGCCGTCCATATCAGCCAGGCACTGGCGCCGATGGCGAAGGTCGCCGGCTTCCCCGTCGAGGTCATCGACCCGCGCACCGCCTTTGCCACCGCCGAACGGTTCCCGGACGTCGCGCTCGATGCCGAGTGGCCGCAGGACGTGCTCGCCCGCAAGCCGCTGGACAGCTACACGGCGCTCGCCGCCGTCACCCATGATCCCAAGATCGACGATTTCGCGCTGAAGGCCGCGCTCGACGCCGGCTGTTTCTACATCGGCGCGCTGGGTAGCCGGAAAACCCACGCCAGACGCGTCGAGCGTCTGCTGGCGCTCGGTGCCAGCGCCGACCAGATCGGCCGCATTCATGCGCCGATCGGCATCGACATCGGCGCCGCCAGCCCCGCCGAGATCGCCGTTGCGGTGCTCGCCCAGATCATCCGCGCCTTCCGCACCCGCGGCCTCGAAGCGAAGGACGCGGTGGCGTGAAATTCGGTCCCGTTCCGCTGGAGGAAGCAGAGGGCGCGATCCTTGCGCATTCGACCGTCGCCGGGCAGGCGCGTTTCAGGAAGGCGCGGCTGCTTTCGGCCGAGGACGTCGCCGTTCTGCGCGATGCCGGCTTCAAGGAGATCATCGTCGCCACGCTGGCACCCGACGACGTCGAGGAAAACGAGGCGGCCACCCGCATCGCGGCGGCGCTTCGCTTTTCCGGCATCGAGGCGCGACCGGCGGCGACCGGCCGGGTAAATTTACACGCCACACGAACCGGTATCTTCGCCGTGGACAAGCCGCTGGTCGATGCCATCAACCTTGTCGATCCTGACATCACGCTGGCCACCATGCCGGCCTTCGCGCCGATGGTCGAAGGCCAGATGGTCGCGACGATCAAGATCATCCCCTTCGCGGTGCCGGAAGCGACGCTGCAAAAAGTGCTGGCGCTGGCCGCCACGCGCGAGGCGTTCGCCATGCACGCCTACCGGCCGATGCGGGTGGGCGTGGTGCAGACCGTGCTGCCCTCGATCAAGGCGAGCGTGCTGGACAAGACGCTGCGTGTCACCGAGGAGCGGCTGAGCCGCACCGGCAGCACGGTGTCCGGCGAGATTCGCACGCCGCATGCCGCGCCCGAGGTGGCGCAGGCCATCCGCGATCTTGCCGGCGACAGCGACATGGTGCTGGTGTTCGGCGCCTCGGCGATGAGCGATCCGGACGAGGACGTCATCCCGGCGGCGATCCAGTCTTCCGGCGGCACCGTCTTCCGCTCGGGCATGCCGGTCGACCCGGGCAACCTGTTCGTGCTCGGCGAACGCGACGGCAAGCCGGTGCTCGGCGCGCCGGGCTGTGCTCGCAGCGCGCGGCTGAACGGCTTCGACTGGGTGCTGGACCGCATCGTCTCCGGCATCGGCGTGACCAAGGAGGATATCGCCGGCATGGGCGTCGGCGGTCTCCTGATGGAAATCCCCACCCGGCCGCAGCCGCGCGAACCCGCGCCGGCCCCAGCCGCCGGTACGGTAACCGCCGTCGTTCTGGCCGCCGGCCGCTCCAGCCGCATGGGCGGGCCGAACAAGCTGATGGCGCTGTTCGACGGCAAGCCGCTGGTGCGCCGCACGGTCGAGCGCGCGCTGGCCTCTAGGGCGAAAAGCGTCATCGTCGTAACCGGCCACCAAAGCGAGCGGGTGAAGGCGGCGCTGGACGGTTTGCCCGTCGCCTTTGCCGATAATCCGGCCTTCGCCGAGGGCCTGTCCACGTCGCTGAAGGCCGGCATCGGCGCGTTGCCGGCCGCCGCGGCCGGCGCGCTGGTGGTGCTGGGCGACATGCCCGGCGTCTCCGCCGCCGACCTCGACCGGCTGATCGAGGCGTTCCACAAGTCCGGCGACCGGGCCGTCGTGCGTGCCGCCCATGAGGGTAAGCGCGGCAATCCCGTGCTTCTGCCGAAGACGTTGTTCGAGGCGGTGACACATCTAGAAGGCGACACGGGCGCCCGCCATCTCGTCGAGAATGGCGGTGTGGAGGTGCTGGATATCGACATCGGTGCCGGTGCCGCCATCGACGTCGATACGCGCGAGGCGTTGGAAATCGCCGGCGGCGTGCTTCAGGATTGATCGCCGGCTGTTGACAAGGCCGCGGCGAAGCAAGCAAGCCTGCAGGATGGTTTCGCCGTTTTCGCTCCCCAAAACCCTTCTGGCTGCGTTCGCGCTGTTCGCCCTCGTTGCGCCCGCCTCGGCCCAGGCCCTGAAACCTTACAAGGACGATCTGTTCGCCTATCCGGCGCAGCTCGCGTCCGAAAAGGGCGATCTCTACCGCGTGATCGACTACCGCGAGATGCGCGACATCAACGGCCGCGACGAGGTGCCGGAAAAGCGCGTTCACTCCCAGTACGTCTCGCTCGGCGTCCGCTCGGTCCAGCGCGATCTCGTGCTGAAGACGGATGCCGGCGCGATCCGCCATTTCGCCGTCGGCAAGACCGAGGGCGCTTCCGTCATCGTGCTTTACCTGCACGGGCAGGGCGGTTCGCGCCGGCAGGGCGTCGACGACTTCACCTTCGGCGGCAACTTCAACCGCATCAAGAACCTGATGGCGGCGAATGGCGGCCTTTATCTCTCGCCGGACTTTACCGATTTCGGCGATACCGGTGCCGCGCAGGTGGCGGCGCTGATCGGGCATTATGCCGAGCAGTCGCCGCAGGCAAAAATCTATGTCGCCTGCGGCTCGATGGGCGGGGCGCTGTGCTGGAAGCTGGCCGGCCGCAGAGACACCGGCGCCCGCCTGAACGGCCTGCTGCTGCTCGGCTCGTTGTGGGACGAAAGCTTTTTCTCAAGCCCCGCCTTCAAGCGCCGCATCCCGGTGTTCTTCGGCCAGGGCAGCAAGGACCCGGTCTTTCCCGTCCAGAATCAGGAAGCCTTCTTCCGCTCGATCCTGGCGAAGGCGCCGGGTTACCCCACCCGCTTCGTGCGCTTCGAGACGGGCACGCACGGCACCCCGATCCGCATGACCGACTGGCGTGAGACGCTGAACTGGATGCTGTCGCTGGCCAAATAGGCCCCGCTCAAGGTGGGGTGTTGTAGTCCACCACCGTCTCGGGGTTCGCCTCGCCGTCGTAGGAGGCGTCGACGTCATATTGCACCAGCGCGAACCGGCCGTTGCGGAACAGGTAGGTGCCGGCGGACGAGGCATCGCCCACGCCGCGCCACAGGGCATGCGTCGAGATGGTCCGGGTCGCCTCGTCGTAGGCGGAATTGATGGCCGTGTCCTCGGTCTGGAAGCCGGTGACGGTGATCGAGTCCACCTTGCCTTCGTGGTCGTCGTTCTCGTAGCGGATGTCGAGTTCCGGCACGGCGAACTGCAATTGCCGCACCCCTGTGACGGTGTCGGCCACGTAGTAGACGGCGCTCTCGTTGTAGGCTGCCATGTGGCAATAGAAGCGGAACAGCCGCGCTTCGCGGTCCGGTTCTCCCTCCGCCGCGTCCTTGTCCTTGTAGTGGATGGAATAGGCCGCCGGCTCGCTGATCGGCTTGTGCTCCGGCGTTTCCTTGTCGCACTGGTCGCCATAGGCGGTGAGGAATGCCTTCTTGGCCTGTTCGAGCACAGCGTCCTTCTTCGGCGGTGGCGGGCCGTCGCCGCAGCTTTCCGGCACGGCCTCGTCCAGTGCGGCCGTTGAAGGTTTCAATTCACCCTTGTCGATATGGATGGGATTGAACGGGGGTTCCTGATCGGCGTTGACCTGTCTCAGCGTGTAACAGCCGGCAAAGACCCTTTGCTCGCCCTTCTTGTCCGTCGCGAGGATGGCGACGGGGACGCCGTAGTAGATGGAGCCCGCGGCCCCTTCCTCCGAGATGCTGCCGACCCTGAGTTCGATACTATCGGTGTTCTCGTAGCCCTTGGCGAAGCTGTCGAAATCCTTGGCCGGCTTGACCTCGCCGAAATAGCCCCAGGCGCGGGCATAGTCGTGCCGGTCGATCGCGTTGTAGAGCGAGCGCACCACCGCTTCCGGGCTGGAACGGTCGTCCAGATAAGGGCCGTCCGCGGCCCTCGCGGCCTGGCCGCAGCAGGCGACGGCGAGAGCCGTCGCGATCAGGGCGTTCTTCATGACGAATCTCCCCTTGTCTGGACGAATGCTAGCACCGAATGCGGCGCTGCCGTGGCGCTTGTGGAATCGTCGGGCGCGGCGTTAGTTCGTCACGACAACAGCAAGGAGAAATGACGTGCCTATCTCGATGTACGATGCGTCCGTGGCGGTGTTTCAGGCGCGACTGAAAGCGCTGGGCGGAGTTCTGGCGGCGGGCGAGCAGAACGCGACCGAACGCAAGATCGATCCGTCGGTGTTCCTGAACGCGCGGCTGGCGCCGGATATGTTCACGCTGACGCGGCAGGTACAGATCGCCACCGACCACGCCAAGGGCGCGCCGTCACGGCTGGCCGGCCGCGAGGTGCCGAAATTCGAGGACAGCGAGGCGAGCTTTGCCGACCTCCAGGCCCGTATCGCAAAGACGCTCGACCATCTGGCGACCTTCTCGGCGGCGGATCTGGAAGGGTCGGAGGAACGGACGATCAACCTGAAGGTCGGCGGGCGCGACATGGCCATGCCCGGTCTGCAATACCTGTTCAACTACGCCACGCCGAACTTCTATTTCCACGTCACCACCGCCTACGACATCCTTCGCCACAACGGCGCGCCGCTCGGCAAGGTGCTGTTCATCCGCGGACATTGAGCGAGCCGCCAGGGCAAGGGGCCCCAAACCTCAGCGCATCGCCATTTCGCAGGCGATGCGCCGGAAGTCGATGGGCTTGGCGGCCGTCCCGATGCGGTCGGAATTGTTGATTGTATCGGCAATCGCGAGCGCTGCACGATAGCGCGACTGCTCCGTCGGGCGCGGGCGGGAGAACATCTCGGTCAAGAACCCCATGGTCAGGCTCTCCAGTTGGTCCTCCCGGGACGCATATAGGTGATTCATGACGGATTGTGCAGTGCAGCATTGCCGTGTGCGGCAATTTTTCCCGACAGGGGCTGCTTTGCCCGGCCGTGACTTGCGCATCGGCTAAATTGCCGTCGATCGTGGGCAATCATTTTTAACGCCCCGCCGCTATGGTGGCCGCAAGTTTGCGTGTTTTTTGGGAGGTCGCCATCGCTACCGGAGCCAAGCGGGATTTCGCTTCGCTGCTCGACGACCTTTTCGCCGCCTCTGATGCTGGCGGGGAGGCGGCGGCCGCGCCGTCCATCCCGTTCGACTATCTGGCGGTGGTCGACGAATTGCATTCCGGACGCATCAGGGTCGCAGGCGAGGCGGTCGCCGCTGAATACCGCGAGGCGGGCGCCGACATGGCGGCCGAATTCGCGGCCCTGCTCGAGCAGGCGAGGGCGGCGCTCGCCGACGAGCAGCCCCTGCCGCAGGAGGTGCTGCCGCCCATCGATCCCGATGCGATCGCCGCGGAACTCGGCCTCGACGGGTCGGCCCCGGCTGCCGATCTCGGTCGCCTGCGCCGCAGCTTCGCCTTTGCCAACCATCCCGACCGGGTGGCGCCGCATCTGCGCCAACGCGCCATGATCCGCATGCAGGTGGCCAACATGCTGATCGACGAGGCCCAGCGCAAGGCCGGCGCTGGGCGCTGAACGGCGCTTCTCATCGCGGGGCTTGGAGATCGCGGCATCCTTTTCTATGCTGATGCCGTCCTGCCGCGCGCCTTCAGTGCCGGCCTCCCATCGGAGTTGCATCATGGAAAAACGCCGCCTTGGGCGCACGGACCTTTTCGTCTCGCGCATCTGCCTTGGTTCGATGACCTGGGGCCAGCAGAACACCGAGGCCGAGGGCCACGCGCAGATGGACATGGCCTTCGGGCGCGGCGTCAACTTCATCGACACGGCCGAGCTTTATCCCATCCCGCCCAAGGCCGAGACGCAGGGGCGAACCGAAAAGATCATCGGCAGTTGGATGAAGGCCAAAGGCAACCGCGACAAGGTGATCCTTGCTTCCAAGGTCGTCGGCCGCACCGCCAACGAATGGTTCCGCGGTGACCGCCCCTCGACGCTGGTTCGCGCCGATATCGTCGATGCCGTGGAAAAGTCGCTGGCCAAGTTGCAGACCGACTATCTCGACCTTTACCAGATCCATTGGCCTGACCGCGACATTCCTTGGGGCTCGAACCCGACCCGGGTCGGCGCCCCGAGACGGGCGGACGCGGCGGCGGTCACCGCTCCCGAAACGCCCATTGCCGAGACGCTCGCCGTGTTCGACGAACTTGTGAAGGCGGGCAAGATCAGGCATTTCGGCCTGTCGAACGAAAGCTCGTGGGGCGTCATGCGCTTCCTTTTCGAGGCGGAGAAGGGCGTAGGCCCACGCGTCGCCTCGATCCAGAACGCCTACAATCTCCTCAACCGCACCTTCGAGGTGAACCTGGCGGAAGTGTGCGAGCGCGAGGAGGTGTCGCTGCTCGCCTATTCGCCGCTGGCGCAGGGCTATCTCACCGGCAAGTACGACCACGGCGCACGCCCGCAGGGTTCGCGCACGCAGCTTTTCAATCGCGGCCAGCGCTACGAGACGCCGAACGCCGCCGAAGTGCAGCTCGAATATAACGAACTGGCGCGCTCCTTCGGGCTGGAGCCGGCCTCCTTCGCCGCCGCATTCGTGCTCAACCGGTCTTTCCTGACATCGAGCATCGTCGGCGCGACCACGCTCGGCCAGCTGGAAACCGCGCTGTCGGCCATTGACGTCAAGTGGATCGACGAGATGCAGACGGCGGTGGACGCCGTGCACCAAAGGGTGGGAAATCCCTGTCCGTGAAGCAATGGTGACCGGTACTAGCGCTCGCTTTCCCAACGTCTACGCCGCCCCTCACCTGCCTGCCGGCATCCTCTCCCCGTAAACGGGGCGAGGCGCGCTGTCACCGCCGCTTCCGCCAATCTTCAACGGTGGAGAACGAGCGGCAAGGGCGCAGCCATCCCTCCTCGCCCCGTTTACGGGGAGAGGATGCCGGCAGGCAGGTGAGGGGCGGCGCTGATGGATGAGAGAAAAGCGTCACCCCACCCGGTGCTTCCCGCCGAACCCCGTCAGGAACGCCGTCAGGTTGTCGCCCAGCGCATCGCACAGATAGCCGCCTTCCTGCACGATCACCGTCGGTAGGCCGAGGCCGGCGATAGCCTCGCCGATGCGCGAAAAGCCCGGAGTCGAGACCGACAGGCCGCCGAACGGATCGCCCTCGAAGGCATCCAGCCCCAGCGCCACCACAAGCGCTTCCGGCGCGAAGGCGCGGATGCGCCGGAACGCGACGTCTAGCGCTTCGAGGAAGGCGGCGTCGCCGGACTTGCGCGCCAAAGGCAGGTTGAGATTGTAGCCGAGGCCCGGCCCTTCGCCGCGCTCGTCGGCATGGCCCCAGAAGAAGGGATAGAAGCGCACCGGGTCTGCATGGAGCGAGACCGTCAGCACGTCGCCGCGCGCATAGAAGATGCCCTGCGTGCCGTTGCCGTGATGCAGGTCGACGTCAAGGATGGCCACCCGCGCCGCCTGTTTGCGCAGCGCCTGTGCGGCGACCGCCGAATTGTTGACGAAGCAGAAGCCGCCGGCGACGTCGGCGAAGGCGTGATGGCCGGGCGGACGGCAGAGCGCATAGGCGGAAGGCGCGCCACCCATCACGGCTTCGGCGGCTTCCACGGCGCTCCATGCGCTCCACAGTACGCTGTCCCAGGTCTCGGCCGAGATCGGGCAGGCGGTGTCGGCCATGTGGTAGCCGGCCTGTCCGACCGCCGAGGCCGGATAGGCGCCGTCGCGCGCCAGCGGATGGATGTTGGGGATGACCTCCTGGGAGGCGCCCTCGATGCGCTGCCAGCGGACGAAGATGTGCTCGAGGAAATCGAGATATTCCGGCGTGTGCACCGCCGCCACCGGGCCGAGCCCATGATTGCGTGGCCGCTCGACCGTGCAGCCGGCCGCCTTGGCGCCGGAAAGCAGCCGCTCGACGCGCTCCGGCTGCTCCGGATTCGGCTGCTGTGCGCCGCTGGACAGGAACATCTTCGGGTCGTGCCGTTTCTGCTCGGCGGCGTAGAAGGCTTTCATGCGGTCTCCTCATCATCCTCTTTACCGGCAAAGGCCGTCAGCGAATCGCCCATGAACTGGTAGACGTGGTCGGCATCCCGCTTCATGCCGATGCGCTGGTAGAAGCGTTGCGCACTGACGTTACCGGCATCCACCTGCAATTCGATGTAGCCGCCCCCTTGGTCCCGAACCGCCCGCGCCAGATGCCTGAGCAGCCGTTCGCCGATCCGCAAGCCGCGAAAGTCCTTGGCCACGAAAAGGTCCTGCACATAGGCGCCCGGCTGCCCCCTCCATGTGGAATAGATGGGGAAATAGAGGCACATGCCGGCGAAGCTTGAATCGATTTCCGCGATCAGCGTGTGGAAATGGGCATGCGGGCCGAAGCCGTCGCGGCGGATGTCGTCCGGCGTGCTCGTCATTTTGTGCAGTTCGCCGACCGTCTCGGCGATACCGACGAGAGCGGCATGGATGTCGTCTGCGTCGTCCAGTCGGGCAGGGCGGATGATGAGGCCGGTCAAAACGCCACCCGGTCGCCGCCCTTCAGCGCCAGCATCTCCCGCGCTTCGGTCGGCGTCGCGACCTCCAGCGACAGGCCTTCGATTATGCCGCGGATGCGTTTGACCTGGTCGGCATTGGACTTCGCCAGTCCCCGGCCGTCGTAGAGCGAATCCTCCAGCCCGACGCGCACGTTGCCGCCCATGGCTGCGGCCATCGAAATCAGCGGCATCTGCGCCCTACCGGCGGCCAGCACCGAGAAGCGGTAGTCGGCGCCGAACAGTTTGTCGGCGATGCGCTTCATGTGCATGAGGTTTTCCGGATCGGCGCCGATGCCGCCGAGGATGCCCAGCACGAACTGGATGAACAGCGGCCCCTCGACCAGCTTGCGGTCGCGGAAATGCGCCAGCGAATAGAGGTGGCCGACGTCGTAGCACTCGAACTCGAAGCGCGTGCCGCAGCCTTTGCCGAGTTTGTCCAGGATCGTCTCCATGTCGGCAAAAGTGTTCTTGAAGATGGTGTGGCGCGTGGCCTCAAGCAGCTTCGGTTCCCACTCGTGCTGCCACTCGCGCGGCCGGTCGAGCATGGGAAACAGGCCGAAATTCATCGAGCCCATGTTGAGCGAGCACATTTCCGGCTGTGCCTGAAGCGGTGCCGCCAGCCGCTCCTCCAGCGTCATCAGCGAGGAGCCGCCGGTGGTGATGTTCACCACCGCGTCGGTCGCCTGCTTGATGCGCGGCAGGAACTGCATGAACACGGAAGGATCGGCGGTCGGTCGGCCATTTTCCGGGTCGCGGGCGTGCAGGTGCAGGATCGAGGCGCCGGCCTCGGCAGCCGCGATGGCGTCCGATGCGATCTGGTCCGGTGTCACCGGCAGGTGCGGCGACATGGTCGGGGTATGCACGGAGCCGGTGACGGCGCAGGTGATGATGACTTTTCGTGGCGCTGACGCCATTTTCTTCCCTCAGCGGTTGCCTTGGCTAGCGATTAACGGGCAGGTCGAGTTCGGCCGCCAGCGCTTCCAGCGTGTCGCCGAGCAGGCCCATGATCTCGCCGATCTGCTCGCGTGTCACGATCAGCGGCGGGGCGACCATGAAGTTGTCGCTTTCCGGCCCGCCCTTCACGCGCCGCGAATAGACGATCAGCCCGCGCTCGAAGGCAAGGTCGATCAGGCGCACATTGGCGTTCAGCTCGCGTGGCAGCGGCACCTTGGCGACCGGATCGGCATAGAGTTCCCCGCCGAGCAACAGCCCCTTGCCGCGCACGTCGGCGACGAAGGGGAAGCGCGCCGAAAGTCCTTCCAGTTCGGCTTTCAGCACGGCGCCCATGGCGGCAGCGTTGTCGATCAGGCCGAGCCGGTCGGTTTCGGCGAGCACCGCGCCGCCGGCGGCGCAGGCCACCGGATTGCCGCCATAGGTATGACCGTGCAGGAACCCGCCCATCTCGAGCACCGGCCCGACGATGCGCTCCGACGCTGCCAACGCCCCCAGCGGCGCGTAGCCTGAGGAAAGGCCCTTCGACAGCGAGACGATGTCCGGGCGGCAGGCCCAGTGATCGCCGCCGAGGAAGGCGCCGGTGCGACCGATGCCGGTCATCACCTCGTCATGGATGAGCAGGATGCCGTACTTGTCGCAAATCTCGCGGATGCGAGCGAAATAGCTGTTCGGCGGCACGAGAGCGGCGGTCGCGGCACCCCCGATCGGCTCCATGATGAAAGCCAGAACGCTTTCCGGCCCTTCGGCCAGGATCTTTTCCTCCAGCATGTCGGCGTAGCGCAGGCCGCGCTGTTCCAACGATAGGTTGTCGCGGTCGCGATGGACCATCGGCGCCGGGATCAGCGGCATCGCGTGGCCCATCGCCTCGAAGGCTGGCGTCAGCACACCGTCGCCGGTGACGCCGAGCGAGCCGATGGTGATGCCGTGATAGGATGGCATGCGACCGATGATCTTCCAGCGGTTCGGCTGGCCGGTAGCCACCGCCCATTGCCGCGCCAGCTTCAGGCAGGCCTCGACGGCTTCCGAGCCGCCGGAGACGAAATAGATGCGGTCGAGGCTGGGCAGGCGGGCGGCGAGCTCGCGCGCGAGGTCCAGCGCCGGCTGGTTCTCGAAGTGGATGGTGTAGGCGAAGGAGACGCGATCCATCTGCCGCTTCATGGCGTCGATGACGGTGCGGTTGCCGTGGCCGATATTGACGTTCACCGCGCCCGACGAGCCGTCGATGTAACGCTTGCCGGTGGCGTCCCACATGTAGATGCCGTCGGCCCGGTCGATCAGTGGACGCGGCGCGCGGGTGAAATGGAAAAGGTTGGGCTTGGTCTGGACGTTCATTCGATCCTCGTTCACGAACGGCCGAGATAACGGTCGAGCACGTTCTTCGTCACCTGTTCCACCATGGCATCGCGCCGCAGCAGCCCGGCCACCCATTCGCAGGTGCCGGCGTGGAAGACCTCGCCCTTGCCACGCTTGAAATTGACGATCATGCCGTTGGAGTAGCGCACTTTCTCAAGGTTTTCGTCGCTCGCTTCGCCATACAGCGTCTCGGCGACGAAGCGGCCGTCCTCGTCGCCGAAGAACTGGTCTTCCAGCGGCACGTCGGGACTTTCCTCGACTTGGCAGGCCATGCCGAGCGCCAATATCTCCAGCCCGTCCGGCGCGCCGCTGGTGGCGCTGGGGTAGGGCAGGCCGTGGCGCATCTCGTAGTCCAGCCCGTCCACCTCATAGCCGAAGACGTGACTTTCGGCGCCCAGTATGTCGCCGTAGTAGAGCCCGGTGCCGGCGAAGGCCCAGTGCTGCGGCCGGTAGACGGGGAAGCCGCGCGCACCGCGCGGCGCGCAGCCGCCCCAGCCGGCGTAGATGCCGTTCGAGGCATTGAGGCCGAACGTCTTGCAGCCGGCACGGCCGATTTCCGGCGCTTCCCATGAGTTCGTGGCGCGCGTCACGTCGCCGCCGCGATAGGCGGGGTCTTCGGCGCGCGCACGATATTTATAGCAGACCTGTTTTCGCCCCTCGTCTTCCAGCCGGGTCTGCCACATGAAGTTGCCGGCGAAGCGCGCCGCATGCCCGCCCTGCTCGACAAAGGCGTCGACCGCGTCGCGCATCTCCCACGTCCAGTATTCGTCGTGGCCGACGAAGACGGCGCAGTCATAGTCGAGCAGGATTTCCGGCGTGAAATGCAGATCATGCTGGCTGGCCAGATCCACCTGATAGCCGGCGCGTTCGGCGAAGCGGAAGAAATGGCTGTCGTAGCTGGCCCAGCCCGCCGAGGCGTATTTCTTCGAATGGCCGGTGGCGTAGGCCCATTCCATATGCGGATAGCGCGGCACGGTGCCTGGCGGCATCGCCACCTCCAGCGGCACGCGCGGCGCGTCGGGTGGCTTTACGACAAAGCCGCGGCACCATGGGCGCTGCGTCGACACGACCGGCGAATATTGATTGCGCTCCGGCCCGGTGATGCCCTCGTAATGGTTCGAGCCGCCCCATGTGTTGTAGGCGAGCCATGTGCCGGTTGCCGCGACTTGCAGGATACGTCCCTGCTTGCGGCCCGGCTTCGGCAGGACGATCAGTACATGATGGCAGCGGATCGGCTGCCCATCGCGGCCTTCGGCCGTAAGCGTCAGCCGGTAGCCGCCCGACGGCCACTCATTGCCGATCCTGAATTCGAAGCTTGTCTCCCAGCCGCAGCCTTCGACGGAGCAATCGTCCGGCGTGTCCTGCCAGCGCGCCGCGATGTCCGATTGCGTCAAGACGGTCGATTCGTTGCCGCTGTCGCGCACGATATCGAGCGTGAATCGCGACGCGGTCGAACTCACCTGCAACCGCACCGTCTCGCCGGGGCGGTAGGAGAAGCGGTCGCTGTAGCACCAGATCTCGCCGCGCGCCCCGTCCATGCCCGGTCGCTCGTAATAGTGGCTGCGTACGGCGAGCCTGCGCTGCTCGTGCGTCAACCCGAAATCCGGAAATTCTGTCGGCAGGCCGGTCATGGTGATCCTGAAACGATGCGCCGTCATTTCGGCCAAGCGCGGGCCGGGCGTCAAGCGAACCCATCGGGCCAGCGCGCGGGCTTCGGTTGGCCGAACCATGGCAAGCCGCTATATGTGACGACCACGCTGCGAGGGAGGCACGATGCTGCGGATCCAGAAGGTCAGAATAGCCGACATCTACGTGCCGACGGCGCGCCGCAAGCTGCTGCATCCGGAAACGGTGCGCGCTCTCGCCGAAGACATAGTGGAAAACGGCCTGAAGACGCCGATCCAGGTCCGCGAGGACGGCAAGCGCTTTGTTCTCGTCGAAGGACAGCATCGGCTGGAGGCGATGAAATGGCTGGGCGAGGAGGCGATAGACGCCTATCTGGTCCACGCCCGGCGGCATTGAATCGGTTTCGGAGCTCCTTGCCGCAAGACGCTGGCATCCCGGCGAAATTTCCTCGGCGCGAAGAATTTCACGGGCTGCTGTCGGTTTCGTCCAGGAGCGGCCGTCCTTGAGGCGGTTACCGACGCCCAAACCGAACACGAGGACTTGTGATGACCACCACGATCGATATCGCCCCTTCCTCCGACCGCGAACTGGTGCTCGCCCGCATCATCGATGCGCCGCGCGCCAATATCTGGCGCTGCTGGACGGAGCCCGAACTCGTCACCCAATGGTTCGTGCCGAAGCCTTGGAGCGTGCCGCGTGCCGAAATGGACGTGCGCCCCGGCGGCTCTTCGCTGATCGTCATGGCCGACCCGAATGGCAACGAGTACCCCAATCCCGGTGTCTATCTGGACGTCGTGTCGAACGAGAAACTCGTTTTCACCGATGCGTTCACGTCGGCCTGGCAGCCGTCCGGCAAGCCGTTCATGGTCGGCATCGTCACCCTCGAAGATGAGGGCGAGGGGCGCACGCGCTATGTCGCGACCGTTCGGCACTGGACGGTCGAGGATCGCGAGCAGCACGAGAAGATGGGTTTCCACGAGGGCTGGGGCATCTGCGCCGAGCAACTCGAGGCGCTCGCGAAAAGCCTGTCCTGAGCGTTTTGCGTCCCTTCGCGGTTGCAAAAAAAGCGCAGCCACGAGGGTTCGCGGTGCTGCGGTGCAGCACATTTTTCTTGTCTTTGCCGCAAGATAGCCGCCAAACGATCATTGGCGTGTCACGATGGTCTTCCTATCTAAGGGTCGAGGCGGGCCGACGAGGAGTCTATTCATGACCGAGGGCGCAAGAACCCTGGACGAGTTGCTGGACGATCCGACGATCCAGCTTGTGATGGCGCGCGATGGCTGGCAGGCGGACGACGTCCGGCTTCTGCTGGAGCAGGCGCGTGACCGTGCCGCCGAGCGCGAACTGATTCCGCCGGCGCATGTCATCAAGACCTGCCTGATGCAACGTCTGTGCCTCTAGCGCGCAGGCTGCCGGCCTTGTGAGCGGCCGGGACGAACCGCCGCTTCCGTGCGGCCGCCGGCGTTTGCCGGGCTTTCCTATACCCCTCAGACCTGCGATGCGGCACGCCTTACCGGCGTGACAGCCGCGTGCCGCCTCGCGCTTTCGGGTTGTGCCGGCTGGCATCGCGGACAATTTTTCAGGCATTTATGGTTTGTTGGTAATTTCTCGTTAGCAATTGCCTTGGCGCCGCCCGCGAATGGGTGTCGTTCGATCTGTTTTGTTGTGCGTACAGGTTCGATATGCGTCTGCCGGGCTTCGCTGCCGTCCTTTTCGCTTGCCTTGCCGCCGGTTGCACCTCCAGCCGCGGTATCGAGGATATCGTGCCCGGCCCGTCGATGGAGACGACCAGCGCGATTTCTCGTCCGGCCGCGCCCGTGCGGGCGGTCGAGCCGAAGGCCGAGGTCGCCTCAGTCGAAAGCCGGACCGTTGCCGACGCTGCCTTCTCCATGCCCGAGATGGGCGCCGACGTGGAGCCCGACGCGCTGGTCGGCGACACTCCCCAGCCGGTGAGCCTTGCCGCCGTCATGCCTGCGCCCAGGCCGGCCGTGCGCGCCGCCGACCAGGCGAAGCCGGCCGTGGACCACCGCATCCGCGAGCGCCGCTTCCGCGACGCCAAGCCGATCAACTTCGGCCGCCATTCGCCGAAGAAGCTGGCCGTGCATGGCGTCGACGTCTCGCGCTGGCAGGGCGACATCGACTGGTCGAAGCTGCGCGAGCAGGGCGCGAACTTCGCCTATATCAAGGCGACCGACGGCGGCGACCACATCGACCCGATGTTCCGCCGCAACTGGAAGGGCGCCGGCGAGGCGGGCCTTGCGCGCGGCGCCTATCATTTCTTCTACTGGTGCCGCACGGCGGGCGAGCAGGCCGACTGGTTCATCCGCAACGTGCCGAGGGTGCGCGGCGCGCTGCCGCCGGTCATCGACGTGGAATGGAACCACCAGTCTTCCTGCAAGCGCAGGCCCTCGCGCGCCACGGTGCTGGAGAAGATGCAGGTCTTCATGGACAAGCTCGAGGCCCACTACGGCCAGCGCCCGGTCATCTACACCTCGCCGGACTTCTATGCCGACAACCTGAGGGGCGCCTTCCCGAACCATCCGTTCTGGCTGCGCTCGGTGGCCCGGCATCCTTCCAAGGTCTATCCCGGCCGCGACTGGCTGTTCTGGCAGTATTCCGGCTCCGGCCTGTCGCACGGGGTGAGCGGCCGCATCGACCTCAACGTCTTCAACGGCACGGAATCCCAATGGCGCGCTTGGCGCGGCGGCGGTTCGATCATGGCCGACGCCGAGTAATCCGCCTTCCGCAAGTCGCCGGCCGGTTCGCTCCCCTCAGGCCGCGCGGGCGAGCAGCCCTCGGAAACCACTGACGAAGGCGGCGCGGCGCCGTGACCACCACGCCCGCCGCCTCAGGCTTGCGGCGAGCCGCGCTCCCGTCATCGCCCCGTTGTAGTGGCAGTCGCAGAGCAGGCGGTGCGCGGCGCCCTCGCTCAGGCCGAAGAAATCCATGATGTCGCCGAGACTGTCGCCGGCAAGGCCGGCCCGGCGCAGGGACTCGTCGGCGAAGGCGACGGCGAGCGGGGTGTTGTCGCGGCGATAGGCCCGCAACTCCGCGCGCTGCAGGTATTCCAGCCGGTAGAGCGCGCTGAGCGGACCGGCATGGCGCTCCAGCGCGGCTGCCCACAGGTCCAGGCGCGCGCCAAAATCCTTTGCCGCGGGCCTGTCGATCATCGGTATCAGTTCGGCGGTCGAGATGATCTTGTCGGGGATCTGGTGTTTCATCGCAATCTCCTCTCGTATGAGATCAATAGAAAGGTAGCGCTCCGGCCGCCTGCGACAGGGGGGTGCGCGAGGTTTTTTTCTCGCGATCCGAGCCTCCGGCGACACCGCGCGGGTGCGGTCGCGCTGGACCAGTCGATTGGCAACGCTCGACGTGGCGAAGAGCGCCGACGCCACCTATCTGCCCAGTGGAACTTCTTCCGTCACACGCTGGAGAAAGCGCACGATGACCGATACCCCCTATACGCCGCCGAAAGTCTGGACCTGGGAAAAGGGCAACGGCGGCACCTTCGCCAACATCAACCGCCCGGTCGCCGGCCCCACGCACGAGAAGGTGCTGCCCGTGGGCAGGCATCCATTCCAGCTCTATTCGCTCGGCACGCCGAACGGCCAGAAGGTCACCATCATGTTCGAGGAGCTGCTGGCTGCCGGCCACAGGCAAGCGGAATACGACGCCTGGCTGATCCAGATCGGCGACGGCGACCAGTTCGGTTCCGGCTTCGTCGAGGTCAACCCGAACTCGAAGATCCCGGCGCTGCTCGACCGCAGCGGGCCGACGCCGATCCGCGTCTTCGAATCCGGCGCGATCCTCATGCATCTGGCCGAGAAGTTCGGCGCCTTCCTGCCGACTTCGCAGCCGGCCCGCGCCGAGACGCTGTCGTGGCTGTTCTGGCAGATGGGCTCCGCCCCCTTCCTTGGCGGCGGCTTCGGCCATTTCTATGCCTACGCGCCGGAGAAGATCAAATACGCCATCGACCGCTATGCCATGGAAACCAAGCGCCAGCTCGACGTGCTCGACCGGCGCCTCGCCGACAACGAATTCATCGCCGGCTCAGAATACACCATCGCCGACATGGCGATCTGGCCCTGGTACGGCGGGCTGGTGAAGGGCTGGCAGTACGGCGATTCGGCGACGTTCCTGTCCACCCACGAGTACAAGAACGTCAACCGCTGGGCCGACCAGATCTTCGCCCGGCCTGCGGTGACGCGCGGCCGCAAGGTCAACCGCACCTCCGGTGATCCGTCGAGCCAGCTTCGCGAGCGCCACGACGCTTCCGATTTCGACACCAGGACGCAGGACAAGGTGGCGGCGGAGTAGCGCCGACTTCCCCTTGAGGGGGAGAAGCGGTCCGCGTAGCGGATGAAAAGCCAATTGCTTGGCTTTTTGAGCTTCGAACACCCGGAGCGACAGCGAAGGGCGGTAGCGCCGTCGTTCCCCTCCCCCTTGAGGGGAGGGTGGCAGGCCACAGGCCTGACGGGAGGGGTCACCTCAACCGCTCCGACTTTATCGCTATAAAGCCCTCGCTCTGCGGTCAACGACCCCTCCCACCGCCCTGCGGGCGTCCCCCTCCCCCTTGAGGGGGAGGGGGAAGTCGGCGCACTTCTTCATCGCCACGCCCGGAATCTCTTCCGTCTGGCCATTGTCAAAGAACAGACCTCGATTGCTGAGGTCGGGAAGACGGCGGTCGTCGAAACGCTGCCGAATTTAATGAAACTGCGATCCGAAGACCGCCGTCCGGCGATTTCTGTTCCCGTCCGTTCCGCTTCGCCACGGCACACGATGAAGGCATTTGCGCCGCCACCGGCCGAAGTTTGCAGCGCTCGTCCAGCGCACGGGGACCGTAATATCCCCAGGGGAACCCTTGGACGGAACCTCCCCGGGTGGTTGCTTACGTTGAACAACCACCGGAGGCGCCGGCTCCCCGCCACGCAATCACCGTCATGACCGGTGTTCCCGCGCGGGAAGCTGGGGTGAGTATGGGACGGGTTCGGGAGAGGTGGATAAGTTTCGGGAAGATTCTCGCGAAGATCACCTCAGCTCGCCATCCATGGGCAAGCCTTACTCCCGGCGGCGTGAGACGCCGCCAAGCTCTTTCGTTTGCTAGTGGTCCTCTTACCTATCCGGTTTAGCCCAAAGTTGGGGCGGTGGCGGTAGGAGATATTTCGACTTTCGAATTGTTATTTTTTTGACGCGAACGATGAGAGTTTCCACGCGAAAAGAAAAGTAGAAGTTGAGACTGGAATTTCGTTTCCAATCTTTTTAAGTCTTTTCGCGAAAGAGAGTTTAAAATTTCTCGTAACCATTTTTTGTCGAATTCTCTATCGGTACATGCAGTTCGCGTACGAATTCTTTTTATATGATTAAATATCCTAACGCCATTGTTTAAGGAGACGTCATATTTTTCGACAATATCATTAGGCGATTTTATGTTCTTCAATATCGATGATGGATAAAGTATTGAAAGTGCAAACGAGGCCGCTTGCCATTCTGCGCTGTTTGCCAAAGGTGTATTTTTTATCCTGTCTATATAGGGTTGAGCCGCGCTATTAAGCCCCAGTTTCGCGTATCTATAGTGAAGGATCAAATGTCCGACTTCATGCAAAATTACTTCTTGAGAAAATAGACAGCCATTAGAAGCACCTTCATATGTACTTTCCGAAACTACTATTCCTAAGGGCCGCTCAACGACAAACGCCCGGCGCAAACCCATTTTATCGTCAGATTCGATATGGATGTAGATGCTGGGAAACAGCTTAGGAAGATCAATTTCTACAAATCTGATTGTATCGAAGTCCTCATTGTTCGGGGATAAAGTTGTTCTTACCCATTCGGCAAGAAGGTTAATTTGAGTAGATGAGGCGCTTCGAGCAACATATACATTCTTCATTGTTGCGAACCATATCGAGGCTGGGTAACGCGGGTGAGACGATATGCTGGGTATTGAGCTGCTAGGGCCACTTCCACGTCGTCTTTATCCAAAGACAGAATGCTTATGACGAGGAGAACGTAGTGAGCGCTTGGCTCCTTTTCTCCGCGTTCGATTCTGGCGATATCAAGCGGCGTTGTACCTACAAGCTTTGCCAATTCAGGTCGGGTCATCGTCATCGCCATCCGCCCTTCGGAGCATAGTTGTCCAAAGGGCGTCAGGCGATATTGGCTTGCGGCGGGATCGTCTCCGTGATCGACTGGTCGCGCACCTAAGGTTTGTCCTTGATTGCCTGTAAGCCATTGAATTTACTTTATCGCTTTTCGAAATCGGCATATTAAATGTCGAGAAGGTAGATAAGGTTCGTCCTGAGCTGCGCATGCCACAACGGGAGGTGAACCTGGGTTCGCGCGCAAAAAAAGCCCGCTCAGAGGCGGGCTTGCACAAGACAGATTTTGAGATCGTAGCAGGAGGCAATGCTCTCCTGGAGAGAGCATCTTAAAGGCAGCGAGGCTTTATCAGTCGACCACGGTGGTCATGCGCCTTCGTCATTTGTCTTGGCTTGAAGGAGATAGCGGGCGGTGGCCCTCATCGCCATGGAGGCGAGGGCGGCGTCCAGCGATCAACAGCGCAATAGCGACGATGTAGACCAATCCCTTGGTGGGTGTCTGGTGCACGAAATGAAGTCGCCAATCTGCATTGAGAGCGACGGCTTACAGGCGCGATGTTTTCCGCGGAGCCTGCTGCACAGATCAGAGGCCGCATGACGGCTTTCGTGGACCAGAGGAACCTGATCGGAAAAGCGCTTCACATCAAAGAGGCGCACAGCAAAAATTTCGATGGTAGTCATGTCCAGGCTCCTTCGCGCAGCAAATAGGTGACGTAAGCGGCTTGTAGCCGCTCGATAAAGTCACCGGGTTATGCGCGAAGTCCTAACCATGTGCCGGGTCATAACTGACCAATTCAGAGAAGTCGATCGGAAGAAATGGCAGTGGTTAATCGGCGGCTTGGCTGAGAATGGATCCTCGGCCTGCTTCAGGAGATTGGGCGATCTGGGCAACATCTGATCGCCGATAAAAGGTCGCTGCGTTGGCCCCAAGTTCAATGGCGGGATCGATGCCTTCGTTCTCAAACGACCGCTTAAGATGTCCGATCTGCGATTTTCGTTCTTTCGCAAGCTCGGATAGCGAGACATACGTTTCTTTGAATCTCTTCAACTCGTCCGGATGCACGATCTTTTGCGGTCGGCGGTTGATAGGATTGATAACCGTATCGCAGGCAAGGTGGCCGTGCTGTGTGAGCGCTCTCACGGTAACGTCAGTTGTTTTCAGAGCCGCTTGTACCTGAGCCAAACTGTTGCCTCCGTGGCCGGGCTGATGGGCTAGCTCGCGAAGTTCGGTCCCGGAAATGAGGATGCTGCAAAAATCACGTCGGTTCCGGACAGTACCTACGAATTTCATTCGTCCGTCGAGGATCAACTGTACCGCGTCGACCACTGAACACCGAGCTTTCCGCACCGCCTCGAGAATACCGCAGGCATCGGTTGGTCGGGCCCCGACCGAACATGTCATTCTGTCCATAAAATCATCGAGGTCGGTTCGGGGGTAGACCTCGTAACAATGGCCATCCGCAGTTCGCTCCATAACTGGCGTGAACACACCTGCCTGAACGAGAACCTGCCAGGTCACGCGCCGGATCCCCGTGTATTGGCGTGCCGCCTCTGACGACATTGCCTGCGTGAGGCTTTCAAACACGGTTGCGGACGCTACGGCGTCGAAGAGGAGGCGATCGTCCGTCAGTTCGGGATTGTTGTCAGCCAGTCCAAGCTGGATAACGGTTCTTCGAACCCGTTTGGGGTGAAGGCCGTACTCTTTTGATGCTGATTGAACCGAATGCAATTTGCGAGGATACCCGGTCAAAAAGGGATTGTTGGCAGGCCCCACGGGCAGGTTTTCAGCAGCATGGTCTGCCGCCAGGTGACGAAATTCTGGTCTATTGCGCAACCAGTCGAGCAAGGTGCCGTAAATTGATTGGCCGCCTGCAGGCCCTTCTGTTTCCATGAAACGGCGTGTTAGGGTCGTTAGATGATCGATGATGCCCTCTTTGCCGTGCCGAGTGGCGCGGTAGCCCTCCCGCCCAGCCGCAAATAGGTCGTCTTCCTGCAAGCGAGACATTGGCACACGGTGCCCGAAGAGGATCTGCGCACCGATGATCTCGGTAAGCTTCACTGCGATATGCAGGGGCAGGCCATCTAGGTAAGAATTGCCGTCGTTTTGCCCGTTAAGTCGACCTTGGACATAGGCTTCAAAATCGGATTCGGGCAAAGGCTCGCCTTCGTCGACAAGCTTGCGAAGTTTCTCCGGCGAGTGTCTGACAAGTGCTGAAAGATCGCTCGCGATATACGGAACCCCGACTTCCAGTCGAACAACGCGCATGTTGTGCGTGGGGCAGGACCGGACTGACCTGCAAAGCCAAGCCACTCTCAGGTAGGGCCTCGTCGACGGCTTTCCAGATCCTTTTTCCAGATCGTCCAGCAGGCATGCCGGACATACAAACAAGCCGCGGCCAGGATGCCGGATGAATCTCTTTGTCAGCACCTCGCCGCCAATATCGTAGTGGTCCTTTTTGGCAATCAATGCTCTCGAGCTTAGGTCACTGACATCTACTCCGCCCAGATTTGCAAAAGCCGTCAACGCCGAAGAATCGGGATTGATGAGCGACATGTACGGAACGTCGACATGCTTGCAGAAATCGCGGAGGGTGGGAGCGCCATAAGCTGCCGATAGCCGCGAACAGTATCCGATTGCAGCCTCGCTGGGTTCCAGCGCCAGGCGGGTCATCTAGCTGTTTTCCGGCCGCTGCTCACAAGAATCTGGCGGTCATGACGTTCGGTCAAATCCTTCAGTGAGTTCGAAGGAATGATTGTCTTCCAGTCTTTTGCGGTGAAGATGTTCTGCTCACGGATCGCGCCATCAAGTCGATCGCGCGGGCAGGACTTCTTCCCTTTCGCCAAGTTGCGGCGACTACACGGAGCGGGAAAGTGGCAATCTTCTCAGCCTGCTCGTCGGTGAGGCTCTGTTCCAAGAGGAGCTTTGCACCTCCGCGGACATGCCTCATATGGGGCGGCTGCAGTTCAACGATTGCGTCCGCAACGAACTCAATACCGTCCGGCAGAAGATCACGTGATGCTGCAATAAGAAGGAGCTTTTCGTATTCGGCCGCCACTTGAAACAGATCAAAGCTCCGCCTGCCTTTGCCTCGTTGCTGGAAAATCTCAACCCGCACATCGTCGGACCGAATTCTGGGGTCCGTGTTCTGAATATGCTGGCTGACGCACTGAGCGGCTTCCTCGTAAATGGCGATGTCTTCCGAAAGCGGGATGATCACGCCTAAAATGATGGGACCGTTGTTCCAAAGCGCATGCTGGTGCCTTAGAGCGCCGCAACAGCCTTCTGGATCGGGGTCTTGGCCATCGTCATTCCATCACTATAAATATTTTGAGCATGAGTTTATGCGGCATCGGCGGTCTCGATCTCATCCAGGAGAGCGTCGTCGGGAGCTGTCGTTTCCTCGAAAGCGGCCGCGTCAACGCTGGCCTTGCCCATGGCCTTGCCAGCCAATCCGGCGAGCATCGTCATTCGCGCGTCGAAGAAAGCCTCGAAATCATCTGCCCGCAGATGTTCGACGGGGATCAGGTGCGTCTTCAGGATCGCGTCGAGTTCAGGAGCCGAAATCTTGTGATCCTGCTCGATCCGTTTCAGATATACCGAGGGTGCATCCCCGCGGACGATGTAGCGGTTGGTTGCTGCCGAGAGCGGTGTTTTGTTGACGATGGAATCGTACTGCTCGAGCGCCTTGCTGTTATTGCGGCACCATGACTGCGGGAAGATGTGGTGTACGTCGACTGCCTCGCTCCAGAGCGTCATAAGGTCGAATGCCTTGCCCGATACGAAGTCGCGGCATCCCTCCCGCATCAACAATGCGTGGAAGCCCTTGTAGGCCGCCGATTGGCGGCGACGCAGGCGCGTCAACTTGTTCGACACGAAGGTAACGTCTTCGAATATGGTTGGGGCCGCCTGGTTCTTCTCTAGCCAAGCAATCAGTTGAGGAACATCGCGAGCAATCTTTGTTTCAGTGCCGCCGCCGTAGTGTTCGCCCAGAACGCCCGCCCAGAACCACTTCGAAAGATTGGCGCGTACGGTCGCATTGTTGATGGACGTGGCGGGAAGGCTGGCGAAGAGTGCCGCCAAAGCAACCAGCTGCGGCGGATACGGCAGATCGCGCTGGTAGACGATGTTCTGCTCCGCAAGGAATTTGCCACCCTCGATAAATCCAACTTCGACCCTGTCCGCATAGCCCTGATAGGCGGAGAGCGGTAGGGCAAGAAGGGCGTCGCGCTTGCAGGTAATCTGCGGCAGTTGCGTTCCGGGAATGGGGTTTTCTTCGCGCTGCCGACGAACTTCCATCGTGTGCAACAGCGTGCAGGCCTGCAGGAAGTCTGTGCTAGCAAGCTTTGCGAAGACCCCGTCCGGCTTGGTGTTGGCACGGATGCGTCCCAGGCGTCCGTGCTGGGATTTCGTTCCCCACCAGTCTTCGCGCAAGTCGAAGCCCTCGCCGGTGCCCGCAAAAATGGCGGTAACCAGTTCGAAGGCATCCAGTTTGACCCCGCCGACATTGACCTTTTCGAAGATGGTGCAGACGGCTTCCCGTCCGTTGTCCTTGGTCAATTTGATGATGGGCATCTCATAGCGCTGGATACGGTCGAGTATTTGCCGATCGAACGCCTTGTCCATCTCATAGATGTCAACGCCCTTTGCCTTCCAGTGATCGCGCCAGCCGTAGACCCAGTCCTTCTCGTCGAAGCATCGGTTCAGCGGGAACAAGTGCTGCTCGAATTCTAACGAGGAAGTAGAAACATCGATGTCGACTTCCCGCGCAAACACCTTCATGCGGATGCGAGTAGCGGGAACCGTTTCGATTGCATCCTCGAAATCGCCGTTAGCCAGGGCCTTCCTGAGATTGAGGTAGAAGTACCGTTCAACGACGTCGGATTGAGCATTCTTAACTTTCGCAGGTCGATCCGAATATGCCGACTGATAGAGCGAAGTCATGCGTTGCTGGCCATCCAGCAACAGTGCTTCGGGGTTTGCATTTTCAACAGTCGTGCCTTCGACCGGCCGAAATTTGAAATTCACCTGTCCTCCACGCTCGAGCGTCAACAGAGCGCCGACCGGATAACCTTTGGCGATGCTTGCCAGCAGGCTGACGACGGCATCTTCATTCCAGACGTATCCTCGCTGGAAATCGGGCAGCTGGAGTTTGCCGTCACGCACCTGTTCAAGAAGCGTCTTGAGCGTCTGCTTGGTACTGTCAAACATGGAGACTTTCCCCCGTTGGGACCGCCAGCTCCTCCACCAGCTTCTCCCATTCCTCCCCGATCGCGAACGCATCGCGAAATTCCGCGAAACGCCAACGGCCGAAATTCTTCAAATTGTTGACACCCGGGACCCAGAGCGTCTCCATTGTCTGCGCCTTAAGTTGGGCGTCGAGGCCGCGGAATCCTTTTACCTCCACCACGAGGTTGAGCGGGTCGTCGACGCCGCGACCGTCATCGACCTGGACGATGAAGTCGGGCAAATAGCGGCGGGACACCGAGCCGGCGAGATAAGGCACCTCGAAACCGAGTGCCTGATTCTTCACATAGGCGATTGTCGCGGGATGGCTTTCGACGACGCGGGCAAGTTCGGCTTCCCAGTCGGAATCAAGCACCACGGCGTTGATGTGGCATTTGTCCGGCGCGGTCCATTGCACGGGCTTGGTGGTGTTGAAGGCGACGTGATTGGTCGAGCCGCGCGGATTGTAGGGATCGAGCATTGCCTTGACGATGGGTTCGCCGCCGGCGTTCGCCTCGCGCACGATGCCGGCATAGATCAGGTTCGCCGCCTTGTCCGCGATCTCGGCATAGGTGAGCATGCCGATCTTCGTGCCGCCTGTCGTCTTCAGATGATCCCTGATCCAGCGCCGGGTGATCGGCTGGATGAGATTGAACAGATAGTAGGGCGGGTCCTCGTTGCCGTCGCGGAAATAGCGTTCGACCAGCCGTTTTGTGAGGTGCATGGCAACCTCCGCCGAGCGCATCTCGTCCAGCGCGTCCGGAGAGATGTCGTGGCCTTCTCCGACGAGTCCTTCCAGCCGGGTTTCGCAGGGGCCGACCGTTCCGGGGTGAGCGTCAGGGTCGAGTCTGCATGGAAGGTCGCCTGGATGCGGTCCGGCGGCAATTCTGTGCGGTATCCAGCGACGCGAGGGAAGCTGATGGCAAGCCTCTCGCGCTCGCGCAATGCGGCAACACGGGTAACCGGTTTCGGCGGCTTCTTGGTGACCTTCTGCGGCTCGGTCGCGAAGTCGAACGGAATGCCGAGAATGTCGGCATACTCGGTCTCGAACAGTCCGGTTTCGGGATTCAGTTGGTAGGACTGGCGGCGCAGGCCGCGCCCGATCACCTGTTCGCACAGGAGTTGGGTGCCGAAGGCGCGAACACCAAGGATGTGGGTGACGGTGTTGGCGTCCCAGCCTTCGGTCAGCATGGAAACCGAGACGACGCAGCGGATCTGCTCGCCGAGACGGCCCTTCTGGCCAACCGTGTTCATCACTTCGCGCAGGAGTTCGCTGTCGGAGATGGCGCCTGCCGCCGCACCCTCGCGCTCCTGTTTCTCACGCCGGAACTGTTCGATTTCTCCCTTCGCCATTTCACGGAAATTGGCGTCCAGGGCCTCGCCGGACTCGATCTGCTCGGAATCGATCAGCAACGTGTTCATGCGGGGCAGGGGGTTGCCGTACTGGTCGAAATTGCTGAACAGCCCGAGATGGCCGCGATGGATCATCTGCATCTCGCCTTCGCGCTCGCGTTGCCAGCCGGACACCCACTCGTAGACGAGCTTGGAACTGGCGGTGTTGTTGCACACCACGATGAAGACCGGCGGCACGCCGATGGCGGCGCGTTCCCATTCCTCGAATTCCTTCTCGTAATGGCTGTAGAGCGAGATCAACGCGGTCTGGAGCTGCGCCGGGATCGACAGTGGATCAAGGTCGCCGGACTTGCCTGCGCCCTTCTTCTTCACCCAGACGCTCGACCGCCCGGACCTGGCGCGTCGGCTTGTCAGGCTGGCGCATCCGCGAAAGCTACCCGTGGTGTTGAGCCGCGACGAGGTTGCCCGGCTGCTCAACGCCACAACCTGCCTCAAACACCAGGCCGCGCTCTCGGTCGCCTATGGTGCGGGTCTTCGTGTTTCCGAGGTGTCGACGCTGTCCGCCCAAGGATCCGCTGCATTCGGATCCTTGCGATTCGCTGGAATCAGCGGGACAGACATACGGCGTCGTGCAGTCGGCGTCCATGGCGTCGATTGTGGCGTCCACGACGCCACACAAAGATTCCCCTATGGATTGCCGCCGGCACCATCTGGAGTGCCGAAGGGGCGGGCGCTAGGAATGGGGCCATGGATGTCCCCAACGAACTCCTCCGGGCCGCACGTGTCGCCCTCAACATCGGCCAGCGAGAACTCGCCAAGCTCTCGGGCGTAGGGCAACGCACAATCCTGCGCATCGAGCGCAACGACGAAACGGTCACGCTGGAATCACGCCGCCGCCTGCAGGATGCCTTCGAAAAGGCTGGCGTAACGTTCGTTCCCGATGACGGGGCGTCGGGTCCGGGCCTGCGAATACGCAGGGATCTCATTCAGCAGGGCAATTTGAGGTTCTGACTCCAAGGCGGCGCTGAAACTTCCTACTGGGGGCGACAGTGAATTCAGCGTCCCCGTCGTAGACCTCGGACTTTCAAAGCCCGTCCTGCGGACGGGTCCGGGAGCGTGGCATCAACGTAATCACTCACCTGTAGAGCGTACACCACGCAGTCACAGTCGGGGGCGGCTACGGCGCTATTGAGGGCGCGCCGCCCCCGACTGCTCAGGCTGTTAAGCGCCTCAAGAAGTATGCCAACCATGCGGTCGGCATATCATGAGCAGCCCGATGTACTTCCGCAAGTGTCACACTTCTCGCACGTCCCGTTCCGCACCATCGTGAAGTTGTGGCACTCGGAGCATTCGTTGCCGGTGTAGCCCTGCATCAGCGACTGTTGCCGGCGGGTGGCGGCGAGCGTTTTGGCGGCGGCGGCGTCGGCTTCGGCCTTGTCGGTGAACAGCGCCGTGGTGGCGGACGGTTCGTTGCTCTCGAACAGGTCCGGCGGGCTGTCTTCCTCGATCTCCTCGGCCAGTTCCTTCGCCCGCTCCTCGTAGTCGCGCTTGAAGGCGAGCGCGTCCTCCGCCGCCGGCTTCAGCGCCAGCACGTTGGAGCCGGAAAACGCCGCCGTGGGCGCCGCGCGGGCAGGGGTGGCGGTCCCGGAGGGGGCCGAACCCCCGCCGAAGCCTTTCGGCTCTCCGGTCGCGCCCGACACCAGCTTCACCGGCGAGGCGCCGCGATAGAGGCCGCGTGAGAACGGCGTCGCCTTGCCTTCCGAAATGCCACGGCCAAGTGCCGTCTTGTCGAGATCCGACTGGTCGACATGGGCGAGGTCGTTGCGGCTGAGGTAGGAGACGGCAAGCTCGCGGAACACGTAGTCGAGGATCGACGTGGCGTTCTTGATCGCGTCGTTGCCGATGACCATGCCGGCCGGCTCGAACTTGGTGAAGGTGAAGGCCTCGACATATTCCTCCAGCGGCACGCCGTATTGCAGGCCGAGCGAGATGGCGATGGCGAAGTTGTTCATCATGGCGCGGAAGGCAGCACCTTCCTTGTGCATGTCGATGAAGATCTCGCCGAGCCGCCCGTCGTCGAACTCGCCGGTGCGCAGATACACCTTATGCCCGCCGATGACGGCCTTCTGGGTGTAGCCCTTGCGGCGGTTCGGCAGCTTCTCGCGGTCGCGGTAGAGCCGCTCGACGATGCGCTCGACGATCTTCTCCGTCACCTGCACCGCCTTGGCGGCGGCCGGTGCCGCGACCAGCGTCTCCAGCGCCTCGTCCTCGTCGTCCTCGTCGTCGGCGATCAGCGAGGCGTTGAGCGGCTGCGACAGCTTGGAGCCGTCGCGGTAGAGAGCGTTGGCCTTCAGCGCCAGCTTCCAGGACAGCATGTAGGCGTTCTTGGCGTCCTCGACGGTCGCCTCGTTCGGCATGTTGATGGTCTTGGAAATGGCGCCCGAGATGAAGGGCTGGGCGGCCGCCATCATGCGGATGTGGCTCTCGACCGAAAGGTAGCGCTTGCCGATCTTGCCGCAGGGGTTGGCGCAGTCGAACACAGGATAGTGCTCGGCCTTCAGGAAGGGCGCGCCTTCCAGCGTCATGGCGCCGCAGACATGGATGTTGGCGGCCTCGATCTCCTTGCGGGTGAAGCCGAGCGCCGGCAGCATCTCGAAGGAGAAGTCGTTGAGCTGCTCGTCGGTGAAACCGAGCGTCGTCTTCACCCAGTCGGCGCCGAGCGTCCACTGGTTGAACACGAACTTGATGTCGAAGGCCGACTTCAGCGCCGCGTTGAGCGCCGCGATCTTCTCGTCGGTGAAGCCTTTTGCCTTGAGCGTCGAGGGGTTGATGGCGGGCGCCTGGTTCAGGTTGCCGTGGCCGACGGCATAGGCGTCGATCTCGGCGATCTGGCTTTCCGAATAGCCCAGCGTGCGCAGCGCCTCCGGCACCGCGGCGTTGATGATCTTGAAGTAGCCGCCGCCGGCCAGCTTCTTGAACTTCACCAGCGCGAAGTCGGGCTCGATGCCGGTGGTGTCGCAGTCCATGACCAGGCCGATCGTGCCGGTCGGCGCGATCACGGTCGCTTGCGCGTTGCGGTAGCCGTGTTCCTCGCCGAGCTCGATGGCGCGGTCCCAGGCGGCCTTGGCATGCTCGCCGAGTTCGGCCTGCTTCAGGTCGGCATGGACGAGCGGCACCGGGTCGACCGACAGCTTCTCGTAGCCGGCCTTGTCGCCATAGGCGGCGCGGCGGTGGTTGCGCATGACGCGCAGCATGTTGTCGGCGTTGCGGTCATAGTCCGGGAAGGCGCCGAGTTCGGAGGCCATCTCGGCCGAGGTGGCATAGGCCGTGCCGGTCATGATGGCGGTGAGTGCGGCGCAGATGGCGCGGCCCTCGTCCGAATCGTAGGGGATGCCGGAGGTCATCAGCAGGCCGCCGATGTTGGCGTAGCCGAGGCCGAGCGTGCGGTAGTCGTAGGAGAGTTTTGCAATTTCCTTCGACGGGAACTGCGCCATCATCACCGAGACTTCCAGCACGATGGTCCACAGGCGAACGCTGTGCTCGTAGGCGGCGATGTCGAACGTGCCGTCTGCCTTGCGGTAGGGCAGAAGGTTGATCGAGGCGAGGTTGCAGGCCGTGTCGTCAAGGAACATGTATTCCGAGCACGGGTTGGAGGCGCGGATGGCGCCGGCCGCCGCACAGGTGTGCCAGTCGTTCATCGTCGTGTTGAAGTGCAGGCCCGGATCGGCCGAGGCCCAGGCGGCGTAGCCGATCTTCTCCCACAGCTCGCGCGCCGGGATTTCCTTGTGCACCTTGCCGTCGATGCGGCGGATCAGCTTCCACGCCTCGTCCTTCTCGACGGCGCGCAGGAAGTCGTCCTTCAGCGAGACGGAGTTGTTCGAGTTCTGGCCGGAAACCGTGAGGTAGGCTTCCGAATCCCAGTCGGTGTCGTAGGTCGAGAACTGGATGGTGGTGTAGCCCTGGCGCGCGAACTGGATGACGCGCTGGACGTAGTTCTCCGGCACGGCGTCCTTCTTGGCCGCCTTGATGGCGCGCTTGAGCGCGGTGTTGATGGCCGGGTCAAAGCAGTCGTCGTCGCTGCCTTCGCAGTTGACGCAGGCCTTCATGATGGCGTCGAGGTGCTTCTTGACGATCTTGGAGCCGGTGACGAGGGCGGCGACCTTCTGCTCCTCCTTGACCTTCCAGTCGATGAAGGCCTCGATGTCCGGGTGGTCGGCGTCGACGATGACCATCTTGGCGGCGCGGCGCGTCGTGCCGCCCGACTTGATGGCGCCGGCGGCGCGGTCGCCGATCTTCAGGAAGCTCATCAGGCCGGAAGACTTGCCGCCGCCCGAAAGCCGCTCGCCTTCGCCGCGCAGGTGCGAGAAGTTGGAGCCGGTGCCGGAGCCATACTTGAACAGGCGCGCCTCGCGCACCCACAGGTCCATGATGCCGCCCTCGTTGACGAGGTCGTCGCCGACGGACTGGATGAAGCAGGCATGCGGCTGCGGATGCTCGTAGGCCGACTTCGACTTGGTCAGCTTGCCGGTGAAGGGATCGACGTAGAAATGGCCCTGGCCGGGGCCGTCGATGCCATAGGCCCAGTGGAGGCCAGTGTTGAACCACTGCGGCGAGTTCGGCGCCACGCGCTGGGTGGCGAGCATGTAGGCAAGCTCGTCGCGGAAGGCCAGCGCGTCGTCCTCGCTCTTGAAGTAGCCGCCCTTCCAGCCCCAGTAGGTCCAGGTGCCGGACAGCCGGTCGAAGACCTGCCGCGCGTCGCGCTCGGAACCGTAGCGCTCGGCCTCGGGCAGCTTGGCAAGCTCAGCCTCGTCGGCCACCGAGCGCCACAGGAAGGAGGGGACGTCGTTCTCCTCGATCTTCTTCAGGCGCGCGGGCACGCCGGCCTTGCGGAAATACTTCTGCGCCAGGATGTCGGCGGCGACCTGGGAAAACTGCGCCGGCACGTCGATGTCGTCGAGGCGGAACACCACCGAACCGTCGGGATTCTTGATCTCCGACAGGGCCTTGCGGAATTCGATCTCCGCATAGGGAGATTGGCCCGCCTTGGTGAAGTGCCGCTCGATGCGCATCGTCGTCGTGTCCCTTTGTCTATATATAGCGCTTTTTGCGGCGGATTTCCCGTCTTCCGTACCGCAAGGCGCAGGTCCGCCGTTCGCCGGATGCGCCAAGGCCCATCCGACCCTCCATTCGTGCCGGTTCCGGTGCCCTGGCCGTTCGGCGTTTCATCGCCTTTGCGGGGTAGGGCAAGGACCCGGCGGGTCCCTCAAAACTGAAAACTGTGCCCGACGTCATGTCGAAGCCGACTTACTTTATATGGTGTCGAACCTACCCGCAAACACTAAATATAGTGTTAACAGACAATTTATTCCAGTCCGACAATCCTCCTTTTCGCTGTCGCCAAGGCACCAAATCCCCACGCTCTCGCCGGCCTCGTGAACGGGCGAAAATGCGGGAAAACGCACTGAAATCTGGAAAAAAGACCGGGCTCTGAACTTTCCGGTCGCGTCCTCAACAAGGGCGCGTGACCTATAAAAGGCGACTCGCCCCGGCTCGTCAAGGAGTCGTTTTTATCGAATTTGTGACCCCAACATATTGTGTGTCACGCATGTGGATAACGGGGATGGAATCTGCCCGCCGCGTCCGCCGGCGGATGGGCCTGGCTCTATGCCGCGAACGCTGCCGGATCGGCCGAGAATCGGGCGATGATCCGGCCGAGGTCCGGTTCCTTGACCATGCCGGCCGCTTCCGGCGCGCCGACCCAGCGCCGCTCGCGCTCGTGGCGTTCCTTCCACTTGCCGGCCATCGCGTCGACCTTGAGCGGAAACACCAGCACCTCGCACGGCACTTCTTCGCCCGAGGCCAGTCCCTTGGCGTAGAAATAACGCCCGGCCTCGATGTGGGAAATGGTGCCGGTCAGCCCGGCTTCCTCAACGGCCTCGCGGGCGGCGGCTTCGCTGAGCGGCTCGCGCGCTTCCGGCCAGCCTTTCGGCAGCACCCAGCGCCCGGTATCGCGGCTGGTGATCAGCAGGATCTCGACGCCTTTTCCATTCATGCGCCAAGGCAGGGCGGCGACTTGGAGCCGGCATGGGACCGAGCCGAACAGTTTGCGCACCCGCTCGGCCATCTGGCTTTGCTCTGCTGGCTGACTGTATGTCCGAGGTTCCCGCATGCGAGCTGCCCAGCCCGGAAAATGATTTGCCGTCTTACGAATCGTAGCCGCAATTATATGCAGAGAAAGTAAAAAATTGCACGAATCGCAGGCTTTTCGCAGCATAGGCGACAAGCGTCGCGCTTTTGCGACAGTTCCGTGACGTGTCGGGGGGTAGTGAGGATTTAGCCGGCGTGGTCGTCGGCGATCGGCTTCTGGTAGGTGAAGCCCATGTCCCACGGGAAGTAGATCCAGGTGTCCTGGCTGACCTCGGTGACGAAGGTGTCGACCAGCGGCCGGCCTTTCGGCTTGGCGTAGACGGTGGCGAAATGCGCCTTCGGCAGCATGGCGCGCACCACGCCGGCGGTCTTGCCGGTGTCGGTCAGGTCGTCGATGATGAGCACGCCTGCGCCCTCGTCGGCCAGAAGGGCAGGGGTGATCTCCTTCAGCACCTGCATCTGCCCCTGGCTGGTGTAGTAGTGATAGGAGGCGACCGAGACGGTCTCGATGACGCGGATGCCGAGTTCGCGTGAGATAATGGCAGCCGGCACCAGCCCGCCGCGGGTAATGCACACGATCGCCTTCCACTGGCCGTTCTGGCCCGCCAGCCGCCACGCCAGCGCGCGCGCGTCGCGGTGAAACTGGTCCCAGGAAACGGGAAAGGCCTTTTCGGGAAGGGACATCGCTCGGCACTCCCGCGCGGACGCCGCGCGATCAGGTTGGGAATGCGGGCGGAATTAGCCGGAAAGGCAAGCGTTTGGCAAGGTGGGCGCTCGACGAAGCGCCGGCTTCGGGCGCAGTTTTCCACTGCCGCGACGCCGGCTTGCGCTTCGCCTCCCGCGCTTGCCCCACGGAATGCTCTGGCTCTTGCATCGCCAGCCGTTGCGGTTTACCCCGCAGGGCGCCAATTCAGGACGGTTTTCTCATGCTCGACATCAAATGGATTCGCGACAATCCGCAGGCTCTGGCCGACGCGCTGGCCAAGCGCCCGTCCTATGCGGCGTCGGCGCAGTCCACCGTCGACGACGTGCTCGCCAAGGACGAGGCGCGCCGCGCGCATCTGGGCGAACTCCAGGCCAAGCAGGAGCGCCGCAACGCCGCCTCGAAGGAGATCGGCAATGCCATGCGCGACAAGAACATGGAACTGGCCGAGACGCTGAAAGGCGAGGTCAACGAGATCAAGGCCTTCATCCAGAACGGCGAGGCGCGCGAGCGCGAGCTGGACAAGGCGCTGAACGACGCGCTCTCCGTTCTGCCCAACGTGCCGCTGGACGACGTGCCGCTCGGCGCCGACGAGCATGACAATGTCGAGGTGCGCCGCTTCGGCGAGGCGCTGATCGCCGAACGCCAGCCGCGCATGGGCAACAAGCCGAAGGAGCATTTCGAGATCGGCGAGCGGCTGGGCATGATGGATTTCGAGCGCGCCGCGAAGCTTTCCGGCTCGCGCTTCACCGTGCTGTCCGGCAAGCTGGCGCGGCTGGAACGCGCGCTCGGCCAGTTCATGCTGGACACGCACACCACCGAGCACGGCTATACGGAAGTGCAGCCGCCGCTGATGGTACGCGAGGAGGCGCTCTACGGTACCGGGCAGTTGCCGAAGTTCGAGGAAGACCTGTTCTTTACCCCGCACGGCGAAAGTCGGCTCGGCCTCATCCCCACCGCCGAGGTGCCGCTGACCAACCTCGTCCGCGAGGAGATCACCGCGCACGACAAGCTTCCGCTGCGTTATACGGCGCTCACGCCGTGCTTCCGCTCCGAGGCCGGCTCGGCCGGGCGCGACACGCGCGGCATGCTGCGCCAGCACCAGTTCTATAAGGTCGAACTCGTCTCGATCACCGACCAGGAAAGCTCGCTCGCCGAGCACGAGCGCATGACCGAATGCGCCGAGGCGGTGCTGAAGAAGCTGGAACTGCCGTTCCGCACGGTGGCGCTGTGCACCGGCGACATGGGCTTCGGTGCGCAGAAGACCTACGACATCGAGGTCTGGCTGCCCGGCCAAAACAGCTATCGCGAGATTTCGTCCTGCTCGGTCTGCGGCGATTTCCAGGCGCGCCGCATGAACGCCCGCTACAAGGACAGGGACGGCAAGGGCAACCTCTTCGTCCACACGCTGAACGGCTCCGGCACAGCCGTCGGCCGCGCGCTGATCGCCGTCATGGAAAATTACCAGAACGAGGACGGCAGCGTAACCATTCCTGAAGCGCTGCGTCCTTACATGGGCGGGCTGGAAAAGATCGAAAAGAACTGATGCGCATTCTGCTTACCAACGACGACGGCATCCACGCCGACGGACTTGCCTCACTGGAGCGCGTCGCGCGCCAGCTTTCCGACGATGTGTGGGTGGTGGCGCCGGAAATGGACCAGTCGGGCTATGCCCACTCGCTGTCGCTGTCGGAGCCGCTCAGGCTGCGCCGGGTCGGCGAACGCCATTACGCCGTGCGCGGCACGCCGACCGATTGCGTCATCATGGGCGCGAAGAAAGTCCTGCCCGGCATGCCGGACCTGATCCTGTCGGGCATCAATTCGGGCGCCAACCTCGCCGACGACGTGACCTATTCGGGCACTGTGGCGGGCGCCATGGAAGGCGCGCTGCTCGGCATCCGCTCCATCGCCGTCAGCCAGGCCTACACTTATGTCGGCGAGGACCGCCACGTGCCTTACGAGACGGCCGAGGCGCTGGCGCCGGCTCTGCTCGACAGGCTGGTTTCGACGCCGCTGCCGGACGGCGTGCTGCTCAACGTCAATTTCCCCAACGTCGCGCCGGAAAAGGTCGCCGGCACCGTCGTCACCTCGCAGGGGCGGCTGGTCCACAGCCTGTGGCTGGACGAGCGCCGCGACGGCCGCGGCATTCCCTATTACTGGATGCGCTTCGGCCGCGAGCCGGCCGAGAGCAAGGCCGGCTCCGACCTGGAGGCGCTGCGCAACGGCTTCGTCTCGGTGACGCCGCTGCATCTCGACCTTACCGCCTATGAAGTGAAGGACCGCTTGGCCAAGGCGCTCTCATGAACCAGGGAACCACGATCGAGGATCGGGAGGGATTTGCCGCGTTGCTTTTGCGGCTGCGCGGCAAGGGCAGCGTGCCCAAGGCGCTGATCGCCGCCTTCGAGGCGACGCCGCGGCGCGGCTTCCTCGACGGGCTCTACCATTCGATCGCCTGGAGCGACCGCATGCTGCCGATCGAGTGCGGCGAGGCGATGGAGGGCGCCGACCTGCAGGCGGCGGTGATCGCCGCGCTGGCGCTGGAGCCGGGCAACCGCGTGCTGGAGATCGGCACCGGCTCGGGTTTCACCGCCGCCGTGATGGCGAGGCTGGCCGGACGCGTGGTGACCATCGACCGCTACAAGACGCTGGTCGAACAGGCGAGGCAGCGCTTCGAGGCGCTGGGCATCGCCAATGTCGTCGCCCGCCAGGCCGACGGCACCAACGGCTTGCCGAACGAAGGGCCGTTCGACCGCATCGTCGCCTGGGCGGCGTTCGACAGCCTGCCGCGCTTCCTGCTCGACCAGCTTTCCAGCGGCGGCACGGTGATCGCGCCGATCGGCCCGGAGGAGGGCGAGCAGGTGGTGGCCAAGCTGACCAAGGTCGGCTCGCGCTTCGAGCGCGAGGACATCGGCATCGTGCGGCTGCAGCCGATCCTGCCCGGCGTCGCCGCCGTGATCTGACTAACAAGTCGCCGCCGTGATCTGACCGAACAGCCGCCGCCGTGATCCGGACAAAACTTTTAAGAAAATTTCGCTCGATTCCGGGCGTTTAACCGACCGGTAACATTAACGCGCTTTAATCATGCCCAGTCTGTACCGGGTATGCGGGTAAAGTGCGATGCGTTTCAGTGTCTTGAGGGTGAATGGACGCAATCTGGCGCGCGGCTGCGCCGTCTTGATGGTCGCCGGCGCGGTTTCGGGTTGCAGTTCGCAGGTGGCGCGGTTCAGCGACGGTCTCGATCCCGTCGCCACGGCCTCGACCCCCAACCAGCGCGCCATCATCGACAAGCAGCCGACCGCCCAGCCTTATCCCGGCGATACCATTGCCGCCGCGCCGGTGGACGGCAGCTATTCCCAATCGATCAGCCGGTCCAGCATTCAGCCCGTCCAGGTCCAGGCGCTGCCGCCGGTCGCCGAGACCGCTCCGGCGGCCGCCAGGCAAGTCAAGACCGCGGCGACGCAGAAGCTCGACAACACCGTCACCGGCACGGTCGCTCCCGCCAACACGCTGAAGCTGCCCGGCAAGGCCGAGGCGGCGAAGGTGGCCATCGAGGACGGCGAGCCGAAAGGCTGGTCGCGTGCCGGCGGCACCCAGATCACCGTCCGAGATGGTGAAACGGTCTACAACCTGTCGCGCCGCTACGGCGTGCCGGCCAACATCATCATGAAGACCAACGGCCTTGCTTCCGCCGACGGCCTGCAGGCCGGTCAGAAGCTGGTCATCCCGACCTATGTCTATTCGGCCAAGGCGCCGGTTTCCGCTCCCGACAACAATCCGAAGGTGGCGGACGCCAAGTCCTCCAGGGGCGTGAAATCCGATATTCCGGCCGAGAAGCTGCCGGTCCCGGTCAGCGCCCCGACCAAGGTCGCTGTGCTGCCGCAGCAGCCGAAGGTCAAGGACGGCAAGGCGCCGGCCCAGCTCGACGCCTCGGCCGCCTCCGACACCAAGACGAAACCCGTCAAGACGGCCGCTGCCGGCACCTATACGGTGCAGCAGGGCGACACGCTGTCGGCGATCGCCCGCAAGACCGGCGTCGGCGTCACCGCGCTGAAGCAGGCGAACGGCATGAACGACGGCCTGATCCGCATCGGCCAGACCTTGAAGCTGCCGGCCGCGGGCGCCGCCGCAACGACGGTCGCCGCCGCCGCGCCCGCCAAGGTCGATCCGGTCAAGACCGGCTCCACGCCGCCGCCTGCCGAGGCGACGCCGAGCGAGAAGGTTGCCGCCTACACGCCGCCGAAGCAGGCCGCCAAGGTCATCAAGCAGGCAGAGAGCGAGGACGTCGACGCGCCCGATTCGACAGGCATCGGCAAGATGCGCTGGCCGGTCCGCGGCCGCGTCATCTCCGCCTTCGGCTCCGGCAAGGACGGCATCGATATCGCCGTGCCGGAAGGAACGCCGATCAAGGCAGCCGAGAACGGCGTCGTCATCTATGCCGGCGACGGCCTGAAGGAATTCGGCAACACGGTGCTGGTGCGCCATGACGACGGCCTCGTCACCGTCTACGGCCACGCCTCGTCGCTTGAGGTCAAGCGCGGCCAGAAGGTCAAGCGCGGCCAGGAGATCGCCCAGTCGGGCATGAGCGGCGACGCCAAATCGCCGCAACTGCACTTCGAGGTGCGCAAGAACTCGGCACCGGTCGATCCCCGGACCCTGCTGGAATAGAACAACAACAACCGTTGCACAGCGCCTGACCTCCAGTCCGCTGCGCAGGCTTCGCCCGCCCTGCAAGGGGCGGGCCTTTTCGCTTGGTCGGCGGTGGAAAGGGCAGGGGGCTCTCAGCCCTGCAGCGCCTTGCCCCGGCGGCCGGCCAGGTCCTGTGTGAACTGCCAGGCGACGCGGCCGGAGCGGCTGCCGCGCGTCGTCGCCCACTCGAGTGCCTCGGCGCGCAGGGCATCCGCATCGATCTCCAGCCCGTAGTGCCGGACGTAGCCCGACACCATGTCGAGATAATCGTCCTGCGAGCATTTGTGGAAGCCGAGCCACAGGCCGAAACGATCCGACAGCGACACTTTCTCCTCGACCGCCTCGGACGGGTTGATCGCGGTGGAGCGCTCGTTGTCGATCATGTCGCGCGGCAGGAGATGGCGGCGGTTGGAGGTGGCGTAGAAGATGACGTTCTGCGGCCGCCCCTCGACGCCGCCTTCAAGGGCGGCCTTGAGCGACTTGTAGGACGTGTCGTCGTGGTCGAACGACAGGTCGTCGCAAAACAGGATGAAGCGGAAGGGCGCCGCCTTCAGGATCGCCATCAGCTTCGGCAGCGTGTCGATGTCCTCGCGGTGGATTTCGATCAGCTTGAGCGGCGCTCCGTGCCTGCCCGAGGCGTTGATGGCCGCATGCGCCGCCTTGACCAGCGAGGACTTGCCCATGCCGCGCGCGCCCCACAAAAGCACGTTGTTGGCCGCATAGCCGGCGGCGAAGCGCTCGGTGTTGTCGACGAGGATGTCGCGGACGTGGTCGACGCCACGGATCAGGTCGATGTCGACCCGGTTCACCCGTTTTACCGGTTCGAGGAAGCCGGTCTCGGCCTGCCAGACGAAGCAATCGGCCGCTTTGAGATCGGTGGCCGGAGGGGAGGGCGGTGCCAGCTGCTCGACGGCGTGGATCAGCCGGTCGAGCTTTTCGGACAGCGCTTCAAGGCTTTTGTCTGACATCGTGCCACCCTCGTTCCGCATCGGCGGACAGTCCCTTCATCCGGATATGTACCGTACCGTACGGTTCTGTCACGGTGCCGCCGGTTTGGCAAGGGCGCTTGCAATCGGCGGGCAAACCCTCCACAAGCGTGCGGTAACACGCCGTAGACCGGTTGCAATAGACGCTTTACCGACTATATTCCGGCCAAATTTTCGGCCGGTAGCGGCTTTCCCTCGCAGGAGTTTTCGATGTTTGTCACACCGGCATACGCCCAGGGCGTCGGCGCCTCGCCTGATGTCTTCATCAGCATTCTGCCGTTCGTCCTCATCTTCGTCATCATGTATTTCCTCATCATCCGGCCGCAGCGCACGCAGATGAAGAAGCGAGGCGAGATGCTGGCGGCGATCCGTCGCGGCGACACGGTCGTCACCGGCGGCGGCCTCGTCGGCAAGGTGACCAAGGTGGTCGACGACAACGAGCTGGAAGTCGACATCGGCGGCGTCAAGGTGACGGCGCTGCGTTCCACCATCGCCGATGTGCGCGTCAAGGGCGAGCCGGTGGCGAACCAGAACGCCAAGAAATAACCGCAATATAGGCGGATCGCGCTCGGCGCGGCTGAACGGACACACGTATGCTTTATTTTTCGCGCTGGAAGACGATCGGGGTCTGGGCAGTGGTCCTGCTCGGCTTGCTGTTCGCCGCCCCGAATCTCTTTTCCCAGTCGGTGCTCGACAAGCTGCCGGACTGGTTGCCGAAGAAGCAGATGACGCTGGGCCTCGACCTCCAGGGCGGCTCGCACATCCTGCTCAAGATCGACCAGAACGACCTCATCAAGGACCGGCTGAACACCAGCCGTGACGAGATCCGCACGCTGCTGCGAGACGCCAAGATCGGCTATACCGGCCTGTCCGGCTCGGGCAGAGTCGTGCAGGTGCGCATTCGCGACACCAACCAGGTCGACGCCGCCAAGGAAGCGCTGAAGTCGCTCACCGCGCCGGTTTCGTCGGGCCTGTTCAGCGGCGGCTCCGTCACCGAAATGACGTTGGACGAGCCGGAGCCCGGCCTGCTGCGCTTCACCATGACGGATGCCGGCATCCAGTACCGCACCTCGACGGCGCTGGCGCAGTCGATCGAGGTGGTCGGCCGCCGCGTCAACGAACTCGGCACCACCGAGCCGATCGTCCAGAGGCAGGGCAACGACCGCATCCTGGTTCAGGTGCCGGGCCTGCAGGACCCGAAGCGCCTGAAGGACATTCTCGGCCAGACCGCCAAGCTGACCTTCCAGATGGTCGACTCGTCGATGCCGGTGCAGGACGCCATCAACGGCCGTCCGCCGGCAGGCTCGACGGTCATGTATTCCAAGGACGATCCGCCGGTTCCCTATCTGATCGAGAACCGCGTGATCGTCTCGGGCGAGAATCTCGTCGACGCGCAGGCGACGTTCGATTCGCGCACCAACGAGCCGGTCGTCTCCTTCCGCTTCGACGGCAAGGGCGCGACGCGCTTCGGCCAGGCCACGCAGCAGAACGTCGGCAAGCTGTTCGCCATCATCCTCGACAACCACGTCATTTCGGCGCCGCAGATCCGTGAGCCGATCCTCGGCGGCACCGGCCAGATTTCCGGCAACTTCACCCCGCAGAGCGCCAACGACCTTGCCGTGCTGCTGCGTGCCGGCGCATTGCCGGCGACGCTGACCGTCATCGAGGAACGCACCGTCGGCCCCGGCCTCGGCCAGGATTCGATCCAGGCCGGCAAGATGTCGGCCATCGTCGGCTCGGTGCTCGTCGTCGCCTTCATGGTCGGCGCCTACGGCTTCCTCGGCTGGCTCGCCAACCTGGCGCTGTTGGCGAACGTCGCCATGATCGTCGCCGTCCTGTCGCTCGTTGGCGCGACGCTCACGCTTCCGGGCATCGCCGGCATCGTGCTGACCATGGGCATGGCGGTCGATTCGAACGTGCTGATCTATGAACGCATCCGTGAGGAGCGACGGGATGGCCGCTCCGTCCTCCAGGCCTTCGACCTCGGCTTCCAGCGGGCGCTGGCGACCATCCTCGATTCCAACATCACCACGCTGATCGCGGCGGCGGTGCTGTTCTTCCTCGGTTCCGGCCCGGTCCGCGGCTTCGCCGTGACGCTGGCCGTCGGCATCCTGACCACCATCTTCACCGCCTTCACCCTGACCCGCTGGTTGTCGGCCGAGTGGCTGCGCCGCCGCCGCCCGAAGGAAGTGCCGAAGGGATATTTCCGGCTCGTTCCGGAAATCACCAGCATCCCCTTCATGCGGGTGCGCCTGCAGGTCTTCATCGTCTCCATCCTGCTGTGCGTCGCGTCGGTCGGCCTTCTGGCGACCAAGGGGCTGAATTTCGGCATCGACTTCACCGGCGGCACGCTGATCGAAGTGCGGGCGAAGTCCGGCACCGCCGATGTCGGCGACATCCGCCAGCGGCTGTCGGCGGCCGGCGTCGGAGAAACCCAGGTCCAGGGCTTCGGCGACAAGAGCGATGCGCTGATCCGCATCGGCGCCGTCACCGACACCGGTGAAGGCGAGGGCGACGCCGTCGTCAAGAAGGCGCAGGACAGTCTGGCCTCCGACTACGACATCCGCCGCACCGAGCTGGTCGGGCCGACGGTCTCGGGCGAACTCGCCTGGGCCGCGATCATGGGCGTGCTCGCCGCCATGGGCGGCATCCTGATCTATGTCTGGGTGCGGTTCGAATGGCAGTTCGCCATCGGCTCCATCGTGGCGACGATCAATGACATCACGCTGACGCTCGGCTTCCTTGTCGTCACGCAACTCCAGTTCGACCTGTCGACGGTGGCGGCGATCCTCACCATCGTCGGCTATTCGCTCAACGATACGGTCGTCATCTACGACCGTGTGCGCGAGAACCTCAGGCGGTTCAAGAAGATGCCGCTTGGGCAATTGCTCGACCTGTCGGACAACGAGATGCTGGCGCGCACGACGATGACGTCGGTGACGACCTTCCTGGCGCTGCTGTCGCTGTTCCTGCTCGGCGGCGAGGTCATCCGCTCCTTCGTCGCCTCCATGCTGTTCGGCGTCTTCATCGGCACCTTCTCGTCGATCTTCATTGCGGCGCCGGTGCTGATCCTGTTCCATCTCAGGCCGACGACGCAGAAGGAGATGGTCGAGCAGGAGCGCGCGGCGCATCAACTGCCGGCCAAGTGATGGCCGGCAGCGGCATCGTCATCCGCGCGGCCCACTATCCGGGCCGCGCGCCGATCGAGGCCTACGGCAACGGCGGCTTCCGCTTCGCCGACATGTCGCATCGCGGTTCGCTGCTGTGCCTGCCTTCCGGCATCCATGGCTGGCAGCCGGCTGACCCTGTCGCTTTGACGGCGGCCGACTTCGACAAGGTCGTCGCCGAAGCCGAGGGGATAGAAATCCTGCTGGTCGGCACCGGCGAGGAGATCCGGCCGCTTTCGAAGACACTGCGCGCCGCCTTGAAGGAAGCGGGCATCGCGGCCGATCCGATGTCGACGGGTGCCGCCGTGCGCACCTACAACGTCCTTCTGGCCGAAGACCGCGCGGTCGCCGCCGCCTTCGTCGCCGTCGACTGACATGGCCGCGAACGGCAATCCGGTGGTCGGGGCGGTGCGAGCCGGCGATCCCGACCGTTATCTCTCGGCCCTTTATGCACCTGCCGACAAGCGCGAGGCGCTTTTTGCGCTCTACGCTTTTAATGCCGAGATCGCCGGCGTGCGCGACCGCATCCGCGAGGCGCTGCCGGGCGAGGTGCGGCTGCAATGGTGGCGCGACGTCATCGCGGCCGAGGGCGAGGAGGCCGGCGCCGGCCATCCGCTGGCCGAGGCGCTGCGCCGGGCGATCGCCGCATACGACCTGCCGAAGCAAGCCTTCGACAACTATCTCGAAGCCCGCATCTTCGACCTCTACGACGACCCGATGCCGTCGCGCACCGATCTCGAAGGCTATTGCGGCGAGACCGCTTCGGCGCTGATCCAGCTGGCGGCGCTGGTTCTCGATCCGGCGGCGGCGCCGGGCGTCGCGGAGCTTGCCGGCCATGCCGGCTGCGCGCAGGCGGTCACTGGGCTGCTGCAGCTTTTGCCGCTGCACCGGTCACGCGGGCAATGCTACATTCCCGCCGATATCCTGGCGTCCGTCGGCTCCTCGCCGCAGGAATTCCTCACCGGCGACGGCGGTCCGAACGCCGCCCATGCGCTTGCGGCGATGATCGCGCTGGCGCGGGATCATCTCGCCGCCTTCGAGCAGGGGGCCGGCGCCTTGCCGGAGAGCTTGCGGCCGGCCTTCCTGCCGCTGGCGCTGACGCGCGCCATGCTCGGCCGGGTCGAGCGGGCGGGCGTGTCGGTTCTGCGGGAAAGCCCGCGCCTGCCTCACTGGCGCCGGCACTGGCTGTTGTTTCGCCGCGCCACGCACGGCTGGTGAGGCGGATTATTCGGCTGCAGTCGCCCGCGCTTCCAGCCCCAGCCAGGCGCGGCAATCCGCCAGCGCGCGCGCCGTCATCGCCTTTTTCTTGGCGACGGCCTTATCCTTGCCGCGGAAACGGCCCTCGAAACCTTCCGGCTTGAGCTTCGTGCCGGCTTCCAGCGGCGGGAACAGGCCGAAATTGACGTTCATCGGCTGGAATGAGCGTTTGCCTGGCTCGTCGTCGGAAACGATATGCCCGCCGGTGATGTGGCCGAGCAGCGCGCCGAAGGCGGTCGTCGCCGGTGGGGCGGCGAGAGGCCGTCCGAGCCGTGCGGCGGCGGCGAAGCGTCCGGCCAGGAGCCCGATGGCGGCGCTTTCGACATAGCCCTCGCAGCCGGTGATCTGGCCGGCGAAGCGAAGGCCCGGCCGCGACTTCAGTTGCAGCGTGCCGTCGAGCAGGGTGGGGGAGTTGATGTAGGTGTTGCGGTGCAGGCCGCCGAGGCGCGCGAACTCGGCGTTCTCCAGCCCCGGAATGGTGCGGAAGACGCGCACCTGCTCGCCGTGCTTCAGCTTGGTCTGGAAGCCGACCATGTTGTAGAGGGTGCCCAGCGCATTGTCCTGGCGAAGCTGTACGACGGCATAGGGTTTCGTCGCCGGATCGTGGGCATTGGTCAACCCCATCGGCTTCATCGGGCCGTGGCGCAGCGTTTCCACGCCGCGCTCCGCCATCACCTCGACGGGCAGGCAGCCGTCGAAATAGGGCGTTCCTTCCCACTGCTTGAACTCGGTCTTGCCGCCCTCCAGCAGCGCCCGCACGAAGGCCTCGTACTGCTCGCGATTCATCGGGCAGTTGATGTAATCCTTGCCGGTGCCGCCGGGCCCGACCTTGTCGTAGCGCGACTGGAACCAGCAGGTGTCCATGTCGACCGTCTCGAAATGGACGATGGGCGCGATAGCGTCGAAGAAGGCCAGCGCGTCGGCGCCGGTCTCCGTGCGGATCGCCTCGGCGAGCGACGGCGCCGTCAGCGGGCCGGTGGCGACAATCGCCTGGTCCCATTCGGCGGGCGGCAGGCCGGTGACTTCCTCGCGTACGATCTTCACCAGCGGATGCGATTCGAGCTTCGCCGTCACGGCGGCCGAGAATCCGTCGCGGTCGACGGCGAGCGCGCCGCCCGCCGGCACCTTGTGCGCGTCGCCGCAGGCCATCACCAGCGAGTTGCCGAGCCGCATTTCGGCATGCAGCAGGCCGACCGCGTTGGTCTCGGCGTCGTCGGAGCGGAAGGAGTTGGAGCAGACCAGTTCAGCCAGCCCTTCGGTCTTGTGCGCGTCGGTGCCACGCACCGGGCGCATTTCGTGCAGGACGACGGGCACGCCGGCAAGTGCTGCCTGCCATGCGGCTTCCGAGCCTGCCAGCCCGCCGCCGACGATATGGATGGGATCGATGCTCATGGAGCGGGAGATAGTCCGTTGCCGCCGCCGATGCAATCGCCGGGCGTGTCCGGCCGACAGCGGAATGTGCGTGAAGGGTCCCTGAAACGACAACACCCGCCGGGGGAGGAGGTCCGGCGGGTGTCGTTTTGCTGGTCGGTCTCAGGGAGGAGGAGGAGACCGACCTATTCGTCGTCGCCGGGGAGGAGGTCGGCTCTGACGAAATTCCTTTCGCCATTTGAAAGGGGGCGAAACCCTTTTCCGGCAACAACGCCCGCCGGGGGAGGAGGTCCGGCGGGCGCCGTTTCGGTGGCCAACCTCCGGGAGGAGGATGAAGGTTGGCCGTATTCGTCATCGCCGGGGAGGAGGTCGGCTCTGACGAAATTCCTTTCGCCATTTGAAAGGGGGCGAAACCCTTTTCCGGTAACAACGCCCGCCGGGGGAGGAGGTCCGGCGGGCGCCGTTTCGGTGACCAACCTCCGGGAGGAGGATGAAGGTTGGTCGTATTCGCCGGGGTCGGGGAGGAGGTCGACCCTGACGAAATTCCTTAGGCTATCGCCTTGCGGGCGACGGTCCTGATCTCGTCACGCAGGATGCCGAGATCATGAAGCTGGCGGTTCGACAGGCGATCCAGTTCGGTCACCGTGTCGCGATAAGCGCGCCAGTTACGGTAATTGCGGATCAGGTTCATCGTTCGTCTCTCAGGTAACTGCCGGGATCGTCGAGGATCCGGTAGATCAGGCGGCCTTGCGGGCCACGAAAGGGATGTCGCCGCGGCTGATGCCCAGGTCGCTCAGTTCACGGTTGCTCAGGCGGCTCAGCTCGGAAACGGTGTCCCGGTAGCGGCGCCAGTTGCGGTAGTTGCGGATCAGGTTCATGGTACTAACTCGTTTCGTCTTTGGTTCGGATCGGTTCGTCTGTTTGTATGACCCGAAGATAGGTGCGCCCATATCGATTTAAAAGCGCCATTGGTGCATGGCAGCAATGCGTTTTGTGCAATGCAATATGGCTACCCTTTGGCGCTTTCGTCACAAAGAAACCCGAATCGGAAAGTGCCGTCGCGTCAACGATTTACACCCGTCCTCTGGTAATTCGACTAAATTTATAGGAAAGACCTCATGGCCAGTTATTCGACCAGGGTCAGGCAGGACATTGCACGCTGGGCAGAAAACGGGCTGATCGACGCCGCGACGGCCGATGTGCTGGCAAGGGACGTCGAGGCCAACGATCGCCGCTCCCTCAGCTTCGGCTTCATCCTGGCGATGATGGCAGCACTTCTGTTCGGCGCCGCGATCCTCATCTTCGTCGCCGCCAATTGGGAAGCCATTCCGCGGCTGGCGCGGGTGGTTGCGCTGTTCGCCGTCATCCTTGCCGGCTATGTCGGCGGCGCCGTCATCAAGACGCGCGGCCATCCGGCCATCGGCGAGGCGCTGTGGATCGTGGCGGCTGCGGCGTTCGGCGGCGCCATCGCGCTTGTCGGCCAGATGTACCACCTCGCCGGCGACGAATCCTCGGCGATGTTGACATGGTGCGCCGGTACGGCCCTGGCTGCGGCGATTCTGCGTTCCAGCCCGCTGACGGTGGCGGCGGTAGGCATCGCCGTCGGCTGGCTTTTCCTGATCTTGTTCCATGGCTTCAATCTGTTTGAGTCGACCGAATTCCCGCATTTCTTCGTCGCTATCGTCGCGGCGCTGTTCCTCCTGTCTTATTGGACCCGCAGCCAACCGACGCGTCACCTCGTGCTGTTGTCGCTCATTCTCTATACGGCACTGGTCGTGGCCGATCACAATCTGATCGGAATAGCACTGGCATTGGCGGCGGTATCTGCGGTCTGCTTCGCGGCCGGGGCACTGGCGCCCGGGCCTGTCGATCGCGTCGTGCAAATTGGCGGCCGCCTGCCATTGCACGGACTGATCGGCTTCCTGACCGGAATGCTCATGCTGCAGTTCGATGCAGCCGATGACGCGGGGGGCAATTTCGCCATCGTTTCGGCCGTAGCGCTTGCCGGCATTGCCGCTGCGGTCGTGCTGGCGGGGCGCGAGAGCAGGGGGCTGCGCTGGATCGCTTATCTCGGCTTCGCCTTCGAACTTCTCATGATCTATGTCGTGACCATGCAAAGCATGCTGGGCACCGCCGGCTTCTTCCTCGCCGCCGCCGTCATCCTGGGCCTGCTGGCCTTCATCATCATCCGTATCGAGAAGCGGATGAAACCGGCCATGATCGAAGGAGCAGTGACGCCATGAGCGGCAAACGCCTGATCGCGGCGGCACTTGCAGTCGCAATTCTCCAGATCGGTTTCCTCAGCTGGATCATCGCCGGCCGAGCGGCGATCCTGCGCAACGGTCAGGAAGTCTTGCTCAAGGTCGAACCGGTCGACCCTCGCGACCTGCTGCGCGGCGACTATGTCGTCCTTGGCTACGAAATCTCGAATATTCCCGTAAAGCTGATCGCCAATATCCCGGAGGGCAAGCAATCCAGCGACGAACAGTCCCTGGTCGTACGTGTCAAGAAGGGCATAGATGGCTACTGGCACCCGGAAACCGCCTGGCTCGATGCCGCCCCGGTGCCGACCGGAACCGACGAGGTCGATATCGTCGGCCGTATCGGCCCGGGCTGGGATTTGCGCGAAAGCGCCACGACGACGGTCTCGCCATACTACGGCATCGAGCGCTTCTACCTGCCTGAAGGCGAGGGGCAGGCAATCCAGAACGACATGCGCGTACGGCCTTTCGGCGTGAAGGTGGCGGTGACGAAGAACGGCAAGGCACAGATCAAGGCGCTGATGGACGGCGACACGATGCTGTTCGAGGAACCGCTTTACTGAACACAAGGGCTCAATGCCCCGCTCCGCGTCCAGCGGCGGAGCAGGGCATGATGCGCGACGAACAGGCTGCTGTTATTTCGCCGAATCTTCCAGTTCAAGCCTCAATGCGCGAAGCCGCGCAGTCTTGCGCTCGCGTTCGCGCTTCTCGGAAAGGATAAATTCCCTGGCAATCCTGTCGGCTCTGACGTGCCTGTCTTCCGGTTTCTCCCGATGTATTGGCGTGGTCATTTCTGTTCTCCATGTTGCATTACCAACATGGTGATTTTTCTTGCGAATTAAAGCCGAGGCGACGAAAGGTCGCCCCATGCGATGCCTGTATCTGTTCTTGAGATGGTGCCCTCGGCAGGGATCGAACCCGCGACCTTCGGTTTACAAAACCGCTGCTCTACCAGCTGAGCTACAAGGGCACAGCCTCCGGTTAGCACATCTGCCACGGCAGTAAAGACAATTGTCCGAACGGGCGGGCGTCGATCCGGCCGGAGATTGCCGTGTACCTCTCAAAAAAGGCTGCATCCTTCCTAAATACAAGAAAGGGACGTCGTGCTTGGAGGTCGATCCATGATCCGGCTCGTGGCCGTGGCATTGATTGCCGTTTTCGTCTGGGCGCTGCTGGTCAGGCTTGTTGCCGTCATTCGGCGCGGTACCATCGACTGGACGGGTGTCACCGCCTTCGTCGGCTTTGTCGTTCTGGCGGTCTGGCTGCGGCATGTGACCGGCATCGGTTGACGGACGCGGCCGAAGGCATCGTCAGGGGCGCTTGCCGCCGATCATGGCGGTGATCTCGTCGGCAGCCGCAGCGACGCGCGGCCCGATCTCGCCGAGCCGCTCGGGCGTAACGCGCACCGTCGGCCCGGAAACGGACACACCGCCCACCGGTTCGCCAAACTCGTTGAAGATGGCGGCCGCCACGCAGCGCATGCCTTCGTTGCGTTCCTCGTCGTCGACCGACCAGCCGCGGCCGCGAATCTCGGCGAGATTGCCGGCCAGAGCGGGCAGGGTAGACAGCGTCTTCGTCGTAAAAGCCTCCAGCCCGGCCTTGCGGGCGATGGCCGCCACCCGGTCCGGCTCCAGATGCGCCAGCACCGCCTTGCCGATGCCCGACGCATGGAAGGGGCTGCGCGTGCCCGGCCGGAAGAAGGCGCGGATCGCCTGGTGCGTTTCCACCTGGCTGACGAAGACGACGCAATCGTCCTCGGCGACGCCGAGATTGGCCGTCTCGCCGGTCTTCTCCATCAGGTCCTGCATGACGATGCGGGCTCGGTCCACCAGCTTGCGGCTGCGCAGGAAGGCCGAGCCCATGCGGTAGGTTTCGACGCCTATGGACCAGAGTTGGCCGGTCTTGTCGAACTCGACCATGCCGTGGTTTTCCAGCGTGGTCAGCATCCGGTAGGCGGTCGGGGCAGGGACCCCGGACGCATTGGCGATCTCGCTGAGCGACAGGCCGGCACCCTCCGCCACGATGGCGAGGATGCGCAAAGCCCGGTCGAGAGACTGCACGGAAGCCGTTTCCTGCGGGGCGTTGAAGGCGCGCGGGCGGCCGCGCTGGCGCTTTTCGGTCTGGTCCATGGCGGCAGTCTCGCCGAACGGCCGCAAAAGGCAATGAAAAAATTTTCCGTAATTTTTCCGCAGTGTAAATTGAAAAACAGAAAATCGATGAAAATCAAAGCATAATGAGAAAAATACAATAATGAAAAAATATTTTGAAAAAATTGAAAAATAGCCTGCCTGCTGGCACATTGCAGCCATCAACAGACAACCGGCAGGAGGCTGGATCATGGCCAGGATGCGCGCCGTCGACGCGGCAGTTCTCGTTCTCGAAAAGGAAGGCATCACCTGCGGCTTCGGCGTGCCGGGAGCTGCCATCAACGGGCTTTACTCGGCGCTGAAGGCGAGGGGCACCATCCGCCACGTCCTCGCCCGCCACGTCGAGGCCGCCTCGCACATGGCCGAGGGTTACACCCGCGCCGCACCCGGCAATATCGGCCTGTGCATCGGCACCTCCGGTCCAGCCGGCACCGACATGATCACCGGGCTTTATTCGGCGGCCGCCGACTCTATCCCGATCCTGTGCATCACCGGCCAGGCGCCGCGTGCGCGGCTGAACAAGGAAGACTTCCAGGCGGTCGACATCGCGGCCATCGCCTCGCCGGTCGCCAAGTGGGCCGTCACCGTCATGGAGCCCTATCTGGTGCCGATGGCGTTGCAAAAGGCCTTCCACCTGATGCGCTCCTCGCGTCCCGGCCCGGTGCTGATTGACCTGCCGGTCGACGTCCAGCTTGCCGAGATCGAGTTCGACATCGATGCCTACGAACCGCTCGCCGCCTTCAAGCCGGCGATGACGAAGGCGCAGGCCGAAAAGGCGCTGGCCATGCTGAACGCGGCCGAAAAGCCGCTGATCGTCGCAGGCGGCGGCATCATCAATGCCGATGCGTCCGATCTGCTGATCGAATTCGCCGAAATCACCGGCGTTCCGGTCATCCCGACGCTGATGGGCTGGGGCTCGATCCCCGACGACCACCGGCTGATGGCCGGCATGTGCGGGCTGCAGACCTCGCACCGCTACGGCAATGCCACCATGCTGGCGTCGGATTTCGTGCTCGGCATCGGCAATCGCTGGGCCAACCGCCACACCGGTTCCGTCGATACCTACACGAGGGGGAAAAAGTTCGTTCACGTCGACATCGAGCCGACGCAGATCGGCCGCGTCTTCGCCCCCGACCTCGGCGTCGTTTCCGACGCGGGCGCGGCGCTGAAGATGCTGCTCGACGTCGCCACCGAATGGAAGACGGCCGGCAAGCTGCGCGACTGGTCCGGCTGGGCGAAGGAATGCGCCGCGCGCAAGAAGACGATGAAGCGCAAGACGCACTTCGATCAGGTTCCGATGAAGCCGCAGCGCGTCTACGAGGAGATGAACAAGGCCTTCCCGCGCGACACCACCTATGTCTCGACCATCGGGCTGAGCCAAATCGCCGGCGCGCAGTTCCTGCACGTCTACAAGCCACGCAACTGGATCAACTGCGGCCAGGCCGGCCCGCTCGGCTGGACGCTGCCGGCGGCGCTCGGCGTGCGCGCCGCACGGCCGGACGCCAACATCGTGGCGCTTTCGGGCGACTACGACTTCCAGTTCATGATCGAGGAACTGGCCGCCGGCGCGCAGCACAAGCTGCCCTACATCCACGTCGTCGTGAACAATGCCTATCTCGGCCTGATCCGCCAGTCGCAGCGCGGCTTCTCGATGGATTACGAGGTTTCACTGGCCTTCGAGAACGTCAACACGGTCGGCCATGCCGAGGTCGGCTACGGCGTCGATCACGTCGCGGTGGCCGAGGCGATGGGCTGCAAGGCGGTGCGCGTGCGCCGTCCGGAAGATTGCGCGGCAGGTCTTGCCGAGGCGAAGCGCCTGATGGAGGAGCATCAGGTCCCGGTCGTCGTCGAGTTCATCCTGGAGCGCGTCACCAACATCTCCATGGGCACCGAGATCGACAATATCACCGAGTTCGAGGACCTTGCCGAAAAGAACGAGGACGCGCCGACGGCGATCGTGCTGCTCGATTGACATTTTGCCGTGCGTCCTTCGAGGCTCGCTCCGCTCGCACCTCAGGATGAGGACTGTCGGAGCGAGACTTGAAATCGCACGGATGACGACGGGGCAGATTGCCTCTTCCCCGCACCTCAGCAGGAGGACTGGCCCCGACGTCGCGCAGACGGCAGCAAGACTAAACGTTGAGATGTATCGCGACCTCCCTCATCCTGAGGTGCGAGCGGAGCGAGCCTCGAAGGACGCACAACGGACAAGCCGCACCGTAGATGCGGCGCCATGGAGACTATCGATGCCGAAATTTTCAGCCAATCTTTCCATGCTCTTCCAGGAGCACGATTTCCTCGACCGCTTCGACGCCGCTGCCCGCGCCGGCTTCAAGGGCGTCGAATATCTCGGTCCTTACGACCACACGCCCGACGAGGTGGCCGCGCGGCTGAAGAAGAACGGGCTGACGCAGGTGCTGTTCAATGTGCCGTCGGGCAACTGGGCGGGCGGCGAGCGCGGCATCGCCGTGCTGCCGAACCGGGTGGACGAGTTCCGAGCCGGTGTCGACAAGGCGATCACCTACGCCAGGGCGCTGGGCTGCGGCCAGGTCAACTGCCTTGCCGGCATCGCGCCGGCTGGCGCCGATCGCGCAAGGCTGGAGGAAACCTTCGTCGCGAACCTGAAGTTCGCGGCCGAAAAGCTCGGGCAGGCAGGGATAAAGCTGCTGATCGAGCCGATCAACACGCGTGACATTCCGGGCTTCTTCCTGACGAACACGAAGCAGGGGCTCGATATCCTGGAGAAGGTCGGCTCGCCGAACCTCTGCCTGCAATACGACATCTACCACATGCAGATCATGGAGGGGGATCTCGCCCGGACCATCGAGGCCAACCTCAGCCGCATTGCGCATATCCAGCTTGCGGACAATCCCGGCCGTCACGAGCCGGGGACGGGTGAGATCAACTATCCCTTCCTGTACGACTTCATCGACGGCCTTGGCTATTCGGGCTGGGTCGGCGCGGAGTACAAGCCGAAGGCCGGCACCGAGGCGGGGTTGGGCTGGTTCAGGGAACTCGCGGGCAAGGCCGCGGCGTAAGTTTCTGCCCCTCACCCTTACCCTCTCCCCGTGAAGAACGGGGAGAGGGGGGTCGCCGACGCAACAGCCTCTCTCCTCTCCCCGTTCTCACGGGGAGAGGATGCCGGCAGGCAGGTGAGGGGCGGCACCAACATACGAGAACAGGGATATTGCAATGGACACCATCGGCTTCATCGGACTGGGCATCATGGGGGCGCCGATGGCGGGGCATCTGCTCGATGCCGGCTATAGCGTCGTCACCAGCGATCATCGCGGCAAGCCGCCGGCGGACCTCGTCGCCAAGGGCCTGAAGGCGGTGACAGGCTCGAACGCCGTCGCCAGGGCCGCCGACATCATCATCACCATGGTGCCGGACACGCCGCAAGTGGAGGAAGTGCTGTTCGGCGAGAACGGTGTCGCTTCCGGCCTGTCGAAGGGCAAGCTGGTCATCGACATGTCGTCGATCTCGCCGATCGCCACCAAGGAATTCGCCAGGAAGGTCAACGATCTCGGCTGCGACTACCTCGATGCGCCGGTTTCCGGTGGCGAGGTCGGCGCCAAGGCGGCCTCGCTGACCATCATGGTGGGCGGCGAAGAGAAGGCGTTCGATCGCGCCAGGCCGGTGTTCGAAAAGATGGGCAAGAATATCACGCTGGTCGGCCCCAACAGCGTCGGGCAAACCACGAAAGTGGCAAACCAGATCGTCGTGGCGCTCACCATCGAGGCTGTCGCCGAGGCGCTGGTGTTTGCCTCCAAGGCGGGCGCCGACCCGGCCAAGGTGCGTCAGGCGCTGATGGGCGGGCTGGCCTCGTCGCGCATCCTCGAAGTGCATGGCGAGCGCATGATCAAGCGCACCTTCGCGCCCGGCTTCCGCATCGAGCTGCACCAGAAGGATCTCAATCTGGCGCTGGAGGGCGCAAGGTCGCTCGGCGTCGCACTTCCCAACACCTCGACCACGCAACAGCTCTTCAACGCCTGCGCCGCCAACGGCGGCGGCAAGGACGACCACTCAGGGCTGGTCAAGGCGCTGGAGATCATGGCGGGGCATGAGGTGGGGTGATATTTGGGTGCGTCCTTCGAGGCTCGCTGCCGCTCGCACCTCAGGATGAGGGAGGTAGGGGGCCAACACCACCTGTTGAAGTCAGCACCAAACGGTCCTCATCCTGAGGTGCGAGCGGCAGCGAGCCTCGAAGGACGCACAGAAAGGATCAGCGGCCGAGCCACTTCCCCGCCGCATAAAGCGCCACCGCCGCCGCATTGCTGACGTTCAGCGAGCGGATCGCGCCCGGCATCTCCAGCCGGGCGAGCGCCGTCACCGTCTCGCGCGTCTTTTGGCGCAGGCCCTTGCCCTCGGCTCCCAGCACCAGCGCGATTTTTTTTCCCGCAAACGTCTTTTCCAGTTCCGCTGGCCCGTCCGAATCGAGGCCGATGGTCTGGAAGCCGGCGTCGTGCAATGCGTCCAGCGCTTCGGCCAGATTGCGCACCTCGATATGGTCGATGTGCTCCAGCGCACCGGAGGCCGACTTCGCCAGCACGCCGCTTTCGGTCGGACTGTGGCGGGCGGTGGTGATGAGCGCCCCTGCACCGAAGGCGACCGCCGAGCGCAGGATGGCGCCGACATTGTGCGGGTCGGTCACCTGGTCGAGCACCAGCACGAGATTCGTGTCGCCGAGCGCGTCGAGCCGCTTCGGCTTGAGCGGCTCTGCCTCGATCAGCACGCCCTGATGGACGGCGTCCGAGCCGGTGATCCTGTCGATGTCGCGCGGTTCGGTAAATTCGGCTGCGAAGGGCAGGGCGGAAAGATCGGAAATCCCCAGCCGTTCGGCGGCGTTGCGTGTCACCAGCATATGGCGGATCTTCCGCGCCGGGTTGTCGAGCGCGGCACGCACCGTGTGCAGGCCGTAGAGCCGCACCAGCCCGTCGCTAGGGCCTTCGCCGGCGGCGATCTTCGCTTTCGGCCTGAACGCGGGCTTGCCGCCGGCCTTCTGGTCGCGATGCGCCCGCCGCAGCTTGGCGTAATGGGAGTCCTTGGGCGTTCCCGCCGGATTCTCGTCCGGCCTGTTTCCGCCGCGCTTGTCTTTTCGATCGACCATGCCGGCTCTATAGCTGCCGCCGGAACGTTTGCCTATGTCCTCCGTTTTTGTTCGCCCGGGGGAATTCATCCTTGGGAGCCGGCCTCGGGATAGGGCCGGCATCGGCCTGGACTTAAAATTGCAAGGAGGACGGCATGGGCGCTTCGGTTCTGGTTGGCATTCTCATCACTTTTCTGGTCATCATTCTGGTGCTTTATCTCGTCCAGCGCCTGCCGCTCGACGCCCGCACGCGGCAGATCGTGCAGATCATCGTCATCATCATCGGCATCGTTTCGCTGCTGAAATACCTGGCCGTCTTCTAGAAGACGCCGCGGATCGGGAAAAAGCCGGACAGCGTGGTTGACACCGAATTGCCCAGTCGCCATAAGGCGCTGCGCTTGCACCGAGACGGGAGACGTTTTCCGGCTTGGTGAAGCGCAGATGCCTCGTTGCATGGCTCCGTCGGCAGTACGGAGGGGTGTCCGAGTGGTTAAAGGAGACGGACTGTAAATCCGTTCGCTATGCGTACGCTGGTTCGAATCCAGCCCCCTCCACCACTGCCCGATGAGCCAGCCCGATGGGCAGCAGCGATGATGCAGCAAGGCCGCAAAGGCGCTATCGCTTTTGGCCCGGCCGTGCCACAACAGTGCGGCGCGGGTGTAGCTCAATGGTAGAGCAGCAGCCTTCCAAGCTGAATACGAGGGTTCGATTCCCTTCACCCGCTCCAGTTTCCGGTCTTTCAGTTTCCTCGCACGCGCTTTTCCAGTTCGAGCGTCCGGCTGCTGAGGTCGTCGAGCTCGAAGGCCTGCGAATCGAGAAAGGCGACCGATCCGTTGTTCGGGTCGGCTGCCAGCCGTTCGGTTTCGCTGAGGTGATGCTTGAGCCAGCCCCGCTGCTCCCGTTGCAGCTTTGAACGCGCTGCGCCCTTTTGCCGTTTCAGCAAAGTCTGGTAGGCGCTGTTCAGCCTGCGGTCCCACTTGCCGATTTCGGCGTGGCCGCAGTCGAGCATCTTGCTTGAAACGCCTTGCGCCTGCGCCATGCAGGTATCGAATTCGGGGCTGTTCTGCGCCTGCGCGGGAAGCGCGATTGCCACAGACAGCACTGCGGCCAGGAAGAAAGTTCTGGGCATCCTGCCGCCTCCGCGTGGGGACAAGACGAAATGCCCGCACGGCTTGCGCCGTGCGGGCCTTCGCGATGTGCCGATGGATTAGTCGTTGAACGCCGACGCCACCTGGCGATGCGACGGCACCTGGCCGCCCGGCGTCAGTTTGTCGACCACACCGGGAAGGGCGGTGGAAAGCTGCTTCAGCAGTTCCTGTTCGTCCATGCCGGTGCGCTGGGCGATCTCGCGGATGACGGCCGGGCCGAGCGCGCGGCCGAGGTCGTTGGCGTCGATGGGCTGGTTCTGGCCGGTTCCCACCCATGAATCGGCGGCGTTGCCGTGGCCGGCCTCCTTCAGCCGGTCGAGCAGGCCGCCGAGCCCGCCGAGCAGGCCGCCGTCGGCGGACGCGCCGCCCGTTGGTGCGGGTGCGGCTTGCGGTTCGGCCGGCGCCGATTCCGTGCTCTTGCCGGACAGCATCTTGCCGACCAGCAGCGCGCCGAGCGCGATGAGCAGCGGCTTGGTGACGTTACCGCCGGGCACGGCGTTGTCGAACAATCCCATGGCAGACCTCCACTTGGATCAGAAATGCCCTTGCCCGCCGGCAACAATTGGCCTGTCGCGCGCGGATTTCAAGTCCGGCTTGAGCTTGGCCGGTTCCTGTGAAAATGATTGCCGTGTCGGGGGGCGATGGAGGAGACGTGCATGTCTATCATCAGCTGGATCATTCTCGGCGTCATCGCCGGCTTCCTTGGCAGCAAGATCGTCAACAAGAGCGGCCAGGGCATCATCATGGATATCGTGCTCGGCATCGTCGGCGCCATTGTCGGCGGCCTGATCTTCAGCGCCTTCGGCGCCTCGGGCGTCACTGGCCTCAACATCTACAGCCTGATCGTGGCGGTGATCGGCGCCATCGTCGTCCTGTGGGCTTACCATGCCCTCGCCGGGCGGCGTGCCTGACGGCCCGTGCCGCCCTTGCGGGACCGCCGGAAAGTCCTACATGAGCGGCAATCCACCCCACTGACGTCGAGCCGCATTCGGGATCGGGTCCGGGCCTTGCGATGAAGGTTCGGCCACAAGACACTTGTGTTTTGGGGCCGTAGTCGCTAATCGCCCCGCATCCGATCGAAAAGGTCACGCCGTCACAGGGAAAGCCTCAAGGAAAGAGACTATGGCAAAAGGTAAATTCGAGCGTAATAAGCCTCATGTGAACATTGGCACGATTGGTCACGTTGACCATGGCAAGACGTCGTTGACGGCGGCGATCACGAAGTATTTTGGCGACTACAAGCCGTACGACCAGATTGACGCGGCACCTGAAGAGAAGGCACGCGGCATCACGATCTCGACGGCGCACGTCGAATACGAGACGCCGGCTCGCCACTATGCGCACGTCGACTGCCCCGGCCACGCCGACTACGTGAAGAACATGATCACGGGTGCGGCGCAGATGGACGGCGCGATCCTGGTGGTTTCGGCCGCCGACGGCCCGATGCCGCAGACGCGCGAGCACATCCTGCTCGCCCGCCAGGTCGGCGTTCCGGCGATCGTCGTGTTCATGAACAAGGTCGACCTTGTCGACGATCCGGAGCTGCTCGAGCTGGTCGAGCTGGAGGTTCGCGAGCTTCTGTCGAAGTACGAGTTCCCCGGCGACGACATTCCGATCGTCAAGGGCTCGGCGGTTGCCGCCCTTGAGGACAGCAACAAGGAGATCGGCGAGAACGCCATCCGCAAGCTGATGGAAGAGGTCGACGCCTACATCCCGACGCCGGAGCGTCCGGTCGACAAGCCGTTCCTGATGCCGATCGAGGACGTGTTCTCGATCTCGGGCCGCGGCACGGTGGTGACCGGCCGCGTCGAGCGCGGCATCGTCAAGGTCGGCGAGGAGCTTGAGATCGTCGGCATCCGTCCGACGTCGAAGACGACCTGCACGGGCGTGGAGATGTTCCGCAAGCTGCTCGACCAGGGCCAGGCTGGCGACAACATCGGCGCGCTGCTGCGCGGCGTCGACCGTGACGGCGTCGAGCGCGGCCAGGTTCTGGCCAAGCCCGGCACCGTGAAGCCGCACAAGAAGTTCAAGGCGGAAGTGTACATCCTGACGAAGGAGGAGGGTGGCCGTCACACGCCGTTCTTCACCAACTACCGTCCGCAGTTCTACTTCCGCACGACCGACGTGACGGGCATCGTGACGCTGCCGGCGGGCACCGAGATGGTGATGCCCGGCGACAACGTGTCGGTGGACGTCGAGCTGATCGTGCCGATCGCCATGGAAGACCGCCTGCGCTTCGCCATCCGCGAGGGCGGCCGCACCGTCGGCTCCGGCATCGTCGCCGCTATCGTCGAGTAAGCTCGGCATTCGAAACAGAAAATGGCGGCCCCGCGCCGCCATTTTCGTCCGCCAGGCAGCGGAAGTCACTTGAAGCTTTCGCGCCAAGCGATTAGGAACGGCGCCATCGGGCGCATTGCGGAGCGACTTGCTGCCGCAGCGCACCGAGCGGCCTAGGGGTATAGCTCAGTTGGTAGAGCGGCGGTCTCCAAAACCGCAGGTCGCGGGTTCGAGCCCTGCTGCCCCTGCCATTTCCTTCCGACGCAGCCCTTTTTGCTTCGGAATTGCCCGTCGGAGCCTTGCCGAGGCCTTGAATGCGGCGAAATGCTTGCCATATGAGGCCTTCTCAGGCATAACGGCACCATAGCCGGGACGGAACGACTGGATGGTTCCGATGCGGCGTTTGGTCATAAAACGGATTGTTCCCACTTGCGTGGACTGAGAATCGGTTTTATGGAAGCATGACAGACACGCGACGCGTGGAGCTGGGAAACCGGCTTTACGCGTCTGATTTGCATGGACGGAAGGACCGCGCCGATTCGGCGGCACCGGAAGTCCGGCGGCACATCCCGGCCGATGGCTTTGTCGGCTGGATCATCCAGGAGACCCGGTCCAACGGGTCTTGAAAGAGCAGGCATGGCGTCGAAGACATACAATCCTTTCGTCTTCCTCCAGCAGGTGAGGGCGGAAACCGCGAAGGTGACCTGGCCGTCGCGGCGCGAGACGCTGATCTCGACCGTCATGGTGCTCATCTTCTCGTTCCTGGCCATGGCCTTCTTCTTCAGCGCGGATTTCATCATGGGCTTCGCGGTGGAGAAGATCCTCGGCCTCGGTGCCATTTAGTAAGATTGCCACTACGGGGAATTTGTTGATGACTGCGCGGTGGTACATCGTCCATGCCTACTCGAACTTCGAGAAGAAGGTCGCCGAGGACATCGAGAACAAGGCCAAGCAGAAGGGCCTGAGCGACAGGATCGAGCAGATCGTCGTGCCGACCGAGAAGGTCGTCGAGGTGCGGCGCGGCAAGAAGGTCGATGCCGAGCGCAAGTTCTTCCCCGGCTATGTGCTGATGAAGGCGAACCTGAACGACGCGGTGATCTCGCTGGTGAAGAACACGCCGCGCGTCACCGGCTTCCTGGGCGAGGACAAGCATACGGCCAAGCCGATGTACATCACCGAGAAGGAAGCCGAGCGCATCCTTCATCAGGTGCAGGAAGGCGTCGAGCGGCCCAAGCCCTCGGTCACCTTCGAGATCGGCGAGCAGGTGCGCGTCTCCGACGGGCCGTTCGCTTCCTTCAACGGCTTCGTTCAGGAAGTCGACGAGGAGCGCGCCCGCCTCAAGGTGGAAGTTTCGATCTTCGGGCGCGCCGTGCCCGTCGATCTGGAATTCGGACAGGTCGAGAAGGGCTGATCCGGATCGCCGGGCTTCGGCCGGGCGGACGCGGTGGCGCAAGCCGCCGTATCGAAGGTGGGAGGCGAGACCGGCTTTAGCCGGCCTGTCGGACCAGACCACCGCACTGCAACCGCCGGCGTCGTCCCCAGGACGGACCGGCAAGAACAAAGGCAGGAAAGAGTATGGCTAAGAAAGTAGCGGGCCAGCTCAAGCTGCAGGTAGCCGCCGGCTCCGCGACCCCGTCGCCGCCGATCGGCCCCGCACTTGGTCAGCGCGGCATCAACATCATGGAATTCTGCAAGGCGTTCAACGCTGCCTCGCAGGAGATGGAGAAGGGTTCGCCCATCCCCGTCGTCATCACCTATTATCAGGACAAGTCCTTCACCTTCGTCATGAAGACGCCGCCGGTGACCTACTTTCTGAAGAAGGCGGCCAACCTGAAGTCGGGCTCGAAGGAGCCGGGCAAGACCAAGGCCGGCACCATCGGCCGCGACAAGGTGCGCGAGATCGCCGAGAAGAAGATGAAGGACCTCAACGCCAACGACGTCGAGGCGGCCATGCGCATGGTCGAGGGCTCCGCCCGTTCGATGGGTCTGGAAGTGGTGGGCTGACGATCATGGCGAAGATTGCAAAACGTGTAGTCAAGTCCCGCGAGGGCATCGACGCGAACAAGGCCTACGGCCTCGGTGAGGCGCTGCAGCTTCTGAAGGACCGCTCGAAGGTCAAGTTCGACGAGACGGTCGAGGTCGCTATGAACCTCGGCGTCGATCCGCGCCACGCCGACCAGATGGTCCGCGGCGTCGTCAACCTGCCGAACGGCACCGGCCGTACCGTCCGCGTCGCGGTTTTCGCGCGCGGCGACAAGGCTGAGGAAGCCAAGGCCGCCGGCGCCGATATCGTCGGCGCCGAGGAACTGGTGCAGACCGTCCAGGGCGGCACCATCGAGTTCGACCGCTGCATCGCCACGCCCGACATGATGGGCCTGGTCGGCCGCCTCGGCAAGGTTCTCGGCCCGCGCGGCCTGATGCCGAACCCGCGCGTCGGCACCGTCACCGCCGACGTCGCCGCCGCCGTCAAGGCGTCGAAGGGCGGCGCGGTGGAGTTCCGCGTCGAGAAGGCCGGCATCGTGCATGCCGGCGTCGGCAAGGTCTCCTTCGACCTCAAGGCGCTGGAAGAGAACGTGCGCGCTTTCGCCGATGCGGTGAACAAGGCCAAGCCGGCCGGCGCCAAGGGCAACTATGTGAAGAAGGTGTCCGTCACCTCGACCATGGGCCCGGGCCTGAAGATCGATCCGGCGACGCTCGTCGCGTCTTGATCGCGAGTTTTCGGGATCGGCCGCCAGACGGCCGGTTCCGCTGAAGAATTCCGGTCCCCTGCGTATCGGGGGCCGGATGCCCGAGGCCGAAAGGCCGACGGCACGTCCTGTCCGAGATTGCGGGCGGCCAGGGGCTTCGGCTCACGGCCTTAATCGAATGGCCTGCATGAGACGGGTGAAGACCCGACAAGGAAGCTCCGGCTTCTTTTGAAAGGTTCGAACCGTGTTTGCCTTTTGGCGCGGCTCCGGGGAACCGGGACCGACGGAAAGGGGGCAGGATCCTCTGAACCGCCGTTCGAGCGATCCATGAATGGAAAGCTCGCCCGGCAAAAGGCAACCGACGCCTGTTTCCGCGAATGGGGGCAGGGGTCAACTGGAGATAGGCAGTGGACAGAGCGGAAAAACGCGAACTCGTCACGGGCCTGAACGACGCCTTCAAGGGCGCCGGTTCAGTGGTCGTGGCCCACTATGCCGGTATCACCGTCGCGCAGATGAACGATCTTCGTACGAAGATGCGTCAGGCCGGCGGCACCGTCAAAGTCGCGAAGAACCGCCTCGCCAAGATCGCTCTTCAGGGCACGGACTCCGCATCGATCATCGATCTGTTCAAGGGACAGACGCTGATCGCTTATTCGGAGGATCCGATTGCAGCGCCGAAGGTCGCATCCGATTTCGCCAAGGGCAATGACAAGCTTGTCATTCTCGGCGGCGCGATGGGTCAGACCTCGCTCGACGCCGACGGAGTGAAGGCTCTCGCCACGCTTCCGTCGCTCGACGAGTTGCGCGGCAAGCTGGTCGGCCTGCTGGTCGCTCCGGCGACCCGGATCGCCCAGATCGTCAATGCGCCGGCCGGCTCGGTCGCTCGCGTCATTGGCGCTTATGCCCGGAAGGACGAGGCGGCGTGAGGCCGTTCCTCAGCAACAACAACACGTTCGAACTGATTGAAGGAAAACGCAAATGACTGATCTCGCAAAGATCGTTGACACGCTTTCGAGCCTGACCGTCCTCGAGGCGGCCGAACTCTCGAAGCTCCTCGAAGAGAAGTGGGGCGTCTCCGCCGCCGCTCCGGTGGCGGTTGCCGCTGCCGGCGGTGGTGCCGCCGCCGCCGCTCCGGCCGAGGAGAAGACCGAATTCGACGTCGTTCTCACCGCCGCTGGCGACAAGAAGATCGAGGTCATCAAGGAAGTCCGTGCCATCACCGGCCTGGGCCTCAAGGAAGCCAAGGATCTGGTCGAGGGCGCTCCGAAGCCGGTCAAGGAAGGCGCCAACAAGGCTGACGCCGAGAAGATCAAGGCCCAGCTGGAAGCAGCCGGCGCCAAGGTCGAGCTGAAGTAAGTTGCGGTTCCGGCGGACGGTTTTTCCCGTCCGCCGGTCCCCGTAGCGCGGGGGAAGTGGGGAGAACCTCTTTCCCGAGGGCCGGAAAACGGCCTTCGGGAAACGGGTTTTTTCCCGTTCTGGGAACGGCCCCGAAAAGTTGCAGACTTTTCGGACAAGGTCGTTTCCGAAATCGAGAATTTGACTGCATCGGACCCGAATGGGAAACCCGGTTCCGGAAAAGTCCGATGCTGAAGCAGGAACAGGCCCGCTTGCCGAGATGCGGGCCGATGGCAGGGATCGCCGGGCAGGGCGGTCCCCCAGAGATGAAGCCAGGCATGGCTGAACAAGGAGCGACGATGGCCCAGACCCAGACTTTCAATGGCCGCAGACGCGTACGCAAGTTCTTCGGGAAGATCCCGGAAGTTGCGGAGATGCCGAACCTCATCGAGGTGCAGAAGGCATCCTACGACCAGTTCCTCATGGTGGACGAGCCGAAGGGCGGCCGTGCCGACGAGGGCTTGCAGGCCGTTTTCAAGTCGGTCTTCCCGATTTCCGATTTTTCCGGTTCCTCGATGCTCGAATTCGTCAAGTACGAGTTCGAGGCGCCGAAGTTCGACGTTGACGAGTGCCGTCAGCGCGACCTGACCTATGCGGCTCCGCTGAAGGTGACGCTGCGCCTGATCGTATTCGATATCGACGAGGATACGGGCGCCAAGTCCATCAAGGACATCAAGGAGCAGGACGTCTACATGGGCGACATGCCGCTGATGACGCTGAACGGCACGTTCATCGTCAACGGCACCGAGCGCGTCATCGTTTCCCAGATGCACCGTTCGCCGGGCGTCTTCTTCGACCACGACAAGGGCAAGTCGCACTCGTCGGGCAAGCTTCTGTTTGCCGCGCGCGTCATCCCCTATCGCGGTTCGTGGCTCGACATTGAGTTCGACTCCAAGGACGTCGTGCATGCCCGCATCGACCGCCGCCGCAAGATTCCGGTGACGTCGCTCCTGATGGCGCTCGGCATGGACGGCGAGGAGATCCTGTCGACCTTCTACGACAAGATCACCTACAAGCGTGCCGGCGACCACTGGCGCATTCCCTTCAACGTCGAGCGCTTCAAGGGCCTCAAGGCCGTCGGCGATCTGGTCGATGCCGACACCGGCGAGGTTGTCGTCGAGGCCGGCAAGAAGATCACCGCGCGCCAGGCCAAGCAGCTGGGCGAGAAGGGCCTGAAGGCCATCAAGGCGACCGACGAGGACCTGCTCGGCAACTACCTGGCCGAGGACATCGTCAACTACGCCACCGGCGAGATCTTCCTCGAGGCCGGCGACGAGATCGACGACAAGACGCTGAAGGTCCTGCTGTCGACCGGCGAGGACGAGATCCAGATCCTCGACATCGACCACGTCAACGTCGGCGCCTACATCCGCAACACGCTGGCCGTCGACAAGAACGAGTCGCGTCAGGACGCGCTGTTCGACATCTACCGCGTCATGCGTCCGGGCGAGCCGCCGACGCTGGAGACGGCCGAAGCCATGTTCAACTCGCTGTTCTTCGACAGCGAGCGCTATGACCTGTCGGCTGTCGGCCGCGTCAAGATGAACATGCGCCTCGAGCTCGACGCCGAGGACACCGTGCGCGTACTGCGCAAGGAGGACATCCTTGCCGTGGTCAAGACGCTGGTCGAGCTGCGCGACGGCAAGGGCGAGATCGACGACATCGACAATCTCGGCAACCGCCGCGTGCGTTCGGTCGGCGAGCTGATGGAGAACCAGTACCGCGTCGGCCTGCTGCGCATGGAGCGCGCCATCAAGGAGCGCATGTCGTCGATCGAGATCGACACCGTCATGCCGCAGGACCTGATCAACGCCAAGCCGGCGGCTGCCGCCGTGCGCGAGTTCTTCGGTTCCTCGCAGCTGTCGCAGTTCATGGACCAGACCAACCCGCTGTCGGAAGTGTCGCACAAGCGCCGCCTCTCGGCGCTCGGCGCCGGCGGTCTGACCCGCGAGCGCGCCGGCTTCGAGGTGCGCGACGTGCACCCGACGCACTACGGCCGCATCTGCCCGATCGAGACGCCGGAAGGCCCGAACATCGGCCTCATCAACAACTTGGCGACCTTCGCGCGCGTCAACAAGTACGGCTTCATCGAGAGCCCGTACCGCAAGATCGTCGACGGCAAGCTGACCGACGAGGTGATCTACCTTTCCGCCATGGAAGAGGCCAAGCACTACGTCGCGCAGGCCAACGCCGATCTCGACAAGGACGGCCGCTTCGTCGACGAGTTCGTCATCTGCCGTAGTGCCGGCGAGGTGATGATGGCGCCGCGCGAGAACGTCGACCTGATGGACGTGTCGCCCAAGCAGATGGTGTCTGTGGCCGCCGCGCTCATCCCGTTCCTCGAGAACGACGACGCCAACCGCGCGCTGATGGGTTCCAACATGCAGCGTCAGGCCGTGCCACTGGTGCGCGCCGAGGCGCCGTTCGTCGGCACCGGCATGGAGCCGATCGTCGCCCGTGACTCCGGCGCCGCCATCGGCGCCCGTCGCGGCGGCGTGGTCGACCAGGTGGACGCCACCCGTATCGTCATCCGCGCCACGGAAGACCTCGATCCCGGCAAGTCCGGCGTCGACATCTACCGGCTGATGAAGTTCCAGCGTTCGAATCAGAACACCTGCATCAACCAGCGCCCGCTGGTGAAGGTGGGCGACCGCATCGAGAAGGGCGACATCATCGCCGACGGTCCCTCGACCGATCTCGGCGATCTGGCGCTCGGCCGTAACGTGCTCGTCGCCTTCATGCCGTGGAACGGCTACAACTACGAGGACTCCATCCTTCTGTCCGAGCGCATCGTCGCCGACGACGTCTTCACCTCGATCCACATCGAGGAGTTCGAGGTCATGGCGCGCGACACCAAGCTCGGCCCGGAGGAGATCACGCGCGACATTCCGAACGTCTCGGAAGAAGCGCTGAAGAACCTCGACGAGGCCGGCATCGTCTATATCGGCGCGGAAGTGCAGCCGGGCGACATCCTGGTCGGCAAGATCACGCCGAAGGGCGAAAGCCCGATGACGCCGGAAGAAAAGCTTCTGCGCGCCATCTTCGGCGAGAAGGCGTCCGACGTGCGCGACACCTCCATGCGCATGCCTCCGGGCACCTTCGGCACCATCGTGGAAGTGCGCGTCTTCAATCGCCACGGCGTGGAGAAGGACGAGCGCGCCATGGCCATCGAGCGCGAGGAGATCGAGCGCCTGGCCAAGGACCGCGACGACGAGCAGGCGATCCTGGACCGCAACGTCTATGCCCGCCTGTCCGACATGCTGGCCGGCAAGGAAGCGATCGCCGGGCCGAAGGGCTTCAAGAAGGGCACCGCGCTCTCGAAGGAGCTGCTGACCGACTATCCGCGTTCGCAGTGGTGGCAGTTCGCCGTGGAGAACGAGAAGCTCCAGAGCGAGTTGGAAGCCCTTCGCGGCCAGTACGACGACTCCAAGAAGGCGCTCGAGCAGCGCTTCATGGACAAGGTCGAGAAGGTGCAGCGCGGCGACGAAATGCCTCCGGGCGTCATGAAGATGGTCAAGGTCTTCGTCGCGGTGAAGCGCAAGATGCAGCCCGGCGACAAGATGGCCGGCCGTCACGGCAACAAGGGCGTGGTTTCGCGCATCGTTCCGGTCGAGGACATGCCGTTCCTCGAGGACGGCACGCATGCCGACATCGTGCTCAACCCGCTCGGCGTGCCTTCGCGCATGAACGTCGGCCAGATCCTGGAGACGCATCTGGGCTGGGCCTGCGCCGGCATGGGCAGGAAGATCGGCGACCTTCTCGATGCCTATAACGCGGGCGGCGACATCAAGCCGCTTCGGGCGACCATCGAGCAGGTCATTCCGGCCAACGACCGCAACGAGCCGGTACGCGACTACGACGACGAGTCCATCGTTCGCCTCGGCGAGCAGATGCGGCGCGGCGTTTCCATCGCCACCCCGGTGTTCGACGGCGCGCATGAAGCCAACATCAACGAGATGCTGGAACAGGCGGGCCTGCATTCGTCCGGCCAGTCGCAGCTTTATGACGGCCGCACCGGCGAGCCGTTCGACCGCAAGGTGACGATGGGCTACATCTACATGCTCAAGCTTCACCACCTCGTGGACGACAAGATCCACGCGCGTTCGATCGGCCCGTACTCGCTCGTCACCCAGCAGCCGCTGGGCGGCAAGGCGCAGTTCGGCGGCCAGCGCTTCGGCGAGATGGAGGTCTGGGCGCTGGAAGCCTACGGCGCCGCCTACACGCTGCAGGAGATGCTGACGGTGAAGTCGGACGACGTCGCCGGCCGCACCAAGGTCTACGAGGCGATCGTGCGCGGCGACGACACGTTCGAGGCGGGCATTCCCGAGAGCTTCAACGTTCTCGTCAAGGAAATGCGCTCGCTCGGCCTCAACGTCGAGCTGGAGAACACCAAGGTCGACGAGGCTCCGGTGCATCTGCCGGACGCTGCCGAGTAAAAGGCGTTGCGCCGTGGGAATGGGTTCTCGCGGCGCGCAAGTTTTCCGGCTTCGGCCGGCCCTCGCGGACCGCTGTCCGCAGATGAAATGGAATGGGGTATCGAGGCCCCGATAAGGAGAATGGCATGAACCAAGAGGTCATGAATCTCTTCAACCCGCAGGCGCCTGCGCAGGTGTTCGATTCGATCCGCATCTCGCTGGCGTCGCCGGAAAAGATCCTGTCCTGGTCGTTCGGCGAGATCAAGAAGCCGGAGACCATCAACTACCGCACGTTCAAGCCCGAGCGTGACGGCCTGTTCTGCGCGCGCATTTTTGGCCCGATCAAGGACTACGAGTGCCTGTGCGGCAAGTACAAGCGCATGAAGTACAAGGGCGTCATCTGCGAGAAGTGCGGCGTGGAGGTCACGCTGTCGCGCGTGCGCCGCGAGCGCATGGGACACATCGAGCTCGCCGCTCCGGTCGCCCACATCTGGTTCCTGAAGTCGCTGCCGAGCCGCATCGGCACGCTGCTCGACATGACCCTGAAGGACATCGAGCGCGTCCTCTACTTCGAGAACTACATCGTCACCGAGCCCGGCCTCACCGACCTGAAGCTGCACCAGCTTCTGTCGGAGGAGGAGTACATGCTGGCCGTCGACCAGTACGGCGAGGATTCGTTCACCGCCATGATCGGCGCCGAGGCCATTCATGACCTGCTTGCAGGCATGGACCTGGAGAACATCGCCGGCGAACTGCGCACCGAGCTTGCCTCCACCACGTCGGAGCTGAAGCAGAAGAAGTATCTCAAGCGCCTCAAGGTGGTCGAGAACTTCATGGAATCGGGCAACCGTCCGGAATGGATGATCATGAAGGTCGTCCCGGTCATCCCGCCGGACCTGCGCCCGCTGGTCCCGCTGGACGGCGGCCGCTTCGCCACCTCCGACCTGAACGACCTCTATCGCCGCGTCATCAACCGTAATAACCGCCTGAAGCGCCTGATCGAGCTTCGCGCGCCGGGCATCATCGTGCGCAACGAAAAGCGCATGCTGCAGGAGGCGGTCGACGCCCTGTTCGACAACGGCCGCCGCGGCCGCGTCATCACCGGCGCCAACAAGCGCCCGCTGAAGTCGCTGTCCGATATGCTGAAGGGCAAGCAGGGCCGCTTCCGCCAGAACCTGCTCGGCAAGCGCGTCGACTATTCCGGCCGTTCGGTCATCGTCACCGGCCCGGAGCTGAAGCTGCACCAGTGCGGCCTGCCGAAGAAGATGGCGCTGGAGCTGTTCAAGCCCTTCATCTACGCCCGCCTCGACGCCAAGGGTTACTCCTCGACCGTCAAGCAGGCGAAGAAGCTGGTCGAGAAGGAGCGTCCGGAGGTCTGGGATATTCTCGACGAGGTCATCCGCGAGCATCCGGTTCTCCTGAACCGCGCGCCGACGCTGCACCGCCTCGGCATCCAGGCGTTCGAGCCGACCCTGATCGAGGGCAAGGCGATCCAGCTTCACCCGCTGGTCTGCACCGCCTTCAACGCCGACTTCGACGGCGACCAGATGGCGGTCCACGTGCCGCTGTCGCTGGAAGCGCAGCTCGAAGCCCGCGTCTTGATGATGTCGACCAACAACATCCTGCACCCGGCCTCCGGCGCGCCGATCATCGTGCCGTCGCAGGACATGGTGCTGGGTCTGTACTACCTGTCGATCGTCAACCAGAACGAGCCGGGCGAGGGCATGGCCTTCGCCGACATGGGCGAGCTCCAGCATGCGCTTGAGACCGGCGCCGTGACCCTGCACGCCAAGATCAAGGGCCGCTACAAGGGCGTCGACAAGGACGGCAACGAAGTGTCGAAGATCTACGACACCACGCCCGGTCGCCTGATCATCAGCGAGCTTCTGCCGAAGAACGTCAACGTGCCGTTCGAGACCGCCAACCAGGAGATGACCAAGAAGAACATCTCCAAGATGATCGACACCGTCTACCGCCACTGCGGCCAGAAGGAGACGGTCATCTTCTGCGATCGCATCATGGCTCTCGGCTTCGCCCATGCCTGCCGCGCCGGCATTTCGTTCGGCAAGGACGACATGGTCATTCCGGACACCAAGGCCAAGCTGGTCGCCGACACCGAGGCTTTGGCCAAGGAATACGAGCAGCAGTACAACGACGGCCTGATTACCCAGGGCGAGAAGTACAACAAGGTCGTCGACGCCTGGGCCAAGTGCTCGGAGAAGGTCGCCGACGAGATGATGGGCCGCATCAAGGCGGTCGAGTTCGACAAGGACGGCCGCCAGAAGCCGATGAACTCGATCTACATGATGTCGCACTCCGGCGCGCGTGGTTCGCCCACGCAGATGCGTCAGCTTGCCGGCATGCGCGGCCTGATGGCGAAGCCTAGCGGCGAGATCATCGAGACGCCGATCATCTCCAACTTCAAGGAAGGCCTCACCGTTCTGGAGTACTTCAACTCCACCCACGGCGCCCGCAAGGGCCTGGCCGACACCGCCTTGAAGACGGCGAACTCGGGCTACCTGACGCGTCGTCTGGTCGACGTGGCGCAGGACTGCATCGTCAACTCGGTCGACTGCGGCACCGACAAGGGCCTGACCATGCAGCCGATCGTCGATGCCGGCCAGATCGTCGCTTCGGTCGGCCAGCGCGTCCTCGGCCGCACCGCGCTCGACGACATCAACCATCCGGTTTCCGGCGACCTGCTGGTCAAGGCCGGCAAGCTGATGGACGAGCGCGACGTGGAGCTGATCGAGAAGGCGGGCATCCAGTCCGTGCGCATCCGCTCGGCGCTCACCTGCGAAGTCAGGGTCGGTGTCTGCGCGGTCTGCTACGGACGCGACCTCGCTCGCGGCACGCCCGTCAACCAGGGCGAGGCCGTCGGCGTCATCGCGGCGCAGTCGATCGGCGAGCCGGGCACCCAGCTCACCATGCGTACCTTCCACATGGGCGGTACCGCGCAGGTGGTGGACTCGTCCTTCCTCGAAGCCTCGTACGAGGGCACGGTGCAGATCCGCAACCGCAACGTCGTGCGCAACTCCGAGGGCCATCTCGTGGTGATGGGCCGCAATATGGCGGTGCTGATCCTCGACGAGACGGGCAAGGAGCGCGCCACGCACCGCGTTACCTACGGTTCGCGCATCTTCGTGGACGACGGCGACAAGGTGAAGCGCGGCCAGCGCATCGCCGAGTGGGACCCCTATACCCGCCCGGTGCTGACCGAGATTGAGGGCCGCGTGGCGTTCGAGGATCTGGTCGACGGCATCTCTGTGCAGGAGACGGCCGACGAGTCGACCGGCATCACCAAGCGCGAGGTCATCGACTGGCGTTCGACCCCGCGCGGTTCGGACCTCAAGCCGGCGATCGTCGTGCAGGACGCCAAGGGCAAGGTCGGCAAGCTGTCGAAGGGCGGCGACGCCCGCTTCCTGCTCTCGGTCGAGGCCATCCTTTCGGTCGAGCCGGGCGCCCAAGTCAAGCCGGGTGACGTGCTGGCGCGTATCCCGATGGAAAGCGCCAAGACCAAGGACATCACCGGCGGTCTGCCGCGCGTTGCGGAACTGTTCGAGGCTCGTCGTCCGAAGGACCACGCCATCATCGCCGAGATCGATGGCACGATCCGCTTCGGCCGCGACTACAAGAACAAGCGCCGCATCATCATCGAGCCGCATGACTCGGCGCTGGAGCCGGTCGAGTACCTGATCCCGAAGGGCAAGCCGTTCCATCTCCAGGACGGCGACGTCATCGAGAAGGGCGACTACATCCTCGACGGCAATCCGGCGCCGCACGACATCCTGGCGATCAAGGGCGTGGAAGCGCTGGCTTCCTACCTCGTCAACGAGATCCAGGAGGTCTACCGGTTGCAGGGCGTGTCGATCAACGACAAGCACATCGAGGTGATCGTGCGCCAGATGCTGCAGAAGGTGGAGATCACCGAGCAGGGCGACTCGACCTACATCCCGGGCGACCATGTCGACGTGATCGAGCTGGACGAGATCAACGAACGGCTGATCGAGGAGGGCAAGCAGCCCGCCGCCGGCCAGCCGGTCCTGCTCGGCATCACCAAGGCCTCGCTGCAGACGCCGTCCTTCATCTCGGCCGCCTCCTTCCAGGAGACGACCCGCGTGCTGACGGAAGCGGCGGTTGCCGGCAAGACCGACATGCTGCAGGGCCTGAAGGAAAACGTCATCGTCGGCCGCCTGATCCCGGCCGGCACCGGCGGGCAGATGAGCGCGATCCGGCGCATCGCCACGCATCGCGACGAGCTCATCCTCGACGAGCGCCGCAAGGCGTCCGGCGTGGAAGTGGCCGAGCCGATGCTGGCCGACATGACCAGCGCCGCCGAATAAGGTTCTTGCATGGACCTTGGCAAAAAGGGGCCTCCGGGCCCCTTTTTCTTTGGCATTCGCTTGGCAAGAAACGGAATGCGCCCGTATGCGGCGCGCCCTAGGTTTATGACGCGGACGAATTGACCGCCGGCATAGTCGAGGAGAAGCGCCATGCAAGCCACCGACGGGATCGTGCAGGAAAGCCCCTGGAATCGCTCCGCAGTATGGCACCCGGCCTCGGCGGAGGAGCGCGTGGCCGCCTATGACTGGCCGGCGCTCTCCGCGAGCCTCGACGCGCATGGCTGCGCGGTGCTCGACGGGCTGCTCGGCGCGGAGGAATGTTCCGCGATTGCCGGGCTTTACGACGAACCGGACCATTTCCGCAGCCATATCGTCATGGCCCGCCATGGTTTCGGCCGGGGCGAATATCGCTATTTCGACTATCCGCTGCCCGGCCTGATCGACGGGTTGAGGACGGCGCTCTATCCGCGGCTGGCGGTCGTCGCCAACGACTGGAACGCCCGCATGAACGTTGCCGAGCGCTATCCCGACCGCCACGCCGAGTTCCTCGAGCGCTGCCATGAAGCGGGGCAGGGGCGCCCGACGCCGCTTCTGCTGCGCTACCGCGAAGGCGATTTCAACTGCCTGCATCAAGACCTTTATGGCGACCTGGCCTTTCCGATCCAGGTGGCGATCCTGCTGTCGGAACCCGGCCGCGACTTCACTGGCGGCGAGTTCGTACTGACCGAGCAGCGGCCGCGCATGCAAAGCCGCGTCGAGGTCGTCCCCTTGCGCCGCGGCGATGCGGTCGCTTTCGCTGTGCACAACCGGCCGGTGCAGGGCACGAAGGGCAATTATCGTGTCAATCTGCGCCATGGCGTCAGTCGCCTGCGCGGCGGACTGCGCCATACGCTGGGGATCATCTTCCACGATGCACGATAGTCACGGGCACAAACAAGCACGGCGGCCGGACCTTGTCTTCCGCACCGTCGCAACGCCAATCGGTGACATGACGCTTGCCTTTGACGGCGATGGCGCCTTGTGCATGGCCGAGTTTGCCGATTGCGTGGAGCGCACGGAGCGCTGGCTGGAACGCCGGCCGGGCCGTTCTCATCCGCAAAGGCTAGGCGGCGGCATGGATGCGGCCTCGGCGTTCGCGGCCTATTTCGCCGGCGATCTGCGCGCGCTGGACGCCATTCCGATTTGCCTCACTGGCACGCCGTTCCAGAACGAGGTCTGGACGGCGCTGCGTGAAATCCCGCCGGGCAGCACCTTTGGCTACGGCGCCTTCGCAGAAAAACTCGGCCGGGCGCAGGCGGCGCGCGCCGTGGGCCACGCCAACGGCACCAATCCGCTCTCCATCGTCGTTCCCTGTCATCGGTTGGTCGGCGTCGGCGGCGCGCTCACCAAATACGGCGGCGGGCTGGCGCGCAAGCGCTGGCTGCTCGACCACGAGGCCCGTTACGCGGCTCAGTCGTAGAAGGCGTCCACGACGTTGCGCCTGCCGAGCATGAAGGCGTCGGCGACATGCTGGAGGGGCGCGAGGTCGACGTCGGATACGCCGGCGCGGACGATTTCGGCGAAGCGGCGGTAAAGCTGCGGATATTCCGTCTCCGGTTCCTCATGCACGGCGCGGCCGTCGATGGCGAGCCTTGCGCCGCCGGAAGACAGCACCATCGCGCCGCGATCCGTCTCGGCCATGATGTCCCACGACTGCGGGCCGGTCTGCAGCCAATCGAGGTCCATGTCGACGGCGATGCCATTCTCGGTGCGGAAGCAAACCCGCGCGGCCACCGGTGCGTCGCGGTTGGCGGGAAAGTCCAGTTCCGCTCGCGCCATGAACATCGGCGGCAGGATATGGGTGGCGATCGACAGCGCGTTGATGCCGGGGTCGAAGACGCCGAAGCCACCGGCCTGCCAGATCCATTCCTGGCCCGGATGCCAGCGCCGCACGTCTTCCTTCCAGACGATTTTCGCCGATTTGAGTTGGGCTGAAGCGAGGAAGGTCTTCGCGGCCTCCACCGCCGGCGCGTAGCGCGAATGCCAGCTTGCGAACAGCGACAGGCCGCGCTCGGCGGCCAGCACCTTCAGGTGCTCGACCTCGCTCACCGTCGCGCCGGGCGGCTTTTCCATGAAGACATGCTTGCCGGCCAGAAGCGCGGCGCGCGCCGCGTCGTGGCGGAACTGCGGCGGCATGCACAGCGACACCGCGTCGAGACCGGGCACGGCTTCCAGCATCGCCTCGATGCTCGGGAAATTGGGAATGCCGTCCACCTTGCCGTGCCGGCTGGCGGCCGCCGCCAAGCGAAAGTCCGCGTCTTTGGCCAGTGCCGGCAGGTGCTGGTCGCGCACGATCTTGCCGACGCCGACGATGCCGAGCGCGATGGGGCCGGGCGCGGTGGGCTTGCCTGATGCCGGCATGGGCGATCCTGTCATTTGTCTGATGAAAGAAGCCGACACATAGCGGCGGCGGCGGCGTTCGGCAAGCCGGCTGCCGGTCGCTTGCAAGGGGTGAGTTTGTGCACGATAAAGTTGCATTGCAGGTTGTAAGCCGGATTTATCGCCGGCGATGAAACTCTTTAACGACTTGGCCGTAGTGAACGCTGCCGCAGTGATCCCGAGGAGGCGGAATGTCGAAGCAGCAGCCGGACCAGTTCGAATGCCTGTTGGAGCCGACGGGGCGGTGGATGGTCTGGGATGCCGTCCACCAGCGGCCGGCGCAATATATGCGCAACACGCTCGCCGGCCTGCCGCGGGGGAAGGCGCTTTTGATGTGCCGGTTGCTCAACGCGATGGCGGCCGATAGCCGCTTCCGCTCGCTTGCATCCTGACTGGAGCATTTTGCGGCCGGACGGAATCGTCCGGCGTCGCACAAATGCGGCCAAGACAAAGAGCTGGATCGTTGCGCGGTTTTCGTGAAACGATCCAGCCGTTACCGCGCCCAGCTTTCCTCGAAATCCAGATCCAGTTCGCCACCCGCCAGGAAGGCCTCGATCCGGCCCTCGAAGGGCGAAGGGTCCAGGCTCCTTTCGGCCAGCCAGTCGTCGCAGTAATAGGTCTTGGCGTAGCGTTCGCCCGAATCGCAGATCAGCGTGACGAGCGAACCGCTTTCCCCGGCCTGCCGCATGCGCGCCGCCTGCAGGCACATGCCGGTGAAGTTTGTGCCGGTCGAGCCGCCGACGCGGCGGCCGAGCTTTCGCGACAGAACCCGCATCGCCGCCAGCGACACCGCATCGGGGATGCGCAGCATGTGATCGATGACGCCCGGCACGAAGGACGGCTCGACGCGCGGCCGACCTATCCCCTCGATACGCGACGGTTCCTCGCAGCGGCAATCGCGGCTGCCGGTGGCGAAGCCCTCGAAGAAGGCGGAGCGCTCGACATCGACCACGCACAGCCGCGTCGCATGGCGCTTGTAGCGGATGTAGCGGCCGATGGTGGCGGTGGTGCCGCCGGTGCCGGCGCTCATTACCACCCAGGAAGGGCAGGGGAAACGCTCCTGCCGCATCTGGTCGAAGATCGATTCGGCGATGTTGTTGTTGCCGCGCCAGTCGGTGGCGCGCTCGGCATGGGTGAACTGGTCCATGAAATGGCCGCCGAGCCGCGCCGCCAGCCCGGCCGATTCCTCATAGATGCGCCGGCCGTCGTCGATGAAGTGGCAGTTGCCGCCGTAGTGCTCGATGGCCGCGATCTTTTCCGCCGAGGTGGTGCGCGGCATCACCGCATAGAAGGGCACGCCGATCATGCGGGCGAAATAGGCCTCCGACACCGCCGTCGAGCCGGACGAGGCCTCGATCACCGGCGTGCCCTGCCGGACATGGCCGTTGCACAGCGCATAGAGAAACAGCGAACGCGCCAGCCGGTGCTTGAGGCTGCCGGTAGGGTGGGTCGATTCGTCCTTCAGGTAGAGGTCGATGCCGGCGAGCGCCGGCACGTCCAGCTTCCACAGATGGGTGTCGGCCGAGCGCCGCTGGTCGGCCTCGATGGCCGCCACCGCCTCGTCGGCCCAGCCGCGCGATTGCCCGCAGCCGTGCCCGGTCTTCGCTTCCTCGCTCAAAACGGTTCCTCGAAGGTGACGATGGACACTTCGCCCTCCAGCGCGCCCTGATAGGCCGAAAGATGCGGCTCCTCGTCCGGCTCTCCCTGTATGTCGCCGATCTGGTCGAGTTCGGCTTCCGCATAGCCCTCCGCCGCCAGCGCTTCCAGCGCCCGGCGCACGGCCGAATCGTCGTCGGCGGCAACGAGGAAGATATGCACCCCCTCCGGTTCGCCGTCCTTTCGCTTCCATACCCGGCCGGTGATGATGGTGACCGGTCTTTCCTCGTTGTCGTTCACGCGCTGATTCCTTGATTCCTGCTCGCAAGGGGACGATGATGGCCTTTGCGCCCCTTTTCGCATGAAGCGGCGGCCGACGACAGCGCAAAGCACGCCACTTTCTTTTTCGCACATGCGAAACGACGAAAGAATATTTCATGCGCGGCACGTATGCCTGCCAAGCCCCGGTCGCGGCGCAATATTTCGGGCGGCGGGCTTGACGCTTGCGGGCGATGCGGATAGATAGCGCGTCGTCTGAGCCGATGTGAGGCTTTCGGTCTGAAGCGACGCGCTTTGGAGTTTGCCTCAAACAGGGTTCGTTTTACGAGCGAAAACACATTGCCGGCGTGCATGAAGCGGATTGCTGCTTCCTCTGCCATTTGTTCGGGCAAGACCGCAAGCAGGCGGTTTGTGGCCCGAATTTGCATATGGAGTCGCTCGAAACGGCCCGGTGACGGGTTATCGACACGAGATTTTGATTGAGAAGGAAGGTTTAATGCCTACCGTTAACCAGCTGATCCGCAAGCCGCGCCAGGCGCCGGCGACGCGCAACAAGGTCCCGGCCATGCAGCAGAACCCGCAGAAGCGGGGCGTCTGCACGCGCGTCTATACGACGACGCCGAAGAAGCCGAACTCGGCCCTGCGCAAGGTCGCCAAGATCCGCCTGACCAATGGCTTCGAGGTGATCGGCTACATTCCGGGCGAGGGCCATAACCTTCAGGAGCACTCGGTGGTGATGATCCGCGGCGGTCGCGTCAAGGACCTTCCGGGCGTGCGCTATCACATCATTCGCGGCGTGCTCGACACCCAGGGCGTCAAAAACCGCAAGCAGCGCCGTTCCAAATACGGTGCCAAGCGTCCGAAGTAAGGGTTTTCCCGGCTTCGGCGCTTTTTGTTTGTGCGTCGGGCCAGAGAGACAAGAGAGACTAAGACATGTCCCGTCGTCACAGTGCAGACAAGCGTGAGATCAACCCGGACCCGAAGTTCGGCGATCTCGTCGTCACCAAGTTCATGAATGCCGTCATGTACGACGGCAAGAAGTCCGTTGCCGAGACGATCGTCTACGGCGCGCTCGACCAGGTTCAGGCCAAGACCAAGCAGGAGCCGGTCACCGTCTTCCATCAGGCGCTCGACAACGTCGCGCCGCATGTGGAAGTGCGTTCGCGTCGCGTCGGCGGCGCCACCTACCAGGTTCCGGTCGACGTGCGCCCCGAGCGTCGTCAGGCGCTGGCCATCCGCTGGCTGATCGCCGCCGCCCGCAACCGCAACGAGACCACCATGGTCGACCGCCTCTCCGGTGAGCTGCTCGACGCGGCCAACAACCGCGGCACCGCCGTGAAGAAGCGTGAAGACACCCACAAGATGGCGGAAGCCAACCGCGCCTTCGCGCACTACCGCTGGTAAGCGCGAAAGAAGACTGAAGAGGCACCTCCCATGGCCCGCGAATATCCCATCCACGACTACCGTAACTTCGGCATCATGGCCCACATCGATGCCGGCAAGACGACGACGACCGAGCGTATCCTTTATTACACGGGCAAGAACCACAAGATGGGCGAGACGCACGACGGCGCCTCGACCATGGACTGGATGGAGCAGGAGCAGGAGCGCGGCATCACCATCACGTCCGCTGCCACCACCACCTCGTGGAAGGGCCGTGACGGCAAGAACCGCCGCTTCAACATCATCGACACCCCCGGCCACGTCGACTTCACCATCGAGGTGGAGCGTTCGCTGCGCGTTCTCGACGGCGCCATCGCGCTGCTCGATTCCAACGCCGGCGTCGAGCCGCAGACCGAGACTGTCTGGCGCCAGGCCGAGAAGTATCATGTGCCGCGCATGATCTTCTGCAACAAGATGGACAAGATCGGCGCGGACTTCTACCGCTGCCTCGAGATGATCAAGTCTCGTCTGGGCGCGATTCCGCTCGCCATGCAGCTGCCGATCGGCGCCGAAAGCGATTTCAAGGGCGTCGTCGACCTCATCGAGATGAACGCGCTGGTCTGGCGCGACGAGTCGCTGGGCGCTGCCTGGGACGTCGTCGAGATCCCGGCCGACCTCAAGGCCAAGGCCGAGGAATACCGCGAGAAGCTCATCGAGACTGCCGTCGAGATGGACGACGATGCGATGAACGCCTACCTGGAAGGCACCATGCCCTCCAACGATCAGCTCCGCGATCTGATCCGCAAGGGCACCATCGACGTCAAGTTCCACCCGGTGTTCTGCGGCTCCGCCTTCAAGAACAAGGGCGTGCAGCCGTTGCTCGACGCCGTCGTCGACTTCCTGCCGGCGCCGGACGAAGTCCCCGCCATCAAGGGCGTCGATGCCAAGACCAACGCCGAGATCGAGCGTCACGCGGACGACAACGAGCCGCTGTCGATGCTGGCGTTCAAGATCATGAACGACCCGTTCGTCGGTTCGCTCACCTTCGCGCGCATCTATTCGGGCAAGCTCACTAAGGGCGTGTCGCTCGACAACACGGTGAAGGGCAAGAAGGAGCGCATCGGCCGCATGCTGCAGATGCACTCGAACTCGCGTACGGACATCGAGGAAGCCTTCGCCGGCGACATCGTTGCGCTGGCCGGCCTCAAGGAGACCACCACCGGCGACACGCTGTGCGATCCGCTGCACCCGGTCATCCTGGAGCGCATGGAGTTCCCCGATCCGGTCATCCAGATCGCCATCGAGCCGAAGACCAAGGGCGACCAGGAGAAGATGGGCCTTGCCCTGCATCGCCTGGCGGCCGAGGATCCGTCCTTCCGCGTCAAGACCGACGAGGAATCGGGCCAGACCATCATCGCCGGCATGGGTGAGCTTCACCTCGACATCATCGTCGACCGCATGCGCCGCGAGTTCAAGGTCGAGGCCAATGTCGGCGCGCCGCAGGTGGCTTATCGCGAGACGATCACCCGCACGCACGAGCAGGACTACACGCACAAGAAGCAGACCGGCGGCACGGGTCAGTTCGCCCGCGTCAAGATCGTCTTCGAGCCGAACACCGAGAGCGAAGAGTTCGTGTTCGAGTCCAAGATCGTCGGCGGTGCGGTGCCGAAGGAATACATCCCCGGCGTGCAGAAGGGCATCGACAGCGTCATGGGTTCCGGCCCGTTTGCCGGCTTCCCGATGATCGGCGTCAAGGCGACGCTGATCGACGGTGCCTTCCACGACGTCGACTCCTCGGTCCTGGCCTTCGAAATCGCCTCGCGTGCGTGCTTCAAGGAAGCCGCTCCGAAGCTTGGCGTGCAGTTGCTCGAGCCGATCATGAAGGTCGAGGTGGTGACGCCTGAAGACTACGTCGGCAACGTCATCGGCGACCTGAACAGCCGTCGCGGCCAGATCCAGGGCCAGGAGAGCCGCGGCGTCGCCGTGGTCGTCAACGCCATGGTGCCGCTGGCCAACATGTTCAAGTACGTCGACTCGCTGCGTTCGATGTCGCAGGGCCGCGCCCAGTACACGATGCAGTTCGACCACTACGAGCCGGTGCCGACCGCGGTCGCCCAGGAAGTCCAGAAGAAATACGCGTAGTCCCCGGAAACGGTTTGGGATTGCGTCGGTAACTTAATTGAACGCCCGAACGGGCAAGCAGGAATGGAGAGCTCACATGGCAAAAGGTAAATTCGAGCGTAATAAGCCTCATGTGAACATTGGCACGATTGGTCACGTTGACCATGGCAAGACGTCGTTGACGGCGGCGATCACGAAGTATTTTGGCGACTACAAGCCGTACGACCAGATTGACGCGGCACCTGAAGAGAAGGCACGCGGCATCACGATCTCGACGGCGCACGTCGAATACGAGACGCCGGCTCGCCACTATGCGCACGTCGACTGCCCCGGCCACGCCGACTATGTGAAGAACATGATCACGGGTGCGGCGCAGATGGACGGCGCGATCCTGGTGGTTTCGGCCGCCGACGGCCCGATGCCGCAGACGCGCGAGCACATCCTGCTCGCCCGCCAGGTCGGCGTTCCGGCGATCGTCGTGTTCATGAACAAGGTCGACCTGGTCGACGATCCGGAGCTGCTGGAGCTGGTCGAGCTTGAGGTTCGCGAGCTTCTGTCGAAGTACGAGTTCCCCGGCGACGACATTCCGATCGTCAAGGGCTCGGCGGTTGCCGCCCTCGAGGACAGCAACAAGGAGATCGGCGAGAACGCCATCCGCAAGCTGATGGAAGAGGTCGACGCCTACATCCCGACGCCGGAGCGTCCGGTCGACAAGCCGTTCCTGATGCCGATCGAGGACGTTTTCTCGATCTCGGGCCGCGGCACGGTGGTGACGGGCCGCGTCGAGCGCGGTGTGGTCAAGGTCGGCGAGGAGCTTGAGATCGTCGGCATCCGTCCGACCTCGAAGACGACCTGCACGGGCGTCGAGATGTTCCGCAAGCTGCTCGACCAGGGCCAGGCGGGCGACAACATCGGCGCGCTGCTGCGCGGCGTCGACCGTGACGGCGTCGAGCGCGGCCAGGTTCTGGCCAAGCCCGGCACCGTGAAGCCGCACAAGAAGTTCAAGGCGGAAGTGTACATCCTGACGAAGGAGGAGGGTGGCCGTCACACGCCGTTCTTCACCAACTACCGTCCGCAGTTCTACTTCCGCACGACGGACGTGACGGGCATCGTGACGCTGCCGGCGGGCACCGAGATGGTGATGCCCGGCGACAACGTGTCGGTGGACGTCGAGCTGATCGTGCCGATCGCCATGGAAGACCGCCTGCGCTTCGCCATCCGCGAGGGCGGCCGCACCGTCGGCTCCGGCATCGTCGCCGCTATCGTCGAGTAAGAGAAAAAAGAGATCTGTCGCGGGCGGGGTAACGCCCGCGCCGCGCCAGAACAAGGAATGACGAGATGAACGGTCAGAATATCCGCATCCGACTTAAAGCGTTCGATCACCGCGTGCTGGATGCCTCGACGCGCGAGATCGTGTCGACCGCCAAGCGCACCGGCGCCAACGTGCGCGGCCCCATCCCGCTGCCGACCCGGATCGAGAAGTTCACGGTCAACCGCTCGCCCCACGTCGACAAGAAGAGCCGCGAGCAGTTCGAGATGCGTACCCACAAGCGCCTGCTCGACATCGTCGACCCGACCCCGCAGACGGTCGATGCGCTGATGAAGCTCGATCTTGCCGCCGGCGTCGACGTCGAGATCAAGCTCTAAAGAGCGGACACATGAGCCCGACGGCCAGCCCGGACGGCTCCTCTGGAAAACAAGCGCCTGCAGTGGCTTCGAGCCCGGCGGGAAGCTCTAAAGGAAGATGAACCGATGCGTTCAGGAGTGATTGCACAGAAGGTCGGGATGACCCGCATCTATAACGATGCCGGCGAGCACGTTCCCGTCACCGTTCTCCGCATGGAGAACTGCCAGGTCGTGGCCCAGCGCACGCAGGAGAAGAACGGCTACACCGCCGTCCAGCTCGGCGTCGGCCTGGCCAAGGTGAAGAACACGCCGAAGGCGATGCGTGGCCATTTCGCCACCGCCTCGGTCGAGCCGAAGGCGAAGGTCGCGGAGTTCCGCGTTTCCCCTGAGAACCTGCTCGACGTCGGCGCCGAGATCACCGTCGATCACTTCGTCGCCGGCCAGAAGGTCGACGTCACCGGCACTTCGACCGGCAAGGGCTTCCAGGGCGTCATGAAGCGCCACAATTTCGGCGGCGGTCGCGCCACCCACGGTAACTCGCTGTCGCACCGCATCGCCGGTTCGACCGGCCAGCGCCAGGACCCCGGCAAGGTGTTCAAGGGCAAGAAGATGGCCGGCCACATGGGCAACGTGCGCGTCACCACGCAGAACGTCGAGGTCGTCTCCACCGACGCCGACCGCGGCCTGATCCTGATCCGCGGCGCCGTTCCCGGCACCAAGGGCGCCTGGATCCTGGTCCGCGACGCCGTCAAGGTGCCGCTGCCGGCCAACGCGCCGAAGCCCGCGGCCATCCGCGCTGCCGGCAAGACCGAGGCTCCGGCCGCTGAAGGAGCGGAATAATGGACATCAAGATCACCACGCTCGCCGGCAAGGACGCTGGCAAGGTCAAGCTCTCGGACGAGATTTTCGGCCTCGACCCGCGCGAGGACATCCTGCAGCGCGTCGTGCGCTGGCAGCTTGCCAAGAAGCAGCAGGGCACGCACCAGTCGAAGGGTCGCGCGGACATCGCCCGCACCGGCGCCAAGATGTACAAGCAGAAGGGCACCGGCCGCGCCCGTCACCATTCGGCGCGCGCTCCGCAGTTCCGCGGCGGCGGCAAGGCGCACGGCCCGGTGGCGCGCAGCCACGAGCACGATCTGCCCAAGAAGGTCCGCGCTCTCGGCCTCAAGCATGCGCTGTCGGCCAAGGCCAAGGCTGCCTCGATCATCGTCGTCGACGACCTGAAGCTGGCCGAGGCCAAGACCAAGGCGCTGGCGGCCAATTTCGCCACGCTCGGCCTCACCAACGCTCTGTTCATCGGCGGCGCCGAACTGGACCAGGGCTTCAAGAAGGCCGCTGCCAACATTCCGAACATCGACGTTCTGCCGATCCAGGGCATCAACGTCTACGACATCCTGCGCCGCGGCACGCTGGTCCTTTCCAAGGCGGCGATCGAGGCCCTCGAGGAGCGCTTCAAATGACCGACCTTCGTCATTACGATGTGATCGTCTCGCCGGCGATCACCGAAAAGTCGACCATGGCGTCCGAGCAGAACCAGGTGGTCTTCAACGTCGCCAAGAAGGCTTCCAAGCCCGAGATCAAGGCGGCCGTCGAGGCGCTGTTCGGTGTCAAGGTCACGGCCGTCAACACGCTGGTGCGCAAGGGCAAGGTCAAGCGCTTCCGCGGCACGATCGGCCGTCAGGGCGACGTCAAGAAGGCTGTCGTGACGCTGGCCGACGGCCAGTCGATCGACGTCGCGACCGGTCTCTGAGCTAGGGCGCTGAGGACAAGAAAATGGCTTTGAAACATTTTAACCCGATCACGCCGAGCACCCGTCAGCTCGTCATCGTCGACCGCTCGGACCTCTACAAGGGCAAGCCCGTCAAGGGGCTGACCGAGGGCCTGACCAAGTCGGGCGGCCGCAACAACTACGGTCGCATCACGGCACGCTTCATTGGCGGCGGTCACAAGCGTTCGTACCGCATCATCGACTTCAAGCGCCGCAAGCTGGATGTCGTCGGCACCGTCGAGCGTATTGAATACGACCCGAACCGCACTGCCTTCATCGCACTGATCAAGTACGAGGACGGCGAGCTGAACTACATCATCGCCCCGCAGCGTCTGCAGGCCGGTGACAAGGTTGTTGCCTCCATGGCCGCCGATGTGAAGCCGGGCAACGCGATGCCGCTGTCGGCCATGCCGGTCGGCACCATCGTCCACAACATCGAGCTGAAGCCGGGCAAGGGCGGCCAGGTCGCCCGTTCGGCCGGTGCCTACGCCCAGCTCGTCGGCCGCGACCAGGGCATGGCGATCCTGCGCCTCAACTCGGGAGAGCAGCGCATCGTCCACGGTTCGTGCTTCGCCACCATCGGCGCCGTCTCGAACCCCGATCACGGCAACATCAACGACGGCAAGGCCGGCCGCACCGTCTGGCGCGGCAAGCGCCCGCACAACCGCGGCGTCGTGATGAACCCTGTTGACCACCCGCACGGCGGCGGCGAAGGCCGCACCTCGGGCGGCCGCCACCCGGTCACCCCGTGGGGCAAGCCGACCAAGGGCAAGAAGACGCGCTCGAACAAGTCGACCGACAAGTTCATCGTGCGCTCGCGCCACGCGCGCAAGAGCTAAGAAGAGGTAGCTGAAGTGACTCGTTCAGTCTGGAAAGGCCCGTTCGTCGACGGCTATCTGCTGAAGAAGGCAGACAAGGTCCGCGAAGGCGGCCGCAACGAGGTGATCAAGATGTGGAGCCGTCGCTCCACCATCCTGCCGCAGTTCGTCGGCCTCACCTTCGGCGTCTACAACGGCCAGAAGCATGTCCCGGTCTCGGTGAACGAGGACATGGTCGGCCACAAGTTCGGTGAGTTCGCCCCGACCCGTACCTACTACGGCCACGGCGCGGACAAGAAGGCAAAGAGGAAGTAACGATGGGCAAGGCCAAAGCACCGCGCAAGCTCGCCGACAATGAGGCGCGCGCGGTCCTGCGCACGATCCGCATCAGCCCGCAGAAGCTGAATCTGGTTGCCGCCATGATCCGCGGCAAGAAGGTGGCGGCTGCGCTGAGCGACCTCGAATTCTCGCGCAAGCGCATTTCCGGCACCGTCAAGAAGACGCTGGAGTCGGCGATCGCCAACGCCGAGAACAATCATGACCTCGACGTCGACGCGCTGGTCGTGGCCGAGGCCTATGTCGGCAAGTCGATCGTCATGAAGCGCTTCCACGCTCGTGGCCGCGGTCGCGCCAGCCGTATCGAAAAGCCGTTTTCGCACCTCACGATCGTTGTTCGTGAAGTCGAGGAAAAAGGGGAGGCCGCCTGATGGGCCAGAAAATCAATCCGATCGGGCTGCGCCTCGGCATTAACCGCACCTGGGATTCGCGCTGGTACGCCAACACCGGCGAGTACGGCAAGCTGCTGCACGAGGACCTCAAGATCCGCGAGTATCTTGAGAAGGAACTCAAGCAGGCCGCGATCTCCAAGATCGTCATCGAGCGCCCGCACAAGAAGTGCCGCGTCACCATCCATGCCGCGCGCCCGGGCCTGATCATCGGCAAGAAGGGCGCCGACATCGAGAAGCTTCGCAAGAAGCTGACCGAGATGACGAAGTCCGAGACCCACCTCAACATCGTCGAGGTGCGCAAGCCGGAGACCGACGCCACGCTGATCGCACAGTCGATCGCCCAGCAGCTCGAGCGCCGTATCGCTTTCCGCCGCGCCATGAAGCGCGCCGTGCAGTCGGCCATGCGTCTCGGTGCCGAAGGCATCCGTATCAACTGCGCCGGCCGTCTCGGCGGCGCCGAGATTGCGCGCATGGAGTGGTATCGCGAAGGTCGCGTTCCGCTGCACACGCTGCGCGCCGATGTCGACTACGGCACGGCCGAGGCGCACACCGCCTACGGCATCTGCGGCGTCAAGGTCTGGGTGTTCAAGGGCGAGATCCTGGAGCATGACCCGATGGCTTCGGAGCGCCGTGCCACCGAGGGCGATCACGCCGGCGAGCGTTCGGGCGCACGTCGTCGCGAGAACGCCTGAGCATAGAGAGAATTTGGAGCAAGTAAGATGCTGCAGCCAAAGCGCACAAAGTTCCGCAAGCAGTTCAAGGGCCGCATCCACGGTACCGCCAAGGGCGGCACCAACCTGGATTTCGGCGGCTTCGGGCTGAAGGCGCTGGAGCCGAACCGCGTCACCGCGCGCGAGATCGAGGCGGCCCGCCGCGCGATCACGCGTGAGATGAAGCGCGCCGGCCGTGTCTGGATCCGGGTGTTCCCGGACGTTCCGGTCACCTCGAAGCCGACCGAAGTCCGCATGGGCAAGGGCAAGGGCGCGATCGATTACTGGGCCTGCCGCGTCAAGCCCGGCCGCATCATGTTCGAGATCGACGGCGTGCCGGAAGACATCGCCCGCGAGGCCCTGCGCCTCGGCGCCGCCAAGCTGTCGGTCCGCACGCGCTTCGTACAGCGCATCGCCGAATAAGGACGCCGAAGATGAAAGTCGAAGAACTCCGCTCGAAGACGCAGGACCAGCTCTCGGACGATCTGGCGGCCCTCAAGAAGGAGCAGTTCAACCTGCGCTTCCAGAAGGCCACCGGCCAGCTCGAGAAGACCGCGCGCGTCAAGCAGGTCCGCAAGGACATCGCCCGCATCAAGACCATCGCTGCCGAGAAGGCAGCGGCCAAGAAGGCTTAAGGATAAGACCATGCCGAAGCGCATCCTGCAGGGCACCGTCGTCAGCGACAAGAACGAGAAGACCGTCGTGGTCAAGGTCGAGCGTCGCTTCACCCACCCGGTGATGAAGAAGACCGTGCGTATGTCGAAGAAGTACAAGGCGCACGACGAGAACAACGCCCACAAGGTCGGCGACACCGTGTTCATTCAGGAATCGGCGCCGATCTCGAAGGACAAGCGCTGGGTGGTCGTCACCGCCGAGCAGGCCGAACAGGCCCAGGCGTAACGAACGAATTTTGGACAGACCGGGGAAGGGCGATGCGCCCGTCCCGATAGAAAAGAAGAAGGCGGCCAGTCATGATTCAGATGCAAACTAACCTGGACGTTGCCGACAATTCCGGCGCGCGCCGTGTCATGTGCATCAAGGTGCTGGGCGGCTCGAAGCGGAAGTATGCCTCCGTCGGCGACATCATCGTGGTGTCGATCAAGGAAGCCATTCCGCGCGGCCGCGTGAAGAAGGGCGACGTGATGAAGGCCGTGGTGGTTCGTACCGCCAAGGACATCCGCCGTCCCGACGGCAGCGTGATCCGTTTCGACAAGAACGCGGCCGTTCTCGTCGACAACAAGAAAGAGCCGGTGGGCACGCGTATCTTCGGCCCGGTTCCGCGCGAGCTTCGCGCCAAGAACCACATGAAGATCATCTCGCTGGCCCCCGAAGTGCTGTAAGGAGCCGGACAAATGCAGAAGATCCGTAAGGGCGACAAGGTCGTCGTGCTTTCCGGCAAGGACAAGGGCCGCTCCGGCGAAGTCGTGTCCGTGCAGCCGAAGGAAGATACCGCGATCGTTCGCGGCATCAACATCGTGGTTCGCCACCAGCGCCAGACCCAGTCGCAGGAAGGCGGTCTCATTCGCAAGGAAGCGCCGATCCATCTTTCGAACCTTGCTGTTGCCGACCCCAAGGACGGCAAGCCGACCCGCGTCGGCTTCAAGTTCGAGAAGGACGGCAAGAAGGTGCGCTTCGCCAAGCGCTCGGGAGAAACGATCAATGGCTAAGGCAGCGCAGGCAGAAGCCAACAACACGCCGCGCCTGAAGAAGGTCTACAACGAGACCATCCGCAAGGCGCTGCAGGAGCAGTTCAAGTACGACAACGAGATGCAGATTCCGCGTCTCGACAAGATCGTGCTGAACATGGGCGTCGGCGAAGCGACGGGCGATTCCAAGAAGCCCACGGTCGCCGCCGAGGACCTGTCGCAGATCGCCGGCCAGAAGGCCGTCGTGACCCGCGCGCGCAAGTCCATCGCCACCTTCAAGGTGCGCGAGAACATGCCGATCGGCACCAAGGTGACCCTGCGCGCCGAGCGCATGTACGAGTTCCTCGACCGCCTGGTCAACATCGCGCTGCCGCGCGTTCGCGACTTCCGCGGCCTGAACCCGAAGAGCTTCGACGGCCGTGGCAACTACGCCATGGGCATCAAGGAGCACATCGTGTTCCCGGAGATCAACTACGACAAGGTCGATCAGATCTGGGGCATGGACATCATCGTTTGTACGACTGCGAAGACGGACGACGAGGCTAGGGCTTTGCTCAAGGCTTTCAACTTCCCCTTCCGCCAGTAACGGCAGCGAGCAAAGGAAAATCTGAAATGGCAAAGACCAGCTCAGTTGAGAAGAACAATCGGCGGCGCAAGCTCGTCGCCCAGTACGCTGCCAAGCGTGCGGCGCTCAAGGCCATCGTCATGGATCAGTCCAAGCCGATGGACGAGCGTTTCCGTGCCCAGTTGAAGCTTTCGGCGCTGCCGCGCAACTCGGCCAAGATCCGCATCCGCAACCGCTGCGAAGTGACCGGCCGTCCGCGCGCCTACTATCGCAAGCTCGGCCTGTCGCGTATCGCGCTTCGCGATCTGGGCAATACCGGGCAGGTTCCGGGCCTGGTCAAGTCGAGCTGGTAAGGAGGACACGATATGTCATTGAGCGATCCTCTCGGCGATATGCTGACCCGCATCCGTAACGCCTACGGCCGTAAGAAGTCGAGCGTTTCGACCCCGGCCTCGCGTCTGCGCGCCCGCGTTCTCGACGTGCTGAAGGCGGAAGGCTACATCCGCGACTACAGCCAGACCGATTTCGACAACGGCAAGTCCGAGATCGAGATCGAGCTGAAGTATTTCGACGGCAACCCGGTGGTGCGCGAGATTTCCCGCGTCTCCAAGCCCGGTCGCCGCGTCTATGTTTCGGCCAAGTCCATCCCGCACGTCGCCAACGGCCTCGGCATCGCCATCCTTTCGACGCCGAAGGGCGTGATGGCCGATCATGAGGCCCGCGAGCAGAACGTCGGCGGCGAAGTGCTCTGCCAGATCGTCTGATCTCGAAGAGCGAACTGTAAGAAGCGAGGAGACGAAGATGTCTCGTATTGGAAAGAAACCCGTCGCGGTGCCGCAGGGCGTGACCGCTTCGGTGAACGGCCAGACCGTCTCGGCCAAGGGGCCGAAGGGCGAGCTGAAGTTCGTCGTCAACGACGAGGTTCTGGTGAAGCTGGAGGACGGCAACATCTCCGTCCAGCCGCGTGACGATTCCAAGGGCGCGCGCTCCAAGTGGGGCATGTCGCGCACCCAGATCGTCAACATCCTGACCGGCGTGAAGGACGGCTTCGAAAAGAAGCTCGAGATTACCGGCGTCGGCTATCGCGCCGCCATGCAGGGCAAGGACCTGCAGCTTGCGCTCGGCTTCTCGCACGACGTCGTCTACAAGACCCCGGCCGGCATCACCATCTCGACGCCGAAGCCGACCGAGATCAGCGTCGTCGGCATCGACAAGCAGCAGGTCGGCCAGGTCGCCGCCGAGATCCGCGAATATCGCGGCCCCGAGCCCTACAAGGGCAAGGGCGTGCGCTATGCCGGCGAGCGCATCGTGCGCAAGGAAGGCAAGAAGAAGTAATTTAAGGCAATAGGGGAATAGGGGAGTAAGGCAATAACAAGGGCACACATATTGCCCTACTGCCTTATTCCCTTACTCCCTTAAGATGCAACGCCACGGGGAATTGTCGCGGGAGCCAGGCTACCGCACACGGCAAACCCCGGTTTATGAAGGCAGGAACAGACCATGGCAGACAAGGCCGCAACCCAGAAGCGCGCGCAGCGCATCCGCCGCCAGATCAAGAAGGTCGCCGGCGACCGCCCGCGTCTTTCGGTGCACCGCACCTCCAAGAACATCTACGCCCAGGTGATCGACGACGCGAAGGGCCACACGGTGGCCGCCGCCTCGACGCTGGAGAAGGATTTCAAGGCCGGCAAGAAGACGGGCGCCGATTCCGCCGCTGCCGCCGCGATCGGCAAGCTGGTCGCCGAGCGTGCGGTCAAGGCCGGCGTCAAGGAGGTCGTGTTCGACCGTGGCGCCTACATCTATCACGGCCGCGTCAAGGCGCTGGCCGAGGCGGCCCGCGAGGGTGGCCTGAGCTTCTAAAACTGCTTCTACGGCGGTTGCGGCAAAAAAGTTGCTGACTTTTGCGCCGGGATCGTTCACAGGAAGCGCGATTTCGCCGCCGGCGGCCCGAAAACGGGGCGCCGGCATTTCAGCAGCCCGTGCTACCGGAAAAGAACAAGGACTAGGATATGGCACAGGAACCCAGGGAACGCGGCCGCGATCGTGGCCGTGACCGCGAGGAGCGCGACGACGGCATCGTCGACAAGCTCGTTCACATCAACCGCGTCGCCAAGGTGGTCAAGGGTGGCCGTCGCTTCGGCTTCGCCGCCCTCGTCGTCGTCGGCGACCAGAAGGGCCGCGTCGGCTTCGGCCACGGCAAGGCGCGCGAAGTGCCGGAAGCCATCCGCAAGGCGACCGAGTCGGCCAAGCGCGACATGATCTTCGTGCCGTTGCGTTCCGGCCGCACGCTGCATCATGACGTGGAAGGCCGCTGGGGCGCCGGCAAGGTGCTGCTGCGCGCCGCCAAGCCCGGTACCGGCATCATCGCCGGCGGCCCGATGCGCGCCGTCTTCGAGACGCTCGGCATGCACGACGTCGTCGCCAAGTCGATGGGCTCGTCGAACCCCTACAACATGGTTCGCGCCACCTTCGACGCGCTCAAGAGCCAGATGCATCCCAAGGATGTGGCTGCTGCGCGCGGTATCAAGTATTCGACCCTTCAGGCCCGCCGCGGCACCGCCGTTGCGGCTGAAGAGTAAGCTGGAAGGACCACGAAAATGGCCAAGAAAGCTGCCAAGACCATCACCGTCGAGCAGATCGGCTCGCCGATCCGCCGGCCGAAGGAACAGCGTGCCACGCTGGTCGGCCTCGGCCTGAACAAGATGCACAAGCGGCGCACGCTGGAGGACACGCCTTCGGTGCGCGGCATGATCGCCGCCGTTTCGCACCTCGTCCGCGTCGTCGACGAGGCCTGATAGGCGCGCAGGAGAAAGACCATGAAACTCAACGATCTGCGTGACAACGAAGGCGCGACCCATTCCAAGAAGCGTCTCGGCCGTGGCATCGGCTCGGGCTCCGGCAAGACCGGCGGCCGTGGCGTCAAGGGCCAGAAGTCCCGCTCCGGCGTCGCCATCAACGGCTTCGAGGGCGGCCAGATGCCGCTCTACCGCCGTCTGCCGAAGCGCGGCTTCAACAACATCTTCGCGAAGCACTTCGTGACGGTGTCGCTGGCCCGCATCCAGGCCGCGATCGACGCCAAGAAGCTCGACGCCAAGGAAACGGTCAATGCCGAGGCGCTGGTCAAGGCCGGCGTTATCCGCCGCGTCAAGGACGGGGTTCGCATCCTTTCCGACGGCGAACTGAAGGCCAAGGTCGCCTTCGACGTTGCCGGCGCCTCCAAGGCCGCTCTCGAAAAGATCGAGAAGGCCGGCGGCTCCGTCAAGCTGCCCGAGAAGGCGGCCGCCGAGTAAGCGCCGGGGGTAGGGCGCCTGGCGCCCCGATCCGTCCCGTGAACGAGCGGCCGCGTCAGTGCGGCCGCTTGCATATTCGGGACTGCGAGCTTATCTCGGTTTCGCGCGTCGCCTGATCGGGTGCCTTTGCAGCGAGACCTAGAGCAATTCCAGGACAAGCGGGAATCGGTTTTCCACCCGGAATTGCGAGAAAACAAAAGCGAGCGTTTCCGCGCTTCGAAGGAAGCGGAGATGCACCGGCGGAGAATCAGGCATGGCTTCGGCTGCTGAACAACTTGCTTCCAATCTGAATTTCGCCACCTTCGCCAAGGCCGAGGAACTCAAGAAGCGCATCTGGTTCACGCTCGGCGCGATGCTGGTCTACCGGCTCGGCACCTACATCCCGCTGCCGGGCATCAACCCGGAGGCCTTCGCCCAGGCCTTCAAGCAGCAGAGCGGCGGCGTGCTGGGCATGTTCAACATGTTCGCCGGCGGCGCCGTCGAGCGCATGGCGATCTTCGCTCTGGGCGTCATGCCCTACATTTCCGCCTCCATCATCATGCAGTTGATGACGTCGGTCATTCCCTCGCTCGAAGCCTTGAAGAAGGAAGGCGAGCAGGGCCGCAAGATCATCAACCAGTACACCCGCTACGGCACCGTGCTGCTCGCCATCGTCCAGTCCTACGGCATTGCGGTGGGCCTGCAGAGCGGCAACAACATGGTCATCCATCCCGGCCTGTTCTTCCAGCTTTCCACGGTCATCAGCCTGACCGGCGGCACCATGTTCCTGATGTGGCTGGGCGAGCAGGTCACCGCCCGCGGCATCGGCAACGGCGTGTCGCTGATCATCATGGCAGGCATCATCGCCGGCATGCCGCGCGCGCTCGGCGCGACGCTGGAGATGGGCCGTACCGGCTCGCTGTCGACCGGCTTGATCCTGGCCATCATCGTGCTCGCCGTCGTCGTCGTGGCGCTGATCGTCTTCTTCGAGCGCGCCCAGCGCCGGCTTCTGATCCAGTATCCGAAGCGCCAGGTCGGCAACCGCATGTTCCAGGGCGACACCTCGCACCTGCCGCTGAAGCTCAACACCTCGGGCGTCATCCCGCCGATCTTCGCGTCCTCGCTTCTGCTGCTGCCGGCGACGCTGGCCGGCTTCTCCAACACCACCAACATGCCGGGATGGGCGAACACGATCCTGGCCGCGCTCGGCCACGGCCAGCCGCTCTACATGCTCTTCTACGGCGGCATGATCGCCTTCTTCACCTTCTTCTACACGGCCATCGTGTTCAATCCGAAGGAGACGGCCGACCAGCTCAAGAAGCACTCGGGCTTCATCCCCGGCTATCGTCCGGGCGAGCGCACGGCCGACTACATCGACTATGTACTCACCCGCATCACGGTTGTCGGCGCCATCTATCTGGTCGCCGTCTGCCTTCTGCCCGAATACCTGATCGCCGCAACTGGGATACCGTTCTACCTTGGTGGCACTTCGCTTCTGATCGTCGTCAGTGTAACGCTCGATACGGTCGCGCAGATCCAGGGGCACCTGATCGCGCACCAGTACGAAGGTCTGATCAAGAAGTCGAAGTTGCGCGGGGGTAAGAGAGGCAGATGAGGTTGATATTGCTTGGCCCGCCGGGAGCGGGCAAGGGGACGCAGGCACAGCGCATCGTCGAGAGAAACGGCGTGCCGCAACTCTCCACCGGCGACATGCTGCGCGCGGCGGTGAAGAACGGCACCGAGGTCGGCAAGCGCGCCAAGGCGGTGATGGATGCCGGCGAACTGGTGTCGGACGCCATCGTCAACGCCATCGTCGCCGAGCGGATCGACCAGCCCGATTGCGCGGGCGGCTTCATCCTCGACGGCTATCCGCGCACACTGCCGCAGGCCGATGCGGTGGAAGCGATGCTGGCCGAACGCGGCCTCAAGCTCGACGCCGTGGTCGAGCTGGTCGTCGACGACAAGGCGCTCGTCGGCCGCATCGTCAAGCGGGCGAAGGAGGCCGAGGCGGCCGGGCAGCCGGTGCGCAAGGACGACAATCCGGAGGTGTTCGAGGAACGCCTGCGCGAATATTACAAGAAGACCGCCCCGCTCATCGGCTACTACTACGCCAAGGGCAGCCTGAAGAGCGTCGACGGCATGGCTGACATCGATGCGGTGACCCGTCAGATCGAAGGCGTTCTCGCCGGCGCCTGACCTGAAAATCGAAGACTGCCCTTGACGGGGAGGCCGCTGTGGCGTATGGCGGCCCGTCTCCCGATCAGGCACGAGGCTTGCTTGTCCGCACGGACGAGGCAAGACGGCTTTGAACTGGAACTCCCGCAAGGGCCGGGCTCCACCGGACGCGGGACATCTTGGATAGCGCCAGCTTTGCTGGCCCATATGGAGAAGAGAGAAAATGGCCCGTATAGCCGGCGTCAACATCCCGACCAACAAGCGCGTCGTCATCGCGCTCCAGTACATCCACGGCATCGGCAAGAAGTTTGCCCAGGAGATCGTCGACAAGGTCGGCATCCCCGCCGAGCGCCGCGTCAACCAGCTCACCGACGCCGAGGTGCTCGCCATCCGCGAGACCATCGACCGCGACTACCAGGTCGAAGGTGACCTGCGCCGCGAAGTCTCGATGAACATCAAGCGGCTGATGGATCTGGGCAGCTATCGCGGCCTGCGTCACCGCCGCTCGCTGCCGGTCCGCGGCCAGCGCACGCACACCAACGCCCGCACCCGCAAGGGTCCGGCGAAGGCGATCGCGGGCAAGAAGAAGTAATTTAGGGGAGTAGGGCATTAAGGCACTAGGGCAGTAAGTTCGCGTTCAAGCATACTGCCCTATTGCCCTACCCACCTACTGCCCTCCCAAGGTGTAGCCGCTGGCATTACGGCGGCGTAGAGATCGACTGAAAGGAAAGACATGGCCAAGGAAGCCACCCGCGTTCGCCGCCGCGAACGCAAGAACATTTCGTCGGGCGTCGCCCACGTCAATTCGACCTTCAACAACACCATGATCACCATTTCCGATGCGCAGGGCAATGCGATTGCCTGGTCGTCGGCGGGTGCGCAGGGGTTCAAGGGTTCGCGCAAGTCGACCCCGTTCGCCGCCCAGATGGCTGCCGAGGACGTCGCCAAGAAGGCGCAGGAGCATGGCATGCGCACCCTTGAGGTCGAGGTCTGTGGTCCGGGCTCGGGTCGTGAATCGGCGCTGCGCGCACTGCAGGCGGCCGGCTTCATGATCACCTCGATCCGCGACGTGACGCCGATCCCGCACAATGGCTGCCGTCCGCGCAAGAAGCGGCGCGTCTAACAAGAATAAAGGTCCGTATCGGCGCCCGCGAATAACGGGCGCCTTTGCGGTTTCCAGGTCGCCTGCCACGATTGGATGGTGGCGGGGAAACGGAAGGAAGGCAACATGATCCAGAAAAACTGGCAGGACCTGATCAAGCCGAACAAGATCGAGTTCTCCTCCAAGAACAAGACGCTGACCACGCTGGTCGCCGAACCGCTCGAGCGCGGCTTCGGCCTGACGCTCGGCAACGCGTTGCGGCGCGTGCTTCTGTCGTCGCTGCGCGGCGCCGCCGTCACCGCCGTCCAGATCGACGGCGTGCTGCACGAGTTCTCCTCCATCGCCGGCGTGCGTGAGGACGTCACGGACATCGTCCTCAACATCAAGGAAATCGCCATCAAGATGGAAGGCGACGGCCCCAAGCGCATGGTCGTGCGCAAGCAGGGTCCGGGCGCCGTCACCGCCGGCGACATCCAGACCGTGGGCGACGTCGAGATCCTCAACCCCGACCACGTCATCTGCACGCTGGACGAGGGCGCGGAAATCCGCATGGAGTTCACCGTCGACACCGGCAAGGGCTACGTGCCGGCCGAGCGCAACCGCGCGGAGGACGCGCCGATCGGCCTGATCCCGGTCGACTCGCTCTACTCGCCGGTCAAGAAGGTGTCCTACAAGGTCGAGAACACTCGCCATGGCGAGGAACTCGACAAGGACAAGCTGACCATGTCGATCGAGACCGACGGTTCGATCTCGGGCGAGGACGCGGTGGCTTTCGCTGCCCGCATCCTGCAGGATCAGCTTGGCCTGTTCGTCAACTTCGAGGAGCCGCACAAGGAAGTCGCCACCGAGGCCGTCACCGAGCTCGCCTTCAACCCGGCGCTGCTCAAGAAGGTGGACGAGCTGGAGCTGTCGGTCCGTTCGGCCAACTGCCTGAAGAACGACAACATCGTCTACATCGGCGATCTGATCCAGAAGACCGAGGCGGAGATGCTGCGCACCCCGAACTTCGGCCGCAAGTCGCTGAACGAGATCAAGGAAGTGCTCGCGGCAATGGGCCTGCACCTCGGCATGGAAGTGCCGGACTGGCCGCCGGAGAACATCGAAGATCTCGCCAAGCGTTACGAAGACCAGTACTGAACAGAAGCATTTCCAGCAAAAGTGCAACGCGGTTTTGCGTCCGGAAATGCGGCATAGAAGTAAATAGAACATGGTGCCAAGGACCGGTTCGCCGGTCCGACGGCCATGTGGAAAACCATCAGAGGCCGTGGCCTCTTGAACAATTGAAGAAGGAAAAGACCCATGCGCCACGGTTTCCAGGGCCGCCGCTTCTCCCGCAGCCAGAGCCATCGCAAGGCGATGTTCGCCAACCTCGCCGTCTCGCTCATCGAGCATGAGCAGATCGTCACCACCCTGCCGAAGGCGAAGGACCTGCGTCCCATCGTCGAGAAGCTGGTGACGCTCGGCAAGCGTGGCGACCTGCACGCCCGCCGCCAGGTGATCGCCCAGATCGGCAACGAGGGCGTCGTCAAGCGCCTGTTCGACACCATCGCGCCGCGTTATGCGGAGCGTCACGGCGGCTACCTGCGCATCATGAAGGCCGGCTTCCGCCAGGGCGACAACGCCCCGATGGCCGTCATCGAGTTCGTCGACCGCGACACGTCCGCCAAGGGCGCCGCCGACCGCGCCCGCCTTGAGGCGGAAGGCACGGAGGAAGCCGCAGCCTGACAGGCGCGGTCTTTCGCAGAACGAATTTAGGGGCCTTCGGGCCCCTTTTTCGTTGCGCCCCCTTTTCGTTGCGCCGATGCCGGCTGTGCATCGTCATAGCCCTTTAATCGCATCGTCATCGCACGGTCATGCGTTTGGAACAGAAGGGGAGAGCAAAGAGCGATCCCCAACCCGTTCGAAGGACGATTCGAGATGACCAGATATTCACGCCATTCCCTGCTGGCCACCGTTGCTGCCGCGACCTTACTCGCTTCCGGCGCCGGCCAGGCGCAGGATGCCGCCAACGCCTACCTCCAGCGCGCCGCCAAGGGCGACATCACCCAGCCCGGCGGCGCCCGCCGGCTCAACGGCGACGCCACCGCTGCCTTGCAGGCCATGATCAACGACGGCGAGGTGAAGAACGTCATCCTGTTCATCGGCGACGGTATGGGTGATTCCGAGATCACCGTGGCGCGCAACTATGCCGAAGGTGCCGGGGGCTTCTTCAAGGGCATCGACGCCCTGCCGATCACCGGCCAGTACACCCACTATGCGCTCGACAAGGAAACCGCCAAGCCGAGCTACGTCACCGATTCGGCCGCTTCCGGCACCGCTTGGGCAACCGGCGTGAAGACCTACAACGGCGCCGTCGGCGTCGATGTCCAAGGCAAGCCGCACAGGACGCTGATCGAGCTTGCCAAGGCGGCGGGGCTCGCCACCGGCGACGTCTCCACCGCCGAAATCCAGGACGCCACGCCGGCCGTGCTGCTCGCCCATGTCGCGCAGCGCAAGTGCTACGGGCCGAAGGCCACCGCGGAAAAATGCCCGGCCGACGCGTTGGAGAATGGCGGCCTCGGCTCCATCTCCGAACAACTCCTGAATACCCGCGCCGACGTCGTGCTGGGTGGCGGCGCCAAGAGCTTCGGCGAGGTCGCCAGGGCCGGCGACTGGAAGGACAAGACGCTGCTCGACCAAGCCAGGGAGCGCGGTTTTGCCGTCGTGACGAACGCGGACGAACTGGCCGCCGTCACGGTGGCCGATCAGGACAAGCCGGTGCTCGGCCTGTTTTCGGAAGGCAACATGCCGGTGCGCTGGAAGGGGCCGAAGGCCGCCCACTACGGCAACATCGACCAGCCGGCCATAACCTGCGAGCCCAACGCCGAGCGCGCCGCCTCGGTGCCGACGCTGGCGGCGATGACCGACAAGGCGATCGAACTCCTGAAGACCAACGACAAGGGCTTCTTCCTGCAGGTCGAGGGCGCCTCCATCGACAAGCAGGACCACGCGGCCAACCCCTGCGGCCAGATCGGCGAGACGGTCGATCTCGACGAGGCCGTGCAGGTCGGCCTCGACTTCGCCAAAGCCGACGGCAAGACGCTGATCATCGTCACGGCCGACCACGCCCATGCCAGCCAGATCATCCCGAACGGGGTGAAGGCGCCCGGCCTCACCCAGGCGCTCAACACCAGGGACGGCACGGTGATGACGGTGACCTACGGGAACTCCGAAGAAGCGGACGACCAGGAACACACCGGCGCGCAGCTCCGCGTCGCCGCCTTTGGTCCGCATGCCCCCAACTTCGCCGGCCTGACCGACCAGACGGACATGTTCTACACCATCTCCGATGCGCTGAAGCTCCAGCCCGAGCAGCGCGCCGACGCGCAGTAAGCCGGTTGCCAAAGGCGTCGGCCGATCCGGCCGGCGCTTCCTTTGCAGGGCCGCACAGAGATTGCTCTGTGCGGCCTTTCATTTTGCACAATCGTCGCGACAATGGCGCCCGACCGTTGGAGGATTCGTTCATGCGCGCCAGAAGGCCGATGCTCTATCTCGCCTGTGCCCTGATGGCGGCTTTTGCCGCGCTGACGGTCGGCCGCGCGGTGGCTGAGGACAAGAACAACGAACCCGGCCTGACCGAGGTGCTGACCGACCTGCTGCACGGCGCCGAAGGCGACGATGCCACCGCCGGCCCCGACCGCCGCGTGCCCTTCGGGCGCGAGGAGATGCAGCTTTCCTTCGCCCCGCTGGTCAAGCAGACCGCGCCGGCGGTGGTCAACGTCTATGCCTCGCAGACAGCCAAGGTCGTTTCGCCCTTCGAAGGCGACCCGTTCTTCGAGCAGTTCTTCGGCCGTTCGCAGCCGCGCGCCCAGTCGTCGCTGGGCTCCGGCGTGCTGGTCGACCCGAGCGGCATCATCGTTACCAATTTCCATGTCATCAAGGGCGCCGACGAGGTCAAGGTCGCGACTTCCGATGGCCGCGAATTCACCTCCAAGATTCTCCTGAAGGACGAGACGCTCGACCTCGCCGTGCTCAAGATCGAATCGGACAAGCCGTTCCCGACGGTGCCCATCGGCGATTCCGACGCGCTGCAGGTCGGCGATCTGGTGCTGGCCATCGGCAATCCCTTCGGTGTCGGCCAGACGACGACCAGCGGCATCGTCTCGGCGCTGGCACGCACCCATATCGGCATTTCCGATTCCGGCTTCTTCATCCAGACCGACGCAGCCATCAATCCCGGCAATTCCGGCGGCGCGCTCATCAACATGGCCGGCCAGCTGATCGGCATCAACACCGCCATTTACAGCCGCAGCGGCGGTTCCATCGGCATCGGTTTCGCCATTCCTTCCAACATGGTGCATGCCTTCGTGGAGGCGGCGAAAGCCGGCCGCGATTTCTTCGAGCGGCCCTATATCGGCGCCACCTTCGACCTCGTGACGCCGCAGATCGCCGAATCGCTCGGCATGGACAAGCCCTATGGCGCGCTGGTTTCGGCGGTCGAGCCGAACGGTCCCTCGCAGAAAGCGGGCCTGAAGCCGGGCGATGTCGTGCTGACCTTCAACGGCACCGCGCTGGAGAACGTCGACGCGCTTGGCTACCGGCTGGCGACGCAGCCGATCGGCGCCACCGCGCAACTGGGCATCCTCACCAAGGGCGAGCAGAAGACGGTCGACATTGTGCTGGAGCGCGCGCCCGAGGGGGCGGCCTCCACGCAGGTGGTGCTGCGCGGCCGCAGTCCCTTCGCCGGCGCCAAGGTGGCGCTCCTGTCGCCCAGGCTTGCCCAGCGCCTCGGCATGAACGCCGATTTGAAGGGCGTCACCGTCGTCGATGTCGATCCCAATTCGCCCGCCGCCGATTTCGGCTTCCAGCCGGGCGACATCGTGCGCGAGGTCAACGGCGCGACCATCGACAGCGCCCAGAAGCTGGAACAGGCCGTCGCGCAGAACACCCGCTGGTGGCGCTTCACCGTCGAACGCAACGGCCAGCTCCTGCGTCAGGTGCTGCGCTACTGATCGGCCTGTGGGCTCTCTAGGCCGGCGCTGGTTCTCGGCGCCGGCCACGCCTATATTCGCGCCATCATGGCCGACCTTTTCAACACCGACGAACCCAAGGCGCCGCCGCCCGGTCAACCGCTTGCCGATCGCATGCGGCCGAAGACGCTTGCCGAGGTGGTCGGCCAGGAGCACCTTACCGGACCGGACGGCGCGCTGACGCGCCTGATCGCTTCCGGCTCGCTCGGCTCGATGATCTTCTGGGGGCCGCCCGGCACCGGCAAGACGACCGTGGCGCGGCTCTTGGCCGGCGAGACGAAGCTAGCCTTCGAGCAGATCTCGGCGATCTTCACCGGCGTCGCCGACCTGAAGAAGGTGTTCGAGGCGGCCCGTCTGCGCCGCGCCAACGGTCGCCAGACCTTGCTGTTCGTCGACGAGATCCATCGCTTCAACCGCGCCCAGCAGGACAGTTTCCTGCCCGTCATGGAAGACGGCACCGTCATTCTGGTGGGCGCCACGACCGAGAATCCGTCGTTCGAGCTGAATGCCGCGCTTCTGTCGCGGGCGCGGGTGCTGGTCTTCCATTCGCTTGGCGAGGACAGCATCGAGAAGCTTTTGGCCCGCGCCGAGGCCATGCAGGGCAGCGCGCTGCCGCTGGACGCCGAGGCGAGGGCGGTGCTTGCGCGCATGGCCGACGGCGACGGCCGCGCCTCGCTCACGCTGGCGGAAGAAGTGTGGCGCGCCGCCAAGCCCGGCGAGGTGTTCGACGCCGAGGGCCTCCAACGCATCGTCCAGCGCCGCGCGCCGATCTACGACAAGGGGCAGGACGGCCACTACAACCTGATCTCGGCGCTGCATAAATCCGTGCGCGGCTCCGATCCGGATGCCGCGCTCTACTATCTTTGCCGCATGTTCGACGCCGGCGAGGATCCGCTCTACCTCGGCCGCCGGCTGGTGCGCATGGCGGTGGAGGATATCGGCCTGGCCGACCCGCAGGCGCTGGTCGTCGCCAACGCGGCCAAGGACGCCTACGACTATCTCGGCTCGCCGGAAGGCGAGCTGGCCTTCGCGCAGGCCTGCGTTTATCTGGCGACCGCGCCGAAGTCGAACGCGGTCTACACCGCTTTCAAGGCGGCGACCCGCGCGGCCAAGGAACACGGTTCGCTACTGCCGCCCAAGCACATCCTCAACGCGCCGACCAAGCTGATGAAGGAAGAGGACTACGGCTCGGGCTATCGCTACGACCACGACGAGCCGGACGCCTTCTCGGGCCAGGACTATTTCCCCGAGAAGATGGGCCGCCGGACCTTCTACGATCCGCCCGAGCGCGGCTTCGAGCGCGATATCCGCAAGCGCCTCGACTACTGGTCGAAGCTGCGCCGCGAGCGGCAGGACTGACACCGGTCCGCTTCGCCAGACTGCCCGAAAACTTGAAACAGCTTCAAACCGGGTTGCCCGAGTAGCCCCTTGCGCTCGGCATGCCACCCGGGCGACAGACTACAGGTCGGGAGAACAGCCGGATATCGCGTGGCCAGAGGGCAGGGCGTTACGGCTGTCGGGGATAGGCAGCCATTGTGGCGACCGGGAGGAACAATGCTCGATAAGTTTTTCAGATTGTCGGAAAATGGCACCACCGTGCGCACCGAACTGGTGGCCGGCCTGACCACTTTCCTGACCATGTCCTACATCATCTTCGTCAACCCGGACATCCTGTCCTCGACGGGCATGGACCGCAACGCCGTCTTCGTTGCCACCTGCGTGGCCGCGGCCATCGGCTCGGCCGTCATGGGCATGGTCGCCAACTGGCCGATCGGCATGGCGCCGGGCATGGGACTGAACGCCTTCTTCGCCTTCACCGTCGTCGCCGCCATGGGCTTTTCCTGGCAGCAGGCGCTGGGCGCCGTGTTCATCTCGGGCGTGATCTTCCTGCTGCTCACCGTTACCGGTGCGCGCGCCTGGCTGATCCGCGGTATTCCGAAATCGCTGCGTAGCGCCATTGCCGTCGGCATCGGCCTGTTCCTGGCGATCATCGCGCTGAAGACCTCGGGCATCGTCGTCGCCAACCCGGCGACGCTGGTCGGCCTCGGCGACCTCGGCAATACCGGTACGCTGCTTGCCATCTTCGGCTTCTTCGTCATCGCCGGCCTCGACGCGCTGAAGGTGAAGGGCGCGATATTGATCGGCATCCTCGTCGTCACGCTGGCCTCGATGGCGCTCGGTGTCAGCGAGTTCCACGGCATCGTTTCGGCGCCGCCGAGCCTGGCGCCGACCTTCCTGCAACTCGACATCATGGGCGCGCTGCATGCCGGCTTCCTGCACGTCATCCTGGTCTTCGTGCTGGTCGAGGTGTTCGACGCCACCGGCACGCTGATCGGCGTCTCCAAGCGCGCCGGCCTGATCGAGGAGGGCAAGAAGAGCAACCTCGGCCGCGCCTTGCTGGCCGATTCAACGGCCATCACCGTCGGCTCGCTGCTCGGCACCTCCAGCACCACGGCCTATGTCGAGAGCGCCTCGGGGGTCCAGGCCGGCGGCCGCACGGGCCTCACGGCGCTGACCATCGCGGTGCTGTTCCTGGCGGCGCTGTTCATCTCGCCGCTGGCGGGCTCCGTGCCGGGCTACGCCACGGCCCCGGCGCTGCTCTACGTCGCCGGCCTGATGCTGCACGAACTGGTGGAGATCGACTGGACCGACGTCACCGAGGCGACGCCGGCGGCACTGACGGCCATCATCATGCCGTTCACCTACTCCATCGCCAACGGCCTGGCCTTCGGCTTCATCAGCTACGTCATCCTCAAGGCGGCTACCGGCAAGTGGCGCGTCATCCATGCCGCGACCTGGATCGTGGCTGCGCTGTTCGTCGTCCGCTACGCCATGCTGTCGGAATAGCCACGGCAGCGATCCATAGCTTCCCTATGCATGGCCGATGTTCTAGACATCGGCCATGCTGAATCTCGGGCTGGTGATCGTCGGCGGCGGAATAGGGGCTGGTATCCGCCACCTCCTCAACATGGGCGCCATGCGCCTTCTCGGCTCCGGCTATCCCTGGGGCACGATGATCATCAACATCACCGGTTCCTTCGCTATGGGCGCCTTCATCGAATTGCTGGCGCGGCGCTTCGGCGCTTCCAACGAACTGCGCCTGTTCGTCGCCACCGGCATCCTCGGTGGCTACACCACCTTCTCCTCCTTCTCGCTCGATTTCGCCGCGCTGTGGGAACGCGGCGCGCTCGGCCCGGCGCTGGCTTATGTGCTGGTTTCCGTCGTCGGCGGCATCCTTGCCCTGTTCGCCGCCTTCTGGCTCGTCAGAAATCTCGTCTGAAGCCCTTGCCGCCGCTGAAAAGGCACGGCAGATAGCCGGTCATGGCTGGCGTCGAACAAATTACCGTTGAAGCAGGCGAAGCGGGCATGCGTCTCGACCGCTGGTTCAAGGCCCACTACCCGGGCCTCGGCTTCGGCCATCTGCAGAAATTGCTGCGCTCGGGACAGGTGCGCGTCGACGGCGGCCGCGCCAAGACCGACACGCGGGTCGAGCCGGGGCAAGTGGTGCGCATTCCGCCGCTGGACGTCGACAAAAAGGGCGACGCCAACCTCACCGGCCATTCGATCCGCAACCAGGACGATGCCGACGTGCTGGCCAAGATGCTGCTGCACGAGGACGACAAGGTGTTCGTCTTCAACAAGCCGGCGGGACTTGCCGTGCAGGGCGGCTCGGGCGTGACGCGCAACGTCGACGACATGCTGGAAGCCTGGCGCAACAAGAAGGGCGAGAAGCCGCGCCTCGTCCACCGCCTCGACCGCGATACGTCGGGCGTGCTGGTGGTGGCACGCACGCGCCTTGCCGCCATGAAGCTGTCGGAAGCCTTCCGCGCCCGCGAGACCAAGAAGACCTACTGGGCGCTGGTCAAGGGCGTGCCACCGAAGCGCGAGGACAAGATCTCGACCTGGCTGGTCAAGGAGCAGACGCCCGACGGCGACCGCATGCGCGTCGCCAAACATGGCGAGAAGGGCGCCGACCACGCCGTTTCCTTCTATCGTGTCGTTGAGCAGGCGGCACGCTCGCTGACCTGGTTGGAGATGGAGCCCTATACCGGCCGCACCCACCAGCTGCGCGTCCATGCCGCCTATATCGGCTGCCCGATCATCGGCGATCCGAAATATTTCGAGGCCGACACCAACTGGGAATTTCCCGGCGGCATCCAGAACCGGCTGCACCTGCACGCGCGCCGCATCCGCATTCCGCATCCGGGGCAGGGCGTGCTCGACGTCACGGCGCCCATGCCGCCGCATATGCGCCAGAGCTGGAACCTGATCGGTTTCGACGAGCAGAGCGCGGAGGAGGGGACGTGACCGCGCCTGCGCTGACGCGCTACGACGCCATCGATGCCACCGCGGCCGCGCTGATGGTCGGCATCACCTTTTCCTGGGGGCTGAACTACGTCGCCGCCAAGATTTCCTACGCAGGCTTCGACCCGGTCTTCGTTTCCATCATGCGTTCGCTGCTCGGCGGCCTGTGCGTGGTCGCTTGGTGCCGCTGGCGCGGCATCGCGCTTCTGAGCCACGACGGTACGCTTGCGGCCGGCATCGGCGTCGGCCTGCTGTTCGGCGTCGAGTTCCTGTTCCTCTATATCGGCCTGGAGCACACGACGGTGGCGCGCAACACGCTGCTGGTGAACGCCATGCCGTTCTGGATGCTGCTCGGCGGCCATTTCCTGCTCGGCGAACGCATGACGACGCGCAAGGTGTTCGGCCTTGTGCTGGCCTTTGCCGGGCTGATCGTGGTGTTTGCCGACAAGCTCGGCGCCTACGAGCAAAGCATGCTCACCGGCGACCTGCTCAGTCTCGGCGCCGGCGTCGCGTGGGCCGCGACGAACATCCTCATCAAGCGCTCCAACCTCACCACCGTGCCGGCGGAGAAGCTTCTGCTCTACCAACTGGCGGGTGCGGCGGTGGTCGGCCTTCTGGTCCTGCCGTTCTCAGGGCCGCCGGTGCGTGCCTTCGCGCTGGTGCCGGCGCTGGCGCTGCTGTTCCAGGCCGTCTTCATCGTCGCCTTCACCTATGTGCTGTGGTTCTGGATGCTCGGCCGCTATCCGGCCTCGGGCCTGTCGAGCTTCGCCTTCCTGACGCCGGTCTTCGGCGTTCTGTGCGGCGCGCTGTTCCTGGGCGAGCCGCTTTCGGCCGGTATTTTCGCGGCGCTTGTGCTGATCGTTGCCGGATTGGTCATTGTCAACAAGCCTGCGCGACGCCAGATACCGGGTGAGGTGCCCGATGCGTGATATTTTGAGCGATCTTGAAGCCGGCAAGCTGCTGTCCGATCCCGATCCGGTTCGCCGTGCCCAGATCCAGATGCGGACGCCGCTGCCCAAGCGGTTCTACAAGGCCGTCTCGGTGGAGCCGGACGGCGACGCCTTTGGCGTGCGGCTCGACGGCAAGCCGGTGCGCACGCCCGGCAAGGCGCTGCTGGCGCTGCCGAACGCGACGGCTGCCGCTCTGGTGGCTGGCGAGTTCGAGGCGCAGGAAAAGGTCATCGATCCGGTGACCATGCCAACGCTCAGGCTGGTCAACACGGCCATCGACGGTGTCGCCGCCGATCCGCAGGCGGTGCTGGAAGACATATTGCGGTTCGCCTCGTCCGATCTGCTGTGCTACCGCGCGGACAGCCCACAAGGGCTGGTCGATCGCCAGAACGAGCATTGGGACCCGGTGCTGGACTGGGCGCGCAGCGAACTCGGTGCGCGCTTCAACCTCGCCGAAGGCGTCATCCATGTCGAGCAGCCGCGCGGCACGATCGCTGTGCTCGGCGCGCATCTCGCCCGCCGTGCCGATCCGCTCAGGCTTGCGGCGCTGCACGTCATGACGTCGCTGACCGGTTCGGCGCTGCTGGCGCTGGCGGTCGAGGCCGGCGGACTCGACACCGAAGCGGCGTGGCTCGCCGCCCATGTCGACGAGGACTGGCAGATCGACCAGTGGGGGCAGGACGCCGAGGCCCTGTCGCGCCGCGCCCAGCGCAAGCGTGACATGCTGGCGGCGGCGGGCCTGCTTGCCGCGCTGGATTGATTTGACGGCTTTTCGCCATCCCCTTGAAAATTAGACCAAAGCCGTAATCCCAAAGGCTCTCTGCCGTCGGTCGCGACTTTCTGCCAGTTTGCGCCTGCGTCCGCTGCCCGTCCGCATCCCGAGGAGGAGGTGCGGGCTTGCCGGCGCAGCATCGCAACGCTTGATGGGAGAACAGTCATGACAGTGGCATCGACCACCGCCGGCAGAGCCAGCCGCGGCATGACGCGGGAGGAAAAGAAGGTCATCTTCGCCTCGTCGCTCGGCACGGTCTTCGAATGGTACGATTTCTATCTCTACGGATCGCTCGCCGCCTTCATCGGCTCGACCTTCTTCTCCTCCGCCATTCCCGAGGCGACGCGCAACATCTTCGCGCTGCTGGCCTTCGCGGCGGGCTTCCTGGTGCGCCCATTCGGCGCGCTGGTGTTCGGCCGCGTCGGCGACCTCGTCGGCCGCAAGTATACTTTCCTCGTCACCATGACGATCATGGGCCTGTCGACCTTCCTGGTCGGCGTGCTGCCCGGCTATGCAAGCTGGGGTATGGCGGCACCCATCATCCTGATCCTGCTGCGCATGCTTCAAGGCCTGGCGCTGGGCGGCGAATATGGCGGTGCGGCGACCTACGTGGCCGAGCACGCGCCCGACGACCGCCGCGGCTACTACACGTCCTGGATCCAGACAACGGCGACGCTTGGCCTGTTCCTGTCGCTGATCGTCATCCTTGTCGTGCAGTCTTCGCTGAGCAAGGAGACCTACACCGAGTGGGGCTGGCGCATTCCCTTCATCGTCTCCTTCGTACTCCTGGCCGTCTCCGTGTGGATCCGCCTGCAATTGTCCGAATCGCCGACCTTCCAGCGCATGAAGGACGAGGGCAAGACCTCGAAAGCGCCGCTCAAGGAAGCTTTCGGCCAGTGGAAGAACGCCAGGATCGCGCTGCTGGCGCTGCTCGGCCTCACCGCCGGCCAGGCCGTGGTGTGGTACAACGGCCAGTTCTACGCGCTGTTCTTCCTCACCAATGTGCTCAAGGTCGACGCCTGGTCGGTCAACATCATGATCGCCATCGCGCTCGCCATTGGCTCGATCTTCTTCGTCGTCTTCGGCTGGCTGTCGGACCGTATCGGCCGCAAGCCGATCATCATGGCCGGCTTCGTTCTGGCGATCCTGACCACGTTCCCGCTGTTCAAGGCGCTGACCTGGGCCGCCAACCCGACGCTGGCGGCCGCCCAGCAGAACGTGCGGGCGACCGTTACGGCGGCCCCCGGCGACTGCAAGTTCCAGTTCAACCCGGTCGGCACGGCGAAGTTCACCACCTCCTGCGACATCGCCACCTCCTTCCTGACGAAGAACTCGGTTCCCTATGACGTGGTGACGACGGCGGCCCCCGGCACGGCCGCTACAGTCACCATCGGCAGCGAGACGGTCGAATCCTACGACGCGGTGGCTGCCGGCGCCGACGCCAAGGCGAAGGATGCCGTGTTCGCCAAGGGCATCAACATCGCCCTGCAGGACGGCGGCTATCCGTTGAAGCGGGCTGCGGCCATGATTGCCGACCAGAAGCTCGACGCCTTCGTCGCCGCCAATCCGGAACTGAAGCTCGACGCCGCCGCCATCCGCGCCGGCGAGAAAAAGACGGTGCCGGCAGCCCAGGCGATCGCCGACAAGATCGTTACCGCCGAGGAGGCGGCAGGGGCGACCGAGATCACCGCCTATTCGATCCCGAATGGCGGCGCCTTCTCGATGTTCGCCGATCCTGCCAGGATCAACTGGCCGCTGACCATCGCGATCCTGTTCGTGCTGGTGCTCTACGTCACCATGGTCTACGGGCCGATCGCCGCCATGCTGGTGGAGATGTTCCCGACCCGCATCCGCTACACCGGCATGTCGCTGCCCTACCACATCGGCAACGGCTGGTTCGGCGGCCTGCTGCCGGCGACGGTGTTCGCGCTCAGCGCCTACAAGGGCGATATCTACTACGGCCTCTGGTATCCGGTGGCGATCGCGGCCATGTCGCTCGTCATCGGCACGATCTTCGTGCGCGACACGCTGGGCACGAATCTGGACGAGAAAGAGTAGCGGCTTCAAGCCCAGTCTTCTCCAAAAGCAAAAACCCGGCGGGAAACCGCCGGGTTTTTCGTCGCCCGTATCAATAGATGCCGGCGGTGGGCAGGCCGAGCGCCGTAGCACCGGCAAACCGGGACTGTGGGCCTGGTTGAAGGGGATGGTACCGGGCCCCCTGGATGTCCCGGAATCGACGCTCCAGTCCGTTCGACCGATAAAACCCCGCACCGCCTGCGACCTCCATGGCAAGCGTCACCGCGGCGATCGCATTTTCGGCCACCAGGTTGCGGCCGATCATCACCTCGTTGACGGTGTCCGCGGACGGCGCGTTCCTGTCTATGACATCGAGCATCCAGCGATGGGCCAGTTGCGCGGCGCGCAGCGCCGTTTCCATCCGCCCCGCGAGCGCGACGGTGTCCGAGTTCGGCTGCTTGCGCCTAGCCAGGTCCAGGGCGATGTCGCGCGCGGATTCCGCCACTCCAAGATACACCGAATAGATCAGCGGAATTGCGATCGTCGCGATCACCTGGAACAGCGGATGCCATTCCCCGGCTTTGCGGGACAAGGCGACGGCGCTGTCAGGGACGAAGAGGCCCTCGATAATGACGTCGTTGGAGCCGGTTCCGCGCATGCCCAGCGTGCGCCAGTTGTCGAGCACTTTCACCTCCGCCGCCTTCATGGAAACCGGGAAATGGATGATCGTCTCCGGCGGGCTGTCTCCATCGGGTTTGATGAGGGCGGTGGTCATCAGCATGTCGCCGATCGGCGATCCGGACGTGAAGACCTTCCGGGCGGTGATGCGATAGCCGCCTTCCACCCTGGCGGCCCAGCCAGCACCCCCGACCCAGTCCGACCCGCCGCTGGAGAGCAGGATAATGCCGTCGCTGGCGACGCGCTTCAGCAACGGCTCGACGGCCGTTACCTTCTGGTGGCGCCAGCGCCATGCGGGGATCGCGACCTGGTGGGTGTGCATCGCGAAGGCGAGGGCGGTGGAGCCGCAGTGGCGCGCGATCTCCTGCAGCATCGCCGAGAGTTGACGGATGTCGGCGTCGCCGCCGCCGAGCGCGGCCGGCACGCCGGCCCTGGCAAGACCCGCCTGTTTCAGAGCGGCGTAGTTGACGGCGACGAACTCGTCGTTCGCATCTGCGGCTTCTGCTCTCGCGGCGATTTCTGGAACCAGCAACCGCACCTTTTCGACTGGCGTCGCCTGCGCATCTTCCACTTCTCTTGTGATTGTCTGGGTGGACATTGAAACCTCCTTCACGACATCGATGGCGAAGGATGCCGTTCAGGCGTTGGCCGCTCCAGTCCACGGACTGTACCGCAAATGGCGCAGGCAGGGGTTTCTTGGCAGGTAGAGCGCATGCGGCTATAATTGGAAAGGCCAACGACCGAGCATCCGACGATGGGCGATCAAGGCAGTTACGGCCAGTTTTGTCCCGTCTCCATGGCTGCGGAGATTCTCTGCACGCGCTGGACAGCCCTTGTTGTGCGCGAACTCCTGTGCGGCAGCACACGCTTCAACGATCTACGGCGCGGCGTGCCGCGCATGTCGCCGTCGCTTTTGTCCAAGCGTCTGAAAGATCTGGAAAAAGCTGGCGTCATCGTCACGGCGCCCGGCAGCTCGGGTTCGACGGAGTACCGTTTGTCGGCCGCCGGCGAGGAGCTGGGTCCGATCATCCTCGGCATGGGTTTCTGGGGGCAGAGATGGATAGAGTCTCAACTGTCGCTCCAGAATCTCGATCCCTCGTTGTTGATGTGGGACATCCGCCGCAAGCTCGATCCCCAGCCGCTACCGGCCAGAAAATGCACGATACAGTTTCAGTATCCGGAATTGCGGGACGCCCAGCGAAATTGGTGGATGGTCATCGAGAACGGTGAGGTCGACCTGTGCAGTTCCGATCCGGGCTACGAGGTCAACCTGCTCGTGCGAAGTTCGCTACGCACGATGACGGCCATCTGGATGGGGTTTGCTGCCATTCCGCGCGAACTCGAGGCTGGGCGGCTGGAACTGGAAGGCGAGCGCCCGATCGCCAACGCGATCCAGAGGTGGCTGTCCCTGAGCACCTTTGCACCGGAGCCGCGCCAGGTTTCCTGACACAGGACCCGCAAAGCAAAACCCCGGCGCTGGCGCCGGGGTTCTGGTGGTCGAGACAATCTGCCTGAACGGCCGATCTCACACCGAATAGTACATATCGTACTCGACCGGATGCGGCGTCATTTCGAAACGCATCACCTCGATCATCTTCAGCTCGATGTAGGAATCGATCTGGTCGTCGTCGAAGACGCCGCCGGCCTTGAGGAAGCCGCGGTCCTTGTCGAGGCTCTGAAGCGCTTCGCGCAGGCTGCCGCACACGGTCGGAATCCGCTTCAGTTCCTTCGGCGGCAGGTCGTAGAGGTCCTTGTCCATCGGCTGGCCGGGATGGATCTTGTTCTTGATGCCGTCGATGCCGGCCATCAGAAGGGCCGCGAAGGCAAGATACGGGTTCGCGCCCGGATCGGGGAAGCGGACCTCCAGGCGCTTGGCCTTCGGCGAGTTGCCGAACGGAATGCGGCAGGAGGCCGAGCGGTTGCGTGCCGAATAGGCGAGCAGGACAGGGGCCTCGTAGCCCGGCACCAGCCGCTTGTAGGAGTTGGTCAGCGGGTTGGTGAAGGCGTTGATCGCCTTGGCGTGCTTGATGACGCCGCCGATGAAGAACAGGCAGCTTTCCGACAGGCCGGCATACTCGTTGCCGGCGAAGGTCGGCTTGCCGCCCTTCCAGATCGACATGTTGACGTGCATGCCCGAGCCGTTGTCGCCGAAGACCGGCTTCGGCATGAAGGTGGCCGTCTTGCCGTAGGCGTTGGCGACTTGGTGCACGACGTATTTGTACATCAGGATCTTGTCGGCGTTGCGCACCAGCGTGTCGAACTTGATGCCGAGCTCGTGCTGGCCGGCGGCGACCTCATGGTGATGCTTTTCCACCCTGACACCCATTTCGGTGAGCACGGTCAGCATCTCGGAGCGCATGTCCTGGCAGTTGTCGATCGGCGGCACCGGGAAATAGCCGCCCTTCATGCGCGGCCGGTGGCCGAGGTTGCCGGTCTCGTAGTCGGTGTCGTCGTTCGACGGCAGGTCGGCGCCGTCGAGCTTGAAGCCGGTGTTATAGGGGTCGGCCTTGAACTTGACGTCGTCGAAGACGAAGAACTCGGCTTCCGGGCCGACATAGATGGTGTCGCCGATGCCTTCGGCCTTCAGGTAGGCCTCTGCCTTCTTGGCGGTGCCGCGCGGATCGCGGTTGTAGGCTTCGCCGGAGATCGGATCGAGGATGTCGCACAGGATGACCATGGTCGACTGTGCGAAGAAGGGGTCCATGTGCACCGTCTCGGGATCGGGCATCAGCACCATGTCGGACTCGTTGATGGCCTTCCAGCCGGCGACGGACGAGCCGTCGAACATGACGCCGTCGGCGAACATGTCCTCCTCGACCTCGGCGACGTCCATCGTCAGATGCTGCAGCTTGCCCTTGGGGTCGGTGAAGCGAAGGTCGACGAATTTCACGTCGTTGTCCTTGATCTGCTTCATGATGTCGGATGCGGTCGTCATAGGCTGTTTTCCTGTGGCTTTGACTGTCTGTTGGGAATGGCTGCGCGTCAGATCGCGTCCGGTCCGGTCTCGCCGGTGCGGATGCGAACGACTTCCTCGATGTTGGAGACGAAGATCTTGCCGTCGCCGATACGCCCGGTCTGGGCGGCCTTGCGGATCGCCTCGATGGCGGCGTCCACGGCGTCGTCGCCGAGCACGACCTCGATCTTCACCTTGGGCAGGAAGTCGACGACGTATTCGGCGCCGCGATAAAGCTCGGTGTGGCCCTTCTGGCGGCCGAAGCCTTTCGCCTCGGTCACCGTGATGCCTTGCAGGCCGGCTTCCTGAAGCGCCTCCTTCACCTCGTCGAGCTTGAACGGTTTGATGATCGCTTCGATCTTCTTCATCGCAACATGGCCTCCAAATGCAATTCGAGAGGGCTGCGGCCCGCTCGCACAATTGGAAAGCAGGAAGCGTGCCAGTTCGAAAAACGCGCGTTTATGGGCAGCCCTGCGGTCAGGTCCGGAAGGTGTTTCGATGTGCTGCTTATTTTTTGTGCAACGTGCCTGTCGTAGCGGCTTCGCAGGCCGCTAAAAATTCCACGGCGAAATCAGGTCGAGGCCGGTGTCGCGGAAATCGGCAAGATTGCGCGTTGCAAGCCTGCCGCCGTTTACCCTGGCGATGGCGGCGATCATGCCGTCGGGCGCGCTCATCGTGTTGCTGCGGCGAACGGCCTGACCCATGATATCGCCATAGGCCAGCGCCGCTTCCTCGGTCAGCCCGAAAATCCGGTCGGAAAAGCGGCGGCGCCAGTCCGCAAGTCCTTGTTCCAGCCGTATCGCGCGCTCGTCGGGACGGATCTTGGCGATGCCGAAAGCGATCTCCGCGATGGTGACAGTCGGCAGCGCGAGTTCGGCGTCGTGGCGTACCAGCCATGCGATCACCGGTTCGGCCGGTGCCTTGCGCAGCGTCTCCGACACGACATTGGTGTCGAGGAAGATCAAAGGTCCGGGCCTTTGTGGGGGCGCCGTTCCTCGCGGATGACCGCGACGAGATCGATATCGGTTCCGTACGTGTTCGATAGCCGCGCATAGAAGCTTGACGCCGGCTCGCGCCCGGCTTCACGTACTTCGTAGGCTTCCAGCGCCCGCTCGACCACATCGGCGATGGAGCGTTTCTCGCGGCGGGCGAGACGATGAGCAAGATCGCGTGCTCTGGCACTGCGGACGGAAAGTTGAGGCTCGGCCATGGGAATATCCTTGCTCGACGCTAATGTAGTCGAGTTCCATTTTGCCATCAAGATGGCGGCTGCCATCTTGATGGCTGATGATGTGTCAGAGGCAGGCACGATTGGCATCGATCAGTATGCGCACCATTGAGCTGCTAACACCCGCCGAAATGGCCGAGGTCGATCGCCGGGCCATCGCCGCCGGGCCGTTCGATGGCATCGGCCTGATGCGCAACGCCGGACAGGCGGTGGCGTCGCTGGTGCTGGCGCGCTGGCCCGGCGCGCCGCGCGTGCATGTGCTCGCCGGACCGGGCAACAATGGCGGCGACGGCTATGTCGTGGCTCGTGTGCTGCATGAGAGCGGTGTCGCGGTTTCGCTGTGGACATCGGGCAGGGCACATGCCGGCGGCGATGCCGCGCTTGCGGCGGCCGAATGCCCGCTGCCGGTGCATGACCTCGCCGCTTTCGATGCGGAGCCGTGCGATCTGGTCGTCGACGCGCTCTACGGTGGCGGTCTGTCGAAACCGCTCGCCGGCGCGGATGCGCAGGCTATCGACAAGGTGGCGGCGCTCGGCCTCGCCGTCGTCGCGATGGACCTGCCGTCCGGCGTGTCGGGCGACAGCGGCAAGGTGCCGGGCCGCGCCTTCAAGGCGAACCTGACCGTCACTTTCGTGCGGAAAAAACCCGGCCATCTGCTTTTGCCTGGCCGCGAACTCTGCGGCGAGGTGGTGGTGGCCGATATCGCCATCGCCGATGCTGTCGTCGCTTCCGTCGGCGCCAGCACCTTCGCCAACGAACCGGAATTGTGGCGCGCCGCGCTGCCGGTGCCGGCGATCGACACGCACAAATACAGGCGCGGCCACGTCGGCGTTTTTTCCGGGGGACCGGCATCGACCGGCGCGGCTCGGCTGTCGGCGCTCGCTGCCGCGCGTGCCGGGGCCGGCGCGGTGACGGTGCTGTCGCCGGGCAGCGCCATGCAGGTCAATGCCGCGCATCTCACCGCGATCATGCTGCGCCGGACGGACGACGCTTCCGACCTCGACGCTTTCCTGGCCGACCGCCGTCCCACCGCCTTTGTGCTGGGACCCGGCTTCGGCGTCGGCGAGAAACTGCGCGACTTCGCCTTGGCCGTGATGGCAAGCGGCGAGGGTGAGGGGCCATCCGGCGTGGAAGGCCTTGTGCTGGATGCCGACGGCATCACCGCCTTCCGCGACGACCCTGTGCCGCTTTTCCAAGCTGCCGGCGCCGGCAACGCTCCCGCGCTGGTGCTGACACCGCACGAGGGCGAGTTCGCCCGGCTGTTTGCGGACTTGGCAGGGGACGAAACGCTTTCGAAGCTGGACAAGGCGCGCAAGGCGGCGAGCCGCGCGCACGGTGTGATCGTCTACAAGGGACCTGACACGGTGATCGCCGCTCCCGACGGCCGCGCCGCGATCAACGCCAACGGCGCTCCATGGCTGGCGACGGCGGGCTCCGGCGACGTGCTGGGCGGCATCGTTGCAGGACTGATGGCTCAGGGCATGCCGGCCTTCGAGGCTGCCTGCGCGGCGGTCTGGATGCATGCCGAGGCGGGCGCCCGCTTCGGGCCGGGCCTCATCGCCGAGGACTTGCCGCAGGCGGTGATGCCGGTGCTGCGCGAATTGCTCGGCGATCACGCAAGGTAGAGCATTCGCCGGCCGGAGACCCCATCTAAGGCGGAGGACGGCCGTTGCGGTTGACTTGGCACCGGCCTTCCGATTTACACCGACCCAACACCATCCTACGGGAAAATCCCGACAATTCGGACGCCTCCCATGCTTGAGAAAACCTATGACGCTAGAAGCGTCGAGCCGAAGATCGCGAAGGCCTGGGAAGAGGCGGACGCCTTCCGCGCTGGCGCCGGGGCGGAGGAGGGCGCCGAAGCCTTCACCATCGTCATCCCGCCGCCCAATGTCACCGGCTCGCTGCATATGGGCCATGCGCTGAACAACACGCTGCAGGACATTCTCGTCCGCTTCGAGCGCATGCGCGGCAAGAACGTGCTGTGGCAGCCGGGCATGGACCATGCCGGCATCGCCACGCAGATGGTGGTCGAGCGCAAGCTGATGGAACGACAGATCCATCGCCGCGACCTGACCCGCGAAGAGTTCATCGAGAAGGTGTGGGAGTGGAAGGCCGAGTCCGGCGGCGCCATCTTCAATCAGCTGAAGCGGCTGGGAGCCTCGGCCGACTGGTCGCGCGAGCGCTTCACCATGGACGAGGGTCTGTCGAAGGCCGTTCTGGAAGTCTTCGTCACCCTTTACAAGGAAGGGCTGATCTATCGCGGCAAGCGGCTGGTCAACTGGGACCCCAAGTTCGAGACGGCCATTTCCGACCTCGAAGTGGAGAACCGCGAAGTCGACGGCCATATGTGGCACTTCAAGTACCCGCTGGCCGGCGGCGAGACCTATACCTATGTCGAGAAGGATGCCGACGGCACGATCACCTTCCAGGAGGAGCGCGACTACATTTCCATCGCTACGACCCGGCCGGAAACGATGCTGGGCGACGGCGCGGTGGCGGTGCATCCGTCCGACGAGCGCTATGCGCCCATCGTCGGCAAGCTGTGCGAAATCCCGGTTGGCCCGAAGGAGCACCGACGGCTGATCCCCATCATCACCGACGAATATCCCGAGCCGGATTTCGGCTCGGGCGCGGTCAAGATCACCGGCGCGCACGACTTCAACGACTATCAGGTCGCCCGCCGCAACAGGATCCCGCTCTACCGGCTGATGAACGGCGTCGCCGCCATGCGCGACGACGGCGAGCCTTACGCCGTCTGCGCCGCGCAGGCCGCCGAGATCGTGCGGTCCGGTGAACTGCCGGACGAAGCGGATGTCGACGCAATCAACCTCGTGCCCGACGAGTATCGCGGCCTCGACCGCTATGAGGCGCGCAAGCGCATCGTCGACGCCATCAACGCCGACGGCCTGGCGGTGACGGTCACGGATGCCGAAGGCAATGCCGTGCCTTATGTCGAGAACAAGAAGATCATGCAGCCCTTCGGCGACCGCTCCGGCGTCGTCATCGAGCCGATGCTGACCGACCAGTGGTTCGCCGATGCCGAGACGCTGGCCAGGCCGGCGATCGCTTCGGTGCGCGAGGGCCGCACGAACTTCGTGCCCAAGAATTGGGAAAAGACCTATTTCGACTGGATGGAGAACATCGAGCCGTGGTGCATTTCGCGCCAGCTCTGGTGGGGCCACCAGATACCGGCCTGGTACGGGCCGGACGGCCATATCTTCGTCGAGAAGTCGGAAGAGGAGGCGCTGGACGCCGCCGTCCAGCATTATCTCGCCCATGAGGGACCGTGGAAGGCCTGGGTGGAGGAAAAACTGGAGAACTACCGGCCGGGCGATATCCTGACCCGCGACGAGGACGTCCTGGACACCTGGTTCTCTTCGGCGCTGTGGCCGTTCTCCACGCTCGGCTGGCCGGACGAAACGCCCGAGCTGGAAACCTACTATCCGACTTCGGTGCTGGTGACCGGCTTCGACATCATCTTCTTCTGGGTCGCCCGCATGATGATGATGGGGCTGCACTTCACCGACAAGGAGCCGTTCCACACCGTCTACGTGCACGCGCTGGTGCGCGACAAGAACGGCGCCAAGATGTCGAAGTCGAAGGGCAACGTCATCGACCCGCTCGACCTGATCGACGAATACGGCGCCGACGCGCTGCGCTTCACGCTGGCGGTCATGGCGGCGCAAGGCCGCGACGTGAAGCTCGACCCCGCCCGCATCGCAGGCTACCGCAACTTCGGCACCAAGCTGTGGAATGCCACGCGTTTTGCCGAGATGAACGGCGTGGCGCGCAACGATGAGGTCTGGCTGGGCGACGCCAGGCTGGCGCTGAATCGCTGGATCTTGACGGAGCTGACACGCGCGGCGAATGCCGTCACCGAGGGCATCGCCACCTACAAGTTCAACGAAGCCGCGAGCGCGGCCTACCGCTTCGTCTGGAACCAGGTCTGCGACTGGTATCTGGAATTGCTGAAGCCCGTCTTCATGGGCGACGACGAGGCGGCCAAGGCGGAGAGCCGTGCCTGCGTGGCCTTCGTGCTGGACGAGATCTACAAGCTGCTGCACCCCTTCATGCCGTTCATGACGGAGGAGCTGTGGGCCGAGACGGCGCCCGAGGGCGGCGAGCGCTCGTCGCTGCTGTGCCATGCCGCCTGGCCGGCGCCGGACTTCGAGGACGACGAGGCCGCGAGCGACATCAACTGGCTGATCGATCTCGTCTCCGGCATCCGCTCGGTGCGTTCGGAGATGAACGTGCCGGCGGCGGCGATCGCGCCGCTCGTCGTTATCGGCGCCGATGCGGCGACGCGCGAGCGCCTTGCCCGCCACGACGGCGCCATCAAGCGCCTGGCGCGCGTCGGCGACATCTCGCTGGCCGATGCGGCACCGAAAGGATCGGCCCAGCTCGTGCTCGGTGAGGCGACGGTGTGCCTGCCGCTGGGCAGCCTGATCGATCTCGAAGCCGAGGCCGCGCGTCTGCAGAAAGAGCTGGCCAAGGTGACGGAAGAAATCGCCCGCCTGCACAAGAAGCTCGGCAACGAGAAGTTCGTCGCCAACGCGCCCGAAGAGGTGGTGGCTGCCGAGCGCGAGAAGCTGGCCGAATACGGTGAGTCGCAGCTTCGCCTGAATGTCGCCCTGCAGCGTGTGCGCGGCACCGGCTGACGCTCCGGAACCGCCGGTTTGCGCGGCTTTCCGTCCTTCCGTTGCGTCAGAATTGACGTAAACGGAAAGATTTGAGCCTCATTGTTGCCGTAATGTAACAATGGAGCCGAAGTCAGCGAAAAGCGGCGGTTTTTGAAGTGAAAGCCGTTGGATTTGTCGGATTTTTGGGTCGCGCCCATCGATTTTTTGCCCGTTTTCGCCTTGCGCCGAATTGGTGTGATCGACTGCCTGCTTCTGCACGCATAGGTGTACTTGTACGGCCTGAAAATTCGTTATTGCGCCGTTAACCGGGAAACGCTCTTGCTTGAGCGACTGATTTTCGGGGAGACGGACTCATGCGGACTTTCAAGGCAAAGGCGCTGTTGGGGGCAGGCAGCCTGACGCTGGCGCTGGTCGGCGCGGCACAGGCCGGCGGCTTTTCGCGCGGCACGGCCGACACCGACATCCTGTTCGATGCCGGCAACTTCAACATTCGCGCCGGCGTGACCTATGTCAGCCCGAAGCGCGAGTTTTCGAAGGCTCCGGCGAAAAAACCAACTGATGTTGGCGATCCGCAGGGCTTGGTCGGCACATCCTATACGGACGATTACATCGTGCCGTCGATGGCGATCAAGATGAACCTCACCGACAATCTGCGCTGCGCCGCCACCATGGTGGACAACAATGGTGGCTCGGCCACCTATGCTGTGCCGAAGCCGAGCGGCAAGCTTTCGGAAGAATTCACGACCAATGAAAAGGCGCTGACCTGCGGCGTCAAATTCCAGGCCGGACCGGGCAATATCTGGATTCTGGGCGGCGGGTTTATGGAAAACTTCGACTATAGCCGACAGAACGCGCTCGGCACGCTGCCCAATGGCGTGGCGCTCCCCAACGCCAACCTCCAATTGTCCGGGCAGGATACCGGTTATCGTATCGGCATTGCCTATGAGATCACCGACATCGCGCTGCGCGCGCAGCTCATGTACCGCTCCGGCACGAGCTACGGTGCCGATGGCAGCCTGACGGTTCCGACCGCCGGTGTGCTGGGACAACAGGCGAAGATCGCCGCCGCCGCCGGCCGCTTCGGCGACGCCGGATTGCTCCTGGGCCAGGCCGCTAAGGCTGCGGCCGCAGGGTTGAATACGACGGTACCGGCCACCGGCACGGGCAATCTGCCGCAGAGCGTCGAATTCAAGCTACAGTCCGGCATCGCACCCGGCTGGCTGGCTTTCGGCTCCGTAAAGTGGATGGATTGGAGCGTGCAGAAGGAGTTGCTGGTCAATTCCGCGCTCTCCAACACCGCCGACGAATACTTCTGGAAGGACGGCTGGACCGTCACCGGTGGCGTCGGTCATGCCTTCAACGACCGCGTGTCCGGCCTTGTGAGTCTGACCTGGGACAGCGGCGTCAGCACCGGCTACGACTTCTCCTCCGACACCTACACGCTGGCGCTCGGTGGTTCGCTCAAGGACTCGCTCGGCGGCGAACTGCGTGCCGGCGTCGGTGTCAGCTACCTGACTTCGGCCGAAATTACCAAGGGAGGTGATACCGGGTTCGCGGTCAAGGACGGCTATGCCTTGGCCGGCAGCATCGGCTATAACATCAAGTGGTAAGTTATTGCCATTATTGACAAAAAGGCCGGGCATCGCCCGGCCTTTTTGTTGCGGCAATTGTCAGATTGTCTCACCGGGCGTTGCGAACAGGAAAAGGGGCCGTGCCGGCATGCGTGTGTGTCGTTTCAGCAACAGTTTATGAACACCCTTGTGTTACAAGCCTGCGCCGGAGGGAGTTGCCCACATCCCGCCATAAACCCGGCGCACCTCGTTAAGGTCCCCGGACACGCGCCATGAAGGCTCGGCGACGGGCAAGGCCGCACCGCCCGCGGCAAGGATGAGTATGAGCGCCAGAGTGATCGCATTTGCGGATCTGACGGATCGCTGCACCGCCGGCTGCTCCCCGGCGCTTGTGGATGCTTCCGCTTTGATCCGCGGCATCGGCCGCCATGCCCGCCGGGGCAGGGCGCCGGCTGGCCCGATCCGCTCCTGTCTTCTCTCCGCGCTGGCCGCCGTTGTCCTCCTGATCGGCGCCGGGCAGGCGCTGGCCTTCGACGACAAGGTGTTCGACGACAAGACCGGCGTGAAGCCGCAGTCGAGCCCCTGGGCGGTCTTCCAGTTCGGTTTCTCGGCCTACAAGAGCGGCCACAAGGAACAGGCCGTCGAGGCCTACAAGTACGCTGCCGAGAACGGCCAGATCGGCGCCACCTGGAAGCTCGCCCGCATGTATGCCGAGGGCGACGGCGTGACGCGCGACGACTACGAGGCCTACAAGTTCTTCTCCGAGATCGCCGACCAGGACGTCGAGCCCGGTTCGCCGGAGGAAAGCTATGTTTCCGATGCGCTGGTGGCGCTGGGCAATTACCTGAAGAAGGGCATTCCCGGCACGCCCGTCGCGGTCAACGAGGTGCAGGCGCAGGAATATTACATGCGCGCCGCCGCCAACTATCGCAATCCCGTCGCCCAGTTCGAGATGGGCAAGATGTTCCTCAAGGGCGAGGGCGGCGTCAGGGCTTCGGTCAAGCAGGCGGCGCGCTGGTTCCAGCTTGCCGCCGAGAAGGGCCATGCCGGCGCCCAGGCGACGCTCGGCAATCTGCTGTTCCAGAGCGGCAAGATCGTGCGCGGCCTGGCCATGATGACGGCGGCCCTCGACCACGCGCCGGCCAGCGACCAGCCGTGGATTCGCTCCATGCAGGAAGAGGCCTTCGCGCTGGCGCCGGAAGCAGACCGCCGCACAGCCATTTCACTGGCCGACGACATCCTCACCAAGGGCTTCGGCGGCCAGTAGCAGGCATCGCCGTCCTGTTCCCTACCATTCATGGACATTCAGGTTCGACCCGCCACGATGGAGACGCGCGATGCGTTTGCATCCCTGCTGGCGCAGGCCAGTACGTGGCAAAGAATGCGCGGCTCGGAGGCGTGGTCCCGTCCCTTCGACGATGATTGGATGCTGCCGCGCATGGAGCGAGGCGAACTGTTCCTGGCCTATCTGGACGGCGAACCCGTTTCCGCGTTTCGTCTCCTCTGGGAGGATCGCCCGTTCTGGGGTGAGCGGGAGATCGGCGACAGCGTCTATCTTCACACATTCGCGGTCCGGCGCGACAGGGCGGGCCTCGGCATCGGCGAGGCCGTCATCGAAACGGTCGTCGGCATGGGACGCGAGCGCGGCCGGACCAGGGTCCGGCTCGACTGCTTCCTCTCCAGCACCGGCCTGATCGGCTATTACGAGCGCAACGGCTTCGTTTCGGTCGGAACCGCGTCCATGCAGGGCAAGGTCGTGGCACTCATGGAGAGGGCAATCTGATTATTGGAGCGCCGCTCACGAGCGGCCGAGCAGCTTGTCCAGAAGCTCGCGCGGTTTCTCGAGCGGCTTCCACGAACCGTCGTCCGGCGCATGGCTCGCGTCGAGCGGCGGATTGCCCGGACAGTCGTCCTGCACCTTCGTCCACGACGAGGTGTTGAGCACGAGGTCGCAGCGCGCCAGGTAGCGCGTGCCGTCGACGCTGAGGCAGGCGAGCCTGCCGGCGCCGAACGATTGGGCGTTCGCCAGGCAGTTGGCGTCGAAATCGGCCGTCTGCGGAGCCTGTTGGTGTTCGCCGCCCGGGCAGTAGTCCTGCACCGTACGCCAGGACATCACGTCCTGCGTCGTTTCGCACAGCGCCAGCTTTCCCCTTTCGCCGACCTGCAGGCAGGCATACTGGCCGACGCCGAACGCTTCTCCCGCGGAAAGGCACCGAGGCTCCGCCGCCGCCGCTTGCGATGCGCCCGCAACCGCTGCGGCGGTCATGGCAAGCGTGGTTGAAAACCGCATGTCCGCCTTCAATTCCAAACCCGAAAAGTCAAGCACAACAGGCGAATGTGGCTATATCGCGGAGCCATGCCTCAAGCTGCGGCGAGATCGAGTTCGATCGCGACGGGGACGTGGTCGGAGGGTTTTTCCCAAGCCCGCACATGCTTCTCGATCGAGGCCGAGGAAAAGCGATTCGCCGCCTCCGGAGAGAGCAGGAGATGGTCGATGCGTATGCCGTTGTTCTTTTGCCAGGCCCCGCCCTGGTAGTCCCAGAAGGTGTAGGTGTCAGGCTGGTCGGTCACCGCGCGCACGGCTTCGGTGAAGCCGAGGTTCTTCAGGCGCCGGAAGGCCTGCCGCGTCTGTGGCTGGAACAGGGCGTCGCCCAGCCAATTCTCCGGGTGCCGGGCATCGATCGGCTCGGGGATGACGTTGTAGTCGCCGGCGATCACCAGCGCTTCCTCAAACTCCAGCCGCTCGGCCGCCCAACGCTCCAGCCGCTCCATCCACGAAAGCTTGTAGGGAAACTTCACCGGATCGTCGATCGGGTTGCCGTTGGGCAGGTAGATGGAGGCGACGCGCAGCGCGCCTTTGTCTGTGGAGAACACGCCCTCGATGAATCGCGCCTGCTCGTCGCTCTCGTCGCCCGGCAGGCCGCGGTTCACCTCGTCGAAGCGCAGCTTCGACAGGATGGCGACGCCGTTGAAACCCTTCTGGCCGTGTGTCTCGACATTGTAGCCCAGCGCCTCGACCTCGGCGCGAGGGAACTGCTCGTCGACGGTCTTGATCTCCTGCAGGCAGACGATGTCCGGTTGGCTTTCGCCGAGCCAGTGGGTGAGGTTGCCGATGCGCGCACGCACGCCGTTGATGTTCCAGGTCACGATCTTCATGAAAATCTCGCGATGATTTCAAAATGTTCTTGATAGCGCTTGGCGCGATTGCAGACGATCCTGCACTATCCTTCGGAGGAAGGGAACCGGCTCTCTTGGGCATTCTTCGGGCCGGTTCTGGGAGAGAGGAAAAAATGCCATGACGTCAACCACGCATTCCGTGGACGAGGTGCTGCCGGCACCGCGTCTGTTCGCGCTCGGCCTCCAGCATGTGCTGGTCATGTATGCCGGCGCGATCGCCGTGCCGCTGATTATCGGCCGCGCATTGAAACTGCCGCCGCAGGATGTCGCCTTCCTGATCTCGGCGGACCTGTTCGTCTGCGGCATCGCTTCGATCCTGCAATCGATGGGTGCGACGCAATGGTTCGGCATCAAGCTGCCGGTGATGATGGGCGTCACCTTCGCCGCCGTCGGGCCGATGGTGTCGATGGCCGTCGCCAATCCCGGCGTCGATGGCGCGCGTACCATTTTCGGCGCCATCATCGGTGCGGGCATCGTCACGGTGCTGATCGCGCCCTTCGTCTCGCGCATGCTGCGCTTCTTTCCGCCGGTGGTGACGGGCACCATCATCCTGGTCATCGGCGTGTCGCTGATGAAGATCGGCATCGCCTGGATCTTCGGCCTGGGTGTCGGCCCGACCGCGCCAAAGCTGGTCGATCCGGTGCATGCCGACTGGCTGAAGGCGGCGATGGATACGGCAAGCGCTGGCGGGTCCGCCATTCCGCCGGTGCCGCCGGGCATCGCACTGGCCCCTTCGCTGCCGAATCCCGCCTACGCGCCGGTTTCCAACATCGTGCTCTCGCTGGTGGTGCTCGCCATCGTCGTCGGCGTCGCCCGCTTTACCAAGGGCTTCCTGTCCAACATCGCGGTGCTGATCGGCATCATCGCCGGCGGCGTCATCGCGGCCGGGCTCGGCCTCATGCACTTCGACAAAGTGGCGAACGCCGCCTGGTTCGCGCCGATCATGCCGTTCCACTTCGGCATGCCGATCTTCTCGCCGGTGCTGATCCTGACCATGGTGCTGGTGATGATCGTCGTCATGATCGAATCGACCGGCATGTTCCTGGCGCTGGGCGAGATGACCGGCAAGGAGGTGACCCAGCCGATGTTGTCGTCCGGCCTGCGCATGGACGGCCTGGGCACCGTGCTCGGCGGGATTTTCAACACCTTTCCCTACACGTCCTTCTCGCAGAACGTCGGATTGGTCGGCGTGACCGGCATCAGGAGCCGCTTCGTCTGCGTCGCCGGCGGCGTCATCATGGTGGTGCTTGGCCTCATTCCGAAGATGGGCGCGCTGGTCGAGGCTCTGCCGACGGTGGTGCTGGGCGGGGCGGGCATCGTCATGTTCGGCATGGTCGCCGCCACCGGCATCCGCATCCTGACGGCGGTGGACTTCAAGACCAACCGCAACAACCTGTTCATCGTCGGCATCTCGGTCGGCTTCGGCATGATCCCGGTCGTCGCGCCGGAGTTTCACATGTGGCTGCCGAAGGCCATCGGCCCGCTGATCGATTCGGGCATTCTGCTCGCCTCGATCGCATCGGTCCTGCTCAACCTGGTCTTCAACGGCGCCACCGGCGATGCCGAGGGCCTGCGCGAAGCGGCGATGAGCGCCGAGGCGTGATCCTCGACGCCAAATTCCGCGGCGCCAAATCCCCAACACCAAATCCATTGAAAAGGGCCGCTCGGGCGGCCCTTTTTGTTTCATCCGGAATCTGGACGGGCGATCCGGGTCGTGCTGAATTGTTGGCGATGAACGCTTGCTTGGCGACGCCGCTTTCGCGGCGGACTCTCCTCAAACAGGCGGCCGCCCTCGGGATCGTCGGCGCCGCCGGCCAGGCTTTCGCCCAGTCGACCCGCGCCGTTCCGCCCATCGATGCCACCTTCCTGTTCGTCGCCGACATTCATGCCTGCCGCATGGCCAAGGGGCTGAGCCCTAATTGCCAGAAGGAAGGAAAGACCGATGCCAACCTGCTGCGCAACATCGCGGCGCTGAACGGCCTCGGCGATACGCTGTGGCCGGCCGAGATCGGCGGCGTGGCCACGAGCCTGCGTTCGGCCGGCCGACCGATCGGAACGCCGCTCGGCATCGTCGTCGGCGGCGACATGACCGACGATGGCGGCGGCCAGGTCATCCTGCCCAGCGAAGGCACGCAGCTGCTGCAGTTTTCCCAGCGGTACCAGCAGGGCGTCGGGCCGGACCGGGTCCACGTTCCGGTCTATGTCGGGCTCGGCAACCACGACCTCGACCAGAACGGCCCGACGGGGCACCTGAACTGGTATCGGCGCGAACTGCGCGACTATGTCGAGATCAACCACCGCGCCGGCGTCTTCTTCAAGCCGCCCGTGCCGGCCGACAACTACGACGTCGGTTCCGACTGCTATTCGTGGAACTGGGGCGGCCTCCATCTCGTCCAGACGCATCGCTTCGCCGGCGATACCGGGCACGGCGCCCTGAGCAGCCTGCCATGGCTGAAGCAGGACCTTGCGGCCAACGCCGCGGACGGGCGTCCCGTCGTCCTGTTCCAGCACTACGGCTGGGACACGTTCTCGACCGAGGTATGGGACAAGGCCCAGCATCGCTTCGACGACAGCGGCGAGGGCACCGCGCACTGGTGGAGCGCGGCAAACCGGGAGGCCCTGCTGGAAGTGCTGAAAGGCTACAACGTCATCGGCGTCTTCCACGGCCATCAGCACGAAACGCCGATGATCTATCAAAGCGACGGGCTCGACCTGTTCAAGCCGAAGGCCGCCTATATGGGCGGCTTCGCGATCGCGCGGATCACCAACCAGGCAATGGACGTCGTGCTGGCCGAGGCGAGCGACGACCATGGCGGCGTCGTCTTCACCAACGCCTTCAGCAAGACGATCAGCGTGTGAATCCGGGACTGCCGGTCAGATGGAGAAGCTGGTGCCGCAGCCGCAGGAGGCGACGGCGTTTGGATTCCTGATCTGGAAAGACTGGCCCATCAGGTCGTCGACGAAATCGACCACCGAGCCGCCCATATAGACGAGCGACAGGTCATCGATCAGAAGCGTCGCGCCGTCCTTCTCGATGGCGACATCGTCGTCGTTGCGGCCGTCCACGAGATCGAATCGGTAGGAGAATCCGGAGCAGCCGCCGCCCTCGACGGCGACGCGCAGCGCCGTCTTGCCGGGCTCGGCGGCAACGATCCGCGCGATCCGCTTCGCCGCGGCTTCGGTCATTTCTACGGTCGTGGTGGTCTTGGCGCCGGCATCCATTGCGCTCACCTTGCGTTGTGCTTGCCATGATAGGTATGAAGCGACAGCGGCCAAGTCAACGGCCGCCGAAGGAGGTGGCGATGATCCAGATCAGGGCCATGACCGAGCGGGATGTCGAAGCGGTCTCGCGGCTGCTGGGTGCTTCCTGGCGCCGCACCTATTCGACGATCCTCGGATCGGAGACGACGGCGCGCGAATCCGATGCCCGCCATGCGCCGCAACGGCTTGCCGCGGAACTTACGGACCCCGACAAAGCGTCCTTCGTGGCCGAGCGGCGGGACAAGTCGCTTGCCGGCTACGCGCTGGCCAGCATGGACGAGGCCGGCGACGTCACGCTCGACCGCCTGCATCTCGATCCGTCCGAATTCGGCACCGGCCTGGCGGTTGACCTGCTGCATGCTGTTCTGGCCTTCCATGCCGGCATCCCCAGCATCGCGGTGGAGGTGATCGAGGGCAATGACAGGGCTCTGGCTTTCTACCGCAAGCACGGCTTCGAGGTCGTTCAGCGCCAGGACGCCTCGCACGAGGCGGACGGCCATTCGTCCGTCATCCTGCGCAAGCTGCTGCCGCGAGCCTGATTGCGATTTGAATGGAAGACGGGGGCAGGGATCTCGGTGACATCGGCTTCGGCTACAGGCCGCGCGCGGCCTATGCCTGCGATCCGGCGCGCTCGCGCGGGCGGCTGTTCGCCGAGCCCGAAAGCCCGACGCGCACGCCTTTTCAGCGCGACCGTGACCGCATCATCCATTCCACCGCTTTCCGCCGGCTGAAGCACAAGACGCAGGTCTTCGTCGCCCATGAGGGCGACCACTATCGCACGCGGCTCACCCACACGATCGAGGTGGCGCAGATCGCGCGTGCGTTGGCCCGCGCGCTGAGGGTGGACGAGGACCTCGCCGAGGCGGTGGCGCTGGTCCACGATTTCGGCCACACGCCCTTCGGCCACACCGGCGAGGACGCGCTGAACGAGAAGATGGCGGCCTGGGGCGGCTTCGACCACAACGCCCAGTCGCTGCGCATCGTCACGCGGCTGGAGCACCGCTATGCCGACTTCGACGGCCTGAACCTGACATGGGAAACGTTGGAAGGGCTGGTCAAGCACAACGGCCCGCTGACGGATGCGGCGGGCAGGGGGCTTGCCGGCCCGGTGCCGCCGACGATCCGCAACTATAACGAGCTGCACGATCTCAAGCTTGCGAGTTTCGCCAGCATCGAGGCGCAATGCGCGGCGCTTGCCGACGACATTGCTTACGACACGCACGATATCGACGACGGCCTGCGCTCGGGCCTTTTGAAACTGGAGATGCTGGCGGACCTGGGGCTGCCGGGCGCGATCCTGAAAGGCGTGCGCGAGCGCTATCCGCATCTCGATACGGTCCGCACCGGGCATGAATTGATGCGGCGCCAGATCACGGCGATGGTCGAGGACGTCATCGCCGAGGCTTCCGCCCGACTGACGCGCGTTGCGCCATCGACGCCCGACGCGGTGCGTGCCGCCGGCGAGCCCATCGTCGCCTTCTCGCCGGCCATGGCGGCAAAGGAGAAGGAACTGAAGGCCTTTCTCTACGGCCACCTCTACCGCCATCCGGAGGTGATGCGCGTGCGCGCCGACGCCGAGCAGGTGGTGAAGGACCTGTTCGACGCCTACTACGCCGATCCCCGCGCTATGCCCGAAGGCTGGCGCGAGGGGCTGGACCGGGCGGAGGACCGCATCAAGGCGCGTTCTGTGTCCGATTTCCTCGCCGGCATGACCGACACCTATGCGCTCAAGGAGCACCGGCGCCTGTTTGACCGGACACCGGATTTGAGCTAGGGCGAGCCGAAACCACGAAAAACGTGAAAATCACGCCTGAAACGTGAAATTTTACGTGTTTTCCGTTCTACGAAAGCCTGTCATGCACATTTTCGCCGACTTCACTGCGCGGATCGCCAAGGCCGTCGAAGCGCTTGATTTGAAAGACAAGGAGGGCACCGCGCCCGATCTGTCGCGCATCGCCGTCGAGCCGCCGCGCGACGCCAGCCACGGCGACCTCGCCACCAATGCCGCCATGGTGTTGGCCAAGCCCACCGGCCAGAACCCGCGCGCGCTGGCCGAAAAGATCGCCGAGGCGTTGCGCGGCGACGCCGACATAGCATCCGCCGAGATCGCCGGCCCGGGTTTCGTCAATCTCAGGCTCACCGAGCGCTTCTGGCAGGCGCATCTGGTCGATATTCTGGACGCTGGGCGCGACTTCGGTCGCTCGACCGTCGGCAAGGGCCACAGCACCAACGTCGAGTACGTTTCCGCCAACCCGACGGGTCCGATGCATGTCGGCCATTGCCGCGGCGCCGTGGTCGGCGACACGCTGGCCAACCTTCTGGCCTTCGCCGGTTATGCGGTGGTGAAGGAATACGTCATCAACGACGCCGGCGTGCAGATCGACGTGCTCGGCCGCTCGGTGATGCTGCGCTATCGCGAGGCGCTGGGCGACGACATCGGCGAGATCCCGGCCGGCCTCTATCCGGGCGACTATCTCGTGCCCGTCGGCGAGGCCCTGGCGAAGGAATTCGGCCGCTCGCTGCTGCAAATGCCGGACGAAGAGGCGCTCGCCATCGTCAAGGATCGCACCATCGACGCCATGATGGTGATGATCAAGGCCGACCTAGCGCTGCTCAACGTCCATCACGACGTCTTCTTCTCCGAGCGCACGCTGCATGCCGACAACGCCAAGGCGATCCGCGCGGCAATCGCCGATCTCACGATGAAAGGCCACATCTACAAGGGCAAGCTGCCGCCGCCGAAGGGCGAGAAGCCTGACGACTGGGAGGACCGCGAGCAGACGCTGTTCCGCTCCACCGAGGTCGGCGACGACATGGACCGCCCGCTGGTCAAGTCGGACGGTTCCTTCACCTATTTTGCCGCCGACGTCGCCTACCTGAAGGACAAGGTGAACCGTGGCTTCGACGAACTGATCTATGTGCTCGGCGCGGACCACGGCGGCTACGTCAAACGGCTGGAGGCTCTGGCGCGCGCCGTCACCGGCGGCCGCGTCAAGCTCACCGTGCTTCTGTGCCAGCTGGTGAAACTGTTCCGCGACGGCGAGCCGGTGCGCATGTCGAAGCGCTCGGGCGATTTCATCACGCTGCGCGAGGTGGTGGAGGAGGTGGGGCGCGACCCGGTGCGCTTCATGATGCTCTACCGCAAGAGCGACGCGCCGCTGGACTTCGACTTCGCCAAGGTGACCGAGCAGTCGAAGGACAATCCGGTCTTCTACGTGCAGTACGCCTCGGCGCGCTGCCATTCGGTGTTCCGCCAGGCGGCCGAGCAGTTTCCGGGCGAGGCATTCGCGCGCGACGACCTCAAGGCGGCCGTAGCTGGCCTGACGGACGAGGGCGAACTCGGCCTTATCCGCAAGCTCGCCGAATACCCCCGGCTGATCGAGCAGGCGGCCCTTGCGCAGGAGCCGCACCGGCTGGCATTCTACCTCTACGACTTGGCGAGCGCCTTCCATGCGCACTGGAACCGGGGCACGGAGAATCCCGGCTTACGTTTTGTTAAGGTTAACGACCGACAATCGACTTATGCCAGGCTGGGTCTGGTGCAGGCTGTTGCGGACGTTTTGACGTCCGGCCTGACGCTGATAGGGGCCGACGCCCCGACCGAGATGCGTTAGGCTTTACTAAAAAACCTGCCACCTTTCGCCCACATTGGCTTGGTAAGGGCCAACCCTTCGCGACGTCGCTGGCGCGCGGACGAGTACGAGTTCGGGAACGATTATGGCAGACAGAAACCAGCTGAAAGTCGCCGATCATCATGGCATAGCCGATGACGATCCCTTTGCGGAACTGACCCGTATCATGGGTTTCGATCCGCGCGAGCCGGTTCGCCCGCAGACGCCGGTCCAGGCCGTTCCCGCCGAGGCGGTGGATGACGCCTTTGGCATCGACCTCGAAAAGGAATTGATGGGCGAGCTTGCCGGGTTCGATGACGAGCCCGTCGCTGCGCCGGCCGCCATCGAGCCGCAGGTGGAAGAGCTGGCGCCGCAGGTGGAGTGGGATTCCGCCCCGACCGCAGCGGTCGAAGCTGCCGCCGGCGACGGTTTCGATCTCGATGCCGCCATGGACGAGCACGTCGCTGCCTCGCTGCATGAGGATTTCAGCGTCGAGGACGAGGTCGAACAGGCCGCCGGGTACGAGGCCTATGTCGAGCCTGAATCCGAAGACGCTGCTGACGAGCAGGTGCTGGCGGACGACAGAGTATTCGACGACGTGACGGCTCAAGACTTCAGCGCCGCGCCGCAGGACGCCGAAACGTCCGGAGACGATGGCTATGCCGTCGCCGCCGAAGCTGCGCCGGTCTCGGGGCAGGGCGCGTCCGACGACGATTTCGCCGCCTATTTCGATGGCGCCATGGCTGACGTGGACATGGATTTCGCCGCCCGTCCGGTTGAATCGGAAGCGGTCGCGCAGCCTGTCCATGACGACGTGGTCAAGCTGGATGACGCGCTCGGCGCTGTCGACGAGGAATATCGCGAGGCCGTCGACGAGCCGGCTTTCGAACACGTCGCCGAACAGCCCGCTTTCGAGGAAACGGCCTACGAGCCCGAGCCCGTGGCGGCTTACGAACCCGAGCCTGTTGCTGCCGCCTATGTAGACGACCAGCCCGTTGCCGATGAATCTTCGGTGCAGGATATCGATTTCCGTGGTGCTTTCGACGAGCACTTTGCGGCCGATCCCGTTGCGGAGGCGCCGCAGCCTGTCGCGGCCGAACAGTCGCAACCAGCCCCGGCCTTGCACGAGAGCACGCTGGAAGACGAACTGAATGCGCTGTTGAACCGTATGACGGCGCGCCCGGCTGCTTCCGAGCCGGCAATCGCGGCCGTGAGCGAGGCTGCTACCCAGGCAGCCGAGGAGCCGCCCGTGTCGCATCACGAACACGACCCGGAAGCCCTTGACGCGGCGTTGCTGGCCGACCTCCAGGCTCTGGATTTCGACGACATCGCCGCTGACGCGCACGAGCAGGAGGCGGCCACAGCTCCCGCCGCCGAATCGAACTGGACGTGGAGCCGGGGCACGCCGCTTGCCCAGACGCCGGTCGCCGAGCCTCGCGCCGCCGCGCCCGAACCGGCGTCCGATTGGCAGGGGATGGCGCAGCAGCCCTACACTTACGGCGTACAGACGGCCGCGCCGGTCGCAAGCGCAGAGCCTGCTGCACCAACTGCCGCGCCGCGCTCCGAGATGCCGGACGTGGAGACGGTGGACGTGCCGGAACGCGTCGTGGCGCTGGCCGACGATCTTGATCTTCCCGAATTGTCCTTCGAGCAGGATGAGCCCGAATCCGTCGCCTACGACGATCTCGACGCGGAATTCTCCGGCCTGATCGGCACCATGGCGGCTCCCGGGCCGGAGCCCGCCGCGCCGCGTGCGGCCGCCTATGAGGACGATCCCTATGTCGGCGGCGCACACGCGCAGTACGAAGCGCCGGCCTATGCCGCGGCCGCCGCGGTGGCGGCATCCGCCGGCGGCAAGGCCGCGGAGTTCGGCCCGGCCGGTTTCGCCGCCAGCCGGCCGCGCGCCGGTCACGATCCTCTTCCCGTCGGCGAGTTGGACTACGATCCCGACCTCGACGAGGTGAACACCGTCCCGGATGTTGCGGAAGGCGCCGGGCGACCGCGCAACCGCGTTCTTCTGGCGGCCGCCGTCATCGGCGCCGTGGCGATCGTCGGCGGCATAGGCGCCTTTGCCCTGTCGCCAGGCAGCGGCGGCAGCGATGCGCCCGCCATCGTCAAGGCCGACAACCAGCCGATCAAGGTGAAGCCGGAGAACCCCGGCGGCACCGTCATTCCCAACCAGGACAACAAGGTCTACGAGGCCGTCAACGGCGTGAAAGCGGCCGATCCGAAGCAAGAGAAGCTGGTGACGGACGCACAGGAACCGATGGACGTAACGCAGTCGGCGGGCGGTCAGCCGGAAAGCCGGGTGGTAGACCTGTCGCCGGATAGTGATGCCGGGCCGGCTGTGCCTGCACCGAAATCGGAAGACCGCATCGAGCAGGCGGCCGCTCCCGAAGCCGACGCTGGCAACAAGGAAACCGCGCTGGTGACGCCGCGCAAGGTGCGCACCATGGTCGTCAAGCCCGACGGCTCGCTGGTACCGCGCGAGGAGCAGGCGCCCGCCAAGGTCGCCGCCACCGAACCGGCCGATCCGGCGCCGCAGCATGTCGATACGTCGGGCGACCAGACGGGCGCGGTGCCCTCCGCCGCCGCCAACGAGCCGGCGGCAGCCGAAAGCGCGGCCCCGGCGCAGTCCTCGGCCACGCCCAAGGTGGCGCCGGTCGCCCCGCAGCGTCCCTCCGATCAACCCGTCGACATCGTCGGCGAGGTCAAGCCGGACCAGGTCGCGGCCCTCGATCAGGGCGCGCCGGCTGCCGGTTCATGGTCGATGCAGATCGCGTCCCAGCCGACCGCCGAGAGCGCCCAGGCGAGCTACAAGGACCTTGCCCGCCGCTATGCCAGCGTGCTCGACGGCCACACCGCCAGCATCGTCAAGGCCGAGATCGCCGGCAAGGGTACCTTCTATCGCGTGCGCGTGCCGGCACAGTCGCGCAACGATGCCATTAAGCTGTGCGAAAGCTACAAGGCCGCCGGCGGCAACTGCTTCGTCTCGAAGTAACGGCGGCTTCAGCCAAATCGGAAAACGGCGCGGCTTCCCGCGCCGTTTTCGCTTTTTGTGGAGCCGACTGTGCTCCGTGCCGCCCGATTCCCTTTGGTCCCGCAACATTCTAGAGTCCGCATATGAGCGAATCACAATCCCTTGTCCTCGGCTGCGCCGAAAAATCGCTGACCCGCGAGGAGGTTTCCTTCTATCGCAGCGAGATGCCGTGGGGCTTCATCCTGTTTGCCCGCAACATCGGCGAGCCCGAGCAGATCCGCGACCTCGTCGCCCACCTGCGCGATTGCGTCGGCTGGCATGCGCCGGTCTTCATCGACCAGGAGGGTGGCCGGGTACAGCGCCTTCGCCCGCCGCTGGCGCCGAACTATCCGGCGGCGCGCGCGGTCGGCGCGCTCTATCGCGACAGCGAGGAGGACGGCCTGCGCGCCGCCTGGCTCATGGCGCGCCTGCACGCCTTCGACCTTGCCCGCTACGGTATCGATGCGGACTGCCTGCCGGTGCTCGACGTGCCGGTGGAAGGTGCCAACGACGTCATCGGCCAGCGCGCCTATGACCGCGAGCCGAAGATCGTCGCCACGCTCGGCCGCGCCAGCGCCGAGGGGCTGATGGCCGGCGGCCTGCTGCCGGTGATGAAGCACATGCCCGGCCATGGCCGCGCCACCGCCGACACGCATCTGGAACTGCCGACCGTGACCGCCTCGCTGAAGGAGTTGATGAACCACGATTTCGCCCCGTTCCAGGCGTTGAACGACCTGCCGGCGGCGATGACGGCGCATGTCGTCTATCAGGTGATCGATCCGGCGAACCCCGCCACCACCTCCGGCAAGGTGGTGGACGAGGTCATTCGCGGCGAGATCGGCTTCGACGGGCTGCTGATCAGTGACGACACTTCGATGAAGGCACTTTCTGGGGATTTCCGCACAAAGGCCGCCTCCATCCTTGCGGCGGGCGTCGATATCGTCCTTCACTGCAACGGCGTCATGGAAGAGATGCGGGGCATCGTTTCCGGCGCCAAACCGTTGCAGGGCAAGGCGCTGGAGCGGGCGACAAGGGCGCTGGCGGTCATCGGCGGCGGGGACGACAGTAGGGAAAGCGAATTGCGCGAGGAGTTCGCGCAGTATTTCGAAGCGGTCGCTTGAGGGTGTAGCAGCCCCGGCCGCAACAGGCGGAAAACCGATAGGTGGCACAGGCAGCGGAGACGAAGGGCGGAACGGGCGGAGCGGGCAAGGCCGCTCCCATGGATCGTCTTTGGGCCGAGAACGAGGAAACCCGCGCCACCAGCGAGCCGTCGCTGGTTGTCGACGTCGACGGCTTCGAAGGGCCGCTCGACCTGCTTCTGCATCTTGCCCGCAACCAGAAGGTCGATCTGGCGCGCATTTCGGTGCTGGCGCTGGCCGAGCAGTATCTTGCCTTCATCGGCAAGGTGAGGGCGATGCGGCTGGAACTGGCTGCCGACTATCTGGTCATGGCGGCCTGGCTGGCCTTCCTGAAATCGAAGCTCCTGATCCCCAAGCAACCGGGCGAAGAAGGCGAGAGCGGCGAGGAACTGGCGGCGGTGCTGCAATTCCGCCTGCGCCGGCTGGAGGCCATGCGCGATGCCGCCGCCCGGCTGGTGAACCGCAACCGGCTCGGCCGCGACGTCTTCCAGCGCGGCATGCCGGAAATGGTCATCGTCGAGAAGCGCAACGAATTTTCCGCCACGCTCTACGACCTGCTCACCGCTTATGCGTCGCAGCGCCAGCGTCAGGCGATCTCCAACGTCACCATCGCCAAGCGTGGCGTCTGGTCGCTCAAGACGGCACGGACAATGCTGTCGCGGCTGATCGGCGCCAGCGCCGACTGGACGGCGCTGGACGCCTTCCTGATCGAGTACCTGGCGAGCCCGGAGGAAAAACGTACCGCCATGGCATCTTCCTTCGCCGCCACGCTGGAACTGGTTCGAGAGGGCAGCCTGGAAGTGCGTCAGGAAGAGGTGTTCGCGCCGATCTACCTGCGCGGGCGCCAGCGCGTGAAAGCAGTCGAGGTTGCACGATGAGCGAAAGCGTCAACGCGTCGGTCATTCCCTTCGTCATCGGCGACGACGGCGAGGCCGTCCGCAATCCGGCCGAGCGCCTGCATCTGGCCGAAGCCGTGCGCATGGCCGAGGCCATCGTCTTCGCCAGCGCCGAGCCGGTCAGCGAAAAGCAGCTTGCCCAGCGCCTGCCGGAAGGCGTCGACGTGCCGGCGGCGATGGCCGAACTGCACAAGATCTACGAGCGGCGCGGCGTCAACCTCGTGCGCGTCGGCGACGCCTGGGCCTTCCGCACCGCCGGCGATCTAGCCTTCCTGATGAGCCGCGACGCCGTGCAGCAGAGAAAGCTGTCGCGGGCGGCGCTCGAGGTTCTGGCCATCATCGCCTACCACCAGCCCGTCACCCGCGCCGAGATCGAGGACATTCGCGGCGTCGAGACCTCGAAGGGGACGCTGGATACGCTCCTGGAGACGGAATGGGTGAGGATGCGCGGTCGCCGCAAGACGCCCGGCCGTCCCGTCACCTACGGCACGACGGAAAATTTCCTCGACCATTTCGCGCTGGAGGAAATCCGCGACCTGCCGGGGATCGAGGAATTGAAGGGCGCCGGCCTGTTGTCGGCACGCATGCCGTCCAATTTCTCCATTCCCCTGCCGCCGGCCGATCCCGATGAACTGACCGAGGACGAGGATCCGCTGACCGATATCGACCTGGAGGAACTCGGCCTTTTGACGCCGAAAGTCACCGAAGAATGATCGCCGACCGGGGCGCTTGCCTTAACCACGCCGTACGCCTGCGTCATTTCGGTACGTTGGGCGATGCGGTTGTGTTTGAAACCGGAAGCGAAAACGCATAGATCAACATCTGGGAACAGTTCTGAGAGAGAGTGACAATGGGTTCGTTTTCGATTTGGCATTGGCTGATCGTTCTGGTGATCGTGCTTCTTGTGTTCGGCCGCGGTAAGATTCCCGAGTTGATGGGGGACATGGCCAAGGGCATCAAGAGCTTCAAGAAGGGCATGGCCGACGACGACGAGGCCGATGATGCCGCCGACAAGGCCCGCACCGTCGAACATCGCGCCGACGAAACGGTTTCGGCGCGCGAAAAGGCGACCAAAAGCTGATTTTCGTTCGCCTTTAAGCGGGTAGCAGCGTCATGTTCGAGGTCGGCTGGACCGAGATGCTGGTGATTGCGGTCGTCATGATCGTGGTCGTCGGGCCTAAGGATTTGCCCAACATGCTGCGCACCATGGGCCGCATGACGGCGAAGATGCGCGGCATGGCGAACGATTTTCGCCGCCAGTTCGACGAGGCGCTGAAGGAAGCCGAGCTTGACGACGTCAAGAAGTCGGTGGATTCGCTGCGCGGCCTCAATCCGGCGACCGAGATCAGGAAGCAGCTCAATCCCTTCGAAAAGGCGGCTGCCGACGTGCGTGCCGGGCTCGACCAGGCGATGAAGCCGAAGCCTGCGCCCGAACCGAAGGTCGCAGAGGCCGACGCCCCCGCCGAACCCGCCGAGCCGCTGAAGAACGGCGCGACGGAGATGCCGGGCGTCACCGGGCCAGACACCATGCCGCCCGCGCCGGCGATCGCTTCGGCAACGGCGGACGCCACCGCAAAGGCCACGCCGGCCGCAAAGGCAAAAACCGCAACGAAACCCGTGAAGGCGCCAGCGGCGAAGCCGGGCAAGAGCGCAGCAGTCGCCGCCGGTAAGGTCGCAAAATCGCCCGCGAAGGCTGCCACTCCTAAGGCCGCGGCAGCCGGGAAGGCCGTCGCGAGTGCGCCGGCAGCCAAGGTTGCCGGGCCGGCGGCAGCAGGGAAGGCGGCTGCCGTGTCCAAGGCTGCGAAGCCGGGCAAGGCAGCTTCGCGCAAGAGGGCCGGCTCGTGAGCATCACCGAACGCGATCGCGAGGAGATCGACAAGTCGTCGGCGCCGCTGATCGAGCATCTGATCGAGCTGCGCCGCCGGCTGATCTGGTCGATCGCCGGCTTCTTCATCGCTTTCCTCGCCTGCTTCTTCCTCGCCAAGCGGCTGTTCAACCTGCTCGTCATCCCCTTCAAATGGGCGACGCAATGGGCCGGTCTGGACCCCTCGAAGGTCGAACTGATCTATACCGCGCCGCAGGAATTCTTCTTCACGCAGGTCAAGCTCGCTGCTTTCGGCGGCATGGTCATCGCCTTTCCGCTGATTGCCACGCAGATCTACAAGTTCATCGCCCCCGGCCTCTACAAGAACGAGCGGAACGCCTTCCTGCCGTTCCTGATTGCGTCGCCGATCCTGTTCTTGATGGGCGCAGCGCTGGTCTACTTCTTCTTCACGCCGATGGTGATGTGGTTCTTCCTGTCCATGCAGCAGGTCGGCGGCGGCGGCGACGTGCAGATTTCGCTGCTGCCCAAGGTGTCGGAATATCTCAGCCTCATCATGACGCTGATCTTCTCCTTCGGGCTGGTGTTCCAGTTGCCGGTGGTGACCAGCCTGATGACGCGCGTCGGGCTGTTGTCCTCCCAGGCGCTGAAGGACAAGCGCAAATGGGCGATCGTCATCGCCTTCGTCGTGGCGGCTGTGCTGACGCCGCCCGATCCGATGAGCCAGATCGGCCTGGCGCTGCCCACCATCATCCTCTACGAGGTGTCGATATGGTCGGCCAAGCTGATCGAGCGCAGCCGCGAGCAGGCCACCAAGGCGGAAACCGAAGACAAATCGGACGAATCGCCTTCCCAGCCGTCGGCCTAGACATAGTTTCCTGAAAAAACCTCCCGGTGGGTCCGCCGGGAGGTTTCTTTTCGTCTGCCCTGCTAAAATGCCGGGCGGAGGCTTCAGGCTCCTTCGACGATCGAAAAGCCCTCGAATTGCGGGTGGCCCAGATAGTGGACCTTGCCGGAACCGGCATTGCGGTGGGCGGCGCGGAAATTCTCCGATTTCGTCCAGGCGATGAAATCGTCCTGCGTGGCCCACAGCGTATGCGAGGCGAACAGCGTGTAGCCTTCCTCTTCGTTGACGGGACCGCGCAGGAGGTGGAATTCCTTAAAGCCGGTCATCTGGGAAAGCGAGGAATCGCGGCTCTTCCATACGTTTTCGAAGGCATCTTCCGATCCCTTCTGCACCTTGAAACGGTTCATGGCTATGAACATCGGCTTTCCTTTCTGGGGTGGGTTGGAGAACGATCGTCCAGCCGCCGTCGCAGGCCGAACGGTAGAATAACGGGTCGGCTTGGCGCTCCGTCTGTTCAGACGCCGAAAGCAATGCCGGCGCGCGTCGAGGTCTTCAGGCCGCGCATGCAGGCCGTCGGCTCGATGCCGGAACCCGCGCATTCGGTGGCGGCGTTGACGAGGACCCGGCCCACCTTGGTGCAATCGGTGCCGGCGAGATCGAAGCGCGTCACCTTGGTCTTGCCGGCCGGCAGATCCTTGAAGTCCAGCACTGTCAGGCGCTCGACCACGCCGGCCTCGTTGAACAGTGCGATCTCGAACGCCGCCTTGGAAAGGGCGGCGCCGAGATCGTTAGTCACCACGAAGGTCAGGCGGCAGCCCTTGTCGGAGGGCTGCGCGCCGTTGAGTTCCAGCGAAAGCGCAGGGGCGGGCTTTGCCGCCTCCTGCGCCGCCGCCCCCGAGCAAAGTGCGATCGCCACGGTTGCCGAAAGAACAAAGGTTGCCGTCTTCATGGTCGTGTCAGCCTCCGAACCGCACCGTCGCCGCCAACTTCACAGACACGCCCGGCTCGTAGATGGTGCTGGTCGCCGTGGCGTTGAGCGGGTTGGCGTACTTCTCGTCGAAGATGTTGTCGACGCGGAAGTCGAACTTGAGATTCTCGTTTGCCTTGTAGCTGGCGAAGGCGTTGACCAGCGTGTAGTCCCTTGCCGCGTCGTTGCCCTTCGGCTTGCCGTTGTGCTGCACCTCGCCGCCGACCGTCAGCCTGTCCTCGAGGAAGCGGAAGCCGAGCTGTGCGGTCACCTGCGAGGAAGGGATGGTCGTCAGGTCTTCGCGCAGGCCGTCATAGGACACCGTGTGGCCGTCGATGATCGAGGCCGAAAGGCCGGCGAAGCCCCAGCTCGCGTCGTAAACACTCTCGAATTCGAAGCCGCGGATCCTGGCGCTCGCGTAGTTCTGGTACTGGTTGCAATATGGGTAGTAGTATCCGCGGAATTGTCCCTTGGCCGGATCAAATACGGGCGCACCCGCCGGCACTGCCGGACAGGCGCCGGTGCCTGCGGGAATATCCCCGTTGGCCTGTATGTAATCCTTGACGTCGTTGTTGAAGTAAGCGGCCTTCAGGCGCAGCGCGTCACCAGCCTCGATGACGCCGTCTGCCTTGTAGTTCGCGCCGAACTCCCAGGTCTTGCCGGTTTCCGGCTTTAGGTTCGGGTTCGGCAGGAACGGGAAGGTGACGCCGGCGGGGTGCATGCCGTTCATCAGCGTTTCGGTGATCGACGGCGAACGGTAGCCCTCGGCATAGGTGCCATAAAATTGCAGCCCGTCCAGACCGGCGCTCTCGAAGGGCGTCACGCCGACGGTGATGCGCGGCGACAGGCGGTCGCCGGAGCTTTCGGCGGTGGCGCTGTCGAGGCTGTAGCTGTCGTAGCGCAGGCCGGCGATCACCTCCAGCCACTCCCAGCTCATCTTGTCCTGGACGTAGAGGCCGCTCACGCGCCGCTTGCCCGACGGCGTGTAGGTGTCCTGGCCGCCGGACGGGTCCAGCGTCACCATGTCGTCGCTCACCCAGTCGCCGCCATAGGTCAGCTCGTGGCCGAGCGTCCCCGTCTCGAAGCGAGAGGTGTTCCAGATGTCGAAGCTCAGCGTTTCGAGGTCGTAGGTGGTCCGCGAGCCGGCGGGAATGGTGGTCGGACGCCCGGTGACCGGGTCGTATTGCCCGCCGAGCGTCCTGAGATAGGTCCGTTCCAGATCGGTCTTGCCGTAGGAGGTGTTGATGTGGAGGTCTAGCCAGCTCTTGTCCTCGTCCGTGACGTTGTAGCGGGCGGTGAAGGTGTTCTGGCGCATGTCGAGATCGGACGTCGGGACGCCGCCGCTGATTTCGTTCCAGCCGTCGCTGGAGCCGACCCAGCCGAGCTTCAACTCGCTGTTCTCGCTCGGCCGCACGGTGGCCTTGAGCAGGCCGCCGAGCACGTCGAAGGCGGAGCCCGCGACCCTGTTGCCGTCGCCGTCCTTGTAGTCGCCGTAGTCGCGATAGACGATGTTGCCCAGCACGTCGAAGTCGGGGCTCAAGCGATAGGCGCCGGTGGCGCTGGTGGTCCAGCCGGAGCCGTTCGTTTCGTAGCGGCCGGTCACCGAGGTGGCCCAGGTCTCTTCCGGCTTGAGAAAGTTCGTCGCGTCCTTGGTGTCGAAGAAGACGACGCCGCCGATGGCGCCCGAGCCGTAGGTGTTGGCGACCGGACCGCGGATCACGTCCACGGACTGGATCAGTTCGGGGTCGATCCAGAAGGTCGACGATGTGCCGTGGCCGGAGCGGTTGAAGTCCTGCCGGGCGCCGTCGACGATCACCTGCACGCGGCCGAAGTCCTGCAGGCCGCGGATGTTGACGCTGGAGGCGGTGCGCTTGGCGTCGGACTGTACGGTCAGGCCCGGCACGCCGAAGAACACGTCGTTCACGCTGGTCGCCAGGCGCCGGTCGATCTGTTCCTGGTCGACGTGGCTTGATGACGACAGCGATTCGATCGCCGTTTCGCCGGTGCGGCTGAGCAGCAGGATCTTGTCGAGCAGCGTTTCGCCGGAGGCGCCTGTCTTGCCTTCGGCCTGCTGCTCTTCCTGCGTCGGCTGCTCCGTATTCGTCTGCTGCGCGTGAGCGAGCGACGCCGACAACGAAGCCGTCGCCACGCCCGCCAACAGGATGCTGACGCTCTTTAGTGTCCGCCGCCTTGCGCCTCTATCGCCGGCGCAACCCTCGAAACGATCCGCAGGCACTTCGCCCCCAACCGCCAAGCCCATGATTCAACTCCAAATTCTGTGTTGAATGCTGGCTGGCGTTGCCGCTTGCTCGCATTTTTCATCTCATCCGGCACCTTAAATGTTGACTCATTTGGTCCGGTATTGCACTGACTAGTAAACATGATTATCCGAGTCAACAAATGAATCGGCAATCATCCCCGGCGTCGCGGGCAGCGGCGCGAGATGGATCAGGAGCCTGACGATGAACACGCACAACCCTGACGATTTCCGCTATCGCTTCCGCCGCGCCGAGACGCACACGCCCATGCGGTCGGAACGCATGCCGCTGTCGCCGCGCACGCTGTCGTCCAATTCGCTGTTCCAGGGCGAACACGAGATCGGCATCGAGCATCACGGCGCGCTCTACCGGCTCAAGATCACCCGGCAGGGCAAGCTCATCCTCAACAAATAGAGCCAGCCAGCCGACACGAACGATTGTTGCTAGCGAACAGGTGTGACTATGGATCGGAATGTGAAGCCCACAGCGCAGGAAATCAGATCGGCGCGATCGCAGAATCCCAAGGCGCGAGAACGTGATCTGGCCTTGCAATTGGGCATTTCGGAAGCCGATCTGGTCGCGGCGCATTGTGGCGACGGCGTGCGGCGCATCGAGCCGCGCGTGCGCGAGTTGCTGGGTGAATTACCGGCGCTCGGCGAGGTGATGACGCTGACGCGCAACGACAGCGCCGTGCATGAGACGATCGGCACGTTCGGCGAGGTGCGGGCGAGCCCGCACGCCGCTGCCGTGTTTGGCGACAACATCGACCTTCGGGTCTTCTACGAGCACTGGGTGCATGGCTTTGCCGTCGAGAAGCGCGACGGCGACGCCATTCGCCGCAGCCTGCAATTCTTCGACGCCGGCGGCGAGGCGGTGCACAAGATCCATCTGCGTCCGGCATCGGACGTGGCTGCCTACGAGGCGCTGGTCGACCGCCATCTGTCGGCCGACCAGTCGCCGGTCGTGCGGACCGAAACCGTTGTCGAGGAGGAGGGGACGGCTGTCGAAGCCTTTTCACGGCGGGACGAATTGCGCGCGCGTTGGAGCAGCATGACCGACGTGCACCAGTTCTATGGCATGCTCAAGGATCTCGGCGTTTCGCGCCATGTCGCGGTGCGCTCCGTGGGCGAGGAATATGCCTGGCCGGTCGACCGCGAAGCCATCGGCACGCTGTTGCCGCAAGCGGCTGCGGCGCAGACGCCCATCATGTGCTTCGTCGGCAGTCGCGGTTGCGCTCAGATCTACACGGGGCCTGTCAGCGAACTGAAGACGATGGGTCCGTGGCTCAACGTGCTGGACGAAACCTTCCACCTGCACCTGCGCACCGACCATATCGCAGAGGTGTGGGCTCTGCGGCGGCCGATCAGGGAAGGGCATCTGACGACGATCGACGCCTACGATGCGCAAGGGCGGCTGATCATCCAGTTCTTCGGCAAGCGCCACGAAGGCGAGGATGAGCGCCAGGACTGGCGTTCGCTGGCCGAAAGCCTGCCGCGTCTGCCTGGCTCGGTCGCGGCCTGAGCGGACGTGAACGCATGAACGCCGTGGTTTGCAGCTTTGTGCGCCGGTCGCTGCTCGGCGCGGTTCTGGTCTTCGGCGCCCTCTCCACAGCGGGGGCGGCGGAAGACGGTGAAGTGTTCGCCGATCCGTCGCGCATCGCCTCCATCGGCGGTTCGCTGACCGAAATCGTCTATGCGCTCGGCCAGCAGGAGCATCTGGTGGCACGCGATTCCACCAGCCTTTATCCGCAGGAAGCGCTCAAGCTTCCCGATGTCGGCTACATGCGCCAGCTGTCGCCGGAAGGCGTGCTGTCGGTCAATCCGTCGGGAATTCTGGCGCTGCAAGGCAGCGGCCCGAAGGAAGCGGTCGAGGTTCTGAAAAAGGCCAGCGTGCCCTATGTCGAGGTGCCCGAGACCTTCGACCATGAGGGAATCCTTGCCAAGATCCGTGCCGTCGGCAAGGCGTTCGGCGTTGACGACAGGGCGGCGGCGCTGGCAATGGAAGTCGACGCCAAGCTGAAGGCGGCCGAGCAACTCACGGCGGCGGTCAAGCAGCGCAAGCGCGTGCTGTTCATCCTGTCCATGCAGGGTGGCAAGATCCTGGCTTCCGGCGGCGACACCGCGGCCGACGGCATCGTCAAACTGGCCGGCGGCGTCAATGCCATCGAAGGCTTTACCGGCTACAAGCAGCTTTCGGACGAGGCCGCCGTCACCGCCGCGCCCGATGTCATCCTGATGATGGATCATGCCGGCCCCGCCGTATCCGACGAGGAACTGTTCGCCAACGCGGCCATTTCCCAGACGCCGGCCGGTGCCGCCCGCAAGGTCATCCGCATGGACGGCGGCTATCTGCTGGGCTTCGGCCCGCGCACCGCCGACGCCGTCCACGATCTTGCCGTGGCGCTCTACGGCGCCGACCTCGGCCAGTGAACGCGGACCCGGTTTGAACGAGGCTGAGCGATGGCGGATCAATCGATCGCCGGCACGTCCGGCATGACCAGGCTCGCCAGGGGCGGCGAGGACGGCGATCGCGCGGCGCGCGCACGGCTGGCCATCGCGCTGCTGGCCGTCATACTTGGCGCGGCCATGCTTTTCAGCCTGACTTCGGGGGCGTCGGACGCCTCTGCTTGGGCTGTCTTGCGCGATTGGGTCTCGGGTTCTGTCGCCGATAACTCGGCGGCCGACATGCGCACCCGCGTCATCATCCAGGACATTCGCCTCCCGCGCGTCCTGATGGGGGTTCTGGTCGGCGCTTCGCTGGCGGTCTCCGGGGCGGTCATGCAGGGCCTGTTCCGCAATCCGCTGGCCGATCCCGGCCTGATCGGCATTTCGGCAGGAGCCAGCCTCGGCGCCGTCGCCGTCATCGTGCTCGGCACCACGATGCTGGCGCCGGTGGTGGCGCTGCTGGGGCCGATGGCACTGCCGCTGGCGGCCTTCGTCGGCGGTCTGGTCGCCACGCTCATCCTCTATCGCATCGCCACGCGGCAAGGCCGCACTTCAGTGGCGACCATGCTGCTCGCCGGCATCGCGCTGGCCGCACTCGCCATGGCGCTGACGGGCGTGCTGGTCTACATGGCCGACGACCGGCAGTTGCGCGACCTGACCTTCTGGCAGCTTGGCTCGCTGGCCGGCGCCACCTGGCAGAAGATCGGCACCGCCGGACCGGTGATCGTGGCGGCGCTCGCGGCGACACCCTTCCTGGCACGCGGCCTCAACGCGCTGGCGCTGGGGGAGGCGACGGCCGGCCATCTCGGCATTCCCGTGCAGCGGCTGAAATACGTCGCGATCGTCTCGGTCTCGGCTGCGGTGGGAGCGGCCGTGGCCGTCAGCGGCGGCATCGGCTTCGTCGGCATCGTCGTGCCGCACCTGCTGAGGCTGGCCATCGGCCCGGACAACCGCTATCTGCTGCCGGCTTCCGCGCTGCTCGGCGCCGCCATGCTGCTCGTTGCCGATGCCGTCTGCCGCACCATCGTCGCGCCCGCCGAACTGCCCATCGGCATCATCACGGCGGCGGTGGGCGGGCCGTTCTTCCTGTGGATCCTCCTGCGCAAGCGCGGCATCGTCGATTTGTGAGACCGATATGATCGAGGCGAAAGAGGTTTCGGTTTTCATCGGCCGCCGGCGCATCGTCGCCGACGTCGATTTCACGGCGCGGCCGGGCGAGGTGACGGCCATCGTCGGCCCCAACGGCTCCGGCAAGACGACGCTGCTCAAGGCCCTGTCGGGCGAACTGCCTTATGAGGGCCGCATCGCCGTCAACGGCCGCGACCTCGCCGCCATGAAGCCGGCCGAGGCGGCAAGCCTGCGCGCCGTGCTGCCGCAGGCGACGAGCCTGGCCTTTCCTTTCACCGTGCGCGAGATCGTCCGGCTCGGCCTGCTCGGCGGCCGTTCCGGCGCGCTGGCGGGCGAGAGCGAGCGCTTGCCGGAGCGTGCGCTGGCGAAGGTCGATCTCGCCGGCTTCGCCGGCCGTTTCTATCAGGAGCTTTCCGGCGGCGAGCAGCAGCGCGTGCAGTTGGCCCGGGTGCTGTGCCAAGTCTGGGCGCCGGTGCTGGAGGGCGTGCCGCGCTATCTCCTGCTGGACGAGCCGGTCTCCAGCCTCGACATCCGCCACCAGCTCACCATCATGGATATCGCCCGCGACTTTGCCCGGCGTGGTGGCGGCGTGGTGGCGGTGCTGCACGACCTCAACCTGACGGCCATGTATGCCGACCACATCCATGTGATGCAGGGTGGGCGGCAGGCCGCATCAGGCGCGCCGGAAGAGGTGCTGGTCGATCCGCTGCTGGAGAAGGTTTTCGGCTGCAGGCTGAGGGTCGGCGCCGTGCCGCCCGGCGGCGCACCTTTCGTGCTGCCCCAGTCGGCGGCGGTGTCCTGACGTTCCTTGGAAACCGGCCTTGCCTAAGCCGCCGGCGCGTGGCCTTCCAGCATGTCTATGCCGAGCAGATTGCGCATGCCCGGCCGTGCCGCCACCAGGTCGGCGATGGTGTGGCGGCCCAGCACTTCGAAGAAGGCGTTGAGCGCTTCGCGCAGGGCCGCGTTAAGCGAACAGCTGTCGACCAGCGGGCAATCCGTGTCGCTCTCGAAGCATTCGGCCATGGCGAAGCTTTCCTCCGTCACGCGCACGACGTCGAACAGCGTGATGTCCTCGGCCGGGCGGCCGAGCCTGACGCCGCCGTGGCGCCCGCGCACCGTCTGAATGAGGCCGTTCTCCACCAGCGGCTGCAGAATCTTGAACAGGAACAGTTCCGACACCGAATAGGCGGCGGCGATCTCGGGAATGCGGCTCAGCCGATCGTTATTCGCCGTGCAATACATCAGGATGCGTATCGCGTAGTTGGTCTGGCGGGTGAGTCGCATGAGACGGATCCTTGAAATTCACCCGACGAATATGGCCCATACCTTGGAACAATTCCAGACAAGCTGTGCCGGATAGATGATTTTTTCTGTCATCTTTCGGTGATCGGCGGCGGAAACTTCGAGAGCCGACCGTTTTCGCCCCGGTTTCGCTTTCCCTTCCGTTATGCGCGGGCTCCTTGCAATTCATGCTGCGCTGCACAATATTATACTCAGCACGACTCGAGGGAGGAGACCCCACGAGGAGTTCGACAGTATGGACGACCGTCTTCACCTTGCCGCGCCCCCGATCGGGCCGGTTCCGCTTACGGGCACGATCCGCCAGCTCAGGCCTTCCGATCTGCCGCGTTTTCGCGACCATCTCCTGCGTCTCGACGCAGTCAGCCGTCGCGACCGTTTCAACGGCGCCATCAGCGATGCCTTCGTCGCCGCCTATGCCGACCGCTCCTTCGCCGAAGGCACGACGGTGATCGGCTATGTCGAGGGCGACGAGGTTCTGGGTGCCGCCGAATTGCACGAGCGGCCCGAGGAAGCCGAACCGACCGCCGAGATCGCCTTCAGTGTCGAGCGCCATCTCCAGCATCGCGGGCTGGGCGGGCGATTGTTCGCGCGGCTGATCCAGCAGGCCAGGGGCTTCGGCTACACCCGCCTGTTCGTCACCACCCATGCCGATAACCGCGCCATGAAGGCGCTGGCCCGGCGCTTCGATGCGGCCTTGACCTTCGCCGAAGGCGAGACGGTCGGCGTCATCCGCCTCGAGCCGGCGGTGGAAGATGATTTTTTTCCCGTCTCGCGACGTCCAGTGCCGGTAGGCCCGATACCGGCAAGAAGGGCGTTCGCGTAGGAAAATAACCGCCACGGAATCAAAAAGGCCGCATCGAGGCTCGATGCGGCCTTTTCCGTTTTCCGGGCAGTCCGGATCAATTCTCGTTGGCGGTGACCGTGAGGCCCAGTGTCTTGGGCAGTTCCAGCGGGTTCGACATGCCGTTCGCCATCAGGAGCGCGAAGGGTACCGGCGAGGCCGGCTCGGCCGCGACCTCCAGGCTCTTGGGATCGTCGAGGAACTTGCTCACCGCCGCGGTCACCTGCGCCGTCAGTTCGGGATTGTTGAGCTGCGCCATGCCGAAGGGCACGATCGCCTTGGCCTGGTTGGCGATGTCCTTGGCCGACATGCCCTGCTGCTTGCCGACATATTCGAGCACCTTGTTGGTCAGCGAATCATCGTCGAAACGGATCGAGGCGCCGTTGAAGGTAAGCTGCTGCAACAGGCCCAGCATCGCCATGCCCTCGGCGGAACTGTCGGCGCCCTCGGGCTTTTCGGCCATCTTCTTCTGCATCTCCTGCAGCGACTTGACGAAATCCATCGTGTAGCCGCTGATGTCGAAGGTCATGCCGAAGGTGCCGGCATTGTCCACGGTGATGTCGTACTGCGACAGCTGCATCTTGCCGTCTGACGGCTGCCAGGAACCGGCGACCTGCATGTCGCCGGAAATGGTCTGGTAGCCGAGCGCCTCGATGACCTCCTTCGACTTCGGGTCTTCCACCAGCGAAAGGTCGCCGGTGAATTTCTCTGCGCTGCCGGTGAACTCCAGCGCCTTGCCGTCGGCAGGCGGGGTCACCTCGACGCTGAGCGTGTCGAGCGTAAAGGCCGGCTTGTCGCCCACCTTGACGGTCATGTTGGCGAGTTCGGCCGATTTGTACATGAGGATGCCGGCCAGCGGATCGGTGCTGCCCTCGGCCGGAACGGTCAGGCCGTGCATCATGAAGGGGCTGATGTCGACCGAAATGCCGTCCTCGGTGCGCGAAAAAGCCTGCGTGGAGACGGTTTCGATCACGTAGCCGCCGTTCTCCTCGCTGACACCCTCGAGGGTGACGTTGCCGATCGGCAGGGCGTCCTTTTCCGCCGCCGGCTTGATGGTGACGCCTTCCATCACCATGGAGGACGCGTCGCCCGAAATGCCGCTCCAGGCGAGATCGACGCCCTGGTTCGCCATCAGGGCCTTGAGCCGGTCCGCGACGGCGGTGGTGTCCTGCGCGAAGGCTACGTTGAGCGGCAGGGCGAACAAGAGGCCCGAGAAGGCGAGCTTGGAAAGGGTCGAGCGGTGGATCGTCATCGCGGGCTCCGAAATAGGCCTGAGGGTATGTTGATTTGCTGTACGCCCTTCACGTCTCCGTGAAGAACTGGACCGGAAAAAGGCGATCGCCGCCACAATGGCAGCAAACCGCCGAAAAAGGCAATCGGCACGGCCGCGCCCACACCGTGGTCTGTCGCAAACGCCGTGCCGTCCCATCTTGGGGCGATAGCCGTCCAATGTAACGGCACGATGCCGGAAGAGGCGGTCGAGGTTTCCGACGTCGATGCCGCCTCGGGCGGCTAAGCCGCTGCCAGCATCGCCCGCGTCTTGCCGATGATTAGCGCCGCCTGCGCCGCCTCGCGTCCCTTCTTGACGAAATGGGCGCGGAAGATCTGCGTGTGGTGCTCCGTCTCCTGGTAGTTGTGCGGCGTCAGCGATACCGACAGCACCGGCACGCCGGTGTCCATGCCGGCCCTCATCAGCCCGTCCACCACCGCCTGGGCGACGAAGTCGTGGCGGTAGATGCCGCCGTCGACGACGAAGGCGGCCGCCGCGACCGCCGCATAGCGGCCGGAAGCGGCGAGATCGCGCGCCAGCAGCGGCATTTCGAAAGCGCCGGGCACGTCGAACACGTCGACCTGCTCGCGCGGGATAAGTTCGAGGAAACCGTCGAGCGCGCGGTCGACGATATCGGCGTGCCAGCCGGCTTTGATGAAGGCATAGCGGGTGTGTGTCATCGTAATCACCTTTCTCGTAACGGACACGTCACCCAAGGCGATCACGGCTGTTCCGCCGGCAGGTTGCCGCCCGGAACAGCACGTTCTCTTTCATCCGGACTATACCGTCGGCCCAGGCATCGCACCTGGTCTGCTGACCCTTCCTGCGGAAGGCGCTCGCGGGCTCGCAGCTTGCGCCGCATACCGCCGGTGGGGAGTTTCGCCCCGCCCTGAGAACGGCGAATAGATAGCGATGCCATAGCGGGCAGGCAAGGGGCGTGGATTGGTCCTGCCGCACCCTCAGCGCGAAAGGAAGGCGGCCACGGTGCCGGAGCGCAGCACCGACTGCGTGACGCCGCCGAACAGGAGCCGGCGCAGCCAGGAATGGCTGTAGGCGCCGAGCACGAGGAGGTCGGCCCCGGTTTCGGTCATTCTGCTCTGGATGACGTCCTCTACCGAGGCGCCGTCGGCCTTACGCACGGCGACGCTGACATTCGCGCCATGGCGCGCCAGCGCGGCGGCGATTTCGCTGCCGGCCGTGCCGTCGTCGTCCTGGTTGTCGGGCGGATCGACGACGAACACTTCCGTCTTGTCGGCGGCGAGAATGAAGGGCAGGGCGTCGAAGGCGGCGCGTGCCGCCTCACGGGTACCGTTCCAGGCGAGCAGCACCGTCTTGAAGGTGGTGACCACCGGCCCCGCATGCGGCACAACCAGCACCGGGCGGCCGGCGTCGTAGACTAGCGAGCCGACATCGGCGTTGCCGTCGCCGCCGCTTTCGCTCTGAGCTGCCACGATCAGGTCGGCGGCGCGCACCGTCGAGATGCCCGACAGCCCGCTGTCGCCCGAGAAGGTTTCCAGGCTGCGCCATTCGAAGGACAGGCCCGAACCTTCGACGCGCTTGAGGAACAGCGCCTGCAATTTCTCGGCGCGTTCCTTGTTCATCTCGGCCGAAACCTGCAGGAACTCGGTATCCGGGAAGCCGGTGGCGGACGTGTAGGGAACCGGAAGCGATTCGGCGTGGATGCCGACAAGATGGCTTTCCAGGCCGGTAGCGAGTGGAATGGCGCAGTCGAGCACGCGCCCGGCGTCCTGTTCGCTCTGGAGGATGGCGACGATGGTCTTGAACGACATGGCAGGCTCCCTCAACTGGCCGCGTGCCGTATCCTATCACGGCCGCCCCTATAAAACGCGCTGCTTGTCGTCACGGTTCCCGCCGCGCGCTTCTCAGCCCGCCGTGGCGAAGCGCTTCACCATCGCCTCGACGTCGGCGCGCGCGGCTTCAAGCGCCTCCTGCGTGCGGGCGCGCACCACCAGTTCGGTCCAGAATTTGCCCTCGCCGTACTTCGGATAGGAGCCGATGATGGTGTCGGGATGCGCCTTCTGGATCTCCGCCAGCGGGCCGCCGATCGTGCCTTCGCCGACCGGGCAGTGGACGGCCGCCGACAGCATCTTCGCCCCCGTCTTCAGCGTCGGCACGACGTTGTCGAGCATCGCCTGGAAGATCGACGGAACGCCCGCCATGACGTGCACGTTGCCGATGCGGAAGCCCGGCGCGGTCGAAACGGGATTGTCGATGTGGTCGGCGCCGCGCGGCATGCGCGCCATGCGCTTCCTGGCCTCGGTGAACTCGATGCCGCGCTGGGCGTAGCTGTCGCCGAGCATCTTGTAGGCCTTGGCGTCGTATTCGCACGGCACGCCGAACGCCTTGGCCACCGAATCGGCGGTGATGTCGTCATGCGTGGGGCCGATGCCGCCGGTGGTGAAAACGTAGGTGTAGCGGGTCCTGAGCGCATTCAGCGCCGCGACGATCTCGTCTTCCTCGTCCGGCACGATGCGCACTTCCTTCAGGTCGATGCCGATGGCCGTCATGATGTCGGCCAGATGGCCGATGTTGCGGTCCTTGGTACGGCCCGAAAGGATTTCGTCGCCGATGACCATCATGGCGGCGGTGACGATATCTGGCATGGCGGTCTCCGGAAGAAGGGCAGGGCATCGACCCATACTCCCGCATCGGAACCGGGGCAATGGCATCCGATTAGTGAACAATCCGTGCTCCAGAAGATGGCTTCCGATGAACGGTGGGCACCTTAGATAGGGGTCGACGGCGCGCTTCGCGCCGACAGGTTTGCCCATCAAGGAGACTGTAATGGCAAAGGTTCTGGTTCTTTATTATTCGAGCTTCGGTCACATGGAGCAGATGGCCAAGGCGGCCGCCGAAGGCGCGCGCGAAGCCGGCGCCGAGGTCAGCTTGAAGCGCGTTCCGGAACTGGTGCCGGAAGCCGTCGCCAAGGCGTCCCATTACAAGCTGGACCAGCAGGCCGAGGTCGCCACGCCGGCCGAACTGGAGAACTACGACGCCATCATCGTCGGCTCGGCCACCCGTTACGGTGCCGTCGCCTCGCAGATGAAGAACTTCCTCGACCAGACCGGCCCGCTGTGGGCACGCGGCGCGCTGCTCGACAAGGTCGGCTCGGTTATGGTCTCGACCGCCACCCAGCACGGCGGCGCCGAACTCGCGCTGCTTTCCACTCAGGCGACGCTCCAGCATCACGGCATGATCATCGTGCCGCTGTCCTATGCCTATCAGGGCCAGATGGGCAACGACGTGGTGCGCGGCGGTGCGCCCTACGGCATGACCACGACCTCCGACGGCGACGGTTCGCGCCAGCCCTCGGCACAGGAACTGGAAGGCGCGCATTTCCAGGGCAAGCGCGTCGCCGAGATCGCCGCCAGGCTGCACGGCTGAGTTCGCGACCGGTCCGCAACGATCATGGAAGGGCGCTCCGGCGCCCTTTCGCTTTTTTAGGACACCGTCTTCCGGCGGTAATCCCCCACGGTAATCCTTGCGTAACGCCGCCGCGCTAGCCAGTGCCTGCGGGCAGGCGTTCGACAGCGAGGACGGCGATGAGAGCATGGATATGGGCGGCCTTCGCGGTGGCCGCTGTGATGGGACATGCAGGCGCCGTGCAGGCGGCGACCGTCTGCACCATCCTGGCCGACGCGGCGACTGGCGACAGGCTGGTGGCCGAAGGCGATTGCGACCGGCGCGTCACCCCGGCTTCTACCTTCAAGATCGCCATCGCCCTGATGGGTTACGACGACGGCTTCCTCAAGGACGAGCACAGCCCGAAACTGCCCTTCAAGAAGGGTTATCCCTCATGGGTTGCTGCCTGGAAGGCCGATCAGGACCCGACGTCGTGGATCGCCAATTCCGTCGTCTGGTATTCGCAGCAGGTGACGCAGCATCTGGGCGTCGAGAAATTCGACCGCTACATCCGGGCTTTCGGCTACGGCAACCGGGACGGCTCCGGCGATCCGGGCAAGGACAACGGGTTGACGCGGGCCTGGCTGTCGTCGTCGCTGAAGATTTCACCGGCCGAGCAGATCGAGTTCCTGCGGGCGCTGACGACGGGCAAACTGCCGGTGTCGCGCCACGCGCTCGACATGACCGCCGCCGTCACCGCCCTTGGCAAGCTGCCCGGAGGCTGGGACCTGCACGGCAAGACCGGAACCGGCCCCTTCCGCAAGGCGGATGGCAAGCCCGACCAGAACCACACCTATGGCTGGTTCGTCGGCTGGGCGGTGCGCGACGGCCGGACGGTCGTTTTCGCCCGCCTTGTCGAGGAAAAGGGCAAGCGCGTCACCATGACGGCTGGCCGCTCGACCCGCGACGCCATGATCAGGGAACTGCCATCCCTGTTGCCGGCCCGCTAAGCCAACCGGCTTCCGTCAGCCGTTTTCGGCGTCGTCCGCGATCTCGGTCTGCGGCCGGTCACGGCCGTCGGCCAGTTCCTCGTGCCATTTGCCCTGGGCGTCTTCGTACTGGATGCCGTCGGTGGTGCCGGCCACCTGCTGCTCGGCAGAGGCGTTTTCGGCGGCCCGCCGCGCTTCCTCGTGGCTCCGGAAGGTTTCGGAGAAGGTCGAGCCGACCTTGTAGGCCCAGCCTCCGTCATGCTCGACGATCGTGTAGGTCAGTTTCGCCATAAGACGTCTCCGAGGGTACAATATTGCGGTCGCGCTGCCGAATGGCGCGCGTTCCGTGCCAAACGCGAAGCGCGGAAAATGGTTGCCTGCCGGCGCCGGCACGAGGCGGCGGGCATACTATGCGTCAACCCGCCTTCTTCATCCAGTGCTGCATGGTGGTCACCGCACGCACCAGTTGCGGTGCCGCATGGACCGGCTCGCCAAGCATTGCCGCCGCCCGCCATCCCCAGCGCGGATCGGCGAGGAAAGCACGCGCCAGCGCCACCATGTCGGCACGGCCGTCGGCGACGATGGCGTTCGCTTCCAGCGGATCGTCGATCAGTCCGACGGCGCGGACGGGAATGTCCGCGCCCTTGCGGATCGCCTCGGCCAGATGCACCTGGTAGCCGGGGCCGGAGGGCAGTTTCTGATGCGGCGAATTTCCACCGGAAGAACAGCAGATATAAGCGACGCCTTCCGCTTTCAGCGCCTTCGCCATCTCGATCGCCTCGTCGACGTCGAAGCCGCCGTCCACCCATTCCTTCACCGAAAGCCGCGCGCCCAGCATCAGCTTCGGGGCGGCCTCGCGCACGGCGCGCGCGATCTCGACCGCGAAGCGCATGCGGTTTTCCAGGCTGCCGCCCCAGCGGTCGGTGCGCCGGTTTGAGAGCGGCGACAGGAACTGGAAGATCAGGTAGCCGTGCGCGGCATGCAGCTCGATGAAGTCGAAGCCGGCGCGCTCGGCCCGCCGGGCGGCGTCCGCGAACCGCTCGATCAACCGGACGATCTCTTCTTCTTCCAGCGCGTGCGGCGTGTGCCATCCCTGATCGTAGGGGATCGCCGAGGCTGAGACCGTCTGCCACGGGTCCTGGTTCGGCCCGAGCGGTCCGCCGCCTTCCCAAGGCCGCTGGCAGGAGGCCTTGCGACCGGCATGGGCGAGCTGCGTGCCGAACTTCGTGCCCGGCTGCGCCACCCGGCGCGCCGCATCCAGCGCGCGCTTCGCCGCCGCCTCGTTATGGTCCGAATAAAGGCCGAGGCAACCGTGGCTGATGCGGCCGCGCCGTTCCACGTCGGTCATCTCGACGGTGACCGTGCCGGCGCCCGACAGCGCATAGCTCATCCATTGATGGAGATGCCAGTCGGTGGCCGAGCCGTCATCGGCCGAATACTGGCACATCGGCGCCACCGCGATGCGGTTGGGGACGGTCATCCCGCCAAGCGTGATGGGCTGGAAAAGCGGTGCGGTCATGAAAAACTCCGGCGGATCGTGCAGGTGGCGGGATTGTCGAGCCTATGTAGGGGCATCTGCGGCGTGACGCCAGAGATGGGCCTGCCGGTCGCAGGCCGGCCCATTTGTGCGACGTGATGGAACCGCCAGCCGCGCCAGCCATTTGTTTCCCACGCCGGCCGACCAAAGGGAGAACAAGGCGATGCCGAAACTCAGCAATGCAAGCCCCGAGCGGATCGAGCGGCTGCGCGCCGACGCCAGCGCCATGTTCGGACCGGTCCTGCTCGGCGAGGCGCTGCGCCGCCTGTGCAGGACCCACGGCAGCGGCTGCCTCGACGAATTCGAGAAATCAATGGCCGACCGCATCGAGGCCATGCGGGCCGAGACGCCGGATTTCGGCGACATGAAGGAACTAGCCATCGAGCAGCTGTTCGCCGTGGTCAAGGAAGTTCGCACGCATCCCGACAACAAGCAGCCGCTTGAAGATCCGGCCGCGCGCCGGACGTCCGGTCGTTCGGAGGAGAATGAGACGCTGGAGGAGCAGCTTCAGTCCGGCCTCGAGGACACTTTCCCGGCAAGCGATCCGCCGGCCGTCGTGTCCACCGCCATTCCAGGCGGCGCCAAGGACAAGCAGCCGACCGGCGTCGAGGAGCATCTGCGCCGGCAGCGCGAAGCCGCCAAGCGCGCAAGTTGAGCGTGGCGGCCACCGGGCAAGCCGGTGGCTGCGATCACGCCTAGAGCGAGGTGCCGTTTCGCTGAATCGGCACCTCGCTCTAGCCTCTTGTTTTAACGCATGATGTTTTCCGAAAAGTCTGCAACTTTTCGGCATCATGCTTTAGCGAAGGAATTCGTCGACCCGGCGAATGGTGACGCGACGGTTGCGCCAATCCTCGTAAGGCGTGTCGACCAAAAGATAATCTTCGCCGTAACCCACCGCCTCGAGCGTGCGGGAAGGAATGCCGAACTCCGACACCAGCACGCGTTTCAGCGAGGCGGCCCGCCGCTCGGAAAGCGCCTGGTTGGATGCGCGCGATCCGACCGCGTCCGTATGGCCTTCGATGAGGAAGCGGGCCCTGCGGCGGCGGCGCGTGATCTGGTCGAAGGCACGCGCGATCTCCCGCACCTTGCGAAACTCCGAGCGCGGTATCTCTGCCGAGCCGAACTCGAAGTTGATGGCCTGGATATCGATTGAGGGGGCCGCACGGCGCAGGTCCGGCCGGCGGCGAAATTCCTGGATGGTGACGCGCTCTTCCGGCCGTACGCGCCTGCGCGGCTCGACGTCCAGCCGGCGCATGATCTGGTCGGAGGTGGGCGCGCTGCGGCTCTGCGCGAAGGCAAGGCCGGGCGTGGCGAGCAATGCGGCGATGCCGGTCAGGACGTGGCGACGATCCATCGTGATCTCCTTGGTCGTTTGTTCCGGCCGCCTGTTTGCCCGCCGCAACCTGAAGATTGGCTGAACGTGCCCGACCGGCAAAAACATCGATTGACGAAAACGGCCAAAGCCCCGACAAGCAGGGCCGCGCGGACGTGGTGGAACTGGTAGACACAAGGGACTTAAAATCCCTCGGAGCAATCCGTACGGGTTCGATCCCCGTCGTCCGCACCAGCTTTCGCGGTCGCCGATAGCGAGGATTTCGGAAAAGCGGGAGCGCGAAACGGCTGGCGGGCTCGCCCCTCTGAGCCCCGAGCCGCGCGCCGGCTGAAATGTCCCGCGCCCCCTCTGTATCTTTACGGGACAATGGCGGAAGCTTCCAACGAAACGAAAACTTAACCTTAGCGGCTAAGGTTAATTCTCCGGCTCACTTGGCGTCGATGAAGTCCAGCACCGCCTGATTGTATTCGTCCGGCGCCTGCAGCATGGCGAAATGGCTGGCGTTGGGCAGGATGATCTCCTTCGCGCCGGGGATGGTGGAAGCCATGTAGTCCGTGTGTTCGCGCTTGATCGCCTCGTCGTGGTCGCCGGCAACGACGGCGATCGGCGTGGTGATTTTGGCCAGTTCCTCCTTCGACCAATTGGGCTGCGTCTCCCACATCTTCGAGATCTGGGCGACGAAGGCGTCGTACTGGTCGGGCGTCTTGGACAGTTTCTTGTAGTCGCGGCCGGAGCGGTCGATGTAGGCGGCGAAGGTCTTGTTGGTCAGAACGCCGGGGTCGACGCCGTCGGTGGTCACGTTGGCGGCCTGCGCGAAGACCTTCGTCAGCCGTTCGGGGTGATGCAGGGCGATGTCGATGCCGATGATGCCGCCGTCGCTCCAGCCGACGAGTGCCGTCTTGTCGATCTTGAGGTGGTCGAGGAGGGCGAGATAATCGGAGGCCATCAGGTCGTAGCCGAAGGGCTCCTCGGTGCGCGTCGAGCGGCCGTGGCCGCGTGAATCGGCGATGATGACCTTGTGCGTTTTTGAAAGCGTGGCGACTTGGCTGGCCCAGATGTCGGCGTGGCCGAGGCCGCCATGGATGAGCAGCACCGGATCGCCCTTGCCGAACACGGCGTAGTACATGTCGATGCCGTTGACCGGCGCATAGCCGCTCTCGTCGGCCTTCGGCATCGGCGCGGGTTCCGGCAGGGTCTGCCAGCGTTCCTCGGCACTGGCGAGGCCGGGCAGGACGAACAGGGCAAGGACGGACAGCAAAAGGGAAAGACGGGTCATGGCGAACTCCCTCGATGGATGCCGAAATGAACCGCTTTCCCAGGCGGAAAGTCAACAAAGCCAACTGGTCAAATCCGCTGCGGATTGGCAGAGTCACGGCGAAGATTCTTCAGGGAACGGTGACGCTGTGAAAAAACCAAGGCCATGGGCGGAGATGGCGACGGAGCTGGTGGATGTGGCGACCGGCCGCAAGCCGGCCGATCTCGTCGTGCGGGGTGGCCGCTGGGTGAACGTCTATTCCGGCGAGATCGTGCCGGATACCGACATCGCGATTTCCGGCGGCCGCTTCGCCTATTGCGGGCCGGATGCCAGCCACGCGATCGGTGACAAGACCGTGGTGGTCGAGGCGCAAGGACGCTATCTGGTGCCCGGCCTCTGCGACGCGCACATGCACGTCGAGAGCGGCATGGTAACGGTGACCGAGTTCTGCCGCGCGGTCATCCCGCACGGCACCACCTCCATGTTCATCGACCCGCACGAGATCGCCAACGTGCTCGGCCTTCCCGGTGTCCGGCTGATGCACGACGAGGCGCTGGCGATGCCGATCAATGTCCATGTGCAGATGCCGTCCTGCGTGCCCTCCGCGCCGGGGCTGGAAAATCCCGGCGCCGTCTTGACGGTGAAGGACGTCGAGGAGGCGATGGGCTGGGAAAACATTATCGGCCTGGGCGAAGTGATGAATTTTCCCGGCGTCGCCGCTAACGATCCGGTGATGGCGGGCGAGATCGCCGCCACCATGCGCGCCGGCCGCACAGTCGGCGGCCACTATGCCTCGCCCGATCTCGGCCCCGCCTTCCACGGTTACGCCGCCGGCGGCCCGGAGGACGACCATGAGGGCACGCGCGCCGAGGATGCCATCGCCCGCGTCAGGCAGGGCATGCGGGCGATGCTCAGGCTGGGGTCCGCCTGGTACGACGTCGCTGCGCAGATCAAGGCGGTGACCGAAAGCGGGCTCGACCCGCGCAACTTCATCCTGTGCACCGACGACAGCCATTCCGGCACCCTGGTCGAGGAAGGCCATATGGATCGCGTCGTGCGCCACGCCATCCGGCAGGGCCTGAAGCCGGTGACGGCGATCCAGATGGCGACGCTGAACACCGCCCAGCATTTCAGGCTGGAGCGCGAACTGGGCTCCATCGCGCCCGGCCGGCTGGCCGATTTCCTGATCGTCTCCGACCTCGCCGAAATGGCCATCGACGACGTCTATGCGCGCGGCGTGCTGCTGGCGAGCAAGGGAAGATTGGCAATCGATATCCCCGCCTATGATTACCCGGCTTCGGCGAAGAACACGGTGCGGCTGGGCAAGACGCTGGCAGCGGCCGATTTCGATATCGCTGCGCCCGCCGGCGCCAACGAGGCGCGGGTGCGCGTCATCGGCGTCATCGAAAACCAGGCGCCGACCAAGGCGCTGGAGGCGGACTTGGCCGTAGAAAACGGGCTGGTGGCGATGGATCGCGCCAACGATGTCTGCCAGATCGCGCTGGTTGAGCGCCATCGCGGCACCGGCGGCGTCACCAATGCCTTCGTTTCCGGCTTCGGTTACTCCGAGGATTGCGCCATCGCCTCCACGGTGGCGCATGACAGCCACCACATCATCGTCGTCGGCACCAACAAGGCCGACATGGCGCTGGCCGCCAACCGGTTGGCCGAGGTCGGCGGCGGCGTGGTGCTCTATTCCAAGGGCAGGGAACTGGCGCTGGTCGAGATGCCGATCGCCGGCCTGATGTCGGACGAGCGCGCCGAGATCGTCGCCGCCAAGGCGCACAGGCTGGTCGAAGCCATGCGCTCGGTCGGCTGCACCCTGAATAACGCCTACATGCAGCACTCGCTGCTGGCACTGGTGGTCATCCCCGAACTGCGCATCTCCGATATCGGTCTCGTGGACGTGCGGACGTTCGAGAAGGTGGAGCTGTTTGTGTAGGGGGTAGGGATTAGGGCAATATGGGAATAGGGGAATAGGGGAATAGGGGAACAAGAAGAAGCTGCTGTTTCCTCTTCCTATCCTTTTCGTCTCCTATTCCCTTACTGCCCTAATCCCTTATTCCCTTCAATTTTTATTCTCCCCCCGTCGCCACCGACAGCACCTTGAACGGCGTTGTGATGATGATCTGGGCGACCGAGCCGACCGCCTGGCCGAGGCCGTTGCCGATTTGCTCGATCGGTTGGCCGGGCAGGGGCGCGCCGGTGGCGAGTGCGGCGGGCGTTTTCAGCTGGTCGCCAAGCAATTGCACGAGCATCGGGTTGTCGGCGAACTTGGCGTGGTTGAGCCGGTCGGAGCCCTTGGTGTTGGTGAGATCGGCGACGACGACACCGTATTGCGCGAGGTCGGCGGCGTCGCCGTAGTCGCCGACCCGCGGCTTGTCGCCGGAGATGAAGCCGGAAAGCTTCAGCGCCCGGTCGTCGCCAGAAAGCAGGATGGCGAAGGGCTTGTCCGGCTTGCCGTAGCGAATCATCTGCTTCTTGAACACGTCGACGTCGATGTCGGGCGAAGCCAACACCACGTAGCCGAGCTTGTCGTTCAGGTCGCGGTTGCCCTCGATGGCCAGCTGGCGCAGTGCTTCCATCGTCACCCATGTGCCCATCGAGTGAGCGACGATATCGATGCTTTTGGCCTTGGTGCGCGCCAGCATCTTCAGCGTCGCCTCAAGGTCGTCGCGGGCGGCGTTGGCGCTTTCCTTGTCGTAGACATAGCCGGTGATCTTGCCGGCGGAGGCCCAGGAAAACAGCACCGGCGTACCCCTGTAGCCGGTGTCGTGGGCGATCTGGGTGATCCGGTAGACGCCGTCGTCGAAGCCGTTGTTGAAGCCGTGCACGAACACCAGCACCCGGTCGCCGCGCCGGGCGATGTCGGCGCCGACCGCCTTCTGGAACTGGCCTGCATCGCCGTAGAGGGTGACATGCGAAGCGGAAAAATCCTTGGCCGGGTCGCTGGGGGCCGAGCCTCTGGCCCGCTCGATGGCGCCGACCTTGTGGACCTTCGGCACCGTCATCTGGACCTCGGCGAAGTTTGAGGTCAGCGAGCGGTCGCCGTCGAATACCTGGCGCGGTTGTTTGGTTGCTTTCTGGCGCGTGGTGACGACGAAGATGTCGTGCGTCGCGGCGATCGCCGATGCCGGCGCCTCGACCGCCGTCTTGTTCAGGAGGTCATGCGTGTTGCGGCCGGCGCAGCCGGTGGCCAGCAGCGCGAGTGCGACGATGAAAGCGATCTTTCCCTGCACCGGCGCGGACCTCGCTGGCGAACGCGACACATGACGACCCCGCCTGCATAAAGCCGACCGCCGCTTCGGTCCAGCCCGCAGGCTACATTGCGCCGGGGCTGGCCTGCTGGTTGAGCTGGATGATGCGGTCGGTCACTTCGCGGTCGCTGGCATAGCCGTCGTCCTGTCTCAAGCGCTTGCCGAGCAGCGTCACCAGGTCCGGATTGTCGGCGAACTTGGTGTGGTTGAACCTGTCGCCGGCTTTGGCGCCGGACATGTCCACCACCGTCACGCCATAGCTGGTGAGGTCGGTGGCGGCGTTCTTGTAGTCGCCGACGCGCGGCTGCGAACCGGCGATCATGCTGGAGAGGCGCAGCGCGCGGTCGTCGTCGGAGAGCAGCACGATGAACGGCTTGTCAGGCTTGCCGTAGCGCTGCATCTGGCTCTTGAACACGTCGACATCGATATCCGGCGAGGCGAGCACCACATCGCCCAGCTTGCCGCCGAGATTGCGGTTGCCCTCGATGGCAAGCTGCCGAAGCGCTTCCATCGTCACCCATGTCCCCATCGAATGTGCCACCAGGTCGATGCGGCGCGCACCCGACTGCGCCAGCAGCCTCAGCGTCGCCTCGAGCTGGTCGCGTGCCGCGGCCGCACTTTCCTTGTCGTAGACATAGCCTGTCGTGCTGGCGCCCGAGGCCCAGGAAAACAGAACCGGCGTACCGGGATAGCCGGAATCGTGAACGATCTGCGTGAGGCGATAGACAGCATCGTCGAAGCCGGTGTTGTAGCCGTGCACGAACACCATGACCCGCCCGCCGCGTGCGGCGATGTCGGTGTTCAGCGCCGACTGGAACTTGGCCGCGCTGTCATAGCCGGTAGCCTGCGAGGCCATGAAATATTTCGACGGATCGTCGGACTTGCCGCGGCTCTTGCGCTCGATCTTGCCGGTCTCGTGGCTTTTCGGCACCGTGATGTTGACGCGCGCGAAGCTGAGCAGCGCCGAGCGCTCGCCGTCGAACACCTTGTTGGGATCGTCGGAGCGCTTGCGCGTGGTGGCGATGAAGATGGCGTGGTTGCCGGAAATGTCGGCGATCGAGGCCGTCACCACGGCGCTGCCCAGCAACTCCTCCGGCTTGTGGCCGGCGCAGCCGGCAACAAGGACGGCAAGCACGGCAGCAAGAAGCGTTTTCGGCAGCACTTTCAAGTCCACTTCACTCCGCCATCGGCGCCAGTCCGCGGCTCAAACCCTGATATTTTCGTAAAAAATCTCCCCACAGGGCAAGTGCGGCCAAAGTAAGTCGAGGTCAGCCGAAATCGGCCGGGACATGAGTGCCGGCGGCAGACTGTTGCGCAAAAGTCCGAATGGCGTCAGGAACGCAGTCTCGATTGCACAGGAAAGATCGCCATGACTAGCTTCGCCGAAAAGGTTTCCAGCGCGGCTGCCGCCATGCGCGAGCTTTTCCCCGAGACGCCGTTGCAGGAAAATCCCTACCTGTCGCGCAAATACGGGGCGCGGATCCTGTTGAAGCGCGAGGACCTGACGCCGGTGCGCTCCTACAAGATCAGGGGAGCCTTCAATTTCTTCCGCAAGGCGCTGGCCGCCGGCAACAAGGCCGAGCTTTTCGTCTGCGCCTCGGCCGGCAACCACGCTCAGGGCTTTGCCTATGTCTGCCGCCATTTCGGCAAGAAGGGCGTGGTGTTCATGCCCGTCACCACGCCGCAGCAGAAGATCGACAAGACGCGCCTGTTCGGCGGCGATTTCGTCGAGATCCGTCTGGTCGGCGACTTCTTCGACGACTGCTACCGCGCGGCCCTGGAATTCACCGCCGAAAGCGGCGCGCACATGGTGCCGCCCTTCGACCACAAGGACATCATCGAGGGACAGGCGACGGTCGCCCATGAGATCGCCGGGCAGATCAGCACCCGCATGCCCGACATCCTCATGCTGTCGGTCGGCGGCGGCGGGCTGGCGGCGGGCATTTCGCATTATTTCGCCGAGCAGGCCAGGGAGTGCCGCTATGTCTTTTGCGAGCCGGCCGGTGCGCCGAGCCTGAAGGAGAGCCTCGGCGCCGGCCGCCGCGTCAAGCTTGCCAAAGTCGACAACTTCGTCGACGGCGCGGCGGTGGCCGAGATCGGCCGTGAACCGCTGCGCTTCCTCAAGGATTTTCCTGCCGATGCGGTGCGGCTGGTGCCGGAAAACCGGCTTTGCGCCACGATGATCGAGATGCTCAATGTCGAGGGCGTGGTGCTGGAGCCCGCGGGCGCGCTGGCCATCGATGCACTGAAGGATTTTGCCAGGAAGGAGATCAGGGGCAAGACGATCGTCTGTGTCGTCTCCGGCGGTAATTTCGACTTCGAGCGGCTGCCGGACGTGAAGGAACGGGCGCTGCGCTTCGAGGGTTTGAAGAAATATTTCATCATCCGCTTCCCGCAGCGGCCGGGCGCCCTGCGCGACTTCCTCGAAATGCTGGGGCCGGACGACGACATCGCCCGCTTCGAATACCTGAAGAAGTCGGCGCGCAATTTCGGCTCAGTGCTGATCGGCATCGAGACGAAGGAACGCCGCAATTTCGACCTCCTGACCGCGCGTTTCGACGCCAACGGCGTGCAATATCAGGACATCACCGACAACGAGACGCTGGCGGGCTTCATCATATGACGGCGAGGGGGAAGATTTTCGTCGCGCTGTTTTCCGGCATCAATGTCGGCGGCAACCGCATCGTCAAAATGGCCGAGCTGCGCTCCTTCTTCGAGGCGCTCGGCTTCACCGCCGTGCAAAGCTATGTGCAGAGCGGCAACGTCGTCTTCCGGGCGGCCGAAGGCGACGCCGCCGAGCTGGCCGGGACGATCGAGAACGCCTTCGAGGCAAAATGGGGTTTCCGCTCGCGCATCATGGTGCGGGACGCCGACTGGCTCGCGCGCCGCGTCGCCGAGAACCCCTATCCCGAAGTCGTCGACGAGCCGAAGAAACTCCACCTCTATACGCTGGAGCGCCAGCCGGCCGAAGAGGAAGAGAAGCGACTGGCGGACAAATGCACCGGCCCGGAGCATTTCACCGTCAAGGGTGACGCCTTCTACCTCAAGGCACCGAACGGACTCGGCCATTCCGACTTCGCCAACCTGATCCCACGCACGCTGAAAGTGCCCGGCACGGCACGCAACTGGCGTACCGTGCTGACGCTGCTGGAAATGGCGAAGGCGGCGGGATAGGCGCTCAGCCGGCGTCGCGCTTCCAGTCGAAGACGAGCTCCTCGCGGAAGGCGAAACGCTTGATATGGTCGGCCACCACCGTCTCCAGTCGCTCCAAAGCTTCGGCGTCCTGTGCCGTCACGGCGATGTGCAGCGCTTCGGCATCGGCATCCATCACGGTGCGGCCCAACGAAAGCTCGATCGTGCCGTGAGCCGGATCGAACGCGACCGGAAACTTGTGCGCCCAGTGCTTGCACAACTGCTGGAGATATTTGCTGGCCTGTCCGGTGACGACGTCGGCGCGGCTGGTCGGCATGGTCTTTCCTCTGGGGTCTACCAGGCGCCGGTGTTCGCCATCGATGCCCACGGCTCGGCCGGCGCCTTGGGCTGGCCCTTTTGCAGGAGTTCGATTGAGATGCCGTCCGGCGAGCGGATGAAGGCCATATGGCCGTCGCGCGGCGGCCGGTTGATGGTGACGCCGCTGTCCATGAGGCGCTGGCACAGCGCGTAGATGTCGTCCACTTCATAGGCGAGGTGGCCGAAATTACGGCCGCCCTTGTACTCTTCCGGATCCCAGTTGTAGGTCAGCTCCACCAGCGGCGCGTGTTCGGCGCGGCCGCTTTGCTCGTCCTCCGGCGCGGCGAGGAAGATCAGCGTGAAGCGCCCTTTGTCGTTCTCGATGCGCCGCACCTCCTTGAGGCCGAACTTGTTGCAGTAGAAGTCGAGCGAGGCATCGACGTCGGCGACACGGACCATCGTGTGCAGGTAGCGCATGGGTATCTCCGGAATTGTGGCTGGCGGTTCGGAACGCAACATAGGGTGGGTGTATTGGGGCGGCAACCGCCAAGTATTCGCCGCTGGAAATGACAGCAAAACAGGCGACAACCAACGAGCCGTGAAAAAAGCCCGCGCAGGTCTTGCACACCCCGGAAGCGCAAGTGTTAATCTGGCGTCAAGAATCAGTTTGCTGCACTGACGAAGAAAGGGGGCGCTCGATGGGGGAAAAGGCCTCTTGGATGGGGCAGGATGCGACAGCGGTGGGGCACGACGAAGCCGGCGAGGGCGCCGATCTTCAGGAGGTCTCCGGCGCAATCAAGTGGTTCGATGTCGCCAAGGGATATGGCTTCATCCTGCCCGACGACGGCGTCACCGGCGATATCCTCCTTCATGTCACCTGTCTGCGGCGCGACGGCTTCCAGACCGCGCTTGAGGGCGCGCGCGTGGTTTGCCTTGTGCGCAAGGGGGAGCGCGGCCTGCAGGCCTTCCGCGTCCTGTCGATGGATATCATCACCGCCGTCCATCCCGCCGAGATGCAGGAACAGCGCACGCACGTCACCGTCACGCCCGAGAGCGGGCTGGAGCGGGCGCTGGTCAAGTGGTTCAACCGCACCAAGGGCTTCGGCTTCCTGACGCGCGGCGAAGGCACCGAGGACATTTTCGTTCACATGGAGACGCTGCGCCGCTACGGCGTCACCGAGTTGCGGCCGGGACAGGTGGTGCTGGTGCGCTTCGGCCGTGGCGACAAGGGGCTGATGGCCGCCGAGATCCATCCGGACGTCGGGACCTTGCCTGTCGCGCACTGAGCGGATGGCGAAGCGATGCAGAGGGGGCCGCGCTTGCGCGGCCTTTGTTTTGCCCGCCGTGGGGTCGCCGCGGCTTGGCTTTGCCGTGGCCGCATGCTTGATGGGCATGCCACGTTTCCGGCCCTTTCCGTGCCGATAAGGGGCCGAGGGCCGGGAAGATGATTGGACGAAAGAGCAGGACCTTGCGATGGCGCGTTTTGGCTGGCTGAAGGCACCGGCGCTCTGCCTGGGAGCGGTCCTTGCTTTGATGGCGTTGCTGCGGCCCACATGGTCCGGGCCGGCCGAAGGCCAGCCGATGATCCTGCCGGTCGATCCTGCGCCGCTGGTGGCGGTCACAAACCGGGGTGAGCGCCCGTTCACCATCGAGATCGCCGACGATTCAGGCAAGCGGCAGGCCGGCCTGATGTTCCGGCAGGATATGGCGGACGACCACGGCATGCTGTTCGTCTTCGAGGCCACCCAGCCGGTTGGCTTCTGGATGAGGAACACGCCGATGCCGCTCGACCTGATCTTCATCGGTCAGGACGGCCGCATCAAGGCCATCCGTCAGGGTGAGCCGTTCTCGGAAGCCGTCATCTCGCCGGACGAGCCGGTGCGCTTCGTCTTGGAACTGAAATCCGGCACGGCTGAAAAGAACGGGATCGCCGACGGTGATCTGGTCAGGCATCCGGCCATCGCGGCCGCTCCCGTTCCCGGCGAACCGCCGCCCGACAACGGCGATGCGCCGAACGTCAATGATGGGCAAGGCACCGCGAAATGACGGTTCAGGACACGACGCTGCAATTCTTCCGCCACGACGGCTTCGATCTGGCCTATCTGGACCGCCGGCCGGCGTCCGGTGCCGGCGATCCGGTGCTGATGATCCACGGCTTCGCCTCCAGCCATTATGTCAACTGGGTGGCGCCCGGCTGGTTCAAGACGCTCAACGACGCCGGCTACCGGGCGATTGCGCTCGACAATCGCGGCCACGGTTCGACATCCAAAAGCTATGAGGCTTCCGACTACACGCCGGCGCGCATGGCTGGCGATGCGGCCGCACTTCTCGACCATCTCGGCATCGGGCGGGCGCACGTCATGGGCTATTCCATGGGCGCGCGCGTTTCCGCCTTCATGGCGCTGTCCGATCCCGACAAGGTCGCGACGCTGGTGCTGGGCGGATTGGGCATCGGGCTGGTCGACGGCGTCGGCGACTGGGACCCGATCGGCGAGGCGCTGCTGGCCGAGGATGCGGCCAGCATCGCCCATGCGCGCGGGAAGACCTTTCGGGCGTTCGCCGACCAGACGCGCAGCGACCGCCGCGCGCTCGCCGCCTGTATTATCGGCTCGCGCGATGAACTGACCGAGGACCAGGTGGCACTGATCGCCCAGCCGACGCTGATTGCCGTCGGCACGAAGGACGACATCGCCGGTTCGGCCGAGGAGCTTGCCGCGCTGATGCCGAACGCCACCGCCTTCGCCATCGAAGGGCGCGACCACATGCTGTCGGTCGGCGACAAGAGCTTCAAGCAGCGCGTGCTGGAATTCTATGCGGAGAATGCGCTGTAGGGCGCACGTTGTTTATTCCGTCCGGGCTTTGGTGCCTCGGATTTGAAGCTCTGAAAGCGGTGCAGATAAAGCCGCTACAGAGGCTGCCTTGCCAGCCTCTCAACCGACCGCGCCATGTTCTCCCGCGCCTGCGCCTCGAACCGGTCGCGGAATTCCGGCGTATGGAAAATATGCGGGCGGGCGAGGAAGTTGTTCAGCACCGCGCCGCGCCCGGCCCGCCACGCCGGCTCGTCCACCCAGCTGTATTCGCGTCGTACTGCCTGTTCGTAGGCATCGAAGACATCCGGCTCGGCGCCCAGGATGGACAGGTCCATGTCGAGCAACAGGGCGGCGTCGCGAACATGGTCCGGATCGGCGAGGGCAGGGACCTCGTGCGGGGCCGTCGCCTCGATCATTGTGGCGATGCGGTCGATCCGCGTTCCGTCCGTTCGCCCAGCGAGCTTTTGCCGGGCAAGGCCGGCGCTCTGCGCCTCGTTGTCCTTGGCCCGGCTGTCGTAGATGGCGTCGTGGAACCAGATCGCCGCATCCACCGCCTCCGGATCGGACAGGGCAGTGCGGTATTCGGCGGCCAGCGCCAGCAGTGCCTCGATGTGGGCGAGACCGTGATAGTGGCGCCCGGGCGCGCGATAGAGATCGGCAAGCTCGGCCTTCAGCGTGGTATCGAGCAGCGGCGTGCTCATCGGCCGGAAAACCGCGGCTGGCGTTTCTCGCGGAAGGCGGCGCGGCCTTCGGCGTAGTCGGCGCTCTCGAAGGTCCGCGCGCCGGCTACCCGCGCCGCTTCCGCATCGGCGGCGACACCGCTCAGCGCGGCGCGGATGGAAAGCTTGGAAGCCAGAACCGAAAGCGGCGCATTGGCGGCGATCGAGGCCGCGATGCTTGAAGCGCGGGCCTCCACCTCGTCTGTCGGCACGATCTCCAGGATCAATCCTGCCGCCAGTGCCGTCTTCGCATCGATGCGGGCGCCGGTGAATGTGAGGTAGCGCGCCATCTGCGGCCCCGCCGCCGCGACGATGTCCTGCATGGCGTCCTGCGGATAGGCCAGCCCCAGCCGCGCCGCCGGCACCGAAAACAGCGCGTCGGGCGCGGCGATCCTCAAATCGGCGGCTGCCGCGAGGCCGAAACCGCCGCCGAAGCAGACGCCGCGGATTGCGGCAACCACCGGCACGCGCGCGTTGCGCACCGCCGCGAAAGCGGCGGAATTGGCCGTCTCGTAGGCCTCGGCGTTGCCGGCGCCGCGCAGCGTGTCGAATTCCGCGATATCGGCGCCGGCGGAGAAATCGCTGCCGGCACCAGTAAGCACGATCGCACGAATTTCAGCGGAGGCGGAAAGGGTCTCGAAGAGCCGGGAAAGCTCCAGCCAAAGCGCGTGGCTGATGGCGTTCTTGCGGCGTGGTCGGTTGAGCGTCACCGTGGCGACGCCGCCGGCCATACGAACCATCAAGGGTTCCTGTTCCATTGCCGGTTGATTTTGCGTCATCACAAACCACTTGAAGACAGGATAAGGAAAATTCAGTTCACGCCTGTTATCATCTGGCTTATATCAGCGGCCGGATAAGGCAAGCGGCAGCGGAGGCCTTCGATGAACAGCATGACCATGGCCCGCCCGAACGGGCTCCAGCAGGCCGATCCGATCTGGCGCTCGGTCCGCGACGAGGCGATGACCACGGTGGAACGCGACCCGCTGCTGGCGGCCTTCCTCTATTCCACCATCCTCAACCAGGACAGCCTGGAAGAGGCGGTGATTCATCGCCTGGCCGAACGGCTGGCGCATGAGGACGTCGGCGCCGACCTGATCCGCCAGACCTTCAAGGCGATGCTGGCCGACGATCCGAACTGGTCGTCGGTGGTGCGTGTCGACATCCAGGCCTATTACGACCGTGATCCGGCCTGCGACCGCTTCATCATGCCGGTGCTCTACTTCAAAGGCTTCCACGCCATCCAGACGCATCGCCTGGCGCATTGGCTGTGGAATAAGGGTCGGCAGGATTTCGCGCTCTATCTGCAAAGCCGATCCTCCTCGGTCTTCCAGACGGATATCAACCCGGCCGCCCGCATCGGCAAGGGTATCTTCCTCGACCATGCCACCGGCCTCGTCGTCGGCCAGACGGCGGTGATCGAAGACGACGTGTCGATCCTGCACGGTGTGACGCTCGGCGGCACCGGCAAGGCTGGCGGCGACCGCCATCCGAAGATCCGCCACGGCGTGCTGATCGGGGCAGGGGCCAAGATCCTCGGCAACATCGAAATCGGCCATTGCTCGAAGATCGCCGCAGGCTCCGTCGTGCTTTCGGCCGTGCCGCACAACAAGACGGTGGCCGGCGTGCCGGCCCGCGTGGTCGGCGAGACCGGCTGCGACCAGCCGTCGCGCCAGATGGACCAGCTTCTGCCGTCGCAGACGATGGATCACGTCGTCTCCTTCGATATCTGACCAGGCGCGCCCGTCGGCGCCGATATCTTGTCTCCGCGCGGTCGAGGCATAGATGCCTTTACAGCGCCGCAGTCGGCGTGCCAGAAGCCGGCGAGCCAAGCGCGGCGCCGATTGCGCCGTCGCCAGCCGTCCAACCGGAGAAAACCGTTGAAGCCTGACGAAATCCGAAAGCTCGACGCCTATTTCAAGCGCGTCTTCCAGAACCCCAAGCTGGAAGTGAAGGCACGCCCGCGCAAGGAGGATTCGGCCGAACTCTATATCGGCGACGAATTCCTCGGCCTCGTCTACAAGGACGAGGAAGAAGGGGACTACAATTTCTCGATGGCGATCCTCGACATCGACCTCGGCTGAGCCAGCCCGCCCGGCGCAGCCTTTCAGCGCGCCGTCTTGAGGATGCGTCCGGTCTCGGTCGCGATCGCCGCGTCGAGATTGCGCCAATCGGCCAGCAAGCTCTGCGGAAAGCGGTAGGTGAGGCTGAGCGCATTGCCGACATGAACGTCGCGCTCGCAAGGCGCCAGCGATTGCTCGGCGGCCGGCCCGCTCAGGCAACGGGCGACGAACGGCTCCTGTCCCGCTCTTGCCGCGACCGCCAGCACTTCGTTCACATAGCCCGACGGCTCGGTGAAGTCGTAGAGCGTCGTGCCGCCCGGCCCGGGCTTGCCGGTCGGCGCGATGAGGTTCTTGTAGATCGGCTCGAAGCGGCCGCTCATGTCACGCGACATCATGCGCGGCTCGAAAGAGACGAAGACGATCGTCCTGCGTCCGCCGACGTCGTTGAAGTCGTCGCGGGCGGCCGTGCTGTAGCCATCCATCTGCGGATAGCGGAAATAAAGGTCGAGCCGCGAGGCGATGCCGTCGCGCCGGGCACGGTCGAAACGGATGACGTTGGCCGGTACGCTGACGACGTCGTTGCCGATGACGACCTCATGCACCGTCGTATCGTCCGTATAACCCGCCTTGATGATCGAGCGGCCCAGCCATTTGCCGCCGAAACTGATGACGAGCGACAAGAGCGCCATGGCCGCGAAGGCGTAGAACACCTTCATCATCAGCGACGAATCGATCACCCGCAACTGCGGGCTGTCGACGGTTGCGGCGTTGTTGGCGGTCATTCCCGTTCTCTGTGCCGATGCGCGGCGCGCGATTTTCGCAGGCTGCAATCTGCCGCGACTGTGCGGGCGTTATGGTAAACGGGCGGTAAACGTGGCGCAGCGTGTCGTCGGCGGGATTGAAATGGTGCCGGATACGGCACAGAAAGAATGAGAGCCCACGAAGCCGACGACCATTGGAGGAGAAATGCCGCTCTATGAACTGGAAGGGAAGGCGCCCCGCCTGATCGACGCCGACAGCAACTGGATCGCTCCGGATGCGTCGGTGATCGGCGATGTCGAGCTTGGCCGCAATGTCGGCGTCTGGTTCGGCGTCGTGATCCGGGGCGACAACGACCCCATCGTCATCGGCGACGATACCAATATCCAGGAACATACCGTCATGCACACTGACGAGGGTTTTCCGCTGACGATCGGAGCCGGCTGCACCATCGGTCACCGCGCCATGCTGCATGGCTGCACGATCGGCGACAACAGCCTGATCGGCATGGGCGCCATCGTGTTGAACGGCGCCAAGATCGGCAAAAACTCGCTCGTTGGCGCTGGCGCGCTGGTTACCGAAGGCAAGGAATTTCCCGACAATTCGCTGATCGTCGGGGTGCCGGCCAAAGCGATTCGTACGCTTGACGAGGCTGCCGTCGGGCGTCTTCGCGCTTCGGCCGCGCATTACGTCGTGAACGCCCGCCGCTTCAAGGCCGGGCTGAAACGAGCCTGAATTGTTGGATTTTTACGCCGGCCCAGCCATCAGCCGCGAATCGGCAGCGACGTCGTGGCGGCGAGAAGCTGAAGCAGCTCGGTCTGGCGCGAGGTCGCTGTCTTGGCGAAGATGCTCTTGAGTTGCGCGCGCACGGTTTCCTGCGAGACGCGGAAGGCCACGGCGCAGTCCTGCACGCTCATGCCGCCGAGCAGCGCGCGTGCGACGCGATCCTCCGCCGGGGAAAGGTCGAACAGGCCGCCGAGAATGTCGGCGTGCGGCGCCGGCGCCGGCACCAGCGGCGTGACGATGGCTAGGGCTACGGTGCGGGCGAAGACGTCGTGCGCCATGCGCCTGATCGGCACCAGATGCAGGATAGCGGCCCGTCCGTGTTCGACAGTTGGCAAGGGGATGGAGGCCACGCCGCCGGTATCCTTGCGGGCCATCCGCGCGAGACTGTCGGCGAGCAGGACATCGGCGGTCGGACTGGTCAGGTAGATGCGATCGCGCGCCCGGATGCCGACCTGACCCTCGAGCGTATCGAGGAGATCGTTCTTGGCGATCACGCGCCCGTCGGCGTCGACGGCGGCGGCCGGGAGGCCGAGCCTGCGCATCGTCTCGGTGGCGTTCTGCGCCTCCTGCAAATGCAGCCGTGCAGCAAGCAGGCCGGCACGGGCAAGATGCGGCCGGAAGCCGTCGAGCAGTTTCAGGGCCGGGCTCTCGTAGGGGCCACGCTCGATCCGCCGGTCGAAGATGACGCCGACCTGATCGCCGGACGGAATGGAAATGTAGGTGCTGGCAGTCCAGCCGACCCCTGCCGGCAGCAGAATTTCCAGATTGATGATGTCGGTGGCCATTTCCGCTTCCGTCATCACGTCCAGATCAGTCATGAAGCCTGCGTAGCGCTTGGCCAGGTTTCTTTGCGGACGGGTGTTGTACTTCTCGTAGCCGCCTTCGATGTAGCGTTCCATCAGCGGCACGGCGAAGTCGGAGGCAACCCAGTTTCCCGTGCGATTTCCGTCCAGCGTGGTCAGCAGGCCGCCTTCGGCGTCGGCCATCCCGGCGAGTTTCTCAAGTATCGCGGGCCAGCGCTCCGGAACGAACGGAGCCTCGTAGATTTCGTCGATGATCGCCGCTGTGTTGTCGTTGTCCGCCATCGAATCGATGCCGGACATCAATGCACCCGACATTCTCCACCGTCTGCCCGTGGGAAGTCTAACGCATGTATCGCAAAAGTGGGAACCGGTTTCGGGAAAAAGACAGACGCAAAGTCAAAAACCCGGGGCGTTCGATTTGAAGCGGAGATCGCAACGCTTTCCGGCCCGCTTTCGGCATCCGCTAGGCTTCGGAAAAAGTGGAGCCGGCCCGGGGACGGGGCCGGCTCCTTAACCCGGTCGTTGGGGACGGGGAGGGTGGGGACTCGACCGGGTATTCCTGGCGCGTCCTATTGAACGCTGGCGACCGCGTCGGCGCGGCCGTCGTTGATGGTGACCCAGACGCCGGAATTCTGCGTCGACTGGCGCTTGAGGTAGGTGTAGTCGGTGTCGGTCCAGGCCAGCACGCGCCCTTCCAGATTGTCGAGGATGAATTCGCCCAGACTGGTGCGCACGGTCAGCACCGCGTGGCCGTCGCCGTTCGGCTGGCGTGCCACCGTCATCAGGAGATCGCCGGCCGGCACGCCCGCCTGCATCAGCCGGCGGCGCTTTTCCAGCGCATAGTCCTCGCAATCGCCGAAGCCGCTGGTGGGATAGGACCAGACCTCTTCCTTGCCCCACATTTCCATGTCGGTGCGCGGCTGGACTTCCGTGTTCACGGCGTTGTTGACCGCCACGATCGTCGCCCACAGATTGCGCGACAGTTCGACTGGACCCTGTTTCGGCGTGCGCTGCCGGCATTCGGCCGGCAGTTGCTGGCAGAATTGATAGTGGCCGACCGGCTGGGTCGTGCGGCCTCCCGTGTGCATGAAGCTTGCACCGGCATTGGCGGCAGTGGCCCACCCGGCGACCTGCATCGCCATTGCCAGAAGCAACAGCTTTCCCCTTGTCCCGAACATTGTTGTCGTCTCCCCTGTTGAGGAGACAATGACACGACCGGATTTATTTGACGCAAAAGTGCGAAGAAGATATTGAGTAAAACGAATATTGGATTAGAATAGATTTTGAATTACATAAGAATAAAATAATCAGAAAATTCCCCTGATTTTTGAAAGAGTTCATTAAGGCGCGAAATGCCCGTCGGATCGCGGGTGGCAACGATAGGGCAAAATCAAAAGGCCGGCGCGAGGCCGGCCTTGATTATCGTTGGTGAGGTTGTTCAGGACCGTTGACGGTTGAATTCCGAATCCAGCGTTTCGGGCAGCTGGACGACGGCAAATTCGATGGCGATCCCGTCCTCGAAATGGCGGACGACCTGGCCGCGCATGGTGCCGAGCACCACCTGTACGCCGATCGCCGGTTTGACGTCGATCTCGATGGCCGCGCCCGACAGCGACAGGTCGATGATGCGGCACTGGTACTGGCGCCCGTCGGTCAATTGCAGCACGCTCACCGGGTTGCGCGGCGCCGCGCGCTCGTGGCGGCGATCTTCCGGCAGGTCGAGCTCGTGCTTGTTGGCGAGCCAGGTGAGCTGGGCGGCGAGCTTGTCCTTCTTGCGCTCGGAGGCGATGATGGTCATCGCGAAGCCGTCCTGTTGGGTGCGGGTGACGACGCCTTCGACGCGGCCGATATGGTCCAGATAGGCGATGACCTTCTCGCCGGGTTCGCCGATACGATCGGTCCGCAATGCCACGTTGCCGGGTGACATGTCGATCACCTGGCAGGGATGTTCGGTGCGGTCTTCCAGCATGAAGCGCCCGTAGATCTTCACGCGGACGCGCTGGAAATTGCGCCTTTCAACCGTGGACGGCGCGTATTCGACCGCCGCTGACCTCATCACTGCCTACACCCCATTGGCATTCTCTCCGGCCGATCACCGGGAATTTCACCAGTAAACTAGGGTGGAAGAGGTTAACAAAGCAGTAAATGCGGCGCCAAAACCCGCTGAATCGTTAAGATCGGATACGTGAAGACAATGATTGCCGGCCTGCCTTGCGGTGGCTCTATTCCTCGCGGCCGCCGTCCAGGACAACAAGGTGGCGGATGCGGCGTGCCCTGCCGAATTCCGAGATGGTTTGCGGCGCTTCCAGTTCCGATGGCGCCAGCGCCGGCACGGAAATCGCCGGGCGGTTCTTGAGGAAGAGCGGCTCCCGTTCGGGGTCGATGACGCGGATGGAATCGATCAGCACGTCGACGATCGGGTCGGCGCCCAGCCAGAACGGCTTTTCGGCCGTGCTGATGATGCCGAGGCAGCGCGGATGTTCGGCGCCGCCGTCGAGCGGCAGCGCCAGAAGCTCGAAGCGGGTGGATCGGCCGGCCCGGCTGAACCCTTCATAGGTCGCCAGAACCACCGATTTCTGCTGGAAGACCCCCTGAATGAGGCGCGCCATCAACCGCTGGTCCTTCTCGCGCCACAACGAAGGGAAGGAAAAGCCTTTCAGTTCGCGCCCGTAGATGGCGCACAGCCGCGTGCCGGCGAGGCGGAACACGGCTTCGCCGCGCGTATCCTTTTCCAGGATGAACGTATCGGCGAGCAGCGTCTTGATATCGGCGGGCTCGACCTCGGTCCGCTTGGGGGCTGGGCGCCCGTCGCGCAGGCGGTTCCAATATTGAAACAGGGTGATCGATCCGCTGAGGTTCATGAACTGGTCCGTTCCCTGACGTCTGCCGTTGGTTGTCCCATCGTTGAACAGAAGGGTGGCTCCGGGACACCTTCATGCGTCGCGGAGCACAGTCCGTGCCAGCTTCGTTAAGGTTTGTTCACGGGGATCGGGGCCGTTAAGGTTAACGAATGGTTTCCGTTGCACGCCGGCGGGCGCCGTGAGAGGCTTCGAACCACTCCGGGTCGCCATGTGCGACCGTCCAGTCGGAAGTTTTCAGGGGAGCAAGGGGGCTCGACCGGCCGTTCAAGGGAAACCTTGGACGGCTTCTTTTTTGGTGATTCGCCCCGTTCCGGCATTTCGCCGTTTGTGATTCGGCCAAGGCTCCTCTACATCGGCCCAATGTCGCGATCGCATGACGAACAGACGCATGGACAACCGGCCATGGAGCCGAACGGACCGGGGACCGAAGGGCAGGCGGGGCGACCGAGCCACGAACCGGTGTTCAACCTGCCGCCGGTGGTGCTCGCCATCATCGGCCTGTGCGCCGCCATCTTCCTCTTGCAGGCCTATGTGCTCACCCCGGACCAGAACCTGGACCTGATCCGCTACGGTGCCTTCATCCCGGTGATCTATACCGGCAAGTACGGTTTCGATATCTGGGCCTTCACCAGCCCGTTCACCTATACGCTGCTGCACGGCAGTTTCCTGCACGTCGCCGTCAACATGGTCTGGCTGGCGGCTTTCGGCTCGCCGCTGGCGAACCGCTTCGGCGCGCTGCGCTTCGCCGTCTTCTTCATGGTCACCGGCCTCGCCGCGGCCTTTTTCTTCTGCGCCATCCATCCCTTCACCCAGGCGCCGCTGGTCGGCGCCTCCGGCTCGATTTCGGGCATGATGGGGGCGGCAGCGCGCTTTGCCTTCCAGATCGACCGCTCGTCGGGCAAGGCCGCCTTCGCCGGAGCGCCGCTGCCGTTTCGTCTGGTGCTGCGTTCGCGCGCGGTGGTGACGTTCCTGGCGGTGTGGATGGTCATCAACCTCATCACCGGTCTCGTCGGCTTCGTGCCGGGCAACGAGGATCAGATCGCGTGGGAGGCGCATATCGGCGGTTTTCTCGCCGGTTTCTTCAGCCTGCGCGTCTTCGACCGACCGGAAAAACCGATGTCCTGACACGCCTCGATGCCGCTTTGGATGCCCTTGCAATGCAACCAATCGCGGCGCACCATGTTCACCGGAATGTGATGGCCGGTGACGGCTGGCGCCGGCCCCATCGACCAGAGGAGGACGCCATGACTGTTAAGGCAATTCTTGCGGCGAAGGGCCACGATGTGGTTACCCTCGGGCCGAACGAGAAACTTTCCGAAGCGATCCGTATCCTCGCCGAGTACAGGATCGGCGCGCTGGTGGTGACCAATGGCGACCGCAAGATCGTCGGCATTCTTTCCGAGCGCGATGTCGTGCGCATGCTCGCCAGGGAAGGGGCTGCCGCCCTCGACACGCCGGTGCGCTCGGCGATGACGCCGAAGGTCAAGATCTGCAACGAGAACCATACGGTCAACGAGTTGATGGAGATCATGACCACCGGCCGCTTCCGCCACCTGCCGGTCGAGAAGGACGGCCTGCTCGACGGCATCGTCTCCATCGGCGACGTGGTCAAGCGCCGCATCGAGGACGTCGAGCGCGAAGCGGAGGAAATCCGCGCCTATATCGCCACCGCGTGAGATATCCGGTCGGCCTGTGCGAGCCGACCGGAAACCGGTTCAACGGTTGTCGAGTTCGGCGCGGACCAGTTCCAGCCCGCGCCGTGTGATGCGGTAAGGGCCGCCGCCGGATGAGGCGACGGCCTTCTTCCGTTTCAGTTTCCTGAAAAGGCCGAGGTCGAAACCCGGATAGCGCCAGCCGTCGCGGGTGAGACAGACGACCGTCTCGATCTTCCTGTTCTCGTTCTTCTCGATTTCGATACGCCCGCCCTGTGCGAGCAGGTGCAGGATGCGCTGTTCGGTGCGCGAAATGTCCATGGAGTGTCTTCCGGGAAAACCAATGCAAAAAACCGCTGCCGCGATCTTTCGCGGCACGGTGGCTGAAGGTTTTCTGCCCTGCCTCGCTACGAGGTCAGGGCCTCACCGGGACTGAGAATAAGTGGACATCCACTCTCCATTGGGATGGACGTCCATAGCGCGGCACGACGGAAAAGGCCACTGCCGGCTGCCGGCCGGTCAGCCTTTCTCGACCATGCGGGCCAACTGGGCGATGACGGTGCCCCAGCCGTCGTGGAAACCGAGTTCGGCGTGCTTGTCGCGATCGGCCTGACTTTTGTGCATTGCCTGAGCCACATAGTCGGTGCCTTGCGGATGGTCGCGCAAAGTGATGACGGCGGTCACGAACGGCTGCTCGGCAGGCCGCCAGCCGCCGGTGAGCGCGTTGGTGAAGACGATCCTTTCCTCGTCGTCGACCGCGAGGAAGCAGGCGTCGAGGTGGGGGGAGAACGGCTCGCCGTCCTCGCTCATGTGGGTAACAAAGGCGCCGCCGGGCTTAAGGTCCATCGCAACGACCCTGCACAAGGCCGGAGCCGGAATCCACCATTGCTCGAACCGTGTAGGATCGGTCCACGCGCGCCAGACGGCACTGCGTGGTGCCTTGATGATGCGCGAGATCGTCAGGTCCAGTTCAGGGTTCGCGATGGCGTTCATTCGTTTCGGCCCTTTCTTGTTCATCCAGTAAGAAGGCTTCCAGCCGGTCGGTCCGGGCCTCCCAGATCGCGCGCTGTTCCGCCAGCCAGCCGTCGACCGCCGCCAGCCGCTGCCGCTCGAGCGTGCAGGTGCGTACGCGTCCCTGTTTTGCGGTGCGGATGAGCCCGGAGCTTTCGAGGAGCCGGACATGCTTCATGAAAGATGGCAGGGCCATGTCGAACGGCTCCGCCAACTCGCTGATGCCGGCCGGACCTCGGCCCAATCTCCCAATTACGGCGCGGCGTGTGGGGTCGGCCAGGGCCGCGAAAACCGTATCGAGTTCTGCTGAATACTGATCCATAAGGCTAAGTATCATGGTGCGATACTTAGCGCAATGGCTAAGTTTTGTCGCGCCGGCCGTGTGCCGGCCGGCTTTGCGCTTGTCTCTCCGGTCGCTTTGCACTAGCGAAGGGCCGAGCAAAATTGCGAAAATCGCGACTTCCGGATAGCTGCCCATGACCATCGTCGACACCCGCACGCCCGACCCGAAGCGACTGATCCCCGGCGCCACCGGCGACTGGGAGGTCATCATCGGCATGGAAGTGCATGCGCAGGTCACCTCCGAGGCGAAGCTGTTTTCCGGCGCTTCGACCAGCTTCGGCGCGGCACCCAACGCTAACGTGTCGCTGGTCGATGCCGCGATGCCCGGCATGCTGCCGGTCATCAACGAGGAATGCGTCAGGCAGGCCATTCGCACCGGCCTGGGCCTGAAGGCGGAGATCAACCTGAAGTCGGTTTTCGACCGCAAGAACTACTTCTATCCCGACCTGCCGCAGGGCTACCAGATTTCGCAGTTCAAGCAGCCGATCGTCGGCGAGGGCACCGTCGTCGTCTCCGTCGGCCCCGACAGCAAGGGCCAGTACGAGGACATCCAAGTCGGCATCGAGCGTCTGCATCTCGAACAGGATGCCGGCAAGTCGATGCACGACCAGCATCCGACCATGTCCTATGTCGACCTGAACCGCTCCGGCGTGGCGCTGATGGAGATCGTGTCGAAGCCGGACATCCGCTCGTCCGACGAGGCCAAGGCCTACATCACCAAGCTGCGCACCATCGTGCGCTATCTCGGCACCTGCGACGGCAACATGGACGAAGGCTCCTTGCGCGCCGACGTCAACGTCTCGGTGCGCCGGCCCGGCGAGGGCTTCGGCACCCGTTGCGAGATCAAGAACATGAACTCCGTCCGCTTCATCGGCCAGGCCATCGAATACGAGGCGCGCCGCCAGATCGCTATCCTGGAGGACGGCGGCAAGATTGACCAGGAAACGCGCCTGTTCGATGCCGTGAAGGGCGAGACGCGCTCCATGCGCTCCAAGGAAGAGGCGCACGATTATCGCTATTTTCCCGATCCCGACCTTCTGCCGTTGGAATTCGACCAGGCCTATGTCGATGCGCTGGCCAGGGACTTGCCTGAACTGCCGGACGACAAGCGGGGCCGCCTCATCGACAAGCTCGGCCTGTCCGCCTACGACGCCTCGGTACTGGTGTCGGAAAAGGCTATCGCCGACTATTTCGAACAGGTGGCCGCCGGCCGTGACGGCAAGCTCGCCGCCAACTGGGTCATCAACGACCTGCTGGGTGCCTTGAACAAATTCGGCAAGGCCATTGAAGAGACTCCGGTTTCGCCCGCTCAGCTCGGTGCCGTCATCGATCTCATCAAGGAAGGCACCATCTCCGGCAAGATCGCCAAGGATCTGTTCGAGATCGTCTGGACCGAGGGCGGCGACCCGAAGGAGATTGTCGAGAAACGCGGCATGAAGCAGGTCACCGACACCGGCGCCATCGAGAAGGCGGTGGATGAGGTGATCGCCGCCAATCCCGACAAGGCCGAGCAGGCGCGCGCGAAGCCGACGATGGCCGGCTGGTTCGTCGGCCAGGTGATGAAGGCCACCGGCGGCAAGGCCAACCCGCAGGCCGTCAACGACCTGGTCAAGGCCAGGCTGGGCATCGAGTGATGTTCGTCCGCACCGCCGGCGAGCGCGATCTCGAAGCGATCCGCGCTTTGCTGGTGGAGACGTGGCATGCCACCTATGACACCATCTACGGTGCGGCGAAGGTGACGGAGATCACCGGCGAATGGCATTCGCTAGTCCGGCTGAAAACCCGCCTCGTCGAGCCGAACTCCGAATTCCTCGTCGCCGACGACGGCGAGGCGCTTGCCGGCGTTGCCTTCGCCAGGTCGGAAATCAAAGCGGTCAAGCTGCACCAGCTCTATGTGCGACCCGCAATGCAGGGCAGAGGCGTCGGCGGCATGCTGCTGGACGAGATCGAGGGCTGCTTCCCTGAGGCGGATAAAATCACGCTGGAAGTCGAGCCGGCCAACGAGAGGGCCGTCGCCTTTTATGTGGCGCAAGGTTTCGTCAAGACCGGCACCGTCAACGACTGTGGCCGTCAGGGGTTCGGCATCGCCGCGAACGTCTACGAGCGGCCGATCCGTTGGGCGGAATGAGAAGGCTGCGTTCGTCCACTGCGGAGTAAGCCAGCCTGCCGTTCATCGTGCGCGCATAGTTCCGCCGCATTTTTGACGGAAAGGCTGGCTGAGAGGGCGCGCCGACAGGGCCCTCGGCGGGCTACCATGACTATTCGTTCCCATATTCGCAACACGACGATTATCGCCGGCACGGCGGTGGCCGTTTTCCTGGCCATTCTGGCTTTCCAGCAGGTGCTGCGCCTCAGCGGCAATTTCCATACCGTCGTTGCCGGCCAGTTCTACCGTTCCTCGCAACTCTCCACGGCGGCGCTCGAAGGCTACGTGCATCGCTATGGGTTGAAGACCATCATCAACCTGCGCGGGGCCGAGCCGAACAGAAAATGGTATCAGGACGAAAAGCATCTCGCCGACTCGCTCGGCCTGACGATGATCGATTTCGGTATGTCGGCGACCAAGCCGATCACGAGGGACCGGGCAGCGGCACTGGTTGCTGTTCTGAAGGCGGCGCAAAAGCCGATCCTCGTCCATTGCCTCGACGGCGCCGACCGCACCGGCCTTGTCTCCGTCATTTACGCCAGCCAGGTAGCCGGTGAGGACGAGGAGACGTCAGAGAGGCAACTGACGCCGCTTTACGGGCATTTCGGCATACCGCTGGTGTCGCCGACCTTCGCCATGGATTCGAGCTGGGAAGACCTCGAGACGTTTTTCGGCATTGCCGGGTCCTAGCTCTTGCCTTCGCCGCCGCCGGACGCCATAAGCGGGCAACGGGCGGTCGCACCGCGAGGATGACGATGAAGACGCTGATCCTGCAGTTTTTCACCTGGTGGAACAGCCAGACCTGGGGCACGCGCTTCCACACCTGGCGCTTCGGCAAGAAGGTCGGCGAGGACGAGTTCGGCAACGTCTATTACGAAGGCGGAATCAATTCCGACGGCCAGACCCGCCGTTGGGTGATCTACAACGGCTATGCCGAGGCTTCCGCCATTCCGCCGGGCTGGCACGGCTGGATTCATCACCGCACCGACACGCCGCCCTCGGCCGAGACCTACAAGCCGCGCGACTGGCAAAAGCCGCACCTCCCGAACCTGACGGGAACGGCGGGCGCCTACCGGCCGAAGGGCTCCATCCTCGGAGCCGGCCGCCGCCCGCAGGTGAGTGGCGACTACGACGCCTGGACGCCGGGCTCCTGAGCCTGTTCCGGTTCGGGTTCTCGCCACATTTGCCGTTTAGCTGGTTCGCTTCGTCGCAACGCTCTACCTTTGGGCGTCGAGAATCACCGCATGCCCAAAGACGGGTCGTCCGCATGATGCCTTCCAGCCGCCTTTCGACCGTCGCCCTGGCCGCGATGCTGGCGGCCGCCTGTCCGCTGGCCGCCCATGCGCAGCAGATGCCCTGGGACCCGCCGCTTGAGAACGAGGCGCCGGCAGAGGTGCCTTTCCAGATCCAGCCGGACCCCACACAGGACCAGCCGATGGGCGAGCCGGTTCCGGACCAGCCCGCGCAGGAACCGACTCCGGATCAACCCGCCGAAGGACAGCAGCCCGCACCGGATCAGCCGACGCAGGACCAGCCCGCCGACGGTCAGCCGGCCCAGGATCAGCCGGCGCCGGCGCCGAAGGTCGAGCGCGTGAAGAACCCGATCGCCGAATTCACCGGCATCGACAAGATCACCGGCCGCATCATCACCTTCGACGTCTATATCGACGAGACCGTGCAGTTCGGCGCCTTGCAGGTGACGCCGCGCGTCTGCTATTCGCGCCCCGGCGCCGAGGAGCCGAAGACGGATTCCTTCGTCGAGGTCGACGAGATCACGCTGGACCGCAAGATCCGCCGCATTTTCACCGGCTGGATGTTCGCCGAAAGCCCCGGCCTGAACGCTGTCGAGCATCCCGTCTATGACGTGTGGCTGAAGGCCTGCAAGCAGAAGTCCGACGTGCCGCCGCCCGAAAGTGTCAAGGCGCCCGCCACCACGACCGACACGGTTCCCGATTCGGCGTCGGCCACGGCCAAGCCGGCCAACTGACCGGAACCGCTACCCGCGCCGCGCGTTTGGTGCGGCGGACGGGCGCCAGCGGGACGGAGCAGGTTATGACAGCCAGCGAGAAGGAACTTCTCGAAATCGAGAAAGGGTTCTGGACCCTCGGCGAAGCGTATTTCAAAGCCCACGCCGACAAGGAATGCCTGGTGGCTTTTCCGGACATGACGATGGCCATGAGCAACGCCGATCTCGCGGCGACCGCGAGGAACCCCAACCGCTGGCGCGATCTCTCCATCGATCTCAAGGGCATGGTCGAACCCGGCAGCGATGTCGTCATGCTGAGCTACGAGGCGCATGCGACGCGTGAGGGCGGCGAGCCCTATGCGGCGCTCGTCAGCAGCGGCTACGTCCACCGCGCCGACGGCTGGAAACTGATGTTCCATGGTCAGACGCCACTGACCGTGGACCACGGCAAGAAGAAACGGTGAACCGTCCGCCATCTCTTAGGGGTTGAAGGTCGCGCTGCCCTTCAGCGCCTCGGCCAGCATTGTCTCGTATTTGGCCCGCGGCACGTCGACGGCGCCGAAGCGCTTCAGGTGTTCGGTGGTGAACTGCGTGTCGAGCAGCACGAAATTCCGCGCTTTCAGCCGCTCGACCAGATGGACGAGGCAGACCTTGGACGCATCGGTCTCGCGCGAAAACATGCTTTCGCCGAAGAAGACGCGGCCGAGCGACACGCCGTAGAGTCCGCCGACCAGCCGGTCGTCGCGCCACGCTTCGACCGAATGGGCATGGTCCATGCGGTGCAACTCGACATAGGCCTGCCGGATCGGCGCGTTGATCCATGTCGAGGTGCGTTCCTCGCGCTTTTCCGCGCAGGCGTCGATGGTCGCCTCGAAATCGGAATCGAAACGGATGTCGAAACGGCCTTTGCGCAAGGTCTTGGCGAGGCTCCTCGGCACATGGAAGCCGTCGAGCGGAATGATGCCGCGCGTTTCCGGCCGCACCCAGAACACCTCCGGGTCCGACGCGCTTTCCGCCATCGGAAAGACGCCCGAGGCGTAGGCCTTGAGCAGCAGGTCGGTCGGAATGTGGAAACCGGGCGCGTAGGGACGGGTCATGAAGGTTCGTTGATATTCAGGCCACATCGGCCTGCAAATGTCGGCTTGCTGTGCTTCCGGTGCTCACGTACCCAAATGTACGCTCCGCTCCGGTTCTCGCAACCCGGCATTTTGGTCGCTACGCGCCCATCTTCGATTCCGGCTCGCTCTGACCTGAATCTGAACGAACCTTATCCTTCCTTGGCCAGATATTTCTCCAGCCAGTGGATGTCGTAGTCGCCGTTGGCGATGTCGGGGTTGCCGACGAGGTCGCGGAACAGCGGCAGCGTCGTCTTGATGCCGTCGACGACGAACTCGTCCAGCGCGCGCCTCAGCCGCATCATGCACTCGACGCGGTTGCGGCCGTGCACGATCAGCTTGCCGATCAGCGAGTCGTAGTAGGGCGGGATACGATAGCCCGAATAGACACCCGAATCGACGCGGATGCCGAGGCCGCCCGGCGTGTGGAAATGCGTGATCGTGCCGGGCGAGGGCGTGAAGGTGCGCGCATCCTCGGCGTTGATGCGGCACTCGATGGCGTGGCCGTTGAACTTGATGTCTTCCTGCCTGACCGAAAGCCCGGCGCCGGAGGCGACGCGGATCTGCTCGTGCACGAGATCGATGCCGGTGATCGCTTCCGTCACCGGATGCTCGACCTGCAGGCGGGTGTTCATCTCGATGAAGTAGAACTCGCCGTCTTCGTAGAGGAATTCGATGGTGCCGGCGCCGGAATAGCCGAGATCGGCCACCGCCTTGGCGCAGATGCCGCCGATCCTGGCGCGCTGGTCGGCGTTGAGGGCAGGGGAATTCGCCTCTTCCCAGACCTTCTGGTGGCGGCGCTGCAGCGAGCAGTCGCGCTCGCCGAAATGGACGCCCTTGCCGAAGCCGTCGCCGAACACCTGCAACTCGATGTGGCGCGGCTTTTCCAGGTATTTCTCGATATAGACGGCGTCGTCGCCGAAGGCCGCGCCCGCTTCCTTGCTCGCCGTCTGCAACGCCTCGATGAGGTCGTCCTCGGTGCGCGCTACCTTCATGCCGCGCCCGCCGCCGCCGGCGGAGGCCTTGATGATGACGGGATAGCCGATCTCGGCGGCGATGCGCTTGGCGTCCTTCTCGTCGGAGACGGCGCCGTCGGAGCCGGGAACCACCGGGATGCCGAGGCGCTTGGCGGTGCGCTTGGCCTCGATCTTGTCGCCCATGATGCGGATGTGGTCGCCGGTCGGGCCGATGAAGGTGATGTTGTGAGCCGCCAGTATATCGGCGAACTTGGCATTCTCCGACAGGAAGCCGTAGCCCGGATGCACGGCGTCCGCGCCGGTGATCTCGCAGGCGGCGACGATCTGGTGGATGTTGAGATAACTGTCGCGCGACGGCGGCGGCCCGATGCACACGCTCTCGTCGGCGAGCCTGACATGCATGGCGTCGGCGTCGGCGGTCGAATGCACCACCACCGTCTGGATGCCGAGCTCCTTGCAGGCGCGCAGGACCCGGAGCGCGATTTCGCCGCGATTGGCGATGAGGATCTTCTGGAACATCGGCCTTTTCCCGGCCTTATTCGATCACGACGAGCGGCATGCCGAATTCGACCGGCTGGGCGTCCTCGATGAGGATGGCCGTCACCGTGCCGGCGCGCGGTGCCGGTATCTGGTTCATCGTCTTCATCGCCTCGATGATGAGCAGTGTCTGGCCTTCCTTGACCTTCTGGCCGATCTCGACGAACGGCTTGGCGTCGGGCGAAGGGGCGAGATAGGCGGTGCCGACCATCGGCGAGGGCACTGCGTTCTTGGACGGATCGGCAGCCGGCGCGGTGATGGGCGCTCCGGCAGTCGGCGCAGCGGCGGGCGGAACCGGGGCGGCGTAAGCCGGCGGCGCGGCGAAGGCCTGCACGGCCGGCGCCTGGCGCGAGACGCGCACCTTGAGGTCGCCCAGTTCCACCTCGATTTCGCTGAGGTTGGTGTCGTTCAGAATGCCCGCGAGATCGCGGATCAGCTGCTGGTCAACACCGGTCATTTTCGTCGACATGATCGATCCTTCTTCTTGTCCGCGCTCAGAACCGGGCCGCGAGCGCTTGCAGCGCCAGCCTGTAGCCGAGTGGCCCGAAGCCGCAAATCATGCCGAGCGCATGCGGAGCGACCATCGAGACGTGGCGGAACGGCTCCCGCGCGTGGATATTCGACAGATGCACTTCCACCACCGGCACCGGTGCGGCGGAACGGATGGCGTCGTGAATGGCGATTGAGGTATGCGTATAGGCGCCCGCATTGAGAACGATGCCGGCCGCGGCGCCGCCCGCCTCCTGCACCCAGGAGACGAGATCGCCTTCGTGGTTGGACTGGCGGAAATCGATCGCCAGCCCGAGTTCCTCACCGGCCTTGCGGCAGTCGGCGGCGATGTCGTCCAGCGTCTGCGTGCCATAGATGGACGGCTCGCGCTTGCCGAGCATGTTGAGGTTGGGACCGTTGAGGACGAAAATCGTTTTCAAAAATACAGACCTTTCCCGGCGCCGCCGCGGGCGGGCGCCGGACCCTCTATAATGGGCATAGTCCACCGCGAAAAGAGCGCAAGTGCCTTCTTCGGCTGTCCACAATAGCTGCATGGGCAGGCCGGCGGCGAGGAACGCCGGCTTGCGGATATCGAGCCGTCAGAGCGAGGCCTTGGCGGCTTCGATCTTCTCGGCAAGCACCTTCTGGCCGAGCGCGCCGAAGATCACCTCGTCGCCGACGACGTAGGAGGGCGTGCCGGTGATCGCCAGCTTGTTGGCGAGGTCGTAGGTCTTCTCCAGCGCCGCCGGGATATCGGGGTCCTGCATGTGTTCGCGCAGCTTGCCCTCGTCGGCTCCCAGCGACAGCGCGATCTTGATCGCCTTGGCTTCCGTCGCACGCCCTTCGCCGCCGAGCAGGGCGGTGTGGAACTCGCCGTACTTCTCCGGCATCAGCTTGTGGAAGGCCATCGAGACCACGCTGGCCTTGTGCGAATCCGGGCTGAGAATGGGGAATTCCTTCAGGACGAAGCGCAGGTCCGGGTCGGCCTTGGTCAGCGCCTGCATGTCTTCCATGGCGCGTTTGCAGAAGCCGCAATTGTAGTCGTAGAACTCGACGATGGTGACCTTGCCGTTGGGGTTGCCGACGACGCCGTCGAAGGCCGAATTGAAGATATCGCCCTTCTGGTTCTTGATGACGTCCAGGTGGGCGAGGCGTTGTTCTTCCTTCTGCTTGGTTTCCAGCGCCTCCTGCACTTCGAGCAGGATTTCCGGATTCTTCAGAAGGTAGTCGCGCACGATCGCTTCCACCTCGGCGCGGTCGAGCGTGCCGCCGGCCGGGACCGTCGTGGTCGAGGCGACCTTGATCACGTCCGGCGCGGCCTGCATGGCAGGCTTGTTGCCTGCCGCATAGCCGGCGCCGAGCATGGCGAGCGCGGCGATGGCTCCGGTCGCACTCAGAAGAACTGCCTTGTTCATGATCCCTGTCCTTTTGGTCGTTCCGGCGGCGACGGCGCCTGCCGGAGAAATGTTCAGTTGCTCTTGGCCGGTCCGAAATTGATGATGTCCTGCGCGCGTAGCCAGGCAGGCTCGCCGCGCTTCAGGCTCTTTTGCGCGCGCATGGCGAATATCTTCGCGTCGCGGAAAGCGCCGGAATAGAAATAGCCCTCGGCCGTCGCCAGTTCCGCCTTGGCGACGTCGCCTTGTTCGCCATAGGCTTGCGCAAGATAGCGGTAGGCCGCGCCGTTTTCGCGGTCGCGCGCAAGCCCGCTTTCGATCTGCGCGACCGCTTTCTTCAACGAATCCGGCGTGCCCTGTGCCAGCAGCGCCTGGCCGTAGGACACCGGCAGGATGCCCGATTTGGCCGGATCGAGACGGACCGCCTTGGCATAGGCCGTGGCGGCGTCCTTCGGCCGGTTCGCCTTCATCAGGATGTCGCCCCGCAATTCGTGGAAATAGGGGTTCTTCGGCTGCGCCTTGATGAGCGCGTCGGCCTGGGTCAGCGACGAGGCGAGGTTTCCATAAAGATAGGCCACCTGCGCTTCGCCGTACTTTGCGGCCAGCGGGTCGAGCTTCCTGCGGATCAGCCGCGACACCGCCGCCTGGCCGTCCAGATAGGCGGCGATCTTGACGCGCATCATGTCATGGCGCTGCTGCAGGGCCGGCGGGTCGGTCTTGTCGCGATAGGGGCTCTTCTTGACCAGTTCCTCGAGGTTGGAGATACGGTCCTGCGGCATCGGGTGGCTGATCCGGTAAGGGTCGATCTGCGCGCCCGACAGCGACAGCGCGCTCTGGAACCGTTGGAAGGTCTTGAGCATGCCCATGCCGGATTGGCCTGTGGCGTTGAGGTAGGTGATGGCCGAACGGTCGGCGGTGATCTCCTCGCCGCGCTGGTAGCTGAGCAGCGAGCGCTGAGCCATTTCGCCACCGCCGGCGGCCAGCCCCATGCCGGCGCCGGCAAGGCCCTTGCTGTTGGTGGCGGCACCCGCGGCGATCGCGCCGACGCCCAGCAGGCTGGCCACGATCGCCATCGTCTTGGCGCGATCGAGTTGCTCGCGCAGCTTATCCTGGTGCCCGCCGGCGAGGTGGCCGGCTTCGTGCGCGATGACGCCGATGATCTCGTTCGGCGTTTCGGATTGCATCAACGCGCCGGTGTTGATGAACAGGCGCCGGCCGGCGACGAAGGCGTTGAAGGACTTGTCGTTGACCAGCACGATCTGGATATTGGAGCTGGACAGGCCGGCGGCTTTGAAGATAGGCCGGGCGTAATCGCGCACCAGCGCTTCGATCTCCGCGTCACGCACCACCGGCACACCCTGCGCAAAGGCGCTGACGGTGCCGGCAAAGGCCATCACGGCGCCCAGCGACAAGGTCGCGACAGCGCGCGCGGCCTTGGCGACAGTCGAGGCGGGTCGTGACAGGCTCAGCATTGCGCGTCCACTGGTAGACGAGGCGGCGCGCGATGAAAAGCCGCCGCCCGAAACATCATGAACTTGTGATGCTCACGCCAATCGGGCATTTGTGCGGCGCGCCGGGCCAAAACGCTGGCATTGCCCGATGCGAAACAAATGGGAAAGGGACCAGATGGCTGTTTCGCTGTCACGCCGGGGCGAGGTCGAGCCGTTCCATGCGATGGACGTGCTGGCGGAGGCGAATCGGCTTTCGGCGGGCGGCGCCGACGTCATTTCCATGGCCGTCGGCCAGCCGTCCGACCCGGCGCCGGTTGCCGTGCGCGCCGCCGCCGCGGAGGCGTTGAAGCGCGGTCGTATCGGCTACACCGACACGCTGGGCCTGCCGGGGCTGCGCGCCGCCATCGCCGCGCATTACAGCGAGCACTACGGCATCGAGGTGCCGGCCGCCCGCATCGCCGTCACCACCGGCTCGTCGGCCGCCTTCAACCTCGCCTTTCTGGCCATGTTCGACGCTGGCGACCGTGTCGCCATCGCGGCACCCGGCTACCCGGCCTATCGCAACATCATGAAGGCACTCGGCATCGAAGTGGTCGAGATCGAACTGGAAGGGGAGGCGTGGTTGCATGCCGGCCATCTGGAGGCCGCGCACCGAGAAAGGCCGCTTGCCGGCGTGCTGTTCGCCAGCCCCGCCAACCCGACCGGCGCCGTCGTTCCGCCCGACGAATTGAAGACGCTGGTGGAGACGGCCGAGAGGCTCGGCATCGCCGTCATTTCCGACGAGATCTACCACCGTCTCGCCTATGGCGCGCCGAACACCACCGCGCTCGCCTACAGCAAGGACGTGACGGTCATCAATTCCTTCTCGAAATACTACTGCATGACCGGCTGGCGCATCGGCTGGATGGTGCTGCCGGAAACCCTGGTGCGGCCCGTCGAGCGGATTTCCCAGAGCCTCTACATTTCGGCGCCCGAACTGTCGCAGGTCGCGGCCGTCGAAGCCTTCGGCGCGACGGCGGAACTGGAGGCAGTGAAGGCCCGATATGCGGCAAATCGCGAGCTTTTGGCCCGGCGCCTGCCGGAACTGGGTTTTGCGCTGGCCGCCCCCATGGACGGCGCCTTCTATGCTTTCTGCGACGTCACGCGCCTGACCAACGACAGCATGGAATTCGCCCGCCGTATGCTGGCCGAGGCGCATGTCGCCGCCACGCCCGGCCGCGACTTCGATCCGCAGCGCGGCCACCGCACCATGCGCTTTTCCTATGCCGGCCGGACCGATGAGATGGCCGAGGCGATGAACCGCATCGAACGCTGGCTTGGCTGAGACGCCGCCGGTTCGCCCGGCTTGCATCTCATCGCGGACCGTTAACGTCTTTCACAATTGCGCGACTGTCGTGGCAATGCGCTGAAAAGGACTTACTTTTCAATGCAGGTAAACGAATTCGCGGAGGCGAACATGCGCGCGATCAACCAGATTACTCTCATCCTGACCATCATCGGCGGTCTGAACTGGCTGTCGGTCGGCCTTGCCGGCTACGATGTCCTCGGGGCCCTGTCAGGCGGCGCCGGCGATGCGGCTGCCCGCATTGCCTATGTCATCATCGGCCTGTCGGCGATATGGCAGCTGATGCCCATGGTCCAGAGCTTCACCGAAGGCGAGGTCTCGGCGGAACGTCACGCCCACCACTGACCCGAACCGCGCGAGGCGGTGGCATCCGATGCCGCCGCCTCGTCCTTGCAGATTCATGCAAAAATCCCGCGCCGATGGTCATGCGGCGCGGGATTCTTTTTGTCAGCCGATCAAGGCAACTGGCTGAAAAGCTTAGAAGAAGCTTTTCCGTTGCCACCAGCCGGCGCGCTTCGGCTTGTCTTCCGCCGGTTTGTCTTCGACGGCCGTAGCGTCTTCGCTGGCAGGCGTTGACGAGACCACGACCGGCGCAGCCGCAACTTCGGCTGCTGCCGGCTTGCGGCGCGACGACCGGGCCTTGGGCTTGTCTTCAGCGGGCTTATCCGCGACCGGGGGAGCCGTCTCGACGGCTGCCGGTTCGCTGGCCGCTTCGGTTTCTGCCGGGGCGGCGTCCGCTTTCTTGGCGCGGGTGCTGCGGCGCGGCTTCTTCGGCTTGGCTTCCTCCGTCACCTCGGCAACTGGCGCTGCCTCCTCGACCGCTGCCGGCTGTGCGACCTCGGCGCTGACGGTCTCGGCGACTTCGGGGGCCTCCATCGTTTCGGCTGCGGTTTCGCCGGCAGAAGCGACTGCTTCGTCGGTGTCGTCGCGGCGGTTGCGCTTGCCGCCGCGCTTGCCGCGCCGGCGCTTCTTGCCTTCGGCCTCCTCGGCAGCGGATGCCTCGGCGGCGACGGTGGCCTCGCCCGCTTCGCTGTCGGCGCTGGTCTCTGTCGACTCGGCTTCGCCGTCATGCGCTGCCGCGACAGCCTCGTCCTGCTGGGCAGCGCCTTGCTCGCGGTCGCGCCCGCCGCGCCGACGCCGGCGACGCTTGCGCTTGCGCTGGCCGTCGCCGCTCTCGCCGTCATGACCATGCTGAGTGTCGGCCTGCTGGGGCGGCTGTTCGTCTTCCGCCTCGTCCTCGGCCTCGACGACGATATCGTCTTCCGGTTCTTCCTCGACGAGAGCCGGCTGCGGCGCCTTGTTCTCCACAAAGCCTTCCGGCTTTTCGGCCAGCGCGCCGCGCACGATCAGGTAGTGCTGCACGCCGACCGTATCGTCCGCCTCGATGGTGATCGTCAGGCCGAAGCGCTGCTCGAGGTCAACCAGCGTCGAGCGCTTGTGGTTGAGCACGTAGAGCGCGGTGGCCACAGGCGTCTTGACGGTGATGTGGCTGCGCGAATCCTTGAGCAGGAATTCCTCGATGGCGCGGACCACCAGCAGCGCCGTGGAGGAATCGGAACGCACATGACCGGTGCCGCCGCAATGCGGGCAGGGCTTCATGGTCGATTCCAGCACCGAGGCGCGGATGCGCTGGCGGCTCATCTCCATCAGGCCGAAATGCGAGATGCGGCCGACCTGGATGCGGGCACGGTCGTTCTTCAGGCAATCCTTGAGCTTCTTTTCGACCGCACGGTTGTTGCGGTTCTCCTCCATGTCGATGAAGTCGATGACGATCAGGCCCGCAAGGTCGCGCAGGCGAAGCTGGCGCGCCGCTTCCTCGGCCGCTTCCAGGTTGGTCTGGAGTGCGGTGTCCTCGATGTTGTGCTCCTTGGTGGAGCGGCCCGAATTGACGTCGATGGCGACGAGCGCTTCGGTCTGGTTGATGATGAGGTAGCCGCCGGACTTCAGCGTCACCTGCGGCTGCACCATCTTGTCGAGCTGCGCCTCGATGCCGGCGCGCGCGAAGATCGGCGTGGTGTCGCGATAAGGCTGGACCATCTTGGCATGGCTGGGCATCAGCATGCGCATGAAGTCCTTGGCCTCGCGATAGCCTTCCTCGCCGGAGACCAGGATTTCGTCGATGTCCTTGTTGTAGAGGTCGCGCACCGAACGCTTGATCAGCGAACCTTCCTCGTAGACGAGGGCAGGGGCCGTCGATTCCAGCGTCAGGCTGCGGACGTTCTCCCACAGCCGCATCAGGTATTCGTAGTCGCGCTTGATCTCGGCCTTGGTGCGGCTCTCGCCGGCGGTGCGGAGGATGACGCCCATGCCCTGCGGCACCTCCAGGTCGGCGACCACTTCCTTCAGCCGCTTGCGGTCCTGCACGTTGGTGATCTTGCGCGAGATGCCGCCGCCGCGCGCGGTGTTCGGCATCAGCACCGAATAGCGGCCGGCCAGCGACAGATAGGTGGTAAGCGCCGCGCCCTTGTTGCCGCGCTCTTCCTTGACCACCTGCACCAGCAGGATCTGGCGGCGCTTGATGACTTCCTGGATCTTGTATTGCCGGCGCACCGGCTTGCGGCGGTTGCGCACTTCCTCCAGCGCGTCCTCGGCGCCGACCGACTCGACCTCATGATCGTCACCGTGGGCGTCGTGGTGCACTTCCTCGACCGTGCCGCGATCTTCCGTGCTTTCCGGCGCTTCCTCGGTCGCGACCTCTTCCGAGATCACATGCGCATCGGCGGCCGCCGCGATGGTGGTATTGGTTTCCTCGTCGAGGACCGCCGTTTCCGAAACCTCGACGGTTTCCTCGCCGGCATCGCTTGTCTCTGCCGCGTTATCGACCTCGACCGCGCCGTCTTCGCCCGAGGTGTCATGATCGCCGGCGCCGTTTTCGGCGGGCGCGCTGTCGTCGCCCTCGGCGGCATGACGGGCCTCGCCATTGTGGCGGTTGCGGCCGCGCCGGCGTCCGCGCCGGCCGCGATTGCGGTCGTGCCGCTCCTCGCTCTCGCCGTTCTCGTCGTTGTCCTCGTCTTCGGCTTCCTGCGCTTCGGCGCGCAGCAGCGCCTGACGGTCGGCGACCGGGATCTGGTAATAGTCGGGATGGATTTCACTGAAGGCGAGGAAGCCGTGCCGGTTCCCGCCATATTCGACGAACGCAGCTTGCAGGGAAGGTTCCACCCGCGTCACGCGGGCGAGGTAGATGTTTCCTTTGAGCTGTTTCTTGTCCTGGGATTCGAAATCGAATTCTTCGATGCGGTTACCGCGAACGACAACGACGCGTGTTTCCTCCGGGTGGGAGGCATCTATCAGCATTTTGTTGGGCATTATCGTGTTTCCTGCCGGCCACACGCAGCCGCGACGCGGAGGGAAAGACCCGCCGCCGTGCGGTTTGTACGGTGTCTGTGCCGGATGATTGAACGTCCGCCCTGCGAGGCTGGAGCGCAATGCCGGTGCCGCCCGCCGCCACTACAGCGCGGTTGATTGCGGACCTTTGCATGGTTGCGCCTGAAGCCATCGTGACCAAGCGGACCTCTTTGAACCAAAGCCCGGACGATCCGGACCAGCTTGTTGCTCCTTGCGGGAGCCGGCGCGGGCAGGGCCCTGGCCGTTTTCTTCACCGCAGGCGATTCCCCCGCCACGGGCGCACGCCTGCGAAAATCGATGCGATCACCCTTGCCTGTCGTCCGGTCGCCCGTGCGAAGGAACTGCCCTTTGTGCGATACCCAGCCGAAAGCTGCGCGGAAGGCGGTTCCTGGATTGCAGTGATCCAACGTCGCTTTTATGATTTGGCAGGAGCGAAGGCAACCCCGATTTCCACGCCGGCAAATTGGCTCTTGCGTGACCGAATCCGGTGCCGAAAAGGCTTGGTTAACCTTCTCTGGATACCAATCGTTAATCGAGTTCGCGGCCTGAACGGCAAAGTCCTGCAATCGCCGCACGCGGCGCGCCAACCGGAAGCGACTGGAATGAAGATGGGGTCCAAAGCGACAGCACACAAGGGGATCGCCCGCTTTGCCGGGCGCGTCTGCCTTGACGGCAAAGACGGTTTCGGCGCTGCCGTCCGTGCCTTGACGGTCGCGGTGGCTGTCATCCTGGCCTGCCTTTGTGCGCCGACCGTCGTTCAGGCGGCCGAGACGGCGCCGACGGTCGCAACCGGCTACAAGATGGCCGGCGACGCGGAAAAAATCCGCGTCGTGGTCGATGTCGACCGCGAGCCGCAACCGAAATGGTTCCTGCTGCGCGGGCCGAACCGGCTGGTGCTCGACCTGCCCGATACGCGCCTTGCCATCGATGCCCACGACCTGAAAGCAAGAGGGCTCGTTCGCAACGTGCGTTGCGGCCGGCTGGATGACGGCACCGCCCGCCTTGTGTTGACGGGCAAGGGACCGTTCCTCGTCGACAAGCTGGACGTGCTGAAGAACGAGGAGGGCGCCGGCTGGCGCATCGCCATCGATCTCAAGGCGGCCTCGGCGCGTGAGTTCGAGGCGGCGCTTGCCGATCAGGCCTTGTCGACCGGCTCTACCGCTGCAACCAAGGGCCAGCGCGTCGGCACCGGCCCGGTCTCGGCCCCTTCCCACCGCTTCACCGTCGTCGTCGATGCCGGCCATGGCGGTGTCGACGGTGGCGCCGAAGGCGTCACCGGCGCGGTCGAGAAGGATGTGACGCTGGCCTTTGCCAGGCTCTTGCGCGACAAGCTCGCCGCGGCCGGCCCCTACGATGTGTTCTTGACCCGCGACAGCGATGTTTTTCTGCGGCTGGACGAGCGCGTGGCGATCGCCCGCCAGCACGAGGCGGACCTGTTCATCTCGATCCATGCCGACACGATTTCGGTGAAGAGCCTGCGCGGTGCCACCGTCTACACCGTGTCCGACAAGGCCACGGACGCCGAGGCGCAGGCGTTGGCCGACCGCGAGAACCTGTCCGACCGCTTCGCCGGCATGGAGATCAAGGGTGACGATCCCGAGGTGACCGACATCCTCATCGATCTTATCCGGCGCGAAACGCACTCCTTCTCGCTGCGCTTCGCCCGCACGCTCGTCGGCCAGTTGTCCACGACCGTCGGCCTCATCAACAATCCGCATCGCGAAGCCGGCTTCCGGGTGCTGAAAGCGCCGGACGTGCCGTCCGTTCTGGTCGAACTCGGCTACCTCTCCAACGCCAAGGACGAGGCGCAACTCCTATCTTCGGACTGGCGCGACAAGGCCGCCGACAGCATCGTCAAGGCCGTCGGCCTGTTCGCGCAGGCCCGGCTGCAGACGGGCGGGTGAGCATGCGCCGCGGTCCTCGCCACAACCGGGACGGGCGTTGCGTGACGACAACACCGGTCGTTTTTATTCAGGGCGTCCGGAACGGAAATCAACCCTTGCCGCATTTTGCCCACATCGTGGCGACATGGGGTTCTGATTACGGATCGGGAGTGATCGGGAAGCTTGCGCTGCCCCGCGTTGCGTCTAGGACAATTCCCGACCACGGACTGGAGCGGGCATGATTCGGCTCATCGGCTATTTCTTCGGCGTCGCGACGACGCTCGGGCTGCTCGTCGCGGCGGCGGTGGCGGTCTATGTCGGCCATCTGGCCAAGGACCTGCCGGATTATGAAGTGCTGGCCAAGTACGAGCCGCCGGTGACGACGCGCTTCCATGCCGCCGACGGCGCGCTGATGGCCGAATATGCGCGCGAGCGCCGCCTTTATCTGCCGATCCAGGCCATTCCCGATCGCGTCAAGGCCGCCTTCCTGTCGGCGGAAGACAAGAATTTCTACAATCACCCCGGCATCGACATCACCGGCCTCGGCCGCGCCGCGCTGCGCTACGTCACCGGCGGCCCGACGCAGGGCGGCTCGACCATCACCCAGCAGGTGGCCAAGAACTTCCTGTTGACCAACGAGCAGACGATAGACCGCAAGATCAAGGAAGCGATCTTGTCCTTCCGCATCGAGCAGGCCTATCCGAAGGACCGCATCCTCGAACTCTACCTCAACGAAATCTATTTCGGCCTCGGCGCCTATGGCATCGCGGGTGCCGCGCTCACCTATTTCGACAAGTCGGTCAACGAACTGACGATTTCGGAAGTCGCCTACCTGGCCGCGCTACCGAAGGGGCCGTCCAACTATCATCCTTACAAGCACACCGACCGTGCCATCGAACGCCGCAACTGGGTGATCGACCAGATGGTCGACAACGGTTACGTGACCCGCGAAGAGGGCGCCAAGGCCAAGGCCGAGCCGCTCGGCGTCAAGCCGCGCCGCAACGGCACCTATCTGTTCGCCGGTGAATATTTCACCGAGGAAGTGCGCCGCCAGATCATCGCCCGCTACGGCGAGAACGCGCTCTACGAGGGCGGCCTTTCGGTGCGCACCACGCTGGAACCCAAGCTTCAGCGCCTTGCCCGCAAGGTCATGCAGCGCGGCCTGATCAAATACGACACGCTGCGCGGCTATCGCGGCCCCGTCACCACCATCGACGTCTCCGGCGATTGGGGCAAGCCGCTGAGCGAGGTCAAAGGGCTGAGCGACGTGCCCGAATGGTCGCTCGCCGTCGTCCTCGACAGTTCCGACAAGGGGCTCACCGTCGGCCTCCAGCCTGCACGCCAGGATTCCGGCGCGCTGGTCGACGAACGGGTCGAGGGCACTGTCGCCAAGGCCGACATGAGCTGGGCGATGCGCTACAAGAAGGACGGCAAGACCTTGAAGGCCAAGTCGCCCGCCGACGTGCTGAAGGCCGGTGACGTCGTCTTCGTTGAGAAGAAGGATGACGGCGACGGCTATCTGCTGCGCCAGGTGCCGGAAGTGGAAGGCGGCCTGGTCGCCATGGACCCGCATACGGGGCGCGTGCTCGCCATGGTCGGCGGCTTCTCCTATGCCGCCTCGGAGTTCAACCGCGCCACCCAGGCAATGCGCCAGCCCGGCTCCTCCTTCAAGCCGATCGTTTATTCGGCGGCGCTGGACAACGGCTACACGCCGGCCTCCGTCATCATGGACGGCCCGATCACCATCACGACGGGCAACACCACCTGGACGCCGAAGAACTATGACGGCCGCACTGCCGGTCCCGCGACGCTGCGCTCCGGCATCGAGCGTTCGCGCAACCTGATGACGGTGCGCCTCGCCAACGACATGGGCATGAAGCTGGTAGCCGAATATGCCGAGCGCTTCGGCGTCTACGACCATCTGGCGCCTTATCTTCCGATGGCGCTCGGCGCCGGCGAAACCACGGTCATGCGCATGGTCTCGGCCTATTCGATCATGGCCAACGGCGGCAAGTCGATCAAGCCGTCGCTCATCGACCGCATCCAGGATCGCTACGGCAAGACCGTCTACAAGCAGGACGATCGCAGTTGCGAAGGCTGCAACGCCACCGAATGGAAGAACCAACCGGAGCCGGAGCTGATCGACAATTCCGAGCAGGTGCTCGATCCGATGACGGCCTATCAGATCACCTCGATGATGGAGGGCGTCGTCCAGCGCGGTACGGCCGTCACCATTTCGGAGCTCGGCTATCCGATCGCCGGCAAGACCGGCACCACCAACGACGAGAAGGACGCCTGGTTCATCGGCTTCACGCCCAACATCGTCGTCGGCCTCTATATGGGCTACGACACGCCCAAGGGCCTGGGTCATGGTGCGACCGGCGGTGGCCTGGCGGCCCCGGTCTTCAAGGATTTCATGAAGACCTATCTGGTCGGCCAGCCGAAGATCGACTTCAAGGTTCCGGAAGGGATGAAGCTGATCGCCATCAATCGTAAGACCGGCATGCGCGCCAATCCGGGTGATCCGGGCGCCTTCATCGAGGCCTTCAAGCCCGGCACCGGTCCGGCCGACAGCTATTGGGTGATCGGCATGGGCACCGATGGCTCCAACGGTCCGGGCGGGAACCTGTCGCCGGGCGCGGCCCAAGCCATCGAATCGGGTGGCGGCGGCCTGTACTGACGCTTTCCCGAGCGGCATGCGAGCCGCTCGGATCCGTCGGGACCCGTTTTGCCGGCCCATTTTCCTTTACACACTCCGGCGCGCTGCCTATGTATCGCGCCGACCAGTCGAACTCTTGCATCGGGACAGCATCGTGCGCGCGGAAACGCAGAACATCGTCGACGAAATCAGGCAGGCCATAACCCTGCTGAGGAGGCATCTTTGACTGGGATCAGGCTGTAAAGAGGCTTGAGTACCTGAACGTCCGCGCCGAGGATTCCAGCCTCTGGAACGATCCCGCCGAGGCGCAGAAGCTGATGCGTGAGCGCCAGAGCCTCGATGAGGGCATCGGCGCCGTCAACAGCCTGACGCGGGCGCTTGAAGACAATATCGGCCTGATCGAGCTTGGCGAGGAAGAGGGCGACGAGAGCGTCGTCGCCGAGGCCGAGGCCGCGCTGCGCTCCATGCAGGGCGAGGTCAAGGCGCGCCAGATCGAAACGCTTCTGTCGGGCGAGGCCGACGCGAACGACACCTATCTGGAAATTCACGCCGGCGCCGGCGGCACCGAGAGCCAGGACTGGGCCTCGATGCTCCTGCGCATGTATACGCGCTGGGCCGAGCGCCGCCGCTTCAAGGTCGAGGTGCTGGAAGTCCATGACGGCGAGGAGGCCGGCATCAAGTCGGCCACCGTGCTTATCAAGGGCCACAACGCCTATGGCTGGCTGAAGACGGAATCGGGCGTGCACCGGCTCGTGCGCATCTCGCCCTACGATTCCAACGCGCGCCGCCACACCTCCTTCGCTTCGGCCTGGGTCTATCCGGTCATCGACGACTCGATCCAGATCGACGTCTCTGAATCGGACGTCCGCATCGATACCTACCGGTCGTCGGGCTCGGGCGGCCAGCACGTCAACACCACCGATTCGGCGGTGCGCATCACCCATCTGGCGACCGGCATTGCGGTCGCCTGCCAGGCCGAGCGCTCGCAGCACAAGAACCGCGCCAAGGCGTGGGAAATGCTGCGCTCGCGCCTCTACGAGGAAGAGCTGAAGAAGCGCGAGGCGGCCGCCAATGCGACCGAGGCCTCCAAGAGCGACATCGGCTGGGGCCACCAGATCCGCTCCTACGTGCTCCAGCCCTATCAGCTGGTGAAGGACCTGCGCACCGGGGTCGAATCGACCAGTCCGTCGGACGTGCTCGATGGCGACCTCGACGACTTCATGGAAGCCTCGCTGTCGCACCGCATCGAAGGTGGATCGGGCGAGCCGGTGGCCGACATCGACTGACCCTTGGACATCCGGCGACGGGAGCGAATTCCGTCGCCTTTTTGCACGGTAACGCTTTATTGACCGCGATCCGGCCGTGGCGGCTCTGCGCCCTGCCGATCCCTGGCATTCCGCATCGCAGCGGCCCATTCGGGGCGATTGCCATCGCTCAACGACCTCGGCCAAAACGGGCCGGCGCGGACCGGGGCAGGGCGTCGGCAGGAACCGGTACAGGGCAAGGCACGTTTCCCGCACGGGTGGGCTTGGAAAAGCCGCTCGTTCGAAAGGAAACGACGATGTCTGCTGCCACCCAATGTTCGGCCCGAGCCGTTCCGTCGGCGGGCCGACTTCTGTGTTCCCTGCCGGCCGCCGGGGTCCTTGCGCTTTTTGCCTTACCGGCTTTCGCCCATGACGCCGCGCCGACGCCTGCCAAACCTCTTGGCTGGTCCTATCCGTTCGCCTGCTGCGCGAACTACGACTGTCGGGCCACCCACACCGGCGAGGTGCTGGAGCGCCCGGAGGGTTACGTCATCGCCGATACCGGCGAGGTCGTGCCGATGACCGACAGGCGCGTCAAGGACAGCCCAGACGGGCAGTTCCACTGGTGCGCCCATCGCTCGGGTATCGATGCCGGCCACACCATCTGTCTTTTCGTGCCGCCACGCTCGTATTGAGCGACCCATTGATCCGGACGATCTCCTGGCAGGCGCCGGTTGCCAGTGGCAAGGTCCTATGATCGCATGCCCGTCTTCAGCCAGGGAGAACGGTTATGCCGCTCAAGGGAAGCTGCCATTGCAAGGCGACGGTTTTTGAAGTGACGCAGGCGCCTGTCAGCGTGACCCGCTGCACCTGTTCGATCTGTTCGAAGAAGGGCGCGCTCTGGGCCTACTACAGCCCTGATGAAGTCAGGATCGCGCCGCAGCGGTCGAGCGCCACCTACCGCTGGCAATCGATGACCGTGAAGCACAATTTCTGCCCGACCTGCGGCTGCACGACCTTCACCGAATCGCCCGACTGGAGTACGGGTGAGCCGAATTTCGACAATATGCGCGTCGCCGTGAATGCGCGCCTGTTTGACGATTTCGACCTCGACGCGGTCGAAATGGTGACGATCGACGGCAAGAATCTCTGGTAATTGCAACATCTGAAGGCGAAAACGGGCCGAAAGCCGTGGATCACGGCCACCGGCGGCTCCGTTTTTCGCCGCATTTCGTGTTACAAGTCGGCTGGAAGGGTGACGGCGCGCTCGCGCCGCGATTTGAGAGGGAATTCCATGAAAAAGGCCGTGCTCGCCGTGATGGCGACGTCATTCCTGGTCGCCGCTTGCACCACCGATCCCTATACCGGCGAGCAGAAGGTTTCCAACACCGCCGGCGGCGCCGTGATCGGTGGCCTCGCGGGCGCTGCGCTGGGCACGCTGGCAGGCGGTAACGACCGCCGCAACGCGCTGATCGGCGCCGGCATCGGCGCGCTGGCCGGCGGCGCCGTTGGTTCCGTCATGGACCAGAACGAAAACGCGCTGCGTGCCCAGCTTCAGGGTACCGGCGTCAGCGTCACCCGCACCGGCAACCAGATCATCCTGAACATGCCCTCCGACATCACCTTCGGCACGGACCAGGATGCGGTGAAGCCGGAATTCTATTCGGTGCTCAATTCGGTGGCGCTGGTGCTGAAGAAATACAACCAGACGGTCATCGACGTCTTCGGCCATACCGACTCGACCGGCTCCGACCAGCACAATTTCGACCTGTCGCAGCGCCGCGCTTTGTCGGTCGCCAATTACCTGTCCGCGCAGGGCGTGGATTCGCGCCGCTTCGCCGTCACCGGTTTCGGCGAGACGCGGCCAATCGCCTCCAACGGCAATGCCGAGGGCCGCGCGCTCAACCGCCGGGTCGAGATCCAGCTTTCGCCGCTCACCTGACCAGAGCGGCGGCGCCGTTACGAATAGAAAAAGGCCCTTCGCGGGCCTTTTTCATGCGCGGAACGTAGATGTCCGCCAAACCGATGGGTGAAGGTCAGACCTTGACGGCGATCTTCATGAAGGCCGGCACGTCATCGCCGAAGCCGACTGTCTTGTCGTCCTCCTCGTCGCGGCGGGGAGGGCGATTGCGGCCCGGCCGTTCGGTGTCTCCGGATTTCTGCCCGCGTTCGCCTTTGTGCCCGGCACTGCGCTCCGCGTTGTCGGCGCGGATGGCCTGCTTGCGCTCGCTGCGGCCGGCGTCGGCTGCCGGTTCGGCCGAAACAGCCTCGGCTTCCTCCGCGGCGGCGGGCTTGCTGCCACGCTTGCCACGTTCACGGCGGCCATCGCGCTCGCCGTCCTTGCGACCGGCCCGGCGCGGAGCACCACGGCCACGGCGCGGGGCGTCGTCCTCGCTGTCGCTGGCCGGCACGGTCGAAAGATCGCCGTCGTGCCATTCGATCTGCTGCCCGATCAGCTTCTCGATGGCGTCGATGTATTTGGTGTCGCTCTTGGTGGCGATGGTGAAGGACTTGCCCGATCGGCCGGCTCGGCCGGTGCGGCCGATGCGGTGGACATAGTCTTCCGAATGGATCGGAACGTCGTAGTTGAAGACGTGGCTGACGTCGGGAATGTCGAGGCCGCGCGCGGCGACGTCGGAGGCGACCAGCAGCTTCAGCTTGCCGTCGCGGAAATTGGCCAGCATCGTCATGCGGGCGCGCTGGTCCATGTCGCCATGCAGGGCGCCGGCATTGAAGTCGTGCTTGACCAGAGAGCGGAACAGCTCCGAGACCTCGACCTTGCGGTTGCAGAAGATGATCGCGTTCTTGAGGCCGTCTTCTTCCTCGTGGATCAGCTTGCGCAACACCTCGCGCTTGTCCCACGGCTTGGAGCCGGACTTGACCAGCCGCTGCGTCACGGTGGAAGCGGTGGAGGCGGCCCGCGCCACTTCCACGCGCACCGGCGCGTGCAGGAACTGCTCGGTCAGCTTGGTGATCTCCGGCGGCATGGTGGCCGAGAAGAACAGCGTCTGGCGGGTGAAGGGGATGAGCTTGCAGATGCGCTCGATGTCGGGGATGAAGCCCATGTCGAGCATGCGGTCGGCCTCGTCGATGACGAGGATGTCGACGCCGGTGAGCAGCAGCTTGCCGCGCTCGAAATGGTCGAGCAGGCGGCCGGGCGTGGCGATCAGCACATCGGCGCCGCGCTCCAGCTTGCGCTCCTGGTCGTCGAAGGAAACGCCGCCGATCAGCAACGCGACGTTGAGCTTATGGTTCTTGCCGTAACGGGTGAAGTTCTCTTCCACCTGGGCGGCAAGTTCGCGCGTCGGTTCGAGGATGAGGGTGCGCGGCATGCGTGCCCGCGCGCGGCCCTTTTCTAGCCGGGTGATCATCGGCAGCACGAAGGCGGCGGTCTTGCCGGTGCCCGTCTGGGCGATGCCCAGTACGTCCTTGCCCTGCAAGGCGTGCGGGATGGCGCCGGCCTGGATCGGCGTCGGCTGCGTGTAGCCGGCATCGGTGACTGCCGAAAGCACCTTCGGCGACAGGCCGAGGTCCGAAAAATGCAACGCTTCTTGAGCGGTCTGGCTGTCTGAGGACAAAATCTGCTGTCTTTGGCTTTTCGGGGAAGCGCGGCGGTTTGCGTCGCGGCGGGCGCCTCGCGCCTGCGTCATGTTGCATCGCGATAGGCGCAAGTCCGCGGTTTGTCAACTTAAACGGCTGTAATGAAGCTGCTTGCCGTAACCTAACCTTAACCATCAACGTTAATGTGCCGCTGGAATCAGTAGCGGAACTGCTCGCTGAGGATGCGCTCGTTCCACGAGTGGCTGGGATCGAACAGCAATGTCGCCGTCTTCGTCGGCGATTCGCGCACCGTCACCGCCGTCGCTGCCTTGACTTCGGTATGGTCGGCGGCGGCGTTCACCGGGCGCTTGCCGGGCTCGAGGATATCGAAGCGCACCGTCGAGCGGTTGGAGAGCAGCGCACCGCGCCAGTTGCGCGGCCTGAACGGGCTGACCGGCGTCAGCGCCAGCAGCGGCGCATCCAGCGGCAGGATCGGACCGTGGGCGGAAAGGTTGTAGGCGGTCGAGCCGGCGGGCGTCGCCACCATGACGCCGTCGCAGGATAACTCCTCCAGCCGCACATGGTCGTCGACGGTTATGCGGATTTTTGCCGTCTGGTACGATTGCCGCCACAGCGCCACCTCGTTGATGGCCAGCGCCGATACGGTTTCGCCGTCCTGCGTCACCGCCTCCATCTCCAGCGGGCGGATCGTCTCGGGCAGGGCGGCTGCGATGCGCTCGGGCAGGCCGCCGACGCGATACTCGTTCATCAGGAAACCGATCGTGCCACGGTTCATCCCGTACACTTTCCGGCCGCTGCTCATCGTCTCGCGCAGCGTTTGCAGGAGGAAGCCGTCGCCGCCGAGGGCGACGATGATTTCGGCCTCCTCCACCGCAACCTCGCCATAGCGGGCAGCCAGCGCGTCGCGTGCGGCGCGCGCATCCGGGACGTCGGACGAAACGAAGGCGAAGCGGCTGCTGTTGCTGCTCATGGTCCCCGGCGGTCGCTGTCTTCCTGCGAGATGGTGGGGCAGGTAGCACGGGCGCGCGTCGCCTGCAAAGGAAACGCACCGCGACTCGCCGCGCAGCCTCGGCGGAACAAAGGTTAACGACGCCCTTAAGTCATCGTAAAACCTCGATCGTCATGCTGACTGAGGGAGACGGGTGGCGGGGGCCAGACCGGTCGGGACACCGCGTTGCCACTGTCACGTTTGCTGTTTGTCTTGTTGCTCGTGTGCGGCTTTGCCGCCGCCTTCGCCGAACTCGTCGATCATTCCGACCGGCTGGGACCACGCCAGTCCGCATCGGCCAGATGCGGCGAAGCCGCTGGCGTGCCGTGCCCGTCGCGGGCGATGATGGACTGAGGGTGCGGCTGGCAGCCGCCATTCGGCCTTGAGTCGGTAGACGCACTAAATGTCACATTGAAAATATATCTTTTATGATGATACTGGCGCATCGAACCTGTTTCGGGGAACGGCGATGGCCGAGAAGAATGAAGACAGCACCCTCCTGCCGATGCTCATCGCCGGTCTTGTGCTGGTTGTTATCGGTGCCATTGTGGTGATGATGTTCGTCTGAACGGGCGGCAGGACAGGCCGCACGCAGGAGCGCTCCTTGATCGGGGTGCCGATGCGGATCATGCTGCCCGTCGAACCATGCGAAACACAACGATGGCCGGACGCATAGCCTTTGTCGGCGGCGCCGACAGCGAAACCATCCAGCGGCTGTTTGCGGCCGTCGCGGCTGATCTGAAGGCCGAAGGTGTCAAGGTGGCCGGAGCGCTTGCCGAAGCGCCGCCCCTGCCGGACAGCACCTGTAGCGCCGGGCTGTTGCGCACGCTTGGCATCGGAGAAGCCTATTCGATTCACCTGGACGCCGCGCCGGCCGGCACCTCTTGCCACCTCGATGCGCGAGGCGTCGAGCTTGCCTGCGCGGCGGTGCTCGGCGACATGCGCGGCTGCGACCTCGTCGTGCTCAGCAAGTTCGGCAAGCTGGAAGCCGTCGGCGAGGGGTTGTTCCCGGCCTTTGCAGCCGCAGTCGCAACCGGAACGCCGACCTTGACGACGGTATCGGCCCGGCACCGGCAGGCATGGCTGGCCTTCGCTCCGGGGGCCGATCTCATCGACGCCGACATCGCGGCGGTGAAGCGGTGGTGGCACCAGGTTCAAGAGGAAGTGTCGTCGGCTCGCCTGCCGATGGTAAAGCAGGCGTTTAAACCATAAAGTAAAACCAAGATTACATCGATTTTTTGCGGGATAACGCAGATGAAGAACTTCGCCGTATCGGCAGGTTTTTCGGTTTCGATAGCTGAGTTAGGGATTCCTTTGATATTTCGAGCCCATCCTTCGCACGGGTTTGGTGCAGAAGGGGCGGGCTTTGTTCAAAGTCGTTTCATGTCTTGCCTACGAGCATGACTATTCGTTCGTCGTAGTCGCCGCCATCGTGTGTGTCGCCAGCGCGGTCATGACCATCCGCCTGTTCGACCGGGCGGGGCGGCTCTCCAGCGACGCGCGCCTGTCGTGGATCCTGCTGTCGGCCATGGCCTGCGGCGCGGCGATCTGGACGACGCATTTCGTCGCGATGCTGGGCTTCCGGCTGCCGATGGACCATGCCTTCGATCCGGTGCTGACCATTGCGTCGCTGCTGATCGCCATCGTCTTCAGCGCCGGCGGCCTGTTTATCGCCACCAGCCGGACCAAGGGTGTGCCGGGAGAATGTGGGGGCGTGGTCATCGGCCTCGGCATCGTGGCCATGCATTTCACCGGCATGGCCGGGTTGGAAGTGGCGGGCCGCATCGAATGGGATTGGTCGCTTGTCGCCGCCTCGGTGCTGTTCGCGTTCTCCTTCGGAACGGCGACCACCCACATCCTCGCCCGGCACAGGTTCCGGTTCAGCCGGCCTCTGGCGATGGGCCTGCTCGTGCTGGCCATCTGCACCATGCATTTCACGGCCATGGGAGCCGCGACCCTGGTGCCCGATCCATCCGTGTTCGTGGAGCCGCGCACGATGTCGAGCGAGTTTCTCGCCGTGCTCGTGCTGGCCGCGATGGCGATCATCGCCGGCCTTGCGCTCTACAGCGTGGACGCGCGCTCGCAGCGCGAGCTCATAGACGGCTTTCGCCACGCGGCGCTCCATGATGCGCTGACCGGCCTGCCGAACCGTGCCTTCCTGTCGGCCAATCTGCCCGCCATCCTGGAGCAGGATCGCGCCGGCGGCCTGCAAACGGCCGTGCTCGTTCTCGACCTCGACCGTTTCAAGGAGGTCAACGACGTCCACGGGCACCACACCGGCGACTTCCTGCTGCAGGACCTTTCCCGGCGCTTCACGCAGCTGATGGGCAAGGGCGAGATGATCGCCCGCGTCGGCGGCGACGAGTTCATCGCCGTCAAGCGGCAGGTTCGGGGTAGGGCCGACGTCGATCAGTTCGCGCTGCGCCTCGTTGCCTGCGTGCTGGAACCTCTGGAACGTAACGCCAGCACCTTGAGCGTCGGCGCCAGCGTCGGCATCAACCTGTCATCGGGCGATTGCGGCGATGCCGAGGACCTGATCGGCGCGGCCGACCTCGCCATGTACCGGGCAAAGCGCTCGCTCGGTGACAAGATCTGCTATTACGAGCCGTCGATGGACGAGGGCCGGCGCGCGCGCAGCGCCCTGGCCATGGAGCTTCGCTACGCCATCGAGCGCGACGAACTCGAACTCTATTATCAACCCCAGCTCGACGTTCGGTCGGGCCGGGTCAGCGGCTATGAGGCGCTCCTGCGCTGGCATCATCGCCAGCGCGGCATCATTTCGCCTGCCGAGTTTATTCCGATCGCCGAGGAAACGGGCCTCATCATCCCGATCGGCGAATGGGTGCTGAGGACCGCCTGCGCGGAGGTGTCCGGCTGGAAGAAACCCTATAGGGTCGCCGTCAACATCGCTTCGGCCCAGTTGACCCAGGCCGACCTGCCGAAGATCGTGCACGAGACACTGCTGACGACGGGATTGCCGGCTTCCAGGCTGGAGCTCGAAATCACCGAGGCCAGCATCATCGAGGACCGCGAGCGGACGCTGCACGTCATCCGCCAGCTCAAGGCGCTTGGCGTGACCATCGCCATGGACGACTACGGCACCGGCTATTCGTCGCTGTCGACCTTGCAGGTGTTCCCCTTCGACAAGGTCAAGATCGACCGTTCCTTCATCGACGGGCTGCTGGCCGACGAGGCCGCGACGGCGATCGTCAAGGCGACCATCCTGCTCGCCTCCAGCCTGAACATCGCGGTCCTGGCGGAAGGGGTCGAGCGCCAGGAGCAGATCGATTTCCTGCAGGCCGAAGGCTGCACGGAAGCGCAGGGCTTCCTGTTCGGGCGGCCGCGCCCGCTGCCTGAGATTGCCGAGCAGGTCGGCCGCCGTGTGAAGCAGGCCGATCCGGCCGTCTCGCGCGCGGCCTGAAGTCGTCCCGGAAAGCGGGGCGATGTCGGGGGAGGGGCGTCAGAACTGGATATCGAAATCCGCTTTCGCGCCGTTGTCGGTTGCATGTGCGCCGAACTGTCCGGTGTAGGAGAGGCCGAGCGTGGCATTGTCGGAGATGGCGAAGTCGAGCCCGGCTTCGAGCACCGCGGCATCCTTCGCGATCGGGGTGCCGGCGATGGCGAAGCTGCTCGCACCGGCAAAGGCGAAGGCCTGCGTGGCCGGCGGCGTGGTGTCGCCGAAGGCATGACGCCAGCCGACCATGCCGCGTGCGGTGGCCGTCATGCCGCCGAGGTCGAAGCCGGTCGAGGCGCGCATGCCCAGCGTGGTGAAGGTGGTGTCGGTGGTCCGGCCGGCGCCGGTGAGGGCCGCCGCACCGCCTTTCTCGGCAAAGCCGTCGGTGTGCAGGCTGACATAGGCGAGGTTGGCGAACGGCTCGAACGAGGCGCTCGCCGTGTCGATGCGGTAGCCCGCCTCGCCGAAGGCTTGGAAGGTGCCGGCATTGTAATCCGCCGACAGGCTGTCGGCAAAGCCGGGGAAGGCGACCGAGCGGGCCGTCGAGATATCGTGCCAGCTGTAGGCGAGGCCCGAGCGCAGGCCGAGCGCGCCCATCTCCGTGCCGCCATAGAGGCCCAGATGATAGCTGTCGCTGGAACCGGAAGAGGCGCGGCCGTCCACGTCGAAGCTGGAATGGCTGTAGCCGGTCATGATGCCGAGGCGGACGTTCTCCGCGACCAGTCCGTCGATGCCGGTGAAGAAGCCGCCGGCGGAGCGGTCGAGCCCGGCGGCATTGCCGTCGCCGTCGGTCGAGCCCCAGGAGCCGAAGACCGAGCCCCATGCCGCCACGCTTGCCGTATCGGCCGGCGCCAGCGCGTGGCTGAAGGCCGCTGTCGCGGCACCATCCGTATCCGTCTCGCCATAGGCCAGCACCGGCGAAGCCGCCGCGCCGACGCCGGCGAAGGCAGCGCGGATGCGCTCGTTGACGGCATCGCGCAGGAAGCGGCTGTCCTCGACCAGCACCGTCCTGGCCGACGCGTGGATCTCGCCGGACAGACCGTCGAAGGCGCTTTCGGCTTGCGTGGCGCTCAACGAAACGACGGCATTCCAGATCGGATTGCCGGGGCCGAACAGATCGACGGCGCCGCCGACGCTGCGCTGGTTCGGCGTTTGGCCGGCAGATGCGAAGGCGACGTCGTTACGGACGAGCCTGAGATAGACGCTGGTAGGGTCGTAAGACAATTTTGGGTCGAGGAAGGCGAAACTGGAGGTGACCGCGCCGAAAGTGCCGCTCACGCCGGCGTCGGCTTTCAGGATGGTGTAGCTGGCGTTCGGCTCGTAGGTGCCGGCCTGGCCGACATGCACGACCTTGCCGCCTTTGAGGAAAGCTTTTCCCGTCGCGTGGATCTGGTCGCTGCCGGTGCCGCCTGGTTCGACTTCCACTTCGTAGGTCGAGTCCGGCTCCAGGGTAATGTCGCCCGCCACGGTCAGCGTGCCGATCGAATTGCCCGGCGCGACGGTGCCGGCGACCGACGTCGTGCCCACGGTGCCAGATCCCATCAGCCTGCCGCCCGACTGGACGTCGAGCGTGCCGCCGAGCGTGCCGTTGACGGAGAGCGCTCCGCCTTCGACCGTCGTGCTGCCGGCGAAGGCCGAGGACAGTCCGCTGAGCAGCAGGCGACCGTCGCCCTTTTTCACGATACCGCCGCCGCCCGTTATGGTTCCCGCGAAGAGCGCGTCGGCCGCCTGGTCGAATACAACGGCCGCGTCGTTGCTGAGGTTGCCGCGGATGGAATCCACATTTCCCACCAGCGTGCCAGCCTGCACCACCGTGCCGCCGGTATAATTGTTGGTGCCGGACAGAAATACGGTGTCATTACCCGATTTGACGAGCATCCCAGCCCCCGTCAGGTGGCCGCTGACGGTTCCGGCCTGCATGTCGAACAGGGTCGCCGCCGTCGCCATGCCGGAAATCAGGCCGCCGGTGAGCTGATAGGTGCCGGCATCGGTCGTTCCGGCCATCGTGCCGCCGGACTGCTCGACTTTCGTGGCCGTGACCGCGCCTTGGGTCAATCCGCCGGACTGGTCGTAAGTGCCGGTGGTGGCGCTGCCGTTCATCGTGCCGCCGGTGAAAACGAATTGCGTCGCGATCACCGTGCCGCTGGTCAGGCCGCCGGACTGTTGATAGGCGTCGGCATGCACGTTTCCCGCCATGGTGCCTTCCACCAGGGCATAGAGCGGCGCGTTGCCGATCCCGCTCGGGCCTGCCACGGTACCCGCCATGGTGGTGTTGGCGCCGTCCTGCGTCATCCCGCCGCCGGGAATGATGTTGTCGATATTGATGAGGCCGGTAGCCGACACCGCGCCGTTGCCCGTCAGCTCGAACTTGCCTGTGTCGGCGCTGCCGGACAGAGTGCCGCCCGTGAGCTTGTATTGCGTCGTCGCCACGGCGCCGGAAGTCAGCCCGCCGTCCTGCTCGTACTGGGTAGCGGCGATAACGCTGCCGGACATCGTGCCGCCGGTCAGCGCGTAGTCGGTGCTGTAGGATGTCGCTGCCATCGTGCCGCCCGACTGGGCAAAAGTTGCGAGGTCACGAAGCGTGCCGCCGCGGATTTCTCCATTGCCGGAAAGGTCGACGGCAAACTGGCTGACATCGAAGCCGCCGAGATCGACGACGCCGCTGGACGTGACCTGCAAGGAATTGGTGGGATCGCCGAATGCCGAGGCATTGCCTGCTTGCAACGTGCCGTTCGAAACCAGCGTCTGGCCGGTGTAGGTGTTGGCCCCGTTCAGCACCAGCGTGGCGCCGCCTTCCTTGGTCAGCGCGCCGCCGCCGGAAACGACGCCGTCGATGATCAAATCGGCATCGGTCAGGAACGTGCCGCCGCCGTTCAGCGTGACATTGCGCGTGGACGTGAAGGAAGCCGTGTTCTCCAGCGTGCCGCCGTTGAAGGTGAGGGCGCCGGCGCTTGCACCGAGATTGGCCTCGGAGGATACCGACAATATGCCCTGCTTCAGCGTCCACGGCGTCACCGCGGTGGTCGTGTTCGTCAGCGTCCAGGTGCCGGAGCCGGTCTTCTCGTAGCCGGTGAAACCCCGATATTGCTGCGCGGCGCCGACTTTCGAAACATCGAAACTGCTGGCGGCCGCTCCGCCGAGCGTCAATAGGTTGCCGGTGCCGGCCGTCGCATCGACATTGCCGACGATCGTCGACCCGGCCTGCAATTCCAGCCGGTTGGTGCCGCCGGTGAAGGTGATGGCGTTTGCTCGCGCTGGCCCGCTACCGTTCAATCCACCGGAAATCGTGCCGGAATTGATGACGGTGAGGTTCGACCCGATAATGCCGACGCCGCCCGCACCGCCCGCACCGGCTGAACTGCCCGGAATGCCGGGAGTGTAAGGGGCGCCGCCACCCGCGCCACCGGCGCCGCCGTAACCGCCGAAACCGCCCAAGGTCGCCCCGCCACTCGTACCACCAGGACTTCCGGTCGTGCCAGGAGCGCCGGCAACACCTGAACCCGTACCGCCCGTACCGCCAAAGCCCCCATCGCCGCCCTGACCACCCGGGCCAGTGATAGAACCGAAGCCACCAACGCCGCCGATGCCACCGTAACCGCCTCTCCCCCCGGCACCGCCCTTGCCGTTGGCGGCATTTCCTCCCGCCCCGCCAAAACCGCCAATCCCGCCGGTGCCCCCGGATGCGCCTAAGAGGCCAGAGCCGCCAGAGCCGCCCCAGCTACCATCTCCGCCTGAACCGCCCGATCCACCGTCGCCAGCGACGCTTCCCCCTGCGCCCCCTGCGCCCCCTGCGCCGCCGACGCCACCTGCACCGCCTGGTCCGGCGGCAGTGCCTGGACTTCCGTCCATGCCCAAGCCGCCGGCGCCGCCCTTGCCGCCGTTGCCGCCAACGCCACCAGTGCCAATCGTGCCGGCGTTGCCGCCAGCCCCGCCAACCCCACCGGCAACACCAGCGCCGCCGAGGGAGCCACCACTGGTGCCATCTCCGCCATTGCCGCCGGCGCCGCCATTGCCGCCGCTGGTATTCTGGAGGCCCGCGGCGGCGCTGCCGCCGGCCCCTCCGTCGCCGCCGGCAATCGTGCCGGTGTTGATCACGGTCCCGTTGCTGCCGCTCACCGCGTTCCCGCCGGCGCCACCCGCACCCGCCGTGCCGGAAACTCCCCCGGCACCCAGATCGCCGCCGTCGCCACCTCGGCCGCCCGCTCCGCCCGAGATCCCGACGCCACCGGCAGCACCATTGCCGCCCGCGCCGCCGTTGCCCGCCGCACCGCCGGTGCCGCCACTGGCGTCGCCGCCCGAGCCACCCAGGCCGCCGACGATGGCTCCGGCATTCTGCAAGGTGAAACCGCTGCCGTCGAACGCCGTGCCGCCGGAACCGCCGGGACCAGCCTGAGCGCCCGCTCCTCCCTGTCCACCGTTGCCGCCATCGCCGCCGGCACCACCGTCGCCACCAGAGCCGGCTGCGGCGTTTGCACCGGCTACACCGTTGGCACCATTGCCACCCGCCCCGCCTTTGGCGCTGCCGCCCACGCCGCCAGTGCCACCGATCGCGGCCGCATCCGAGTTAATCGTAATGACCGGGGTGCCGATGAACGCGCTGCCGCCAACGCCACCGGCGCCGCCGTTTGTAGCGTCGCCGCCCATCGTGCCGACGCCGGCAACCGTTGTCCCTGCGGTACCGTCGCCAGCGGCGCCGGTCGACCCTGCGACGCCCTGGGTACAGGTCGTGTAATTCACGTCGTTGATCGTGCAACCCGCGCCCCAGGCAGGCGGCGCGTATGCCCCCGCCGTGAGTGCCGTCGAGCACAGCAGGACAAACGCCGCCCGGTCATGCTTATGGAATGAACGCTTCGCCATGCTCCCCCAGCGCGCCCAAGATCGCGCCGCCTCCTCCCCACAAACCCGTCAGACTTTCAGCCGGGCTAAATTCCTCCTGGATTGTCAAATCTATCGGGTTGCGACCTTTCAGCTATACGTTACTTCCATGATTTTGCGGCCTGCAAGGAAAAACGGTCCGCATCCCCGACATAGTCTCGAATTCGCAGGGATTGCGGGCGGCCGAAAGCGTCCAGCGGCGGGTGGGCCGTTCGGTCCGGACGGGAAGCGAAGCAACTGTCGGGAAGGCGGAAAGTGGTGCGGATGAGAGGACTCGAACCTCCACGCCTTTCGGCACTGGAACCTAAATCCAGGGCGTCTACCAGTTCCGCCACATCCGCTACGCCTGCGGCAATCCCATGTAGCCATCATTCTGTCAATGTCGGGGCCTTGATTGCGCTCGTCTGGAAGCGCGAAGACGGTTGAAAATTGGCCTCGCCTGTGACAGAAGGCGTGTCGAATGTGACGGGATGAGACGATCCGCTTCTGGAAGATGTGATAAGAAGTCGGAAAAACAAAGACTTAATCACATTTTGGAGCGTGTTTCGGATGCTTCGGCCTAATCGCGGCCGGCTTTCCGGGTCCCGCGCCAAAGCTATCCCGGCCAAGACTGTTCCACAGGCTGCAAACGGCGAACACCGTTTTGACGGCCTGATCGATTGAAACAAAGGTTTGATGATGCAGGTCACCGAAACGCTCAATTCCGGCCTCAAGCGCGAGATCAAGGTCACCGTACCGGCCGGCGATATGGAAGCCAAGCTGATGGCGCGGCTGTCCGACGCCAGGGACAAGGTCCGCATCAACGGCTTCCGTCCGGGCAAGGTGCCTGTGCAGCACCTGCGCAAGGTCTACGGCAAGTCGTTCATGGCCGAGGTGGTCAACGAGATTCTCAACGAGTCGCGCACGATCATCACCGGTCGCGGCGAGAAGGCCGCCATGCAGCCCGAGATCGTCATGACCGAGGACGAGAAGGAAGCCGAGAAGATCCTCGCCGGCGGCGCCGATTTCGAGTTCAAGCTGAACTACGAGGTCATCCCGCCGATCGAGATCAAGGACTTCGCCGACATCAAGGTCACCCGTCCGGTCTACGACGTGCCGGAAAGCGAGATCGACGAGCAGGTCAAGCGCGTCGCCGAATCCGCCCGCACCTATGAGCCGAAGGACGGCAAGGCCGCCGAGGGCGACCGCGTCACCATCGACTACGTCGGCAAGATCGACGGCGAGGCTTTCGCCGGCGGCGCCGGCAACGACCAGCCGCTGGTGCTCGGCTCGAAGGAGTTCATCCCCGGCTTCGAGGATCAGCTTGTCGGCGCCAAGGCCGGCGACGAGAAGCAGGTCACCGTGACCTTCCCGGAGAACTACCAGGCCGCGCATCTGGCCGGCAAGGAAGCCACCTTCGACGTCACCGTCAAGGAAGTCGCCAAGCCGGGCGCGCTGGAGATCAACGACGAGACGGCCAAGAATCTCGGGCTGGAGTCGCTGGAGCGCCTGCGCGAGGTGGTCAAGGGCCAGATCGAGAGCCAGTTCGGCTCGATGACCCGCCAGAAAGTCAAGCGCCAGCTTCTCGACCAACTCGACGCCGCCTACATCTTCGAGGCCCCCTCCAAGCTGGTGGACGCCGAATTCAACAACATCTGGGCCCAGGTCAACCGCGATCTCGAAGCTGCCGGCCATACCTTCGCCGACGAGGACACCACCGAGGAGGACGCGCGGGAAGAGTATCGCCGTCTGGCCGAGCGCCGGGTGCGCCTTGGCCTCGTGCTGGCCGAAATCGGCGAGAAGGCCGGCGTGACCGTCACCGACGACGAATTGCAGCGCGGCCTGTTCGAGCAGATCCGTCGCTTCCCCGCCAACCAGCAGCAGGAAGTCTACGAGTTCTACCGCTCCAATCCGGATGCGCTGAACACGCTGCGCGCGCCGATGTTCGAGGAAAAGGTGGTGGACCACCTGCTCGGCCAGATCTCCGTGACCGACAAGAAGGTCAGCAAGGAAGAGCTGATGGCCGAGGACGACGAGGACGAGGTGAAGGCCAAGCCGGCCAAGAAGGCGTCCGCCAAGAAGGCCGACAAGGCCGAGGAAGCCGGTGAAGAGCCGAAGAAGAAGGCGGCGCCGAAGAAGAAGGCTGCCAAGGACGCAGAGTAAACCGTCCCGCGTTCGTTTTCGAGAAGGCCGCCGCGAGGCGGCCTTTTCCGTTTGCGGGGATCGCCACGGTATCCGATCCCGTCAGATCAGAAGCAGCCCCTTCATCGACACATGGCCTTTTTTGCCGATGATGATGTGATCATGAACGGCGATGCCCAGGCGCTTGCCGATCTCGACGATTTCCTTGGTCATGTCGATATCGGCGCGCGAGGGCGTCGGGTCGCCGGAGGGGTGGTTGTGGACCAGCACGATGGCCGTCGAGGAAAGCTCCAACGCCCGCCGCACGACCTCGCGCGGATAGACCGGCGTATGATCGACGGTGCCGGTCTGCTGCACTTCGTCGGCGATCAGCGCGTTCTTCTTGTCGAGGAACAGGATGCGGAACTGCTCGCGCTCTTCGAAGGCCATGGCCGCGCGGCAATAGTCGAGCACCTGCGCCCACGACGACAGCGTCTCGCGTCCCTTGATCTCGGAGCGCAGCATGCGTTGTGCGGCGGCGGCGATGATCTTCAGGTCGAGTGCCACCGCCGGGCCGATGCCCTTGACCTCTCGCAAGAGGTTTTCCGGCGCGCCCAGCACCTCGGCCAGCGTGCCGAAGCGCGCCAGCAGCGCCTTCGCCACCGGCTTGGTGTCGGCGCGCGGTATGAGGCGGAACAGCAAAAGTTCCAGGAGTTCGTAGTCGGGCAGGGCGCTATGCCCGGCGCTGGCGAAGCGTTCGCGCAACCGGTCGCGATGACCGAGATAGTGCGGCTTCTGTTCGGCGGTCGGTGGCGCGACGGCCTGCTCCGCCAGGAATCCAGCTTCTTGTCGCCTGTCTGCGCCCACTTGCACCGCTCCCTGCCGGCATCATGATAGGCGATGTTTCCGGCACGTTGAACGGGCGTGGCGGCCTTTTTTCCACAGCGCCGCGCAGCAGGCAGTTGTTGAAATCAGGCGGGCAGGCCGGGGCGGTCCAATCCCTTGGGCGAGAGCGTGAAGATCTCGCAGCCGGTCTCGGTCACGCCCACCGTATGCTCGTACTGCGCCGACAGCGAACGGTCACGCGTCACCGCCGTCCAGCCGTCCGACAGCACCTTCACATGCGGCCGGCCAAGATTGATCATCGGCTCGATGGTGAAGATCATGCCCGGCCGCATCTCGACGCCTTCGTTCGTATGGCCGTAATGCAGGATGTTCGGCGCGTCGTGGAATAAAAGGCCGACGCCGTGGCCGCAGAAGTCGCGCACCACCGAGCAGCGCTCGCCCTCGGCATAGCTCTGGATCGCGGCGCCGATGGCGCCGGTGCGGGCGCCGGGCCGAACCGCCGCGATGCCGCGCGTCAGGCATTCGTGCGTGACCTCTAGCAGGCGCTCGGCCGCCCGCTTGATCTGGCCGACCGGATACATGCGCGAGGAATCGCCGTGCCAGCCGTCGAGGATGTAGGTGACGTCGATGTTGACGATGTCGCCCTCGCGCAGCGGCTTGTCGTCGGGGATGCCGTGGCAGACGACATGGTTGATCGAGGTGCAGGACGATTTGGTGTAGCCGCGATAGTTGAGGGTCGCGGGCAGGGCGCCGTTGTCCATGCCGAATTCGAAGACGAAGCGGTCGATCGTCTCGGTGGTGACGCCCGGCTTCACCAGGTCGGCGAGCTCGTCCAGGCAGCGCGCCGTCAGCTGGCAGGCCTTGCGCATGCCGACGAAGCCATCCTCGTTGTAGAGGCGGATCTGGCCGGTGTTGCGCAACGGAGCAGTGGCGGCGTCGAGATAGGTGGTCATGAACGGTGCGGCAGGGTTTGTTTCGATATCGACCCTTCATGTGACATCGAAAGGCTCATTCTTCAACCTTCAATATCGCGCGATGGCCTTGAAGCGCCCGCATGGAAGCCACAATTGAGGGCGACAAGCGCCCGATCAATCGCAACCTTTCACCACGCAAGGCGTTGCCGTCGCACGACGGCGCCGGATGAAAAGACGTTCCATGAGCAGCCTGCAATTTTCCATTCCCGTCAGGGTCCGCATGGTGGACGGCCTTCCGATCGAGGAAATCTACGGGGTCGAGCAGGCCCTGGACCTGCTGGCCGAATGGCCGGCGGGCCGGCAGGGCAAGCTCTACCAGGCGGCTTTCAACGCCTGTTTCAGCGCCAGTGTCGGCGTGGTCGACGTCGAGGAAGCCGGCCGCGCCTTCACGGCTTTCTGCCGCGTCGGCGGCATCCTGGCCAAGGATATGATGTGGCAGGCCAAGCGCGGCCGCGACAACCGCAGGCCGCTGTCCGCCTGATCAGGCGGAAACGCGCGCCAGCGTTGGCGGGCGAGCCGCTTCCCGTCAGGCGATCGATCTCGGCTGTGCGACCGCGAATTGTTGTATTCTTCCGTTTCTTACGTGCTCAGATGCCTCGACTGCAGGGCAATAGTGGAGAAGGCAGGAACAGTGACGCGATTGGCCGAGCGTTTCGCAATCTCCCTGCCGATCTCGATCAGCGGCTTTTCGACCGCACGATGCAGCGCATAGGCAACAGCGATCGAGGCAGCGTAGGAAAGTACGAAAACTGCCATCCAAGGCATCGCAATGTTCAGCTTTGTCAGGATCAGCACGACCACGTTCATGGTGAGGACGTGAGTTAGATAAACGGCATAGGTCAAACGACCGGCGGCGGCCAGGGGACGCATGGAAAGCGCCCTGCTGAGGAGCCACTCGCCTTGCGCCAGCCAGAGATTACCGATCAAACCTGCTGCAAAGAAAGCGATACCGACGTTCCACAGATACAAGTGAGGCAAGGCGAGCGAGCCTATGTAGGAGGCGGCAATTCCGACCAGCGCCAGCCATGCCGTCTTTTGCGACTGGAGCCGAACCCTCAACCTGCCTGACTGTGAGGCCGCGACAGCCAGCGCGGCGCCGAAGCTCAACCCGGCGTAGCCCCGGATGAGCAGTTCCGGGTTTTGCCCGATCCAGATCAAGGACAATAGCGCACTCGCCAGCGCGGTCACGGCAAAGAGCCTGGAGTTCCACAGGAACACCATGATGAACGGCCAGATGATGTAGAATTTTTCTTCTATGCCGAGCGTCCAGGAGTGGCCGAAGAGCGTTCCCGTCTCCTGGTGCATGTATTCGCCGTTGAACGTCGCGAAATAGGGCAAGCCGTCGCGAAAATTGAGGATCTCCGCATCGCTTCCCGTCAAGAATCCGAGCGCCAGCGCCGCTAGCCCGTAAAGGATGACAGTGAGTGCATAGAGCGGCACGATGCGGAAGACACGACGGATATAGTAGGAAGCCAGTTTGGCTCCTCTGCCGTCATGTGTGTCGTGGATCAGCAGCCAGGTGATCAACCATCCGCTCAAGGCGAAGAAGATATCGACACCGACCGAGCCGTTGATCAGTCGTGGCGTGCCCAGAACATGGTTCGCCACCGTGAACAGGATGCAGATGGCGCGAACCCCGTCGAGTTCGGGCCGGTAACCGGTTCGCATTGCGGTCTTGGCGTTTCCGCCGCGTGTCAAAGCCATCGCAACAAATCCCTGTACCGTTCCAGTTTGGAACAACTCATCCGCCTGTCGTCCGTTGAGAGGGATAAAGCAAAAGACATGCCAAGCACGGGTGGTGATGTCAGCATTGAGCGAGCGGCCTCTGGTTTGGCCACTTGGCGGTGGAACTCATTGTGATCGCTGCAATGCTCCGATCGGAAGACGGATGATCCCCCGGTGGCCTACATCAGGCCCGTTGCGCGATGGGGCGCCTTTCGGGACCTCGCGTCGGGTGCGGCGGCATGTTTGCGGGTAGGCGGGCAAGCCATTTCACATAGCCGTATATGCCCAGGGAAATGACGAGGAACATCAGGAAGAACGACGATGTCGAGCGGCCTATCTGGTTCTCGACCAGATTGCTGACCAGGAACATCATCGTGAAGGCGAAGGCGACGCTGAGATAGGCATCCCTGAGATGGCCGACCGAGACGAGAAGCAGCAAAAGGATAAAGCCGATCGCCGTGAGCATCAGCAGCAACCCAACCAGCCCGCCTTCGATGAGGATGGTGATGTAGCCGTTATGGAAATTATCCAGCACCCAGCCGTGCATATCCTGGAAAATGAGCAGCCGCGCCGGTGTCCAGAAGCCGCCGACGCCGAAGCCGAGGAACAGGTGGCTCTGGAGCTGGTCGAGACCGTAGAACCAGAGCGTCGTGCGATTGCTGGTGTTGAGGGTCGTACCCAACACGCCGATCCTGTCGTCGGTCAGGGAGATGGTCGAGAGCACGAGCTGAATCAGCGGCACCGAAAAGACGACGAGCGCGACGAGGATCAAGCGCTGCAACGTCTTCGGCAGGCGCGAGCAGATGAGCGAGGCAACGCCGACGATCGCGATCAACTGGCCGCCGCGCGATCCTGAATTGATCAGGCAAACCATGGCGATGGCGATGTTGGCCAGCCGTATCGGCATGGCCAGCCGGCCGAGTCCCACGGGCAGGGCGAGGGCGCCGACCACGACGAAGGCCGAGATCGCCCCAAGTTCGTTCTTTTGCGCGGCAAAGCCCTTCCAGTCGCCTTCCAGTTCCCAGCCAGTTTCGATGCCTTGCGCCGGAAACAGCACCACGATGATCAGCGATACGACCACGAAGATGCAGGCCAGTGTGTAAAAGACCACGAGAAGCTCATCGAGCCGCTTCAGGTTGACGATGCAGATCGACACCGTAAGGGTGAAAAGGATCAGCACAGCCTTGATCATTCCGTTCGCCCCGCCGTCGCCCCACAGGGCCGACAGCGCCGTATAAAGCAGGAACGCGATCAGCAATGCCCAGTCCGCGGACAACGATACCCTGATGCGCCGCGCGAAGTAGGTATAGGCGATCAGCGTCAGCGAGATGCCGGCGAACAGGGCATAGCGGATCGGTTCGCCGAGGCTGCCGAGCGGCGAGTCCGGGGCAGGACTCCACATCGAGACGATTATCAGCGCATAGATCGCGACGCTTTCGAATTTCGGGGATGCCATGGCCTGGTCCGAACATCTGCGCGGGCACTGCCGCGTGCTGCCGCCTGCGGATGCGGTCCGTGCGCCATGATTACCGGGAATGGTAAACAAACTCGGAACCGGGGCGGGGAGGCAACACGCGGGATTGGCCCTCGAAACCGAAAATTAAATACGCTGCCCGTAATGGAATTGAGGGACTTTCCGCGAAGCGCGGAGAGTCGCTGCAACGCGAGGTTCGCATGCCGATGAACCAGGACCACGATCAGAGCCCATACGGTACGCAGCAGCGTAACGGATGGGACGCCGTCAGCGCCTATCTGCTGGTCGACCTGCCGCGCCTGTTCTTCTGGCTGCGCAAGGGCGTTCGCTGGATCGTTCTTGCCATGGTCGTCGGTCTGCTGGCGGGCGTGTCGTACTCGATGCTGTCAAAGCCCCGCTACACGGTAACGACCGACATATTGATGAATCCGGCGGGCCTGCAAATCGTCTCAGACGACCTCTTCAGGCAGAACGACCAGCAAAGGGACGCACAGCTTCTCAACGTCGAGAGCAAGCGGCAGACGCTGGTTTCGCGCAGTGTGCTTCTCAGGGCCATCGCCGCGCTCGACCTCGAGAACGATCCGGAATTCGTGCCGCCGCCGTCCGCGTTCAGCATCGGCCGGCTGCTCGGCCGCGCGCCTTCGCAGAGCAACGAAGTAATTGCCCTCGCCAACCTCATGAAACGCCTGAGTGCCCGTCGTGACGAACTTTCCTTCGTCGTCACCCTGTCGGTCTGGACGAACAATGCCGACAAGTCGATCCGCATTTCCGAGGCGATCATCAAGGCGTTCCGGGAAGAGCTGGTTTCGGCCGATTCCGAAGGCGCCGGCCGCACCGTGGATGCGCTGACCGAGCGCATTGGCAAGCTGAAGGCGGACGTCAACGCCGCCGAGGAAGCGGTCGAGGCCTTCCGTCGCCAGAACGGATTGCAGGCCATCCAGGGCGAACTTGTCTCCTCGCGCTCCATGTCGCAGATCAACCAGCAGCTCGTCGAGGCGCGGCAAAAGCTGATCGCGGCGCAATCGCGCTATCGCGAACTGTCTTCCGGCAACGCCGATGCGGTGGCGATGCAATCGCCGACGGTCTCTGCCTTGCGCACGCAGTATGCGACACTGAAGTCGCAGGCGGACGCCCAGTCGATGATTTACGGCCCCCGGCATCCGCGCGCGTCGTCGCAGCAGATCGAGTTGCGCGCCCTGCAGCAGGAAATCGACGCCGAGACGAAACGCATCGTGCTTGCCGCCAAGAACGACCTCGATCAGGCGCAATCCAATGCCTCGTCGCTCGAAGCCGAGGCTGCCCGGGCAGGCTCCGGCGTGTTTTCTGACAACGACGCTCAGGTGCGGCTGCGCGAGCTTACGCGGGAAGCGGCGGCTAAAACCGCCATCTACGAGGCCTTCCTTGTCCGCGCGCGCGAAGTCACCGAGCGCCAGCAGCTGGACACGACCAACATCCGCATCATCTCGCCGCCGGTGGAACCCAGGTCCCGCAGCTGGCCGCCTCCAACCATGCAACTGGGTGCCTTCGGCGCGCTGGTCGGGATGGTGCTTGGCATCCTCGGCGTTCTCGGCAGGGGCATCGCCATCGATATGAAGGGGCCGCGCCGGCCGCCATCCATGCCTGTGGATTCCACGCGCCGTTCTCCGGCCCAGGCCCGCTTGCACGAACTGCTGCGGACCTCGCCGTCGCATGCTGCCGTTCGCGCGCCGGCTCACGCCCGTTCGCTGCTCGATCCATGGTATGCAAGTGCGCAGGAGCCTGCTGCATCCCAACGACATGATCCTCGGACGTATCGCGCCGCGCCCGCCTATCGTCGATAGGAAGATTTCCGTGGCGGCATCCCAGCCGCCTCGCTTTCGCCCTGCACGAATCATCGGCCGAGGCAGCGACATGGCGTAACTTGCCGACCGATGGCGGCCTGGAACCGGTCAAGGATTTTTGCACGGCTAAATGGACGTCGATGGGATCGCGGACGACTTCGTCGCCTTGCTCAAGGCGACGACATGAACTTGTGCCGGTTCGCGCGCCAGCGCTGCCCTGATCTGCAATAGCCGCTATTGATGGAAACTGGTACGCTCAAGGGGAATCCAACCCCTGTTACCGCCGTGGAAAGGGGCAAAGAAAAGGCCGATCGGATGGCACTACCAGCCTTCGGTACCTACACTTGGCTATGGCTGGCTGTTTGATTCCCGCAATTTTGATGACCTTCGGTGCCGCCATCGGTGCGATTGTCGGCAGTGACGGTGGGAGCGTCTACGGCGCGTTCATCGGCCTTGCGGTCGGCATGCTCGCTATGGTGGTCATGGTCTTCCTGATGTCTATGGCGAAGCGATAGCCGTAGCATGAGCAATCTCAGCACCCTGGTCGCCAAGGTAACGGTTCGGCAGGAGATCAAAAAGAGCCGTTTTCTCGCGGTCGCCGGGCCAGTTCCCGATGAAGCTGCGGCAAAGGCTTTCATAGAGGCGAATTCGGATCAGACAGCGAACCATAACTGCTGGGCCTGGCGGATCGGACAAGCCTACCGGTTCAACGATGACGGCGAGCCAGGCGGAACGGCCGGCAAGCCGATCTTGCAGGCTATCGATGGGCAGTCGTTGGATCGTGTCGCCGTTGTCGTCACGCGTTGGTTTGGCGGTGTCTTGCTCGGGAGCGGCGGCCTGATCCGGGCATACGGTGGCTCGGCCGCCATGTGTTTGTGGGAGGCTGAAAAGGTGCTGCTTGTCGATACTGTCGCGGCGACGGTGAAATGCGCCTTCGGTGATCTGGCGCTTGTGCAGGCTCGGCTTGAGGCACTTCCCGGAGCGCAGGTCCGCGTTCAGTCATTCACAGGTACCGGGGCGGAACTGATCGTCTCGGTGCCGGAGGACCTGGCAGACGGCATGGCGCGTATGGTCGCTGATCTGACGAGCGGCCGGGCGGTAATCAAATTCAGCGAATAGCCGTCCCAACCGCGAGCATACATAGATCTTACAGAGCAGCGGGGACGAATTGCCCGGCCTGAAGGATTCGCGTCTCGTTTCCAGGCGAATTTCAGAGATTCGTTTGCCACCGTTGACAGCCGTGCAAGAGCGTGAACGGTTCAGCTTTACGTTCGTGGAGCATATTTCGATTGCTCATTTCTCTACGGATTCGTATTTTAAAATAAAAATAAATCTTTATATATTATAATCACTAAAATTATTAAATATTATTCTATGTGCCATGATATGATGAATAGATAGTTTTTCTTACTATAATATATTAAATTCTATATTGTTGTCAACAAATCATTGGAAATTCATCTTATTTCTTTCCTCGTCCGTCAAATTGCGAAGAAAAGCGAAAAAAATTAACGTAAGGGTAGGTTACTCCCATGGCGCCGCGAGTTTTAGCATGATATAAAGTGACATTCCGTATCTTGCCAGGGGGGTTGAGATGCTGCGTCCATTCGCTGTGGGTTCGTCATCATTGCGGGAGGCGGCGCAAGAGCCGGGAACTGCTGGAAGGAGCGTGTGGGCGCGGTTGCTCGGCTGGGGCAGGAAGCGCAAGGCGAGCCGGAAACCGCACTCCGCCACCAGTCATCTGCCCGGTCTCAGGCTCGAGCCGCTGGAGCCGCGGTTTCTGCTCTCGGCGGACATCATTCCCTTCCGGATCGACATGACGGGCGACGCCAGCGGCGCTCATTATTCCCTGAAGTACGACAATCTTATTCAGACGGTTCAGGTTTTCGACGACCGGACCGGTACGCTGATCGACAGCCGCAGCGCGCAGGACATCAATTTCATCCAGGTGGTCGGCACGGCCGCGAACGATCGGCTGACGGTGGACTTCGCCAAGGAGTTCCTGCAAGGGATCGAAATCGACTTCGAAGGCGGCGACGGCGACGATGTACTGGCGCTGTCGGGCGGCGACGTCACGGACGTCACCGTGACGATGACCGGCGACGGTGCCGGGGCCGTCACGGTCAACGGCGCGGCCGGGGCGCAGACGATCGGCTTCACCGGCGTCGGCACGGTCTCGGACACGAATGCGGCCGGCAACCGCATCTTCCGGGATGCGACAGGGCAGGGCCAGACGCTCAGGATCGGCGACAACGGCACGGTGGGAGACGGCGTCTCGAGCATCGACGCGATCGGCGCCGGCGGCGCGCTCACCTACAATTTCCTGCATCCGGACGTCACGCTGACCGTCGATGCCGGCGCGGGTGACGACACCTTCGTCCATGGCGGCTTCGAGACGGCGCTCGCCGGCAAGATACTGCTGAGCGGCGGCGCAGGCGGCGATGCGGTGACCGGTCCGCCCGCAAACACCACCTGGAGCATAACCGGACAGGATTCGGGCAGTGTTTCAGGGGTGTCCTTCGTTGAGGTCGAGAACCTTCGGGGTTCGGCCGACAACGAGGACACCTTTGTCGTTTCCGCGGGCGGCGCCATAAGCGGCGTCATCGACGGTGGCGCTGGCGGCTTCGACAGCCTGGCGCTGGAAGGTAATTCCGACACGGTTGTCTACAAGGCCTTTGACGCAAATTCCGGCACCATCACGCGCGATGGCAAGGTGCTGACATATGCCGGCCTGGAGCCGGTCGATCTCGGTAACGCGGCGAATGTGACCGTGGATCTCAGCGGCAATTCCGACGATGCCCTGGTAACGATGAACGGCTCGACCGTGACGGTTGCATCGCAAAGCGTCGTCTCGACCTTCGAGCAGGCCACCTTCGCAATTCCGACCACTTCCGTCACGATCAGGCTTGGCAACGATCAGGGCCTGTTTCCACTTCTCAACGAATATGTCGGCCAGACGGATGTGGCGCTTGGCCTCATCAATTTCATCCAGGGTGATGCGATCACCTTCCAGGGCACCATCGATCTCGGCGGCGCAAGTCTGACGGTCGACGGCGAGGACGGGCTCGACAACATCATCGTGGCCGGCTCCCTGACCGCGGGAGCGATCCATTTCAAGGCCGAGGAAATCAACGTAGACGCTGGCGCGTCTGTTTCCGGCACCTCCGTCAACTTCGAGGCCGCCGGCGATGGCAACGGCCTGATTCCGACGGAACTCACCGAAGGCGTCTATCTGGCCGCGCCGCACGCCACCATAAACGTCAAGGGCGATGTGTCCGCAACGGCGGGCGACGTGGTGATGAGCGCGACCGCGACCTCCTCGCTCACGCCCAGCCAGGGCCAGATCGGAAGCATCGGCGGCGCTATCGTGCTTGGGCTGCCCAAGGCGACGATCACCTTCGGCGTTGCCGGTGATGGCGCATCCGGTGCCCATGTCTCGGCCACCGGCAAGATCGATCTCGGCACGGCGGTCAACGTCACCGTCGCGGCGGCCGATGCCGCGGATTCGAGCGACACCGAGGCCAAGGTGGACGCTGCGATCGCGGTGACGACGCTGATTTCCAAGTCCGAAATCGGCATCTACGGGATCAGCACGATCAATGCAGCCGGCGCGGTCAGCGCCGATGCCGCTTCGACTTTCGAGATTGAGAACGTCGCCGACGGAACGCAGGGCGGAGCTGGCGCGACGGTTGCCGCGACGGTGGTCGTCGCGGCCACTGGCGTGAAGCTCGGCGATGCCGCCTCGATCGGCGCCACCACCACACCGACTTCCGTCGCGCTCACCGCGACCACCACCAGCACCATCACGACCTCGGCGATCTCGACCAAGGGTGGCGGCGACGAGAGCGCCGACGGCACCAACGAATCCGAGCAGCAACTCGCCAGCAACGATGCGAAGACGGCCGAGGGCTCCGTCAAATTTGCGGGCGCGGTCGCTGTGACGGTCTATAAGCCAGTCACGGAAATCTCCAGCAACACGTCGGGCTCGATCGCGAGTTCCGGCGACGTCACGCTGACGGCGACGACCTCCGACACGATCACGTCCAGCGCCGACGGGTCCAACACCGGCGAAGCCCAGGACCCGCCGCCCGCGGGCGGCACCGGCGTCGGTGTCGCCGTGGCGATCAGCTATATCACGCCCGAAACGCGGGTTTCGCTCGGCGGCACCGGCAGTTTCACCACCCCGAACGTGATCCTGACCGCGACCCTCGATGCCGGCAGCGTCTATAAGACCGAAGCCACGTCCGGCGTCGGCGACGGCGGCAAGACCGGCTTTGCCGGCTCGCTCGCCATCGGCATCGTCACCGCCACCACCGAGGCGCTGATCGAGAGCGGCGCGAACATCACCCTGAACGGCGCCAACCTGACGGTTTCGGCGCAGGCCTCCACCGCCATCGAGACCTCCGCCAAGGCCTCCGTCGACGGTGCGGGCAACTCGACCGGCATCGGCGCCTCCGTGGCGATCGGTGTCGGCGACAACGATACGCTCGCCCGCATTTCAGGCGCGGTCACCGGTGCGGTCGACGTCACCGTTTCGGCGAAGGGGGAGCATGCGGTTATTTCCACGGCCGAAGGCGGCACGACGGGCGGCACGGCCGTCACTCCGGTCGTTGCGACCACGGTCGCGCTCAACGACACGAGCGCCGACATTCTGGCCGGGCCGGCACTTACGGTTACCGGTGACCTGACCGTCACCGCCGAACACGACAATGAGGCGGCCTCCATCGCCACCGGTGCGGCCAAGGGTAGCAAAGCGGCGGTCGGCGCAAGCCTTGCGCTGACGATCGTGCAGGGCAGTTTGCTCGCCGATCTGGCGCGCAGCGTCACGGCGGGCGGGGCGGTCCTCGTCTCGGCGACCAGCCGGGCGGCCAGCCGCGCCGATTCCAAGGCCAGCGCCACCGGCGCCAAGCAGGAGGGCGACAACGGCAGCAGCACCACCCAGAGCCAGACCGACACCCAGGTCGCGGGCGCCAACAACGCCAGCGGCTCGAACGCAACGGCGCCGGGCACCAGCACGTCGTCCGGTCCGCTCAGCGTGGCGGCGGCCATCGGCATCAATATCGCGCAGGATACGTCCTCGCGTGCGGTCATCGGCGGCACCGTTGGCACGCCGATCACCGTTGCCGCACAAGGTGGCGTCACCGTCAAGAGTCTCGCTAATCACGATGCCGCGGCGACCGCCGACGGCAAGTCGGTGACCACTTCGAACGCCACCGCCATCGGTGCGGCCGTTGCGGTCAACGCCTCGGACAGCCAGAACCATGCCCTGATCGAACATGCCGCCGTGACCGGCGACGGCGTCACCGTCGAGGCAGGGATGGCCGAACGCGAGATCGAGGCGCTTTCGACCATCGATCTCGACGCCGACACCATCTTCGTCGGCGAGCAGCCCGGTCTCGAGACTGGCGAGAAAGTCACCTATTCCAACGGTGGCGGCGGCAGCATCGGCGGACTGACCAGCGGTACTGAATATTACGTCATCAAGGGCGAGAAAGGTCTGATCCAACTCGCCGAAACCGCGCAGAAGGCCGACGACGGCGAGGCAATCGACCTGACCAGCCTCGGCTCCGGCAATTCACACAAGCTCCAGCGCACCGAGACCGCCGAAGACGATGACATCACCTTCGACCCCGATGCGGCGCGGTTTGCGTCTCCCGGCGTGGTGACCGGCGACGAGGTCGTCTATTCCAACGGTGGCGGCGGCAATACCGACATTGGCGGCCTGACCAACGGCACCACCTATTTCGCCATCGTCGACGGCGACGGAAACATCAAGCTCGCCGAAGATCGCGCCAAGGCCCTGAAGGGCGAGGCGATCGACATCACCTCGTCCGGCACCGGGGACGGCCATAAGCTGACCGAAACCAGCCATTCGGCCGACGCGACCGCGAAATCGGGCGCCAGCAAGGGCAAGATCGGCGTGGCGGGTTCGGTGGCGATCAACGTCGCCGAGGGCGAAACCAGCGCTATTTTCGGCGACGGCGCGGCCATCACCGCTCGGGACGGCGACGATGCCGATACGGATATCGGCGCATCGGCCGTCAAGGCCGCGACAACGGCCTATACGCTCACGCGGGCGTTTCCGGCGACCGCGGCGACCGGCGCGACCACCGGCGTCGGCCTCTCTTTCGCCGTCGGCTATGCCGGCTACGACACGCTAGCCGAAATCAACGGCTCGGCCACGGTAACGGCGAACGACCTTGCGGTCAGCGCCAGCGCCGGCCACGGTTTGATCACGCTGGCGACCGCCGGCGCGGGCGCTGGCCAGGGCGGCACCTCGGCCGGCGGCGCCATCGCGCTCGGAGTTTCCGACAACCACACCGATGCGCGGGTGCTGGCGGGTCTTGGGGCGCTCGAAATCGAGGGCGACCTGACGATCACGGCGGACAATGTGGTCAGCCAGACGACCGAAGCCAATGCCGAAGTGACCGGTTCTGGCGGTACGGGCGTCGGCGCGGCCATCGCGCTCGGCTGGACCGAGGACGATGTCGGCGCGCGGCTCGAGCGCAGCGTCTCGACAGGCACGGCGGTTGCCGACGACGTGAAGGTCGAAGCCAAGGGCACGATCACCTCGACGGTGCTCGCGACGGGCAGCGCCGAGGGCGAAAAGAACGCCAACAGCGGTGGCCAGACCGCGCAGAACCAGACGGGCTCGCAGACCAGCTTCCTGAACGCCAGGACGAATTCCAGCCTGACCGAGCCGACCCCGCAGACCCAGGTGGCGAGCGCCAACCAGACATCGCAGAACCAGACGACGAATCCCGGCGGGCAGGGCAACGCCAACGCCAATCAGGCGGGCACGCAGACATCCGGCGGCGTGCTGCGGATTGCGGCGTCGATCGGCGGCACGGTGATCGTGTCCAAGGTCGCGGCGGAGATCGCGGACGATGTGACGATCGATGCCAGCGGCGACCTGTCGGTCAAGGCGATCAGCGACGCCGACGCGCAGGCGGAGGCGGTGAGCGTCGCCTTCACCAAGGGCTCGTCCGCATCCAACAATGTGAGCGCCGCGGTGGCGTTCAACGTCGCGCTGATGGACACCACGGCCCGGCTCGGCGACGGCACCACGACGGCAGGATCGGTGGCCGTCGAGGCCGGCACCAGCGCCGGCGAGACGAACACGTTCAAGGCGCTGGCTCTTTCGGGAGCCGGCTCGCAGCAGAGCAGCGGCGGCGGTTCCACCCAGGGTGGCCTCGGCGGCGGCCAGGGAAGCGGCGGCGACAAATCGAGCCTCGGCATCGCCGGCGCGGTCGCCTTCAGCGTGCTCGGTTCACCGGCAACTAGCGACCCGAACACGGTGAGCGCCAGCATCGCGGACGGTGCGACCGTCACCGCGCTGACGGGCGACGTCACGGTTACCGCGCGCCAAGATATCGGTATGCAGAACATCGCCGGCGGCGGCGCGCTGAGGATCGCCGGCGGCAATGGCGGCGGCGGTTCCGACACGACGGTTGGCGCAGCGGTCACCATCGGCGTTCTCGATGTCGAGACGCTGGCCACGATCGGCAGCGACGCCACGGTTACGGCGGATGGCGGCAATATCGGCGTAAGCGCCGCGACCACGTTCAAGCCGCTCGAGATCGTCTCGCCCTTCGTCAAGGCGGTGGACACGGGCGTCGACGTCACCAATCTGGCGATCGGCGCGGCCATCGGCACGGGCGGCGATACAGGCGCGGGCTCGGCGGTCATCAACGTCTTCGACGTGACCACCCGGTCGAGCATAGGTTCCGGCGCGACGGTCACAGCCACGGCAGGCGACGTCTCGGTGACGGCGTCGAGCGACGTGAGCGTCATCGATTTCGCGGGCAGCATCGCGGTAACCATCGGCACTGGGCAAAAGAGCGGCAGCGGCGTCGGCATCGGCCTCGACGTCACCGTGCTGACCGAAACGACCGAGGCGCTGGTCGAGACGCGGAACGGTGCGGCGACCACGGTCGCCGCCGGCGGCAATGTCGTCGTCGACGCCACCTCGTCGGAGGACTTTTTCCAGCTCACCGTCAATGCCGGGGCAGGCAACAGCACTTCGGGCGCCGGCGGGCTCAATGTGCTCGTCAACGATACCACGACACGGGCGCTGGTCGGACGCGACCCGGAGGATGCTGCGTCCACCACCGGCACAACCGCGATCGATGCCGACGGTTCGGTCGTCGTCGCGGCAGACAGCAAGACGGTGATCGAAAGCTATGCGGGTACGCTCGGCCTCTCGCTGAGCGGATCGGCGGTCGGCGTTTCCATCGGCATCCTGGTCGATCTCGACCAGACCACCGCGACGGTGGGCGCAGGGTCCACGATTACCGCGCTCGGAGGCAAGACCGCCTCGGTGAACGACGGTCTCTTCGACGCCGACGGCAATCAGGGCACGGAATCCGTCCGCGGCCTTGCCGTTACCGCGACCAGCTACGGAGACGTGTTCCTGCTGGCCATCGCGGCGTCCGGTTCGCTGGGCAGCGACAATAGCGGCCAGGGCGGCGGCTCCGGCGGCAGCAGCAGTTCCGGCGGCGGCACCAAGGTGGGGATCGCGGCCTCGGTCGGCGTCGCGGTCCTGAAGGGCGAGACCAAGGCCACCATCGGCAATGGCGTCGCGGTCAATCCGGCCAACACCGGGGCCAACGCGGCACAGGGAATCCTGCTGCGTGGCGCCGGCGAAACCAACCTGACCAACGTCACGGGCGGCCTGGCGATTACCCTCGGTGGCGGCGACGCCGGCATCACCGGCTCGGTCACCGTCAACGAGGTCGACAATTTCGTGTGGGCGAGCGCGCTCGGCGGCAACACGCTGAACGCGGCCGGGGGCGGAGTCGGTCTGGATTCCCACTCCAATGTCGACATCGACGCGGTGACGATCGCGGTCGCCGGGGTGATCGGCACCAGTTCGTCCAGCTCCGGCAAGAAGAGTTCCGTCAACTTCTCCGGCGCCGGCGCGGTGACCGTGAACATGGTGGAGACGGAAGCGCGGGCCGATATCGGCGCGGGCAGCAGCGTCTCGACCACCGGCGACCTGACGCTTGACGCAAGCGACGATTCGGCGATCACCGCGGATTCCGGCGGGGTCGCCATTACGATCTCGACCAACAACGGCACGACGGCGGGCTCAGTGGGTGCGTCGGTCGCGGTCAACGACATCACGCAGACGATTTCGGCGACGGCGACGGACACCTCCATCTCGGCCGCCAACGTGTCAGCCACGGCCGACAACAGTGCCGTCATCGATGCACTGACCATCGCGGGCTCGGCCGCGGCGTCGACGAGCGGCGGCAGCGCGTTCGGCGGCGCCGGTTCCGGCTCAGGCAACTATGTGAAGGCTGACACCGTCGCCGAAATTATCGGCGGCAGCGTGACAGCGACCGGCGACGTGACGCTCACGGCGACAAATTCCGCAAGCGTGACGGCCGATGCCGGCTCGGGCGCGCTGGCCGTGTCCCTGAAGGGCGGCAATCTTGGCGCCATCGCCGTTGGCGCGGCCGCTGCGGTCAACGAAATCACGGCGGTCACCAGCGCAGCCTTGCGTGGCGCCAGCATCACCCAGTCCGATAATGTTTCGCTGACCTCCGAGTTCACCGGAACGATCACCACCACGACCTTCGCCGTTTCCGGCTCCGTGTCTTCCAACAGCGGTCCGCTGGCGCTTGCAGGCGCCGGGTCCGGTTCGGGGAACTTCATCGCCGGCAAGACGGAAGCCGTCATCGGTACGCGTCTCGTCGACGGATCGACGGTTGCCGGCACGGTCACGACCGGCGGCAGCGTCACGCTGATCGCGAAAGACACAAGCACGATCACCTCGACCGCCGGTTCCGGATCGGCGTCGATCACGGTCGGCGGCAGCGGTTCCAATGTCGGTGTCGGCCTCGGCCTTTCGATCACCGAAAACGACATCGCCATGCGCACGGCAGCGCAGATCCTGTCCACGGAGGTGACCGCCGGCGGCGGCCTGACGATCTCGGCCGAAAGCTCGGCAACGATCAAGGCCCTTGCCGTCGGAGCCTCGCTGACGGTTTCGTCCTCCTCCAGCGGCAGTTCGGTCAGCGCACAGGCGACGGGCGCGGTCGCGATCAACGACATCGATAACGACGCCATCGCGGAGGTCGCCGATCCCGACGGGCTGACCCCGACCGTCAGCCTGGGCGGGCCGGTCAGCATCACGGCCCAGAACGGGTCGCTCACCAATGACGCCACCATCGAAGCGACGGCCATCGCCGCCAAGCTGAGCGTCTCGAACGCGTCCAGCGGGACATCGATCAACGGCTCGCTCGGCGCGGCCGTTGCGGTCAACAAGATCGGCCTCGGCGCCGAAACCATCATCCTTGGAGAGGACGACGCCTCCAATCCGGGCGCGGACGATCCCGAGGATATCGTGGTCGGCGATGCCGACGCGTCGAGCATCACCCGCGCCGCGATCTCGGGGGTCGATGTATCCTCCAGCGCCGGTGCGGCAACGCTCTCGGCTACGTCGCGGGCCGATATCGATGCCGTCACGGTGATGGCCGGCGTCTCCGTTTCGAATTCGTCGAGCGGCACGTCTGTCAACGTCTCGGTCGACGCCTCGGTGGCCGTGAACCTGACCGCCAGCACCGTCGAGGCCGTCATCGAAAATGGCGCCCTTACGGTTCCGGGCGCGGTGACGCTCACCGCGCGCGACGAATCCACGATCAAGGCGGACATCGTCTCCGCAACCATCAGCGCGACGATTTCGTCGGGCAACAGCCCGTCCGTCGGCGTCAATGTGACGGCGTCCGTCGCGGTGAACGAAATCAACAACACCACCCGCGCCGTGGTCGACAACGCCACCGTTTCCGGCGCCAGCTTCACGGCGGGCGCAAGCTCCACCGCCGAGATCGACGTGGTGGCGGTCGCAGCCTCGGTCTCCGTTTCCGTGGGCGGCAGCTTCACGCTCGGCGGGCAGGGCACCGGTGCGCTTGCCTTCAACACCATTGGCAACGTCATCGAGGCCGGCGCGATCAACGGTTCCGTCGTCACCACCACCGGTTCCGCCAATATTGCGGCCACCAACGCCGCGACGGTCGATGCGAAGGTGATCGCGGCCTCGGCCAACATCGCCGCCTCCACGGGGTCCGGCGCCGCCGTCACCCTGGACGTGGTCCTGTCCATCGCGGACAATACCGTGACGACCGAAACATCGGCCCTCATCGAGAACAGCAAGCTGGCGGCGGGTGGCGATCTGTCGCTGATGGCCACGGCATCGGGCTCGGTGAACGTGGTCGCCGTCGCGGCAAGCATTTCCGTCGCCGCATCGGGCAGCGGTGTGTCGGCCGGCCTGTCGGTCCTGGTCGCCCAGGCCACGAGCACGGTCGCCGGCTCCGTCGAAGCCGTGATCCGCGACAGTCTCGACAATGCTCTTCCGTCGCTCGACAAGGGCGTCTCGGCGAACAACGTGACCGTCAAGGCCTCGAACCTGACCGTGGTCGATGCCCTGAATATTTCCGCCTCCATCAGCATCTCCGCGAGCGGCGGCAGCTTCACCATGACCGCGAGCGCGGCGACCGCCATTGCGCGCAACGACGTGAGCACCGACGTCACGGGCGGCATCGTTCGCGGCGATCTGACGGCTGGCGGTTTCGTCGATATCGACGCGGTTTCCGGCACCAGCATCATCGTCAAGACCATCGCCGCAAGCGTGGCCGTGGCGGCCGGCAGCGGCACCTCCTTCTCCTTCACCGGAGCGGGCGCCAACGCCAAGAACATCTACAGCGGCGTGGTCCAGGCCCTGGCCGAGGATTCGTCGATCGATGCCGCGGGCATCGTCAGCATCGACGCCGTCGAACAGGACGGCACCGGCAGCTACCTGGCGACACGCGTGACCGAGGAGATCGTCGACGTCGACGCGAACACGATCTTCGTGGGCGACGCCTCGGGCTTCGAGGTGGGCGACAGGGTGGTCTATTCCAACGGCAACGCCGACCCGCGCAAGGGCACGAATATCGGCGGGCTGGTCGACACCGTTACGGTCACGGACGATAACGGCACGCCGTCGCTGCTTGAGGACGACGACATCGAGGATACGGCCGACATTTACTGGGTCGTCTCCAAGGTCGACGGGAAGATCCAGCTTTCCGCGACCAATGGCGGCCCGGTGATCGACCTGACGACGAACAGCCACGGCGGCGCGCAGACGCTGTCGGCCTATGAATCCGGCGAGGCCAAGACCGGCACCGCCGTGCGGATCGGCGACCCGGGCGGCGAAGGCCGCCAGTTCGCCATCGTCGACACCGGCGACGACAGCATCTATGTGGGCGACGCCGCAGGGCTGACGACCGGCGACCAGGTCGTCTACTCAAGCAATGACCGGCCGGCCATCGGCGGCCTGCAGGACGGCGAAACCTATTTCGTCATCGCTGCCGAGGACGGGCGCATCCGTCTTGCGGCGACGCTTTCCGACGCCAGTAACGGCGATGCCATCGATCTCACGAGCGCCGGCCTCGACGGCGGTCATACGCTGACGAAAGGCGCGCAGCTCATCGATCTGTTTGCGCCGCTCGAGGTTTCCGGGACCAAGATGCAGGCGACCGTGGTCGCGGCCTCGGTGGGCGTCGCGGCAGGCAGCGGCGGCGCCTCGGCGGCCGTGACCGTCTCGGTGACCGAAGCCATGAACGAGAGCACCGGCGTGACGGAAGCGCTGGTCGCCGGTTCGCATGTGAGCGGCTCCAACGTTTCGGTGTCGGCGGACGCTTCGGGCGAGATTTCGGTCGTGGGCGTCGCGGCGAGCATCTCGGCGGGCGTCTCGTCGAGCGTCGCGGTGAGCGTCACCGTGAGCGCGGTGGTCATCGACAACGCCATGAACAACACCGTCTCGGCCCATGTGCTTGGCGGCGACATCACCAGCGGCACGGGCGTCTCGGTGACCGCCGAAGACAGTTCCAGTATCGACGCGGTGGGCGTTGCCGCTTCGGTCGCGATTTCGGTCGGGTCTTCGGCTTCGATCGCCGCGGGTGCGGCGATCTCGATCGTGGACAACGAAGTCAACACCGATCTGAAGGCGATTCTGGACTCGGATTCCGTAGCTGCCGGCGGTCCCGTCCTCGTGACGGCGACCAACGAGGCCGAGATCAACTCGGTCGCGGTCGCTGCGGCGGTAAGCGTTGCGGGCGGCGGCAGCGTGGCGGTGGGCGCCGCCGGTTCGGGCGTCGAAGTCACGACCACGATGGGCAATTCCGTCTCGGCGATCCTCGGCGCCGGCACGGTCACCGACCTCGGCACCGTGACGGTGACCGCGAGCGACCGGGCCGACATCGACACGGTGGGCGTCGCAGCCTCCATCAGCGCGGCTGTCGGGTCGAGCGCGGGCGTCGCGCTCGGCATCTCGGTGGTCAAATCCACCCTCGATATGACGACGGCTGTGCTTGCATCGATCCTGGCGGCGAACCTGGCGTCGCCGGGCACGGTCGCGGTGACGGCGCGCAGCGATACCGAGATCGATACCGTGGTGGTCGCGGCCTCGATCAGCATCGGCGGCGGCTCGACGGTGGGCGTGGCGGCGGCGGGCTCGGTGGTCCTGGCCGACGCGACCGTGGGCGGCACCACCGCGGCGAACATCACCGGCTCGACGATCACGGATGGCGGCATCGTGCGGGTCAACGCCTATGGCACGATGGATGTCTCGACGGTCGCGGTGGCGGCGGCGATCGCCGGTTCCTTCGGCGGCACCGGAGGCGTGTCGGTCGCGGTCTCCGTCGTCACGGCGGATGTCTCGGTCGAGAACGCGGTCAGCGCGAGCATCGCAAATTCGACGATAACCACAGGCGACCTCGTTGAAGTGAAGGCGCAGAGCGTCGAGGGCGCCGACCGGCTGAACGTCGACACGATCGGCGTCGCAGCCTCGATTTCGGTTGCCGTGGGCGGCACCTTCGCGGTGGGCGGCGCGGGCGCGGGCGTGAATGCCACGGCCTCGCTCACCAACCAGACCACGGCGGAGATCGACGGTGGCACGATCACTGCCGACCGGGTGACGGTGACGGCTCTCGACCGGGCGGACCTGGAGACGGTCACGGTTGCGGTTGCAGCCTCGATCGCGGCCTCTGGCACGGCTTCCGTGGGCCTTTCCGGCGCGGCGGCGCTGGCGGATATCGATTACGATTCGGCGACGCGGGCGAAGATCAGCGGCGCGACGGTCACCCAGACCGGCAATCTCGACACGCTCGTGACCGCGACGTCGGACGGCGACGTCGTGACCACGTCGGTCGCGGCGGCTGTATCGATCGCGCTTTCCGGAACGGCGGCGGTGACCGCCTCGGTGGGCGTGGCGACGGCGAGCACCTATGTCGGGACCACCACCGAAGCGCTGATCCTGGGCGGCAGCACGGTGAAAACGCCCGGCAACCTGATCGTCGCGGCGAACGATACGTCCGTCACCGACACCTTCGTTCTGAGCGCCGCACTTGCCGTTTCCGGATCGGCATATGCCTCGCTGAGCCTCTCGGTGGCGCTTACCTTCGCCGACAACACCTATGACGGCACCGTGCGTGCTAAGATCGACGACAGCACGATCGATGTCGAGGGCGACCTGTCTGTCCTGGCCACGTCGAGCGCCAATATCGAAGTCGACGGGATTGGTGTGTCCGTTTCGATCTCGGCTTCGGCTGGAGGCTCGATCGCCGGCGCGGCCGGCGCGGCGGTCACCTCCAACACGGTGACGAGCGTCGTCGAAGCGGCGATCACCAATGCCGACACGGCCTCGGGCCAATCGGTCACGGCCGACAACGTTACGGTGGACGCGACCGAATCGCTTACCGTCGATGCCGACGCGCTTGCCGCGTCGGTTGCGGTTGCTGCCGGCATCGGCGGCGGCTCGCTCTCCATTTCGGCCGCCCTTGCGGAGAACACCAGTAAGAGCACCGTGCGCGCCGTGATCTCGAACAGCAAGGTGACGGCCGAGACCGGGTCCGTCCTGGTCGACGCGGACACGAAGACGACGCTGACCACCAAGCCAACGGCCGTATCGGTCGCGGTCACGGCGGCGATCGGCATCGCCGCCGCCGGCGCCGGCGCGGTGGCGCGCAACACCTCCGCCTCGACCGTCACCGCCAAGATCGACGAGGACTCGACCGTCACGGCCGACGGGGCGCTGACCGTCAGGGCGACCGACACGTCGGACGCCCATGCCGAACTGCTGTCGCTCGCCATTTCCGGCGGCCTCCTCGGCCTCTCGATCGGCGTCGGCATCGCCCAGAACGACATTCACAATGCGGTGCTTGCGTCGGTGCTGGACAGCAGCGCGATCGCGGGCGGGGCGAACGACCTCTCGATCATCGCCAGCGCGACCCAGGACGTCGAGGCAAAGGCCGACGTCGTCTCCATTTCGATCTCGCTCGGCGGCGCCGGGGCCGGCGCGGTCACCCGCACCAACCTCGACAGCAATATCGAGGCCTATGCCCGCAACGCCAACCTGACGGCCAGCGGCAACAAGGTCGTGATCGATGCCCACAGCACGCATACAGCGCGCGCGAACTCCCTCGGCACGGCGGCCGCCGGCGGCGTCGGCGCCTCGGTGGTCATCGCCGAGGCCAGCATCGGCGGCGCGACCCGCGCCTATGCCGATGGCGCGACCTCCATCAACGCCACCGCCATGGACGTGCTTGCCAAGTCGACCACCAATGCGCTGCCCGACGGCGTCTCGGTCGCGCTGGCCTTCGGCGGCGCAGGCAATGCCGTGATCATGAGCGGTTCCGTCGACCGGGTGACGGAGGCCTATGTCGGCGACCGCGCGCAGCAGCAGCGCGACAGGGTCGAGCCGGTGTCGAACTCGATCTATATCGGAAACACGGGCTTCCAGACCGGCGACCTCGTCACCTACAATTCGGGCGGCGGCGACGACATCGGTGGCCTCGAGAGCGGCAAGACCTATCTTGTCATCAACGACGGCGACGGCACGATCCGCCTCGCCGAATATGTGGAGGATGAGGACACAGGCGACGCCATCTACCAGCATGATGTCTTCCTGCAGTCGCAGGGCACCGGCGCAAACCACAGCCTGACGCGGGTGAGCGGCGCGCCGCTGGTCTTCAACTTCAATCCAAAGGGCAATGTCGATCTCGCCAACGCCAATCCGGCGACGGATGCGACGACGATCACGCTGACCGGCGGCGAACTGACGATCAAGGCGCAGTCCGATCATACAGCCACTGCGACGCCGACGAGTTTCGGCTTCGCGGCCGGCCTGTCGGTCAACGTCGCGCTGACCGATGCGACCATCGCGGCCCAGACGCTGGCTTATGTGGGCGAGCGCGCCACGGTGAACGCCGGCGATCTCGACATCGACGCGATCTCGGACGAGACGGTGAACTCCGTCAACACCACAGTTGCGCTCGGCGGCGGCGTTTCGGTCAATGTCTCGATGGCCACGGCCACGATAGACAGCCAGACCGAGGCCTTTGTCGGCGCCCGCGCCGGGCACGCGCCGTCGCCGGGCGGCGCCGTCAACATCACGCTCCACGATACCGACACATCCGCCGGCATCGCCGATATTTTCGCCCAGGGCGACAGCAGCGCGACGGCGAAGGCCGACGGCGGCACAGGCTCCTTCGGCATCGCCGCCACGGTCTTCATGCCGACGGCGGAAAACAGCGCGACGATCTTCGCCTATGTCGGCGAAGGCACGACGCTGACCGCGGACGATCTGACGGTGAAGGCCGCGACCGGGCCGTCCGGGCCGATGAAGGCCTACGCCGACAGCGTCGCCGGGACGATTTCCGGCATCGCCTCGATCAATGCGCTGATCGCAACGTCGCGCGTCACCGGCCAGGTCGAAGCCTTCGTCGGCGCACAGGAGGCGAATGTCTCCTCGAGCACCGCGAGCCCGGTTCTGATCATCGCCGGCACCGACGCCGGCGACGGCGATGTCGATGTGATCGCGGACGCCTCGATGCAGGCGGACGCTGAAATCCACGGGGTTTCCGGCTCCTTCGGTCTCGACATCTCCTATGTCCGGCCGACGGCGGAAATCGCCGGCGCGACGCGGGCCTATGTCCGCGACGGCGTCGACATAAGCGCCGAGCGGTTGAAAGTGCAGGCGGGCTCTTCGAATTCCGACCGCATCGACTACACCGCCAACGCAACGACCTTCACTGCCGGCTTCTCCGGCGTCGCGGGCATCAGCCTCGGCGATGCGGAGGCGATTGCCGGCGGCACCGTCGAGGCCTTTGTCGGCGCACCGGTCGGCCGTGCGGTGGGTGGCTCGGACGACGGCGTGATCGACATCGGCGAGCCGGTCACGATCAACGCCTGGTCGGACCTCAACGCCAACGCTCTCCTTTCCAAGCTCAATGCGTCCTTGTCCGTCACCGTGAACGACCTGACGACCAACGCCAGGGTCACGGGCATGACCCGGGCGTTCTTCGGGCAGGGCGGCGACCTTCTGGCGCCGGGTCTCACCATTATGGCCGACGGCGACTACGACGCGGTCGGCGAGACCAATGTGGTCAGCATCGCCGGCATCGTCGGCGTGTCGGACCTGACCGCGAACGCCACCGTCTCGGGCACCGTCGACGCCCATGCGGGCGCTGGCGCAAGGACCACGCCGTCGGACGATATCGGCAAGATCGACCTGGGCGGCGGCACGCTTTCGATCACCGCCAACGGTAACATGCTGGCGAAGCCAGATCTGCTCGACGTCGGCATCTCCGGCCTCGCCGATGTCGGCATCGTCGGGATGAACGCGACCGTCAATGGCGCCGTGCGCGGCTATATCGGCGAGGGCATGGATGTCGATGCCGGCAACGTCAACGTCACCGCGACCGCGCCGCAGATGGAGGCGAAGTCCGACCTGTTCTCGTTCAGCCTGGCGGGTGCGGCGTCGGTCAGCAGCGTCACGTCGTCCGCCACGTCGAGCGGCGTGGTCGAAGCCTATATCGGCGCCAACGCGGCCGATGCCGCGCATAATGTGACGACGGATGTCGACGTCGGCACGACGGGCACGATCAACGTCTTCACCGACGCTTTCATGAAAGCCGACGCGAATGTCGACGGCGGCGGGTTCGGAGGGCTCCTCGAACTCTCGCTCTACGAAGTCACGGCGACCGTTTCGGGCCGCGTGTCGTCCTATGTGCGCGACGGCGTCGATCTCGACGCGGGGACCCTCAACGTGAAGGCGGGCGTCGACGGAAGCGACCGCGTGACGATGCTCGCGACCGCGCACTCGACCGCCGGCAATGTGAGCCTGGGCGCGGCGGTGCAGGACATCGCCCCGACGGCAAATGTGACGGGAATCGTCGAGGCCTTCATCGGCGCTCCGGCGGAAATCGACGCCGGCGGCTCGGCTGACGCCGATATCACCGTCTCCAATTCGCCGCTCAACGTGCTGGCCTATTCCGACATCGACGCCACCGCGAGCGTCGAGGGCGGCAGCGGCTCGCTCGCCGTCTCGGTCAACGCCTACAGGCCGACCGCGAATGCGGGCGGCACGACGCGCGCCTTTGCCGGTGACGGCACGAAAGTGTCCGCCGGCACGCTCAAGCTCTTCGCCGACGGCGACGCGCGGGCCGATGCCGACCTGTTCTCGCTCACGCTTTCGGGCTTGGCCGCAGTGAGTGTGCTGAGGCCGGAGGCGAACGTCACCAACAATGTCGAAGCCTATATCGGACGAAACCTCGACGAGGCGACGGGCGACGGGGCCGAGATCACGCTCTCGGGCGCGGCGGATGTCGACGCAATCGGGCGCAGCATCGCCGAGGCGACGGGAACCGGCGTCGCGGTGGCCCTTGCCGTGGGCGTAAGCGACGTGAACGCGCTGGCGACGCTGGCCGGCAAGACGCGGGCCTATATCGGCAAGAACACCACGCTTGGCGCGACCACGGTGGACCTGCGGGCCGAGGAAGCCTCGGCCAAGGCCAGGGCTTACATCGAATCCGGCTCGGGCGGGCTGATCGCGGCCGTGACCTCCCTCGAACCCGTCGCGATCGGAAGCCGTGAAACCGGCGCGCTGGTCGGCGATGGGGCCCATGTGACCCTGAGCGGCAGCTTCACGGCCACCGCGCGCACCGAAACCGGCCAGCCGCTGGCCGACGCTTCGGTTTCCGGCGGCTCGGGCTCGGGCGGTGTGGCGGTCAACGTGCTGAAGGCGACCGCTGTCGTGGGCGACGGAGACGTGAACGGCGACGGCATCAACGACGATCCCGATATCGTCGGCTTCACCCTGTCGCCTTCCTCGACCCGCGCGGCGATCGGCAATGACGCCAGCATCTCGGCCACGTCCATTACGCTCGACGCGAAGGCCAACACCGACGCCGCCGCCAACGTGACCGCGGGCAGCGGAGCGGGGATCGCGGCCGGCAACGTAACCACCATCAACGCCAATTCGGGCCACGACACCGTGGCCAGCATCGGCGACCGGTCCACCGTGACGGCGACGAACGGCGCTGTGACGCTGCTGGCCAACGGCACCACGACGGCCAGCCCGTCGTCCGACACGGGCGGCGGTGCGCTCGGCATCAACTTCAACGTCGCGACGCTGAAGACCGTGGTGTCCTCCAACACCACGGCGGCCATCGGTGGCGGCGGCACGTTGACCGCGCAGAGCCTCCGGCTCGACGCCCAGGCCAGCCATACCGCGACCGGCGTCGCCACTTCGGGCGGCGGCGCGGGCATCGCCGATATCGCCAGCCTCGACAGCCGGGCCGAGGACCATGGCTCGGCCAACGTCGCCATCGGCAAGGCGGGCGATGCGACGGGCGCGACCATCACCACCTCCGGAGCGGCGGGCATCGACGCCGACGCCAGGCTGACGTCGAACGTGCGCTCGGCGGCCAGCGGCGTGGGCTTCGCCCTGATCGCGGGCGTCCAGTCCGTCAAGACGACGGCGCTGAACGAGAGCGCGGCGACCGGCTATATCGGTGACAATGTCCACATCACCGTCAATGGCGGCGGCGACTTCGACCTCAAGGCCGACCTCGACGGCTATGCCGTCGGCAAGGCTTCCTCGGTGGGCGGCGCCGCGGTGGAGGTCAAGGACTCCACCACCGATGTCGACTTCAAGGCGAAGACCGCAATAAGCAATGGCAGCGGCGGCAGCATCTTCGCCGACGGCAACGTCAATATCACGGGCGAACTCAACTTCGACGAAACCGCCGGGCCTGGCGGCAAGTTCCGCACCACGGCTCAGGGCTATGGCGCCATCGGCGATGCCGACAATGCCGGCGGCGGCTTGGCGTCGGTGCAAGGCGGCACCGTGGACGTCGACGCCAACTCGACGCTGAACGTGTCGATCGGCAACGGCCTGTCGCTCACTTCGGATGGCGGCGACATCAACATTTCGGGCAGGCATTCCAATCAGGCCTATGGCACGCTCCAGAACGCGGGCGGCGGCCTGGTGGCGGTTTCCACCGGAACGGTGACGGCCGATGCCACGGGTTCGACCACGGTCGGGTTCACCGGCGATGTCGATCGCGGCGTGGCCAACAGCGCGAACAATCTGAACGTGCTCGCCGAAACTGCCTCGATCTCGAATACGAACATGAGCGCCTCCAGCGGCGGCGCGATCAACGTGCAGGCGGATTCCGGATCGATCACCGCGACGACGAACACCACCCAGACGGTGAATTTCGCCGGCGACGGCAGCGTGATGCGCCTGGGCGGAAACATCCACGTCACCGCCAACCTCACCACCGACGCGGATTCTTCGACCCAGTCGGCAGGCGGCGGAATTGTCGCGGTCCAGACCCTCAATCCGACGGCGCATTCGACCGGCACCGTGACTTTCAACGTCGGCAGCTCCGAGAACGTGACCGCCGGCAAGGAACTGAAGCTCAGCGCCAGCCATGGTGGGGACGCGCAGCCGGTGTCCGACGGCACCATCCAGAGCGCGAACGGCAGCACGGAAACCATCGACTTCGGCCTGCCGCACCTTCTGGCGACGGGCGCGCAGGTTTCCTTCAACGGCGCAAATGGCAATGGACTGACGAGCGGCCGCGAATACAACGTCATCGTTCGCGGCCCCAACGCCATCAGCCTCGGCGAGGTGTTTGGTTCCGGCGCGGTCAACACGGAATTCGACACGATCACCGTTGAAGGGCACAAGTTCAACAGCGGCTGGGACGAGGCCGGATGGAACCAGGCCAACGCCGACGTGGTCGTCTACCAGTCGGGCGGCGCCGACACGATCAACGGGCTTACCAACGGAACGGCCTATCGCGTCCTGGTGATCGATGAGAACACGATCAAGTTGCAGGCGATCGGCCAGAACCTCGTCACCGATACGGTCTCGCGCTCTGCGATAAGCAGCGCCAACGACACGATTACCTACGCGAACCACAACTTCGCCGATGGCACGGCGATCACCTACCGCGTCAACCCCGCCAAGGCGTTTGCGGGCAACTTCATCGACGCCACGGTCACCATTCCCAATTCGGGCGGCGCCCCCTCCGTCGCCTTCGACGCGCTCAATCGGATATTCATCAAGAGCCACGGCTTCATCGCGGGCCAGGAACTGGTCTATCACGGGCCGGGCATCTCCTATGGCGGAGGTGTTTACTTCAACGGCACCACCCAGGTGGCCCTGCCGGCCGGCACCATTGTCGAAGGCCAGCATGTCTTCGTCGCCAGCAGCGGTCTGTCGACCGACTATTTCCGTCTGGCGCTCACCTCTCAGGATGCCCTCGGCTATACCGACACGAAGGGCACGGCGGATCCGGATGACGACGTGGCTCGTGGCCCGAACCCGCTTAATCTTTTCCAGGGCAGCGCGACATCGGAGCACTCAATACGAGCTGCGGCGGATGAGCCGCTTGAACTGTCCGGCGGCGGCAAGCTGGTCGACGGGCGCACCTACTACGTCCGCGACGCGACGACGAACACCTTCAAGCTCGCCGAGACATCGGGCGGCACGGCCCTCAATTTCGCACTCGGCGCGACCAGCGGCGGCACCCATAAGTTTGCCATCGAGGGCCTCGATCTTGGCGACGGCGGCCCGTCTTCGGGCCAGGAACTGCTCTTTGACATTTCGAGCGGCCTTTCCGGCAGTTTCGACGGCATCGGCGGCGCGCTCGGCTTCGCGACTCCCTCCGGTGGGGACGGCACGGCCAGCGCGTCCTCGACCGGCGGCTCGGGCGGCGGCGTCAATGTGCAGGACTCGACCGCTATCGCGACGTCCACCGTCTCCACCAACCTCACGGTCGCCGACGGTGCGCACCTCAAGGGCGAGACCGTTGTCATCGAGACCAACAGCCGCATGGGCGTGAGCGCCACGGCCGACGGCGCCGGCGGCGGCGGCATCCAGGTCGGTGTCGCCGGGGCCGAGGCCAGCGGCAGCAACACCTCGACGATCACCATCGGCAACGCCACCATCGAAGCGATCGCCGACCTGACCATACAGACGAAGCTGGACAGCGACGTCACCAGCCAGGCCTCGTCGGACGGCGGCGGCGGCATTGCCGTGCTTCTTGCCGACGCCAGCTCCGATCTCGATTTCGGAACGCTGATCAGCGTCAACGGCAAGCTGACGGCAGGCGGTGCCGTCAATGTCCAGACCAATGTCGACAATTTCGCCGACAGCCAGGTCACCGCCTATGGCGGCGGCTTCGGCGCGGGGACGGATATCAACGCCGACTCGTTCATTGACAACGAAACGGGCTTCAAGGGCAGCGAGATCCACCTTCTCGGCAATGCCGACGTGACCGGCAACACCGTGGCCATCAAGTCGGAGATCACCCGCCAGAAGAACCGGGCCTATACCGACACCGTCGCCGGCGGCGTCGGCGGCGCGGCGCTGGCGTCTTCGGACGCGCGCGTTTCCAGCGACAACACCGTCATCCTCGACCACGGCTCGTTCATCGTCGGCAATTCGCAGGTCCTCATCCAGGCGAAGTATGACGGAACGGACAACAACGCCCGGTCCAAGGCACGCTTCTATGCCTTCGCCGGCTACTCGCGCGCTCGCGGCACGGCGGACCTGACGGAAAACGGCAAGATCGAGGGTCATTGGGAAGCGATCATCAAGACCGCGGATCTCGATGTGAACGTGCTCAACAGCTTCGTGGCGGCCAATCATCGCGCGAGCGGCGACGCGGGCGGCGTCTATATCGGCCCGGCGGACGACGAGCCCAACCGGAACGACCCCGTGCTCAAGCGGGAAATCTTCTGGGAGGCTCACGTCATCCTTCTGGGCGAGCCCAATCCCTATCTGCACATCGACAAGGACGGCTACATCCGCTCGCTGTCGAACATCAAGTTCCTCGGCATCAACGAGGGCAAGAAGATCAACGACCAGCTCGAAGCCTTCGATCCGGGCAACAAGCAGGTCGTGCTGGACGATATCGTCTTCGACCGTGCCGGCGACGCGACCTTCTTCGCCAGCGCCATTTCCGGTGAGGAAGACGGCGTCATCTGGGGCAATGAGGGGCTTATCGAGAGCCAGCGGAGCTGGGATTCCGTCACCATCATCAACGAATCCGAATGGGATCTGGTCATCAACCATATCGACACCATCGACGGTGGCGCGGTGGTCAAGGTGCAGGTGGACGACATCCCGTATGACGGCGGCGATTCCAGCAACAACACTTCGAACACGGCCGGCACGGTCGGCAATACGTTCGAGTTCCGCCTGAACCTGCTCTACCCGCAAACCGCGGTGCGCATCCTCAACATGGATCACGCGCTGGAGCACCCCATCGATCCGCTTTCGGCGCCGGTCTTCGGCACCACGGCCCTGAACGAGCCCCACAGCGACATTATCCTGCTGGGCGGGATCGAGAACACCTTCGGCCACACCCAGATCGTCAACGAACGCGGCAATATACGGGCCGACGAGCGCGACCAGGTGGTGAACGACACCACGGCCGGTAAGCCTTCGGTCTTCAAGACGCCGATCTTCGACGAGGCGCTGATCCGCACCAACACGATCGAACTCGAGGCAAGCGGCGACATCGGCGACCAGACCGCGGCGTCCTTCGGTTCGGGTGACAGCACCCGCGCCCGCAAGGCGCTGGAAGTCGAGCTGATGCGCATCAACCATGCCGTCGGAAGCGCGGACGATGTCGAGCTCAAGGAAATCTCGCTGACGGCCGAAGCCGGCGGCGACGCCGTGCTCGACATCACGCTGCATGACCGCACGACCAATAGCGGGCCGCTGACCGTCGAGATCGAGAAGATCACGGCGGGCGACGATGTCGATGTGGTGGTCAACGACAGCAAGGCCGGCAATGCGCCCTCGACGCTGACGGGCGTGACTGTGCAGACCTACGACCCGCCAGATCTGACGACGACGAAAGACCGGACCGGCCCCTACTTCCGCTATTGGAGCCCGGACGAGGACGGCGGCGCGGCCTATTACGATTTCATCGCCCGCACGCTCAACACCACGGCGACCGAGGTGGATTCGACCTATATCTTTGCCGAAGTCCGCGCCGGCGACGACATCGACATCGGCCATGTCTCGACCAGCGACGTCTATCCGAACAACCTGCCCGGCGAGGAAAACCGGAGCTATCGGACCACGGACATCTCCTACGGCACCATGGATCCGGTCCTGAAGACCACGCCAATCACGGTGACGCCGGCGACGTCGTCCACGACGGTGAACTTCATCGTCTTCGGCGACGTGGACTGGACTGCCGGCGCTCCGGTCGACGAGGAAGGCGGCGGCGAACAGATATTCCTGACCACCGACGGCTTCATCAAGGCGCAGGAACTGGCCGGCGACATGCTGGTCGGTCACATCCATTCGACCGAGGACGATGTGACGCTTTGGTCCGGCGCCAAGATCCTCGATGCTGACGGAACCGCGACGGTGGACGTCACGGGCGTCAACATCACGATGTATTCAGGCGTTGCGACCGGCGCTTCCAATGATGCCGTCCTCGACGAGATCTTCGGCGTGCACGGCCTGAACAAGACGCCGGGCGGCCTGTCCGTCCCGACCGGCGTTCAGAACCCGTCCACCGGCGGCATCGGACTGGCGGGCGACTTCCTGGAAATCAATGTCGACCGCAACAACGGGTCCGGCGTCCTCAACGCCTTCGACAACAACGCGTCGATCACGTCCCATGGCGGCATCTTCCTCGACGAGCTGACCGGCCCGATGGAGGTCGATACCGTCTGGTCGATCGACAATGTCAGCCTGCGCACCGTCGACGGCTCGATCCGCGACGCACGCAACAACGGCCTCGGCGACAACCTTGCCAACGTGCTCGGCCAGACCGTCGATCTCGACGCCAACGGCGCCGGAGCAAGCATCGGCTCGTCGGGCAACGATCTCGAGATCGACAGTTCGCGTGGTTCGCCCGCGCTCACCCTCGACGCGGCTGGCGACGATGTCGCCATGGAGGCGACGGACAACATCTACGTGACGGAGACGGACGGGCTGCTCAGGCTCGTGCTCGCCCACACCTATACCGGCGACATCCGCATCACCGTGCATGAAACGGCCGAGACGGACGAACATCTGCACCTGGTCGACAGCGGTTCGGCGCGCTTTGCCGAAAGCACGTTCCGCAACGCCCAGCCCGACGCGCCGCGTCTCATCCCGCACGGCCAGATTTTCGCCGAGAACGGCAAGGTCACGCTGCTGGTCGGCGACAATGTCTCGCTCGACTCCAACAGCGAGATCCTGGCTCGCGAAAGCATCGACATCTTCGGTGACGTGTCCGCGACCAACGGCACTATTGCCGCTCTCGCCAATCTCGACCTGGGATTCGGCACGATCATGCTGCTGCGCGGCCGCATCATCGCGAATGCCGTGGTGGTGGCGGGCAGCCAGTCCGGCGGCACGCCGGTCGGCACGGCCACCCGTCGCACGACGGCGCCCGCCTTCCTCACCCAGATCTACGGCAACACGGATGTCGACACGATCCAGTTCGGCGACGGCAGCGGTGCCGCCGGCGGCACCAGCCAGGGCGATGACGGCTACATCTTCCTCGGTTCCAAGACGCGCGCCTATGGTTCGCAGAACATCCCCGTCTACGACGCGGCGACCGGCAAATTCGTGTCCGCCGGCGATGACGGCGAGGACAGATTCATCGTCTACTACCTGCAGGACACCGCCAGCCAGACCGGCCCGAATATGGTCACCAGCGCCGAGCACACGCTGACGCTCGACGGCCAGGCGGACACCGACACCTATCTGGTCTACACGCTGGGCTCGCAGGGCAACGCGCGCAACTACGTCATCAACGTGCTCGACACGGGCAGGGAAGACGACGGCGTGGACGAACTCTCGATCTTCGGTTTCGACAGCGCCAAGAACGGCGCCAGCTTCCAGACCGACGACATCTTCCTGCTGCGCGCGGCGGCCTACCTGCCGAACGAGACGGCCGACCGGCCGGGCTATGTGGCCCTGCTGCACGGCACGCTCGGCCCGTACCAGGACGTCGTGCAGGGCAACGAGGATTCGAACGAGGTCCAGCGGATCAACTACGACAGCGGCCTGAACGGACGGCTTACCGTCGAAGGCCGCGGCGGAAACGACGCCTTCTTTACCGACGATACCACCGTCATCACCACGCTCGACGGCGGCGCGGGCGATGATACGTTCCAGATCGGCCAGATATTCGGCGCGCAGCGCGACACGGCCGATGGCGGCCTGCTGCCGCAGGACGTCTTTCCGAACCTCGTGGCCACAACCCGTGGCTGGCTGTCGGCCGGCTCCTCGTCGCCCACGGTCGCTCAGGGCGGCACGGGCAACGACACCTTCCGCGTCTATTCCAACCAGGCTGAACTGCGCCTGGAGGGCGACGACGACAACGACCTGTTCATCGTCCGCGCCTTCGCGCTCGCAGCCACGACCGATTTCGACTGGAACGGCGACGGAACGATCAACAAGGCCGACCTCGATGCCGGTGTTGCGATCCTGAAGGGCCTCGACAACGGCTCGATCACCTTCGGCAGCCTGTCGAATGGCGCGGCGCTGCAGTCCAGGATCGGCAATGTCTTCGACATCAATGGCGACGGCGGCATCAACTATCTCGACCTTCTGATCACCGACGATCCGACCGACGACGTCATCGTGCTCGACAATGAAGGCGTGGCGACGCCCCAGATCGGGCTTGGCTTCTCTGTCGCCCAGGCGCCCGACATCCGGGCCGGCGGCGGCCAGGACGAGGTCCGCTACAACATCAACGCGCCGGTCTCGGTCGACGGCGGCGCCGGCTTCGACAAGCTGGTCATCCTCGGCACCGAGTTCGCCGACGACATCGTCATCACGGCGAAGGGCATATTCGGCGCCGGCCTCAACGTGCGCTACTCGACCGTCGAGGTCGTCGAGGTCGACGGCCTTGAGGGCGACGACGAGTTCTTCGTGCAGTCGACCGCCTTCGGCGTCGCCTACCGGGTGATCGGCGGGCTCGGCTCCGACACGATCAACGTGACGGGAGACGTCACCGAGGACATCATAACCCGCGAGCTGGAAGGCGTTTCCGGCGCCGTCGATCACCTCGTCACCTCGAACGACCCGCTCTATAACGGCGTCGTCGTCGACGGCTTCGATTACAACGTCTCGACCGCGAACGAAGGCCTCGTCGTCATCAACGAGGAGGCCGCCGGCGATACCAGCTCGGGACGCACCGTCGTGCGCGAGGAGGATCAGGCTCATCAGTTCACCGACTTCTACACGGTTCGGCTCTCGCAACAGCTGACGGCCGGCCAAGTGGTCTACGTCACGGTCTCCGCGGCGCGCTCGCCGCAGGAGGAACGTACGATCAACCCTGCAACGGGTCTTCCCTACGACCTCAATCCGTCGTTCCTGACCGATGCGCTCGGCGACTCGATCTGGCTCTCGACCGATCCGCTTTGGGGCAATCACACCAATACGTATGACGGCCAGCTGGCGACGACGGCCGACGATGGCTTCATGCACAAGGTCACGATCGACGGCCACGATATGTGGATTCCCGATCGCGCCGTCGTCCTCAAATTCGATGCCAGCAACTGGAACCAGGAACAGAAGGTTTTCGTCTTCGCGCCCGACGACCAGCGCTCGGAGGGCGACCGTGTGGTCGTGGTCCAGCATTCGGTCATCTCGAATGTCGACGCCTATGACGGCGCGGATGTACGCAACGTCGAGGTTCAGGTTCTGGATAACGACACCCCCGGCGTCTATGTCCGCGAGATCGACGCGGCGGGCAATCTCGACGACCGCACCATCGTGATCGAGGGAACCGACACCACCAAGCTGACCGACCAGATCGAGCTTCGTCTGGCCAAGGCGCCCGCCGGCACGGTCGTGGTCGACATCGTGCTCAACGACTTCGCCGACAAGGCGATGAAATTCTTCAACACGAATGCGGACAGCCGCCTGACGTTGTTCGCCGATCCGACCTACGACGCGGTCAACGATCGCATGGTGGTCGGGCAGGTGACCTTTAACGCCGGCGACTGGAACGATCCGATCGCGCTCGGCGTCGAGGCGCGCGACGACTATGTCCGCGAGGATGTCCAGACGGCCGTGGTCGAGTTCGTGCGCAACGACGCACTGACCACCGATACGAACTACGTGTTCCCCAACCTGCGCTCGGGCCTGCAACTCCTCGACGTGGAAGTGCACGACAACGAGACCTCGGGTGCGGTCATCATCGAGAGCGGCACCGGCACGCAGCTGATCAAGAACGTTCCGGCCGGCAGCGGCAGGAACGACACCTATCAGATCCGCCTGACCCGCGAGCCGGACGCGACGGTTCGGGTCGCCGTCCTCACGGACGGCCTCGCCGACGTGGTCAAGATCGGTTCCACGGTCATCTCGCCGGAAGACTATGCGGTGATCGGCGGGCTGCAGGCCACGCAGATGTTCACCGGCAATCTGGTGTTCGGCACCGAGGGCGGGTTCCTGACCATCAAGCGTGGCGCTGGCTCCGATCTCGGCAGCTTCATCGATCAGGGTTTCTTCGGTGCTTCCGAGGCCGCTCATCAGGTCTTCAGCGGCAGCCTGACCTTCACCACCAGCGGCGGCAAGCTGGCGCTGAATGGTGCCGGCCTCAACACGCTGGGCTTCGCCGCGGGCGACAAGATCCGCGTCAGCGCCCCCTCGGCGAACGGCTTCGACGTCAACAATGACGACTATCAGGTGCTGAGCGTCAGCGCCACGCAGATCGTCCTGACGAAGACCGGCGTGTGGGACAAGGCGGGCGCTTCCAGCCAGCCCGTCATTCTCAGCGAGTTCGTGCCGGTGGAAGGCCAGCGGATCCGCATTGGCGGCAGCGCGGTGGCACAGCAATTGCTGAGCGGCAGCCTGACCTTCGGCACCAATGGCGCCAATCTGGCGATCACCCGCGCCGGGCTCGGCGCTCTGGGCCTTGCTGTCGGCGACCGGATCCGCATCGACGCCACCGGCGCGTTCTCCGGTAACGACGGCGATTATGTGATCCAGTCGATCGGCGCCAGCGAGATCGTCTTCACGGCGCTTGCGGCGGCCGACCCATGGGCGGCCACGGGCGCCTCGCCAACCGCCGTGTCGGTGAGCAAGCTCGTCAGCAATGACGGCGACTACCAGATCGCGTCGATCTCGGAGGACGGCAAGACCATCACCCTGACCCAGGCGGGCACCTGGAACGCCGCCGGCCAGACGGCCGATCCGGCCGTGCTCAGCGACCTTGCCAAACTGTTCTTCTTCGAAGGAACCGTGAATTACGGCCAGGAAACCAACCCGCAATCCTTCCCCGGTCAGTTCCTCGACAGGGGGCTGACCGGCGAGCAGGCTGGATGGCTCTCCGAAGGCTTCCTCGAAGGCATGTGGGTGCGCATATCGGACCTCAACGGCGTCAATCCCGACATCGAGGCCAAGATCCAGCTCATCCGCGGCGACAACGCCGGCAAGGATGCGAAGCTCCAGCTGATCCATGTCATGATCGACGGCGTGGAACAGACGCTGAGTTCGACCTGGCTGGGCGACGCCACGGCGGACAACGTGCGCGTCGCACGCATCGCGCCGGAAGCGGTGTTCAGCGGCGGCGACGCTTCGGCGCCCGATGCCTGGCATCAGTTGCAGACCGTCGAACTGGCGGCCGACGTGGATTACATCGTCCCGCCGACCCGCGACGGCGTGAAGATCTTCCCGGTCTCGACCCATCTCCTGTCCAAGCTGCGCGGCCCGCTGGCCGTGGAGGGCGGCCCGGCCGGTGCCGACCGTTCGCTGACCGCCGGCGTCAAGCTGCCGGGCGAGAAGGACGCCTTCCTGATCGCCATCGGCGCGCAGCCACCGGAAAGCCAGCAGATCGACGTCCTGAACATCTTCGACGACTCCAGCCAGGCGGACGGCAACGGGGTCATGGACCAGACGACGCTGCGCGGCTTCGGCATGGCGGGCGACCTCGTCTTCAAGGGGTTGAGCGGCCCGCTCTTCGGTGAAGCTGCGGCAGGTTCCACGCAGATCGTGGTTCCCGGCGGCATCAGCTTCGGCAAGGTGAACTACGGTTCGGCCAGCGTCGGCACCGACGGCCACCAGAGCACCATCGAAGTGTTCAACCTGATGCTCGGGCAGGGCAACGACCGCCTCGACATCGGCGGCACGCTCGACCCTGCGCCGTTCGTTTCGGCCCAGAATGTGTTCGATTACAACAATGTGGGCCATGACCCGGAATATCCGGCCAATGTCACCATCCGCAGGGACGGCTTCGACTGGAAGGCACAGGGCTTCCTGCCCGGCCAGACGGTCACCATCGAAGGTGTCGCCGGCAGCTGGACCGTGCTCTCGGTCGAGGATGCGTTCTATCTCGACGGCAACGGCCAGAAAGTTTCCGACGGGCACGGCGGATATCTGCGCGATCCCAACGACAACTCGATCCTGGTGCTGAGCGGGCCGGCCTTGCCGGCGGGCCTGACGGGCGAACGCAAGATCGTCGCGGTCGATCCGCTGGTGCTGGAGAGGGTTGCCTATGACGTGGCCTATACGGCGACGGGCGGCATCCTGACGCGCAGGGACGGCCAGAGCTGGGAGGACCATGGCTTCCTCAAGGGCCACCTGATCAACATCGGCGGCGAGAACGGCAGCTTCGATCAAGCCAGGCAGTATCGCGTCCTGTCGATCGACGGCGACGTCATGGAGTTGCTGGGCGAGCCGATCGCCAGCGCCACCAACGCCAGCGCGAACATCTGGGTCCAGGGCCCGCATGGCGGGCTGACCATGGTGCATGGCGGCGGCAATTTGCCGGTCCAGACGACAGGCTCGTATCAGACCGAGACCCGCGGCGGCCAGAACATCCTGACCCGGCTCGACGGCCGCAACTGGCAGGCCGACCGCTATGTGGTCGGCCAGTTCATCCAAGTCGGCAACGAGGGCGAGACCCGCCAGATCCTCGGCTTCGGCAATGCCGCCGATTACGGGGTCGCGCGCCCCGCCGGCGAGTTCGCCACATGGGGTACGGGTTCCGTGCTGATCCTTTCCGGCCCGGATTTCGGCACGGCGGCGACCATAAGCGACGTCGACCTGCATCGTTCGATCCCGCAGCGCGTGGAAGTGCAGATCGAGGCGACACTGGTCGTCGACACGCTGACGCGTGCCAGCGGCAACTGGCTCGACGACGGCTTCGCGGCGGGGCAGGTGATCTATATCGAAGGCCTGCCGGGCGGCTTCACCATCAAGTCCGTCACTGCGACGGAACTGGTGCTGGACGGCGCTGCGATCCACGACTGCGTCATCGAGGAAGGCAGCTCGATCACCGTCTACCGGATCGACCTGCGGCAGGATTCCGGTCCCGAGGTGGGCGGCGATCACTTCGTCATCGCACCGGCCACGCCGGACAGCGTGCTCGCCGGCCCGAACAGCCCGCTCGTCGTCTATGGCGACACGAGCCAGGACGGAACTTGGTATTCGGGCCGGTCCTTCGACCGGCTGGGCCAGGAATTCGGCCAGAAGCCCTTCGATCCGTTCCCGCAACTGCCGGATGAGGAAAACGAGGATAATGAGTGGGTCTTCCCGCTCGCCAACCGTTTCGTCTATTTCGGAAACGACATTATCGACGCCAGCGCGTTGTTCGCCAATCTGTACGACCAGAACGGCAACCTGACAGGCAACCTGCCGAGCGTGGGCTTCACCGCCTATGGCGGGGCCGGCAACGACCTCATCATCGGCAGCCAGGCGGGCGACCATCTGGCGGGCGGCTCGGGCGACGACACCATCTACGGCCAGGGCGGCAGCGACCACATTTACGGCGACAGCGGCTTCAACGTGAACATCCTGACCCGCGCGCTCGATGTGGCCACTTCCGACGCCAGCCCGGCGCCGACCATCGATCCGCGGCTTGGCGCCAGCGACCAGACCTTCAAGCCGGTCAAGGTCCAGACGCCGATGCGCGACGATATGGCCGCCGGCAACGACTTCCTGGATGGCAACGGCTCCATCAACAAGGACATCCCGAATATCATCTTCGGCGACCACGGTGTCGTGAAGCAATTTGTGGACGATCCCAACCTGCCTCCGGTCCTGCTGCAGAAGATTCAGACGACGGACCTGTCGACCGTGATCGAGATCAGCACGGCCGAGCCGCAGAACGGCGGCGACGACATCCTCTACGGCAGCGATATCCCCGATATCCTGATCGGCGGCAGTGGCAACGACATGCTCGACGGCCGTGAGGACGACGACCTGATCTTCGGCGACAACGTCAAGCTGACCCGCAGGGGTGGCGACGACGCCAACCTGCTGGACGACATCCAGAACCTGCGCTTCCAGACGCTCGCCGGCACGTTGCTTTATTCACGCACCGACCGGCCGGTTCCGGCCGGCGTGGATCCCCGCTATGCCTATGATGCGACAGGCGCCAATTCGCTGACCGAATACACCTCGGGCAGGCTGCTGACCGATGGCATCGCGCGCAACTACCGCGACCCGACCGGTCCGGAATGGTGGGCGGAATACGCGATCGACTATGCCCAGTACCACACCTTCGCCATCAACAATGGCGAGGCCGGTATCGGCTCGTTCGGCAACGACTATATCGCCGGCGGCGCGGGCAACGACGAAATCTTCGGCCAGCTCGGCCATGACGTGATCCAGGGCGACGGTTCGATCGACGCAGCAGTCATGGGCACCGCCCATGTCGGGGCCGCTCGCAAACCGATTCGGCTGAGCGATCTCGACGGCCACGGCATCGATGATCCGGCAGGCGCGCTTTTCGTGGTGCCGAGCTTCGAGGCGGCTGGCGACGGACAGGACTATATCGAGGGCGGCGGCGGCCGGGATGTCATCTTCGGCGGCCTCGGCCAGGACGACCTGGTGGGCGGCTCCTCGGACTTCTTCAGCCTGACGACTGCCGAAAACCGTCCCGACGACATGGACTGGATCTTCGGTGGCGCCGGACTTCGGATCGATCGCAACGATGGCTTCGATCCAACATTGGGCCAGGTTCCGGGTGCCACCAGCTACGGCGCGGACGTCGTCACCATCGAGGACGGCACGCCGTTCGCAAGCAAGCACGGCCGCGATTCCGATGCGATCGTGGGCGACAATGGCGACATCATCCGCATTGTCGGCATCAACCACACCGACGTGAACCCGCATCCGGAAACCAATCCGTTCGGGCAGAACTACGTCACCTTCAACTACGACAATTACGGCGGCGAGAGGATCGTCGTGCGCGGTATCCGGCTGCTCGACTACACGCCGGGCGGTCCGGACTTCAAGCCGGAGGACTTCTCTCTGGTCGACCCCGCCACGACCGCGACGACCGCCGACGACGACATGCGGCCGATGTTCTCGCTTTGCTGCTGTGATCCCCATACCGGCATATGGGCCCGTTTCGACATCGGCGGTAACGACGAGATTCACGGTGAAACCGGTGATGACTTCATCTACGCAGGCGGTGGCGGGGATGTCGTCTTCGGCGATGCCGATGACGACGACATCATCGGCGGCTGGGGTTCCGACTGGATTTCCGGCGGCACCGGCGCCGACGGCGTACTTGGCGACGACGGTCGCATCTTCACAAGCCGCAACACTGCGAGCCAGTCCCTTGCCGAAAGCCTCTACGGCGTCCTGCCGCTGCGCGCCACGGATCCCGACACCAGGACCAGCCAGGGCGACGTGTTGAACGAGTTGATCCATACGCCGGGCAACGTCCAGGTCGAGTTGATCAACGTGGCGGGTGCGCTCACGAAGTCGGTCGACCTCACACCGTTCAACCTGACGGACGTGGAACTGGGCGCAGCCAATCCGTTCCTGTCCGATCAGCAGTTCGCGGACGACGTCATCTTCGGTGGCCTGGGTCAGGATTTCCTGCACGGCGGCTCCGGCGACGATGCCATCAGCGGTGCGGAGGCGCTCGGGGAATCCTATGCTCCGCGCTTCGACAGCCTCGGTAATTTCGTCGGGCTGATCCGGACCGATTTCAGCCGGCCTTACAACCCTGGCGATATACTGCACTTCGGCTCCGGCGATCCGCACTGGAACGAACCCAAGCCCGTGCAGAGCCGTACCGGCGAATTCTTCCTCTACAACGAGTACGATCCGCGCCGGGTCATTCTGTTCAACGGTGACGCGGGGCAGGTCTGGAATGGACCGACGGCCGCGAATGGAGGCTTGCCAGCCATCAGCCAGGACGGCATCACCGGCGGAACGGAGCTTCTGCAGTACTTCCTCAACTGGCGCAGCGACGAGGGCGTCAGCGTGCTCGGCTATGTTGCGTTCAAGCCCGACGGCCAGACGCCTGATCCGACCGTGCCGCAGCAATACCGTCAAAGCGATGGGGACGACCGCATCTTCGGCGATCTGGGTAACGACTGGATCGTCGGCGGTACCGGTCGCGATCACATCTACGGCGGCTTCGGCAACGACCTGATGAACGCCGACGACTATCTGGGCACGATCAATCCGAATCCGCCCCATGCCAATCCGGGCCAGTTGCCCTTGCACGGCACCGACGAAAGCCCGGACACGCACTGGAGCTATGAGGACCGGGTGTTCGGTGGCGCGGGTCTCGACATCCTGATCGGCAACACCAAGGGCGATCGCCTGATTGACTGGGTGGGCGAGTTCAACAGCTACATCGTGCCATTCGCGCCCTTCGGCATCGCGACGGTCAGCCGGCAGGTGCCGCCGCATCTGTACGACTTCCTCTATGCCCAGGCGTTCTCGGACGGCGTGGATATCACCCGCTACACCGATACCGGCACGTCGAACCACAACCAGAAATACTCGAACGTCACCACCATGCAGGGCGGTATCGACGGCGAGATGGGGCTGGTGACCCAGCAGGATCACGGCTACTGGCAGAACCAGACCGGCGGGCCGACCGATCCGCAGGCAGGCAATGTTCCGGGTGGACGGCGCGACGTGCTGCGCACGGCGGCCTTCAACGACGGCACGCTCGACGTGTTCGCGGCCGACCAGGGTAAATTCGCGGTGTCCAGCGCCGCGATGTCGGTGCAGTCCGACAGCCCGACCGACCAGGCCGCGGCGGTGTTCTACGCCGACCAGTACCTGCCGGTCTATTTCGAGATCACCGCCAAGATCACTGCGGAGAAGCCGACCGGCGGCTGGAAAGCCAATTCCTACATTATCTTCGACTATCAGTCGCCGACCGACTTCAAATATGCCGGCATCAACATATCGAACGACCAGATCGAAATGGGCTATCGCGATGCGAGCGGCTGGCACCAGGTCGTCAAGTCGAACAAGCCGGTGCAACTGAAGCCGGGTACGGCCTATGACGTGCTTGTCGCCGTCAACGGCACCAATGTCACGGTGAGTGTCGCCGGGGTGAACTGGTTCAGCTACACCTTCGCGCCGCGCATCGAGGACGGCGAGCCGCAAGGGCTGAACAAGGGGATGATCGGCGTCGGCAACCAGGGCTCCAAGTCTGCGGTCGACAATTTCACGCTGCAGATCCTGCCGCCCGAACTGACGCTGGACTACACCGATCAGTTCGACAACGCGCAGGGACGCTTCCCGCTCGCCGCGACCACAGGCTGGACGTTCAGCAACGGCAGGCTGATAGCCAATGGCGGGGCCGCTCCAAACACGTTCAAGCTCGGCACATCGCTGGAAGCGGACTCCTATCTGGAAGTCGAAACCAAGCTGTCGACTGTTTCGACCGGCGGCATCGTTTTCGACCGCTATGCGGCGAACGACTACAAGTTCATCACGCTTGATGTCGTCAACGACAAGGTGCTGGTCGGCCATGTCAGCCCGAAAGGCGGCCTGACGATCGACGCGAGCTTCAGCAAGGTTCTCGACGCGAATGTCGATTACTCGCTCAGGCTCATCTTCAAAGGCGCGTCGGCCAGCATCCAGGTCAACGGCGGCCTCGTCGGCACTTATGGCTACAACTCGGTGCTGGTCGATGGCGAGATCGGTCTGATGACCGGCAGCGGCGCGACCTCGTTCGACCGCTTCCAGGTGCGCACGACCGACCCGTTCTTCGACACCTCCTCCAGCCTGATGGCCGCCTCGTCCGGAACGGCCGGAAATGCGGCCAGTCTGACGGACGGGGCGCCTATGGAAGCCCTGTTCGACCAGGCAGTCGCGGTGTGGAAGGCGAGCGGACGCTTCGACGAGCAGCAGATTGCGGCGCTGTCCGATGTCACCATCGACATTGTCCAACTCGATGGCCGCACTCTTGGGCGTTACGAGAACGGTACGGTGTTCCTGGATGCCGATGCCGCCGACAACGGCTGGTTCGTAGACCTGACGCCGGCTACCGCCGAGGAGTTCACCTGGCGCGACGGCAAGCTGGTGGCTGTCGGTGGCGGGGCGGCCGAGGGCCGCGTCGACCTTCTGTCCGTGCTGATCCATGAACTTGGCCATGGCCTTGGCCTCACCCACGAGGACGGCGCCTCCGGTGGTTTCGGTACGGTGATGGGCGAAGTGCTCGCAATCGGCGAGCGGCGTCTGCCTGCCACCACCCACGATGCTGGCCTGAGCGTTACCGCCTTCTTCGACGAAGGACTTGGCGCTTTCGTCGGTGGCTCGGCCGTCGGGCGCGAGCAGGGGGCGGCGAGCATCGAACTGCCGCTTCCTGTCATGGGCCCGCAAGCCGACAAGGCCACTCCGGCAAACGGCGGCAAGTCGTCCGGCGGTAGCACGACGGGTTTCTTCGACGAAGGGCTTGGCGGTTTCGTCAGTGGCTCGGCCGGCGGGCGCGAGCAGGGGGCGGCGAGCATCGAAGTGCCGCTTCCTGTCATGGGTCCGCAAGCCGGCAAGGCGACTCCGGCAAACGGTGGCAAGGCGTCCGGCGGTAGCACGACGGGCTTCTTCGACGAACAGAGCGGTGTGTTTGTTGAAGCATCGGAGTTCAAGCTGATGCGTCTCGCCAACGTCAATGGTGATGGCGCTGAGGATGCCTATCTGGTCGTTGAAGCAACCAGCGACGGCCATCGCAACGCCACCCCGGCACCGTCCGACGACAGCGGTGCGGACATCGAAGACCTCAGCGGCATGATCGAGTGGGAGGCCCGCACCGGCCTTCTGCAAAGATTGGCCGGGCTGTTCGGCAGGTCATAAGGCGCGAGTAAAACGAGGTATGCCCGGCGTATGAATGAATTGCTGAGGGGCCCGGCGCCGGGCCAGACGGATCCAGCATCAGGAACGGTGAGCTTCGCCGTTCTTGACCAGGCCCTGTGGCAGAAGTTCCGCAACGCCGCAGGGCCGGAGGAATTCGTAGAAGCGTGGCTGGCGCTTCTTTGCCGGCAGATTCCGGGCGTGATGGCTGGTCTGGCCGTTCTCGGTGAGCCGGATATCGGCCCATTTACTCCGGTGGCATGGTGGCCCGACAAGGAAATCGTCGGTGTCGGCCTTTCCGCCATCGCAGAGAAGTCGCTCGCCCAGCGTCAGGGTGCCATTACCAGCGGCACGGGACCGGACGGAGCGCAAACGGTTCGGCAGATCGCCCAGCCGCTCATCGTCGATGGGCGGGTCTATGGTGTGTGCGCGGTTTCCTCCACCGGGGATGAGATCGGCGCCAGCGAGACCTTGCGTCGCATGCAGTGGGCGGCAGGCTGGATGGAAGTCCTGTTGCGGCGCCAGATGCAGGCCGAGGACCAGGAAGCGCGCGAGCGCAGCCGCATCGCTTTTGACATGCTCGCGACCGTGCTCGACAACAGTGGTATTACCGCAGCGAGTACGGCCCTGGTCACGGAGCTTGCACTACGGCTCAACTGCGATCCGGTCAGCGTCGGCTTCGTCAGGCATCGCCGGTGTTCGGTGGTAGCGGTTTCGCATGCTGCCGATTTCTCAAAGAAAATCAATCTTGTAAAAGATATTGCCGCAGCGATGGACGAGGCCGTTGACCAACGCGCCATCGTGCTGCATCCAGCGCGGGAAAGCTGGGAATATCGGGTCAGCCGCGAACATGAGGAACTTGCCCGGGAGCACAAGACTGGCGGCGTGCTTACCGTGCCGCTACAGTCCGATCACAACTCCATCGGCGCGATCACCTTCATCAAGCCGGCAGGCCGAGAGTTCGATGAGACCGAGGTCGATCTGTGCGACGCGGTGGCGGCCGTCGTCGGACCGGTGCTCGAGGAAAAGCGCCGCAACGATCGCAACATCTTCGTCAAGATCTGGGAAGCATTCGCCAGACAGGTCCAGCGGCTGCTCGGACCCCGCTACTTCGGTCGCAAACTCGCTACACTCTGTTTCGTCGCTGTCGTGGCCTGGCTTAGCGTGGCCACAACCGACCACACCGTCACGTCGCCGGCCATTGTCAGGGGCACGATTCAGCGGACGATCGTGGCGCCCTTCAACGGCTACGTAGCCAGCGAGAACGTGCGTGCCGGCGAAACGGTCCGGAAGGGCGACACGCTGGCGCAACTCGACGACCAGGATCTTTCTTTCGAGCGCTTGAGGCTCTCCACTTCGCGCCAGCAGCGGATCACCGAATACGACCGAGCGCTCGCCAAGTACGATCGCGCCGAGGCGGCGATCATCAAGACCCAGATCGAGCAGGCGGACGCGCAACTGAAGCTTATCGACGAACAACTGAGGCGCACCCGTCTCGTCGCGCCGTTCGATGGTTTTGTGGTCCAGGGCGACCTGAGCCAGTCGATCGGAGCTGCCGTCGAAAGGGGCCAGGAGTTGTTCCGGATTGCGCCCCTCGATACGTACCGGGTCGTCATGGAAGTCGACGAAAGCGACATCGACGACATTGCGATTAACCAAACCGGCGTGCTGCGCGTGGCCTCCCTGCCGCAGGAGCCCATGAGCTACCGCATCGAGCAGATTACCGCGCTTTCCATGCAGAAGGACGGTCGGAACTTCTTCCAGGTGGAAGCCGCCCTGGACCATCCGAGTGCTCGGCTCAGACCGGGCATGGAGGGTATCGCAAAAACGGCGATCGACCGGCGTCTTCTTGTTATGAGCTATGCCGGCAAGATGCTGGATTGGGCCTACCTCGTCCTGTGGCGTTGGCTGCCTTAGGCCGAACCGATGGAACAGTCCTATTTCAGCTCGTCCTGGTATCGGGTCTCTGGCCTGAAGCTCAGGCTGCGCAGTCACGCCCGCATCCACAGAGCCATCTTCCGCGGACAGCTCTGGTATGTGCTGCAGGACAGGACGTCCGGCCGCTTCCACCGGTTCACGCCCGAAACCTGGTTCATCATAAGCTTGCTCGACGGCACGCGGACGATCCAGGAAATCTGGGACATGGCCTGCGCGCAACTCGAGGACAAGGTGATGACCCAGGACGAGGTCATCCAGCTTCTCGGACAGTTGCACACGGCCGACGTGCTGTTCGGCGACGTGCCGCCCGACATCGGAGAACTCGCCGACAGGGGCAAGAAACAGCGCGACCGCAAGCTCATCATGAGCTTCATGAATCCGCTGGCCTTGCGCTTCGGCCTGATCGACCCCGACAAATTTCTGCAAGCGACCCTGCCGCTGATAAGACCGCTCTTCTCCTGGGTGGGCGCACTCGGTTTCTGCCTGCTTTTGGGCTACGCCATTGTGCTCGCGGGGGTGCACTGGAGTGCGCTTGCCAAAGACGTCACGGATCGCGTGCTGTCGGCGGAGAACCTGATCCTGTTGCTCATCGCCTTTCCGATGATCAAGGCGGTGCACGAACTCGGCCATGCCTATGCGGTAAAGCGGTGGGGCGGCACTGTCCACGAAATCGGTCTGATGCTGCTCGTCTTCATGCCTGTGCCTTACGTTGATGCATCCGATAGCCTCGCCTTCCAGAACAAATGGCACAGGGCGCTGGTCGGCGGCGCGGGAATACTGGTCGAGATCGTGCTCGCCGCGCTGGCGTTGATTGTCTGGATCAACGCGGAACCCGGGCTGGTGCGGGCCTTCGCCTTCAATGTGATGCTGATCGGCGGCGTGTCGACGCTTGTCTTCAATGGCAATCCGCTGCTCAAGTTCGACGGCTATTACGTGCTCTCCGACATTCTTGAGATCCCGAACCTCGCCAGTCGTGCCAACGCCTATCTCGGTTACCTGGTTCAGCGCTATGCGTTCCGGATACGCTCGGCCACTTCCCCCGTCACGGCGCCGGGGGAGGCGGGCTGGCTCTTCTTCTACGGGCTCGCTGCCTTCTTTTATCGGCTTACCATCACGGCGGCGATCGTCACTTTCGTCAGTCGGCAGTTTTTCATCGTGGGGACGCTTATCGCAGTGTGGGCGGTCATACTGATGCTTGGCGTGCCGGCCGCGAAGGGAATGTGGTTCCTGCTGACCAGCCCGGTACTCCGGCATAATCGCGGACGGGCCTTCGGCGTGCTTTCAGGCACGATCGCCGCGCTTGCGGTGGTACTGTTCCTGGTCCCGTTACCGCATTCGACGATCGCACAGGGAATAGTCTGGTTACCCGGCAACGGCATCGTCAATGTCGGGGCCGATGGCGTCGTGAAGGAGGTTCTGGCCGCTCCGGACAGCGAAGTGGCGCCTGGGATGCCCTTGGTCAGGCTGGAGGACCCGCTGCTTTCGGCCAAGGTCGAGCTACTGACGATACGCGTCCGGGAACTGCGGGTGAGGCTGGGCAAGCAGGATATAGCGGATGAAGCCAATTCGCTCATCATCAAGGAGGAGCTTCGGCTGGCGGAGGCCGATCTTGCCCTGGCCACGGACCGGCAAAAATCGCTCACCGTGCGCAGTCAGGCTGCCGGAACTTTCATCCTGCCAGGGGCGACCGACCTTGTCGGACGCTTCCTGCACCGCGGCGAGACGGTGGGTTACGTCGCCGAGTTCGACCATCCGCTGATCCGGGTCGTCGTGCCCGAAGATGAAGCGGATCTGGTACGCAGCCGCACCCGTGATGTCAGCGTGAGACTGGTTGGCGATATGTGGCGGGCCGTTCCCGCCAGCGTTATCCGGGAAGTGCCGGCGCTGAGCGACTCTCTGCCGAGTGCCGCCTTGAGCACCGCCGGCGGCGGCGCGATCTCGCTTGATCCGACCGACCCAAAGCAGCGCCGTGTGGTTGCCAATCTTCTCCATCTCGATTTGCGCCTGGACAAGGATCGAACCATTCCGCGTATCGGCAGTCGCGTCTATGTGCGCTTTTCATATGGGACAGAGCCGCTTGTAGGACGTCTCTATCGAGGTTTTAGACAGGTATTCCTGCGTGTTTTCCAAATATGACTTAACGAATATTATTGATAAAATAATGTATTGTTAGATTAGAAGATATTATCTATGATAAAATTTTGGGAACAAAGTTGATAACTTTGATATTATATCGTAGTTTTAATCGACGGGTAAGTCTCTCTGTTCGATTCGACGGTTATCTTGGTGTTAACGATTCTTTGCAGCCTTTTGGAATCTGACTGGACAGCGAAGCCATGAACGTGTTCCATTGCTATCCGGGGGAGCCAGGCGGCGAAAATAAGTAAATATCATTTCAGCCTGCAGATGGCGTCGGGATTCTCCTTGGATTAACGAGGGAGTGTTTCATGTCCACACAACTGCTTTTCTATCAAAATGCAACGCCAGTCAGTGCCGAGCGCCACAGGGACCTCGCCGTCAAGGCGGGTGTCAGCTACCGTTTTGCAAGCAGCGTCAACTCCGTACCGCTCACGGCGGTCGAGTTTGCCCAGGCGGCGGCTGAATATCCGATCGTCTTCGCCGGTACCGACGATGCGGTCATGCCAGTCGTGGTGCTCGGTGCCCAGCAAACCGAGAACCTGTTCATCAATGACGAGGGCGCCTGGCAGGGCAAATACATACCGGCCTTTGTCCGCCGCTATCCTTTCGTCTTCTCCACCGACAAGTCAGGCAAGACCTTCATCCTGCACATCGACGAGAGCTTCGAGGGTTGCAACCGGGAAGGGCGCGGCGAGCGACTGTTCGACAATGACGGACAGCAGACGCAGTATCTGAAGGGCGTCCTGAGCTTCCTTCAGGATTATCAGGGGCGCTTCCAGCGAACCAAGGAGTATTGCGACAGGCTGAAAGCGCTCGACCTTCTGCAACCCATGCAGGCACAGTTCAACCTCAACAGCGGCGAGCGTCGGTCGCTTTCGGGTTTCATGACGGTCAATCGGGACAAGTTGAAGGCGTTGCCCGATGCCGATCTGCTCGCCATGTTCCGCAACGACGAACTCGAGTGCACGTACCTGCATCTGCATTCGCTCCGCCATTTCGGCGACATGATCGAGCGCATCGCCACGAGGGGAACTGCGTCCGAAAGCGCGGCCGAACCCATCGAAATCGGCAAGGAAGCATCACGGCACACATCCAAGACGGCTGGCCGCAGTGCCAAGGCCGAGGAAGTCTCGGCATAGCTTACTGCCGTGCGAAGACAGACAGATATTAGGATCCCCGGGGGCCGAGGTGCAGACACCATCCCCAGGGCAGTACTCTGCCTGCGGGGTGAAGTCAGGTGAGCGAGCAAGCGCAAGGGCGGCCGCTGCCCGCCCTTGAACGGTATGCTGAGCGGGCTGACCCGCGACAGCATTGGCTGGATCCGATCGAGGCAGCCGTCACAGCGGCGCCAAGTGCGTTTCTTAGGCGGCTGTGGCGATCGCGGATCGGCGGGCTGGTCGGCGACGTTGCCGCGCTCGAACCGGAGCTCAAGCAGGCGTCGGATGCTTATCTGGCGCGACGTGCTCGCGAGGTGCGAGCTGCGATGCGCCGTGACGGACTGGACGACCGGCTTGTTGTTGGCCTCTTTGCGCTGGTGAGGGAGGTTTCCCGCAGAACCGTCGGGCTGCGGCATCACGACGTCCAGGTTCTCGCGGGTCTTTCAATGATCGGGGGAGCCGTCGTCGAGATGGACACAGGCGAAGGCAAAACGCTCACCGTTGCCTTGCCGGCCGCGGCCGCTGCCTTTGCCGGGATGCCCGTGCATGTTGTGACGGTGAACGACTATCTCGCGGCGCGTGATCACGGCGCGTTGTCGCCCGTCTTCGATTTTCTGGGCCTTTCCACCGGTGTCGTCACCAACGGGCTGTCGCCAACGGAGAAGGCTGCGATCTATTCCCGCGATATCGTCTATGCCAGCAACAAGGATATTGCGTTTGATTATCTGCGCGATCGCATTGCGCTCGGCATCCGCCCGAATTTCCTCCGCACGAGGCTCAGAGAGTTCGCTCGTGACGCCAGCGTCGGCCAGCGAGTGGTGATGCGCGGGTTGCATTTCGCCATCGTCGACGAGGCCGACAGCGTGCTTGTCGACGAGGCGCGAACGCCGCTGATCATCTCAAAGGAAACCGACGCAGGCGAAGAACGGGAGTGGGCGCAACAGGCCTTCCGGCTGATCGAGGATATGGAGCCTGACCTCCACTACCGGATGCGGCCCGAAGAGCGACGGATCGAGCTCACCGATGCCGGACGAACGTACCTTGAGCACAGGGCCGAGGCCATGGGCGGCATCTGGCTGAATCGTATCCGGCGCGAGGAGGGGGGCCGCCAGGCGCTGTCGGCCATACATCTCTTCCGCAAGGGCGAACATTATCTCGTCCAGGACGGCAAGGTGCAGATCGTCGATGAGTACACCGGCAGGATCATGCCGGACCGCTCCTGGAGTGACGGGCTGCACCAACTAATCGAATTCAAGGAAGCATGCGAGACGACGAGCAGGAAGCTGCCGATGGCCCGTATGACCTATCAGCGCTTCTTTCGACGCTATCTTACGCTGTGCGGCATGACCGGGACCGCGCGCGAAGTGTCGAATGAACTGTGGTCGGTCTATCGACTCGGCGTCGTTCGCATTCCGCCGAACGTACCATCAAAGCGTCGGGATCTCGGCGTCACCATCTGCGCCAGCCAGGACGAGAAGTGGCGCTGCATCGTCGAGCGCGTGAGGACGTTACATTCCAGTGGCCGGCCGGTGCTGATCGGCACGCGCTCGGTGCTCGCCTCCAACCAACTCAGCCGGTCCTTGATGGAGGCCGGGCTCGAACACGAAGTGCTCAATGCTGAGAACGTCGCGCGCGAGGCCGGGATAATCGCCGAGGCGGGACGCCGCGGCCGCATTACCGTGGCCACCAATATGGCTGGCCGCGGCGTCGATATCGCTGTCGACCCCGATCTTCTCGATCATGGCGGCCTTCATGTCATATTGAGCGAATTGCACGACGCGGGGCGTATAGACCGTCAGATGCAAGGGCGAACCGCAAGGCGCGGCGAGCCGGGCACGACCGAGGCGGTGCTTTCCATGGAGGATCCGCTGCTCGAACTTTTGTCGGCGCGCCTGCCGCGCCCGCCGCATTTCGGCCGGATGCTTTTTCATCTGGCTCAGCGCCGGGCCGAGCGCGCCCACAGGCGGGATCGCAAGAATCTGCTCGCACAGGACGGGCGGCTGGGTGTGCTCCTGGCATTCTCGGGAGGAAAAGAGTGATGTCGGCAAGGTCTTCGGCCCGGCGAATAAGGTTTACTGCGGCGCAGGATCTTCGCTCTCGGCAACCTCCCGACAGAGGAAAGGCGGTCGTCCGCAGGGACGAGAAAGTCGGCTATCGCAGATTGGCTCGGGCGGTGGCGTCACGGTTGGCGGCAGGATTGGTTTTCATGGCTTCGGCGGCTACCTCGGCACCGGCCGAATCGTTCGACTGCGTCATCGATCCTGCAATCGTCGTCAAGGTCGGCAGCCAGGTCCCCGGTCTGCTCGATTCCGTCCTCATTAACCGCGGCGACAAGGTCACCGCCGGAGAAGCGATCGCGACGCTCTCATCGAAAGTCGAGTCGGCGACAGTGGCGCTGATGACTGTGCAGGCTGGGAGCACAAGCGAGATTGAAGCACAAAAAGCGCGCCTGGACCTTGCGCAGAACAAATTGTTGCGCATCGAGGAACTGGTAAAGCGCAACATATCGGCGAAGAGCGACCTTGATGCCGCGATTGCGGAGGCGGAGGTTGTGAAACGGGAGTTGGCACTCGCGGAAATGCGTAAGCGTGCTGCGGAACTGGAACTTGCCCGGGCGCAAGCCGTGCTCGACCAGAAGACCATCCGCAGCCCTATTACCGGTGTCGTGATCCAGCGGTCTCTCTCCAAAGGAGAGTATCTCGATCAGGACGGACAACTCGCTACGATCGCCCAACTCGATCCCCTGTTTGTCGAGTCTTTCCTTCCAGTGAGCAAGTTCGGCAGCATCAAGTTGGGCATGCCGGCAATCGTCACGCCCAATGAACCGATCACGGGCACTTATGAAGGCACCGTCAAGGTTGTTGATTCTGTGTTCGACGCCGCCTCCAGCACATTCGGCGTGCGTGTGGAGCTTTCCAATGCCGGCCAAAAGCTACCCGCCGGCCATCGCTGCAGGGTTTCGTTCGATGGCACGACGGATTAACGGAAAGAACGAAAAGGAGGTAACCTCAGGAAAAGAAGATTGGTACGCCATCAGACGCGAGTGCATGAATAATCTATGGCATTGAAATGGTGTGATAATCGATCAATGTTCAATGTGACTCGCCGCATGACTCAACGATAATAATGTCTGTTTGGGAAGAACGATACTTGCTTCCCGCCGATTGGCAGCGCGGAAAAGCGCATCGAAACTTGCGGGGGCATCGATGTTTATCCCGGCTACACGGACATCCAGCGCGAGCGGTTTGCCACTCGGCGCAAAATAGACTTCAGACACCTTTTCCCGGATACGTTGGCAAATCCCTGTAGCCTCGACCTCGGTCACGTTCTGCAACAGGACGCCGAATTGTCCATCACCTATACGACCGACCAAGTCCCCGGCGCGAACTGATGATTGTATAGTTGCGGCGACCAGTTGCTGGGCTTCCTCGCCACATGATGCTCCGTGTTCGACCATGAGTTGTCTCAAGAGTTGCAGGTCGACCGTGACGAAGACGCAATCATCCCGCTGGGACGACTTCACCCGCCTTTCGACTAGTGTCGAAAAGGTCGAGGCGTTCAGGCATGCCGTTATACGGTCGAAGCTGGAAAGACGGATCAGTTCGCGTTCCGCTTGTCTGTGTTGTGTCCAGGCGCGGGAAAGCAGAAAAGACAAGGGCGCGCCGACTAGGATCGGAACCGCGAACGCGGTCAGGAGGCTTCGATCGAAGGGTGTGAGTGCGTCGTTGAACAACAGCAGATAGTTGACCAAAAGCGAGACGGCGAGGGCGGATGCGGTACCGAAAACCGTTAGCTTGATAGCTTCCGCCCAATCGGCCTGATAATTGCGCCGCCTGCTTTCCATGGCCTCGCTGTCTCCGAAGTTTCTGGCTCCGGAATAAGGGGGATGCATTTAGCTTGCGTTTCACGGTCCCCTAAAACTATAATCATCGTACCTGAATAGCCGCTCGAAGCCTATTGGCGCGTCAGCTCCCGGCGCAAAGCACGGCGGAGAGCAACAGTCTAGCGGGTTAGTATCCCGTCACCGAATCCGCGATTTTTTTCGGTGTACCCCTGTCGATCCGATATAAGGGCATGGAGCGTTCGCTCGCGCCGTCGGCAAGGAAATGGAACACGCCGGTCGACCCGCGGAAGCCGTTTTTGTTCTCGAGCACCTGGCGCGTGAAACCTTTGGCGCCGAGTGCGTTGGCGATTCCTGCCGTCAGTGCCACGCTGTCATAGGCATAAGCCACATCCACATCGGCCGCGTAGCCGTAGGCAGCCTTGAACCGGTCTGCGATCGGGCCGGTTTCGTTTCTGTCCAGGGCCGCTACATAGGCTCCCTGATAGGCGGGGTCGGCCAGCGAATGTTCCAGCCAACGATCGGTGCCGATTATGGAAACCTTGCTTGCCGTGATGTTGCGGGCCTTGAGCGCCTGCAGGAGCGGCAGGGGGCTGGCGTCGCCGGTGGCGATGACCACGCCTTCGGGCGCTGTCACCACAGCCGTCATGTCGGATGCCGCCTTCTCGGCCTCTCTGCCGGGATCTAACGGCACGGTTAGCGCCAGCGAGGCTCCGGTAATGCTGAGCCCGTTGGCAACGCGTTTCTCGATTGCACCGGCCGAGGGCCCGCGCGTGACGAACAGGACGAATTTGCGCTTGCCTTTTTGCGCGATCGCGGCGGCACCCGCAGCAGCACTGTCTGCCTCGTTCAGTGCCATGGCGTAAATGCCGGGAACTCCCGAAAAATTTTCCGCCAGGGCCAACACCGGTGGCCGCTTGGGGCCGGAGATGGCGCTGAGGCGCTGGGTTGCGTCGAGTTCGACCGGACCGATGATGATGCTGGCGCCTGAACTCATGGCCTTGACGACCAGATCCTTGGCATTGGTGCTGTCACCGCGCGTATCCTGGATCGATAATGTAAGCAGGTCGTTGCCCATGTCGGCCATGGCGAGCTTGGCCGCATCGAACATCTTGCGGCCTTTCTCGCCCAGAGTGCCGGGAGCGGAGAGGGGCAGCAGCATGGTGGCCCTGGTCGCGCCCTTGCCGAGTGTCTGTGCTGAAGGCGCAGTATTCTGCGGCGCGGGCTGACTGGTGGCGGGTGCAGAGCCGCCGTTGGCAGGGTCAAGGACGCCACTGGCATTGTTGGACTGGCATGCGGCCAACAGCAATGCCGCTGGCAGTACCTTTAACAGGCCGCGCCAACTTGCGGCGGGAAACGAAGAAGGGCTCTCGGACAACGTCGCCACGGCTGGCGTTTGCTGAACGCCGAGGCTCTAGTTCATGTACTCGACCATGCGGTTGTGGAAACACTCGCACTTGTTGAGCGTATCCTCGTCGCGATAGTTGGTCTTCAGGTAGCCGTATGCCATGCCGCACGCCACTTTGGCCTCGGAAGCCCAGACGAAAGCCGGACGCAAGGAGTTGACCCATTGCAGGTCCTTGGCCACGGCAACCGATTCGTCCATCAGCCGCACCACCTGGGTCTTCAGCGTGCCGATGTTGTCCTCAAGGACCAGGTTTGAAGTGCCGGCGACGCTGCAATATTCGATGGCCGGGCCACCGATGATGTCTGCGGCCTGCCCAACCGAACCGGCAAGCAGCAGAACGGCGGCGGTAGCCGTCAGTTTGGCAAGATGCCTCATGGTGAATTCCCCTCCGTACCCCTGGCAACCCGTCCGCCAAAGCATAGCACGGCCGAGTGGCCGTGCATAAGTGCTAAATGGTGGTTTGCAGGTGCGCGTGTGTCGCGTCATCGTAAAGTATGGTGATCGTACCGGAAGCGGGCGCGTTCTGGAGCACCGCGACGTCCACGAAGCCGGCACCGCCGCCGGCTGCGCCGTTGGCGTCGACCTTCAACGTATGGGTCGTGCTGTCGTACTGGACGTAGTCGCTGATGTCGCTGCCCGCTGCCGTGGTGAACAGGGCCGTCAGGTCGATCTTGTCGCCTTGCCCACCCGCATCGCTGCCGCTGTAGTCGGTTATGAGGTCCTTGATGTCGAGGCTGTCGAGCCTGAACGTATCGGCGTCGCCGCCGCCGGTCAGCGTATCCTGACCAGGGCCGCCGATGAGAGTATCGTTGCCGGCTCCACCGATCAGCTTGTCGTCGCCACCCAATCCGGCGAGAACATTGTTGCCGCCGTCACCGGTCAGAATATCGGCGAACTGCGAGCCGATGAGGTTCTCTATAGCGGTCAGGTTGTCGCCACTGGCGTCACCGCCGGAGATTTGAGCGGTTCCAACCAGATTCAGGTCGACCGTCACGCCGGCAAGCGAGCTTTCGTAACTGGCGGTATCGGTGCCAGAGCCACCGTTGAGCGTGTCTGAGTCGGCGCCGCCGACAAGCGTGTCGTTACCATCGTTGCCGGCAAGCGTGTCGGTGCCATTCAGTCCCAGAAGAACGTTGTTGTTGTTGTCTCCGGTGAGAATGTCGGTGGAATTGGAACCGATGACATTTTCGATGCCGATCAGCTTGTCGCCGCTGGCGTCTCCCACCGACGTTTGAGCCGTCGTCGTGCCGTCGAGCGTCAGGTTCACCGTCACGCCCAGGGCCGAATTCTGGTAGCTGGCCGTATCGGTGCCGAGACCGCCGTCGAGCGTATCCGCGCCGATGCCGCCGATGAGCGTATCGTTGCCATCCTTGCCGTGGAGAGTTTGACCGGCGATACCGGCAACGAGGAGGTCGTCAGCTGTAGTTCCGTCGATCACGGAATTGAACGGAACCGTCGTGACAGCGATCGAGCCGGCCGCGGTATCGCCATCGGCATCGGTCGCGGTCACATTGAACGACAAGTCGAGATTGTGCCCGGCTTCAGACTGTACAAAACCGACGTTTCCGACAGAAAATTTGTTTTGTCCGGCATATCCGACCTCGATCCGGTTGTACCCGTCATCCGTAAAGACCGACAGGGTGTCGCCGCCCGTCGCATGAACGACGTATGCGCCGTTGATCACCGTCACCTGGCTGTTGTCATTGAGATCGACCAGCACGCCGTTCTTGTAGATTTGTGTGATCGCCTCCTTGCTTGCGCTATCGTTCACCAGGCTCGCATAGGTGTTGGGGGAATTGTCGTCAGCTTGGTAGACGGTCACCGAGACATCCGAACTGCCAGATCCATCCACCTTGAACGTGAATCCATTCGAATTGTAATGGGCGGCGTCTGTGTAGCCGTTTCCACTTCCGCCGCCTGTCATCGCAACACTATGGGAGAAGTCGAACCGCAGGACGTCTCCAGTGTTGGTCAAAAAGGGGTTTCCGGCGCCAAAGGCTATCATTCCGGAATTGCTGCCGTTAACCGTGGTTTGTCCAGAGCTGCTGGATGCAGAAATCAGAATATCCTTGTCCGCTGACGTCGGATCATTGACCATCTTGAAGTTTCTGGCGCTGGTTTCGCTCAGATTCGAACTGGTGATGAAGGTTGTAGCGCCGTCATCCAGCGTTCTGAAGAACTGAACCGTATAGATGTCATTCGGTTCGCTTGTCGCGTTTGGCGACAGTTTGACCGTGAAGACGGTCGTCTCCTTGCTGCCGTTGCCGTCGAGGTCAATCATTCCGGTCAGCGTGTCGGTGCCGTAGCCGTAGAGGAACACCTCCTTGCCGCCGGAGGTTACGGTCGTCGCGCCATCCGTGAGCTTCGTGACGCCGTCGGTGCCGCCACTGAACGCTACCTTGCCGCCATCCGCACCGATGCTTTCGTAGAAGTTCAATGCACCGCTGCCGATCGCGTTGGCGCCATTCTCGATAGTCATCGATTGCGCCGTGAAATTCACTGGCGAGTCGTCGTCGAACGTGACGGCCAGCGTACCAAGGCCGGTATCGCCGGCACTGGTGTCGGCATCGCTGTCGCTGACGCTGTATTGGAGATTTAGCGTGATGTCGCCATTTTCAGCGTTATTGGCGTTGTCGTGCAACACCGGCTTGATGAGGTTGACCTGATAGGCGCCGCTCGACGGATCGAGGTCCACGGTGAACAGCACCTGGCCGACCCGGCCCGCGGTGCTGGTGCTGATCGTGGCCACCAGTTGATGGTTACTGTTGTCCCAGGTGAAATCGACCTTCTCCTGGCCGATCGTCACGCCGGTGGCGCCATTGAGATTGGCAAAGCTGTAAGACAACGCGCCGTCGCCGCCCGAGCCCGTCAATGTTCCGGTAGCGAAGGCGGAATTGGTCGCTGCATCTCCCGTTCCGCCAAAGATACCGTGCGGCAATCCCTCATCGTCCACGATCGCGCTGGCCGAACCGCCGACCGGCACGCTGTTGACGTTCTTGACCGTGATATCAAGCGTCGTCGTCGACGTGTCGCCGTCCTTGTCGGTGACCGTGTAGACGAAGTGATCGACCTGGTCGCCGTTTACGGCATTCGCGGTGTAGGTGTAGGTGCCGTTCGCGTTCAGCACCAGGGTGCCGCAAGTGCCCTGGATGCCAATGCCACCTAGATTCCCGCTCACGGCGTGCGATGTATCCGAGCCGGTCGCAACGCCAGTTACCCGCCCGTCGGTGCCGACCACGCCGTGGTCCGCGCCGAGGTCGTCATTGACCAGCACGTTGCCGCCGACCACCGCGCCGTTCTCGCTCGCGCCGCCGGCATCGTTGGCGGCATGCGGAACGTCGTCGGTGATGTTGAGCGTCAGCGTCACCTGCTTGGTCGAGTTGTCGCTGTCGGTGAGCGTCACCGTCACCTTGCCCTGGTCGCTCGTCGCGCCGAGGTCATGCTGGTAGGCCGCCGTCTGCGTAAACGTGTAGGCGCCGTTCGTCTCGTCGATGGTCAGCGTCCACGCCGCCGACGTGATCGTCGTCACCCCGCCGACCGAGGTCTGCGACAGCGCCGCACCCAGCCCGCCGTCATAGCTCGCCGTGAACGGCGATACCGTCGCCGGACCGTCGCCGCCGAAGTCGAACGCCAGCGTGCCCGTATCAACCTGCGCCACGAACCCGTCCGCGTTCGAGCCCGCGACATGGTTGTCGCCGGCAACGTCGCTCGTCGTCGCCGCCGCGCTCACCGCCGTCGGCGCAAACGCGTCGCCCGAGAAGGTGATCGTCAGTTCCGCATGCGCCGTGTCCCCGTCCTTGTCGATCACCGTATAGGTGAACACGTCCGTCGTGCCCGCAGGAACCGACGCATTCGCCGTCGGCGTGTAGCTGTAGGAACCGTCCGCGCCAAGCACCAGGGTGCCGTGCGCCCCGGCGATGCCGCCAAGCCCCGCGCCGTTCGTCACTTCCGCCCCGCCGGCGCCCGACACAACGCCCGACACCCGCCCGTCGGTGCCGACCACGCCGTGGTCCGCGCCGAGGTCGTCATTGACCAGCACGTTGCCGCCGACCACCGCGCCGTTCTCGCTCGCGCCGCCGGCATCGTTGGCGGCATGCGGAACGTCGTCGGTGATGTTGAGCGTCAGCGTCACCTGCTTGGTCGAGTTGTCGCTGTCGGTGAGCGTCACCGTCACCTTGCCCTGGTCGCTCGTCGCGCCGAGGTCATGCTGGTAGGCCGCCGTCTGCGTAAACGTGTAGGCGCCGTTCGTCTCGTCGATGGTCAGCGTCCACGCCGCCGACGTGATCGTCGTCACCCCGCCGACCGAGGTCTGCGACAGCGCCGCACCCAGCCCGCCGTCATAGCTCGCCGTGAACGGCGATACCGTCGCCGGACCGTCGCCGCCGAAGTCGAACGCCAGCGTGCCCGTATCAACCTGCGCCACGAACCCGTCCGCGTTCGAGCCCGCGACATGGTTGTCGCCGGCAACGTCGCTCGTCGTCGCCGCCGCGCTCACCGCCGTCGGCGCAAACGCGTCGCCCGAGAAGGTGATCGTCAGTTCCGCATGCGCCGTGTCCCCGTCCTTGTCGATCACCGTATAGGTGAACACGTCCGTCGTGCCCGCAGGAACCGACGCATTCGCCGTCGGCGTGTAGCTGTAGGAACCGTCCGCGCCAAGCACCAGGGTGCCGTGCGCCCCGGCGATGCCGCCAAGCCCCGCGCCGTTCGTCACTTCCGCCCCGCCGGCGCCCGACACAACGCCCGACACCCGCCCGTCGGTGCCGACCACGCCGTGGTCCGCGCCGAGGTCGTCATTGACCAGCACGTTGCCGCCGACCACCGCGCCGTTCTCGCTCGCGCCGCCGGCATCGTTGGCGGCATGCGGAACGTCGTCGGTGATGTTGAGCGTCAGCGTCACCTGCTTGGTCGAGTTGTCGCTGTCGGTGAGCGTCACCGTCACCTTGCCCTGGTCGCTCGTCGCGCCGAGGTCATGCTGGTAGGCCGCCGTCTGCGTAAACGTGTAGGCGCCGTTCGTCTCGTCGATGGTCAGCGTCCACGCCGCCGACGTGATCGTCGTCACCCCGCCGACCGAGGTCTGCGACAGCGCCGCACCCAGCCCGCCGTCATAGCTCGCCGTGAACGGCGATACCGTCGCCGGACCGTCGCCGCCGAAGTCGAACGCCAGCGTGCCCGTATCAACCTGCGCCACGAACCCGTCCGCGTTCGAGCCCGCGACATGGTTGTCGCCGGCAACGTCGCTCGTCGTCGCCGCCGCGCTCACCGCCGTCGGCGCAAACGCGTCGCCCGAGAAGGTGATCGTCAGTTCCGCATGCGCCGTGTCCCCGTCCTTGTCGATCACCGTATAGGTGAACACGTCCGTCGTGCCCGCAGGAACCGACGCATTCGCCGTCGGCGTGTAGCTGTAGGAACCGTCCGCGCCAAGCACCAGGGTGCCGTGCGCCCCGGCGATGCCGCCAAGCCCCGCGCCGTTCGTCACTTCCGCCCCGCCGGCGCCCGACACAACGCCCGACACCCGCCCGTCGGTGCCGACCACGCCGTGGTCCGCGCCGAGGTCGTCATTGACCAGCACGTTGCCGCCGACCACCGCGCCGTTCTCGCTCGCGCCGCCGGCATCGTTGGCGGCATGCGGAACGTCGTCGGTGATGTTGAGCGTCAGCGTCACCTGCTTGGTCGAGTTGTCGCTGTCGGTGAGCGTCACCGTCACCTTGCCCTGGTCGCTCGTCGCGCCGAGGTCATGCTGGTAGGCCGCCGTCTGCGTAAACGTGTAGGCGCCGTTCGTCTCGTCGATGGTCAGCGTCCACGCCGCCGACGTGATCGTCGTCACCCCGCCGACCGAGGTCTGCGACAGCGCCGCACCCAGCCCGCCGTCATAGCTCGCCGTGAACGGCGATACCGTCGCCGGACCGTCGCCGCCGAAGTCGAACGCCAGCGTGCCCGTATCAACCTGCGCCACGAACCCGTCCGCGTTCGAGCCCGCGACATGGTTGTCGCCGGCAACGTCGCTCGTCGTCGCCGCCGCGCTCACCGCCGTCGGCGCAAACGCGTCGCCCGAGAAGGTGATCGTCAGTTCCGCATGCGCCGTGTCCCCGTCCTTGTCGATCACCGTATAGGTGAACACGTCCGTCGTGCCCGCAGGAACCGACGCATTCGCCGTCGGCGTGTAGCTGTAGGAACCGTCCGCGCCAAGCACCAGGGTGCCGTGCGCCCCGGCGATGCCGCCAAGCCCCGCGCCGTTCGTCACTTCCGCCCCGCCGGCGCCCGACACAACGCCCGACACCCGCCCGTCGGTGCCGACCACGCCGTGGTCCGCGCCGAGGTCGTCATTGACCAGCACGTTGCCGCCGACCACCGCGCCGTTCTCGCTCGCGCCGCCGGCATCGTTGGCGGCATGCGGAACGTCGTCGGTGATGTTGAGCGTCAGCGTCACCTGCTTGGTCGAGTTGTCGCTGTCGGTGAGCGTCACCGTCACCTTGCCCTGGTCGCTCGTCGCGCCGAGGTCATGCTGGTAGGCCGCCGTCTGCGTAAACGTGTAGGCGCCGTTCGTCTCGTCGATGGTCAGCGTCCACGCCGCCGACGTGATCGTCGTCACCCCGCCGACCGAGGTCTGCGACAGCGCCGCACCCAGCCCGCCGTCATAGCTCGCCGTGAACGGCGATACCGTCGCCGGACCGTCGCCGCCGAAGTCGAACGCCAGCGTGCCCGTATCAACCTGCGCCACGAACCCGTCCGCGTTCGAGCCCGCGACATGGTTGTCGCCGGCAACGTCGCTCGTCGTCGCCGCCGCGCTCACCGCCGTCGGCGCAAACGCGTCGCCCGAGAAGGTGATCGTCAGTTCCGCATGCGCCGTGTCCCCGTCCTTGTCGATCACCGTATAGGTGAACACGTCCGTCGTGCCCGCAGGAACCGACGCATTCGCCGTCGGCGTGTAGCTGTAGGAACCGTCCGCGCCAAGCACCAGGGTGCCGTGCGCCCCGGCGATGCCGCCAAGCCCCGCGCCGTTCGTCACTTCCGCCCCGCCGGCGCCCGACACAACGCCCGACACCCGCCCGTCGGTGCCGACCACGCCGTGGTCCGCGCCGAGGTCGTCATTGACCAGCACGTTGCCGCCGACCACCGCGCCGTTCTCGCTCGCGCCGCCGGCATCGTTGGCGGCATGCGGAACGTCGTCGAGCACGGTGACCTCGACCGTGGCGGCCGGCGCCGAGACGGTGCCGTCGCTGTCGACGGCCTCGACCCTGATGCCCTTGATGGTCAGCGTGTCGGCGTCGGGATTGTCCTGGTGCGGGAACGGCGCCAGAAGCGTGGCGGTGACCGTCGGCACCGCCTGGCCGCCGGCCGCGGCCGTCTGCGTGCCCGTCAGGTCCAGCCTGATGACGGCGACGTTGTTGATGGTGCCGGTCAGCGTGTCCGTGCCCTGGCCGCTCCAGCTGATCTGCGCGGCAACCGCGTCGTCGAGGCCGCTGATCTGGATGGCCGGCTGGCCGGCGGCAAAGTGCACGTCGGCGATCGCGTCCGAGCCGGCCGTGAACACCAGCCCGCCGGTGTTGATGGCGACCGTGTCGGGATCGCCGCCGTTGGCGCCGCCATGCGTGGTGCCGGTGGCAAGGTCGGCCTCGTCGACGACCAGCGCAACCGGCGTCTGCGTCGCCGTCGGCCCGGCGCCGTCGGTGATCGTGACGTCCTGCGCCGCCGTCGAGGTGTCGCCGTCGCCGTCGGTGATGGTGTAGGTGAAGCCGGCATCGACGCCGGCGCCGTTGTTGGCCAGGTTCGGGCTCGGGTCGAACGTCCACGTCCCGTCCGCCTGGAAGGTGTAGACGCCGTTCGCCGTCGTCAGCGTCGTCACGCCCGCCGCCGCGATCGCATGCGGGCCGGCGCCGTCGTTGAAGTCGACGCCGGTCAGCGTCGCCCCGTCGGCGCCCTTGACGTCGTTGGCCAGAAGGTTCGTTCCGGCCGTCGCCCCAGCCGTCTCAACAACCGACAGATCAGGACCGGCATGCGCCGTGGGAACGTCGTCGACGATATTCACTATAAGCTGTGCGGGCGCGGAAGTCGTGCTGCCGTCCGAGACGCTGATCTCGAACCTGTCGGTTTCGGGGCCAGCCCGATCGTCCGTCCTCTCGGTCAGCTGATACTGATACTTCGCGATCCCGGTCTGCTCGTTATAGGAAAGAATGGTCAAGGTTCCATGCTGTCCGGCAAAAACGCTGCCGGCCAACTGGCCGATCTGGACGGTCTGACCGTCGATCGTAAGCGACTTCAGGTCGCTCAGGCCGTCAGGGTCGCTCAGCTTGAATATACCGGTCGAATATTCCGAATTCTCGTTCGGCGCGGATCCGAAGGGGAGGCCCTGCTCGGCGACGCTGGCGGAGGCCCCGGTGGGGACCGCGAGGCCGTTGGCATTGGGGGTGATGTCGATACCCGGCTCGCGGTTGGCGACGGCTGGATAGAGTTCGTGCCGGTCGAGCCCGCCGAAGCGCAATTCGGTCGGCGGCAGCAGGGCGCTGAGATCGAAGCCATTGCCGATGCCGCCGGGAGGCTGCTGGAAATTGCCGCCAGCGCTTTCATGCTGTGCGGCGGCGGAGCCTGCGGAAATAGACCCGTCGGCACCGAAGGCGACGTTGACGCCGCTCGATTCGAGCGCCGCAAGCAGAGCGACGCGCGGAACCTCGACATCGCCGACGATGAAGGAGGGGACATTGATGGCGCCATCCTTGATGACGATCACAGATCCATCGGCCTGCTGCAGCACGAGGTTCGAACCATCGACTCGGATGTTGTCGATCGACGCATTCGCCGGAAGATGGACGACGTTGTCTGCTCCCGCGACATATTCATGTCCAGCGGGGGCAGGGGGCGTGGCGGACGCTATGGGCACGTGCTGGCCCGCCTGTGCGGCGGGGGTGCCGACATCGACCGGCACTGGTTCGGATGGGGTTACGGCAGGTGATGCGGAATTCGGTGCCGGTTCATTTGTAGCCAGTTGATTCGGGGCGGCAGCCTGCGCCAGCTCCAGCGCCGGCGGCTGGTTGTCATGTGCGCCCCGATTTTCCTGCTGATCCCAGGATACGGAATTGTTCTCAAACTCAAAACTGGTCGCCATAGCCCAAACCCCTTGCCCAAGATTCTGGAACAAACAAGGATGCGAAATGTTTTGCAACTCTTGTAAAATCCATTTAATATATCCAATTATGCTTTTAGTGGCATATTTTACGTTTAGTAAACGGCTTTTGCATATTATAATATATATAACCGCCGCAATCATTTGTTTATCGTGCGCTTTTGCAGCGAAAGTACGGCTTTGAATAAAATTTTATGAAAACAAGAGCAAATCCATTACTTGATAATTGAACATCATTCTTTCCTGTTATTTCAGATGATGACGCTAGCATCCACGTCAAATGGTGGGTGCTATGAAAACAGTATTTCGGTTCCAGAAAAAGAAACACTTGCAGATACTTCTGCTGGCGGCACTTCTGGCTCCCGCCTCGCTTGCGCAAGCCGCCCTGGACCGGCACGCGCTCGCAGGGGGGGCTCCCCAGGCCGGGCCATATTTCACCGGCGATTTCCTGGGCGGCGTCGCCGTGCCGCAGCCCGGTCCGGCCGTCGGGCATCAGGTCTACCGCATCGCGGTGACGGGCGCCTACGGGCCTGCGGCGGGCGAAGTCGTCCTGCAGGACGATGCCGAGCCGGCGCTGGATCCGATCAAGACCGCGTCCATCATTCCGGGCGTTTTCGGATCGGTTGCCATATCGATGCACAATTTCCCCGCGTCTTCGCGCTGGGCGTCGGTCTATCGGGCGATACGCGCATGCGGAACTGCGTGCGACCGGGCCAGTTCCGGTTTCTCGTTCATCATTGATGCGGTGAAGAACAAGAGCTTCAGCGACAAGCTTGCTTTCGTCAACAGCGGCGTCAATCAGCTTATCGCCTACCGCAAAGACAGCACGACGTACGGCAAGGCCGACTATTGGGCCGAGCCGGAAGAAATACTGGCGCGCCGAGCTGGTGATTGCGAGGATTTCGCCATCCTCAAGATGGCCGCGCTTTTGCAATCCGGCATCCCGGCGTCGAGCATGTCGCTGGTCGTGCTGCAAGACAGCAAAAGGGGCGTTTTCCACGCCGTCCTGTCCGTGAGCACTTCGAGCGGAACATTCGTGCTCGACAATCTCGACAATAGGGTGGTCAAGGACACGGCCCTTCCCAACTATGTGCCGCTCTATTCCTTTAGCACGGACCGTGCCTGGGTGCACGGCGCCAAGACGGGCGAGAGTCGCGTCGCTTCGCTGAGGGGTGGGCTTGCCGCCATCGCCCCTGGCGAAGGCCCCACCGACTAAAGATGTCGCCCGGAAGCGGGAACCTGTTTCGGGCTACATGCTTCAGGACAGAGACCTCAAGCGCATCGCATGATTGCGATTGGACGCAACGCGCTTTTGTGCCTTCGAACGCCGGTCAGCCGTTGACGACGAAGGCCAACAGCAATTCGGGCGCGGCCACGGGTGCGCGGACGGCATTGATCTGTCCTCGATAGCGGCGCTCATCGACGCCGAGCACAAAGCCCGTTGCAACCGGTTGATTGCCGTTGGCACGGAGCCGTTCGAAGATGTCGGCAACATTGAGATCCAGCGCAAGCTTGAGATCCCTGCGGGCGTCGTCATGAAGCCCGGCCGGCAGTTGGCGCCGAACCAGGTTCTGAAAGGGAGGGTTGAAACCCAGGATCTTGCGCGTGCTTTCGAGCGCGAAAGCGGGGGCCGGGCACGCGGACAGGATGGCGTTGACCATGTCCGTCGAAGTCAGCCGCCGCAACGCAGCGCTTTCCCGGTTGGCATCGCGCAGACAGGCAACGCGCAGCGCCGACGCCAGATTGCCGTTCTCGCCCACGGTCGCCGCGACCTGGTCGACAAGGGCGCCAAGCGTGAGCTTGTCTTTCCCGGCCATCTGCTTCAAGGCGTCCCAGAAACCGCGCTCCAGGCGAATGCCGCGCCGCTGGCCGTTGCGAGCGACGACGCGAAATTCGGGCTCCAGGTCTTGCGATGCCGGGGGTTCAGGTAGCCGCTCGCCGGAAGCGGGCAGCGCGGCTTTATCGCTCACGCATGGCCTCCTCCCTGGCCTTGTTGATCGGCTTCAACAGATAATTGAGGATGGTTTTGCGGCCGGTCTTGATATCTACCGAGCAGATCATGCCGGGGATGATGGAATAGGTCTTGCCGTCGCGCTGCAAGGTCGATTTGTCGGTGGTGACACGGACCTGATAGTAGGGTTCGCCGGTTTTCTCGTCGACAAGGCTGTCGGCGGTAACGTTGGCGACCTTGCCTTCTATGCCGCCGAAGATCGAAAAGTCGTAGGCGGTGATCTTGATGAGGGCTTCCTGGTCGGCGCGGACGAATGCGACGTCGCGCGGCGAGATGCGCGCCTCCACCAGCAAGGTTTCCGATGTTGGAACGATATCGGCGACCACCGCCCCAGGTTGCACGAACGCGCCCAGCGTGTTGACGTTGAGGGTGTTGACGATGCCATCGACCGGCGAACGAATATCGGTGCGGGCGACGCGGTCTGTCGCGCCCCGGATGGTTTCTTCCACAACCGACAGATCGGCCAGCGCCTGCGTCAGATCGTTGAGTGCTTCCTGCCGCAGTTCAAGGCCGACTTCGTTGACCTGCAGTTGCGCCTCGTCGATGGCGGCTTTGCTGCGCTCGATCGTTTCGGAGGCGAGCTTGATCTGCCCGTTCAGTTCCGTCTGCTCGCGCTCAACGCGAATCTGTTCTGTTTGGGCAATCAGACCTTTCTTGGCCATCGAGTTAACCAGCTTGGACTCGCGATCGCTAACCGTGAGATTTTCATTGAGGCGATTGAGATTGGCGTTCGCCTCGTCCAGTTCCTTTTGTCGCTGTTCCAGCCGCGACTTCAGTACCGAAAGCTTGTTGGCAAAGTTTTCCTGCCTGGCGACGAGGAGTCTTTCCTCGTTGTAGCAGATTTGCGGTGCGCTTTTTTGAATCTCCGCGGGACAAACGAACGCCCCACTGACCTGCCCGCTCTGCTCCTGCTTCAGACGGGCGATCCGTGCGCGCAGAGCCCTGGCCTTCGCTTCCTGCTCACCCAGGCTCGACGAGTTCAGTGTGTTGTCGAGGCGGATCAACAGGTCGTCCTTGTTGACCCTTTGGCCGATCTTGACTGCGATTTCCTGGACGACACCGGCCTCACTAGCCTGGATGATCTGGGTCTTTGAGGCCGGAATAACCTTGCCTTCGCCGCGTGCAATCTCATCGACCTCGGCAAAGGAGGACCAGGAGACGAAAGCCGCCAGCAGGAGCCCTATCAGCACTGTAGTGGCCGACGCAAACAGCGGCGGCCGATCGTCCTTCGTCAGCATTAGCCCCGTGCCCTACCGACCTGTTGCTTCAAGACCCGCCACCCGGCTTTTGAAGCGCCTGTATGACCTGTTCCTTAGGTCCGTCCGCTACGATCCTACCTTGTTCGACAACAATAAGGCGATCCACCAGTTCCAGCATGCTGAACCGATGAGTCGACACGATAAGCGTCGTGGTCGGATCGAAGGCCATTTTCAACTGGCGGATCAACAGGCGCTCAGACGAAAGATCCATCGAACCCGAGGGTTCGTCGAGAAAAACAATCTTCGGCTTGGTCAACAAAAGGCGCGCAATGGCGACGGCTTGCCGCTGGCCGCCCGACAGGTTTGTGCCGCGCTCGCCGACACTCATGTCGTAGCCGCGTGGATGGCGCGAAACAAAATCGTCGACGCCAGCGGCCTTCGCGGCCTCTATGATCTCCTCGTCTGTTGCGTCGGGACGGGCCATCAAGAGATTCTCCTTGATTGTCCCGGAGAACAGGTCGCCTGCCTGTGCCACCACCCCGACGGCCGTGCGGACCTCCGAGGGATGATATTGCCGCACGTCGATGCCGTCGAGATAGAGTTCACCCGATGTGGGCAGGAAGAGCCGGCCTATCAAACGGCCCAGCGTCGTCTTGCCTGAACCGATGCGGCCGATGATGCCGACCCGCTCGCCGGGCTTCACGCTGAACGTAAGCCCGGTCAACACTTCGTTTTCGGTGCCTGGATATACGAAGCCCACATTCCTGAATGCCAGTGCACCGGTGCGGATTGGCCGGTTGACGAAGCCAACCGTCTCCGGCCGATCCTCGGGCTGGCTCATGATGCCGTTGACGATCCTGAGCGACAGGAGGGCCTGCCGCAGCCGGGCAAGCGTGATCGCGATCTGGCCCATCGGCGCCACGGCTCGCCCCGCCAGCATGACGACGGCGATGATGGCACCCGTGGTCATGTGGCCTGCCGCAAAGGAATAGGCGCCTCCGACAATGAGAGCCACCGTAACCAGTTGCTGCAGGGCGTAGGTGACGTTGCCGGCAGCGGCCGACAATTCCTTGATTTTCTCCGACGTGTTGGCCGTGTTCTTGGAGTGCTCGTTCCACTTGCGTAGCAGATAGGCCTCGGCCCGCAGCGACTTAATCGTCTCCAGCGTGGAGATCGATTCCACCAGCAGCGCCTGGCGTTGCGAAGCCTCATTCATCGAGGCGGTCACGCATTTGCCGATGCGGTGCTGGGCAATCAAGCCGACGCAGACGGAGATCACCACCGCAATGAGTGGAATGATCGCGATCCAGCCACCGATGACGTAAATAACGACAAGGAAAATGAAGACAAAAATAGAATCGATGAACACGCTGATGGTGTTGGAGGTAAAGAACTCGCGCACGAATTCGTATTGTGTCACACGGCTTGCGTATTCGCCCGTGGACTGAGGGCGGGCCGCCAGGGAAGAGTTCAGGATCTTGTCGAAAAGCATATAGGAAATGCGGATGTCGGCCCTGTGGCCGGCATAGTCGATCAAGGCGGCGCGAGCCGTTTTCAACAGCAGGTCGAAGAGCACCACCAGCCCGATGCCAAATGCCAGCACCCATAAGGTCGACACCGCCTTGTTGGGTAAAACGCGGTCGTACACATTCATGGTGAAGATGGGCGAAGCCAAAGCTAGGAGGTTAATGAACGTCGCTGCCAGGATGACCTTGGCATAAGAGCGCCAGAAAGCGACCAGCGTGCCGCCGAGCCAGTGTCGCCGTTCGATCCTCGAAGCGATGCCGACATTCAACTCTTCCGCGGCATTGGTATAGGTGATGGAAAACGATGCTCCGCCGGCTATGGCGTCTCGCTGCAGCTCAGCCGCGGTTATGGTTGTGCGACCATCCTCCTGCGGAGCTGTCGCATAGCCATCGGGCTCCTCAAAAAGCAAGGCGATCGGCAGCCGGTCGACCCGAAACACGATAGCGGGAAGGTCCACTCGGCCAGCACGGAAGTCACGGTTGTCGAACGCCTTGGCCTCAAGGCCGATACGCTCCGCCAGATGGCGAATCTCATCGATGTTGATGCGTGTATCCGACAGTGGCACGCCGGCAAACAGCACAGTCTCCGCGCTCGGCCGCCCGAGAAAGGCGGCAATCGCGGAGAAGCAGGCTTTGAAGGCGCCGCCTGGCGACTGGAGTTGAGGATGCTGATTCACGACACGCTCAACTGGGCCTCACCGCCCGCGCCGCGGAACATTATTTTTTCTTGCGCAGGGGCGCCAGGATATCCAACGGCAAGTCGTTGGTCTGTTCCGAGGGCGTGCGCGCAAACGTCTCGACGTCCGCCGTTTCCGGCACGGCGAACTCGGTTCGCGCATAGGCCGCGGCCTGTTTGGGAGGATTGATCCCTTCTGTGCGCAAAAGCTGGCCGGTCGCCGCGAGCAGGCGGTATTCGGCAAAAAGCGAAGCATAGATCGCAGTGTCGGCCAGCGTCGCTGTGTTAAAGCGAGTATTTTGGGCGTCGAGCACGTCGAGGAGGGAACGCTGCCCTACCTTGAACTGCTCGCGATACGACGCCACCAAGCGCTCATTGGTCGCCGCCTGCTGGCGGAGTGTCTTAGCGAGATCCGCCTGCTTGAAGCGGCGATCCCATGAGGTACGAACCGCTTCTTCGATTTCGCGATAGACTTGGTGCAGGGCCAGTCGCTGCTCGCTGGCGCGCCGGATCTGTTCTTGCTCGTTGGCCTTGTCGATACCGCCTCGATAGAGGTTCCATCGCAATACCAGTCGCGCCTGGAGGTCGTCGGTATGACCATCGTCACCGTCGACGTCGTCCCCAGTACGGGCAGCGCCTTCGGCAACGAGCTCGGGGCCATATTTGGAGCGTGCTGCGTCCACCAATGCGGTTGCAGCGTCAATATCGCTGTTGGCCATGTGGATGCGTGGATTGTTCTGCCTGGCCAGGCCGATGGCCTCGTCCAGGGAGCGCGGCAAAGCGCCCGCGACAGACGGGGGCTTGGTCGGATTGGCGAGCGGCTTGCCGACCGTCTTGAAGAAGCGGATCTTCGCGGCTTCCAACTCTTCCGAAGCCTCCTGCAGGCGTGCCTTCGCAGCGAAGACGCGCTCTTCCGCCTGCTGGCGGTCGGCATCGGTCAATGCGCCTCCGGCGACGCTTTCGCGGATATCGCCCAGGATAGATTGATGGAACCCCAGGTTCTTCTTGGCTTCACCTACGATGGAAGCCTGGAGCATGTATTCGAGATAATCCTGGACAACCGAGAGCGCAATAAATTCGGAGCGCTCCAGCACCCGGAAGGAAGCCCCGTCAACGCGCGAGGCCTGACGATCGACCTCAGCGCGTCGGGCACCGCTGTCGAACAACTTCTGCGTTATGGTGAGACCGGCCTCGGAAGGATAGAGGGTATCGTTTTCTACCGAAAGCGCCCGGCGCGAAGAATTGTCCAGTCTGCGCACGCCGGTTGACGCCTCAAGATCGACGCTCGGTAGGTAAAGGCCCTTCGCTTGACGAAGCTCGAATTCTATCGCCTCGCGATTCTCTATCGCTTGACCTACCTCAGGATTCGATTCAACTGCAACCGCAATGGCTTCCTTCAAGGAAAGCGCATTTGAATGCACGACCGACAAGAAAGTTGCGGTCAACAGAACTGCTGTGTGCTTGGCTATACAAGCCAAACGACCCGAAAACATGCCCATGTGCCCCTCAACCCGTAGCCACCCTGGCCACTTACAATTCATCTATTACCATGAAACAGCCCACGCCCGGCAAGGGGGACGGGCTCCCGTTGCCGTGAATTGTATCGATCTGACTGGATTCGTGGCAGAATCGTCACATTTTCGTGGCGCAATTCCTAGAAATCAGACCGGAGGGCGCCGAAATACGGTTCAACGCGAAAATGTAGAACCGGTCCTATCTTGAACTGAACCGGCTCCTTGCTTGCAAAGCAAAGACTTGTTGCTGGGCTTCACCGCTTCTTCAAACGTCGCTCGTCTAGGGGGGCAGGCCAGTCCGTTCTGCGCCACCGGCGTTTAATATGAATTATCTATTTGTTTTTATTAGATAAATTGTCATGATCGATTATGTGAAACATATAATCGGAGTCCTGACATGGCTACCTCTGATATCTTGCTGTAGAAGAAGGTCGAATCGCCGCCTCCTTCATCGGCGACAATTTCTTGCGAGCGGCGAAAGCGCTGCGGAAACTCCAGGATGATGATCCTGAAATATTCCTCAAAGTTGCCGAGAGCCTCGGAATCAGCCGTCGCAAGGCTTATGCCCTGGCACGCATCGACCGACAATTCACCGAACTGAGGGTAGACGAGAATCGCCTCTACTTCATAGGGCTGGTCGAAACTGCAGATCGTCGGCCGCTATCTGACAGACGAGAACGCGGAATTTCTGTTGGAATTGGCAGAGCAGAACACCTCTCATGACCTGGAGGTTTTGCTGCGTGGCGAAACACCGGTCGAAGATGCGCTGGTCGTCCAGCTTTATCTTACATTGAAGGACCACAAGCGACTGAGGGCAGCGCTGGTGAAATATGGCGCGGTGGTCAGCGGCAACGGTCTTTCGAAGACGGAGGCCGCGCTGATGGCATTGGTCGACAAGGCTATTTCCACCACGTAAGCACGGTGCTTGTCGGCGAGCGCACTATCCCGCGTGGCCAGGTGTATTCGGTCGCGACGGGGAGTGTTCGGTAGCGTAAAGCGGCTAGACTTCACCGTCGAACATCATGCGTCTTCGCTGTTGAGGGTTCGCAACATCGTCTCGATCGCCGAAACGAACGCATCATGATGCCGAGGCAGCAATTGCTCTATTCTCGGTGCCTCTTTGCCACCGATGCCGACGTAAGTGCCAAAACCAGAGGCCAACCGAACGGTCCCGCCGACGAGGTCGGCTAGCGTTTCGAGATAAGGACGCCGCGCTCGCTCAGGAACACATAGCGGGGTGCGAGAGGTTCGAATGCTTTCGTGAAGCGGCGGATGGCGTTCGGTAGTGCAGGATTGCGCTCGGCCATCTTCTCCCAGAAATCCGCCGAACTGATCGATTACGGGCCCGACTGAAGCGTTGCAGGAACAGGGCGGACGACCGGCTCGCCGTTCTCGACGCAGACAATGCCCCGTTCGATCATCACAGTTTTCGCCAGAGTGTCGGGAACGACCAAGATGTCGCCTGAAGGCGTCGTCCATGCCGCGAGTTCAACGAGCGCGAAAGTGAAACGCGACCCTGCGTGGCTTTGAAGCAGATTGCCCAGGATTTCCGTTTCGGCCCGTATCAGTTGAGCCACCACCTCACGCCGCATTTGGGGGTTACGCCAAAGCCTGGTTTCGATGACGACAATGTCGCCGGATGCCGTGACACAGAGATTGTCGATGAACCCGTGTCTGCATGGCACTTCACGCGCCACGGCGATCAGGTTGCCGAATCCCGATTCGATCTCCGAGATCGGCAGAGTGGACGGATGGTTGTGGATCAGTTCCTGAGCCAGTCTTCATCGAACAGCCGATGTGTTCGAGATGACTGCGTCGATTGTCGTTGCCAACCAGAACCGGAGTTGCGCGAGATCTGCCCATGTCGCCCATTTGTGCGATCTGGATCGGCAAGTCCAGAAAAACGAGTCTTATAAGTCGTGGGCGGATCAGTCGCATCAGCTGATCGTGCCGCGTGATGGACATCCGCGATCGCATCGGCTGGAATTTGCGACGCCTGCGCAAGGAGCGAAACTTCACACAGGAGGAGTTCGCGACGGACAGCGGGTTTGGCCGAGGTTATGTTAGCGGTGTCGAGCGCGGCCTGCGCAATCCGTCTATTCTGGCCCTTGCCAGGTTAGCCAAAGCTCTGGACGTGGATGTGGTCGAATTGTTCGATCCTGTGAAGGCCCAACAGTTCGCAAAAAGCTCGCGCGCTCAAACATCTTGATAGACTGTCGTCAGGCGATCAAAGAACGGCATACGAAAACCAGCTTTTTCGGAATGCCGGCTGAGATCGGGCATCGTCTCCTGCACTTAACCGGAAGCTGTTGCGGGCTAGCATAGCGTCAATGAGTAGGGCCCGCCTATGTCTTCAAGCGACAAGCGACGGTGCCTCAGCAAGCTGGCGATCTTTGGGGTGATCTGCACCGCAGAGTAAGGCAGCTATTATGGCTGGCCACCGCATCCTGTGCGGTGACGTTCGTCCTCTTCGTCAAGGTGATGTTTTTTTCGCCCTGAATTCGCGATTCGGCGAGTCTCGAGAGCGGCCGGTGGACTAAGGGATTTGCCGTATTCGAGGTCACCCGCAGTGACCAAGCCGGTTGCCGGGGCGTACCATTTTCAAATTGGCTTGTTCCCTTTTCTGATTTCCTGATGATTGTTGTTGATCGCCCGCGCCAACGGCTGCGCATGATGGGTGATCCAACCGCCTCTTGGTGATTGACGATCCTCTGTCTGTGCAACCCGCCGGGCCCGCATAAACAGGAGAACGGCAATGCTCATCAAGCTTCCCAGGAAATCACCGGCTGATGCCGCGACCGCGGCTGACAATGAGCTGGTCTCGAGCCCAACCAAACTGCTGACGGTCAAGGAGGCCGCAGCGTTTGCCGTGGTTTCCCCGCTTACCGTGCGCCGCTGGCTCAAGGCTGGGTTCCTGCGCACCTATCGTGCCGGCCACCAGATTCGGATCGATAAGGCGGAACTCATCAAATCTCTGTCTCAGTAATTATCAATGGTTATCATTGTTAATACCTAAAATTACTTCAAGAATGGTAATATTGACAGGGATATTAACAAAAAATAACATCTGGCCAGGGACGAATAACAGTGATGACGACAAGTGCCTGAAAATCACGAAAGAAATCTCGACCCTGCGTGATCTCCATGCGTTCATTGGCGACTGCGAGCTTCCCGCAACGAGGAAGGCAGAGATCAGGTCGGCGATCAAGCGGGTCGATGGTCTCGTCGGGCGCGGCATGCTCGACCTCACGGCCAACCCTGCCAAACTCCTTACCGCCATCGAGCGGTATTCCCCGGCGATGGCAGGCCTGTCGGTCGGCGGCTTTGCCAATCTCAAATCGCGCTTGCGCGCCGCCTTCAAGCTCGCTAACCCTCACCTGATCTCGACCCGGACGGTTCGTCTGGAGGGGGAATGGCTGAAGCTGCATGAGCGGCTTGCGGCCGGAGAGCAGCGAGACCTCTCACGGTTTCTGCGTTTTGCCTTCGCCGCCGGATGGAAGCTCTCCGAGGTCGGCAACGATCATGTCGAACGCTTCGCCACGTATCTCCACGACGAAACAATGGTCGCGGTCTGGGATGAGGTCGTGCGCAAAACGATCCGCGTATGAAACCGCATCGTTTCCCGGATTCCGCATCCCGCCCTCCAGTCTCTGACATCTCCTGCGCCGAAAAGGACATCGTACTGGATCGATCCGGCCACATTGCCTGAGAGCATGCAGGCCGACATCAGGGCATTTCTGGCCCATCTGTCCGAGCCTTCCATCTTCGCCAGCCAATCCCGCCAGCGCCTCAAGCCAGCCACCGTCGCACAATATCGCCACGGCATCGTGATGCTGATCTCGGCGCTGGTCGAAACCGGCGAGGATGTGGCGTCGATGACTTCCCTCCGTGAAGTGGTCACTGCCGGGAAAGTCGAGAAGGCGCTGTTCTACCTTCACAAGCGCTTCAACCAGCGGATCACCACCGGCATGACTTTGATGGCGGCGCAGGCGCGAAAGATTGCGGCCGGGGCCGACCTGCCTGAGGCCGAGTTCGCGGAACTCGACAAGCTGGTCGAACTTCTGGAGGAGGCGGCAGATCGCGAAAAGGGTCTGCTCGCGTTGGTGGAGAAAAGTCTGATGGACCCGGACGACCCGAACCTGCGGGAGCGCTTGGTTGGTCTGGAACTCCAGCGTGACGAATTGACGGCCGAGATCGCTGGTCTGAGCAAACGCGCCAGCAGCGGCGATGCATCGATAACCCCGGAGAAGATTGACAGGTTGTCGAACCTTCAGCGGGATAAACTGTACAACGGCTCACCCGAGCTGAAGCAAGTCTATGCTCGCCTTGTCGTCCAGCAGGTTACCGTAAGGGGAAGGAAATCCGCATTAGGGGCTCGAAAGCCGCTCTGGCGCGTGCTGCATCGAACGGAGCCGGCAACAATCCCCCGGCAGTTCTCGCTTTTGTTGGAGGTTGGTACGCCCAAGGGGAATCGAACCCCTGTTACCGCCGTGAAAGGGCGGTGTCCTGACCGCTAGACGATGGGCGCAGCCAAGCGCGCTTATAGTTGCGTTGAACGCGGCGGGCAACCCCGTGCAGCGCGCTTATGACGAACTTTTTCGCTGTTATTTGCGCCGGCGGCAGCGCCAGTTCCAGTCGCGTTCCGGGCCGACGTCGACATGCACGGATTCGGTGTGGCAATAGGTACCGACCCCGCCGCGGCCGGGCATCGAACGTACGTAGTTCGCCAGATCCCATTTGCTGACGCCGGGAATCTGGATGTCGGCCGCCGCGCAGTACATATGCAGCGAATTCTTGGCGCCGCGTGCCCGGCGGTTGCGATTCGGATCGCGATAGCCGGAAGTGACGATCATCTTGCGTCCGTAATGCCCCTCGATGGTCTTCAGCACCCGGACCAGCGAGGGTTTCAGGCAGGCGACGTCGACGCCTTCGGTCTGCTTGAGCAGGCCATTGGGCGCGAGCCGCGCCATGCCGGCGGCGGACGCGACCTGGTAGGGGCCGCCTTCGTCTTCGTTGAGATCGACGTCGCTGTCGTCGTCGATGCCCGACCGGCGCCGGATCTCGAACAGCGCCGTCTGGCGCACGCCGGGCAGGGCGTTCTCGGAACCGAGCGAGACGAGCGGCTTGGTATCCCCGCCGGTGGAGGCGAGCTGGACGATCGGCGTCACCGCCTGGCGCGCGGCGTCTGGCTCGATGATCGGCTGCGGCTGGCGTGCCGGCGCCGGAACGATCGGTGTCGGTGTCGGCTTTGCCTTCGCCGGCGACGAGCCAAAGAACGCGGCGAGGAAGGTTTTCTTCGGTTTCACCGGCTCTGCGGCCGGCATCTCGCCGGCCGTCACGTAAACCGCGTTGTCGGTAGCCGTTTCAGCCGGGGCGGTCGCCTGCTCGGCCCGTTTTGTCGCCGATGCTTCGATGTCGCCGGCGGCAACCTTCTGCGCCCCGGCGGTGGTCTCTTCGGCGCTTTGCGCCGGCGGCACCAGCGGCTGCGGCGTGGTGCCGGCGATGGATTGCGCCTCGACCGGCGCGGGAATGGCGAGCTCGGCCGGCGTGCCGGGTTTCTGCGTCGGGAAATAGGCGATCTGCTCGGGCAGGGCGGTGTCGCCTTCGGCGCTCATCAGCGCCTGCGGGCCACTGGACGCCGTCGATTCGCCCGCTTCCGGCTGGGCTGATGCGGCCGCGATATCGCCGGCTGTCGCATTGTAGCCCGGCATGCCCACCGACAGCGACGGGTCGTTGACGGCGGTACAGGAAGCGGCGAGCACGGATAAAAGAGCCGCCAAGACAGCGCGGCGTCCTTCTCGTGCGAGACGCGATCCCGTTGAATTCAATGCGTTTCCCCCTCGCTATCCGCCTCGGATGACCAGCAGCGCGCCGTTTGCATGGCGGCTTCCGCATGGTCGTGTTTCCGCGATCGGAAACGAGATATGTATCAAATCCGCCAGCCTCGACGAAAAACGTCAGCAGCAAGCAGATAGAGTCAATTTCATGCTTGACCGTGACCATTTCGCCCGCTTTACGGACGCCGTCAACTCACCACACATTACAGCGTGTTACACGCGCACCTTGACATAGCTGCCGGGTGCGTCGCCCAGCGTCTTGGCGCCGGGCTGGCGTGCCGGCACACGCGTGGCGTCCTGATCCTCGATCCAGCGCTGCCAATGCGGCCACCAGGAGCCGGCATGTTCATGGGCAGCGGATAGCCAGTCTGCCAGCGAGCCGACAGCCTTGCCGCCGGTCCAGTACTGGTATTTCTTCAGCGAAGGCGGGTTGACGACGCCGGCGATGTGGCCGGAGCCGGAAAGGACGTATTCGACCTCGCCGCCGAAATAGCGGCTGCCCTCGAAGGCCGATTTGGCCGGTGCGATGTGGTCTTCCTTGGTGGCGAGATTGTAGACGGGGATGGTGATGTCGGAGAGCGACAACGTGCGGCCCGCCAGTTCCATGCGCCCGGCCGACAGGTTGTTCTCCAGATAGCAGTTGCGCAGGTAGAAGGAGTGGTTGGCGGCCGCCATGCGGGTGGAATCGGCGTTCCAATAGAGCAGGTCGAAGGGCAGGGGCTCCTTGCCGCGCATATAGTTGTTGACGACGTAGGGCCAGATCAGGTCGCCCGAGCGCAGCATGTTGAAGGCGGTCGCCATCTTGGTGCCTTCGAGGTAGCCGCGCTCGTTCATCGCCAGTTCGAGGGCGGCGATCTGTTCCTCGTCGACGAACACCTTGAGGTCGCCCGCATAGGTGAAATCGACCTGGGTGGCGAAGAAGGTGACGGAGCGGATGCGGTCGTCGCCTTCCTGCGCCAGGAGGGCGAGTGCCGCGGCGAGCAGCGTGCCGCCGACGCAGTAGCCGATGGCATTCACCTCACGCTCGCCGGTGGCCTTCTCGATCATGTCCAGCCCGAACTGGATGCCTTCGCGCGTATAGGCTTCCCAGGTCTTGCCGCCGTGCCGTTCGTCCGGATTGACCCAGGAGATGACGAACACGCTGTGGCCCTGCTCGACGGCCCAGCGAATGAAGGATTTCTCCGGGTTGAGGTCGAGGATGTAGAACTTGTTGATCCACGGCGGGCAGATCAGCAGCGGTCGCTTCAGCACCGTTTCGGTGGTCGGCGTGTACTGGATGATCTCGGCGATGTCGCTGCGGCCGATCACCTTGCCGGGTGAGACGGCGATGTTCTTGCCGATCTCGAAGCGCGTGTTGTCGGCCTGCCTGAGTTTCAGGTCGCCTTTGCCGGCGGTGATGTCCTCGGCCAGCATCTTCATGCCGCGCACAAGGTTCTCGCCGTTCGAGGCGATTGTCTCGCGGAACAGTTCGGGGTTGGTCAGGACGAAGTTGGACGGCGAGATCGCGTTGGTGACCTGCTTGACGTAGAAGGTCGCCTTGTGGCGGGTGTGCTCGTCCATTTCATCGGCATGTTCGGCGAGATCGGCCGCCCAGCGCGCGGTGACCAGATAGGCCTGCTTGAGGAAGTCGAAGAAGGCGTTCTTGCCCCATTCGGGGTCGAGGAATCGCTTGTCGCCCTTTTCGGGTTTCACCACGTCTTCGACCTCGGCGCCGCCGCTGACGCGGTCGATGGCGTTGGCCCAAACCTGCATATAGCCGGAAAACAGCCGCGTCTGCGCCTCCAGCGCGCGCGAGGGGTCGGACAGCCAGTATTCGGTCAGCTTGGAAAAGGTCCGCACCATGTCGGCGGCTGGCTCGGCGACATGGTCGCTGCGTTCGCCCTTCTCGCGCGGCTCGGCCCAGGCAGAGGCGGCCTTGCCGGCCTGTTCGATCATGCGCGCGATGTTGAGCGCGAACCGCTCCGGATCCTTGACCAGATATTGCTCGACGGATGGGGTGTCCGGAGCCTCGGTCTTGCCGGCGTCTTTGCCGGATCCGGCTGTGCTTGGCATGATGGACGCGGCTCCTCCCTGAAGCGTTTTCTTGACACATTATCATGAGACGTCGGATACGGTCCAATGCCGATCAACAGCGGCCAGTCCGACTTTCGGGGCAAGACAATGAGAAATCGCGCCGGCCAGCCTGCCATCTTCGTCCTTGGATCGTTTTGCCGCAGCCTTGCCGCGGTCGCCCTGCTTGCGGCAGCGGCCGGCTGCACCAGTACCGGCATCGAGGACGCGGCCCCCCAGTCGGCGACGGTAACCGGGCCGAAGGACACCGGCAGTTACCCCAATCTCAACATTCCTCCCCAGCAGGCGGCCGAGCAGTTCACCGACGCCGACAAGAACGCCAAGCTGGCGGCGCTGCAGGCGGATCAGGCCGCGGCCAACGCAGCCGCGGGCAGCACGGCCGGCACGCCCGATTCGGCCGAGCTCGACAGGCTGGCCAAAACGCACGCCTCGGACACGTTGAAGCAGATCGAAGGCAAGTGCGACCCCGCCCTCGACCCTACCTGCAAATAAGTGTATATCGCGCGCCCAATCCCTCCTTCGACCGGAAACTGACATGGAAGAGTTTCACAAGGTCCGCCGGCTGCCGCCTTACGTCTTCGAGCAGGTCAACCGGCTGAAGGCCAGCGCGCGCTCGCGCGGCGCCGACATCATCGACCTCGGCATGGGCAATCCCGACCTGCCGACGCCGAAGGCGATCGTCGATAAGCTGGTCGAGGTGGTGCGCGATCCGCGCACGCATCGCTATTCCTCCTCGCGCGGCATTCCGGGCCTGCGCCGCGCCCAGGCCGCCTATTACGCTCGCCGTTTCGGCGTGAAGCTCGATCCCGATACGCAGGTGGTCGCCACGCTTGGCTCGAAGGAAGGCTTCGCCAACATGGCGCAGGCGATCACCGCGCCCGGCGATGTGGTGCTGTGCCCCAATCCGACCTATCCGATCCACGCCTTCGGCTTCATCATGTCGGGCGGCGTCATCCGCTCGATGAAGGTCGAGCCGGACGACGGCTTCATCCCGGCGCTGGAGCACGGGGTGCGGCATTCCATCCCGAAGCCGCTGGCGCTCATCCTGAACTATCCGTCCAACCCGACGGCGCTTGTCGCCTCGCTGGATTTCTACAAGGACGTCGTCGCTTTCGCCCGCAAGAACGACATCATAATCCTGTCGGACCTCGCTTATTCCGAGATCTATTTCGACGGGAATCCGCCGCCTTCGGTGCTGCAGGTGCCGGGCGCGATGGATGTGACCGTCGAGTTCACCTCGATGTCGAAGACCTTTTCCATGCCCGGCTGGCGCATGGGCTTCGCGGTCGGCAACGAGCGGCTTATCTCGGCGCTGACGCGCGTGAAATCCTATCTCGATTACGGCGCCTTCACGCCGATCCAGGTTGCCGCGACCGCCGCGTTGAACGGCGACGGTGCCGACATCGCCGAAGTGCGCGACATCTACCACAAGCGCCGCGACGTGATGGTGGACGCGTTCGGCCGTGCCGGCTGGACGATACCTGCGCCGGCGGCCTCTATGTTCGCCTGGGCGCCGATCCCCGAACAGTTCCGGCATCTGGGTTCGCTGGAATTCTCCAAGCTGTTGATCGAGCATGCCGACGTGGCGGTGGCGCCCGGCGTGGGCTTCGGCGAGCACGGCGACGATTATGTGCGCGTCGCCCTGGTCGAGAACGAGCACCGGATCCGCCAGGCCGCGCGCAACATCAAGAAGTTCCTGGCATCCAGTGCCAAGCAGCCGAACAATGTTGTTCCGCTCGCGGCGCATCGCTGACTAATTTCAAAATAAGGGCCACATGTTTGCCAGAGCTGCGGCTAGCGGTATTGTTTGGCGTTATGATTCGCGGAGCCTGCCATGAACCCTAAGGTTCCTCGCTTTGAGCCTGAAGTGATCGCCGCAGCGTCTAGAAGGTGGCATGGCGACGATGAGAAAGTTGCCACTACCTCCATAAAGTGCCTTGACGTTGATGGCGTGCAAGTCAGCAGTCGCTACGGCAAGGCCGCCGAATATGATATCATGGCGGCCATGGTTCTTGGTGTGGAGGCGGGACTACGAACCCTTATCGAAACGATATGGTGTGATAGCAAGGCTTGTGCTTGTTACTCTGTAACGCTTAGATCATGTACGGCAGCGCAGGCCAAGGATATTTCTTATCAATTAGAAGAAGCCTGCATATCTCTGTCCGGCGGCCACAATGGCATCGACATTAGCGGAGAACGCGGAGGCTACATCGTACTGGACCCTAATTGGGGTTGGGGCGACGTGGAGAGCTAATTAGCCGCTTATAGCATAAAATTTGTTGGACAGTTTGCATGACAGAAGCTTTGCGTATTGGGATCGCGGGCCTTGGCACCGTCGGCGCCTCGGTGGCGCGGGTGCTGGTGGAAAAGGCGGCCGAACTCACCCGGCAGTGCGGCCGTCCGATCACCGTGACCGCGGTTTCGGCGCGCGACCGCGGCAAGGATCGCGGCGTCGATCTTGGCGATATCGCCTGGTTCGACGATCCGGTCGAACTCGCCCGCTCGAACGGCATCGACGTGTTCGTCGAGTTGATGGGCGGCGATGAGGGCGCGCCGCGCGAGGCGGTCAAGGCGGCGCTGGAAGCCGGTCGTCATGTCGTCACCGCCAACAAGGCGCTGCTGGCAAAGCACGGCGTGGCGCTGGCCGAAATCGCCGAGAAGAAGGGCGTCCTGCTGAACTACGAGGCGGCAGTGGCCGGCGGCATCCCGGTCATCAAGACCATGCGCGAAGCGATGGCGGGCAATTCCGTGTCGCGCGTCTTTGGCATCCTCAACGGCACCTGCAACTATATCCTCACCCGCATGGAGGCCGAGGGCCTGACCTTCGAGGCCTGCCTGAAGGACGCGCAGCGGCTGGGCTATGCCGAAGCCGACCCGACCTTCGACATCGAGGGCAACGACACGGCTCACAAGCTTTCCATCCTGACCAGCCTTGCTTTCGGCACCAGGATCGCCGCCAACGACATCTATCTGGAAGGCATTTCCAACATCACCCAGGCCGATATCCGCGCGGCGAGCGATCTCGGCTACCGGATAAAACTGCTGGGCGTGGCGCAGCGCACGGAAAGCGGCATCGAGCAGCGCGTCCACCCGACCATGGTGCCGACCGCCTCGGTGATCGCGCAGGTGCACGGCGTCACCAACGCCGTTGCCATCGAGACCGACATTCTTGGCGAACTGCTGCTGTCCGGCCCCGGCGCCGGCGGCAACGCCACGGCGTCCGCCGTCGTCGGCGACATCGCCGATATCGCCAAGAGCCGCCCCGGCTTCCAGCACGGCCCGGTGTTCGGCCGCCCGGCGAAGGAGCTGAAGCCCTACAAGAAAGCGCAGATGCGCAGCCATGCCGGCGGTTACTTCATCCGCCTTACCGTGCACGACCGCGTCGGCGTCTTCGCCGCCGTCGCGCGGCGCATGGCCGACAACGACATCTCGCTGGAATCGATCGTCCAGCACGCCGCCGGCGCAAACGGCGACGACAAGAAGACCGTCATCCTCGTCACCCACGAGACGACCGAGGCGGCCGTGCGCAAGGCGGTCGACGGCGTCACCAAGGACGGCCATCTGGTCGACAAGCCGCAGGTGATCCGCATCGAGCGTGCGGGCTAAGCCGATCGCCTTTCAATCGATTGATATTCCTGCGTTTTCGAAAAAGCGCGGGATTGGTCTTGCCGTTGTCGCACGGCTTTGACAAAAGGCGCCCACATCAGGCCGGAAGCCAGAGGATATTGCCCATGACCATCGCCCAGACCCTTTCCACCGGCCTCGACCGCGTGCTGACCATGGAACTGGTGCGCGTCACCGAGCGCGCGGCGGTGGCTGCCGCGCGGCTGCGCGGGCGCGGCGACGAGAAGGCCGCCGACCAGGTCGCCGTCGACGCCATGCGCCAGGAACTCAACCGGTTGGCGATCCGCGGCACGGTGGTGATCGGCGAGGGCGAACGCGACGAGGCGCCGATGCTCTACATCGGCGAGGAGGTCGGCACCGGCAAGGGACCGGCCGTCGATATCGCACTCGACCCGCTGGAAGGCACGACGATCTGCGCCAAGAACCTGCCGAACGCGCTGGCGGTTGTCGCCTTGGCCGAGAAGGGCAGCCTGCTCAACGCGCCTGACGTCTACATGGACAAGATCGCCGTCGGCCCGGGTTACGCGGCCGGCGTCATCGACATCGATGCGCCGCCGGCAGACAACATCGCCGCCGTCGCCAAGGCCAAGGGCGTGCCGGTGGGTGAGGTCACCGCCTGCATCCTCGACCGGCCGCGCCACGCCAAGCTGATCGAGGCGGTGCGCGCCACGGGCGCCGCGATCCGCCTGATCGGCGACGGCGACGTCGCCGGCGTCATCCACACCACCGATCCGGACGAGACCGGCATCGACATCTATCTCGGCACCGGCGGCGCGCCTGAGGGCGTGCTGGCGGCCGCCGCACTGCGCTGCACCGGCGGGCAGATGCAGGGGCGACTGATCCTCGACACGCCGGAGAAGGTCGAGCGCGCGGCGCGCATGGGCGTGGACGATCCGCGCCGCATCTACCGCGCCGAGGACATGGCGCGCGGCGACGTGCTGTTTGCCGCCACCGGCGTCACCGACGGCAACATGCTGGCCGGCGTCAAGTTCGGCCGCACCTTCATCACCACCCACACCATCGTGCTGCGCTCGTCGTCGCGCACGGTGCGCGAGATCAAGGCCCGGCACCAGGATCTGGAAAAGTTTTGATTTCGCTCGGCCGAACGGCGCATAGTGCCCCGCACGCAGGATAGGCGTGCGGCAGCTGTAATGGCGGGTGAAAAGCGTTTCTTTCTCGATGTTCGGTGTTCTGCGACCGGCTTGGCCTGGGCGCATCGGCTGAGCGAGCGCCAGGACATGGCGGCATTGGCCATCGCGCAGGGGCAGGGCGTGCCCGATATCGTGGCGCGCGTGCTTGCCGGCCGCGATGTGCTGGCGCACGAGGCAGCCCGCTTCCTCGATCCGACGATCCGCGACCTGCTGCCCGATCCGGCCTCGCTGACCGATATGGAAAAGGCCGCCGCCCGCCTCGCCGAGGCCGTCATGGCCCGGGAAAAGGTCGCGATCTTCGGCGATTACGACGTGGACGGCGCTTCGTCCTCGGCGCTGCTCAAGCGATTTCTTGGGCATTTCGACGTAGCCTCCGAAATCTACATTCCGGACCGAATTTTCGAGGGCTACGGGCCGAATCCCGATGCGATGCGCGAACTGGTCTCGCGCGGCGCAAGCCTGATCGTCACCGTCGATTGCGGCACCAACAGCGCCGCCTCCATCGACGCAGCGAAGCAGGCCGGCGCCGATGTCGTCGTCCTCGACCATCATCAGGTCGGCGGCGCGCTGCCGGCTTCCGCCGTCGCCGTAGTGAACCCGAACCGGCAGGACGACCTGTCGGGGCAGGGGCATCTCTGTGCCGCCGGCGTCGTCTTCCTGGCGCTGGTGCAGACAGCGAAGGTGCTGCGGTCCCGCATGCCCGGCACGCCGTCGCCGGACCTGCTCTCGCTGCTCGATCTGGTGGCGCTGGGCACTGTCTGCGACGTCGTTCCGCTGACGGGCGTCAACCGGGCCTTCGTGGTCAAAGGCTTGCAGGTGATGCGCCAGCAGTCCAACCCCGGCCTTGCCGCGCTGGCCAATGTCGCGCGCATCGGCGAGCCGCTCGGCGCTTTCCATCTCTCCTTCATGATCGGCCCGCGCATCAATGCCGGTGGCCGCATCGGCGACGCTGCGCTCGGCAGCCGGCTGCTTGCGACAGACGATCCTGTCGAGGCGCGCGCGATCGCCGAAACGCTCGACCGGCTGAACCAGGAACGGCAGGCGATGGAGCAGGAGATGCTGGCCGAGGCGCGCGCCGAAGCGGATGCCGAACTCGCCGGCGGGCCGGGGCCGGCGGTGATCGTGACGGCGAGCACCAACTGGCATCCCGGCATCGTCGGGCTGATCGCCTCGCGCCTGAAGGACTATGCCCGCCGTCCCGCTTTCGCCATCGCCTTCAATGCCAACGGCGTCGGCACCGGTTCTGGCCGTTCCGTTGCCGGCTTCGATCTCGGACGGCTGGTGCGCGAGGCTACGGAGGCCGGGTTGATCGTCAAGGGCGGCGGCCATGCCATGGCGGCCGGCATCACCGTGGAGCGTTCCAAGCTCGGCGCCCTGCGCGCCTTCTTCGAGGAACGCGCCGCGGCCGACGTTTTCCGTCTCCAGGATGAAGAAAGCCTGCTGGTCGACGCGGCACTCGCCGCCGAGGGTGCGACGCTCGATCTGGCGGACGCGCTGGAGAAGGCGGGGCCGTTCGGCGCCGGCCATATCGCACCGCTGTTCGTCCTGCCGCGCCACCGGCTGGCGGATGTGCGGCCGGTCGGAACCAATCATGTGCGGGTCGATCTGTCGTCCGAGGCGGGGGGCCGGTTGCAGGGCATCGCCTTCCGGGCCGCCGGCACGCCGCTCGGCGAATTCCTGCTCCGTAACAGGGGCGGCATCGTGCATGTCGCCGGTTCGTTGTCGGTGAACCACTGGAACGGCAGCCGCAACGTGCAATTCCGCATCGTCGACGCGGCTGCCCAGGCCTGACTATCTCTTTGTTTTCCGCAATTCAGGACGGAAAACCGCTTCACACTTTTCCTGGAATTGCTCTACACCAGCGCCGTCTGCAGGCGCTCCAGTTCGCCGATACGCGCCGTCGCTGCCTCATAGCCCATGCGGATGGCTTCGTCGGCGCGGTGGAACTCGGTCATGCCGACATGGCCGAGCTTCGGTTGCAGCGCGAGGTCGGGCGGGTCTCCGGCAAGCCGGGCGCGCGAGATGCGGTCCTGGATGATGTTGAAGGCTTCCACCATGACGCCGGTAATGCCGAGCTTGGTTTCGCGCGCCTGGTGCTCCAGGTCCGTGCCTTCCGGCGGCGGTGCATCCTTCTCGGCAACGAACTCGCCGGCATTGTGCCGGATCACCGCGGCGCGGCCGAAATTGTCGTTGTTGAGATTGACCGCGACCACCAGCGGCTGCTCGTAGGCGCGGCAGACCGACACCGGGACCGGATTGACCAGCGCGCCGTCGACCAGCAGGCGGCCATTGCAATTGACCGGCTCGAACACGCCGGGCAGGGCGTAGGAAGCGCGCATGGCCGCGATCAGCGAGCCGGCGGTCAGCCAGATCTCGTGGCCAGTGCGGATTTCTGAAGCGACGCAGACGAACGGCTTGAGCAGGTCCTCGAGGCGCACGCCTTCCAGATGCTGGCGCAGCCGGGCGTCGAGCCGCATGCCGCCGAGCAGGCCGCTGCCGCCGAGCCGGAAGTCGAGCAGGCCGAACATGCGCCGACGGGTCAGGCCGCGGGCGAATTCCTCCAGTTCGTCGAGCTTGCCCGCGAGATAGCAGCCGCCGACAAGAGCGCCGATCGAGGTGCCGGCGATCATCGAAATCTCGATCCCGGCCTCGTCCAGGGCACGTAGCACCCCGATATGGGCCCAGCCGCGCGCGCAGCCGCCGCCAAGCGCCAATGCGATCCCGGCCTTCTTCTGAAGCCGGAAGCCGGCGAGGCTGCCGGAGGAGAAGCCATCGGCTTCCCGAACGTCCGGTCTGCTACGGAATGACGCCCATTCGAGCATCATTTTCTCCCTTGTCCCACGGTTAGCCTACAGGCGGGCCGTATCGAAATGGTGAATCTATGGCGGGAACTGGGCAAAGGGATTCACGAAGGATTTCGATACGTTTCTTCCGCATCGAACAGCGGCGCGCTGCCGTCGCTGGCAAGGGTTGCCTTGCCGTCCTTCAGCCCCACCGTCCGATAGAAACAAGAACGCCTGCCGGTATGACAGGTTGCATCGTGGCCCAACACATTCACGCGCAGCCAGACGGCATCCTGGTCACAATCCGTGAGCACGGCGACCACCTTCTGCACGTTGCCGGACGTCTCGCCCTTTTTCCACAGCGCCTTGCGCGAACGCGACCAGTAGTGCGCGATGCCGGTCTCCAGCGTCAGCGCCAGCGCCTCGGCGTTCATGTGCGCAACCATCAGGAGCTTGCCGTCGCTAGCGTCGGTGACGACGGCGGTGACCAGCCCGTTCGCGTCGAAACGCGGCGTGAAGACCTCGCCGTCTTCGAGCGTCTTCTTGTCGGAGGAGGGAGGATCGAACTCAAAGGCCGACATGCTTGACTGCCGACCTCGGCCGGCTCCTTTCCTGTGACGACGACCCGGCCGCTTAGCCGATGCCGCCGCCGCGCACCATGGTGACGAAGCGCAGCTGCTCTTCCGGATGGTCGCGGAAGACGCCGGTGAAGGTCGAGGTCAGGGTGGTCGAGCCCTGCTTGCGGATGCCGCGCATAGCCATGCACATATGCTCGGCCTCGATCATGACGGCGACGCCGCGCGGGTTGAGCACATCCTGGATGACGCCGGCAATCTGCGCCGTCATCGCTTCCTGCGTCTGCAGACGGTGCGCGAAGATGTCCACCACGCGGGCGATCTTCGACAGGCCGACGACCTTGCCATCGGGCAGGTAGCCGACATGCGCCTTGCCGATGATCGGCACCATGTGGTGCTCGCAATGCGAGTGGAACTGGATGTCCTTGACCAGCACGAGATCGTCGTAGCCGGCGACTTCCTCGAAGGTCCGGCCGAGCTCGTCGGCCGGGCACATGTCGTAGCCGCCGAACATCTCCCGATAGGCTTTGGCGACTCGCTTCGGCGTATCGACCAGGCCCTCCCGGTCAGGATCGTCGCCCGTCCAGCGGATCAGGGTGCGAACGGCGGCTTCAACCTCGGCCTGGGTCGGCCGATCGGTCACCGGCTTGTCGAGGTAAACAGAGGGCGGCATGATTTTCTTGGCAACGGCGTCCATCAAAGGCGTCTCCCGTAGTCCCTTGCGCGAAGGGACGAGTTGAACGGACCACAGCCTTCCACGGAGCGGCTGCCCCGAAAGCGGCGTGACATGGTTCCGGGTCTTGGATGCGTGGATCGCCTTGCCGTTCCCGGATTGCAACCATTATATATGGTGGTGCCGAGCGAATGAAAGGCTGGCCAGCGGCAAAGCTTGTTCGCGGCGCGGCGATGGACCGGAAAATCATGATCGACGACGTCTACAACGCGAAAATTCTCGGTTTTGCCGGAAACATCGCCCGTATCGGTCATCTCGATCATCCCGACGCGACCGCCAAGGCGCACTCCAAGCTGTGCGGCTCGACCGTCACCGTCGACCTGAAGATGCAGGACGGCGTCGTCACCGATTTCGCTCATGAAGTGAAGGCCTGCGCGCTCGGCCAAGCCTCGTCGTCCATCATGGCACGACACGTCGTCGGCGCAACGGCCGAGGAACTGCGCTCGTTGCGCGAAACGATGCTGAAGATGCTGAAGGAAGGCGGCCCGCCGCCGGCAGGCCGTTTCGAGGAACTGAAATATCTGGAGCCTGTGCGCGACTACAAGGCGCGCCACGCCTCGACAATGCTGACCTTCGACGCCGTGGTCGATTGCATCGGCCAGATCGAAGCCCGGCACGCCGGCGAGGCGGCCTGACATTCACAACTTTCTTGGGAGTCGCACGTCGCCGGCCGGCTGACGTTCGGATAGGAACGGGTGGTTATCCCTCGTTCCTCCCGGAGGCTCCATGTTCTTCAAAACGCTTGGCCTGGGCGTTCTCGCCCTGGCCGCTCCCGCTGTTGCGATGGCACAGCCGATCGCTCCGAAGGTGATGGTCATCACCATGTTCGGAGCGGAAACCAAGCCGTGGCTCGACAATCTTCAACTCTCCGAAAAGGTCGCGGTGCCGGGCCTGGCTGCAGACGCGCCCGAAGTCTCCTGCAACGGTGACCTGTGCGTGATGACGACGACCATGGGCTTTGCCGATGCCGCGACCTCGACCGCGGCGGTCGCCCTGTCGGACAAGTTCGACCTGTCGAAGACCTATTTCATCGTTGCTGGCATCGCCGGTATCGACCCCTCCAAGGGCACGCTCGGTTCGGCTGCCTGGGCCGACTATGTGGTCGACGGCGGGCTCTTCCATCGTATCGGCAAGGCCGACATCCCCGCTGGCTGGACCTCGACTGTGGTCGAGCTGGGCGCGAAAGCCCCCGGCGAAAAGCAAGGCTGGGGCGCCGGGACCGAAGTGTATGAGATGAACAAGGCGGTTCTGGATGCCGCCGTCGCCGCGAGCAAGTACACCGAACTTGCCGACAGCGATGATGCCGCCGCCTATCGCGCGCTTTATACGCAAGAGGCTGCCAGGGCCAAGCCGGGCGTGACGGTCTGCACGACCATATCGGCGGACACCTATTGGCACGGCGCCGAGATCGCGACGGAAATGGCGGCCCACGCGAAGACCCTGACCGACGGCAAGGCCGACTACTGCACCAGCCAGATGGAGGACAATGCGACGCTGACGGCGCTGAAGCGCGCGGCGAGTGCCGGAAAGCTGGATTTCAACCGCGTCGCGGTGTTGCGCACGGCTTCCAATTTCGACCGACCCCATGACGGCCAGGGCGCGGCCGAATCGCTTGCCGCCAAATCCGGTGGGTTCGGCCCGGCGACCGAGAACGCCTTCCGCGTCGGCAATGCCTTCGCACAGGACATCGTAAAGAACTGGGACCGTTACGAAGCTGGCCTCAAATAGCCGGCGACTGGCATAGAAAAAGGGCCGGCAGCATGCCGGCCCTTTTTTGTTTGCAATTGTTCGCAGGCAAGCTGTCAGGCGGCCTTGTCCTTCTCCGCCAGCATGTCGCGCACCATCGGGATCACCTTGGTGCCGTAGAGTTCGATGCTTTTCATCATCTTTTCGTGGCTGGTGGTGCCGGCCGAATATTTCAGGTCGAAGCGGTCGTTGCCGAGCGCCTTGATCGTGGCGGCGATCTTCTTCGCCACGGTTTCAGGCGAGCCGGCATAGGTCGAGCCGAGTTCGATCTCGCGGATGAAGCTATCCTTGGTCGTCTCCGGCCAGCCGCGCTCCCGGCCGATGCGGTCGTGCATGGCCTTGTAGCCGGGCCAGAGCTCCTCGCGCGCCTGCTCGTCCGTCTCGGCAACGTAACCCGGCGAATGAACGCCGAGCGGCATAGCCTCCGCGCCCATCTGCTGCTGGGCGCGCTTGTAAAGATCGACGAATGGCAGGAACCGCTTCGGGTCGCCGCCGATGATGGCGAGCGTCATCGGGATCCGGTAGTGCACGGAACGCACGACCGATTCCGGCGAACCGCCGACGCCGATCCAGGCGCTGAGCTTGCCGCTTTCGATTCGCGGATAGACGGTGACGTCCTTGAGCGGCGGCCGGAGTTCGCCATCCCAGCTGACCGGACCGTTGGCGAGCAGCGCCGCGAACAGGTCGAGTTTCTGCTCGAACAGGACTTCGTAGTCGCTCAGCTTATAACCGAACAGCGGAAAGGATTCCGTGAAGGAGCCACGACCGAGGATCACCTCGGCGCGCCCGTTCGACAGCGCGTTGACGGTCGAGAAACGCTCGAAGACGCGGATCGGGTCGTCGGACGATAGAACGGTGACGGCTGACCCCAGCTTGATGCGCTTGGTGCGGGTGGCGATGCCGGCCAGCACGACTTCCGGCGCCGAGACGGCGCTTGACCGAGAGTTCGGACGATGCGCCAGGTTGTTTGCAGGGCAAGATAGGGGGCGTTCCGGCGTTATTCAAATTGAACGGACAGCACTCACTGTTCACTCCTGCTTGACGACCGCCTCTTGACGGAAGAACGCGCCTCGCGCCACGACGGCGAAGCGCCTATCTTGAGCCCATGCACGACCATCCTCACGCAAAGCCGGCCGCGAACCGCTCCCGCAACTGGGCCGGGCCGTGGCCGCGCACGCCGGCGCGCCTCGCCGGCACCGGATTGGTGCGGCTTTATCAACTCACTCTGTCCGGCTTCATTGGCAACACCTGCCGCCACATGCCGACCTGCTCGGAATACGCTTATGAGGCGATCGCCCGGCATGGCCTGTGGGCAGGTGGCTGGCTGGGCCTCTTCCGGGTGCTGCGCTGCGGGCCGGGCGGCACGCACGGCATCGACAACGTGCCGGAGCGGCTGACCGACGATCTCGCCTGGTGGGCACCCTGGCGCTACTGGCGGGTGGGTAAGAAGCGCAGCGATGCCGCCGGATGAGCGGTGTTCGCCACACCGCTGGCCGCAATCGTTAATCTTCGCTTCATGATTTGTTAGCGTGCCCTTAGCACAGTCCAGCCGGAAGGCCGCCGGTCCGCATCACGATGCGTGCCCCGCTGGCCGTTGTTGCTTTGGGGAGAGGGGACCAATGCGGGTCTTTACCGAACGGCGTGTCCGGCATGTCTTTGCGGTCCTGTTCATGGCCGCAGCCGTGAGCCTCGGTGCCGGTGCCGCAATGGCTACGTCCTGGGCGGTGCTCGATGCCGACAGCGGCGTCTTTCTGGGTGAGGATGGCGGCAACCATGTCCAGCCGCCGGCTTCCCTGGCCAAGATGATGACGCTCTACCTGACGTTCGAAGCCTTGCACGATGGCCGCCTGCACTGGAACGACCGCATTACCGTTTCGCGCAAAGCCTCGGCCAAGATCCCGATGAAGCTCTGGATCAAACCGGGCAGCACGATCAGCGTGCGCGAGGCCGTGGACGGCATGATCGTCATTTCCGCCAACGATGCCGCCGCCGCGATCGGCGAGCATCTGGCGGGATCGGAAGCCGCCTTCGGCCGCCTGATGACGAAGCGCGGCCGGCAACTCGGCCTTAAGAACACGATCTTCACCAATCCGTCCGGCCTGTCCGACGGGCACCGGCAAACGACGACGGCGCGCGACATGGCACGGCTGGGCCGCGCCTTGCAGCGTGATTTTCCCAGAGAATACAAGCGGTTTTCTCAAGCCTCCTTCGTCTATCGCGGCAAGCGGCTGAGGGGCCATAACAACCTGATGTACCGCTACGACGGGGTGGACGGCATCAAGACCGGCTTCACCAATCTGGCCGGCTACAATATCGTCAGTTCGCTTAACAGCGGCGGGCGCCACCTCATCGGCGTGGTGCTGGGCGGCAGGACCGCGCGCAAGCGCGACGACCGGATGGCGGCGCTCCTGACCCGCTTCGGCAGCAAGAGCGCCGCCCAGCCGCAAATCGCCATGCGCGTGCCGTTGCCGACCCCGCGGCCGTTGGAGGAGGTCGCCATGGACGATTCCCTCATCGAGCAAGGCGACGGCGGCGTGGTGCCGGCGATCTCCGCATGGAAGATCCAGATCGCAGCGCTTCCCAGCGCCGGGGCAGCCCGTGCGTTGCTCGACAAGGTCTCGGCGCTGGCAGGTTTCGCGCGGGCCGGGCTGACGACGAGTGTCGAGCCGGTCGTCGCCGGCGGCAAGAAGCTCTACCGCGCCCGCTTCGATGGCTTCGAGGATCACGCCGCTGCCGGAAAGGCATGCGCCGCGCTCAAGCAGCGCAAGTTCGACTGCATCACCGTCGAGGCACCCTGAGAGGCTGGACCCGGCGGCCTGAGAAACCGGCGGCTGCCGCTTTACGACCTCCGATCCGCTGACTAAAAGACACGGCGCTGCCGGACCTTATCCGGCGATCAACCACCCGCGCTCGTTTGCGGGACTGGATAGGAGTGAAGAATGTCCCAGGTTTCCCTCACATTTCCCGATGGCTCCGTTCGCGAATACGACGCGGCGACCACCGGCGCGCAACTGGCCGAATCCATCTCCAAATCGCTGTCGAAGAAGGCTGTCGCCTATACATTCGACGGCACGCTGCGCGATCTCGCCGATCCGCTGGGCGCTTCCGGCGCGGTCGAGATCGTCACCCGCGAAGACCCGCGCGCGCTGGAATTGATCCGCCACGACGCCGCGCACGTTCTGGCCGAGGCCGTGCAGGAACTGTGGCCGGGAACCCAGGTGACCATCGGCCCGGTGATCGAGAACGGCTTCTATTACGACTTCGCCCGCAATGAGCCGTTCTCGCTGGAGGATTTCCCGGTCATCGAGAAGAAGATGCGCGAGATCATCGCGCGCAACAAGCCGTTCACCAAGGAGGTCTGGTCGCGCGACAAGGCCAAGCAGGTTTTCCGCGACAAGGGCGAGGCCTACAAGGTCGAGCTGATCGACGCCATTCCCGCCGATCAGGACGTCAAGATCTACCATCAGGGCGACTGGTTCGACCTTTGCCGCGGCCCGCACATGGCCTCGACCGGGCAGATCGGCTCCGCCTTCAAGCTGATGAAGGTGGCCGGCGCTTATTGGCGCGGCGACAGCAACAACCCCATGCTGACGCGCATCTACGGCACCGCATGGGCCGACCAGGTGCAGCTAGACGCCTATCTGACAATGCTGGAGGAGGCCGAGAAGCGCGACCACCGCAAGCTCGGCCGCGAGATGGACCTGTTCCATTTCCAGGAGGAGGGGCCGGGCGTCGTCTTCTGGCACGCCAAGGGCTGGCGGGTCTTCCAGAACCTGATCTCCTACATGCGCCGCCGCATCGACGACGACTATCAGGAAGTCAACGCGCCGCAGGTGCTCGACAAGTCGCTGTGGGAGACGTCCGGTCACTGGGGCTGGTATCAGGAGAACATGTTCGCGGTGAAGTCTGCGCATGCCTTCACCCATCCCGACGATCCGGATGCCGACCAGCGCGTCTTCGCCCTGAAGCCGATGAACTGCCCCGGCCATGTGCAGATCTTCAAGCATGGCTTGAAGTCCTACCGCGATCTGCCGATCCGGCTTGCCGAATTCGGCAATGTCCATCGTTACGAGGCGTCCGGCGCCTTGCACGGGCTGATGCGCGTGCGCGGCTTCACCCAGGACGACGCGCACATCTTCTGCACGGAAGAACAGCTTGAAGCGGAAATCCTCAAGATCAACGACCTGATGATGTCGGTTTATGAGGATTTCGGCTTCGACGAGGTTGAGGTCAAGCTCGCCACGCGCCCGGAAAAACGGGTCGGCACCGACGCCATGTGGGACCATGCCGAGGATATTTTGCGGCGGGCGCTGGCGAAGATGGCGCGCGAGGACAACCGCATCAAGACCGGCATCAACGAAGGCGAGGGCACCTTCTACGGCCCGAAGTTCGAATACACGCTGAAGGACGCCATCGGCCGCGAATGGCAGTGCGGCACCACGCAGGTGGACTTCAATCTGCCGGAGCGATTCGGCGCCTTCTACATCGGCTCGGATTCGGAAAAGAAGCAGCCCGTCATGGTGCATCGCGCCATCGCCGGCTCGCTGGAACGATTCCTCGGCATCCTGATCGAGAACTTTTCCGGCCATTTCCCGCTCTGGTTCGCGCCGGTGCAGGTGGTGGTGGCGACGATCACCTCGGATGCCGACGACTACGCAGCCAGGGTTGTCGCGCGCCTGAAGGCCGCCGGCCTGACCGCCGAGGCCGACCTGCGCAACGAGAAGATCAACTACAAGGTGCGCGAGCACAGCCTTGCCAAGGTGCCGGTCATCCTGGTGTGCGGCCGGCGCGAGGCGGAGGGCACCGTCAACCTGCGCCGCCTCGGCTCGCGCGCCCAGCAGGCGATGACGCTGGACGAGGCAGTCTCCGCTCTGGTCGAAGAGGCGGTGCCGCCGGACCTGCGCCGCAAGCGCGCCCTGGCCTGATGAGGTCGCCCCTGACGGGAACGGCCTGAAAAGGTGGCGGTGGAGCATTCCACCGCCATTTTCATATGCCTGTCATCGCTGGCGGCTATCCAGTCTTCATGCCAGTCCTGAAGACGCGACCGCGACCGTTTCCCGAGCTTTCCTACGCCAATGACGGGCAACCCCCTCTTGCGCGGTGGTTCATCCGGTCGATCGAAGGCCTGTCCGGACGCGACCGCTTTGCTGCCCTGTACGATTTCTGGCGCCGCGACGTCGCCACCACCGGCCATCTCATCTTCGGCCGCATGCTTGAGCTGATCGACGTCACCATATGCAATGCCGACAACTGGCCGCCGGCGGTCCTGCCCGATACGCCGCTCGTCATCGTCGCCAACCATCCTTTCGGCATCGGCGACGGCATTGCCATCCTGTCCCTGGCCGAACGGCTCGGCCGCCCTTTCCGTGTGATGATCCACAAGGATCTGCTACGGGTGCGCGAAATGGAGCCGTATGCGCTGCCGGTCGATTTCTCGGAAACCAAGGAAGCGTTGAAGAACAACATGGCCGTGCGCCATGAGGCCGTGCGCCTCCTGAAGGAAGGCGTGACGATCGTCGTCTTCCCCGCCGGCGGGGTCGCCACCGCGCCGAAAGGCTTCGGGCGGGCAAGGGACCTGCCGTGGAAGATGTTTCCGGCACGCCTCGTCCAGGACGCAAAGGCGTCCGTGATCCCGGTCCATTTCTCCGGCCAGAACGGCCGGTTGTTCCATATCGTCAGCGGACCGATGAAACTGGCGGAGCGGCAAGGGCGCCTCGCCAGGTTTATCGGCAGGGCGTCGCTGACCTTGCGCATTTCCCTGCTGATTCGCGAATTCGCGCGCCTGTCCGGCAGCGTGATCGAAATGCGGGTCGGTGCGGTATTGCCATGGAACGAGCTTGAAAGCCTGCGCGACCGAAAGGCGCTGTTGGGCAGGCTGCATCGCGCGGTATTCGATCTGGAGCCGAAGCGTCCGGGGAGGCGTTTCGGCCCGCTGCCGCTCTGGCGTCGGAGTGCCTTCGCTCAGTCCGCGCCTTCTTCCGGATCGATGGCCGAGGCTTCCGAGGCGATCACCTCGACTTCCGTGTTCTTGCCGGCCTCGACGGCGAAATCTTTCTGATAGATGCGGTCGCGGTTCTTGGCGATGACCGTGTACTGGCCCTCGGCCAGAACCATCGGGGCATAGGCGCCGACGGCTTCCTTGACCGGGTCGCCAGCCCCGTTGAGCACCGACCATGAGGTGTCGGCGATCGCCTCGCCGCCGTCTTCGCGGACCAGCTTCATGGTGACTTCGGCGGCATGGTGTTCGACCGTTGCTTCGGTCAATTTGCCGGCCTCGACGCGGATGTCGGAGCGCACCACCGCATTGGTCGCGCCATAGGTCGAAACGACATGGTAGGTGCCCGCATTGAGCCGGACGACCGTGTTGGGCTTGACGTTCGGGACGATCAGCGCCCGTTCGCCGCCGGCCTCGGCCTTGCCCTCGTAGATCGAGAAGCGCAGCTTGCCGGGCGGAATGCGCTGGCCGCCGGCAAGCACGGCATCCAGTTCGAGGCCGCCGGCGTCGAGCACCAGGCTTTCGCGCTTCGGCTCGCGGCCGACGGTGATTCGCTTGGTGGCTCCGGCACGCCCGTAGGAGGCATGGACCAGGTAGCTGCCGGGCTCCAGCGTGAAGGCGGCCGTGCCGCCATGCGCCGACGCCACCATCGGCAGCTTGCCGTCGGCGCCCGGTTCCGGCTTGAAGACGCGCCAGACGATACCGCGGGTGATATCGGCGCCCTTGTCCATGAGCTGGGCGCTCAGTGTCACGTCGCCATGTGTGCCTGAGGCGAGGGACTTGTCGCCATGGGGCGGCGCATAGCTGGAGATGTCGGGAAGGTTGAGGTTCTTCAGGACGTCCTTTTCCTGTGCCGTTGCAGGTCCGCTGACGGCGGCCAGCAGCGCTACCGCACAGGCAGGCGACAAAAGGTGGAAACCCCTCGAGATCATGCCTTGCGTTGAAGCCCAATGTGGTGGCAATTTCAAGGCCTGCCGGCGCTCTCGCGCCACGCCCGAGCCGCCGATTCTTTCCCAAAGGGCGCGCTTCAGCCAAATCCCGTTCAGGAGAACCGCGCCATGTCGTCGCCTATCATCGATTTCCTGCTGACCCGCAGTTCGGCTCCCATCTCGGAGTTGCTCGAACCAGGGCCGAGCGACGCCGAGATCGCCACCATCATCGCGGCGGCTGCGCGCGTGCCCGATCATGGCCGGCTGGTGCCGTGGCGCTTCATCCTCTATCGGGGCGAGGCCCGCGTCGAGATCGGCGAGAAGCTGGCCGAACTGGCCGAAAGCCGTGAAGGGCCGCTGGCGGAAAATCGCCGCAACCAGGAGCTGGCGCGATTCTCGCGCGCGCCGCTGGTCATCGGGGTCGTCTCCAGCCCGAAGGAAAGCCCGAAGATCCCGCAATGGGAGATGTTCCTGTCGGGCGGCATGGCGGCGATGAACCTCGCGCTCGCGGCCAACGCGCTCGGCTATCGCACCAACATGATCACCAACTGGTATTCGTACGTGCCGGAGGGCAGGGCGATCCTCGGCCTCGCGCCGCATGAGCGTGTCGTCGGCTTCGTCCACATCGGCACCTTCTCCGGCGCGGCGCCGGAGCGGCCGCGTCCGGATCCGGCGACGCTCGTTACCGATTATTCGGGTCCTTGGACGGAATAGACGCCAGCCGCTTTCGCCCGTGCTAGCAGCCGTTCGGCGAGCCTGAGATGCGGCCGGTCGAACATCTTGCCGTCGATCGAGACGACGCCCGGATCGCCGGCGGCCGCGAAGGCGGCCACCACGGCCGCCGAGCGCTCGACCGCCTCGCGCGACGGCGTGAAGGCCGCGTTGATGACCGGCACCTGGTCGGGATGGATCGCCATCTTGGCGTTGAAGCCGTCGCGCTCGGCCTCGGCGCATTCCGCCGCGAAACCGGCGGCGTCGCGGAAATCCGGATAGACCGTGTCGACGGCTGTGACGTCGGCCGACGACGCCGCGAGCAGGGTGAGCGCCCGCGCCAGCCGGAACACATCGGTGTAGCGTCCGCTGCCATCGCGGGCGGCCTGCGCACCGATCGCCGCCGAAAGGTCCTCCGCGCCCCAGGTCAGGCCGGCGAGCCGGGCGCTTGCGCCGGCGTAGCTCGCGGCGGCAAGGACGGCGCCGGCGGTCTCGGTAACAATCGGCAGGATCTTTATCCCACCGTCCGGCAGGCCGGCTTCGGCCTCATGCACCCTGAGTTTGGCCGAAAGCTGCTGCACGTCCTGCCCACCGCCGGACTTCGGCAGCATGACGCCGTCCAGCCGAACCGGCACGAGTGCTGCGAGATCCTCGTCGGTCAGGCCGCTCTGAAGGTCGTTGACGCGGACATAGATGGCCGCCTGCGTATCCCTCCTGTGCGCGGCGATGAAATCGGCCGCGATGCGACGCGCCGCCTGCTTGTTGGCGAGAGCCACGGAGTCTTCCAGATCGACGATCACCACGTCCGCCGCAGAAGCGAAACCCTTTTCCAGCTTGCGCTCCGAATCGCCGGGTACGAACAGCAGCGAGCGCATCAGGCAGGCTTTTTCCACATCATCGCCTGACGCACGCAGCGTGCCACCAGCACGTCGTTCTGGTTGTAGGCGCGATGCTCGAATTCGACGATGCCGCGATCCGGCTTCGACTTCGAATCGCGCGCCGAGACCACGGTCGTCTCCACGCGGATCGTATCGCCGTGGAACACCGGATTCGGAAAGACCGTCTCCTTCATGCCGAGATTGGCGACGGTGGTGCCGACCGTGATGTCGTTGACCGAGATGCCGATCATCAGGCCAAGCGTGAACAGCGAGTTGACCAGCGGCTTGCCCCACTCGGTCTTGGCGGCGAAGTCGAAGTCGATGTGCAGCGGCTGCGGGTTCAGCGTCATCACCGAAAACAGCACGTTGTCGCTTTCGGTCACGGTCTTGCGCAGGGAGTGCCTGAAGACGTGACCGATGGTGAATTCCTCAAGATAAAGTCCGGGCATGATGTCCTCCGTTAACGGTTGATAAGACGCCCGGTCGCGGCCTTCAAGCCGGTTAAGGAACATGGTGAACCCTTCGTAAACCAATTCCCGTCTAACGTCGCCGTGGGTTAACGGGCGGGCAGGGGCATGGCGGCAGGAATGGTCGTTTCGCATTTCCTTCATTGGATCGACACCGCAAGGGTGGCCGAACGCGCCGCTGCCGCCACGGCGCTCGCCAGGGCCTATGTCAACGCCGAGCTGCCGTTCGAGGATCGCTGCGCTGCCGAGGCGGCGCTGACGCTGCTGCTGGACGATGCCTCCTCCAAGGTGCGGCAGGCGCTGGCCGAGGTGCTGTCGACCAGCCACCACGCTCCGGTGCAGATCGTGGCGGCACTTGCCGCCGACCAGCCGGAAGTGGCCGGTCCGGTTCTGGCACGCTCGCCGTTGCTGACTGATTCCGACCTCATCGACCGCGTGGCAGGCGGCGCGCCGGCGACGCACAGGCTGATCGCCGATCGGCCGATGCTGTCCATGGCCGTCTCCGCAGCGCTTGCCGAAATCGCCGGCCCGGAGGCCTGCGTCATCCTGGTTGCCAATTCCGGCGCCGAGATCGCCTCGCTGAGCTTCCGGCGCATGGCGGAGCGCCACGGTCATGTGGCGCTGCTGCGCGAAGCCCTGATCGGTGATCCGCGCCTGCCGGCCAATTGCCGCCACATGCTTTTGACCAAGCTCGGCGAAGCGCTGACGGGCTCGCCGCTGGTGCTGGCGCTGATGGGTCGGGCGCGGGCCGACCGGGTCATGCGCGACGCCTGCGTGAAGGCATCCGTCACCCTGATCGAGAACACGCGCGCCGGCGAGCATCCGGCCCTCATCGAACATCTTCGCCTGCGCGGCGACCTCACGGCCTCTTTCCTCATCCGCACGGTGGCGCACGGCAAGATCGATTTCTTCGGTTCTGCGCTGATGGCGCTGACCGGCCATTCCGGCGAGCGGGTGCGTTCGCTGCTAGCCGGCGGCCACGACACGGCGCTGCTTGCGCTATTCGGCGCCGCCGGGCTCGCCAGGGCCACGCACGCCATCATCCTGCGCGCACTGAAGGTGTGGCGCGAGGTGGCCAACGGCAAGCGTGTCGCCGGCGTGCAGGAGGTGAGCTGGCTGATGCTGAAGGAACTCGGCGGGCAGGCCGCCGAAGGCGACCTCGCTATGCTGGTCAAGTCGATCCATCTAGACGCATTGAGGCAGAACGCCCGCGGCCACGCACTGGCGATTGCCGCCGCCTGAGGCTTTATTTTGCCCGGAAGAAGGCCGGGTGGTCCTCTATAGCTGCCGCGATGACACGTAGCGAGGCGCCCGCGTGAAGCGATGTCGCCTGGCCATCGGTCGCGATGGCGTCGGCCCTTGTCCGCATATCGTCCGCCGTCACCGAAGGCTTGCCGGCTCCGGGCCGCACCAGTAATTCGCGCGCGAAGAGTTTTAGGAAATCGCCGATTGCGCCTTCCGCTTCCCGCGTCAGGCTATGGGCCGGCAGCAGCGCGCGCAGCCTGAGCAGTTCCAGACCGACGGCGACGGCCGCGATGCTGCCCCCGAACAGCGCCTCGCCTTTCCGGCCGGCCCGGGCGGCCAGCGGCAGGAGTTGGTTGATGCGGTCGTAGGCGAGGCTCTCGAACGCCGAGCGGCGCGGCACGCGTTCGTGCAGGCACAGCCGCACCAGATCCTCGCGCATCGCCTGAACGATCCGGCCGACAGCGGCGGCGGGGTCCACCGGCAGCACGACGAGATAGACGCCGATGGCCAGCAGTTCGCCGATGAGGATCGACAGCGAGCCGGCGCCGAAGACGACGGGGTTGTAGGCCATCGTCTGATGCGGGCTGAGGAAGGCGAGGAAGTTGATGGCGAAGGCGGTGGCGACGCCGACGGTGCGCGGGTTGGCCATCGCCAGCGCCGCCGGAATGAGGATCGGCACGACGAAGACCATGAACCAGCCGAAGCCGGGCAGGGCAGGCAGGACGAGCTGGCCGACGACGAAGGCGAAGGGAAGCGCGTAGAGCGTACCCTTGAAGAAGCCCCAGGCGACCTGCACCGGATCTGGGCGCGGCGCGAACAGGCTGGACACCACGGCGATGATGATGACGACGCCTTCCAGTTCGGACCAGCGCGTCGCGATCCAGAAGGCTGCGACCAGCATGGTGGCGATGGTGGCGCGAACGGCGTTGCGCCAGGCGCCGTGATGGTCGCGGTGGATGACCAGTGCCGGCTGTCGGCGATCGCGGGCGCGCCGTGACGGCGGCCGGCGCAGCGCATCGAGCCCCAGCAGAACCTCGCGCAGCGCTTCGGCGAATTCACCGGCGATGGTGAGCCGCGAGACGGTGCCGATGCGGTCGGCGCCTTCCGCGCCGCCGGCCGCTGGCACCTTGCGCGCCTCGTCGGCGATCGCCGTCAGCCGCTCGATCCACGGGCGGGTATCGTCCAGCGGGCTGACCGCCAGTTCGACCAGCAATGCCCGAAGGCGCTCGCGCACCGGCATCAACGCCACGTTTCCGGGCGCCGAATGGGCGCGCAGCATGCGCGCCGCCGACAGGGCGGACAGAAGGTGTCCGATGGTGCGCCGGACCGGATGAGCCCGCGTCGCCTGGCTTGGCGCCTCCAGCCGCGCATAGGCTCGCATTTCGCCGAGCGCCCCGGCATCGGCGACCAGCTTGCGGTAAAGCGCTTCCAGCTTCGCCTCATCGCCCGCGCCGAAGGCGTTGGCGCCGTAGGTTGCGAGGTCGTTGACGCAGCGCTTGAGCCGCGCGCCCATGGCGTCGCCGGCAAGCTGCGGCAGGATCAGCCGGCTGGTCACCGCCGCGCAGACGATGCCGATGACGATTTCAGCGCAGCGGGCGGTGGCGAGCTCGGTCAGCAGATGCGTTTCGCCGAAGGCCGGCAGGGCGATGATCGTGGCGGTGTAGCCGGCAAGGGCCGCGCCATAGGCTTCCGGATTGCGCAGCAGCGAGGAGACGAAGGTGCAGACGCCGATCCAGAGCGACAGCACCGCCACGAACAGCCACGGGTTGGCGCCGAACAGCCAGGTCAGCGCGATCGCGGCGGCGGCGCCGGCGAGCGTCCCGGCCAGCCGGTAGAACCCCTTGGCCAGCACCATGCCGGCGACAGGCTGGGCGACGATGAAGACCGTCATCATCGCCCATTGCGGCTCGCCGATGTTCAGCGCGTAGGCGATAAGCAGCGCGATCAGCCCGGCGGAGACGGTGCGCAGCGCGAAAATCCAGTCCGAGCGGGTGGGGCGCGGCACGCGACCGAGCCAATCGCCGATGACGCCTGCCGGCCGCGCACTCACCACTCCACCTCCGCGTTCGGCAGGCAGGCTGGACGCACCGGGCTCAGATGTCCAGAACCTCGGCCTCGGCGAATTCGGCGCGCTCCTGGATGAAGCGGAAGCGCGCTTCCGGCTTGGTGCCCATCAGCGCGTCGACGGCGTCCTTGGTGGCGCTTTCCTCGTCCAACACCTCGACCCTGAGCAGCGTGCGCTTCTTCGGGTCCATCGTGGTTTCCTTGAGCTGGCCGGCCATCATCTCGCCCAGACCCTTGAAGCGGCCGATCTCGATCTTGCCGCGTCCGGTGAATTCGGTGCGCAGCAGTTCGTCCTTGTGCGCGTCGTCGCGCGCATAGGCGACCTTGCCGCCCTGGCGGATCGAATAGAGCGGCGGTACCGCCATGTAGAGATGGCCGTCGCGGATGAGCTGCGGCATCTCCTGGTAGAAGAAGGTGATGAGCAGCGAGGCGATGTGGGCGCCGTCGACGTCGGCGTCGGTCATGATGATGACGCGGTCGTAGCGCAGGTCAGAATCGCGGTATTTCGAGCGCGTGCCGCAGCCGAGCGCCTGGATCAGGTCGGAAATCGTCTGGTTGGCGGCGAGTTTGTCGTTGCCGGCCGAGGCGACGTTGAGGATCTTGCCGCGCAGCGGCAGCACCGCCTGCATGGCGCGGTCGCGCGCCTGCTTGGCCGAGCCGCCGGCCGAGTCGCCCTCGACGATGAAAAGCTCGGCACCGGCGGCTGCGTTCTGCGTGCAGTCGGCGAGCTTGCCGGGCAGGCGCAGCTTGCGCACCGCGCTCTTGCGCGAAATCTCTTTCTCTTGCCGGCGGCGCACCCGCTCGTCGGCGCGCGCGATAACCCAGTCAAGCAGCTTGGTCGCTTCCTGCGGATTGTCGGCCAGCCAGTGGTCGAACGGATCGCGGATGGCGTTCTCGACGATGCGGATCGCCTCGACGGTGGCCAGCCGGTCCTTGGTCTGGCCAACGAATTCCGGCTCGCGGATGAACACCGAAAGCATGCCGGCGGCCGAGATCATCACGTCTTCGGAATTGACGATCGAGGCGCGCTTGTTGCCGGTCAGTTCGGCATAGGCTTTCAGGCCGCGCGTCAGGATGTTGCGGAAACCGGCCTCGTGCGTGCCGCCTTCATGGGTCGGGATGGTGTTGCAGTAGGAATGGACGAAGCCGTCGCCGCCGTACCAGGTGACGGCCCATTCGATCGACCCGTGCCCGCCCTGCTTTTCGCTTTTCCCTGCAAAGACTTCGCGGGTGACCTGGAAGTCGCCGTTGAGGGAAGCGGCGAGATAGTCTTTCAGGCCGCCGGGGAAATGGAAGTCGGCCTTGGGCGGCGTGTCGTCCTTCTCCTTCAGCAGGGCCGGATCGCACGACCAGCGGATGTTGACACCGCCGAACAGGTAGGCCTTCGAGCGTGCCATGCTGAAGACGCGCGCCGGCTCGAAGGCCGCACCCTTGCCGAAGATTTCGGGGTCGGGATGGAAACGGGTGCGCGTGCCGCGGCGATTGTGCACCTCGCCGAGCTTCTCCAGCGGCCCCTGCGGAATGCCGCGCGAAAAGCGCTGGCGGTAGAGCTGGCGCCCGCGCGCGACCTCGACCTCACAGGAATCGGACAGCGCGTTGACCACCGACACGCCGACGCCGTGCAGGCCGCCGGACGTCTCATAGACCTTGGAATCGAATTTGCCGCCGGCGTGCAGCGTCGTCATGATGACTTCCAGCGCCGACTTGTCCTTGAATTTCGGGTGCGGATCGACCGGGATACCGCGGCCGTTGTCGGTGACGGTGAGGAAACCGTCGGCCGAAAGCTCGACCTCGATGAAGGTGGCGTGGCCGGCCACCGCCTCGTCCATCGAATTGTCGATGACCTCGGCGAACAGATGATGCAGCGCCTTGTCGTCGGTGCCGCCGATATACATGCCCGGCCGCCGGCGCACCGGCTCCAGTCCTTCCAGCACCTCGATGTCGGCCGCGCTGTAGCCCTCCGACCCATCGCGCGGCGCGGCGGCCTTCTTCGCGGCAGCTGCCTGCACCAGCGGATCGGCTGGGCGCGAAGGCGGGCGTACGGCTTGCGGCTGTTTGTCCGAAGTGCCGAAGAGGTCGTTCATGTCGTCCATGCGGGAGGCGAGGTCCGATGTTGCGAATCACAGCGTGATATTGCCACGCTTTCTGCGTGGAGGCACGGAAGTTCGCGTTCCGTTCGCGCGATCCATCCTGCAATGCCGATGCTTCGCCGCAGGTATGGAACTGCAATATCCTGCGGGAAAATGCAAATTTGAACGAAGTGCGGTAATCGTCTGCAAAGCATTCTCCTGTAGGGCTGACGCTGATCAGCGCGGGGGAGGTCGAAACTGCCGGATTTCACATCGATGCTGCTGGCCGTCGGCTTCTCGGGCGTTTGCCTGAGCGCGACCCTGCTCGGAGTCTGGACCTCGACACGCCGGGACAGCTTCCTGCTGACCTGGGCCTTCGGCGTCCTGCTGCTGGTCGGCCATGTGCTCGTCTACTGGAATTACGTGCAGGCCCCGTCGCTTCCGCTGCTGGCGGGCTTCATGGCCTTCCTGGCCGCCGGCCTTGCCTTGCTCTACGGAGCCGCCCGGCAGTTCTGCGCGGGGCTGTCGCCGTTGCGCCCGTCGCTGTTGGCCGGCCTCACCGTCTTCGTTCTCGAAGTTCCCTTGCTGTTCACCGGTTATGACGGCGCGGCCATGATGGTGGAGAATTTCGGTGCGCTTACCGTGCTGGGCCTGACCGCGTGGATTTATTTCAGGCATCGGTCCGATGCACCGATCCCCATGGTCGCGCTCGCGGCGATGTACATGGCCTGCGCCGTTTCGTTCGGATTGTGCGGGCTGATGCTTGTGCTGAATGGTCAGTGGACCATCGGCCATGCGCCGCAGAACTGGGCCGAGGACCTGAGCATAATGGTCGCGGTGGCCAGCATGACCGGCATCGGTGCGCTCTCGCTGGCGCTCAACCAGGCACGCAACGCCGCGCGCCACCGCGCCGCGTCGCTGCGCGATCCGCTGACGGGCGCGATGAACCGCAGGGCGCTTTTCTCCCGCCACGGCGAGCGGTCCTTTGGCGCCTATATGGCGATCGCCATGTTCGACCTCGATCACTTCAAGCGCATCAACGACAACCATGGCCATGCCACGGGCGACCGGGTGCTGTTCAGCTTTGCCGAGGCCGCGCGGCGCCATGTGAGGGCGAACGACGATCTGGTCAGGCTCGGCGGCGAGGAGTTCGCGCTGGTCATGCCGCGCATCACGGAAGAACAGGCGCAGGCGCTGGTGCGCCTTATCTGCGAGGACTTCGCGGCCTCTGCGATGACGACCGATCTCGGACCGCTGTCCTGCACGGTCAGCGCCGGCATCGGCTTCGGCCACGCCGAAGGGGCGAGGCTGGAGGAAGTGCTGCACAAGGCCGACGCCGCGCTCTATGCGGCCAAGCGCAACGGCCGCAACCGCATCGAATACAAGAACTGGCGCCTCGTCGGCTGAGCCGGTTGCAACGATCCCGCAAAAGTATCAGGCCGGCGTCGCCGTCGGCCTGATGTGGAAATCACTCCGCTGCGTCGGAATATTCCGACAACGGCGGGCAGGAGCAGACGAGGTTGCGGTCGCCGGCGACGTTGTCGATGCGCGACACCGGCGGCCAGTATTTGACCAGCGTGTCGGCATTGCCGGCAGGATAGGCCGCTTCCATGCGCGAATAGGGATGCGTCCATTCGCCGGCCAGCGCTTCGGAAGCCGTGTGCGGGGCGTTGACCAGCGGGTTGTCGTCCGCCGGCCATTCGCCCTTTTCCACCTTGGCCGCCTCGTCGGCGATGGCGATCAGCGCTTCGCACAGCCGATCCACCTCGGCCTTCGGCTCGGATTCGGTCGGCTCCACCATCAGCGTGCCAGCGACCGGGAACGACATGGTCGGCGCATGGAAGCCGTAGTCGATCAGGCGCTTGGCGATGTCGTCCACGGTGATGCCTGAGCGGTCCTTGAGCACGCGCGTGTCGAGGATGCACTCATGCGCCACGCGCCCGCCGCGGCCGCGGTAGAGCACCGAATAGTGGTTGCCCAGCCTGGCCACCAGATAGTTGGCCGACAGGATGGCGATCTCGGTTGCCTTCTTCAGCCCGTCCGGCCCCATCATGCGGATATACATCCAGGTGATCGGCAGGATCGAGGCGCTGCCGAAGGGGGCAGCCGACACCGCATGCTCCGACCCTTCTGCGACGTGGCCCGGCAGGTGCGGCGCCAGATGCGCCTTGACGCCGATCGGGCCGACGCCCGGCCCGCCGCCGCCATGCGGGATGCAGAAGGTCTTGTGCAGGTTCATGTGGCAGACGTCGGCGCCGATATCGCCCGGCCGGGCGAGGCCGACCAGTGCGTTGAGGTTGGCGCCGTCGAAATAGACCTGGCCGCCGTGCGAATGCACGATGGCGCAGATGTCCTTCGCGCCTTCCTCGAACACGCCGTGCGTGGACGGATAGGTGAACATCAGCGCGGCGAGGTTGGCGCCGTGCTCGGCGGCCTTCGCCTTGAGGTCGTCGATGTCGATGTTGCCGTCGTCGGTGCAGCGCACCACCACCACGCTCATGCCGGCCATCGCGGCACTGGCCGGATTGGTGCCGTGCGCGGAGGAGGGGATGAGGCAGATATTGCGATGCCCTTCGCCGCGCGCCTTGTGGTAGCCGCGTATGGCGAGCAGGCCGGCATATTCGCCCTGGCTGCCGGCGTTCGGCTGCAAGGTCACCGCATCGAAGCCGGTGATTTCGGCAAGCCACCCTTCGAGTTCATCGATCATGGCGCGGAAGCCGGCCGAATGCGCCTTGGGCGCGAACGGATGCAGGTTGGCGACGCTTGGCCAGGAGACCGGAATCATCTCGGCTGCGGCGTTGAGCTTCATGGTGCAGGAGCCGAGCGGGATCATGGCGCGGTCGAGCGCCAGGTCCTTGTCGGCCAGCCGGCGCAGGAAGCGCATCATGTCGGTTTCCGAGCGGTTCTCGTGGAATACCGGCTGGGTCAGGAATTCCTTGCCACGCGGTTTGCTCGGCAGGCTGGTCGCCGTCGCCGGCTTCGCCTTGGCGCCGAACAGGGCAGCGATGGCCGCGAGGTCTTCGGCGGTCGAGGTCTCGTCGAAGGCGACGCTGACATGGTCGGCATCGATGACGCGCAGCAGCCGGCCGCCCTTTTCAGCCTCGGTTGCGATGGCTTGCGCCTTTCCCTTTACCTCGACTGTCACGGTATCGAAGCGGCTGGTACCGAGCACCTTGACGCCGGCAGCCGTCAGGCCCTCGGCCAGCCCGGCGGCCAGTGCGTGGATGCGCGAGGCGATGCCTTGCAGACCGGCCGGGCCGTGCCAGATGGCGTAGGCCGTCGCCATATTGGCGAGTAGCGCCTGCGCGGTGCAGATGTTGGAGGTCGCCTTGTCGCGGCGGATATGCTGCTCGCGCGTCTGGAGTGCGAGCCGGAAGCCGGGTCGACCCTTGGTGTCGACCGACTGGCCGACGAGGCGGCCGGGCATCAGGCGGGTCAGCTTGTCGGACACGGCGCAATAGGCGGCGTGCGGGCCGCCGAAGCCCATCGGCACGCCGAAGCGCTGCATGGAGCCGACCGCGATGTCGGCGCCGAGGCTGGCCGGGGTGGCGGTGACGGCGAGGGAGAGCGGATCGGAAATGAAGACGACGACGGCTCCAGTTGCCTTCGCCTTCTCGATCGCCGCCTTGTGGTCGCCATAGACGCCGTTGGCGTCCGGCCACGAAACGATCAGCGCGGCGGTGTTGTCGTCGATGGTGTCGCCGTCGATCTCGATGCCGAGCGGTTCGGCGCGCGTGTTGAGCACGTCGAGCGTCTGCGGCAGCGGCGCGCCGGCAAGTGCTATCTTGTGGCGCTTGTCGCGATGATGGCGCACGGCGATGCCGACCGCTTCGGCGGCGGCCGTCGCCTCGTCCAGCAGCGAGGCCGACGCCACCGGCAGGCCGGTCAGTTCGGTCACCAGCGTCTGGAAATTGAACAGCATCTCCAGCCGGCCCTGGCTGATCTCGGCCTGGTAGGGCGTGTAGGCCGTGTACCAGGCCGGGTTCTCGAACATGTTGCGCAGGATGACCGGAGGCACCACGACGCCATGGTAGCCGGCGCCGATGAAGCTCTTCATCACCGTGTTCTTCGCCATCGTCGCCGAAAGCTCGGCGAGCGCCTCGGCCTCGCTGGCAGGCGCCGGCAGGCCGAGCGGCCGGTCGAGCCGGATCGACTTCGGAACCGCCTGATCGATCAGCGTCTCCACCGAGGGGACGCCGATTCGGGCGAGCATGGCGCGGATGTCGTCGTCGCCGGGGCCGATATGGCGATCCGAGAAAGCGTAAGGTGCCGTGGTCATATCATCCACCTGTCAGCCGATATGGGCCTGATAGCCGGCCTCGTCCAGAAGCCCGGCGAGCTGGCTTTCGTCGGCCAGCTTCATCTTCCAGAGCCAACCGTCGCCGGTTGGCGCGGAATTGACCAGCGCCGGGTCGGCCGACAGCGCCTCGTTGGCCGCGGTGATCTCGCCGTCGACCGGCGCGTAGACGTCCGAGGCCGCCTTGACGGACTCGACAACCACTGCGGTGTCGCCCTTGGCGAGCGTCTTGCCGACTTCCGGCAGCTCGACGAAGACGAGGTCGCCGAGCTGCTCCTGCGCGTAGTCGGTAATGCCGACGGTGGCGACGCCGCCCTCCACGCTCAGCCATTCGTGATCGGTGGTGAAATAGGTCTTGGCCATCGGAATCATCCTTTGTGGTAGCGATGGGGTGAAAAGGGCAGGGCGGCGACGTCGACGGGAACCTTCGTCCCGCGCACGTCGGCGAACAGTTTGGTGCCGGCCTTGGCCAGCGGGGTCGAGACATAGCCCATGGCGACCGGGTAGCCGACCGAGGGACCGAAGCCGCCGGAGGTCACCTCGCCGGCGGGGTTGCCGTCGGCGTCGGTGAGTTTCGTGCCGGCGCGCACCGGCTGGCGGCCTTCCGGCTTGAGGCCGACACGCTTTGTCGCCGGGCCTTTTTCGAGGATGGCGCGCAGCGCGTCCGCGCCGACGAAAGTGCCGGACGCGCGAAGCTCCTTCGGGATCGCCCACATCAGCGCAGCACTGGCCGGATCGGTCTCCGGCGAAAGGTCCTGTCCGTGCAGGCAGAGGCCAGCTTCCAGCCGCAGGCTGTCGCGCGCGGCAAGGCCAATCCACTGGACGCGCTCGTCGCCGGTGAGTTTTGCCAGAAGCTCGCGCGCGTCCTTTTCCGGCAGGCCGATCTCGAAACCGTCCTCGCCGGTATAGCCAGACCGGCTCATGAACCAGTTCGCGCGCGGCTCGACGCCGTGCATGAAGGTCAGCGCATCGACGTCGAGGCCGGCGGCGCGCAGCACCTCTGCCGCTTCAGGCCCCTGTACTGCCAGGAAAACCCGGTCGAGCGGTTCCACTTCGGCATCGAAATCCTTGGCGAGGCTCTTGAGATGCGCTTCGTCGGCCGCGGCATTGCCGGCATTGGCCACGACCATGAAGCGCTCATCGCCCAGCCGCGTGACGATCAGGTCGTCGCGGATGCCCGCTTGGTCGTTGAGGAAGAAAGTCAGCTTCGATTGCGACTGTTCGAGCGCGCCGGCATCGATCGGGCAGGCACGGTCGATCAGCGCGGCGGCTCCCGGTCCCGTCACCAGGAACAGCTTCATGTGCGAGATGTCGAACAGGCCGACATGCTCGCGGCAATGCTGGTGCTCCTTCATGACGCCGGCCGGATAGGTCAGCGGCATCGACCAGCCGGCGAAGCCTCCGAACCTGGCGCCGGCGGCCTTGTGCACATCTTCGAGAGGAAGGGTCTTTAAGTGTTCATCGCCCGCCATGAGGCCTCCAGATCAGAACAGCACGCATCGACCGCTTGCGCGGCTCGTTCGTGCCCCTCTGTCTGAAGCCTGAGAGACTCGGCGCCCCGGAACTCTGTCGGGGAGCCTTACACCTTCGGCGCGGGGCGGAACCCCCGACTTTCCAGAGCGTCTTTCCCGTCTACGGTTCTTTTGCCTGAGAGATTTCGGGCGATTTCCCCTTCGGCGGCAGCTTTCGCTGCTCTCTCCCGCAAACGGTAGGAGCCCAAAAGGCCCCGGACGAGTCATCCATAGCCCATGGGCGACACATTGTCACCTCTCGGCGACACGGGAAAATTCCGGGCCGACAGGCGGCTTATTCGGCCGGAGATTGGGCGAGCCTGTCGAGCCGGCCTTCGATGCGGCCGATGAGCAGGCCGGTTTCCGCATGCAACTGTTTCAGCTTGGCCAGTTGCTCGCCGACCAGCTTCATGGCCGATTCTTCTTCGGGATCAGCGGGCGCCGTTCCCACGCCGTGCAGCAGCCAGGAAAGGCTGACGCTCAGGATGCCCGATAATTTGTCCATGCGCAGCGCGCTGGGCTGGGAGCGGTCGCATTCCCATGCGTTGATCGTCGAGGATTTCACCCCCAACCGCCAGGCGACATCCTTGGCGGAAAGGCCGGTGGCCGCGCGTGCCCGCGAAAGCCTGCCGCCGAACGTGTCGAAATCCTGTTCCTGTTCAAAAATAGTCGTGGTGTCGGACACCCGAAACACCTCCTTGTTTGTTGGTTGAGGGAAAATGCCGGCCCTCGTGACCGACCCACAAAGCATGACCATGCAGCCGGCAATCGCAAGGCGTGATTGCCGATTTGTTCATAAACTATTGAAAACAAACGAAACTAATTGTGCTGAAAGCAACAGGTCAGATACCGCCGTACCAGTCGTAGCCGTAATCTTCCCAATAGCCGCCGCGGCCTCCGCCCATGGCGGCGAAGGAAGACACCAGCTCGATCTTCGACAGGTATTTCGGCATCTTGTAGCCGAGCTGGCGTTCGACCCGGGCGCGCAGGGGCGCGCCGTTTTCCACCGGCAGCGGCTTGCCGTTCAGCCCGTAGGCGAGGATGGTCTGCGGATGGCGGGCGTCGACCAGGTCGATGGAGCCGTAATATTTGACGTCGCCCGACTGGTTGTGGTCGATGGTGTCGAGGCAGTGGAACACGACGTAGCGCGCCTGCGGTTTCACCACCGCCTGATCCAGCACCAGCGACAACGGCGTGCCGGTCCATTTGGCGATGCAGCTCCAGCCTTCGACGCAGTCGTGGCGGGTGATCTGCGTGCGCGACGGCATCGCGTGAAGCTGGTCGAGGCTGAGCGACAGTGGCTTTTCCACCAGGCCCGTAACCTCCAGCCGCCAGTCGGCGAAATTGTTGGAGAGCAGGGCTTTGTAGGTGGCGTCGTCGGGCGCGGAAACGCCGTTCGGCCGCATCGGCTGGCGAATGTCGGCCTCGGAAAACTCTGGCGCCAGCGCGTCGCGCGTCAGCAGCCGCTGGGCGCGGTGGGTGAGGTCATTCGCCCCTTCGAGGAAGGAGCGCAACCCGTCGCCCATGCCGAGATGGCCGTCGAAAGCGTCGCAGCCGCTGAGCAGCAGGCCGGAGGTGCCGAGGCTCGCGGCGGTGAGGAACTTGCGGCGGTTGAGCTGGAATTTCGCCATGTCACGCGCTCCTTTCGCCGTCGTCACTACGGTCTGTTCCGGGCGGGTCGGTGCGATACCAGCCGGTGACGATCGAGCGCAGTTCGTTGATCGGCCCGGCGGCGAGGATCATCAGCATGTGGACGATGAAGAACAGCACCAGAAGCACCATGATGCTGAAATGGATGGTGCGCGCCGTCTGTCGTCCGCCCAGAACCTCGTTCAGCCACGGCAGGAACGCGTCCATTGATGGAGACATGGCGAGCCCCGTCACGATCATCAGCGGCAGCAGGATGAAGAGGACGCCGCCGTAGGCCAGCTTTTGCAGCGTGTTGTACTCGCGCGCATGATGGAATTTCAGCCGCAGATGGGCGGCGATATCGCCGGGCAGGCGCCTGAAATCTCGTATGCGCGGCCGTAGGTCCCGCGCGATATGCCCGTTGAGCAGGCCGGCGACCAGCCAGACCAGCAGGGTCGCGCTCAACACCCAGGCGAAAAAGAAGTGGATCACCCGCGCCGTGCCGAGATCGTAGTAGGACGGGATGGTCGCCCAGGAAGGAAAGGCGCGGGCGCGCTCCTGTCCCGGTGGACCGGACCAGCCGAGCACGCCGGTGGTGTCGAAGGTGTGGCCGAAAATCCGCGTGAAGCCGCGCGGACCGTTTTCGGTGTTCATCGCACCGATCTGGAAAACGGTATTGTCGTAGCCGAAGCCGGATTCCTGGCCGATATAGAGCTGCGGCCGGGCGTTGAAGATCTGCAGGCCGGACAGGAGCATGAAGAACAGCGCGAACGCCCATACCCAATGCGTCAGCCGCGTCCAGCGGGACTGGCGATAGACCAGGGGTCCCTTCGATGGAGCCTGCTCCACCTGCGGCGATCGATCGTGGACGGCGGCATCCATGTCGCGAGCCCTTCTGCCGCTCCCATGCGGCGCATGTTTTTCATCTACCCCAATACGAGGCGGCCGAAGCCGATGTTTCGCCTCTTCACGAATTGTTGTTGCGGCCGCTCAGCTGCCGAGGCTGACGGCGAGATTGACGGCGGCCGCGACGATCACCGTGTTGAAGAAGAAGGATACGACGGAGTGCAGAAGCACGATACGGCGCATCTGCGTGGTCGAAACCTCCGTGTCGGAGGTCTGCGAGGTCATGCCGACGGTGGTCGAAAAATAAAGAAAATCCCAGCCTTCCGGCCGTTCCTTGCCGGCAAAGATGAGCCCGCCGACAGGCTTTTTCTTCTTCGAAGAGCTGTCGGTTTCGTTGTCGTCGATCCAGTAGACATGCGCGTAATGCAGGGCCGTCATGGCATGGATGGTGAACCAGCCGAGCGGAATGGAAAGCAGCGCGAGGGCGAGTTCCAGTGGATGAAAGCTGCCTTTGCTGTTGATGATCTGGAACAGCGACAAAAGGGCGGCGGCAACGACGCCTGCGGTGAGGGCGAAGATCAGCAATACCGGCAGGTCGGCGGCGCGCGCTCTTTTGCTCAGGTAGTCCGCTGTCAGTCTCGGCATTTCGCGCAGCACCAGCGCGCAATAGACGGCGAAGGCGACATCGGCACCGGCAGGAAAGGCGAGGCGCAGGCTGAAGAAACCCGCCACCGCCGCAGCGGCGACACCGCAAACCGCAGCCACCACGAACTGAAGGTGGCGTGCGAGGAAGGTGCTTTCGGAACCGGACATGCCGTCAACCCGCCACTCTGAGCGCCCGCCGCAGGATGCGGTCCAGTTCGCCGAGGAAGCGCGAACGGTCCTCGCGCGTGAAGCCGGCGTTGTAGCCCTTGCTTTCGCCGGTCTCGCGCAGATGCTGTTTAAGGTCGCGCATCGCCACCGCCATGCCGATCGTCTCCGGCGTGAACGGCCGTCCGGTCGGGCCGAGCACATGTGCGCCCAGCGCCACGGCGCGTGCCGCCAGCGGGATGTCGGCCGTCACCACGATGTCGTTGGCCTTGGCGTTTTCCACGATCCAGTCGTCCGCCGCGTCGGCCTTTTCCTTCGGCACCACGACATTGCGGATCATCGGGTCGCGCGAAGGCCGCACCCCGCCGTTGGAAACGAAGGTGACGGGCAGGCCATGCCGCTCCGCCACCCTCACCACTTCGTCCTTCACGGGACAGGCGTCGGCGTCGACGAGGATCTGCGGTCCGCTCAAGCCGGCAGCGCGCCCGACTTCTTGGCTGTCCATTCGGCGATATAGTCCATCAGGCCCGGCGACAGGCAGTCGTAGGGCGCCAGACCCGCCTTCGCCAGGCGGTTGCGGATGCCCTTCATCTTCGCAGGCTGCACGCCGGCCTCGATGATGGAGGACACGAAGGCGGCGAATCCGGGCGGCGCCCAGCCGCTTTCCTGGAAGCGCTCGGGATGGATGAAGGACAGGCCCTGGAAGGGATGCTCGCGCTCCACCGGCCCGTACATATGGACGCCGCAGGCGCGGCAGGCATGGCGCTGGATGAGCGCCTTCTTGTCCACCACCTTGAGCTTCGACTTGTTGGCGGTGACCTTGACATTGTCGGTCGGCACGACGGCGACCACTGAGAACAGCGCGCCGTCCGGCTTCCAGCACTTGGTGCAGCCGCAGGCGTGGTTGTGCAGGACCTGCCCGGTGATCTCGACTTCCACCGGATTGTTGACGCACTGGCAGACCAGCGTGCCGCCCTTGAAGCGCGCGCTCTTCTTCGGCAGGCCCTTGTCGATACTCGGATGCAGTTTCTCAGCCATTCTCAGTCCTCCCTGTTGGCCGTTCAACGCGAAGTCGCTGGCCTGTGCGGTCGGCGGCTTTTCTCCCTTTCTGAAATCAGTAGACCACGACGCTGCGGATCGATTTGCCCTCGTGCATCAGGTCGAAGCCCTTGTTGATGTCCTCAAGCTTCAGCGTGTGGGTGATCATCGGGTCGATCTGGATCTTGCCGTCCATGTACCAGTCGACGATCTTCGGCACATCGGTGCGGCCGCGCGCGCCGCCGAAGGCGGTGCCTCTCCAACTGCGGCCGGTGACAAGCTGGAACGGCCGCGTCGAAATCTCCTGGCCGGCTCCTGCCACGCCGATGACGATCGACTGGCCCCAGCCGCGATGCGAGCATTCCAGCGCCTGGCGCATGACGGTGACGTTGCCGGTGCAGTCGAAGGTGTAGTCGGCACCGCCGATCTGGTCGGCGCCGCGCTTGGTCATGTTGACGATCTCGGTGACGACGTTGTCGACCTTCTTCGGGTTGACGAAATGCGTCATGCCGAAGCGCTCGCCCCATGCCTTCTTGTCGTCGTTGAGATCGACGCCGATGATCATGTCGGCGCCGGCGAGCTTAAGGCCCTGGATGACGTTGAGGCCGATGCCGCCGAGGCCGAACACCGCAGCTGTCGCCCCTTCCTCGACCTTCGCCGTGTTGATGACCGCGCCGATGCCGGTCGTCACGCCGCAGCCGATGTAACAGATCTTGTCGAAAGGGGCGGCGGGATCGACCTTGGCCACCGCGATCTCCGGCAGCACGGTGAAGTTGGAGAAGGTCGAACAACCCATGTAGTGGAAGATCTTGTCCTTGCCGATGGAGAAGCGGCTGGTGCCGTCCGGCATCAGGCCTTGCCCCTGCGTGGCTCGGATGGCGGTGCACAGATTGGTCTTGCGCGACAGGCAGGACGGGCACTGGCGGCATTCCGGCGTATAGAGCGGAATGACATGGTCGCCCTTCTTGACCGACGTCACGCCCTTGCCGACGTCGACCACCACGCCGGCGCCCTCATGGCCGAGGATGGCCGGGAAGATGCCTTCCGGATCGGCACCCGACAGCGTGAACTCGTCCGTGTGGCAGATGCCGGTCGCCTTGATCTCGACCAGCACCTCGCCCTCGCGCGGCCCGTCGAGGTCGACCTCCATGATCTCGAGCGGCTTTCCAGCTCCAACAGCCACGGCGGCGCGGGTTTTCATGGCATTCTCCTGCAAGGATTCGTCAGCGGCACGCTATCAGCCGGCTGCCCGCGGGGAAAGGGCGCAAGGGGCCCAATGGCGGGCGAAACCATGCACAGCCGTCTAGACCGTTCGTCGGCTTGAGCACACCTGCGGAACGTCATAAAGAAAAACCCCAGCCGGAGGACGATGCGCGCATGTTCAAGAAGATCCTGATCGCCAACCGTGGCGAGATCGCCTGCCGTGTCATCAGGACGGCGAAGAAGATGGGCATTGCCACGGTCGCGGTCTACTCCGACGCCGATCGAGACGCCGTGCATGTCGAGATGGCAGACGAGGCGGTCCATATCGGCCCGCCGGCTGCGGCGGAAAGCTATCTGGTCGCCGACAGGATCATCCAGGCCTGCAAGGACACTGGCGCCGAGGCCGTGCATCCCGGCTACGGCTTCCTCTCCGAGCGGGCTTCCTTCTGCGCGGCGCTGGAGAAAGAGGGCATCGTCTTCATCGGCCCGAAGGTGAAGGCCATCGAGGCAATGGGCGACAAGATCGAATCGAAGAAGTTCGCCAACGCTGCCAAGGTCTCCACCGTGCCGGGCTATCTCGGCGTCATCGAGAACGCCGACCATGCCGAAAAGATCGCCGACGAGATCGGCTATCCGGTGATGATCAAGGCGTCTGCCGGCGGCGGCGGCAAGGGCATGCGCATCGCCTGGGACAGGGCGGAAGTGCGCGACGGCTTCGACCGCGCCCGCTCGGAAGCGAAAAGCTCCTTCGGCGACGACCGCGTCTTCATCGAGAAATTCGTGGTCGAGCCGCGCCACATCGAGATCCAGGTTCTGGCCGACAGCCACGGCAACGCCATCTATCTCGGCGAGCGCGAATGCTCGATCCAGCGTCGTAACCAGAAGGTCGTGGAAGAGGCGCCGTCGCCGTTCCTCGACGAGAAGACGCGGGCCGCCATGGGCGAGCAGGCGGTGGCACTGGCCAGGGCGGTGGACTATCAGAGCGCCGGCACGGTCGAGTTCATTGTCGACAAGAACAAGAACTTCTACTTCCTTGAAATGAATACGCGTTTGCAGGTTGAACACCCGGTGACGGAGTTGATCACCGGGGTCGATCTGGTCGAACAGATGATCCGCGTGGCGGCGGGCGAGAAGCTTGCCATAGTGCAAAAGGACGTGACGCTGAACGGCTGGGCGGTGGAAAGCCGTCTCTATGCCGAAGACCCGTACCGCAATTTCCTGCCTTCCATCGGCCGGCTGACGCGCTACCGGCCGCCGGAAGAAGGAAAGTTCGGCGACGTGATCGTGCGCAACGACACCGGCGTCACCGAGGGCTCGGAAATCTCGATGTTCTACGATCCGATGATCGCCAAGCTGTGCACCTGGGCGCCGACCCGTGCGGAGGCGATCGACGCCATGTCGGAAGCGCTGGACGAGTTCGTCGTTGACGGCATCGAGCACAACATCCCGTTCCTGTCGGCCCTGATGCAGCATCCGCGCTGGCGTGAGGGGCGGCTTTCCACAGGCTTCATCGCCGAGGAATATCCCGACGGTTTCGCGCCGATCGAGCCGAGCGCCGACGACAAGGCGGTGCTGGCTGCCATCGCCACGGCCGTCGAGATCCTGCGCCGCGACAGGCTCGACCGGCTGACTGGGCGGCTGGCGCCGCATTCGGGTGCGCTGAAGACGGAATGGGTGGTCAAGATCGACGGCGACTATCTCGCCGTCTCCATCCGCGACGGCATGGTTTCGATTCCCATGGAGATCGACCTGTCGGTCGAGGGCGGCAAGCCTTTCACCGTGACATCCGAATGGCGGCCCGGCGAGGCGGTGTGGCGCGGCACGGTCGGCGGCCGCTCGATCGCAGCCCAGCTTCGGCCGCTGCCGAACGGCCTGCGCATTGCTTGGAAAGGCATGTCGGTCAATGCTTTGACGATGCTGCCGCGCACGGCTGAGCTGGAACGGCTGATGCCGGTGAAGCTGCCGCCCGACACGTCGAAGCTGCTCCTGTGTCCGATGCCGGGCCTTGTCGTTTCCATCTCCGTCGCCGAAGGGCAGGAGGTCAAGGCAGGCGAGACGCTGGCCGTGGTCGAGGCGATGAAGATGGAAAACGTGCTGCGAGCCGAGCGTGACCTGACCGTCGCCAAGTTGAACGCCAAGCCCGGCGACAGCCTTGCGGTCGATGCCGTCATCATGGAGTTCGCTTAGGCTTGCGCTGTGAACTGGGGAATGTTCGGCTGGCATCGCCGGGCCGGGCCTAATACATTCGAGGCCTGATCCCCGAGTCCTTGCAAGCTGCGCGACCCCATGTCGGATGAAAGACTTCCCCGCGATCCCCTGAAGCGCGAGGCGCTTGTGCAGGCGGCCAAGCCGGAAAGGCCGATCCGTCCCTTTATCCATCTGCGCGTGCATTCCGCCTATTCGCTGCTGGAAGGGGCCCTGCAGCTCGGCAAGATCGTCGGCCATGCCTTGAAGGACGAGGCGCCGGCCATCGCCGTCACCGACACCAACAATCTGTTCGGCGCGCTGGAATTCGCCCAGAAGGCGGTGAAGGACGGCGTCCAGCCCATCGTCGGCTGCCAGCTCGACCTGGCGTTCTCGGGCGAGCCCGCCGACGGCCAGCGCGACCGGCGCCGGTCCGGTCCCGACTTGCGCCCTGTGGTGCTGATCGCGGCGAGCCAGGCCGGCTACGCCAATCTCGTGCGGCTGGTCAGCCGCGTCTATCTCGACACGCCCTCGGGCGAGGCGCTGCATATCTCCACCGATATGCTGGAGGCGCTTGCCGAGGGCATCATATGCCTGACCGGCGGGCCGCGCGGGCCGATCGGCAAGGCGCTGCGCGACGGCCACACCGAACTGGCCGAGAGCCGCCTTCTGGCGCTCAAGAGCCTGTTCGGCGACCGGCTCTATGTCGAGCTGGAACGCATGGGGGATTATGACCGGGCGATCGAGAAGGCCACGCTGGAACTGGCCTATCGGCACGAACTGCCGCTGGTCGCCACCAACGAGGCGTTCTTTCAGGCGCGCGAGGACTATGAGGCGCATGACGCGCTGATCGCCATCGCCGAGGGCGCGGTGGTCGCGGCCGACGACCGGCGCCGCCTGTCGCCCAACAACCACCTGAAGTCTCAGGCCGAGATGGCGGCCTTGTTCGCCGACCTGCCGGAAGCGATCGACAACACCGTCGAGATCGCCCTGCGCTGCTCCTATTATCCGGTGAACCGCAAGCCGATCCTGCCGCGTTTCGCCGGCGCGGGCGTCGCCGACCCGGAGGCCGCCGAAAGGGCGGAAGCGGAGGAATTGAAACGTCAGGCGCGCGAAGGGCTTGTGAAGCGGCTGGCCGCACACGGCCCCACAGTCGGCCATACGCAAGAGGACTACGACAAGCGGCTGGAATACGAGCTGGGCATCATCGAGAAGATGAAGTTCCCCGGCTACTTCCTGATCGTCTCGGACTTCATCAAATGGGCGAAGGCGCAGGACATTCCCGTCGGGCCGGGGCGCGGCTCCGGCGCCGGCAGCCTCGTCGCCTACGCCCTCACCATCACCGACATCGACCCGTTGCGTTTCTCGCTACTGTTCGAGCGCTTCCTCAACCCCGACCGCGTGTCGATGCCCGACTTCGACATCGACTTCTGCCAGGACCGGCGTGAGGAGGTCATCCACTACGTGCAGGGCAAATACGGCCGCGACCAGGTCGGCCAGATCATCACCTTCGGAACCTTGCAGGCGAGGGCGGTGCTGCGCGACGTCGGCCGCGTGCTGCAGATGCCCTATGGCCAGGTGGACCGCCTGACCAAGATGGTGCCGCAGAACCCGGCCAATCCGGTCAAGCTGGCCGACGCCATCGCCAACGAGCCACGCTTCGCCGAGGAGGCGGAGAAGGAGCCGGTCGTCCAGACGTTGCTTGCCATGGCGCAGAAGCTGGAAGGGCTTTATCGCCATGCCTCCACGCACGCCGCCGGCATCGTCATCGGCGACAGGCCGCTGTCCGAGCTGGTGCCGATGTACCGCGATCCGCGCTCGGACATGCCGGTCACCCAGTTCAACATGAAATATGTCGAGCAGGCGGGACTGGTGAAGTTCGACTTCCTCGGCCTGAAGACGCTGACGGTGCTCGACATCGCCGTCAAGCTGATCCGCCGGCGGGGCGTGGACATCGATCTGGCGCATATCCCGCTCGATGACGAGAAGACCTATTCCATGCTGTCGCGCGGCGAGGTTGTCGGCGTGTTCCAGGTGGAAAGCGCGGGCATGCGCAAGGCGCTGATCGGCATGAAGCCGGATCGCATCGAGGACCTGATCGCGCTGGTGGCGCTCTATCGCCCCGGTCCGATGGAGAACATCCCGACCTACAATGCGAGAAAGCACGGCGAGGAGGAGACCGCCTCCATCCATCCCAAGATCGACCATCTGGTGAAGGAGACGCAAGGCGTCATCGTCTACCAGGAGCAGGTCATGCAGATCGCGCAGGAACTGGCCGGCTATTCGCTCGGCGAAGCCGATCTGTTGCGCCGCGCCATGGGCAAGAAGATCCGCGCCGAGATGGACAAGCAGCGCGAGCGCTTCGTTTCCGGCGCCGTCGAGCGCGGCGTTTCCAAGCCGCAGGCCGACTTCATTTTCGACCTTCTGGCCAAGTTCGCCGACTACGGCTTCAACAAGTCGCACGCCGCCGCCTATGCGGTCGTGTCCTACCAGACGGCCTACCTGAAGGCGCATTATCCGGTCGAGTTCCTCGCGGCCTCGATGACGCTCGACATGGCCAACACCGACAAGCTGGCCGACTTCCGGCAGGACGCGATGCGTCTCGGCATCGAGGTGGTTGCGCCCTCGGTGCAGACCTCGTTCCGCGACTTCGAGGTAGCGGAAAACCGCATCTTCTATTCGCTGGCTGCCATCAAGGGTGTCGGCGACGCCGCCGTCCATCACATCGTCGAAAGGCGCGGCGACAAGCCGTTCAAGAGCCTCGCCGACTTCTGCGAGCGGATCGACCCCAAGATCGTGGGAAAACGCGTTTTCGAAAGCCTGACCATGGCCGGCGCGCTGGATTGCTTCGGCCACGACCGCGCCGCCATGATGGCCGGCGTCGATCGCATGATGGGGTTGGCCGCGCTTGCGCACGAGAACGCCGTGCTCGGCCAGGCCGATATTTTCGGTGCTTCGCTGGGGGCGCAATCGCAGGCGCTGGCGTTGCCGGCCGCCGAGCCGTGGCTGCCGGCGGACAGGCTGCACCGCGAATTCCAGGTCGTCGGCTTCTACCTGTCGGCGCATCCGCTCGACGAGTACAAGACGGTGATGGAAAAGCTGCGCGTGCAGAACTGGGCGGAGTTTTCAGCCGCCGTCAAGCGCGGCGCCACGGCCGGCCGACTGGCGGGCACGGTGACCTCGAAGCAGGAGCGCAAGACCCGGACCGGCAACAAGATGGGCGTCGTCAACTTCTCCGACATGACCGGCCAGTACGAGGCCGTGATGTTTTCGGAGACGCTGGTGCAGTATCGCGACATGCTGGAACCCGGCAAATCCGTGGTCATCACCGTCTCGGCGGAAGATCGGCCGGAAGGCATCAACATGCGCATCCAGACTGTCCAGTCGCTGGACGATATGGCCGGCCAGGTGCAGAAATCGCTGCGCATTTTCCTGCGCGATGCCAGCCCCGTCGGCACGCTGGCCAGCCAGCTCGGCGTGAAGGGCGAAGGGCAGGTGAGCTTCGTCATCATCAAGGGCGAGGCCCAGGGCGAGGTCGAGGTCGCGCTGCCGGACCGCTATCGCATCGGCCCGCGCGAGGCGTCCGCCCTGCGCGCCGTTCCCGGTGTGGTCGAAGTGGAACTGGTGTGACAGGCGCCGAGGCAAAGGAGCAGGAGCGACTGACGGGCCTGCCGTGGCTGCGCGATATCTTGCGCAAGCTCTACCACGGCACGTCGCCGGCCGCGTTTCGCTTCCAGTTCGCGGCCATCATCGTCGATCTGGCGATCATCGCCTTCTTCATAGCGACGCCGGTGCTGCAGGAATCGCGGTCGTTCCTGTGGCTGGACTATACGGTAGCGGCGCTCGTTGCCGCCGATCTCGGTGCCCGCCTGCTCGCCTCCACCGATCCGCTCAGGCTGATGAAGCAGCCCGCCTCGTGGGTGGACGTTTTCATCCTCGTCACGCTGCTTTTCCCGACTGCGCTCGCCAATCTCGGCTTCCTGCGCATCCTGCGCCTGTGGTCGCTGTCGCGCGGCGGCGCGATCTGGCGCCATTTCAGGCGCGGTAAGGTGCGCGAATGGCGCGATGCCAGCCAGGCCGTGGTCAACCTGGTGACGTTCCTGCTGGTGGTTACAGGCTTCGTCTACACCTTTTTCTTTCGCACCGGCGCCGGCATCGCTGGCTATGTCGACGCGATGTATTTCACGGTCGCGACGATAACCACGACCGGCTTCGGCGATCTCGTACTGCCGGGCGTGGCGGGCAAGCTCACCGCCATCGTCACCATGCTCATCGGTATCTCGCTGTTCGTGCGATTGGCACAGGCGATCTTCAGGCCCTACAAGGTCTATTTCCCGTGCCCGCAATGTGGCCTGTCGCGCCACGAACCGGACGCCGTGCATTGCAAGGCCTGCGGCCACTTGCTCAAGATTCCCGACGAGGGGCAGTAGTCGGCGGTTGCGCGTCAGCTTGCCGCCGCTTCGGCCGGCCCAGGCTGGCGGCGCTGGATGTTGAGCAGGTTGCCGGACAGCACCAATACGGCGCCGAGCGCGGTAAAGGCGTCGATCTGCTCGGAATAGACCGCCCAGCCAAGCAGGGCCGACAGCGGCACGCGCAGGAAATCCATCGGCGACACCAGCGTCGCATCGGCATAGGTCAGCGCCCGCGCCAGGCACAGGTGAGACGACATGCCGGTGAAGGCGATGACCACGATCCAAGGCCACAGGTAAAGCGGCGGGTTCTGCCACTCGTAGAGGGCAGGGACCAGTCCGATGGCGGATTGCACGACCAGCATCCAGAAGATGATGCGCAGCACCCTGTCCGTCCGCGTGAGCGACTTTACCATCACCACCGACATGCCGAAGCAGACTGCGGCTCCCAGCACCACCAGATGGCCGGTGCTGAGCGACCCCGCGCTCGGGCGCACGATGATGACGACGCCGATCAGGCCGAGCACGACGGACGCGATACGCGCCTTGTCGAGTTTCTCGCCGAGGAAGGCTACGGCCAGCAGCGCCGTCCAGATCGGCGTCGTGAATTCGATCGAGACCAGAACGCCGAGCGGGATGAGCGTCAGCGCATAGAGCCATGCGCCCTGGCCGACATAGTGGACGGCGTTTCGCGCGATATGCAGCGGAAGGCGCGACGAGCGCATCGAGGCGAACCCCCCTGTGGCCAGCACCGCCGGCAGCAGGATGAACCAGCCGATCACCGAGCGCAGTTCCAGCACCTGGAAGACGTTGAGGATTCGCGTGGTTTCGCGCCCGGCAACCGACATCGCCAGGAAAGAGGCGATCGACAAGGCCATCCAGAAAGCGGCTTTCGCGATGGAGGGTTGAGGTGCCATCGCCGCTCTGTGACAGGCTCGCGGTCGGGCTGCAATCGCTACCGGGAGATCTTCGCATGGGCCAGAGCCCGCGTAACGAAAAGGAACCTGGCTTGGCCGGCAGCGTTGCGCCCGGTACTTTCCGGAAACGGGACAGGAGAACACATTGAGATCGATCCTGCATATCATGGCCCTGGTCGGCTGCGTGATGGCCGGTGCGGGTTCGGCCTGTGCCGACGAATCGGCTTTCCTGAAGTCGATGGAGGGCAGTTGGGCAGGCAAAGGCTCGGTCAAGGTGCGTATCACGGCGCCGACGATCCGTGTTTCCTGTAAATTCAAGTCGACTGCCGCCGCCGACTCTCTGGCGCTGGATGGCGACTGCCGGGGGCTCCTTGTCTTCTCTAGACATTTCAGTGCGACGCTGAAATCCAGCGGCTCAAAATATTCGGGCTCTTATGTCGGTTCCGCGACCGGTCCTGCGGGGCTGAATGGCGTGCGCAAGGGCAGCGCGATCAATCTCGGCATCACCTGGGCAAAGCCGATCAACGGCGACCGCACCGCCAGGATGACGGTCGAGAAAAATGGCAATGACGGCATGACGCTGACCACGACCGACACTGATCTCAGGACCGGCGAGGCCGTGGTGACCAGCCGGATCGAACTGAAGCGCATGTGAATCGTTGGACGGCCGGCGCGTTGTCGGGTTGGCAGGTTTCTAGATCCGCTCCCACGGGTGCTGGACCTCCGGTCCGTCGTCCTCGTCGGGTCGGGCCGGGCGGCCGCGATGTCCTTTGCCGAAGGTGTAGCCCGTCTCGACCGCCTTGCCGCCGAACTTGTCGCGCAGCGCGTCGATGGCGCCTTCGGCAAGCGCGCGCTTGCGCGCCTGCACGTCCACGAGGTCGGGCGGATCGGCCTTGCCATCATCCGAAATGTCGCTGACGCCGATACCGAGCAGCCGGTAGCGGGTGCCGTCCATCTCGCGGCGCAACAGGTCGAGACCGGTGGAGAAGATGCGGTCGGCCAGCCGCGTAGCGTCGCCGAGCTGCCGGTTGCGGGTGCGGATTTTGAAATCGGCCGACTTCAGCTTTAGCACGACGGTGCGGCCGGCGAGCCCGGCTTTCCTCAGCCGCGCCGCCACCTTTTCCGAAAGCGACCGCAGCACCGGCACGAGGTCGTCCGCCGAGGCAAGGTCCATGTCGAAGGTCGTTTCCGCCGAAACGCTCTTGGTGTCGCGGTCGGCGTGGACGCGCCGGTCGTCCTCGCCGCGCGCGAGGTGATAGAGCCGGTCGCCCATGGTGCCGTAGCGGCGCATCAGTTCGTTGCGCTCCATGCGCTGCAACTGGCCGATCAGGCGGATGCCGTCGCGCTCCAGCACCGCGGCGAAGGCCTTGCCGACGCCCCAGATCAGCGTCACCGGCTGCTCGGCCAGAAAGGCTTTCGCTTCCACCTCGCCGATGATGGAGAAGCCGCGCGGCTTGCGGAAATCCGACGCCACCTTGGCGAGGAACTTGCAGTAGGAAAGACCGGCGGAGACGGTGATGCCGATCTCCTTTTCCACCTGCAGCGCGAAGCGCGCCAGCACGAGTGCCGGCGGCAGGCCGTGCAGCCTTTCTGTGCCGGCGAGGTCGAGGAAGGCTTCGTCGATGGAAATCGGTTCGACCAGTGGCGTCAGCGCCTGCATCATGGCGCGCACCTCGCGCCCGACGCGGACGTACTTTTCCATATCCGGCTTGATGACGATCGCTTCCGGGCAGGCTTCCAGCGCCTTGAACATCGGCATGGCCGAGCGCACGCCCTGGATGCGGGCGATATAGCAGGCGGTGGAAACCACGCCGCGCTTGCCGCCGCCGATGATGACGGGCTTGTCGCGCAGTGCCGGGTTGTCGCGCTTTTCGACCGCCGCATAGAAGGCGTCACAGTCGATATGGGCCAGATGCAGCCGGTAGAGTTCGGCGTGGCGGGCCAGCCGGGGGCTGCCGCAGCGCTCGCAACGGCGGACCGGCCCGCTTTGCAATCGCAGGCAGTCGCGGCAGAAACCGTGTTCCGGATCGTTGACAGGGATCGCCATGGATGCGAACATAAAGAGAACAATTGCAAATCTAGTCTACATGATCGGACGGGACAAGGCGACCGGACCCATGGCCATTTCGATCGAACCGGTGACGGCTGGATTATGGCCGGCCTTCGAGGACCTCTTTGGCAGGCAGGGCGCCTGCTATGGCTGCTGGTGCACGCATTTCCGGTTGCCGCCGGCGGTGCGCCGCGAGAACAACCGCGAGCGCAACAAGGATCACATCCGCGCGCGCATCGAGGCCGGGCCGCCACCCGGTCTGCTTGCCTTCGACGACGGACAGGCGGTCGGCTGGATGCAGATCGGCCCGCGCGCCGACGTGCCGGAGTGGAACAACCACGGCAGGGGATCGGCGCCGCTGGAGCAGGCAGACGCCGCCGATCCGGCCGTCTGGGCGATCTCGTGCTTCTTTATCCGTACGAAGGCGCGCGGCCAGGGCCTGACGCATCGGCTGGTGGAAGGCGGCGTCGGCTTCGCCCGCGAAAGCGGCGCGCGCTACCTTGAGGCGTGCCCGATGGACCTTTCGAAGGATTCGCGTTCCATCGGCCTGTTCGTCGGCTCCTCGCGGGTGTTCGAGAAGGCCGGCTTCCACAGGATAGCGGAACGCAAGGCCGGCCGGCCGCTGATGCGGTTGGTGCTTTAGATTCCAAGCGCCTCGGCGATCCTCGGCGTAGCCTCGCGCCAGTCGTGGACCGGAACGATGTCGTCCGGCAGTGGCGGCAGGAAAGCGCGCAGCGAATTGTCGGCCATCAGGTGGAAAAGGTGCACGTCCGGCACCGACTGGCGTGCCGAGACGAGGTTGTTCGGCTGGTCGTCGACGAAGGCGACGGGGCGTCCGCTGGCGCCACGCAGGCGCGCCACCGCCGGCCCCTTGGCCATTTCCGTGGTGAGCAGCGGATAGGACAGGCCGAGCGTGTCGAGATGCGCGCGCCGGGCGGCGCGATGGCGGTGGAACATGGCCGTCAAAAGTACGATCTCGACCTGCTGGCCGAGCACGGCCAGCGCTTCGGCAGCACCCTCCGTGATCGTCTGCCACTCTGACTGGTCGTCGAAGAAAGCGTCGAGCAGGGCCGTCACTTCCGTCTGTTCCACCAGCCGCCCGGTCGCCGTCTCGGCGATGTTGCCGGTCAGCCGGAAGGACGAGATGGTCAGCTTGAAGCCCTGCTGCTCGAGGAATTTCGGAAACGGCCGGATGAACTCCAGCACGACGTCGTCGACGTCGAGCACCAGCAGCGGCCGGTCGTCGGCCGCCAGCTCCTCGATCTGGCGCAGCGTTTCGGGATCGTCGCTCATATCGACCGCTCGTGGTTGTCGTCGCCGGCGGGCAGCGCCTTCAACGCCATGCCCACCGCCGGCGGCGGCGTTCCGGTTTCCTCGCAGAAGCGCATCAGGGTCGGCTCGTGCGCCAGGACGAATTGCAGCACGCCGGCCAGGAAGCCCGGTTCCGCGGCGGCGCGGCGGATGGACGACGCTTCTATGCCGGTAAGCGCCAGGAAGCGCGGCAGAAGCTCCGGATCCGCCGCCACGAAGCCGAGCGCGCGGATCGCAACGGCTTCCGCCTCCTCGCGCATTGACGCTGGATTTGCCATCACTACCTTTGGCTTGCGAGTGATTGAGTCTGCCTTCCGCAGTAGCCGCAAGTGCCCGGCACGACAAGGCCGGTGTCAGCCTCGCACGGGAATCGAGCGCCTTTTCAACCGCCGGTTTCCGTTTCGTCAATTATCTTGCGGTAGGTTCGGCGCCGGGTTTGGTGCGTTTGCCCCGCGAACGCGAACGGCGGTGTTCGGACGAAGGTCGCCGGGACGGGAAGTCTATGCCGAAGAAGGTCATGATCGTCGAGGACAACGAGCTCAACATGAAGCTCTTTCGCGACCTCATCGAGGCCAGCGGCTACGAGACCGTGCGCACGCGCAACGGGCTGGAGGCGCTCGACCTGGCGCGCACGCACAGGCCCGACCTGATCCTGATGGATATCCAGCTTCCCGAGGTATCGGGGCTGGAGGTGACCAAGTGGCTGAAGGAGGACGACGATCTGCACGTCATTCCCGTCATCGCCGTCACCGCCTTCGCCATGAAGGGCGACGAGGAACGCATCCGGCAGGGCGGCTGCGAAGCCTACATCTCCAAGCCGATTTCGGTGCCGCGCTTCATCGAAACGATCAAATCCTACCTGGGCGACGCCTGATGCCCACCTGCCTGCCGACCGGAGCCGCTTTGAGATGACCGCCCGCATTCTTGTCGTCGACGACATTCCGGCCAATGTGAAACTGCTCGAGGTCCGGCTGCTGGCGGAATATTTCGAGGTGCTGACGGCGTCCAACGGCGCCGATGCGCTCGAAACCTGCGAGAACGGCAAGGTCGACGTCGTTCTTCTCGACGTCATGATGCCCGACATGGACGGCTTCGAGGTCTGCCGCCGTATCAAGAACGATCCGGCGACCTCGCATATACCCGTGGTGATGATTACCGCCCTGGATCAGGTTTCGGACCGCATCCGGGGGCTGGAAGTCGGCGCCGACGATTTCCTCACCAAGCCGGTCAACGACCTGCAGTTGATGACGCGGGTCAAGAGCCTGGTGCGGCTGAAGATGCTGACCGACGAATTGCGGCTGCGCGCCTCGACCACACGCAACATCGGCATCGAGGAATTGCTGAGCCGCAGCTTCGCAGCCGCCGACGCCGTGCCGAAGGTGCTTCTGGTGGACGAGCGCCCGTCGTCGTCCGAGCGCATGCGCAAGCTGCTGCGCGGCATGGCGGAACTGGACATCTGCCCCGACCCGCATGCGGCACTGTTCCAGGCAGCGGAGACCCCCTACGAATGCGTGCTGGTGTCGACCGGCTTCGCCGATTTCGATCCCTTGCGGCTGTGCTCGCAGCTTCGCTCGCTCGACCGCACCCGCTTCATGCCGATCATCCTTCTCGCCGAGGAGAGCGAGGACGAACGCATCATCCGCGGGCTGGAACTCGGCATCAACGATTACCTGATGCGGCCGATCGACCAGCAGGAACTGACCGCTCGGCTGCGCACGCAGGTGCGCCGCAAGCGCTACAACGACCAGCTTCGCGCCAGCGTCACCGAAACGATCGAGATGGCCGTCACCGACGGGCTGACCGGTCTGCACAACCGCCGTTACCTCGACAGCCACCTCGAGACGCTGTTCGACCGCGCGGTTGCCCGCCGGCGCCCGCTGTCGCTGATGATCACCGACCTCGACCGGTTCAAGTCGATCAACGACACCTATGGTCATGACGGCGGCGACGACGTGCTGCGCGAATTCGCCCGCCGGCTGCGCAAGAACGTGCGCGGCATCGACCTGGCTTGCCGCTTCGGCGGCGAGGAATTCGTCGTCGTCATGCCCGATACCGAAGGCCACATCGCCGAGAAGGTCGCCGAGCGCATCCGCGCCGAGATCGAGCGTGAACCGTTCGCCATCGGCCACGACGGAAAATCCATCCCCGTCACGGTCAGCGTCGGCGTATCGTCGCTGCTCAAGGGCCTCGATACCGTGGAAGGGCTGATGAAGCGGGCCGATCTCGCCCTCTATGAAGCCAAGAACGGCGGCCGCAATCGGGTCGTCGCCAAGGCGGCTTGAGCACGCCGCCGGCGCCTCATCCTGTTCGAATACAGGCCGGCCGCTTGCAATTTTCCGGCGCCGGCGCAAGCCATCACGGTTAGCGGTTTACCTTAACCCAAGCGATTCGCGAGCTGTGGTTAAGAAACTGTTGATTTTCATAAGCTCTTGCGCAAATGTTCCATGACGTTCAACGGGTGGAACCGGCGGGGAGGGCAAGCCGGGCATTCCGAATACCCCATGATGCTCAGGTCCGCCGCATCTCCTGGGTCCGTGGGGTCGGCCGGCCGGCGCTGGCACATAGTGGCCTCCTCGTACCGCTGCCAGATTGCCGACCGGCCCCCTTCTTTCCAGCAAAGACGTTTCGCGAGACGGACTTCCGGCCTTGCGACCGGCCGTCTTGCCGGCGCCGGCTATGCCATGTGTCCGATGACCAGGCCGCCGAATACCGCCACGACGACCACGATCCAGGGCGGCGCTTTCCAGGCCATGAGAAGCAGGAAGCATGCGAGTGCCAGCGCGAAGTCGTGCGGTCCGGCAATCGCGCTGGTCCATATCGGCTGATAAAGGGCCGCGCCCAATATGCCGACGACGGTGGCGTTGCTGCCGCGCATGAATGCCTGGGCGTTTGGCTGTGCGCGCAGGGCGTCCCAGAACGGCATCACGCCGACCAGCAACAGGAAACCGGGCAGGAAAATCGCGACGAGCGCAATCGCCGCGCCAGGGAGCCCGTTGGGTTCGGGGCCGAGACTCGCGCCGAGATAGGCGGCGAAGGTGAAAAGAGGTCCGGGAACCGCCTGTGCCGCGCCATAGCCGGATAGGAACGTGTCCGTCGACACCCAGCCCGGGTCTACAGTCCCCGACTGAAGCAACGGAAGCACGACATGGCCTCCGCCGAAGACCAGCGCGCCGGCACGGTAGAAGGAATCGAAAACGGCAATGCCCTGCGACTGCAAGACCGCCGCCGCGGCCGGCAGGCCGAAGAGGAGGACGGTGTACAGCAGGAGGCAGATTGTCCCGACCGTGGGCGAAATGGCGAACGTCAGATGGCCGGAGATCGCCTCGCGGTCAGATCGGCACAACCACAAGCCGGCAAGCCCGCCGGCCAGGATCGCCGCGACCTGGGCGAACGCGCCCTGTGCAAAGACCACGACCAGCACGGCGCCAAGCGCGATGCCGGCGCGCGTCCGGTCCGGGCACAGGGTCTTGGCCATGCCCCACACGGCCTGGGCCACGATGGCCACGGCGACGACCTTGAGGCCGTGGACGATATCGGAATCGGCCGCCGTTCCCGATGCGGCGGTCGCAAATGCGAATAGCACCAGCAGGATTGCCGACGGCAGCGTGAAGGCAGCCCAGGCGGCCGCGGCTCCCAACGGCCCACCGCGCAGAAGTCCGAGCGCGAAGCCGACCTGGCTCGATGCCGGACCCGGCAGGAACTGGCACAGTGCGACCAGATCGGCATAGCCCTTCTCGTCGATCCAGCGCCGGCGAACCACCAGTTCGTTGCGGAAGTAGCCGAGATGGGCGATCGGGCCGCCGAAGGAGGTCAGGCCGAGTTTGAGGAACGCGGTGAAGACTTCGCCTGCACTTCCCTTTTGCCGCTGAAGGCCTGTCCCGGTGTCAGGATCGTTCATCTTTCACCGCTGCGATCCGAGGGCGAGGCCGGCCTCATAATTGCCCGATCGGCAAATCCGGTCGAGGCGTTTCATTTCGACCATGAACAGGGCCTGCATGACAGGTATTTGACGCGGCCGGCCAGTAGCCGAAACGAAAAACGCCGCCCGGAGGCGGCGCTTTCGCATAAGGACAACAAGACCAGGATTACTTGATCTTGGTTTCCTTGAACTCGACGTGCTTCTTGGCGACCGGGTCGTACTTGCGGAACGACAGCTTGTCGGTCTTGGTGCGGCTGTTCTTGCTGGTGACGTAGAAGAAGCCGGTATCGGCGGTCGACAGAAGCTTGATCTTGATGTTCGCGGCTTTGGCCATGGGTGTTCGTCCGTTGAATGTCGTGAAATTCCGGCGGCCGGAAGATCGGGAAAACGACCGGGCGCGAAAACTTGGCCGGACACATAAAGATTGTGCCTGGAAAGTCAAGCCGGGCAGGGCGTTCGCGCGCGCCCGGTCTGCTTTTTCAGCTCGTATGCTGCGGCTTTTCGGCCGTTTCGGGAAAGAAGTCGGGCGCCGCGCGGCGCTTGCCGAACATCATGTCGTACTGCAGGAAACGGAAATTGCGGATCCCCGCATCGATCTCCTTCTGGCGCGCCCAGTCCATGGCTGCTTCACCGTCGCGGGCCAGAAGCATGTTGCGGTCGACCACGCTGTAGCGCTCGTTCAGTTCGCCGAGGAAGCCGGTGTAGTAGGGGTGCGTGATGCCGGCCGTCTTCAGAATATGATAGGGCAGAAAGGCCGGGCTGACCGGACCGATGTCCGTCTCCGGGCCGGTCTTGTTCGACCACACCACCAGCGGCGTCTGGTGATGTTCGAGCATCTTGTCGGCCGCTTCCCGGCGCGGCGCCACGTTGTCCTTCAGGAAACCGGTCTCGACATAAACGGGTCCCAGCGGCGGCAGATGGTCGCCGAAGAAGGCGATGACGGTCGGCCGTTCGCGCTTCTTCGCCCACTCGATCAGCCGCTGGAGGCCGTGGTCGGCGTCGGCCGCGCCTTCGGCGTAGCTGGCGAGCGAATCGCGCGCCCACTGGCTGGTCTGCGCCTCGACCTTGTGCGTGGTGTCGTTGTAGCGATGCGGCTCGTAGGGGCCGTGGTTCTGCAGGCTGACCGCGAAGAAGAAGAACGGCTCCCGCGTTGAATCGGCTTCGCGGATGATCTCGTCGGTCATCGCGGCGTCCGAGGCCAGCGGCCCGCGCTTGGCCATCGGCGGCAGCGTCTCTTCCGACTTGAAGTCGTCGAAGCCGAAATCGGCGTAGACGTTGGTGCGGTTCCAGAACCAGTTGGTGCCGGGGTGGATGGCCCGCGCCTCGTAGCCTTCGCTCTTGAAGAAGGTCGCGAGCGACGGGATCGGCGCGCGCACATACTGCTGGTAGGGGATGGAGCCCGCCGGCAGGAAGGCGTTCGAGAAGCCGGTCAGCGCCTCGAACTCGACGTTGGCGGTCATGCCGCCGAACTCGGGCGAGAACATCGAGCCCGAACGCAGCGAGCGCACGGTCGGCATCGGGTCTGGCGTGATCTTGACGCCCGGCAGTTGCGTCGGATCCCAGAAGGATTCGCTCATCACGATAATGATGTCCGGCTTCTCGGCTGGAATGGTCGTGGTGACCTTTGGCCGCTCGATCGCAGCCATCGCCTTTTCCGAATAGCCGGCGGGCGCCGAGACGTGCGCCATCGGCACGTTGAGGGCGAAGGCGAGAGCGAAGCCGTTGGAGGCGTAGTTCTCCTTCTGGTCCCACATCATCGGGATGATCTGCAAGCGGTCGCGGGTCCACGAGAACGTCGCGTAGTCCATGATGGAGACGAAGAAAGCGAGCAGCGGCAGGCACAGCGCCAGCCGCGCGACCCTGCCCTTGTAGGTGAGCCTCGGCATGCGACGGCGGCATTGACGCCACGCGAAGACCAGCAGCGTCAGCCCGGCAAGCAGCCCCACGGCCATCGCGAGCGCCGTCCACGGCCGCTCCCGCACCAGAAGCGGCATCAGGTCTACGATCTGGCGGGCATAGAGGAAATCCGTCGGATAGAGCGGGTCGCCGAGATAGTTGGATTTCTGGTGGCCGATGAAGGCGAGCGCCAGCGTCAGCGGCGCCATGACCATCAGCCCCTGGTGCCTGCGCCCCAGCAGGGCGTCCAGCGTGACGAGGATCAGGGTGAACAGGATGACGGTCGTCCAGCCCGGCTTGAACGGCTGCAGGAAGAAGCCGACGGTCGCTGCGACATCGCCGCGGAAGATGAGCTCGATGGCGAACACCAGCACCGCCGAAGCGAGCAGCGAGATCAGCCCGTAACGCAGGGCCGCACCATGGCTGTACGTGCGCTTTTCAGCGCCCGAAGCCATGCCGTCCTGTTCTTTTGCCGTCCTGTTCACGTCCGCACCGTTTTCTACTGACATGATGCACCCGTGCATCGTCACGGAAGTGTCATTAAAATGACGCGGGACACTAGCGGTTGCGAAAAAAATGAAAAGAGCCGGCAAAAAATCGTGTTCGGTTTTAATCATGAGTGATCGGTGAAAAGCCCTGTGGAACAGGCGTTTGCGGCGCGTACGCCGGCAGAGGCGGGCTTGACTTGGCGGGCCGGCTTGCGTCACACGCAATCGAGAACCGAAAAACCGGGATAGACCATGGCGATCGCATTCACCTTTCCGGGCCAGGGCAGCCAATCCGTCGGCATGGGTAAAGATCTTGCCGATGCTTTCCCCGAAGCGCGGCGCGTCTTCGACGAGGTCGACGAGGCGCTGGGTGAGAAACTGTCCAGCCTGATCTGGGAGGGGCCGGAAGAAACGCTGACGCTCACCGCCAACGCCCAGCCGGCGCTGATGGCGGTGTCGCTGGCTGCGATCATGGCGCTGGAATCGCGCGGCTTTTCGCTGAAGGACAAGGTTGCCTATGTCGCCGGCCATTCGCTCGGCGAATATTCGGCACTTGCCGCCGCTGGCTTTGTATCGGTCGCGGACGCCGCCCGGCTGCTGCGCATCCGCGGCAACGCCATGCAGTCGGCCGTGCCGGTGGGTGAGGGCGCCATGGCCGCCATTATCGGTCTCGACCAGGACGGTGTCGAGGCCGCTTGCAAGGAGGCGGGACAGGGCGCCGTCTGCCAGATCGCCAACGACAATGGCGGCGGCCAACTCGTCATTTCGGGAAGCAAGGCGGCCGTGGAACGCGCCGCGGCCCTTTGCACGAAAAAGGGCGCAAAGCGGGCATTGATGCTCCAGGTGTCCGCCCCCTTCCATTCGGCGCTGATGCAGCCCGCCGCCGATGCCATGCGCGCAGCCCTTGCCGAGGTGAAGAAGAATGCGCCCGTCGTGCCGGTGGTGTCGAACGTGTCGGTGACCCCGACGACCGATCCCGAAACCATCGCCGCGCGGCTGGTCGAGCAGGTGACCGGGCGCGTGCGCTGGCGCGAGACGGTGGAATGGTTCGGCGCCAACGGCGTGACGACACTTTATGAAGTTGGTGCCGGCAAGGTGCTGTCGGGTCTGGCGCGGCGCATCGATCGCGACATTGCCACCGCCAACGTCGGCTCGCCGGCCGATGTCGACGCGGCGCTGGCGGCGTTGGGCTGAACTGATACAGTCGACACGCCCGTGTGAAGGGTGTGCCTTCAAGGAGAAAAAGATGTTCGATCTGACCGGCCGCAAGGCGCTCGTCACCGGGGCTACCGGCGGCATCGGCGAAGCGATTGCGCGTACGCTGCACGCGCAGGGTGCGCTCGTCGGCCTGCACGGCACGCGCGTCGAGAAGCTGGAGGCGCTTGCCGCAGAGCTGGGCGACCGCGTCAAACTCTTCCCCGCCAACCTGTCGGACCGCGACGAGGTGAAGGCGCTCGGCCAGAAGGCAGAGGCCGAGCTGGAAGGCGTCGATATCCTTGTCAACAATGCAGGCATCACCAGAGACGGGCTGTTCGTGCGCATGTCGGACGCCGATTGGGACGCGGTGATCGACGTGAATCTGGGCGCCGTCTTCCGCCTGACGCGCGAACTGACGCATCCGATGATGCGCCGCCGCCATGGCCGCATCATCAACATCACGTCGGTGGTCGGGGTGACCGGCAATCCGGGGCAGGCCAACTATTGCGCCTCCAAGGCCGGCATGATCGGCTTTTCCAAGTCGCTGGCGCAGGAGATCGCCACCCGCGCCATCACCGTCAATTGCGTGGCGCCCGGCTTCATCGAATCGGCCATGACCGACAAGCTGAACGACAAGCAGAAGGAGGCGATCATGGGCGCCATCCCGATGAAGCGCATGGGAACCGGCGCCGAAGTTGCCTCGGCCGTCGCCTGGCTCGCTTCCGACGAGGCCGGCTACGTCACCGGCCAGACGGTGCATGTCAACGGCGGCATGGCGATGATTTGAGGCTGAAACGCCGGCCCGAACCGCCTTGCCGGGGACGGGCCGGGAAAAAGCCGGCTGCCGCCTTGGATGCCGGGCGGTTTTCGTGTATTGCGCCCCGAACCGCGCGGTTTGCGGCAAAACCGGCCTGCCGGAAGGCTTTCGGCAAGGCCATCTTTGAGCTTGATTAGCGGCATTCGGCCCGCTAACGAAGACAGACAAACATTGGACGAGGATGCCCACATGAGTGACACCGCAGAGCGCGTCAAGAAGATCGTTATCGAGCATCTGGGCGTGGATGCCGACAAGGTGACCGAACAGGCGAGCTTCATCGACGACCTGGGCGCGGACAGCCTCGACACGGTCGAACTGGTCATGGCCTTCGAGGAAGAATTCGGCGTCGAGATCCCCGACGACGCGGCCGAGACGATCCTCACGGTCGGCGACGCCGTGAAGTACATCGACAAGGCTTCGGCCTGATCCTGCCTGCGGTCGTCGGCGAGGATTTTCGGCTATGAGGCGTGTCGTTGTTACGGGCCTCGGCCTGCTATCGCCGTTCGGCATGGGCTTCGAGCATAGCTGGAAGGAACTGCTGAGCGGCCGCAGCGCTGCTCGGCGCGTCACCGAATTCCAGGTCGACGACCTTCCCTGCCAGATCGCCCACATCATCCCGCGTGGCGACGGCAGCGACGGCACCTTCAATCCCGAGGCGGTGCTCGAGCCGAAGGAACTCCGCAAGATCGGCAGCTTCATCCTCTACGGCATCGCCGCGGCGGATGAAGCGCTGAAGGATTCCGGCTGGGCCCCGAATACGCATGAGGAGCAGTGCGCCACCGGCGTCATGATCGGCTCCGGCATCGGCGGCATCGAGGGCATAGCCGAGAATGCGCTGATCCTCGAACAGCGCGGCCCGCGCCGCATCAGCCCGTTCTTCATTCCCGGCAACATCATCAATCTGGTTTCCGGCCAGGTGTCGATCCGGCACGGCCTGAAAGGGCCGAATCACGCGGTCGTCACCGCCTGCTCGACCGGCGCGCACGCGATCGGCGATGCCGCCCGGCTGATCCAGTTCGGCGATGCCGACGTTATGGTGGCCGGCGGCGCGGAATCTGCGGTATCGCGCCTTTCGTTGGCCGGTTTCGCCGCCTGCCGGGCGCTGTCCACCGAGCGCAACGATACGCCCGAGACCGCCTCGCGGCCCTACGACCGCGACCGTGACGGCTTCGTCATGGGCGAGGGCGCCGGCGTCGTGGTGCTGGAGGAGCTGGAGCACGCCAAGGCGCGCGGTGCCAGGATCTACGCCGAGGTCGTCGGCTACGGCCTGACCGGCGATGCCTATCATATCACCGCTCCTGCCGAGGATGGCGACGGCGCCTTCCGCTGCATGACGGCGGCACTCAAGCGGGCAAATCTTTCGCCCGCCGACATCGACTACATCAATGCGCACGGCACTTCGACCATGGCCGACACGATCGAGCTCGGCGCGGTCGAGCGACTGGTCGGCGATGCGGCCTCGAAGGTGTCGATGTCGTCGACCAAGTCGTCGATCGGCCATCTGCTGGGTGCGGCAGGCGCGGCCGAAGCGATCTTCTCCATCCTGGCCATCCGCGACAACATCGCGCCGGCCACCATCAACCTCGACAATCCCGAGCGCGAAACGGCCATCGACCTCGTGCCGAACAAGCCGCGCAAGCGCGCCGTCGATGTGGCGCTGTCCAATTCCTTCGGCTTCGGCGGCACCAACGCTTCGCTTGTCTTCCAGCGATACGATGGGTGACGCGGCGGGCGCTCGATCAGCCCGTTTCGCCCCCGCCGTCTGCTGCCAATTTTGCCATATTCGCCCCTACTGTGCCGAAGGGGATTCGTCGAAAGATCAACGGTAGGACGCCATGAACACCAGTCCGGCGGATAATGGAGGCGTTGGGGAAAGCGCCGAGGCAGGCTTCGGGCAGCGGCCGGCGCCGCCGGCGGCGCCCCTGATGCCGAAGACGGCCAGCGAGGCCTTGCGGCCGGAGGCAGGCACGCCGCCCCCGCCGCCTTCGGGCAAGCGCTCGCGTGCCTCGCGCAGCCAGATCGTCGTCTTCATGAATTTCGTCGTCTCCTGCGTCATGCTGATGGTACTGGCGGCGGGCGTGGCGCTCTATTTCGGCAAGCAGGCCTTCTATGGCCCCGGACCGTCGGACAATGGCGGCACGTTCCTGGTCAAGCCGAACAGCGGCGTGGCCGAGATTGCCGACCAACTCGAGCGCTACGGCCTGATTTCGGATGCCCGTATCTTCCGGCTCGGCGTGCGCGCCTCCGGCAACGACCAGGCGCTCAAGGCCGGCGAGTACGACATCAAGCCGAAGGCTTCGATGCGCGACATCATGGAATTGCTGAAGAGCGGGAAGTCGGTGATGTATTCGCTGACCATCCCGGAAGGGCTGACGGTCGAGCAGGCGTTCCAGCGCATCGCCGAGCAGGAGGAACTGACGGGCGACATGCCGGCCGCCATGCCCGCCGAAGGCAGCCTCGCCACCGACACGCTGCGCTTCACCCGTGGCGCGACCCGCCAGCAGATGGTGGACAAGTTGCTGGCCGACCAGAAGAAACTGGTCGAGGAGGTGTGGGCGCGGCGGGCGCCCGACCTGCCGCTGGCCAATGTCGAGGAATTCGTCACGCTGGCCTCGATCGTGGAAAAGGAGACGGGCAAGAACGACGAGCGATCGCGCGTCGCGGCCGTCTTCCTGAACCGGCTCGCCAAGGGCATGCGGCTGCAGTCGGACCCGACCATCATCTATGGCCTCTTCGGCGGCAAGGGAAAGCCGGCCGACAGGCCGATCTACAAGTCCGACATCGATAAGCCGACCCCTTATAACACCTATCTGGTCAACGGCCTGCCGCCGACGCCGATCGCCAATCCGGGTAAGGCGGCGCTGGAAGCCGTCGCCAATCCGTCGAAGACGAAGGACCTCTATTTCGTCGCCGACGGCAGCGGCGGCCATGTCTTCGCGGCCACGCTGGATGAGCACAACGAGAACGTCGCCCGCTATCGCGCCTGGCAGAAGAAGCAGGCCGAGGAAGCGGCCAAGGCGGGCAAGGACGTACCGGCGACCGAAGACGGCGCCGGTACGGGAGTCGTTCCGGTCCAGTAATCGGACCGGGGCGAGGGGGAGCGAACCGCATGAACCTTCAGAGCATGACCGGTTTTGCCCGGGCCACGGCCGAGCATTCGGGCGCCGCCGTGGCGTGGGAGCTGAAATCGGTCAACGGCAAGAGCGTCGAGGTTCGCCTGCGCCTGCCGACGGGTTTCGAGCGCCTCGAACAGGCGATCCGGCAGGCCGTGCAGAAGCGCTTTTCGCGTGGCAATTTCCAGGCGACCCTGACGCTCGGCAAGGCCGCGGCGGTTCAGGCGCAGCCGGTGGTCAACGAGGCTTTCCTGAAAGATCTGGCGGGCCTCGCCAGGCGCTTGCAGGAGCAGTTCGGCACGGCCCCTGCCAGTGCTGACGGGCTGCTGGCCCTGCGCGGCGTTCTCGACGTGCCGGAAGCCGTCGAGACCGAGGAAGAACGCGCCGCCGCCGATGCGGCGATCCTGACCTGTTTCAACAAGGCGCTCGACGGGCTGGAGCAGGCGCGCGCCGACGAGGGCGCTGCCCTGAAAGGCCTCCTGTCGGGTCATATCGATGCCATCGAAGCGCTGACGCTGCGCGCCGAGGCCGATCCGTCGCGAGAGCCGGCTGCGATCCGCGCGCGCATCGCCGAGCAGGTGAAGCTTCTCATGGACGCTTCCGCCAATCTCGATGAGGCGCGGCTCAATCAGGAAGCGGCCTTCCTCGCCACCAAGGCCGATATCCGCGAGGAGATCGACCGACTGAAGACGCATGTCGCTTCGGGCCGCGCTTTGCTGACAGCCGGAGGCGCGGTCGGCCGCAAGCTCGATTTTCTGGCGCAGGAATTCAATCGCGAATCGAATACGCTGTGCTCAAAGTCGAACGCCGCAGCCGTGACCGCTATCGGGCTAGAGTTGAAGGCCGTGGTCGACCAGTTTCGCGAGCAGGTCCAGAATCTGGAGTAGTCGATGGCGTCCAAGGACACCGCTTCCCGCATTCGCCGCCGGGGACTGATGCTCGTTCTGTCCTCTCCTTCGGGAGCGGGGAAGTCGACCATCGCCCGCAACCTGATCGAGAGCGATCAGGGATTCGAACTGTCGGTCAGCGTGACGACTAGGCCGCGGCGTGGCAGCGAGATCGATGGCATCCACTACCATTTCCGCTCGCGCCGCGACTTCGAGATCCTGCGCGACAACGACGAACTGCTGGAATGGGCCGAGGTCCACGGCAATTTCTACGCCACGCCGCGTGAACCGGCCGAAAAGGCCATGGCGGAAGGCCGCGACATGCTGTTCGACATCGACTGGCAGGGTGCCAAACAGCTCAAGGAGAAGATGCGCGGCGACATCGTTTCCGTCTTCATCCTGCCGCCGTCGATGGCCGAGTTGAAGGCGCGGTTGAAGCGCCGTGCCGAGGATCAGGAGCAGGTGATCGAGACGCGGCTGAAGAACGCCCGTACCGAGATCGAGCATTGGACGGATTACGATTTCGTCGTCGTCAACGACGACCTCGATCGTGCTTTCGCCGAGGTGCGCTCGATCGTCTCGGCTGAACGCCTGCGCCGCGACCGCCGGCCGGGCCTGTTCGATTTCGTCTCTGGCCTGCTGGACGAGAAGGTCTAGCCTCGCTCTGCCCTCAAGGGATCGCGTTCGCCAACCTGACGAATTCCTCGATGCTGAGCGTTTCGGCCCGTCGTGTCGGGTCTATGCCGCAACGCTCCAGCAGCGCTTCGCCGCCGAGGCTTTTCACGCTTTGCCTCAGCATCTTGCGCCGCTGCCCGAAGGCGGCCTCGGTGACACATCCGAGCTTGCGCACATCCGCCGGCAGAGGCGCTTCGCGCGGCACCAGATGGACGACGGAGGACGTCACCTTCGGCGGCGGCGTGAACGCCTGTCGGGGAACGTCGAAGGCGATGCGCGCTTGCGCGCGCCAGCCGGCAAGCACGCCGAGCCGGCCGTAGGCATCGCTGCCGGGCTTCGCGACGATGCGTTCGGCCACTTCGCGTTGGAACATCAGCGTCAGCGATTGGTAGAAGGGAGGCCAGGCTTCTGACGTCAGCCAACGCAGGAGGAGTTCGGTGCCGATGTTGTAGGGAAGGTTGGCGACGATCTTCACCGGGCCATCGGCCAGGGCTGAAAAATCCGTCTTCAGCGCGTCGCCCGAAATGACGTCCAGCCGTCCCGGATAATGTGCCGAGATTTCGGCGAGCGCCGCCAAGCAGCGCTCGTCGCGCTCGATGGCGACGACCCTGTGGGCGCCGGAAAACAGCAGTGCACGAGTCAGCCCGCCCGGTCCCGGCCCGACCTCGATGACTGTCGCGCCGGTCAGGTCGCCTGCTGCCCGCGCCACCTTGCCGGTAAGGTTCAGGTCGAGCAGGAAATTCTGGCCGAGCGCCTTCTTCGCCTGCAATCCATGGCGCTCGATCACCTCGCGTAGCGGCGGAAGTCCGTCTACGCTCATGCCTGCTGTCCGCCGGCGGAACCGTCGGCGAGCCGGCGCGCCAGTTTCAGCGCCGCGATCAGGCTGTCGGGGCGCGCCAAGCCCTTGCCGGCGATATCGAAGGCCGTGCCGTGGTCCGGCGAAGTCCGGACGAAGGGCAGGCCGAGTGTGACGTTCACCGCTTCGTCGAAGGCCAGCATCTTGGCCGGGATCAGCGCCTGGTCGTGATACATGCAGAGCACTGCGTCATAACCCTGACGGGCGCGGGCGTGGAACAGCGTGTCGGCGGGCAGGGGGCCGAAGGCGTCGATGCCTTCCGCACGCAATCGTTCGATCGCCGGTGCGACGACGCGCAGGTCTTCCTGCCCCATGGCGCCGCCTTCGCCGGCGTGCGGGTTGAGGCCGGCAACGGCCAGGCGCGGCGCGACGATGCCGAATCGGTCCCGCAGGTCCCTGGCGACGATGCGGCCGGTCTCGATGACAAGATCAGATGTCAGGGCCTTCGGCACTTCGGCGAGCGCGATGTGGATGGTGACCGGTACGGTGCGCAGGTCTGGTCCGGCCAGCATCATCACCGGGAGGATGCTTCGACCGAAGTGGTGCGACGCCAGATGCGCCAGATACTCGGTATGGCCGGGAAAGGCGAAGCCGGCGTCATAGAGCGGCTTCTTGGCGATGGGGCAGGTGACGACCGCCGCCGCCGCACCGGCGATGCAATCGGCCACGGCGCGGTCGATGGCCTCCACGATGCCGGCGGCGTTGGCCCGGTCCGGCAGGCCCGGCGTGTCGGCAAGTCTGGCCGCCAGCGACACGACCGGGAGTGCGCGGGAAAACGCTTCGCAGGCTGCCTGTGGCGTCGTCTTCGCAATGTCGAGGGATACACCAAGCCTTTTCGCGCGCGCCGCGATCAAGTCAGGGTCGGCCAGCAGGTAGAAAGGCGGAACTGCCGCGTCTTTGCGCAACCGCCAGGCTGCGATCGCGATCTCCGGGCCGACGCCGGACGGGTCGCCGACGCTGAGAGCCAACGGTGCGGCAGCCGCCGCCGGCGAGGGAGTGACCACGATTGCCTCAGCGCTCGACGATACGGGCCTTGGCCTTCAGTTCCGCGACGTATTTCTTGGTCAGTTCGTCGTTGGCGCCACCGCCTTCGAACCCTTCGCTCTGCAGGACAAGCTGCGCGGCCTTGTCGTCCGAAACCTCGCGCGCGCTGCAGATACCGATGAACTCGACGCCGCGCTCCGTCTCCCGCACGGCGGTCGCTCCGCCGGTCTTCGTCTTCTTGATCTGGTCGGCCCAGTCGGGCGGCAATTGCGGCGCCAGGATGCGGCCAAGATCCTTCACGGTGACATCAAGCAGCCCCTTGGCGAAATCGCGGGTGGTGCTGCAGCCGTTGAAACGCGCGCGCATCGCCTCGGCCTCGCGCTTGCGCTTGCCGAGCGTCGCGCTGCGTTCGGCCTTCGGCACCACGAAGATCACCTGCTGAAGCATGTATTCCGTGGCGCTCGGCTTGTTGCCGCTTTTGTCGAGCATCTTGCGCACCACGTCCGTCTCGCTCGTCCCCGTGCCGCCCTGCTCGGCGCGATAGCGGGCGCTGAGAGCCTGGTTCCAGGCCATCTGGGCACGGATGTATTCCTTGAAATGTTCCTTGGTGACGCCGGCCTTCGCCATGATGCCGTCGAGCTGGGAAAGCTTCATCTTGTTGTTCGAGGCGAACCGCGCATAGGCGTCGTTCACCTGGCTGTCGGAGATGCGGATTCCGAGCCGCTTGGCCTCGGCCATCTTCAGCGCCTGCTCGATCATTTCATCGGAGGCGCTGCCCTTCCTGTGCTGAAGGCGCAGGAAGGCGGCCCGATGCTGGATATCGGTGCTGGTGACCGGGATGTTGTTGACGACGTATTTGATCGAACTCGCGACAGCCGGAAGCGTCGGCAGGGTGATCGAAACGGAAGTTGCCGCGACAAGCAGGGCAAAACTCGCGGAGAACAGGTATTTCCTCATCTGATGTTCCCGTTTCTGTTCCGACCTTGGCCAATCATGGCCTGATACGCCCGGTGCATGCCTGCTCTATGCGGCGAAAGCATGTCGACAGGATTGGCGCCTTATTCCGTGAAGCTGCTCGACGAGGTACCGAAGTCGCCGAGGGTCCGGAACGACAGGTTGAAGCCGATGCTCTGGGTCGGCTCCGCTCTTATCTTGGTGATGGGGTCGGCAGTCTGGTTCTCGGAGAAGGACATCATATAGGTGAAGCACTCGTCGTCGTAGGCGAAGCCGATCCCCTTGTTGGTGATGAGGTCGGTGTGCAGATCGTAGGTGCCGGATCCGAAAACGCGCCAGTTCTGGTTGATCCGCGCGCTGCCGCCGAGGGTCACCTCCTCGCGGTCGTAGGGAAGACCGTAGAGCGGCTGGCTTTCGATGAACGCGTACTGAGCGCTGACCGAAACCGGAAAATCGCCGCTGTAGGCGAGTTTGACCTCGGTGCGTCGGGATTCGAACGTATGCTCGTCGAACCTGCCGCTGAGTGAGGCCGAGAGGCCGCCCGGTGTCGTTGCGCCGATCAGTCCGACGAAATCCGACGTGGCTGTTTCGAGGCCGGATTCGGCGCCGGCATTCACCAGATCGGGTGAGTTGAAGGAATTCACTCCGGCGAGCTGATAGGACTGGCCGAAGATCGCGTTCGTCGTCCAGCCGTTGTCGTAGCTGCCGGAATAGCGCACACCGACATTGGCGCGGGTGCCGCCCTCGATGCGGTCGTAGCCGGAGAATTTGTCACGCTCGAACAGCGTCGAGGCGTCGAAGACGAAACTCTGCGCGTCTTCGTTGGGAATGGCCAGGCCACCGATATACTGCTCGTTCGGCCGCACGAAAAGTTGCGCCATCGGCTCGACGATGTGCGACGAGCCGACGCCTGAGAAGAGCACCGGCCAGCGCAATTCCAGGCCGGCGGTCGCCATATAGCGGGCGAAGGAGGAGCGCATGTCGGCAGTGGTGTTGATGGCCGGGTTTGCGGCCATCTGGTTTACCGCGGCCAACGAACTTCCCGAAACCGAGACGTAGTCGACATCGCCCTGGAAGGCCAGGAGCGGCGTGACGACGAGCCCGCCGTCCGTGATCAGCGAGCGCTTCCATTCGATTTCGCCCGTCAGTCGGCCTGAATTGCCCGCCAGGCCACTCACGCGCTGAACGTCGGTGGTCGTGACGTACGGCGTGGAGAAGGCGCGGCTAAGCCGATCGCGCTGCAATATGCGCGTGTTGACGTTCACCGAAAGCTGGCCGCCTGCAAGCGGCATATCGGGAATATAGGCATAGTCGATCGACGGCAGGACCCAAGGCTGCGAAGGATCGCGTGCATAGGGGCTGTCATCGCCGTTGGCGAGCTTGTCCGGCGTTGATTCCTGCACTTCGAAGTGCATCACGCGCGCATCGAAGTAATTCCGGTCGTTCAGGCCGGTCAGATAAACTTCCGAACGATGGACGGTGTCGGCATAACCACCGATGTGATACGTGCTGGAGAAGTTCTTGTCGGTCTGGAGCATGACGTTCCAGCCGAAGTTCCAGCGCGAATTGATGGCGAACTGGCCCTTCGTGCCCATCATGCCACGTAGCTTGTTGGGATCGCCCGCCGGTCCCGAATCGACCGTGCCGGCGTCGAAGGCGTCGGGCTTCTGCTGCGAGATGCCGGCGATCTTGATGCTGTATTCGCCGGTGTTGAAGCGTTGGCGCCACTCGGCCTCACCGAGGAAGCCCTGCTTGGAATAGTAGGTTCCGCGCGCGGTGAGATCGTAGGTGGGCGACAGCGCGAAATAATAGGGAATGGAAGCGCCGAAGCCGAGCTTGCTGCCATAGGCTATGCCGGGCATCAGGAAGCCGCTTTTCTGCTTCACCGTCGGGTCGGCGATCTCGAAGGCCGGCAGATAGGCGATGGGGAAGCCGAAGAATTCGAAGTTGGACTGCTCGAAGCGGACGGTGTGCGTTTCGCCGTTCCAGACGATCTTGCGCGCTTTCACCCGCCAGATCGGCGGCTTGTTCGGCTTGTCTTCGCAAGGCTCGCAGGCGGTGTAGACGCCGTTGTGGAACGTCGTCAGCACGCCGCCCATGCGCTCGGCGCTCTCGGCGCCGAAATAGGTCTTGTCCGGCGTCTCGACACGCAACGCATTGACGAAACCGTCGGCGAAATCGTCGGTTATGTCGATATGGTCGGAGTTGATCTTGGTCCCGTCGCTCTGGACCATCTGGGCGTTGCCGGTGGCGACCAGCCGCCGGGTCTTGCGGTCGTACTCGACCCGCTGTGCCACAAGGCGGTTGCCGCCGTATTCGATCTGCACGCCGCCGACGGCGGTCACCGTCTGGGCGTCGTTGTCGTAGACCAGTGTGTCGGCTTCAAGAAGCATCTGCGAGCCGGCGGGGACGCTGGGGGCGAGTTCCACCGCCTGGGCAAATGCAGGCTGCGCACCCAGGCCGCAGGCGAGCAGGCACGCCACGGCGCTCACTCCGCACAGGAGCGCGCTTCGGACCGGCTTACGGTTTTGCAAAACCGCCCCTCTCACTAGCCGTCTTCCTTGTACAACAGGAACGTCACCCCGAAAAACATCGCCACCACGACCGGAAACCAGGCCGCGACGACGGGCGGCACCAATCCGGCCACCCCGAACGCCTTGACAAGGACCGACACGACATAAAGCAGAAACCCGGCCACGATGCCACCTAAAATCATCGTACCCGACTGCCCCATTCTTGCAAATCGCATCGATACGGTCGCCGCGATCAGCGTCATCGCCACCAACAGGAAAGGCAGCGCCAGCAGCGAATCGAACTGCATGGCGAAAGCATTTGCCTTGGCGCCGAACGAGCGGGCAACCGCAATCTTGCCCGGCAGGTCATAAAAAGGGATCGTCTCCGGTTGGGCGAGGCGGTCCTGGACGAACTCCGGCTTCAGATCCGTGGCGATCCTGTCGTTATCCTTCCTGGACACGGAACCGTTGGCGTCGAGCACGGTCACGTCCTGCAATTCCCAGTAGCCGTCGCGCAGATAGGCGTGGCGTGCGTCCTTGCGCGTGACGATGTTCCCGTCTCCGTCGAACTGGAAGAACGAGGCGTCGGCCATCTCCAGGCCTTGCGACAGGATCGCGCGGGCGCCGATGATGGTGTCGCCTTCGCTGGTTTTTTGCCGCAGCCACGGGACGGCGGCGGCGGTCACCTCGTTGGAATAGCCCGAGCGCAGGTCGCTTTCGATCGTCTCCGAGCGGGACAGGCCATAGGCTGCGAGCGGGTTCATGACACCGACCGCAAGGACGCCGAAAGCCAGCGCGCCGATGCAGGCGGGCAGCAGGAATTGCCAGGCGGATATGCCAGCAGAGCGGGCGATCACCAGTTCGTATTTGCGGTTGAGCGACACCAGCATCGCCATGGCCGAGAACAGGCCGACGAAGGGCACCATCTGCAACGTCAGCATCGGCGCCCGAAGCGCCGATATCGTCAACGCGATGACATAGGTGAAGCCGGGCAGGCGCGCCGTGCGGCCTGCCAGTTCGGTGAAATCGATGAGGAAGATCAGCGCCGCGATGCCGAGGAAGAACCACGCGGTGATCGCCACGTAGCGGAAGAAGAAATATCGTCCCAGCGTCCAGCCCATCACGCGGCTCCTCCGCGTGTTCGACCAAGGCTGGCCCGCAGCGCCGAGAGCCGCCGACCGGCGGTCCGGCCGAACTCCGTCAGTGCGTCTGTCCAGCCGACGGGCAGTTCCATCGCCTTCTGGCGGTAGATGAACCAGACGCAGATCAACGACATCACGATCGGCATCGCCGCCATGGCGTAGTTGAATATGGGGGTAGTCTTGGCCTTGCCCTCGAAGAAGAAGGTCAGCCAGAAGGTCAGCAGCGCGATGGTAATGGAGGTCACCAGCGGATGCAGGCGCGCCTCCCGGTGCGAGCGCGCGTCACCGGCCACCGCCAGCGCGATCAGTGCGAAAGTGATCGGGAAAAGCCAGTCCGAGAACCGCTTGAAGAGCTCCGTCCTATAAGCGCCTGGCTCGTGCTGGAAAATGGAATCGTTCGGGTCCGGATTAAGTAGATATGTGGTCGTCTGATCCTTTGGCAGCAGGGTCTGGCGCTCCGCATCGGCCGAGAACGCCGAAAGATCGAACGCGTAGGAGGTGAAGTGGATGACCGAGACCTCGCCGGATGGCGTCTTGCGGTGGACGACGCCGTCGCTCATCAGCAGCACCTTCTCGTCCTTCCGGTCGACGATGGCGCCCCGCTTTGCGTAATAGACGAGATCGACGCCTTCCTCGCGCGAATCGGCCACGAAGATGCCGCCGAGCTGATTGTCGGGCAGCCGTTCGCCGACCTGCAGGAACAGCCCGTCCTCGACCTTGCGGAACGTCCCTTCCTGGATGACGAGCGACAAAAGATCGGCGCGGGCGGACGCGACGAGTTCGCGGTTCTTCTGCCTGGCATAGGGGTCGACGCCGTTGTGCACGACGAAGCACAGGATGCTGGCGCAGAGCGCCAAAAGCAGGACCGGCCGCGCCACCATCAGGCGCGAGGCGCCGGCGGCGTTGATGACGACCAGTTCCGAATCGGTGTTCATCACGCTCAGCGTCTGGGCGACCGCCACCACCACCGAGAACGGCACGACGATCGGCACCACTGACGGGATGATGAGCGTGGCGACCTTGAAGAAGGTCAGCGCCGATTGTCCGCTGTCGGTGACGAGGTCGATGCGGGCGAGCACCTGCGTCGTCCAGACGATCGCCAACGTCCACGCCAGCGCGCCCAGGAAGAGCACGAGCGCACGCTGCAGGATGTAGCGTTCAACGACCTTCATTCAGGATTGTTCTTCTCGAGCGATCCAACCGGTAGCCTCTTGGCGGAAAATAGCTTTCCGGCGATGCGCGCACAACCGGAGCCAGCTGGTTCCTGTTTCAACGATGATGTCCCCGGCAGGCCAAGTCTCGGCAATATTGGCTAAGAAAGGGCCAATATCCTTGGTTAACAGAGGGTTGCGGCCGAAATGCGCACCGGAACGCGATCGAACAGGGTAGGGGACGAGCGCGCCGTCACATTTGTTGACGCCTTGCAAAACGCCGCAAAACCGCCAAAGGTCGCGCCTCGACCCCGACCATCGCAGCAGGTTATCCATGAGCGCCCAGCCTTCCGTTTCCTTCGCCAGATTCGCCGTGCCGCGCAAGGGGACGGTCTTCGTCCTCTCCGCCGAAGGTGGCGGTTTGGGAGAGGCTGCCAAGGCATGCGATCCGTCCGGCGTGCTGGCGCGCGCCGCGTCGATAGCGGAATTCACCGGCAAACCGGGCAGCAGCCTCGATGTGCTGGCGCCTGAGGGCAGCGGGCTCGACAGGCTGGTGGCGATCGGCATCGGCAAGGCGACCGCGCTCGGCGAGCACGACTGGCTGAAACTCGGCGGCGCGGTCGCCGCCGGTCTGCGCAAGGCAAGCGAGGCGACGGTGGTGCTGGACGTGCCGGGAGCCGACGTCGGGTCGGAACAGGCGGCAAATCTTGCCGCCGGCATCCTGCTGCGCAGCTATGCCTTCGATAAGTACAAGACCCGCAAGGACGACGCGGAAGGCAAGACGGCGAAAAAGCCGGCCCGCATCACCATCCAGACCGGCAATCCGGCCGGCGCGAAGAAGGCCTTCGCAGAGGTTGAGGCGGTGGTCGGCGGCGTCCTGCTCGCGCGCGACCTTGTCAACGAGCCGGCCAACACGCTTGGCCCGCTCGAATTCGCCGCGCGGATCAAGGAACTGGAAGCGCTCGGCGTCACCGTCGAGGTCCTGACCGAGAAGGAGATGAAGAAGCTCGGCATGGGCTCCCTGCTTGGCGTCGCGCAGGGGTCGCCACGCGGCGCTCGCCTGGCCGTCATGCAATGGAGGGGCGGCAAGGCGAAGGACAAGCCGGTCGCTTTCGTTGGCAAGGGCGTCACCTTCGACACCGGCGGCAATTCGATGAAAACGGCCTCCGGCATGGAGGACATGAAGGGCGACATGGGCGGCGCCGCGGCCGTCACCGGCCTCATCCACGCCCTTGCCGGCCGCAAGGCAAAGGTCAATGCGGTCGGATTGGTCGGCCTGGTGGAGAATGCTGTCGACGGCCACGCCCAGCGGCCGGGCGACATCGTCACCTCGATGTCGGGCCAGACCATCGAGGTGCTGAACACCGACGCCGAGGGCCGTCTGGTGCTCGCCGATGTGCTTTGGTACTGCCACGACCGCTTCCAGCCGAAGTTCATGGTGAACCTGGCGACGCTGACGGGCGCCATCATGGTGGCGCTTGGGCAGCATTATGCCGGCCTGTTCTCCAACGACGACGAGCTGGCGGGGCGGCTGACCGAAGCCGGGCAGGCGACGCAGGAGCGCGTATGGCGCATGCCGCTCGGCCCGGAATACGACAAGCTGATCGAGTCCCGGAACGCCGACATGAAGAACATCGGCGGCCGCTACGGCGGCGCCATCATCGCCGCCCAGTTCCTGCAGCGCTTCGTCAAGGACACGCCATGGGCGCATCTCGACATCGCCGGCACGGCGATGGGCGCGGTGGCCAGCGAAATCAACCAGTCATGGGGGTCGGGCTTCGGTGTACGGCTGCTCGACCGCCTCGTGCGCGATCACTACGAGGGCTAAGCCGCATTCCGTCATGGCCGATGTGCTGTTCTATCATCTGACCGAATCGACGCTGGAGGATGCGCTACCCGGCTTGCTGGAGCGCTCCGTCGCGCGCGGCTGGCGCGTGGCGGTGCAGACCGGCACCGAGGAACGGCGCGATGCGCTGGACACGCATCTGTGGACGTTCCGCGACGATTCCTTTCTCGCCCACGCGACCGATCGCGAACCTCATCCGGCCGAGCAACCGATCCTGTTGACCACCGGCGAGGACAACGCCAACCAGGCCCGCATCCGCTTTCTGGTCGACGGCGCCTTGCCGCCGGCGCTCGACGGCTACGAGCGCGCCGTGTTCATGTTTGACGGCCACGACGCGGCGCAGGTCGAGGCGGCGCGGGGGCACTGGAAGGCGATGAAGGCCGCCGGTCATGCGGTGACCTACTGGCAGCAGGGGCCGGATCGCCGTTGGGAGCGTAAGGCCTAGCCATGGCGCAAATGCCGAAACCCGATCGTCAGGCGGCCATATGCGTCTCGTATTCCTGATCGTCTTCCTGGCCGGCATCGCGCTCGCGGGCTCCAACTGGCTGGCCAGCCAGGTGCTCAGCCGCGATATCGGCCGCTGGCGCCTCTATGACGCCGGGACCGGCCCGCTGCCGGCGCAACTGACCCTGACTGATAAGGATGCGCCGCTGCGTGTCGTCGTCGATCTCGGCGTGGCCGGCCTTCAGGCCATGCGGACGGGCAGGGCCGTCGTCACGCTGACGGCGGCGACGGACGGCAGGACCGTTCTCGCCAAGGCGATGGATTTCGCCGGGGCGCAGCCGCGCGACACCAACATCCAGATGCAGGAGCGGGCTTTCATGAAGACGGCCGGCATCATCGATCCCGTCGTTTCCGGCACCTACATCTTCACCGCCGGGCTGGGCGATGCCGAGGGCGTGTCGATCCGCTATGCCGATCTCGTGCTGCGGCACGAATGGGGCGTGGCGGACCCGCGTTACCAGCCCATCGGCTATGCGTTGATGGCGGTCGGTTTCATCGGGCTGGTGCTGGCGTTTGGGCGCGGCGGCGGCCGTCCGCAGAATCCCAATTCGCAGCCGCCGCCACCCCGCTGGGGCCGGGGCGGCGCTTCGGCGTGATCCGATGAACTATCGCCACGCCTACCATGCCGGAAACTTCGCCGATGTCGTCAAGCACGCCGTGCTTGCCCGGCTGGTCGAATATCTGAAGCAGAAGGACAAGGCTTTCCGGGTCATCGACACCCATGCCGGCATCGGGCTCTACGATCTGGCCTCCGTCGAGGCGCAAAAGACAGGGGAGTGGCACGACGGCATCGGACGCCTGCTGGACGCTGCGATCGAGCCGAAGGCGCTGGCTCTGCTCGCGCCCTATCTGGACGCGGTGCGCGCCTGCAATCCGCAAGGCGGACTGTCGCGCTATCCGGGCTCGCCGCTCATCGTGCGCCATCTGCTGCGCAGGCAGGACCGGCTGTCGGCGATCGAATTGCATCCCGACGACGCGGAACGGCTGAAAACCCGCTTCGAGGGCGATTTCCAGGTCCGAGTCATGCAACTCGATGGTTGGCTGGCGCTGGGCGCACATCTGCCGCCCAAGGAAAAGCGCGGCCTGGTGCTGGTCGATCCGCCATTCGAGGAGCAGGGCGAGTTCGCCCGAATCGTCGACGGTCTCATAAAGGCGCACAGGCGCTGGCCGGGTGGGCTTTATGCGCTCTGGTATCCGATCAAGGATGACGACGCGGTCGCCGCGTTCCGGCGGGACCTTGCCGCGAGCGGAATCGCGAAAATCCTCGATATCCGTTTCGAGGTGAGGGCGCCGGCGCCGGAGCCGCGCCTGTATGGCTCGGGAATGGTCGTGGTCAACCCGCCCTTCACGTTGGAGAAAGACCTGCGCGGCCTGCTGCCGACCTTGTACCGGCTGTTGGCCGAGGAGGGCAGCGCGCAATGGGCGCTGGAGTGGCTGGCCGGCGAGAAAATCCGGTAGTGTCTCAGTTTGAAATTTGATGCCGGAAACGCGGTTGTCGCACCCCGGTCCGAACTCCTATATGCTTACCGGAAAGCATGGGAGTTGTATGAATGTCCATCAAAGCAAGACGCCCCAAAATTGCACAAGGCGATGAACACCTCGCGTTGCGCCTTGGTATGGCTGTTGCCTATCAATGGGATTATCTGCCGAAAGAGGCGCAGGCGACCATCATTGAGCAGGCTACCTTTGTCGAAATGCCACCTATCCAGGTCCAGCAAAGACAGTCGTTAGAAGCGTTCATTCGCCAGCATAAGGCAGTGGATTGATGCCAACCGGACCTAAAGGCCAGAAGCGCCCCGCCGACGTGATCGGCAACGCTGTCCGCGTCATGCGCATTGCCACAGGCGAGGAAACCGACGACGTACAGGACGACGGCAAGAGCGCCGCCGCCAAAGAGCTTGGTTCGAGGGGCGGGAAGAAGCGCGCCGAGAACATGACACCGGAACGGCGCGCGGAGATTGCGAGGAAGGCGGCGGAAAGTCGGTGGAAGAAGCAGTGAGGGCTTGACCATGTTAATTTTTTCTTCCACAAAAGAGGGGGAAAAAATTAACATGAGATCGATTCGTGCCGCACGTTGTTTCTCAGGATTATGAAGTCGGTTCCCGCCTCAATCATTTTGGCCTGACGGCTGGCGAGTTTATCGAGGTGGCGAAGCGCGCGGTCGCCGCCAAAGCAAGCTTTGTCCTCAATATGCCGCGCAATGCAGCGGGACAGCTTTCTTACATCCATGGCACTTGTGCCCTTCGCGACATACTGAGACTGAAGGGTTGGGAGATTGACTGCACCGGCAACATTGAAGCGATCTATAACCCCAAGACTGGGATGAAGATCGTTTTCCAGAATGTGGACAGCGCCTGTGAAGACGCGCGCGACCCGAAAGCCATCTCTGACAAAGGGCCGGCAGCTACGCGGGCGGTCGATCTCGGCCAGAAGAACTTGTTCCCTGAGTTTGATGCAGAAGACGAGCGGCGCAAGTCGCGCGAAAATGCCTCGCTCTGGTATTTCTGCGTCCATATCAACGGCGATGATGTTCGGGCGGAGCTCTCGTTCCCGAAGAGCATTGAGGAAAAACAGTTCAAAGGATTCAACGAACGAATTTACATCATCAAGCCGGGCGAATGGGCGAGCATCATACCCAAGAAGGACGACGACGAAACCCCTGCCCAGGATTTCGAAATCAACGTTACACGCAAGAAATAGCAAGCCATGTTTAGTGGTCAGCGAATGAGCCTCGCCCGAAAACGGCGAAGGCTCACCAGCAGAGGATTCGCTCAACTCCTTGGCATGTCGCCAGTTACAGTGACGCGGCTTGAGGGAGAAAAGAATGAACCCTCTGCCGAGACGGTCGATGCAATCGCGGCAGTCTTACGATTTCCGCGCGAGTTCTTTTTCGGCGACGACATTGACGAGGTCACCAGGGACGCGGCCAGCTTTCGCAGCCTGACGACAATGACAGCCCGCGAGCGCGATGCAGCGCTTGCATCTGGGTCGTTCGCGTATCTCCTTTCAGATTATATCTCAGAGAGATTCAACCTGCCCGAGCCAGACTTGATAGATTTGGCACACGAACGCGATCCGGCGGCGGCGGCGCGAACGCTTCGTGAGGTGTGGGGATTGGGCGAACAACCAGTTAGCAACATGATCAAGTTGCTGGAGTCGAAAGGCGTGCGCGTGTTCTCTTTGGCCGAGAACACCAAGAACGTGGACGCCTTTTCGTGCTGGCGGAACGATGTTCCCTACATTTTCCTGAACACCTTTAAATCGGCGGATCGCAGCCGGCTAGATGCTGCCCATGAGCTGGCGCATTTGGTACTGCACAGGCATGGCGGACCTCAGCAAGGACGGGAAGCCGAGATCGAAGCTAATAGCTTCGCATCCTCATTTTTGATGCCTGTTGCTGACATCAAATCTCGCGTCCCTTCGGTCGCGCGACTAGACGAACTCGTTACCGCTAAGAAGCGTTGGGGCGTCTCTACGGCGGCGTTGGCTTACCGGCTGCACAAGCTCGGAATACTTAGCGATTGGCAATACCGGACCTTCTGCATCCAGATGAATGAGCGCGGCTATCGTCACAACGAACCGAATAGCGTCCCGCGCGAGGAATCCGTTGTGTGGAGGTCTGTCTTCACGACGCTCTGGAGCGAGAAGATCCCTAAACACCGCGTTGCGGCCGATCTTTACCTGCCGCCAGACGAACTTGAAAACTTGGTGTTCGGATTGACAGGCGATCCCGCTCCACCGGACAGGCCAACAGGCCGGCCGAATCTGCGCGAGGCTTGATGAACTTTAATGCTTGACACTAAGCATAAAAGTTCAGATATTAGGGGCATGAACAAGTTGCCCCTGAAAACCCGCGTCCAAATCCTCACGATGCTTTGCGAGGGATCGTCCATGCGATCGATCTCCCGCGTTGCCGACGTGTCGATCAACACGGTTTCGAAGCTTCTGGTCGATGCCGGCAAATTCTGCGCCGATCTACATGACCGCGAAGTTCGGAACGTGCGGGCGAAACGGGTGCAGGCCGACGAGATTTGGTCATTCGTCGGCGCGAAGGCGAAGAACGTAGCGACCATGAAGCAGCCGGTCGATGGCGCTGGCGATGTGTGGACCTGGACCGCCTTGGACAGCGACAGCAAGCTTATCGTTTCGTGGCTGGTCGGCGGTCGCGATAGCGAATATGCGCTGGCGTTCATGGAAGATGTCCGCGACCGCCTCGCCAATCGCGTCCAGCTTACAACCGATGGCCATCGCGCCTATCTCAATGCGGTCGAGGAAGCCTTTGGTGCTGATATCGACTACGCGATGCTTGTGAAGCAGTACGGCGAGCCAGCAAGCAACAAGTCGCCGGAACGCCGCTACAGCCCGGCTGTCTGCACTGGTGCTGTCAAGACGCGCATTGAAGGCTCGCCCGACATGGCGAATGTCAGCACATCGCATGTCGAGCGCGCCAATCTCACCATGCGCATGGCAAACCGCCGCTTCACGCGCCTCACCAATGCGTTCTCAAAGAAGTTCGAAAACCATGTCCACATGGTCGCGATCTACACGGTTTGGTACAACTTCATCAAAATGCACAAGACGCTGCGCATGACTCCGGCTATGGCCGCTGGCGTTGCCGATAGGCTCTGGTCGATGGATGATCTTTGCCAGATGATGGATGCAGTTGCGCCCAAGCCCGGCCCGCGCGGTCCCTACAAAAAGCGGATTTCTAGCTAAGGCCGAGAATTCTTCCCAGTTGAAATGCTGCATCTTCTGAGGGTAGCTTCGCGAGTATACACACATCTGAATTGTGCATTCGCGTCGTCTTTTGATACAAGAAGTAACCGATAGAATCGGCAGCATCCATATTGTGCGCCGCAGCAATATCTGCGGTGATCGGGGCGATTATCAGCCTCTCGCCATTCTGGGTTTCGCCGCTGAGAAAGTAATCCGCCATTGGGGGGCCTTTCTGTATGACTGAGAAAACGACACATCGAGAAGTGAAGCACCCGCGCTTGTCCGACAACAAACTCGCGGACTACATGGCTGCCTCAGAACAAGCCCGACGCGGCATTCTGCAAAGCTGCAAGTACCAGCGGAAAACCGCCATTATCCAGCATCACGACGCGAGGAGAATGGTAGCAGAATCAATGATTAACGGCAATGTTGACGCCGAGAAACTGAAGAAAAAACTTGATATCTATGAAGGCAAGATAACAGACACAGACTTTGAAGAAGAAGTGAAAGGGCACAATATAGACTACGTTAAAAGTGTGTTAACCATGGGGTTTGAGTCAATTAAAGGTTCCGATTTCGAACGATGCAAGACTCAGTTGAAGCTTGATTTCAACGGTACGGACATATCGTTCTTCCCGGATGTTCTGGTCGCCCGAACCAATCAGCGGAACAACCGCAAGATCGGGGCGCTCAACCTGCGCTACAGCAAGTCCGCAAAACTGCCCGAGGCAACGGCTCGATACCAGTCGGCGTTAATGTTTGGCGTGTTTCGGGATCACCCATTTGAGCCGGAAGCTACGCCCGAACAGGCGCTTTGCCAGACCTTGGACGCCTTCAATGGTAAGGTCTATCCTGCCCCGACGAACTCGATTTACTTGTTCAACGAAATGGCCGCTGTCTGCGCTGGCATCGCGGAACGATGGCCGAACATACCGCCACCGTCTGGCGCGATCTTCTGACATTCAAATTTCAAACTGAGACACTACCGAAAATCCATACCGCTTGACCGCGAGGCACTTGCTGCGCACAGTGCGCGAATATCGCAAGAGGCCGTCATGACTCGCTTCGCTCGCACCCTTCTCGCCGCGCTGATCGGCGCCGTCGCACCGCTCTCCATCGCGCCGCCCATCCATGCGGCCGACCTTCCGGCCTATGTCGATGAAGGCGACACCGGCGTGTGCTCCGAACCTTGGGTCCTCAACCGCATCACCAGTCGCTTCCGCTACCAGGTGCAGCATGTGCCGCACCTGCCGGATGTCGAGATCGTCGATTTCCGCCGTATCCACCAGCATCGCTATCTGCCGGCGCTGGGCGAGAAGCGGCCGATCGCGCGGCGCTATTGCGGCGCCAGGGTCGCCCTGTCGGACGGGCGTGAGCGCGCCGTCTGGTATCTGGTCGAGGAAGGCCAGGGCTATGCGGGCATGGGCGACAATGTCGAGTTCTGCGTGTCGGGCTTCGACCGCTGGATGGTCTACAACGGCCATTGCCGCGTGCTGCGCTAACCGCAGACCTGATTATTAGCGCGGGCCGGCGGGCTCCGGGCAATTCGTCTGGCGGGCCATTTTCGCTGCGCTGGCCTTTGCCGGTTCCGGCAAGGCGGCCGATGAATGCGCGCCCGCAGAATCCCGGAGATCCCGATGCAGCTTTTCTACGCTTCCGCTTCGCCCTACAGCGCCAAGGTCCGCATGGCGGCCGTCTATGCCGGTGTCGCCATCGAGGCGGTGCCGACCAAGACCGACGACGAGCCGCCGGCGTTGTTGTCCGCCAACCCGCTCGGTAAGATCCCGGTCTTGCTGCTCGATGACGGCCAGGCGGTCTTCGACAGCTGTGCCATCACCCAGTACCTTAACCGCTTGTCGAAGAACGCGCTGTTCCCGCGCAACCCGGCCAAGCGCACGGAAGCCGAAGTGCTGGAGGCGCTTGCCGACGGCATTTGCGACAGCACGCTTGCCATGGTCTACGAACGCCGCTACCGGCCCGAGGAAAAGGTTTCGCAGCCGTGGCTGGACAAGCAGTGGAGCAAGATCGGCCGCGCGCTCGACATGCTCAACGCCAATCCGCCCAAGCTGCCGAAGAAGATCACCGCCGGCCATATGGCGCTGCGCGCAGCACTCGGCTATCTCGCTCTCCGCTTTGCGGGGAAATGGGAAAAGGGCCGGAGCCGGTTGGTGCGCTGGGCCGCCCGCTTCGACGAGAAGTTCCCCGAGCTGAAAGCCTGCATTCCCGCCTGAAGTGAAATCGGCGTCATGCAAAGAAAAAGCCGGGCGCAGGGCCCGGCTTTTCCACTCGCATACTTTTACGTACTCAGAACTTCATACCGACGCCGAACATGATCCGGTTGTCGGTGTCCTTGACCTTGCCGACATTGTCGAAGGTCGCCGAACCGAAGTCCGTGTAGCGGTACTCGACACGGCCGAACACATTGTCGGTGAACTTGATGTCCGCGCCGGCACCGGCGGTCCAGCCGAACATGCCCTTGCTGGAGCTGGTGCCGAGCACTTCGTCGGTCACCTTCAGGTTCTCGCCTGCGCCACCGGCCGTGCCATAGAGCAGGATGTCGGGGCTGACGGCGTAGCCGAGACGGGCGCGGATCGAGCCCTCGAACCCGGATTCGGACTTGTAGAGGTCGTCGGACCTGCCGTCCTTGCCGTTGTAGCCGAGGTCACCTTCGATACCGTAGACGAAGTTGTCCATCTGCCAGTTGTAGCCGGCGAAAGCGCCGCCCACGAAGCCGTCGGTCTTGACGCTGGTGCCGATGTCGGGAAGCTTGGTCTTGCCCGAGAAATCGTAACCGATCTGAAGACCGGCATAGGGACCAGCCCACGACGCCACGGGGAGTTCGGCGATCGGGGCGGGCGCCGGCGGTTCTTCCGTCGCAATGGCATCGGCGGCATAGGCGGGGATCACGCCCACGAGAGCCGTCAGACCCAGTGCCGCAGCGAACGGCCGCGCGAATTTGAGGTTGGCTTGCATTGTCATACTCCTTAGCCGCACACAGGGCTTTGTTGTCATGAACGCCCCCGAAACCGTCCGGGGGGAGAAACGGTCGCGGCGTTCATCGGTTCCGGAATGTGGGCAGGAAATGCGGCTGAAGCGAACCTGAACTTGGGTCATTCCCCGGCACGAATGAGGCTGAAGCTTGACGTTGCGATTCCGCAACAGCCATGTCAGGAGACTGTCGGCCGGTGGACTGGAGCCCGCTTGGTGCAAGGGGTTGCGGCGCCTATATAGCTTCCAGGGTCGCCACCGATGCCCGGGTCCGGCAGGCCTGAAAAGCAGTTTCGCCACATTCTTGCCCCAAGAAATAACGGAAGTTTGCGCCGGCACGTCATATTTCCCGGGCGCGGTGTGCAGAAAGGAGCTTGACCGATGAACGACGCGACCGCCACGGCGCTGGTGACGGGCGGTGCCAGGCGCATCGGCCGGGCGATCGTCGAGGACCTTGCCGCGCATGGTTTCGCCGTCGCCATCCATTCAAATGCTTCGGCGGTCGAGGCCGAGCAATTGGCCGATTCGATCAACCACGCCGGCGGCAGGGCTGCGGCACTTGTCGCCGACCTGACCGACATGGCCGCGACGGACGGGCTGGTCGCGGCGGCTGAGGCGGCACTGGGACCGGTGACGCTGTTGGTCAACAACGCCTCGGTGTTCACCGACGACAGTGTGCAGGACTTCGACTGGAGTGGCTGGGACCGGCACTTTGCCCTGCATGTGAAGGCGCCGGCGCTGCTGGCGCGGCGCTTTGCCGAGGCTTTGCCTGCCGATCGCGAAGGATTGATCGTCAACATCGTCGACCAGCGCGTCTGGCGCCTGACCCCGCGTTATTTTTCCTACACGCTGTCGAAGGCAGCACTTTGGACGGCGACGCAGACCATGGCGCAGGCGCTGGCGCCGCGCATACGCGTCAACGCCATCGGGCCGGGGCCGACTCTGAAGAACACGCGCCAGGAAAACGCCGATTTCGCCGCTCAGGTGGACGGGCTGATCCTGAAGCACGGCCCCGAACTCGCGGAATTCGGCGCGACGATCCGCTATCTGTGGGAAGCGCGTTCGGCGACCGGGCAGATGATCGCTCTTGACGGCGGCCAGCATCTTGCGTGGCAGACGCCGGATGTGACAGGCATGATGGAATGAATGCAAACGGTTCGAGACGCGGAACGCGGGGCCTGACGGCGTCCGAGGACTTGCCGGATACCGACTTCGAAGGTGACGACGACGCCGGCGAGGAGATTGCCGTGCCGTCCGGACCGGACGTCGCCTTCACGGCGCTCGACTGGACGGCCCGTGCGGAGGACGCCGGCGACGGCAAGGTCGGCGCCGAGGTGATCCAGGCGCTGGTCAAGCGTTTGCCCAACGCGCCCGGCGTCTACCGCATGATGAACGCCGCCGGCGACGTGCTCTATGTCGGCAAGGCGCGCAGCCTGAAGAAGCGCGTGACCCAGTATGCGCAGGGGCGATTCCACACCAACCGCATCGGCCGCATGGTGCGCGAGACGGCGACGATGGAGTTCGTCGTCACCCGCACCGAGATCGAGGCGCTACTTCTTGAAGCCAATCTTATCAAGCGCCTGCGCCCGCGCTTTAACGTGCTTTTGCGCGATGACAAGTCGTTTCCCTATATCCTGTTGACCGCCGACCATGCGTCGCCCGGCATCTACAAGCATCGCGGCGCGCGCTCGCGCAAGGGCGACTATTTCGGCCCGTTCGCCTCCGCGCAGGCGGTCGGCCGCACTATCAATTCGTTGCAGCGCGCCTTCCTGCTCAGAAGCTGCACTGATTCATTCTTCGAGAACCGCACGCGGCCCTGCCTGCTGTTCCAGATCAAGCGCTGCGCCGCTCCCTGCACCGGTGAGATCTCGCACGCCGCCTATGCCGGACTGGTGGAGGAGGCCAAGGAATTCCTCTCCGGCCGCAGCCAGAAGGTGAAGACGGAGATGTCGGCCGCCATGCAGCAGGCGGCCGAGGGTCTCGACTTCGAGCGTGCCGCCGTTTTCCGCGATCGTTTGGCGGCGCTTTCGCACGTACAGAGCCATCAGGGCATCAACACGCAGGCGGTGGAAGAGGCCGATGTCTTCGCCATCCATCAGGAGGGCGGCCAGGTCTGCATCCAGGTGTTCTTCTTCCGCACCGGCCAGAACTGGGGCAACCGCGCCTATTTTCCGAAAGCCGATCCGGCACTGGAGGCCTCCGCCGTCCTCGGCTCCTTCCTCGCCCAGTTCTACGATGACAAGCCGACGCCGCGCGCCATCCTGCTTTCGCATGCCGTGGACGAGCAGGAATTGCTCGCCGAGGCGCTGTCGGCGCGCGCCGGCCGCAAGGTAAGCGTGACCGTGCCGCAACGCGGCGACAAGAAGGACCTGACCGATCACGCGTTGCAGAACGCCCGCGAGGCGCTCGGCCGCCGGCTGGCCGAAACCTCGACGCAGGCGCGCCTGCTCTCCGGTCTGGCCGACACGTTCGGGCTGGAGAAGCAGCCGGAGCGCATCGAGGTCTACGACAACTCCCACATCATGGGCACCAATGCGGTGGGCGCGATGATCGTCGCCGGCGCCGAGGGCTTCGTGAAGAACCAGTACCGCAAGTTCAACATCCGCTCGACCGACATCACCCCTGGCGACGACTTCGGCATGATGCGCGAGGTCATGCAGCGGCGTTTCTCGCGCCTCATCAAGGAACATGGCGACCAGATGCCGGGCGGCGAGGCTTCGGCGGAGGATACGGCCGAGGACGACGTGGCCGGTAACGGCTTCCCGGCATGGCCCGACGTGATCCTGATCGACGGCGGGCAGGGGCAGATGACGGCGGTGCGCGCGATCCTGGCCGACCTCGGCATCGAGGATCGGGTCGCCGCCATCGGCGTCGCCAAGGGGCAGGACCGCGAGGCCGGCCGCGAACGCTTTTTCGTGCAGGGCAAGCCGTCCTTTACGCTGCCGGTGCGCGACCCGGTGCTCTATTTCATCCAGCGGCTGCGCGACGAGGCGCACCGCTTCGCCATCGGCTCGCACCGGGCGCGGCGCAAGAAGGAGATGGTCAGGAACCCGCTCGACGAGATCGCCGGCATCGGGCCTGGTCGCAAGCGCGCGCTTCTCCTGCATTTCGGCACCGCCAAGGCGGTCAGCCGCGCGGCGATGGAAGACCTGATGACGGTGGAAGGCATTTCGGAGTCCGTCGCGCGCACCGTCTACAACCACTTCCACGAGGGCTGACGGCGAGAATTCGCCGCTTGGCGCGGCATTTGCGCTCGCCAGCTGAATTCGCCAGTTGACCCCCGATAGGCGCTTCTGGTTTGAGTACGTAGCGACGAATGAGTTTTGACGATGGCCAAGCGCGCATTCAACCTGCCCAATATCCTCACCTATGCCCGCATCATCGCGGTGCCGCTGGTGGTGTTGTGCTTTTTCCTCGAAGGTCACCTGAAGTCGAGCGATTTCGCCCGCTGGTCGGCGCTCGTCATTTTCATCGCGGCCTCCGTGACAGACTATTTCGACGGCTATCTGGCGCGCGCCTGGCAGCAGACGTCGAACATCGGCAGGATGCTCGATCCCATCGCCGACAAGCTGCTCGTGTCGACGTGTCTGTTGTTGCTGGCCGCCGACACGGACCGTCACGCCGGCATTGCAGGCTGGTCGCTGTGGGCGGCCATCATCATCCTGTGCCGGGAAATCCTGGTTTCCGGCCTGCGCGAATATCTGGCGGCGCTCAAGGTCTCGGTTCCCGTCACCAAGCTCGCCAAATGGAAGACGACCATCCAGATGGTTGCCATTGCCTTCCTGTTGGTCGGCCCCGCCGGTGACAAGATTTTCCCCTACACCACGCAAGTCGGCCTGGTGCTGTTGTGGGTGGCGGCGGTGGTGACGCTCTACACCGGCTACGACTATTTCCGCGCCGGGTTGAAGCATATCGTCGACGAGTAGGGCTATGAAACTCGTCTATTTCGCCTGGGTGCGCGAACGAATCGGCAAGCCGCAGGAGGACGTCGATCTTCCGGCGAGCGTAAAGACGGTCGCCGACCTGCTTTCGTGGCTGCGCACGCGCGGTGAGGAATACGAGCACGCGCTTCAGCACCAGAAGATCATCCGCGTGGCGATAGACCAGGAGCATGTCGAACACGGCGAGACGATCGCCGGCGCGCGCGAGATCGCCCTTTTCCCGCCAATGACGGGCGGCTGAGGCGATGTCCGGCGCGGTCCGCCCGACGATCCGCATCCAGGTCGGCGATTTCGACACGGCGGCCGAGGTGGCGGCCATGACCCAGGGGCGCACCGACATCGGCGCCGTCGTCACCTTCTGCGGCCTCTGTCGCGACGAAGGCGGACAGCTTTCTGCGCTGGAGCTGGAACATTATCCGGGCATGGCCGAGGCCGAGATCGGCCGCATCGCCACGGAAGCGGTCGGGCGCTGGCCGTTGCAGGGCGTGACCGTCATCCATCGCTACGGCCGCATGAAGCCGGGCGACAACATCGTGCTTGTCGTCACGGCTTCGACGCATCGGCAGGCCGCTTTCGAGGCGGCCAGCTTCCTGATGGATTATCTGAAATCACGCGCGCCCTTCTGGAAGAAGGAGCACGGCGCCGACGGCACCGCAGGCGACTGGGTCGATGCCAAGGAGGCCGACGACGAGGCGGCGGCGCGCTGGCGCCGTTAACGGCGCCACCATGCTGGCGCCCGTAATGGCGCCACCACTCAAATTTCCTTTTCCGGTCACGGTTTACCCGCAATCGTCCGATCATCCTGTCGGCGACAAAGGAGACTGCCCATGCTGGACCGGATCGCCGAGTTCTTCGTCTTCGGCCTTGTGCCGCTGGCTGTCGGCATGCTGGCGACGCCGGTTGCTTCGGTGGCCGCCGAACAGGTGCTGAAAGGCGAGGTCGTCTACCGCGAGCGCATCGCCTTGCCGCCCGGTGCCAGGGTGACGGTGCAACTCACCGACGTCTCTCTGGCCGATGCGCCGGCGGCGATCGTCGCCGAGCAGAAGATCACGCCGACCGGTCAGGTTCCGATCCCCTTCGAGCTCAAGTTCGATACCTCGGCGATCCTTGAAAAGAACACCTACGCCTTGCAGGCGCGCATCGACGTCGACGACAAACTGATGTTCATCAACGACGAAAGGCACCAGGTCGATCCGCTGGCCGCCGACGGACCGCAGACGATCCTGGTCAAGATGGTCAAGCAACAGGCGGACAGCGCCGACGCGGCCTCGATCTTCGATCAGACCTGGGCTTTGACCTTCATCGACGGCCTGGGCGCCATCGAGGGATCGAAGGCCACCTTCCGGGTCGAGGAAAACGGCAAGATCACCGGCCGTGCGCCGTGCAACGGCTACTTCGCCAGCGCCGAGATCAAGGGCAAGGAGATGACCATCGCCAAGCCGGGCGCGACGATGATGGCTTGCGAAGAGGCGCTGATGAAGCAGGAGCAGGCGTTTTTCGCCGCTTTCGAGAAGGTCGCCGGCTTCAAGGTCGAGAACGGCGCCCTGATGCTGACGGCGCAGGACGGCCGCGTGCTGCTGAGGTTCGCGGCGACGGCTTGACCGTTCCCCAACAAAAAAGCCGGGCAGGGCGCCCGGCTTTGTTTGCGGTCCGATCCGTCGGATCAGCCGACGATCTCGGTGTCGGAGAACCAGAAGCGGATTTCCTGAGCCGCCGTCTCGGGCGCATCCGAACCGTGCACCGAGTTCTCGCCGATCGACAGCGCATGCACCTTGCGGATGGTGCCTTCGGCCGCGTTGGCCGGGTTGGTGGCGCCCATCACTTCGCGGTTCTTCGCGATGGCGTTTTCGCCTTCCAGCACCTGCACCACCGTTGGCGCGGACGACATGAACTCCACCAGTTCCTCGAAGAAGGGGCGGCCCTTGTGGACGGCATAGAAGCCTTCCGCCTCGCGACGGCTCATCCATACGCGCTTGGAAGCGACGACGCGCAGGCCGGCCTCTTCCAGCATCCTGGTGATGGCGCCGGTCAGATTGCGCTTGGTCGCGTCGGGCTTGATCATCGAGAAGGTGCGTTCGATCGCCATGGGAAGTCCTTGCAGATTGGATTGGACGGATTGGATTGATTGGAGTGGCGGCTCTATACAAGCCGCCCCGCATATTGCCAAGGGGAGACGGCTTTCATCGGGCCGCATCGGGTCAGTGCATGCGGTGCTTGCGTGCAGACCATGTTTTGCTAAACTGATTGCATTTCGCAATTGGTTTAAGGAGAGCTGCGATGGGCAGGATCGTCTTCGGCATGATGTTGTCGCTGGACGGCTACATCGCCGGTCCGAACGGCATCACCGATCTGCCGGAACCGGAGCCGGAGTTGCACTGGTATTTCAACAGTCTGGTGAAGCGGACTGCCGTTTCTCTTTACGGTCGCCGCATGTACGAGACCATGAAGGTCTGGCAGGACTTGGACAGCCAACCGGATGTCTCGGAGGTGTTGGCCGACTTTGCACGCGCCTGGCGCGCCGTGCCGAAGGTCGTCGTCTCGACCACGCTGACGGAGGTGGGGCCGAATGCCCGCCTTGTGCGCGACGATGTCGAGGCGGCGGTCCGCAAGCTCAAGGCCGACACGCAGGGCGAGATTGCCGTTTCCGGTGCTGTCTTGGCCGGCAGTCTTTCGAAACTCGGCTTGATCGACGAGTACCAGCTCTTCTTCCGACCTGTCGTCGTGGGCGGCGGCACGCCGTTCTTCGAGCTGGGCACGCAACTGAACCTGAAGCCGCTCGGCTGGGAGGAGCTTCCGCAGGGCACGAGGCTGTTGCGCTACGGCCGGGAAGATTGATCGCCGGCAGGTCGCATGATCCGGACCGTACTCAGGCCGCGGCCGGCGTGGCGCGGCCAACTCCGCCGTGCAGGTCCAGGCAGCGCTCGAACCACGGCAGGATCGGATCGCCGGACTGTAGGAATTCGTAGGTGGATGTCACCCGCACCCATTGCAGCGCGCCGAAGACGATGTAGTCGGCAAAGAGCGGCCTCTCACCGCCGATGAAAGGCTGATATTCCAGCATGCTGCGCAACGGCACCAGCTTCTTGCGGAAAGCGGCGAGATGGGTGTCGCGCTCGGCTCCGACCGCCTCCAGCGTCTTGCCGTAGCGCTCTTCGCGGCTTTCACGGAAATAGACGCCGTTCTCCTCGTCCTGCAGCCGGTAGATCTCCATGAGCGCGGCCGAACCGAGGAAGGGATGCAGTTGCGTCTGCGACCAGCGCTCGACGAAGCGCGCCATAGCCTTGCCGCCGTCGCCGCCGAACAGGGTCGGGCGCTCGGGATAGGCATCTTCCAGGTAAAGCGCGATGGCGAAGGAATCGGCCACCACCCGCTTGCCGTCGCGGATGACGGGTACCGTCTTGGAGATGCCGCCTTCCACCTTCGGCACCTCGATGAAGCGCGTCGGCACGGCGCGGTAGTCGAGCCCCTTGTGGGCGAGCGCCATCCTGGCCTTCCAGCAATGAGGGCTGAACGGGCGCTGGGTATCGGTCGGGACGAGATCGTAGAGAAGAATGGTCATTGGCGGCAACGGCCTCAAGGGTTAGGTATGCGCGCAAACGGCGCACGAGGAATTCGATGAAGCAGCATTTCATGATGTTCGCGGCCTACAATCAATGGGCCAACGAGCGCATCTACGATGCCGCGCTCGACCTCACCGACGAGGAGTTCAGCCGGCCGGTCGGCGCCTTTTTCGGTTCGCTGATGGGCACCTTGAATCATCTCCTGGTGGCGGATCGGATCTGGATGAAGCGGTTCACCGGCGAAGGCGATGCGCCGGCCACGCTCGACACGATCGTCCATCGCGCGCTCGGCGCCCTGCGCATGGCGCGCGAGGTGGAGGACAGGCGCATCGTCGAATGGGTCGGCGACTTGAGCGAAAAGGCGCTGGCCGGGCGCTTCACCTACATGACCGTGACCGACATGCGCACCGTCTCGCAGCGGCTGGCGCCGGCGCTGTCTCACCTGTTCAACCACCAGACGCACCACCGTGGCCAGGCGCATACGATCCTGGCGATCCTCGGTCGTCCGTCCGTCACGCTCGACCTCGTCTACTTCCAGCGCACGGAAGAGGGCAGGGCTTTCGCCTGAGACGCCGGTCGCCCTTGCGAAGTTGGCGGGGGCATGCAAAACCCCGCGCGCCATGCTGACCATAAACGACCTTTCGCTCCGCATCGCCGGGCGCCTGCTTCTCGACCATGCCTCGCTGACGCTGCCGGCGGGCACCAAGGCCGGGCTTGTCGGCCGTAACGGCACCGGCAAGACGACGCTGTTTCGCGCCATCACCGGCGATATGCCGACCGAGACGGGCTCAATCGACCTGCCGAAGAACACGCGCATCGGCCAGGTGGCGCAGGAAGCGCCCGGCACCGAGGAGCCGCTGATCGAGATCGTGCTGAAAGCCGACAAGGAACGCGCGGCGCTGCTGGAAGAGGAAAAGACCGCCACCGATCCGCACCGCATCGCGGACATCCATATCCGCCTCGCCGATATCGACGCCCATTCGGCCGAATCGCGCGCCGCCACCATCCTGGCCGGTTTGGGCTTCGACGACGACGCGCAGCGGCGCCCGGCCTCGTCCTTTTCCGGCGGGTGGCGCATGCGCGTGGCGCTCGCCGCCGTGCTGTTCTCGCAGCCGGACCTCCTGCTGCTCGACGAGCCGACCAACTATCTCGACCTCGAAGGCACGCTGTGGCTGGAGAACTACGTCGCGAAATATCCTCACACCGTGCTTTTGATCTCGCATGACCGCGACCTCTTGAACCGCGCCGTCAATTCCATCGTCCACCTCGACCAGAAGAGGCTGACGTTCTGGCGCGGCGGCTACGACCAGTTCGAACGCCAGTGGACCGAACAGCGCGAGTTGCAGGAAAAGAGCCGCGTCAAGCAGGAAGCCGCGCGCAAGCATCTGCAATCCTTCGTCGACCGCTTCCGTGCCAAGGCGTCCAAGGCGAGGCAGGCGCAGTCGCGCATCAAGGCACTGGAGAAGATGAAGCCGATCGCCGCTCTCGTGGACGACACCGTGCGGCCGTTCTCCTTCCCCGAGCCGGTCAAGACGGTCGCCTCGCCCATCGTCGCGCTGTCGGGCGTCGATGTCGGTTATGCGCCGGGCAAGCCGGTGTTGAAAAAGCTCACCCTGCGCATCGACAACGACGACCGCATCGCGCTGCTCGGTGCCAACGGCAACGGCAAGTCGACCTTCGCCAAGCTGCTCGCCGGCCGCCTGAAGGGCGAGACGGGCACGATCACAGTGGCGCCCGGCCTGAAGGTGGCGATCTTCGCCCAGCACCAGCTCGACGATCTGCGCCCTGAGGAGAACGCCTACGAGCACGTGCGCCGGCTGATGCCGGAAGCGCCTGAATCGAAGGTGCGCGCCCGCGTCGCCAATTTCGGCTTGGCGACCGAGAAGATGAACACGGCCGCAAAGGACCTGTCCGGCGGCGAGAAGGCGCGGTTGCTGATGGGATTGGCGGCCTTCGAAGGGCCGAACCTGTTCATCCTCGACGAGCCGACCAACCACCTCGATATCGACAGCCGCGAGGCACTGGTGCACGCGCTGAACGACTTTCCCGGCGCCGTCATCCTGATCTCGCACGACAGGCATCTGCTGGAGGCGACGGCCGACCGGCTGTGGCTGGTCAAGGACGGCACCGTCGCGCCCTATGACGGCGACCTCGACGACTACAAGACGCTGGTCACGGGTGTCTCGGTTAACAGCCGCGAAAAGCGCGAGGCGGAGAAGGCATCGAAAGCCGACCGGCGCCGCGAGGCGGCGGCCCGCCGCGCGGCACTTGAGCCGCTGGCCAAGGAAATCCGCACCACCGAGGGGCTGATGGAGCGCCTGCGCAAGCGCATCGACACGATCGAGGATCAGCTCGCCGATCCGGCTCTGTACGAGAAGGACCCAGTCGGCGCCACACGGCTCGCCAAAGAACGCTCCGACCTTTCCGGCCAGCTCTCCCGCCACGAGGAAAAGTGGCTGGAGATGAGCGCGGAATACGAGGAGGGGATTGCGGAGTAATCTGTCGGAGCCGGACCTCATCGCCGGCCCATGCCGCCAGGCAATCCAACTCGCCGCCCGTGGCGAGTCGTGATACGTTACCCGCACCGGTGCGGGATGGGCGACAGCCACGGGTGGCCTCCATGCCTACGCATGATCCGAATCTGTGGGGCGCGGGCGACGCCTATGAGCGGTACATGGGCCGGTGGAGCCGGGGGATCGCTCCCATCTTCATACGATGGCTCGAGGTCGCGCCCGGCGCACGATGGGCCGACATCGGTTGCGGTACGGGCGTTGTGACATCGGCCATTCTCGATGCCTGCCAACCTTCCGAAGTTGTTAGTATCGACAGTTCGGGTGTGTTTTTGCAATCGGCTGCGGCGAACGTTGCCGATCCGCGCGTGTCCTTCAGGCAGGGCAACGCCCAGGCAATAGCGGAGCCCGATGGCGGATTTGACGTGGCGGTGTCGGGACTGGTGCTCAACTTCGTTGCCGAGAAGGATGCGGCGATCCGGGAGATGGCGCGTATCGTCCGGCCGGGCGGCACCGTCGCCTTGTATGTCTGGGACTATGCCGGACACATGCAGGTGATGCGCAGGTTCTTCGATGTCGCGACCGTCCTCGACCCGGCGGCGGCCGACTACGACGATGGGACAAAGGCGCCGATCTGCCGGCCGCAGCCGCTTATGGAAATCCTGACGCGTTCCGGTTTGCATGATGTCGAGGTCCGTGCGATCGACATTCCGGCGGCGTTCGACAGCTTCGACGACTACTGGGCGCCGTTTCTGGGCGGCACGGGATCGGCGCCGAAATATTGCATGTCGCTTGACGAGCCGGCGCGCGACCGCCTGCGACAGGAGGTGCGGCGGCGACTGCCGACCGGTCCCGATGGCGAAATCCTCTTGTCCATAAGGGCATGGGCGGCGAAGGGGCGCGTGCTTTGACAATGATGTCGCCGGTCGCTGGCCCTACACCACTGGCCGAAACCGGACTATAGGTTCTTCCATGAACCAGCATGCTCCCGTCACGAAAGCCGGTGTCAGCGTCGGCCATTCGGCCTGCCCGCACGATTGCCCCTCCACCTGCGCGCTCGACGTCGAAGTCCTCGCACCCGACCGCATCGGCCGTGTCCACGGCGCGCGCGACAACTCCTATACGGCCGGCGTCGTCTGCGCCAAGGTCGCGCGCTATGCCGACCGCGTGCACCACCCCGACCGGTTGGTGAAGCCGTTGATCCGTTCTGGCGGCAAGGGCGAGGGCGTCTGGAAAGAGGCAAGCTGGGAATCAGCACTCGACCTCGTTGCGGAAAAATTCGACGCGGCGGAAGCAAAGTACGGCTCGGAGACGGTGTGGCCGTATTTCTACGCCGGCACGATGGGGCTGGTGCAGCGCGACGGCATCGAGCGGCTGCGCCACGCCAAAAAATATTCCGGCTTCTTCGGCTCGATCTGCACCAATCTGGCGTGGACCGGCTATGTCATGGGCACCGGTTCGCTGCGCGGTTCGGACCCGCGCGAGATGGCGAAGTCGGATTGCGTGGTGATCTGGGGCACGAACGCCGTCGTTACCCAGGTCAATGTGATGACCCACGCCATCCGCGCCCGCAAGGAACGCGGGGCCAAGATCGTCGCCATCGACATCTACGAGAATGCCACAGTCAAGCAGGCCGACATGGGCCTTGTGCTGAAACCCGGCACCGACGGCGCGCTGGCCTGTGCTGTCATGCACATCCTGTTCCGCGACGGGCTGGCCGACCGACCCTATCTCGAAAAATACACCGACGACCCGAAGGGGCTGGAGGCGCATCTGAAGGACAAGACGCCGGAATGGGCGTCCGCGATCACCGGCTTGTCGGTCGCCGAGATCGAGGCGTTCGCCAATCTCGTCGGCGCGACGAAGAAAACCTTCTTCCGCCTCGGCTACGGCTTCTCGCGCCAGCGCAACGGCCCGGTGAACATGCACGCCGCGCTCTCCATCGCCGCCGTCACCGGCTGCTGGCAGTATGAGGGCGGCGGTGCATTCAACTCCAATTCCGGCATCCTCAAGCTCGATACGGGCATGCTGGAAGGCCAGAGCCTGCGCGATCCCTCGATCCGCTATCTCGATCATTCGCGCATCGGCCCGGTGCTGATGAACCATGAGGACGCGCTGTTCGGCGGCCCGCCGGTGACGGCGATGCTGATCCAGAACACCAATCCGGCCAATGTGGCGCCTGAGCAGCGGCTGGTGAAGCAGGGGTTTTTGCGCGACGACCTGTTCACCTGCGTGCATGAGCAGTTCATGACCGATACGGCCAAGCTCGCCGACGTCGTGCTGCCGGCGACGATGTTTTTGGAGCACGACGACATCTACAAGGGTGGCGGCAACCAGCACGTCACGCTGGGGCCGAAGGTGATCGAACCGCCGCCGGGGCCGATGCCGAACCATTTCGTCATCGAGGAACTGGGCAAGCGGCTGGGCGTCGCGCATATGCCGGGCTTCGGCCTGACGGAGCGTCAGCACATCGACATCATGCTGGCGAAGCGCGGCCTGAGCTTCGAAACGCTCAAGGCGCAGCGCTGGGTGGATTTGCAGCCGCCCTTCGAGGAGGCGCATTTCCTCAACGGCTTCGGCCATCCCGACGGCAAATACCGCTTCAAGCCCGAATGGGTTGGCGGCTTCGCGCCGAACCGGCCGCCGACGGTGATGGGCAAGGCGTTCGGGCCTTATGACCGGCTGCCTCAGTTCCCGGATCATGTCGACCTGATCGAGGTGGCGGATGGCGAGCATCCGTTCCGGCTGGCGACCTCGCCGGCGCGCAACTTCCTCAATTCCAGTTTCACCGAGACGCCGGTGTCGAAGGAGAAGGAAGTCCGGCCCTCCCTGCTCATCCATCCCGAGGACGCCGCGGCTCTGGGCATCGCCGAGGACGCCCGTGTCGAGGTCGGCAACAGGCGCGGCGAGGTGGTGCTGCACGCAAAACTGTTCGATGGCCTGAAGCGCGGCGTTGTCATCGCCGAAGGTATCTGGCCGAACAGCGCGCACGAACGCGGCGAGGGTATCAACGTCCTGACCGGCGCCGACGCGCCGGCGCCTTACAGCGGTGCGGCCGTGCATGACAGCAAGGTGTGGGTGCGGAAAGCGGTCGAGGCCGGTTTGGAAGCCGCTACGGCGTGATGCGCGCCAGCTGCTCCAGGTCCACCTCGTCGCGCAGCGGGCTCGGCGCCGCGATGGCGGCCGCGGCATTGTCGCCGTTGTCGACGAAGCCTGAGAGTGCCACGCGGCCGTTCTCCATGCGGGCCTTGCCTTCGGCCACCAGCCGCAGCGCCGTCGGGTAGAGCCGGTGTTCGGCCTTCAGGATCCGCGCCGAAAGTGCGGCCTCGTCGTCGCCCAGCATGACAGGCACGGCCGCCTGCGCGATGATCGGGCCGTCGTCCATCTCCGGCGTGACGAAATGGACCGTGCAGCCGTGCACGCGCATGCCCGCCTCGAGAGCGCGCTTGTGTGAGTCCAGCCCCTTGAACAAGGGCAGCAGGGCAGGGTGGATATTGATCATGCGGCCCTGCCACTTCTCGACGAACGGCGTCGTCAGGAGCCGCATGTAGCCGGCCAGCGCCACGATCTCCGCGCCGAGCTTCGTCAGCGCCTTGTCGATGGCCGCATCATGGGCCTCCTTGCTGGCGAAGTCGCCGCGCGCCACAACCTGTACCGGCACCCCGCGCGCCGCGGCGATGCCGAGGCCGGCCGCGTCCGCCTTGTCGGAAATGACGCCGACGATCTCGGCCGGATAGGTGGGGTCGGCGGCCGCCGCGATCAGCGCCGTCATGTTGGAGCCGCGTCCGGAAATCAGGAGGACAGTGCGTTTGCGGGTCATAGGTCGATCCTGCCGCGATAGATGACGCCGGCATCCCGGCGCGGGACGATGCGGCCGATCGGCGCTACGGTCTCGCCGGCTTCCTGCAAGACGGCAGCGACCTGCGCCGCCTGTCCCGAGGCCACCGCGATCACCATGCCGATACCGCAATTGAAAGTACGCATCATTTCCTCTGGCGCGACGCCGCCCGTCTTGGCCAGCCATGAGAAGACCGGCGGCACGTCGATGGCGTCGAGATCGAGTTCGGCCGAGAAATCCTTCGGCAACACGCGCGGGATGTTGTCGGGAAAGCCGCCGCCGGTGATGTGGGCGAGCGCCTTGATGCCGTGCGTGTTGCGGATCGCCTTGAGGATGGATTTCACATAGATGCGGGTCGGCTCCAGCAGCGCTTCGGCCAGCGTTTCGCCGCTGCCGAACGGCGCTCTGGCGTCCCATGCCAGCCCGCTCGTCTCGACGATGCGGCGCACCAGCGAGAACCCGTTGGAATGGACGCCCGACGAGGCAAGGCCGAGCAGCACGTCGCCCTCGGCGATGTCGTCGGTCGGCAAGAGTTGTCCGCGCTCTGCCGCGCCCACCGCGAAGCCGGCGAGGTCGTAGTCCTTCTCCTGGTACATGCCCGGCATCTCGGCCGTTTCGCCGCCGATCAGCGCGCAGCCGGCCTGGCGGCAGCCGTCGGCAATGCCGGAGACGATTGCCACGCCCTGCTCGGGATCGAGCTTGCCGGTGGCGAAATAATCGAGGAAGAACAGCGGCTCTGCCCCCTGCACGACGAGGTCGTTGACGCACATGGCGACGAGGTCGATGCCGATGGTGTCGTGCTTGCCGGCCTCGATGGCGACCCTGAGCTTGGTGCCGACGCCATCGTTGGCGGCGACCAGCACCGGGTCGCTGAAACCGGCCGCCTTCAGGTCGAACAGGCCGCCGAAACCGCCGATCTCGCCGTCCGCGCCCGGCCGCCGCGTGGCGCGCACCAGCGGCTTGATCTTTTCCACCATGAGGTTGCCGGCGTCGATGTCGACGCCCGCCGCGGCATAGGTAAGCCCGTTTTTGGCCATCGCGGTTCCCTACCTGGAAGCGGGTCTTTCTGGAAGCGGGGTCTTCGCATGAACCGGCAGGGGCCGCAAGAAGCGTGGGGCCTGCCGTTGCCAAAACCGTGGATAGCGAGGATGCGCGGCAGGCCATTGCGCTCGCCGCCGACTTCGCCCATCTATAGCGAAAGGTCCTGACCCCGGGTGGCCGCTCCTTGGTGACTATCCCCAACCTGATTACCATCCTGCGCTTCCTGCTGGTGCCGGCCGTGGTGCTGGCCATGCTGCAATCGCGCTGGGAATGGGCTTTCTTCGGTTTCGTCGTGGCGGGCGTCTCGGACGGCGTCGACGGCTTCATCGCCCGCCAGTTCAACCAGCGCTCAAGGCTCGGCGCCTACCTCGACCCGATGGCCGACAAGGTCCTGCTGGTCAGCGTGTTCGTCGTGCTCGGCATCGGTGGGCAGTTGCCGTTATGGCTGGTGGTGGCGGTCGTCTCGCGCGATGCGCTGATTATCTGCGCGGTGCTCCTGTCCACCGTCATGGGCCACCCGGTGGAGATGAAGCCGCTGATGGTGTCGAAGGCCAACACCGCCGTGCAGATCGTGGTGGCGGCCGAAGTGCTGGCCGAACTTACCTTCGGCCTCGACCTCGGATTGCTCAGGCGCGGGTTGGTCCTGCTGTCGGGCCTCTTGACCGTGGCTTCGGCGGCAGCCTATCTCGTCGCCTGGCTGAGACATATGAGTGGTTATGGCGAAGGCACCCACCCGAGCAACTGAGCAGGAAGCGGCCGAAGCGGCGGTCTCCGCCGCCTTCCGGCGGCAGTTCCGCTTCTGGCTGGCCAGCGTGGTCGTGCTGGCGCTCTTCCTTTACGTTTTCAGCGATATCCTGCTGCCGTTCGTCGCCGGCATGGTTCTGGCCTATTTCCTCGATCCTGTGGCCGACCGGCTGGAACGGCTCGGCCTGTCGCGCGTCATGGCGACGGTCGTCATCCTGTTCGCCTTCATCATCGTGCTGGTGCTGGCCTTCGTCATCCTGATCCCCGTGCTGGCCTCGCAAATGGCGGATTTCGCCGGCAAGCTGCCGGATTACCTGACGCGGCTGCAGAACCTGATCACCAGCTTCGACCCGCAGTGGTTGAAGGAAAGGTTCGGCGTCGATCCGGCCAGCCTGCGCGACGGCCTGAATTCGTTGCTGACATCCGGCTTCGGCCTGCTCACGACGGTGTTCGAATCGATCTGGAATTCCGGCAAGGCGCTGGTTTCCGTCGTCAGCTTGTTCGTGGTGACGCCGGTCGTCGCCTTCTACATGCTGCTCGACTGGGATCGCATGGTGTCCGTCGTCGACAGCTGGGTGCCGCGCGACCACGTCAAGACGGTGCGCCAGATCGCCACTGACATCAACACCGCCACCGCCGGATTCGTGCGCGGGCAGGGCACGCTGTGCCTCGTGCTCGGCGCCATGTACGCGATCGGGCTTACGCTCACAGGGCTGAACTTCGCCATCCTGATCGGGCTGTTCGCCGGCCTTATCTCCTTCATCCCCTATGTCGGCTCGCTGACCGGGCTGGTGCTCGCCGTCGGTGTCGCCTTCGTGCAATTCTGGCCGGACTGGCAGATGGTGGTGGCGGTCGCCGCCGTCTTCTTCGTCGGCCAGTTCATCGAGGGCAACATCCTGTCGCCGAAGCTGGTGGGAAAGAGCGTCGGCCTGCATCCGGTCTGGCTGATGTTCGCGCTGTTCGCCTTCGGCGCGCTGTTCGGCTTCGTCGGCCTGCTGGTGGCGGTGCCGGCCGCTGCGGCAATTGCTGTACTGGTGCGCTTCGCCATTGCCCGCTACCTGGAATCGCCGCTCTACAAGGGTCACAATCCAGAGCCGCCGCCGCCGCTGCCACGCCGCCTCGACAGGGTGCGGAAAACCAAGTGATGCGGGCTGTGCAAAAGCCGCGCCAGCTTCCCCTCGATCTTGGCCATGGCACCGCCTATTCGCGCGACGATCTCGTCGTCTCACGCGCCAACGCTGAGGCGGTGGCGCTCGTGGACCGCTGGCCGGACTGGCCTGCGCCTGTGGTGGTGCTGGCCGGGCCTTCCGGCGCCGGCAAGACGCATCTTGCGGCGATCTGGCGCGAGGCGGCTGATGCGCTCGCCATTCCCGCAACGGCTATCGGCACAGCCGCCGCCGGTATCGGCGGCCATCCGGTGCTGGTCGACGATGTCGATTCGGCCCCAATCGACGAGCCGGGCCTGTTCCATCTCATCAATGCCGTGCGTGGCGCGGGGTCGAACCTGCTGCTCACCGCCCGCAGCTTTCCATCAGCCTGGAGGGTAACGCTGCCCGATCTCGCTTCGCGCCTGAAGGCGGCGGCCACGGTCGAGATCCACGAACCGGACGATCTCCTGCTTGCCGGAGTGCTGACGAAGCTGTTTTCCGACCGTCAGGTCGAGGTCGAGCCGCATGTCGTGCAATATCTGGTGCGCCGTATCGAGCGCTCGCTGGCGACGGCGATGCGCGTCGTGGAGCGCCTCGACCGGGCCGCCCTGGAGCAGAAGACGCGCATCACCCGCGCGCTCGCCGCCGAGGCGGTCAGCGCCATGGACGAAGGGCAGGGCGAACTGGATTTTTGAGGCTCGGCCACGTGGAGTGGCAGGATTTGAACCTGCCGTCCTGAGCGAACGTCGCCCGTTCTTCGATTTTTGGAGAAAAATGGTCGGAGTGGAGAGATTCGAACTCCCGACCCTCTGGTCCCAAACCAGATGCGCTACCAGACTGCGCTACACTCCGAACCGCCACGTTGCCTAGTGGTTCGCTGGCGGCAAGGCAAGTGCAAAATGGACGAAGCCTTGCCCTTGCCGCGGTTGCACAGTAAGCACAGGACAAGCAAGGGCCGTTCGGCCGCAGCCACTATGAGGTGCAAATGTCAGCGCGCATTTTCAGCCCCGCCAAGACCGCCATGCAGTCGGGCAAGGCCAAGACCGGTTACTGGGTGCTGGAGTTCGATCCCGCGCAGCCGCGCAAGATCGATCCGCTGATGGGCTACACCTCCTCCGGCGATATGAGGAGCCAGATCAGGCTGTCCTTCCCGACCAAGGAAGAGGCGGTCGCCTATGCCGAGCGCGAGAAGATCGCCTATCGGCTGGAAGAGCCGAAGGAAGCGATGCGGCGGCAGATTTCCTATTCAGACAATTTCCGCTATGACCGCCGCACGCCCTGGACGCACTGAGAACCGTGGCAGGGCTACTGTCAGCCCGCATGTTTGCGTGGCGGGTACCCTGCGCTAGATTTCGTGGTCAAGTCGGTCCCGTAGCTCAGTTGGATAGAGCAACAGCCTTCTAAGCTGTGGGTCGCAGGTTCGAGCCCTGCCGGGATCGCCAGCAATTTCAGTCCGTTGGCGGATTTTCTTCCGGAAAAGACTGAGACGCTGGCGGTGAACACCGGTCAGCCGGCCTTGCCGTAAAGGGCCGGCTGTCTCTGTCGTCAGGCGGAAGCCGCCGCCAGCCCGCGAAGCAGGTCGGCTTTCAGGTCGGCGACGTCTTCGAGACCAATCTGCAACCGGATCACGGGCCCTTCTTCTGGCGCCTGCGCCACCACCCGGTCTCCGAGGAAAACCGGCACGGCAAGGCTCTCGTAGCCGCCCCACGAATAGCCGAGGCCGAAGATCGTCAGCGCGTCGAGGAAGGCATGCTGCTCCTTCTGCCCGCCGCCGGCGAGAACGATCGAGAAGACGCCGCTCGAGCCGCTGAAGTCACGGCGCCACAGCGCGTGGTCGGGATGGCTGGGAAGCGCGGGATGCAGGACACGCGCCACGCCGGGTTGTGCCTCCAGCCAGGTGGCGATCTCCAGCGCGCTCTTGCGGTGGTGTTCGAGCCTGACGCCCATGGTGCGCAGTCCCCGCAGAACCTGATAGACGTCGTCCGGACCGGCGCAGCAGCCGAGCGTGACGAAACCCTCGTGCAGCCGCTCCCAGCAGGTTTCGTTGGCCGAAACAGTGCCGAGCAGCACGTCGGAATGCCCGCCGGGATACTTGGTGGCGGCGTGGATGGAGATATCGACACCATAGTCCAGCGGCTTGAAATAGAGTGGCGTCGCCCAGGTGTTGTCCATCATGACGACCGCGCCGGCCGCCTTGGCGGCTTTGGCGATGGCGGGGATATCCTGCACCTCGAAGGTGTTGGAGGCAGGCGATTCGGTGAACACAATGCTGGTGTTCGCCTTGATGAGCTTCGAAATGCCGGCGCCGACATGCGGATCGTAATATTCGACCTCGACGCCCAGTCGCTTCAACATCGTGTCGGCGAAGTGGCGGGTGGGGTGGTATACCGAATCGACGATCAGCACATGGTCGCCGGCCGCCGCAAAGGCAAGCAGCGGCACGGTGACGGCGGCGAGCCCCGAAGGGACGACGATCGTGCCGGCGGAGCCTTCGAGCGTGTCGATGGCCGCTGCGAGCGCGTCCGTCGTCGGCGTGCCGCGCGTGCCGTAGGTGTATTTCTGCGAGCGCCCGGCCATGGTCGCGGCGTTCGGGTAGAGCACGGTCGAGGCATGCACCACCGGCGGGTTGACGAAGCCGAAATAGTCGCGCGGATCGTTCCCTTCATGCGCGAGCTGGGTGTTGATGCCCCATGTTCCGTCGTTTCTGGCCATTTATCCCGCCGTCCTGTGGCTCGTCTTTCCGAAGGCCGAAGGCATAGAGCGCACAAGCGGCGCGTGCAACGGCGCCGGCCCTGTCAGCGCGGCGGTTCCAATGGGCCAAAGCGCCTGTCGGGACGACACGCGATGTCGCAGAAGGGTTTGCAAGCATCCTCGCGGGCGTAGAAAAGACGCGTCGGCCCAGCCATAAAATATAGTGTAATCGCTTGTATTCCTGTTGTTTTTAGCATTCCTTTTTCAAACCGGCAGGGCCTCGGTCATTTTTCTTGACCTCACGAGAATAATCGCCTTCGATGCGGTTCGTGAATGGGAGCAGCGTGCATGTCGGTTTTCGGCGCCACGTTCCGGAAATGGGCCGGGACGGGAAGCTGCGTTTCGCACGGCAATAATCAGGGCATCACCTGAGCATCAGAAAAAAGGGTCTGTGGGTTATGAAACACATTGCAATCGGTATTTTGGGGGCTGCCGCGCTTGGCTTCGCGGCGTCGGCCGCGTCGGCCGACACTTTGAGCGACGTGAAGGCCAAGGGCTTCGTCCAGTGCGGCGTCAACACCGGCCTGGCCGGCTTTTCCGCCCCTAACGACAAGGGCGAATGGACGGGCATCGACGTCGATTTCTGCCGCGCCGTCGCGGCTGCCGTCTTTGGCGACGGCACCAAGGTGAAGTTCACCGGCCTCAGCGCCAAGGATCGCTTCACCGCACTGCAATCGGGCGAAATCGACATCCTGTCGCGCAACACCACCTGGACGATCAACCGCGACACCGCGCTCGGCCTCAACTTCGCCGGCGTCACCTACTATGACGGCCAGGGCTTCATGATCAATTCCAAGAAGCTGCCGGGCGTCAATTCCGCGCTCCAGCTTTCGGGCGCGGCCATCTGCGTCCAGTCCGGTACGACGACCGAACTCAACCTCGCCGACTACTTCAAGGCGAACAAGATGGAATACAATCCGGTCGTCTTCGAGAAGTTCGAGGAGGCCAACGCCGCCTACGACGCCGGCCGCTGCGACGCCTACACGACCGACCAGTCGGGCCTTTATGCGGTGCGCCTGCAGATGGCCTCGCCGAACGACCACGTCGTGCTGCCGGAGATCATCTCCAAGGAGCCGCTCGGCCCGTCCGTGCGCCAGGGCGACGACAAGTGGTTCGACATCGTCAAGTGGACCTACTACGCGCTGCTCGATGCCGAAGAAGCCGGCGTGACGCAGGCCAACGTTGACGAGATGAAAAACTCCGACAACCCCGACATCAAGCGCCTGCTCGGCACCGAGGCCGAAACCAAGATCGGCACCGACCTCGGCGTGTCGAACGACTGGGTGGTCAACATCGTCAAGGCCACCGGCAACTACGGCGAGATCTTCGAGCGCAACGTGGGTTCGGGCAGCCCGCTGAAGATCGCTCGCGGCATCAACGCCCTGTGGACCAAGGGCGGTCTGCAATACGGCATGCCGATTCGCTGATCGGTTGAAACGGGCCGAGGCGTCATGCCTCGGCCCGTTTCGGTCCTGGCACGCAAAAACAATACAAACGGCCAGACTGACGGGAAGGGGAACTCCTGTGTCACAAGAGGTCATCCATGAAGCGACGCCCCAAAGGGCATCGCTGCTCTACGATCCCAGGGTGCGCGGCATTGTCTTCCAGGTCGTGCTGGTTGCACTCCTGGCGCTTGGCATATGGTGGATCGTCGACAACACGATCGAAAACCTGCGCCGCTCCCACATTGCGACCGGTTTCGGCTTCCTGAAGGGACGGGCTGGCTTCGACATCGCCAATACCCTCATCGACTACAGCTCTGACAACTCCTATGGGCGCGCCCTTGTCGTCGGTATCCTCAACACGGCCATCGTGGCGATCACCGGCATCATTACCGCGACCATCATCGGTTTTCTGGTCGGCATCGGACGGCTCTCCAACAACTGGCTGATCCGCAAGCTGGCGACCGTTTATATCGAAATCTTCCGCAACATCCCGCCGCTGCTGGTCATCCTGTTCTGGTATCAGGGCGTTCTGGCCCTACTGCCCAACGTGCGCGACAGCATCGGCCTGCCGTTCGGCTCGTTCCTCAACAATCGCGGCTTCTATTTTCCGCGCATGGTCTGGAGCGACGGGGCGTGGCTCGTCGCCGCCGGGTTGGCGGCAGGCATCGTGCTGAGCTGGTACGTGGCGCGTCGTGCGAGAGCGCGGCAGATGGCGACGGGCCAGCAGTTCCCGGTCTTCCTCACCAGCGTGGCGCTGATCGTCGGTATGCCGTTGCTGGGCTTTGCACTGGCCGGCTTTCCGCTCACCTTCGAGTTTCCGCAGAAGGGCACGTTCAACCTGACGGGCGGCGTCAACGTCAAGCCGGAGTTCCTGTCGCTCTATCTGGCGCTTTCGTTCTACACGGCCGCCTTCATAGCCGAGATCGTGCGCGCCGGCATCGTCGGTGTGCCGAAGGGGCAGACGGAGGCTTTCTCCGCGCTCGGCCTGCGCTCGGGTCAGGGTTTGCGTCTCGTCGTCATCCCGCAGGCGATGCGCATCATCATCCCGCCGCTGACCAGCCAGTACCTCAACCTGACCAAGAACTCCTCGCTCGCGGTAGCGATCGGTTATCCCGACCTTTACGCGATCGGCGGCACGATCCTGAACCAGACCGGACAGGCCATCGAGGTGGTGGTGATCTTCATGGTCGTCTATCTTGGTATCAGTATCCTGACCTCGCTCTTCATGAACTGGTTCAACACCAAGATGGCGCTGAAGGAGAGGTGAGCCATGCAGGAACATGACATGTCCTGGGTGCGGACCGAAATGGCGCTGGCGCAGGCTGCGCCGCGCTCGCAGGTCGGTTTCGGCGCGTGGGTCCGCAGGAACCTCTTCGCCACGCCGGTCGATTCGGTACTGACGGTTCTGGCGCTCCTGGCGATCGCCTGGGCACTGCCGCAGATCCTCAACTGGGTGTTCTTCGACGCGGTGTGGACCGGTGCCGACCGCACCGCCTGCCTGACGACGGAGCAGGGCGGGCAACTTCCCGTCGGCTGGTCGGGCGCCTGCTGGCCGTTCGTCTCCGGCCGGTTCGGCCAGTTCATGTTCGGCCGTTATCCGATGGACGAGCGCTGGCGCGTCATCCTGACCGGCATCATCTTCATCGCCCTCCTGGCGCCGCTGCTGATCCCGCGCGTACCCTATAAGAGGCTGAACGCCATCCTGTTCTTCGTCGTCTTCCCGTTCATCGCCTTCTACCTGCTGGTCGGTGGCTTCTTCGGCCTGTCCTATGTGGAGACGCCGCGCTGGGGTGGCCTGATGGTCACGCTGGTGCTGTCCTACGTCGGCATCGTGGTGTCGCTGCCGCTCGGCATCTTGCTGGCGATGGGCCGGCGCTCGAAGATGCCGATCGTCAAGTTCCTGTCGGTGGTCTTCATCGAGACCGTGCGCGGCGTGCCGCTGGTCACGGTGCTGTTCATGGCCTCCTTCATGCTGCCGTTGTTCGTGCCGCCGGGCATGTCCTTTGACAAGCTGCTGCGCGCCCTGATCGGTGTCGCGCTCTTCGCGGCCGCCTACATGGCCGAAGTGGTTCGCGGCGGCCTTCAGGCGATCCCGAAGGGGCAGTACGAAGGTGCTGATTCGCTCGGCCTCGGCTATTGGCAGAAGATGGGCTTCATCATCATGCCGCAGGCGTTGAAGCTGGTCATTCCCGGCATCGTCAACACCTTCATCGGCATGTTCAAGGACACCACGCTGGTCCTCATCATCTCGATGTTCGACCTGCTCGGCGTGGTGAAGCAGAACATCTCCGGCGACCCGACCTGGGCGACCCCGCAGACGGCAAAGACCGGATATGTGTTCGCTGCGGCGATTTTCTGGATTTTCTGCTTCGGCATGTCGCGCTATTCACAGTTCATGGAACGCCGGCTCGATACCGGCCACAAACGATAGACACGGCAAAACAAAGGGAACGGGCACATGGCCACGGAAAACGCAGTCGGCGCCGAAGAGATCAAGGCCGATACGAAGAAGATGCACGTCTCCGACACCGAGGTCGCCATCGAGATCGTCGGCATGCACAAATGGTACGGCGAGTTCCATGTGCTGAAGGACATCAACCTGAAGGTGATGCGCGGCGAGCGCATCGTCATCTGCGGGCCGTCCGGTTCGGGCAAGTCGACGATGATCCGCTGCATCAACCGGCTGGAAGAGCACCAGAAAGGCAAGATCGTCGTCGAGGGCAAGGAACTCACCAACGACCTGAAGAAGATCGACGAGGTACGCCGCGAGGTCGGCATGGTGTTCCAGCACTTCAACCTGTTCCCGCACCTGACCATCCTGGAGAACTGCACGCTGGCGCCGATCTGGGTGCGCAAGATCCCGAAGAAGCAGGCCGAAGAGACAGCCATGCACTTCCTCAAGCGCGTCAAGATCCCGGAACAGGCGAACAAGTATCCCGGCCAGCTTTCGGGCGGCCAGCAGCAGCGCGTGGCGATCGCCCGCTCGCTGTGCATGAACCCGCGCATCATGCTGTTCGACGAGCCGACCTCGGCGCTCGATCCGGAAATGATCAAGGAAGTGCTGGAGACGATGGTGGGCCTTGCCGAGGAAGGCATGACCATGCTGTGCGTGACCCACGAGATGGGCTTCGCCCGCAAGGTCGCCAACCGCGTCATCTTCATGGATGCCGGCCAGATCGTCGAGCAGAACACGCCGGCCGAGTTCTTCGATCATCCGCGCCACGAGCGCACGAAGCTGTTCCTCAGCCAGATCCTGCACTGAACTGCCGGCCGCTTGTGGTGGCGTTCAGCAATGCCCATGCGAAAAGGCCCGGCAGCGTCCGGGCCTTTTTCCTGATCCTCGATCCTCCTCCGCTGCGTTTCAGTCGGGCAACCGCCAGCCGTAGAGCCAGTCGAGGTCGGCCACGAGGCTGTCGCCAGACCGAAGCCTGAGTAGCAGATTGCGGCCCAGCGCCAACGGGCCGCCGGCATTCCAGGCGAGCTTGTTCAGAGCGCCGCGTCGCGCGACTTTCGCCACACGTGCCTTGCGCTCGTGCTCCCATGCCGTCAACCCGCCGGCAAGATCGTTGGGCCTCATGGCGACGGACTGCGCCAGCGTTGCGGCGTCCTCGATGGCCATGGCTGCGCCTTGTGCTGCGAACGGCGTCATGGCGTGCGCGGCGTCGCCGATCAGCACAATGCCGTCGGCGCGGGTCCAGGGCCCGTTCGGATCAACGATGTTGAGAGGCCATGTCGTCCATGCGCCCGCCTGTTTCACGACATCGGCCAGCACCGGCGGCGCGCGGTGCATCGCGTGGGTCAGTACGGCTATCTCGGCGACGCTTGACCGGCCGTCCGCCGCGGCCGGGCCTCTGGTGAAGGCTACGAGGTTGAACGTCGTACCGCCGCGAACCGGATAGGCGACGAGATGGAATTTTGGATCGAGGAACGTGGTCACGCAATCCGGCGAGGTGACGGCGCAGAACGCCTGTCCGGCAGGGCTGTCAGCCGCCACCGTCGCCCGCCAGGCCAGCGAGCCGGAAAAGCGGCGGTGCCGTTCCGGGAAAAGTGTCGTGCGCAGGTCGGACCAGACGCCGTCGGCGCCGACCAGCAGCCCGGCATCCTCTGCTTCATGGCAGTCCTCGTGCGCAAAAGTCGCGGCCAAAATGCCGTTGCGACTGGCAACCTCGCCGGTCGCCCGCGCTCCAGTGACAATCTCGATCGCCGGGTTTTGCGCCGCCTTTTCCGCAAGCGCCACGTGCAGGTCGCCGCGATGGACGGAGAGATACGGCGCTTTCCAGCGTCTTTCGGCCATCTCGCCCAGCGGAATACGGGCAAGGACCTTTAGCGTCGCGGCGTCCCTGAGCAACACGGCGTCCGGTTGCACCGCCTTCGGCCGAAGCAGCACAAGCACGCCCAGCCGGTCGAGGATATGCGTGGCGTTCGGGGAAAGCTGCAGGCCGGCGCCGAAGGGTTCGAGCTGTCGCGCCTGCTCGAAGACGCGCACCGGGAATCCCTGCCGTGCAAAAGCGAGTGCGGCTGTCAGCCCCGCGATGCCGCCGCCGGCGATCACGACGGGGCGGGATCGCGCATCCGAGGTCATGATCGGCCGGGAAAAGGAATCAGGCCGCGCGGTCGATGTAGAGGCAACCGGCCGGCACCGTCTCGTCCGCCTTGAGATTCGGCGAATAGCGGTAGAGCGTCGAGCAGTAGGGACAGACCTTCTCGTTGTCCGCGCCGAGGTCGAGGAAAACGTGCGGATGATCGAAGGGCGGGTTGGCGCCGACGCACATGAATTCCTTCACGCCGATCTCGATCGCCGGGTGCCCGGCATCGTTCTGGAAGTGCGGAATGGAACCGCCGGCCATCGTCGTCTCCCGTCTCGTTTCGGTCGATAGCATGCGTTTGAAGCATATCGGACCTGTTTGCAAGTTCGATGAAATGAAACTGTCGCAAAAGCCTGTCAGTGGATAAATTGAGCCGGATAACCGGCAAGCCGCCGGAGGAAGCCGTGACATGAACGAACTGAAGCCTGTCCAGACCGAGTTCACCGTCAGCGATGCCGCGAGTGCCGAAGGCGGCAATCCGGACCGCTTCGTCAATCGCGAGTTTTCCTGGCTCCAGTTCAACCGCCGGGTGCTGGAGGAAGCGCAGAACGAGCGTCACCCGCTTCTGGAGCGGGTGCGCTTCCTGTCGATCTCTGCCGCCAACCTGGACGAGTTCTTCATGGTGCGCGTCGCCGGCCTTGCCGGCCAGATCCGCGAGCGCATCGTGCTCAGGAGCCCGGACGGCCGCACGCCCGAGCAGCAGCTGGAGCAGCTTCTGCGCGAGGTGGAGCGCCTGCAGGAGGACCAGCAGAAAAGCCTTTCGACGCTGATGGCGCTGCTCGAGAAGGAAGGCATCGAGAGCATCGCCGGCGATGCGTTGACCAAGGACGAGAAGGTCTGGCTGGAGGAACATTTCCAGGAGCAGATATTCCCGGTCCTGACCCCGCTGTCGATCGACCCGGCGCATCCGTTCCCGTTCATTCCCAATCTTGGCTTTTCCATCGCCCTGCAGCTTCAACACCGCAAGAACGGCGAGCAGATGAGCGCGTTGCTGCGCCTGCCGCCGGCGCTGAAGCGATTCATCCGCCTGCCGGACCGCAAGGGCCACGTCCGTTTCATTCCGCTGGAGGAGGTGGTCGGCCTTTATATCGGCAAGCTTTTCCCGGGATACGAAGTCAGGGGCTCGGGCACGTTCCAGATCATCCGCGACAGCGATATCGAGGTCGAGGAAGAGTCCGAGGACCTTGTGCGGCTGTTCGAGACCGCCCTGAAGCGCCGGCGCCGCGGCTCGGTGATCCGCATCGAGTTCGACCACCGCATGCCGGAGGAACTACGGGAGTTCGTGGCCGGGGAACTGGGCGTGTCCGGCAACCGCGTCAGCGTGCTCAACGGGCCGCTGGCGCTCAGCCAGATTTCCGAGATCGTCGCCGTGCCGCGCGACGATCTCAAATTCGTGCCCTACAATCCGCGCTTCCCCGAGCGCATCCGCGAGCATGGCGGCGATTGCTTCGCCGCCATCCGCGAGAAGGATATCGTCGTCCACCATCCGTACGAATCCTTCGACGTGGTGGTGCAGTTCCTCCGCCAGGCGGCGGCCGACCCGGAAGTGGTGGCGATCAAGCAGACGCTCTACCGCACCTCCAACGACAGTCCGATCGTGCGCGCGCTGATCGACGCGGCGGAGGCCGGAAAATCGGTCACCGCGCTGGTCGAGCTGAAGGCGCGTTTCGACGAGGAGGCCAACATCCGCTGGGCGCGCGACCTGGAGCGCGCCGGTGTGCAGGTCGTGTTTGGCTTCCTCGAACTGAAGACGCACGCCAAGATGTCGCTGGTGGTGCGGCGCGAGGACGGCCGGTTGCGCAACTACGTGCATCTCGGCACCGGCAACTATCATCCGATTACCGCGCGCATCTATACGGACCTCTCCTTCTTCACCACCGATCCCCGTATCGCGCGCGACGTGGCGCAGATCTTCAATTTCATCACCGGCTATGCCGAGCCGACCGGGGAAATGTGCATCGCGCTGTCGCCCTACACGCTGCGCAACCGCATCCTCGGCCACATCGCCGACGAGATCGGCCATGCGAAGGAAGGTCGTCCGGCGCGCATCTGGATGAAGATGAACGCGCTGGTCGATCCCATCGTCATCGACGCGCTCTACGACGCGAGCCGCGCCGGCGTCGAAATCGATCTGGTGGTGCGCGGCATCTGCTGCCTGAGGCCGCAGGTGCCGGGCCTTTCGGAAAACATCCGCGTCAAGTCCATCGTCGGGCGCTTCCTCGAACACAGCCGCATCTACTGCTTCGGTAACGGCCATGGCCTGCCGTCGGACGAGGCCATCGTCTACATCAGCTCCGCCGACATGATGCCGCGCAACCTCGATCGCCGCGTCGAGACCATGGTGCCGATCACCAATCCGACTGTGCATGAACAGGTGCTCGGCCAGATCATGCTGGGCAACATCGTGGACAACCAGCAGAGTTTCGAGGTACTGGCTGACGGCACTTCGCGCCGGATCGTGCCGGACGAGGGCGAGGAGCCGTTCAACGCGCAGGAATATTTCATGACCAATCCGAGCCTTTCGGGACGCGGCGACGCGCTGAAATCCCATGCGCCGAAGCGGATCGCCCAGTTCCGACGCCGCAAGAAGACCGCCGCGGCGGACTAGGGGGCCGATGCTGGCGAATTCCCAGGGTCGACTTCAGGACCGGCGGCCGCTGTCGATCATCGACATCGGCTCCAACTCGATCCGCGTTGTCGTCTATGAAGGGCTGGCGCGCTCGCCGACCGTGCTGTTCAACGAAAAGATGCTGGCGGGTCTCGGTCGCGGCATCGTCTCGACCGGCAAGCTCGACCCCGAGGCGGTGACGCGCTCGATGGAGGAGTTCCGCCGATTCCGCAGCCTGTCCGCCCAGGCGGGCGCCGAGAAGATGTACGTGCTCGCCACGGCCGCCGCGCGCGAAGCTGTCAATGGCCCGGATTTCATCCACCGGGCGGAGGATGTGCTGGGCACGGAAATCCGTGTGCTGTCGGGCCGGCAGGAAGCCTATTTCTCCGCGCTCGGCATCATCTGCGGTTTCCATCCGGCCCATGGCATAGCCGGCGACCTCGGCGGCGGCAGCCTGGAGCTGGTCGATGTCGCGGGTGAGGTGGTCGGCGATGGCATCACTCTTCCTCTCGGCGGCCTGCGCTTGCAGGACATGGCGAAGAACTCGCTGCCGCAGGCCCAGAAGATTGCACGGGCCGAACTGGCCAAGGCAAAGCTGCTCAAGACCGGCAAGGGCGAAACCTTCTATGCCGTCGGCGGCACATGGCGAAACCTGGCGCGCCTGCACATGCAGATGACGGGCTATCCGCTCGACGTGATGCACCACTACCAGCTCGACGTCGAGGCAGTGGCGCCGTTCCTGCGGCAGGTCGCCAAGGGCGAGGTCGAGAAGGTCAAGGGCATCGAGGGCGTGTCGAAGAACCGCCGCTCGCTGCTGCCCTATGGCGCGGTGGTGATGCAGGAGATCATTGCCGCCATGCAGCCATCGCGCATCGTCGTTTCGGCGCTCGGCGTGCGCGAAGGCTTCCTCTATTCGCTGCTCGACGAGGAGGCGCGCAAGGCCGACCCGCTGATCTCGGCCGCCGAGGAATTGGCGCGGCTGCGCTCCCGCTCGCTCACTCACGCCCATGAGCTTGTCGACTGGTCCGGAAAAGCCTTCCGCACCTTCGGTATCGACGAGACGGAGGACGAGGCGCGCTACCGCCAGGCAGCCTGCCTGCTGGCGGACATCGGCTGGCGTGCCCATCCCGAATACCGCGGCAAGCAGTCGCTCAACATCATCGCCCACGCCGCCTTCATCGGCGTCGATCATCCGGGCAGGGCGTTCCTGGCGCTCGCCACCGCCTATCGCTACGACGGCATCTTCAACGACGGCGTGTCGTCGGAAATCAAGGCCCTTGCCACGCCGCGCTATCTCGAACGGGCGCGCGTGCTGGCAGGCCTGATGCGCGTCGTCTACCTGCTGACGGCGGCGATGCCGGGCGTGATGCCGCGCCTGAAATGGGAGGACAGGGGCGAGGGCACGCTGGCGCTGGTGATTCCGGCAGACCTTGCCGGCCTTTACGGTGAGCGCCCGGCCGGGCGTCTGGCGCAACTCGCCAGGATAATCAATCGCCGGCTTGTGCTGGCGGTGGAAGGCGGACCGAGCGTCACCGTCAAATGATCGCGGTGTACCGCAGCGCGAATGGGCGGGGATAAGTCGAAATGAAAAGGGCGCGGTAACGATCCGCGCCCTTGTCCTGTCAGACGATGCTTTAGCCGAAAGATCAGCCTCGCTTGGCGTCGATCGAGTAGGCGCCGGCGCCGAGAGCGACGAGCAGCAGGAAGCCGCCGGTCAGGCCGAGGTTCTTCTGCAGCATCAGGGCGTTGCCGGCCTGCGAGAAGTCGAGGTGGGCGACGGCCGTGGCGCCAAGGGTGAACAGGGCGAGCACGATGGCCGCGATGCGGGTCTGGAAGCCGATCAGCACGGCGAGGCCGCCGAGCAGTTCGACCAGGCCGACGACGACGGTGGTGACAGTCGGCATCGGCAGGCCGATGGAACCGAACCAGCCGGCGGTGCCGGCAATGTCGGTCAGCTTGCTGTAGCCGGCGAGGATGAACAGGATCGACAGCAGGACGCGGCCGACGAGAATGGCGAGCGAGGAATTCGAGGCGGTGCCGGAAGCGGCGGCGGTGTTGGACATGGTCGGGACTCCGGATTGGCGATGACGACCAGATAGCCTATTCCGGTCGTTCACCAAAGATACCGATCCGTCGACACATCGTTCACCGAAACCGGACTATCCAGCGATACGACAATCGGTCGCCGATGAATCATCCCGGATGGGTCATGTCCTCCGGCCGCACCAGACGGTCGAAATCGGCGTCGCTGACATAGCCGCCGCCGATGGCTTCCTCGCGCAGCGTCGTGCCGTTCTTGTGCGCGGTCTTGGCGATCTTGGCGGCGTTGTCGTAGCCGATCTTCGGCGCCAACGCCGTCACCAGCATCAGTGAGCGCTCGAGCGCGGCCTTGATGTTGTCTTCGCGCGCCTCGATGCCGACCACGCAGTTGTCGGTGAAGGAAACGGAGGCGTCGGCCAGAAGCTGCACCGACTGCAGGAAATTGTAGGCCATCAGCGGGTTGTAGACGTTGAGCTCGAAATGGCCCTGGCTGCCGGCAAAGGTCAGCGCGGCGTTGTTGCCGAACACCTGCACGCAGACCTGCGTCATCGCCTCGCACTGAGTGGGATTGACCTTGCCGGGCATGATCGAGGAGCCCGGCTCGTTTTCCGGCAGCGCGAGCTCACCCAGCCCCGAGCGCGGGCCGGAGCCGAGGAAGCGGATGTCGTTGGCGATCTTGAACAGGGCGGCGGCCGTGGCGTTGATGGCGCCGTGCGAGAAGACCATGGAATCGTGAGCGGCCAGTGCCTCGAACTTGTTCGGCGCCGAGATGAAGGCAATGCCGGTGATGGCGGCGATGCGGTCGGCCACCTTCTCGGCGAAGCCGACAGGTGCGTTGAGGCCGGTGCCGACGGCGGTGCCGCCCTGCGCCAGTTCCTGAAGGCCGGGCAGGGTCAGCTCGATGCGCCTGATCGAGGAGGCGACCTGCGCGGCATAGCCTGAAAATTCCTGGCCCAGCGTCAGCGGCGTGGCGTCCTGCGTATGCGTGCGGCCGATCTTGACGATCGACGCGAATTCCCTGGCCTTGGCATCCAGCGCCTTGTGCAGGTGCTTCAGCGCCGGCAGCAGGTCGTGGACGATGCGCTCGGCGCAGGCGATGTGCATGGCCGTCGGATAGGTGTCGTTCGACGACTGGCTCATGTTGACGTGGTCGTTGGGATGCACCGGCTTCTTCGAACCCATGGTGCCGCCGAGCAGTTCAATGGCGCGGTTCGAAATCACCTCGTTGGCGTTCATGTTCGACTGTGTGCCCGAGCCGGTCTGCCAGACCACCAGCGGGAAATGGTCGTTCAGCTTGCCGTCGATGACTTCCTGCGCGGCTTGCACGATGGTCTTGCCGAGCGCCGGGTCGAGCTTGCCGAGTTCCATGTTGGTTTCGGCCGCCGCGCGCTTGACGATGCCGAGCGCGCGCACGATCGCCGCCGGCTGCTTTTCCCAGCCGATCTTGAAGTTGCCGAGCGAACGCTCGGCCTGCGCGCCCCAGTAGCGGTCCGCCGCCACCTCGATCGGGCCGAATGTATCCGTCTCGGTTCTGGTCTTTTGCGCGCTCACGATCTTTCTCCGATGGCTGGACGGGCAGGGCGGTGCGGCCCCGCGCGGACGGCATCGGCGTATCGCGTTGCACAATGGCCTTCAAGAGGAGAATGCGGCAGAGCGGAATGCAAATCGTTTAAGGCTCTGCCCGGCAAGCATTTTCATCGCCACGCTGCCTTTAGGCCCTGGCCATTGAACAGTCGGGAAGCGGGCGCGGGGGCCGTGCCTGCTAAGTTAAGGTATGGCGCGGCATCCCGCGCCCGCCGGCGATTTCTGTTCCCGTCCGTTCCGCTTCACCGCAGCTCACGATGCCGGCATTTGCGCCGGCACCGGCCGATGGCTTGCAGCGCTCGTCCAGCGCACACGGGCCGTAATGCCCGTAGGGGAACCCTTGGACGGAACCTCCCCGGGCAGCCGCTTACGTTGAGCAACCGCCGGAGGCGCCGGCTCCCCGCCACGCAATCACCGTCATGACCGGTGTTCCCGCGCGGGAAGCTGGCGGTGAGTATGGAGCGAGTGCGGGAGAGGGGGATAAGTTTTGGGGAAAAATCTTTCTCAGGTCGCACTTCGTCCAGCACCCCTCATCCGCCTTGGCTTCGCTCAGGCACCTTCTCCCACAAGGGGAGAAGGGAGTAGTTCGCGCTTACGCTTCCGCAAATCCCGAATGTCGGCGATTGGCAGCGAGGGTGACGCGGCCTTGCCTTCTCCCCTTGTGGGGTGAGAAGCCGGTTTGCCGAAGGCAAATCGAAAGCTCCGGTGGAGCTTTCGAAGGATCGAACGCCCCGAAGCCATGGCGAAGGGCCGGTGGATCGGCGCGTAGCGCCGAGACGGATGAGGGTGCTGGACGGAGTCCGACTGGTTCTGAGCCTCATGGCGTCCAGCTCCCGTCATGGGAGCCGGAGCGCCGAAGACGGCCGATCTACAGCGAATCCTTGATCTTTTCCTTCACGTCGCCATAGGTCTTCTGCACCTTGCCGGCGATCTTGTCGGCCGTGCCTTTCGCTTGCGTTTTCTTGTCGCCTGTCGCCTTGCCCGCAGCTTCCCTGATGGAACCTTTGACCTGCTTGGCCACGCCGGCGACCTGATCCTTGTTCACCATTTGCGCATCTCCTGGACGGTTTCGATTGGCGGTGGAAAACGGACGTACGGGCATTCGGTTCCACGATCAAAAATGAAATCAGTGGCTTGCGGTGAGGAGTGGAAGTAGGGAGTAAAAAGAAAACGCCCCTCGCTTCTTTCGATACGAGGGGCGTCTTTCGTAGCCAGCGCATCTCCGGATTGCTCCTTCAAATTGCTTTCTACATCCCGATAATGCGTCACCGAAAAGATGGTTCCGCCATCGGTGGAATTTTTTGCAATGACCTTATCCCCGCCGCAAATGCAGAAAAGGCGGCATCGCTGCCGCCCTTTCGTAAGCTTCGAGGCTTGTGGACTTCTTAGAAGTCCATGCCGCCCATGCCGCCCATGCCGCCCATGCCGCCGCCGGGCATAGCCGGCATCGGGGCGTCCTTCTTCGGCGCCTCGGCGATCATGGCCTCGGTGGTGACCAGCAGACCGGCGACCGAAGCCGCGTCCTGCAGGGCAGCGCGCACGACCTTGACCGGGTCGACGATGCCGAGCTGGATCAGGTCGCCATACTCGCCCGTCTGGGCGTTGTAGCCGTAGTTGGCACCCTTGTTCTCAAGGATCTTGCCAGCGACGATCGAGGCTTCCGCACCGGCGTTCGAGGCGATCTGGCGGACCGGAGCCTGCAGGGCGCGACGAACGATGTTGATGCCGGCGGCCTGGTCGGCGTTGGTGCCGTTGGCCTTGATCGCGGAGGAAGCGCGCAGCAGGGCGACGCCGCCGCCGGGGACGATGCCTTCCTCAACCGCGGCGCGGGTGGCGTTCAGCGCATCGTCAACGCGGTCCTTCTTTTCCTTGACCTCGATCTCGGTCGCACCGCCGACGCGGATGACGGCGACGCCGCCAGCCAGCTTCGCCAGACGCTCCTGCAGCTTCTCGCGATCGTAGTCGGAGGTGGTCTCCTCGATCTGCTGCTTGATCTGGGCGACGCGGCCCTGGATCTCGGCCTTCTTGCCGGCGCCGTCGACGATGGTGGTGTTTTCCTTCTCGATGCGCACGCGCTTGGCCTTGCCCAGCATGTTCAGGCCGACGTTCTCAAGCTTGATGCCGAGGTCTTCGGAAATCACCTGGCCGCCGGTGAGGATGGCGATGTCCTCCAGCATGGCCTTGCGGCGGTCGCCGAAGCCCGGAGCCTTGACGGCGGCGATCTTCAGGCCGCCACGCAGCTTGTTGACGACCAGCGTGGCCAGGGCCTCGCCCTCGACGTCCTCGGAGATGATGAGGAGCGGCTTGGAGGTCTGCACGACGGCCTCGAGCACCGGCAGCATGGCCTGCAGGTTGGACAGCTTCTTCTCGTGCAGGAGGATGTAGGCGTCCTCGAGCTCGGCAACCATCTTGTCGGGGTTGGTGATGAAGTAGGGCGACAGGTAGCCGCGGTCGAACTGCATGCCTTCGACGACTTCCAGCTCGGTCTCGGCGGTCTTGGCTTCCTCGACGGTGATGACACCTTCGTTGCCGACCTTCTGCATCGCCTCGGCGATCATCTTGCCGACCGACTCGTCGCCGTTGGCCGAGATGGTGCCGACCTGCGCGACTTCCTCGGAGGTCTTGATCTTCTTGGCGGTCTTGCCGAGAGCGGTGACGACTTCGGCCACGGCCACGTCGATGCCGCGCTTCAGGTCCATCGGGTTCATGCCGGCGGCAACCGCCTTGGCGCCTTCCTGGACGATCGCCTGGGCGAGAACGGTGGCGGTGGTGGTGCCGTCGCCGGCGATGTCGTTGGTCTTGGAAGCGACCTCACGAACCATCTGCGCGCCCATGTTCTCGAACTTGTCTTCCAGCTCGATCTCCTTGGCGACGGTGACGCCGTCCTTGGTGATGCGCGGGGCGCCGAACGACTTGTCGATGACGACGTTGCGGCCCTTGGGGCCGAGCGTGACCTTCACCGCGTCGGCGAGGATGTTGACGCCGCGCAGCATGCGCTCGCGGGCATCACGGGAGAATTTTACTTCTTTGGCAGCCATATCTGTACTCCTGGATCTTCAGATCCGAAATTGCGTTTGGCGTTGTGAAGAAAGGGCGCCGGCCGATCAGCCGATGATGCCCATGATGTCGGATTCCTTCATGATCAGGAGGTCCTGACCGTCGAGCTTCACCTCGGTGCCCGACCACTTGCCGAACAGGACGCGGTCGCCGGCCTTGACGTCCAGCGGGACCAGCTTGCCGGCCTCGTCGCGGGCGCCGGAACCGACGGCGACGACTTCGCCTTCCTGCGGCTTTTCCTTGGCGGTATCGGGGATGATGATGCCGCCCTTGGTCTTCTCTTCGGAATCGACGCGCTTCACCACCACGCGGTCATGCAGCGGGCGGAACTTCGACTTTGCCATTTGCTTTCCTCGAATGAGAACGTGAGAAAGGATTTCCTCCGTCCGGCCGAACCGGACATGGTTAGCACTCCCCACGGGTGAGTGCTAACGTGCCGGTGAGATAGGCCGGCCATCTTTGCGAGTCAAGAAGGCGGGGCCGCCCCGTGGCAGCTAAATTTATCAAGGATGCAGCAAGGGGAGGGCTGATTGCGAAAATCAGCCGCCGGTGACGCTCATGTGGCGGGAGACGGAAGGGCGGTTGGTGCGCCGGTCGATGACGAAGTCATGGCCCTTGGGCTTGCGGCCGATCGCTTCGTCGATGGCTTGCGCCACAAGGTCGTTGCCCTCCGAGGCGCGCAGCGGCCCGCGCAGGTCGGCGGCGTCTTCCTGGCCGAGGCACATATAGAGCGTGCCCGTGCAGGTGAGCCTGACGCGGTTGCAGCTTTCGCAGAAATTATGCGTCATCGGCGTGATGAAGCCGAGCCGCCCGCCGGTCTCGGTGACCTCGACATAGCGTGCCGGGCCGCCGGTCTTGTAGGGGATGTCGGTGAGGGTGAATTGCCGTTCCAACTGTGCCCGCAGAAGCGACAGCGGCAGGTACTGGTCCGTGCGATCCTCATCGATCTCGCCCATCGGCATGGTCTCGATGACGGTCATGTCCATGCCGCGGCCGTGCGCCCAGCGCAGCATGTCGGGCAGTTCGGCGTCGTTGAAGCCTTTCAGCGCCACCGCGTTGAGCTTGACCTTGATGCCGGCGGCAAGGGCCGCGTCGATGCCGGCGAGCACCTTTTCGATATGGCCCCAGCGGGTGATGGTGTGGAATTTTTCCGGGTCGAGCGTGTCGAGCGACACGTTGATGCGCCTGACCCCGCAATCGGCCAGTTCGCCGGCGAAGCGCGACAACTGCGAACCGTTGGTGGTCAGCGTCAGTTCTTCCAGCGCGCCGCTTTTCAGGTGCCGCGACAACTCATGCACCAGATGCATGACGTTCTTGCGCACCAGCGGCTCGCCGCCGGTGAGCCTGAGCTTCCTGACGCCCTTTTCGATGAAGACCGAGCACAGCCGGTCGAGTTCTTCCAGCGACAGAAGGTCCTTCTTCGGCAGGAACGTCATGTTCTCGGCCATGCAGTAGGTGCAGCGGAAATCGCAGCGATCGGTCACCGAGACGCGCAGATAGCTGATCGTGCGGCCGAAAGGATCGATCATGTCCATGCTTCGTTTCCGTTCCTCGCATGGGGCGGTTTTGCCAAAAACTGCCCACGCACTGGTGCATCGTTATATATGACTATGTGATACGATCCAGCGCGCCGTTCAAGATAGACGGCCTCGATCTTTCGTCATATCCCGGAAACGACGTCACCCGGTCGGCCGCCGTTCCTCGCGGCGATTTACACGGAAAAACAAGATCATGACGCAGAATATTTACGACGATCCTGAATTCTTCGACGGCTACAGTGCTCTCCCGCGCTCGGTGAAGGGGCTGGACGGCGCGCCCGAATGGGCCTCGCTGCGCGCCTTGCTGCCGCCGCTGGAGGGCAGGAGCGTCGTCGACCTCGGCTGCGGTTTCGGCTGGTTCTGCCGCTGGGCGCGCGAGCAGGGGGCGGTGGACGTGCTCGGCGTCGACGTGTCGGAAAACATGCTGGAACGCGCGCGCCGGGAAACGCGTGATCCGGCGATCCGCTACCAGCGCGCCGACCTGGAAGCCCTGTCGCTGCCGGCGGCGTCCTGCGATCTCGTCTACTCCTCGCTTGCCTTCCACTATGTCGTCGAACTCGGCCGACTCCTGAAGATCGCGCACGCGGCGCTGCGGCCCGGCGGCCGGCTGGTCTTTTCCGCCGAACATCCGCTGCTGACGGCGCCGTCGCGCCCGGGCTGGGTGACGGGAGCCGACGGCCGCGCGGCGTGGCCGGTGGACGACTATCTGGTCGAGGGGCCGCGCGTGACGGACTGGTTCGCGCCCGGCGTGGTCAAGCAGCACCGCACCATCGGCACCTATGTGCGACTTCTCAGGGAGGCCGGCTTCACGCTGACGCATCTGGAGGAATGGGGCCCGAGCGACGCGCAGGTCGAGGCCGACCCGGTGCTTGCGCAGGAGCGACAGCGGCCGACCTTCATGCTGTTTGCGGCGGAGCGATGAGCGCGCTTTTGCGCTGGATGAAATCGGCGTAAGCCATCCGCGACAAAACAGGACAGATCATGGCCGCCCCCAGCGAACTCCGCGTTTCCAAGGACCGCAAGCTTCTGACCGTGACCTTTCCCGGCCACGCCCCGTTCGAACTGCCGGCCGAGATGCTGCGCGTGCTTTCGCCCTCGGCGGAAGTGCAGGGCCATTCGCCCGAGCAGCGCGTCACCGTGCCGAACAAGCGCAATGTGGCGATCCTCAAGGTCGAGCCGGTCGGCAACTACGCGGTGCGCATCACCTTCGACGATTTCCATGACACCGGCATCTTCACCTGGGCCTATCTCGCCACGCTCGGCGTGGAAAAGGCGGAGCGCTGGCAGGGCTATCTCGACGAACTGGCAGAAAAGGGGCTTTCGCGTGGATAATCCTTCGGAGGTTTCAGGCCTCGTCACCTCGGTCGAACAGCTCGAAGCGCTCTATGGCCGGCCGGGCGAGGCGTCGCTGGTCAAGGAACTCGACCACATCATTCCCGAATACGCCGCTTTCATCGAGGCGTCGCCGTTCGTCGCGCTGGCGACCGGCGGGCCGGAAGGGTTCGACTGCTCGCCGCGCGGCGACCGTCCCGGCTTCGTGCGTGTCGTCGATCCGTACACGCTGATGATGCCCGACCGCCGCGGCAACAACCGCGCCGATTCGCTGAAGAACGTCATCGAGGACCCGCGCGTCGGCCTGCTGTTCCTGGTGCCGGGCTCCGGCACGACGTTGCGGGTCAACGGCCGCGCCCGGATCTCGATCGACGCGGACCTGTGCGGGTCCTTCGCGGTGGAAGGCAAGCCGGCGCGCTCCGTTCTCGTCGTCGCGGTGGAAAAGGTCTACTTCCAGTGCGCAAGGGCGATCCACCGGTCGGAACTGTGGAACGCCGAAAGGCACGTCGATCCGAAATCCCTGCCGACGCCCGGCCGCATCCTCGAAGTCGCCAGCCGCGCCGGCATCGACGGCGCGGCCTACGATCAGGAATGGCCGGAGCGGGCGAAGAAATCGATGTGGTGAGAGCGCCTTTCCCCGCCCCGTTTACGGCAGGGCTATCGCATATGGAGTTTTCCTCGACCTTGACCGCCGCTACCCCCCCACCCCTAACCCCTCCCCGCAAGGGGGAGGGGACTTTGCGGCGCCGCTACAGCGCGCCAATCTCGCCGATTTCGGCTGAAACGGCGGCGTCGGCGTCTCCCTCCCCCTTGCGGGGAGGGGTTAGGGGTGGGGGTAAAGGGTTCCTCGCCCCGTTTACGGGGAGAGGACGCCGGCAGGCAGGTGAGGGGCAGCGCCGACTTCCGAAACGTTCGTGCCGCCCCTCATCTGGCCCTTCGGGCCACCTTCTCCCCGTGAACGGGGAGAAGGAAGAAGTCCCTCAGGCCGTCTTCACCACTTCGGCGATCTTGCGCATCTGGTCGCCGATCATGTCGCATTGCTCCGGCGTCGACTGCCCCATCGCCACCTCGATCAGCGCCGTGTGCACCTTCAGCGCCTCGGTGAGCAGCGCCTCGCCTTCGACCGTCAGGGTCAGGCGCAGGATGCGCTTGTCCTTCTCGTCGCCCTCGCGCCTGAGCAGGCCGCGCGTCTCGAGCTGCGGCAACAGCATGGTGATGTTGGAACGGCCGACCAGCAGCCGGCGGGCGAGGTCGTGCTGCGACATGCCCGGATGCCGGTGCAGGTTCATCAGCACGTCGAGCTGCGCCGGCTTCAGGCCGAGCGGTGCCAGTTTGGTGGCCAGCGCCCGTTCGAGCGCATGGCAGGCCCGCGCCACCGCGACCCAGTTGCGGAAGCGCGGATTGTCCCACGGCGGTTCCGTGTCAGCAGGATGGACGGCGGGCGATTGCAGTTTGTTCATCTTTGAACTATCATGTTCATACTTGAACCGTTTGACTGGTCGTTACTATGGCACCCTTTGCTTTGAAGGTCACTCGCGCCGTCTTCGGCGCGGCCGAGCGTGTGGCGCCTTCGCTGGCCGGGAGGGCCGCCTTTGAATTGTTCTGCCGCACGCCGAACGTCAACCGCCCGACGCCGGGCGAGCGGCGGGCCGTCGCGCAGGCAGCGGATTTCATGGCCGAGGCCCGCCACCACCGCTTGACGACGAAAAGCGGCGGCTGCGTCGCCGTCCACGAGTTCAGGCCCGAGCTCGGCGATCCGCCGAACGACGAACCGCTCGGCACTGTGCTCGTCGTTCACGGCTGGCGCTCGCGCACCGAATATATGCGCGCGCTGATCTCCGGCTTTCGTGACGCCGGCTATCGCGTCGTTTCGCTCGACCTGCCGGGCCACGGCCAGTCGCGCGGCCGCCGCCTGAACCTCGCCATCGCGGTGGAGGCGGTGAGGGCGGCGGGCGACTGGTTCGGGCCTTTTTCGGCGATCGTCGGCCATTCCTTCGGCGGCGCCATCGCCGCCAACGCTGTGGCCGGCTCGGTCGCTGGCATAGCGCCGCTGGCCGCCGGCCGGCTGGTGCTGATCGCGGCGCCGAGCTCGTTGCCGGTGCTGTTCTCGGATTTCAGCCAAATGCTGAACGTCGGACCGCGCGCGCAGGCGAAGATGGCCGATATCGTCAGACGCATCGCCGGCCATCCGCTGAGCGACTATACCGGCGCCCGGCAACTGGACGCCGCGCGGCTGCCGACGCTGGTGGTGCATGCCAGGGACGACCGCGAGGTGGCGGCTGCGCATGCCGAGCTTTACGCCGGCGCCGGCGACCATGTGCGCCTGCACTGGGCCGACGGGCTGGGTCACCGCCGCATCCTTGCCGACAGCAACGTCGTGCGGCGCGTCGTCGAGTTCGTGCTGCGGCAGGAGCAGCCCGCGCATCTGTGCTGAGGGTTTCTACTTCTTCCGTTCGCCGGATTCGACCGGCAGGCCGGCGGCTTTCCAGGCGCCGAAGCCGCCGAGGATGTGCCTGACCGACTCCAGCCCCATGTCCTGCGCCGTCTTTGTCGCCAGCGCCGAGCGCCAGCCGCCGGCGCAGAAGAAGACGAAGCTCTTGCCGGAGGAGAAAAACGCCTTGTGGTATGGGCTTTCGGGATCGATCCAGAATTCCAGCATGCCGCGCGGGCAGGACTGGGCGCCAGGCATCCGCCCCTCGCGCTCCACTTCGCGCGGATCGCGCAGGTCGACGAAAACCGTCTCCTCGTCATCCAGCAGTGCTGCGGCCTCGTCCGGGGAAATGGCTTCGATCTCGGCATTCGCCTCGTCGAGCAGTTCGCGATAGCCCTTCTTCACGCAATCCTCCGTCCGTCTCGCCTGTGTCCGTCTGGACTCCGTTCATGCGGCCAGAACGGATTGATGGCATAAAGCTGCTGCCGTCGCCATTGCAATTGCGTCGTCGCCGCGACGCAGCTGCGGTGCGCATCCTGCTCCCGGCGGTTGTCGCGATAGGGTGACACCGCAAGTGGTATCGAAGGCGGAAAGTTCACCGAAGCTTAACCAAATCGGGTTGAATCGATATAGTCGCGCCACACATCCGCCATTCCCTTGGCGAGATCGTAGAGCCGGCGGAACGGGATCCGGCAGAATGCCGGAGAGGGTGATCCATGAAGGTTTTCTGGAAGACGAGCGTGCTTGTGCCCGCGACCGCGCTGGCCGCGACGCTGGCGCTGGGCGCGCCGCAGGCGGGTGCGCAGACCTTCCTCGATATGCTGTTCGGCGGCCCGGTGCGGCAACAAAAGCCGCTCAAGGGGGAATTTCCGCCGCCGCCGAAGCGGGCGCCCAAGGTCGCTCCCGCCCGGATCTCGGCGCCCAGCTACAACACCTACAAACCCGACCGGCTGGTGCGTGTCGATTTCGCGGCACTGGCCACGCCGCAGACGACCGGAGCAACGACCGCCGACGCTACCCCGCAGGCCGCCGCGTTCCAGCCCCAGCCGGACGGCGCCGCGTTCCGCCAGGCGCTGGCGGGGCTGGACGGCTATGAGCTGTTCGCCGAATCGGGCATCGCCAAGGCGCTGGTTTCTTATTACTCCGCCAACCCGGACTTCATCTGGGTGACGGGCACGGAGCCGAACGCGCGCGCCGCCGAGGCGCTTCGCGTCCTCAACGACGCGGCGAGCTACGGCCTTTCGCCCGCCGACTACACCGTGGACCTGCCGCCCGCGGCACAGACCGCCGGCGATGCCGCCGTGCGCGCCAACGAGCTGATTCGCTTCGAGATGGCGCTGTCGGCGCGGGTGCTGCGCTACATCCACGATGCCCAGGACGGCCGCATCGACCCCAACCGGATTTCTTCCGGCTATTACGATTTCCCGGACAAGCCGCTCGACATGGCGGCGACGCTCCAGGCGCTCTCCCATACCACACAGGTGCAGACCTACCTCGAATCGCGCCATCCGCAGAACCCGGAATACCAGGCGCTGCGCACCGAACTCGAAGGCCTGCGCGCCAGCGAGGAGAACGAGATCGTCGTCGACCCGAAGCTGCTGCTGAAGCCGGGCGAGACGAGCGCCGAGCTGCCGAAGCTGCTCACGTTGATCGCGCGCGATCTCGACGACGACATGGGCGGCGCCTACGGCGAGACCCTGTCGCGGCTGGTGGGCAGCGAAACCTACGCTCCCGAACTGGTGCCCGTCATCGAGGCGGCGCAGAAGAAGGCCGGTCTGAAACCCGACGGCGTCATCGGGCCGCGCACGGTTGAGGCGCTGGCCGGTAGTTCGAAGGCCGACCGGCTGGCCAAGGTGCAGTATGCGCTGGAGGAATTGCGCTGGATGCCCTCCGACCTCGGCAGTCCGCGCGTCTTCATAAACCAGCCCGCCTTCACCGCTTCCTACATCGAAGGCGGCGAGGAAAAGCTCAAGATGCGCGCCGTCATCGGCAAGGTGACCAACCAGACGGCGTTCTTCTACGACACCATCAAGACGGTGAACTACCATCCCTATTGGGGCGTGCCCCAGTCCATCATCGTCAACGAGATGCTGCCCAAGCTGCGTTCCGATCCCGGCTATCTGGACCGCGCCGGCTACGAGGTGACCGATTCGCGCGGCAAGCGCATCCCGTCTTCGGCGATCAACTGGGGCGCCTACGGCGCCAAGGTTCCCTACAATGTGCGCCAGCAGCCGGGCGAGGCCAACGCTTTGGGCGAACTGAAGATCCTGTTCCCCAACAAGTTCGCCATCTACATGCACGACACGCCGCAGAAGTCCTTCTTCAAACGGGATATGCGCGCCTTCAGCCATGGCTGCGTGCGGCTGGAGGACCCGCGCGGCATGGCGGCCGCCGTGCTCGGCAAGAGCGTCGACTACGTCGCCGACAAGCTGAAGGGCGGCCATTCGGAGGAGAAGGTGACGCGCAACGTGCCCGTCTACGTCGCTTATTTCACCGCATGGCCGACCATGTCGGGCAAGGTGGAATATTTTCCGGACGTCTACGGCCGCGACGCGAAGCTTCAGCAGGCCATCGACGCCACCGCAGAGGTGCGCGCGCCGACGAGCTGAGAGTCCGTTTCGAAATTCGCTCCGGCAAGCCGCCCGACGGCCGCGGGAACAGAATTTCCAGACCGGCTCTGAGGTGTTGACTTAAGGAGCTGCCCTCCCTTATATCGCGGCGCGCTTCGGCCTTCGGGCTGCGGGCGGGCGATTAGCTCAGCGGGAGAGCACACCCTTCACACGGGTGGGGTCGTAGGTTCAATCCCTACATCGCCCACCATTCTTCTTTCGCTTCTTACCGAGTTGTGATCGTCCAGCGGGCCGCAAGGCACGACAAGCCGCCTCCGATCGGCTATCATCCTTCCCGTTCAGCAAGTGGCAGCCTCGGGCGGCCACCATGGCGGTGACCGTCCCCGCAGCATCGGGAGGATGGTTATGGCCAGCTTTCATGTCATGGCGGACGCGCGCGGCATGCGTGTTCAGCCCGTCGTGCGTCGCATTCATGTCGCCGATCTCTGGGACGCGCTCCGGCTGGGAGCCCAGGATTTCTGGGCCAAGCCCTCGCATTACGTGTTCCTTTGCCTGATCTACCCGATCGTCGGCCTGATCCTGACCCAGTGGTCGACGGGCTCGAACGCCATCCATCTCGTCTATCCGCTGATGACCGGCTTCGCGCTGGTCGGCCCGTTCGCCGCGATCGGCCTCTATGAGATCAGCCGGCGGCGCGAACTCGGCATGAATTCGAACTGGCACCATGCGCTGGACGTGCGCCATTCGCCGGCGCTGCCGTCGATCGCCGTCATCGGCGCCTTGCTGGTGGTGATGTTCCTGCTGTGGCTGTTCACCGCGCAATCCATCTATACGAACCTTTACGGCGACACGGCGCCGGCCTCGATGACGGGCTTCCTCAACGAGGTTCTGACGACGGAGCGGGGCTGGCGGCTGATGCTGCTCGGCAATGCCGCCGGGCTGGTCTTCGCCATCGTCGTGCTGGCCACGACCGTCGTCGCCTTCCCCCTCATGCTCGACCGCGATGTCGGGGCGGTGGCGGCGATAGAGACGTCGGCGCGGGCGGTGATTGCCAATCCGGGGCCGATGGCGGTCTGGGGGCTGACGGTCGCCGTTCTCCTGGTCATCGGCTCCATACCGCTGTTCGCCGGGCTGGCGGTCGTCGTGCCGATCCTCGGCCACGCCACCTGGCATCTTTATCGCAAGGTGGTCGAACCGGAGCGCGGCCAGCCGATCCGGCGGCCGATGTAGGCTAGTTCGCCCGAAAGCAGAAAGGCCGGCCCGTTCAACCGGGCCGGCCTTCGTATGGCAAAGGATTGGTCGGTCTGCCTTGTCAGCCGACGATGCGCAGGTTGGAAAGCTCGTCGGCGATTTCCTTGAACTTGTCGGAAAGGTCGGCGCCGGTGGCGTTCCAGTAGAGTTTCGCCGGCTTGGACGGGTCGTCGGGGTCCTTGCGGTAGCGGGACTCGGAGGCGCACGACTTCAGGCCGTCGATCTGCGATTGCGCCGCCGCCCTCTCGCTTGCGCTGGAGAGTTTGCTAGGATCGATGTCCAGCGACACCGTCATGATGAGGATCTTGGAATCCTTGGCATTCTGGCACAACGTCGCCATCTGCTCGTTCATGGCCTTGGTGTAATTGCTGTTGTCAAAGGCGCCGCTGCCGCTTTTCACGACGTTGCTGCTGGTGTTGAGAAACATGCGGGGCGAGTATCGGCTGTCGGCGTTGTAGGGAGCCATGAAGCCGTAGTCCGCGTAGGTGGATTTGGTGCCGGCGCTGTCGGAGCCCCATCGCAGGGAGTCCGGCGTGTAGTAGGTGTTGGCGCCGTCGGTCAACACGATGACGACCTTGTCGTTGCCTTTCTCCGTCTCGGGCCGGCCCTCTGTGAAGGGCGCTCCGCTGGAGACGACACGCCAGCCCCAGGCCAGGCCGCTGCCGACGCTGGTGGCTCCCTGCGGCTCCATGGCGTCGATGGCGTCCTTGACCTTGGTCATGCCCGCCACGTTGGTCACGTCCGTAAGCGGCGTGATGGGCTGCGTGGAACAACTGGCGTTCGGGCCGGTATCCATGCCGGCGGGCTGCGTCCTGTAGGGCGCGACGTAGCCGATGGTCGGCAGGTCGAAATATTTCGGCATATAGGCTTGTCGGACGCGCGCGGAACTGTTGGTCGAGATGTCGTTCCAGTAATATTTTTTGCTGTTCCGCTCGTAGAGGAACCAGTCGTTGTAGTCGCCGGTGACCTGGTCGGGAGCGAACATCGGCACGAACATCGTGGCGGGGTTGGACGGGTTTGCCGGCGCGTCATTGACGTCGTAGGGGCTGGGGCGCTGCTCCACGCAGCCAGCCCAGGACGAATAGGGGGCCTTTTTCGTCTGGCCGCTGTCGGTGTAGTACTTCATCTCGTCGAACAGCGTGAAGCGCGTCACCTTCTTGTCGACCTGATCCGTCCCCCAGTCCGACCCCTTTTTTTCGTAGATGCCGGTGACAGCGTTCTTGATGACCCTGCGGTTGGATGTGTTGTTGCTGTTGCCGAAGCTCGTCCAGTCGAAGTTCTCGTGGTGGATCGGCGAGATGCCGTCGAGATCGAGCCATGTCGCCTTTTTCACGTAATAATTGTCGGGACCGACATTGACCGAGGCCGAGAACGGCACCACCCCGAACCGGACGGGCTCCGCCACCTGCTTGATCATCGCGGCCTGTCCGGCCAGCGTGACGATCAGTTGCTTGGCGGCGGCTTTCAGGAGATCGATGCGCTTCTTGCCCGAGCCGGTGCCGTAATAGTCCATGGAGCCCGAATTATCGAGCACCAGCGCGACCTCGACCGTGTTCTTCAGCTGGATTTCGGAACTCGCGTCGAACGTAAGCGCCTTGCTGTCCTGGCCGACGAGCATGGCGGCGACAGGCAGGAAATAGGGGTCGTATTTCAGCGTGGCCGTCAGTTTCAGCGTGCCGCCGCCGGTATTGTCCCTCGGCAGGAGCACGTTCAGCTTGACGTTGGAGGGGGGCACGGCGCTGAGGTTGGCCATGAAGAAATCGTTGGCGTAGGTGATCGCCTCATCATCGGAGGCGCCCGACGATATATAGCGGGCCGTGGCGATCCCCGCAGCGTCGAGTGCGTTCAGCGTATCCTGTTTTTCACGCACCATGCCGGTGTAATCGACCGCCAGCGCCACCGCACCCATGATGGGAGCCAGGGCAAAGGCCGTCAGCATGCCAAAGTTGCCTCGCCGATCTTTCCAGAAACTGCGCAACATGATTTTGATCCCGCCACCCACGCGATGGCGGCAACATCGCAGAAAACCTTAAATTTCAGGTTCCTGAAATGCCGGTAAAGCTGAACGCGCCGTTGCACCTTCGTTAACCCTGTCGCATGCGGATCGCCTCGCACCGGTTCGGCTGGTATCGCGATGCGCGGGGCGAAAGCTGGTGACAGGATGGAAAGCTTCGGTTAATTCGGGCTGCCGGCCGTCCGCCGGCACTATCCGGAAGCATGGCGCATGGGACGCGGTATGGCGCAGTTGCCCGAAACGATCGGTTCTCTCGATGCGCTCAGCTCCCGCTATGCGGCGCTGCTGTGCGACGTGTGGGGCGTGGTCCACAACGGCGAGACGCATTTTCCGGCTGCCGCCGCCGCCTTGCAACGCGCGCGTGCGGCCGGGCTGGCGGTCGTGCTCATCACCAATTCGCCGCGGCGCAGCGCCGACGTGGCGGCGCAGATCCGCGCCATCGGCTTTCCGACCGAGGCCTTCGACCGCGTCGTCTCGTCCGGCGACGTCACCCGCGACCTGATCGCCCAGGGGCCGCGCAAGGTGCTGCATATCGGTCCGGACCGGGATTTCAGCCTTTATGACGGGCTCGACGTCGAACTGGTCGAGGAGTTCGAGGCGCAGGCTGCCGTCTGCACCGGCCTCTACGACGACGAAACCGAGACGCCGGAGGATTATCGCGACCTGCTCATGCGGTTGCGGGCGCGGAACCTGCCGTTCATCTGCGCCAATCCCGATATCGCGGTGGAGCGGGGCGAGCGGCTGATCTGGTGCGCCGGCGCGATTACCCGCGACTATGCCCAACTGGGCGGCCGTACCCTGATCGCCGGCAAGCCGCACGCGCCGATCTACGACGTCGCGCTGAGGGTGGCCGGCGAGGTGCTCGGCCGCGAGCTTGAGCGCGGCGAGGTGCTGGCGATCGGCGACGGCATGATGACGGATGTGAAGGGTGCCGCCGACAACGGCTTCGACGTGCTCTACGTCTCCGGCGGCCTGCATGCGCGCGAATACGGCGAGCCGTCGGCGCCCGATCCCGTGCGCCTTGCCGCCTTCCTGGAAACGCATGGCGGCTACCGTCCGGTGGCGATCATGCCGAAGCTGCGGTAGGCGTCCATGGCAGGCTCGTTCATGCACCTTCCGGCCGATGCGCCGCTGCCGCAGCACCTGCGCGGCGGAGTCGTGGCCATCGGCAATTTCGACGGCGTCCATCGCGGCCACCAGGCCGTGCTCGGCCGGGCGCTGGAGGAAGCGGCGCGGCGCGGCGTGCCGGCCCTGGTGCTGACCTTCGAGCCGCATCCGCGAAAAGTGTTCCGGCCGGACCAGCCGCTGTTCGTGCTGACGCCGCCGCCGATGAAGGCGCGGCTGCTGTCGCTGCTCGGCTTCGATGCCATGGTCGAGCAGGCGTTCACGCGCGCCTTCGCCGCGCAGTCGCCCGAAACCTTCATCACCGACGTGCTGGAGCGGTGCCTCGGCGTCACCCATGTCGTCACCGGCTTCGATTTCCATTTCGGCAAGGACCGCCAGGGCGGGCCGGCCTACCTCATGGAAGCGGGCGAGCGGCACGGCTTCGGCGTGACGCTGGTGGACGCGTTTCGCGATGAGGGCACGGAAGTCATCTCCTCCAGCCGCATCCGTGCGCTGCTGACCGAGGGGGACGTGGCCGAGGCAGCCGGCCTGCTGGGTTATCGTTTCACCGTCGAGGCCGAGGTCGTCGGCGGCCAGCAGCTTGGCCGCACGCTCGGCTTTCCGACCGCCAACATGGCTTTGCCCGCCGATACGGCCCTGCGGCACGGCATCTATGCGGTGCGCTTCCGCCGCGCCGACGGCACGCTGCACGACGGCGTGGCCAATTTCGGCCGCCGCCCGACCGTCGACGACAACGGCGCGCCGCTTCTGGAAACCTTCCTGTTCGATTTCTCCGGCGATCTCTACGGCGAGACGTGCGCGGTGTCGCTGTTCGGCTGGCTGCGCGGCGAAGAGAAGTTCGACGGGCTGGATGCGCTGGTCGCCCAGATGAAGCGAGACGACGCGGAAGCGCGGGCGCTGCTTTCAGGCGTGCGCCCGCTGTCCGGGCTGGACGGAAAGGTTGCTTTCTAAAGCATGTCTCCCGAAAGTGGGACCCGGTTTCGGGACGAAGACATGCGTAAAATCAAGAATCTAAAGCGTGGGGAGCGAATCTGAAAGATCGCGACACGCTTTAGATCGCCTTCTTCAACGCCAGGCCGAAGGCGATGAAGGTCCAGCCCTGGAACACCAGGTCGATGGCCAGGAACAGGCCGAGCACCCACAGGCTGTTGACCGGCCAGTGCATGGCGATGACCAGGCCGGCAAGTGCGGTGACCACGCCGGCGGTGACGATCCAGCCCGAACCCTTTTCCGACCAGTGCTGGTAGCCGACCCAGACCCGAAGCAGCCCTGCGGCGATCAGCGCGACCGCCAGTAGGAATGTGAACACCGTCGAGGCGAGCAGTGGATTGTAGAAGGCGAAGAAGCCGGCCACGGCGTAAAGCAGGCCGGACAGGAACCAGTAGAAGAACCGTCCCCACGTCTTCACGCCGAACGAATGGACGATCTCGATCGCGCCGGCGAACAGCATGAGCCAGCCGATCATGTAGACCGAGGCCACCGTGGCGATGAACAGGTTTCCGAAGGCGATGCCGCCGAAGATGAGCAGCAGCACGCCGAGCGCGATGAACCAGCCCCATTTGTCGCGGGTTTCGCCGATGGTTTTTTTCAGGGAGTCGCCTTGCAGTGTCATCGTTCCAGTCTCCGCCGCAGGAAGTTGAACCACGGCTGAAAAGCTAGCGCCGGTTGTGGTTGGCGTCCATGGGCAAGTTCGCGGCGGCCAGTTCCCGTGGATCGAGGGGAATTAAATCAAATTTTACGGAATCCGAGGCAAGGCTTCCGTCAACGGCAAGTTGTGCGTAAGGTGCCAGAATGACTCGTTCTTCGATGGTGGCTGCGGCCTCGGCTCTGCTTTTGATGGCGCCGGCGGCAGCCGGGGCGGGCGAGGGGGCATCCGGCTGGCTTTCCGGCGATTGGTATCTGACCGTCGGCGTGATCGGGCTCGTCGCGCCGAATTTCGAGGGCAGCAAGAAGTATCTGCTCAGCGCCCAGCCGATCATTTCGCTCGGCAAGGCCGGCCCTGAAGCGCGTTTCTCCTCACGCAACGACAACATATCGCTGGCGCTGGTCGACGACGGCCATGTGCGCGCCGGCCTGACCGGCAAGTTCCTGTGGGGACGCGACAACTCCGCCGACGAACTCAAGGGGCTGGAGCCGGTGAAGTGGGGCGGCGAGGCCGGCGGCTTCTTCGAGTTCTATCCCACCGACTGGATGCGCGTGCGCTCCGAAATCCGCCACGGCATCCGCTCCCATAGCGGCGTCGTCGCCGATTTCGCCGCCGACGCCTTTTACGACGTCACGCCGGACGTCCGTATTTCCGGCGGTCCGCGCCTGTCGCTGGCGACGGCAAAGTATTTCGATGCCTATTACGGCGTCGACGCGGCGGAATCGGCTGCTTCCGGTCTCAGCGAATACCATCCGGGCAGCGGGCTGAAATCGGTCGGCGTCGGCGGCGCTATCACCTGGAAGGTCACCGACCCGATGACGGCGAGCCTGTTCGGCGAATATTCCCGCCTGATGGGGCCGGCCGCCGATTCCAGCCTGGTGAAGGAACGCGGCTCGCCCGACCAGTTCATGATCGGCGTCTCGACCTCCTATCGTTTCGATTTCTCGATGTGACGGCTTTATTCCAGCCGCTTCATCCGCTAGAAGCCGGCCCATGACGTTCCGGCGTGCCACCGCGATACGAATTACCGGCCCGGTGTTCCGGGCGGCCTAAGGGTCATAGACCTGAGACGCCGCCGGAGCCGCCGGGATTTTTCGCGCGACGAACCCCTCGCGCTTTTTCCAGAACATGATAGTTCAACGCCCGGGCTTTTCGCGGCCTTTGGGCCAACGCATATGGCAGACCGATGACCGACACCGCCGACACGATCGACTATTCCAAAACGCTTTACCTGCCGCAGACGGAGTTTCCGATGCGTGCCGGCCTGCCGGAGAAGGAGCCGCTGCTGGTCAGGCGCTGGCAGGACATGAATCTCTACCGGCGCCTGCGCGAAACGTCGGCCGGCCGGCCGAAATACGTGTTGCACGACGGCCCGCCCTACGCCAACGGCAACATCCATATCGGCCACGCGCTGAACAAGATCCTCAAGGACATCATCAACCGCTCCTTCCAGATGCGTGGCTACGACGCCAATTACGTGCCGGGCTGGGATTGCCACGGCCTGCCGATCGAATGGAAGATCGAGGAGGAGAACTACCGCTCCAAGGGCAAGGCCAAGCCCGACCTCACCGATCCGGCGGCGATGATCGAGTTCCGCCGCGAATGCCGCGCCTATGCCGAGCACTGGATCAAGGTGCAGGGCGACGAGTTCCAGCGGCTCGGCGTCATCGGCGATTTCAAGAACCCGTACCTGACGATGAGCTACCACGCCGAGGCGCGCATCGCCGGCGAACTCTTGAAATTCGCCACCAGCGGCCAGCTCTACCGTGGCTCCAAGCCGGTCATGTGGTCCGTGGTGGAACGCACCGCGCTGGCCGAAGCCGAGATCGAGTACCACGACTACGAGAGCGACACGATCTGGGTGAAGTTCCCGGTGGCCGGGGGCTCCGGTGACTTCGCCGGCTCGTTCGTCGTCATTTGGACGACCACGCCGTGGACCATCCCCGGCAACCGCGCGGTCGCCTACTCTCCGCGCATCGCATACGGTCTCTATGAGGTCACGGCCGCCGAGAACGATTTCGGCCCGCAGCCGGGCGAGAAGCTGATCTTCGCCGACGCTCTGGCCGATCCCTCGGCCGAGAAGGCCAAGGTCACCTTGAGCAGGGTTCGCAACGTTTCCGCTGAAGAGCTTGGAAGCCTTACGCTTTCTCACCCTTTCAAGGGCCTCGGCGGCAGTTACGGATTCGCGGTGCCGATGCTTGCCGGCGACCACGTCACCGACGACGCCGGCACCGGTTTCGTCCACACCGCGCCCGGCCATGGCCGCGAGGACTTCGAGGCGTGGATGGATCATGCCCGCGAGTTGCAGGGCAGGGGCATCGACCCGGCGATCCCGTTCACCGTGGACGACGGCGGCTACTTCACCAAGGACGCGCCCGGCTTCGGTCCGGATCGCGAGGGCGGCCCGGCGCGCGTCATCGACGACAACGGCAAGAAGGGCGATGCCAACAAGGCCGTCATCGAGGAACTGATCGCCCGCAATGCGCTGTTCGCGCGCGGCCGGCTGAAGCACAGCTACCCGCATTCGTGGCGTTCCAAGAAGCCGATCATCTTCCGCAACACGCCGCAGTGGTTCGTCTACATGGACAAGGCGCTGGGCGGGTACGGCCTTTCCACGGAAGGGAAAGCGGTTGCCTCTGGCGAATCCGACACCCTGCGCAACCGCGCGCTGAAAGCCATCGACGACACGCGCTTCGTGCCGGCGGCCGGGCAAACCCGGTTGAGGGCTATGATCGAGGAGCGGCCGGATTGGGTGCTGTCGCGCCAGCGCGCCTGGGGCGTGCCGATCGCCGTCTTTGCCGATGCCGACGGCAACGTCCTGAAGGACGAGGCGGTCAACGCCCGCATCGTCGAGGCCTTCGAGAAGGAAGGCGCCGACGCATGGTTCGCTGCCGGCGCGCGCGAGCGCTTCCTCGGCTCCCGCGCCAACGAACCTTGGGTCATGGTCAAGGACATCCTCGACGTCTGGTTCGATTCCGGCTCCACGCACACCTTCACGCTGGAGGACCGGCCCGACCTGAAATGGCCGGCCGACGTCTATCTCGAAGGCTCGGACCAGCATCGCGGCTGGTTCCATTCCTCGCTGCTGGAAAGCTGCGGCACGCGCGGCAGGGCGCCCTACAACGCCGTCATCACCCATGGCTTCACCATGGCAGAGGACGGCCGCAAGATGTCGAAATCGCTGGGCAACCAGGTGTTTCCGCAGGACGTCATCAAGCAATCGGGCGCCGATATCCTGCGCCTGTGGGTCGCCACCACCGACTATTGGGAAGACCAGCGCCTCGGCAAATCGGTGATCCAGACCAACGTCGACGCCTATCGCAAGCTGCGCAACACGGTCCGCTGGATGCTGGGCACGCTGGCGCACGACGAGGGCGAGGACGTGCCGCTGGCCGAGATGCCCGAACTTGAGCTGCTGATGCTCCACCGTCTGTCGGAATTGGACGAGATCGTGCGCGCCGGCTACGACGCCTTCGACTTCAAGCGGGTCGCCAAGTCGCTGCTCGATTTCATGGTGGTGGACCTGTCGGCCTTCTATTTCGACATCCGCAAGGACGCGCTCTACTGCGACGGGCCGTCGAGCGTGAAGCGCAAGGCCGCCTTGCAGGTGGTGCGCCACCTGTTCGAGTGCCTGACGAAATGGTGGGCGCCGATCCTGCCGTTCACCACCGAGGAGGCGTGGCTGGACCGTCACCCCGAGGCGCAGTCGCTGCATCTCGACCAGATGCCGGACATGCCGGCGACCTGGCGTAACGAGGCGCTTGCCGGAAAATGGCGTAAAGTCAGGCAGATGCGGCGTGCCGTTACCGGGGCGCTGGAAATCGCGCGTGCTGAAAAGCGCATCGGCTCGTCGCTGGAGGCCGTGCCGGTGGTCTATCTCGGCGACCGCAAGCTGGAACAGGAACTCGCCGGCGTCGACATGGCCGAGATCGCCATCACCAGCGGTCTCGTCTTTTCCTATGATGGCGCACCCGTCGATGCTTTCAGGCTCGACGACGTCGAGGGCGTCGCCGTGGTGGTCGAGCGGGCCGAGGATCAGGGTCTGCGCAAATGCGCGCGGTCCTGGCGCTACACCGACGATGTCGGTTCCGACCCGGCGTTTCCCGACGTGTCGGCCCGCGACGCCGCGGTGCTGCACGAACTGCAGGCGCTCGGCCGCCTGTAGGCGGTGCACAAATGTCACGGCCGGATCGATAAGACCGGCCGTGCGTTGCCCCCGGCTGGCTGTTGAGATAAACACGCCCGAGCCGTGCCGGACAACGTGCAAGACAAATTGTCGCCGGATTTCCGTTGGATGAGCGGGCGGGAACGACGCCGGCAACGGCGGCACGGCAGAGAGCGAGAGTGGGATTTGGGCATGAACCACGGACATTGCAGGCGCGCGGCTCTTGTGGCGCCGCTTGTCGTCTCGGCGCTGGCACTGGCCGGATGCATGAGTTCGCCCACCTACGGCACCGACAAGACGGCCAGCGAACAGCTCGTCGGCGACCTCAGCAGCGCCCTCTCGCTGGCGCCGCAGGAGCGCGAGCACATCGACTACAGGCCGCGTCCCGAACTGGTGAAACCGGCGCCGGGGCAGAAGGAATCGCTGCCGCAGCCGCAGGACAGCATCACCCAGACGGCGAGCGCCCAGTGGCCCGAGTCGCCGGAGCAGCGACGCCAGCGCTTGCGTGACTATGCCACCGAGCATCGGGGCGATATCAACTACGATCCGCAGATCGTCAACGATATGGGGGCCAAACCGGAAGTGCCCCAGCAGGTGACGAACGGCCCCGGTTCGATCACGACGAAGAGTTCCGGCAACGGAACGGCGCGCCGCGCCGAGATCAATCGCCGCCTGGCCGAGAGCAGGCAGGGCGATCCGACGACGCGAAAGTATCTGAGCGAGCCGCCGCTGACCTATCGCCAGCCCGCTGCCGATGCTCCGCAAGACGACATCGGCGAGGACGAATACAAGAAGGAGCGCCGCCTGAGGGCGGAGGCGAAGGGTAAGAGCAGCTGGGGCGACTGGTGGCCCTGGTAAGGGCGGTCGCGTAAGGATCGCTGCCCGTCGGGCAGACGGCCCCGCGAGGCTTTTCGTCAGCGCCGACTGCCGAAGAATGTCCTGAGCATTGCCGCCGATTCGACTTCACCCAGGCCGGCATAGACGTCCGGGACGTGGTGGCAGGTGGGCTGGGCGAAGAAGCGCACGCCGCTCGTCACCGCGCCGCCCTTGTCGTCGGCGGCGCCGAAGTAGAGCCGCCGCAGGCGCGCGAAGGAGATGGCTCCCGCGCACATGGTGCAGGGCTCCAGCGTCACATAAAGGTCGCAGCCGTTGAGCCGTTCGCTGGCAAGCGCGCGGCAGGCTTCGCGGATCGCCAGCATCTCGGCATGCGCGGTCGGATCGGCGAGCTCGCGGGTGCGGTTGCCGGCCGAGGCGACGACCGTGTCGCTCTGGGTGACGACAGCGCCGATCGGCACTTCGCCGCGCGCCGCCGCCGCTTCTGCCTGTTCCAGCGCCAGGGCCATGAAATTCGGTCGTTTCACGCGTTGTCGGGTCCCGATTAGCCTCGCCTCCCGGCGACGATCCTGTTATCTAGCCGCGCAAACGGGCAAAGACCATGGACGATAGAGACAACAAACCGCCGCGCGGCCGCAAGCCGGGCGGACAACGCCCCTCAGGTGCAGGCCATTCCGGCCCGCGCTCCCCTGGCGCCGGCAAGGGCGGCAAGCCCGCCTTTGGCGGCGGCAAGAAGCAATTCGGCCAGCCGCGCACGGCTGCCGGCGGGGCGGAGCGCGATTTCAAGCGCGACCGCAAGCCCTACAAGCCGCGCGAAGAGCGAAGCGGCGAGCCCGGCGAACGGCCGCAGCGCGCCTTCGCAGGCGAGCGTCCGTTCCGCAAGGATGCGACGGCCGAAGGCGGGGAGGCGCGGCCTTTCCGCAAGCCGTATCAGAAGCGCGAGGAAGGCGACCGCCGACCGTTCGCCGGCGACAAGCCTTACCGGACGCGCGAGGGCGGCAAGCCCTACGAAAAGCGCGATGAAACACGCAAGCCGTTCAGGCCGCGCGACGAGCGCCCCGAAGGCGAAAGGGCAGGCGGCGGATTTCGCGGCGATCGCAAGCCGTTCCAGAAGCGCGACGGGGACGACAGGCGACCGTCCGGTCCACGCCCGGGCCGTTTCGAGCGCAGCGCGGCGCGCGGCGATACCGATGCGGTGCGCGGCGAACGCCCGCCGCGGCAATTCTCCGACGGGCCGAGGCCGCCGCGCAAGCCGTACGACAAGCCCGCAGGCGGAGAGCGGGAGGCTCGCTTCGACAAGCCCAAGCGCGACTTCGGCGACCGCCCGAAGCGCGATTTCGAAGATCGCCCCAAGCGTGACTTCGGTGACCGTAAGCCCGGCGGCTTCAGGTCCCGTCCGCGCATCGAGGATGCGGCCGAGGAAAGCGGCGAGCGCATCGCCAAGCGGCTGGCGCGCGCCGGCATCGCCTCGCGCCGCGACGCCGAGGAACTGATCGCCGCCGGCCGGGTGAAGGTGAATGGCAAGGTCGTCGAGACGCCCGCCTTCAACGTCTCGGCAAGCGATGTCATCCATCTCGACGGCATGGAGATCCCGCCGGTCGAGCGCACGCGCCTGTTCCTGTTCCACAAGCCGGCCGGCGTGGTGACCACCAACCGCGACCCGGAAGGGCGCAAGACCGTGTTCGACGTCCTGCCGGTCGACCTGCCACGGCTGATGACGGTCGGGCGGCTCGACATCAACACCGAGGGCCTGCTGCTTCTGACCAATGACGGCGGCCTGTCGCGTGTCCTGGAACTGCCGGCCACCGGCTGGTTACGCCGCTACCGCGTCCGCGTCCACGGCAAGGTGGAAGAGCAGGCTCTGGCGGGCTTGAAGGACGGCATCGCCGTCGACGGCGTCTTCTACGGCGCGGTCGAGGCCTCGCTGGAGCGCACGCAGGGCACCAACGCCTGGCTGACCATCGGCTTGCGCGAGGGCAAGAACCGCGAGGTGAAGAACATCCTCGGCGCGCTCGGCCTCGACGTCACCCGGCTGATCCGCATTTCCTACGGGCCGTTCCAGCTGGGCGAACTGCCGGAAGGCCATGTGATCGAGATCAAGGGGCGCACGCTGCGCGAACAACTCGGCGAACGGCTGGTCGAGGAGTCCGGCGCGAATTTCGAGGCCGACGTGCTGAAGCCTTTCTCCAACAAGCCGGTGCGCCGGACGGAGCCGAGGCCGGAGCAGCCTGAGCGCACGCGGCCCATGCGCGACGGCAACCGCCAGCCGATCGGCGAAGGCGGGCTCATCAAGGCGCGCAAGCGCCGCGAAAACAGCCGCGACGAGGCGCTTGGCAAGCTTTCGACCCGGCCGGAACGAGGCGGCTTCGGCGAAAAATCCGGGTTCGGCGGCAAGCCGGGCCGCGATTTCTCCGACAAGCCTAACCGGGGCCTCGACCGTGGCCCGGCGCGCGGCGGCAAACGCGAGCTTGACGAGCGCCCGATGGACCCGCCCGGCCAGCGCCGTGCCAATGTCTGGATGGCGCCGGGGGCGAGGCCGCAAAGCAAGAAAGCCGAGGGCGAAGAAAGCCGCAAGCCACGCAACGCCCGGCCGCCTCGCTCCGGATCGGGTGGCGACCGGCCGCGCCCGAAGCCGGGCGGACCGAAGAAGCGCTGATGCGCATCGTCGGCGGCGCATTGCGCGGCCGGCCGTTGGCCACGCCGCGCGACCAATCCATCCGGCCGACCACCGACCGCGCGCGCGAGGCCGTCTTCAACGTGCTGGCGCATCGCTTCGCAGATCGGCTGGAGGGCGCGCGGGTGCTCGACCTGTTCGCCGGCACAGGCGCGCTCGGCCTCGAGGCGCTGTCGCGGGGGGCTGGCTTTGCGCTCTTCATCGAGGAATCGGCGGAAGGGCGCGGCCTGATCCGCTCCAATGTCGAGGCCTTCGGGCTGACCGGCCGCACCAAGATCTTCCGCCGCGATGCCACGGCATTGGGCGAAGCGGGCACGATGGCGCCTTTCGGTCTGGTCTTCGCCGATCCGCCATACGGCAAGGGGCTGGGGGAGCGCGCGCTGCGCTCGGCCGCCGACGGCGGCTGGCTGGCGCCCGGCGCCCTGTGCGTGGTCGAGGAGGCGGCTACCGCTCCGTTCGAGCCGGGAACCGGCTTCGCGATCATCGACGAACGCGGCTACGGCGAAACCGTCATCCGCTTCATCGAGGCCGAATGACGGCGCTTTGCCCGACTTCGGCCGCGTTTGCCGGGCAGATGACGGATAATTCATTTCCCGCGCCTTTGCGCCCAACCTATCGTTTCGCAATGATTTTCCACCGGAGTCGTCGATGACAATGCTGGCCGCGCGGCTCCGCTCCTGGTTCGTCGTTCTGGTGCTGGCGGCAGGCTCCGTCGTTCCGGCGGCGGCCGAACAGAAGGCCGGGCAGGCCGATATCACCGATTTCACCCTCGCCAACGGCATGCAGGTGGTCGTCATTCCCGACCGCCGCGCGCCGATCGTCACCCATATGGTCTGGTACAAGGTGGGCAGCGCCGACGAGCCGCCCGGCAAATCCGGCATCGCCCATTTCTTCGAGCACCTGATGTTCAAGGCGACGAAGACCTATCCGGAAGGCGCCTTCGATAAGGCCATCGCGGCCATCGGCGGCAGCAACAACGCCTTCACCTCTTACGACTACACTGCCTTCTATGAGACCGTGCCGCCTGCGGCGCTGGGCGAGATGATGGCGTTCGAGGCCGACCGGATGCGCAACCTCATCCTCGACGACAAGACCATCGTCACCGAGCGCGACGTTATCCTGGAAGAGCGCCGCGCCCGCGTCGACAACGATCCGAGCTCCCTTCTGGAGGAGGAAGTGGACGCCACGCTGTGGCAGAACCAGCCCTATCGCATCCCGGTCATCGGCTGGAAGCAGGAGATCGAGAAGCTGGACCGCGCCGACGCGCTGACCTTCTACGACCACTATTATCGCCCCAACAACGCGATCCTCGTGGTGGCCGGCGACGTCGATGCCGAGACGGTGCGGGCGCTGGCGCAAAAGTCCTACGGCAAACTGGAGCGCGGGCCGGACCTGCCGCCGCGCATCCGCCCGGTCGAGCCCGAGCAGAACTCGCGCCGCACGGTGACGCTGACCGACGCGCGCGTCGGCGAGCCGAGCTTTTCGACGCAGTGGGTGGTGCCGTCCTACCATACGGGGAAACCCGGCGAGGCCGAGGCGCTGGACCTGTTGTCGGAAATCCTCGGCGGCGGCCCGCGCAGCCGGCTCTACCAGGAACTGGTGGTGAGGAAGAAGATCGCCACCAGCGCCGGCGCCTCCTTCCAGGGCAACATGCTGGACGATACCAATTTCGCCGTTTACGCCGAGCCGCGCGACGGCAACAGCGTCGCCGATGTCGAAGCGGCGGCGAATGCCGAGGCGGCGCGCATCGCGACCGGCGGCGTCACCGAAGAGGAACTCGACCGCGCGAAGGACCGTTTTATCCGCTCGACCGTTTTCGCCCGCGACAGGCAGGATGCGATGGCCAACATGTATGGCGCGACGCTCGCCACAGGCGGAACGATCGAGGATATCACCGGCTGGCCCGATCGCATCCGCAAGGTTACCGCTGAGCAGGTCAAGACGGCCGCCGCGCGTTATCTGGTGCCGGACCGCTCGGTGACGGGCTATCTTCTGCCCAAGACGCAGGTGGCCAACTGATGGAAGCCGCTCCGAAGCCTCTCCATGCACGCCTTGCTCTCGGCGTCGCCACGCTTTTCCTGTCGGCTTTCTTCCTCGTCCTGCCGGCGCTTTCGGCGCGTGCGGCCGTCGCCATACAGGAAGTGAAATCGGACAAGGGCGTCACCGCCTGGCTGGTCGAGGATTACACCGTGCCGATCGTGGCGGTGCGTTTCGCCTTCGACGGCGGTTCGACGCAGGACCCGCCCGGCAAGGAGGGACTGGCGAACCTGATGACCGGCCTGTTCGACGAGGGGGCCGGCGATCTCGACAGCGACGCCTTCCAGACGAGCCTCGACGACGCCGGCGCCGAGATGAGCTTCAACGAGACGCGCGACGCCGTCTACGGCTCCATGCGCATGCTGGCGGAGCGCAAGGACAAGGCTTTCGACCTGCTTCGGCTGGCCATCCAGCATCCGCGCTTCGACAAGGCGCCGATCGACCGCATCCGCGCCCAGATCGTCGCCGGCATCGTTTCTGGCGCGCGCGATCCCGATACGGTCGCCGCCCGCAAATGGGCCGAGGCGATCTATGGCGGCCATCCCTATTCGCGCTCCGCACAGGGCACGAAAGAAAGCGTCGCTTCGCTGACCGCCGAGGACCTGCACGCCCTGCACAAGGCGCTGTTCGCCCGCGGCGGCCTGCATATCGCGGTGGTCGGCGCCATCGACGCGGCGACGCTGAAGCGCAAGCTGGACGAAGTGTTCGGCGACCTGCCGGCGGAGCCGGCACTGCAAGCCGTGCCGGACGCCGAGCTCAAGCTCGGCCAGCGCATCGAGGTGAATTACGACCGCCCGCAGACCTCGCTGCAGCTGGCCTGGCCGGGCGTTCCCCGCGATGCGCCGGAATTCTATGCGGCAGCCCTGATGAACGAGATCCTCGGCGGCGGCACCTTCACCTCGCGGCTGTTCAAGGAAGTGCGCGACAAGCGCGGGCTCGCCTACAGCATCAGTTCCGGGCTGATGAACAGCGAGCATTCGTCCTCGCTGGTGATCGGCACGGCCACCCGTTCCGACCGCGCCGCCGAGACGCTGGCCGTCATCCGCGAGGTGGTCAAGGGCATGGCCGGGCAGGGACCGACCGAGGAGGAACTTGCCGCCGCGAAGGCCTATACGGTCGGCGCCTACGCCATCAACAACCTGGATTCCTCCGCGTCGATCGCCTCGACGCTGGTCGAACTGCAGATCGAAGGGCTGGGCATCGACTATATGCAGCGGCGCGCCGGCTATATCGACGCGGTGACGCTGGACGAGGTGAAGGTCGTCGCCAGAAAGCTTCTCTCGGTCGATCCCGCCGTCATGGTCGTCGGCCCGCCGTTGCCCGACGGGAGCAAGGGATGAGCCCGACCTTCGGCATCGCCTTCGGCGGCGGCGGTGCGCGCGGCCTTGCCCATATCCATGTCATCGAGGCGCTGGACGAGCTGGGCATCCGCCCGGTCGCCATCGCCGGTTCGTCCATCGGCGCCATCATGGGGGCCGGCATGGCCGCCGGCATGAAGGGCCGGGACATCCACGACCATGCCCGTTCCATTCTCGGCACGCGCGCGCAGGTGGCAAGCCGCATGTGGAGGGCGCGGCCGGGCAGCTTCGCCGAAGCGATGCAGGGCGGCCTGCATGTCAGCCAGTTCAACGTCGAGCGCATCCTCAAGGCGTTCCTGCCGGAAGCCGTTCCGGACCGTTTCGAGGACCTCGCGATTCCGCTGAAGGTGACGGCCACCGACTATTTCGGCCATGAACTGGCGGTCTTCGACAGCGGCGACCTGCATTCGGCGCTTGCCGCCTCGGCGGCGATACCGGCCGTCTTCCGGCCGGTATCGCGTGACGGCCGCCTGCTGATCGACGGCGGCATCTATAACCCGGTGCCGTTCGACCTGATCGAGCGCGACGCCGACATCGTCGTCGCCGTCGACGTCGTCGGCGCGCCTTCGGAGGCCGAGCGCAAGCGGCCGAGTTCGGTCGACCTGATGTTCGGCGCCACGCAGCTGATGATGCAGTCGATCATCGCCAACAAGCTGATGCAGTGCCGCCCGGATATTTTGATCCGGCCGCCGGTCTCGCGCTTCCGCGTCCTCGATTTCCTCAAGATCGACGCGGTCATGGCGGAGACGGTTGCCGTGAAGGATGAAGTGAAGCGCGAGGTCGAGCGGGCCCTGGCCGCGCACTACCAGCCGCAGAAGCACTGAGGTGCAGCCGGCGGCGCCCGCCATTGCACAAGCCGGATCGGAACAATAGATGGTGGTCCGGGAAACAGGAAAGTGGACATGACCGACAGGCTGGATTCGGCCAAACTCACCGATCGCGTCGCGGCCCTCGTCGAGGCCGCCACGCGCGCCGGCGCCGATGCGGCCGATGCCGTGGTGGTGCTCGGCCGCTCCACCGGCGTCTCGGTGCGGCTGGGCAAGGTGGAAAACACCGGCGCTTCCGAGAACGAGGACGTGTCCCTGCGCGTGTTTGTCGGCAAGCGCGTCGCCTCGGTGTCTGCCACCGCCGCCTCCGACCCGAAGGCCCTGGCGGAACGCGCCGTGGCGATGGCGAAAGTCTCGCCGGAGGACCCGTATCAGGGATTGGCCGATCCGGCGCTGCTCGCAAAGGCGCCGCGTGACCTTGACCTTTTCGATGCCACCGAGGTGTCGGCGGAGCAGTTGAAGAACGATGCGCTGGCCGCCGAGGAAGCAGCCCTTGCCGTGAAGGGCGTGACCAATTCCGCCGGCAGCGGCGCCAGCGCCGGCATGGGCGGGCTGGTGCTCGCCACCTCGCATGGGTTTCTCGGCCAGTATGTCGCCACCCGCTTCTCGCGCTCCGTCAGCGTTATTGCCGGCGAGGGCACCGGCATGGAGCGCGACTACGAATTCTCCTCGCGCCAGCATTTCTCCGATCTCGACGCGCCCGACTGGATCGGCCGTTCGGCCGGCGAGCGGGCGGTGAAGCGGATCGGCGCGCGCAAGGCCGCGACCGGTCCGGTCGACGTGGTGTTCGATCCGCGCGTGGCGCGCGGCATCGCCGGCCACCTTGCCGGTGCGGTCAACGGCGCTTCGGTCGCCCGCAAGACCAGCTTCCTGCGCGACATGATGGGCAAGCAGGTGGCGTCCGCCGCCGTCACCGTCACCGACGAGCCGTTGCGCGTACGCGGCCAGGCGTCGCGGCCGTTCGACGGCGAGGGCGTCGAGGGCGAGCGGCTGCTGCTGGTCGAGAACGGCGTCTTGAACCACTGGACGCTTTCCACCTCGGTCGGGCGCGAACTCGGGCTGGCGACCAACGGGCGCGGCGCGCGCAGCGGCTCGCAGGTGTCGCCGTCCTCCACCAACCTCGCCATCGAGCCCGGCAGCCGCACGCCGCGGGACCTGATCGGCTCGCTGAAATCCGGCTTCTACGTGACGGAGGTGTTCGGGCAGGGCGTCAACATGGTGACGGGCGAGTACAGCCGCGGCGCTTCCGGTTTCTGGATCGAGAACGGCGAACTCGCCTATCCGGTGTCGGAGGTGACCATCGCCTCCAACCTCAAGACGATGTTCCTCGCCATGGAAGCCGCGAACGACCTCGACCGCAATTTCGGCACCGCGGCGCCAACCCTGATGATCGCAGGCATGACCCTTGCCGGAAGCTGAGACACGAGCGCGGATCGATCCGGACGCCGACCTTGCCCTGCTGCTCGACGCGGCGCGGCAGGCGGGCGCGATCGCCTTGCGCTATTTCGGCAGGGACCCGCAGGTCTGGATGAAGGAAGGCGCTTCGCCGGTCAGCGAAGCCGACTATGCCGCCGACGCCTATTTGCGCGAGACGTTGCTCGCCGCCCGTCCCGACCATGGCTGGCTGTCGGAGGAAACCGCCGACGATCCGGCCCGGCTGAAGGCGCGGCGCCTGTTCGTCGTCGATCCGATCGACGGCACGCGCGGCTTCCTTGAAGGGAAGGACACCTGGTGCGTCAGTGTCGCCCTTGTCGAGGACGGCCGCACCATCGCCGGTGTGCTCGAATGCCCGGCCAAGCGGGAAACCTATTGGGCAGTGCCGGGGCAGGGCGCGTTCTGCAACGGCAGGCGTATCACGGTGCGCGCTGACTCGGCGCGGCCCGACGTCGCCGGCCCGAAGCCGATGCTGGACGCCTTGCCGCCGGAGTGGAGCGAGCGCATCCATCGCGCCGCCTACGTTCCCTCGCTCGCCTACCGGCTGGCGATGATCGCCAACGGTTCGCTCGACGCGACCTTCGTAAAGCCGAACGCGCATGACTGGGACATCGCCGCCGCGGACCTCATCCTGCACGAAGCGGGCGGGCGCCTGCTCGACCGTGAAGGCCGCCGGCCCCGCTACGGCGGCGCGGAAATCCGCCACGGCGCGCTCTGCGCGGGCAGCGGCGCGCTGCTGAACGTCATGGCCGGGATCGTTGCCGGCTACGGTCGTTGATATTTCAATGGTTTCAAAGTGACGCGCTTTGTTCTAGAGCATTTTGCAGCCGGGCGGAATCGTCTGGCGTCGCATGAATGCGGCAAGGGAAATCAGGCTGGAGCAGCGGCATCGCGTTCGCCGGAACGCACGCTGCTTTGAAGCGCCCAAATCGAAAAGATGCGAAGGACGGTCCATGACCGGCGAGAATGCGAACAAGCAACTGCTTCACCTCGTCTTCGGCGGCGAGCTGAAGACGCTCGGCGGGACGGAATTCCGCGACCTCGACCAGCTCGATATCGTCGGCATCTATCCCGACTACGAGAGCGCGAAGACCGCCTGGAAGGCCAAGGCGCAGGCAAGCGTCGACAACGCCCACATGCGCTATTTCGTCGTGCATCTGCACCGCCTGCTCGACCCCGAAAGCAAGGCCGGCGCTTGACGATGGACGAACGGGCGGCCGATCCGCGGGCAGGGCAGACCTCGGCGCCGAAGAAGCGCGGCGCGATCAAGACCCTGTGGAAGCGGATCCGCGCGCCGCTGGCGCAGTCCAGGCTGGTCAAGAACATGATTGCCAGCCTGATCAAGCTGACCATGCACTTCATCCGGCTGACCAACCCGAAGGTGGCCGGCCAGCCGGCGTTCGAGAATACCGTCTTCGAGCGCGAGGAGCCGGCGATCTTGGCGCTGTGGCACGGCCAGCACATACTGCTGCCGGCCTTCTATCCCAGCCGCAGGCCGCTGGTCGCCATGGTGTCGCGTAGCGCCGACGCCGAGATCAACGCGCTGGTGGTCGAGAAATTCGGCATCGAGACCGTGCGCGGCTCCGGCGGCCGCGAGAGCGCCCGCAATCTCGACAAGGGCGGGGCGAAAGCCCTGATCGCCCTGAAAAAGGCGTTGGTGGCGGGCAAGAACGTCTGCATGATCGCAGATATCCCGCACGGCACGCCGCGCGACGCCGGTCTTGGCGTCATCCTTCTGGCCAAGCTCTCCGGCCGGCCGATCTATCCGGCAGCCCTTGCCACCAGCCGCCGCAAGGTGCTGGAGAAAAGCTGGGACAAGACCACCATCAATCTGCCTTTCGGCCGCTCGGCCCTGATCGCGGCCCAGCCGATCTTCGTGGCGTCCGACGCCGACGAGGCGGAGATGGAGCGCAAGCGCCTTGAGGTTACCGACGCGCTGAACGCCGCCACCGCCGAAGCCTACCGCATGGTGGACGGCACGAAATGAGCGAACGCCGGGCCCGCGCGCTGCTGTCCATGTACCGGTTCGCCGGCGCGGCGGCCTATCCGCTGATCGGCCCCTACGTCGCCTGGCGCGCCTCCAGGGGCAAGGAAGACCGCGCCCGCAGCCGCGAACGCTATGGTTTCGCCGGCCGCCCGCGCCCGGAAGGGCCGCTCATCTGGGTGCATGCCGCCAGCATCGGCGAGATGATCGCCGTCGTGTCGCTGGTGGAAAGCATCCTCGACCACGGCGTCAACATCGTGCTCACCACCGGCACCGTGACGTCGGCCAAGATCGCGGAGGAGCGCCTAGGCGGGCGCGTCATCCACCAATATGTGCCGCTCGACCTCAAGCCGGCGGTCAGCCGCTTCCTCGACCACTGGCAGCCCGACCTCGCCGTCATAGCCGAGTCCGAAATCTGGCCGATGACCATCCTCGAACTCGGCGCGCGCAGCGTCCCGCAGGTGCTCGTCAACGGCCGCCTGTCCGACCGCTCCTTCGCCTCGTGGAAGAAGCGTCCCAGCCTGGCCGAGGCGCTGTTCGAGAACCTCGCCCATGTCGTTGCCCAGTCGGATGTCGACGGCGAACGCTTCCGCGCGCTCGGCGCACGGCCGGTGACCGTTTCCGGCAACCTCAAGGTCGACACGCCGCCGCCGCCGGTGGATGAGCGCGCGCTGGCTGCCTTGCAGCGGCAGATCGGAGACCGCCCGAGCTGGGCGGCCGTTTCCACCCATGACGGCGAAGAGATGATCGCGGCGGAAGTGCATGTGACGCTGCGCCACCGCCATCCCGGCCTGCTCACCATCATCGTCCCGCGCCATCCCGATCGCGCCGAAGCGCTGCTGACCGCCTTCGAGGGGATGGAACTCAAGGTGGCGCAGCGCAGCAAGGGCGAAAAGGTCACCGCCGACACCGACATCCTGCTCGGCGACACGGTGGGTGAAATGGGCCTCTATCTCAGGCTCACCGAGATCGCCTTCGTCGGCCGCTCGCTGACTTCCGAGGGCGGCCAGAATCCGCTGGAACCGGCCATGCTCGACACCGCCGTGCTGGCCGGCCGCAATGTGCAGAATTTCCGGGAATCCTACCAGAAGCTGCTCGACAGCGGCGGCGCCAAGCTGGTGCGCGACCGCAATATGCTGGCCGGCGCCGTCAATTTCCTGCTCTCCAACGAGGCGGCGCGGCACGACATGATGGCCGCGGGTGCGGCGACCGTGGAGGAGATGCGCGGCGCGCTCGCCCGGACCCTGAAGGCGCTCGAGCCGTTCATCCAGCCGCTCATCGTCAAGGCGCGCCTCAAGGGCGCCAACGGGAAGTAATGGCGAGCGAAGCGCCTCCTTTCTGGTGGGAGAAGGCGGACTGGCGCGCTTTCGCCCTGTCGCCGCTGTCGCTTGCCTACGGCATGGTCGCCGGCCGCCGCATGAAGAAGGCGCGGCGGCAAAAGGTCGGCGCGCCGGTGCTGTGCGTCGGCAACTTCACCGTCGGCGGCAGCGGCAAGACGCCGGTGGCGATCGCGCTGGCCGGACAGGCGAAGCGCATGGAGCTCAGGCCCGGCTTCCTGTCGCGCGGCCATGGCGGCAGCTTTTCCGAGCCGCATGTCGTCGATGCCGCGCACGACAGCGCCAGGCATGTCGGCGACGAGCCGCTGTTGCTGGCCGAGCACGCGCCGGTCGCCGTGACGGCCGACCGCGCGGCCGGAGCGCAACTGCTGATCGACCGGCACGGATGCGACTTCCTCATCATGGACGACGGTTTCCAGAGCGCGCGCATCCATATCGATTTCGCGCTGCTGGTGGTGGACGCCCGCTACGGGCTGGGCAACGGCCATGTCATTCCCGGCGGGCCGTTGCGCGCGCGCCTCGGCGATCAGCTCCTGTTCGCCGACGCGCTTTTGAAGGTGGGCGAGGGAACCGCTGCCGATGCGGTGGTGCGCCGTGCCGCACGCGCCGGCAAGCCGATCTTCGACGCCCGCACGCGCCCGCTCGACGGACAGAATCTCGCCGGCCGGCGCTTTCTCGCCTTCGCCGGCATCGGCCATCCGGACAAATTCTTCGCCAGCGTCACGGAGGCGGGCGGCGAGGTGGCGATGGCCCGCGCCTTCCCCGATCATCATTTCTATGCCGCCGACGAACTCGACGAACTGGCTTCGACGGCGCGCAAGGAGGGGCTGTCGCTCATCACCACTGCGAAGGACGCGGCGCGCCTTTCCCACGACACGGCGCCGCCGGCGCTGCTCGACCACCTCGAAATCCTGCGGATCGGCACGGTCTTCGACCTCGACCATGCGCCCGAGCGCATCGTCGAGGAAACTCTTTCCGCCTGGCGGCGGCGTAAGCTGGCTGCGCTCGAAAAGGGCCAATAAGTCCGGCGCTCAGCGCCGGCTGCGCAGGCCGGGGTTCATCGCGATCTCGCGGTCGAGCGAAACGGCCGCGCTGACATACGGCTCCTGCCGGGCGACGCTCCAGTAGCGCAATTCGTCGAGCGGAATGGATTCGCCCGTCACCGCGCAGCGCACGAAGGCGCCCGGACTGGTGACCTGGAAATCGCCGTCGAGATAGCGGATGCCGGCCTCGCGGCCGCCGGGGCCTTCAAAGCGGTTCATCATTGCGCAGGGTCCATCTTCATGCCCGCCATCGGCCACAAATGCGCGGCGAGGTCAAGCGGACACGACGCCCGCAAATATGCGCCATCCTATTCCTCGGCGGCAAGGAAGGCCTCGATCCGCTCCGCCGCAACACCGGCCATGCGGCCCAGCCGATGCGCCAGTTCGCCGGCTGCCGCGCGCGGCCGGCCGATCGGCCGGTCGAGCCAGTAGGAGACCGGGTTGAGAACCTTGCGTTCATCCACCGGCACGATACGGCCGGCGGCCAGCTGCCGCTCCGTCAACGGCGGGCGGGCGAGCGCGATGCCGAGCCCGTAGGAAGCGGCGTCGAGAACGAGGTTGTAGTCCTCGAAACGGCGGTCCTGCGGCCGGGGATGGTAGTTCATGCCGAACTGGCCGAACCATGCCCGCCATCCGGAAGCGTCGGAATCGTTGATGAGCGGATAGTGCAGCAGGCGCGCCGGCTCGCCACCGCCGATCTTTGCCGCCAGTTCCGGCGACGCGACGGGGAAGATGTGTTCTTCGAACAGCTGCAGCGAGATGCGCTCGGCGATGCGCCCGCGACCGCAGCGGATCGACAGGTCGAAGCCTTCGTCGGCGAGGTCCGACTGGCGAATATCGATGTCGAGCATGATGCGCAGGCGGGTGTCGCCATTCTCCAGCGACGAAAGCCGAGGCATCAGCCACAATCCGCTGATCGAGGGAATTGAGGTGAGCTTGACGACGGCGCTGCCGCGCGGTTCCACCCAGCGGTCGGAATGGCTGGAGATCAGTGCGAAGGCCTCGCTGACGCGGATATGCAGCCGGTTGCCCTCGATGGTGAGGGAAACGCCGCGCGCGCCGCGCTCGAACAGCTTCAGGCCGACCCAGCCCTCCAGCTTGGCGATCTGCCGGCTGACCGCGCCATGCGTCAGGTTCAGCCGCTCCGCCGCCGCTGAGAAACTGCCGGTGCGCGCCGCCGCGTCGAAGGCGCGCAGCGTTTCCAGCGGCAGCATCGCTTCCAAGCTGTGATCCATGCTCACAGCTGATCCTCGATCAACTCGTTTGTCAACGACGCAAAACAGGTGTCATGTGCCGGGCGAAAACGCTACAGCAGCACGAATTTCCCAAGGAAATCATCCGAGGGAACGCACAAGGGCCGTTCGATGAGCACGACGACAGCGACCAGCGACACGAAGGGCTTCGACATCGTGGCCGCTGCCGCCATCACCTTGACGGTGATCGGCTGGGCGTCCGCCTTTCCCGGCATCCGGGCGGGGCTCACCGCATTCGCTCCGCTTGAACTCGGGGCGCTGCGTTTCGCCATCGCCGCGGTGCCCGCCGCACTCTTCCTGGCCGTCCGCCGCCCGGCCATGCCGCGGCTCGGCGACTGGTGGCGGCTGGCTTTCGGCGGCGCCGTCTTCGTCGCGCTTTACACGGCCGTCCTCAACATCGGCGAGACGATGGTTTCGGCGGGCGCCGCCGCCTTCATCATCAATGTCAGCCCGATCCTTACCGCCTTGATGGCGATGCCGCTGCTCGGCGAGCGGTTTTCGACATGGGCGTGGATCGGCACGTTCCTGTCCTTCGCCGGCATCGGCATCATCGCCATGGGCGAGGGACACGGGTTTCATATCAATGCCGGCGCGCTGCTGGTGCTGGTCGCAGCCCTTTGTTCCTCGCTCAACACCATCGTGCAGAAGCCGCTGTTCCTGCGCCTCAAGCCGCTGGACGTGGCGGCCTCCAACATGGTGCTGGGCGCGCTTTGCCTGTCGCCCTTCCTTCCCGAGGCGCTGGCGCAGGCACGGGTGGCCGACACGGCCGGCCTGGGTGCTGCGATCTATCTCGGTATCGTGCCGAGCCTGATCGCCTATGCGGCCTGGGCGGTGGCGCTGTCGCGCCTGCCGGCGGCGCGCGCCACGAACTTCCTCTACATCGTCTCGCCGACCGCCGTGCTGATCGGCTATTTCTGGCTGGGCGAGGTGCCGACGCTGATGGGCATCGTCGGCGGCGTGCTGGCGCTCGGCGGCGTGGCGATCGTCAACCTGAAAAGATAAACCGTCACCGCCGCCCGAACAGCCTTTCGATATCGGCGAGCTTGAGTTCGATATAGGTCGGGCGGCCGTGGTTGCAGGTGCCGGAGCCCGGCGTCGCCTCCATCTGCCTGAGCAGCGCGTTCATTTCTTCCGGCTTCAGCAGTCGTCCGGAGCGCACTGAACCGTGGCAGGCCATGGTGGCGGCGATGTGGTCGAGCCGGTCCTTCAGCGTGTCGACGGTGTCGTTGTCGGCGATCTCGTCGGCGAGGTCGCGCACCAGCCGTCCGATATCGACCTCGCCCAGCATGGCGGGCGTCTCGCGCACCGCCACCGCGCCCGGTCCGAAGCGTTCCAACCGGAGCCCGAAGCGGGCCAGCGTTTCGCCATGCAGCGCCAGTCGCTCGGCATCCTCCTCCGGCAGGTCGACGATTTCCGGCAGGAGCAGCATCTGCGAGGGCAGGGGGCGCGAATGCAGCGCCTGTTTCAGCGCCTCGTAGACCAGCCGTTCGTGCGCGGCGTGCTGGTCGACGATGACCAGCGAATCGCGCGTCTGCGCCACGATGTAGTTCTCGTGCACCTGTGCGCGGGCCGCACCCAAGTCGGTGTCGAGCAGCCTGTCCTCGACAATGCCGTGACCGGCGCGGGCATCGGCGCTGGCGAGCGGCCCGGCGTCGAAGCTCACCTGCGAAGTTTCGCCGAGACCGTTCGCATGCGACGCCTCGAACGGCCGGTAGGGAGAGCGGGCCGCGTCGAAACCGACTGGGCCTGAGGCTCGAAAAGCCGTGTCATAACTACGATGGCCGTTGGCCTGCGCGGGATGGTCGTAGGCCGGGCCGCCCGGCCGGAATGCCGCCATCATGCCGGCGGCGCCCGTGGTGGCGGGGCGGATGCCGGCGCCGGCAAGTGCGGCGCGAATGGCGCCGACGATCAACCCGCGCACGAGGCCGGGATCGCGGAAGCGCACGTCGGCCTTGGCTGGATGCACGTTGACGTCGACCAGCGCCGGTTCGAGTTCGAGGAACAGCGCCGTCACCGCGTGGCGGTCGCGCGGCAGCACGTCGGCATAGGCGCCGCGGATGGCGCCGGCCAGCAACCGGTCGCGCACCGGCCGCCCGTTGACATAGACATATTGCAGCAAGGCGTTGGCGCGCGTGAAGGAGGGGATGGAGACGTGGCCGGAAAGCCGCACGCCCTCGCGTTCGGCGTCGATGGCCAGCGCGTTGTCGGGAAACTCCGCCCCCATCACCTGCGCGATGCGGGCAAGCCGGTCGTCTTCGGCGACGGCCGGCAGTTCCAGCGTCGAGCGGTCGGAGCCGGCCAGCGTGAAGCGCACGGCCGGGAAGGCGACGGCGATGCGCTTGACCACGTCGGTGATAGCAGTGGCCTCGGCGCGCTCGCCCTTCATGAATTTCAGACGGGCGGGCGTGGCAAAGAAAAGGTCGCGCACCTCCACCGTCGTGCCGCGGTTGGCGGCGGCGGGGCGGACCGCCGAGACGTGGCCGCCGTCGATGCCGATCTCGGCGGCGCTGTCGCCGGCTGCGGTGCGCGAACGGATCGACAGCCGCGCCACCGAGCCGATGGACGGCAGGGCCTCGCCGCGGAAGCCGAGCGAGCGGATGTCGTGAATGTCGTCGGAGAGTTTCGAGGTGCAGTGGCGGGCCACCGCCAGCGCAAGCTCGGGTTCGGCGATGCCGCCGCCGTCGTCGGTGACGCGGATCAGCGACAGGCCGCCGCCGGCCGTCACCACCTCGATGCGCCGCGCGCCGGCGTCGAGCGCGTTCTCCACCAGTTCCTTGACCACGCTCGCCGGACGCTCGATGACCTCGCCGGCGGCGATCTGGTTGATCATCGTTTCGGAAAGCTGGCGGATGGGCATGATCGCAGTATAGGAAGATTCGCCGGCCAAGAGCAGTCGAAGCAGGGCTTGGCCGCAAAAAAGCCGGGATGACGGGGGCTGTCTGTGGACAGCCGGGTCAAGTTCGAGGGGATGGAATGAAACGCGCGTCGATTGCCGCTCTTGTGTGCCTGCTCGCGCCGTCGACGGCGTTTGCCGGACCGGCCTCGAACGCGGTGAAATTCTTCTACACGCCTGACGTGCGTTTCGAGCCGGACCCGAAGTACCGCGACCGCTTCACCGAACCGGTGACGAAGCTGTTCGAACTGAACGATGAAGCGGTCCGGAAAAACCCGGACGTGATCGCCTGCATCGATTTCGATCCGGGCCTCGACGCGCAGGATTTCGACCAGAAGACGGTTTCGAAGACGCTCAAGCTCGTCGAGGCGCTGGACGGAGATACCGGCACCGTGACCGCGACGTTGACGCTCTTTCCTGCCGATGCCGGAATGGAAGGCGCCGCCCGCGAGATGGTCTGGTCGGTGAAGAAGGTCGACGGCAAGTGGAAGATCGCCGACATCGCCTCCAGGACCAATGGCTGGACGCTCAGCCAACTTCAATGCATGACCGGCCAGAGCCTGGAATAGACGATGCGAGTGACCGTCCGGCTGCTGCTCGCCCTTGCCTGCGCGGTGGGATGTTGCAACGCCGCCGGCGCGGACGGCTTGCTTGGGGCCGCGCCTGCCAAGCCATCGTCGGCGGTGCCGCCGAGCGGAAATACCCCGGTCGCGGCTCAGCCGGGCTCGCCGACGGCCCTGATAAAACCCTTCTATGAGCATTTCGGCCTCGAACGCGATCCGGCCCAGCGCTCCAATTTCGTCGATCCGGCGAAGAAGGTGCTGGACGATGCCGAGGCGCTGGAAAAGTCGGGGCAAGGCGAATGCCTCGACCCCAACATGGCGCTCGACAACGCCGACGCCGACAGAGACGCCATCGCCGGCAGCCTGAAGATGCTGGAGGCGATCGACGGCGACCGCGCCAAGGTGGTCGTCGCTTTCGTCGAGGACGGTCACCCGCACCGCCTCGAATGGAAGCTCGAAAAGGTCGGCGATGCGTGGAAGATCGCCGACCTGCTTTCCGTCACCGGCGAATGGGAACTCAGCCAGTACCAGTGCGAGTAGTTCAGCCTCGCCCGCGATAGGGCGCGACGCCCATGTCCGGCAGCCAGGCGCCTTCCGGCGGCGCGCCGGTCTGCCAGAACACGTCGATCGGGATGCCGCCGCGCGGATACCAGAAGCCGCCGATGCGCAACCACAGCGGCTTCGTCGCTGCCACGATGCGTCGTGCGATCGTCACCGTGCAATCTTCGTGGAAGGCCCCATGGTTGCGGAACGAAGTCAGGAACAGTTTCAGCGACTTCGATTCGACCAGGAGCGCGTCCGGCGCGTAGTCGATGACGATATGGGCGAAATCCGGCTGTCCGGTGACCGGGCAGAGCGAAGTGAATTCCGGGCAGGCGAAGCGCACGATGGCCGGCGGGCCGTCGCCCTGGCTATAGGGTACGGTTTCCAGGACCGCTTGATCCGGGCTTTCTGGCGTCTCGACCCGGGCGCCGAGTTGAGTAAGCTTCTCTGTTATGGTCATCGGGCAGGCTCCTTTGCGGGCGGCTCCTAACATGCAATCGGAACGCCAGCATATGAACGCCAGCAACGATCCGCTTCTTCAACCCTATCAGCTAAAACACCTGACGCTGAAGAACCGCGTCATGTCGACCAGCCACGAGCCGGCCTATTCCGAGGACGGCATGCCGAAGGCGCGCTACCGGCTTTACCATGCCGAGAAGGCCAGGGGCGGCATGGCTTTGACGATGACGGCGGGTTCGGCAATCGTGTCGCGCGACAGCCCGGCCGCCTTCGGCAACCTGCACCTCTACGACGATGCCATCGTGCCGTGGCTCAAGGAACTGGCGGACGACTGCCACCAATACGACTGCAAGGTGATGATCCAGATCACCCATCTCGGCCGCCGCACCGGTTGGAACAAGGCCGACTGGCTGCCGGTGCTCAGCGCTTCGCCGGTGCGCGAGCCGGCGCACCGGGCTTTCCCGAAGACGGCGGAGGACTGGGACATCGAGCGCATCGTCGCCGACTACGCGTCGGCCGCACAGCGTTGCCAGGAGGCTGGGCTGGACGGCATCGAGTTCGAATCCTACGGCCACCTGATGGACGGCTTCTGGTCTCCGGCCACCAACCACCGCGACGACGAATTCAACGGTTCGCTGGAGAACCGCCTGCGCTTCACGCATATGGTGCTCGCTGCGGTGCGCAAGGCGGTCGGCGAAAAATTCGTCGTCGGGATCCGGATGGTCGCCGACGAGGATCTTTCCGCCGGCCTGTCGAAGGAGGAAGGCATAGAGATCGCCCGGCAGCTGGCCAATTCCGGCAAGGTCGATTTTTTGAACATCATCCGCGGCACCATCGAGACGGACGCGGCGCTGACCAAGGTGATTCCGGTCACCGGCATGCGCTCCTCGCCGCATCTCGATTTCGCCGGCGAGGTGCGGGCGGCGACGAAGTTTCCGACCTTCCACGCCGCGCGCATCTCCGACGTCGCCACCGCGCGCCATGCCATCGCGACGGGCAAGCTCGACATGGTGGGCATGACGCGCGCCCACATCGCCGACCCGCATATCGTGAAAAAGGTGATGGAGGGCAGGGAGCATGAAATCCGCCCCTGCGTCGGCGCCACCTACTGCCTCGACCGCATCTACGAAGGCGGCGAGGCGCTATGCGTCCACAACGCGGCGACCGGCCGCGAGGCCTGGATTCCGCACACCATCCGCAAGGCGGAAGGGCCGGCAAGAAAGATCGTGGTGGTTGGCGCCGGCCCGGCCGGGCTGGAGGCGGCACGGGTGACGGCCGAGCGCGGCCATAAGGTGACCGTGCTGGAAGCGTCCGGACAGGCCGGCGGGCAGGTGCGTCTGGCCACCCACAATCCACGCCGCAAGGAACTGATCGGCATCGTCGACTGGCGCCTTGCCGAGCTTGAGCGGCTCGGCGTCGAGATTCGCTACGACACCTGGGCGGAAGCCGGCGACGTGCTGGCGCTGTCGCCCGACGTCGTGATCGTCGCCACCGGCGGCCTGCCACAGAACCCTCCGCTGGAGGCGGGCGACGACCTGGTGACGTCGAGTTGGGACATCATGGCCGGCAGCGTCAAGCCGGCGGAAAACGTCCTGCTCTACGACGACAATGGCGGCCATCAGGGTATGGGCGCGGCGGAACTGATCGCCAATGCCGGCTCAAAGCTGGAACTGGTTTCGCCGGAGCGCTTCTTCGCGCCGGAGATGGGTGGCATGAACCATGTTCCTTACATGAAGACCTTCCACGAGAAGGAGGTGACCGTCACCATCAACACGCGGGTGAAAGCGGTGCGGCGTGAAGGAAATCAAATGGTTGCGACGTTGTCTTCGGATTTTGCTAAAGATTGGAACGCCGAACGGCACGTCGACCAGGTGGTGGTCGAGCACGGCACCGCGCCGCTGGACGAACTCTATCTGGCACTGAAACCGCTGTCGAAGAACCTCGGCGCGGTGGACTACGAGCGGCTGGTGAAGGGCGGCGCCATCTTCCCCGACCGGAATGCCGATGGCCGCTTCGTCGTCTTCCGTATCGGCGACGCTGTCGCCTCGCGCAACATCCACGCGGCGATCTACGACGGCATCCGCTTCGGCATCAGGGTCTGAATGCGCGCGGCCGTCGGCACGAGAGCCATGTACCGAAGGCCGCGCGCTGCGCACGCCGGTTGCATGGACCTTGGCCGATGCGGGGGCGAGCGCTGTCGGGCAGGTTTTCAGAACATCCGCGCGATCGCCATGCACAGCACCGTCAGGGCGAGCAGGCGGGCTGCGACGCGCTCGCCCTTCGCCATCGTGCCGCGCAGCGCGACGGTCGTCGCTTCGTCCGCGCCGGCAAGCTGCCGCCGGGCCGGTCCGACAAGCGCGCCAAGCACCCCTGCCGCCGCAAGGGCGGCGAGGATGCCGATGCCGAGCACCAGTTCCATGTTGCCGAAGACGCCTTGATGGAAGAAATACCAGAGCAGGGCGCCAGTGATCAGGGCCAGCGTCGCGGACCCCATCTGCGGGCCGAAGAAGCGCTCCGCCTTGATCTCCGGATCGCGGGCGATGGTGAAGGTCGTGCCGGCCCAGAAGACGCCGGCCATGACATGCAGCCCGAGAACGACGATATAGACATATTCCATGATCCGTTCCTCGTTTCCGTTCATTGGCATTGATAGATATCTAATGATTAGACGTCAATTGTTTGGTGTGAATTTGCCGTTATGATCCTGCCATGAAGCTGACATCCGTCCCCATCGGAATGGACCTTTTCCGCACCACGAAGGTGCTTTCGCAGGCTTTCGAGGCGAGGCTTGCCGAGGCTGGCGGCGGCCTGCCGGCATGGCTCACCTTGCTGTCGGTCAAGTCGCAGGCGTCCGCCAACCAGCGGGAACTGGCGGATATGATCGGCATCCAGGGCGCGACGCTGACGCATCATCTCAACGCGATGGAAAAGCAGGGCCTGTTGACGCGGCGGCGCGATCCGGCCAACCGGCGCGTGCACAGGGTCGAGTTGACGGATGCGGGGGAGGCGCTTTTCCTGCACCTGCGCGATGTTGCGGTGGCTTTCGACAAGCAACTGCGTGCCGGAATTCCGGACGATCGGATTGCTCAGGTCGCGGCCACGCTTGCGACGTTTCGGGCCAACGTGGGGGACTGAACGCCGCCGCCGGCTCCGTCAGGCGACGTTGCCTTGCACGACGGTGAGCTTCGCCTTCTTCGGTGCGCGGGCGGCGAGCCAGGCGCGTGCCTCTTCCTGCGGCATGGGGAAGGCGATCGAATAGCCCTGCACCTGATCGCAGCCGATGGCCAGCAAAGAGTCGAGTTCGGCTTCCGTCTCGGCGCCCTCGGCGACGATGGAGATGCCGAGCCCGCGCGCCAGTTCGGTGATGGCGCGCACGATCTTGGAGTTGTCGCCGTTCTGGTGGATGTTCTGGACGAAGCGGCGGTCGATCTTGAGGCGGTCGATCTCGTTCGGGTTGACGTGGCTGAGCGAGGCATAGCCGGTGCCGAAATCGTCCAGTTCCAGGTGCACGCCGGCCGAACGGATGTGCCTGAGCTTGGCGGCGATACCCGTCTTTTCGTCATCGAGGATGACGGATTCGACGATCTCCAGTGACAGTCTGTCTGCCGGCAACCCGGCCTCTTCCAGCGTGCGGAACAGGAAGGCGTCGAAATCCGGTTCACGCAGTTCCGTGCCGGAGACGTTGACGGCCAGCCGCCCGAAGCCGATGCCGGCACGGTGCCACTCCGCCGCCTCCGTCACCGCTTTGGCGATGACGATACGGCCGATATCGGCCATCAGGCCGCATTTTTCGGCGACGGGAATGAATTCGCCGGGCGAGACCATGCCGCGCGTCTTGTGCTTCCAGCGCACCAGCGCCTCGACGCCGCCGATCGAACCGTCGACAAGCGAAACCTGCGGTTGGAAAAAGACCTGGAAGCCTTTTTCGGCGATGGCCGTGCGCATATCCTGCTCGAGCTGCTTGCGATGGTCGAGTTCGCGGCGCAGCTCTTCCGAGAAGAAGGAGAAGGTGCCGCCGCCGAGTTTCTTGGCCGAGTAGAGCGCGAGATCCGCATGCACCATCAGGTCCTTGGCGTTGTCTGCGTCGACCGGATAGACGGCGATGCCGGCGCTCGCGCCGGGCAGGATGGTGGTGCCCTGGAAAACGATCGGCTGGTTGACGCGCGACAGGATGCGCCGGGCCACCATGTTGATGTCTTCGGTGTCGCCCGCCCCGTTGAGGATGATGACGAATTCGTCGCCGCCGAGCCTGATGCACAGGTCGGAGGCGCGGCAGGATTCGCGCATGCGCTGGGCGGTCGCCACCAGAACGTAGTCGCCGGCCGCATGGCCCAGCGTGTCGTTTATCTGCTTGAAGCGGTCGAGGTCGAGCTGGACCACCGCCAGCCGCTCGCGCCGGCGATATGCACCCTTGATGAGCGTGTCGAAATGGTCGGTGAGGAAGGCGCGGTTGTGCAGCCCCGTCAACCCGTCGTGCACGGCGATGAAGGCCATGGAATTGCGTGCGTCGATGAGTTCGTGGGTCTTGCGCAGGATGGCGTTCGACATCGGCCGGAAAATGAACAGCGCGACCAGTATGATGACGCCGATGGTGGCGAAGAACAGGTTGCGATGCAGGTTGAGCATGCCCTGCGAGCGCCGTTCGGCCATGGCGCTGATACGCTGGCCGAGGGCCGAGTAGCCTGACAGCGTGGCGTTGGCGAGCGAAGGGTCGAGAGCGGTATATTCGCCGCCGGCCTTGCGGGAGTTCGCGCCGGCATAGCTGCGATCGAGCTCCGCTTCGAGCGCAGCCGTCAGCCGCCGCCCGTTGGCGGCTAGCCCGACGGAAAAATAATCGAGATGGAACGGCTTGCCGTAGAGCACGCTTTCGATCGAATTCGGGTCGTACCGTGCCGGTGAGGTCGGGTCGGCGTCCGTGTCGTCGACAAACAGGTCGTAGTTCTTCTCGAATTCCTCGGTGGCAACCTTGAGGTCGCGGACGAAGGCCGGCTTCCTGTTGGGCGAGGCCGCTTCCGCGGCGCTTGCGAGGAAGACGATGCGCTGCGACAGCGCTTTTTGCGTCGACACCATGTCGAGCAGGGCGCCGTCGCGCTGCTGGGCAGCCATCATCTCCTGCAGGAGCACGAAGGAGGCGACCGCCATGGCCGCGATGATGAGCAGGGCAACCCAATAAGCGCTCTTGATCAGGAGCACGAGCCGGCCGGAAACGGCGGCTTGCACGGATGGCTGCGACATCGACCGGATTGCTTTCCCAAGATGCGTTCTGCGAAGGATCGTGGGCAGGCAATGGTTAAGGTGTGAAGAAAACACGCCGCCTGCGCCGGGCCGTCGATGCCGAAAAGATGTGCAATGGTTATCGACTGGTTGCGAAAAGCGCATGCTTTGCCGCAATTTCCGCGATCGCGTGTTTTGCGGTGGATTTTTGTTGCGCCCGGCGCGACAGTCGCCCGCGACAAAAGGGGCAGCGCATGACCAACGCATTTCTTTCCCACATCGATGCGGAGCTCGAAGGATTGAAGGCCGCAGGCCTCTACAAGGCCGAACGCGTCATCACCTCCATGCAGTCGGCCGAGATCGAGGTGGCGGGCGGGGCGAAGGTGCTGAACTTCTGCGCCAACAACTATCTCGGCCTCGCCGACAACGCCGAACTCAGGCAGGCGGCGAAGGCCGCGCTCGACCGCTACGGCTACGGCATGGCCTCGGTGCGCTTCATCTGCGGCACGCAGGAGGAGCACAAGCAACTTGAGGCGAGGATTTCATCGTTCCTCGGACTGGAAGATACGATCCTCTACGGCTCCTGCTTCGACGCAAACGGCGGCCTGTTCGAGACGCTGCTTGGCGAGGATGACGCCGTCATTTCCGATGCGCTGAACCACGCCTCGATCATCGACGGAGTGCGGCTCTCCAAGGCCAAGCGCTTCCGCTACGCCAACAACGACATGGCGGCGCTGGAGGAAGAATTGAAGAAGGCGGAAGGCTGCCGCTTCAAGCTGATCGCCACGGACGGTGTCTTTTCCATGGATGGCATTATCGCCAACTTGAAGGGTGTGTGCGACCTGGCCGAGAAATATGGCGCCATGGTCATGGTCGACGACAGCCACGCCGTCGGCTTCGTCGGCAAGCACGGGCGCGGCTCGGCCGAGCATTGCGGCGTCGAGGGCAGGGTGGACATCATCACCGGTACGCTCGGCAAGGCGCTCGGCGGAGCGTCCGGCGGTTATACGTCCGGCAAGCGGCAGGTGGTGGACTGGCTGCGCCAGCGTTCGCGGCCCTACCTGTTCTCCAACACGCTGATGCCGGCGATTGCCACAGCCTCGCTGAAGGTCTTCGACCTGATCGAACATGGCGACGGGCTGCGCAAGAAGCTCACCGACAATGCCGCGCGCTTCCGCTCGTCCATGACGAAGCTCGGCTTCACCCTGGCCGGCGCCGATCACCCGATCATCCCGGTGATGCTGGGCGACGCCGCACTTGCGCAGCAGATGGCGCAAAAGATGTTGGAGCGCGGCATCTACGTGATCGGCTTTTCCTTCCCTGTGGTGCCGAAAGGGCAGGCGCGCATCCGCACGCAGATGTCGGCCGCGCATTCGAGCGCCGACATCGACCGCGCGGTGGACGCTTTCGGGGAAGTGGGCAAGGAACTGGGGATTATCTGATGTCCAACATGATGCGTGCCTTGGTGAAGGCAAAGGCCGAACCCGGCATCTGGATGGAGCGGGTGCCGGTGCCGGAGATCGGCCCCAACGACGTGCTTATCAAGGTGAAGAAGTCCGCCATCTGCGGCACCGATGTCCATATCTACAACTGGGACCAGTGGGCTCAGAAGACCGTGCCGGTGCCGATGGTGACGGGGCACGAGTTCGTCGGCACCATTGCCGATGTCGGCTCGGCCGTGACCGAATACAAGGTCGGCCAGCGCGTGTCGGGCGAGGGCCATATCGTCTGCGGCCATTGCCGCAACTGCCGGGCGGGCAGGGGACACCTGTGCCGCAACACTTTAGGAGTCGGCGTCAACCGGCCGGGTTCGTTCGGCGAATATGTCGCCATTCCCCAGCACAATGTCGTGCCGATCCCCGACGACGTGCCGGACGAGGTGGCGGCGATCTTCGACCCACTCGGCAATGCGGTGCATACGGCACTTTCCTTCGACCTCGTCGGCGAGGACGTGCTGGTGACGGGCGCCGGCCCCATCGGCATTATGGGCGCGCTGGTGGCGCAGTGCGTCGGCGCGCGCAAGGTGGTCATCACCGACATCAACCCTTACCGGCTCGACCTCGCCCGCAAGGTCGGCATCCACCACGTCGTCGATGCCTCGAAGGAGAAGCTGCGTGACGTGATGCGGCAGGAAGGCATGACCGAAGGCTTCGACGTCGGGCTGGAAATGTCCGGCTCGGCGGTCGCCTTCCGCGACATGATCGACACCATGAACAACGGCGGCAAGATCGCCATCCTCGGCATCGCGCCGACCGGCTTCGAGATCGACTGGAACAAGGTCATCTTCAAGATGCTGACGCTCAAGGGCATCTACGGCCGCGAGATGTTCGAGACCTGGTACAAGATGATCGCGCTGGTGCAGGGGCCGCTCGACGTGACGGGCCTGATCACCCACCGCATCGGCATCGACGACTACCAGTCCGGCTTCGAGGCGATGAAGAGCGGCAATTCCGGCAAGGTGGTGATGGACTGGTGAAGGCTGTCGGCCGCCGTCATTCCTCGCCCTCGCGCATGAATTCTTCCAGCCGCTCCAGCCCGTAGTCGAATTCGGCAAGGCGCGCGGCGCCCATGGCCTGCGAGAGACGCCGCTCGAACGCCTTGGCCAACGGCACCATCTCTCCATAGGCGGCCAGCCCGGCTTTGGTCAGCGTCAGATGCTCGATGCGGCGGTCGTTCGCGTCGGGTGTGCGGGTGAGCCAGCGCCGCCGCTCCAGTTCCGCCACGGCGCGCGATACCTTGGTCTTGTGCATGGCGGACTGCTCGCCGAGCGTCTTGGCCGTCAGCGTGCCGTGCTGGCCGAGCCCCGCCAGCACGCGCCATTCCGGCCGCGTCAGGCCCAGCCTGTCCTTGTAGACGGCGGCGAACTCGCGGCTGACCAGATCGGCCAGCCGGTAGAGCCGGTAGGGCAGGAAATTCTCCAGTTCGAGGATTTCGGTTCTCATCGCATGATGTCCAATTGTGCGTCCTTCGAGGCTCGCTCCGCTCGCACCTCAGGATGAGGACCGCAGGGTGCCAACCCCGGCAAAGGAGCACCTGCGCCAACCTCCCTCATCCTGAGGTGCGAGCGGAGCGAGCCTCGAAGGACCGCACCACCAAGCCGTTGATAGTTACAAAATCGATGGTTACAGATGAAACAAATATGGTCAATCCGGGAGGATGCGATGGCCTTTTCCTATATGCCGGGCTTCGGCAACGATTTTGAGACGGAAAGCCTACCGGGGGCGCTGCCGCAGGGCCGCAACTCGCCGCAACGGCCGGCCTACGGGCTCTATGCCGAGCAGCTTTCCGGCTCGCCCTTCACCGCACCGCGCGGCACCAACGAGCGCTCCTGGCTCTATCGCATCCGCCCGAGCGTCAAGCACACCGGCCGCTTCAAGGGCGCCAGCTATCCGCATTGGAAAACGGCACCGAACCTCGGTGACCACGAGTTGGCCCTCGGCCAGTATCGCTGGAATCCGACGCCGATGCCGTCGGAGCCGACTGATTTCATCGCCGGCATCCGCACCATGACGACGGCGGGTGACGCGCTCGGCCAGTCGGGCATGGCGGCGCATGTCTATATCGCCAACAAATCGATGGTGGACGACCATTTCTTCAACGCCGATGCCGAGATGCTGATCGTGCCGCAGGTCGGCCGGCTAAATTTCGTCACCGAAATGGGCGTCATCGAGATGGCACCGGGTGAAATCTGCGTCCTGCCGCGCGGTCTCGTCTTCAAGGTCGAACTCGTCGACAAGGAAGTGCGCGGTTATGTCTGCGAGAACTATGGCGCCAAGTTCACCATGCCCGATCGCGGGCCGATCGGCGCCAACTGCCTCGCCAATCCGCGCGACTTCAAGACGCCCTGCGCATGGTGCGAGGACAGCGACCGGGCGACCCGACTGATCGTGAAATGGTGCGGCGCCTTCCACGAAACCATGCTCGACCATTCGCCGCTCGACGTGGTCGCGTGGCATGGCAACTACGCACCCTACAAATATGATCTCGCGACGTTTTCACCGGTCGGGGCGATCCTGTTCGATCACCCTGACCCGTCGATCTTTACCGTGCTGACCGCGCCGTCCGGCGAGGAGGGCACGGCCAATGTCGATTTCGTCATCTTCCCGCCGCGTTGGCTGGTGGCGGAAAACACCTTCCGGCCGCCGTGGTATCACCGCAACATCATGAGCGAGTTCATGGGCCTGATCCACGGCCAGTACGACGCCAAGGAGGAGGGTTTCGTGCCCGGCGGCATCTCGCTGCACAACATGATGCTGGCGCACGGTCCGGACGCGCCGGGCTTCGAGAAGGCGTCGAGGGCGGAACTGAAGCCTGTGAAGCTCGACCACACTATGGCCTTCATGTTCGAGACGCGCTTTCCGCAGATGCTGACGCGCTACGCGGCGCAAGCGCCGACCTTGCAGGAAGATTACATCGACTGCTGGAAAGACCTGAAAAAGCACTTCAACGGGACTGTGGAAGGGGATTGGAGTTAGGCGCCGACCCTGTATTAATGAGGTGCGTCCTTCGAGGCTCGCTCCGCTCGCACCTCAGGATGAGGACCGTTTGCGCTGCTTTCTCCTGAGAGGCAGTCGCCGACTTCCCTCATCCTGAGGTGCGAGCGGAGCGAGCCTCGAAGGACGCACGACAGAATGACCAAAACAGCGCGATTTGGGGAAAAGAACCGCATGAAACTCGCTACATTGAAGGACGGCAGCCGTGACGGGAAACTGGTCGTCGTCTCGCGTGACCTGACGCGCTGCACCGATGCCTCGTTCCTCGCCCGCACGATACAGGCCGCGCTCGACGACTGGACCCGCGTCGCGCCGCACCTGGCAGCATTGGCCGAGTCGCTGGAACACGGTTCGGTGCCGTCCGAGCGCTTTCACGAGAGCGATGCGCATTCGCCACTGCCGCGCGCCTACCAGTGGGCGGACGGCTCGGCCTACGTCAATCACGTCGAACTGGTGCGCAAGGCGCGCGGCGCAGACATGCCGCCGAGCTTCTGGACCGATCCGCTGATCTATCAGGGCGGCTCGGACGCCTTCGTCCCGCCGCGCGATCCGATCCGCATGGCCGACGAGGCCTGGGGCATTGACTGCGAGGCAGAAGTGACGGTGATCGTCGATGACGTGCCGATGGGTGTCGGCGCCGAGGAAGCCAAGGATGCCATCCGCCTCGTCATGCTGGTCAACGACGTGACGCTGCGCGCGCTGACGGGACCGGAACTCGCCAAGGGGTTCGGCTTCTTCCAGTCCAAGCCTTCCTCGGCCTTCTCGCCGGTCGCGGTGACGCCGGACGAACTCGGCGACGCCTGGGATGGCGGCAAGGTTCATCTGCCGCTGATGGTGGATCTGAACGGCAAGCCGTTCGGCCGCGCCAATGCCGGCATCGACATGACGTTCGATTTCCCAGCCCTGATCGCCCATGCGGCGCGGTCGCGGCCGCTTTCGGCCGGCACCATCATCGGCTCCGGCACCGTTTCCAACAAGATGGACGGCCAGCCGGGCAAGCCGGTATCGGAAGGCGGCGCCGGCTATTCCTGCATCGCCGAGCAGCGCGTCATCGAGACGATCCAGCTTGGCGAGCCGAAGACGCCGTTCCTGCGCTTCGGCGATACGGTGCGCATCGAGATGAAGGACAAGGCCGGACATTCGATCTTCGGCGCCATCGAGCAGACGGTGGAGAAATACGAGCGCTGAGCGTGCTACACGGCATTGCCGCGTGCTGACACAGTCTTGGCAGGAACGTCGCGGGTTCGCGTTGTAGCGCGGCTGCTATGCGTCTATTCAATGCCATGGCTGATCTGCTCGACCATTTTCGCCGCATGGCGGCGAACAACCTGTGGTCCAACGACCGTCTTTACCGAGCTGTTCTCGCCCTGAGAACGGGCGAATTCGAAACCGAGCGGACGAGCTTCTTCCCGTCGATCCGGGAAACGCTGAACCATATCCTTGCGGTCGATCTGCTCTATCTCGATTTCCTGGAGGAGGGGCCGCTCGGCGCGGCCGCATTCGACGATTTCGTCGCCTTCCATGCGCCGGCTCCGCTGTTCGAGGCGCAAACGGCTGCGGACCGGCGGCTGATGGTGTTCTGCGAGAAAATTACTTCGGCCGATCTCGATCGCCGTGTCGAAACCGACCGGCGCGAGCATGGAAAAATTCCCGAGCGCATCAGTGACCTGCTGGCGCATCTGTTCATCCATCAGATCCACCATCGCGGCCAGGTACACGCCATGCTCGCCGGCACGTCGGTGCCGCCGCCGCAACTGGACGAATTCTTCCTCGACTATGACTGGAAGCTCAGGAAGGAGGAGGTCGAGCGGCTCAAACTGTGAGCCGCTCAACGGAAAAGATCACTCCGCCGCCTCGACCTTGATGACGCCGCGGCGGATCTGGTCCTCCTCGATCGATTCGAACAATGCGCGGAAGTTGCCCTCGCCGAAACCTTCGTCGCCCTTCCTCTGGATGAACTCGAAGAAGATCGGGCCGATGACGGTCTTGGAGAAGATCTGCAGCAGGATCTTGGTCATGCCGCCGTCGACCACGCCTTCACCGTCGATCAGGATGCCGTGCTTCTTCATGCGCTCGACCGGCTCGTCATGGCCGTTCACGCGCTCGAACGACTTTTCGTAATAGGTGTCGGGCGGACCGGGCATGAACTTCAGCCCGTTGGCGTCGAGCTTGTCGGTGGCGTCGTAGATGCCATCGGTGCCGACGGCGATGTGCTGGATGCCTTCGCCCTTGTATTTCTTCAGGTATTCGACGATCTGGCTCGTCTCGTCCTTGGATTCGTTCAGCGGAATGCGGATTTTCCCACAGGGCGAGGTGATCGCTCGGCTGACGAGGCCAGTGATGCGGCCGTCGATATCGAAATAGTGGATCTGCGTGAAACCGAACAGGTCGCGGTAAAAATCCCACCACTTGTCCATGTTGCCGCGATAGACGTTGTGGGTGAGGTGGTCGAGATAGTAGAAGCCGACGCCCTCAGGCTTCGGGTTCTTCTCGCCGATCCAGTCGAACTCGGCATCGTAGGCCGACCCCTTCGCGCCATACTTCTCGATGAAATAGATCAGCGAGCCGCCAATGCCGACGATGGCCGGCACATCGAGCGCCTTGTCGGTACCGGCGTAGGGTTCGGCACCCTTCGACACTGCATGGTCGAAGGCATGCTTTGCATCGACCACGCGCCACGCCATGGAGGCGGCGCAGGGGCCGTGCTCATCGACGAACTTCATGGCATGCGAGCCGGGTTCGGCGTTGACGACGTAGTTGATGTCGCCCTGCCGCCAGACGGTGATGGCCTTCGTCCGGTGCTTCGCGACAGGTGCGTAGCCCATGCGCGCGAACAGCTCTTCGAGCTTCTGCGGCTCCGAATGGGCGAACTCGACGAACTCGAAGCCGTCTGTGCCGGCCGGGTTCTTTTCGGTGATCTTTGCCGGCGGTGCGTCGTGCGGGAAGGGGCCCATGGCGATTCTCCGTTGATTTGGGTGCGTCCTTCGAGGCTCGCTCCGCTCGCACCTCAGGATAAGGACCGCCTGCGCTAAGCTCTCCAGAGAGATGGGCACCGGCCTCCCTCATCCTGAGGTGCGAGCGGAGCGAGCCTCGAAGGACGCACTGCTGTTCAATGCGATGATAGGCCGAACGGCCCGCACGGTGCTTGCATTCAACCGCTTCGAATGACCCTTACATGCACGAACCGTGCATGATATGATAAATTTATGGCTGAGAGAGAAGATATAGACCAATTCGATCGCAAAATCCTCGCGCTTCTGCAGGCCGACGCGCGGCTCACCAACAACGATCTGTCGGAGCGGGTGAACCTGTCGCCGTCGCAATGCTCGCGCCGCCGCCAACGGCTGGAGGAGAGCGGCGCCATCAAGGGCTATCGCGCCGTGCTCGACCGCGACCGGCTGGGCTTTCCGCTGGTCAACGTCATTTCGGTGACGCTCGCCACCCACAACCGGGATAATGCCCGCCGTTTCGGCGAGTTGCTGGCGCGGCTGCCGGAGGTGCAGGAGGCGCATGCGCTGACGGGCGAGATGGACTACATCCTGAAGGTCGTGACGCCCGACCTGAAGTCGCTGTCTGACTTCGTCAACGGGGTGCTCCTGCCGCACGAGGCCGTGCAGCACGTCAAGACGGCGATCGTCCTGGAAACGCTGAAAGAGACGGGAGAACTGCCGCTCGCCGGCAGTTGACCTCAGACGAAGCCGACCGCGACGCCTTTTTTGCGGAAATAGGATTGCATCAGCTTGCGGCCCTGCCGGTTCGGCTGGACGAGCTTGCTCGTCTCGAAGGTGGCCTCCTGTACACCCTCCCGCGCCATGGCGCCCTTGAGCGCGGCGATGTGGACGTCGAGCTCTTCATTGTCGTTGCGAAGGGAGGCGTAGATGGCCTCGATGGCCTGGGAGACTGTGATATCGGTCACGGGATTCGATCCTTGAGAGTGCCGCGTGACTAGCCGCGCTTGCGTTCCTGCACAAGGGCATAGAGGTTGGTGCAGCGCGCGCCGGAGCGGCAGAATGCGAGCACCGGCACTTCGAGCTCGTCAAGCGCCTCGGCCTGGTCCTCGACATTCTCCACCGTCATCTGGCCGCTGACGACCGGAATGTAGCGGAAGGCCAGCCCGGCGGCCTCGACCGCAGCCCTGATGGCGTCGTGCGACGGCTGGCCGGGCTGTTCTTCGTCCGGCCGGTTGCAGATGACGCTCCTGAAACCGGCGGCCTTGATGGCGCCGACGTCTTCGGCCGCGATCTGGCCCGATACGGCGTAGTCTTCGGTGATCTGGCGATATTCCATGACATCCTCGCAAGCGTAAACGTGGCGCGCAGTCTTGCCAGTCCCGCGTCGCGGCGGCAACGGTTTTATCGGCCGTCAGGCCGTCTTGTAGGACGCGAGGCGCGCTTTCAGCGCACGAGCGGCGGCAATGCCGGCGACCACCGCCGCCACGAAGACCGGCACTTGCCAATAGCCGAGGCCGAGCGCGGGTATGGAGGCGCCGGGGCAGAAGCCGGCGATGCCCCAGCCAACCCCGAACAGCGCCGCGCCGCCGACCAGTTCGCCGTCGATGCCGCTGCGGGTGGGCAGCGAAAAAGACGGCTCCAGGACGGGCGCCCTGCGGCGGCCGAAGACCAGCCGGTATCCGGGCAGGGCGACGGCAAGCCCGCCCGCCATGACGAGGGCCAGGCTCGGGTCCCATGTGCCGGCGGGGTCGAAGAAGTTCAGCACCTTGGCCGGATCGATCGTGCCGGAAATGGCGATGCCGAGGCCGAACAGGCCGCCGATGAGGAAGGCTGAAACGACTTTCTGCATCGTCATGCCCCGATCAGGTGGCGGATGACGAAGACGATGACGAGCGCGGCGGCCATGAAGGTGGCCACGGCGGCGAACGAGCGCGGCGACAGGCGACCTATGCCGCAGATACCGTGGCCGCTCGGGCAACCGCCGCCGAAATGCACGCCGATACCGACGAGGAAGCCGCCCACGATCAGCGCCCCCGGCGAGACCGGGACGTCGAAGGAAAAGCTTCCGCCGACGGCCATGTAGACGAACGGGGCGACAATCGCGCCGGCAAGGAAGGCGGCCCGCCATGGCCAGTCGGCGGCAAGCGGCGGGATCAGGCCGGACAGAATTCCGGTCATGCCGGCGATGCGACCGTTGAACGCCATCAGAAGCACCGCCGCGAATCCGATCAGGGCGCCGCCGAACAGCGATTGCCAGGGGGTGAAGTCGGTCATGGCGGAAACCCTTTCGATGCGGGCGGATATAGGTTGCCCGCATCGATCGTGCGAGTGGCATCCGTTCGACGGGTCAGCTTCCCAGGATCGCGCCTTTGATCTGGCGGATGTTGTTTTCCATCATGTCGATATAGGTCGCCGCCGGCCCGTCCGGACCGGAAAGCGCATCCGAATAGAGCGAGCCGCCGACCTTGATGCCGGTCTCGGCGGCGATCTGCTCGATCAGGCGCGGATTGGTGATGTTTTCCACGAAGATCGCCGCCGCCTTGTCGTTTTTCACCTGTTCGACCAGCCTGGCGACGTCCGCGGCGGAGGGGTCCGACTCGGTCGATATCCCCTGCGGGGCAAGGAAAGTCAGGCCGTATTCGTGCTCGAAATAGCCGAAGGCGTCATGCGAGGTGATGACCACGCGTTTTTCCACGGGAATGGCGGCCATGGCCGCGCGCACCTCCTCATCGAGCGCCTTGAGTTTTTCCATGTAGGTCTCGGCGTTCTTCCGATAGGCGTCGCAGCCCTCGGCATCGGCCGCGCAGAAGGCGTCGGCGATGTTGCGGACGTAGATCTCGGCATTCGGAATGGACTGGAACGCATGCGGATCGGTCGCGCCGTAATCGTGGTTGTGAGCCTCGTCCTTGTCATGATCGTGGTCGGCATGGCCTTCGTCCGCTTCGGCGAATTCCGGCTTGAACTCGATCGTGGTGACGCCCTTCGACAGTTCGACGGTCGTAGCCTTGGTGGCACTGGCATCGACCAGCCGCTTGAGGAAGCCTTCGAAATGCAGGCCGTTGACCAATATGACATCGGCCTTGCTCATGGCGACGGCATCCGCTGGGCTCGGCTCGTAGACATGCGCATCGCCGTTCGGTCCGACGATGGTGGTGATGGCGACGCGATCGCCGCCGACGTTCTTGGCAAGATCGGCGATGACGGTGAAGGAGGCCACCACCTTCAGCGGTTCTGCGAAGGCCTGCGATCCTCCGAGTGAACTTAATGTTATAACAATCAGAGCAAGGACGCGGCGAAAGGTCTTCAGCATGAGCGTGTCTCCTTGGGTCAGGCGGTTCTGTGGCGGTGGGTGACCAGACGGGCGCGCAGCGCGCCCCGCGTGCCGGCCAGCACGGAAACGAGATAGACCGCGCCGGCCGACAGGATGATGGCGGGACCGGAGGGCAGGGCGGCATGATAGGACAGAAGCAGCCCGGCGACGCAGGAGGCGAAGCCGATCGCCACCGCCGCGACGCACATGGTCTCAACGCGGGCAGTCCAGAAGCGCGCGGCGGCGGCGGGCAGGATCATCAACCCGACCGACAGCAGCGTGCCAAGTGCCTGGAAGCCGCCGACGAGATTGATGACGACGAGCCCGAGGAAGATGAAATGCACCGGGCTGCCCAGCCGGCTGACCGAGCGCAGGAACAGCGGGTCGAGGCATTCCGCCACCAGCGCGCGCCAGAAGACGAATAGGGTCAGGAGCGTTATCGCCGTGATCGAACCGATCAGCCACAACGCTTCGTTGTCGAGCGCCAGAACCGTGCCGAACAGGACGTGCATCAGGTCGACGCTGGAGCCGCGCACCGACACCATCAGCACGCCGAGTGCCAGCGAGATCAGGTAGAAGGCGGCCATGGAGGCATCCTCGCGCTGCACGGTGAAGCGTGAGACGGCACCGGCGCCGAGCGCCACGACGATGCCGGCGACGAGGCCGCCAACGGTCATCGGCAGGATTTCCAGTCCGTAGAACAGGAAACCGGCAGCGGCGCCCGGCAGGATAGCGTGCGCCATGGCGTCGCCGGACAGGCTCATGCGCCGCAGCATCAGGAAGACGCCGACCGGACACGCGCCGGCCGACAGAAGCAGCGAACCGAACAGCGCCTTCTGCATGAAGGCGTAGTCCACGAACGGGGCGACAAGGAGGGCGTAAAGGGTTTGCATCACGCCGCCTTCGGTCCGTTGGCGGAGGCAAGGGCATCGGCGTCATGCGCGTGATGATGGTGCGCGTGACCATGATCGTGCGCATGATGATGGGCGTCCGGCTCGCACCACGGCGCGTCGTCTTCCCAGGCTTCGTGGAAACGCCTTGCGCGCGCCATGTTTTCCGGTCCAAGCGCGGTCGCCGTCGCGCCCCATGCCACAGGCTGGCGGGCGAGCAGCAGCGTTTCGGGGAAATTATGGCGCACGAGATCGAGATCGTGTGCCACCACCATGACGGTCCGTTCCTCTCCGTGCCAGCGCTTGATGAGGGCGATCAGGTCGCCGACCGTCTTGGCGTCGACGGCATTGAACGGTTCGTCGAGCAGGATCAGCCCGGCATCCTGCACCAGCACGCGCGCGAACAGGGTGCGCTGAAGCTGGCCGCCCGACAGCGTGTCGAGCGCGCGCGTCTCGAAACCCTCCAGCCCGACGGCGGCCAGCGCCTCGGCGACCGCCGCCCGGTCCTGAGCCGTATGACGGCCCAGCAGGCCGCGGCGAGGCCAGAGTCCCAGCGAAACCAGGTCGACCACCCGCGCCGGAAAAGATCGGTCGAGTTCCGATTGTTGCGGCAGGTAGGCAATGCGCACGCCGTCCGCCTTCGTGACGGCGCCGGCCATCGGCTTCAGGGCGCCGACAATTCCCTTCATCAGTGTCGACTTGCCCGAACCGTTGGCGCCGACGACCGCCGTCAGCGAGCCCCTGCGCACCACGCCGTCGAGGTGATGCACGGCCGGATGGCTGCCGTAGCCGAGCGTCAGGTCACGAAAGGTGAGGCAGGCCTGGTCCATCGGTCGTCCAGCAGGAAGTGGTTCGGCGCTGGGTATGTGATGTTATTACATTTGTCAATCGCCGCGTCGCTTCTTTCCCTCGGGACGAGAATGCGCGGCGAATGGCTGGCTGGACCCACAGATCGCTGCCGCGCATGGCTTGCCGCGGGCGGCTGGCGCCACTACACAGGCGCCGAAGCAACCCGGAACCTTGAAAGGAACTATCCATGACCGTTCGTCGCATCGATGTCGGCCCGCGCATGAGCCAGATCGTCATCCACGGCAACACCGTCTACCTGGCTGGCCAGACCGGCGAGGGCGAAGGCGTCGGCGCGCAGACGCGCGACATCCTCAAGTCCGTCGACGAGCTGCTGGCCAAGGCCGGTACCGACAAGACGAAGATCCTCCAGGCCATCATCTGGCTGTCGGACATGGCGACCTTCGACGAGATGAACAAGGAGTGGGAAGCCTGGGTGCCGCAGGGCCACACGCCGGCCCGCGCCACCGGCGAGGCGAAGCTCGCCGCACCGAAATACAAGGTGGAAATCATCATCACCGCGGCGATCTGAGCCGGCTTTCGGTTTTCATCCGGCGGCCCGCGCGACCATCGCGCGGGCCGTTTTCGCAAGATGGATGCAAAACGATTAAAACCTGTCTTGAAGTGTTATCGGCGGGTTCGTGGAATCCGGGCTTGCTGACGACGCCGCATCACGAAAAAGCCCCAATCCTTTCTCTTCGATCCGCCCGGCATGTGCAGGGGTGCATGCCCGGAGGTTGTCGGGGGGACAACGCCTGCTATTGTGCGTCGGGATGAAAGCGCTGCCTCACTCGACATCCATCGCAATGCAACCAATCGCAGTCGCATCGGTTTTCGCACTACGATCCGCGGCACCGTCGCGGGTCATTCCCGCCTTTTGGACTCTTCGATGAACATTCAGACCAGCCCCAAGCAGCTAGAAGCGACCGGCACGGGGTTTCCCGCTTCGCCGGAAGATCCGATCCGCGCGCAGTTCCTTCCCGAGGAACGCCTGCGCTCGCTCGGCGAGAAGCTGGCCAGGGGTGAGGTCACGGAGCTCGAAGGACTGGAGGTCTTCGATTTCCAGGCGCGCATCCGCGACAACGCCAAAAAGATCCTCGAGGTCTACCGCACCGTCAACGCCGCGCAGGGCAAGGGCGAAACGGTCACGCCGGCGGCGCAATGGCTGCTCGACAACAACTATCTGGTCGAGGAAACTATCTACCAGATCAAGCGTGACCTGCCGCGCCGCTTCTACCGGCAGCTGCCGAGGCTGCAACTGGCGAACGGCAAGAGCGTGCCGCGCGCGCTCGCCCTTTCGTGGGCCTATGTCGCGCATTCCGACAGTTCGGTGTCGGCCTCCATGTTCAAGGCGATCGTCGAGGGGTTCCAGTCCGTCGAACCGATGAAGATCGGCGAGATATGGGCGCTGCCATCGCTGCTGCGCTTCGTGCTGATCGAGAACCTGCGGCGGCTGGCCGTGCGGGTTGCCCGCTCGCGCTCGATGCGGCTGATCGCCAACGAGGTCGCCGACAAGGTTCTGGCCGACCGCAAGGACGACGATCTGGCGCTGCTTTCGCCCTATGCCGCGCATGCCCGCGACACCACCTTCGCCACCCAGCTTCTCTACCGGCTTCGCGACGGCTCGCAGAACGCCGGCAGGGCGCTGGAGTGGCTGGAGGGCGAACTGGAGAAATCGGGCTCGGACGCCGAGGAGATCATCATCGCCGAGCACCAGACGCTGTCGAGCGGCAACGTCACCACCGGCAACATCATCCGCGGCCTCAGGCTCATCAACGACGTCGACTGGACGGTCTGGTTTGAGGAGGTCAGCCGTATCGATGCGCTGCTGCGTGAGCGCACCAATTTCGCGTCGCTCGATTTCGCCTCGCGCGACCAGTACCGCCAGGAAATCGAGGAACTGGCCAAGCGTTCGGACAAGTCGGAATATGTCGTCGCCGAAAAGGCGACCGAACTTGCCGGCTACGCCCAGCGGCCGGGCGTCGCGCAAGGTGACGTCCTGCCGGCAGAGTGCGTCGATGTCGGCTTCTTCCTGGTCGGGCCGCGCCGCCTCGAGCTTGAGCAGGCGATCGATTTCAGGCCGGCTTTCGGCCTGCAGTTGAAGCGCGCCTTCGGCCGGGCTGGCTGGCTCGGCATCGTCGTGCCGGTCTTTCTGCTGACCGTCCTGTTGATGTGGATGGCGGGCAGCGCGCTCGCCGCCCTGAACCTTCTGTCGCCGACCGCCATCGGGCTGATCCTCGTCCTGTTCGCCGTGCCGGCCAGCGAGGGCGCGCTGGCCTTCTTCAACACGATGGTGCTGCTGTTCCTGAAGCCGTCGCGGCTTGTCGGCTACGAATACAAGGACGGCCTGCCGGTCGAGGCGCGCACGCTGGTGGTGGTGCCCTCGCTGATCGGCTCGCGCGACGACGTCGAGGAAAACATCCGCAACATCGAGGTGCATCACCTCGCCAACATCTCGGACGAACTCCACTTTGCCCTGCTCTCGGACTGGCCCGACAGCAAGCAGGAGATCAGCGCCAACGATACCGAGATCCTTCAGTTTGCCCGCGAACAGATCGCCCGCCTGAACATGCGCTATCCCGCCGAAGGCGGCGTGCCGCGCTTCCACCTCCTGCATCGCCGCCGGCTCTACAACCCCGCCCAGGAGTGTTGGATGGGCTGGGAGCGCAAGCGCGGCAAGTTGCATGAGCTGAACCTTTTGCTGCGCGGTGACAGCGACACCACCTTCATGCCTCTCGACGCGCCGCTGCCGGAAAACATCGTCCACGTCATGACGCTCGACGCCGACACCCGCACCACGCGCGACGCGATCGTGCGGCTGGTCGGCAAGCTGATGCATCCGCTGAACAGGCCGCAATTCGACGCCGGGCGCCGCACCGTCACCGCCGGCTACACGATCCTGCAGCCGCGCATCACCCCCTCGCTCACCACCGGCGACGAGGCCTCTTTCTTCCAGCGCGTGTTTTCCGCCAACCGGGGGCTGGATCCTTACGTTTTCGCCGTCTCCGACCTTTACCAGGACGTGTTCGGCGCCGGTTCCTTCACCGGCAAGGGCCTCTATCACATCGACGCCTTCGAGGCGGCGCTGAAGGACCGCATCGACGAAAACACCGTGCTCAGCCACGATCTGCTGGAAGGCGCGCTGGCCCATTCGGCGCTCGTTACCGATGTCGAGCTGGTCGAAGACTATCCCACCCGCTACTCGGTCGATGCCTCGCGCCAGCACCGCTGGGCGCGCGGCGACTGGCAGCTGCTCAATTTCATCCTCGATCCGCGCTCCGGCGTGCCGGCGCTGTCGCGCTGGAAGATGGTCGACAACCTGCGCCGCTCGCTGACGCCGATCTTTTGGGTCATGGCCTCCATAGCCGGCTGGACGCTGCTGCCCTTCACGCAGGCGGCGCAATGGCAGGCGGTGCTGATCCTGACGCTGTTCATGGCGCCCACCTTCGACATCGTGAACGCCATGGTGCCGAAGAACCTGGACGCGACGGCGCGCGGCCACTTCTCGGCACTCGTGCGCGACGTCGCTTTCGGCACCGCCATGGTGGCGCTCAAGGTGGTGCTGATGGCGCATCTCGCCTGGATGATGGGCGATGCCATCGCTCGCACGCTCTATCGGCTGTTCGTCAGCCGCAAGAACCTGCTCGAATGGCGCACCGCCTCGCAGGCCTACAAGAGCGGCAGCAACGACTTCGGTTCCTATTACGGCATGATGTACGGCGCCGTCGTTATCGGCGTGATCGGTCTGGCGATCCCGGTGCTGGCCGACTCGACCGGCGCCTTCGTCGCCTTCTTCTTCGCCCTGTTCTGGATCGGCTCGCCCGCCTTCGCCTGGCTGATCAGCCGTTCGGCCGAGACGGAGGACCGGCTGCACCTGTCGCCGCAGGACGTGCATGCGCTGCGTATCGCGGCGCGGCGCACCTGGCATTATTTCGAGACGTTCGTGACGGAAGAGCATCACCACCTGCCGCCGGACAATTTTCAGGAAAATCCGCTTCCCGTTGTCGCGGCGCGCACCTCGCCGACCAATGTCGGCGTCTATCTCCTGTCGGTCGTGTCGGCGCGCGATTTCGGCTGGATCAGCCTCACCGATGCGGTCGCCCGCATCGACGCCACGCTCTCGACCATCGAGGGCATGCCGCGCAGCCGCGGCCACCTCTACAACTGGTATGAAACGCGCGACCTCAAGCCACTCTATCCGCTCTATATTTCGGCCGTGGACAGCGGCAATCTCGCCGGTCATCTGGTCGCCGTGGCCGCCACCTGCGCGGAATGGGCGGAGGCGCCCTCTGTGCATCTCCAGGGCGATTTCGACGGCATCCTCGATATCGTCTCCATCCTGGAGGAGAGCCTTGACGAGCTGCCGGACGATCGTCGCCAGCTCAGGCCGCTGCGGCAGAGGCTGTCCGACCGGCTGGACGGCATGCGCCGCACCGTGCGCACCATCAAGTCGCAGCCGGAAATGGCATCGATCCGCACCATCAACCTGGCCGTCCTGGCCGGCGAGATCCGCAAGCTCGCCGCCGCCATCCACACCGAAGCCGGCTCGACGCACAGCGACATCATCGCCGACTGGGCCGCGAGGCTGGAGGCGACCTGCGAGGCGCATGTCAGCGACGCCCACAGCGACGACAAGGCGGTGGAAGGCTTGCGTGCCAAGTTGCTGGAACTGCGCGAGCGAGCCCGCCGCTTCGCCTTCGAGATGGATTTCTCCTTCCTCATGCGGCCCGAGCGCAAGCTTCTGTCGATCGGCTACCGGGTGGAAGAACACCAGCTCGACGAGGCCTGCTACGACCTTCTGGCCTCCGAGGCGCGGCTGACCAGCCTGTTCGCCGTCGCCAAGGGCGACCTGCCGACCGAGCATTGGTTCAAGCTCGGCCGCCCGATCGTCGAGATCGGCTTCCGCGGCGCGCTGATGTCGTGGTCGGGCTCGATGTTCGAATACCTGATGCCGCCGCTGGTGATGAAGGAGCCGGCCGGCTCCATCCTCAACCAGACCAGCAACCTCATCATCAAGCGCCAGATCCAGTACGGCCGGTCGAAGAACGTGCCGTGGGGCATTTCGGAGGCCGCTTACAACGCGCGCGACCGTGAGATGAACTACCAGTACACCAATTTCGGCGTGCCGGGCCTCGGCCTCAAGCGCGGCCTTGGCCAGAACACGGTGATCGCGCCCTATGCGACGGTGCTTGCCGCGCAGTTCATGCCGCGCGAGGCGGTGGAGAACCTGAAGCGCCTGAAAGCCATAGGCGCGCTGGGCCGCCACGGCTATTACGACGCCATCGACTTCACGCCGCAGCGCGTGCCGGAAGGCGCCACGCATGCGGTGGTGATGAACTACTTCGCGCACCATTCCGGCATGTCGATCGCAGCCGTCGCCGACGCCGTATTCGAGGGACGCCTGCGCGACCGCTTCCACAGCGATCCCGTCATCGAATCGGCCGAGCTCTTGTTGCAGGAAAAGGCGCCGCGCGAGATTCCGGCCGACACCGTCCGCACCGAGGCGGAAGAGCGTACCTCCGTCGACGAGACGGTGGTGCAGAGCCCCGATACCCGCGTCATCCTCGACCCGGCGCTGGCGCTGCGGTCCACCAATCTCCTGTCCAACGGCCGCTATTCGGTGATGGTCAGTGCCACCGGCTCCGGCTACAGCCGCTGGGGCGAGCTTGCCGTCACCCGCTGGCAGCCGGACCCGACGGAAGACAGGCTGGGCTCCTTCGTCTTCCTGCGCGACGTCGAGACCGGCGACTGGTGGTCGGCGACCACCGAACCGCGCAAGGCATCGCACGAAACGGCGCAGGCGCTGTTTTCCGACGACAAGGCGAGCTTCATCAAGAGCGTCGGCTCCCTGCGCTCCGAAGTCGAGTGCATCGTCGTGTCGGAAGGCAACGGCGAGGGCCGCCGCGTCACGCTCTACAATGACGGAGCGACGGACCGCCACATCGAGGTAACGTCCTTCGCCGAACTCGTGCTGGGTTCGGAAGCTTCGGACAACGCCCACCCAGCCTTCTCCAAGATGATGGTGGAGACGGAGATTTCCGCCGACAACGGCACCATCTTCGCCACCCGCCGCAAGCGCGATGCCGGCGAGCCCGACATCGCCATGGCGCATTTCGTCACCGACCCGTCCAGTCTGGCCCGCGACACCGAAGCCGAGACGGACCGCCGCGCCTTCATCGGCCGCGGACGCAGCATCGCAGACGCGGCGGCCTTCGATCCGGGTGCGCGGCTGAGCGGCAGCGCCGGTTTCACGCTCGATCCCATCGCGGCACTGCGGCGGCGCGTGCGCGTGCCGGCCAACAAGAAGATATCGCTGGTGTTCTGGACCGTCGTCGGCGCCAACCGCACGGAAGTGGAGGAGGCGAGGGCGCGGCTGGACCACGGCGAAAGCTTCGCCCGCCAGGCCATGCTCGCCTGGACGCGCTCGCAGGTACAGACGCGCCATATGGGCCTTTCGCTTACCGACGCCGCCAACGTGCAGCAGCTCGGCCGTTACCTGATCTACCCCGATCCGTTCCTGAGGCTGCCTTCGGAAGCGATCTCGTCGGGGCTGGGCAAGCAGTCCAGCCTGTGGCCGACCTCGATCTCGGGCGATTTCCCGATCCTCGCGGTGCGCATCGCCGATGTCGCCGACCTGGAGATCGTCGCCCAGGCGCTGCGCTTCCAGGAATATCTGCGTGCTCGCGGGCTGATGGTGGACCTCGTCGTCGTCAACGAGCAGGCCTCGTCCTACGTGCAGGATCTCCAGCAGGCGATCGAAGCGCTGTGCGAGAACAGCCGCGTGCGCGGCACTGAGCTCGGACCGCGCCAGCACATCTTCGCCGTGCGCCGGGACCTGATGGACGAGCCGACCTACCGTACGCTGCTGGCCGTCGCGCGCGTCGTCCTGCATACCCGCAACGGCACCATCTTCGACCAGATCGAGCGGGCCGAGGCGACCGCCTTGCAGGCGCGCGACGAGATGCGCGCCCTCGGCGGCGCCGAACCCGCCAAAGCGCAGCCGGCGCGGCAAGAAACGATCAAGGACGTCGCGGCGGACGGATCAGGCCTCGACCACTGGAACGGCTTCGGCGGCTTCGATGGCGACGGACGCCATTACGTCACCCGCCTGACCGGCCGGCGCACCACGCCGCAGCCCTGGATCAACGTCATTTCCAACGCCGCCTTCGGCTTCCATGTCTCGGCCGAAGGGGCGGCCTTCACCTGGAGCCGCAACAGCCGCGACTATCAGTTGACGCCGTGGTCGAACGATCCGGTCACCAACCGGCCGGGCGAGGGCGTCTATATCCACGACCTCGACAGCGGCGAGGCCTTCTCGCCGATGGCGGCCGTCGTGCGCGATCCCGCCGTGACCTACGAAACCTGGCACGGGCAGGGGTTCTCGACGTTGCGCGCCACGCGCGGGCCGCTCGCCATGGACCTGACCCATGTGGTCGACCCCGACGATCCGGTGCGCGTCTCGCGTCTGCGCATCCGCAATGAGGGCTCGTCGCCGGCAAGGCTGCGCATCTATGCCTATGCCGAATGGGTGCTCGGCACTCACCGCTCGAAGACGGCGGGCACTATCGTTCCGTCGCAGGACGCCGCGACCGGCGCGTTGTTCGCGCGCAATCCCTACGGGCTGGATTTCGGCGGCCGCATAGCCTTCCTCGCGGCTGACGAACAGCCGCAATCCGTCACCGCCGACCGCCAGGAATTCCTCGGGCGGCATGGATCGAGCGAGAAACCACAGGCGGTGCTCAACGGCACGGCGCTTTCCGGCCGCATCGAGGCAGGCGACGATCCTTGCGCGGCTTTGGCGCGTGACGTCGAGATTCCGGCGGGCGGCAACGTCACGCTGCTGTGGCTGCTGGGCGATGCGGCATCGCCGGAGGAAGCCGGCGAGTTCATCCGCCGCAATCGCGAGAAGGATTTCGACCAGCGGCTGGCCGACAACGAACGCGACTGGCGCGCCTTCCTCGATACCGTCCAGGTCGAGACGCCGGACAAGGCGCTGAACGCCGTGGTCAACCACTGGCTGCCCTATCAGGCGGTCGCCTGCCGCATCCGCGCTCGCTCGGCCTTCTACCAGGCAAGCGGCGCCTTCGGCTTCCGCGACCAGTTGCAGGACACGCTGTCGCTGCTCATGCACGACCCGGCGCTGGCGCGCGAGCAGATCCTGAACGCGGCCGGCAGGCAGTTCCCGGAGGGCGACGTGCAGCACTGGTGGCTGCCGCGCACGGGCGCCGGCGTACGCACGATGATCTCCGACGACGTCGTGTGGCTGGCCCACGCGGTCAGCCGCTATGTCACGGTGACCGGCGACAGCGCGATCCTCAAGGAGCCGCTGCCCTTCATCGACGGGCAGGTTCTGGCCGAGGGCGAGCACGACGCTTTCTTTGCGCCGGAAGTCTCAAAGCGCTCGGTTTCGCTCTATGAGCATTGCGCCCGCGCGCTCGACCTCGCCATCAAGCGCAGCAGCCCGGCCGGCCTGCCGCTGATCCTCGGCGGCGACTGGAACGACGGCATGAACCGCGTCGGCGAAAAGGGCAAGGGCGAGAGCGTGTGGCTCGGCTGGTTCCTGCTCGGTACGCTGCGCGACTTCGCCGCCGTCGCCAAGGCGGAGGGCGACGACAAGCACGCCAAGGCCTGGGAAAAGCATGCGGACATGCTGAAGCGTGCGCTGGAGAACACCGCCTGGGACGGCGAATGGTATCGCCGGGGCAGTTTCGACGACGGCACGCCGCTCGGCTCGCACGACTCTGCCGAATGCAAGATCGACTCGATCGCCCAATCGTGGAGCGTATTGTCGGGCGAGGGCGATCCGGCGCGCTCGCGCACGGCCATGGATCAGGCAAGACGCATGCTGGTCGACGAGGATCTCAAGATCGTCAAGCTGTTCACGCCGCCTTTCTCCAAGACGGACAAGGACCCCGGCTATATCAAGAGCTATCCGCCGGGCGTGCGCGAGAACGGCGGCCAGTATACCCATGCCGCGACTTGGTTCGTGATCGCGCTGGCCGAGATGGGGCAGGTCGACGAGGCCTATCGCTGCCTGTCGATGCTCAACCCGGTCAACCACGCGCTGGACGAGGCGGCTGCCGAGCACTACCGCGTCGAGCCTTATGTGGTTGCCGCCGACATCTATGCCGGCGACAAGGGCGGGCGCGGCGGCTGGACATGGTATACCGGCTCGGCAGGCTGGCTCTACCGCGCCGCCGTCGAGCATGTCCTGGGCATCGAACGGCAAGGCAGGCGCATCGCCTTCAACCCGAAAATCCCAAGCGATTGGGATGGTTATTCGGCCAAGCTCACCTTGCTCGGCGCGCGCTGCTCGGTGCGCGTGGTGCGCGCCAAGGCGGCCAAATCCGTCTCGCTCGAGGTCAATGGCGCAAAGGTGAAAGGCGCCTCCCTGGACCTGAAGAAGGGCGGAAACTTCGACGTCGTGGTAAAAATCCCCGGCTGAAACAGCCTTTTCACGGCCGCCCGGACCGGGCGGCCGAAAGCGCGCCGCTCAAAATTGCCGCAACGGCAGCGGTTGCCGCAATTTCGCCGCAGAGCAGGCATTTCACCTTTTATCTCAACTCGTTACCGTTCACGGCAAATTTCCGGCCGTTGCCATCTTTTGTTCGCCGAATCGGAACGCAAGGGGCTTTCGGCCATTGTTTTCCGACCTGCCGAACGATACTTGTTCACGCCGAATGGGACAGCGCACAACTGATAGGTTCGTGGAGTAGCCAAGGTGTCCATCCTTCAGATCTACTGGCGAGCGCTGGGTTATCTTGCCGCCGACAAGAAGCGGGTGTTCTTCATCTGCTTCGCCAACGTAGCCCTCGCGGTCATCGCCATCCTTGAGCCGATCATGTTCGGCCACGTGATCGATTCCATTTCCGACCACACGGACGTCGTGCCGCCGCTGGCTATGTGGGCCGGCCTCGGCGCCTTCAACATCGTCGCCTTCGTGCTGGTGGCGCGCAGCGCCGACCGCTTCGCCCATGCCCGCCGCAGCGAGGTGCTGTGCGAGTCCTTCGAGCGCATCATCACCATGCCGCTCTCGTGGCATCACCAGCGCGGCACGTCCAATTCCCTGCACACGCTGCTTAGGGCCGTCGAAACTCTGTTCAGCCTGTGGCTGGAGTTCATGCGCCTGCATCTCTCCACCGTCGTGGCGCTGGCGCTGCTGATCCCGACCGCGCTGTCGCTGGACCTTCGCATGTCGGTGGTGCTCATCGTACTCGGCGTTCTCTACTTCGCCATCGGCCGCCTCGTCATGCGCCGCACCAAGGAAGGCCAGGCCAGCGTCGAGCGCCATTACCACAAGGTGTTCGCGCATGTGACCGACTCCGTCACCAACATTTCGGTGCTGCAGAGCTACAACCGCATCGGCCACGAGACCGAGGCGCTGAAGCGCTACGCTACCGATCTCCTGAAGGCCCAGAACCCGGTGCTCGACTGGTGGGCCATCGCCAGCGCGCTGAACCGGCTTTCATCCACCATCTCCATGATGGTGGTGCTGATGATCGGCGCCTATCTGGTCACGCAAGGGCAGTTGCGCATCGGTGAAGTGATCGCCTTCACCGGCTTCGCCACGCTGCTGATCGCGCGTCTCGACCAGGTCTCGGCCTTCGTCAACCAGATTTCCGAGGCCCGCGCCAAGCTGGAGGAGTTCTACCGTCTGGAAGACTCCGCCGTCGACGAGGCCGAGCCCGAAGGCCTGCGTGACCTGAACGCCGTCACCGGCCATATCCGCTTCGAGAACGTCGGCTTCGAGTTCGCAGCTTCCAGCCAAGGCGTCGAGGACGTGTCCTTCGAGGTGCAGGCGGGCCAGACGGTCGCCATCGTCGGCCCGACGGGTGCGGGCAAGACGACGCTCATCAACCTCCTCCAGCGCGTCTATGCGCCGCAGAAGGGCCGCATCCTGATCGACGGCGTCGACACGCGCACCGTGACCCGCAAGTCGCTGCGCCACGCCATCGCCACCGTGTTCCAGGATGCCGGCCTGCTCAACCGCTCGATCGAGGACAACATCCGCATCGGCCGCGCCGACGCCAGCAACGATGACGTCCACGCCGCCGCCGAGGCCGCCGTGGCGCAGGATTTCATCCTCGCCAAGAGCGAAGGCTACGACACCATCGTCGGCGAGCGCGGCGGCCAGCTTTCGGGCGGCGAGCGCCAGCGCATCGCCATCGCCCGCGCCGTCCTGAAGGATGCGCCCATCCTGGTGCTGGACGAGGCGACGAGCGCGCTCGACGTCGAGACGGAGGGCCGCGTCAAGGAGGCCATCGACGACCTCAGGCGCGACCGCACGACCTTCATCATCGCCCACCGGCTCTCGACCGTGCGCGATGCTGACCTTGTGATCTTCATGGACAAGGGCCAGGTCGTCGAGCAGGGCGGCTTCGTCGAACTGTCGATGCGCAACGGTCGCTTTGCATCACTGCTGCGCGCCGGCGGCCTGCTCAACGACGAGGAGGTTCGCCGCATGAGCCGCCTTTCCGCCGTGCAGGACGCTGCCGCCTGACGAGCCGTGTCCGGGCGGCGGCGCCTTGAAAGCACCGCCGCCGCGACAAGCCGTCGATTGCCCGAACCGTCGCGCCGGTTTATGTAGCGGCCTATGAGCGAGACGAGCGCACGCCCGACCGGCTGGATGGACCTGGCGAACCCGACCCGGTTCGTCGCCTTTGCCACGCGGCTGGCGCCCTGGCTGTGGACGATAGCCGCAATCATCCTGATCGGCGGGCTCTACCTGAGCTTCGCCGCGCCCGGCGACTTCCAGCAGGGCATCACCGTGCGCATCATGTATATCCATGTGCCGTTCGCCTGGCTGGCGATGCTCTGCTACACGCTGATGGCCGTCTCGGCGCTCGGCACGCTGGTGTGGCGTCACCCGCTGGCGGATGTCGCGCTGAAATCGGCTGCGCCCATCGGTGCCGCCTTCACCGCGCTGGCGCTGATCACCGGCTCCATCTGGGGCAAGCCGATGTGGGGCACGTGGTGGGTGTGGGATGCCAGGCTGACCTCGGTCTTCGTGCTGTTCTTGATGTATCTCGGCATCATCGCGCTGACCCGCGCGCTCGACGATGCCGGCCGCGCCGCCTGGGCGGCTGCCGTCATCACCCTGGTCGGCTTCGTCAACATCCCCATCATCAAGTTCTCGGTCGACTGGTGGAACACGCTGCACCAGCCAGCCTCTGTGTTCAGGCTGGATGGCCCGACCATCGACATCTCCATGCTGGTGCCGTTGCTGGTCATGGCGGTCGGCTTCACCGTGCTCTTCTTCGCCCTGCATCTCACGGCAATGCGCACCGAGATCCTGCACCGGCGTATCGTCGCCATGCGCCGCATGGCGGCGCGCCAGGCGAGCGCATAAGCGGCATCGACACGCCCGGACCATTCCGCTAATGCGGACAGGTCGTCCAGCCGAGTCCGGGAACGCCCATGAAACGGTCCGCCGTCAACGCCATCATCCGTGAAGCCGACGCCTTCATCCGCTCCTTCGGCTATGTCATGCCGCCCTTCGCTTATTGGTCGCCCGATGAGATGAAGGCGCGCCGGCAGAGTTCGGCTGGCATCTTTTCGTCCCGTCTCGGCTGGGACATCACCGACTACGGACAGGGCAAGTTCGATGAACTCGGCCTGTTCCTGTTCACCGTGCGCAACGGCCGCTTCGAGGACATGAAGAAGGGCGCCGGCATGCTCTATGCCGAGAAGATCATGATCTCGCGCAAGGACCAGCTTTCGCCGATGCACCGCCACGTCATCAAGGCGGAGGACATCATCAATCGCGGCGGCGGCAAGCTGGTGCTGGAACTGTTCATGCCCGATGCCGATGGCGGCATCGATCCTAACGCCGAGGTCTCGGTGCCGGTGGATGGCACCATCCGCAAGCTGCCGGCCGGCGGCCTGTTGAAACTCGATCCGGGCGAGAGCGTGACGCTGCTACCGGGCGTCTGGCACGCCTTTTGGGCCGAGGGCAGGGACGTGCTGATCGGCGAGGTTTCGACCGTCAACGACGACCTGACCGACAATATCTTCCGCGATCCCATCGGCCGCTTCGCCGCCATCGACGAGGACACGCAGCCACTGCACCTCCTGGTATCCGACTATGAGAAGTGGGTGGGCTAGCGCGACCGGAATGCGCAAGGCGGTGCAAAAGACATGATGGCGACCGCGTCCGATCTCGGATTGACCTGCGGCACGCTGCCGGCCGGCGAATGGAACGCGATCACTGACGTGCCCGGCGTCCGCGTCGGCCACTGCACGGTGCGCGAAGGCGAGGTGAACACCGGTGTCACCGCGATCCTGCCGCATGGCGGCAACCTGTTCCGCAGCAAGGTGATGGCCGCCTGCGACGTCATCAATGGCTTCGGCAAGACGGCGGGCCTCGTGCAGGTCAAGGAACTCGGAACCATCGAGACGCCGATCCTGCTCACCAACACGCTGTCTGTCGGCACCTGCCAGACTGCGCTGGTGCGCGAGGCGATCCGGCTGAACCCGGACATCGGCCGCACGACCGGCACGGTGAACGCCGTCGTCGGCGAATGCAACGACGGGCCGCTGAGCGACATACAGGCGCTTGCCGTAACCGAGGCGCATGCGCTTGCCGCGCTGGCCGATGCGCATGAAGGCGCAGTCGAACAGGGCAGCGTCGGCGCCGGCACAGGCATGACCTGCTTCGGCTTCAAGGGCGGCATCGGCACCGCTTCGCGCAAGCTTTCCCTCGGCGGAGGCGAGCATCATGTTGGCGTCCTGGTCCTGTCCAATTTCGGCCGCGCCGGCGATCTCGTGCTGCCGGACGATCGCCGGCCCGATCCGCGTCAGCGCCAGGACGCCGAACGCGGCTCGATCATCGTTGTGCTGGCGACGGACGTTTCCATGCAGCAGCGCCAGCTTGCCCGCGTCGCCCGCCGCGCCGGCGCCGGCATTGCGCGGCTCGGCGCATTCTGGGGCAACGGCAGCGGCGACATCGCCATCGCCTTCAGCACCGCGAACGGCAGCGATCACGACGAAAAGCGGGATTTCATCCCCATGATGACCCTGAACGACGCCCGCATCGACCTGCTTTTCCGGGCAGCGGCCGACGCGACGCAGGAAGCGGTACTGAACTCGATGCTGGCGGCGGAGCCCTTCGTGGGCCGCGGCGGTGCGCGCCGGGCTTCGCTCGCCGACTGGCTGCGCGAGCAGAAATCAGCGGCGGAACGCGGTGCGCCTGGAGCTGGGCGTCGGCTGCCATAAATCGCCTCGGTTCGCTCGGGGTGGCTCGGCAGCCGAAGCGATAATTCCGGAATTGCGCAGCATGAATTCCTTCATGCTATCGAGAAGCTCGGTCTCGTCGTGCATTCCGGCACCGAAAAGCGACATCAGGGCGCGCGCCACGTCGTCGGCGGCGCGGCTCCCGCATTTTATGTCGTTCTCCCGGCAAACGCGGTCGAAGACCTGCTTCAAGACCGTCATGTCGCTCGGATAGGCGATGCCGGGAGATGACTTGAATGGGGCTTGCATGGCTCCACCTCCATTGGGGCGGAAGCATGGTGCTCGCTCACAGCCGTCGGCGCCCTGTTTCACTGCCGACGATTAAAACATTATACACCGGTTGACGGTGCTCGTCTGTTCACTTTGACATAGCGTACGCAAAAACCTGCCAGTTGATCCGACGACGCGTCGTCTCTCTTGAACCAGCCCGGAATCAAGGCAACTGAATCGACGGATCCGCGTTGTGTCCGCCAAGCTGGAGTGCAGGCCATGGGCCTTTTGAACAAGGTGGCCGCCGGAATGCATCGCGGAAATAGGGAAAAGCCATGACAAGGGTCTTGTACGCTGCGGCGATGATCGCCGCCTTTGCCGTCATCGCCTTGCTGCTGGTCGCGCCAAGGACGCAACGCGCGGTCGACACGACCGAAACCGCGTCCATCGTCGTGGGCGATTAGCCAAATCGCGCATCCGCGAACGGGATCGGCAACAGCCGAAGGCTAGGTGTTTTTTCGCCTCTCTCTTTGTTGTTTCTGCGCCAGCTTGCGCCGCACTTCCTCAAGCGCGATGGCGAGCAGGTTATCCACCTCTTCCAACTCGGTCTTCGCCTCGCAGGTCGAGATATAGCGACGCAGTTCTTCGATGGTTGCGCGGACGTGTTTCATCCACTGTCTCCCGTGCAGGATAGCTACAACACCGCGTGCGCTCGTTCGTTCCTCACCTTCAGTTTTTGCGGAGCTCGCCTCATCGTCAATTGTCCGGCTGTCGGGATGTCGTTGCAGTCACAATTCGGTTTTCAAGGGAACGGGGCCGGATTCCTGACGTTTGCCTCCTTCAGATGCTGCGCCTCGGCCAGCGAACGAAGTGAAAGGACAGAACCATGAGACTCCAGATCATAAGTAGTATGGCCGGCCTGTTGTTGATCGGTGGCATCGGTGCCGCTGCCGCCCAGGATGTCATCATCCAGCCCGAACAGCAGACCGTGATCAAAGAATACGTTCACAAGAAACCGCTGGCATCGATCAATCTGCTCGGTGCTGAGCTGAGCATCGGTTCGACCCTTCCCGACACGGTCGAACTCCATGAAATCCCTGACGTTCAGTATCGCTACGTCGTGGTGAACGACCGCACCGTGGTGGTGGATCCCTCGACGAGGAAGATCGTGGAAGTCATCGAATGACAAGGCAAAAAGCCTGCGGTCTCGATTGACCGCGGGCGGCCCTGTTTATTGAATCACCCCGTGCCCGCCACGAGCAGGACGTAAACCAGTTCGTTTCCCGCTCAGTCCCCGATCTGACTTGCCGTCCGTTCGTAGACAGCGAGGCCGGTCTCCATGTCCACGCCCGCCAGACTGACGTCGTAGCCCCAGAGCTTGCGGACATGGCGCAACGTGGCGTCACAGCCGGTCTCCTCCAGCACGATGCCGTCCTTGATCTTGTGCTGGAGGCGCAACTGCCGGTCGCCGAGCAGGTCGACATCCACGACCTGGATGTTCGGCCGGGTTGCGCCGATATCATAGCTGTCGGCCAGTGCTGACCGAACCTTCTCGTAGCCGCGCTCGTTGTGGATCGAGGCGACCTCGTAGAACGGCTCGTCGGCCGTATCGGCAAGAACGAAGAAGCGCCATTTCCGGATCAGGGCCGGACTGAGATACTGGCGGATGAAGGACTCGTCGCGGTGGTTGGCCCATGCGTCGAGCAGGACTTCGCGCCAGTCGCCGCTGCCGGCGATATCGGGAAACCAGTCGCGGTCCTCGGCCGTCGGCTGGGTCACGATGCGCTGGATATCCTGCATCATGTCGAGGCCCAGCGCGTAAGGATTGATGCCGGAAAAGCGCGGATCGTCGAAGCCCGGCTGGAAAACCACGTTCGAATGGTTCTTCAGGATCTCCAGCATGGCGCCTTCGCCGATCATGCCGCGGTCGAACAGCGTGTTCATCAAGGTGTAGTGGACGAAGGTGGCGCAGCCCTCGTTCATCACCTGCGTCTGGCGTTGCGGATAGAAATACTGCGCGATGACCCTTACGATCCTCAGGATTTCGCGCTGCCATGGCTCGAGCACCAGACTGTTCTTTTCAAGGAAATAGAGCAGGTTCTCCTCGGGAAGGTTCAGCGTCTCCTTCCGCTCGGCCGTGCTGTCGTCCGGCTCGTCGTCCTTGCCGTCCTTCGAAGCGGGCAGGGTGCGCCAAAGGTCGTTGTAGGACTGTTCTTCGTATTCGAGGCGTTCGCGGATTTCTTCCCGTCGCTGTTCCGAAGTCAGCTTCGGTGGGCGGTGGTAGCGGAACACGCCGTGATCCATCAGCGCATGGGCCGCGTCGAGCATGGCTTCCACTTCGGCGAGGCCATGGCGTTCCTCGCACTGGGCAATGTAGCGCTTGGCGAAATCCAGGTAACTCAGGATCGAGCTCGCGTCGGTCCATTGCCGGAACAGGTGGTTGTTCTTGAAGAAATGGTTGTGGCCGAGCGCGGCATGCGCCGTCACCAGCGCCTGCAGGGCCATCGTGTTTTCCTCCATCAGGTAGACGATGCAGGGATTGGAATTGATGACGAGCTCATAGGCGAGGCCGCGTCCGCCCTTGCGATAGAGCAATTCCTGATGGAGGAAATGCTTGCCGAACGACCAATGCCGATACATCAGCGGCATGCCGACGGAGGAGTAGGCGTCCAGCATCTGCTCCGACGAGATGATTTCCATCTGCACGGGATAGACGTCGAGGTGAAGGTCCTCGATCGCGATCGCCTCGATGGCGTCATAGGCGCGAGACAGCAGCGGGAAATCCCAGTCGGAGCCCGAAAACAGCAGTCCGGATCTGGCGGCAGACTGTGTCATCCCCGTTCCTCTCAGCCGCCCTGCTGGTCCGGTTGCCTCGTGAACAACTGGCGGAACACCGGATAGATGTCTGCCGGCGTGGCGATGCGGCTCATCTGGAAATTCGGCCATTGTGCGCTGACGGCCTCATAGGCATGCCAGAGGGACGTGCCGTTCTCGGTAGAGCCGAAGATGTGGCTCTCCCGTTCGTCGATGATCTCGACATAGGCGAAATATTGGCAGAGCCGCATGATCTCGCCGTCGAGCAGCGCGATGCAGCGCTCGGAATCGGTGGCGAAATTGTCGCCATCGGACGCCTGGGCCGCGTAGATGTTCCATTCGCTGCTGGGGTAACGTTCGCCGATGATGCGTCGCATCTCTTCGAGCGCGGTCGAAACGACGGTTCCGCCGCTTTGGGTGCTGTAGAAGAAGGTCTCCTCGTCCACCTCCTGCGCCTGATGCGTGTGACGGATGAAGACGATCTCCGTCGCGTCGTAGCGCCGTTTCAGGAACAGGTGCAGCAGCACGAAGAAGCGCTTGGCCATGTCCTTTTCGCGCTCGCCCATCGAGCCAGACACGTCCATCAGACAGAACATGACGGCGTTGGCGTTCGGGATGGGTTGGGCGTCGAAGCGGTTGTAGCGTATGTCGACAGGATCGACATAGGCGATCAGCCGCCGCCGCCGCTCCAGCCGGTCCAGCTCCACCTTCAGGGCGGCGATCCGCTCGCGCGCCGCGACGCACGGCGTGCCTTTTTCGAGAGCCGCGATTTCGCGTGCAATCGCATCGAGTTCTTCCTGTTTGGGCCGCTTCAGCGCGATGCGGCGGCCATGGCTGTTGCGCATGGTGCGGCCGACATTGATGCTGGTCGGCGAACCGGTTGCCGTGAAGCCGGCGCGGCGCGGCTTGAAGGCAAGGATTTCCTTCAGGTTGACCTTGACCAGGTCGGGTAGCTCCAAATCCTCGAAGAAGAGATCGAGCACCTCCTCGCGCGACAGCACGAAACGGAAATCGTCTTCCGTTTCCTTCAAGCCCGGTCCGGAACCGGGCATGCCCGGAGCCGGCCTGGGCAGCCGGTCACCCGGCGCGAAATGCTTGTTGCCGGGCAGCACATGCCGGCGTCGGCCGCTGTCCCTGGCGTCGCTGAAGCTTGGCTCGCTCGTGCCGTTGGCCGGCATCGAAACGGTGTGTTCAGCGTCGACATCGGCGATCTTGCCGGACCGGACCTGTTCGCGGATGCTTCGCTTGAGCTCGTTGCGCGCACGCCGGATAAAGCGCTGGCGATTGCCCAGGCTCTTGTCCTTCGGGTTCAGCCGGCGGTCGATGAAGATTGGCATGACGAGCCCCTGACCGGTTTCAGCCCGCCTTGTTCACCCGCATATACCAGTCCACCAGCCGGCGGACCTGACGCTTGGTGTATCCTCGCCCGACCATGCGCTGGACGAATTCCGTGTGCCGCTTCTCGGTCACGCTGTCCTGTTTGGAGCCGAAGCTGATGACCGGAAGCAGGTCCTCGACCTGGCCGAACATCCGCTTCTCGATCACCTCGCGCAGCTTTTCGTAGCTTGTCCACGCCGGGTTGCGGCCATTGTTCCTGGCCCGTGCCCGCAGCGTGAACTTCACCACCTCGTTGCGGAAATCCTTCGGATTGGCGATTCCGGCCGGCTTCTCGATCTGCGACAGCTCGTTGTCCAGCACTTCCCGGTTGAGGATCTGGCCGGTATCGGGGTCCTTGTAATCCTGGTCCTCGATCCAGGCGTCGGCATAGGCGATATAGCGGTCGAACAGGTTCTGGCCGTATTCGCTGTAGGATTCCAGATAGGCTTTCTGGATCTCGTGGCCGATGAATTCGGCGTAGCGAACCGCGAGTTCCGACTTGATAAAGTCGAGATACGCCGTTTCCGTTTCCTTCGGGAACTGCTCGCGCTTGATCGCCTGTTCCAGGATGTACATCAGATGGACCGGATCGGCCGCCACCTCCTGCGTGTCGTAGTTGAAGGTCTGCGACAGGATCTTGAAGGCGAAGCGCGTGCTGACACCGGTCATGCCCTCGTCGACGCCGGCGGCGTCGCGGTATTCCTGGACCGACTTCGCCTTGGGGTCGATTTCCTTGAGGTTCTCGCCGTCGTAGACGCGCATCTTCGTATAGAGCGGCGAGTTGTCGTGCTCGGCCAGCCGGGTCGAAACCGTGAAGCGGCTTAGGATATCCAGCACTTCCGGCGCGCAGGGGCTGCCGGCCAGTTCGCTTTCGCGCAAAAGCTTTTCGTAGATCTGCCGCTCTTCGGCGACACGCAGGCAGTAGGGCACTTTGACCACTAGGATGCGGTCGAGAAAGGCCTCGTTGTTCCTGTTGTTCTTGAATTGCAGCCATTCCGACTCGTTGGAATGCGCCACTACGATGCCCTGGTAGGGGAAGGCGCCGAAGTTCTCGGTGCCGTTGTAGCTGCCTTCCTGCGTCGCTGTCAGAAGCGGATGCAGAACCTTGATCGGCGCCTTGAACATCTCGACGAATTCAAGCAGCCCTTGCGTCGTGCGGTTGAGCCCGCCGCTGTAGGAATAGGCATCGGGATCGGACTGGCTGAAATTCTCCAGCTGGCGGATGTCCACCTTGCCGACGAGAGCGGAGACGTCCTGGTTGTTTTCGTCGCCGGGCTCGGTCTTGGCGATGCCGATCTGGCGCAGCCGCGACGGCATCAGCCTGACCACGCTGAACTTGGAGATGTCGCCGGCCAGTTCGTCGAGGCGCTTGGCCGCCCAGGGCGAGATCAGGCCGTTAAGCCGCCGCCGCGCGATCCCGTATTTGTCCTCCAGCAGGTCGGCCATGCGATCGGGATGGAAAAGGCCGAGCGGCGACTCGAAGACCGGGCTGATCGCCTTGCCGACCTTCAGGGTGTAGATCGGCCGCTCCTCCATGAGCTTCTTCAGCCGCTCTGCCAGCGACGACTTGCCGCCGCCGACGGGGCCGAGCAGGTAGAGGATCTGCTTGCGCTCCTCCAACCCCTGCGAAGCGTAGCGGAAGTAGCCGGCGATGCGCTCGACCGTGTCTTCCATGCCGTAGAAGTCGGCGAAGGTCGGATAGATCTTGATCGTCCGGTTCGAGAAAATCCGGCCCAGCCGCTCATCCTTGCTGGTGTCGACCAGCGTCGGCTCGCCGATCGCGTCGACCATTCGTTCGGGCGCGGAGGCATAAAGCGATTTGTCCTCTCGACAGGCCAGCAGATATTGCTGGAGGCTCATCTCCTCCTCGGCCGCGCTTGCATAAATCTCCGAGAAAAGATCGAAGACGTCGGAATTTTTCTCGATCATGGCTGCCTCGCCTCGGGACCGGTCCGGTTGCGGTCACCCGCTCTATCAACTGCCGGATACCCGCGTGGTTCCGTTCACAAGTCGGAGATCGCACCGGCCGCCGGTTCTGGGTCGATCGCGCGGAAGATTTTCAACCGTCCGTTGCCGGTCGAAGCGGCTCCAGGGTCCAGTCGGGAATTGGCCTGACGTGCCGCCCCCGCGCCTTGGGCACAGGACTTCCGATATATATCTAGGCGGTGTCCTGGATCACCAGCGTCAGTATACCCGTCGGGTCGACGGCTGCCGCGACCACCTGCGTGACGTTGAGTCCGTTCTGGGCAAGCATGGTCATGGCTGCCGGCGATGACTGGATCGATGCCTGCAACTCGCGCAGATCGTTAGCGCTGGTCTCGTGCAGCTTCGTCTCGACTACGCTCTTCAACTGCGGCGGCAGGTCTTCGAGCCGCACGATGTTGATGACCGTCACGTTCTGGTCCGGAGCAGCCTCGGGTGTTTGCTGTGCAGGCGGCTGGGCAGGAAGTTCATCCGTTGGCGCCTGTGCCGTCGCCGGTTGAACAGCGGCAACAACAGAAAGGGCGGCAACGAGCGTCAGAATACGCATGGCTTCGCCTTTCATGTGGTGATGCCATAACCCGCCCGGACGTGGCAGGTTCCGAACCAAATTCAAGTGCGCTCTTAGCGATTCCAGTTAAAGCGCGATCCGGCCCCGGTAGACCAGGGCGGGAAAATCGCATACCGGCGCCGATCCGCGAGGCGGCTTACCGTTTCTAATGCGATGCCGTTGTTTTTCGCTTCTCCTGCCCTAATTGTTTTCCCTATCGGCAGCAAATGCCATGGGCGCTGTCGGCTGTGAGCGACGAGCATGTTCCGCCCCAAAGCGAAAGGGCGAAGCCATGAGAGGTCTTTCCGTTTCCAGTAGCGGTATCGTCTATCCGGACGACATGAAACTGCTCAAGCAGGTGTATGATCGCATCTGCCACGAAAATCATGTGGAGGAGGGGAGCAAGGACGCCGAGAAAATCGCCCAGGCGGCCATGTCGCTTTTTCAGGCCGGCGTCTTCGACGAGGCCGAACTCATGGCCGGCCTCGGTGAATTCATCAAGCGCCGGTCGTGAGGGCCGGCGAAGCCCTTCTCAGCATGGTTTGTCGACCCGCAGCTGCGGGAGAGAACGGCTGGCGAAAGGGATGTCCCGTTCGAGAAGCCGTCCGAGCACGACGCTGGTCTCGTCGAGAATCCCGCGGATGTCTTCCCTGGTCAGGCTGTCGACATGGTCGGCGGCATCCTGCACGTTGACAAGCAGATCGATGCCGCGCTGGTGGAGATGCATGAGTACCTCCTGTGCCCCAGCGGAGATCGAAGCATCTTTGGCAGGGTTCGGCAAGCGGCTGCAGGTTGCAGGAATCTATTTCCGGCCGGGCTCCCGCCTGTCCGACTCCTTCATCCGCTTTTCGAGTTCGTAGGAAAGCCACCGGCAGAACATGCCGATGACCGACGTTGCCGCGCCGCCGAGCAGGCATACGGTCAACAGGGCGCTCCTGTGCGCGCTCGACCAGCTTACAACCGCGAGCATCAGCACACTGATCGCTGAAATCAGGTAACCCAGTCCTTTGAGCTCGTGCAAAGCGTGTCTGGACATTCATTCGCCTGAAGCAGGAAAGCTAATTCCACCCGCTCCGCTTGATCAGCCGCGCAGCTTCTTCCTTCGTCAATCCCAGGCGCCGGCTGAAATAGTTCGCCTCGATGGCCCGCTCGATGCGGTCGCGCTGAGCCTTCGTCGATCTTGGGCCGGTCCGTCCCGGAAAGGGAGGAGAGTGGCAATCCGCCACCCTCCTTTCCTGCTAATGCTGGCCACCTTTCCGACCCGCTTCGGAGGCGCGCTGACGGTCTTCGGCGAAATTGCCGCTGCCGCCGCGATGACCGCCCTGTTGGCCCCTGTTGCGGTCTTCGGCCTGCTGCTGCCGGCCGCGGTTCTCGTCGTTCTTGTGGCTCTGCTGGCCAGCTTTCACATGCTGTTCGTGGCTACCGCCTTGGGGCATGGTTCTTCTCCTTGGGTTCTTTCGTTCGAGCCGCTTCATGCGCCTCGTGCAAACTAACCAATGGCCCTTTCCGCCGTTCCGTAACGTAATATTTCGTGACGCCCGCGGCTGCACGAAACACCGCAAAGCGGCTTTCCGCCATTCCCAAAGTTGGAGGACCTGACCGAACAGCGCTTCGACGCTACGAGGTGCGGTTGCCGGAATCGAGGGTTGAAAAGCGTTCGTGGATTCCTCCATGACGAAGGATGGTATCCACGCCTTAACCCGCTCGCCGGCAAGCCCCCTGGTCGGCAAGGGCATCGCATCATCGCGTCGGTATGGGCGACGGATCAGGACCCGGCTCAGGCCTGGGACCAGGCGGCATCGGCGGTTGCGGATCCGGCGGCACCGGGCGCGGCGGCGTTGCCACGGTCTGCAACGGTGGCTTTCGCGTCTCGTCCGGATTCGGACGTGGAACTTCGTCGGGCAGCCGGTCCGGTTTCGGTTCATCGATCGGCTTCGGCCCGTCCGGCAACGGGCCCGGCAAGTCTTTGCCGGGAACGGGTTTCTCAGGATCAGGCATCGCTCGTTCTCCCTTCGAGTTACCAACATCGGTCCGGCCGGATTGGTTCCTCGTCAGGCAACGGAGCTTCAACTCCGAACGAGCCAGTTTTCGGGATTCGGATCAATTGCCAAATCCGCAACCGCCTTGTCCCAGCAAACTTGCTCGACGACCAATGCCGCCAGCTACACCACTCCGTGGGACACCATCGGTGCAGCTCCGGCACAGTCCGCGAGATTGAGGATTTCGTTAAGGTCCTTAGGTGAGGCTGCCGCTTCCGAATTGTGGCCTCACCGACCACGACTATCCATATCCAGTAAGGAAGCTCTGGATGGGGCGGATTCGAGCAGAATGGTAACGCCATCCAACTCAATCTCCGCGATTGGGCTTCCAAGAAAGACGGAGTCTCGTTCCTGCCCTGCATATACACAAGGAGCGCTAGTCGTCCTTCTGCCAATCGGGACGCATTCCAGCCAGCGAAGCAATCAAGCTTGACGCCTGTCGTCTAACATGGCTTGGCGCCGATTCTCAGCCGGTGCTTTAACACTTTGAAAAGCCTGCTGGGGTTTATGGTTGTCACTCTGGCGGCATTCTGTCCAACTGTCGGCCGTGTGCGAATCGTCGGCGTTAACTGCTGAGGGCCGCAGGGGGAAGGGGCGTTGTAAATCTCCGTCACGAAACTGCATGAGTGTGTTTGCGCGGCTGGCAGCAATGCCAGCGGAGTGCGGCACTCAGGATCGGGTGAACGAAGCTTGGGATAGAAGTGGCAGACTGTACGAGATACGGCACACCGGAAAGACGCTTCTTAGCGCTCGTGGACAAAGGGTATCCATAGTTTGACTGCTGCGATGGCGACGAAGCCGAGGTAGGATTCCTTTGTCTTGTCATAACGGGTGGCGATGCGCCGCCAGTTCTTGAGCTTGTTGAAGAGGCGCTCGATCTGGTTGCGCCATTTGTACTTGGCTTTGTCGTGGAGGATGGGCTCGCGCCGGTTGCTTTTCGAGGGAATGACAGCCTCAACGTTGGCGCTGGAGATCTCTTCGCGGATTGCATCGGCGTCATAACCCTTGTCGGCGAGGAATGCCTCGATCCGATCGGAGATCATCCGGAACAACGGCGCGAAGCCTTGTGTGTCGTGCGTTTGCCCAGGCGTCAGGACGAAGCCGAGTGGCCGCCCCTTCGCATCGCACCGTGCATGGAGCTTGGTGGTGAAGCCGCCGCGCGATCGGCCAAGCGCCTCGGTCTCCTGAGTCCCCTTTTTATGCCGATCGCACAATGATGTGCCCGGACAATGGTGCTGTCGATCATGTCGGCGCTTCGATCCCGCTCGACCATCTCCGCCAGCGTTTCGAGCATCGCTTCGAACACGCCGGTCTCGACCCATCGCCGATATCGGCGGAAGACGCTGTTCCACTTGCCGTATTCGTCAGGCAGATGTCGCCATTGCGCTCCGGTGCGCGCCATCCACATCATGCCTTCGAAATAGCGCCGGTTGTCCTGCGCAGGGCGGCAACCGCGTCCTCGTTCGGCAGGAAGAAGCGGGCCGATCAGCGCCCATTCCTCGTCCGTCAAACCAATCCGTTCGCCCAAGGCTCCCTCCAAATGGAAGCCTTGAATCAAAACCGGATTCCGCAGTCAACCTTTGTCCACGAGCGCTAGCGTCCGACCAAACCGAAGCAGGAACTGCAAGATACTCGCCCCGAGAAGCGGCCTTCTCGCGCTTACTGCGTGGTGGCCGCATGACGAAGTGGAAAGGCGAAGCGGCGAGCTACGCTCCCAATTTAGCCACTTACGTTTCATCCTCCGCCAAGGCCTTGGGGACTACTCTGCTGCCCATGGCGGTATTGATCGCGAGCGTGGCCGGGCCCGCCTTCGCGGCAGATAGATATTGGGATGTCAATCAGACGGCCGCCGGCAGCGGCGGCACCGGCATCTGGGATCTTGGTAACCTTTACTGGAGCGACAACTCCAGCGATACGCTTGGCCCCTATAACCAGCCGTGGGCCAACGGCGACAACGCTATCTTTGCCGGCACAGCCGGCACGGTAACGCTTGGCGCGCCGATCATCGCCAATGGCCTAACCTTCAGCACCAGCGGCTATACGATCGCGGGGAGCGCCAATATCCTGACGCTCGGCGGCACGACGCCGACTGTCTCGGTGACCGCCGGCACTTCCACCATCAGCGCCATCATCGCCGGCTCAGATGGACTCGCCAAGGCAGGCGCGGGCACGCTGTTTCTGACCGGAGCGAACACGTTCAGTGGCGGCATAACGCTGAGCGGCGGTGTATTGCGCGCCAGCAACAATGCCGCGTTCGGCGCGCCAGGCAACATAATCACGACCACGACCAACGCAACGCTCACCGTCGATTCGGGCACCATGGACCGGTCCGTGTCGATCGCGGGAGGAACCACACTCACCGTAAGCGGTGCCGGCGTGGGGGCGGCGCAGTTTACCGGTTCGGGTAACCTCAGCGTGGCCAGCGGCGCCACGCTTAGCAACGACAGCAGCAACTTTACCGGAACGGTGCAGCTCAACGGGGTGGGCCAGGGCGTCGGGAATGTTGCATTCACCTCAGTTCGGAATGTCGGCGAGGCGAGCTCACTGGGTGCCGGCGGGACAATTACATTTACGGCCGGAAGTCAGTTTTCGGACAACATAACCTATATCGGCGATGGCGACAGCTCGAACCGCGATTGGGTGTTGTCGGGCTCAACGCTTCGCCGTTTCAACAACTCGGGCACGGGAACGCTCATCCTCACCGGCAACTTCAATCTGGCGCAAAACACCCAGTTCAATGCCGCGAGCGGGGATTTCGACCTCCAGGGCATACTCAGCGGCGTTGCTTCTGGCGTCACCTTCACAGCTGCCGCGGCCCGCAGCGTCACGCTTGCCGGAGCCAACACGTTCGCTGGCACCGTCATCCTGAACGGTGGGGGTACCATCAACGCCTCCGTTCTGGCGGACGCGGGGCTCGCCAGCTCATTCGGGCAGGGATCGGCGATCGCTATAAACGGCGCCACATTGCGCTACACGGGCGGTGCAACCAGCACAGACCGCACGTGGGTCCTGTCAAACAACACCATGCTGCAAAACGACGGCACTGGCGGCCTGACGCTCACCGGCGCCATTGCTTTCGATCCCGTAGCCAGCATTGATACCCTCAACCTCGGCGGCAGCTACGCCGGGGAAAATACGATCGCCAGCAACATCGGCGATTCCGGCCGCATCGTCGCGAATGGCGCCGGCACCTGGGTGCTCAGCGGCGACAACAGCTATACGGGCGGCACCACGGTCGAGAGCGGAACGCTGCGCGCGGGCAGTGCGACGGCCTTCAACCAGCTGAGCTCGCTGACCGTGAATGGCGGCACGTTCGACCTCGGCAGCTATGACTACAGCTTCACCAGGCTGGACGGCACCGGCGGAACGGTGCAGCTTGGTGCTGGCGGTCTCACTGTGGGCGTCGCCACCGGTATCAGCTCGAGCTTCGCAGGCAGCATCCAGGGCAGCGGCGGCTTCACCAAAGGGGGTGGCGGCACGCAGACGCTGACCGGCGCAAGCACCTATACCGGCGACACCAATATAGCGGGCGGCACGCTCGCCCTTGACTTTTCCTCCGCCGGAGGACCGACGAGCAACATCATCTCAAGTGCCTCGGCCCTCAACATGGCAGGAGGCACCGTGCAGGTTACGGGCGCCGCCGGCGAGGCGAACAGCCAGACTTTCAACGGGCTCAACCTCACGGGCGGCAGCAACAGGGTTACGGTGGCTGCGGGGGCGAGTGGCGGCACCGTGCTCGTCAATTTCGGCAACGTCATAAGAACGGGCGGCCAGATCGACTTCGGTATCGACGCGGGAACGACGATGACCGTGGCGCCGGGCACCACGCTCGGCGGCTGGGCCACGGTCAACGCCACCGACTATGCGGATGTGGATGCCAGCAACAATATCATCGCCTTCACGGCCTATGATCTCAAGGACGATGCCGGCACGTGGGTGGACGGCGATATCGTCACCGACACCGGCGGCGCGGCGAGCACACCCTTCTTCGGCACGGTGAGTGAGGCGGGTGGCGACAATGTCGTCCAGCTCGGCGGCCTGCGGTATACGGTGGCGAGAAACTCTGGCGTCAATGTCGGAGCCGGCCAGACGCTCGGTGTCGACGGCACCATCATCGTCGCCGACAGTGTTGGCAGCGCGAGCCAGACGATTTTCGGCGGTTCGGTCAGGGGGGCAGTCGGCGGTGCGCTGGGCATCCAGCAGAACAGCGCCGGTACCTTCACCATCAACTCGACCATCGTCAACAGCGGCGGCGCCACGGGGCTCACCGTCGGCGGTATTGGCGCGGGCACTGTCGCACTTGGCAACCCTGACAACAGCTATACTGGAGCGACCTGGGTTACCCGGGGCAGATTGTCGGTCGCAACGCTCGCCGATGGCGGCACGAACAGCAGCATCGGCGCGTCCCTGGCGGATTCTTCCAACCTGGTACTCGAAGGCGGTACGCTCAACTATACCGGCGGCAACGTCACGACGGATCGCGGCTTCACGCTCATGCGCTCGGGCGCCATCACCGGCGGCACGATCCAGGTCACGCAGTCCGCGACCAACCTGACCTTCGGCGGTGAGATCGTCAGCCCCGACGGCGCCGGCCTCACCAAAACCGGCTCTGGTATGCTGACGCTTACCAGTGCCGGGAGCAGCTATACTGGAGCTACCCGGATCACCAGCGGCACGCTGTCGGTCGCAACGCTCGCCAACGGCGGCGCGGCCAGCAGCATCGGCGCATCGAGCAGCGATTCGGCCAATCTTGTCCTGCAGGCCGGCGCTACGCTGCAATACACGGGCGGCTCGGTCACGACCGACCGCGGTTTCACCATCGGTGGAAGTGCCGGTGGCGCGATAGACGTTGCCGACGCGAATACGGTTCTAGAGTTCAGCGGTGCTGTTGTTGCCGATGATTACGCCCCTTTGCTGAAGGAAGGGGCCGGCACTCTGGTTTTATCTGGGACCAATACGTATGTCGGCTCTACCCTTATAAACGGCGGAACTTTGCGAGCCGGGTCGGCGGAAGCTTTCGGCCGTGCCAGCACAATGAGACTGGCGGATGCGGCAGGCGTCACGCTGGATCTGGCCGGCTTCGACATCAAGGTTGGCGGCCTCGAGGGCGGGGGGGCCAATGGCGGCACCGTCACTCTCGGCGGAGCCACCCTGACGATCGGCGGCTTGAACGTGACCTTCAATGGTGAGGTCAGCGGCGCCGGCGGACTCATCAAGGAAAACTCCAGCACCCAGACTTTTGTGGGGTGCGGCAACAGCTATAGCGGCCCGACCACCATCCAAGGCGGTATGCTGTCCGTCGATTGCATTCGCAATGGCGGCGAAACCAGCGGCATTGGTGCATCCACCGCCGCCGCGAGCAATCTGGTCCTCACCAATAGCGGCACCCTACAATATACGGGCGACACGGTCACAACTGATCGCGGGTTTCACCTTGCTGGCGGCTGGGGTGGCTTCGCGGTCACGAAAGCCACGACCACGCTGGAGTTCACGGGTAACGTCACCAACGCCGCGAGCGGTGGCCTGGTGAAGGATGGCGCGGGCGCCCTGAAGCTTTCCGGCACCAACACTTACGGCGCCACTCTGCTCAGAGAGGGCACTCTGATCGCCGGCTCCAACCAGGCCCTTGGAACCGGCAGCATGGCGGTTTATGCCGGCGCGACCCTGGACCTGGCCGACAATCCCAACTCGCTCTTCGCTCTCGACGACAGCAACGACGTTGGCGGCACGGTCCGGCTCGGCTCGGCCGATCTGACGATCACCAACGGCGGGGCGAATTTCTTCGGTACGATCCAAGGAACTGGCGGCCTGATAAAGAATGGCGGCGGCGGCCAGGGATTGGGCGGCTGCGACAACAGCTACAGTGGCGGAACCGTCCTCAATGGCGGCTGGATCTACGCCGACTGCATAAGGGATGGCGGGCTGAACAGTTCGATCGGCTCGTCCAGCGCTGATGCGAGCAACCTCGTCATCGGCGGCACAGGCGCCGCTGGCTTGCTGTACAATGGTAGCGAGAATGCCACCACCGACCGCCGTTTCACGATGGGTAACACCGCCTATCTCAGATCTTCGGGCACTGGCACGCTCAATTTCACCAGCACGGCCGCGATTTCGCATACTGGTACAGGTGCACGACAGTTGCGTCTCGGCGGCACCAACAGCGGCACCAACATCCTCGCGGCGCAGATTGTGGACAACGGCGCCTCGGCGGTCTCGCTGGTAAAGGATCAAGCCGGCACCTGGCGGCTGACCAATTCGACCAGTTCCTACACGGGCGCCACGATTACCACCGCTGATGGCGGCGTACTCGAAGTCACCAAGCTCGCTGATGGCGGCGAAAACAGCAGCATCGGCGCGTCGACCGCAGCCGCCGGCAATCTGGTCATCAGCACCAACGGAACGCTGCGCTATGTCGGCGCTGGCGACAGCACCAACCGGCTGTTCACTCTCGGCACCGGTACGACCATCATCGAATCCTCTGGCACCGGCGCCGTCAACTTCACCGACAGCGGCGGCCTGATGGGCTTTACGGGCATCGGCGCGCGCGCCTTCACGCTCGGCGGCACCTATGCCGGCGACAACATCATGGGCGTGACGATCCGCGACCAAAGCGGAGCTAACCAGACCAGCCTCGCCAAGAACGACGCCGGCACGTGGATTCTCACCGCCGACAATACCTACACCGGCAATACCGTTATTAACGACGGTAAGCTGATCATCGGCAATGGCGGCACGACGGGGAATGTCGGCACCGGCGAGGTGATCCTTGCTTTCTCGACCGGCACGCTCGGCTTCAATCGCAGCGATGCCGGTGGTTTCAATTTCGCCGGCAAGATCAGCGGCCCAGGCATTATCGAGCAAATGGGCGAAGGCACCACGGTGCTGACTGCGACCAACAGCGCCGGCATGACCAGGATTACAGAGGGTGTGCTGCAGGTCGACGGCGGTCTGACAACCGGCATGATCGTCTTCGACGACGACGAGGCGACAACCCTTACCGTCAACGGCACCGTCCAGGGCAACGGTCTGCCGGTCACGATCGCCGGTGATGGGGCCTCCAACATCATCAACGTCAATGCAGGCGGCACCCTGACCGCTACAGGCGATCTGGGCAGTGGCAGTGACACGCTGAATGTGAGTGGGACGCTCGACACCGGCGCCGGCGTGCTTGGCCTGGGAGTGGGGAACGATACCCTGGTGCTCAACGACACTGCCGTATTCAGCGGTGGTGGCGTCGATGCCGGTACGGGTGGTGAAAGTGGCGTGGGTGACACCCTGCAGGTCGTCGCCGACACCGGGCGTACGCTCGATGGTGGCAACATCGCCAACTTTGAAAGCCTCGATAAAAAGGGCGCCGGTACCCTGATGCTGACGGGTGACCACAACTATGGCGCCGGGACGCGCATCGAGTCCGGGGACCTGAGAATCGGTAATGGCGCGACGCCAGCAACGCTTGCAACGCCGACCGTGGCAAACGAGGGCAGTCTCAGCTTCTTTCTCAATAGCGACTACTCTTTCGATGGCGTTATCTCGGGCAGCGGCCGCGTGGGCTCGTTCGGCACCGGCGTGATTACGCTTACCGGCAACAACAGCTACGCCGGGTCCACCACCGTCAACGCCGGTACCCTTATCATCAACGGAGATCAGTCCGGTGCGCAGGGGCAGACCAACGTCGGCTTCAGCGCCACGCTAGGCGGAAACGGCACGGTTGGCGGCGAGGTAAGGAGCCTGGGGGCCATTAATCCAGGTGGGGTCGGCAACCTGCCTGGCACTTTGAACATCAATGGAAATTTGTTGCTGCTCGCTGGCTCCCTTAACTACGATTTCGGTCGGGCGGGCGTGCCCGGTGGGGCTTTCAACGACCTTATCAATGTCGGCGGCAACCTGACGCTTGATGGCACACTCAACATCACGCAGACGCCGGGCGGTACCTTTGGTCCGGGTGTATACCGTCTTATCAACTACGGCGGGACCTTGACCGATAACGGTCTGAATGTCGCCTCACCCGACTATTTCGTGCAGACCTCGATCGACAAGCAGGTCAACCTGGTCAACTCCATAGGTCTGGCCCTTAGCTTCTGGGACGGTGATACCGGTCCGCATTCCGACAGCGCGGTCGACGGCGGTAGCGGCGTCTGGCGAGCAGCCGGAGACAGGAACTGGACCGACGCGACCGGTCTCTTCGCCGCGCCCTTCGACAATGCGAGCTTCGCCATCTTCCAAGGCGCAGCAGGCACGGTAGATGTCGACAGCACCACCAACGGCCAGGTGCAAGCCGTGGGCATGCAATTCGACGTAGATGGCTATGTCGTGCAGGGCGAAGGAATCGTGCTTGTCGATGACAGCACGCAGCCTGGTCTTCAGTCGATCATTCGCGTCGGCGACGGCACGGTGGCTGGCGCGGGCTATTCTGCGACGATCAGCTCAAGTCTCACCGGCACTACGCAACTCGTAAAGACCGACCTCGGCACGCTCGTGCTCTCCGGCACCAACACCTACACTGCCGGCACGGCAATCAATGGCGGCACAATCCAGATTTCGTCGAATGGCAATCTAGGTGCTGCGGGCGGGGCGCTCAGCTTGAACGGCGGCACGTTGCGCAACACGGCCGCGATCGTTACCGGCCGGGCCGTCGTGCTCAATGCGGGCGGCGGCACTTTCGACACGCTGGCCGACCTAACGCTGAGCGGCGCGGTCGGCGGGGTGGGCGTGCTCAACAAGACCAGTGCCGGCACGTTGGTGCTCACTGGCACGAACAGCTATCAGGGTGGCACCATCATCAATGGCGGTACGGTCGAGGTTTCGGCGAACGCCAATCTCGGCAATGCTGCCGGCGGGCTCACCTTCGACGGCGGCACCCTGCACACGACCGGTACGTTCGCCGCCGCGCGCAGCGTGGTGCTCAATTCGGGCGGCGGTACGTTCCAGACGGACGGTGGGACGATACTGTCATTGGCAAACGCTATGGCCGGCGCGGGCATGCTCACCAAGGACGGCGCCGGTACGCTGGTGCTGAGCGCTGACAACGTCTATGGCGGCGGCACGACGATCGCGGGGGGCACGTTGCAGCTCGGCGCAGGCGGGGCGGCCGGTACCATCGCCGGCGACGTGACGAACGACGGCACGCTCGCTTTCAACCGAAGTGACAGCTATGCTTTTTCCGGCCAGATCTCGGGCACTGGTTCGCTGGAACAGATCGGCAGCGGCACGACAGTTCTCGCTGCCGACAACAGCTATACCGCCGCGACCACAGTTCGCGCGGGTACGCTCATCGTCAACGGCGACCAGACGGCCGCGGCCGGGCTTACCACGGTCGAAGACGGTGGCACGCTCGGCGGCATCGGCACGATCGGCGGCAATGTCGACGTCCTTGACGGTGGTGCGCTGAACCCGGGGAAACCCGGCACGACGCCAGGGATGCTCACGATCAAGGGCGGTCTGACGCTGGCAGCCAATGCGTCGCTCAACTACAACTTCGGCCAGGCGGGTGTAGTCGGCGGGGCCTACAACGACCTGACCGTGGTGCAAGGCGATTTGAACCTCGACGGCACGATCAACGTCGCCGAGACGCGCGGTGGCGATTTCGGGCCGGGCATCTATCGCATCATCAGCTATGGCGGCGCGCTCAACGACAGTGGGCTTGCCACCACCTCGACCGACTACAATGTGCAGACCTCAATCGACAAGCAGGTGAACCTTGTCAGCACCGCCGGACTAGTGCTGAGCTATTGGGATGGCGACACCGGCCCCGCCAACCAGAGCAACGGCGCGATCGAAGGTGGCGACGGAACGTGGCGGGCCGGTGGCAATACCCTGTGGACGCAAGATGATGGCGCCCTCAACGGAACATTCGACAACGGCAGCTTCGCCGTTTTTGCCGGAACCGGCGGCACGGTGACGGTGGATGGCGCCTTCGGCGCGATCGACGTGGCCGGCATGCAGTTTGCGGCTGAGGGCTACATCATCCAAGGCAGTGACGTCACACTTGATGGGCCGCAATCGACGATTCGAGTCGGCGACGGCACGATACCCGGGTCCGCTTACCTCGCGACAATCGCCTCGAACCTCATTGGTAACAGCGAACTGGTCAAAACCGATCTCGGCACCTTGGTGCTTGCCGGCGCCAACCGCTATACCGGTGGCACCGCGATCAATAGCGGCACCCTGCAGGTCTCGGCCGACGCCAATCTCGGCGCCGCTCCGGGGGAGCTGAGCTTCGACGGCGGCACGCTGACCGCCACGCTCGCCTTCGCCAGCGCGCGCGACGTAACGCTCAATGCCGGCGGCGGCACATTCGACACGCAGGCCGACCTCGCATTGTCCGGTGTCCTCGGCGGAACAGGAAGCCTGACCAAGACTGGCAATGGCGCGCTCGTCCTCTCCGGGTCCAACGCATATGCCGGGGCGACCACCGTTGCTGAAGGCAGCCTCTATGTCGACGGCGACCAGAGTGGCGCGACCGGGCTGACCACCGTCAGGACCGGTGCAATGCTAGGTGGCGGTGGCGCCATCGGCGGCAGCGTCACGATCGCCGACGGCGGCGTGCTCAATCCCGGTGCGGCGGACGGAACGCCGGGCACGCTCGCGATTATGGGCGACCTTGCGCTTTCCGGTGGCTCGGTCCTCAACTACTCGTTCGGCAAGGCGAATGTCGTGGGTGGCACACTCAACGATCTCGTCACGGTCGGTGGCAATCTGGTGCTCGATGGCACGCTGAATGTCACCGAGACGCCCGGCGGCACATTCGGCCCCGGCATCTATCGCGTCTTTACCTATAACGGCTCGCTGACCAACAATGGTCTTTTGGTAGGGACGATCCCATCGAGCGGCTATTTTGTGCAAACCGCGGTCGCCAACCAGGTGAACCTCGTTAATACGGCGGGGCTGGCGCTGAGCTACTGGGATGGCGATGCTGGACCCAAATTCGATGGCGTCGTCAATGGCGGCAACGGCATCTGGCAAAGCTCTGCGGGCAACGACAACTGGACGGACGCAACCGGCGCGGTCAATGCGGGCTATGGCAACGGCGCATTCCCGGTCTTTGCCGGCGCGGCGGGTACGGTGACAGTCGACAACAGCCTTGGGCAGGTGACGGCCTCCGGCCTGCAGTTCGCCGTCAACGGCTATGCCATCAATGGCGAGGACATCCTTCTTGGCGGCCCGGCGTCAACCATCCGCGTCGGCGATGGCACGGGTGCGGGGGCGGAAATGGCGGCAATGATCACCGCCGCGCTCATAGGGGACACTCAACTGATCAAGACTGACCTTGGGACGCTGGTTCTTTCCGGTACGAACAGCTACATCGACGGCACCGCCATCAATGGCGGCACGCTCCAGGTGTCGAGCGATGCCAATCTTGGCGATGGGAGCGGCGCTCTCAGCTTCGACGGCGGCACGCTGCGCAATACGGCTTCCTTCAGCTCCGGCCGGAATGTGACCGTGAATGCCGGCGGTGGCACTTTTGAAACCGATGCGGATCTTGCCTTGTCAGGGGTCATCGGCGGAACCGGTCCTCTCACAAAGGCCGGTGCCGGCGTTCTGGCACTTTCCGGCGACAGTTCGAGTTTTGCCGGAACCACCTCGATTGCCGCCGGAACGCTCTCTCTCCGCGGCAGTCTCTGCGGCAATATGAAAGTGCTGGCCGGCGGACGGCTGGAGGGGACGGGAACAGTCTGCGACACCGACAATGCCGGCGCAGTAGCGCCGGGCATCGGCGGGATCGGCACGTTGACGGTGGACGGCACCTACAGTGGCAATCGCGGCACGCTGGAGATCGAAAGCGAGCTCGGCGGCGATGCTTCGCGAACCGACCGGCTGATCGTCGCCGGAAACACCTCGGGCGACACGAATGTCAAGGTCGCCAATGTGGGCGGCGGCGGCGCGCAGACCGTCGAAGGGATCAAGATCATCGATGTCGGCGGCGCCTCGGATGGCAAATTCTCGCTCCTCGGCGACTATCTCTTCGAGGGCCAGCAGGCGACAGTGGCGGGTGCCTATGCTTACCGCCTCTATAAGGGCGGCGTCAGCACACCGAGCGACGGCGACTGGTACTTGCGCTCGGCCTACATCAATCCCGACGATCCTGAGCCGCAGCCGCTCTACGCGCCATCTACCTCGATCTACGAGGCCTATGCCGGCGTGCTGCAGAGCTTCGACCAGCTCGATACGCTGCAGCAACGTGTCGGCAACCGCTCCTGGGGGCCGGGTGCGACGCCTCAAGGTGCAGACGATCCGACCGTAGGCCCCGTGGATGGCCACGCAATCTGGGCCAGGATCGAGGCAGCACATGCCGAACTTGACCCCGGGACATCCACGACCGGAACCGATTATGACGTGACCACCTGGAAGATGCAGGCCGGTCTCGACGCCTTGCTGCATGAGGGCGAGGCAGGCGTTCTGATCTTCGGAATTACCGTCCACTACGGAACCGTCTCTTCGAACGTCTTCTCCCCGTTTGGCACGGGCTCAATCGATGCAACGGGCTACGGGTTCGGGGGCACGCTCACCTGGTACGGCAACAGCGGCTTCTATGTTGACGCGCAAGCGCAGGCGACCTGGTACAACAGCGATCTTACGTCCTATACGCTGGGTCGCAGGCTCGTCGAAGGCAATAACGGCTTCGGCCATGCGTTCAGCCTCGAGAGCGGACAGAAGATCTCCGTTACCGACAAATGGTCGCTGACGCCACAGGCGCAGCTCGCTTATTCGTCGGTCCGCTTCGACGACTTTACCGATCCGTTTGGCGCTGCCGTATCGCTGGCGGACGGCGACAGTCTCGTCGGCCGCCTCGGCCTCTCATCCGATTACGAGAACCAATGGGTAGACGAAGCCGGAAAAGTCAGCCGCGCCCACCTTTATGGCATTGCCAACCTATACTATGGCTTCCTCGAGGGCTCGAAGGTAGATGTTTCCGGTACGACCCTGGCGAGCGAGAACCAGTCGCTGTGGGGCGGACTTGGCCTGGGCGGTTCGCTGAGCTGGGACGATGGCCGCTATGCGGTCTTTGGCGAAGCGTTCGCCCGCACCAGCCTTCAGGACTTCGGTGACAGCAACGCCCTCGGCGGCAAACTCGGCTTGAGCGTGAAGTGGTGAGAGCGATGGATCGCAGGTTCGGCAATTGATGCGTTCACAAAATGCCCAGCATGCGTTTACCGCCGCTACAATCAGAAGGATAAGCATTTCGTGGTGACCCGTTCGTCCAACACTCTTGCAGCCGTTGCAGCGTCTTTGATGCTGTGCACGCCGGCAATTGCTCAAGAGGCCGCTTCCAAGCTGCCTGGCGGCGCGTCCTCTCTCCAGGAGACATATCAGGACTGGAGCCTTTCTTGTCAGGGCACGCCCAAAACGGTTTGTGGAATCTCGCAGCAGCAGATGCAGCAGAACGGGCAGCGTGTGCTTGCGATCGAGTTGCGCCGGAGCGCCGATGGCGGGCTCTCGGGCAATCTGGTCCTGCCGTTCGGACTTTCTCTCGATGCCGGCGCCGCCTTGCAGGTTGACGCTGCGGCGCCGCAGAAACCAGTGCGCTTCTCCACATGCCTGCCCGCCGGATGCCTTGTGCCGCTCACCTTCGACGCCGAGGAAGCCGCGGTGCTTAAGAACGGCACGGCGCTCAAGGTGAACGTGCAAAGCTCCGACGCCAAACAAGTCACGCTCTCCATCTCCCTAAAAGGGCTGGCAGCCGCCATTGCCCGCCTCGAAGCGCTGGGAACCTGAGTGTTTGAGCCGTCAGAGGTCAGCGAAGGCATTCGGTGTGAAATGCCCTTAGTCACCTGCAACTGAAGTTCGTCACAAATCAGGTTGCGAGTCCTCTCGATGCAGGTTCGAACCATCCCGGATCGCCGGAGGCCGTTTCATTTGAGTCACGCCGCCGCGGCAGGCTCTCGGCCCCTTCCGGCCCCCGAATTTGCCCTTGGAAGATACGGCCCTCGCAGAAGACGGAAATTGATTCCCACTTTGATCACCGCGGGATCGTCTGCCACCGCCCTTCCCATCGCGACGCTGGCGTGACGTCACTCCCAGAGCGCCAGGGCCGCATCGATCTGATGCTCGAAGACCTCGGGCCTGGGCGACCCGGTTCCCAGGACTAGTTCCTGGTACGCATCGCCCAGCGCCAGTTGGACGAGTTGTTCGGCGACGACAGGCGCGGTCGCAGCTTTGTGCTCCTCGGCCCATAGCTGTGCGATTGCAATCCGGACCTGGCGCGGTCCAGCCTCCCAGAACAGGCGTCCCAGGCCCGGCATCCGCTCGGCCTCGGCGACGATGGCGCGATAAAGCCGGACGCTGTCCGGCCTGGTAACGCCTGCCACGAACGTCAGCAGCAGTTCGCGAAGTCGCTGTCCGGCCGGCAGCAACCTTGGCGGCGGCCGGACGACCTCCGGCGCGCACATCGCCTCGACCAGCGCTTCGACCAGCGCCTCCTTCGACCGGAAGTGGCGATAGATGGTCTGCTTACCCACGCCGGCTTCGGCGGCAACCGCGTCCATCGAACCTTGAGCGAACCCCTCGCGCATGAAGACGGCGCGTGCGCCTTCGAGGATCGCCGCGCGCTTGGCGGGGTCGAGGGCGCGTCCGGGGCGGGGCGAGGTAGAGATAGTCATCAGCGATCCTTTACGAGACTGACTAGTCTCGCTATATGTCACGGCGAGACTAGTTAGTCTCGTTTAATATAGGAGACTTCAATGTCAACCGATCCTTTGGCCCTCGGCTACCTGTTCGCCGAGATCGTGTCCGGTCACGACGTGTCGCGCTTCGACGAGATCGTCGCGCCCGACTATATAAACCACAATGCCTTTACAGAGCCCGGTCGGGAGGGCGTCAAGACGGTCTTCGGCGCGATCATTGCGGGCGTGCCCGACCTCAAGGTGTACGCCGAAGACGTCTTCGTCTCGGCGGATGGCTCGCGCCTGGTGGGCCGCTACCGCTACCAGGGGACGCACAGTGGCGACTTCCTCGGCTATCCTGCGACAGGCAATGCCTTCGCCATGCGTTCGATCGATATCTGGCGTGTGGAGGATGGACGCCTCATCGAGCATTGGGACGAACTCAACACGCTCGACATCTTCACCCAGATCGGCGCCCTGGCGCCCCTTGGTCAGCCGGGTACGCATGGCGGACCCCGGCAGCCGGCAGCGTGAGGGCCATCCTATGCCAGTGGTCAAACTCTTCGCGATCGGGCTTCCGATTGCGCTCGGCGTCGTGATGATCGGGGCCGGAGCAGTCAACTTCGTCGGTCCTCGGTCAGTGCGCGAGTCCTTTGTGCGCTGGGGTTATCCAGCCGGTTTTCATCGGGTGACAGGCGGGCTCGAGGTGGTGGCAGGATTACTGCTGTTGGTGCCGGCTACATGGTGGGCCGGCGCGATAGGCAGTAGCGTGATCCTGTTGGCGGCGGCGGCGACGCTGATCCGCTGTCGTGAATGGAGCCATCTGCCGGGCGCCGTCGTTCTGGTGGCAGCGGCGGTAGGGACGCTGGCGATCCACGTTTAGAACCATACGTGATCCGCCGAAACCGCAAGATCAGTCGAGCGCGTCATGGCGCTGAACCGCTAGATGGGGCTGCCACGGAGAACGAAACGATGAAGGCGGCGCTTCGGACCTATCATGCCCGGATGCTGCGGGTGCTGGACTATATCGACCGGCATCTCGATGGCGATCTGGACCTGGAAACGCTGGGCCGGGTCGCCGCCTTCTCGAAGTTTCATTTCCACCGGCAGTTTGCGGCGACCTTCGGGTTGTCCGTCCATCGCTATGTCCAGCTTGCCCGCATGCGGCGCGCTTCGCGCCAACTGGCCTGGAACAACGCCGAAAGTGTCACCGACATAGCGATGGATGCCGGTTACGATGCTCCCGATGCCTTTGCCCGCGCCTTTCGGCAACGGTTCGGGCAATCGCCTTCGTCGTTCCGGAAGTCGCCCGACTGGGCGCCGTGGTTCGCGGCCTTCGGGCCTCTGGACAACGCAAGGAACAAGCTCATGCAGATCATCTTTACTCCCGACGACGTGACGATCCGCGACATGCCCCCGACGCCGGTGGCGATCATGGAGCATCGGGGCGACCGGGCAACGCTCGGCGCGACCATCGAGCGGTTCAAGGCCTGGTGCAAGGCGGCAAGCCTGTCGCCCGAGACAGGCCGCTCCAGCTTCATGGTCTTTCGATCCGAAAGGTGTCCCGCGAACCCGGCCGACTACAGTATGGACTTGTGCGTCGGCACCGACCAACCGATCGAGGCGAGCGACGAGGGGATGAAGGCCGGTGTAATCCCGGGCGGGCGCTGCGCGGTGCTGCGCTATCCCGGCAACACCAACAATCTCGAACCCGCAGCGCTCTACCTCTATCGTGACTGGCTGCCGGACAGCGGCGAGGAAGCGCGCGACTTCCCGATCTATTGTCAACGCCGGCTCTCGCCCATCGCGGAGATGCCGGCGCATGAAGTGGTCGTTGAATTGTTCCTGCCCCTGAAATAGCGCCTGCGGATGGCGGCTTTTGTCCCGCGTGGTGGACGCGACCAGGCGGGTAGGATTGATGTCTCTATGTCAGCCGAACGGACATACCGCCATCCGCGAGCATCGGGCTTTCCGTCACCATGGAAATCAGCTCCGATGATATTGTCGTAGAACTTGGGATTTCCGCGACTTCATGAGGGAGAGGCGAGAGCTGCTACGAACGCCAAGCCCTCACCTGGCGAACCAATGCTGCGACGTGTTCGGGTTGTGTAGTTTTTAGGATACCGTGCCCGAGGTTGAAAATGAACGGCCCTTCGCTCGCATGACGAAGAATGCGTTCAGCATCGGTAGCCAGCGCCTGCCCGCCAACAACCAGCAATTGCGGGTCGAGGTTACCTTGGATGCAGCGACCCAGCCTTCGCTGAATGGCCCCGGAGGCCCAGCCCAATGAGACGGTGCTATCGAGTCCAATGCAATTAGCATGGGTAGCCTGAGCGTACCCCTGATATAAGAGGCCTGCAGCTCGGGGGAAGGCGATGACAGGTATGTGAGGGTATCTCTGTCGAAGTGCCTCAATGATATTAGCGACAGGTTGAACACACCAACGTCTGAAGAACGGCTCTGGCAATATTCCGGCCCAACTCTCGAATATTTGTATTGCTTCGGCTCCAGCTTCGATTTGTCGTCCCAAGAATTGGGTTGCCGCAATGGTCAGCATGTCGATGAGCGGTTGAAATCCACTTGGGTCGGTCAGCGCCCATTGCTTGATAATCGCATGATCGGTCTCGCCTCCACCCCTACCTTCGACCATGTACGTGGCCACCGTCCACGGTGCACCAGCGTAGCCGATGAGAGCGACATCCGAGGGAAGGGACGCCGACAGCAGCCGAACCGTCTCGTAGATTGGGGCCAACTCCTCATGGAGACGCGATAAGCTCAGGTGCTGTTGGATGTCATCGGGGGAACGGATTGGCGGACTTAGGACAGGACCGTCGCCATCGCGATACTCAAGAGTCTGTCCAAGTGCCGCCGCGAGTTGCGGGAGATCGGCGAACAGGATCGCAGCGTCAAGCTGAAAGCGCCGAATCGGCTGGAGCGTGACCTCCGCCGCATATTGAGGCGAGTTACACAAGCTCAGCATACCTCCGGCGGCTTCACGCGTGACATGGTATTCCGGCAAGTAACGGCCTGCCTGACGCATTAGCCAGATCGGGGGTCGTTCAGTCCGCTCTCCTGCCAATGCTCGCAGGACCAGCTTTTTTGAAGAAGGCACCATAAGGCTCTCTAGCTATGCTTAGTCTTCTGCTGGACAGACGGGATGGTCCATAAATCGTCGCCGCAGTCACGAAAATCTCGAAACATTCATGACGATAGACGACCACAATGAGGTCGCTTGTCGACGGGAAGCTATGGGCCGGGCACGTCACGGGGCCGGACGGGTGGCTTCCGGCCCTGAAACTGTCGTCTGTGCGATGAGGTCTGACTACGGAACGGGCTTCTCAGCCGCGCCGGCTTTCAAGATCAGAGCGACGATCACCCCAAGCGCTGCTCCGCAGACGCCGACGAGATACACAGCCGAATATCCTTCGCTTGCGACAACCACGCCCGAAAGCGGGGCAGCAATGCCCATGGTGAGATCCCAAAAGGCGACGAAGGCTCCGAGCGCGCCACCGCGGTTTTGAGCCGGAACACGGCGAACCACTTCGACGCCGAAACTGGGCAGCACGAGCGAATAGCCGATGCCTGTAAGGCCGGCGCCTATGAACGCCATCTCCGGGGTTTCGGCACGCCAGAGTAAAACCTGGCCGACGGCTTCTATCGCCAGCGACACCGCAGCTACCTTGGCGCCGCCAAAGCGATCGGGCATTCGGGCGAAGAGCAGTCGCACGAGGATGTAGCCGACACCGAAAATAGTCAGCGCCCAGGCCGCACCTTCCCATCGCTTTTCAGCGAAGAGAAGGGTAACGAACGCGATAAGAAGGGCGAAGCCGAATGTCGCCAGCGTCACGCCCATTCCCGGCAGCCAAACCATCCGGACGACTTTGAGGAACGGAAGCCTCGGTCGAGCGTTCGGTTGAACGGGCCTCAATAGCAAAATGAATGGCGTGGCGGCGAGGGGCGCAAGCCCTGCTGCCAGCGAAACGCCCGCAAAACCGAACGCATCCTCGATCAGAACGCCCACCGGCGCACCGATCGCCATCGCGCCGTACATGGCAATGCCGGACCATGCGATGACCCGACCGCTATGCTGCGGGCCGAGAAGCCCAATGCCCCAGGCCATGGATGCAGTGATCAGCAGGCTCTCGCCGAGACCCAGGAGTACGCGTCCTGCTAGCAATATCGCAAGGCTGAACGGCGGTATGGCCACAAACCAAACCGAGGCAAGATAGATGACGCAGGACAGCGCGCAGGCCAGAAGGCCCTTGAACACGGCGCTGCGGGCTCCTTTTGCGTCGGCGATGTTGCCGGCATATTGCCGGGTGAAAAGTGTCGCGACCGATTGCGCGCCCATCGCCAGCCCAACCAAAGACGCGCCGAATCCGAGAGTGCCGTGAACCTGGCCCGGGACGACGGCAAGCGGGAGCCCAATCGCGAGGAATCCCAGGAAGGTCAGCAGACCGAGCGGCAGAAGCCACCGCACCGGCGAGATCGATTCAAAAGGAGACGTGTTGGACAGAACGGACATCTTTCCCTCGTTGTTAGGTTCGGACCCGCGGCCGGGTATATGCCCCGGTATCGGCGACGTTCCCGCGTGGATTCAGATAATTTGTCCGCGTGTGATTGAGAATTGAGCTATCCGGGCATAGTGAATTCACAAAGCGTGAATAATGGAGCGGAGAATGGACCGCCTCACCAGCATGGCCGTATTCGCGAAGGTCGTCGGCGAAGGAAGCTTTGCGAAGGCGGCCCGACAGATGCGACTTTCACCGGCGGCCGTAAGCAAGCATGTGCAATTGCTGGAAGAGTGGCTCGGCGCACGTCTCCTTAACCGGACGACACGTCGTATCAGCCTGACCGAAGCTGGCGCGTCGGTTTACGAGCGCAGCCTGCGTATACTGGAGGATGTAGAGGAGGTCCGGACGAGCACGGCGGAGAACATGGTGCGTCCAAGCGGAGTGCTGCGTGTCAGCGCCCCGATCTCCTTCGGCGCCCTTCATCTCGGGTCGATCTTCGCGGATTATCTCGCAATGTATCCGGGGGTCTCGATTGAACTCGTCCTGGATGACCGCGTCGTCGACATGGTCGATGAAGGTTTCGATGTCGCGGTACGTATTGCTCCGCTCAAGGATTCGAATCTGATTGCCCGCCGGATCGCGCCATCCCGCGAGATCGTCTGTGCGTCGTCAGCCTATCTGGCGAGACATGGGCGGCCCATGAAGCCGTCGGACCTCACCAAACACGATTGTCTAGACTATGCGTTGCGTGCGGATCGTGGAAATTGGCGTTTCGAGGGGCCAGAGGCGGACGTGACTGTGAAAGTTGCGGCGCGCATGACGGCAACGAACGGCCAAATCCTGCGCGATGCCGCGCTTAAGGGCGCTGGCATCATCCTGTGCCCGACATTCCTGGTCGGAGAGGACATCCGTTCCGGACGCCTGGAGCCGCTGATGCCGGACTTCAAGCCGGTGGGGCGCTCCATCCATGCGGTGTATCCCTCACGGCGGCACCTTTCCGCCAAGGTCCGCAGCTTCGTCGGGCTCCTCGCCGACCGCTTCGGCGAGGAGCCGCCTTGGGACAGGTGAGGGCGCCCCCAAGGAGCGTATCCGTTCCGTGCAAGGCTCGTCGCTCTCTTCTCGTCCGTCCCATGCTGGCGACGCCTATACTACGATCGGGATCTGACCGTTGTTGATGCTCTGCCGCGGCGACCGTCTTGACCGGCGGCCAGACCAGCCATCCCTGATTGCGGGGCGTTGACCATTCCGGACTAGGTTACAGGCCCCGGCGACGAATCGACGACGACTCGCGCCCGCCGACATAACCAGCGGCAACACCGGAGACCGCGGTTAGGTAGGACGGCTTTTCGCCACCTACGCACGTGTTGTCAAAGTCGAGAGCTGATTGGTGTCGTAGCGGTTTCGCAATTCGGCGAGCGCTTTTGGATCCGGCGCACCCTGCGCCGCCAGTTTGGCGAGCTCTTCGAAGTAATGCTCATGCCCTGGCGGCGAGACGGTCATCAGCACGCGAGCCGGCTTTTCGCTGATATTCGTGATGTTGTGCGGTATCCCCGGCGGGATGAACAGATAGGTTCCGGGCGTTGCGCGGACCGTCCTGTCGCCGACGTGCCACTCACACTCGCCCTCGAGCAGGTAGAAGGTTTCCTCCTGCACTCGATGAACGTGCTGCCCAGTGGCGAACCCCGCCGGGATCGTCCAATCGAACATGCTAGTGTGTTTGGTATTTTCGCCGGTGACGAGGAAAACCATAGGGTGTCCGCGCAGCATGACCCCCTTCCTCTCATCGGGCATGCGAATGACGACGTCGGCGCTCATGTGATCCTCCTTCGGCTAGGTGCCTGCTTTTGCAAGCACGTCTCCAAGATCTGCGGTCGGCGCCGGGAAGTCGTGAATTTGTTCCCAAATATCTGCTAAAATCATCGAATGACAGTCGGGAGCGACCTCTATCAGTTCGGCCCGTTCCGCCTCGATGCGGAGGTGGGCATTCTGTACCGAGGGACCGAGCCGACCATGCTTGGGCAGCGTGCCGTGGCTTTGCTGTGCAGGCTTCTTGAAAACGCCGGCGCGCCGGTGTCCAAGGATGTGCTGGTCGAAGCCGCCTGGGGCGGGTTGGCGGTCGCAGATAACAATCTGACGGTTCAGATCGCAGCCTTGCGCCGCGTGCTGGCAGAGACGGCAGATGCTGAGACCTGGATCGAAACGCTGCCGCGCCACGGCTACCGCTATGTCGGACCTGCAGTCGCTACCAACGTTTCTGATGCGTCGGCGACCGCGGGGGCAGGGGCGGCATCAACACCGACATTGCCTGACAAGCCGTCTATCGCCGTCCTGCCATTCTCGAACCTGAGCGGCGATCCGGAGCAGGAATACTTCGCCGATGGGATGGTCGACGACATCATCACGGGTTTGGCGCGGATCAACTGGGTTTTCGTCATAGCGCGAAATTCGACCTTCACCTACAAAGGCCGCGCCGTGGATGTGAAGCAGGTCGGCCATGAGCTTGGTGTGCGCTATGTGCTCGAGGGTAGTGTACGCAAGGTCGGCGATAGCGTGCGCGTGACCGGCCAAATGATCGACGCTTCAACCGGCGCGCACGTTTGGGCAGAGCGCTACGACCGCAGCTCACAAGATATTTTCGCGCTTCAAGACCAGATCGCACTGTCAGTAGTGGGCGCGCTAGCGTCGAGCGTACGGAAAGCCGAGATCGAACGCGTCAGGCGGAAACGCCCTGACAGTCTCGATGCCTACGATCTCGTGCTGCGCGCCCAGCCCGACGTCGATTCAGGTATGCCGGAGCAGGTGACGAGAGCATTGGCGCTTCTGGATCGTTCGATCGCGCTCGAACCCACTTATGCGCTTGCACATGGCAATGCCGCGATGTGCCACCACTGCCTATTCCTTCGCGCCGGCCTTAAGGAGGTCAACCGCGCTGCCTCTATCCGACACGCCCGATTGGCCATCGTCCACGGGCAGGACGATGCGCTCGCTTTGACATGGGCTGGATTTTCCATCGGCATGGACGGGCACGATCGCTCCGCCGCATTCACGGTGTTGGAAGCTGCACTGGCTATCAGCCCGTCATCCGCGCTGACATACATACTCGGCAGCGTCGTTCTCGGATGGGGAGGCGAAGCCGAACGCGCGTTAGAATGGAGCGAGCAGGGTATGCGGCTGAGCCCCTTCGATTCTTGGGCTTGGGCCGCATTTGATGCGCAAGCCATGAGCCATCTGCTGCGTGGCCGTTACGAAGAAGCCTGTCGTGCCGCCTACAAGTCCGTTCACGCCAATCCGGCACATAGCATCACTTATGTGCAATTGGCCGCTGCGCTGGTCAAACTTGGCCGGCTAGACGAAGCGAGGGCCGCCGCCGCGCGTGTCCGTGAACTGCATCCAACGTTTCGCTACTCTCGACAGTTCGCGGCGGTTAACTGTGCCCCGGCGCTCGCCGAATGCCTTGGTGATGCGCTAAGTACGACTGGCCTGCCGGAATAGCGGCAAAGATTCTGCACGTCTCCATATTCACCGGCTCGCGCCATCATCCGCAATCTTGGGGCATCTGCGGGTCAGGCCGTGAGGTCGGCCGGGACATATTGGTCTGCTTCTGAAAATCGATGCCTGGTAAGGCGACGAAGAAGTTCAGGTGCTCCGACAGCGGCCCCTTGCAGTAGGACGGCCGGTCTTGTGTGCCGTCGGCTCTCCATGCTCTGCGGCCCGAGCCGCCCGACAAAAGGCCCGGTATGACTTGGCGGCCAAACGATAAAATGCCGCTGATCGAGGCGCTACGCCTTGAACGCCCCGTTCGAAGTCGACTCTCGTCGGTCGGAGTGTCTGGGTTCGCCATCGGCTTGCTCATTGCGGGTAGCTCTTATGGATACCTTTGTGAAGAATCCGCACCTCCTCTCCCTGCCGGTCTTTTGTAGACGGCAGGATGAGGTCGAGTCCGATGCGAGCTGTCGATTCGCCTTGCGGCATAGCCCTTGCAAACTGTAGCGACGGGATCGGCGTCGGGTCGGATTCGGTCAAATCCCGCCAGGATCTCGATGCGGCGGTCGAGGCCTTATCGAAGGAGGCTGGAGGTGTGGAAATAAATTTCTTGACGTTCATTGCATACGTATGCATATTTTGACGATCTTTTTGAATGCGGGATGCAAGTCCTTTCAAATGTCGTGCCGGTCAGATTTGCCAGGCTGCGGTCCTGTGCTGGATCTTTGAGGGCGGTCACCTGGGGATTTGTTCCTGCGTTCCGTCGCGGGATCACAAGGAGGAAGTGATGAAAAAGATGGTTTCAATGGGGATGGCTGCTCTTGCTGCCGTGCTGCTATCCACGTCAGCGAATGCCGGCAAGTCCGACGATACGATTAACGTCGTGTGGGATCGTGAAACCACGACACTCGATTTCTACTATGCCATCGACCATGAGGCATTGAGCCTGGCCAGGAATGTGTGGGACGGGCTTGTCGATCGCGACCCCGCAACTGGCAAAATCCTTCCCAACCTTGCGACGGAGTGGTCGTGGGAATCCGATACCAGCCTTGTCATGACGCTGCGCGAAGGTGTGCGCTTCCAAAACGGCGAGGAATTCGATGCCGACGACGTCGTTTTCACGATGAACTACGTGGCGGACCCCGCCAACAAGGTCCGCTCGCTGATGATGGTTTCGTGGATTGCCGGCGCTGAAAAGATCGATAAGTACAAGGTCCGGATCAAACTCAAGTACCCGCTTGCTTCCGCCCTGGAATATTTATCGCTCGGCGTGCCGATTTATCCGAACGAATATTACGCCAAGGTCGGTCCCAACGGCTTCGCAACCGCACCGATCGGTACCGGCCCCTACAAAGTGGCATCTTTCAAACCCGGCGTCGAATACGCACTTGAGCGAAACGACGATTATTTCAAGGGCGGGTCCAAAAGCTTCCGGCTATTAAAAACGTCGTTGTGCGGACCCAGAAGGACAACAACCTGATGGTTGGTCAGATAATGACCAAGCAGGCGGACTTTATCTGGAGAATTTCCGCCGACCAGACCGACCAGCTTGAAAAAATGCCCGAGGTTCGTGTCGTTCGCTCGCCAACCTACCGAGTCTCGGTCCTTGCTTTCGGCCTTCAGGAAGGGCCGTTTAAGGACGTTCGTGTGCGCAAGGCAGTAGCTTATGCCATCAACCGCAAATCCATCGCGGAAAATCTCGTGCGCGGTGCTTCCGAGCAACTCGACACCATCTGCGCGGTCGCGCAAACGGCTTGTCCCAAGCCTGGTGTCGTCTATGACTACAATCCGGACAAGGCGCGGGAACTTCTCGCGGAGGCGGGTTATCCCGATGGGCTCGACACCACGCTTACGGGATCGTCTTTCCGCTATATCGCCGAGGCTGCGGCCGGCGACCTGAACAAAGCCGGCATTCGCGCAAAACTGGAATTCCTGATCCTTGGGCCATTCCGTGAGAAGTGGACCTCGGGCAAGGCTCCCATCTTCAACCTGGGCACCGGCTTCTGGGGCCTCGGCGATGCTTCTCTGGCCTTCAACAACTACTTCGGCGGCACGGAATCGGATCTCTCGCGTGATCCGATCGTCTTGGATGCCCTCAAGAAGGCGAACGCCGAGCACGATCTGGCCAAGCGTGAGGCGCTCTATAAGCAGGCCCAGGACCGCATCCTGGACCAGGCTTACTGGGTGCCGTTGGTCAGCGTGACGACCAACTATGTGCTGGCCAAGAACCTGAACTTCACGCCTGAGAAGGATGAAGTCCAGCGCTGGTATCTCGCCAACTGGAACTAGGAACCTTTTCGATCGTCCAGCCAGGAGCGAGGGAAGCTTCTCCCGCTCCTGGCTTCAACCAGGGAAAGGCAGCGAATCCGACATGGCCCGCTATGCGATACAACGGCTGTTACTGGCGATCCTGGTCGCCTTTACCGTTTCGGCTGTCTCGTTCGGAACCCTGAGACTGTCGAACGATCTTGCACAGGCGCTTGCCGGTGAATCCGCGACCGTAGAGCAGGTCGAACAGATCCGGATCACCTATGGTTTGAACCGTCCTCTTATCTTCCAGTATTTCGACTGGCTGAAAGGAGTGCTCTCAGGCGACCTTGGAACATCGTATTATTTCAATCAGCCAGTGATGAACATCATCTTCGAACGGATGCCCGTGACGTTCACGCTTGCCAGCATTGCGCTCAGCCTCGCCATCGTCGTGTCAGTGCCACTTGGCATCATTGCGGCCATGAAGCAAAACAGCTGGATCGATCGGCTGGCGCTGTCGGTGGCGGTCGTCGGTCAGGCGATGCCGAGTTTCTGGCTCGGCCTCATGCTGATGTTCTTCTTCGGCGTCCGGATGCAGTGGCTGCCGCTGTCCGGTTCGGACACTTGGGCCAATTTCGTGCTGCCGTCGATCGTGTTGGCCTATTATGCATCGCCCGCCATCATGCGCCTGACGCGGGCGGGCATGATCGAGGTTCTCGGGGCTGATTACATCCGCACCGCCCGCGCGAAAGGGCTGAGCGGCTTCCAGATCATCTTCAAGCATGCGCTTCGCAACGCCATCATGCCTGTCGTGGCGGTGGCGGCCGTGCAATTCGGCTTTCTGCTCGGCGGCTCGACCGTGATCGAGACGGTCTTTGCCATGCAGGGGATCGGTTATTTGAGCTGGGAATCCATCCAGCGCGTTGATTTCCCGGTCGTTCAGGCGATCGTCCTTCTTTTCTCGATGATTTTCGTCGTTCTTACGCTGCTTTCTGACCTGCTGAACGCCTTCATCGATCCTCGGGTGCGTTCATGACCGTGCAAAGTCTGGAAATCGACCAGCCGGCAACGTCGGCAGGGCTTTCCCTGACGCGCAGACTGCTGCGCCACCGGGGTGTCACCGTCGGCGGCTTCCTGGTCCTGCTGACCTTCACAGTCGCTATCCTGGCGCCGCTTTTGGCGCCGACAGATCCCTATCTGCAAAGTTTGACCGAGCGTATGGTGCCGCCGATCTGGGCCGATGGCGGAACGACGGCTCATCTGCTCGGCACGGATTCGCTCGGTCGCGATTATCTCAGCCGTCTGATCTATGGCAGTCAGATTTCGCTGCTGATCGGCTTCGGCACCGCCGCGATCGCGGCGGTTATCGGCATCACCCTAGGCCTGCTGGCCGGCTATTTCGGCGGCCGGGTCGATCTTGCCATCTCCTTCCTGATCACGGTGCGTCTGGCCATGCCGGTGATACTGGTCGCGCTTGCCGTCGTCGGGCTGGTGGGCAATTCGCTGAGCGTGGTCATCATGGTGCTGGGCTTTCTTCTGTGGGACCGGTTCGCGGTGGTGACGCGGGCTTCTGTAATGCGTGTCAGAAATCTCGACTATTTCCTCGCCGCCCGCGCCATCGGCTGTTCGCCGTTGCGCATCATGCTGGGCGAGGTGCTGCCCAATGTCATGGGACCGATCCTGGTCGTTGGAACGCTGGAGGTGGCACACGCCATCTTGCTGGAGGCCGCGCTTTCCTTCCTTGGTCTCGGCGTGCAGCCACCGCTCCCCTCATGGGGGCTGATGATCTCGGAAGGGCGCGACTACATCTACTTCTCGCCATGGGTCATTGCGATCCCCGGTGTCGCGCTCTTTCTGCTCGTCATCGGCATCAACTTCCTCGGCGACGGCATCCGCGACGTCTCCGCCCCAGGAGGCCGGCAATGAACAGGATCCTCGACGTACGCGGCCTGCGGGTCGACATTGCCAGTGAGAACGTCAGCGTTCACGCCGTCAGGGGACTCGACCTTGAGGTCAGTCGCGGCGAGACGCTGTGCGTGGTCGGCGAATCTGGCAGCGGCAAGTCCGTCACCGCCCTGTCCATCCTCAATCTTCTGCCGCGCCAGGCCAACCTCACCGCCGAGCGCATGACGTTCGGCGACATCGATCTGTTGTCCCTCTCGAAACAGCGTTTCGCCGCTCTGCGCGGTAGCCAGATCGGCATGATCTTTCAGGATCCGATGACCAGCCTCAATCCGGCCTATACCATCGGCAACCAGATGATGGAGGTGCATCAGCGCCACCGCCGTGCTGGTAAGGCTGCGGCGCGCGCGCGCGCCATCGAGCTTCTGGAACGCGTCGGTATTTCCAATGCGCAGGCGCGGCTGGCGCAATATCCGCATCAACTGTCAGGTGGCCTGCGCCAGCGCGTGATGATTGCCATGGCGCTGATGTGCGAGCCGGCGCTTATCATTGCCGACGAGCCGACCAGTGCCCTCGACGTCACGATCCAGGTTCAGATCCTGAAGCTTTTGAAGACGCTTCAGACCGATCTCGGCATCGCGGTCATCCTCATCACGCATGATCTGGGCGTCGTTGCTCGGGTCGCTGACCGAGTGGCGGTGATGTATGCCGGCCAGATCGTCGAGACCGGTCCGACGAATGTCGTGTTCGGTACGCCACGCCATCCCTATACGGCCGGGCTTCTGCGCAGCATTCCCGTTCCGGGCAAAGGGGACAGGTACACCCGGCTCCAGGCCATCCCCGGCACCGTGCCTAATCTGACATCTCATATCCATGGCTGCGCCTTCGCGTCCCGTTGCGAACGGAGGCAAGCCGACTGCACGCAAAACGCCGTGCCATTGGAAGGCGACTCGCACGCCTATCGCTGTTTCCACCCGCTGCAAGCAATCAAGGAGGCTCGTCATGCCGTTGGCTGAGACCCATGACCTCCTTCTCGATGTGAAGGACGTCCAGAAGACGTATATGCTTTCGGCCGGCTGGTTCTCGGCCGGCAAGCGCCTGCAAGCGGTGCGGGAGGTTTCGTTGACCTTGCGCAAGGGCGAGACGCTCGGCATCGTTGGTGAATCCGGCTGCGGCAAATCCACTCTCGCCAAGATCCTGCTGAACCTTGTGCCGGCCAACGCTGGCGAGATTTCGGTAGGCGGCCAGCCGGTCGACAGTATTTCGCGCATGGATTTCAGCCGGCGCGTTCAACCGGTCTTCCAGGACCCTTATTCGACGCTCAATCCGCGGCGCACGGTGGTGGAAACGGTGGCCCAGCCGCTCGCCGTCCACAAGATCGGTGACCACCGCTCGCGCAGGGTTGCCGCGACGGACCTGCTGGACAAGGTGGGGCTGCCGAAGCGGGTGCACGACGCCTTTCCGCACCAACTCTCCGGCGGCCAGCGCCAGCGGGTCGCAGTGGCGCGGGCGCTCATTCTCAAGCCCGACCTTTTGATCTGCGACGAACCGACTTCGGCGCTTGATGTCTCCATTCAAGCCCAGATCCTCAATCTGATCCAGGACTTGCAACGCGAACTGGGGATAGGGATCGTTTTCATCAGCCACAACCTGGCTGTGGTAGAGCATGTCGCCGATACCATCGCCGTGATGTACCTTGGACGCGTCGTCGAATCGGGGCCGGCCAAGGCCGTCCTGTCCGATCCTCGTCACCCTTACACGCAGGCGCTGCTTGCGTCGGTTCTGACGCCGGAACCCGATTTGGGGTTGCCGGTAGTCGATCTGGGCACATCCTTTCCCGACCCCACCAATGTGCCGTCCGGTTGCAGCTTTCATACCAGGTGCCGCATCGCCACCGAACGATGCCGTATGGAGGCTCCGAGCAAGCGGGAAGTGGCCAGGCAGATCGTCGAGTGCCACCTGGCATAGGCGTGATCCATTTAACGATGCGCCGGAACGGCGCTGGGCTGACATCAACAGACAAGGAGAGAGTTTGATGCGCGAGCATGGGATGAGCGAGTACAAGCGGATCATCAATTCGCAGGTTCGCGGGCGTAATGCGCCGCGGCCGACCGATCCGGTCGAGCGACGCGAACTGTTGCAGGAAATGCTCGAAGTGTTCGACGAGCCGGTTCCCGACAGCCTGCAGGTCTTCGACCGCTTCATCCCGGCGCCCGGCCGCGAGATCCCGATCCGGGTGTTCCGCCACAAGAAGGCACCAAAGGGCGTGCCGCAGCCGACCATCTACTACATCCACGGCGGCGGTTACATGCTGGGCAGCCTCGACACCCACACGACGCCGCTGTGCAACCTGGCGCTCGCCACCGGCGCGCAGGTCATCTGCGTGCATTACCGGCGCGTCCCCGAGAATCCGTTCCCGGCCGGGCTGGAGGATTGCTACTTCATCCTCAAATGGGTGCATGAGGAGGCCAAGCGCTATTATATCGACGTCGACACCGACAGGGTCGCGGTTGCCGGCGAAAGCTGCGGCGGCGGCCTGACGGCGGCCGTCAGCCTGATGGCGCGCGACCGCAACGGGCCGAAGATCGCGCTGCAGGTCCTGCTCTATCCCGGGCCGATGAACACCGACTACGAGACCGACAGCTACGTGCGCATCAACCACGATCCGCAGTTCAACGGCAAGACGCTGGAATTCATCATGGATTCCTATCTGGTCGGTGTCTCGCGCACAGACCCCTATGCAGTGCCGCTGCAGGCGAAGGACTTCAGCCGCCTGCCGCCGGCCTTCATCCATGTGGCAGACCTCGATCCGCTCTATGACGAGGGCATCCTCTACGGCAAAAAGCTGGAGGAGGCGGGCGTCAAGGCGACGGTGCGAGTCGCCCACGACCTCGAGCACAGCTTCCCGCGCGCGGTCAGGGTTTCGCCGCAAGCGCGCGCTGAATGCCGGGTCCTGTATGCCGCCATCCGCGAAAGCCTGAAGACCGATCCCGATCTCGTGACGGAACTCTGGCAGGACTGACCGCGCGTCCCAAAAGAGGAACGGTACCAGAACGTTTTCGGGGCAGCCGTGAAGTTGCCCCGGAGCGGATCAGCAGGGAAGCACAGGTGAGGTATGAACGGCGCTGACATGCTTTGCGACGTGTTGCTCGTCAACGACGTCGATGTCTGCTTCGCAAATCCGGGCACGTCGGAAATGCATTTCGTGGCGGCGCTGGATCGCAAGCCAAGGATGCGGTGCGTGCTTGGTCTGGCGGAAGGTGTGGTGACCGGTGCTGCCGATGGTTATGCTCGCATGGCCGACAAGCCGGCGGCGACACTGCTGCACACCGGGCCAGGCCTCGCCAACGGTCTCGCCAATCTTCACAATGCGCGCCGCGCGCGCACGCCGATCGTCAACATCGTTGGCGATCATGCAAGCTATCACCTGCAATACGACGCGCCGCTGACCAGCGACATCGAGAGCCTGGCACGGCCGATGTCGCACTGGGTCGGCCGCATCTCAGGGCCCGGCGACGTGCGCGCCCGGACAGAGGAGGCCTACACCGAGGCCCTGCGTCGGCGCGGCGTTTCCACCATGATCCTGCCGGCCGATGCAGCATGGGGCGAACTGTCCGCCGAAATGCCTGTGCCGGTGGCGCGTCCGGCGCCGCTGCCGGTTTCCGCCGATACACTGTCGGCCGCCGCCAGGGCACTGCGCAGCGGCAAGCGCGTGGCGATGATCCTTGCGGGGAAAGCCTTGCGCGCGGTCGCACTCGAGTCGGCCGGGCGCATCGCCGCCGCCACCGGTGCGGCGCTGTTTTCGCAGACCTCGGACCGGACGGAGCGTGGGGCAGGGCAGGTCGCAGCACGGCCGGTCCCTTACAATGTCGAACAGGCTATCCATGCCTTGCGCGAATTCGAGGTGGCGATCTGCGTCGGCGGCAGGCAGCCGGTCAGCTTCTTTGCCTATCCCGGCAAGCCAGGCACCATGCTTGCGCCCGGTTGCGAGGTCATTGAACTGGCCAGCCACGAAAACGATCTTGCCGCGGCGCTCGGCATGCTGGCTGAGGAGATCGGTCTGCGCAAGGATTCGCCCTTCGTGCCCAATCGCTTCACGCAAGACCAGATCCCGATGCCGACGGGACCCCTCAATGCCGATTCCGTCTGCACCGTGGTTGCGCGCGGGCTTCCGGAAAACGCCATCATCTGCGAGGAGTCCATTACCTCTGGAGGCAGGCTGACCACGCTCGCGCCGGGGCTCAGACCGCACGACCACATTCCGCTGACCGGAGGCGCGATCGGCGAAGGCATTCCGCTGGCGGTCGGCGCCGGCATCGCCTGTCCGGATCGCAAGATCGTCGCCATGCAGGCTGACGGCAGCGGCATGTATACGGTCCAAGGTCTGTGGACGCAGGCACGCGAGAGGCTGGACGTAGTGACGATCATCTTCGCCAACCGCGCCTATGCGGTCCTCCAAGGTGAGATGCGCAATGTCGGCGTCAACGATTTCGGCCGCAATGCACGCCGTATGCTGGACCTCGACGCGCCCGACCTCGATTGGTGCTCGCTGGCTCGCGGCATGGGTGTGGAAGCCGCCCGCGCCGAGACGATCGAGCAATTCAGTGATTTGTTCGACACAGCCGTATCGCGAAAAGGACCATTCTTGATCGAAGCCATCATCTGACAGGCTGCGACGCAGAAATACAGGTTTGGAAAGCCCGGACGAGGTGCCGTGCGGCAGCCGTTCCGTCAAAGGTGAGGAGACAATTCGATGCTCGAACATGGAATGAGTGAATACAAACGGATCGCCAACAAGGCACGCGGACGTGACAAGCCGCGCCCGACCGATCCCTCGGAGCGCCGGGAACTGTTCGAGGAATATTGCGCGGTCTTCCGTGAACCCTATCCTGACAGTCTCGAAATCGTCGAGCGGTTCATCCCCGCACCGGGACGCGAGATTCCGATAAGGCTTTACCGGCACAAGGATGCGTCGCCAGACGTTCCGCAGCCCACGCTGCTTTACCTGCATGGCGGGGGTTACATGCTGGGCAGCCTCGATACCCATGCGACAGTCGCCGCCAACATGGCGGTTGGAACGGGAGCGCAGGTGGTGCTGGTGCACTACCGACGGGTTCCGGAAAACCCGTATCCGGCTGGTCTGGAAGACTGCTATTTCATGCTCGAGTGGCTGCACGAAAACGCCAGGCGCTACAACATCGATCCCGACAGAATCGCGGTTCTTGGCGATAGCTGCGGCGGCGGGTTGACTGCGGCCGTCAGTTTGAAGGCACGGGACCAAAAAGGGCCGAAGATCGCGCTGCAGGTACTGCTCTATCCCGGCCCGATGAACACCGACTACCAGACCGACAGCTATATCCGCATCAATCACGATCCGCAGTTCCGCGGCAAGGACCTGGAGTTCATCATGGATTCCTACTTGATCGGCGCTTCGCGGACGGATCCGTATGCTGTGCCGCTACAGGCTACGAATTTCGGCAATCTTCCTCCCGCCTTCATTCACGTGCCGGAACTCGACCCGCTCTACGACGAGGGCATTCTCTACGGCAGGAAACTGACGGAGGCCGGCGTCAAGGCGACGGTCCGTGTTGCGCGTAATCTCGAACACAGCTTCCTTCGCGCGGTGACGGTTTCGCCCGAGGCGCGCGAAGAAGCCCGTGTCCTCTATGAGGCTATCCGCGACGGATTGGGGATCGGCAGGCGTTAGCTTCAAGCGACGGCATGACGGCGGGTCTCCGTGACCGGGCGAGAAAGGCGTGACCTCTCTTTTCGAGGGATCACGCCACCGGCGTCGGTTGGGATTTTTGGCAGTAAATTTCCATTTGTGGACCTGTTCTCGCAATGGGCCCTTTCAAGCGAAAGGGAGACAAAGTTAGCGCTTGACATCAAATGAATACGTATGCAGAAATTGCGCATCAGCGAGGTCATTGATGCAAATCCCGTCCAACGCCGTATCGACATGGATCACACCGCGCGTTTCGGAGACGGACGGCTGCGGCCATATCAACAACACGACGCTGCCGGTATGGTTCGAGGCTGGGCGTCGCGCGTTTTTCCGTGCGGTTTCGCCGGCGCTTTCCTTCGACAATTGGAACATGGCAGTGGTGGCCATGCAGGTACGGTTTCAAAGGCAGATTTATCTGGCCCACGACGTCCGCATCGCGACCTGGATTTCCAAGCTCGGCAACAAGAGCATTGTCGTCAGTGAGGTAGCCTTGCAGAACGAGGCGCCCTGCGCGCTGGGCGAGTGCTCCTACGTTTATTTCGACTACGCCAGCCAGACGGCCGAACGCGTTCCCGATGAGATCCGGCAGCGTTTGGCGCCCATGCTGTGCGAGACCATGAAAGCGATTGCCTCATGACCGAAAACGAGGGGTATTTCTTCGAAGATCTACGAGTCGGCATGTCGGCTTCCATCACGCGCACCGTGACGATCGAGGATATAGAGACCTTTTCCGCCATCACCGGAGACAGCAATCCGATCCATCTCGATGAGGAGTGGGCGTCGAAAACGCGTTTCGGCGGGCGCATCGCGCACGGCATGCTGACCGGCGGTCTCGTCTCGGCCGTGATGGGCACCCGTTTGCCGGGGCCCGGAAACATCTACCTCAGGCAGACGCTCGAATTTCGTGGGCCGGTTCGGCCCGGAGATGCGGTGACGGCCACGGTCTCGGTCACGCGCCTCGATCCGGCCAAGAACCGCGTTTTTCTCGATACGGTCTGCCATTGCGGTGAGAGCGAGGTGCTTCGGGGCGAAGCCGTTTTGCGTGTGCAATCGCGCGTTGAACCCCTATAACGGAGCCATTTTCGATAAAATGGGGAGGCATCCGTGACCGCAAGGACAGAAGGTAGCCGCAAGCCGCTCGCCACGTCGCAGGACGTCGCCAGGCTGGCCGGTGTTTCGCAATCTACGGTTTCGCGAGCGTTGGCGGACCATCCGTCGGTTTCCGAAGATACCCGCAAGAAGGTGTGGGAGGCAGCTGATGCGCTGGGCTATCGGCCCAATGCGCTGGCACGCAGCCTCATCACCCAGCGCTCCGGCCTGATCGCGATCGTGGTGGCATCGATGGACAACCCGTTCTACTGGGAGGTCCTTACTTTGTTCAGCCAGGCCTTGCAGGCAGCCGGCTTGCAATTGCTCTTGTTCACGATCGGGCCGAGGGAAAACTTCGATTCCGTCGTGCGCAAGGTACTTCAGTATCGTGTCGACGGCATCATCGTGGTTTCCGCAGTCCTGTCTTCGCAGGCGATCATCGAGTGCCGCGAGGCTGGTCTGCCGGTCGTCCTTTTCAACCGCTATGTCGACAAGACGGGCCTGAATGTAGTCACCTGCGACAATGTCGAGGGCGGCAAGGCCGTCGCGACCTTTCTTGCCAATACCGGCCACAGGACGTTCGGTTTCATTTCCGGCGTCGAGGACACCTCGACCAACCGCGATCGCCTGGAGGGGTTCCGGCAGCAGCTCGACCATCTCGATCTGCCGATGCCGACCCTGGAATATGGCGGCTACACCTATGAAAGCGGCCGCGAAGCGGTCAAGCGCCTGGTCTTCCAGGGCGAGAGACCCGATGCGATATTCTGCGCCAACGACATCATGGCGATCGGCGCGCTGGACGGCCTGCGACTGGACCTCGGGCTGCGCGTGCCCGACGACATCTCTCTCATCGGCTTTGACGACATCCCGATGGCCAGTTGGTCCGGTATCGAACTCACGACCGTTCGGCAACGGCGCGCACGCATGGTCGAAGCGAGCCTGCAAATCCTGAGCAGCAATCTTGCCGCTCCCGGGCTGGAGCCCGTTTTCCATCTTGAACCCGGACGCCTGATTGTGCGCCAGACGGTTCGTCTCAAGGTAAGCCACGACAGTCAGGTCGTCGCATCAGCATAAGGAAAGCGACATGATACGTCAGCTCAAGCAACCGTCCGCCCCCGTCAATGGACAGGGCAGCGATCCCTCCGTTCGAGCTGCCGTGGAAGCCATCATCGCGGCGGTTTCGGAGCGGGGTGACGCGGCGGTGCGCGACTATTCGGTCAAGTTCGACGCCTGGGACAGGGCCGACTACAGGCTGACCCGCAAGGAGATCATGGAATGCGTGTCGGAACTCCCGGCTCGTGCGATCGAGGACATCAAGTTCGCGCAGGAACAGGTCCGCAACTTCGCGCAGAAGCAGAGAGAATGCCTGGTTGACCTCGAGGTCGAGACCCGGCCCGGCGTCATCCTGGGACACAAGAACATCCCTGTCGGCTCCGTCGGCTGCTACGTACCCGGCGGCAAGTATCCGCTGCTCGCCTCAGCCCATATGTCGGTCATCACGGCGAAGGTGGCGGGGGTCGATCGCATTGCCACCTGCGCGCCGCCTTACAAGGGCAAGCCGGCAGCCGCAATCGTGACCGCCCAGCACCTGGCCGGCGCCGACGAGATCTATTGCCTGGGCGGCGTGCAGGCCATTGCCGCCATGGCGGTCGGAACTGAGACCATTCGCCCGGTCGATATGCTGATCGGCCCGGGCAACGCCTTCGTGGCGGAAGCCAAGCGGCAACTCTTCGGCCGCGTCGGCATCGACCTGTTCGCCGGACCGACGGAAACACTGGTCATCGCTGACGAGACAGCGGACGGCGAGATCTGCGCCACCGATCTGCTGGGCCAGGCCGAGCACGGGCCGGATTCTCCGGCGATCCTGCTGACCACGTCGGAGGTGCTGGCGCGCCAAACGATGGAGCATATCGAGCGGTTACTCACCATCCTGCCGACGGCTGCCCATGCCGAAAAGGCCTGGCGTAACTGCGGTCAGGTTATCGTTTGCGACTCCGACGAAGAGATGATCGCCGAAGCCGACCGCATCGCCTCCGAGCATGTCCAGGTGATGACGAAGGATCCGGACCTGTTCCTGAACCGCATGCGCAATTACGGTTCCCTGTTTTTGGGCGCACGCACCAACGTCGCCTATGGCGACAAGGTGATCGGCACCAACCACACGCTGCCGACGCTGGGCGCGGCGCGCTACACCGGGGGGCTGTGGGTCGGAAAATTCATCAAGACCTGCACGTTCCAGAAGATCCTGACGGATGAGGCGAGCGTCGAGATCGGCGAATACTGTTCGCGCCTGTGCATGCTGGAAGGTTTCGCCGGCCACGCCGAGCAGGCCAATATCAGGCTGCGGCGCCTCGGGCAGAAGAACATCCCCTACGCACAGGCCGCGGAATAGCGCTCCCCGTCATCCGTCGGCGACGTCGCTGAATTTTCACCGGGCGGCGTCCATCGTGGACGCCATGATTGAACTGGTTGTGGGTGGCTGAAGCAATGAGCCGGGCAGGGCAGTCTGACGCACATTTCCTCAACGGAGGAGTGTCTTTCTGGTACTCCGATATCGGAGGGCCTCCGGCGAAGCGCGCGGCTCTGGATGGCAACTGCGACGTCGACATCTGTATCGTCGGCGGTGGCTTCACCGGGCTCTGGGCCGCCTACTACCTTAAACAGCAGGCGTCGAAACTTTCCGTCGCCATCATCGAAAAGGAGTTCGCGGGTTTTGGAGCGTCCGGGCGGAATGGTGGCAACCTGACAGGCCTGTTCACTTGGTCCCGTCAGAATTACCTGAAGCATTGTTCGGCTGAGCGGCTTCTGGCGATGGAGATCGCGGTCCGTAACTCGGTTAACGAGGTCATCGATACGGCAAAGGCGGAAAGCATCGATGCCGACGTCGTCCACGCCGGAAATCTGGCCGTCGCCACCACCGCGGCCCAACTCGGCAGAATCCGGGACCGCCACAAGGATTTCATCGAAAGGCGCGGCTATCGGCCGGAAGAAGTGCAGCTGCTATCGCGCGAGGAGATACTGGATCGCGTCAGAATCGAAGGCGCTCTGGGCGGCATTTTCAACAGCAACTCAGCGCGCGTCCAGCCGGCCAAGCTGGCGCGTGGTCTTGCAGCAGTCGTGGAAGCAATGGGCGTATCGATCTACGAAGGCACGACCGTCCTGGAGATGGACCGGGGTCGGGTCAGGACCACGCACGGCACCGTTCGCGCCGGCATCGTGGTTCGCGCGACGGAAGGTTTCACGCCCCATTTGCCGGGCTACAGTCGCGAGATCGCGGCTATCAACAGCGCCATTATCGTGACCGAACCACTCTCTGACGAGATGTGGCAAAAAATCGGCTGGGCCGGCCACGAGACGGTCAGTGAGAATTCGTACGCCTACAACTACTGCCAGAGGACGCGCGAGGGACGTATCACTATCGGTGGGCGAGGCGTGCCTTATCGTTTCCGCTCCCGCACCGACGTGATGGGGCAGGCGGATGGTGCCACCGTTGACGTCCTCAGGCGCGACTTCATGCGCCTTTTCCCGCAGGCAAAGGACGTCAGGTTCGAGCAGGTCTGGTGCGGCGTGCTCGGTTGGCCACGAGACTGGTGCCCGACGGTGGGTTTCGACAGAAGCGGCGGCTATGCCTGGGCTGGCGGCTATGCCGGATCCGGCGTGGCTATATCAAACCTTGCCGGCCGCACGCTGCGGGATCTCATCCTGGATCAGGGGACCGAACTCACGGCGCTTCCGTGGGTGGGCCATAAATCCCCGAACTGGGAGCCGGAGCCACTTCGCTGGCTCGGTATCCATGCCGGCTACCATCTCTATGGTCTGGCTGACTATATGGAAAAGATGAATGGCAGGAAAACGTCCAAAATTTCTTACATCGCTAATAGATTGACAGGAAGAAACATATAGTCGCGAATGGTTATGAGTAATAATTTCAAATATATTTGATATTCATATTCTATACAGAATGATTTGCGGTCAAAATAAAAGAGGAAGAATGACATGCCGATAAAATACGAGAAGCACGGCGAAATCGCGACGTTCACCATCGAGAACGGCTCCGTGAACCCTCTCACGCCGGCGATGCATTTAGAGATGCTCGAGGCATTGCGTGACTTCACGCGCGATCGCAGCATCAAGGTCGGTATCCTGAAGGGTGCCGGCGACCGAGCCTTCTGCGCCGGTGACGACGTCAAGACGCCGCGCCCGCCGACCAGCGACGAAGACCGCGTCCTGCGTCACTTCTTTGGGCCTGAGAGCGATACGGATTTCAACTATCCGGGGTTCGAGCGCGAGGTCCTGACCTTGCGTCGCTTCAAGCCGATCATCGGTGCGGTGAAGGGCTGGTGCCTTGGCGAAGGGCTGTTCTATCTGCTGCATCTGACCGACATTCGCGTCGCCGGGGAGAGCGCGAAATTCGGATTCCCGGAAATTGCCTATGAGATGGCCGGCGCCAGCGGCTTCACGCGTCTGTACCGGCATCTGCCGCGGACCGTTGCGATGAAGATGCTGATGACCGGCGATCCCATCGATGCTGTCGAGGCAGCGCGCTGCAATCTGGTGAACGACGTCGTGCCCGACACCCAGGTCCTGGAGCGAGCCGAGCAGATTGCGGCGCGGATTTCGCGGCATACGGCGCTGGCCATCCGCCTGGAAATGGAGGCGTTCGTCCGCGGCGAAGACCTCGACAGCAACACCGCCTATGCGATGGCCGATCACCTCTACCGCATCCAGAGAATGAAATACCGCGACTGGGCCGGCGCCGTCGAATTCGAATCGGAAGGCAAGAAATGAGCGTGCTCGATATCCACGGTCGCATGAAAGCCGACCGTATCCGGCTGGAAGCCTACGCCTTTCCGCCCAATGTGCCGGCGCTGGTGTTCGAGGCGGCGAAGGAATGCCCGGATGAGATCGCCCTGTCCTTCTTCGAGGACGGCCTGCAGATCACCTATCGCGACCTTGCAGACCGGATCAGCCGGCTAGCCGGCGGTCTAAGCGCGAGCGGTGTCGGACAAGGCATCCATGTCGGGGTGATGGTGACGAACACGCCGGCCTTCCCGGTGACGTGGTTCGCGCTGCTCAGTCTCGGCGCGGTGATGGTGCCCATCAACACGCGCTATACCGCGCGTGAAGTCGACTATGTGCTGACCAAGGCGGAAGCGACCTATCTTGTGGTCGAGGAGGAAATCCTGGGCAACCTCGACACGGCGGTGCAGAAACTGCCGGTGCCGGCCGAGCGCACCATCGTTGTCGGTGGCGATCGCAACGGCTACGGGAATTGGCAGGCGTTGGTGTCGCACGATGGGCTAGCGCCTGGCTATCATCTGCCTGTCAGCCAATCGAACATCGCAAACATCCAGTTCACCTCCGGCAGCACAGGCTTCCCCAAGGGCTGTGTTCAAACCCATCGGTTCTGGCTGGAGGCCGGTCTGGTGATGGCGAAGGCCTATCAGCCCGAGCATCGGCGAATCCTGGTCTACCAATCCTTCTTCTACATGGATCCCCAGTTCCTCATGCTGGCGGCGATCTTCAATCGTGGAACCGCCTTCATTTCCCGCGGGCCTAGCCGCAAGCACTATGCCGATTGGGTCAACCAGCACAGCATCGACTTCGCCTTCATGCCCGAATTCGTGTTCAAGGATCTGAAGGAAAAAGGCGATAAGCTGCCGTCGCTGAAGCGTGTCAACATTTTCGGCTGGGGCCGCGAGAATCATCAACTGGCACAGGACTGGTTCCCGTTCCCGGTACGCGAATCCTTCGGCATGACCGAGATCGGCACCACGCTCTACCAGCCGGAAGAGGCGGTGCGCATGGTCGGAAGCCGCTCCTGCGGCCTTGAGGCCGCCAACCGGCATTGCAAGGTCATGATCGGCACCGAGCGGGAAGCCGAGCCCGACGAAGTGGGCGAACTCTGGGTGAAAGGCCCGGGCGTCATCAAGGAATATTATGGTGACGCCGACGCCAATGCGAAAAGCTTCGTCGGCGACTGGTTCCGCACAGGCGACCTGTTCAGCCGCGACATTGAAGGTTTCTACTATTACCGGGGCCGCTTGAAGGACACGATCAGACGTAGCGGCGAAAACATCGCCGCCCAGGAAGTCGAGGCGGTGATGCGGGGATGTCCCTACATCGTCGAGGCGGCGGCCGTCGGTGTACCGGACGAAGAGCGCGGACAGGAAGTCAAGGTGTTCGTCACTTGCGTCGACGGCATCGACCTTCGAGACAAGGCGGAACACCTCAACGCCATTTTCGCCGCCTGCGAACGCGATCTCGCGCGGTTCAAGGTTCCCCGCTACATCGAACAGATCGATGCGTTTCCTAGAACGGGCTCGAACAAGATCGACAAGCCGCAGCTTCTCAGGGAGCGGAGCAATATCGAAACGCTGTCTTTCGATCGCAAAAGTGCTGCGTGGGTGAACCTTGCGGCCGGTACGGCTCAATCGACTGTCTGATGTGCAGAATCCGTCGGAGTAAGCCGCGAGTTCCTCTATGCCGAGGATCGATAGGGCTTGATGCGGCAATGCCTCCGACGTTATCCCGGTGTCGATGATAGGATGCCTGACGGTCAATCGTAATCATCAGGGTAGGGGTCCTTGCGTGGAACACCATCTCCAGCGTCTCGCAAGGATAGACCCGAACGAAGAACATGGGGCTATAGCAAAGTCGCATGTGCGTTACCTGTACGGCGACCGTCACGCCGTCCAGCAGGACGCTCTCGTGGCTCCAGTCGAACTGGTAGGCCTCGCTGGGCGCGAAGCTCAGTGGGGTTTAGGTCTCGGGCCTCGGCGCTGCCGCGTTGCTCTTCCCAGTCTTGCGCATGCCGCCACACCGAGCTGGAGCGTCATAGCCGAGACTGTGAAGCTCCTCGAAGATCTGGATCAGCGTCAGACGCTCACGCTGCGGCTTCGCCGCATTCGCCGCATTCGCCGACAGCAGCCGGCTCGCCGTTTTCAGTTCCAGATCGCCGTCAAGACACCAGTCGATATGATCCAGCACCCGTTGCATCCGGACATGAATGCGCGGCCGCCAATACCAGTAGTAGACGTGGCCCCTGCGGAGAAGATTCTGGATTTCGTGGCGCTTTGCCATGCCGGACTGCCTTCACGCTCTGAAGGGCAGGCAGTCCGAATGTGCCTCAGCCCTGTGCCTCAGTTTCGTGCACAAGGACAAGACGACCCCGAAATGGATCCGCAGGGAACGAATTCCTCAATGAAATCAAAAGCTGGAAAACGGTTTGGCTGGGGAACCTGGATTCGAACCAGGACTAACGGAGTCAGAGTCCGTGGGTCTACCGTTAACCTATTCCCCAACGGGCATGTTTTTCAATGCCTTGGCAGAGTGGACTGAAGTGCCCGCCACCGCCGCAGGACGCGTCGACGAAACGCCATGCGCCTGTACGGCCCGCCTTTTAGCCGCCGCCTGAAAATAGTCAAGCCTGCACATGGGTTCAATCGGCGAAACGATCAATCGGCGCGCCGGCCGAACTGCGAGTGCTCGAACAGCACCACCACGACAAGGCCGATGAGCAGCGGGATGATCAGGTAGAGCAGCCGGAACGCCAGCAGAGCCGCCACCACGCGGGCCGGATCCATGTCGGAAAGTCCTGCCAGGAACACCACCTCGAACACGCCGAGGCCGCCCGGCGCGTGCGATATCTGCGCGATCGAGAACGACACGAGGAAGATGCCGAGAACGATCAGGTAACCCGGATTCCCGGCCTCGGGCAGTGCGAAGTAGACGATTCCGGCCGCTGCCAGCAATTCGACCGGACCGACCAGCAACTGGCGCGCCACGATCGGCAGGCGCGGATAATGAAGCTGGAAGGCGCCAAGCTTGAGCGGCTGCAGGTGCAGCCAGCTTCCGAACGCATAGGCCGCGACGATGGCGATCATCGCCAGGCCGGCCCCGGTCGACAACCATTCGTGGCCCATGTCCGAAAAACGGTCGAACAGATGGGGTTCCAGCATCAACACGACGCCGGAGACGAGCAGCGTCGACAGGACGAAGGTGATCCAGCAGACGGCCACCAGGACGCCGACCTCATGCCCCGTCAACCCGCGCGAACCGTAGGCGCGATAGCGAATGACGGCGCCCGACAGCACCGAGCCGCCGATGTTGTGCGACAGCGCATAGGTGGTGAAGGAACACAGCGTCACGAACAGCCAGGGCAGGCGCTTTCCGACATGGGTGAGCGCGATGTGATCGTAGCCGGCGAGCGCGGCATAGGCCGCCACAGCGCAGAGCGCCGACAATAGCCATCGATGCGCCGGGATCGCGGCAAGCCCGTCACCCACGTCGTCGATCGAGATACCACGCAATTCGCCGTAGAGCAGCCATAGCGAGAAAGCGACCGCCGACATTCCGACCACCGGCCAGAAGAAGCGCCGTATGATCATGAACCGAGGGTTTTCGGTTTTTCTTCCAGTCTTGCCTGACACCTTCCCCAACCCGTTCCGCTTTTCAGCAATGCCTCATCGAAGCCGGCACTTCAACCTTAGCCGTCTCAGAGGAGCTTTACGCTTGGTGATCCGGCAGGGCGCTGCTACTGTGGCGCCAACTTAAGGATAATGCGCCTGCGGCGTCCGGGATTCCGGTTCGCGCGGCGCTGGAAGGATCGACAGTGGAAGACCGCGACGCCGGCGCCGATACGCCGGAAGCGGGCGAGTCCCGGCAGGTTCCGGCGCCATCGGCGTCGATGGGCCGTAAGTCCGTCGATAGCCCGAAAATCCCCGCTATGCCGTCCGTGAACGGATGGGCCGCCGACAGGCCGAACGATTCCGGCGAAACGGGGCATTCCCCGAAAGGCCGCAAACGGCGCAAGCGTCGGCGCGGCCGCAAGGTTTTCGCGCGCGACGGACAGCAGCCGGCGACGGATGGCCCCGCGACGGGAACTATTGTCGTTCCGCCGTCCGCACCTGCGGTGCCGGCACCATCGCAGGTCCTGCCTGCGGTCGAACAGCGGAGGCCGCGCCACGAACTGCCGGTCTTCGCCGCCCTTGACCTCGGCACCAACAATTGCCGCCTGCTTATGGCTATTCCGGCGCGCTACGGGCAGTTCCGCGTCATCGACGCCTTCTCGCGCATCGTCCGGCTGGGCGAGGGGCTGTCGGCATCTGGCCGGCTTTCCCAGCAGGCGATGGACCGGGCCGTCGAGGCGCTCAAGGTGTGCGGCGACAAGCTCAGGGCGCGCAAGGTCCGGCGGGCACGGCTGATCGCCACCGAGGCGTGCCGTTCGGCCGAGAACGGGCAGGAATTCCTCGATCGCGTCGAGCGCGAGGCGGGGCTGAAGCTGGAGATCATCGACCGCCAGACGGAAGCGCGGCTTGCCGTTTCGGGATGCGGTTCGCTGGTGGAACGAAACACCAGAGGCGTGGTGCTGTTCGACATCGGCGGCGGCTCGTCGGAGATCGCGTTGATCGACTTGAGCCGCCACCGTTCGCCGCGCCTGGCCAATCATATCGTGTCGTGGACGTCGCTGCCGGTCGGCGTTGTGTCGCTGGCCGAACGCTATGGCGGACGCACTGTCACCGGTGATGTCTTCGATGCGATGGTGGCCGATGTCGCCGACCGCTTGCAGGCCTTCGAAGGGCGCGGGCGACTGGACCATCTCGTCAACGGACCGGACTTCCACCTGCTCGGCACCTCCGGCACGGTGACCACGCTGGCCGGCGTCCATCTCGAACTGGAGCGCTACGACCGTCGCCGCGTCGACGGCCTGTGGATGGACAGCGACAATGTCGACCGCATGATGGCAAGGTTGCTCGGTTGGGATTTTCAGCAGCGCGTCGCCAATCCCTGCATCGGCGCCGATCGGGCCGATCTGGTGCTGGCGGGCTGCGCCATCCTGGAGGCGATCCGCGCGGTCTGGCCGGCGGAGCGCCTGCGCGTGGCAGACCGTGGCTTGCGCGAGGGTATCCTGAGCGAATTGATGGCAGACGAGGGCGCGTGGCGCGACCTGGCACGGGGGCGGTCGTGACGAAAAAACCGGGCAAGACAGGAGGGGCATCGCGCGTGCTGCGAACCCGCGTGAAGAAGAAAAGCGGCTTGAAGGAATCGTCGCGCCGCTGGCTGGAACGGCATCTCAACGACCCGTACGTGCAGCGCTCCAAGGCGGACGGCTACCGCTCGCGCGCCGCCTACAAGCTGATCGAGATCGACGACAAGCATCACCTGCTCAAGCCCGGCATGAAGGTCATAGACCTGGGCGCGGCGCCCGGCGGCTGGTGCCAGGTGGCGGCGGAACGCACGAAGTCGAGCGCCGAGCATCCGCATGTCGTCGGCATCGATTATCTGGAGATGGACGCCGTGCCGGGCGCCGTCATCCTGCTAATGGATTTCCTTGACCCGGAGGCGCCGGCAAAACTGTCCGAAGTGCTGGGCGGCGAGCCCGACGTCGTCCTGTCCGACATGGCAGCCCCCACCACCGGCCATCGCCGCACCGACCATCTGCGTACCATGCATTTGTGCGAAGTGGCGGCCGACTTCGCCGTCTCAGTGCTGAAACCCGGCGGCCATTTTCTCGCCAAGACCTTTCAGGGCGGAACTGAAGGATCGCTGCTGGATATGTTGAAGAAGAATTTCCGCTCCGTCCATCACGTCAAGCCACCGGCCTCGCGCGATGAATCGGTGGAGCTCTATCTGCTCGCCAAGGATTTTCGCGGCCGCACGCCGCCTATCTAAGCGCGGTCAGCCGGTCGTCGAAGTGACCGTCTCCTTCGTTCTGGTGGGTTGGCCCTTGTAGCCGGACACGGCGTTGCCCGCATCCGGCGCCAGCCGCACGAACCAGATCGAGGCGGCAGCCGAAACGGCCGCCACCAGGAAGAAGGCGATGTGGAAATCGCCGAGCGTTAGCGGGCCGCCATGGATGCCGGTCAGCGCCTCCAGGATGCCGCCGGCCAGAGCCACGCCAAGCGCGATGTTGAGCTGTTGCGCCATCGCCGCCAGCGGTGTCGCCTTGCTGATGTCTTCCGGTGCGATGTCGGCATAGGCCAGCGCGTTGACGCCGGTAAAGAACATGGAGCGGATGAAGCCGCCCAACAGGATGATGCCGATCATCACCGCGTAGGGCGTCTGAGGCGTGAAGAAGCCGTAGACGGCGATGGTGCCGGCCGCGATCAGCGAACCGAAGATCAGCACCCGGCGGAAGCCGAAGGCGCGGAAAACCCATGCCGTCGTCAGCTTCATGCCAATGGCGCCGATGGCCGTGACGAAGGTGATCATGCCCGATTGGAACGGCGTCAGCCCGAAAGCGAGCTGGAACATCAGCGGCAGCAGGAACGGCACGGCACCGATGCCGATGCGGAACATGCCGCCGCCCACCACCGATGCGCGGAACACCGGATTGCGCAACAGGTCGAGCGCCAGCAGCGGGCTTTGTGCGCGCCGGGTATGCAACAGGTAGAGTGCGCCGCATACGAAACCGACCAACACGGTGATGAAGCCGGTGGCTGGCGGCAGCGCCGGCAGCGAAATGACCGACAGGCCGAAGACCACACCGGATGCGGCAATTCCGCTGAGCGCAAAGCCGATGAAATCGAGCGGCGGGGTCGGCTCCCGGTCCATATCCGGCAGGAACCGCGTCGCCAGCGCAATGCCGATCAGGCCGATGGGCACGTTGATGAGGAAAATCCAGTGCCAGGAGAAGTAGGTGGTGATGAAACCGCCGACCGGAGGCCCCACAAGCGGGCCGACCAGAGCCGGAACGCTGAGCCACGACATCGCCGCCACGAGGTCGTGCTTCGGCGTCGAGCGGACGAGCACGAGGCGCCCGACAGGCGTCATCATGGCGCCGCCCATGCCCTGCAGGAAGCGCGAGACGACGAAGGCACCGAGCGAATTGGAGAAGGCGCAGGCCACCGAACCGATGACGAAAACGGCGATGGCCGCGCGAAATACGTTCTTCGCGCCGAAGCGATCGGCCATCCAGCCGCTGACCGGGATGAAGATCGCCAGCGACACAAGATAGGAGGTCAGCGCCAGCTTGAGCGCGATAGGACTGGTCTGAATATCGGCCGCGATCGCCGGCAGCGACGTGGCGATCACCGTTGAGTCCATGTTTTCCATGAACAAGGCGACCGCGAGGATGAGCGGTATGAGGCGATTCAAGGCCGTACCCGGATTTGCTGGTCTCGCACGCCGACCGGGGGCAGATCGACAGCGGCGCGGGTTATCACGCCTTGGCGGTCCTGTCGCGTTAATTCCCTGTCACCTTTTGCGATACGAAGCCGATGCGGCGTGTGGCTGCTTTCCATCGGCGGCAAGACGTGTTACCAGCCGGCGCCAATCCTGAAAGGGAAGTTCACGAGTCGGCGCTGTCCATCCCCGGTTTGCAGCGCCTTTCCTGCATTCAAGGTGGCCCATGGCGAAAATCATCGAAACCGCGACCGGCGCTCTGGCGCTGACCTTCGACGACGTGCTGTTGCAGCCCGGCCATTCGGAAGTGATGCCGGGTGAGACCGATATCCGTACGCGCATTGCCGGCGATATCGACCTCAACGTGCCGATCCTTTCGGCGGCCATGGACACCGTCACCGAAGCAAGGCTCGCCATCGCCATGGCGCAGGCGGGCGGCATCGGCGTCATCCACCGCAACTTTTCACCGGCCGATCAGGCAGAGCAGGTGCGGCAGGTCAAGAAATTCGAGTCCGGCATGGTGGTCAATCCCGTCACCATCGGTCCCGACGCGACGCTCGCCGATGCGCTGGCATTGATGAAGGCGCATGGCATTTCCGGCATCCCGGTGGTCGAGAACGGCGGCAGCGGCGGCCACAACGTCGGCCGCCTCGTCGGCATCCTGACCAACCGCGACGTCCGCTTCGCCTCTGACCCGGCGCAGAAGGTCTATGAACTGATGACGCGGGAGAACCTCATCACGGTCAAGGAAACCGTCGATCAGGAGGAAGCCAAGCGGCTGCTCCACCGACATCGCATCGAAAAACTGCTGGTGGTGGACAAACAGGGCAGGTGCGTCGGTCTCATCACCGTCAAGGACATCGAGAAGTCGCAGCTCAACCCGCATGCCAGCAAGGATGCGCAGGGGCGACTCAGGGCGGCGGCGGCGACCAGCGTCGGCGACGACGGCTTCGAGCGCGCCGAACGGCTGATCGATGCCGGCGTCGACCTGCTGGTCATCGACACCGCGCACGGCCATTCGCAGAGGGTTCTGGATGCCGTCGCGCGGGCCAAGAAACTCTCCAATTCCGTGCGCATCCTGGCCGGCAACGTCGCCACCGCCGAGGGCACGCAGGCGCTGATCGACGCCGGCGCCGACGCTGTCAAGGTCGGCATCGGACCGGGCTCCATCTGCACAACCCGCATCGTCGCCGGCGTCGGCGTACCACAACTGTCAGCCATCATGTCGGCTGTCGAGACGGCACAGAAGGCGGGCGTGTCGGTCATCGCCGATGGCGGCATCAAATTCTCCGGCGACCTCGCCAAGGCGCTGGCCGCCGGGGCGGGCGCGGCCATGGTCGGCTCGCTTCTGGCCGGGACGGACGAAAGCCCCGGCGAGGTCTATCTCTACCAGGGACGCTCCTTCAAGGCGTATCGCGGCATGGGCTCGGTCGGTGCCATGGCGCGCGGCTCGGCCGACCGCTACTTCCAGGCGGAAGTGCGCGACACGTTGAAACTGGTTCCCGAAGGGATCGAAGGCCAGGTTCCATACAAGGGACCGGTGGGCGGCGTGCTGCACCAGCTTGCGGGTGGCCTGAAAGCCGCTATGGGTTATGTCGGTGCGCGCGATCTTGCCGATTTCCGCGAGCGCGCCAACTTCGTGCGCATCTCGAACGCCGGACTTCGTGAAAGCCACGCCCATGACGTCACGATCACCCGCGAAAGCCCCAACTACCCTGGCGGAGCCTGATCGGCCGGCGCAGGCGGGACAATTTCTGGATGCGGTGACCGGCCTTTCCCGCCACGCCGCGGCGCTCTGCCTCGCCTCGGTCGTGGTCTTCCTCGTGATGACGACGCTGGAATTCCTCTATTTCGAGCGCCTGAGCGGCGGCCTGCTGTCGCTGGACATGCGCATAACGGGCTTCACGCCGGACGACGCCATGGCCTGGCTGATGGCGCTGGGACGGCGCGGCAGCGAGATCATCATCGTCTGGCATTACCTGACGTTCGATCTTCTGTTCCCGGCGCTGTTTTCAGCGACGCTCGTCAGCCTGATCCTGTGGACCGGCCATCACCTGCCGCGCTTCGCCGCCCTGTCTAAGCAGGGACAGGCGATGCTGGCGCTGGGCCTCGTGCTGCCTTACACGCTGGCCGACTACGTGCAGAACATCGTCGTCATCCGGCTGTTGCTGGATTTCCTCAATGCCAGTCCCGACTCGCTGGCATTCGCCTCGGCGTTGATCGTCACGCGCTTCGCGCTGGTGGTGATTCCGCTTGCCGTGATCGCGACGTTTTACCTGGCTGGACGCAGACGGGCCTGAACAAGCCTCGCGGTATCACAGATCGAAGACGGCGATCCTGCGCTTGTCGAACTTGATACCGACTTCTCCGCGGACCAGCCGGAGCGCCGCTTCGCCGAAGACCGCGCGCCGCCAGCCTTGCAGGGCAGGGACGTCGGCCTCTTCACCTTCAGCGGCGATGCGGTCGATATCGTCGCTGGAGGCCAGGACCTTGGCGGCAACTCCCTGCTTTTCGGCGACGATGCGCAACAGCACCTTGAGCAGTTCGGCGGCCGCGCTGGTGCCTTCCGGCGGCTGGAAGGTCTTTGGCAGCTTCGGCATCTCTTCCTTCGGGATGGCGAGGGCGGCGTTGACGGTACCGAGCAATCCCGCCGCGCTCGATGAGCGCTCCCAACCCTTGGGCGTGGTGCGCAGCCGGGCAAGGGCTGCGGCATCGCGCGGCTGCTGCTGGGCGATCTCGTAGATCGCATCGTCCTTCAGCACCCGTCCGCGCGGCACGTCCCGCTCGCGCGCCTCGCGCTCGCGCCAGGCGGCCACCGCCTGCAGCACGGCCAGTTCCTGCGGCTTGCGCAGGCGCATCTTCAGCCGCTTCCAGGCGTCCTCCGGGCGCGGATCGTAGGTCTCGCGCGCCGTCAACACCGCCATTTCCTCGTTCAGCCAATGGGCACGGTCTTCGCGCTCCAGTTGGGCCGCCAGATGCTTGTAGACGTCGATGAGATGGGTAACGTCGGCCAGAGCATAGTCGAGTTGCTTGTCCGACAGCGGCCGGTGGCGCCAGTCGGTGAAGCGCGAGGACTTGTCGAGCCGTGTCCCGGTGATCTTCTGCACGATCTGGTCGTAGGAAACGCTGTCGCCGAAACCGCACACCATGGCCGCCACCTGGGTGTCGAAAACCGGATGAGGAACGAGGTCGCCGAGATGGACAATGATCTCGATGTCCTGCCGGGCGGCATGGAAGACCTTCGTCACCTTCTCGTTGCCCATCAGGCGGAAGAAGGGGGCGAGGTCGAGATCGGGCGCCAGCGGATCGACCAGCGCCGTCACGCCGGGCGCGGCCATCTGGATCAGGCACAGGATCGGCCAGAAGGTCGTTTCGCGGATGAACTCGGTATCGACGGTGACGAAGTCCGACTTCTCCAGCGCGGCAATGGCGGTTTCGAGTTCGGCTTGTGTGGTAATGACGTGCATCAAATTGCTTTTTCGATGAAGGAAACACCTCTTCCTTTCCAGCCGACAGGGCTTTCGTCAAGGCAAACCGGGCGATGATGGCGCGAAACCGGCCTGCTGCGACCGCCTCGCCTTGACAAAACGGACCTCCCATGCGCTTTTCGCGCCGATTTCGGGGCCGGATTCCAAGGCGCCCAACCATCATGATCTGAACGGAAAATCCGCCATGCACCGCTATCGCAGCCACACCTGCGCTCAATTGAGGAAGGCCGACGTCGGCCAGACCGTCCGCATCTCCGGCTGGGTTCACCGGGTGCGCGACCATGGCGGGCTGCTGTTCATCGACCTGCGCGACCATTATGGCCTCACCCAGATCGTCGCCGATCCCGATTCGCCGGCCTTCAAGGTGGCCGAGACGCTGCGCGGCGAGTGGGTCGTCCGTATCGATGGCGAGGTCAAGGCCCGCACGGAAGAAGCCATCAACCCCAACCTCCAGACCGGCGAGATCGAGGTCTTCGCCAAGGAGATCGAGGTTTTGTCGGCGGCGAAGGAACTGCCGCTGCCGGTGTTCGGCGAGCCGGATTATCCCGAAGACATCCGCCTCAAATACCGCTTCCTCGACCTGCGCCGCGAAACGCTGCACGCAAACATCATGACGCGCACTCGTGTCATTTCCGAGATGCGCAGGCGTATGGGCGAGATCGGCTTCAACGAATTCCAGACACCGATTCTCACCGCTTCGTCGCCCGAAGGCGCGCGCGACTTCCTGGTGCCGAGCCGCATCCACCCCGGCACATTCTACGCGCTGCCGCAGGCGCCACAGCAGTACAAGCAGCTTTTGATGGTTTCGGGCTTCGATCGCTATTTCCAGATCGCGCCTTGCTTCCGCGACGAGGACCCGCGCGCCGATCGCTTCTATGGCGAATTCTACCAGCTCGACCTTGAAATGAGCTTCGTCGAGCAAGAAGACGTGTTTGCCACCATGGAACCGGTGATGCGCGGCGTTTTCGAGACGTTCGCCGAGGGCAAGCCGGTGACGCAGGAATTTCCCCGCATCGCCTACGACGAGGCGATGCGCAAATACGGCACCGACAAGCCGGACCTGCGCAACCCTATCGTCATGCAGGACGTCTCCACGCAATTCCGCGGCTCTGGCTTCAAGGTGTTTGCCAACATCCTGGCCAACGACCCGAAAGCGGAAGTGTGGGCGATCCCCGCCAGGACCGGCGGCAGTCGCGCCTTCTGCGACCGCATGAATTCGTGGGCGCAGGGCGAGGGCCAGCCGGGCCTCGGCTACATCTTCTGGCGCAAGGAAGGCGACAAGATCGAAGGTGCCGGTCCGATCGCCAAGAACATCGGCGAGGAACGCTCCGAGGCGATACGCCAGCAACTTGGCCTTGAAGACGGTGACGCCGCCTTCTTTGTCGCGGGCGATCCGAAAAAGTTCGTCGCTTTCGCCGGTGCGGCACGCACGCGGGCAGGGGAAGAACTGAACCTCGTCGACCGCGACCGTTTCGAATTGTGTTGGATCGTCGATTTCCCGTTCTACGAATGGAATGAGGACGAGAAGAAGATCGACTTCGCCCACAACCCTTTCTCCATGCCGCAAGGCGGCATTGAAGCGTTGACCAGCCAGGATCCGCTGACGATCAAGGCGTTCCAGTACGATATGGTCTGCAATGGCTACGAACTCGCCTCGGGCGGCATTCGCAACCATCTGCCGGAAACCATGGTCAAGGCCTTCGAGATCGTCGGGCTGGATCGCGCCACCGTCGAGGAGCGCTTCGGCGGCCTCTACCGTGCCTTCCAGTACGGCGCGCCGCCGCATGGTGGCATGGCGGCCGGCGTGGATCGTGTGGTGATGCTCCTGGTGGGCGCGAAGAACCTGCGCGAGATCGCCATATTCCCGATGAACCAGCAGGCCTACGACCTGCTGATGAACGCACCTTCGGAAGCCACGCCGCAGCAGTTGCGCGAACTGTCGCTTCGCGTTGCGGCGCCGAAGAAGGAAGACTGACGGACTCAGCCGCCCGTTTTTGAACGATTGACAGCTTGCCGGATTTTCTCGGCAAGCTGTGTGGCTTCGGCCTCGGTGTTCACGGTCAACAGGAAACCCTGCGCCCGCACCGGATCAAGAATCTTCGGCGCCATGAGGATCTTGCCGTCCGCGATGATCGCCAGCGTCCTGCCCACGTTTTCGGTTGAGATTCGCTCGTACTTCTGCGCGCCGGCAGGTGTGAGCGCAACGTTGAACCCCGGCTTGCCTTCGACCCATTCCACATGGCCGACGCTGGTGAAGTCCGCAGGTCCCAACAATGTCCTCGGTTCGACTTCCAGTGTTTGACCGCTACCTTCGACGACAAGTCGCGAGCCGCTTCCGGCTTTCTGGGCGACAAGCCTGATCTCGATGGGGGCAAAGTCCGGATTAGCCTGCGAGATCGCGGGACCCGCAAGAAACATCACCAGCAGGAAAACAAGGCCAAAGACCCCGGTCAGACGCATGCGCTTGCCTCCCGTTGATATCGCTACGGAATCGGCTCTCTGACGACTGTATCGCCGGTGAACGCGGCTTTCACCTAGTGCCGCGACTGCCGCTTCGGCTCGTAGTGGCCATCCGGCCTGCGGTCGAACAGGTCTCGAATCTGCGGGTGGCGCACCGGTTCGTCGGAATCGTCTTCCAGCAGGTTCTGCTCGGAAACGTAGGCGATGTATTCCGTCTCCGAATTTTCGGCCAGCAGGTGATAGAACGGCTGGTCCTTGTTTGGTCGCACCTCGGCGGGAATGGACTGATACCATTCCTCGGTGTTGGCGAACTGCGGATCGACATCGAATATGATGCCGCGGAACGAGAACAGCCGATGGCGAACCACCTGTCCGATCGCAAATTTGGCTGTCTTCATCGTACTCATACTCGCACCTCAACGGCCTATTTGGCGCAGGTGAGCAGTCAATTCAATCCCGTCGCGCTTGACGCGCGGGGAAGCTCACAGTAGCGCCGGAGGGCAATCAACCGCGATTTCGACGAAAGGCCCGATCCAGAACGATGACCGACGTCTTCGGCCTTGTCCTGCCGTTCTTCGGCCTGATCTTCATCGGCTTCGCGGTGGCACGCATCGCCAGACAGCCGCTGGAAGCGCTCGGCTGGATGAACACATTTATCATTTATGTCGCGCTGCCGGCGTTGTTCTTCCAGCTTCTGGCCAAGACGCCGTTCGAAGAGCTCACGGAATGGACCTTCATCCTTGGCTCCGTGGCGGCGACTTACATCGTCTTCTCACTGATGTTCGCCCTGTCGATGCTGATGCCGGGCGGCAATATCGCGGAATCCACAATCAAGGGCCTGTCCGCCGCTTACGGAAATATCGGCTACATGGGGCCGGGCCTTGCGTTGCTTGCCTTCGGCGAACGGGCGGCGGTGCCGGTGGCGCTGATCTTCTGCTTCGAAAACATCGTCCATTTCACCGTCGCGCCGATGATGATGGCGCTGGCGGGCGACGACAACCGCCCTTTGCCGCAACTTGTCCTCGGCGTCGTCCAGCGCATCGTGTTGCATCCCTTCATCATCGCCACGGCCGCCGGCGTCTGTGCCGCCTACTTTCAATTCCAGCCTTGGTTGCCGGTCGAGCGCCTTCTCAGCTATCTGTCCAGCGCCGCCGCCCCTTGCGCGCTGTTCGCAATGGGCGTGACGCTGGCGCTCAGGTCGCTCAAGCGCATTCCCTCAGAGATGGCTCCCATCGCCATCCTGAAACTGATCGTCCATCCGCTGCTGTGCTATGTGCTGCTGAGTTGGATCGGCAATTTCTCGCCGGAATGGGTCTTCTCAGCCGTGCTCCTGGCCTCGCTGCCGACCGCGACCAACGTCTTCGTCATCGCCCAGCAATATAACGTATGGGTGCAGCGCGCCTCCGCCAGCATCCTCATCACCACCTGCCTCTCAGTGGCGACCGTGACCGGCCTGCTCTTCATGATCCGCCACGGCGTCCTGCCGCCGGATCTGTTTCCTTAAGCCTCCAGCGAGCGCGGCGAAGCCGCTGCCGGGCTTCAGCCCCTCGCGCATGAAGAAGCCGCGCAACGGCGAGAAACTGCCCAGCAGGGTAAGGCCGGCGCTGCGCGCCATCTGCGCCGGCAGGAAATCCGACAGCAGCGACATGTTGAGCAGGTTGACCGCGCCGCTGCGCGCCAGGATATCGGGGCGGCGGCGAACGTCGTAGGTGGCGAGAGCCGGGGCTGCGCCGGGATCGCTCCTGTTTCTCGATGCGATATCAATGAGATCGCTGACATCCCTGATGCCGAGGTTAAGCCCCTGTGCGCCGATCGGCGGAAACACATGCGCGGCTTCGCCGACCAGCGCGACACGGTTGGCGGCAAAGCGATGTGGGCTCGCGGCCGCAAGCGGGTAGACCTGCCGTCCGGGCTCGACCGTCACCCGCCCGAGCATCGACTGCGTTCGGCCCTCGACGCGCGCGGAAAGCTCGCCCTCGTCCAGGGCAGTCAGTTCGTCGGCCGTCTCGGGCCGCACCACCCAGACAAGGCTTGAACGATGGCCACCGGGGAGGGGCACCTGCGTGAAGGGGCCGGTTTCGGTGTGGAATTCGGTCGAGGTGAAGGCATGGTCGCTGCGATGCCCGAAATTAAGCACCAGCGCCGCCTGGGGGTAGTTGCGCACCGACGTGCGGATGCCGGCCGCCTCGCGCGCCGGCGACAGGCGGCCGTCTGCGGCGACCGCCAGCAATGCGGAGACCGCACTGCCGTCGGCAAGCGTGGCCGTTGCCCGTTCTGCATCAAGGTGCCAGTCCGAAACCACGGTCTTGCGCCAATCAATACCGGGATGCGCCGCGACGGCTTCGGCAAGCGCCGGGGTCAGCGCGGCATTCGGCAGGTTGAGCCCGAACTGTTCCTCGTCGATCTCGCTGGCGTGGAAGGTCACCGTCGGGCTGCGGATCAGCCGGTTCGTGGCATCGACGATGCGCATCATCTTCAGGGGCGCCGCCTCGTCGCGCAGGCTCTCCAGAACGCCGAGTCGGTCGAGCATGGCGAGCGCCGGATTCATCAGCGCCGTGGTACGGCGGTCGCCGGTCGGCACCGGCGGACCGACAAGCGCAACGGTAAAACCGGCCTGCGCGAAGCCGAGCGCCGCAACAAGTCCGGCCGGGCCGCTGCCGGCGATCAGGATTTGCGGTTCATGCGTGTCCAATTCAGCCTTCTCCGTGGCGGGTCCGGTTGCCTGCCGGATCGTGAAAGGGAATATAGACCCCGGGCCTATCCGATCAACGCGGCTTTTCAGCCTCAGGTCATGACGACGCAGGACAACGATTTCAGTCACCTCGATGCTGCCGGCCGCGCCGCCGCCGCTGTAGCGCGTAAGCCGCGCATCACGGTGACGGCGGTTCTCGTCCTAGCCGTCCTGCTCGCATGGCTGGTCCTCGGCGCGATGGCAGTGCGCGGCGCCGAAGGCGGCCTGCCGGGTGCCGGCGCGCCCGGCGATTTCCTGTTGCGATCCCTGCCGTCGCTGCCGCTTCCGGACGCGCTCGAACGCTTCGCAGCGCTGTGCCTGACGCCACTGCCGGTGAATGGCAGCTGGCCCGCTGCGGAAGCCCCGGCTTTGGTCCTCATGTGGTTCCTGATGGCGATCGCCGCCATGCTGCCCTCGGCCGCGCCGATGATCCGCACCTATTGCGAGATCGCCGATACCGCCCGTGCCAAGGGCGAACCGGTCGTCCATCCGCTCGTCCTAGTGGGCGGCTACCTGACGATCTGGCTTGCCGCGTCGATCGCTTTCGCGGCGGTGACGTTGGTAGTCAGGTACATTGCGCCGGAAGGCCGGCTGCTCGATCCGATTTCCGGTCTCGCGGGCACGGCAGCACTCGCCATTGCCGGCATCTATCAGTTCAGCAACCTCAAGCAGGCCTGCCTGACCAGATGCCGCAACCCTTTCTCCACGCTTTTCGCCCGCTGGAGCGACCGGCCGGCGCGGATTTTCCGGCTCGGGCTGGAACAGGGCGTCTGGTGCCTCGGCTGCTGTTGGGCGTTGATGCTGGTGATGTTCGCCGTCGGCGTGACCAACATCTTCTGGATGGCGCTCATCGGCCTGTTTGCACTTGTCGAAAAGCAGGTAGAAGGGCGGTGGACCAGCCGGGTGGCCGGCACGATACTGCTTGTGTGGGCCGCGATGCTGCTTGTAGTGTCCCACTGAGATCGGGGAATGCCTATGTCCAAGCCAAGCTGGGCGATGAAAGGAGAGCTTGTACTCTCCTGCAATTGCACGGTTTTTTGCCCTTGCGTCTTGTCGTTGGGCAATCATCCGCCAACCGAGGGCTATTGCCAGACCTGGGCCGGGTTCCGCATCGACGCCGGCCATTTCGGCGATACCGATCTGTCGGGCCTCAATCTCGGGCTGGTGATGGAAATTCCGGGCTACATGAGCCGCGGCAACTGGACGGCCGGTCTGTTCATCGACAAGCGCGCTTCGGTTTACGCCACCAAGGCTCTCACCAATATCTTCACCGGCAAGGCCGGCGGCACGACATCGCTGCTGTCGATCCTGGTCGGCAAATTCCTGGGTGTCGAGCAGGTGCCCGTCACCTATGAGACCGAGGGCAAGACGCGTGTCTTCCAGATCCCGAAGATCATCGACGGGGCGGTGACGCCGATCGCCGGCAAGGACAGCGAGCGCGACACCGTCATCCAGAACTCGCAATACTGGATCGCGCCCGAGATTATCGTGGCGAAATCGGACCGCTCGAAGATGCGCGCCTTCGGCCGCAATTGGAATTTCGCCGGCCGTTCGGCCGAAATCTGCAAGCTGGATTGGCGCGGACCGTGAGCAAGAACACCACGAAAGCCCGGCCGGGCGAGAGGGCCAAGGCGAAGGCCAAGCAGATCGCCGAGCGCATTCCGCGCCCGAAAAAGAAGGTGACCTGGCCGCAGGCGCGCGCCTTTTCGGTGCACCTTCTCACCGCATCAGGCTCGTTCCTCGCTTTCGTCTCGCTCGTGGCGGCGAGCGAGGAGCGCTGGACGGCGATGTTCTGGTGGCTCGGGCTGGCGCTGCTGGTCGACGGCATCGACGGTCCCGTGGCACGCAAGCTGGAAGTGAAGGAAATCCTGCCGACATGGTCGGGCGAACTGCTCGACAACATCATCGACTACGTCACCTACGTGATGATCCCCGCCTTCGCGCTCTACCAGCGCGGTTTCATGGGCGAGGGGCTTTCCTTCCTGTCGGCGGCGATCATCGTGGTGTCGAGCGCCATCTACTATGCCGACACCGGCATGAAGACGAAGGAGAACTTCTTCAAGGGCTTCCCGGTGGTGTGGAACATGGTGGTCTTCACCCTGTTCGTCATCGAGCCGGGCCAATGGACGTCGTTCGCGATCGTGGTCATTGCGGGCATCCTCACCTTCGTGCCGATGAACTTCATCCATCCGGTGCGGGTGGTGCGGTTGCGTTCGATCAATCTCGGCATGACGCTGCTCTGGTGTGCCTTCGGCGCACTGGCGCTGGCGCAATCGGCAATGGCGCAGTTCTACAACCAGATCGGCGTGCTCGGCGAACAGGTCGGCCTTTTCACTAAGGTCGGTATCACTGTGACCGGCCTCTACCTGTTCTTCATCGGCGGCGTCATGCAGCTGTTTCCCAAACTCGGCGCGAAGAAAGCCTGATCCATGTCCAAAGCGATCCGTATCCACGCCCATGGCGGTCCCGAAGTCCTGACCTTCGAGGAGGCCGATCCCGGCCGGCCGGGGCCGGGCCAAGCGCTGATCCGCCACACCGCCATAGGCCTGAACTTCATCGACGTCTATTTCCGCACCGGTCTTTATCCCGCACCCAACGGCCTGCCGCTGGTGCCGGGCGGGGAGGGCGCAGGCGTGGTGATCGAGGTCGGCGAGGGCGTCGACTGGCTGAAGCCGGGAGATCGTGTCGCCTACGCCGTCAACGTCGGCGCCTATGCCGAGCAGCGCGTCATAGCCGCCAACCGTCTGGTCAAGGTGCCCGACGGCATCTCCGACGAGCAGGCGGCCGCCATGATGCTGAAGGGCATGACCGCGGAATATCTGCTGAACCGCACCTATAAGGTGAAGGCCGGCGATACCATCCTGTTCCATGCGGCGGCCGGCGGCGTCGGTCTGCTCGCCGGCCAATGGGCCAGGCACATCGGTGCCGTCACCATCGGCACCGCGGGCTCCGCAGACAAGGTGGAACTGGCCAAAGCGCATGGCTACGATCACGTCATCAATTACCGCGAGCAGGATTTCGTCGCTGAGGTGGCGCGCATCACCAATGGGCAAAAGTGCGAAGTCGTCTACGATTCGGTGGGCAAGGACACTTTCGAAGGGTCGCTGGACTGCCTGAAGCCGCTCGGGCTGCTGGCGCTGTTCGGCCAGTCGTCCGGCCCCGTTCCACCGTTCAATCTCGGCGTGCTGTCGCAGAAGGGCTCGCTCTACATCACCCGGCCGACGCTGTTCGTCTACGTGGCGAAGCGCGAAGACCTCGTGGCATCCGCCAAGGCGCTGTTCGATGTCGTTGCCAGCGGGGCGGTCGAAGTGCGGATCAACCAGCGCTATGCGCTGAAGGATGCCGCCAGGGCCCATGCCGACCTGGAGGCACGCCGCACCACCGGGACGACGATCCTTGTGCCCTGACCGTTTGGCAGCCGGCTTTACGCTGAAAATCTTGAAGCTCTTTCAAACGGCTGGCAGCTTTGCGTTTCTTGGCCGGGCCGCTTACCATCATCGCGGGAACACAGAACACGTCTGGAAAACAGACAGGGAGGAACTGTGAGTGAACAACTCGCAACCGGGAACCTCCTTGAGGTTCGCGGTCTGACAAAGATATTTGGCTCGCTTACGGCATGCGATCACATCGACCTGACGATCGCCAGGGGCGAGATCCATGCGCTGCTCGGCGAAAACGGCGCCGGCAAGTCGACGCTGGTCAAGATGCTGTTCGGCTCGCTGGAGCCGCATTCGGGCGAAATCCTGTGGCAGGGACAGCCCGTCCGCATCCAGAACCCCGGCGTCGCCAAGAAGCTCGGCATCGGCATGGTGTTCCAGCATTTCTCGCTGTTCGAGGCGCTGACGGCAGCCGAAAACATCGCGCTCTCGCTGGACGACGGTTCGCCGATCAACCAGATCGCCGCCAAGGCGCGTGCGCTGTCCTATAGCTATGGCCTGCCGCTCGACCCGGATTCGCTGGTCGGCGACCTGTCGGTCGGCGAGCGCCAGCGCATCGAGATCATCCGCTGCCTGTTGCAGCTGCCGCAGCTCATTATCCTCGACGAGCCGACCTCGGTGCTGACGCCGCAAGAAGCCGATAAGCTGTTCGAGACGTTGGAACGGCTGCGCGCCGAAGGAAAATCCATCCTCTATATCTCGCACCGGCTGGAAGAAGTGAAGCGCATCTGCGACCGTGCCACGGTGCTGCGCCACGGCAAGGTGGTCGGCCATTGCAACCCGCGCGAGGAAACGGCGTCTTCGCTGGCCCGCATGATGGTCGGTTCGGAAGTCAAGGCGGTGGTGCGCGCGCCGGTCGAAGGCATCGAGAAGGCGGCTCCGCTGCTTGAAATCCGCAGCCTCACCCGCAAGCCTGCCACCCCATTCTCGATCCCGCTCAAGAACATCGGCCTGACGGTGCGCGCCGGCGAGGTGATCGGCATCGCCGGCGTCGCCGGCAACGGCCAGGGTGAATTCTTCGAAGCCGTCTCGGGTGAAGTGCAGCAGCAGGATGCCGCATCGGTGCGCATTCGCGGCAAGAATGCCGGCCGCCTCGACATCACCGGTCGCCGGCTCCTCGGCGCTGCCTTCGTGCCGGAGGAGAGGCTCGGCCATGGCGCGGCTCCGCGCATGAAGTTGTCGGAGAACCTCCTGCTATCGCGTCACGCGACCGACGGGAAGGCTTTCGTCGGCACCGGCGGCATGGTCAAGGCCAATGCCGTCTACAGCGCCGCCCAACGCATCATCGAGGTGATGGACGTGCGCAAGAGCGCGCCCGACCCGGAAGCCGCAGCCCTTTCGGGCGGCAACCTGCAGAAATTCATCGTCGGCCGCGAACTGGACCGCAGACCGGCCGTGATGGTGGTGAACCAGCCGACCTGGGGCGTCGATGCGGGCGCTGCCGCCCACATCCGCCAGGCGCTGATTGAGCTGGCGCGCTCGGGCTCGGCGGTTCTGGTCATCAGCCAGGACCTCGACGAACTGTTCGAGATTTCCGACGCCATCGCCGTCATGCACAACGGCGAACTGTCGAAGCCGCTGCCGATCGCCGAAGCCACTTTCGAGAAGATCGGCCTGCTGATGGGCGGCGCGGAACCCGGCCATGCCGAACACGCAGCGGAGGTCGTGTGATGCGCCTTGAACTGGTCAAACGCCCGCAGCGCTCGGCATTGTTCTCGGCCCTGTCGCCGTTTATCGCTTTCGCGCTCACGCTGATTGCCGGCGCCATCCTTTTCGCCCTGCTCGGCATCGACCCGGTGTCGGCCTTCTACACCTATTTCATCTCGCCGATCAGCGAGGTGTGGCAGTTGCACGAACTCGCCATCAAGGCCGCACCCTTGATCCTCATCGCGGTCGGCCTGTCCGTGTGCTATCGCGCCAACATTTGGAACATCGGCGCCGAAGGCCAGTTCACGCTGGGCGCCATCGTCGGCTCCATGGTGCCGGTGCTCTATCCCGAGCTGGAAGGCCCGATCGTCCTGCCGCTGATGCTTTTGATGGGCATGATCGGGGGAGGGCTCTATGCCGCCATCCCGGCCTACCTGAAGGCGCGCTTCAACACGAACGAGATCCTGACCAGCCTGATGCTGGTCTATGTGTCGCAGCTTTTCCTCGACTGGCTGGTACGCGGCCCCTGGCGCGACCCTCAGGGCCATGGCTTCCCGCAGACCGTGCAATTCAACGATTCCGCCATCCTGCCCGAACTGATGCCGGCGTCAGGCCGCGCCAACTGGGGCTTCGTCTTCGCGCTCGTCGCCGCCGTCGTGGTCTGGATCATGATGAGCCGCATGCTGAAAGGCTTTGAGGTACGCGTGCTCGGGTCGAGCCCCCGTGCCGGTCGCTTCGCCGGCTTCGGCCTGAACAGGATGATATTCTTCGCCTTCATCCTTTCCGGCGCGCTCGCCGGCCTTGCCGGAATCTCCGTCGTGTCCGGCGAAATCAACCAGTTGAAGCCGGTCATTTCGCCCGGCTACGGCTTCGCCGCCATCATCGTCGCCTTCCTCGGCCGCCTCAATCCGCTCGGCATCGTCGCGGCCGGACTGGTGCTGGCGCTCACCTATCTCGGCGGCGAGGCGGCGCAAACCGCCCTCGGCGTGTCCGACAAGGTGGCGCGCGTCTTTCAGGGTATGCTGCTGTTCTTCGTGCTCGGCTGCGACACGCTTATCCACTACCGCATAAGGCTGGTCGGCCTGCGCGCCAAGGCGCCGGCGACCGACGCCGCGACGGCCGGCAAGCTGGGGGAGGCGCACTGATGGAAATCACGATCAACATCCTGCTGACCATCGCCACGGCGGCGACCCCGCTTCTGGTGGCGGCCATCGGCGAACTGGTGGTGGAACGTTCGGGCGTGCTCAACCTCGGCGTCGAGGGCATGATGATCATGGGCGCCGTGGGCGGCTTCGGCGTCGGCTATCTCACCGGCTCGCCCTGGCTCGGCCTCGTGGCGGCCATTGTGGTCGGCGCGGTTTTCTCGCTGCTGTTCGCGGTCATGACGCTGTCGCTGGCCACCAACCAGGTGGCGACCGGCCTGTCGCTGACACTGCTAGGCCTCGGCCTGTCCGGCATGATCGGCACCGGTTTCGTCGGCCTGCCCGGCGTCAGGCTGCCCGACCTGCACATTCCGCTGCTCAGCGACCTGCCTATCGTCGGCAAACTCGTCTTCGGCCAGGACCCGGTCTTCTACATCTCGATCCTGCTGATCTTCGCCGTCGCCTGGTTCCTGTTCAGGACGCGCGCGGGTCTCACGCTGCGCTCGATCGGCGACAGCCACACCTCCGCCCATGCGCTCGGCATCCAGGTCATCCGTTACCGCTATCTGGCGGTGATCTTCGGCGGTGCCTGCGCAGGTCTCGCCGGTGGCCAGCTTTCGCTCGTCTACACGCCGCAATGGGTGGAGAACATGTCGGCAGGCCGCGGCTGGATCGCGCTGGCGCTGGTCGTGTTCGCCTCCTGGCGGCCGTGGCGGGTGCTGGCCGGCGCCTACATCTTCGGCGCGGTCTGGATCGGCCAGCTTCATGCACAGGCATTCGGTATCCCGGTGCCGTCGCAGCTTCTTTCTTCCTTGCCCTATCTGGCAACGGTCGTGGTTCTTGTTCTAATCTCGCGCAACAAACGTCTGACCATGATGAACACACCGGCATCGTTGGGCCAGCCATTCGTGCCGGATCGCTGATAATAACCAACGGGAAGTCTCAAAGGCACACGGAGAGGAAACACCATGAAGAAACTGCTCATTGCGATGATGACCACGGCAGCGGCGCTGTCCATGGCCGTCACGGCGGAGGCGGCCGACAAGCTGAAGGCGTGCTGGGTCTATGTCGGCCCGATCGGCGATTTCGGCTATTCCTACCAGCACGATCAGGGGCGCCTGCACGCCGAGAAGGAGCTCGGCGACAAGATCGAGACGGCTTATCTCGAAAACGTTTCGGAAGGCCCTGACGCCGACCGCGCCTTCGAGCGCCTGGCGCGCGAAGGCTGCAAGATCATCTTCGGCACCTCCTTCGGGTTCATGGACCCGATGGTGAAGGTCGCCAAGAAGTTCCCCGACATCAAGTTCGAGCACGCCACCGGCTACAAGACTTCGGAGAACCTCGGCGTCTACAACGCCCGCTTCTACGAAGGCCGCTACGTGATGGGCCAGATCGCCGCCAAGATGTCGAAGACCGGCGTCGCCGGCTACATCGTCTCCTTCCCGATCCCGGAAGTGGTGATGGGCATCGACGCCTTCATGCTCGGCGCGCAGTCGGTCAATCCCGACTTCAAGCTGAAGATCGTCTGGGTCAATTCCTGGTTCGATCCGGGCAAGGAGGCCGACGCCGCCAAGGCGCTGTTCGACCAGGGCGCCGACATCATCACCCAGCACACCGACTCGACCGCCGCCCTGCAGGTGGCCGAGGAGCGCGGGCTGAAGGGCTTCGGCCAGTCTTCCGACATGATCAAGTTCGCGCCGAACGCGCAGTTGACCTCGAACACCGACAACTGGGGTCCGTACTACGTCGAGCGCCTCAAGGCGGTTCTCGACGGCACCTGGAAGACGGACAATGTCTGGCTGGGCATCAAGGACGACGCGGTGGAACTGTCGCCCTTCACCAACATGCCCGACGACGTGAAGGCCATGGCCGAAGCCACCAAGAAGAAGATCGCCGACGGCTGGAACCCCTTCACCGGCCCTGTCTTCAAGCAGGACGGCTCGCAGTGGCTGAAGGACGGCGAAGTGGCCGACGACGGCACGCTTCTCGGCCTGAACTTCTACGTCAAGGGCGTGGACGACAAGCTGCCGCAGTAAGCGCAGGTTGTATCAGAAAGCAGGAAAGGGCGCCTGGTGGCGCCCTTTCTTTTGACCGTCCTAGTAATCTACCCGCTGATCGTTGAGATCAGACAGCCTGACCGTAAAGATCGTAGGCGTCGGCGCGATCGATCTTGACCGTCACGATATCGCCGGCCCGCACCGGGCGGCGCGACTGGATATGCACGGCGCCATCGATCTCAGGCGCGTCGTATTTCGTGCGGCCCTTGGCGGCGGTGCCGTTGGCCTCGTCGACGATGACGGACAGGCGTTTGCCGACCTTCTTCTGCAACTGCGCGGCCGAAATCTTCTGCTGGCGCTGCATGAAGCGATGCCAGCGGGCCTCCTTGACCTCCTGCGGCACCGGCTCCAGACCCATGTCGTTGGAGCGCGCGCCGGCAACGGGTTCGTACTTGAAGCAGCCGGCGCGATCGATCTTCGCCTCGTCCAGCCAGTCGAGCAGCATCTGGAAGTCTTCCTCCGTCTCGCCGGGGAAACCGACGATGAAGGTCGAGCGGATGGCGAGGTCAGGACAGGTCTCGCGCCATGAGCGGATGCGTTCCAGCGTCTTTTCGCCGTGCGCGGGCCGCCGCATATTCTTCAGCACCTGCGGCGAGGCGTGCTGGAAGGGAATGTCGAGATAGGGCAGGATTTTTCCATCCGCCATCAGCGGGATGACGTCGGCGACATGCGGGTAGGGGTAGACATAGTGTAGCCGTACCCAGATGCCGAGCTTGCCCAGTTCCTCCGCGAGGTCGAGGAACTTCGCCCGCACTTCGCGTTCGCCGAACAGCGACGTCTGGTACTTGATGTCGATGCCGTAGGCGCTGGTGTCCTGCGAGATGACGAGCAATTCCTTCACGCCCGCCCTGGCCAGCTTCTCGGCCTCGCGCAGCACGTCCGCAGCAGGGCGTGAGACGAGATCGCCGCGCAGGGCAGGGATGATGCAGAAGGTGCAGCGATTGTTGCAACCCTCTGAAATCTTGAGATAGGCGTAGTGGCGCGGCGTGAGCTTGACGCCTTGCGGCGGCAGCAGGTCCACAAACGGATCGTGGGCCGGCGGCGCCGCTTCATGCACCGCCTCCATGACGCTTTCATAGGCCTGCGGCCCGGTGATGGCGAGCACGTTGGGGTGCTTGTCACGGATCAGGTCGGGCGTGGCGCCCATGCAGCCGGTGACGATGACCTTGCCGTTCTCCTTCAGCGCCGTGCCGATGGCACCGAGCGATTCCTCGCGGGCGGAATCGAGGAAACCGCAGGTGTTGACGACGACGAGGTCGGCGCCGTCGTGCTTGCGCGCGATCTCGTAGCCTTCCGCTCGCAGCCGCGTGATGATGCGCTCCGAATCCACGAGCGCCTTCGGGCATCCGAGGCTGACGAAGCTGACGCGAGGGGCTGACATCGGCGGGAAACTTTCAGTTTTTCTGGAAACCGCGGCGCAGTACCACAGTTTTTGCCGCTTGTAATTCGTCGCGTGAAAAGATGCGCCGGCTCAGCCCACGACGCCGTTCACATGCGGCCAGACTTCCAGCGCACCGCGATAGATCATGTCGAGTGCCACGTAGAGGATGATGAGCAGGCCGATATAGGCGATCCAGCGGTGGCGGTGCAGCAGCTTGGCGATGAAGGATGCGGCGAGGCCCATCAATGCGATGGACAGGATGAGGCCGATGATAAGCACGGAGAAATGATCGCGCGCGGCGCCGGCGACGGCGAGCACGTTATCCAGCGACATCGACACGTCGGCGATGACGATCTGCGTGGCGGCCTGCATCAGGGTCTTGCGCGGCGCGCGGCCGGCGATCGTCTTGTCGTTGTTCAGGTCGGCATCCGACAGCGCTTCCGTCGCTTCATGCTCATCTTCGTGCGAAGTGCGCAGTTCGCGCCACATCTTCCAGCACACCCACAGAAGCAGGATGCCGCCTGCCAGCAGCAGGCCGACGATGGCAAGCAGCTTGACGGTGATGGAGGCAAACAGGATGCGCAGTACAGTGGCGGCAAGGACGCCGATCAGAATCGCCTTCTTGCGCTGATCGACCGGCAGGCCGGCCGCGGCAAGACCGATGACGATGGCATTGTCCCCGGCAAGGACGAGATCGATGGCGATGACCTGAAGGAGTGCCGCGAAACCCGCTGCGGTAAAGACTTCCATCGTCCAGGGCACCCCAAGGTTGTCGTGTCAGTGTTTCAATCGGCTACTGCTTCGCCTTGCCCCCTGTCAAGGAAGTTGACGGCCCCGCCCGCCGTGCGAGACTACAGGGGGATGTTGTCGTGCTTCTTCCAGGGGTTCTGCAAATCCTTGTTGCGCAGCATGCGAAGCGCCCGCGCCACCCGGCGCCGCGTCGAATGAGGCATGATGACCTCGTCGACGTAGCCGCGCTCAGCCGCCACGAAAGGCGACAGGAAGCGGTCCTCGTAGCGCTTGGTGTGGGCGGCGATCTTGTCCGTGTCGCCGATGTCCTTGCGGTAGATGATCTCGACGGCCCCCTTGGCACCCATCACCGCGATCTGAGCCGTCGGCCAGGCGTAGTTCATGTCGCCGCGCAGGTGTTTCGATGCCATGACGTCGTAGGCGCCGCCGAAGGCCTTGCGCGTGATCACAGTCACCTTCGGCACCGTGGCCTCGGCATAGGCGAACAGAAGCTTGGCGCCGTGCTTGATGAGGCCGCCATATTCCTGCGCCGTGCCCGGCAGGAAGCCCGGCACGTCGACGAAGGTGACGAGGGGGATGTTGAAGCAGTCGCAGAAGCGCACGAAGCGCGCGGCCTTGCGGCTGGCGTCGGAATCCAGAACGCCCGCCAGCACCATCGGCTGGTTGGCGACGAATCCGACCGTGCGGCCCTCGACACGGCCGAAGCCGGTGACGATGTTCCTGGCGAAGGACGGCTGGATCTCGAAGAAATCACCTTCGTCGCAGGTCTTGAGGATCAGTTCCTTGATATCGTATGGCTTATTGGCGTTTTCCGGGATCAGCCGGTCGAGCGACATATCGTGCTCGGTGATCGGCTCGTAGCATTCAACTTCCGGGATTTCGGCCGTGTTGGAGGCCGGCAACAGATCGACCAGCCGGCGCATCTGCAACAGCGCCTCGACATCATTGTCATAGGCGCCGTCGGCGATCGAGGACTTCGTCGTGTGCACGGAAGCGCCGCCGAGTTCCTCGGCCGTCACTGTCTCGTTGGTGACGGTCTTCACCACATCCGGCCCGGTGACGAACATGTAGGAGGTGTCGCGCACCATGAAGATGAAATCGGTCATCGCCGGCGAATAGACGTCGCCGCCGGCGCAGGGGCCCATGATCAGCGAAATCTGCGGAATGACGCCGGAAGCCAGCACGTTGCGCTGAAAAATTTCGGCGTAGCCACCGAGCGCCGCCACGCCCTCCTGGATGCGGGCGCCGCCGGCGTCGTAGAGGCCGATGATCGGCGCGCGGTTGCGCAACGCCATGTCCTGCACCTTCATCACCTTCTCGGCGTGCGCTTCCGAAAGCGAGCCACCGAACACGGTGAAATCCTTGGCGAAAAGATAGACCGGGCGGCCGTTGACCGTGCCCCAGCCCGTAACGACGCCGTCACCGGCGATCTTCATTTTCTCCATGCCGAAGTCGGTCGAGCGGTGCTCGACATACATATCGAACTCCTCGAACGAACCCTCGTCGAGGAATATCTCGATGCGTTCCCGCGCCGTCAGCTTGCCCTTCTTGTGCTGGCCGTCGATGCGGACCTGACCGCCTCCTGCGCGCGCCATGGCGCGGCGGCGCTCGAGTTCCTGCAACACGTCTTTCATGATGTCCTCCGGGGCGGGTCCTGTCTTGGTAACCACAGGGCGCAGCCTGCGCAAGCGCGGCTTTTGTCCTAGGTCCGGCGTGTTTCGTCGGGCGGGTTTTGCTGCGCTGCAACATAATGCCCTTGCTTTCCGTCGCCGACTCCTCCATATGCACAGGCACAAGGCGCTTGGGCCGGCGAAGGAAGCCGGCTTTCTCTTGAGATTGAGACTGGTTGCGTCTGTTTCCGCCCCGAGAAGATCGGCCGGCGGAAAAGCCCTGCGGCGGAATGCCGTGGGCACGACAGCGCAGCCGAGCGGACAATGCGTCCGCCGCCTTGTCGTTCACAAAATCCATTACATCCGGCGGGTTGCGCCCCGCCGCGATCCTGTTTGCGGCCACGAGGTCGCATGAAAGAAGAAACGTTTTGACCAACGAAAACAATGCGGAGCCGACCGGCTTCGCCGCACTCGGAATTTCCGGCCAGCTTTTGAAGGCCACCCATGCCGCCGGCTTCACCGAACCGAAGCCGATCCAGGTCGAGGCCATTCCGGCTCAGCTGGAGGGCCGCGACGTTCTCGGCATCGCCCAGACCGGCTCGGGCAAGACAGCCGCCTTCGCGCTGCCGATCCTGTCGAAGATCATGGCGCTCGGCACGAAGCGCCGGCCGAAGACGGCGCGCGCGCTGATCCTTGCGCCCACACGCGAGCTCGCCGTGCAGATCGAAGATACCATCAAGATCCTGGCCAAAGGCGCGCATGTCTCCACAGCCCTGGTACTCGGCGGCGTCTCCCGCTTCAGCCAGGTCAAGCGCATCGCGCCCGGCGTCGATTTCCTCGTCGCCACCCCCGGCCGCCTGACCGATCTGGTGCGCGAGAAGGACGTCGATCTCTCCGACACCACCTGGCTGGTGCTGGACGAAGCCGACCGCATGCTCGACATGGGCTTCATCAACGATGTGCGCCGCATCGCCAAGGGCACCCATCCGGGCCGCCAGACGGCGCTGTTTTCGGCCACCATGCCGCAGGAGATCGCCGACCTCGCCAAGGGCCTGCTGCGCGATCCGCTGCGCGTCGAGGTCGCCCCGCAGGGCACGACGGCTGCGGAAATCAAGCAGAGCGTCGTCCTCGCCCGCACGAAACAGAAGCGCCGGCTGCTGTCCACCATGCTGGCCGACGAGGCGATGCGCTCCGTCATCGTCTTTGCCCGCACCAAGCACGGCGCCGACCGCGTCACCAAGGATCTGGAGCGCGACGGCTTCGAAGCCGCCGTCATCCACGGCAACAAGAGCCAGAATGCCCGCCAGAAGGCGCTCAACGGTTTTCGTGACGGCTCGGTGCGCATTCTGGTTGCGACGGACATCGCCGCGCGCGGCATCGACGTGCCCGGCATCAGCCACGTCGTCAACTTCGACCTGCCGGACGAGGCGGAAAGCTACGTCCACCGCATCGGTCGCACAGGCCGCAATGGGCAGGACGGCGTGGCGATCACGCTGGTCGACCCGACCGAGAACGCCAAGCTGCGCCAGGTCGAGAAGATCATCCGCATGAAGCTGCCGGTGATCGCCGATCATCTCGGCGAGCCAGAGCCCGCACGCGAACCGCGCCAGGACGGCGAGCGCCGCCTGGAGGCTGCCAACGACCGTCGGCCACAGCCGCAGGGCCGCAAACCCGGTAATGGCGGACGGAACGAAAGCCGCGGTGAAGCCGGACAGGGCGAGCGTCGTGAGGGCGGGTTCGGCAAGAAGCGCTTCGGCGGCAAGCCGAACGGAAAGCCGGCCTTCGCCAAGAAAGGCGGGGCCGAACGTGCCGTCGACAACGGCAGCGCCAAGCCGTTCCGCGGCAAGAAGCGTTTCGGCGGTCGCAACCGGCCGGCGCGCGCGGCCTGACCTGGCGTCCGACATTTCCCGGCGAGACGCGGTTCCTCAGGAACGCGGGCGTCTCGTCCGGGGAAGGCTCGGCCGCGTTTTCCAGCCTGTGAAAGCCGTGATGAGCCGATGGCGAAGCGAACTGGGCAGCAGCGCCAGTCCCTTCAGCCCGTAGACCAGCCGTCCTGGAAAGGCGATTTCGAAACCGCCGCTTGCGATGCCCTTGCGGATACGGTGTGCCGCATCGCCGGCCGCCATCAGGGCGGGAAGCTTGAAATTGGTCCTCTGCGTCAGCGGCGTATCGATGAAGCCGGGATTGACGACCTGAAGGCGGATGTTGACGCGGTCGAAATCGAACCGCAGCGACTGCGCCATGGCGTTGAGGGCGGCTTTGGTCGCGCCGTAGGCGGCTGTGGTCGGCCAACCGAAATAGGCGCTGATCGACCCTATCATGACCACCTGGCCCTTGCCGCGCTGGCGCATGCGCGCGGCGACCGGCACCAGCCCATGCACGACGCCCATGACGTTGACGTCGAAGCTGCGGCTGAACTTACGCACCGAGAGATTTTCCCCGGACACCGGCACGTAGGCGCCGGCATTGAAGACGGCGAGCACGATCGGCTCGCCGCTCGCTTCAATCGCATCGACGGTGGCCGCCATGCCCTGTTCGTCGCAGACATCGCAGGGGTAGGAGAGGACGCGGCCCGGCAGATCCCTCGTTTCCTCGATCAGGGAATCGATGGGGTCTTCCTCCCGCGCCGTGACGGCGACGGTGAACCCTTCCGCGGCGAGCTCTCTGGCCAGCGCACGGCCAATCCCTGAACTACCGCCGGTAATCCAGGCAATGCCGTCCTTCGGGCTGGCCCGGTAGAGTGCCATTCTCTGTCCTGCTGAAGGTTGCCCCACAAGTGCTCTAGCCGGGGACAAGGCGGAAGGAAAGGATTTTTGCCGCGACAAGGATCAAGTCACCACAAGAACGCCTCCAGTGGGATTCCATGGATAGCCATGCCACTGGTCCAGAGAAAATCCTTCCTTGAAACCGCCGCCTCAGGTTTTTAGACCTGTGGTATTGCAGCACGGAAGGAAAAATCATGCATCGTTCGGTTATCGAGGCGATCGGCAACACGCCGCTCATTCGGCTGCGGCGAGCATCGGAAGCGACCGGTTGCGAGATTCTCGGCAAGGCCGAGTTCATGAATCCCGGCCAGTCGGTCAAGGACCGCGCCGGCCTGTTCATCATCCGGGACGCCGAGAAGCGCGGCCTGCTCAAGCCCGGCGGCGTCATCGTCGAAGGCACGGCCGGCAACACCGGCATCGGCTTGACGCTGGTGGCCAGGGCGCTCGGCTACCGGACCGTCATCGTCATTCCCGAGACGCAGAGCCAGGAGAAGAAGGACACCATCCGCCTGCTCGGCGCCGAATTGATCGAGGTCCCGGCGGTCCCGTACAAGAACCCGAACAACTACGTGAAGCTTTCCGGTCGGCTGGCCGAGCAGATGGCGAAGAGCGAACCGAACGGTGCGATCTGGGCCAATCAGTTCGACAACGTCGCCAACCGCGACGGCCATATCACCACCACCGCGCAGGAAATCTGGGACCAGACCGGCGGCAAGGTCGATGGCTTCGTCTCGGCGGTGGGTTCGGGCGGCACGCTGGCCGGCATCGCCGCCGGCCTGCGCGGGCATAGCAAGGACGTGAAGATCGCCCTTGCCGATCCGCTGGGGGCAGCGCTCTACAATTTCTACACCGACGGCGAATTGAAGTCCGAAGGCAGTTCCATCACCGAGGGCATCGGGCAGGGGCGCATCACCGCCAATCTCGAAGGCTTCCGGCCGGATTTCTCCTATCAGATCAAGGACGAGGAGGCGCTGCCCATCGTCTTCGACCTGATCCAGGAAGAGGGGCTTTGCGTCGGCGGTTCGACCGGCGTCAACATCGCCGGCGCGATCCGCCTGGCGCGCGACCTCGGCCCGGGCCACACCATCGTGACCATTCTGGCCGACTACGGCACACGCTATCAGTCCAAGCTGTTCAACCCTGAATTCCTGCGCGGCAAGAACCTGCCGGTGCCGACCTGGATGGAAGGCAAGAGCGACATTCCGGTTCCGTTCGCGGAGACGCCGTGATGGCGTTCCGGACCCAGGCGCTGTTTCGTGACGACGCCTATCTGAAAACCACCGAAGCCGAGGTCGTCGGGTTGACGGAACGCGGTGGCATCGTGCTGGATCGCACGATCTTCTATGCCACGTCGGGCGGTCAGCCGGGCGACACAGGCTCCTTCGAACGCACCGATGGCGGCCACGTCGCCATCGCCGCCACCGTGACGGGCGAAACGAAGGAGGAGATCATCCATCTGCCGGTGGACGGGCAGGCGTTGCCAGTGGTCGGCGAAAAGGTGAGGCTCTCCATCGACTGGCCGCGCCGGCATCTCCTCATGCGCATGCACGCGGCCTGCCATCTGCTCAGCGTCGTCTGCCCGTTCCCGATCACCGGCGCTTCGGTCGCCGAAAACGACTCGCGCGTCGATTTCGACATTCCAGACACCGGTTACGCTAAGGAAGAGGTGACGGCGCGGCTGATGGAACTGGTCCATGCCGACCACCCGATCTTCATCCGCTGGATTTCCGACGAGGAGTTCGCCGCCAATCCGGGCCTCGTGAAATCGAAGAACGTGCGCCCGCCGAGCGGCACTGGCCGCATCCGGCTGGTCTGCATCGGCGACAACGCCATCGTGGACAGCCAGCCTTGCGGCGGCACACATGTGGCGAGCACAGGCGAGGTGGGTGAAATCCACATCGGCAAGATAGAGAAGAAGGGGCGTGAGAACCGCCGCTTCCGCATCAGGTTCGGACCGCCACCGGTGAATTGATCCATACCCCGGCTCCTGTGTATGAAGAAGCCTGAAGCAGGAGAACGCACATGGCCGAGGACAGCCCCTTCACCGTCGACGCCGACTGGCTCGAACAACGGCTCGGCCAGCCGGGACTGAGCATCGTCGATGCCTCGTGGTATCTGCCGGCGCAAAAGCGCGACGCCCGCGCCGAATACGAGGCCGCACATATTCCCGGCGCCGTGTTCCTCGATCAGGACGACATTTCCGATCCGGACTCGCCCTTGCCGCACACGCTGGCCTCGCCGCAGCACTTTGCCCAGTATGTCGGCACCAGAGGCATATCGGCCGACGACACCATCGTCGTCTACGACGGTCCCGGTTTCTTCTCGGCGCCGCGCGCCTGGTGGATGTTCCGCATCATGGGCGTTTTCCAGGTCTTCATCCTCGAAGGCGGACTGGACGGCTGGAAGGCGGCGGGACGCAAGGTCACCAACGAGCAAACCAGGATCGCCCCTTGCGTCTTCCACGCGGATTTCGACGCCGGGCGCGTCGCCGGTCTGGACGACATGCGCCAGATCGTCGAGGCCGGTGAGGTCCAGGTGGCGGACGCCCGCTCGCCTGGCCGCTTCGCCGGCATCGATCCGGAGCCGCGCGCTGGCGTGCGTGGCGGCCATATGCCTGGCGCCCGTAACGTGCCGGCCTCCGCGCTGTCGGAAAACGGCATGCTCCTGCCGAAGAGTCGGCTGAGGGAAATTGTCGAAGGCGCCGGCATCGACCTGTCGCGTCCGGTCGTCACCTCCTGCGGTTCCGGCATCACAGCGGCTGCGATCACGCTTGCACTGGAAACGCTCGGCCACACCGACAACCGGCTCTACGACGGGTCGTGGACGGAATGGGGTGGTCGCACCGACACGCCGGTGGCGACCGGACCGGCCGCGGCAGGCAAGAAGTGAAAACGGCAGCGATGGACGCGCCCGAACCCATTCAGGTGACGGTCACCTTCCTGGAGATGGCGACGCCGCCAGCGCACTATCCGGCGTTGCCCCACGGCCGGCAGATCGCGCTTCTGCGCACGCACGACATACCGCTGCACTTCTATCGCTACCTGCTGGATCGGGTGGGACGCAAATGGCACTGGGTCAATGCGCTCAGGCTTTCCGACGAGGAACTGGTGGCGGGCCTGCACCGGGAGGACCGAGACATCCGCGTGCTTTATCTCGATGGCGCTCCCGCCGGCTTCTTCGACGTCAAGCCGCACCTGCCGCAAGAGGCCGATCTTGCCTATTTCGGCATGATGGAGCATGCGACGGGGCAGGGGCTCGGCCGCTGGTTCCTCGGTGCCGCCATCGAGGCCTGCTGGTCGCATGGGCCGAAGCGGGTCACGGTGCAGACCTGCACCCTCGACCATCCCGCAGCCCTTCCGCTCTACCAGAAGCTCGGCTTCCAGCCTGTCGCGCAGAAAAAGGAAGTCGTCCAGCCGATGACCTTCACCGAGCGCTCGCAAAGCGTGATGCGGTAACCATTCCTTAACCAAACGGATTCAGGATCGTACCTGGCCGTCATCGACCTGCAACATTGATGCGGTAGACGGAAAAGCGTCGAGGATATGCCGACCGCGGATGAACCGGCGGCGCCACGACGGACGAGGAAGCGGGGCCTTTGCTCCGCTTTTTTGTTGCCCGCGAAAATGCCCTGCCGCCAAGAAAAATGCCCGCCGGTCTCCGGCGGGCATGCAAGGAAGGTCTGGCACGCAAGCGGATCAGGCGGCCAGCACGGCTTTCGGCTCCGCCATTTCGTAGCCGAGCGATTCGGCGACCGCACGGTTGGTGATCTTGCCCTTGTGGACGTTCAGGCCGTTGCGCAGATGCTGGTCGTCGACGATCGCCTTCAACCCCTTGTCGGCAAGCTGGAGCCCGTAGTGCAGTGTGGCGTTGTTGAGCGCATGGGCCGAGGTGACCGGCACGGCGCCGGGCATGTTGGCCACGCAATAGTGGATGACGCCGTCGACCTCGTAGGTCGGATCGGCATGCGTGGTGGCATGCGACGTCTCGAAGCAGCCGCCCTGGTCGATGGCGACGTCGACCAGAACCGAGCCCTTCTTCATGCCAGACAGCATCTCGCGGCTGACCAGTTTGGGCGCCGCGGCACCGGGGATCAGCACCGCGCCGACGACGATGTCTGCGGAAAAGCATTCCTCCTCCAGCGCCTCGACCGTCGAATAGCGGGTGTGGACCCGGCCGTTGAAAAGATCATCGAGCACGCGCAGGCGCGGGATCGAGCGGTCGATGATGGTGACGTCGGCGCCGAGGCCGGCCGCCATGCGCGCGGCCTGCAGGCCGACGACGCCGCCGCCCAGCACGGTGACCTTGCCCGGCAGCACGCCCGGCACGCCGCCGAGCAGTACGCCGCGACCGCCATTGGGCTTCTGCAAGGCGGTAGCGCCGGCCTGGATGGCGAGGCGGCCGGCAACCTCCGACATCGGCGCCAGAAGGGGAAGCCCGCCGCGATCGTCGGTTACCGTCTCGTAGGCGACCGCCGTGACGCCCGAGGCGATCAGACCCTTGGTCTGCTCCGGATCGGGCGCGAGGTGGAGATAGGTATAGAGGATCTGGCCCTCGCGGAGCTGCGCCCACTCGCCCGGCTGCGGTTCCTTCACCTTGACGATCATGTCCGACTTTGCGAACACCTCCGCCGCCGTCCTGGCGATCTGCGCGCCTGCCGCGCGATAGGCGTTGTCATCGGCGCCGATACCGGCGCCGGCGCCCGTCTCGACGAGCACTTCATGGCCGTGCGCGACATATTCGCGGACGGAACCGGGAGTCAGGCCGACGCGGTATTCGTTGTTCTTGATTTCCCTGGGGCAACCGACGCGCATTGTTTTAGTCTCCTCCTGCAGGCCGTTCAGGCCATTTTCTGTATCAACGCATTGGACCATGAAAACGCCCGCATGTGTTTGCGAAATAAGCTTGCATGACGGGCTCTGGATCAATAATCCTTGCGCGAAATTGGAAATTATTCGCAGGATTCACGAAGAATGGCGCTTGATAGGATCGATATCGCTATTCTGGACACACTCCAGAAGGATGGCCGCATTCCCAATGCCGCCCTTGCCGAGAAGATCGGCCTGTCGCAATCGGCCTGCTCCCGGCGGCTCGACAACCTCGAAAAGTCGGGCACGATCCGCGGCTATCACGCCCGTCTTTCCAACGCGGCGCTCGGTCACCAGATGACGGTGATCGTCCATATATCGCTGTCGGGCCAGTTCGAGAAGACGCTGTCCGACTTCGAAGCGGCGATCAAGCGCTGCCCGAACGTCCTGTCGTGCCACCTGATGTCGGGCGAATACGACTATGTGCTGCGCATCGCCGCCCGAGACCTTGCCGACTACGAGCGCATCCACAAGGAATGGCTGTCGGCCATGCCGCATGTGACGAAGATCAATTCGTCCTTTGCGTTGCGCGAAATCGTCGATCGCACCGCGCTCGGCCTGAAACCGGAGATGGCCTGACCGCTGTCAGGCCCGGAAAGCTTCGCTGACGAAGCGGTCCATCGGAATGTCGTACTGCTGCGGATAGATGGTCGGGATACGCTGCAAATCGTAGCCGATGCCGATGACCAGCGGCTTGCGCGGCATCGCCGCCAGCGTGCGGTCGTAGAAACCGCCGCCGTAACCGAGACGATAATTGTCCGGATCGATGCCGACGATGGGCGAGATGACGATATCGGGCAGGACCGGGTCGCCCTGCGACGGAATCGGAATGTTCCACACCCCCTTTTCCAATGGCTCGCCCGCCTTCCAGGCGCGGAAGACCAGCGGATGGCCTTTCTCGACGACCAGGGGCAGGGCGGTGCGGCCGCCGCGCGCATTCACCGAAGCCATCCAGGGCCTCATGTCCGGCTCGCCGCGGAAGGGCCAGTAGAGGCTCACCATCTTGCCGGCGACGTCGCCGATCACCGCGTCGAGCCCCTCGGCGATACGGGCTGCCATGGCCGCACGCGTGTCGGCGGACAGGGCCAGGCGTGCCTGGATGAGCCGTTCGCGCTCGGCCTTGCGCCAGCGCCGCACCTCGGCCGGCATGGTCGCCGGAGCGCGGAAGGCCGGATCCAGTTCATGCATGAAACAGGGTGGCGAGGCATATTGTGCCGGTATGTCGTCGTAGTCGCTTGTCGTCATCTTTGTCTTCCTTTCGTCGCCGAAGCCTATTCCTCCGCCCATGGCGGCGGTTGTCGTAATGCGACATAGGCGCCCGTGTCTGGCAGCGCAAAGGGCGGTTCTGGCTGGACGGGGCAAAATGCGCTAAAAAGCGACTGGATGTCTTGCTGGTGACGAACCCTGAGGGATTTCCGGCATGCGCTACGTTGTCGTCATCGTCGGCTTTGCCGCCTTTTTGATCTGGGACGGAGTTTATAACGACAGCCATTACATTGACGCTGGCGTCAAAAGCCTGCGTCATGTCATCGACTACGTCGCCAGGTAAGTGTGACCGGCCCCGTATCAGCACAATCGCCTAGCGAAAGCCGAGACACGAGAGAATCGCCACCACAACCACGCCGACAACACCGGCATAGAGCGCGTACTGCATTGCAATCTCCGAATTTGGACGAGTTCTCGGAGCTTGTTAGCCGAGCAGCGGCCCGGCCACTTTGATCTGGCGCAAATTTGCTGTTCCGGTCAGAACGCGCTTCCGAAACAAGCGGTTGCGCGGCTGTGCCACGATGATGGCCGAGCCGCGAGCATTCGAAGGCCAGAACCATCCCTGGCGCTTGAGGCCAAAGTGGCCGACGAGATAATTAAATCATTGTAATCTTGCGCCTATTCTCACCTCAGGACGTTGTCTCTCCACAATGCTGCTGAAATCGCGGCGCCAGTGGTCGCGCGAGTCCATGGCCACGCCATGGAAAAGCAGGAGGGCTACGCCGTGCATAAGAGGATCATTGCGGGCCTGGTTGCCATCGCCCTCGTGCTAGGTCTGGTCGTCGTGGTGGGTCCCGGAATCGCGGCGCGCTATCGGTCCGGTCAGGCGTCAGTCCAAAATGTTCAAGCAAAGAGCGGCCCGAGACCGACCGCAGTCGTCACGGCGGCGGCCGAAACGACGGACTTTCCCGTCATGCGCACCACCACCGGGTTCCTGTCGTCGCCTGCAGTGGTCGATATCGGCTCGCGCATATCCAGCCAGATCATGGAAATTCCGGTCAAGGACGGCCAGACGGTCAAGCCGGGCGACGTGCTGTTCAGGCTCGACGACCGCGCCCTCAAGGCGCAACTCGCCAAGGACCGGGCAGGCCTGGCCAAAGACCAGGCGGCGGCCGTCAGTGCGCAGGCCGATCTCGACCGGGCACGCGATATCCTTGCCAAGGGCGCCGGCACCCAGCAGGCTTACGACGAGCAGCTTGCGACCACCAAAGGGCTGGAAGCGGCGGTGCAGGCGGATCAGGCCGCTATCCAGGTCGACCAGGTACAGCTTGCCTATGCGACGATCGCCGCCCCGACCTCCGGACGCCTCGGCCTCATCAACGCATCGGTCGGCGATCTCGTCGGCTCGGGCAATGGCCAGTCGGGCGCAGGTTCGGGACAGCAACCGAGTTCTTCCCAGCCGCTCGTCACCATCACGCAGATGAACCCGCTGACGGTGACCTTCACCCTGCCTGAAACGGATCTTGGCCTTCTGCAGGCCGCTATCGCCTCGCCGGAGCAGGCGACGGTGTCGCTTAGCAGCAAGGACGGTGCGCCACTCGCGCAGGGCGTACTGGATTTCCTCGATTCTTCGGTCGACACGGCGTCCGGCACGATCGCCGCCCGCGCCTCGGTGGACAACGCAGACGGCAAGCTGTGGCCCGGCCTTTATGTCGATGTGGCGATCCGGTTCGGAACGCTGAAGGACGCGGTGACGGTGCCGACCGTCGCCCTACAAGCCGGCCAGAAGGGATCGTATGTCTTCGTCGTCGGCCCCGATGGCAAGGTCTCCATGAAGACCGTGACGATTGCCATGTCGAACGACCGGCAGACGGCTCTCTCGTCCGGTCTGGGCGCGGGTGAGAAGGTGGTGGTGGAAGGGCAGGGGCGCCTTAAAGACGGCACCCCGGTCACCGAGGACAAGGGAGCGGTCAAGGCGGATGTGACCAAGGCGACCACCGCCGGGGCGGAGAAACGGGGATGATTTCCGAATTCTGCATCCGCCGGCCGGTGGCGACGCTATTGATGTCGATTGCCCTGGTCCTCGCCGGCGCCTTCGCCTACAGGCTGCTCCCGGTGGCGGCGCTGCCAAGCGCCGAGTTTCCGGTGGTCAACGTCTCGGCCTCACTGCCGGGCGCTTCGCCCGAGACGATGGCGACCTCGGTCGCCACGCCGCTCATCAAGCAGCTGTCCACCATCGCCGGCATAGACACCATTTCCACCAGCAACACCCTGGGCAACACCTCCATCGCCATCCAGTTCGCGCTCGGTCGCGACATCGACGCGGCCGCGGCCGACGTGCAGGCCGCGCTGGCGCGCACACAGCGCCAGTTGCCGCCGCAGATGACCAGCCCGCCCAGCTATCGCAAGGTCAATCCGGCCGATGCGCCGATCCTCATCCTTGCCCTGACAAGCGGGGTTACGCCGCTGACCCAGTTGGACGCCTTCGCGCAGAACGTCATTTCGCCTGCGCTGTCGACAATCGACGGAGTCGCCCAGGTACAGCTTTTCGGCAGCCGCGAATACGCGGTGCGCATCCAGGTCGATCCCAACCTGCTGGCCGCCCGCAACATCTCCGTCTCGCAGTTGCAAGCCGCCATCTCCAACGCCAACAGCCAGACGCCTCTCGGCACGCTCAGCGACAAGCAGCAGCAGCTGACGATCACCGCCAACACCGAGCTCGAGAACGCAGCCCAATTCGGCAAACTGGTCATCGCCGACACCAACGGCAAGCCGGTGCATCTGGCAGACGTCGCCCGCGTCATCGATTCCGTCGCCGTCACCACCTCGGGAAGCTGGTACGACGGAACACCATCCATCCTCATGGCCGTGCAGCGCCAACCCGACGCCAACACCGTCGATGTCGTGCGGCGCGTCAAGGCGATGCTGCCGAGTTTCGCCGACCAACTGCCGCCCCAGGCGGACCTGAAAACGCTGAACGACCGCTCCACCTCGATCCAGTCGGCAGTCAGCGACGTGCAGTTCACCCTGACGCTGACAATCATCCTGGTGATCGGCGTCATCTTCCTGTTTCTGCGCCGCGTCGCCGCCACCGTCATCCCGGCGGTCGCCGTGCCGATTTCGCTGATCGCCACGCTGGCGGTGATGTATCTGCTGGGCGCGTCGATAGACAATATCTCGCTCATGGGCATGACGCTGTCGGTCGGCCTTGTCGTCGACGATGCCATCGTCATGCTGGAGAACATCTTCCGGCACATGGAAGAGGAAGGCCTTTCGGCCTTTGAGGCCGCGCTGAAGGGCTCCCGCGAAATTGGTTTCACCATCATCTCGATCTCGATTTCGCTGGTCGCCGTATTCCTGCCCATTCTTCTGATGGGCGGAGTTGTCGGCCGCATCCTCAACGAGTTCGCGCTGGTCGTCACGGTCGCCATCCTGGCGTCCATGGTCGTGTCGCTGACCCTGACGCCGATGCTGTGCTCGCGCCTGCTCCGCGCGCCGAAGAAGAAAACGGGCGAGAAAGAATACGGGCTGGTCCTGCGCGGCTACGGCGCGGCACTCGGCTTCTGCCTGAGGAACACCGCGCTGATCGGCCTGCTCTTTATCGTGACAACGGCCATGTCCATCTGGTTGCTCGAAAGCTCGCCAAAGGGCTTTTTCCCGCAGGAAGACATCGGCCAGCTCTCCGTCAGCACGCAGGCGCGGCAGGACATTTCCTACGACCAGATGGTAGCCTTGCAGACTCGCGTGGCCGCGATCTTTTCCAAATCGCCTTATGTGGCGCATGTCGCCCAGTCGGCCGGTTCCAACAATGGCGGCGCGCTGAACAACGGCCGTTTATTCGTAGAGCTGAAGCCGAAAGACCAGCGGCCGCCGCTCGAACAGGTGCTGTCGGAGCTGCGTCGCCAGACCAGCCAGGTCGCCGGCATCAACGTCTTCATGACGCCGGTGCAGAACCTCCGACTCGGATCGCGAGCTTCGGCCAGCCAATATCAGCTCGTCGTACAGGCGCTGGACAACAGCACGACGGACGAATGGGCAGGCAAGATAGCCGACGCCATGAGCGAGGACCGCGCGCATTTCGTCGATGTCGCGACCGATCTCAGCAACAACGCGCTGCAGGCAACCGTCAAGGTCGACCCCGACAAGGCGGCTGCGCTCGGCGTCTCCAACGACGTCCTGCGCTCGACGCTCTATTCGTCCTTCGGCACGCAGCAGGCCGCAACCATCTTCGAAAGCGCCGACAGCTATCCCGTCATCCTGGAAGCCGATCCGCGCATTCCGTGGTCACCGGATTCGCTGCTCGGCCTGAAGGTGGCCGGCGCCAACGGCAATCTCGTTCCGCTCGGCGCCTTCGCCACCGTGGAGCGCACCGCCGGTCCGCTGGCCGTCAACCAGCTCGGCCAGTTGCCGGCCGTGACCATTTCCTTCAACCTGCCGGCGGGCGTGTCTCTGGGAACCAGCACCGACCGCATCGAGGCGATCAAGGCGGAATTGCACCTGCCGCACACCGTGTCCACGACCTATGCCGGCACGGCCAGGACGTTTCAGGATTCCGCCGCAAACCAGGGCCTGCTCATCCTCGCCGCCATCCTGACGATCTACATCGTGCTCGGCATGCTCTACGAGAGCTTCGTCCACCCGCTGACGATCCTCTCCGGTCTGCCTTCGGCGGTGCTGGGCGCGCTGCTGGCACTGAGGCTGGCCGGCATGGACATCTCCATCATCGCACTGATCGGCATCCTGATGCTGATCGGCATCGTCAAAAAGAACGGTATCATGATGGTCGACGTGGCAATCGAGTTGCGCCGCGGCGGCATGCCGCCTGTCGATGCAATCCACCGCGCCTGCCTGATGCGGTTCCGGCCTATCCTGATGACGACGCTGGCAGCGCTGATGGGCACGCTGCCGATCGCGCTCGGCGCCGGGGCCAGCGCCGAATTGCGCCAGCCGCTCGGCGTCGCGGTGGTCGGCGGCCTTCTTGTGTCGCAGCCGCTGACGCTGTTCGTGACGCCGGTCATCTATCTCTATCTGGAGCGCCTTTCCAACTGGCTGGGTCGCGGTTTCGCGCGCCGCGAAGAAAGGGCAGGCGAGACAAAGCCGGCGTAGCGACAGCGCGACCCGACGGCTCCTGGATGTCCGATACCTGTCGTGCCGGGTAGGGCGGCTTACCGCGAATCTCCCTGGCTCAACCGCACATGGCGCGGACGATCTTCCCGGTTTTCGGATCGGTTTCGATCGTCACCCGCTCCCGCCTGTAATCCATGGTGACACCCTGGCCCGGCCTTATCTGGCGAACGATGGTCGCGCCGGTCAGCCGTTTCGCCCGGCTATCGGTGATCCGGCGCTTGCCGGCCAGTGCCTCGGCCGCCGCCCGGTTGCAGACGCCGGCCTTCGGCGCTGCATTGACGGTCTCGCTTTGACCGACGGCGAAAGTCAAGCCGATCACTGCGAGAAAGAGAATTTTGCGTCGATCCATGTCATCACTCCATGGTTTGCACCGTGGCACCATTCGACAGGATGGAAGATGACTGTTTCCTGAACGGCAAATGGAAGCCGCTGACAATGTATGTCTGAGAGGCGGGAACCTGTGCAATCGCCGGATTCCGAGGATTCTGGCGGCAAATGGCTCCCCGGGCCGGACAGTTTTGGTCAATCGAACCGGGTAGAAATTCGCCAGAAAGCGATTAGAAATCAGATGCTTGTGAAACCGCTCCCCCAAAGCGTCAACCGCCTTGGTGTATCTCAAGGGGTATCAGCGGTGTATCTCAAGGTCAAGCCCTACGGGTCACCGCAAATGGCTTCACCTTGCCCCCGCTGCGCCGCTTGATGGCCAACCACCTATCGGCCCTCAACTCAACCTCTGCGGTGTCTGCCGGTTCGTCCCCGAACCTCTCCCGAAGGCGGTCGGCGTAGTCGTCACGCCAAGCAGCTATGGCGTCACCGAGGGGGGAAACGTCGGGCTTCACTTCGCACACGCGGCAGGCTTGCCAGCCATGCCCTGGGCGAAGTCCATCAGGAAAGCCCAAGGGTCCGCCCTAACGTCCTTCTCGACACCCTCACGGGCATCCTCAAACCCGGCCTCGGTGGTGACCTCAACCAGCCATTCCATATGGGCGGCGAGGCGCTGCTGGAGGTTCGGTAGGTCCAGCAAGGCAGCGATGTCGATTGCTGGGGTCTTGTCTGTGGTGTTGCTATGCACGTCTAAGCTCTCTTTGCCTGAGTTACCGGGGCGGCCGATTGCCATCCCGTGCCGCTTGATCGCCTGATTTGCGACCGGTCGTCAATGGCAAAAAAGACAAATAGATCAATTGTTTAGTAGGATTATCCTATCTGTAGGATCATCCGATTTATGGGCAAAATTCTGCCAATGAATGCAGCCACTTGGCCACAAAAGGGGGGTCCCAGACATAGGACAATCCGGGACACCCATTGTTGAAACTTACCGCCTTACCTTCGGGCTCCGCTCAGGCAACCCGCTGATGAGCGAGTTGAAGAGGGCCGATAGCGGTAGGAAGTTCTGGAACGGCGCAAGACGCTGCACAGCTCTGGCCTCCTCCTGCGACATGCTGCGGCCTTCTATGGCGGGCCGGGCCACGCTGCTCATGGCTCCGATCACGTCATTAGCGAAGCCCACGGTAGGATTGCCCGTGACGCCCTGCATCGGCTGCCCTGTCGTTCTGAAGTCGAACGTCGGTTCACCCCAGAGGATGGTGCTGGGCCCGGTGTCCCACGCCATTGGCAAGAGTGAGGAATGACCGGTGCGGGCGAACCCTGCCAAGGCGAGGTTGCCCCATGACAGACGCCGCTCAAGGTACTCGTCACGGTCTGACCGACCGATGGCCTTGAGGTTCTCCTGTACGGCATAAACAAGCGCCGCCGTGACCATCGAAGACAGCACCACGGCAAGTTCCCTGCCGTCTCTCATGTGGAGGGACCGTAGGGTTTGCTTCTCATAGGCCGCCAAGACGAACGTGCGGAACTGGATCATCACTTTGCCCAGCGGGCTGGAGATATAGCGATGGAAGTTGCCGATATCGTTCTCTTGGATGATCTGCGTTGCCATGCGTCTGGTGGCACGGATGAACGCCTCGCGGGCCTCCGGGTCCGACCATCTGTCGAAATGGGCACGGACCACCTTCCTGCCCGACAGCACACCCTTGGCGTACTCGAAGTTGCCCGGCTGGTTGAACTGTGCGGCGATCCGCTTGGCCATGCCCGGGTCCAGCCCAAGGTCAGCTAGGCGCTTCCCCTGATACTCCACCCCATTGGCGGCCATGTTCGCGAACTTCTGAACGATGGCCTTCAAGGCCCAGGTCTGGAGGATGTCGTTGACGTGGGCCATGCCTGAGGCAACGGAGGTCAGCCGGTTGCCACGCTGGGCAAGGGCCGTGAGCTTCTGCATGGAGGTGCCACGGTCCAGGCTGTTTGCCTGTCCCGCCATGTCGTCCATGCGCCGCCCGATGGTCCCGAGGAGGTTGTCGTAGGACGTGCCTATGAGCGCCTCCAGGTCTTCCGCCAGCCCGGATTTGCGGATGGCCTCCCCCTCCATGTTCACCACCCGGCGAAGGGCCGGCATCTGGGAGAAGGCGGCCTTGACGCCAAGGGAGCTGACAATCCGTGAGGCTTCCATAGCCTGAGCGAACCCGGCTTGGTTCATCAGGCGCATGAAATTGAACTCACGGAGGAGGCGCATAGCCTCAGCTCCAAAGCTGTCTTCGGCCCAGTTGGGCGTCCCCTTGATGAAGTCGTACGCGAACCTCAGGTTCTTCTCGTCCAGCTTCAGGTCCGCCTCGCTGACACCCTCGTCCAAGCCCTTCTTCCACACGGTGCGGAGGAAGCTGTCGAACTCGCTGTCCCGGGTGACCCCGTTGAGCAGCAATTCGCCTGTGACGGGGTCCTTGATACGGAAGCGGGCAAGGGAGACTTGGCCAGCCATCTTCCGGGCGTAGCCCATGGCCAGCTCAATGGCGTCGTTGTGGAGGAGGTCCTCGATAAAGAGGTCATCACCACGGACGCCATCCTTCGTGATCGGGGCATCTGCACCGCGAAGGCCGTACTTCTCGTCAAGGATAGTGCGGTGTTTGGCCACCGACGCCCTGCCTGTGTCATCAGACTTCCCGGCGATGTCACGGAGGAGTTGCCGCGCGTCTTCTCCCGACATGCCGCCATGCCTCACCAACGCGTCCGCCAGCTCGTCAATGTTCTCAGCCGACACGCGACCGAACATCATCTGCTCAACGCCATGCACCCGTTTGGACAGCATCCGGGCAAAGCCTCGGGCCGCCTTCTGCGCAACCGCTATGGGCACCTGAGGGTTGGCCGATTGCATGGACCCGAAGATGAGACGCTCCAGCGTGTCGCCCTTGTAGCGGGCTTCCACATTGCCCACCTTCCGGGCATCCCATACGCGCATGAGATAGTTGGGGTTGTCTCCGAACTGGTCAAAGCCTGACACGGCACGGCCGGTGGAGCCTTCCTCATACAGCGGGTTCTCAGCCATCTTCCGAATATCGGCCTGTACCTTGGCGATCTTGTCGCCCATACGCCGCACCGCCTCATGGTATCGCTCTGCCCGTCCCTCCCTGTAGTCACGGACATAGCGGGCGACCTGTTCACGGAACTCGAACTGAGCAGCATAGCGATCCGAGAAGGGGACGCCGGTATCCTTCAGCCACTGTTTCAGGGCGGGCTGGTAGGTCTTCATGAGGGAGCCGTGCCACCGGTCGGTGAACATGGACATATCCTCAGAAGCCGAGAACGGGTTGATTGCGCCGCCCTGCTTGCCGACACCATCCTGCACCAGATGAGACGCCATCCGGGTTGCCGGGTTGCGGCTCCCGCCCAACTGTGAGGCAAGCGACATGCGGCCCCGACCGAACATGGTACGGGCCACCTCGTTGTCCTGCACAAGGGCGAACGCCTCATCCTTCAGCCACCCGTCAACGTCCACCCCACGGGCACCCGCAGAACTACCCTCAGCGATCCCCGGAAGGTGCGAGGTTTCGACACCCTGGGCGAGGTCCTGCCCGAGGCGCTGTACTGCGGCCCCCTCAGCAGCCGTAGCCGCGTTCTTGTAGAGGGCACCAGCGACACCACCGAAGCCAACCCCGAGGATGGCCCCGAAGATGACGTCTGAGCTGTCCCTGTGGGGGTTGACGGCCACCTGGGCCGCATTGCTTGCAGCACCGGCTGTGCCGCCCGCCAACGCGCCTGTGATGGCACGGTAGAGGCGCGGTGCCTTCTTGCTCAGGATCAGTTCAGGGGCCACGGTGCCAACCGCAATGTCCACCGGCAGGGTTGCCAGATCGAACATCTGATTGGTGATCTGAAGGGCGGCCCCGGTGAACCCACTAGCCTGCAACCTCTGGAGACGCTCATGGTCCTCGTAGATGAGACCCTTGGCGTATTCGTAGGCGGCCGGCGATTGGGCCATGGAGAGCTGATTGGAATAGGTCGCCGGATCGATCCCCCTGCTGTTGAAGTCCTGGTCCAGCATCTCCTTGGTGAGCTTGTAGCCGTCCTGCGGCTCCATCTGGGCGATGCGGTTGTTGCGGGACATCCACGCGAGGGACTGTTCCGACTGGAAAGCGTCGGAGGCGAGCTGGGTGAACGGCGCAGTCTCAACCTTAGGGACCCACACGTCGGGCGCGTTAGGGGAGCTGATGGATGCACCACCCCCGAAGCCCGGCTGGGAGGTCGAACCCGGCGTGTAGGAGCCACCGAGGAGGGCCTGAGCCTTCTTCCGGTGGTCGCCCATCTGGTTGTTCCACTTGTCCGCCACGTCCCCCGAAGCGCCGCCGTTGGCAGCGTCAGAGGCACCGTAGCGGCCGGGAGCGCCAGCATTGATGGTGGAGTAGAGGTCCAGTCCCGACATACCCGGCTTGAAGCCGTTGGCCACCAGGTAGTCAGCGGAGGCACCGACCAGCTCGTCGATGGACTTGCCCTGCTGGTAGCCGAACTGCTGCCGCTGGGTCTCACCCATCTGGATGAAGCCCTCATGCTGGCCCCACTGCGTGGCCGGGCCCTTCTTCCATGGATCGAACGTGCCACCGGTCTCGTAGGAGATGGCAGTGGCGAAGTCCTCCGGGTTGGCCCCAATGCGCTTGGCGTGTTTGCGGATGGCGTCAGCCAGCTCGCTGTTGCCACCTACAGGACCGAGGGGCTTACGCTCCACAGTCCCACCACGGGCCCAGCCACGCTGGATGGCAGCGCCGAACTCAGGGTCGAGGGTGTCGCTGTTGGTGGATGGGCCCCAGGCGCGCTGGGAGCCCCCGCCGACGTGGATGCCCCACGAGTAGTGGCCGATCCCGGTGAAGCCCGAGGCGGCAGCCTCCTCCATGAACTTGGCGTAGAGGGCCTTATCCTGCCCCGGGAGGATGGTCTTGCCGTCCCTCGTCAGGACGATGTCCGAGGTGTGGCCTTCGCCATGCTCGTCAACGTCGTGCCGGGTGGAGCCGGTGCGCTTCTGCTTGATGCCCTTGCGCTGCTTCTCCGGGTCCAAGGCTTCCTGGGCCGCAGACGTGATAGTGATGCCCAGCGAGGGGTCAACCCGAGAGGCCACCCCGGTGAGCTGTTCCAGATAGGACTGGCTCAGGGGGAGGCTGCGGGTCTTGCCCTGCGTGGCATAGCTGATTTGGGTCATGAGGTTCCTGCGGGTTGTGCTGCGGGGGTATCGAACGTCTCGGGCAGGGCAGCCCTGATGTCTTCGGCCATCCCCGGGAGGAGCCGCTCAAGGGCCTGTCGGGTTCGGCAGAAGTAACGGGAGCGCCACCGGTCGGGGCCGGCGCGGTACTGGATGATGAATTGAAGGTCGTCGCGGCAACCGATGATGCGGGTCGCCTTCTTCTCGCTGTGGTCCCACCTGAGGAACACGCTGCGGTAGTCGTCGTCGGTCTCTCGATAAGAGGCCATCTATCTCCTTCTTCTGGATATGCTGAATTGTCGGGTCGGGAAGGTGTGCAGGATCGCGCTTAGCGGTCCCGGTGGTAGATCGGCAGGGCCACGCTTTCACGCGGCTCCTGCATAGGTCTGAGCCTTCAGGGGCCCGCCCTGTGTGAGCTTGGGGCAGTACAGGGGGTTGGGCTTAACGGGCCCCTTAGGGTGTCGTCTGTTACTTCATCAGCCCGTGTTCCCGGCGCATCGCTGCCGCCCGGTTCGCGTGGTGCTTCAGCAACGCCCAATCGCCCTTGGCCATGGCGCGTCTGAAAGCGGGCTCCTCGGCAGGGTCGATATGCTCCTGCCACGTTGCGACCGTCAGGCCGAAAGGCTTGAGGACGTTCCGCTCGACATACTGGTAGAAGGCGGCGTGAACCATCTCGGCCTCGATAGGGTCAACGCCCGCCAACTCGGCGTTAAGCTCCCCCGTCTCTGCGAAGTGGTCGACCGCCGCTTGTTGCACCTCGGGGGTGGCAGCCTCTTTCCAGCGGTTCAGGCTCTGGTCGCAGGCCGCGACCATCTCCTCGTACAGCTTCTCAGCCTTCTCCAGCTCGTCGTCGCCGTCCTCATCTTCATCAGCATCGCCGTCACCGTCTGGGGTGCCGTCGCTGCCATCAGGGTCAACAGAATTTCCGTCATGCCTAGCGTCCACCCGCCTCTCAACGGGCTTCTCGTTGGGAGCTAGGCCGTCCTGAAACCCGGCGCTGCATAGCCATAGGCCGCCAACTCACGGGCCAATCCGGCGTCATAGTCGCGCTTGCTGATCTGGCCCGTTGCCAGCATGTCCTTTGCCTGCTGGGGACCAAGCTGGATGCCGCCGACCATGATCGGGATGGTATCGATCAGGGCTTGCGGTGCGCCGATGGCGAAGGGCTGGGCAAGGGCCTGTCGGGTGTTCTCGTTGTCCGTGTCTGATGACGCCACGCGGGGGTGAGCGCCACGCAACATCCGTTGATACTGGACGTTCTTAGAAAGGCTATGCTCGACATCCTCGGCAACCTGCTTCTGCAATTCGTATTCCTTGATCCGCGCCGCTGTCTCCTCGGCTCGGGCTTCCATGCGCCGGAAATGTTCCTCCCGATCAGCGCGGGACATGCCAAGCAGGCGGGTTTCTTCAGGGGTAAGGTCGGGCAGGGTGTTGGACGGTGTGGAGGCGGGGCTTCCGCCGTTGATCTGTGGGAAATTAGACATGATGTCTCCTTCGGTTCGGTGTGTGTGTGTTCTGGATGATGGTGGTGGGGGTCGCTAACGCCGCGCGCTATCGGCATCGCTAAGGGGCCGCCAAGGGTCGACGCGAGGTGTCGGCTGCTGGGACGGCTGAGAGGTCGGACGTGGGATCATGGAGCGCTGCGCGTTCCACAATGCCACAAGGTTCGGGTGCAACGCTCCGTAGCCATAAATCTGGAAGCAGCGATGCGCCGCCCCGTTGGCTTCTGACCCGTTGGCCAGTCCGACACGCGTGGCCACGCCGTCCCAATCCGCCACGGCGGGGTCGGCCATGGCTTCGATGATGTGCAGGGCGAGGGAGCGCGGTGGATAAGAGAGGTCGACCGTCAATATCGGACCCTCTGCCCGTCACGCGCCGCGCGCTTCTCAAGGGCCGCCCTGATCGATTTGGCGCGTCCCCTGATCTGCTTCGGTGCCAAGAGCCCGTCGCGTGTCACGACATACCCAGGCGGGAGGTCTACGTGCAGGTGCGAACGGCACCGCCACGGGTTCAACACAGGGTGCCGCTTTCGCGATGTGCTTGGCGGGGGCTCTTGCTGGGGCTTGGGGTCTGAGGGTGCCGGCCCGTCCGGTGCAACCTGCTGGGCGACCGGGAGGGTCTTCCTCAGGCTGTCCAGCGCTACGGTATCCTCGGGGTCTTCCGTCTGGCTTTCGTGGGTGTATGCGCCGTAGTCGCTGACGCTATCGCCGTTGACGGTGGTGACATAGGCATGGTGCCCTGGAGCTGGGGACCAATAGGTTCTCACGCGGGGGTCTCTGGGGTGGCCTTGCGATACGCCCTCTGGATGCCCCTGCGGTTGCGCTTGCGGGCTAGGTTCCGGGCCTCCCGGACCTTGTCGGGGTGGCGTCGTCGGTAGTCTTCAATGGCCGCTATCTTGGCGCGGCGGGCCTCCTCGTTGGAGTGATAGCGGGCACGGGCCGCGTCACGCCATTTGCGGCGCTGCTCACTGTCTGGAAGGCGGATATCTGTAATCGGCTTGGGGCCATCGGCTGGCCGGTTCATTGTTCGTGGTGTTCCTTCTGGTTTGGATGGTGAGGGGGGGCATGTTGACAGCCCGGGCCTATGGGGCGATCTACCGAGCGGGGACCCCCACGCTCTGCTGCTGCTTCCTCGTCACTCCTCGTTAGGAGGACGTGGGACGCCGGAACCAACCCGGCAGCAAACGGCACAGTCAGGGGAACAATGAAGAAGGATATTTCTTCACTCAAGCCTTGGGTCACCGAAGCCATCTGGTGGATTGAGATAGGCTTTGACGCCTACCGCTACCTACCAGACGCATATCGGAGCTTGCTGACCATCTGCAAATGGTCGATTAGCTAGACTTGCAGGGGGTCCCCGCTTGGTAGATCGCCTGTCCTCATCCAAAACTCTTGGACAGACAAGGAGAGGCGTGGATGGTGGTGAAAGCCCCTCGGGTGCCCCTTTAAGGCTACCCTTAAGGCGCACCTCACGGGGCCCTTCGGGCTGGAGACATCAGGGGTTACAGGACACTCCAACTCACACTCACAACAAGGGCGGAGCCCGCATTCTAAGGTGAGGTATTTATGGGCCATTCAGGGGGCAGGCTAAGGGACGCGCTAGGTTATGCTGGGGTGCTGCCTGAAGGTGAAAGATAAAGGGGAGGGGGTTCTTAGGTGGATTACGGAGGATGGGAGAACCCTATGCCCTCTTTCAGTGCAGCCTTAGCCCGGTGTCCTTCGGTCCATCTTGCTGAGGCAAGGCCCCCGAAGGGGAGACGCTAAGGGATACCTGAAGTGTAGGACCCGGTACTCTGGGACTGGTAGTCTCCAGCCCGAAGGGCCCCGTGAGGGCTCCCTAAAGGTTCCCCTTAATAGCCAAGACCGGGAATTATGTCCGGTCCCGACTTAAGCTGCCTGCTTGAGGGATTGCATCTGCCGGTAGATCGACCGCACCGACTTGCCTAGAATACGGGCAATCTCGGCTTGGGTGCGTCCGGCCGCCATGAGCGTCTGGACCTCCTGCCGCAACCCGGTTGGCGGCCTTCCACGCTTCCCTTTCGGCAGCACCTCCGGGACGGGCCAGCGGGCATCAAGCCATGCCATCCCATCCGGCGATAGGACATCGAACGGGATGCCTCCACGCGGTTCGATCCTTTTACCCAGCCCCTCGTCAAATGCCCATGAGGCAAGCCGGGGGATGGTTCTGTAGACAGGGCGGGTGTGGCGGGGGTCCACAAACATGGGCACCATGCGGGTCTCGATTTCTGGCTGTAGAAAGCCGAGTTGCAGCATGATCCGCCGGGCCTTCCTCGGGCCGACGCTCTTGGTCTTGGCGTAGGCGGTCAGTGTAACATCGCTCTTTACTGCTGGGCCCTTCAGGTCACCCAGGGTGTCCTGCCGGTAGTCCCTGCTGAGGTGCGCTTGGGTGGCCGTATAGTCGGCGTTGAGGGCCCGCTTGGTGCGTGTGCGATAGAAGTTGACGGGTTGGCCACCTGCGATGCGGCGTTGTGCCTTGAAGTGGGTCCAGCCCTGGTTGAGGCCAAGGGAGCCGGGGAGTAGGTGAGCGCCGCCGACGCAATGGGTTGCCATGACGGCTTCTAGGCGTTGCTCGCCTTTCATTCGGGAAGTTCTCCTTTTAAAAATGTCGGAAGGTCGGGAAGTTCTCCTCAAAAGATGGATCAGGACACATACGGCCGCACATACCCGCGCCGCCCATCACCAATGCCGCCCGACCGGAGCCCAAGGGCCATGCCGGAAGGAGAACGGTCCCAGCCCAATGCGCAGCATGAAAGCTGGCGTCTCAACGGAGAGGGCGACATGAGTGAAAGGCGAGGCTCAGCCGAGCTATCGCGTGGGGTAGTGCTACTGCGGGGGAGAATAGCCCTCCACTCCTACTGTTGCACTTGTTGAGGTGTTGCTAATGGAAGCCCCCTCCACTCCTACTGCGGGCCATATCGCGCCCGGTAGTCCTCCTGCGGGCCATATTCGACCCGGCAGCGCTGCCGGTCAGGCTTCCAGGCGCTCTATGGTGCGCTTCACCTGCATTGCAGTCCACGCGCCACCCCTGGGCGTCGGTAGTCCTGACCCGGCTAGAGCCTCAGCGATCTGCCTTAGGCTCTGTCCAGCTTCCCGCAAGGGGCGAATGAAGCCGATCACCCGTTGGGCGTCCTCATCTGCCACAGCCTTGAGCGTCTCTATGCGTTTGTCCAAGCTGCCCGCCCGGTAACCGCCCAGCTTCTTACCCTTGGCCTTGGCAGCTGCCAGCGCGGCCACGGTGCGCTTGGAGATGAAGTCCCGTTCCTGCTCAGCCAACGCGGCATAGATATGGAGCTGGAACTTGTCGGCTTGGGGCATGGAGGCGACCCGGAGCTTAACCCTCTTGTCGTCCATGAGGGTGGCAATGAAGGCGACCCTACGGCTGAGCCGGTCCAGCTTTGAAACCAGAAGCTCAGCGCCGGTCCTTCGGACTAGGTCTAGAGCCCTGGCCAACTCGGGCCGATTGTCGTCCTTGCCGCTCTGTATGTCCTGAAACCTCCCAAGCACCTCATAGGGAACCTCGGAATAGTTGCTCAGGAAGATGTCTATGTCCCGCTCTTGGGCGTCGAGCCCGTGACCGTTCTTGCCTTGGTCGGTAGTGCTCACCCGGGTGTAGACGACGTACTTCTGCATGGAGGAGGTCCCGCGTAACAGGTTGATCTGTTGCGCTTGATACAGAGGCCGTATCAAACTGTCAACGTTCGTTGTGATTGATACATAGCCATAAACCTATGCAGGAGCCCGCTATCCCCCGCCCCCTGTCCACCATCAGGCAATCCCTCAGTGCCGCTCCTGCACACCTTCCTGTCCTCGCCTGAGGGTGGAGCGGCAAGGTGGAACGTGAGGGAGGCGTGAAGGGTGGATTGAAGGGGAACGCGAGGGGGTACCGGGGGAATAGGCGCGTTCCTATAATCAGATGGGGCGCTCAGAAATTGTTGCCCAAAATTCCGGCTCTCAGGACGAAGGGACCGGGTCAGAGGGCACACGGTTCGGGAACTCAAAGATGAATTTCAGAAGCATTTCGCTAAAGGAGACAAGCTCCTTAGCGTCTGCCTCAGACATTGGCAGTATCTCATGGGTTGCCTCGTTACCCTTCTTACGGATGTGGTCCACCCAGCCCTTTCCGTTCGGCGGAACAAATCCACTGTCGGCTAGGTGTTGGACATATGCGATGAAGGATTGCCCCGCAGGGGCTCCCTGACTGACTGCGATGTTCATGAGGAGCTTGCGGGAGGCGAGGACCGACGCTGTATATGCGCCTATACCGACGCAGGACCGGGCCTCGTTGTAGAGGTCGTAGACTTCCTTTGGCACATGGTCGACCGAGTTACCCGGCTTGGGGCTCGGGATGTGTAACCCATATTCCGTTACGTAAGTGGGGCTGTCGCAATTCGGGCAAATCTGGATGTAACGTCGATTACCCTTCCCCAACAGCTCTTCAGCAAAATAGCCTCTATCTGCCGCCACCCGCTCGTCACAGAAGCCACAGCGGTAGCCCGATGGTGAGATGCCGTTGACGTTACTCCACTGCCACTTCATTCCTATTTCCCCCGATCAGGCGCGATCTTATGGGCCCCGATCTTCCTTCGCCAGCCCCATAAGCCGCCTATGGTGCCACCCTCGGCCATACCCGAAGCTCACCCCAGCGACCGCCAAGGCCAACTCCTGTTCCAGCCCAGCGTTCACCTCCAAGGCCACTCTCAACGCCTCCCTGAGGTCACCGCCATGTGCAGCGATGATCTCCTCCAGGGGATCGGTAGGGGCTTCCACGGCCTGCTCCGGGGTGCTGCTGGTGACGCTCATGACGGAAACAGGTCATCCTGTCCGGGATCGGTAGGCGGATCATAGAAGCCGGGGGAACGCCGCTTAGCAAACTCCTCCTCGAATGCTTCCCGGTCCCGCGTGTGGAACGCCATGACCAGCGGCAAGAGGCGTCCAAAGAAGGTGTCCCGTTCGGTGTCGTCGAGGTCGTCAAGCGTGTGATCCCGTAGCTTGTGCGCCACGTCATCCTCAGGCCTGGGCAGATTGAACCGGCCTTCCTCCACGAACTCGACAATGGTCGTCCGCGCCACCTCGTAGAAGTCCGGGCCGCCCTCGTCGTCAACATCGCGAGGATGCCAGTCATTGGCAGGGACCAGGGCAGCAATCACGGCGCTCATGGTGGTCCCCTCCGCATGGCCTGCCGGGGATACTTCAGCTCCCCCGAGAGGGTGTCCAAGCGCTCCTGAAGGTGCCCGTTGAGGACCATCTGTTCCTTCAGGGCCTTCATGGCGTCACCACCATGCAACCGCACGAAGTCACTTGCGGCGGCCTGTAGGATTGCCTCTTCGCGGGCGTCGAGGGTGACAATGCGATCCATGTCGCTGCCTCCTGTTGTCGGGAGGCGACATGAGAACAAATTGAGAACAAAATGTCAAGATCGGGATTGACGTTCTCAGGCATCTATTCCTATTCGTAGGCTATGCCCGAACCCTATTGGCCCAAGCGGAAAGGCCCGCCATACCGACTGTCCGACGCTGAGGGGGTGGCGCGATACGCCCTGATCCAGTGCCGCTATTGCAAGCTCAGGCGCTATGTCCCGCTAGAGGATTTGCGCCGCCTGTTCGGCAACATCGAGTGTGACGCGGTGATCTATGAACGGAACTGGCGATGCACCAAATGCGGCACTCCCGGTTGCCTGGAAATGAGCATCGAGAACCCGCCGGCAGGAAAGGGGGAATTCGTCATCCGCCGCCTGCATGACATCAAGGTCAAGAGTTGGCCGGTCTGGAAAGATGAGCGGGGAGGGTGATCTAGCGCCGGTTCCGCCGTCTGTATGGCTGGACGGGTCGCGATGGTCCGCGCTTGGGACCCCAGCGTTCCCACGCCAGGGCGGCCAAGATCACGATGCCAGCCGTACCGACCACGCCAAGCAGCGCAGGGATGCCCCAGCCTTGTCGACCGCGCCAGCCCCGGCGGCCATAGCGTCCATACCGGATACCATCGCCATCATAGTCGTGCGAGTAGTGATGCTTCCGCGCATGGGCCGGCCCAGAGGCGGCCACCAGGAAAGCCCCGATGGTGACGCCTAGAAGTGCCCTGCGGTTGGCCGGGAGGTTGTGTCCCAAATCCGCCAATACCTGCCCCTTTCACGGAGTAGCATAGCGGCGCGGCGGTAAGGATCAGTTGCTGGGAAAGCTCGAAATTGATCGATCCTCAGAACAAAGACCCCTGGGCCGCTGGCGGGGTGACAACCTGGGGGAACTTAATCTGTGTCGCCGGCTTGTCGACCACCACCAAGTAGTCATCCGGTGCCGTCCGCTGGAGCGCCTTCGCCTCAGACCATGGGGCTGTCATCCAAGTTTCCATGTCGGCTTCCGTGGTGAGGATCACGGGCATGGCCTTCTCATGGATCGGCGCTACCACCGCATTCGGTTTCCAGGTGAGGAACCCATATAGCTCATGATCGGCTGGCCCGTCCTTCACCTTTCGGACCCCGTGCCAAGGCGTCCACAGGCCGGCAAAGAGGAACAGCGATCGGTCGGGGCGGGCAAACCAGAAGTTCCGTTGGATGCCTGTCTCGGGGTCCTTGTCGCCAGTCGTCGGGCTGGGCTCGGCAAAACTGCTGACAGGGACCAAGCAGCGGTTCTCAACGCCGACATACTGCTGCCAATGGCGATACTCGGGGTGCCGGATATTGGTGTTACCGTAGTCGGCCTTACCGGTCACCCGCTCGGGAGGCGTGGGCATTCCCCAGGTCAGATTGACAAGCTCCCGCTGCCCATCGGGGGCGTTGCGGACCACCGGGGCGGGGCGATTGGGGTAGACTGAATAGCCCCTAGATTTGTGGACGCCTTCTTCCCTAATTTTGAGGCAAGGAGGCCGTGATGGGGACTGGCAATTTCAGTGACGAGTTCAAGCGTGATGCGGTCGCGCAGATCACCGAGCGGGGCTACCCCGTTGCGGAGGTATCGAAGCGGCTCGGCGTCAGCCAGCACTCGCTCTACGCGTGGCGCAGGAAGTTCTCGAAGCCATCCGGTTCGACTGATGGCGATCAGGCGGCGGAGATCCGTCGGCTGAAGAAGGAACTGGCACGCGTCACCGAGGAACGCGACATCTTAAAAAAAGCCACCGCGTATTTCGCCAAGGATGCAAGGTGAGATACGCGTTCGTTGCCGAGCATCGCCAGCAGTTCAAGGTGCGGGCGATGTGCTGCTGCCTGCGCATCCGACCCAGCGGCTTCTATGCATGGCTGAAGAGCCCGTTGAGCAGACGGGCTCGGGAAGACGCACGTCAGACTGATCTGATCAGAAAGGCCTGGAAGGAGAGTGGCAGGGTCTATGGTTATCGCAAGCTGCACGACGACCTCCTCGATCAGGGAGAGACCAGTTGTGTCAATCGCATCGCCCGTCTCGCGAAGCTGGCCGGGATCAAGGCACAGATCGGCTACAAGCGCCGGCCCGGTTCCCATGGCGGCAAGCCATCAGTCGTGGTCGACAACACCTTGGCTCGACAGTTCGATGTCGATTCGCCGGACAAGGCGTGGGTGACAGACATCACCTATATCCGGACCCAGGAGGGCTTTGCCTATCTGGCCGTGGTGATCGACTTGTTCTCGCGCCGCGTCATCGGTTGGTCATTGCAGAGCCGCCAGACCACCGACGTCGTTCTGCAGGCGTTGCTGATGGCCGTGTGGCGTCGAAAGCCGAAGAGCAAGGTCCTGGTCCACTCGGATCAGGGCTCGCAGTTCACCAGCATGGACTGGGCAGCCTTCCTGAAGCACCACAATCTCGAGCACTCGATGAGCCGTCGCGGAAACTGCCATGACAACGCCGTGGCCGAAAGCTTCTTCAATCTCCTCAAGCGCGAGAGGATACGGCGCAGGACCTACCGAACACGCGAAGAGGCAAGGCAGGACGTGTTCGACTACATCGAAATGTTCTACAACGCGAAGCGCAAGCACGTCAGAAACGGGATGCTGTCACCCGTCGAGTTCGAAAGGCAGCAGGAAATGTAACCCGAGGGCGTCCACGAAACTCGGGGCTATTCAGACGTCAATGGACGGTTCAAGGTTGCCCGAGAGGTCGCGTAGGGTGCGCGTGAGGGCCCGTATGGCTTCCTGAGAGGTGGTGAGGTTGTAGAGATTGCACATGCTGGTAGCATGGCACAGAGAGGGCTCTGTCGGAAGCTACGAGGTCCCGCGATGCTCCTCCAGGTACACAATCCCACTCGCAAAGGCTTCGGCCTCGGTGGCCTGCTGCCGGTTTCGTGGACACCGAGATAAGGTGTTTAACGGAACTGGAGAGTTGGAATGCAGAGAAGGAAGTTCAGCCGCGAGTTCAAACTTGAGGCAGTGAGACTGGTGAAGGAACGGGGCGTCGCGGTGACCCAGGCGGCTCGTGACCTTGATCTCCATGAGAATGTGCTGCGCAAATGGATTCGCGAGACAAGCGTTGATCCGCGACACGCCTTTCCCGGCCATGGTCAGATGAAGCTGGAGCAGCTCGAGATCGATCGGCTGCGCAAGGAAGTGGCCAAGCTGAAGGCGGAGCGCGACATCTTAAAAAAGGCCGCAGCCTACTTCGCGAGGGAAGCGATATGAGGTTCGCTTTCATTGCGAAGCACCGGAGCATCTGGCCGGTGGCATGGCTATGCGACGCTCTGGATGTGTCCCGTTCGGGCTTCCATGCCTGGCTCAACCGCACCCCCAGCACGCGCTCCCGGCACGACGAGGTGCTGGTGACGGCGATCGATCGCAGCTTCAAGAGCAGCGACCGAACCTATGGCGCTCGCCGCGTCTGGCATGACGTGCTGGCCGAGGGTCTCTCCTGCGGCTTGCATCGCATCGAGCGGCTCATGCGTCAGAACGGGCTGCGTGCCCGGCCGCGGCGTCGTGGGCTACCGAAAGACACCGGCGAGCGAGCCGCAATGTCGGACAATATCCTCGACCGCGCTTTCGAGGCCTCGGCCCCGAACCAGAAGTGGATCGCCGACTTCACCTACATCTGGACCGCCGAAGGATGGCTCTACGTTGCCGCCGTGGTCGACCTATTCTCCCGGCGTGTCGTCGGTTGGGCGATGAAGGCGGAGATGACGGCCCAGCTTGTCACCGACGCTCTCATCATGGCGATCTGGCGCAGAGGCAAGCCGGACAGTCTGCTGCATCACAGCGACCAGGGCAGCCAATATACGAGCGAACAGTTCCAGCGCCTGATGGCCGATCACGGCATCACCTGCTCGATGAGCCGGTCGGGCAACGTCTGGGACAATGCTGCGATGGAGAGCTTCTTCTCGTCGCTGAAAACCGAGCGGACAGCACGCAAGGTTTACAGGACGAGGGATGACGCCAGGGCGGATGTGTTCGATTACATCGAGCGCTTCTACAATCCCCGGCGACGGCACTCGACATTGGGATATATGAGCCCGGTCGAGTTCGAAGAGAAAGCTATGTTAGCTTAACCTCGTGTCCGAAAAACCGGCAGCAGGCCACGGATAGCCATTTAGCGGCAAGCTCCCGGAACTGGTCAGGGCCGAGGCGCTCGTGGCCGACGTCGATATAGAAGCCGGCCTGCTTTAACCGATCCATTTCGCCGTTGTTCGCATCCCTATGAAAGTCTAACACGCCAGTTAGCGATAGTATCCGCCATACCTTCTCAAAATCGTCAGTCGTTGGCTCAAAGGCCGGGTCCAGCCACTGTTCGGGTCGCGTGATCTTCTTGACGGCTTCGGTGGCAGCGATCATCTGTCGGACAAGAAGTGACAACGCGGCGCGCTGCTGCTTCTTTGGGTGCTTGCGCATCTCCGAAACAGGGATGCTTTGCCCCTTCGACAGCAAGAGATACTTGCCCGCCTCCTCAATCGAGAGGATTGAAAGGGAGAGGGAAGTCTCAAATCGTCCGTTATCGAACAGGAGGCGCGCATCTTCGGCGAGTTGGAATGACTTGTTGGCAACAATTGATAGATCGGACATAGCCGCCCAAACCCTGAAACAGGCAGAAGGTCGGTTGTACCGATGGAGGAGGAGCTATTGCAATCCCAGCGCCTTCTCCAGGGCTCGCTTGCCGACCTCCAGCAGCACCATAAGGTCACCGCCGTAGTCCTCCCCAACGCTACCCGAGGAGTGCCCTAGAACAATGTCTTGGTCGGTCTTGCTCACCCCTCCAAGGCGCATCCGGTCCTTCATCAGGTGCCGCAAGGAATGCGTGGTGACCTTCGGGTCCTTCACACAGGCCCGGACATGCTTGCCAAGAGCGGCCGAAGCTGACCCGGCACCATCCTTCCGGCCATAGGCAGGGAACAGCATCGCTTGACCCTTGGCCGCCTCCAGTGCCTCCTTAGCCGCTTCCAGCGCGTCCCCGATCAGTGGCACGTTGCGCCGAGACACCTTATTCTTAATGCGCCTGTCGTCGTGCCACTCAACCACGACGTGCGGAATAGCATGGTCAATCTGGACATCGGCAACACGCAGCCCGGCGACTTCGGCAAGGCGGCACCCGGTCCCCTCCAATATCCGCCATACGTTCCGAAGGTCGGGGCGCGCCAGTAGCGTCATCCTTGCGTTCACGGCCGCCAATTCCTCGGGAGTGAACGGCCGGCGTAGGCTCCTATCCGGCGCGGCCTTATCCTTGGTGACAGCCTCAAGCTTGGCGAATGGGTTCAGCAGGCCAGTAAGGTCGAACTCTCGCACGGCGTGATCGAAGGCCGAGCGCACGATATTCAAATAGCGATCCACAGACGACGCAGCGAGGCCAGTGGCCAGCATGTGGTCCAGCACCTCCCGGGCGTCCGCGCGCTTCAACCCGCGCAAAGTCCGGTCGCGGCCCAGCGCGTCCTTGACCAGCCCGAAGATGCGCGCGACCTGCTTCTGCTTCTTGTCGTCGTCCTTGACCTTGTCTTTCTCGTATTGCTTCCGCGCATCTGCCAAGGTCGGCTCGGGGCGCTGCTGGCGGGCACCGTAGGCGAGGGCTTCTAGGACCGCACGGTCCCTCGTGCCGATCCCAACCGGATAGCCATCCTCGTCCAGCGGATACTTGGCGGCGATGCCTTCGGCTATGACATCGCGGGCAATCCGTTCGGGATCATGGTCCCCGTCACCACCGACCCATTCCGGGTCCAGTAGCAACTCGCGAATTGCCTTCTGACCAAGCTGGAATTGATCGACGGCTGTCAGGGGGCCGTGCTGGAGCGGGGAGGGGGCCTTGGCGCGCTTCGTCGCTTCTGCCAGCATCTTCTCGGCCTGGGCATGAACCTTAGGCCAATTCCTCAGCGCCTCAGCTTCGGTGCTGCCGAGCGGCTTGAGTATCTCGCGCGCGCCCAAGATCGCCCGAAGCGCCTCGGGGACTTTGCGCCGGTATCTCCATCCGGCTTTGCCGCGTTTCTGAATGTGCTGCACGTCAATCTTCATTCCAGTGTACCCCGCAGTGTATCTCGCGGTGTATCTCTGGGGAAGCGGAAACCCTTGCAGAGCTTGGTTTCTAAGGCTTTCTGGTAGAAAGTGGCTCCCCGGGCCGGATTCGAACCAGCGACCAACCGGTTAACAGCCGGTTGCTCTACCACTGAGCTACCGGGGAACGGAGGCTCGTCGTGCGGGGCAGCCTATAGCAAACCCATTTCGGCTTTGCAAAGCGACAATCCGCATTTTTTTGCAAAGCTTAGCGCTTTTATCCGACAAGCGGCTCGGGCATAAATTTCCGAGCCGAGCTTGCAGTGGCGCAACCGCTGCCCACATTGAGCCTCCATGAAACCGGATAGATCGTCCGACATGAGTGCAGATATCGAAACGGACGCCATTCCGGCGCGCAAGATCGCCGTTTTCGGCCGCGAATTCACCATGCCGCGTTCGCGCGGCCTGCGCATCGCCATCGGCGTCGTGCTGGTTATCCTCGGCATCTTCGGCTTCCTGCCGATCCTCGGCTTCTGGATGATTCCGCTCGGCCTGCTCGTGCTGTCCTACGAATTCGCCATGGTGCGCCGCTGGCGCAGGCGCGTGGTCGTATGGTGGGAACGGCGCCGGCGCCCGCGCGAGTAGGCGCGGAATTGGGTGAGGTAAGAGAATCTTCGCCTTTCCTACGCCTTTCAGGGGAATGTTTCAGTCAGCGGGTTTGCGTTCTTGACTGGCATTGCGGCCCAACCTATTGAGTTCGCCGGAAACGCCGGGAGCGATGAGGCCTCGTGGCGGAGTGGTTACGCAGAGGACTGCAAATCCTTGCACCCCGGTTCGATTCCGGGCGAGGCCTCCAAACGCCCCCGGAATTCCGCGCTTGCCGCAGCGATGCGGCATGTGCGTATGATGCGGAAAGATTCGGGGCGCGCGCGGACTGAACCATGAAGGCTGATTTTTCCGAACGTCGCGCCAAGATGGTGGACGGCCAGATCCGCACCGTCGATGTGACCAATGCCGCTCTGCTGGAAGCGCTGCTGACCGTGCCGCGCGAGGCTTTCATAGGCACCGCCAATCCCGATCTCGCCTATATCGACGAGGATTTACGCATCGCCGACGGTCCGGACGGCGCGCGCTACCTGATGGAACCCGGCCCGCTTGCCCGCCTGATCCAGCTTGCCAACGTCGGCCCCCAGGACAATGTGCTCGATGTCGGCGCAGCAACCGGCTACGCCTCGGCGCTCCTGTCGAAGCTCGCGCGCTCGGTCGTGGCGCTGGAAAGTGATTCGGCTCTGGCCGCACAGGCTGCCGAAATCCTTGCGGCACAGGGGTGCGACAATGTCACCGTCGTCACCGGGCCGTTGCGCGAAGGCCATTCCGCCAACGCTCCTTACGACGCGATCGTCTTCGGCGGCAGCGTCGAAGAAGTCCCCCAGGCACTGCTGGACCAGCTCGCGGAAAACGGGCGCCTGGTTGCCGTCGAAGGACATGGCAACGCCGGAATCGCCCGTCTGTTTTTGAAGACTACTGGCGTGGCGACCGGGCGACGTGCATTTAATGCGGCAATAAAGCCACTACCCGGTTTTGAACGTATTCGCGTTTTCGAGTTCTGAGTGATTTTGCCTTGCAGCCGACGCGTTGTCATGTTGGCTAAAGCATAATGATCGTTGCTGAGGCGGTTCTCTTCTCGAGCGGGGCTGCGCAGCAGGAACCGTAGACGCGACATTGGCCCGCCGTTGCGAAGCCGAGGTCGCGTGGTTCCCATGAAACGAATGAGGGACAAGCCGTGCCGTCTGTAACCAAGAGTCTCGCTGCCGTCCTGCTTGTTTCAGCAAGCCTGTTTCCTGCCTTGCCGGCATCCGCGGAAACCATCCTCGGGGCGCTCGCCAAGGCCTATCAGAACAATTCGCAGCTCAACTCAGCCCGCGCCGGTGTTCGCATCACCGACGAGGGCGTCGCCATCGCCAAGTCCGGCTACCGCCCCACCGTCGCCGGTTCGGCCAGCATCGATTATTCCAACACAAGAACCGCCGGACAGACGGTGCGCCTGGGAACAGCCAATTTCGGCATCCAGCTCAACCAGACGCTGTTCGACGGCTTCCAGACCCGTAACAACGTCGCCGCCGCCGAGGCGAAGGTGCAGGCCTCGAACGAAAGCCTGCGCAACACCGAGCAGAACATCCTTCTCGCCGCCGCGACCGCCTATATGGACGTCATCCGCGACCGGCAGATCGCCGCGCTGACGGAGCAGAACCTGAAGGCCCTGACCGAGCAGGTGCGCGCCGCGCGCTCGCGGCTGGAAGTGGGCGAGGGCACGCGCACCGACGTCGCCCAGGCCGATGCGTCACGTTCGGCCGCCGTCGCCAAGGCGAGTGCGGCGCGCGCACAGGCTCTGGCAAGTGCTGCCGCCTACCATCAGCTCGTCGGCGAAGATCCGGGCAAGCTGAAAGCCGCGTCGCCGCTCGCCAGGCTGCTGCCCAGGAGCCTCGAATCGGCGATCGGCATCGCCGCCGCCGAGCATCCGGCGATCCTTGCCAACGAACATCTGGTCGATGCGGCGTCGTTCTCGGTGAAGTCTTCCGAGGGCGCTCTGCTGCCGCAGGTCACCGCCTCTGCCGGCGTCTCGCAGCTTTATCGCGACCAGTCTCCCATCGGAGGAACTCCCAACGGCGATTCCACCTCCGCCAGCATAGGCGCCACGCTGACGATCCCGATCTATACCGGCGGCCGCGGCGATGCGCAGGTGCGCCAGGCCAAGGAAACGCTCGGCCAGGCTCGCATTGAGGTCGATGTCAGCCGCGACCAGGTCCGCAACGCTGTCGCTTCCGCCTGGACCCAGTACACGGCCGCCCGCGAGGGCGTCGACGCCAACCGCGCACTGGTGTCGGCCGCGCAGCTCGCGCTCAACGGCGTCATCGAGGAGCGCAATGTCGGCCAGCGCACGACGCTGGATGTCCTGAACGCCCAGAACGACGTCATCACCGCCCGGATCAACCTGGCGACGTCCGAGCATGACGTCGTGGTGGCGAGCTACTTCATCCTCAACGCCGTCGGCCATCTGACGACGGAGCGGCTCGGCCTGCAGGTGGCCAAGTACCACCCCGAGGAGCACTACAACGCCGTCAAGGACAAGTGGTTCGGCCTGCGCACGCCTGACGGCCGCTGACAACCGCGACGAGCAGCGGGCCCTGCGTGACACCAAAGGCACCCAACCTGCTAATCTGTTGAAATCCGAAGCCCGCCGAGATTGGGGATTCTCGGTCGGCGATCCGTCGAGTACGCTTACCGAAATGATTCGAGTCGGCCACCGGCCGGGCCGAAATCGGCAATACGGTCACAAGGGCGGCGGATGTGACGATGGCGACGGCAAGCAGCGTACAGCGCGAACCTTCCATGGAAGAGATTCTGGCTTCCATCCGAAGGATCATCGAAGACAGCGATTCTGGCCGTAAGCAGGCCGACGAAGCGATTGAAGCCATCCATGAGCGGGCCGAGGACGAAGTGGTCGCGCCCGTGGTCGAAGCCTTTCGTGCCGAATTGCATGAAACGCACGCCGAAGCTGGAGTGACCGCACATACCGTCGCGCAGGCCGGGCTTTCGGCCGCCAATTCGGCGGAGTCGACGCCACGTCCAGCTATTACGCTGGCCGAAGTAGGCGCCCGCATAGCCGCCGAGCAGGCGGAAACCCCGAAGGAAACCACCAGTGCCGATGCGATCACGGCGGACTGGCAGCGTGACATCGCGGTCGCCGGCAACTCTTCGCCGAGCGCAGACCGACAGACACCCGTAGAGTTCGACACGAACGAGACCGTGGACGAGCAGGTTTCACCCGAGGTCGCGCAGCAGGTCTCACCGCCGCAGGTGGCGGCAACAGACGAGACACCGGCGAGATCTGCACTCGTTTCGGAACAGACCAGCCGGCAGGTCGCTGCCGCCTTCGGCGAATTGTCCGAGGCTTTCGCTTCGCGCAGCCGCAAGAGTTTCGACGAGATGGCCGAAGAAATGCTACGGCCGATGCTTCAGGACTGGCTGGACAATAACCTGCCTACGCTGGTCGAGCGGCTGGTGCGCGAAGAGATCGAGCGCGTCGCCCGCGGCAGCTGAAGCCGCCGGTTATCGGGGCAGGGGCTCAACCCTGCCCACCATTTCATTACCTGTCCGGATTCACCCGCTTCATCAGCGCCTGAGCGCCAAAAGGCGCTCGAACCTTGCCTTCGGTGATGAAGTAGACGAACACGTCGCGCGGTTTTTCCGGCGCCGTGGTGTCGGTGTCCGCCTTCGGCAGGTCGGCGGGTTCCTTGCCTGCCGCCCAGCTTTTCACCCTGTCTGCCCACTGGTCGAGTCGTGCCGGTTCATAGCAATCCGGGTTGTCGTCCTTGCCGGTCTGCAGACGGGCATAGACGAAATCGCCGGTGACGTCGGCGATGGCGGGATAGGCCGCATGGTCGGCATAGACGATCGCGGCTCCGTACTTTCGGGCAAGCTTCGGAAACGCGGGCGTCACGAAGCTGTCGTGGCGGACTTCCAGTGCATGCCGCAACGCCACGCCGTCCTGCTTCTGCGGCAGCAGCTTCAGAAAGGCTTCGAAATCGTCGGGGTCGAAGCGCTTGGTCGGTGCGAACTGCCACAGGATCGGGCCGAGTTTCTCGCCGAGCGCCGCAACGCCGGAGTCCAGGAAGCGCATCATCGATTCGCCGGCCTCGCCAAGCACGCGCCGGTTGGTGACGAAGCGGTTGCCTTTGAGTGAAAAAACGAACCCGTCCGGAGACTCGTTCGCCCATTTGACAAAGGTCGGCTCCTTGAAGCTGGAATAATAGGTACCGTTGACTTCAATGGTCGGCACCTGCCGGGAGGCATAGTTCAGCTGCTTCGCTTTCGGCAATTTGTCGGGATAGAAGGAGGTTTCCCACGGCTCGAAGGTCCAGCCGCCCATGCCGGCGCGGATCGTTCCGTTTTTGCCCATCGAATTCGTCCTTCTGCCGTCAATCCTCGACTTCGTTTGAAGTCACAATGCGCCCCGCGTGGCCGCAGCAAAATCCCGTAGCCGTCCATAGAAACCACGACAGGCTCCGCGTCACCATCCGAAAACATTTTTCGTCGTGATGCTCCTGCCAATTCTGGAAGAGAGGCCTCATAGCCGATTGTCTTTGGGACTGGATCGTAAGGCATAAAAGAAGCCAAGTAACCCAAATGGGGTATGCGCAACTTTCCGTTGCACCTTAAAGGTTGATTCTTACGATCCCGGTTCTTTGGCTCGGGGGCATCGCACAGTTCCCAACGGCTGTGCCGGTTGCTATACGCCGGGGGGCGAAACGGGCGGGTCGAAAGGCTCGCCCGTCCTTTTTCAGGACCGGCCGATCACCGACGACCCGCCGACAGCGGCAGCTATTCAGCCGCTTCGCGCTTGCCTTTCGGCCGCCGCTCCAGAAGTTCCTTCAGGAATTCCCCGGTATAGCTGCGCGGCTCGGCCACGATGTCCTCAGGCGTGCCGCTGGCGACCAGCTCACCACCGCCGTCGCCGCCTTCGGGACCGAGATCGAGAATCCAGTCGGCGGTCTTGATGACCTCCAGATTGTGCTCGATGACGACCACCGTATTGCCCTGGTTGACCAGTTCCTGGAGCACTTCCAAAAGCTTGGCGACGTCATGGAAATGCAGGCCGGTCGTCGGCTCGTCGAGGATATAGAGCGTCTTGCCGGTCGCCTTGCGCGACAGTTCCTTGGCCAGCTTGATGCGCTGCGCCTCACCGCCCGACAGCGTGGTCGCCTGCTGGCCGATGTGGATGTAGCCGAGGCCGACATCCTTCAGCGTCTGCAGCTTGTCGCGCACCGCCGGCACGGCCGAGAAGAAGTCGACACCTTCCTCCACGGTCATGTCGAGCACGTCTGCGATCGACTTGCCTTTGAAGGTGACGTCCAGCGTCTCGCGATTGTAGCGCTTGCCGTGGCAAACATCGCAGGTCACGTAGACGTCGGGCAGGAAGTGCATCTCGATCTTGATGACGCCGTCGCCCTGGCAGGCCTCGCAGCGGCCACCCTTGACGTTGAAGGAGAAGCGGCCCGGCTGGTAGCCGCGCGCCTTGGCTTCAGGCAGGCCGGCGAACCAGTCGCGGATCGGCGTGAAGGCGCCGGTATAGGTGGCCGGGTTGGAGCGCGGCGTGCGGCCGATCGGCGACTGGTCGATGTCGATCACCTTGTCGAGGAACTCCAGCCCCTCGATACGATCATGCTCGGCCGGATGCTCCCGGCTGCCCATGATGCGCCGCGAAGCCGCCTTGAACAGCGTCTCGATCAGGAAGGTGGACTTGCCGCCGCCCGAAACGCCGGTCACGCAGGCGAAGGTGCCGAGCGGAATTTCCGCCGTGACGTCCTTGAGGTTGTTGCCTCGCGCGCCGACCACCTTGATGCGCTTGCCTTTCTTGCCTGCGCGCCGCTGGTCCGGGACCGCGATCTCCAGCTCGCCCGACAGATATTTGCCGGTGATGGAATTGGGATTGGCCATGATTTCGCGCGGCGTGCCCTGGGCGATGACGCGGCCGCCGTGGATGCCGGCCGCCGGCCCGATATCGACCACATAGTCGGCATGCAGGATGGCATCCTCGTCATGTTCGACGACGATCACCGTATTGCCGATGTCGCGCAGGTGCTTGAGCGTATCGAGCAGGCGGGCATTGTCGCGCTGGTGCAGGCCGATGGACGGCTCGTCCAGCACATAGAGCACGCCGGTCAGGCCGGAACCGATCTGCGAGGCGAGCCTGATGCGCTGGCTCTCGCCGCCCGACAGCGTGCCTGAATTGCGCGCCAGCGTCAGGTAGTCGAGGCCGACATCATTGAGGAAGCGTAGCCGCTCGCGGATTTCCTTGAGCACGCGCACGGCGATCTCGTTCTGCTTTTCGCTCAGTTGCCCCGGCAGATCGGTGAACCACTGGTCGGCCTTGCGGATGGATTGCTCGGTCACCTCGCCGATGTGTTTGCCGGCGATCTTCACCGCCAGCGCCTCAGGCTTGAGACGGTAGCCGTTGCAGGCAGGGCAGGGGGTGGCCGACATGAAGCGCTCGATCTCCTCGCGCATCCAGGCCGATTCCGTTTCCTTCCAGCGCCGCTCCAGGTTCGGGATCACGCCCTCGAAGGTCTTGGTCGTCTTGTAGGAACGTAGGCCGTCGTCGTAGTTGAACGTCACCTCGCGCTCGCCGGTGCCGTGCAGGATGGCGTCCTGCGCCTCCTTCGGCAGATCGGCGAACTTGTCTCCAAGCTTGAAGCCGTAGACTTTGCCGAGTGCCTCCAGGGTCTGCACGTAATAGGGCGAGGTCGATTTGGCCCACGGTGCGATGGCGCCGTTGCGCAGCGTCGCATTTTCGTCCGGGACCACCAGGTTCGGGTCGATGGCGCGCTGGCTGCCGAGGCCATCGCAGGTCGGACAGGCGCCGAACGGATTGTTGAAGGAAAACAGGCGCGGCTCGATCTCCGGAATGGTGAAGCCGGAGACCGGGCAGGCGAACTTTTCCGAGAACAGGATGCGTTCGTGGGTGTCGTTGGCCGATTTGTTGGCCGCACCGCCGTCGGCGGTCTCTTCCTTCGGCAGCGGGCGGTCGGCGAATTCCGCCACACACAGGCCGTCCGCCAGCTTCAGTGCCGTCTCGACGGAATCGGCGAGCCGCGTGCCGAGATCCGGCCGCACCGCGATGCGGTCCACCACGACGTCGATGTCGTGCTTGTACTTCTTGTCGAGCGCGGGCACGTCGGCGATCTCGTAGAAGGTGCCGTCCACCTTGACGCGCTGGAAGCCCTTCTTCTGCAACTCCAGCAGTTCCTTGCGGTACTCGCCCTTACGGCCGCGCACGATGGGAGCCATGATGTAGAGGCGCGTGCCTTCCTCCAGCGCCAGTACCCGGTCGACCATCTGCGACACGGTCTGGCTCTCGATCGGCAGGCCTGTCGCCGGTGAATAGGGAATGCCGACGCGTGCGAACAGAAGGCGCATGTAGTCGTAGATCTCGGTGACGGTGCCCACCGTCGAGCGCGGATTGCGGCTGGTCGTCTTCTGCTCGATGGAGATCGCTGGCGACAGCCCGTCGATCTGGTCGACGTCCGGCTTCTGCATCATCTCCAGGAACTGGCGCGCATAGGCAGAAAGGCTCTCGACATAGCGCCTCTGGCCCTCGGCATAAATGGTGTCGAAGGCGAGCGAGGATTTTCCGGACCCCGAAAGGCCGGTCATCACCACCAGCGAGTCCCGCGGCAGGTCGATATCGACGTTCTTGAGATTGTGTTCGCGCGCGCCGCGAATGGAAATGAACTTGTGGTCGGCCATGGCCGGTCCGCCGCCTCGATTTTCGCATTGTCGGGATGGCGGGGAGCCCCAGCCAGCCCTTCATGTAGGTATTTTCGCCGCCGCGTCGAGTGACGCCAGCCTCCGGAGAGGGTTTAACCGCCTTTGCAGCGCCCCGGCAAGCACAAAGAACAAAGGCTGAACGAGCTGCTGACAAGGTTATGGCAGGAATGGCGGCGAACCGGCGCGTCCACAGCACAGGAACGAAATCGTTTCGATCACAATTTTGTCGGCTGGCCATCTTCCGGTTGACGCAGCGGCATTGCGGTATCAAACTGCGGCAAGTCGATGAAGCCGAGCCTCCGCGAGGCGCTCCGAGCCGACCGGCGGCTTGCGAGGCGCCGCAAGCCACGAAGCAGGCTTCAGACGGCAGACACGCAACGGACAGAAGGAGCGAGGCATGACTCCACCGGACAGTCCCGAAAGGCTCCGCGTCTAGCTGGAGCCGCGGCGGAAACGGATGCCGTAGCCCAAGGCAAGCGGCGTGATCCATCTGCCGATTTCCCTACAATCAGAGACTGCTGTCGGATCGTCGGCTGAGTGCCGCGAAGCATCCGAATTCGAAAGCCGGTAAAACTTTCCCGGCGAAACATTGGGTTGACCCCAGAGAGGCCCCGTCCGCATTGCCAAGGCAGCGGCGGGGCCAATTCATGTCCATCGCCCGGCCATTTGGTAAGACGCGGGAACGGACAGGCCGTCGATCCGTAGCGAACGTTACCGCCGAGGCAGCGGCAGCGAACCGACACCGACGTCGATCGTCACGTTTCCGCTGATCCGCACATCCATGTCGCCGATCTTGAACTGGCCGGTTGGTGCGGAAGCGGCATCGTCGTCAGGCTCCGGCGCGGGCCGGACGATCCGATAGTCGCCCTGCACGCCGGGCAATTCCGTCTGCGTGGGGCGTTTAGCCGTCCCAGCGGCGAAAGCCGCCGGCATCACGGCGAAGATCAGGATTGCCGCGAGCGGAAAGGGCGTGGAAAGCGATTTGCCGATCATGGATGAAGTATAGCGCCGAACCAGCGGGGGAGCCAATGGCGGCAGTCGACGACCATCGCGATGCAACCATGTTGGACGCAAGCTGTTCTTGACACTATGCCTCGGCAGAATTAGAACATACAGAGAACAAAAACACTGTGGGTAAGCAGCGGCAAAACAGGCAGGCCGAGCCCTCAAGCTGTATGGTGCCAGAAAATTGGTTTCGGACGAGCGTGGAGAAAGTTCATGGCTGGCAGCGTCAACAAGGTCATTCTGGTCGGTAATCTCGGTGCCGATCCGGAAATCCGCCGGCTGAATTCCGGCGATCCGGTCGTCAATTTCCGCGTCGCCACATCGGAGACGTGGCGCGACAAGAGCTCCGGCGAGCGCCGGGAAAAGACCGAATGGCACAACGTCGTCGTCTTCAACGACCAGTTGGCCAAGGTCGCGGAGCAGTATCTGAAGAAGGGTATGAAGGTCTATGTCGAGGGCCAGTTGCAGACCCGCAAGTGGCAGGACCAGAACGGCCAGGACCGTTACACCACCGAGGTGGTGCTGCAGAAGTTCCGCGGCGAGCTGCAGATGCTCGACGCGCGCGGTCAGGGTGGCGAAGGCGGCCAGGTCGGCTACTCCGGCGGCAACCGCGACAGCTTCGGCCAGTCGGACAGCTATGGCGGCCGCGGCGGCGGAAGCCCGGCCCGCAGCGGCGGGGGTGGTGGCGGTGGCGGTGCCTCCCGCGAACTGGATGACGAGATCCCGTTCTGATCACGGCCGTTTTGAAGGCAGGCGGCAACGTTCCGGATAAGGGGATCGACAGTGAGAGCTCGAGTCAAATGGGTCGAGGAGCGCACCTTCGTCGGTGAATCCGGCAGCGGCCATAAGCTCGTCCTGGGGACCGCTTCCAGTCCCGAGGGACACACGCCGGGGCCGAGCCCGATGGAACTGGTGCTGATCGGCACCGGCGGCTGCTCGGCCTATGACGTCGTGCATATCCTGGAAAAGGGACGCGAGGCGATCGAGGATTGCGTTGTCGAACTTGACGCCGACCGCGCCGAGACCGAGCCGAAGGTTTTTACCCGCATCCACATGCACTTCATCGTCAAGGGCAGGGCGCTTTCGCATGACAAGGTCAAGCGGGCCATCGACCTGTCCATCGAGAAATACTGCTCCGCTTCGGCGATGATGGCCAAGACGGCGACGATCACGCACGATTTCGAAGTGGTCGATACGGCCGCGAAATAGTGCCGCCGGCGGCGCTCTATCCCGCCGCCAGTGCCTTGATGCCGTCCGCCACGAACTGCACCGCAAGGGCGGCCAGGATGACGCCGAGCAGGCGCGTCAGGATCGAGCGGCCGGTCTGGCCGAGCGCCTTGTCGATCCATTCGGAGAGCACGAACACCAGATAGGTGATGACCAGGCACAGGAAGATGATGCCGACCAGAACCGCGCGTCCGCCCACGCCGTGAAAGGAATCGGACAAAAGCACCGTCGCTGAGATCGCCCCCGGCCCGGCGATCAGCGGAATCGCCAGCGGGAAGGCGGCGATGTTCTGGATGTGATCGCGGGTGATCGCCACGTCCGAGATCTTCTCCTTGCGGTCCTGCCGCCGCTCGAACACCATTTCGAAGGCGATGAAGAACAGAAGGAAGCCGCCGGCGACGCGGAAGGCCGGCAGCGTGATACCGAACACCGTCAGGATCGAGGCGCCGGCGATGGCGAACAGCGCGATCACGGCGAAGCCGATGATCGAGGCGCGGATCGAGACCTGGCTGCGCTGCTCGCGGTTCATGCCGCGCGTCACGGCCAGGAACAGCGGCGCCAGACCGGGCGGATCGATCGTCACCAATATGGTGACGAAGGCATTGAACAGGCTGTCGAAATTCGGCATGGACGCCCCGCCGGCCTTTTTCCTCGCATCCCATTCGTAAAGCAAAGCGCCGGCCGTGAAAACAAGCTCGCCTGCGAATTCCGCTCCGCCGGGTGGAGTGCCGCACCTGTTCGATAACGGCCGCGCCCGGAGCGGCCGGCTATCTCCGTAAGGGACGTTGCGCGTGATTTCCGACGCCGGATTCACCCTCTCGATCGGTATCGCTATCCAGCGTCGTTCCGAGGCTTGTCGAAGCTTTTTGATTGCCGGCCATATCCTCTTGAAAGAAAAGGCGAAATGAGCGTTGGAAAACCATCGGTTTGAGGGCTGAAAAAGCCCTCTCGCATTGGAGAAACGGGCCGCGTTCCTATATAAGGATCAAGTGATTCCCTTTTCCGTGTGATCCGTTTTGACCGACCAGAAGACACCGCGCGGGCCGGATGGCCCTTCCGGCATAGAACCGGTTTCCATCGTCGAGGAAATGCAGCGCAGCTACCTCGATTACGCCATGAGCGTGATCGTGTCGCGCGCGTTGCCGGACGTGCGCGACGGCATGAAGCCGGTGCACCGGCGCATCCTCTATGCCTCGCACGAGAGTGGCTATCACTGGAACCGCAAGCATGTTAAGTCGGCGCGTCCTGTCTCCGACGTGATGGGTAAATACCATCCGCACGGCGACGCCTCGATCTACGACGCCCTCGTGCGCATGGCGCAGGACTGGTCGTTGCGCGTGCCGCTCATCGACGGGCAGGGCAATTTCGGCTCCATCGACGGTGATCCGCCGGCGGCCATGCGCTACACCGAGGCGCGGCTGACCAAGGTGGCGCACGAGCTTCTGGAGGATATCGACAAGGACACCGTCGATTTTCAGGAGAACTACGACGGCACAGACAGCGAGCCGCGCGTCCTGCCGGCGCGTTTCCCCAACCTTCTGGTCAACGGTGCCGGCGGCATCGCCGTCGGCATGGCCACCAACATCCCGCCGCATAACCTTTCCGAGGTCTGCGACGGTGCGATCGCCGTCATCGATAATCCGGCAATCGACCTGCCGGATCTGATGGACATCATTCCCGGTCCCGATTTCCCCACGGGCGGCCTCATCCTCGGCCGTTCCGGCATCTATTCGGCCTATTCCACCGGCCGCGGCTCCATCGTCATGCGTGGCAAGGTGCATGTGGAGGAGAGCCGCGGCGACCGCGAGGCCATCGTCGTCACCGAGGTTCCCTACCAGGTGAACAAGGCCACGATGATCGAGAAGATGGCCGAACTGGTGCGCGAGAAGCGCATCGAGGGCATCTCCGACATTCGCGACGAGAGCGACCGGCAGGGCTACCGCGTCGTCATCGAGTTGAAGCGCGACGCCAACGCCGAGGTCATCCTCAACCAGCTCTACCGCTTCACGCCGCTGCAAACCTCCTTCGGCGCCAACGTGGTTGCGCTGAATGGCGGCAAGCCGGAGGTGATGACGCTCATCGACATGCTGAAGGCGTTCGTCACCTTCCGCGAGGAGGTGGTGAGCCGCAGGACGAAATACCTGCTCAGGAGAGCGCGTGAGCGCGCCCATGTGCTGGTCGGCCTGGCGATCGCCGTGGCCAACATCGACGAGGTGATAAAACTGATCCGCAGCGCGCCGGACCCGCAGACGGCGCGCGACCAGTTGATGACGCGGCGCTGGCCTGCCGCCGATGTGGAGGCGCTGATCCGGCTGATCGACGACCCCCGTCACCGGATCAACGATGACGGCACCTACAACCTGTCGGAAGAGCAGGCTCGCGCCATCCTCGACCTGCGCCTGCAAAGGCTGACGGCGCTGGGTCGCGACGAGATCGCCGACGAATTGAACAAGATCGGCGCCGAAATCGCTGATTTCCTTGACATATTAGCCTCGCGCGCACGCATCCAGCAGATCGTCAAGGACGAGCTTGCCGCGGTGCGCGACGAGTTCGGCACGCCGCGCCGCACGGAGATTTCCGACGCCGGCTCCGACATGGAAGACGAGGACCTCATCCAGCGCGAGGATATGGTCGTCACCGTCACCCACGCCGGCTACATCAAGCGCGTGCCGCTGTCGATCTACCGGGCGCAGAACCGCGGCGGCAAGGGTCGCTCCGGAATGTCGACCAAGGACGAGGATTTCGTCACCCGCCTGTTCGTCGCCAACACGCACACGCCGGTGCTGTTCTTCTCCTCGCGCGGCATCGTCTACAAGGAAAAGGTCTGGCGCCTGCCCATCGGCAATCCCCAGTCGCGCGGCAAGGCGCTCATCAACCTGCTGCCGATCGAAAACGGCGACCGCATCACCGCTATCCTGCCGCTGCCGGACGAATCCGAGTGGGACAAGCTGGACGTGATGTTCGCCACAACGCGCGGCACGGTGCGGCGCAACAAGCTGTCCGATTTCGCCGACGTCAAGCGCAACGGCAAGATCGCCATGAAGTTCGAGGAGGAAGGCGATTCCATCCTTGCGGTCGAGACCTGCACCGACAACGACGACGTGCTGCTCACCGCCGACACCGGCCAGTGCATACGGTTCCGCGTTTCCGACGTGCGCGTTTTCGCCAGCCGCGCTTCGCAAGGCGTGCGTGGCATCACGCTCGGCGAGGGCGATCGCGCCATCTCCATGACCGTGATCGAGCATGTCGAGGCAAGCCCGGCCGAGCGCGCCGCCTATCTGAAGCGTTCGGCGCTGGAGCGGCGCGCCTCGTCCGCAGAGGCCGAGGAAGAGGTGACGCTGACCAACGAGGAGATCGGCGAGGAAGCGGAGCTTTCCGACGACCGCTACGAACTCCTCAAGGCGCATGAGCAGTTCGTGCTGACCGTCACCGAATTCGGCTACGGCAAGCGCTCGTCCTCCTATGATTTCCGCCTGACCAATCGCGGCGGCAAGGGCATCCGCGCCACCGATGTATCCAAGGTGGACGAGATCGGCCGCCTGGTGGCGACCTTCCCGGTCGGCAACGACGACCAGATCATGCTGGTGTCGGACGGCGGCACGGTCATCCGCGTGCCGGTATACAACATCCGCTTCGCTAGCCGCGCCACCAAGGGCGTGACGATCTTCAACACGGCCGATGGCGAAAAGGTGGTGTCGGTCGAGCGCATTTCCGAGCCGGAAGACGAGGACGACGAAATGCCGGTCGAGGGCAATGAAACGCCCGCACCGGACGGAGCCGACGGTGCATGAAAAAGGCATCCGGGGCGGACAGTGATGGCAGGATCCGGCTTGCCGGACCTGACGATCGTGGCGCCATCGAAGCCCTGACCGAGGAAGCCTATCGGCCCTACACTGAAGTGTTCGATGCGCCGCCGATACCGGTGACGGAAGATTACCGACCGCACATCGCCGCCGGCGGCGTCTGGCTCCTGGAAAGCGAGGGACGCTTGGCCGGCGTGATCGTCCTGGAAAACGAACCCGACCATCTGATGATCTTCAGCGTGGCGGTCTCGCCGCATTTTCAGGGCAGGGGGTTCGGCGTCCGATTGTTGCGCTGGGCCGAGGAGCGGGCGAGGGCGACCGGTCTGCCGGAAGTCCGCCTCTACACCAATGCCCGCATGGAAAAGAACATCGCGCTCTACAGCGCTTTCGGATTTACCGAGACGGGCCGGCGGGCCAATCCCATGCGGCCCGGCTGGACGCTTGTCGACATGGCGAAGCGGCTGGAAGGTTAGCCGCGAGCCACGACTCGTTACGGGAATTCGAAGCGAACGGGATCAGAAGCGACGATGGCCGAAACGGTCGATGCGCTTCGGTTCGTATTTGAGGCGCTGGGCCTCCTGATGCATGCCGAACACGGTAGCGATCAGCATGGCGACGGTCATTGCGGCGGCGAGCATGAAGATCATCATGGTTTGGTTCTCCTGGTCCCAATAACGGCCGGGCCGCGAATTGGTTTCACCCCACGCGATCATGAGTATGTGAGCAGGGTTTAACCGCTCCTGACCGGATCGTTCATCCGCGGTTCATCATTTCCGACATGGTTTCCAAAAGGTTCATGCCAAGTCACCGCCTGACCTTCGTGGCGTCGACGATGCCGTCTTTTCTTTTTGCCGTCCGCGCCTAAGCTTATGCACATGGCTGAGATTCTGGAAATTCATCCAAGATTGGTATTGCCGGCGGAGGCACGCCTCGCGGCGATCGTCGATTCTTCGTCTGACGCGATTGTCGGCAAGGATCTGAACAGCATCATCACGGACTGGAACCCGGCCGCGGAGAAGATGTTCGGCTATACGGCCGAGGAAGCGATTGGCCGTTCGGTGCTCATGCTCATTCCCGACAGCCTGCGCAGCGAAGAGATCGACATCATCGACAGGATAAAGCGGGGCGAGCGCCTCGCCAGCTTCGATACCATCCGGCAGCGCAAGGACGGTTCGCTCATCTTCGTCTCGCTTACCATATCCCCGATCAAGGATGCGGCGGGAAAGATCGTGGGAGCCTCCAAGATCGCCCGCGACATCACCGAGAAACGGGAATCCGAACGGCGCATCCGCACGCTGCTTCGCGAGGTCAACCATCGGGTGAAGAACCAGTTCGCCGTCATCCTGTCCATCATCCGGGAGACGGCGAAGCGCACCAGCGACAAGGACGACTTCATCGAGCATGTGCGCGAGCGCATCACCGGCCTGTCGCGGTCGCACGACCTGCTGGTGTCTTCCGACTGGTCAGGCGCCAGCCTGTTCGAACTGGTGCAGGAACACCTGAAGCCGTTCGGCCATGAGGAACGGATCACGCTTTCGGGGCCGCTGGTGATGCTGGCGCCGAACGCGGTGCAGTATCTCGGCATGGCGATCCATGAACTCGGTACCAATTCCGCCAAATATGGCGCGCTCGTCGATGCGGTCGGACGCATATCCATCACATGGCGGCTGCTGAAGCGCCCGGACGCGAACGAGGAATTCCAGTTGGTCTGGGAGGAAACCTCGGTGCCGCGGCAGACGGAAGCCGATATGTCAAGGCGCGGCTTCGGCAATGTCGTGCTTCAGCGCATAGCACCTCAATCGATGAACGGCACGAGCACGATCACGCGCGAGCCCGGGCATGTACGATGGGAACTCCAGGCGCCTGCGACCGCCGTGCTCGTCCAGCCAGCGACAGCGGCGGCTGAAGACACCGGCGATTTTGTGCTGTGAGCGCATGGCGTCCGGCGTACAAAGCCCGACGAGGCGAATTGCCTTTGAAAGATCGCCCGGCTAGAAGCCTGCCATGAGCGAACGCACCGCCCTTTACGCCGGCTCCTTCGACCCGTTGACCAACGGCCACCTCGATGTGCTCAAGGCCTCGCTTGCGGTGGCCGACACCGTCTATGCGGCTATCGGCATCCATCCCGGCAAGAAGCCGCTGTTTTCCTTCGAGGAACGCGTGGCGCTGATCGAAGCCGTCTCCAAAGCGGAATTGGGCTCCGACCACGCCCGCATCAGGGTCGTCGCCTTCGACGGGCTGGTGGTGGACTCGGCCCATAGACATGGCTGCACGATCATGATCCGCGGGCTGCGCGACGGCACCGATCTCGACTATGAGATGCAGATGGCGGGTATGAACGAGACGATGGCGCCGGACCTGCAGACCGTGTTTCTGCCGGCAAGCCCCTCGGTGCGCACCATTACCGCCACACTCGTGCGCCAGATTGCCTCGATGGGCGGCGACATCCGCCCCTTCGTGCCGGCCGCCGTTGCCGGCGCGCTTACCGCCAAGTTCACGAAATAAGTTTCACTGGAGACACTCCATGAAGTTCAAGGGCCTTGCCGCCTTCGTCGTTCTCGCCGGCCTTGCCGCCGGTTCCGTTTCGGCGCTCGCCGCCGATGCGGAAAACACCATGGTCATCACGCTGAAGGACGGCGACGTGACGGTCGCGCTACGGCCCGACCTGGCGCCCAAGCACGTCGCGCAAATCAAGAAGCTGGTGCGCGAGCATGCCTACGACAACGTCGCCTTCCACCGCGTCATCGATGGCTTCATGGCGCAGACGGGCGACGTCAAGTTCGGCAACATGAAGAAGGGGTTTGATCCGAACCTCGCCGGTACCGGCGGCTCGGACCTGCCGGACCTGCCGGCCGAATTCACCACCAAGACGCATTTCGTGCGCGGCGTCGTCGGCATGGCGCGCGCACAAGACCCGAATTCGGCCAACTCGCAGTTCTTCATCATGTTCGCGCCGGCGCCGCCGCTCGATGGCCAGTACACCATCGTCGGCGAGGTCGAGAGCGGCATGGATGCCGTCGACAAGATCAAGAAGGGCGATGACGCGCAGAACGGTGCCGTGGCCGACCCGGACCGCATGATCAAGGTCCGCATCGCGGCGGATAAGTAGTTTTCGATCCAATCACGAAGGGATTTTCATATGGCTGAGATCAAGGACCGCGAGAACGCGCTCATCATGGAGACGACCAAGGGCAAGGTCGTCATCGAAATGTTCCCGGAGCTGGCGCCGGGTCATGTCGCCCGCATCAAGGAACTGGCACGTGAGGGCGCCTATGACGGCGTCGTGTTCCACCGCGTCATCGACGGCTTCATGGCGCAGACCGGCGACGTCAAGTTCGGCAATTCGAGCAAGCCGTCTTTCGCGCCGTCGCGCGCGGGCATGGGCGGATCCGACAAGCCGGACCTGAAGGCCGAGTTCTCCAACGTCAATCATGGCCGCGGCACCTGCTCGATGGCGCGCGCCCAGAACCCGAACTCGGCCAACTCACAGTTCTTCATCTGCTTCGACGACGCCTCCTTCCTGAACCGCCAGTATACGGTCTGGGGTCAGGTGATCGAGGGCATGGAGAATGTCGACAAGATCGAGCGCGGCGAGCCGGTCAAGAATCCCGACAAGATCGTATCGATGAAGGTCGCGGCGGACGTCGCGGCCTGAACATGGTTCGGGAAAATCAATGATGGCGCTCGTCTGGTCGCTGCTCGGCATTCTGTCGGGCGCCTTCATCGCCATTCAGGCGCCGATCAACGCGCAGTTGGCGCGCGGCCTCGGCCTGCCGGTGGCAGCCGCCTTCTTCTCCTTCCTCTCCGGCAGCGTGGTCCTCGGCATCGTCACCGTTGCCATGACACGCGCAGGAGGGATTTCGCTCGACTGGAAGGCGCCGGCGCCGTGGCTGTTCGTGGCCGGCGGTGTCCTGGGCGGCTTCTATGTCACCCTTTCGACAATCCTGATCCCGCGCCTCGGCGCGGCGGCTCTGATGGCCTTCCTGGTCGCCGGGCAGCTCATCGCGGGTATGCTGCTGGACCGCATCGGATTCCTCGGTTTTGCAGTGCGGGAAATATCGCTCGGCCGCATCGCCGGAGCGGTTCTGCTGCTTGCCGGCGCGCTGCTGGTTCGGTTTAGCTGAGAAGCTGGTTCTACTGCTTCGTCACCATGACATGCGTGGCGTTTTCCGTGGCTTCCCTCGAGGCGACGGCGTAGCCGAGTGCGCGAAGGTCCAGCCCGGCGAACAGGTTTTCGCCCTGGCCAAGCAGCACCGGGCTGACGGCAAGGTGCATCTCGTCGATAAGCCGCTCCTCAAGATACTGCCGCACGGTCGAGACGCCGCCACCGATCTTCACGTCGAGCGTTCCAGCCGCCGCTTTGGCCTGTTCGAGCGCCGATCTGATGCCGTCGGTGATGAAATAGAACGTCGTTCCCCCTTCCATCACGATCGGATCGCGTGGGTAGTGGGTAAGAACGAAGGTCGGCGCGTGATAGGGCGGGTTGTCGCCCCACCAGCCTTTCCATTGATCGTCCGGCCATTCGCCGCGGATCGGGCCGAACATGTTGCGGCCGAGGATGAAGGCGCCGAAGCCGTCCATCGAGCGAAAGGCATATTCGTTGTCGACGCCGTCCGTTCCTTCCGGACCGCCCGGTTCGGCGTGCATGGCGCGGAACGTCCTGGTGGGAAAGAACCACTGGAAAATTTCCGGCCCCCGCTTGCCGAGCGGGAATTCCAGGCTCTGATCGGTTCCGGCTGAAAAGCCGTCGAGTGAAACGCCGAAGCCGGCGACGCGTACCTTACCCACAACGCTCTCCCATGGCTGATCGTCTTCGAAAGCAGCAGAAGTCTACCGATCTGATTGCATTTTGCAATTAGTTAGATGGCGCCTCCTGACATGGCGCGGCAACAAGGCGGTGGCGGGAGGACGTGGATCGGGCTATGCCGCAGCCATGAAAGTGGACCTGTTCGATTTCGACCTGCCGGAAGACCGCATCGCCTTGCGCCCCGCCGACCCGCGCGACACGGCGCGGCTTCTGGTGGTGAAGTCCGGCGAGAAGCTGACCGACCGCACCGTGCGTGACCTTCCTTCGCTGCTGCGGGCCGGTGACGTGCTGGTGTTCAACGACACCAAGGTCATCCCGGCGCAGTTGCGCGGGCTTCGCCGGCGTGGCGACAACGTCGCCCAGGTCGAGGCGACGCTGCACATGCGCACTGCGTCGGACCGATGGCTGGCCTTCATGCGGCCGGGCAAGCGTATCGTTGCCGGCGACCGCATTCATTTCGGCCACGACGGCAATTCCTGCTTCCTCGGTCAGCTCGACGCCACGGTGCTGGAAAAGCATGACGGCGGCGAGGCGTTGCTCGGCTTCGACGTTTCCGGCGCGTTCCTGGACGAAGCGCTGCACGCGGTCGGCCACATCCCGCTGCCGCCCTACATCGCCTCCAAACGCGATGACGATGCGCGCGACCTGGAGGATTACCAGACCGTCTATGCGCGGGAGGAGGGGGCAGTGGCGGCGCCCACCGCCGGCCTGCATTTCACGCCGGACCTGATGGCCGCGCTGGACGCCGCCGGCATAGAACGGCGCTTCGTCACCTTGCACGTCGGCGCTGGCACCTTCCTGCCGGTAAAGGCCGACGATACCGCAGACCACAAGATGCATGCCGAGGTCGGCACCGTGTCGCCGGAAACGGCGGCGGCGCTGAATGCGGCCCGAGCGAGGGGCGGGCGCATCGTCGCCGTCGGCACCACCTCGCTGCGCCTGCTGGAAAGCGCCGCAAGGGAAGACGGCAGCATCGCCCCGTGGTCCGGCCCCACGGATATCTTCATCACGCCGGGCTACCGGTTCCGCACGGCGGACATGCTGACGACCAACTTCCACCTGCCGCGCTCGACACTGTTCATGCTGGTATCGGCGTTTTCGGGATTGGACACGATGCGCGAAGCCTACCGCCATGCCATCGAGACCGGCTACCGCTTCTATTCCTATGGCGATTCCAGCCTGTTGTTCCGCCACGACAGCTCGGAATCTTCCAGCGTTCAGAACCAGTAATCGGCGACGCGCCTGCCGTCGCGCGGCAGGTCCTCGAAGGTATTCAAGCCGTCGAAATGATCGATGGGAATGTCGGCGACCGCTTCCGGTTCGGCCAGCCTGACGTTCACCGCCATGCGCCGGCGGCCGCTCTTCTTCCCCACCCGGTTCGCTCGCCACGAGACGACGCAGCCGCATTCGGGACAGAAATTGAAATCCAGGTGCTTCTCGCCGCGCGCATAGGCTTTCGTCGGGCCGATTACTGTAACGTCCTCACCCTCGTGGCCGTAGATCCACAGAACGCCATAGCGCCGGCAGACCGTACAGTTGCAAGCTGTGGCACCTTCCGGCGTCGCCTCGAAGCGCCAGCGCACGGCGCCGCAGTGGCAGGAACCCTCGATCATCCTTCGATCCTCGGTTCTTTGATCGTACACGCCGGCAGCGTATGCGGGCGGGCTTAGCCCGGCAAGTCATGGCGATATGCCGTGCGTCCGCAGCCTCCCGATTGTCTTGGAACGCCATCGCCGCTAAGGGCAGGGCATGAGCCAATCCTTCACGTTTTCCGTTCTCGCCACCGACGGCAAGGCCCGCCGCGGTGAAATCTCGATGCCGCGCGGCACGATCCGCACGCCGGCCTTCATGCCCGTCGGCACCGGCGGCACCGTCAAGGCCATGTATATGGAGCAGGTGCGCGGCGTCGGCGCCGATACCATCCTCGGCAACACCTACCACCTGATGCTGCGTCCGGGCGCCGAGCGTGTCGCGCGCCTCGGCGGCCTGCACGAATTCGCACGCTGGCCGTGGCCGATCCTGACCGATTCCGGCGGCTTCCAGGTCATGTCACTGTCGAAACTCAGGAAGCTTACCGAAACCGGCGTCACGTTCCGTTCGCATGTCGACGGCGTGCGTTATGAACTGACGCCGGAACGGTCCATCGAGATTCAGGGCCTGCTCGATTCCGATATCCAGATGCAGCTCGACGAATGCGTGGCGCTGCCGGCGGAAAGGAAGGAGATCGAGCGCGCTATGGAGATGTCGCTGCGCTGGGCCGAACGCTGCAAGGCGGCTTTCGGCGACCAGCCCGGCAAGGCGATGTTCGGCATCGTGCAGGGCGGCGACGATGCGGCGCTGCGCGTACGGTCGGCGCAGGCGCTGGCGGCCATGAATCTCAAGGGTTATGCGGTCGGTGGCCTTGCGGTCGGCGAGCCGCAGGCGGTGATGCTGGAAATGCTCGACATCACCTGTCCCGAACTGCCGGCGGACAAGCCGCGCTACCTGATGGGCGTCGGCACGCCGGACGATATCCTGAAATCGGTGGCGCGCGGCATCGACATGTTCGATTGCGTGATGCCGACGAGGGCAGGGCGGCACGGCCTCGCCTATACACGGCGGGGCAAGGTGAACCTGCGCAATGCCCGCCATGCCGACGACCACCGCCCGCTGGACGAGGAAAGCGCCTGTCCGGCGGCGCGGGACTATAGTCGCGCCTACCTGCACCACCTCGTGCGTTCGCAGGAAGCGCTCGGCGCCATGCTGCTGACCTGGAACAATCTCGCTTATTACCAGAGCCTCATGCAGGATATCCGTGCCGCTATCGAGGCGCGAAACTTTGCGGCGCGAGCCGCCGAAATCACAGAGGGCTGGGCGCGCGGCGATATCCCGCCGCTTGCCTGACAGAAAGTTGATATTAAACGTCATCTTTGTGAATTGCCTGCGGTGATCAAATCACCGAGATGCCCGATCGCGCATCCAGAACCATCAACGCAAAGCGAGGACGAATGATTTCGGAAAACCAACTCGGCACCGTGTGGGCGCCGCGGCTGCTGTCGGTGCTGCGCATCATGGCGGCCCTGCTGTTCATGGCGCACGGCACGATGAAGCTGTTCGGCTTTCCCGATTCCGGCAGGCCAGGTCCCGAGCTGTTTTCGCTGATGGGGTTCGCCGGCACGCTGGAAATTGTCGGCGGCGCGCTCCTCGTGATCGGCCTTTTCACGCGCCCCGTCGCTTTCATCCTGTCGGGCATGATGGCAGTCGCCTACTTCATGGCGCACGCGCCGCAGGGCTTCCACCCGATCCAGAACGGCGGCGAAAGCGCCATCCTGTTCTGCTTCGTCTTCCTCTATCTGGTCGCCGCCGGTGCAGGATCGTGGAGCGTCGACGCCGCGCGCCGGCAGGCCAGCTGAAACGTCCGATACTGGTGCTTGAAAGGCCGGCGCCTGTCTGCCACAAGGCCTGACGGCGGTGCGTTCAAGGCACTGCCGATAGCCAGCGAGGCGAGACGATGAAGACGTTTTTCGTGCAGTTCAAATGCGAACTCGGCAAGGCCTACGAGGTCGCCAGCGCGCTGGCAGATGCCGAGATCGCCTCCGAGATTTATTCGACCGCCGGCAATTTCGACCTGATGGCCAAGTTCTACATCAGCGACGATGAGGACGTCGGCCACTTCGTCAACGAGAAGGTGCAGGTCATTCCCGGCATCAAGGACACCTTCACGACGGTGACCTTCCGCGCCTTCTGACCGCGCGCCAGATTGCCGTTTCCGTGGGCACGGCGTGCCTGCGATCCGGCTTTTGCGCCCACCGGTTGGGCAAGACGCCCGCCGCCGGTATTCTTGTCCGGCAAATCATCGAATACGCTTGATTTTTCCGCACTTCCGCCCTTCAAATGGAGAAGAGGGGAGTGCGCGATTGGCAGCATTCGACGAAATGCTTCCGGAATCTTCCGGACCGAGGCGGCCTTACACGGCCTACGATCGCTGGCTGAAAGAACAGGACCCCGCCAGACTTACCCAGAAGACGCAGGATGCCGAGCGCGTCTTCCGCAAGACGGGCATCACCTTCGCCGTCTACGGCGAACAGGAAGCGTCCGAGCGCCTGATTCCCTTCGATATCGTGCCGCGCATCATTTCCGGCCAGGAATGGCGGCGGCTGACGCAGGGCATCGAGCAGCGCGTCCAGGCGCTCAACGCCTTTCTTGACGACATCTACCATCGCCAGGAGATCCTCAGGGCAGGGCGCATACCGAAGGAACTGGTCGCCGGTAACGAGGCGTTCCTGCCGGAGATGATCGGAGTGCGGCCACCGGCCGGTGTGTACACCCACATCATCGGCGTCGACATCGTGCGCACTGGCGAGAACGATTTCTTCGTGCTTGAGGACAATGCCCGCACCCCCTCCGGCGTATCCTATATGCTGGAGAACCGCGAGACGATGATGCAGCTCTTCCCCGAGCTGTTCCAGAAGATCAAGGTCCGCCCGGTGGAGAACTATCCGGCGCTGCTGCGCCGCTCGCTGGCGGCGGTCAAGCCGGAAAGCACGAGCGGCACTCCTACCGTCGCGGTGCTGACGCCCGGCAGTTACAACTCCGCCTATTTCGAGCACGCCTTCCTCGCCGACCAGATGGGCGTACAGCTTGTCGAGGGACCGGACCTGCGCGTCGTCGACGGTCACGTCGCCATGCGGACCACGGAAGGGTTCAAGCAGATCGACGTGCTCTACCGCCGCGTCGACGACGCTTTCCTCGATCCGCTCACCTTCCGGCCGGATTCGGCGCTGGGTATCCCCGGCATCATGGACGTCTACCGCGCCGGCAACATCACCATCGCCAATGCGCCGGGCACAGGCATCGCCGACGACAAGGCGATCTATTCCTACATGCCCGAGATCGTCGAATTCTACACTGGCCGCAAGGCGATCCTCGGCAACATCCCGACCTGGCGCTGTTCGGAGCCGGACAGCCTGAAATACGTGCTGGAACACATCGCCGAACTGGTGGTGAAGGAGGTGCACGGTTCCGGCGGCTACGGCATGCTGGTCGGGCCGACCGCGTCGAAGAAGGAATGCGAGGCCTTCACCGAGAAACTCAAGGCGAAGCCCTCGAACTACATCGCCCAGCCGACGCTGGCGCTGTCGACCTGCCCGATCCTGACCGAGAAAGGCCTGGCGCCCCGCCATGTCGATCTGCGCCCCTACGTGCTGGTGTCCGACCGCATCCAGATCGTGCCGGGCGGCCTCACGAGGGTTGCACTGAAGGAAGGTTCGCTGGTCGTGAACTCGTCGCAGGGCGGGGGAACGAAGGATACGTGGGTGCTGGATGATTAGGGCAGTAAGGCAGTAGGGGCAGTATGGCAATTGGTCTCTTCGAAAAGCAGAGGAAAGTAGCGCTGCAAACCGCAGGGGAAGGCAGTCCGTGGCCGCTTCTTCAATCGGTGTTTTCTTGTCCTACTGCCCTATTGCCGTACTGCCCTACCGCCCTCCTTGGCAGAGCGAACTGACCATGCTTCTCGGCCGCAACGCCAACGGTCTTTACTGGATGAACCGCTATATCGAGCGGGCCGAGAATATGGCGCGGCTTGTGGATGCAGGGCTGCGTATGGCGCTGACCCGCACGCAGGGGGCAGCCGAGGAATGGGCCTCCGTCGTCATCAGCGCCGGTTCCGATGTCGCTTACGGACAGAAGTACCAGGAGCATTCGGCAGCCCACGTTTCCGACTTCCTGCTGCGCGACACGTCGAATCCCTCAAGCGTCATGGCCTCGATCGAGACGGCCCGTTTCAACGCCCGCATGGTGCGAACGGCGCTGACGCGCGAGACGTGGGAATCGATCAACGAAGCCTGGATGGCGCTGAAGCGCATGCTGGCCAAGCCGATCGACGAGCGCGACCTGCCGACCGTGCTCGACGCCATCAAGCGCGAGACGGCGCTGATCCGCGGTGCCTTCTACGGCACCATGCTGCGCAACGAAATCTTCGACTTCTCGCAGCTCGGCACCTATGTCGAGCGCGCCGACAACACCGCCCGCATTCTCGACGTCAAATACTACGTGCTGTTGCCGTCGATCTCCTGGGTCGGCTCGACGCTCGACAACTATCAGTGGGAATCCATCCTGCGCTCGGTCTCGGCGCATCGTTCCTATCGCTGGGTCTACGAGGCCGAATACAAGCCCACCAACATAGCCGACTATCTTATCCTCAACGCGCGCATGCCGCGTTCGCTCACCTTCTGCTACCGTTTCGTCATCGAGCATCTCGATTTCCTTGCCCGCGACTACGGCGCCCGCCATGCCTGTCACGACACCGCCGAGTGCATCCACAAGATGCTCAAGGTCGGATCCATCAAGGACATCTTCGACGCCGGCCTGCACGAATTTCTGACGGGCTTCATCCGCGAGAACACGCGGCTCGGCGACCAGATCGCCCTTGACTACCGGTTCTACTAGCATGCAGTTGAGGATCACCCACCGCACCGAGTACAGCTACGACGCGCCGCTGGCCTATGCCTTGCAAAGGCTGCGCCTCGTTCCCGCAGACGGGCCGACCCAGACCGTCAAGTCATGGAGCCTGAGCATCGACGGAGCGGGCGAGGAAGTGCGCTTCCAGGACCAATTCGGCAACGACACCAGGCTGCTCAGCGTCGAGGGCACGCCGCACACCATCGCCATTGAGGTCGGCGGCGAAGTCGACACGCACGACAAGGCCGGCGTGGTCGGCCCGCACCGTGGCTTCGCGCCGCTCTGGCTGTTCCGCCGCGAGACACCGCTGACCACGGCAGGCGAGGGGGTCCGCGATCTCGTTTCCTCCCTGCCGGACGGGTCCGAACTCGATCGGCTGCACGCCCTGATGACGACGGTCGGCGCCCGCGTGCGGTATACGCCCGGAACCACCAGCACAGAGACCTCGGCCGAGGAAGCGCTGAAGCTCGGGGCAGGGGTGTGTCAGGATCACAGCCACGTCTTCGTCTCGGCCGCGCGGACGATGGGAGTTCCCGCGCGCTACGTCAGCGGCTACCTGATGATGGACGGCACCACCGTCCAGGCGGCGAGCCATGCCTGGGCCGAGGCGCACATTGAGGGGTTGGGCTGGGTCGCTTTCGACGCCGCCAATGGCATTTCGCCCGACGAGCGCTATGTACGGGTGGCGACAGGTCTCGACTATCGCGATGCCATGCCCGTTTCCGGCATCCGTCTCGGGCAGGCTCAGGAACAGCTTGCGGTCACGATCACCGTAGAGCAGTAATCCCCCACCGAAGGATGCCAAGAGGGATTCGATGACCTATTGCGTCGGATTGAAGATCGACCGTGGCCTCGTGTTCATGTCGGACACGCGCACCAATGCCGGCATGGATTCGATCTCCACCTTCCGCAAGATGCATGTCTGGGAGCAACCGGGCGAGCGGGTGATCGTGCTGATGTCGGCAGGCAACCTGGCAACGACGCAAGCGGTGGTCAGCCTGCTCGACGAGCGCTGCAAGGCGATTTCCGAGCGTCACCAGACGGTGCTGGAAACGCCGTCGATGTACCAGACGGCGCGTCTCGTCGGCGACACGGTGAAGGAGGTGATCGCCTCGGCGGCGCCCGTCGGCGAGAAGGCGGATTCCTATTTCAATGCGTCCTTCGTTCTCGGCGGCCAGATCAAGGGCAGCGAGCCGCGCCTGTTCATGATCTATCCGGAAGGCAATTTCATCGAATCGACCGAAGACACCCCTTTCTTCCAGATCGGCGAGACAAAATACGGCAAGCCCATCATCATCCGCGCTTACGATCGCGAAATGAGCGTTGCCGAGGCGGTCAAGCTGATGCTGGTGTCCTTCGATTCGACACTCAAATCCAACCTGTCGGTCGGCCTGCCGCTCGATCTTCTGTTCTATGGACGCGACAGCTTCAGGATCGAGCTGAAGCAGCGTATCGGCCAGGACGATCCCTACTACCGCACGATATCCGACGGCTGGTCGAAGGCGCTCAAGGCGGCTTTCCAGCAATTGCCGGATTTCCCCGGCTGAGCGTATGCCTTCGTTGGCAGTTAGCTCGACGATAATTTATGTGTTAATTATATAGCATTGCCGCCGAGCCGGCGGGCATGACGATCCAGGCGGAGGACGGCGATGGACGGCAAGGAATTTCATGACTGGTCGTTGCGCGCAGCCGAATGGGGCGCCGCCTATCGTGCCTCCCTGCGTGACCGGCCGGTGCGCCCGCCGATGAATCCCGGCGCGGTTTTCGACAGCATCGAGGCCTCGCCGCCCGAGCAGCCGCAGTCGATGGAGACGATCTTCGCCGATTTCGAAGAGAAGATCGTGCCGGGCATGACGCATTGGCAGCACCCGCGCTTCTTCGCCTATTTTCCGGCCAACGCCGCCCCTGTCTCGGTGGTCGCCGAATATCTGGTCTCGGCCATGGCGGCCCAGTGCATGCTGTGGCAAACCTCACCTGCAGCGACAGAGCTGGAGACACGCACTGTCGACTGGATGCGCCAGGCGCTTGGGCTGCCCGAAGGCTTTGCCGGCGTCATCCAGGATTCGGCATCCTCCGCGACGCTCGCCGCCGTGCTGACCATGCGTGAGAAGGCGCTCGACTGGCTGGGCAACGGCAAGGGGTTGGCCGGCCAGCCGGCGGTTCGGATCTATGCTTCCGATCAGGTGCACACCTCGATCGACCGCGCCATATGGGTGGCCGGCATCGGCGAGGCCAATCTGGTCCGCATTCCCACCAAGGGGCGCTGGCGGGCGATGGACACGCAAGCGCTGGAAGCGGCCATTACCGCCGACCGCGCCGCCGGCCTGCTGCCGGCGGGCATCGTCGCCTGCGTCGGCGGCACCAGCACCGGGGGAACCGACGACATCGCGGCAACCGCCGAGGTGGCGCGACGCCACGGGCTCTACCTGCATGTCGACGCCGCCTGGGCCGGTTCGGCGATGATCTGCCCGGAATTCCGGCATTTCTGGACCGGCATTGAGCGGGCCGATTCCATCGTCTTCAACCCGCACAAGTGGCTCGGCGCGCAGTTCGACTGCTCGATCCAGTTCCTGCGCGATCCCGCAAGCCATGTGCGAACGCTGGCGATCAAGCCCGACTATCTGAAGACGCACGGTCATGACGGCATCGTCAACTATTCCGAATGGTCGGTGCCGCTCGGCCGCCGCTTCCGGGCGCTGAAACTGTGGTTCCTGCTGCGCGCGCACGGGCTGGAAAATCTCAGGCAGATGATCCGCAACCATGTCGCCTGGAGCGAGGCGCTCGCCGCTCGGCTGGCGCGCGAGCCGGATTTCGAGATCGTCACCGAACCGATGCTGTCGCTGTTTTCCTTCCGCCATCGCACACCGGCTGAGGCGGATAGTGACGCTCACAACCTCGCACTCGTCAATGCCATCAACGACGATGGCCGCATCTACCTTACCCAGACGAAAACCGAGGGGCGCGTCGCCATCCGCTTCCAGGCCGGCCAGTTCGAAGCGACGGAGGCCGACGTGGTGGGAGCGTTCGACGTCATCACCGAAATCGCCCGGCGTACCGCCTGAACCGCGACACCATGCAGCGACAAGGTTTTCCTCGTCGGCAGCGCTTTCCAACAGCCGTCTCAAGCCTTCCCAATGCTTTCGTTTTCAACTATGAATCCGGAAAACGAAAACGGGAGGGATTCAATGTATCTGCCGCCGCGCCATGCCGAGATCGTCCAGATGGCCAAGGACAACGGCCGGGTATTGGTGGAAGAACTGGCGGCGCATTTTTCGGTGACGCCGCAGACGATCCGCAAGGACCTCAACGACCTGTGCGAACAGCGGCAGCTTACCCGCATTCACGGCGGCGCACTGTTTCCTTCCGGCATCGAAAACGTCGAGTACGAGGCGCGCCGCAAGATCGCCGCCGACGAGAAGGAAGCGATCGGCCGTGCCGCCGCGCGACTGATCCCCGACAACGCCTCGCTGTTCATCAACATCGGCACCACGACGGAAGCCGTCAGCAAGGCGCTTCTGGACCACAGCGGCCTTATGGTCATCACCAACAACATCAATGTTGCCAACAGGATGCGCGTCTATCCTTCGATAGAGGTGGTGATCGCCGGCGGCGTCGTGCGCGGTTCGGACGGCGGCATCGTCGGCGAGGCGGCGGTCGACTTCATCAAGCAGTTCAAGGTCGATTATGCTGTCATCGGCGCCTCGGCCATCGACCATGACGGCGCGCTGCTCGACTTCGACTTTCGCGAAGTGAAAGTGGCGCAGGCGATCATCGCCAACACACGCCACGTCATCCTGGTCGCCGACCAGACGAAATTCGAACGGACGGCGCCAGTACGCATCGGCCATCTCAGCCAGGTCAACACCTTCATCACCGACACCTGCAGCATTCCCTCGGTCCGCAAGGTCTGTCAGGAGGCCGAGGTGAATCTGATCGAAACCTCGCATTCCTGACGGCATTTGCGGTCGCAGGCACCGAGGTTCACGATTTCGTTTGACATTCGTTATAAGCTCGAAATAATTCCCATCAGGTTTCGGAACAGCCAGAAATGCTGTGATACGAAATCGCGGGAGGCAAAGGTGGGCGAGTCCCCGATCCAGGACATTTTCATCATCGGTGGCGGCATGACGCGGTGAGGCGTACGCTCAGCCGACGCTGATCCTCACCGACGCGAAAAAGCCCGCGCTACAGCGCGGGCTTCACTACATGCTATGCTATCGCCTCAATAAGGCGACACGCACTGCTGGCGCGGCCCATGATAGGGCTGGAAGGTATTGTCATACGCACGATAGGAGCGATACCGATTATAGCACCAGCGCACATGCGCGCTGTCGCCGCGATAGACGCGCGGGGGCGGCCGGTCATTGGCAATGGCACCGCTGATGATGGCGCCTGTCGCGAAGGCCGCGAGCGGGAACCAGAAATCGCCATGCCGGCGATAGCCTGGACGCCAGCGGTCGTAGCCGCGATGGCCGCGCCAGTAATGAGTGCGGCCGCGGTCGCCACGCCAATGCCTGTTATGATGCCTGCGCCAGACATAGTCGGCGGAGTCGACCTTCACCACGTCCGAAGCCGAAGGCGTGGCACCCTGCATCTGTGCGGGAAGGGGGACGGCAGCGGCAGGGGCCATCGACGCGACAGCGAAGCTGGCTGCCAGAGTGGTCGCCAAAAGACCCGATACGAATTTGTTCATCGTCTTCTCCTGAGGGCTTGATGGATGTCCCTTTGGTCACGAAACGATCCAACGATCTTATTGTTCCGGTTGTTCCGGCCGGCGCGTCCGTGTCGAGCGGCCTTCCGCCGGGCTGATGCAGCGGCGCTGAAACAAAGTTGTGGGGTGGATTCGCGCCTTGATGGAACGGCGCTTTTTCGATTGACCCGCCATGGCACTCTCCCTATGTTCCGCCGCAATTTCGCGGGCGGTTTTTCCCTTGCGAAAGCGCGGCACGGCGGCCCGCCCGGGCGGTGATGCGCAAAGGTTCAGGCATCTTTTTGCGATCGGCGATCGCCCGAAGTTTTGCAGGAACGGGCCGGTAGCTCAGCGGTAGAGCACGTGACTTTTAATCATGTGGTCGAGGGTTCGATCCCCTCCCGGCTCACCACAGCAACAGTCTTGATGTATCCCGTACAAGACCCGTATCAATTGTATTGAGATTTGCCATCGCTACGGCCGACGCTCCGGGCCATAATCTTGCCGGTTTCCCGCCACAATCGGTTAATAGCGTGATAAACAATTCCTGCGCACAAGGAGCGGAGTGGGCATCGACTTCCTTGTGACGTGATCGTTCAGGCTCGGCTGACGCCCATGCGGCGGCCAACAGGGAATGACAGGGGACAATTCCGAAATGCAGACCAAGGCGCGCAAGCCCCTTCGCCGTGCATCGACTTATCTGGTACTGGCTGCGGCGGCCGGGATGCTCGCCGCCTGCGCCACGCCCGAGCCCAAGGCGATGGTGCACAAGAAGCGCTCCAAGGAATACTTCTCCGAAACCGATTACGGCGTGAAGGCGAGCCCCTATGTCGGCAACCGCAAGCTGGTCGGGCGCGACCAGCTGGGCAAACCCTACCAGGTGCGGGGCAAGTGGTATTACCCGAAGGAAGACAAGAAATACGCCAAGGTAGGCACGGCCTCCTGGTATGGCGATGCCTTCCACGGCCGGCTGACCGCCAACGGCGAGGTCTACAACGTCGCCGACATCACCGCCGCCCATCCGACCATGCCGCTGCCCAGCTATGCCCGCGTCACCAATCTCGGCAACGGCAGTTCCGTGATCGTGCGGGTGAATGACCGCGGTCCTTTCCACGACGGCCGGCTGATCGATCTGTCGAAACGGGCTGCGGACATGCTGGGCTACTCCAACGTCGGCACCGCCAAGGTCAAGGTCGAGTATGTCGGCCGCGCGCCGCTGGCGGCGCATGACGAGCAATACCTCGTGGCCTCCTATCACCCCGGCAATCGGGCGCCCGATCCGTCCGTCGGCCTGCCGACAGGCGTGATGATCGCCATGAACGGTTCGTCGCCCAGTCAGCCGGTAAGTGCGGCGGTCGTGCCATTCCCGGGCCAGTTGCGGGACTCGGCACCCGTTCCGGCGATGCAGCCGGTGATGACTGCAGACGCGCAACTGTCCGGCTTCCCGTCGCTGCCGGATTTCGGCCCCATCGTGCCGTCGCGGCCTGATGGGGAGATGCCGTCACAGATTCCGTTCTCCGTCGCATCGCTGTCCTACGCCGACGAGCGGGTGAACCAGGCAGCACAGGCTTTTGCTGCTCTGGATCCTGGCCTGGATTCGGCAATGACGTCGAGCAACATGGAACAGGCTTGGAAGCGGCTCAATCCCGGCGCAGGTGCTTCGGGTGACTATATCGCCGCCGGCTCCTACCGGAATGCCGATGAAGCCCGCTCGATCGCCACGCGCCTCGGCGCTTACGGCAAAGTGGAAGTCGAGCGCACCACGCTCGACGGCGCCGACTGGTACAGCGTCAATCTCTATCCGGATGGGCTCGGCAGCGTGGACGATATGCTGAGCGCGGCATGGTCGCACGGCGCGCCGGACGCATTGGCCGTTCGCGGCTGACAGGCGTTTGCGTCGCCGGCCGGCGATGAGCCGGACGGTTGATCCGGCGCCGACAAGCCTGATAGCTTTGCCGGGCACGCCGCATGTCCGGCCCAACAGGGCATCTCCTATGATGTTTCGCCGCTTCCTGCCGCTCTTTGCGGCTTTCAGCCTCGTCCTGTGGGCTTTCGGCATATCTCCGGCCGCCGCCCAGCTTTTCGAGACGAAGGCGACGCAGGCCTACATGATCGACGCCGACACCGGCACCGTGCTGTTCTCCAAGGATGCGGACGCATCGATCCAGCCTGCCTCGCTGGCCAAGCTGATGACCATGGAAGTGACCTTCAACGCCATCAAATCCGGGCGGCTGAAGCTGGACGATACCTTCGTCGTTTCCGAGCATGCCTGGCGCACCGGCGGCGCGCCGTCCGGCACCTCGACCATGTTTGCCGCGCTCAAGTCGGCGATCCGGCTGGAAGACCTCATCCAGGGCGTGGCGGTGCAGGCCGCCAACGACGGCTGCATCATCATCGCCGAGGGCATGGCGGGCTCGGAGGCGAACTTTGCCCTGCAGATGACCGAGCGCGCGCGCCAGATTGGCCTGACCGCGTCGACCTTCGTCAACGCCACCGGCCTGCCGGCAGACGGCCAGAAGACGTCGGTGAAGGATCTTACGAACCTGGCGCTGCGGCTGTGGCGGGACTACCCCGACTTCTACCGTTATTTCGGCCAGAAGGAGTTCACCTGGAATAAGATCAGGCAGCTGAACCGCAACCCGCTGCTCAGCACGGACATCGGCGGTGACGGGCTGGCCGTAGGCGCCAGCGAGGAAAACGGTTTCGGCATCGTCGGTTCGATCGCCAAGGACGGCAAGCGGGTGATCGCGGCCATGAGCGGGTTGGCCAACGACCGCGAGCGGGCCGAGGAAGCGCGCAAGCTGCTGGAATGGGGCCTGCGTTCCTTCCAGAAGTCGGAAATATTCGCCAGGGACGAGATCGTCGGCGAGGCCGAGGTCTTCGGCGGCGAAAAGTCCGGCGTGGCGCTGAAAGCCAAGGGGCCGGTGGATATCTTCCTGCCGATCACCAACCGCGACCGACTGACGGCGCGCATCGTCTACAACGGGCCGCTGCCGGCACCGGTGGAGGAAGGCCAGCCGGTCGGCGCACTCAAGGTGTGGATCGGCGACACGCTCAGCCAGGAAACGCCGCTCTATGCGGCCGAATCCGTAGGCGTCGGCTCGCTGCCCCGGCGCGCACTCGATGCCGTCGAGGAACTGGCCATCGGCTGGCTGCGTTGAAGCGTGGATTTTTCGGCGCACCGAGACTATGACGGCGTTCGCGAGATACGGGAACTGCCAGTGGCCAAGGGATTCTTCATCACGTTCGAAGGCGGGGAGGGAGCCGGCAAGTCGACGCAGATCCAGCGGCTTGCGCGCAAGCTTCGCGCCAAGAAATATGACGTGGTGGTTACCCGCGAACCCGGCGGCTCGCCCGGCGCCGAGGCCGTGCGGCATATCCTGCTTTCGGGTGCGGCAGAGCCGTTCGGCCCGAAGATGGAGGCGCTGCTGTTCGCCGCCGCCCGCTCCGATCATGTCGAGCAGGTCATTCGGCCTGCGGTGGAACGCGGCGCCATCGTGCTGTGCGACCGTTTCATGGATTCCTCGCGCGTCTACCAGGGCGTGACCGGCGGGCTGGATCCGGCCTTCATGCAGGAGCTGGAGGCCGTAGCGATCAACGGCATGGTGCCGGACCTGACGCTGATCCTCGACCTTGATGCGGCGGAGGGATTGCGCCGCGCCAACGCCCGGCGTGCGGCAGCCGACGGGCCGGACCGGTTCGAGAAGGAAACGCTTTCCATTCACGAGCGCCGTCGCGAGGCTTTCCTTGCCATCGCGAAAGCGGAGCCCGGACGCTGCAGGGTGATCGATGCGGCCGCGAGCGCGGACGCCGTCGAGGACGCTATCACCGACAGCGTGTTCGCCGCACTGGCCGCAAGGCTGCCCGCCCGGCAGGCGGCGCCGGCATGATTTTCGAACGCCTAGCCCCGCAGCAGCACGATACGCTGGACGGCGTCCCGGAGCCGGCCGAGAACCCGCGTCTTGTCGGCCATGCCGCCGTCACAGCGATGCTGGCCCAGGCCTATCGTGCCGGCAAGCTGCCGCATGCGCTGATCCTCGCCGGGCCACCCGGCATCGGCAAGGCGACGCTGGCCTTCCATCTGGCGCATCATCTTCTGAAATATCCGAAGGCCGCCGAGGCGCCGGCCGAGCTGGCGTCACCCGACCCGGCCTCCTCGCTGTTCCGCCAGATCGCCAGCGGCGCTCACCCTTCGGTGCTGCATCTCACCCGGCCGTTCGACGAGCGGAGCAAGCGTTTCAAGACCGTCGTCGCCGTCGACGAGATACGCAAGGTCGGCCAGTTCCTGTCGCTGACCTCGCACGACGGCGGCTACCGGGTCGTCATCGTCGATCCGGCTGACGACATGAACACCAATGCTGCCAACGCCTTGCTAAAGAATCTTGAAGAGCCGCCTGCACGCACAGTGTTCATTCTGATCGTCCATGCGCCTGGCAGCCTGTTGCCGACGATCCGCTCGCGCTGCCAGATGGTGCGGCTCGGTCCGCTCGGGGAGGACGACCTGCTGTCGGTGCTGGAGGCTACCGAGGCGGCGCCGCCGGACGATCCGGCCGCTCGTACAGCACTCGCCGAGCGGGCAGGGGGCAGTGCGCGTGCCGCCATCCTGCTCACGCAATACGGCGGATTGGAGATCGCGCAGGCTCTGGACGCGCTGACGGGCGCGAAACGCCCGGATATCGCCGGCGCGCACAGATTGGCGGATGCCGTCGCCGGGCGCGATCAGGCGATCCAGTTCGACATCTTCAACCGCCGCGTCCTCGACCTGTTGTCGGAGAAAGCGAGCGAAGCCGCCATCGCGGGAGATCTCGGCCTGGCGAAATCGCTGTCCGACGCTTGGCACGACGCGGCAAATGCCATATCTGAAACCGAGACATACAACCTCGACAAGAAGCAGCACGCACTCGGCATGATCGACCGCCTGAATTCCGTAATGCGCCCGGATTTCTCGGGGCGAATGTGACGCTTCCGCCGGGATGGCAATCGCCGTCCCGATGCGATACTTCACGCTCAACTTCATTCAGGCATTCATGACGGCCCCTCCATGTCCCGCGAAACCTTCTACATCACCACCGCCATTTCCTATCCCAACGGCAAGCCGCATATCGGTCATGCCTACGAGCTGATCGCGACCGACGCGCTGGCCCGCTTCCAGCGCCTCGACGGCAAGGACGTCTTCTTCCTTACCGGTACCGACGAGCACGGCATCAAGATGCTCCAGACCGCGCGGAAGGAAGGCATTTCGGCGCGCGAACTGGCCGACCGCAACGCCGCCGAGTTCCAGCGCATGGCGAAAGCCCTGAACTCGTCCAACGACGACTTCATCCGCACCACGGAAAAGCGCCACTACGCCGCCTCACAGGCGATCTGGAAGGCCATGGCCGACAACGGCGACATCTACAAGGGCGGCTATGCCGGCTGGTATTCCGTGCGCGACGAAGCCTATTACGGCGAGGAGGAAACGGAAGTCCGAGCCGACAACGTGCGCTACGGGCCACAGGGCACGCCGGTGGAGTGGGTGGAGGAGGAGAGCTATTTCTTCCGCCTTTCGGCCTATCAGGACAGACTTCTGGCCCTCTACGACAGCCAGCCGGATTTCATCGGCCCATCCGAGCGCCGCAACGAGGTCGTCAGCTTCGTCAAAGCCGGCCTGAAGGATTTGTCGATCTCGCGCACCACCTTCGACTGGGGCGTGCCGGTGCCGGGCGACGAAAAGCATGTGATGTATGTGTGGGTCGACGCCCTCACGAACTACATCACGGCTGCCGGATATCCGGATGAAAACGCTGACAAATGGCGTTTCTGGCCAGCGGACGCCCACATCATCGGCAAGGATATCGTGCGCTTCCACGCCATCTACTGGCCGGCGTTCCTGATGTCGGCCGGCATCGAATTGCCGAAGCGCGTCTTCGGCCACGGCTTCCTGTTCAACCGCGGCGAGAAGATGTCGAAGTCGCTCGGCAACGTCATCGACCCGTTCACCATGGTCGAGCATTACGGGCTCGACCAGGTGCGCTATTTCTTCCTGCGCGAGGTGCCTTTCGGCCAGGACGGCAGCTACAGCCACGAAGCGATCGTCAACCGGACCAACGCCGATCTCGCCAACGACCTCGGCAACCTGGCGCAACGCTCGCTGTCGATGATCGCCAAGAACTGCGGCGGTGTCGTGCCGAAACAGGGCGAGCTTGCCGACGCCGACAAGGCGATCCTGACGCAGGCCGAGGCGGCGCTGGCCACGGCGCGAGAGGCGATGGCGGAGCAGGGCATCCATCACGCGCTGGCGGCCATCTTCGGCGTCGTCGCGGAGGCCAACCGCTATTTCGCCGCGCAGGAACCGTGGGCGCTGAAGAAGACCGACCCGGCGCGCATGGAAACGGTGCTGTGGACGACGGCCGAGACGATCCGGCGGGTGGCGATCCTTTGCCAGCCCTACATTCCGGGATCGGCGGAAAAGCTGCTCGACCTGCTGGCGGTGCCGGCCGACAGGCGCCGATTCGAGCATGTCGCCGCCGGCCACGCCCTGATTGTCGGAACGGCTCTGCCGGCGCCGCAGCCGGTCTTCCCGCGCTATGTCGAGCAGCCGGAAGCGAGCGCGTGATGCTGGTCGACAGCCATTGCCATCTCGACTTTCCGGACTTTGCCGAGGAGCGGGCGGCGATCGTCGCCCGCGCCCTCGCCGCCGGGGTCGGGCGCATGGTGACGATCTCGACGCGCGTGAAGCGTTTTCAGCAACTAATTGAAATCGCGGAATCTTACGACGTCGTCTATTGCTCCGTCGGCACTCATCCGCACAACGCCGCCGAGGAACTGGACGTCACGGCTGACGATCTTGTCCGCCTCTCCGCACACCCGAAGGTCGTCGCCATCGGCGAGGTCGGCCTGGACTATCATTACGACCACGCACCGCGCGATGCCCAGGCATCCGGCTTCCGCACCCACATCGCTGCCGCTCGCGAGACGGGCCTGCCGCTGGTCATCCATGCGCGCAGCGCCGACGACGACGTCGCCGCCATCCTCGAGGATGAAACGGGGAAGGGGGCTTTCCCCTTCATCCTGCATTGCTTTTCCTCAGGGCGGCGGCTTGCCGAAGTGGGCGTGGCGCTGGGTGGCTACGTTTCCTTCTCCGGCATCCTGACCTTCAAGAATTCCACCGAACTGCGCGCCATCGCGGCGCAGGTTCCGCGCGACCGTCTGCTGGTTGAGACGGATGCACCTTACCTCGCACCCGTGCCGCATCGCGGTCAGCGTAACGAACCGTCCTTCGTGGTGGAAACGGCGAAGGTTCTGGCCGAGTCGATCGGCGTCACGGCCGACGAGATCGCCCGGATCACCACGGAGAATTTCTTCCGGCTGTTTTCAAAAATGCCGAAGCCGCCCATATCCGGGCCGGTCGGGCAGGGCGCCTGAAATGGCCGCCCAAGGTGGAGACCGCCTGCGCCTGACGATCCTCGGCTGCGGCTCCTCGCCCGGCACGCCGCGCATCACCGGCGACTGGGGCAACTGCGATCCGGCCAATCCGAAGAACCGGCGCATGCGCTGCGCCGCGATGGCCGAGCGCGTCTCGGCAAACGGCACCACGCGTGTCGTCATCGACACCGGCCCGGATTTCCGCCAGCAGATGCTGATGGCCGAAGTCGATCGCATCGATTCAGTCATCTACACGCATCCGCACGCCGACCATATCCACGGCATCGACGACTTGCGCAGCTTCGTGTTGGAGCAGCGCAGGATGATGGATATCCATGCCGACAGGCCGACGCTGGCGCGGCTGCGCGAAGGCTTCGGCTATTGCTTCGAGACGCCGCCGGGCAGTTCCTATCCGCCGATCCTGCTGGCCCATACGATCGAGCACGACCGGCTGCTGACAATAGAAGGAGAGGGCGGTCCCCTCACCTTCGAGCCGCTGCCGCAGGTCCACGGTGACATCGTCTCGCTCGGCTTCCGCATCGGCAGCCTCGCTTATTGCCCCGATGTCAGTGCCTTTCCCGATGCGACCGCCGCGCGCCTGACGAGGTTAGACGTGCTGGTGATCGACGCACTGCAATACAAGCCGCATCCCAGCCATTTCTCGCTTGCCGAAGCGCTCGAATGGATCGGCAGGCTGGCGCCGAAACGGGCCGTTCTGACCCACATGCACGTTCCGCTGGACTACGCGACCGTGATGGCGGAGACGCCGAGCGAGGTAGAGCCGGCCTATGACGGCATGACGATCGAAATCCCTTATGAATCAGAATGAAGGACGAGAAACTTCATGGCTGGAAGCATCGAACGCGTGACGCAGGCGGCCTCTGATGCCGGGCTCGCCATCGAGGTCCGGCGCATGGGCGCTTCTACGCGCACGGCCGAGGAAGCGGCTACGCAATGCGGCTGCACGGTCGCCCAGATCGTCAAATCGCTGGTGTTCCAGGGAGAAACGAGCGGGAAGCTCTTCCTGTTTCTGGTCTCCGGCAGCAACCAGCTCGATCTGGCCAAGGCTGCGGAATTGGCCGGCGACCCGCTGAAACGCGCCGATCCGCGTCACATTCGCGACGAGACGGGCTTCGCCATCGGCGGCGTTTCGCCGCTCGGTCATCTCATCACGATCCCGGTCTTCGCCGACCAGTCGCTGCTGGCGTTCGATGTCGTGTGGGCCGCCGCCGGCGCGCATGACGCCGTCTTCTCGGCCGAGCCAAGCGCGCTCATCGCGGCGGCACGCGCCACGGTGGCGGATTTGAGTGCATAGGCAATTGCGTCGGCGAAATGCCGGTTTGCGAACAAGGTGGCGCTACCCCCGGCAGTTTCGGCCATTCTTTAGTTCCATAATCTATCTTATGCGACTTTGATCTATGAGGAAGCCGAGACGCAAAGGCGCTGGCGCAACCGCGCCGATTTGCGTATCAAGCCCCTGCCTCCAACCGGCGCTCCATCACGCAACGCCGAACGCTGAAAGCCTCTCCATGTTCGAAGACCTGAAGCCCGCCCCAGCCGACAAGATCCTCGCCCTGATCGGGCTCTACCGTGCCGATGAGCGCCCGAACAAGGTCGATCTCGGTGTCGGCGTCTACAAGGACAGCGCCGGCAGGACGCCGGTCATGCGTGCCGTGCGCGAAGCCGAGAAGCAACTGCTCGCCGGTCAGGACAGCAAGTCCTATCTCGGGCTCGCCGGTGACACGGCTTTCAACGAGGCAATGGCGAAACTCGTCTTCGGCGCGAACGCCGATACGACGCGCATCCGCGCCGCACAGACGCCTGGCGGCTCCGGCGCGCTCAGGCTCGTCGCCGAACTGTTGAAGCACGCCCGGCCGAACGCGACCGTATGGGTGTCGGACCCGACATGGGTGAACCACATCGCGATCCTGCGCGCCGCGGGACTCCAGGTTCGGGAATACCCCTATTTCGATGCCGAGACCGGAACCGTTCGTTTCGACGCCATGCTGGCGGCGCTGAAGGGCGCGCCCGCAGGCGATGTGATCCTGCTGCATGGCTGTTGCCACAATCCGACGGGCGCCAATCTCGACGCCAGCCAGTGGACGGCCGTTGCCGACCTGCTGGTTGAAAAGAACCTGCTGCCGTTCATCGACATCGCCTATCAGGGTTTTGGCGACGGCCTCGATGCCGATGCCGAAGGCCTGCGCATCGTTGCCGCCAAGGTGCCAGAGATGGTCGTGGCGGCAAGCTGCTCGAAGAACTTCGCCGTCTATCGCGATCGCGTCGGTGCAGCCATGGTCATGACGGCGAATGCCGCACAAGCCGACATCGCCTCGAGCCAGATGCTCGCCGGCGCACGCACGCTCTATTCCATGCCGCCGGACCATGGCGCCGCCGCCGTGCGCATGGTCTTGCAGGATCCTGCCCTGCGCGCCGACTGGCAGGCCGAGTTGGAAGACATGCGCCAGCGCATGCTTTCGCTCAGGCAGCGTTTCGCCGAGGCGCTGCGCCGCCAGTCCAACTCCGACAGGTTCGATTTCATCGCCGGCCATCGCGGCATGTTCTCGCGGCTGGGCCTGACGGAAAGCCAGGTGCAGCGCCTGCGCGAGGAGCATGCCGTCTATATGGTCGGCGACAGCCGTATCAACGTCGCCGGTCTGCCGGAGAACGGACTGGAAGAGTTGGCCAAGGCCGTCGTCTCGGTGCTTGACTGATAGCGGCGGCGGCTGTGGACAACATGGCCGCCGCCGCCGCTCCGCAATAGCCGCACCGCGGATGCCGCGATAGCATCCGCCGATGGAACCTTCCCGCGACATTTCCCGGCTGATCGAGATCATGGCGGCGCTGCGCGCGCCGGGCACCGGCTGTCCGTGGGACGTCGAGCAGACCTTTTCCACTATCGCGCCCTATACCATCGAGGAAGCCTACGAGGTCGCCGACGCCATCGCCCGCAACGACCTCGACAACCTGCGCGAGGAAGCCGGCGATCTGCTGCTGCAGGTCGTCTACCACGCCCGCATGGCCGAGGAGATCGACGAGTTCGACTTCGGCGATGTCGTCGAGGCGATCACCAGGAAGATGATCCGCCGCCATCCGCACGTCTTCGGCGACGATAAGGCGCGCAGCGCCGGCATGGCCAAGGGCATGTGGGAAAAGATCAAGGCCGAGGAGAAGGCCGAGAAGCGCGCCGCCCGCCTCGCCCGCGGCCTCGACCCAGAGGATCACGGCAAGGGTTTTCTCGATTCGGTGCCGGTCGCCCTGCCCGCTCTGACGCGTGCGCTGAAGCTCCAGGAAAAGGCCGCCCGCGTCGGCTTCGACTGGAGCGAGGCCGCACCCATCCTCGACAAGATCGAGGAGGAGATCGGCGAGCTGCGCGAGGCGCTCGCCAGCGGCGATACGACCGCGATCAAGGACGAGTTCGGCGACGTGCTGTTCGCCTTCGTCAATCTCGGCCGTCACCTCAAACTCGATTCGGAAGCCGCCCTTTCAGGCACCAACGAGAAATTCCGCTCCCGCTTCCATCATGTCGAACAGGCGCTGGAAGCGTCCGGACGCTCGCTCGACGAGGCAACGCTGGAGGAAATGGAAGCGCTCTGGCAGCAAGCCAAGGGCCGCTGAAGCGGCAGCAAGAGCATTTCCAGCAAAAGTGTGAAACGGTTTTGCGTACGGAAATGCGGCTAAAACAAAGAGATAGAGCGGTTCTGCCGATTCCGCTAAAATCAGAACCGCTCTATGCCCTGCCCCGCAGCCGGCTTTCGATTTCCTCGCGGGCGTTTTGCGTGGCAAGCAGCGTGAGCGTCACGCTGCCATCCTCGTTGTCGGTGCGCCGGGTCACGTCACCGTTGCGATAGAGCCAGTCGATCAGACCGAGTTGGGCAGGCGTCAGCGTCACCGTGAGCGGGCTGAGTTCTCCCGAGACATGCGCCTCGATCGTCTCCATCAGCGTGTCCAGCCCCTCGCCGGTAATCGCCGATATGGCAACGGGCGGGCGCTTGCGCGCAGCGTCGTCTTCCAGCAGGCGGGCACGGTGATCCTCGTCCAGAAGGTCGACCTTGTTCCACACTTCGACGACACGCTTGGAATCCTGCGCGTCGACGCCGAGATCGGCCAGGATCTGCTCCACGTCCTCGGCCTGGGCCGCCGTGTCGGGGTCGGAAATGTCACGCACATGCAGCACGAGGTCGGCCTCGACCACCTCTTCCAGCGTGGCGCGGAAAGCGGCGACCAGATGGGTAGGCAGGTCAGAGATGAAACCAACGGTGTCCGACAGGATGACAGGCGTGCCATGCGGCAGGCGAAGGCGCCGCAAGGTCGGGTCGAGCGTGGCGAACAGCATGTTCTCCGCGAGCACCCCTGCCCCGGTCAGCCGGTTGAACAGCGTCGACTTGCCGGCGTTGGTGTAGCCGACGATGGCGACCACCGGAAACGGCACCTTCTTGCGCTTGGCGCGGTGCAGATCGCGGGTGCGGCGCACCGTTTCCAGTTCGCGCTTCAGCTTGACGATCTTGTCCTGCAGGACACGGCGGTCGGCCTCGATCTGCGTTTCGCCCGGACCGCCGAGGAAGCCGGCGCCGCCACGCTGGCGCTCCAGGTGCGTCCAGGAACGCACCAGCCGCCCCTTCTGGTAGTTCAGATGCGCAAGCTCGACCTGCAAGGCGCCTTCCTTCGTGCGCGCGCGCTCGCCGAAGATTTCGAGAATCAGCCCGGTGCGGTCGAGCACCTTGGTGTTCAGTTCTTTTTCGAGATTGCGCTGCTGCACCGGCGTCAGCGGATGGTCGACGATAACCAGGTCCGCCTTGCTGTCCTTCACGATTTCCGCGAACTCGGCCACCTTGCCGGTGCCGAGAAGCGTGGCCGGACGCGGGTCGTTGACCGTGACGACGGCCGCATGGACGGGATCGAGGTCGATGGCGCGGGCGAGCCCCACCGCTTCGTCGCGGCGTGCATCGGCCGAACGGGAAAGGCGTGGGCGGGAGGCGTCGTCGTCCTCGCCGCGGGGCTGGCGCGTCAGAACCGGCACGATGACCACGGCGCGAATCGCCGTCTTGCGGTCCGTGCCATTGTCCTGTGCCGATCTTGCGCGGGCCTCGCGGCCCGCCTCGTCATGACGTGATGTCAATTAGCCGCCTTGGCTTTCCTCACCATCGAACATCTGAACCGGCTGGCTCGGCATGATCGTGGATATGGCATGCTTGTAGACGAGTTGCGAATGACCGTCGCGGCGCAGAAGCACGCAGAAATTGTCGAACGAGGTCACCACACCGGTCAGCTTCACGCCGTTGATGAGAAAGATCGTCAGTGGATTCTTGCTCTTGCGAACAGAGTTCAGGAACAAGTCCTGAAGATTTTGAGAACGCTCTGCCATTGTTCTGGTCTTTCGCCGATCCCCTTCGATTTGTCTGCCACTGCGCCAAAATACCGGGCGCATGTCAAGCGCACAAACCCCCTCGTCGTTCTTCACGACAAGCAGAACGAGATAGATTGATGTTCATTCCACTTAAGCGGTTATCAGGCCTTAATTTTTTCCGCAACGTCAAAAAACGCCTGCCGTAACGAAAGTGTAATGGAGCCCGGATGGCCGTTGGCGATCGTCGCGCCGTCGATTTCAACTATCGGCATGGCGATGGTCGTTGCCGAACTGATAAACACTTCGCGCGCAGCCTTGGCCTCGGCGACCGAGAACTTGCGCTCCTCTATCTTCAGCCCGAGCTTTTCGGCGACGTCGAACATGGTCGTGCGGGTGATACCGCGCAGGATGCCGTGGTCGGCCGGTCGCGTCACCAGTACGCCGTCCCTGGTGACGATCCAGGCATTGGACGAACCGCCTTCCTTGACCATGCCGTCGGTATCGATGAACCAGGCTTCCTGGCAACCCGCTTCCTTCGCCTTCTGCTTGGCGAGCACGTTCGGCAGCAGGCCGGTCGACTTGATGTCGACGCGATCCCAGCGGTTCTCCGGCACGGTGATAACCTTCAGCCCGTTCTCGACCCGCTTGGCAACCGTATCCATGTTGAATTTGCGCGCGATCACCACCAGCGACGGCGGCGTATCCGGCGATGGAAAGACGAAATCGCGACCGGCGACGCCGCGCGTGACCTGCACGTAGACGAGGCCGTTGACGACCCCGTTGCGCCGGATCACCTCGCGCATGACGACAACCAGCGCCTTGCGCGCCATCGGCCACGCCATCGACAATTCGCTCAGCGAACGGTTCAACCGGTCGAGATGGCGGACCGTATCGACGACGAAACCCCGCGTCACCTCGCAGACTTCGTAGACGCCGTCGCCGAACTGATAACCGCGATCCTCGATATGCACACAGGCGTCGCGGTGGACGACATAGCGTCCGTTGACATAGGCAATGCGCGGCATGGACTCACCTGAGAGAACGAATAGCGAATAGGGAGTAGCGAATAGGGTGGAACGGGACAAGGTGGAAGCGGATAGGCCAGCAAAGGGCTCCCAGTTCGCTCACACCCCCAGCGACTTCAATTTCCGATGCAGCGCCGAGCGCTCCATGCCGATGAACTCGGCCGTCTTGGAGATGTTGCCGCCGAAGCGATTGATCTGCGCCACAAGGTAGTCCTTCTCGAACTGCTCGCGCGCCTCGCGCAGCGGCAGCGCCATGATGTGCTGGTCCGACTGGTTGGGCGTGCGCGGCATGACGTCGCCGATCTCGGAGGGGAGCAGATCGGCGGTGATCGGCGCATCGACGTCGTCGCTGCGCGTCAGGATCATCAGCCGCTCGATGTTGTTGCGAAGCTGCCGCACGTTGCCCGGCCAGTTGTGAGCCTGCAGCACCGCCATCGCGTCGTCGGCGATGCGGCGCGGCCGGATGCCCGTCTGGCGGGCGATCTGTTTCATGAAATTGTCGACCAGATAGGGAATGTCCTCGCGCCGTTCGGCAAGGCCCGGAACCGTCACCGGCACGACGGCGAGACGATGGTAAAGGTCCTCGCGGAAACGGGCCTCCGCGATCATCGCCTCCAGGTTCTGTGAGGTCGAGGAGATGATGCGCACGTCCACCTTGACCCGCTTGGTGCCCCCTACCCGCTCGAACTGCTGCTCGACCAGCACGCGCAGGATCTTGTTCTGCGTCTCGCGCGGCATGTCGGCGACCTCGTCGATGTAGAGGATGCCGCGATGCGCCTCTTCCAGCGCGCCGACCTTGCGCTCGGTGCCGTTGGATTCGGTGCCGAACAGCTCGATCTCCATGCGCTCGGGCGTGATGGTCGCGGCCGAAAGCGTCACGAACGGCCCGCTCTTGCGCGCCGACAGCGCGTGGATGGCGCGTGCGGTCAGTTCCTTGCCGGAACCCGACGGCCCGACGATCATCACGCGGCTGTTGGTCGGCGCGACACGCTCGATGGTCTGGCGCAGTTGGCTCATCGCCGAGGACATGCCGATCAGGTCGAACGTCTCGCCGCTGCGCTGCCTGAGGTCGGACACCTCACGCTTGAGCTTGGACGTCTCCAGCGCACGCTCGGCGACAAGGATCAGACGGTCCGCCTTGAACGGCTTTTCGATGAAATCGTAGGCGCCGCGCCGGATGGCCGATACCGCCGTCTCGATGTTGCCGTGCCCGGAAATCATCACCACAGGCAGGTTCGGGTGCAAGGTCTTAATCTCGTCGAGCAGCGCCAGCCCGTCCAGACGCGAACCTTGCAGCCAGATGTCGAGGAAGATCAGCCGCGGCGCGCGCTCCGCGATCGCGGCCAGCGCACTGTCGGCATCGTGCGCGGTGCGGGTTTCGTGTCCCTCGTCGCTCAGGATACCGGCGACCAGTTCGCGGATGTCTTCCTCGTCATCGACGATGAGAATATCAGACGCCATTGTCGACCTTTTCAGTTTCTCGTTCTTGTGTGTGCCGCCCAGCGCCAGGTGCTGCGGCGGGCACGATCATGCTGATCATGGCCCCTCGCCCACCGTGGAAATCCGCCGGTGCGTCGTGGAGTTCCAATCGCCCGCCATGGTCCTCGACGATCTTCTTGACGATGGCGAGGCCGAGGCCGGTGCCTTTCTCGCGCGTCGTCATATAAGGCTCCAGCAGGCGCTGGCGACTTTCGCGCGGCAATCCCTTGCCGTTGTCGATGACGTCGACCCGATAGGCATCGCCCTCGCGCCGCGCCCGCACCCGGATGACGCCACGGTCGCCGTCCTTCCAATCGATCCCTTCCATCGCCTCGGCGGCGTTCTTGACGACGTTGCCGAAAGCCTGCGCCAGAAGCCGGCTGTCGAACGTGCCCTTGAGCGGCTCGTCGCCGAAATCGCGCTCGAAGGTAATGTCGGGACGGCTGACCTCGACAAGGAACGATGCCTCGCGCAGCGGCTCGCGCAGGTCGATGGCTTTCATCTCGGGCTTCGGCATGCGCGCGAAGGCCGAGAATTCATCCACCATGCGCCCGATATCCTCGACCTGCCGGATGATGGTGTCGGTGCACTGGTCGAAGACTTCGCGGTCTTCGGTGATGACCTTGCCGTAGCGGCGGCGGATGCGCTCGGCCGACAGCTGGATGGGGGTCAGCGGGTTCTTGATCTCGTGGGCGATGCGCCGCGCCACGTCGGCCCATGCGGACGAGCGCTGGGCCTGTACGAGATCGGTGATGTCGTCCACCGTCACCACGTAGGAGGTGTCGTCGACGTCACCCTCCGCCTGCTCCACCGTCACCTGCACGTTGAAGGTACGCTCGGCCCCTGTGCGGAAGAAGGTGACCTGCTCGCGATAGACCGGCCTGCCGGACTTGCGGCCGATCTCGAACACACGCCCGACATGCGGCAGGATGGCGGACAGGTTCTTGCCGAGTGCCGCCGCAGACGAGGTGGCCAGCATCGTCTCTGCGGAGCGGTTGACGATGGTGATCGTGCCGTTGGAATCGACGCCGATGACGCCCGCCGTCACCCCTTCCAGAACCGCTTCGGAGAACCGGCGGCGCTCGTCGATCAGGTCCTTGGCCGACAGCAACTCGTTGCGCTGTGATTTCAGTTCGAGCAGCATGTTGTTGAAGGTATCGCCGAGGTAGGCCACGTCGCCGTCGGAAGGCCGCACCGGCACGGAGACGTCCAGATTGCCGGTCGCGACCTCGTCGGCGGCGCCGATAAGCTGGCGGATCGGCCGCACCAGCCGGTCCGCCACGGCGATACCGGTCCAGACGGCCGAAAGGATGATGATCAGCGTCAACGACAGATAGGGAAGCGCGAAGGCGACCTGCGAGGTGCGCCGGTTCTTCTCAAGGCCGCGATATTCGTCGGTGTTGGCCCGCACGATGGCACGCGCCTTGATTACCTCGGGATCGACCAACTTGATCGTGTAGAGGAACAGCCCGTCCAGTTCCTTCAGCTTGATGATGGCGCCCATGATGTTGCGGGTTTCGGGCGCGATCAGCAGCGGCCGGCCGTTCTCCGCTTCCTGGATCGAGCCTTCAGGCGGCTCGGGCATGGGGAAGTCGGTGTTCGTCTTGGCGCTCATGACGTACGAGCCGTCCGGCTTCACCAGAGCCGCGTGCGCCAGCCCTCTGCCGATGGCTTCCTTGTTGAGCAGGTCGAGGAAGCCAGTGCGGTCGAGACCGTAGAGCTGGCGGGCGTTGTCGAGGTCGAAGGCCATGGACAGCGTCGTACCCTGCAGGTTGCGGGCGTTTTCCTGCACATAGGCGTCGGCGATCGACAGCGAGGAATTGACGATCGTCTTGGTGCGGATCTCGAACCATCGGTCGAGGCCGATGTTGAGCGTCACCGAAGCGACGATCGCCACCATGATGGCGGGAATGGCGGCCACCAGCGCGAACATCGCGACGATCCGCACATGCAGCCGCGACGCCGCTCGCCCGGTACGCCGCGCCATCAGGATGCGGTGCACTTCGCGGCCGATCAGCGCCATCAGGCACAGGATGAAGACGGCGTTGACGCCGATCAGCACCAGCGTGGTCGATTCGTCGGGCGTGATCGGCGTGACGCCGACCAGAATCGCGAAGGAAACGGCCGCCGTCAGCAGCGCGCCGGCGATCGCGATAACGCCGGGCATGGCCAGCAGCCGCCGTGGATCACGGCTGCCTGCCTTGCGAAAAAGCGGTCCGGCCAATGTCGGAGCCTGTAGCGTCATCTTGTCGTTCGTCGCCATGGTCTGCGTAACATCTATGCAACGCATTGTGGCGATTATGCAACAAAGTGGCGAGCGGCCAAAATCTTTTGCCCGCTAATCCCAAGCCTTTTCCGGTCGTATCTAGCGGGCGGATTTGTAGACGTTGACGCCAAGCTCGCGGATCTTCTTGCGCAGCGTGTTGCGGTTCAAGCCGAGCAGCTCGGCGGCCTTGATCTGATTGCCCCGGGCCGCCGTCATCGAAGCGAGGACCAGCGGATACTCCACTTCCGCCAGGATTCGGTCGTACAGCCCTGCCGGCGGCAGCTCGCCGGCAAAGGAAGCGAAATAGCGTTGCAGATAATGCTCGACCGCCTGGCCGATGGACAGGTTGTCGGGAATCAGCGCATCACCGTCGGGCACCACGGCCGTTTCGCCCGTCTTCAGTTCCGCCTCGATCACCTCGGCCGAAATCTCGTCCTGCGGATAGAGCGCCGCCAGCCGCCGCACGAGATTTTCCAGCTCGCGCACGTTCCCCGGCCACGGATAGCGCTTCATCAGTTCCAGTCCGGCAACGGAAATGCGCTTGGCCTCAAGTCCTTCCTTCTCGCCCTGCTTGAAGAAGTGCCGCACCAGGTCGGGAATGTCCTCGGCGCGCTCACGCAGGCCAGGCAGCCTCAGCGGCACGACGTTGAGGCGGTAGAATAGGTCTTCGCGGAACAGGCCCTGGTTGATCGCTGCCCGCAGGTCCTTGTTGGTGGCCGCCACGATGCGCACGTCGGTACGGATCGGCGTGCGGCCGCCGACGGTGGTGTATTCGCCCTGCTGGAGCACGCGCAGCAGCCGCGTCTGCGCCTCCATCGGCATGTCGCCGATCTCGTCGAGGAACAGCGTGCCGCCTTCGGCCTGTTCGAAGCGGCCGCTGGAGCGGTTCTGTGCCCCGGTAAAAGCCCCTTTCTCGTGGCCGAACAGCTCCGATTCGATCAGGTCGCGCGGGATCGCCGCCATGTTGATGGCAACGAACGGCCCGCCGCGCCGGCGGCCGTATTCGTGCAGCGCGCGCGCCACCAGTTCCTTGCCGGTGCCCGATTCGCCGGAGATCATGACCGTGAGGTCCGTCTGCATCATGCGCGCCAGCATGCGATAGATATCCTGCATGGCGGCCGAGCGGCCGACCAGCGGCATCGCCTCAAGCTGTTCCTCGGCACGCTGCTCGATCTTCGGCCGGCGTGGCTCGGCCAGCGCCCGGTTGACGATGCCGAGCAGTTCGGTGAGGTCGAAGGGTTTCGGCAGATATTCGTAGGCGCCCGTCTCCGAAGCGCGGATGGCCGTCATGAATGTGTTCTGCGCGCTCATGACGACGACCGGGAGGTCCGGCCGCGCCTTCTTGATGCGCGGCAGCATGTCGAAGGCGTTCTCGTCCGGCATCACCACGTCGGTGATGACCAGGTCGCCTTCGCCCGCCGCCAACCAGCGCCACAGCGTCGAAGCGCTCGACGTCACGCGCACGGTATGGCCGGCACGCGACAGCGCCTGATTGAGGACGGTGCGGATCGCCGCGTCGTCGTCGGCGACGAGGATGTTGCCTTTCACGCTCATCGGCTATCCTCCGTGTCAGGCCCGGATCCCGTCTCCTTCCAAGCCGGCAAAAGCACGCGGAAGGTCGTGCCGCGCGGCGTCGAATCGCATTCGACGATGCCGCCGTGCTCACCGACGATCTTGGCCACCAGTGCCAGTCCCAGCCCGGAGCCGTTCTGCTTGGTGGTGATGAAGGGATCGAACAGGATCGGCAGGATGTCCTCGGAGACGCCCGGCCCGTTGTCGTGCACGCAGAATTCCAGCGGCAGGGACACACGGTCCTGCGTTCCCGGCACCGACATGCGGATGCCCGGTCGGAAGGCCGTGGAAAGCGTGATCTCGCCCAGCGGATCGCCGCCGATCGCCTCGGCGGCATTCTTGACGAGATTGAGGAACACCTGGATCAACTGGTCGCGGTTGGCGTAGACCGGAGGCAACGATGGATCGTAATCCTCCAATATCTTGATCTTCCTGCCGAAACCGTTTTTGGCGATGGCCTTCACATGATCGAGAACGACGTGGATATTGACGGGATAGCGGTCGATCGGCCGCTCGTCGGAAAACACCTCCATGCGGTCGACGAGGGCGACGATGCGATCGGTTTCCTCGGTGATGAGCCGCGTCAGCGCCCGATCCTCGTCGGAAGCCGAAAGCTCCAGGAGTTGCGCGGCACCCCGGATGCCGGAGAGCGGGTTCTTGATCTCGTGCGCCAGCATCGACGCAAGCCCGGTAACCGAGCGTGCCGCGCCGCGATGGGTCATCTGCCGGTCGATCTTGTCGGCGACGGAGCGCTCCTGGAACATCACCACCACCGAACCCGGAAATTCGGGCACCGGCGCCACGTAGAGATCGACGACCTTCTCGATGCCGAGGCGCGGCGAGGATACGTCGACGCGATACTCGTTGACGGGCGCCCGGCGCTCACGCACCTGCTCGACCAGCGCCAGCAGCGGGCTGCCGAAGGGAATGAGCTGTCCCAGCGTGTTGCGCGCAAGGATGGGCGCGCTGGAGCGGAAAAAATCCTCCGCGTCGGCATTGGCGAAGGCGACGTGGCCATCCGGACCGACCATGATCACCGGCCGGCGGATGGTGTTGAGCACGATCTGGGCGGCGTCCGCCATGGCGGCAGCTTGCGCGGGCGCGTTCATGCCGCGCTCCTGAGCACAGGCGCATCTCCTGCGCGCGCAAACACCTCGCGGATTCCGGCAACGACGCGCTGCGGCTCGAACGACGTGAGGATCGCCTTGCGCAGGTCCGGCGGAGTCGCGACCGCATGGCGGTCGAGATACCAGCCGAGATGCTTGCGCGCCTGCCGCAGCCCGCTTTCGACGCCGTAGAGCGCCAGCATGTCCTCGTAATGGGCGACGACATAGTCGGCCATCGCACCGGCCGCTTCGGGGATATCTGCCGCCTCACCTGTAATTACCCCGGCCGCCCAAGGCACCCCGTAATGCGCGCGGCCGACCATGACGGCATCCGCTCCCGACCGTTCGCGGATCACGGTGGCGTCCTTGGCAGAGCAGACGTCACCGTTGGCGACCAGAGGAATCGAGATCGCTTCCCTGACCCGGCGGATCGCGTCCCAATCCGCCTTGCCGTTGTAGAACTGGCAACGGGTGCGGCCATGCACTGTCACCATTTTCACGCCGGCCTGCTCCGCGCGTGCCGCCAGAACCGGCGCGTTCAGCACCGTTTCGTCCCAGCCCAGCCGCATCTTCACCGTCACCGGCACCTGAACCGCGCCGATCACCGCCTCGATCAGGCAAAGAGCATGGTCGAGATTGCGCATCAGCGCCGAGCCGGCATAACCACCGGTCACCTTCTTGGCTGGGCAGCCCATGTTGATGTCGATGATATCAGCGCCCTCGCCTTCCGCGATCCGCGCCGCCTCGGCCATATGCGCAGCCTCGCGGCCCGCCAGTTGCACCATGTGCACCGGCAGGCCGGAATGGCGGATACGCAGGTCGAACCCCTGCCGGCCGCGCGCGAGCTCGCCGCTCGCCACCATCTCCGAGACGACCAGCCCGGCGCCATGCGCATAGGCGCGGCGACGCATCGGCTCGTCGGTGACGCCCGACATCGGCGCCAGGAAGACCCGGTTGCGGATAGAAACGCCGCCGACGTCCAGCGGTTCGGCCAAACTCGCCAATTCTGTCATGCACAAAAACCAAGCATGTTTCCAGTCTGCATATTGTGTAGTCAGAAGCTATGAATTGTGCAATGCAAAATAGTCCGCAGCGGTACGCCCGAAGCGAAGGGGCTGGCTTTCGGCAGGCGCCCCGACTAAGCCTTGCGCCATGACGCCGGCAAGCAAAAACGAAACGGACGGAAAGCGCATGAAGGTGGCAGTGGTGATCGTCGCGGCCGGCCGGGGCGAGCGCGCCGGCCAGGGCGATGGTCCCAAGCAATACCGCCGTATCGGCGGCCGCGCCGTTATCGCCCACACGCTCGAAGCTTTCCTCTCTCACCCGCTGGTCGATGTGGTTGCCGTGGCCATCCATCCCGACGATGGCGAACTGTTCCAGCAGGCGACCGCGGGGCTCGACGCAAAGCGCATTATCCCGGTCTTCGGCGGCGCGACCCGCCAGCAGTCGGTACGACTGGGGCTTCTGGCGCTTGCCGGCCACGATCCGACGCATGTACTGATCCACGACGCCGTTCGCCCCTTTGTCAAGGCCGACCTGATCGGCCGCACCATCGCCGCCATCGGCGAGAACGAAGGTGCGCTGCCGGCCCTGCCCGTCGCCGACACGCTGAAGCGCGAAGCCCATGACGGTACGGTGGCCGCAACGGTGCCGCGCGCCGGCCTGCATGGCGCACAGACGCCGCAGGGCTTCCCCTTCGCGCCGATCCTGGCCGCGCACGAAAAGGCGCATCAGGCAGGCCGTTCCGACTTCACCGACGATTCGGCCATTGCCGAGTGGGCGAACATGCCGGTGCGGCTCGTCGCCGGCTCGCCCGACAACGTCAAACTCACCTGGGCGCGGGATATTGCCATGGCAGATCAGAAACTCGGGCACGGACACTCGTCTTTTCCGGACACCCGTACCGGCAACGGCTACGACGTGCACGCCTTCGAGCCGGGCGACCACGTGACGCTCTGCGGCGTCAGAATCGCGCACGACAAGCGCCTCTCCGGCCATTCCGACGCCGATGTCGGCCTGCATGCGTTGACCGACGCGTTGCTCGCCACCTGCGGCGCCGGCGATATCGGCGCGCATTTCCCGCCGTCAGATCCGCAATGGAAGGGTGCGGCCTCGCATCTGTTCGTCGAGCATGCGGCGGCAATCGTGCGCGGGCGCGGCGGCCGCATCGCCAATGCCGACATCACCCTGATCTGCGAAGCGCCGAAGATCGGCCCGCATCGCGCCGCCATGACCGCCACACTGGCCGAAATGCTGAAGATTTCGCCCGACCGCATCTCCATCAAGGCAACCACAAACGAGAAACTGGGTTTTGTAGGACGCGAAGAAGGCATCGCGGCGATCGCGACGGCCAGCGTCATCTACCCAGGAGAGGTTCCCGAATGAGCGAAGCGGGCGTTGGTGAAGTCAAGACATCGGAGATCGGCGAACTCGCCGACCAGTTCCTCAAGGCTTGCCTGAAGCACAAAATCCTTGCGACAACGGCGGAAAGCTGCACCGGCGGCCTGATCATCGCGGCAATGACCGATATCCCCGGCTCGTCCTCGATGGTCGACCGCGGCTTCGTCACCTATTCCAACGACGCCAAGATGGAACTGCTCGGCGTCTCTCCGGTCACGCTCGACGCGCATGGCGCCGTCTCGGCCGAAACGGCGCAGGAAATGGCAGCCGGCGCGCTCGCCCGCTCCCATGCCGGCATTGCCCTCGCCGTCACCGGCATTGCCGGACCGGACGGCGGCTCCCCGGACAAGCCGGTCGGGTTGGTCTGGTTCGGCCTGGCGATGACCGGACAGCGAGTCGTGACCGAAAAGCGCGTTTTCGAGAACCGTGGCCGCGACTACATCCGCCGCCAGACGGTTCGGCATGCTCTGGAAATGGGCTTGAAGGCGCTTGAGGAAGATTGATGTGCGTCCTTCGAGGCTCGCTCCGCTCGCACCTCAGGATGAGGGCGGTCCATGCCAAGCCCCGGAACAATCCATGGCATTGGTGACAATCAGAAGTTGGAGACCATAGCCAACGGTCCTCATCCTGAGGTGCGAGCGGAGCGAGCCTCGAAGGACGCACCCGATCAATCCGTGCCGTAGATTACATCCGCCCTTTTTTCAAAGGCTTCGGCAAACATCCTGAAAGCGCGATCGAACATCGTGCCCATGAGCGTCGCCAGTATGCGGCTCTTGAACTCGTAGTCGATGAAGAAGCGCACGAAGCAGCCGTCGCTCGCCGGCTCGAAACCCCAGATGTTGCTGAGGTACTTGAACGGCCCGTCGATGTATTTTACGTCGATGATGCGCTCATCCGGCTTGAGCAGCACCTGGGTGGTGAACGTCTCGCGGATCGCCTTATAGCCGATGCTCATGTCGGCCACGAGCACTGTGCGCCCGTCGCGCTCCTTGCGCGAACGCACAGCGAGCCGTTCGCACAAGGGCAGGAACTCGGGATATTTCTCCACATCCGCGACGAGATCGAACATCTGTTCGGGCGTATGCGCGACGCGGCGGGTTGCCTCGAATTTCGGCATCAGCCGGCCGCTCAGGCCGACTTGGCGAGCTGCGCCTCGCGTGCGGCGCGCAGGCGGGCGAAATCCTCGCCGGCATGGTGCGACGAGCGCGTCAGCGGGCTCGAGGCCATGAGCAGAAATCCCTTGGTCTTGCCGACCGTTTCGTAGGACTTGAACTCGTCCGGCGTGACGAAGCGCACCACCGGATGGTGCTTCTTCGACGGCTGGAGGTACTGACCGATGGTCATGAAGTCGACATTGGCCGAGCGCAGGTCGTCCATGAGCTGAAGCACTTCGTTGCGCTCCTCGCCCAGCCCCACCATGATGCCCGACTTGGTGAAGATCGACGGATCGAGCTCCTTCACCCGCTGCAACAGCCGGATCGAATGGAAATAGCGCGCGCCGGGCCGCACCGTCAGGTAGTTCGACGGCACCGTCTCCAGATTGTGGTTGAAGACGTCGGGCTTGGCCGCCACGACGACCTCCAGCGCGCCTTCCTTGCGCAGGAAGTCGGGCGTGAGGATCTCGATGGTGGTGGATGGCGTCGCCGCCCGGATGGCGCGGATCACCTGCGCGAAGTGCTCCGCGCCGCCATCGGCGAGGTCGTCGCGATCGACGGAGGTGATGACGACATGGCTCAGCCCCATCGTCTTCACCGCATCGGCGACACGGTTAGGCTCGTCCGCGTCGAGCGGCAGCGGCATGCCGGTTGCGACGTTGCAGAAGGCGCAGGCGCGCGTGCAGATCTCGCCCATGATCATGAAAGTGGCGTGCTTCTTGTCCCAGCATTCGCCGATATTGGGACAGCCCGCTTCCTCGCAAACCGTCACCAGCTTGTGCGATTTCACGATCTCGCGGGTTTCCGCATAGCCCTTGGACACCGGTGCCCTGACGCGGATCCAATCCGGCTTGCGCAGAACTTCCTGGTCGGGCCGGTGCGCCTTTTCCGGATGGCGCGGACGCGGGGCCGGGGTGGCGGTTCTGTCGAGTACGGTGACCATTCAGTTCACTCCGCGGGCCTTCGCCCGGCCGAAAATCCACAGGATGACGATCGCGCCGATGACGGCCACGAGCAGGTTGCCGAGAAAGCCCTGATAATGGACGTCGAGCAGGCTGGCCAGCCCGCCGCCGACGAAGGAGCCGGCGATGCCGACCAGGATGTTCGTCAGGAAACCGTGGTCGCGGTTCATCGACCGCTCGGCGATCCAGCCGGCGAGGAAGCCGATCACCAGCATGCCGAAGAAGCCGACGCCCGGCATGGCCATGATCCCGACGCTCTGGTCCATTCCTGCCTCCTTCACAAGCCGCCGCCCCGATATAGGTCAACGGGTGGCCGGCAAACACCCCTGCCGCGACAGGCCCGTCATGCGTTCAGCGCGCGTCCATAAGCGTCGAGCACGCTCTCCTTCATCATTTCCGACAGCGTCGGATGCGGGAAGACCGTGTGCATCAGTTCTTCCTCGGTCGTTTCCAGGTTCATCGCCACCACATAGCCCTGGATCAGCTCGGTGACCTCGGCGCCGACCATATGCGCGCCGAGAAGCTGGCCGGTCTTCTTATCGAAGATGGTCTTGATGAAGCCCTGGTCTTCACCCAGCGCGATGGCCTTGCCGTTGGCGCCGAACTGGAAGCGGCCGACGCGGATGTCGCGGCCTTCCGCCTTGGCCTTCGCCTCCGTCAGGCCGACGGAAGCCACCTGCGGGCTGCAATAGGTGCAGCCGGGGATTATTCCCTTGTCGAGCCCGTGCACGCCCGGCACGCCGGCGATGGTCTCGACGCAGATGACGCCCTCATGCTCGGCCTTGTGCGCCAGCATCGGCGGGCCGGCGACGTCGCCGATGGCGTAGATGCCCGGCACATTGGTGCGGCCATGACCGTCCACCACCACGCAGCCGCGGTCCGTCTTGACGCCCAGCGTCTCCAGCCCGAGACCTTCGATATTGCCCTGCACGCCAACGGCCGAGATCATCCGGTCGGCGGTGATCTTTTCCACCGAACCGTCCTTCTTCTCCACGGTGGCGGTGACGGAGTTGGCCCCCTTCTCCACCTTGGTGACCTTGGCTTCGAGTAGGATCTTCATGCCCTGCTTCTCGAACTGCTTCTGCGCGAACTTCGAAACCTCGGCGTCCTCGACCGGCATGACCTGAGGCATCACCTCGACCACGGTCACGTCGACGCCCATGGTGCGGTAGAAATAGGCGAACTCAATACCGATGGCGCCAGAGCCCATGACCAGCAGCGACTTCGGCATTTCCTTCGGCACCATCGCCTCGAAATAGGTCCAGATCAGCTTGCCGTCGGGCTCGATACCGGGCAGCACGCGCGGCCTTGCACCAGTGGCAAGGATGATGTGCTTGGCTGTGTAGGTGCCCTCGCCCTTGGTGCCCTTCGGTGCCGGCGGCTGCGGCTCCATCGGCTTCTTGGCGGTCTTGGAAACGACGATCTCGCCCGGCTTGGAAAGCTTGGCTTCGCCCCAGATCACGTCCACCTTGTTCTTCTTCATCAGGAAGGCGACGCCGCCGTTCAGTCTGAGCGAAACCTTGCGCGAGCGGTCCACCACAGCGGCGGTGTCGGCCGTCACCGGCCCGCCGATCTTCAGCCCGTAGGCTTCGGGATGGTCGGCATAGTGCTTGATCTCGGCCGAGCGCAGCAGCGCCTTGGTCGGGATGCAGCCCCAGTTGAGGCAGATGCCGCCGAGATGCTCGCGCTCGACGATCGCCGTCTTGAAGCCGAGCTGTGCCGAACGCACCGCCGTGACATAGCCGCCGGGGCCGGAGCCGATGATGATGACGTCGTAATTCTCAGCCACGGCTTGTCTCCTTGGTTTCCAGCATTGCGCGGACGACCGGTGCCAGCGCCTCGCCGATCTTTCGCGTGTTCTTGGCGTCGAGATGGATGCCGTCGAGCGGCGTGGTCGTCGCCACCGCAGCGGCGTCAAAGAAGCCGCAGCCCGTTTCCTTGGCGAGTGCGGCGAAGAGTGGAGCAAGATGCTTCGACGACGCTTCGGCGCCGGCGAACATCGCTCTGTACTCGGCATTTTCGGTATGACCTGCCACAGGAGGCGCAACGATCAGGATCTGCGGCGGCGGCCACCCGTAGTCGTGGCTGCGCACGATCTCGATCAGCCGTTGCATCCCCTGCTTCGCCGCGACCGGATTGCCGTGAATCCACGGCTTCATGTCGTTGGTCCCGAGCAGGAAGATGATCAGATCGATGGGCGTGTGGGTCATCACGACGGTGGGCAGGATGCGCGCGCCGTTGCGATCCGCGCCAGCCACGTACTCGTCGAAGGCGGTGGTGCGGCCATTCAACCCCTCGGCGATGACCTGCACCGACGAACCCAGTGCCGCCTGGACGACGCTCGGCCAACGATCCTCAAGGGAATGACGGCCACCTTCGGGGTTGAAGCCCCAGGTCAGCGAGTCGCCATAGCAGAGGACCGTCTTCACCAGCCTGACCCTAGACGAGCATCGCCATCGGGTTCTCGACGAGCGTCTTGAAGGCGCCGAGCAGTTCGGCACCAAGCGCGCCGTCGACGGCGCGATGATCGGTCGACAGCGTCACCGACATCACGGTGGCCACCTTGACCTCGCCGTTCTTCACCACGGCCCGCTGCTCGCCGGCGCCGACCGCCAGGATCGTCGCATGCGGCGGGTTGATGACCGCGGCGAAATCCTTGATGCCGAACATGCCGAGATTGGACACGGCCGTCGTGCCGCCCTGGTATTCCTCGGGCTTCAGCTTGCGGTTGCGCGCGCGGGAGGCGAGGTCCTTCATCTCGTTGGAGATCGCCGACAGCGATTTCTGGTCGGCCTTGCGGATGATCGGCGTGATCAGCCCGCCCGGAATGGACACCGCCACGCCGACGTCGGCATGCTTGTGCTTGACCATCGCGGCATCCGTCCAGGACGCGTTGGCGTCCGGCACCGCCATCAGCGCCATGGCCATCGCCTTGATGATCATGTCGTTGACGGACAGCTTGTAGGCCGGCACGTCGCCCTTGTCGGTCTTCTTCGTCGGGGCGGCGGCGTTGAGCTGCGAACGTAGCGCCAGCAGCGCATCCAGTTCGCAATCCAGCGTCAGGTAGAAATGCGGGATGGTCGACTTCGCCTCGACCAGCCGCTTGGCGATGGTCTTTCGCATGTTGTCGTGCGGGACGAGGTCGTAGGAGCCCTGCTCGAACAGCTTGAGCACCGCGTCGTCCGACATTGCTTTTGGAGCGGCGGTCGGAGCAGCGGTCGGGGAGGCCGCAGCCGTGGCGGCAGGCGCCGCCTTGGCACCGCCGCCGGCGATGGCCGCTTCGACGTCTGCCTTCACCACCCGGCCATGCGGGCCGGAACCGGAAACCGCCGTTACGTCGATCCCGGCATCCTTGGCGATGCGACGCGCCAGCGGCGAGGCGAAAGTGCGATGGGGATATGGATTGTCGTCGCCCTGTGTCTTGGCAGAGCCGTTCGCGGCAGGCGCGGCGCTGGCGGCGGCCGGCGCAGGAGCCGCAGCCGGTTCGGCCTTCGGGGCATCCTGCTTCGGAGCCTCGGCCTTCGGCGCGGCATCGCCACCGCCCTTGGCGGCGGCAGCCGTATCCTCGCCCTCACCGGCAAGGATGGCGATCAGCGCGTTGACCTTGACGCCCTCGGTGCCGGCCGGCACGACGAGCTTGGCGACCGTGCCCTCGTCGACGGCCTCGACCTCCATGGTCGCCTTGTCGGTTTCGATCTCGGCGATAACGTCGCCCGGCGAAACCTTGTCGCCCTCCTTGACCAGCCACTTGGCGAGGTTGCCCTCTTCCATCGTGGGCGAGAGGGCCGGCATGGTGATGTTGATCGGCATTGTTCCCTCCCGGCCGGCTCAGCGATAGGTGACGGCTTTGACCGCCTCGACGACCTCGCCGACATTCGGCAAGGCCAGCTTTTCGAGATTGGCCGCGTAAGGCATCGGCACGTCCTTGCCGGCGACGGTGATGACCGGCGCGTCGAGATAGTCGAAGGCCTGGCGCGACACCTGGTTGGCGATGAAGTCGCCGACCGAGGACTGCGGGAAGCCTTCCTCCACCGTCACCAGCCGATTGGTCTTCTTCACCGAGGCGATGACCGTTTCGAGGTCCATCGGCCGGATGGTGCGCAGGTCGATGATCTCGGCGTCGATGCCCATCTTGGCCAGTTCCGCCTCGGCCTTGACCGCATAGGTCATGCCGATGCCCCACGAGACGATGGTGACGTCCTTGCCCGCCTTGTGGATGCGCGCCTTGCCGATCGGCAGCACGAAATCGTCCAGCTTCGGCACGTCGAAGGAGTGGCCGTAGAGGATCTCGTTCTCAAGGAAGATGACCGGGTTCGGATCGCGGATCGCCGCCTTCAACAAGCCCTTGGCGTCGGCGGCGCTGTAGGGCACCACCACCTTGAGACCGGGAATATGGCTGTACCAGGCGGCGTAGTCCTGGCTGTGCTGGGCCGCCACGCGGGCGGCCGCGCCGTTCGGGCCGCGGAAAACGATCGGCGCGCCCATCTGGCCGCCCGACATATAAAGCGTCTTGGCCGCCGAATTGACGATCTGGTCGATCGCCTGCATGGCGAAGTTGAAGGTCATGAACTCGACGATCGGCTTCAGGCCGGTCATCGCAGCACCCACCCCGACGCCGGCGAAGCCGTGCTCGGTGATCGGCGTGTCGACGACGCGCTCGGCACCGAACTCCTGCAACAGCCCTTGCGTGATCTTGTAGGCGCCCTGGTACTCGGCGACCTCCTCGCCCATGACGAAAACGTCGGGATCGCGACGCATCTCCTCGGCCATGGCGTCGCGCAACGCTTCGCGAACGGTGGTCGAGACCATCTCGGTGCCAGCCGGAATGTCGGGATCGGCGGCAGCTTCCGCCTTCGGCGCGGCGGGCACGGGCGCGGCCGCATCGCTGGCCGATGCCTCGGCAGCCTTCGGCGCCGGCTCCTCGGCCTTCGCGGGCGCCTCCGCCTTGGCGGGAGCGGCAGCCTTGCCGATGTCGCCGGCGGTCTCGCCGTCCTGCAACAGCACGGCGATCGGCGTGTTGACCTTGACGCCCTCGGTGCCGGCGGCGATCAGGATCTTGCCCAGCGTGCCCTCGTCGACGGCCTCGACTTCCATGGTCGCCTTGTCCGTCTCGATCTCGGCGATGACATCGCCGGGCGCGACCTTGTCGCCCTCGTTCTTCACCCACTTGGCGAGATTGCCCTCTTCCATCGTCGGCGAGAGCGCAGGCATCAGAATTTCGATCGGCATATCCTAGCCCTCCCCTTACAGCGTGATGTCGGTCCAGAGCTCGGACGCGTCCGGCTCGGGATCGGTCTGGGCGAAGTCGGCCGCGTCGGCGACGATGTCGCGCACCTCCTTGTCGACAGCCTTCAGCTCGTCCTCGCTCGCCCACTTCTTCTCCGTGAGCCGCGCCTTCACCTGCTCGATCGGGTCGTGCTCGGAGCGCATCTTCTGCACTTCTTCCTTCGAGCGGTATTTGGCCGGATCGGACATGGAGTGGCCGCGATAGCGGTAGGTGTTCATCTCGAGGATGATCGGGCCGTTGCCCGAGCGGCACCATTCCGTCGCCATGTCGCTGGCCGACTTCACCGCCCGCACGTCCATGCCGTCCACCTTGATGCCGGGGATCCTGAAGGACGCACCGCGATGCGAGAAATCCGTCTCGGCCGAGGAACGGGTCACCGAAGTGCCCATGGCGTAGCGGTTGTTCTCGATGACATAGATCACCGGCAGCTTCCACAACGAGGCCATGTTGAAGCTCTCGTAGACCTGGCCCTGGTTGGCGGCGCCGTCACCGAAATAGGTGACCGAGACGTTCTTGTTGCCGCGATACTTGTTGGCGAAGGCGAGCCCGGTGCCCAGCGACACCTGCGCGCCGACGATGCCGTGGCCACCGTAGAAATTCTTCTCCTTGGAGAACATGTGCATGGAGCCGCCCTTGCCCTTGGAGTAGCCCCCGCGGCGGCCCGTCAGCTCGGCCATCACACCGCGCGGGCTCATGTCCATGGCAAGCATATGGCCGTGGTCGCGATAGGCGGTGATCATCTGGTCGCCCTCGACGAGCGCCATCTTGATGCCGGTGACGACGGCCTCCTGACCGATGTAGAGATGGCAGAAGCCGCCGATGAAGCCCATGCCGTAGAGCTGGCCGGCCTTTTCCTCGAAGCGGCGGATCAACAGCATGCCGCGATAGGCGTCGAGTTCCTGTTGCTTGGTGAAGTCTGCCGGCTTCGGGGTCGTCAGCGCCGATTTGCTGTCGGCTTTCGATTTGGCAGGCGCTTTCCTGGCGGCGGTAGCCATCAATCACTCCCTGTTGGCGTCTCTTTGCGGACTGCGGAGGAGTGTCTCGCCTCCCCGTCGATTGAGGACACGCTAACATGCAATTTAGACGTTCGCCAATGCGGAAAAATGCATGGCTGTCATGCGACTAAACGGTTAAAATCATTGGAACTTAGCAAGATTAACCGGAATTCGGTTAATTACCCGAACCCGGCAACATGACCGTCACTTCGTCAGGATGCGAGACGTTCAGGGCGCGCCGCGCCTGTTCGTCCAGCATGTCCTTCTCGAGCGTGCCGTCGTGCAGAAGCTGCACCCGCCGCTCCAGTTCGATGCGTTGCCCCTTTATGGCAGCGACCTGCGCCTGCAGATCGGCCACCTGAGCCTGCATCCGGTATCGGGAATAGATGCCGAATTCGCCATGATAAGCATGAAAGCCGAAATAGGCCAAGACCACCGCGCACAATGTCGGCACGATGAGCCGACCGGTGTTCCGCTGCTTGTGCTGGCGTGTCCACATGACCCTGGTTCTCATCCCTCCCTTGTCGCAGATTCTTGCTTAATGGACGGTTACGGATGCCGGGATCACGCGCCCCGGCCAAAAAGAAAAGGCGGCAAAGCCGCCCTTTCCTCCGAGTTCCGGAACAGGCCGTTTAGCCCTTGAGGATCGACGTGCCGGCATAGCGCGCCTGGCCGCCCAGTTCCTCCTCGATGCGGATCAACTGGTTGTACTTGGCGATGCGGTCGGAGCGCGACAGCGAGCCGGTCTTGATCTGCCCGCAATTGGTGGCGACGGCGAGGTCGGCGATGGTCGAATCCTCCGTCTCGCCGGAACGGTGCGACATCACCGCCGTATAGGCCGCCTTGTGCGCCGTCTCGACGGCGTCGAGGGTTTCCGACAGCGAGCCGATCTGGTTCACCTTGACCAGGATGGAATTGGCAACGCCCATGCGGATGCCGTCGCGCAGGCGCGCCGAATTGGTGACGAACAGGTCGTCGCCGACAAGCTGGACCTTCTTGCCGATGAGGTCGGTGAGAACCTTCCAGCCCTCCCAGTCGTCCTCGGCCATGCCATCCTCGATGGAGATGATCGGATAGTCGCCCGCCAGTTTCGCGAGATACTTCGCCTGCGCCTTGGGATCGCGCGTCTTCTTCTCGCCCTCGTAGACGTAAGCGCCGCCCTTGAAGAACTCGGTCGAAGCGCAGTCGAGGCCGAGCGCGATCTCCTCGCCCGGCTTGTAGCCGGCCTTCTCGATGGACTCCATGATGAAGTCGAGCGCCTGCGGCGCGCTCTTCAGGTTCGGCGCGAAGCCGCCCTCGTCACCGACATTGGTGTTGTGGCCGGCATCCTTCAGCCGCTTCTTCAGCGTGTGGAACACTTCCGAGCCCCAGCGAACCGCCTCGCGCAGGCTTGACGCGCCGACCGGCATGATCATGAATTCCTGAAAATCGATCGGATTGTCGGCATGGGCGCCGCCGTTGATGATGTTCATCATCGGCACCGGCAGCACATGCGCGCCGGCGCCGCCGACATAGCGGTAGAGCGGCAGGCCGGCGGCTTCGGACGCCGCCTTCGCCACGGCCAGCGAAACGCCGAGGATGGCGTTGGCGCCGAGCCGGCTCTTGTTGGGCGTGCCGTCCAGCTCGATCATCGTCTGGTCGATGTGAAGCTGGTTCTCCGCGTCCATGCCGCCGATCGCCTCGAACAGCTCGCCGTTCACCGCCTCGACGGCGCGCTCGACTCCCTTGCCGAGATAGCGCGGGCCGCCGTCGCGCAGCTCGACCGCCTCATGCGCGCCGGTGGAGGCGCCGGAGGGAACCGCAGCCCGGCCCATCGAGCCGTCTTCCAGCACGACATCGACCTCGACGGTCGGATTGCCACGGCTGTCCAGGATTTCACGGCCCACGATATCGACGATGGCGGTCATTGGATGGTCCTCACGGCAATGGGTTGGAACGCGCCCGTCTTAGCCAAAGCGTCGCAAAACGCAATCGGCGGGCGCAAATAATGGAGGTCGTTAGAAAGTTCCCGGGAAGATACGGCATGGGTCGAACGGGCTCCAGATGCAGGAAAGGCCCCGCATACCGCAGGGCCTTTCCAGTATCGCTCATCGCCAGACGGCGTGGATAAGACGGTCAATGCCAATAAGGCTGGACGCCGTAATAGCTGTAGGATTCGTCACGCGCCGTCTCGCCGTCGCCGGCCGTCAGTTCGTTGATCGAATGCGCGGGTGCGGCCTTGAGCTGTTCCTTGGAGAAGGGGACGACATAACCGCCCCTGTCCTTGTCGTAGTCAAGCGTGGACCACGGCACGGCATGATACTTCTCGCCCATGCCCAGGAAGCCGCCGAAACCGACGACCGCGAACATGATGCCGTTGGACATCTTGTCCAGCATCACGTCCTCGATTTCGCCGATGGATTCGCCGGCCGTGTTGTAGACGGACGTGCCGATCACGCGCGAGGCGGCAATGGCTTCGGTATGTCCGGTAGGGGTGGTCATGGCAGTCTCCTCGTTGTCGTTGAACATGCAGCGACAATGAGGGGCGTGGCCGAAAGTTCCGCCCTTTCCGATCACTCCTCGAGGACGAAGGTCACTTTCATATTGACGCGGTAGGCGACGATCTTGCCGTCGGCGACCTCGACCTTCTGTTCCTGCACCCAGGCGCCCTTGACGTTCTTCAAGGTCTTGCTGGCGCGCTCGACACCTTTCTCCAATGCGTCCTGGAAGCTGACTTTCGACGACGAGGTGATCTCGGTGACGCGGGCGACGGACATGGTTTGCTCCTGCTGTTCGCTGAACCCCCGTGGTCAGCCTATAGCTCGCGCTCGCCCGTCACAAGGCGGTTGGGGTCACGCCTTCGCTATCCGGTCCAGCGCCATCAGCCTTTCGAGCAACGCCGGCATGTCCTTCAGCGACACCATGTTCGGGCCGTCCGAGGATGTGGAATTGTCAGGGTCGTCATGAGTCTCGATGAACACGCCGGCGACGCCGACTGCGACGGCGGCGGAGGCAAGCGTCTTCACGAATCGCCGCTCGCCGCCAGAGGAGCCCCCCTGCCCGCCCGGTTGCTGCACGGAATGTGTCGCGTCGAAGATCACCGGCGCTCCGAACTCCGCCATTATCGGCAGGGCGCGAAAATCCGACACCAGCGTGTTGTAGCCGAACGACGCGCCGCGCTCGGTTGCCAGCACGTTGGGATTGCCGGAATCGACCACCTTGGCGATGACGTTCTTCATATCCCATGGCGCGAGAAACTGACCTTTCTTGACGTTGACCACCTTGCCGGTTTTGGCGGCCGCCACCAGCATGTCGGTCTGGCGCGACAGAAAGGCCGGGATCTGCAATACATCGACCACCTCGGCGACGATGGAGCATTGTTCGGCAGTGTGGACGTCGGTCAGGATCGGCAGGCCGAACTCCTTCCTGAGATCGGCGAAGACCGGCAGCGAGGCGTCGAGGCCGGCACCGCGCGTGGCGCCCAACGAGGTGCGGTTGGCCTTGTCGTAGCTCGATTTGTAGACCAGCCCGATACCGAGCTTTTCCGTCATTTCCTTCAGCGCGCCCGCCATGTCGAAGGCGTGCTGGCGCGATTCGAGCTGACATGGGCCGGCAATCAACGCCAGCGGCGCGTTGTTGTCGAAGCGGACATTGCCGACGGTGACGGTAGGGTTCGGCTGGTTCATGCGGATTCCTCGAAGACGAAGGCTGCGCCCTGCCCCAATGCAGGAGGGACAATGAGGCTTGCGCCGCTGAAATGGTGATCGATGCCGGCTTCGGCAAGGCGCCGCGCCAGTCCCTTCACGTCCGACGCGGCAAAGACGATTGCCGCGAACCGCAGCGACGAAGACTTCGCGGCCAGGCCGAAGCGGCGTTCAAAGGCATTCGGCTCGATCAGAGACAGACGCGCATTGGGCAGTTCGAGGCTGGCGCCTGTAGCCCTGTCGACCACGGCATCGGCGGCCTCGGCGAGCAGACGCAGTTTGCCCCGGATATCGTCGCTGACACCCACCACCTCACGGATGGCGGATACGCCGTTGGCGTGCGTCTGCAATGCCGTACGGTCGACCTTCGGCACGTTGGCGCGTTCGCAGGCAAAGGTGAAAGCGTCGGCCATGTCGGGCGCAGCCGCAAAGGCGAGGCGGAAAGACGCCGTATCCTGTTTGCCGGATGAATCGAAGAAAGGTCGTGAAAAATCGAGCCGTTGGCCAGCGGAAATATCTGCCGCCACATAGCGCTCATGGTCGGCGTCGGCATCGTCGGTGCCGAATACGACGGCCGAAAAGCCTTCGTCGCCGTTGCGGGTGCGAAAGGTGCGGTCGCGGCCGACGAAGACGTTGCCGGCATCGGCCGCCTGCCCTGCCGTGTCGACATCGCCGATCGCCAGCGGTTCCAGGAAGGTGCCGCCACCGAAATAGACGCAGCAATTGATCGTGCCGAACGGATGGGTGCCCTGCGGCGCCACCGTGAACCCCAGCGCACCGAGCCGTGCCCGCGCGGTTTCGAGATCGCGCGTGGGAAGAACCAGATGGTCGAGTGGATGGGTCATGGGTGGTTCCGTGTGCACGAAGTGCCAGCTCTGTTCAAGAGGTGCCGTCGCCACGCTGCCTTTCGGCCCTGGCCATTGAGTCGGGAGGCGGGGCGCGAGGCCGTGCCTTCTATTGTATAGTACGTGGCGCGATCCTCGCGCCCCGCCCGGTGTGTTCGACGTCCAGTCGACCCTCATACACCCAGTCCGTCGTACCGCAATGCGGCTTCGGGCGTGTGCGCGTCATTCTCCGCTCCCCTTGAGACTCGCGTTTCCGCCGGGGTCGGGCCTGTCGGACGCTCCCCGGCATCCGGGAACCGATCCCCGTCCGCCAAGGCCACCGCCGTCTCCGCCTGATACCCGGTGCGCACCAGGTCCCGCCGGAAACGGTGGATCGAGTATGCGTGAGATGGGAGGCAGGGGGATAAAGTGCGGGCAGATTTTTTCCCTAAGCCCCGCCTTTCGCCCTGATGGCGAACGGGCGAGAGCGCGGCAGGACTTTTCCACAAGCCTATAGGCCCGCTCCGCATTGAATATCTTTAAGGTGAAAGGGCCTTAATAAATCGGTTCCGCTTCCCTAAGGTGAGGCGTACCTTTCCGTTTGCGCGGCCCACGCTGCCGCGCGACCAGAAGGGGACCGCTTATGACGACCACCGACATGATACCGGGGGCATCCCCCGGTCTTTACAACGAAGACCTCGCCCCGGCGAAGGAACGCAATTGGGGGCCGTTTTCCATCTTCAACGTATGGACGTCCGACGTCCACAGCCTTTGGGGCTACTATCTCGCGGCCAGCCTGTTCCTGTTCTGCGGCGGCTTCGTCAATTTCATCGTCGCCATCGGCGTCGGCTCGCTGATCATCTATTTCCTCATGAACCTGGTCGGCTATGCCGGCGTCAAGACCGGCGTGCCCTACCCCGTTCTGGCGCGCGCCTCGTTCGGCATCTGGGGCGCCAACATTCCGGCGCTGGTGCGCGCCATCGTCGCCTGCTTCTGGTACGGCGCGCAGACGGCGGCGGCCTCCGGCGCCATCGTGGCGCTGCTCACCCGCACGCAATGGTTCGCGGACTTCCACGCCAACAACCATATGCTCGGTCACTCGACGCTCGACGTGATCTGCTTCCTGGTGATGTGGGGCCTGCAACTGCTCATCATCAGCAAGGGCATGGAGACGGTGCGCCGCTTCCAGGACTGGGCCGGCCCGGCGGTGTGGATCATGATGCTGATCCTCGCCATCTATCTGTGCGTCAAGGCCGGCACCTTCGCCGTCACCAGCGACATTCCCATGGACGTGCTCCTTGACAAGACGAAGGACGCAGGCGTGCCCGGCACGCCGGGTTCGTTCGGCTCGCTCGCGGCCGTCGCGGCGATCTGGGTGACGTATTTCGCGGCCCTTTACCTGAACTTCTGCGACTTCGCCCGCTACGCTCCCGACAAGGCGGCACTGCGCAAGGGCAACCTGTGGGGCCTGCCGATCAACCTGATCCTGTTCTCGCTGGTCGCCGGCGTCACCACCATCGCGGCCTGGGACGTCTACCACGAGGTGCTGCTGCATCCCGACCAGATCTCGGCCAAGTTCGACAACTGGTTCCTGGCGGCCCTTGCCGCGCTGACCTTCGCGGTGGCGACACTGGGCATCAACGTGGTCGCGAACTTCGTCTCGCCCGCCTTCGACTTCTCCAACGTCTTCCCGCGGCAGATCAACTTCAAGCGGGGCGGCTACATCGCGGCTCTGATCGCGCTCGTGCTCTATCCCTTCTCGCCGTGGGACGGCAGCGCGGCGAGCTTCGTCAACACCATCGGCGCGACGATGGGGCCGATCTTCGGCATCATGATGGTGGACTACTACCTGATCCGCAAAGGCGAGCTGGACGTCGTCGGCCTCTACAAGGAGGACGGCGAGTTCCGCTTCCAGAACGGCTGGCACGTCAACGCCTTCATCGCGGCGATCATCGGCGCGATCTTTTCCTCGATCCTGCCGAACTTCACCGACTGGCTGCCGGCCTGGTGGGGTGTCTACGGCTGGTTCTTCGGTGTCGCCATCGCCGGCGTCGTCTATTACGTGCTGCGCACGGCGGCACTGGGCGCCGGCGCCAAGGCGGCGAGGGCCTGAGGCTCGTTCACAACGACGGAAGGGCGGCTCCGGCCGCCCTTTTCATTTGCCTGAAAGCATCCGCGCCAGGTTGCGCACCGTGTTCCAGTTGCGCGAAGTGCCGATGCCGAGGCGCTTGTGGTTCATGGCCGCCAGCAGCCGCGAATTGGGCGCGGTACGCGAGAAGACGATCCACGGATCGCCGTTGACGACGGCGAATTTTTCGTCTGGGGACACGGCCTGTCTCAGCCTGTCTTCGGCGTCGGCAGGAACCGGGCTGCGCATGACGCGCACCGCAACCTGATCCGGCGTGGCGTTGGCTTCCTCGGGAAAAGGATTGGCGGCGGCCAGCGCCAACCAGCCGGCGGCGTCCCGCACGATGATGTCGACATGCCGGCCGAAGGTCTTGGGAAAAGCCGCCTCCAGACGGTTTTCCAGATCCGCAATCGCCGTATCCCGCGCGTCGAAGACAAGATTGCCGCTGGAGACGAGCGTGCGGACATTCTCGTAGCCGAGGCCTTCGGCCATGGCACGAAGATCGGCCATCACCACCCGCTTCTGCGGCGTCAGGACGATGCTGTAGAGAAGCGCGACGTAGGTCCGGCTCATACGGCTCGCAGCCGGCCTACACCAGCCGGCTCTGCTCCACCGCCGCCGCGATGAACGAGGCGAACAGCGGGTGCGGCTCCAGCGGCCGGCTCTTCAGCTCGGGATGGTACTGCACGCCGATGAACCACGGATGGTCGGCATATTCGACCGTCTCCGGCAGCACGCCGTCCGGCGACATGCCGGCGAACACCAGCCCGCATTCCTCCAGCCGCTGCTTGTAGTCGATGTTGACCTCGTAGCGGTGGCGGTGACGCTCGGAAATCTCGGTGTCGCCATAGATGTCGGCGATCCTGGAACCGGGCGAAAGCCGCGCCTCGTAGGCGCCGAGCCGCATCGTGCCGCCAAGGTCGCCGGCCGCCTTGCGCTTCTCCAGCATGTTGCCCTTCAGCCATTCGGTCATCAGGCCAACCACCGGCTCCTTGGCCGGGCCGAACTCGGTCGAGGAAGCGTTCTCGATGCCGGCCAGCGAACGCGCCGCCTCGATGCAGGCCATCTGCATGCCGAAGCAGATGCCGAAATACGGCACCTTGCGCTCGCGTGCGAACTTGGCCGCGAGAATCTTGCCCTCCGAGCCGCGCTCGCCGAAGCCGCCGGGCACGAGGATGCCATGCACCTTCTCGAGATAGGGCGCGGGATCTTCCTTCTCGAAGATCTCGCTCTCGATCCAGTCGAGCTTGACCTTGACGTGATTGGCCAGGCCGCCGTGCGACAGGGCCTCGATCAGCGACTTGTAGGCGTCCTTGAGGCCCGTGTACTTGCCGACGACGGCGATGGTGACCTCGCCTTCGGGATTGTGGATGCGCTGCGACACGCCCTGCCACGGCTCCAGGCGCGGCTTCGGCGCCGGATCGATGCCGAAGGCGGCCAGCACCTCACCGTCGAGGCCTTCCTTGTGATAGGCCATCGGCACGTCGTAGATGTGGCCGACGTCGAGCGCCTGGATGACGGCCGATTCGCGCACGTTGCAGAACAGGGAAAGCTTGCGCCGCTCCTCCTTCGGGATCGGCCGGTCGGCGCGCACCAGAAGGATGTCGGGCGCGATGCCGATGCCGCGCAGTTCCTTGACCGAATGCTGCGTCGGCTTGGTCTTCAGCTCGCCGGCGGTCGGAATGTAGGGCATCAGGGTCAGATGCACGTAGACGGCGTTGTTGCGCGGCAGGTCGTTGCCGAGCTGGCGGATCGCCTCGAGGAACGGCATCGCCTCGATGTCGCCGGCGGTGCCGCCGATCTCGCACAGCACGAAATCGTAATCGTCGTTGCCATCGAGAACGAAATTCTTGATCTCGTCGGTGACGTGCGGGATCACTTGTACGGTCGCGCCGAGATAATCGCCGCGCCGTTCCTTCTCGATGATGTTCTTGTAGATGCGGCCGGTGGTGATGTTGTCCTGGCGGTTGGCCGAGCGGCCGGTGAAGCGCTCGTAATGGCCGAGGTCGAGGTCCGTCTCGGCGCCGTCGTCGGTGACGAACACCTCGCCGTGTTGATAGGGCGACATGGTGCCCGGATCGACGTTGAGATAGGGGTCGAGCTTCTTCAGGCGGCAACGATAGCCGCGCGCCTGCAACAGGGCTCCGAGAGCCGCCGAGGCAATGCCTTTTCCAAGGGAAGAAACCACGCCGCCGGTGATGAAAACATATCGCGCCATGGGAGTCGGTGCTTAACGCGGCCGGAACGATTCCGCCAGAGGAAAAACCGCCGCTTGAGGTTTTTCCCGGCACTGTCGAATGAGCAAAACAAAAGGGCCGGCTGTTCACCGGCCCTTGTCGCAGTTTTTCCGTTGCCTAAAGGATGACCACCTTGGTGCCCATCTTCACGCGACGGTAGAGATCCATGACGTGCTCGTTGATCATGCGGAAGCAGCCGTTCGAGGCGCTGGTGCCGATAGTCTGCGGCGCAATGGTGCCGTGGATGCGCAGATGCGTGTCCGTCTTGCCCTGGTAGAGGTAGATGGCGCGCGCGCCGAGCGGATTCTCGCCGCCGCCGGGCATGCCGTCCTTGTACTTGCCGTAATGGCTGGGTTCGCGCTCCTGCATTTCCTTCGTCGGAATCCAGCGCGGCCATTCCTGCTTGTCGCCGACGGTCGTTGTGCCCTTGAACTGCAGGCCTTCCTTGCCGACGGCAATGGCGTAGCGGCGCGCCTTGAAGGCCGATTCCACCAGGTAGAGCCGCCGCTCGGTGGTGTTGATGACGATGGTGCCCGGCTCATAGCCCGAAAAGTCTACCTCCTGCGGCACGAATTCCGGCTTCACCTTGAACGGCTTCTTGGCCTGCTTCTTGGCCAGCGCCGCGTCCAGCGCGCGGGTTTCCGGCAGGTAGGAGATCGAGGAGGCCGACGAGCCGCCGAACAGGCCGGCGAACAGGCCGCCCGAAGACCGGGGCGTCGTTGCCGTCGATTCGGAACGCAGTTCGCCGTTGTTGCCGGTCAGCGCGACGTTCATCGCCTCCGCCGGCAGGGCTTCTTCGGCTTCCTGGATGGTCTCGGCCGGACGCGCGGACTCGACCTTGGCCGTCTTCTTCTCGGCCTTCACCGCTTTTTCGGTCGTGTTCTGGTTCTTGCCGGCAAGAAACGCTTCGCGTCGGGCATCGGCCCGCGCTTTGGCCGCCTCGCGCATGGCCTGCTTCCGGGCTTCGAGTGCCTTGACCTTCGCTTCAGCCCGCTCGGCCTTGATCTGCTTTTCCAGTTCCTCAATACGGGCGAGATCCGCGTCGGTCGGCTTCTTCTTCTTTTTCAGCTGCTTCAGTTCCGCGGTCGGGCTTTTCGCCGCGACCTGCACGACATCGCTCTGCGATGCGGCCTGAGGAGCCGTGGAGGACGGCATGGCCGCGTAAGCGGGCGCGCCGACAAAAAGCGCGGCCGCAAAGCCGGCAAAAATGAAGCTGCGAAGCTGCATGACGAAAAATCCGATCAGATATGCGTGTTGCCCACGGCATAGCCCCGCCTCCCCCGCGAGGGAGCCGATCTGCCGCAGGCAAGCTATAGTCGAATCAGCGGACGGCGCTCAAGCGCGCCGGTCCGCCATACCCGTTCGAATCTTTGTGATAACGCGGCATTTGCCGCGACTGTGTTCAAACGACAACAGATTTCGGCAGGCTGATATAAACCGTTACTGGTTGGGAACCTGCGGCGCGGCCGGCTTCATGGCGCCGCCGTCGTTGGCCGGAGCCTCGGTCGCCGGAGCGGCGGGAGCCTGCGGTGCCATCGTGGGCGCGTTCGCCTGCGGCTCGGCCGGGGCGGCCGGAGCCGGCGCGGTGGTGGCGGAACCGCCGTCGGTCGGCGGCGTCGCCTGGTTGGCGGGCGCGGCCGGAGCCGTCGATCCGGGCAACTGGTCGAGCACGCCCTTGCCGCCACCGTTCTGGCCGCCGCTGCTCTGGCCCGAGCCGTCCTGGCTGGCGGCCGGCAGCCGGTCGAGGATGTCGATGGGCTTTTCGCCGTAACGGGCGACCATGGACAGGATCAGCGAGGTGGCGAAGAAGATCGTCGCCAGGATCGCCGTCGCGCGCGTCAGCGCGTTGGCGGCGCCGCGCGCCGTCATGAAACCGGAACCGCCGCCGATGCCGAGCCCACCGCCTTCGGAGCGTTGCAGCAGCACCACGCCGACAAGCGCGAGCACGACCATGAGATGGACGACGATCAGTACGGTTTCCATTATCTATCCCGGTAAGGCGTCCGGCCTGCGCGAACGCAGCCGCTCGATTGGAGGCGGCTCAATACAATGCTTTCGTGGCATTTCCAAGCCCGTGCCCCGAATATGGGGCCGTCGGGCGGCTTTGCAACCGCGCGGGCCGCTGGATGGGCTCAGACGGCCTGATAGGATTCCGCGATGCCGAGGAAATCGGCGGCCTTGAGGCTGGCCCCGCCGACCAGCGCGCCGTCGACATTGGCGACCGACAGCAGTTCGCGCGCATTGGACGGTTTCACCGAGCCGCCGTATAGGATGCGGATCTTCGCCGCGGCCGGCCCCAACTTCTCCACCAGCCGCGCCCGGATGTGCGCATGCGCTTCGGCGACGTCGGCGGCGGTCGGCGTCAGCCCCGTGCCGATCGCCCAGACCGGCTCATAGGCGAGAACCGTGTTGGCGGCGGTGGCGCTCACCGGTACCGATCCGGCGATCTGGCGCGACAGCACGTCGAGCGTGGCGCCGGCTTCGCGTTCGGCGCGCGTCTCGCCGATGCAGATGATGGCGACGAGACCCGCCCGCCAGGCCGCGGCCGCCTTGGCGTGCACCGTCGCGTCGTCCTCGCCATGGTCGGCGCGGCGCTCCGAATGGCCGACGATGACGTGGCTGGCGCCGGCGTCCTTCAGCATCTCGGCGGAAATGTCGCCGGTATGGGCGCCGCTCTCCTCGGCATGGCAATCCTCGCCGCCGACATGGACGGGCGTGCGCGACAGGATTTCCGCCGCCCGCGTGAGCAGCGTGGCCGGCACGCAAACCAGCGCTTCCGTCTCGGCATCCAGGCCGCTCATGAAGCCGTTGCCGATCATCAGAAGCTGGTTCAGCGAGGCGCCGGTGCCGTTCATCTTCCAGTTGCCGGCGACGAGCGGGCGGATTCCGGGTGTCATGGGCTGTTGTCTCCGATGGCCGTTTGCCGAGCGTCCTCACTACCAAAAACAGGTCACAAAGCAATCGACACTGGAAAGGAAGGACGCTATTGCGCTTGGCGACAGGCAATTTGGACGGCATCATGCTCGGAACTTTGAGAAACGCGGCAGGAACCTGGGTAGCCAAGACCCTGCTGTCGATCCTGGTCCTCAGCTTCGCGGTCTGGGGCATCTCCGGCCGCATAGCGGGCGTCGCCGGCCACGAGTCGGTCATCACCGCCGGCGGCACCTCCGTTTCGGTGACCGAATACCGCCTCACCTACGACCGCCAGATCAACGCCATGTCGCAGCAGTTCGGCCAGCGGCTGACGCGCGACCAGGCGAAGGCGCTTGGCATCGACAACCAGGTTCTGGCGCAGCTCGTCTCCGGCGCCGTGCTCGACGAGCAGGCGCGCAAGATGAGCCTCGGCCTTTCCAAGGACCGGCTGGCCGAACTGACCCGCGAGGACCCCGCCTTCCGGGGACAGAACGGCCAGTTCGACCGGCAGATGTTCGAATATGTGCTGCGGCAGGTCGGCATGCGGCCGGAGGATTACCTGAAGAACCGCGGCCAGGTCGCCGTGCGCCAGCAGATCGTCGAAGCCGTTTCCGACGGGCTGAAGGCCCCCGACACCTTCCTCAAGGCCGTGGCGCTCTATCGCGGCGAAGACCGCACGATCGACTACCTCTCGCTGCCGAAGTCGATGGTCGAGCCGATCGAGGCCCCGAGCGACGACGTGCTGAAGGCCTATTTCGAGGAAAACAGGAAGACCTATGCGGCTCCCGAATACCGCAAGTTCTCCTATGTCCGCCTCGAGCCCGAGGACATCATGGACCTGAGCTCGGTCAGCGACAGCCAAGTCCAGGAAGACTACGAGAAGAACAAGGAGCGCTATACGTCGCCGGAAACCCGCACGATCGAGCAGCTGGTGTTCAAGACGCCCGAGGAGGCCCAGGCGGCGCTCGATTCGCTCAAGGCCGGCGGCACTTTCGACAAGCTCGCGACGGCGCAGGGCAAGAACGAGGCCGACACCTTGCTCGGCACCCTGTCGAAGGACAAGATCGCAGACAAGGCAGTCGCCGACGCGGCTTTCGCGCTCGGCCTCAACCAGGTCAGCGGCGTCGTCCAGGGCAGCTTCGGCCCGGTGCTGCTGCGCGTTACCGCCATTACGCCGGAAGTCGTCAAGCCGCTTGCCGAGGTCTCGGATGAAATCCGCAAGCAGATCGCGCTCGGCGAGGCCAACCGCATCCTGCTCGACGTGCACGATTCCTACGAGGACGCCCGCGCCGGCGGCGCGACCTTGCAGGAGGCCGCCGACAAGCTGAAGCTCAAGGTCGTCACCGTCGACGCCGTCGACCGCGCCGGCCAGCGGCCGGACGGCAGCGTCATCAAGGACCTGCCGGAATCGGCCGCCCTCATCCGCGCCGTCTTCGACGCCGAAGCGGGCATCGAGAACGACGGACTGACCACGGCGAACAACGGCTACCTGTTCTACGAGGTCGTCTCGGTGACCCCCGCCCGCGACCGTACGCTGGACGAGGTACGCCAGAAGGTCGCCGCCGACTGGACGGCCGAGGAAACCACCAAGCGGCTCTCCGCCAAGGCGGCCGAGCTGGAAAAGCGGCTCAAGGACGGCACGTCGCTCGACGCGCTGGCAACCGAACTGAAGCTGGAAAAGCAGACCAAGCGCGGGTTGAAGCGCGAGGCCGACGACGCCGACTTCGGCAAGGCGGGTGCCGCCATCATGTTCGGCGTCGGTGAAGGCGGCACCGGCATCGTGCCCTCCCCGACCGGCGACGGCGAGATCCTGTTCAAGGTCGCCGAGGTGTTCGAGCCGGCAGGCGCCGATGCCAGCTCCGTTCCGGAAGACGCGCAGAAATCCTTCGCCGGCGGCCTTTCGGACGATCTGCTCGATGAGCTCGTGGCGCAATTGCAGACGCAGTACGACGTGCGCATCGACCAGGTCGCCGTCGAACAGGCGCAGCAATGAGCGCGCTGAAGCCGCATATCGCCAAGATTGCGGCAGGCACCCCGCTCACCTTCGCCGAGGCGCGCGAGGCTTTCGACATCATCATGTCGGGCGACGCGACCCCGGGCCAGATCGGCGGCTTCCTGATGGCGCTCAGGGCGCGCGGCGAGACCGTGGACGAGATTTCAGGCGCCGTCGCCACCATGCGCGACAAGATGCTGCGCGTTACGGCGCCCGCCGGCGCGGTCGACATCGTCGGCACCGGCGGCGACGGCTCGCACAGTGTCAACATCTCCACCGCCTCGGCCTTCGTCGTCGCCGCCTGCGGCGTGCCGGTGGCCAAGCACGGCAACCGCGGCCTGTCCTCATTGACCGGAACCGCCGACGTGCTGACGGCGCTCGGTGTCAAATTGGATCAGCCTCCGGAAGAGATCGGCCGTTGCGTCGGCAAGGCAGGGATCGGCTTCATGTTCGCGCCGAACCATCATCCGGCCATGAAGCATGTCGGGCCGATCAGGGTTGAACTCGGCACCCGCACCATCTTCAATTTGCTCGGTCCCCTGACCAACCCGGCCGGTGTCGCCCGACAGCTTGTCGGCGTCTTCGCACCGGAATGGGTGGAGCCGGTGGCCGAGACCCTTAAGGCGCTTGGTTCCGATCATGTCTGGGTCGTCCATGGCGATGGCTACGACGAGATCACCACGACGGGCGAGACGCATGTCGCCGAACTGGCGAACGGCGAAATCCGCACCTTCACGCTGACGCCGGAGGAATTCGGCCTGTCGCGCCACACCAAGGACGAGTTGCGCGGCGGCGACGCGGCCTACAATGCAGAGGCCCTGCGCGGCGTGCTCTCGGGCAAGCCGGGCGCCTATCGCGACACCGTGCTAATGAATGCCGGCGCCGGCCTCGTCGTCGCCGGCAAGGCGGCGACACTGCAAGACGGCATCGCCGAGGCCGCCGCGGCTATCGACGCCGGCAAGGCGCATGCCGTGCTGGAAAAGCTGGTCAAGGTGTCGAACGAATAGGCCATGACCGACATCCTGAAAAAGATCGAAGCCTATAAGCTGGACGAGATCGCCGCCGCCAAAGCGCGCCTGCCGCTGGCCGAGGTCAAGGCGCGGGCGAAGGACGCCGACGCCCCACGCGGCTTTCGCGCGGCACTCGAGCGCAAGCGCGCGCAAGGCCGCTTCGCGCTGATCGCCGAAGTGAAGAAGGCGAGCCCGTCGAAAGGCCTGATCCGCGCCGACTTCGACCCGCCGGCGCTGGCCCGCGCCTACGAAGCCGGCGGCGGCGCCTGCCTGTCGGTGCTGACCGACGCGCCCTCCTTCCAGGGCGCGCCGGAATTTTTGGCCGCCGCTCGCGCGGCGACCGCCCTGCCCGCCTTGCGCAAGGATTTCCTGTTCGATCCCTATCAGGTCTACGAGGCGCGCGCCTGGGGCGCCGACGCCATCCTCATCATCATGGCCTGCGTCGACGACGCCATGGCGCGCGCGCTGGAGGATGCGGCGACCGAGCTTGGCATGGACGCGCTGATCGAGGTGCATGACGAGGCCGAGACCGAGCGGGCGCTGAAACTGTCGTCCCGCCTGATCGGCATCAACAACCGCAACCTGCGTACTTTCGAGACGACGCTGGAAACCTCCGAGCGGCTGGCGAAGCTGGTGCCGGCCGACCGGCTGCTTGTCGGCGAAAGCGGCATCTTCACCCATGCCGATTGCCGGAGGCTGGAGAAGGTGGGCATAGGCACCTTCCTCGTCGGTGAAAGCCTGATGCGGCAGCCCGACGTGACGGCGGCAACCCGCGCCTTGCTCGGCCTCGATGCCGCGATGGCGGCGCAGGCCTGACCATGAGCGGCGCTTCCGGCCTCACCCATATCGGCGCCCGGGGCGAGGCGCATATGGTCGACGTCGGCGCCAAGGCCGAGACTGAGCGCACGGCGGTCGCCGAAGGCTTCGTCTCGATGAAGCGCGAGACGCTGGCGACCATCGTGGCCGGCAACGCGAAAAAGGGCGACGTGCTGGGCACGGCGCGCATTGCCGGCATCATGGCCGCCAAGAAGACGCACGAACTGATCCCGCTCTGCCATCCGCTGCTTCTGACCAAGGTTTCGGTGGACATCGAACCGGTCGAGGCGCTGCCCGGCCTGAAGGTGACGGCGCTGGCGCGCGTCACCGGCAAGACGGGCGTCGAGATGGAGGCGCTGACCGCCGCGTCCGTCGCCTGCCTGACCATCTACGACATGGCCAAGGCGGTCGACCGCGCCATGACGATTTCCGGCATCAGGCTGGTCGAGAAGACCGGCGGCAAGTCCGGCAGCTACAAAGCTGACGAAGACGGGACAGCAGGCCGATGACGCTGGTGCCTGTCGCGGAAGCGCTGACCCGCCTGCTCGACGGCGTCGAGCCGCTGCCGGCAGAAAGCGTGGCCCTGCACGAAGCCCATGACCGCGTTCTGGCCGAGCCGGTCGTGGCCCTGCGCACGCAGCCGCCGTTCGACGCATCGGCCATGGACGGCTACGCCACCCGCGCCGCCGACGTCGCCACCGCCCCTGCCCGGCTGACGGTGATCGGCGCCGCCCCGGCCGGGCGCGCGTTCGACGGCACGGTCGGGCCGGGCCAGGCGGTGCGCGTCTTCACCGGCGCGCCGCTGCCGGCCGGCGCCGACACCATCGTCATTCAGGAAAACGTGCGCGCTCTCGGCGACGGCGCGATAGAGGTGCTGGAGCCCACCGCCGCCGAGCGCAACATCCGTCGTGCCGGGCTGGATTTCCGCGAAGGCGACCTGCTTCTGGAAAAAGGGCGCTTGCTCGATCCGGCGGCACTGTCGCTCGCCGCATCCGCCAACCACCCGCGTCTTGAGGTGGTGCGCCGCCCGCTGGTCGCCATCATCGCCACCGGCGACGAACTGGTGGCACCCGGAGACGCCCTCGGCCCCGACCAGATCATCTCCTCCAATGCCTATGGCGTCGCCGCCGCCGCCGCTTCGGTGGGCGCTACGGCGCTCGACCTCGGCATCGCCGCCGACCGCAAGGAGGCCATCGCGGCGCTGGTCCGACAAGCCGTCGCGGCGGGCGCCGACGTCATCGTCACGCTGGGCGGTGCTTCCGTCGGCGACCACGATCTCGTCCACGACGTGCTGACCGGCGAAGGCATGACGCTGGATTTCTGGAAGATCGCCATGCGCCCCGGCAAGCCGCTGATGTTCGGCCGCATGGGCGCCATCCGCTGCATCGGCCTGCCCGGCAATCCGGTCGCCAGCCTGGTGTGCTCGCAGCTTTTCGTAAAACCACTTCTGGCGAAGCTCGGCGGCCGTCCCTTCGCGCAAGATATCCGAATCGCCCACCTCGGCGCCGCGATGCGGGAGAACGACCGCCGCGAGGACTATGTCAGGGCGGTCGTGCGCGAGGACGACGGGCGTCTTGTTGCCACGCCCTTCGGCATCCAGGATTCCTCGATGCTGCGCAAGCTGGCCGACGCCAACGGCCTGATCGTGCGCGCGCCGCATGCGCCGGCCGCCGCCGAGGGTGACGCCTGCCCGGTGCTGATGCTGCGCTGAACAAATCGTCAAGGCATTCATGAAACTTTAAACGGTTGCGGAACACAACTGGAACAGATAGTGTTTGTTCCGGGTTTGTTTTCCGATTCTGTTTCGAGCGCCTGGGGGTCCGCCATGCTGACACGCAAGCAACACGAGCTTCTCCTGTTCATCCATGAAAGGCTGAAGGAGAGCGGCATCCCGCCGTCCTTCGACGAGATGAAGGAAGCGCTGGACCTTGCCTCCAAGTCCGGTATCCACCGGCTCATTACGGCGCTGGAGGAGCGCGGCTTCATCCGCCGGCTGCGGAATCGGGCGCGTGCGCTGGAAGTGCTGCGGCTGCCCGATTCCATCGCGCCGGGCCTCAACGCGGCGAGGAAGTTTTCGCCGGGCGTCATCCAGGGCGGCCTCGGGCAAGGCGGTCCGGGCGCCGGACGACCCGCCAGGGAAGCGCAGCGCCTGCATGCCGCCGGCAATGACGACGCCGGTTCGGCAGTGTCGATCCCCGTCATGGGCCGGATCGCGGCCGGCGTGCCGATCGCCGCGATCGAACACAGGACTCATTCCATCACCGTCCCCCCCGAGATGATTTCCGGCGGCGAGCACTACGCGCTCGAGGTGAAGGGCGATTCGATGATCGAGGCCGGCATTTTCGACGGCGACACCGTCATCATCAAGAACGCCAATACGGCGACGCCGGGCGAGATCGTCGTGGCCATCGTCGACGACGAGGAGGCGACGCTGAAGCGCTTCCGTCGCAAGGGCGCCTCGATCGCGCTGGAGGCCGCCAACCCGGCCTACGAAACCCGTATCTTCGGCCCTGACCGTGTTTCGGTGCGCGGCAAGCTGGTCGGCCTGATCCGGCGGTATTGAGGGAGCAGCGGCACCGACGCCGTCATCCCGGCCGTGAGCCTGTCCTCCGCCGCTGCTGTTTCTTGTTGCCGGTCTTGCGCTGATACGGCATCAGTCCCCTCGCCTCGCGCGAAAAGGCGCGTTGGGCATGCCATGGGCGATAGTTTTCCTCGACGGCGAAACCGACCTGCGGCGGCCGGTCGGCCGCGACCGGATCGAACGTAATGGCCGCGCTGCCGGAGCGCGCCAGGTCGCTGGCGGTGACGACCGCAACGGGTAGCTTCCGACAGGGATTTTTCGCGGTCGCGTCGGCGATGACGATCAGCGCCGCATAGGCGCAGGCCGGCCGCGCGTCGTCGGCGTTCTGCGCCCACACGACGATAGCGCCGGACGTGTGGCGGGCGACACAGAGCTTGCCCGCGCACAGGAACGGCGTTCCGGACGGCAGATCGAGCGCGGCGTCGGTGGTGACGAAGCGCATGTCCTTGCCTTTGAGCGCCTCGGGTTTCACCAGCGTCTCGGCGTCGAGCGCGCGCCGCCAGTTGTCTGAGGTGAATTCGTTCGGCCGCGCCCGGTTGATGGCGAGTTCGCCGCCGCCGATGGGCAGCGCCACCAGCCGCGCATCCTCGGAAACCAGCACGTCCGGTGTCCTGACTTGATGGATCGTCACCAGCCCGGCCAGCGCAAAGGGCAGCGCCGCCAGCCTGAGCCACGTCGTCGTCATGGTGGCGATCACCAGCGCAACGGTGACCAGCAAGACCGACTGGACAGACACCAGCCCGACGGCGTCGAGCGGCGAGCGCTCGGCGATCCAGCCGGAAATCGCGATCATCGCCGCCAGCCCCTTGCCCATGACGTAGAGAAACGGCCAGTCCGCTCCGAACGGCATGGCTAGCGCGGCAAACACGGCGAACGGCATCACCAGCACCGAGACGATCGGCATCACGGCCAGGTTGGCGAAAAGGCTGAGCGGCGACACGCGCTGGAAATGCCACATGGCATAGAGGGTCGTGGCACTGCCGGCGACGATGGACGTCACCGCCAGGGCGGCGGTCGCGGCCACCATCCGGTGCACGACGGCGCCCGGCCATGAACGGTTCGGCGGCGGCGTCCGGTCGCCGCGCGCTGCACGCCTGTCGCTCCAGCCGGCATAGGCGCCGACAAGGGCCGCGGTGGCGGCGAAAGACATCTGGAAGCTCGGCCCGACCACCTCGTGCGGCGACACGACGATGACGGCGATCGCCGAGATCGCGAGGTTGCGCATGGTGAGCGCCGCCCGGTCGAACAGCACAGCCGTCAGCATCACCGCCAGCATGATGAAGCTGCGCTCGGCGGCAACCACCACGCCTGAGATGAACAGATAGGCCGCAATGGCGAACAAGGCCGCGCCCGCCGCATATTTCTTCACCGGGCGGCGCGAGGAAAAATTCGGAAACAGCGCGAAGGCGCCGCGCAACAGGGCCATCACCGTGCCGGCCACCAGCGCCATGTGCAGGCCGGAAATCGAAATGATGTGGTAGATGCCGGTCTTGCGCATCGCCTCGTTGATGGATTCGGGGATGCCGGCGCGCACACCCACCATGAGCGCGGCGGCGATCTCGCCCTCCGGTCCGCCGATGGCGGCGCGGATGCGCTCGGCGATGGCATCGCGCGCGCGTTCCACCATCCCCGGCAGGTGCGCGGCGAGCGATGCCGGCACCGCTTTCTCCAGCTTCGGGTTGGTGAGGAAGAAACCGCTGGCGCCGATGCCGGCGAAATAGCTTTCGAAGGAAAAGTCGTAGCTGTCCGGCCGCACAGGTCCGGTCGGCGGCAACAGCCGGACGAAGCCGCTCACCGTATCGCCGGCCACCAGCCCGGCAGGCACGGCGCGCGCCGAAAGGCGCACGCGCGCCGGCTGGTAGCGCAGCGTCGGGCGCCGGGTGGAGAGGACATCGAGGGTGAGACGCATCCGCCCGCTGGCCATGGCGTCGATGGCGACGACGCGGCCCGTCAGCCGTGTCGACACCTCTGCGCCGAGCATCTGGGTCGAGGCGCGCCAGGTCTCGACCTTCGCGCACAACACCCCCAGCGCCACCAGCAGCGCGGCCGCCAGCGCCAGTTGCAGGCGGGGACGCGGGCGCGCCAGCAGCACCGCCACGACAAGGGCAACGGCGCAGGCGATCGGCTGGACAAAGCCGGGCTCGGCGGCGAGCGAGAAGTAAAAGATCGCGCCGCCGGAGAGGAACACCGGCACCAGCAGGAAGGCAACGCCACGATCGAGTTCCGTCGCGGCCGCTGCCGCCAAACCGGCAACCGCGCCACGCGGCGAGGGAATGCGCGCCAACCGGCGAGCCTGTCGCCGGATGGACGGCAAGCGGACAGATGGCATCCGCCATGGCGAAACCGGGAGCTCTCCCGCCCCCTGATCGCCAACCGCAGGCCGATCTGCCGTGGCTTCGTCACCAACTATAGAGCGCCACAGTGCGGCATCCGGTTTCACCGGATTGTCGGATCGGCCGGGAAAAGCTGATTCCAAAGCAGGATCGCCGCCGGCTGACAGGTGCGCAGCCGGCGATGCAAACAGCGCCCGTTCATTGACGCCGTCCGTTTCGCCTCTCCCGCGCTCCGTTCCCCGGTCCCGCCCGGCCATCGGCCCTGCCCCTTGCGCCGTGGACCTCCTATGCTACATGAACGCGCGGCGCGGGAAAGTCCGGCGCCGCATCCGCACAAAGCCCGAGCTTTCTCCATGTCCGACACGGTCGTCACCCGCTTCGCCCCCTCGCCCACCGGCTTCCTGCACATAGGCGGCGCGCGCACGGCGCTGTTCAACTGGCTCTATGCCCGCCACACCGGCGGCAAGATGCTTTTGCGCATCGAGGACACCGACCGCGAGCGCTCGACCGAGGCGGCGACCGCCGCCATCCTCGATGGCCTGAGCTGGCTCGGCCTGACATGGGACGGCGACGCCGTTTCCCAGTTCCAGCGCGCCGCGCGTCACCGCGAGGTCGCCGAGGAGCTGGTCCGCGCCGGCAAGGCCTACTACGCCTACGAGACGCCGGAGGAATTGACGGCGATGCGCGAGGCGGCGCGGGCACAGGGCCTGCCGCCCCGCTACAACGGCCAGTGGCGCGACCGCGACCCGGCAGACGCACCGAAGGGCGTGCCGGGTGCGGTACGCATCAAGGCGCCGCGCGAGGGCGAGACCGTGGTGCACGACCTCGTGCAGGGCGAGGTGCGCTTCCCCAACAAGGACCTCGACGATCTCATCATCCTGCGCTCGGACGGCGTGCCGACCTACATGCACGCCGTCGTGGTGGATGACCACGACATGGGCGTCACCCACATCATCCGCGGCGACGACCATCTCACCAACGCCGCGCGCCAGACCGCCATCTACGAGGCGATGGGCTGGGCGGTGCCGAAGATGGCGCATATCCCGCTCATCCACGGCGCCGATGGCGCCAAGCTCTCCAAGCGCCACGGGGCACTCGGCGTCGAGGCCTATCGCGCCATGGGCTACCTGCCGGAAGCGCTGCTCAACTACCTCGCCCGGCTTGGCTGGAGCCATGGCGACGACGAGGTGATGTCGATCGCCGACATGATTTCCTGGTTCAACATCGTCGATGTCAACAAGGGCGCGGCGCGCTTCGACTTCGCCAAGCTGGAGGCGCTGAACGGCGTCCACATGCGTGCCATGGACGACGCGGCGCTGACGAAGATCCTGATTAAGACGCTGCCGCACCTGCCCTACGGCGAGGCGCTGGCGGACAGGCTGGACGACAAGACCAGGGCACAGCTCCTCCAGGCCATGCCCGGCCTCAAGGAGCGTGCCAAGACGCTGGTGGAACTGGCCGACAGCGCCTGGTTCATCGTCGCCGACCGGCCGCTCACGCTGGACGAGAAGGCCGCCGCGATCCTCGATGCCGATGCCAGGGGCATCCTGAAGGCCGTCCTGCCCGGCTTGCAGGCGCTTGGCGACTGGAGCGCGGCGAATGCCGAGCAGGCGGTGCGCGTCTATGCCGAACAGGCGGGACTCAAGCTCGGCAAGGTGGCGCAGCCGCTGCGGGCCGCTCTCACCGGCCGTTCGACCTCGCCGGGCGTCTTCGACGTGCTGGCGGTGCTGGGACGCGACGAAAGTCTTGCCCGCATTTCCGATCAAATCGATTGATGCCGAACTGGCACAAGAAGTTTAACATTGAAAGGAGCGTTTTGCGGTGCAACATTAGGCGGGGACCCAGATAAGGGCCAGCCATCCAGATGCGATTGCGCTGCACGCTTTTCCGATCATTCGGCGGGTTGCTGCGATGCGGAATTCGCCTTGCCGCCCGGTGAGGAAACGATAAGGAGTTTGTGATGCCCGAAGCTGCGACGAAACTGGAATTCGACGGCAAGAACCAGCCGTCGTCCGCCAAGCTCGAATTCGACGGCAAGACGCATGAGCTGAGCGTGCGAAGCGGCACCGTCGGTCCCGACGTCATCGATATCGGCAAGCTTTACGCCACCACCGGCGCCTTCACCTACGATCCGGGCTTCACCTCCACGGCGAGCTGCGAATCGGCCATCACCTATATCGACGGCGACGCCGGCATCCTCTTGCACCGCGGCTATCCCATCGACCAGCTCGCCGAGCACGGCGATTTCCTCGAGGTCTGCTACCTGCTGCTCTACGGCGAACTGCCGACCAAGGCGCAGAAGGACGATTTCGACTATCGCGTCACGCGCCACACCATGGTGCACGAGCAGATGTCGAAGTTCTTCTCCGGCTTCCGCCGCGACGCGCACCCGATGGCGGTGATGTGCGGCGTCGTCGGCGCGCTGTCGGCTTTCTACCACGACTCGACCGACATCTCCGATCCGTACCAGCGCATGGTCGCCTCCATGCGCCTGATCGCCAAGATGCCGACGATCGCGGCGATGGCCTACAAGTACCACATCGGCCAGCCCTTCGTTTACCCGAAGAACGACCTCTCCTTCGCCGCCAACTTCCTGCATATGTGCTTTGCCGTGCCGTGCGAGGAATACAAGGTCAATCCGGTGCTGGCGCGCGCCATGGAGCGCATCTTCATCCTGCACGCCGACCACGAGCAGAACGCCTCGACCTCGACGGTGCGGCTCGCCGGCTCGTCGGGCGCCAACCCCTTCGCCTGCATCGCCGCCGGCATCGCCTGCCTGTGGGGTCCGGCGCATGGCGGCGCCAACGAGGCGGCGCTGAACATGCTGGCCGAGATCGGCCATGTCGACCACATCCCCGAATTCATCGCCCGCGCCAAGGACAAGAACGACCCGTTCCGCCTGATGGGCTTCGGCCACCGCGTCTACAAGAACTACGATCCGCGCGCCAAGATCATGCAGAAGACGGCGCATGAGGTGCTGGGCGAACTCGGCATCAAGGACGATCCGCTGCTCGACATCGCCATGGAGCTGGAAAAGATCGCCCTGACGGACGAGTACTTCATCGAAAAGAAGCTCTACCCGAACGTCGACTTCTATTCCGGCATCACGCTGAAGGCTCTCGGCTTCCCCACCACCATGTTCACCGTGCTGTTCGCGGTCGCGCGCACCGTCGGCTGGATCGCCCAGTGGAAGGAAATGATCGAGGATCCGCACCAGAAGATCGGCCGCCCGCGCCAGCTCTATGTCGGCGCGACCGAGCGCGACTACGTGCCGATTGCGAAAAGGTAAGGGAGTAAGTGAGTAGGGGAGTAAGGGATCGGAATATCTCCCCTATTCCCCTATTCCCCTATTCCCCTATTCCCCTATTCCCCTTCACCACATCCATTACCGCCGCCGCCGCGATCTCGCCCGACGGTTTCGCCGTCGTCATGCGCCGGCGCACTTCGGCGAAGCCGTCCTTCTGCCACCCGCGTAACTGCGTGTCGCTCCACAGCCCCTCGATGTAGCGCGCCAGCGACATCGGCCGCACATAGCTGTTGTAGCTTTCGGGCACCACCGGCCGGTCGGCGATGAGGTTCGGCAGCACCCCCGTCCAGATTTTCACCAGGCTCTGCACCGCCTGCATGACCGGATCGAAACGATAGCAGGAGATCATCGGAACGCCGCTCAGCGCCAGTTCCAGCGAAACGGTGCCCGAGGCGATCAGGGCGGCATCGGCGACGCCGAAGGCGCGCCACTTGCCCTGCGGATCGGTGACGATTTCGGGCCGTTCGTTCCAGTTCGCCGTCGCCGAACGGACGAGATCGGCGACATGCGGCACGGTGGGCAGGATGAGCCGCATCTTGTGGCCACGCCGACCAAGGATGGCGACGGTTTCGCCGAACGGCTCGATCAGGCGGCGCACCTCGCCGCGCCGGGAGCCGGGCAGGATCAGCAGCGTCTTGGTGCGGTCCAGCGAAAAGTCGCGCGGCTTCGCCTGCTCGGCCGCAGCGGCAAGCACGCCGGGGTCCTGCGTCAGCCGGTGGCCGACGAAGGTGCCGGGCGGGCCGCCCAACCGCTCCAGTTCTTTCGCCTCGAACGGCAGCAGGCACAGGATACGGTCGACGTAAGGGCGCATCGCCGGCGCCCTGCCCGGCCGCCAGGCCCAGACGCTCGGACAGACATAGTGGACGATCGGGATCGCGGGGGCGGCCGCGCGCACCTTGCGGGCGACGCGCAGCGAAAAATCCGGACTGTCGATGGTGATGAGGCAATCCGGCTTTTCCTGCGCCACGAGCCTCGCCACCTGGCCGATGCGGCGCATCAGCCGCGGCAGGTCGCGGATGATGGCGCTCAACCCGATCAGCGCGATCTCGCCCGCGTCGAAGGCCGACTGCAGGCCGAGTTCGGCGAGATGCCGGCCGCCGACGCCGACCAGCCGCACCTCGCGTCCGGTGGCCTTGCGCAAGGCGCGCACCAGGTCGGCGCCGAGCAGGTCGCCCGATTCCTCGCCGGCGACGATGGCGATCTTCAACGGCTCAGCCGCCATGACGCTCCTCCCGCGCGGACAAGCCGAGCGCGAACAGGCCGAGCGCATCGGCGCGGGCGACGAGCTCCGGGCCGTCGATGACCAACGACCGGCCCGCTTCCACGGCGATGCCGGACAGGCCCGCCGCATGCGCAAGCTCGATGGTGGTCGGCCCGACCGTCGGCAGATCGGCGCGCAATTCCTGTCCGGGCTTCAGGCATTTGACCAGCACGCCGCCTCTCTTGCCCGCCAGTCTTCCGTGGCCGCGCAGGTCGCGCACCCGCTCCAGCAGGCCGTTGGTGCCCTCTATGCCCTCCAGGGCGATAGCGCGGCCGCCGATGGCAACGGCCCCCTGCCCGATGTCGAGCGCGCCGATCGCCTCGGCGGCGGCGCGTCCAGCCTCGATGTCGCGCCAGTCCGCCGCCTTCGGCCAGGCCTTCGTCCAGGGCCCTTCCATGGCCAGCAGTTCCGGCACGATCTGATGGGCGCCGACGACATGGATGCCGCTGGCTTCCAGCCATCGCATGATCAGTCTGAGCAATCCGTCGTCGCCCTTGCCGAGGCCCGCGATAACGCTGGGCAGCAAGGTGACGAGGCCGAGACTGGGGCGTATCGCCGACAGTTTCGGACGGCGGCGTATCTCGCCCGCCATCACCAGATGGGTGACGCGATGGCGCTTCAATATGCTGACGAGCTTGCCGATATCCTCCAGCGGGCGCGTCTCGTGCTCGCACGTCTCCAGCACCGTGCCCGGCTCGGCCTCGCCTTCCAGGATCAGCACGAAAGGATCGCTGCCCAGGGCCTTGAGCGCCCGCGCCACTGCCTGCGGAAGCACGCCGCCACCAGCGACGATGCCGGGCCTTGCCCCGGATGCGAGTTGCAGGCCTTGCTGCGCCTCAGTCCTCGTCATTGCCGTCGCTGCCACCACCCTTCAGCGGCGGCACAATGAAATAGCGCTTTTCGCGGGTGGAGAGGAAATCGACGATCTTCATGATGTTCGGTGAACCGGAGAATTCAGCTCTCGCCTTTTCGACATTCTCGGCCATGGGATGAGCCTGGTCGAAGATCATCTTGTAGGCGCGGCGCATGGCATGAAGTTCGCTGTGCGGCATGCCCGAGCGCTTCAGGCCGATGATGTTGAAGCCGCGCAGCTTGGCCCGGTTGCCGGACGCCAGACCGTAGGGGATGACGTCGCCGACGATGGCCGAACAGCCGGCAAGGAAGGCGTTGTCGCCGACGCGCACGAACTGGTGCACGGCGGTCAGGCCGCCGATGTTGACGTTGTCGCCGATTTCGCAGTGTCCACCCAGTGTGGCGCCGTTGGCGAAGGTGGCGTTCCTGCCCACCACGCAGTCGTGCGCGATGTGCGTATAGGCGAGGAAATTGCCGTTATCGCCGACGATCGTCTCACCGCGACTGGTATCGGTGCCGACGTGCATGGTCACGCCTTCGCGGATGGTGCAGTTGGCGCCGATAATCAGCGTGGTGCGGCCACCCGTGTGCTTGTTGTTCTGCGGCGGGGCGCCGAGTGTCGCCATCGGATAGACCTTGCTGCCCTCGCCGATGGTGGTGGCGTTCAGCACCGAGACATGCCCGATCAGTTCGACGCGGTCGCCGATCACCGCATCGGCGCTGACATGGCAGAACGGGCCGATGCGCACGCCGCTGCCGATCCGCGCGCCCGGCTCGATGACGGACGAGGGATGAATGACTGTCTGGTCCTGCATGGATACCCGTTCTCTACTCGTCGACGACCATCATCGCCTGAATTTCGGCCTCGGCGACCTTGCCGCCGTCCACAATCGCCTCGCAGGCGAACTTCAGGAGGTTGCCGCGCTTCTTGAGCTTTTTTACCTGGATGCGCAACTGGTCGCCCGGCACCACCGGCTTGCGGAACTTGGCGCCGTCGATGGTGAGGAAATAGACCAGCGAAGGCTTGGCCACGCCGGCGGCACGGATGCAGATGGCGCCGGCCGTCTGCGCCATCGCCTCGACGATGAGCACGCCCGGCATCACCGGCAGGCCCGGAAAATGGCCCTGGAAATATTGTTCGTTCATCGTCACGTTCTTCACGCCGACAGCGGAATTGTCGCCGTCGATGTCGACGATGCGGTCGATCATCAGGAACGGATAACGATGGGGCAGAAGCTTCATCAGCCCCACGATGTCGACCGCTTCGAGCGTCGAGCCGGCCGCTTCAACCATGCTTGTCTCCCTTCCCGTGCTTGGTGAAGTTGCGGATCGCCGACAGTTCGCGGAAGAAATCCCGCATCGGCTGGGCCGGCAGGCCCGCCCAGCGCTCGCCGGCCGGAATGTCGTACATCAGGCCGGCCGACGCCGCCACCTGCACCCGGTCGCCGATGGTCAGGTGGTCGGCGATGCCGACGCGCCCGCCCAGCATGACGAAGTCGCCGATGGTGACCGAGCCGGAAATACCGCAATGCCCGGCGATGAGGCAGCCGCGGCCGATGCGCACATTGTGGGCGATCTGCACGAGGTTGTCGATCTTGGTGCCCTCGCCGATGATCGTGTCGGCCATGGCGCCGCGATCGACGGTGGTGTTGGAGCCGATCTCGACATCGTCCTGGATGATGACACGGCCGATCTGCGGGATCCGTTCCGGCCCCCTGGCGCCACCGACGAAACCGAAGCCGTCCTGGCCGATCTGGGCGCCGCCATGGATGACGACGCGGTTGCCGATCAAGGCGTAGCGGACACTGACGTTCGGCCCGATATAGCTGTCGCGACCGATGCGGCACGAATGCCCCACCACGGCATTCGGCGCAACGATGGTGCCGCTGCCGATGGCCGCATCCGGTCCGACGACGGCACCGGCCTCGATGATAGCGCCCGGCTCGATATGAGCGCTTTCATCGACATGGGCGCGCGGCGAAACACCCGTCTCCGCCGTCAGCGTATCGGGCGTGGCGGCGGCCGGGAACATCAGCCGCCCGACCATGGCGAAAGCCTGCTGCGGGCGCGGGTTGACGAGAACGGCGACGCCGGTGGGCGCCTTGTCGGCGAATTCGCGCGGACACAGAACGGCGGCCGCGCGCAGCGTCTCCATCAGGCCGATGTTGCGCTTGCCCTCGACGAAAACGAGCGCAGAACCGCCGCCGTCGCCGGCGGAGGCGATGGTTTCGATGACGGTTTCGGAATAGGCGGAATTGGACAGTTCCGAGCCGGTCAGGTTCGCGACCTCAGCCACCGTATAGCGGCGTGAAGGCACAAAGAACACCGGATCCTTCATTCGCGAGCAATGTCCAGCTAGTCGCTCGCCTCCGGGCCTGGGAGGTCCGGAGGCACCGCCTTGCGGCGATCAGAAGCGGGTCGATATGCCGAAGTTGAATTCCTGCACGTCGTCGGTGTCTTGCTTGGCCAGCGGGACCGCGTAGTCGACACGCAACGGACCGAAAGGCGACGCCCAGATCAGGCTGACGCCGGCCGAGGCGCGCCACTTCATGTCGGTGGACGAGGCAAGCACGCCATTGACCTTGCTGCCGTAAAGCGTCGCGGCATCGGCAAAGACGGCGCCGCGCAGGCCGAGACTTTCGGGCACGATCGGCAGCGGGAACTGTGCTTCGGCCGAGGCATTGAAGTAGGTCGTGCCGCCGAGATGGTCGTACCCGGCCGCGCCGTCGATGCCGTTCTTGTAGGCAACGGGGCCAATGCCGTTGAAGTCGAAACCGCGAATGATGCGGTCGGTGCTTTGGAAGTGGTCGAACACGCGCAGGTCGTTGTCGCCATAACCGGCAATGTAGCCGGCGCCGCCCGACACGAGGCCGACGATATCCATTTCTTCCGACAGCGTCTGGTAAACCGAAGCGCGTGCGGTGAGCTTATAATACTTGGCATCGCCGCCGAGGCCCGCGAATTCCGCACCCAGGTTGGCGTAGATACCGTAATGCGGGTTCTTGGTGTCGTCGATGGTGTTGTAGATCAGGTTAGTGCTAACCGACGACTTCAGCCACGGGCTGTTCTTGATGCCGTCCTGAATGGCTGTCGAGACATAGCAGCCCGCATCGGGCACGCCATCGCCATTGGCGTCACAATTATCATCGTAGGAGTATTTCTCCTCCGAGATATTATACGCGACCTGCGTGGTGATGTTGCTCGTAATCGGCAGGCCGAAGCGGACCGTGCCACCGGTCGTCTGGACGTCGTAGTCGTCGTACTCGCGCGTCGAACGGAACACGTCGAAGCCGGCCGCGATGCGCTGCCCGAGGAAATACGGCTCGGTGAAGGAGAAACCGTAGTCGCGCGAATGCCTGCCGCCGCCGGCCGACACGCGGATGAACTGGCCGCGACCGAGGAAGTTGCGCTCGGTGATCGAGCCCTGGATCGACGCGCCGGGCGTGTCGCCGCCGGTCGAATAACCGGCGCCGATGGAGAACTCGCCGGTGGACTTCTCGACCACGTCGACCACCAGCACCACCTGATCCGGTTCGGAACCGGGTGCGGTTGAGATGTCGACCTTCTCAAAGAAATCGAGGGCTTCCAACCGCTTCTTCGCGCGCTGGATGAGAACCTGGTTGAAGGCGTCGCCTTCGCTCACGTCGAATTCGCGACGGATCACGTAATCGCGCGTGCGCGTGTTGCCGCGGATCTCGATCCGCTCGACATAGGCCTTCGTGCCCTGGTCGACGGTGTAGACGACCGAAATGGTGTGGTTCTCGAAGTTGCGGTCGCCGCGCGGCGTCACCTGGGCGAAGGCGTAGCCCTGTCCCGCCACCTTCTCGGTCAGCGCGATGATGGAATTCTCGACGTCCTTGGCACTGTAGACGTCACCCTTGCGGGATTCGACCACCGATTCCAGCGACTTCGAATCGAGCTCCGGGATCGTGCTGTCGACGCTGACGTCGCCGAACGTGTAGCGATCGCCTTCGTTGACCGTGATCGTCACGGTGTATTCGTTGGTCTGGTCGTTGAGTTCGCCGAAGGCCGAGACGACCTGGAAGTCGGCGTAGCCGTGGTTGTAGTAGAAGCGCCGCAGCAGTTCTTCGTCCGCTTTCAGCTTGTTCTCGTCGAAAACGTCGTCGCGCAGCATGAAGGACAGCATGCTGCTGCGCTTGGTGTTGATGATGTCGGCCAGCCGGCGCGAGGAATAGGCGTGGTTGCCGACGAAATTGATGGCGGCGATCTTGGTGCGGCCGCCTTCGTTGATGTTAAAGACGACGTTCACGCGATTGTCGCCCAGATCCATGATCTGCGTCGTCACATTGGCGTCGTCGCGGCCGATATGGGCATAGGCCGCCTTCACCGCCTCGACGTCGGCATCGAGCGTCGCCTGCGAGAAGGAGCTGCGCGGCTTCAGCTGCACCGTGTTGGCGAGCTGCGCGTCCTTGAGCTTCTTGTTGCCCTGGAACAGGACCTGATTGACGACCTTGTACTCGGAAACGGTGACCACCAGCGCCGAACCGACCTGGTTGATCTGCACGTCGGAGAACAGGCCGGTGCCGAACAGCGCCTTCACGGCCTGGTCGACGTCGCCGCTGGAGAAGGACTTGCCCGGCTTGATCTGGATGTAGTTGCGAATCGTCTCGGCCTCGACGCGCGTGTTGCCGCGCACCTCGACCCTGCTGACCACCGCGGCTTCGGCAGACGAAACGGCGGCGAACTGAACGACCACAGCGCCCGGCACAACCAAAGCGGCGGACAAGGCCGCCGCGGACGCGGCGCTCAGAAGCTTGGATACTGCCTTCATCGGGCTTAAGAACCTTTTTCTCGTAGTCCCCACGGCGAGAAAACCGGACGTGCGGTCTATTTCCCGTACCGTAATAACCGGATTTTCCCTACACGCAAGGCTTCTGGTTAATTTGTATTTACTTCACCGTTCGGCGTGGCTTTCGCGTCACGCCTATCCCCCGGCATGGTAAACGGGCGCTGAACGACCGACGGTCTGAAGTCGAATTTCTTCATGATTTCAGCACCCAAACAGATCGTTCCAGAAAACGAACCCCATGAAGCCGAGCACCAGCAGGAAACCGGTGCGATACATCGCCTCCATCATCCGTTCCGACACCGGACGCCGGATGACGGCCTCCACCGCGTAGAACAACAGGTGTCCCCCATCCAGCGGTGGAATCGGCAGCAGATTGAGGATGCCGATGCCGACCGACAGCAGCGCGACGAGCTGCACCAGCCACTCGAAACCGAGCTTGGCGGCCTGCCCGGCCATGCCGGCGATCTTCACCGGCCCGCCGAGCTGGCACTTGTCCTCTCGCCCGACGGCGAAGCGCTTCAGGAACTGCCCGGTGCGCTCGATGATATGGCCGGTTTCTTCCACAGCGACGCCGAGCGCCTGGACGGGCGTATAGGTGACGAGGCGCGGCTGGCCGACTTCCTGGTTGTTGACCACGCCGATGATGGCCACCTGCACCTTGTTGCCGAGCGCGTCCTGCTGCTCCATCAGCCTTGGCGTGGCGACGACGGTGACGTCCTTGCCGTCGCGCAGCATGACGAAGGTGATGGCGTCGCCCGCGCGGCCTGAAACGAGACGCTGCACGTCGGCAAAGGTTTCCACCTTCTCCCCATCGACGCTGACGAACCGGTCGCCGGGCATGATGCCGGCCTCTGCGGCCGGGCTGCCGGCGGTGACCGACGCCACCATCGGTTCCGCCACGTAGCGGCCATAGGCGGCGAACAGGACGGCGAAGACGGCGATGGTGAGCAGGAAGTTGAACAGCGGGCCGGCAAAGACCGTAGCCGCGCGCTTCCAGACCGGCTGGGTGTGGAAAGCCACCTTGCGCTCGGCTTCGCTGAGCCCGGCGGTCTCCGGATCGGTCGGGCTCGACGTGGCGTTCATGTCGCCGACGAACTTCACGTAACCGCCGAGCGGGATGGCGCACAGCTTCCAGCGCGTGCCGTGGCGATCGTTGAAGCCGATCAGTTCGGGGCCGAAGCCGATGGAGAAGGCGTTGACGCCGATGCCGCAAGCCCGGCCGACGAGATAGTGGCCCATCTCGTGGACGAACACGACGACCGTCAGCACGAACAGGAACGGCACCAGCGTGCCGATCAGGATTCCCTCAGTGCTCGTGAGGGCATACAAAAGTTCGTTCACCTGTCGCCCTCGATTGTCCGGATGCCTGCCGTCCGCCTGCCTGCCGTCCGCTTGCCTGAATGTGCCGCCAATGCGGGCAAATCCGTGACGTCGCCTGCCTGCTGCATTGGCGTCAGCCCGCGAACAGGCCGTGCGCCGGATGATCCGCCGAAGCTGCCGCCCAGCCGATGAGGTACAGCGCGAAGGCGGCCGCGACAAGCCCGTCCACCCGGTCCATCACGCCACCGTGACCGGGGATGAGCTGGCTGGAATCCTTGCGGCCGTGGCGGCGCTTCACCCACGATTCGAACAGGTCGCCGGCCTGCGAGACGACGGACAGGATGAGCGCGACGAAGCCCAGCCAGGCAAGATTGCCTGCCCCCGCGATCGCCGCCAGAACGACACCGGCGACCACGCCGCCGACGGCGCCGCCGAGCGCGCCGCTCCGCGTCTTGCCGGGCGAGATGGACGGCGCCAGCTTCGGCCCGCCGACGGCCCGGCCGACGAAATAGGCGAGGATGTCGGTCGCCCACACCACCGCGAACACGAACAGGATCGCCAGCAGGCCTGAATGGTCGTCGCCGCGCAGCAGGGCGAGCGAGAGACCGGACAGGCCGGCATAGGCGATGCCGGGCGCATCCCAGCGCCCTGCCCCGTCCCGGCGCATCGCAGCCACAATCGCGGCGACGGCCACCAGGGCGACGAGCAGGACGAGCAACGCCAGCGCCGGCAGGCCGGCGGCAAGGGCCGCGAGAAAGACCAGCATCAGCACGCCCGGCAGGAAATCGAGAAGCTTCAGTTCGCCGCCGAAACGCGCCATGCGCACCCATTCGTAGAAGACCGCGCCAGCGATGAGGACGGCGACGAGGCGGAACGGCACCCCACCATACCAGGTCGGCACCAGGATCAGGGCGATCAGCACGACCGCCGAGATGACCCTCACCTGAAGGTTGCTCATGATGATGCGCTCACAGGGCGATATCCTGCGGGGCCAGCCCGCCGAAGCGGCGTTCGCGGCGGCCGAAGGCATGCAGCGCCTCGGCAAGCTGCTCCGGGCCGAAATCCGGCCAGTAGCAGGGCAGGAAGACGAGTTCGCTGTAGGCCGCCTGCCAGAGCAGGAAATTGGACAGGCGCAATTCGCCGCTGGTGCGGATGACCAGCTCGGGGTCCGGCAGGCCGGCGGTGTCGAGCGCGCCGGCGAAACTGTCGGCGGTGATGGCGTCGGCCGCGATCGTGCCGGCAGCGGCAGCTTCGGCGAGCTTGCGCGCGGCGCGCACGATCTCGTCGCGGCCGCCGTAGTTGAAGGCGATGATGAGGTTCAGCGCGCCGTTGCGGGCGGTCAGCGATTCGGCTTCTTCCAGCAGCGCGCGGATGTCGGGCTGCAGGCCGTCGCGGTCGCCGATGACGCGCACCCTGACGCCGCTCTGGTGCAGGTCGGCGAGATCGCGGCGGATGAACAGCTTGAGCAGGCCCATCAGGTCGCTGACTTCCGACTTCGGCCGCGACCAGTTTTCGGAGGAGAAGGCGTAGACGGTCAGGTGCGAGATACCGAGGCCGGGCGCGGCGCGGACGGTCTTGCGCAACGCCTCGACGCCGGCGCGATGGCCGGCGAGGCGCGGCAGGCCACGGGCCTTCGCCCAGCGCCCGTTTCCGTCCATGATGATCGCGACATGCGCGGGAGTTGCCATCGTTCCGCCTTCGGCAGGTCCGCTCAGACCTGCATGATCTCCGCTTCCTTCTCGGTCAGAAGGCTGTCGATCGTGCTGATGATCTCGTCGGTCAGCTTCTGGACGCGGTCCGCCTGCTTGCGGTGATCGTCCTCGCTGATGTCGCCGTCCTTCTCCGCCTTCTTCAGGAAATCCATGCCGTCTCGGCGCACATGGCGCGCGGCGACGCGGGCGTTCTCGGCATAGGTGTGCGAGATCTTCACCAGTTCCTTGCGCCGCTGCTCGTTGAGTTCCGGCAGCGGAATGCGCAGCGTCGTGCCGTCGACGATCGGATTGAAGCCGAGATTGGATTCGCGGATGGCACGGTCGACGGCGCCGACCATCGACTTGTCCCATACCGAAACCGAAAGCATGCGCGGCTCCGGCACGGTGACGTTGGCCACCTGGTTGATCGGCATGGCCGAGCCGTAGGCCTGCACCTGGACGGCATCGAGCAGGTTGGAGGATGCGCGGCCGGTGCGCAGCGAGGCCAGGTCGTGCTTGAAGGCGGCAATCGCCCCGTCCATGCGCCGCTTGAGATCGTCGTAGTCACCAGTCATTTTCGTCTCCCGGCCTGTCGGTCGGCCTTGCTGTCTTTTGTCCGGATCCGCTTCGGATCAATCGTCCGCGACCACCGTGCAGCGGCCGCCGCCTTTCAATATTTCGCCGAAACCGCCTTTTTCGTGGATCGAATAGACGATTATCGGGATGTTGTTTTCGCGCGCAAGGGCAATCGCCGCCGTATCCATGATGGAAAGGCCCCTGGTGATGACTTCTGCATGGCTGATGCGCTCGAAGCGGGTCGCGTTCGGGTCCTTCTTGGGATCGGCCGAATAGACGCCGTCCACCTGCGTGCCCTTGAACAGGGCGTCCGCGCCGATCTCGGCCGCGCGCAGCGCCGCCGCCGAATCGGTGGTGAAGAAGGGGTTGCCGGTGCCGCCGGCGAAGATCACCACCTTGCCCTGGTCCATGTAGGCGGTGGCCTGGCGCTGCGAGAAGCTTTCGCAAATCTCGGGCATGGCGATGGCGGAGAGAACGACGGACTCGACGCCGATCTTGTTGAGCGAAGTGCGCAGTGCCAGCGAATTGATGACGGTGGCGAGCATGCCCATATGGTCGCCGGTCACCCGGTCGCCGCCCTTGGAAGCGACGGCCACGCCGCGGAAGATGTTGCCGCCGCCGATGACGACGCCGACCTCGACACCGAGCGCCCTCGCCTCGGCGATGTCGGCTGCGATGCGGTCGACGACGGAAACGTCGATGCCGAAATGCTGTTCGCCCATCAGGGCTTCGCCCGACGCCTTGAGAAGCACGCGTCGGTAGAGGGGCTTGGCCGTCATCTGGTCCTCGGGATCGTGGCGAAGGCGGCCGGACAAATCGCCCGACGCCGCACGGCGCGTCTCAATGATGATGCGACCCGATACACGAAGGGCGCCGCGATGTCACGCGGCGCCCCTGGTGAAACTGCCTGCGGCAGGGCTTACTTCTTGACCGCCGCCGCGACCTCGGCCGCGAAGTCGGTCTCTTCCTTCTCGATGCCCTCGCCCAGCGCGAAGCGCAGGTAGGCGGTGATCTTGGCCGGGGCGCCGATGTCCTTCTCGGCTTCCTTCAGCGCCTTCTCGACCGTCAGGTCGGGGTTGAGCACGAAGGCCTGCTTCAGGAGCACGACTTCCTCGTAGAACTTGCGCAGGCGGCCCTCGACCATCTTTTCGATGATGTTCTCGGGCTTGCCGGACTGGCGGGCCTGCTCGGAGAAGATCGCCTTCTCGCGCTCGACGGCGGCCGGGTCCAGCGCATCAACATCCAGCGACAGCGGGTTGGTCGCCGCGACATGCATGGCGACCTGGCGCGCGAAGGCGCTGGCCTTGTGTGCGTCGCCGGCCGTCTCGATGGCGACCAGCACGCCGAGCTTGCCGAGGTTGTCGGCCACCGCGTTGTGGATGTAGGTGGCGACCGCGCCCTGCGCGACCGTCAGCTTCTCGGAACGGCGGAAGCCGAGGTTCTCGCCGATAGTGCCGACGGCGTCCTTGATCGTCTCGGTGACGGTCTTGTCGGAGCCGGGATACTTGGCGTTGGCCACCGCCTCGGTCGAACCGTAGGCGAGCGCCACCTTGGCGACGTTGGCGACTATCGCCTGGAAGGCGTCGTTGCGGGCGACGAAGTCGGTCTCGGAGTTGACCTCGACGATGGCCGCCTCGCGCACGCCCGCCTCGACGCCGATCAGGCCCTCGGCCGCGACGCGGCCGGCCTTCTTGTCGGCCTTGGCGATGCCCTTGGCGCGCAGCCAGTCGACCGCCGCCTCCATGTCGCCGTTGGTCTCGGCCAGCGCCGCCTTGCAGTCCATCATGCCGGCGCCCGTCAGGTCGCGCAGTTCTTTGACCTGTGCTGCTGAAATGCTCATTGAATGCCTCTTTGTCTCGAAACGCGCATTTTCCCCGGCAGGGCTTCAATGCGCGGGCGCACCATCGAAAGCTCGATGATGCGCCGTTGATTCAGGCGGACCGTTCTCTACGCATTTCCGGACGCAAAACCGTTTCACACTTTTGCTGGAAATGCTCTGGCACGCCGTGATTTCAGGAATGTGAAGGCCGGGACCGGCCTTCGCCTTCTCAGGCCTCCGGCGCCTCGGCGGCCGGGGTCTCGGCGACCGGAGCCTCCTCCAGCGCCGGCTCGGCCGGGGCTTCGGCGGAAGCGCCGATGTCGACGCCCAGCGCGCCCTGCTGGCGGGCGATGCCGTCGATGGCAGCCTTGGCGATCAGGTCGCAGTAGAGCTGGATGGCGCGCGCGGCGTCATCGTTGCCGGGGATCGGGAAATCGACCTTGTCCGGATCGCAGTTCGAATCGACGATCGCCACCACCGGGATACCGAGGCGCTTGGCCTCGAGGATGGCGATGGCCTCCTTGTTGGTGTCGATGACGAACATCAGGTCGGGCGTCGAGCCCATGTCCTTGATGCCGCCCAGCGCCTTGTCGAGCTTCTCGCGCTCGCGGTCGAGGTTCAGGCGCTCCTTCTTGGTGAAGCCCTGGGCTTCGCCGCCGGAAAGCAGCTCGTCGAGCTTGCGCAGGCGCTGGATCGAATTGGAGATCGTCTTCCAGTTGGTCAGCATGCCGCCGAGCCAGCGCGAATTGACGTAATACTGCGCCGAACGCTGCGCGGCGTCCGCCACGATGTCCGAAGCCTGGCGCTTCGTGCCGACGAACAGCACGCGGCCACCGCGGGCGACGACGTCGGAAACCTGCTTGAGCGCCTGGTGCAGCAGCGGCACCGTCTGCGACAGGTCGATGATGTGGATGTTGTTGCGGGCGCCGTAGATGTAAGGCGCCATCTTCGGGTTCCAGCGATGCGTCTGGTGGCCGAAGTGAACGCCAGCTTCCAGAAGCTGGCGCATGCTGAAGTCGGGCAGAGCCATTCTCATTTCCTTTCCGGTTGACCTCCACGGACACTTGACGATTTCGGCAAACCGGCCTGAAAGCAGAGCTGTTCAGATGGTCTGACCTCACCGCCACCGGAGGTTTCCGCCGGATTTCTCCCGGACAGACACCAAAGTCCATGTGTGGAATGGGCGCGCATATAGTCTGTTGCGGTGCAAAAGGCAACCCGCCCGCGCCCTTGACCGCCGCCAGCGCCCGTGGCCGCAAATCAGGAGGTGCAGGCGACCTCGAGGGCGAGCCTCGTCATGTCCGAGAAAAGCGCCTGCCGCTCGGCATAGTCGGTTTCCTCGCCGGTGGCGATGTTGTCGACCACCGTGCAGATCGACAGCGCCCGCGCGCCGAAGTGGCCGGCGATGCGGTAGAGCGCGCTGGTCTCCATGTCGACGGCGATGGCGCCGGCCGCCTGCGCCGCGGCGAAGCGGCCGATGCCGCTGCCGCGCGGATGATAGAAGACGTCGCTGCAAACGGTCAGGCCGGCCCGGCAGGCGATGCCGAGTTCCCCGGCCTTTTCGATCGCCCGGCGCAGGAGATCCGGGTCGGGCCGGCAATCCCGCGCATCGTAGAGGCCGAAGACCTGGCCGCTCACCGCATCCTCGCCCCGAGCCTCGCTCGAGATCACCACGCTGCGCAGCGCGGCCGCGCCGGTCAGGCCGCCGCATGTACCAATGCGGATCAGCGTTCGCGAGCCGAAGTGATCCAGCAATTCGTACGCGTAGATCAGGAAGGAGGACGCGCCGATGCCGGTCGTCTGCACGCTGACGGGACAGCCACGGAAAGTGCCGGTGAAACCGAGAGCCTCGCGCCGCCGGTTGACGCAGCGCGGCGCCTCCAGAAACGTCTCCGCGATCCATCGGGTGCGCTGCGGGTCTCCCGCCAGCAGCACCGTCCCTGCATAGTCGTCCCTCTCGGCCTCGTTGTGCGGCGTCATCGCACCCCCACGATGCCATCATGACACCACCGGCGCGCGCCAACAATCGTACACCACGACGAAAAGCCCCGATTTTCGGGCTTTTCGCGGGGATCGTGCGCCGTCAGGCCTCCAGCACTTCCTTGACGACGGTGGCGAGCTGCTTGAGCGAGAAGGGTTTCGGCAGGAATCCGAACTGCGCGTCTTCCGGCAGGTTCTTGGCGAACGCATCCTCGGCATAGCCGGAGACGAAGACGAACTTGATGTGCGGCTGGCGCTTGCGCAGCTCGCCGAGCAGCGTCGGTCCGTCCATCTCGGGCATGACGACGTCGGAAACGACGATGTCGATCTTGCCGTCGAGCGAATCGAACACCTCTAGCGCCTCGACGCCGGACGACGCCTCATGCACCGTGTAGCCGCGCGAGGTCAGCGCGCGCATGCCGCCCATGCGCACCGCGTCCTCGTCCTCGACCAGAAGCACGGTGGCCGAGCCGGAGAGGTCCCGGGCCTCGGCCGGCTTGGGCGCGGGCGCCGCCTCGGCAGGCCGCTCGCCGTCGAGAGCAGTCGATCCCGCCTCCGCCGCCTTCTTCGCTTCGGCGATGTGGCGCGGCAGGAAGATGCGGAACGTCGTTCCCTTGCCGACCTCGGAATCGCAGAAGATGAAGCCGCCCGTCTGCTTGATGATGCCGTAGACCATCGACAGGCCGAGGCCGGTGCCCTTGCCCACTTCCTTGGTGGTGAAGAACGGCTCGAAGATCTTCTTCAGCACGTCCGGCGCGATGCCGCTGCCGCTGTCTTCCACCTCGACCAGCACATAGTCTCCCGGCGTCAGCTCGCGATAGGCCGCGAAGGTGCCGCTCTCGTCGCCGGGCACGTTGCGCGTGCGCACCGTCAGTTCGCCGCCCGAAGGCATGGCGTCGCGCGCGTTCACCGCCAGGTTCACCACCACCTGCTCGAACTGGCCGATATCGACCTTGACCGGCCACAGGTCGCGGCCGTGGTCGATCCTGAGCTTGATGTCGCTGCCGACGAGCCGCGCCAAAAGCATGCGCAGATCCGCCAGAACGTCGGTCAGGGTCAGCACCTCCGGCCGCAGCGTCTGCTTGCGCGAGAAGGCCAGCAACTGCCGCACGAGCGAGGCCGCGCGGTTGGCGTTCTGCTTGATGTTCATGATGTCCGGGAAGGACGGGTCGGACGGCCGGTGGTTGGTCAGGAGCAGGTCGGACGCCATGATGATGGCGGTCAGCACGTTGTTGAAGTCGTGCGCGATGCCGCCGGCGAGCTGACCCACCGCCTGCATCTTCTGGCTCTGCGCCATCTGGCCTTCCAGCGCCTTCTGTTCGGTCGTGTCCACCGCGTAGACGATGGCCGCCTCCTCCGCCCCCTCCCCGCCGGTGCCGTCGGCGATGGCGTTGACGTAGAAGCGGATATGCCGCTCCTCGTTGTCGGGCAGGACGGTATCGATGGGCGCGATGTCGGCCTGCCGTTGGCTGGCCTTTTCGAGCGCCGCCGCGAAAGCCGGGCGGTCGCGCTCGTGGATGACGGTGTCGAAGCGGACCTTGCGATCCACCGCGTCACGGTCCACCACCGGCCCGAACAGCGACAGGAACGGCGCGTTGGTGCGCAGGATGCGGCCGTCGTGGTCGACGCCGGCGATCGCCATCGGCGTCGAGTTGAAGAAGCGCGTGAAGCGCACCTCAGAGGCGCGCAGGTCGGCCGAGGCGTCCTCGCCCTGCGTGCGGTTGAGCACGATGGTGCGCGTCGGCCCGCTCGATCCTTCGCGGCTCGCCGTCAGCCGGTGCATGAAGCGCACCGGCAGCATCTTGCCGGAAGTCGTGGTGAGGTCGAGGTCGATCACGGCGTTGCGCGTCGTGCCGGGATCGGCCTTCACCGAACGGACCAGCGCCATGCCGTCGCCGGCGACGATTTCGGAAAGCGTGATGGCGCCCGGCGTGAAGGAGGCGAGGTCGATGCCCAGCCATTCCGCCAGCGTGGCGTTGATATAGGTGACGCGGCCTTCCTGGTCGGCCGAGAAGAACCCCGCCGGCGCGTGGTCGAGATGGTCGATCGCCTTCTGGAGGTCGAGGAAGAAGCGCTCCTGTTCGGCCCGCTCGTCGGAAATGTCGGCGAGCTGCCATGCCAGCAGCGGCTGGCGCTGGCCGGGCACCTTGAAGGTGCGCGCCCGCGTCCGGTACCAGCGCGCGCCGGACTCGGCGCCGGGGCGGATCGAATGCGCGAGGCGGAATTCGCCGTCGCCGGGCTGGCCGTCGCGCAGGCCCGACGCCAGCCTGTCGATGGTCGCCGCCGCTTCCGGCACGTCCGACAGCAGGCCCTCGACGGTCCTCAGATCGGCGGCGGAAGCCGCGCCCGTCATCTCGGCATAGGCGCGGTTGGCATAGACCACCCGGCCCTTGGCATCTGTGACCAGCAATCCCTGCGCCATGGAATCGACGAACGCCTTGGACAGGTCGTCACCCGACGAACGCGGCGAGAACTGCAGGAAGCCGATCGCCGTGGCGAACAGGAAGCCGACGCCGATCATCGCCAGCACGCCCAGCATGCCCAGCAGGAACGGATCGCCGAAGCGCTCGCGGAAGATGCCGAACACGATCGCCGCAGCCGTGAGGACGACGATGAAGATCACCAGCCTGGTCACCGCGCCGGGCCGCGTATTGTGATCGACGATCGGCACCGGGTAGAAATCGCCGCGCGTTTCCCTGGCCATCTGCCCCCTGCTCACGATTCCACTGTCCCGCCGGCAGCGGTTGAATCATATTCTCCCGACGGGGAAAAGGCCCAGCCGGCGTTTGTCCGCCGAAAAGCGGCCTCCAGCGGTGGACATATGCCCGCACCGGGCAAAGGCAACTTGCGATATCAGCTTTGTGCGGTCTAGTCTGCCCGCGGGTTCGATGGCGGGTTGGGGGAAGGTGATGCTGAACTGGTTGAACGACGTGGCGGGCCCCAATTACGCGCCGGCGATCCTGTGGACCTTCTCCGCACTGCTCCTGCTGATCTGCGTGCTCGTCGTCATCCGCCTGATTCGCGGCCTGACCTTCGGCACTTTTGTCGCCGGCGGCCGCAACCGAAAGACGCGGCTGGCGGTGATGGACGCCACGGCCGTGGACAGCCATCGCAGGCTGGTTCTGATACGGCGCGACGACATCGAGCACCTTCTTTTGATCGGCGGCCCGACGGACGTGGTGGTCGAACGCGATATCCGCCTGTCGGCGTCGCGGCGCCCGTCGCTGTCGGGCGACGCACATGCGCAGCACCCCGCCCCCGCTCCGAGGCCGCAACCGGCACCGGCGCCGCAACCTGTCCGGCAGGCGCCGCGCCAGCAGCCGCCTTCCCCGCCGCACGCCTCTCCTGCGCATGCTTCCGTCACGCCGATCCGCGAGGCGATGCCGCGGCCCGCGCCGCTGCGCCCGGTTCCCACGCCGCCCGCCCATACGCCGCCGCACGGCGCTGCCGCGCACCCGAAAGCGGCGCCCCAGGACGATATCGACGATGCGTTGATGAGCGAACTCGAAGTGTCTCTCGATGAGGCACACGCCGCCGCAGCCAAGCCCGCCGCCGGCAAGCAGGACACGCTCGACGACGAGATGACCAAGCTGCTCGGCGAGCTTGCCAGCCACAAGCGCTGAGCCAGTAGCTAAAGAGAGAGCGGCCAAACGCCGGCCGCGCAAGGGGAATTCCCCTGTGCGCTACCCGCTATAGCCTGCTCGCGTGCTCAGTCGTCGCGATAGACCTTTTCGCGGCGCTCGTGGCGCTCCTGCGCCTCGATGGACAGCGTCGCGATCGGACGCGCATCCAGCCGCTTCAGCGAGATCGGCTCGCCGGTCTCTTCGCAATAACCGTAGGTGCCCTCATCCAGCCTCTGCAGTGCCGAATCGATCTTGGAGATCAGCTTGCGCTGGCGATCGCGCGCCCGCAGTTCGATGGCGCGGTCGGTTTCCGACGACGCCCTGTCTGCAAGATCGGGATGGTTCGCGTTTTCCTGCTGGAGGATTTCGAGCGTCTCGCGCGCCTCTCGCAGGATGTCTGTCTTCCAGACGACCAGCTTCTGCCTGAAGTAGGACTTCTGCCGCTCGTTCATGAACGGCTCGTCTTCTGAGGGTACGTAATCGGAAGCTATGATTTCGCTCATTCGACTCACCCGACAACCCCAAAATTTGGCGCCTATATATTCGCCGTCAATCGTTGGCACAAGCGCAAACGGCAACAGGTCCACGCATTTGTCGGGACCGCCGCAGGCGCCGTTTCGACCCTCGCCGGCGATCGTTTCGAGCAGGTCAGCCATGCACGGCCGACATTGCGCAAAGCCGCCCCGCCCGCTAATTCTGCCGGCGCGGGGCGAGCGCCCGACTGTCGGAAGGAGGCCGGGTGAAAAGGCTGTATCTGTTGAGGCATGCCAAGGCCGGATGGGCGATGCCCGGCATACGCGACTTCGACCGCCCGCTGGACGAAGTCGGGCACGCCGATGCGGAAGCGACCGGCATGGCGATGGCCGCAGCCGGCTATGTGCCCGACCTGACGCTCTGTTCCAACGCCCGCAGGGCGCGCGAAACGCTCGAGGGAATTGCCGGCAACGCCGATATCGGCCGCGTGCTTTTCTTCGACCAACTCTACACCGAGGACGCGACCGGCTATCTCGCCCTCATCCGCGAACACGGCAGCTTCGGCTCGCTGCTGGTCATCGGCCATAACCCGATGATGGAGGATCTTGCCACGGCCGTCGCCGGCGACGGCGAGCAGGAAGCGCGCGACGCGCTGGCCAGCGGCTTCCCGACTTCCGGCCTCGCCGTGGTCCGTTTCGACGACGGCCTCGACGAAGCCACGACCGGCGCCGGCTATCTGGAAGCCTTCGTGACCCCGGCCGCCGGCTGAACTGTTCCAAAGCCGCCGCGCAGTCCCTATATCGGGAGGCCTTCATTCCGGAGGTCCCGCGCGAAAGGCCCCGACTTGGCATCATCGCTGACCACCATCACCGACGAGGCGCGCATCGCGCTCGACACGCTGTCGGGCCGCGCCGCCGGCCTGTTTTCCGCCCCTTCGGTGCGGCTCGGCGTGACCGGCCTGTCGCGTGCCGGCAAGACGGTGTTCATCTCCGCCCTCGTCCACAACCTCGTCCACGGCGGACGCCTGCCGCTGTTCGAGGCGCAGAAATCGGGACGCATCGCGCGCGCCGTGCTGGAGCACCAGCCGGACGACGCCGTGCCGCGCTTCCAGTACGAGGACCACATCGCCGCCCTGGTCAAGGACCGTATCTGGCCGGACTCCACCCGCGCCATCTCGGAACTGCGCCTCACCATCGAATACGAATCGGCGTCGGCCTGGAACCGCATGTTCTCGGCGGGAAAACTGTCTGTGGACATCGTCGACTATCCCGGCGAATGGCTGCTCGACCTGCCGCTGCTCGGCAAATCCTTCGCCGATTTCTCGCGCGAGGCCTTCGAGATGGCCGAACTGCCAGTGCGCGCCGACCTGTCGCGCGAGTGGCGCGCGCTGGCGGCGGAAGCCGCGCCGGACGCCGACGCCGACGAAATGACGGCGCGCCGCCTAGCCGAGAGCTTTTCCGCCTATCTCAAGGCCTGCAAAGCCGACGAGCGGGCGCTGTCGACGCTACCGCCCGGCCGTTTCCTGATGCCGGGCGATCTGGACGGCTCGCCGGCGCTGACCTTCGCGCCGCTGCCGGGCCTGACCGGCGAGCGGCCCCGTGCCGGTTCGCTGGCCGCGATGATGGAGCGCCGCTACGAGGCCTACAAGACGCATGTCGTGAAACCCTTCTTCCGCGACCACATCGCCCGGCTCGACCGCCAGATCGTGCTCATCGACGCCTTGCAGGCGCTGAACGCCGGGCCGGCGGCAATGGCGGACCTGGAGCGCTCCGTCACCGAAATCCTCGCCTGCTTCCGACCCGGTCGCGGCAACGTGCTGACCGACCTGTTCTCGCGCCGCATCGACCGCATCCTCGTCGCAGCCACCAAGGCCGACCATCTCCATCACGAAAGTCATGACCGCTTGCAGGCCATCGTGCGGCGGCTGGCCGACCGCGCCATCGCGCGCGCCAATTTCTCCGGCGCGGCCGTCGACGTGGTGGCCATGGCGGCGGTGCGGGCGACCCGCGAGGGCACCGTCAAGCAGGGCAAGGAGACGCTGCCCGTCATCATCGGCACGCCGCTGGCGGGCGAGACCATCGACGGCGAAACCTTCGACGGCAAGACGGAAACGGCCATATTTCCCGGTGACTTGCCGGAAGATATCAATGCGGTTTTCGAACAGCCGGAACTGGCTTCGAAGCCTGCCGCGATGGATGCGCCGGTGCGCTTCGTGCGCTTCCGGCCGCCGAAGCTTGAGCGCACCGCCGAGGGGGTGACGCTGTCGCTGCCGCACATCAGGCTCGACCGGGCGCTGCAATTCCTGATCGGAGATCGCCTGGCATGACCCGCAAGCCCGCCGCCTTCCGCATCGAGCCCGAGGCCGACGACCGGCCGGAGCCGAAGAGCACGACACAGGCCGCTCCGCGCAAGCCCCGCTCCGTTGCGGGCGCCGTCGTGGTGGCGGCCGAAATCGACGTCTTCGACGAGCCGGACCTTGTCGCCGCCGAACCGCCGCCGGCGGTCGCACCACGCCGGCGTTCGTGGCTGAGCTCGATCTTCTTCGGTGCCCTCGGCATCCTTGTATCGCTCGCCGTCGGCCTGTGGATGGACCGTCTCATCCGCGACCTGTTCGAGCGCGAGGCGTGGCTCGGCTGGTTCGCCGCCGCGGTTGCCGGCATCGCGGTGCTGGCGCTTATCGTCATCCTGTTGCGCGAATTCATCGCCATCGGGCGGCTGGCCGAGGTGGAGAAGCTGCAAGGCAGGGCGCTGGATGCGATTGCCCGCGACGATCCCAAGGCCGCGCGCGCCGTGGTCGACGAACTGTCCGCCTTCGTCGCGGCCAAGCCGCAGACCGCCGCCGGCCGTCGTACGCTGGCCGACCTGCGCGGCGAGATCATCGACGGCGGCAATCTGGTGCGGCTGGCCGAAACGGAGATTCTCGGCCCCCTCGATGCCGAGGCAAAGCAGATGGTGCTGGATGCGGCCAAGCGCGTGTCGCTGGTCACCGCCGTCAGCCCGCGCGCGCTGGTCGACGTCGCCTATGTGGTGTTCGAGGCCGGCCGGTTGATCCGCCGCCTGTCGGAACTCTATGGCGGCCGACCCGGCACACTCGGCTTCTTCCGGCTGGCGCGCAGCGTGCTGGCGCATCTGGCCGTCACCGGTTCGATCGCCGTCGGCGACAGCTTCGTCCAGCAGATCGTCGGCCACGGTCTCGCCGCCCGGCTTTCGGCCAAGCTCGGCGAGGGTGTCGTCAACGGCATGATGACAGCGCGCATCGGCATCGCGGCGATGGAGACGGCGCGTCCCCTGCCCTTTACCGCGCTGAGGCGGCCCGGCATGGGCGATTTCCTGTCGGCACTGACCAAATTCGCCTCGGCCAAGGCGTCCGGTAAAAGCGCCGCCGCCGATTGACGGCAACGCGAATTCCCGGCATTGCAGGGGCCGAGGTGACGAAGCATTAACCAATATTCTTCATGGTCGGGCCAGTCTCCTCCAGCGTTGCCATTGCCGGGTGTCGTTTATGAAAAGAGTGGTTCTGTCCGCCCTGTTGCCTGCCGCGATCGTCGCTTCGGCCGGCATTGCTACGACAGCGTTCGCCGCCGAGAAGGATCAGTCCTTCTTCCAGTCCGTCGAAGGCAAGTGGGTCGGCCCCGGCGAGATCGTCGCCGGCAAGTACAAGGGCACGAAATTCACCTGCAACTTCACCGGCTCGACGCCTGATGGCAAGATCGGCATGACGCTGGACGGCGGCTGCCGCGTCGGCGTCTTCACCCAGCCGATGTCGGCCACCGTCGAACGCAAGGGCCGCAACGGCTATCGCGGCTCCTTCATGGGCGGCTCGAAGGGCTCCGGCCTCGATATCGTTTCCGGCAATGTCGTCGACGGCCGCAAGGTCGTCTTCGCCATCAACCGCAAGCAGCTCAACGGCGTCATGCAGGCGCGCGTGCCGGACGGCAATTCGATGATCGTCACCGTCTCGGTCCGCGTCGACAAGCAGATGGTGCCGGTGATCGGCATGAACCTGAAGCGCGTCGACGCCTCGGAAGTCGGCGCCATCGCCAAGAACTGACGGCAGCGGCAAGGCTCTGCCCTCCGCGCATGAAAAAGGCGACCGCCGTGGGGCAGTCGCCTTTGCCGTTTCGGGTTTACGGCAGGCTGATCAGCCCTTCACCGCCGCGATCACCTCGTCATAGGCCTTGCAGGCCTCGGCAGCGGTCGTGGCGCCCTGATACTTCGACGTGACGTCCTGCACCTTCGCGGTCAGTTCCGCCGCCTTGGCCGGATCCTTGGTCACCGCCTCCTGCAATGCGGTCGTCAGTTCCTGCGCCTTCTTGGTCAATTCCTCCGTCGTGCATTCGGGGGCCTTGGAACAGGCCGAGCCCGCAAGAGCGGCCAGTCCCACGGCGATCAACAGAAATTTCTTCATCAAAATCATCCTTTACGGTGGAATGCGATCAACATCGCGATGGAATCCCCCGCCACCAACGATCGAGCCTCTATCGGCAGCCCCGGCCGCCTGCAACTCACACGCGAGATTTAACGGTTACACGCGTTACATCCTGATGACATCGGCCGCTCTCCTGCCGCGCGCCTTGTTATGGCAGAGGCGATGGCCCTATGTTCAGGCGCGACCTCCACCCTACCACCCCGGAACCGACCTATGGCCGTAGAGGCTTCCAGCAGCGATCTCGTCCAGGTGGTGGCGCTTCTGGCCGCCGGCGTCGTCGCCGTTCCCATTTTCAAGCGCATAGGCCTCGGCTCGATCCTCGGCTATCTGGCCGCCGGACTGGTGATCGGCCCGTTCGGGCTGCGCATCTTCTCCGACCCGGAAGCGATCCTGCACGTCGCAGAACTCGGCGTCGTCATGTTCCTGTTCATCATCGGGCTGGAAATGCAGCCGTCGCGGCTGTGGGGCCTGCGGCGCGAAATCTTCGGCCTCGGCACCTTGCAGGTGGCGATCTGCGCCCTGCTCCTCACCGGCGCCGGGTTCGCCGGCGGCTTCCCCGTAGCCCAGGCCTTCGTCGCCGGGGCCGGCTTCGTGCTCACCTCGACCGCCATCGTCATGCAGCTGCTGGAGGAACGCGGGGAGATCGCCGTGCCGAAGGGGCAGAAGATCGTCTCGATCCTTTTGTTCGAGGACCTGATGATCGTGCCGCTGCTCGCGCTCGTCGCCTTCCTGGCGCCGGGCGGCGGCGAAACCACGCTGGTGGAACGGTTGCAGGAAGTCGGCATCGGCATCGCCGCCATCGTCGGTCTCGTCTTCGCCGGGCGCTATCTGCTGAACCCGCTGTTCCGCGTGCTTGCCGATTCGCAGGCCCGCGAGGTGATGACGGCGGCCGCCCTGCTGGTCGTGCTGGGATCGGCGCTGGCTATGCAGCTTTCCGGCCTGTCGATGGCCATGGGCGCCTTCCTCGCCGGCGTGCTGCTTTCCGAATCGACCTTCCGGCACCAGCTGGAAGCCGACATCGAGCCGTTCCGCGGCATCCTGCTCGGCCTGTTCTTCCTCGCCGTCGGCATGTCGCTGGACCTTTCCATCGTCGCGGCCAACTGGCGGCTGATCGCCGTCTACGTCGTCGCTTACATGGTCGCCAAGGCGGTCGGCATCTATGCCGTGGCGCGTTTTTTGAAGGCGCCGCACCGGGAGGCGCTGGAACGCGCCGTCTATATGGCGCAGGGCGGCGAATTCGCCTTCGTGCTCTATTCCTCGGCCATGGCCGTCGGCCTCATCGACGGCGCCGCCAACGCCCAGCTCACCGCCATCGTCATCATCTCCATGGTGCTGACGCCACTGGCCATCGTCGGCTTGCGCTGGTTCGCCCCGCGCGACCAGCTTTCGCTGGAAGGCGTCGACGTCGCGGAGGGCCTGACTGGATCGGTGCTCATCATCGGCTTCGGCCGCTTCGGCCAGATCGCCAGCCAGCCGCTCATCCTGCGCGGCGTCGACGTCTCCATCATCGACAACGACGTCGAGATGATCCAGGCCGCCGCCAATTTCGGCTTCAAGGTCTATTATGGCGACGGCACCCGCCTCGACATCCTGCATGCCGCTGGCGCGGGCGGCGCGCGCGCCGTGCTGATCTGCGTCGACAAGGCAGAGACGGCCGTGCGCATCGCCGAACTGGTCAAGTCGGAGTTCCCGCTGGCGACGGTGCTGGCGCGCGCCTTCGACCGCGGCACCGCGCTGCAACTGGTCCATGCCGGCGTCGACTACCAGTTGCGCGAGACGTTCGAGTCGGCGCTGGTGTTCGGCGGCTCGACGCTGGAGGCGCTCGGCGTCGATCCCGACGAGATCGTCGACGTGATAGAAGACGTGCGCCGCCGCGACGCCGCCCGCTTCGAGGTCCAGCTGGCCGGCGACATCCGCGACGGCCGCAACTTCCTGAAAGGCAACATCGCGACGCCGGTCCCCGCCCCCGTCACGACGCCCCGGCAGCCGGGCCGCGCGCTCAACGAGGAGACCGCCGGCGTGCTCGGCAGACAACAGACGGAGCCTGGAACATGACAGCCACCATCGACGCCCGCGCCCTTGCCGTCACCCGCTTCTGGCGGGAAGCAGGGCCGGACGCGTGGTTCCGCAAGGACGACGCCTTCGACGCCGATTTTCGCACCCGGTTCCTCGACCTGCATTATGCGGCGGCACGGCGCGAACTGGACGATTGGGCCGATCATCCCGAAGGCGCGCTGGCGCTGATGATCCTGCTCGACCAGTTCCCCCGCAACTGCTTTCGCGGCACCGGCCACATGTTCGCGACCGACCCCCTCGCCCGCCACCTTGCCGAAAAGGTGGTCGGCGCCGGCCACGACATGGCGCTGGAGGACGCCCTGCGCGCCTTCATCTACCTGCCCTTCGAGCATTCCGAAGCGATGGCCGACCAGGAACGCTCGGTGGCCCTGTTCTCGGAACGGGCGCCGCAGAGCTACATGCCCTACGCCATCGAGCATCGCGACATCATCGCCCGTTTCGGCCGCTTTCCCCACCGCAACGCGGCGCTCGGGCGCGAAACGACGGCAGAGGAGCGGGCCTTCCTCCAGGACGGCGGCTTTGCCGGCTGATCCGGCGTTCGGGATCGGCCGAACTCAGGCCTTGTGCGCGGCGCGGCTTTCGCCCAGCCGCTGCTCCCAGTAGGCGATGCCGAACAGGATGACGGTCGTGGCGATGCTGAGCGGCAAGGGCTCGGCATAGGGGCCGACCAGCCCGACGAGCAGCAGCAGCGCCAGGCCGACCAGATGCGACAACGGCACCATGCCCGACGTGACCTTTTTGAACATGAGGTTGCCGAAGACGTAGAGCGCCGGGCCGCCGACCAGGGTGAGAATGGTCGCAAGGTCGGCATGGTGGCCGTTCGGATGCGCCACCGTCAGTTCGTCCGCGACGGCGGTGACGATGATGCCGCCGACCAGCAGCACCGGAAGATAGGTATAGGCGATGCGCGCGATACGGCCGGGATCGTCGGAGGCCTCGATGCGATGGCGGCCGGTCTCGGCGCCGACGTTGAAATAGAGCCACCACATGGCGACCGAGGCGCCGAACGAGGCGAGGAATGCCAGCACGACGCCAGTATTCAGTTCGACTTCGGCGAGCGTCGCGCCCATCACCACCACGGATTCGCCGAGCGCGATGATGATGAAGGCGGCACTGCGTTCGGCCATGTGGCCGCCGTCGATGTCCCAGTCGGTGGTCGGCGTGGCGCCGAGCCAGGGCGTCCAGAAACGCAGCGACGGCGAAATGTATTCCAGCACGAGGGCAACGATCCACAAGGCGAAGCGCGCCTCGCCCTCGGCCAGTGCGCCGGCGATCCAGAAGACGCCCGAAAGCACCAGCCAGGCCAGGATGCGGCACATGTTGTGGTAGTTCGGCCGATCATGCGGACGGAAGGCCCATGCGGTGAAGGCGGTGCGGCCCACCTGCATGAACACATAGGCGCCGGCGAACATCAGGCCGCGTTCGGTGAATGCCTCGGGGATGGAGGTGGAGAGCACAAGGCCCGCCAGCATCAGCACGAACAGCATGAACTTGACCGGTCCGCGCTGCGGGTCCATCCAGTTGGTAACCCAGGCGGTGTAGACCCACACCCACCACACCGCCATCAGCAGGAAAGCCGCCTGGAACGCGCCGAGCAGCGTCAGGTTGTTGAGCAGCCCGTGCGAGATCTGGGTCACGGCAAAGACGAAGACGAGGTCGAAGAACAGCTCGACGAACTCGACTTTCGCCTCGCTGCCGGGCAACCGCTTGCGGCTCAGGTCTTCGCGCGCGCCGAGTTTGGTGCTCATGCCTTTGCCCCGTCCCCTTCCGCTCCAAGCTGCCACCAATCGCGCCCCGAAGGCAATCGCTCGATGCCGGCGGCGTCGAGGGCGGCGAGGCGGTCTGCGGCGGGGGCGCCCTTCACCGTCAGGCCAGGGGCGATCTCGGCCAGCGGCGCCAGCACGAAGGCACGCTCTGCCATGCGCGGATGCGGGATTTCCAGCCCGGATTCGTGGATTTCGCGATCGCCGAACATCAGGATATCGATGTCGATCAGGCGCGGCCCCCAGCGCTCGGCGCGCACGCGCTTGAGCCGGCGCTCGGCCTCCAGGCAAAGCTCCAGCAGCCCGCGCGGGTCGCGGCCGGTCGAAAGCTCGGCCGCCGCATTGAGGAAATCCGGCTGGTCGGTCTTGCCCCATGGCGGCGTGCGGTAGAGCGAGGAGACCGCGACCACCTCGGTGGCCGCGTCGGCGTCGAGCATGCGCAGCGCCGCTCCCATCGAAGCCGCCGGGTCGCCCAGATTGCCGCCGAGGCTGAGATAGACGGTGCTATTGCGGCCAGACAACATTCACCTCGACATAGTCGAGCACGCCGCGCACGGGCGCGTTCGGCTTGCGGACGGTGATCGACGCCTTCCTGATCTCAGGGAACCGCGCCGCGAGCGCCTTGGCGACTTCCAGCGCCAGCGCCTCGATGAGGAAGCGGCGCTTGCCGGTGACGATCGCCTCGATGACGCCGAAGGCGACGCCGTAATCGACGGTGCTGTCGATGGAATCGGCTTCCAGCGAAGCAGCAGGCTCGACCGTCAGTTCGGCATCGACGTAAAAACGCTGGCCAAGCGCCTCCTCCTCGTCCAGCACGCCGTGCCGGGCAAAGAAGGCGCAGTTCTTCATGCGGATCGTGTAGGTGGTCATGGTGTGTTCCGGCGGGCGGCCTCCAGGGCGAGCATAGCATCGGCGACTGCCAGCGCGTCCACGTTGATTGCGACATCGTGGACGCGAAACAGATGCGCCCCCTTGAGCCGCAGGATAACGCTGGTGGCGGCCGTGCCCGCCGCGCGGTCCGCCGCCTCGCGGCCGGTGACGGTGCCGATGAAGCGCTTCCTCGACGTGCCGGCCATGAGCGGGAAGCCGAGGTTGAGCAATTCGCCGAAGCGGGCCATCAGTTCGAGGTTGATTTCGGCCGTCTCCTTGGCGAAGCCGAATCCGGCGTCGAGCACGATGCGGTCGTCCGGCACGCCGGCCTGCCGGGCGATTTCCAGCGACTTGCCGAGAAACATCGTCTGGTCGGCGATGACGTCGGCGAGCACGTTGCGTTCCCGCCCCGTATGCATGATGACCAGCCCGGCGCCGGTTTCGGCGGCGACCGCGGCAATGCCGGGCTCGCGCTGGAGGCCCCAGACGTCGTTGACGATATGGGCACCGGCCGCCACCGCCAGCCGCGCCGTCTCGGCCCGGAACGTGTCGACCGAAATCAGCGCCCTGCCCTCGTCCGCCAGCCGCTCGATGACCTGCAGCACGCGCCGCTGCTCCTCGCCGGCGGTGATCGGCTGGGCGCCGGGCCTCGTCGATTCGCCGCCGACGTCGACGATCGCCGCGCCCTCGTCGATCATGCGCCGCGCCTGCTCGAGAGCTTTCTGCGGCGCGTCGAACAGGCCGCCGTCGGAAAAGCTGTCGGGCGTGACGTTGAGGATACCCATTACGACGGCCTTGGCGCCGAGGTCGAGATGGCGCCCATGCGCCAGTTGCCATCGTCTCATCGTGATTGCCGGCCAGTCTCGTGGTGACCGATTTGCGTTGCACCGGCGACGACCGTAACGCAAGGTGCGTCCAGGTCGTAATGGCGATTTAGCGGCAACATGATGATGCGTTTCCTGGTTTGCGCCCTGACATGCGCCTGCATGGCCGTTCCGGCCGGCGCGGCGAATCTGGTCAAGACATACGCCTATTACACCATTCACGGCCGCACGCTGGACGACATCCAGCATGAGCTGTCGCGACGCGGCCCGACGGTGAAGACCACCGGCCTGCGCCATCCCGGCGCCACGCGCATGGCCTTCAACACCCGCATCGGCTACGCCGACCAGCCCGGTTCCTGCCGCATCGTCTCGGCGGTGGTGACCGTCAAGGCGCGTGTCATCCTGCCGCGCTGGCGCCAGCGCGGCCGCACCGACCGCGACGTCCGCATCTTCTGGGACACGCTGGCCGCCGACATCAAGCGCCACGAGGAGCGCCACGTCGAGATCGCCAAGAACCATGGACGCCAGTTGGAGCAGGCGTTGCTGGCCATCGACCGGCAGGACAACTGCAAGGATGCGGCGGCCAAGGCGAAGGACGTCACCGCCCGCATCCTCGCCAGCCACGACCGGGCGCAGGTGCAGTTCGACAAGGTCGAGGGCATCAACTTCGAAAGCCGCATCCTGCGGCTGCTGCACTACCGCATGGAGCGCATCGAGGCCGGCAAGCTGCCGGGTTGATCCCGGCCGCGAACGGTAACAATTTCGGCTGTACCCGCCGTCGCGTCTCGACACCGGCCCCGCGTTTCTGCTAGGTCGCGCCCGCTGTTTTCAGGAAACGCACGCCGGTTGGTAGTCCGGCAATCCCGCCTGCGGGATCCGAAGCCCGCCACGGTGCGCGGCCCACAGCCGGGTTGGAACGAATGCGTCCTGTCGATTCGCGGCCGGTTCGCGCGACGTCGTTCCAGATGGAAACATGCAGGAAACAGCCATGGACCGGATCGCACAGGACCAGAATGCCTCCACCGGCCGAACGCCGCTGAGCGAGGGCGAAAAGAACACCATCATCGCCGGCGTGCTCCTGTCGATGCTGCTCGCCGCGCTCGACCAGGCCATCGTGGCGCCGGCCATGCCGACCATCGGCGCAGCCCTCGGCCATGCCAGCTACCTGCCTTGGATCGTCACCGGCTATCTCCTGACCGCGACGGCGATGGCGCCGCTCTACGGCCGCATCTCCGATGTCTACGGCCGCCGGCCGACCATGTATGCGGCGATCCTGATCTTCCTCGCCGGCTCGCTCATCAGCGCGCTCGCCACCAACATGCTGGTCCTCGTCGTCGGCCGCGCGGTGCAAGGCATCGGCGGCGGCGGGCTGTTCGCGCTGACGCAGACCGTCATCGGCGACCTCGTGCCGCCGAAGGAGCGGGCGCGCTATGCGGCCTGGATCTCCGGCACCTGGGCGGTCGCCTCGATCGCCGGCCCCCTGCTCGGCGGCATCTTCGCCGAACACCTCCACTGGTCGCTGATCTTCTGGATCAACCTGCCGCTCGGCGCGCTCGCCATGCTTATCATCAACAACCCGCTGAAGAAGCTGCCGGTGGCGGCCAGGGACCACAGCATCGACGGCTGGGGGGCGACCGTCCTCGTCGTGGCGACCTCGTTGCTGCTGCTGGCCCTCAACTGGGGCGGCAGCACCTATTCATGGTCGTCGCCGCAGATCCTCGGCCTGCTGGCGGCCTCGGCGCTGTCATGGGCGCTTTTCGCCGCCCGCCTGCTGCACGCGGCCGAGCCGCTGATCTCGCTGGAGGTGCTGTCGAACCGCATCGTGCTCGCCGGCACGCTTTCCATGTTCCTGCTGCAGGCGGCCAGCATCGGCCTTTCCGTCTACCTGCCCGTCTATCTGCAGGCGGTCCTCGGCCTGACGGCGGGCGAGTCCGGCATGGCGATGCTGGGGCTGCTGCTCGGCACGGTGGCCGGCGCGACGACCAGCGGCAAGCTGGTCCCGCGGTTCGTCCACTACAAGCGCATCGCCCTGATCGGCATCGCTTTCGGCGTAATCTGCCTCGGCCTGTTCGCCCATCTTGCCGGCAGCGCCTCGCTGACGGTTGTGGAGGTGCTGACCACGCTGATCGGCTTCGGCATCGGCACGTCGTTCCCGGTCGCCACCGTCTCCGTGCAGAACGCCGTCGACCACGCGCATCTGGGCGTCGCCACCGGCGTGCTGACCTTCCTGCGTTCGCTGGGCGGCGCGCTCGGCGTCGCCGCCCTCGGCACCATCGCGCTCAGCCGCCACCTGCCTCTGGCCGGCGAAGGCATGGCCACCGGCGCCGCCCAGGTCACGGAAGGAAACGCCTTCGGCGTGATCTTCCTGTCTGCCGCGGCGATGCTGGCCGGCTCGTTCCTGATCCTGTGCCTGATGCCGGAAAAGCCGTTGCGCGGCGGCCCCCCGGTCGAAGCCCCGATGGTGGAATAGGTCTTAGATCGCCGTGCGTCCAATCGGACGCACAAAGGACGATCTAAATTATTGATAGAGCATCGGAATCACCGAAAACCGGGTCCCACTTTTCGGTCCAATGCTCTAGCCCTGCCGCTCGGGCACCCTGACGACCAGGCCGTCGAGTTCGTCGCGCACCTTGATCTGGCACGACAGGCGCGAATTGGGCTGCACCTCGTAGGCGAAGTCCAGCATGTCTTCTTCCATCGCTTCCGGCTCGCCCACGACGTCGGTCCATTCCGGATCGACATAGACATGGCAGGTCGCGCAGGCGCAGGCACCGCCGCACTCCGCCTCGATGCCGGGCACCGCGTTGCGGATGGCGTTTTCCATCACGGTCGAGCCGTTTTCAGCCTCGACATCGAAGCGCGTGCCGTCGAAGGCGATATAAGTCAGCTTGGTCATGCGTCACCTGAAGGGGAATTGCAGCCGAGATAATGGCTCCGCGCGACAAGTCAACTGCGGCGCAAAACCGCCCTGTGATGACGCATTTGCGGAAAGCGGTTCAATCGGCCACGAAGCGGCGATGCGCTGGCCTTGCCGGATCGGGCGCTAGCGGCTGATGGCCGCGACGAAATCGCGGACGCTGTCGATCAGTCCGCCGAGCCGCTTGAGCGCGCGGCCGTCCTGCGGATCGCGCTCGATCTCGGCCGCGCAGTCGGCGACGGCGAAGGCGCCGATGCCGCGCGCGGCCCCCTTCAGCCCATGTGCCAAAAAAAGACGCCGCTTGGCATCCGCCGCCGCGATTTCGTCGCGCACCGACAGCGCCTGCTGCACGAACAGGCCGAGCACCTCGCGTTCAAGGTCGCGGTCGCCCATCGTCTGGCGGGCAAGGTGGACGAGGTCCACGGGCCGGCCCGGCGACTGGCCGCAGGCTTCCCCGCCAGGCATCGAGAACGCCACGTCCGCTTGCTTACGCACCATCGTCTGCTCCTGCCGGACCATCGAAAACAAGGGCTTGAGGCTAGTTCGATCCGGTGGACGGCGGGTTAACGGCAGAACGTGAAAAATGTTGGGCGACAGGCCTTCGGCTCACGCTTCCGTTAACCTTATATTTAAAGTTTTACGTATGTCGCCGAATGCATGTTTTCTTTACCCACCTGTGTCACTACGATACGCAGGGTCCATATGAGCCTCATGCGCGGGGGCAAAAAACGACAATAACAGGTCCCGCAGCAGCTAGTACAGGGTAGCGAAGGCATGGCGAAGAAAACAACGACAACAAAATCCCTCGACAACGAAGTGGCCAAGGAACTCGAAGCCGCGCTGGACATCGATCTCGCTTCCGACAGCGGCGATCTGGACATCGCCGCATCGATGGAGGACCTGGAAGCCCAGATTTCGCAGGCCGCCGAGGAGCTCGCGCGCGCCGGCCGCGCGGAGAAGCCCGCGGCCGCCAAGCCGGCTCCCGCCGAGGCCGAACCTGCCCGGCCCGCCGCCAACCAATCCAGGCCTGCGGACCTGCGTCCTGTCGAGCCGCGCTCCAACGGCACCCAGCCGGCAGCGGCCTTCGCGCCTGCCAACGACGACCGCCAGAAGGATTACAAGTCCCTGCTGCACGGCCTCAACCGCCGCGCCTCCAACACCATCTATTGGATCGTCGCGCTGATCTCGGTGGTCTGGATCGCGGGCGCGGCTGCGCTTGCCCACCTGCTGTTCGGTCCGTCCATCTGGAACATCCGCACCCTCGACCAGCTGCTCGCCCGTCCCGAGCTGATCGGCGTCGCCGTCGCGGCAATCGTGCCGGTGGTGCTGTTCTGGGCCTTCGCCGCCATGGTGCGGCGCGCGCAGGACATGCGGCTTGCCGCGCAGTCGATGACCGAGGTGGCCTTCCGCCTCGCCGAGCCGGAGAACCTCGCCCAGGACCGCGTCATGATGATCGGCCAGGCCGTGCGCCGCGAGGTGGCCGCCATGGGCGAAGGGATCGAGCGCACGCTCGCGCGCGCCGTCGAGCTGGAAACGCTCGTCCACAGCGAAGTCAGCCAGATCGAGCGCTCCTACTCTGAGAATGAGGCCCGCATCCGCCAGCTCGTCGACGGGCTGGGCAGCGAACGCGAGGCGGTAGTCAACCACGCCGAGCGCGTGCGCGCCTCCATCGCCGGCGCGCACGAGACGCTGCGCGACGAGATCGGCGCCGCCTCCGACCGCATCCGCGAATCCATCATGGGCGCCTCGACCAACCTGTCGATGACGATCACCAATTCCGGCGACACGCTGATCGACCGCATCAATGAAAGCTCGATGTCGATCTTCGATTCGGTCGAGACCCGGCTGGATACGATCACCGAGCGCCTGTCGACCTCCGGCGAGGCCTTCGCCTCCCTGCTCGACACCCGCATCGCCAAGCTGACCGACACCACCGACGGCCTGACCCGCTCGCTGACCGACCTGCTCGACGACCGCACCTCCGGCATGGTCTCGCTGCTCGGCGGCGCCGCCCGCAACCTCAGCGCCGAGTTCGAGGCCAGCCTGAACGGCATCGAACGTACGCTCGCCGAGCGCGGCCAGGCCCTGATCGGCGAGTTCCAGACCCGCGCCGAGGCGCTCGATACCGGCACGCAGAAGCTCAACGCGGCGCTGGAAGCCCGTGCCCGCCAGATCAACGAGACGCTGGTCGAGCGCGCCAAGGAGATCAACAACGCCTTCACCACCGGCCAGCAGACCCTTTCGGCCATGATCGACGACGGCAAGACGCGCATCGGCGCCGACATGGCCGATATCGTCAACTCCACCTCCGCCATGCTGGAGGCACGCGCCAGCGACTTCGCCGGCCGCATGGAGGCCGCGCGCCACACCGTCTCGCGCACCTTCGACGCAGACATCGCGCGGCTTGCCGAGGCCCGCGCCGGCATCGAGGAAGCCGTCGAGAACCACAGCCGCAACCTCGCCGAAAGCAGCGAACGCATGGCCGCCGCCATGCATGCCGACCTTGGCAAGTTCGCCGAGGGCCGCGCCGAGATCGACGCCACCGTCACCGCGCAGGTGCAGAAGCTCGCCGAGGGCCGCAACCTGATCTCGCGCGCGCTGGAGGAAGACCTGCGCAAGGTCAACGAAGCCCGCGCCGCCATGGACGCCTCGCTGGGCAGCCATCTGGAGCGCCTCGAAGAAGGTCGCGGCAGGCTTTCCGTTGCCTTGAACCAGGACGCCGACAAACTGACGCAAGCGCGTACGATCATTGATGAAATGGTCGCCGGGCACGTCGGCAAGCTGGCCGAGGGTCGCAACATCCTGTCGCGCGCCATGGAAGCCGACCTCGCCAAGCTGGCGGAAAGCCGCGCCGGCATCGACAGCCTCGTCGCCGGCCAGGTCGAGAAGATCGCCGAAGGCCGCGCTGTGCTGGCCAGGGCGCTCGAAGCCGACGCAGAGAGGCTGAAGAGCCTGATGGAAAGCCATTCCGTCAAGCTGGCCGAAGACCGTGGCGAACTGGGCCGGTCGCTTGAAAACGACCTCTCCAACATCAGGACGCTGGTCGCCGACCATTCCGACAAGCTGGCTCAGGAACGCTCGTTGCTGTCGCAGACGCTGGAATCCGACCTCGCCAAGCTGGCGGAAAGCCGCTCCAGCATCGACGGGCTGGTCGCCGGTCAGGTCGAGAAGCTGGCCGAGGGCCGCGACATCCTCAAGCGCGCCATGGAATCCGATCTCAACACCATCCGCGGCGTCATCGGCGAGCAGTCGCAAAAACTCTCCGAGGATCGCTCTCAGTTCGCCCAGGTGCTGGAAAGCGATCTCCAGAAGGTCAACGAAATCGTCCACGGCCACATGGAACGGCTCGCCGCCGAGCGCGCCGCCCTGTCGCAGACGCTGGAATCCGACCTCGCCAAGCTGGCCGAAAGCCGCTCCAGCATCGACGGGCTGGTCGCCGGCCAGGTCGAGAAGCTGGCCGAGGGCCGCGACATCCTCAAGCGCGCGCTGGATTCCGATCTCAACACCATCCGTGGCGTCATCGGCGAACAGTCGCAGAAGCTCGTCGAGGACCGCGCGCAATTCGCCAAGGTGCTCGAAGACGACCTCGGCGCCCTCAACCGCAGCGCCGAAGAACACAAGGCACGCATCGCGGCCGAACGCGCCACCCTCTCGCAGGCGCTCGAAGCCGACTTCAAGAACGTCGACGGCTTCGTGCAGGAGCATATGGACAGGCTGACCGTCGGGCGCGCGGCGCTGTCGAAAGCCATGGAAGACGACCTCGCCAAGCTGGCGGAGAGCCGTTCGAGCATCGACGGGCTGGTCGCCGGCCAGGTCGAGAAGCTCGCCGAAGGCCGCGACATTCTCAGGCGCGCGCTGGAGAACGATCTCCACACCATCGGCGGCGCCATGGAGGAGCAAGCACAGAAGCTCGTCGACGGTCGCGCCAGATTCGCCAGCAGCCTGGAAGACGATCTGCGGGCCGTCAACGAACTGGTGAACAGCCACCAGGACCGCCTTGCCGCCGATCGCTCCACCCTGTCCCGCGCACTAGAAGACGATCTGGCCAAGCTGGCGGAGAGCCGTGCAAGCATCGACGGACTGGTCGCCGGCCAGGTCGAGAAGCTGGCCGAAGGCCGCGACGTCCTCAAGCGTGCGCTGGAAGAAGACCTCGCCAAGCTGGCTGAAAGCCGCGCCGGCATCGACGGGCTGGTCGCCGGCCAGGTCGAGAAGCTGGCCGAAGGCCGCGACGTCCTCAAGCGCGCGCTTGAAGAAGACCTCGCCAAGCTGGCCGAAAGCCGCGCCGGCATCGACGGGCTGGTTGCAGGCCAGGTCGAGAAGCTCGCCGAAGGCCGCGATATCCTGAAGCGCGCCCTTGAAGCCGACCTTGCCAAGATCGCGGAAAGCCGCGGCGGCATCGACGACATCATCGCCGGCCATGTCGGCAAGATCGCCGAAGGCCGTGATATCCTGACCCGGGCGCTCGACGAAGACCTCGGCAAGCTTGCCGAGGTGCGCGGCGACATCGATCGTGCCGTCACCGGCCACATCGACCAGATCGCGGCGCGCAGCGCCCGCATCTCCGATGCCATCGGCGCCGACATCGAGAAGATGGAGGACGCCTTCAACCGCCAGACCGGTATCATCGAGGAACGCGCCGGCACCATGCAGCGCGCGCTGTCGTCCGGCGTGGACAACATCCGCGGCGTGCTGGAGCAGAGCGCGGTGTTCGTCGCCGGCGCGCTGCGCGAAAAGGTCATGGAAGTGACCAGCGCCCTGCACGAGCAGGCCGGGATCGCCTTCAGCGACGCCGACCGCAAGATAGCCGAACGCGCCGAGCAGACCTCGGCCGCGCTGCTCGCCCGTGCCGAGGATATCGCCCGCACCTTCGAGGAGGCGGACGGCCGCATGGCGGCGCGCGCGCAGGACACGTCCAGCGCGCTCATCGCTCGCAACGAGGAAACGGCGGCGGAACTCGCCGCCCGGGCCGAGGCGATCGCCGCCACCTTCGACAGCGCCGACCAGAGGCTGGTGGCGCGTGCCGTCGAGACGGCGCAGTCGCTGGCCGCCCGCGCCGGCGACATCCTGCGCAACTTCGAGGACGCCGACCAGAAGCTCGCCCGGCGCATCGGCGAATCGGCCGAGGCGCTGGCCTCGCGTGCGACCGACCTCGGCCGCATCTTCGACGGCGCCGACGAGCAGCTGTCGCAGCGCATCGCCGAGGGCTCGCAGGCGCTTTCGGCGCGCGTCGCCGAGATCGGCCAGGTGTTCGACGACGCCGACGGCAGGCTCGCCTCGCGCATCGCCGAGACGGCGTCCACCATCGGCCGGCAGGCCGACCATATCGTCGGCGCCTTCTCCGAGACCGAGCAGCGCGTCGCCGAGCATGTGCGCCAGACCGGCGCCCAGCTCGCCGGCCATGCCCGCGACATCGAACAGGCGCTCACCGGCGCCGACGAGCGGCTGGCCGCGAGCGCCGAGACGACGGCTGCCCGCGTCGAGGAGCATGTCTCCAATGCCGAGAGCCGGCTGGCCCGCTCGGCCGAGACCATGGGCCAGAAGCTCGGCGAGCAGATCGCCGAGGCCGAAGGCCAGCTCGTGTCGCGCGCCAACGTGATCGCCGAAACCTTCACCGCGGTCGGCCAGCATATCGGCCAGAGCACCAACGACGCGGCAAAGACCATCGGTGCCAACACGCGCGAGCTGAATTCCATGCTGGCCTCGCGTTCGGCCGAACTCTCCAAGATCCTGGACGAGACGGCGCGGCCGCTGGTCGAGCGCTTCGCGGCGGGCGGCTCCGAGCTGCAGCGCTCCATGGAGGAAGCGACCGAACAGGCGACCGAGAAGCTGCGCCGCGAGAATGCGGCGCTGGTCGACGCCATCGCGTCCCGCACCGCCGAGACGCTCTCGGCGGTCGACGGCGCGCGCTCGACACTGGCCGACAACGTGACCGACCTGATCGGGCGCATGACGGCCTCGTCCAGCCAGCTGGGCGCGCTGATCGAGAAAGCCGCCACCAATCTCGGCCAGGTCGAATCGCAGCTCACCGGCTCGACGCAGAGCTTCGCGGCGACCACCGAAAAGGCCGCGCAGACCTTCGCCAGCTCGGCGCGTCTGGTCGATTCCAACACGACAAGGCTGACCGAACTGTCGTCTGCGACCTTGCGCGAGGTGGCCTCCATCGCCACCCGCTTCGACGAGCACAGCCGGCTTCTGGCCAGCGCCTCCGACCTGCTCTCCTCCGCCCAGAGCAATCTGGAGCACACGCTGGAGCGGCAGTCCTCGCTGGAAGACCTCGCCGTCGGCCTGGTCAAGAAGTCGGAGGACCTGGAAAAGGTCATGCGCTCCTTCGAGGGCCTCGTCGGCAAGACGCTGGAAAACGCCGAAGGCAAGACGCTGGAGTCGGCCGACAAGATCCGCACCGCCATCGGCGAGGCGATCGAGTCCGCGACGCAGCGCTTCGCCAGCGCCACCGAGGAGATGCGCCACACCGCCAAGTCCATCAAGAGCGAGCTCGATCTCACCCGCGCCGAATTGCGCAAGGGCGTCATCGAGATGCCGGAAGAGGCCAAGGAATCCACCACAGCTATCCGCCGCGCCGTTTCCGAGCAGATCAACGCCTTGAAGGAACTGTCGGAGATCGTCGCCAAGTCGGGCCGCAGCGTCGACGTTTCGCCGCCGCGCGGCCAGCGCCCTGCCCCGCAGACGTTGCGCGCCGCCGCCGAACAGCAGCGCCGCCCGGCGGCCCCGCCCGCCCAGCCGGTGCGCCCGGCTCCGCAGGCACCGGCCGGCGACGGCATGCGCGGTACGCTCGAACTCGAGCGGCAGCGCGAGACGGCGCGTCCGCAGCAGGGCGGCTGGGTGCAGGACCTGCTCGCCGGCGCCTCGCAGGACGATGCCGCAAGGCCAGCGGCGACGCCGCGCACCGAAGCGCCGCGTCCGGCACCCGCCCAGCGCTCACCGCTGCATGTGGTCGAATCGCTGAACTCGCTGTCGGTCGACATCGCCCGCGCCATCGACCACGAGGCCTCGATCGAGCTGTGGAACCGTTACCGCAAGGGCGAGCGCGACGTCTTCACCCGCCGGCTCTACACGCTGAAGGGCCAGCAGACGTTCGACGAGATCCGCCGCAAGTACCAGAGCGAGCCGGAATTCCGCGCCGCCGTCGACCGGTACTGCGACGACTTCGAGAAGCTGTTGAAGGACGTTTCGCGCAACGACCGCGACAACATGATGACGCAGACCTATCTGACCTCCGATACGGGCAAGGTCTACACCATGCTGGCGCATGCCGGCGGCCGGTTGCGGTAGACGCATCGGCAGAGAGACCGACACGAAAAAGGCGGGAGAAATTCCCGCCTTTTTCTTTTCCCTACAGGCCGCGCAGAGGCGTCAGATGACCGAATCCGTCCAGCGCACGATATCGGCGGCCGCCTTGCCGAAGGCGGCGTCCAGCGCATCGACATAGGCCTTGTTGCCGGCGCCTGCCACGGGCGCGTTTGCGCTGAAGCTCCTGGCAGCGCGGACCTCGCCGTTGCGGTCGTTGAGCAGGCGCACGAAGATCTCCACCTCGGCGCGCTCGCCCTGGTCGGCGCGGATCTCGAAGGAGCGGATCTCGCTGATAACCTGGTAGTCGATCGCCAGCCCCTCGCCCGGCTTGCCGACACCGGCGAAGCTGCCGGCGTTCTGGAAGGTTTGCGCCAGGCGCGCCTGGACGATCAGCGGCAGCCGGTCGGCCCATTGCGCGCCCTTCAGGTACTGGATCGCGCGCGCGCCGGTCTTGATGACGATGTTCTGGCCGTCCAGCGCCTTCAGCGCCGCCGGCTCGGCGATGAGGATCTGGCGGCGACTGTGGCGCTGCGCCGCGACCTGCGGCGCCGACAGTTCGAACGTGTCGAGCGGCGCGGGGCCGCCTCCCGGAAGGGCTGCGCATCCGCCGAGCCCCAAGGCCAGCGCAAGTGCGATCGTTGGAAAGGTCTTGGACTTCACGCGCGATCCCCGTTGCCGCAAGTCTCGGCCGGCCCCTCCCGGCGGCTCATGTTCTTGGCCGTGGCGCGCGGCAAAGTCAACGCCGTGCCCTGCCGTCGTACTGGCGAACCTCGCCGTCGCCGCCCGAAAGGATGCGCTGCGGGTTGCGTTGCAGGTCCGTCACCGCCTGCTCGATGCGGTTGATGGAACGGCGGCTGTCCTGGACCAGCGCGTTGACGTTGCGCAGGCCCTCGCCTGAGAAGCGCGCCAGGTTGTCGGTGATGGTGCCGAGACGGGCGTTCAGCGTGTCGGCCACCTGCTTGAAGGATTTCAGCGTCTCGCGCGCATCGGCCATCACGCCGTTGGCCTCGCCCGAGCCCAGCAGGTTGTCCACCTTGACGAGGATGCCGTCGACCCGCACGGAGGCATTGTTGAGGCGTTCGGCAAGCTGCTTGGCATCGCTGATCGTCTGGTCGATATCGTCGGCGCGGTTGGCGAATTTATGCGTCACCTCGGCGATGTCGGCAGCCGCCTGGTTGGCATTGTCGCTGGCCTTGTTGATGTTGGCCAGCGCCTGTTTCACGTCGTTCGGGTCGATGCTGTCCAGCACGCCGTCCACCTTGGCCAGCGTGCCTTGCGTCTTCTGGGCGAAAGCGTTGATCGAGCCGACGGCGGTATCGACCTTGCCGAGGACCGCGTCGAAGCGGTCGCTGGTCGCCTTCAGGTTCTTCGTCGTGCCGTCGATATTGGCGACGATCTCCTTGACCTTGTCGCGGTCCACGGCGGTCAAGAGATCCTGCGCCGCCGACAGCGTGCCGTCGAGCTTGCCCGAAACACCTTGCAGCGTTTCGGAAAGCGAGGAGACGCTGGCAAGGAACTTGTCGACGCCGTCGGAATTGCGCGCCAGCGCGTCGGAGAATTTCTGCGCGTTCTGCACGGTCTGGGTCAGCGGGCCACGCACGTCGGTCGCAAAGCCCTCAAGTTCCGAGATCACCTTGTCGGCGCGCGTGAAAATGTCCTGCGCGGTCTGCAGGAGATTGGTGACGGCGGAAGGATTGGCGACGATCTCGGCCACCTTGCCTTCCTCTTCGGCCTCGTCGAGCAGCTTGGGCTCCTTGGGATCGGCGCCCTTCAGTTCGATATTGGCCTGCCCGGTCAGCCCCGCCAGCCCGATATCGGCCTGCGTCGACTTGGTGATCGGCGTCATCCGGTCGACCTCGGTATCGGCGATGGCGACAGTCGGGTTGCTGACGTCGATGTAGACGCGGCGCACGTCGCCCACCTTGACGCCGTTGAACATGACGAAGCTGCCGCGTCCGAGGCCGGAGGCGGACCCCGGTATGCGCACGCGCAAAAGCACCGTCTCGCCCTTGTCGCCGATCGCCGCCGTCCAGTAGACGAAGCCGAACGCCGCCAGGATCGCGACCAGCGTGAAGATACCGACGATGACGTAGTTGGCCCTGGTTTCCATCGCGCCCTAGCTTCTATGCCCGCGCCGCAAGATCAAGCTGCCGCGCCCGTTTTCCGCGGAAATACGACTTCACCCATGGCTCCTCGCTTTTCAGCATGTCCTCGATCGTGCCTTCGACCAGGATTTTCTTGTTGCCCAGCACAGCCACGCGGTCGCAGGCGGTGAACAGCGAATCGAGGTCGTGCGTGACCATGTAGACGGTGAGGTCCATCGTGTCGCGCAGCTTGACGACGAGTTCGTCGAACTCGGAGGCGCCGATCGGGTCGAGGCCGGAGGTCGGCTCGTCGAGGAAGACGACGTCGGGGTCGAGCGCCAGCGCGCGGGCGAGCGCCGCGCGCTTGACCATGCCGCCGGAAAGCTCGGACGGGAATTTTCGCGCCGCATCCGGCGGCAGGCCGACCAGTTCGATCTTGAGCAGCGCCAGTTCGTCCATCAGCGTCTTCGGCAGGTCGAGATATTCGCGCATCGGCACCTGCACGTTCTCCAGCACCGTCAGCGCGGAAAACAGCGCGCCGTGCTGGAACAGCACGCCCATCCTCATGTCGATGCGCAGCCGCTCGGCATCGCCGGCCTTGTCGACGTCGACGCCGAACAGTTCGATCGTGCCGGCCTGCTTCTTGTTGAGGCCGAGAATGGTGCGCAGGAGCACCGATTTGCCCGCCCCCGAGGCGCCGACGAAGCCGAGGATCTCACCACGGTGGATATCGAGCGACAGCTTGTCGAGGATGACCTTGTCGCCAAAGGCGACGGTGATGTCGCGTGCCGAGATGACGATCCCGTCGCCCTCGGCGCCGTTCAGGCCAGCCTTTTCTTCTGCAATGGCCATGTCAGAACTCGATGGCCGCGTAGAAGATGGCGAACAGGCCATCGAGGATGATGACGATGAAGATCGACTTCACCACCGAAGCGGTCACATGCTGGCCGAGCGATTCGGCGCTGCCCCCCACCTTCATGCCCTCCACCGAAGCGATCGTGCCGATGATCATGGCCATGAACGGCGCTTTTATGAGGCCCGCGAAGATGGTGCTGAGGTCGATGGCGGCGCGCAGCCGGTCGATGAAGGCGGCCGGCGGAATGTCGGAATAAAGCCAGGCCGCCGCCATGCCGCCGCCCAGCGCCGCGAAATTGGCCAGGATCGTCAGGCACGGCACGCCGATGACCAGCGCCACCAGCCGCGGAAACACCAGGACGCCGATGGGGTTGAGGCCGATGACCTTCAGCGCGTCGACCTCCTCGCGCATCTTCATCGAGCCGATCTCGGCGGTGATCGCGCTGCCCGAGCGGCCGGCGATCATGATGGCCGTCATCAGGACGCCGAGCTCGCGCAGCACCAGCACGCCGACGAGGTCGACCACGAAGATGTCGGCGCCGAAGTAGCGCAGCTGATAGGCGCCCTGCTGGGCGACGATGGCGCCGACGATGGCCGACATCAGCACCACGACGGGAATCGCGCCGACGCCCATGCGGTCGATCTGGTTGAAGATCGCCGCCGGGTTGACCGCGTGGCCGCGGCCGAGCTTCATCTGCGCGCCCCGGATGGTGGCGCCGAGGATGTTCATGGCGGCGATGAAATCGTCCCGCATCTCGTAGACGCGGCGTCCGATCGCCTCCAGCGCACGGATGACGATGTTGGGCGGCCGCTCCGGGGGCGTGTCGTCGTTGCGCCGCGCCGCCTCGCCGACGGCATCGAGCAGGATCGACGTGATCTTGCTCTGGCCCTGCACCTGGACCTCGACACCGCGTTTGCGATTGGCTTCCTTCAACCGGTCGATCAGCCAGGCGCCGGCCGTGTCGATCTTCTCTATGCCCGAAAGGTCGAGCGCCAGCGTCTTGAATCCGCTTCGCTTTTCGATCGCACGCATGTCGGCGTCGACATCGGCGACGGTACGCGTCGTCCAGGTGCCGGCCAGCGCGCAGCCGAGCACGTCGCCGTCCTCGCCGACGGCGAGGCGCGCCCGCCGGCCGTTTGGCGCCTCCCCGCTTGCATCCGACTTGCCGATCGTCAACATGGCACCTGTTTAGCCTGACAGGCCCGGCCTGTCGATTTGCGCCCCGGCCCCGGCGGGGGCAGCGGAGGAAGAAAAACATGGTGCGTGGCATTTCGGTCGACAAGGAAAGCTTCCCCATCGCCGGAACCTTCACCATCTCGCGCGGCTCCAAGACCGAGGCCGAGGTGGTGACCTGCACGATCAGCGAGGGCGGCCATGCCGGCCGTGGCGAATGCGTGCCCTACCGCCGCTACGGCGAGACGCTGGAAGGCGTGGTCGCGGCAATCGAGGCGATGCGAAGCGCCGTCGAGGGCGGCATCGACCGCGACGAATTGCTGGCAGCGATGCCGGCGGGTGCGGCCCGCAACGCCATCGACTGCGCCTTGTGGGACCTGGAGGCCAAGGCGACCGGCGTGGCCGTCTCCGAACGGCTGCGCCTTGCGCCAAGGGCGCTGGAAACCGCCTATACGCTCTCCCTCGGTTCGGCCGAATCGATGGCCGCGCAGGCGCGCGAAAACGCGTCGCGGCCGCTGCTCAAGGTCAAGATCGGCGGCGGCGACGGCGACATCGAGCGCATCCGCGCGGTCAGGCAGGCCGCCCCGGCAAGCCGCCTCATCCTCGACGCCAACGAAGGCTGGACGGACGAAACCGTCGCAGCCAATCTCACTGCTGCCGCCGAACTCGGCGTCGCGCTGGTCGAGCAGCCCCTGCCCGCCGGCCGTGACGGCATTCTCGCCACGATCGCCCATCCGGTGCCGATCTGCGCCGACGAAAGCGTACACGCGGCAAAGGACCTGCCGGCACTCACCGACCTTTACGACGCCGTCAACATCAAGCTGGACAAGGCCGGCGGCCTGACGGAAGCGCTGAGATTGCGCGACGAGGCGCGCCGGCTGGGCTTCGGCGTCATGGTCGGCTGCATGGTCGGCACCTCGCTCGCCATGGCGCCGGCCGTGCTGCTGGCGCAGGAGGCCGATTTCGTCGATCTCGACGGCCCGCTGCTCCTGGCGCGCGACCGCGTCCCCGGCCTGACCTACCAGGGCTCGCTGGTTTCACCGCCCGAGCGCGGCCTGTGGGGCTGAGCGCGCGGCGAGGCGGATGAGCACGAAACCGGCCAGCGCCACCGGCACCATGGCGTAGCCGCCGTCGAAGCCGAAACGCGCATAGAGCGGTCCGGAGGCCAGCGTCGCCACGGCGGTGAAGAAATAGTTCGAGAAATAGGCGATGCCTTGCGCCGCGCCCGTCTGCCTGTCGGCGACCGTCTCGCCGATCATCTTCTGCAGGCCGATCAGCACCAGCGCGGTGGAAACCGCATGCAGCGCCTGCACGGCGAAAAAGCCCGGCACGCCGAGGCCGAACGGCCAGATCAGCGGGAACAGCGCCCAGCGCAGCGCAGCGCCCACGGCGGCCGCCAGGATGAGCGTGGCCACCGGAACCTTGCCGAACAGGCGGTTGAATCCGAAGAACATGCCGACCTCGGCCACCACCGCGAAGGCCCACAGCATGCCGATGACGGAGTCGCTGATGCCGATCGAGCGCCAGTAGATCGAGGCGAAGCTGTTGATGAAGGAATGGCTGGCGATGACGACGCCGGCGCCGAGCACGAAATAGAGAAAGTAGCCGTTGAGCAAACGCGGCGCCGCCTCCTGCATTCCGGTCGCGGACAATGGCGAGGCAAGGCGCGGCGGACCGAGGCGGGGTGCTGCAAGACCGACGACCAGCGTCAGGCAAAAGGCACCGAAAACCAGCACAGGCACCGCGTCGGCGCCGGTGGCGGCGAGAATGAAGCCACCGGCGAGATTGGCCAGCAGGAAGGAGATCGAGCCCCAGATGCGCATCGCCGTGTAGTTGGCGCCGAAACGGCGCACGCCCGAAAGCGCCAGCGAATCGGCGATGGGCGAATGCGGCGTCCACACCGCCGCCAAAAGCAGCGAGACGGCGAGAACGACGGCGTAGGTGGGCTTCAGGAAATAGCCGGCGGAGACGACCACCGAGGTCGCGACCAGCAGGTTATAGACATTGGCCCTGTCGCGCGCCCTGTCGGCGAGCGCGGTGAAGACCGGCGTCGTCGCCACGCGCAGGAACATCGGCGCCGACAGGATGACGGCGATCTCCTGCGGGCCGAAGCCGTGGCGCTCCAGCCAGAGCGGAAAATAGGGAACGTAGATGCCGCCGGGAATGAGCAGCGTAAAGAACATCGCCGCCAGCCTCAGCTCGAAATAGCGAGGCCTGATCTTCTGTTCGGGCGAAAGCGGCGGCAGCGACATCCGGGAATTTCCGTGGCGACTCGTGCCGCATGGCCGGCGCCTGTTCGCCCCATATCATGCCCGAAAATCGTTCGGAATGGGCGATCAGGCAGTTTTTGATTCGATTCAGACCTGTTGTTGCCTCGCGTCGTCTTGGCTCTTGCCGGCTCATGCAACAGCGCTCGGCAGTTGCGCTTGGTCCAGCGCCGAGGGTAGCCTCGCACCGCAACAGGAGAACGTTTGCCATGGATCTCGGCATAAGCGGCCGCAAGGCCATCGTCTGCGCGTCGAGCAAGGGGCTTGGCCGCGGCTGCGCCATGGCGCTGGCGGAAGCGGGCTGCGACCTCGTCGTCAACGGGCGCGACGCCGCGCTGTTGGCGAAAACGGCCGCCGAAATCCGCGAGCGCTACAAGGTGACTGTCACCGAGGTGGCCGGCGACGTGTCCGACCCGAAGGTGCAGAAGGCGCTGCTCGCCGCCTGCCCCGAGCCCGACATCCTCGTCAACAACAACGGCGGCCCGCCCTTCCGCGATTTCCGCGAACTCGACCGCGAAAAGATCCTCGCCGGCGTCACCAACAACATGGTCACGCCCATCGAACTGGTGCAGGCCGTCATCGACGGCATGGCGGCGCGCGGCTTCGGCCGCATCGTCAACATCACCTCGCTGTCGGTCTATACCCCGCTTGCCGGCCTCGACCTGTCGTCGGGCGCGCGCGCCGGGCTGACCTCGTTCCTTGCCGGCGTTGCCCGCACCGTCGCCGACAAGAACGTCACCATCAACAACCTCCTGCCCGGCAAGCTGGACACCGACCGGCTGCGTGGGCCGCACGAACCGGGTTCGGTCGAGGACCCGGCAGCGGCAGCGGCGCGCAAGGCGCGCATTTCGGCGGACATTCCGGCAAAGAGGCTGGGAACGCCGGAGGAATTCGGCCAGATCTGCGCCTTCCTCTGCTCGGTGCATGCCGGCTACCTCACCGGCCAGAACATCCCCGTCGACGGCGGGCTCTATGTCAGCGCCTTCTGAGACAGGCATCCGCACGAACTTTCCGGCTGAAAATATTGAAACACATTCACTTCTTTGCCTTTGACCCCGATCGCGCATTTGCCGGCTCGAAAACCTTTCGACGCGTGCTAAAAGGAAAGGAGATGGGAGTGGCGCAGCCATGGCGGCGGGGACCGAGATGAAGGGTGAAAACAAGAAACCGGCGCGTTCCGACCTCGACGAGGCGGCGCTTTTCTTCCACAAGCACCCGACCCCCGGAAAGCTGGAAATCCAGGCCACCAAGCCGCTCGGCAACCAGCGCGACCTGGCGCTTGCCTATTCGCCCGGCGTCGCCGCCCCCTGCCTCGCCATCCAGGACGACCCGGCGCTCGCGGCCGACTACACCAGCCGCGCCAACCTCGTCGGCGTGGTGTCGAACGGCACGGCCGTGCTCGGCCTCGGCAACATCGGTCCGCTCGCCTCCAAGCCGGTGATGGAAGGCAAGGCGGTTCTGTTCAAGAAGTTCGCCGGCATCGACGTCTTCGACATCGAGATCGACGCGCCCGGGATCGATCGCATGGTCGAGACCATTTCGGCGCTCGAACCCACCTTCGGCGGCATCAACCTTGAGGACATCAAGGCCCCCGAATGCTTCGAGGTGGAGGAACGGCTGAAGGCGCGCATGAGCATTCCGGTGTTCCATGACGACCAGCACGGCACCGCCATCATCGTGGCGTCGGCGGTGCTGAACGCGCTGGAACTGGCCGGCAAGGAGATCGGCAAGGTCAAGATCGTCACCTCCGGCGCGGGCGCGGCCGCGCTTGCCTGCCTCAACCTTCTGGTTTCGCTCGGCGCCAGCATCGACAACATCTGGGTCACCGACCGCCACGGCGTCGCCTATAAAGGCCGCGTCGAGGAAATGGACCGCTGGAAGGACGCCTACGTCAAGGATACCGACGCCCGCACGCTGGCCGACGTGATCGGCGGCGCCGACATCTTCCTCGGCCTGTCGGCCGCCGGCGTGCTGAAGCCCGAACTGCTCGCCGACATGGCTGAAAAGCCGCTGATCCTGGCGCTCGCCAATCCGACGCCGGAGATCATGCCGGAGGTGGCCCGTGCCGCGCGGCCCGACGCGATGATCTGCACCGGCCGCTCCGATTTCCCCAATCAGGTCAACAACGTCCTGTGCTTTCCTTACATCTTCCGCGGCGCGCTGGACTGCGGCGCCAGCGCCATCAACGAGGAGATGAAGATGGCGGCCGTGCGCGCCATCGCCGGCCTCGCCCGCGAGGAGCCGTCGGACGTTGCCGCCCGCGCCTATTCGGGCGAGACGCCGATGTTCGGTCCGGATTTCCTCATCCCCTCGCCGTTCGATCCGCGCCTCATCCTGCGCATCGCCCCGGCTGTCGCCAAGGCTGCCTGCGAAACCGGCGTGGCGACACGGCCCATCGAGGATTTCGCCGCCTATATCGACAAGCTGAACCGCTTCGTCTTCCGCTCGGGCCTGGTCATGAAGCCGGTCTTCTCGGCGGCGAAGACAGCGAGCCTGAAACGCGTCATCTATGCCGACGGCGAGGACGAGCGCGTGCTGCGCGCCGCCCAGGTGGTGCTGGAGGAAGGCATCGCCGAGCCGATCCTGATCGGCCGTCCGCACGTCATCGAAGTCCGCCTCAAGCGTCACGGCCTGCGCATCCGGCCGGGCGTCGATTTCGGCCTCATCAACCCGGAAGATGATCCGCGCTACCGGCACTATGTCGACCTGCTTATGGAACTCGGCGGCCGCCGCGGCGTCACGCCGGAAGCCGCGCGCACCAAGGTGCGCACCGAAAACACCGTCATCGCAGCCCTTGCCGTGAAGCGCGGCGACGCGGACGCCATGCTGTGCGGGCTGGAAGGCCGCTTCGCCCGCCACCTGCGCAACGTCAACCTCATCATCGGCAGCCGGCCGGGCATCGAGGACCGCGATCTGTCGACGCTGTCGATGCTGATTTCGCAGCGCGGCGTGCTGTTCCTCACCGACACCCATGTGACGGTCGATCCGAGTGCGGAGGAAATCGCCGAGATGACCGTGCTCGCGGCGGAAGAAATCCGCCGCTTCGGCATCGAGCCGAAGGCGGCGCTACTGTCGCTGTCGGACTTCGGCTCGCGCGACGTGCCGAGCGCCATGAAGATGCGCAAGGCCGCCGAGATCCTGCACCGCATCGCGCCCGACCTCGAATGCGACGGCGAGATGCACGCCGACACCGCGCTTTCGGCGCATCTGCGCCAGCGCGTGAACCCCGGCTCGCGCCTGAAAGGGGAAGCCAACCTTCTGGTCTTCCCTAACCTCGACGCCGCCAACATCACCCTGACCGCGCTGCAGGCGACGCTCGACGCGCTGCATGTCGGGCCGATCCTGCTCGGCACCGACAAGCCGGCGCACATCCTGACCCCGTCGGTCACCTCGCGCGGCGTCGTTAACATGACCGCGCTTGCCGTCGTCGAGGCCTCACAGCGGGCACAGGCGACGCTGAAGCTCGACGCGCCGACAGCGTAAAGAACGGGTTAACTCGCCGCGCGCTAAGCTTTCGCTGGACGATTCTGGCGGCGGGAACCGAACCGGATGAAGGGCGATCGCAGGGCGCAAATGCTCGCCGCCGCGCTGATGGGCGCAGCGGTACTGGCTGCATTCGCACCGGCGGCCGCGCAGGCGTCCGCCCGCATCTGCCGCCAGTTGGAAGCGGAACTCGCGGGCGCACCGCGCGGCGGTTCCGGCCCCGCTCAGCTCAACAGGTACGACGGCGCCATCGCGCGGCAGCAAAGCGAGATCGCCAAGGCGCGCAGCCAGGCGCGCTCACTCGGCTGCGGCTTCTCGCTGTTTTCCAGCAACGTCAGCCAATGCGCCTCGCTCAATGCCGCCCTGTCGCGCATGAACGGCAACCTGGACAAGCTCGAGCGCAAGCGCGCCCAGCTCTCCGGCGGCGGCAAGCGCCGTAGCCGCGCCCGCCTGATGGCGCTGCTCGACAAGAACGGCTGCCGCGACCGCAAGGCGGAAGACAAGGCGGTGACGATCCGCTCCAGCGACGGCAGCGTCCAGCGCCTGCTCGGCGAAACCATCGAGCGCGCCGACAGGCCGAACGAGGTTTCCCTTCCGGGCGGCGAATATCGCACCCTATGCGTGCGCACCTGCGACGGCTATTTCTTCCCGATGTCCAACGCGGCTTCCGCCGGCGATTTCGAACGCGACCAGAAGAATTGCGAATCGAGCTGCCCCGGCGCCGCCATCCAGCTTTTCTACACGCGCGGAATGGACGAGGATTCGTCGCGCATGATCTCGGTGGCCACCGGCCGTCCCTACGGCGACCTTTCGACCGCCTATCTCTACAAGAAACCGAACGCCTCGGTACCGCAAAGCTGCGGCTGCAACGCACCGAGGGATTTTTCCATTCTCGGCGGCGGCTCCGGCGGCGATTCCGGTGCCGGGCCGACGTCTTCGCCGGCCATGCAGTCGCTGTCGCCCTCCGTTTCGATCATGCCGGCGGCAAGGCCGGACCCGGCGGCCGATCCCGAAACGCAGGCCAATGCCGAAGGCGGCCTCGACGTCGAGACGATCAGGCGGCTGGCCGCCGAGAAGGCGGCGGAAAATTCGCCCGGGGACCGCAAGGTCAGGGTCGTCGGGCCAAAGTTCCTTCCCGACCCATCAGCGGCAATAGATCTGCAAGCTCCGGCCCCGAAGAAAGGCCCGTAAGCGCCAGCCTGAGCGGCATGAACAGCGCCTTGCCCTTGCGCTCGGTCATCTTTCTCACCTTGGCGGTCCAGGCTTTCCAGACGCCGGCATCCCACGGGTCTTCGGGCAAAAGGTCGAAGGCGACGCGGACGAAGTCGCGGTCCTCGTCGGAGAGTTCCGGCGTCTCCTGCGGCCCTTCGTTGACGATCTTCCACCACTGGGCGGCATCGGAAAGCCGGTCGAGATTGCCGCGCACGGCGTTCCAGAACGGCTCCGCCCTTTCGCCGCCGATACCCAGCACGCCCAGGCGGTCGCGCGCGTCGGCAAACGCCAAGTGATGCAGCAGCGCGCGGTTCAGCACCAGCAATTCGTCGGGATCGAACTTGGCCGCCGATTTCGACGTCGCCGCCGGATCGAAATGGTCTGCGAGTTCGGCCATGGTCGGCATCGCATGCACGCTTTCCGACGTGCCGATCAGCACCGCTAGCGAGGCCACCGCCATCGCCTCGATGCCGTCCTCGCGCAGGCCCTGGATCGACAGCGAGCCCGTGCGCTTCGACAGTCCCTCGCCCGAGACGGTGGTGAGCAGGTTGTGATGGCCGAAGCCCGGCGGCACGGCGCCGAGCGCCTGGAACAGCGCGATCTGCACGCCGGTGTTGGTGACATGGTCGTCGCCGCGAATGACATGGCTGATGCCCATGTCGATATCGTCCACCACCGAAGGCAGCGTGTAGAGATAGGTGCCGTCCTCGCGCACCAGCACCGGATCGGAGACGGAAGCGAGGTCGACCGTCTCCTCGCCGCGCACGAGGTCGTTCCAGCGGATTTCGGTGCGCATCGGCTCCAGCGGGTCGGAGACGAAGTTGGGCAGCAGGAAGCGCCAGTGCGGGCGGCGCCCGTCGCCTTCGTATTCGGCGATCTGGGCTGACGTCAGCGCCAGCGCCTCGCGGCCGTAGACCGGCGGCAGGCCGCGCGTGCGGCGCACCTTGCGGCGCAGGTCCAGTTCCTCCGGCGTCTCGTAGCAGGGATAAAGCACGCCGGCCGCCTTCAGCCGCTCCACCGCCGCGTCGTAATGGTCGAAGCGTTTCGACTGGTATTCCGTGGCGTCCTGGAAGATGCCCAGCCAATGCAGGTCGTAGAGGATGGAATCGGCGTATTCCTGCTTCGAGCGGGCGACGTCGGTGTCGTCGAAGCGCTGGATGAAGCGGCCTCGGTGCTTTTGCGCGAACAGCCAGTTGAACAACGCGGTGCGCGCGTTGCCGATATGGATGCGGCCGGTGGGCGACGGGGCGAAGCGGACGGTGACTGTCATGGAGGGGGCGTAGCGGATGCTCTTTGCGTTGACAAGAACCGCCCTACCCGCCCGCCTGTTTAGGCCAAAGCAGCGAGGATGAAAAGCGCGGGTGCGGGTGGGCTTCTGTCAGGCTCAGGACAGTGGCACAGGGCGTTGCCCCCTCTCCGTCGCGCTTCGCACGCCACCTCTCCCCCGTTCCAGGGGAGAGGATACGCCGGCCACAGGCTTGGCACCCATCCTCTCCCCTCACGAAGTGGGGGAGAGGTGGCTCGGCAAAGCCGAGACGGAGAGGGGGATCGCCTTGTGCGATAGCCAGCCGTCCCCTCAGGCCAGCCCCTTGGTCAGCTCCAGCGCCTGGCGCTCGAACAGCCGGCGGTAAATGCCGCCCTCAAGGCGGATCAGCTCGTCGTGCGAGCCTTCCTCTGCGATCCTGCCCCGGTCGAAGACCAGCAGCCGGTCGAGCGAGCGCACGGTGGAGAGCCGGTGCGCGATGACCAGCGTCGTGCGCCCCTCCATCAGCCGTTCCATCGCCTGCTGGATCAGCACCTCCGATTCCGAATCGAGGCTGGACGTCGCCTCGTCGAAGATCAGGATCGGCGCATCTGCCAGGAAGGCGCGCGCGATCGCCACGCGCTGACGCTCGCCTCCGGACAGCTTGACGCCGCGCTCGCCGACCAGCGTGCCGTAGCCCTTGGGCAGCGCCGTGATGAAGTGGTGGGCGCTGGCCTGCCGCGCCGCCTCCTCGATCTCGGCCTGCGTCGCTGAGGGCCGGCCGTAGGCGATGTTCTCCGCAAGCGAGCGGTGGAACAGGATCGGCTCCTGCTGAACGATGGCGATCTGCGAGCGCAGCGACGCCTGCTGCACCCCGGCGATATCCTGGCCGTCGATCAGGATGCGCCCGCCGCTGACGTCGTAGAGCCGCTGGATCAGCTTGACGAAAGTCGTCTTGCCGGAGCCGGAATGCCCGACCAGCCCCACCCGCTCGCCCGGCTTAATCCTGATGGAGAAATCCCGGTAGAGCGGCAGGCGGTGGTTGCCGTAATGGAACGTCACATGGTCGAAGGTGATGCCGCCCTCCCCGATGCGGATCGGCCCGGCGCCTGGCCGGTCGTCGACATCCAGCGGCTGCGCCTCGAAATCGACCAGCTCCTCCATGTCGTTGACGGAGCGCTGCATGTTGCGGATGTGCATGCCGATGTCGCGCAGGTAGCCCTGCAGCACGAAGAAGGAGGTGAGCACGAAGGCGACGTCGCCGGCGCTCGCCTGCCCCCAGCTCCACAGCACCAGCACGAAACCGATGACGGCGGCCCTCAGGCCGAGCAGCATCATTCCCTGCGTCGTGCCGTTCACCGTGCCGCGCATCCAGGTGCGGCGGGTGCGGCCGCGCCACTTGGCAACGACCTCTGCGAAGCGCGCCTCCTCACGCTCCTCGGCGCCGAACCCCTTCACCACCGCGTTGCAGCTCACCGCGTCGGCCAGCGAGCCGCCGAGCTTGGTGTCCCAGATGTTGGCGAGCCGGGCCGCCGGCGCGACATAGCCGAGCGACAGCGCGGCGGTGACCGCGATGAACACCAGCGAGCCGATGGCGATGACCAGCCCCATCATCGGCCAATACCAGCCGAGAAGCACGGTCGAGCCGACCAGCATGACCAGCGACGGGAACAGCGCGATCAGGATGGTGTCGTTGAGCAGGTCGAGCGCCCACATGCCGCGCGTCACCTTGCGCACGGTCGAGCCGGCGAAGGAGTTCGCGTGCCAGTCCGTCGAAAAGCGCTGGACGCGATGGAAGGCGTCGGCCGAGATGTCGGCCATCATCTTCAGCGTCAGGTCGGTGATGCCGACGAAGGCGACGTTGCGCATGACGACGGAGCCGAGCGCCAGGGCGATCAGCGTCACGAACGCCGCCTTCGCGGCAGCCCAGGCCACGGCATCGGTGGCGGCGCCGGAGGCCACCGCATCCACCAGCCGTCCGGAATAGAGCGGGGTGAGCACATCGGCCAGCGTCGCGACCATGAAGGTGACGACGATAAGCGCCAGCCGCCAGGGCTGGCGCCGCCAATGGCGGACGGTGAAGCCAAGCACGCTGGCGAAGGCGCCGCCGCCGAGGTCGGTTTTGAAACGAGTCATGATGTCAATCGGGCGGCAATTCGCCCGGCCTCAAAAATCAGAAATGGAAAGAACCGCTCGCAGGCGCTTCGCCTGCTGGTCGATGCGAATTCGACAATCGGCCGGAAAACCGGCGACGATCGTGCCTAGGCCTTGCGGCCCCCTTTAGCGATGTCAAATCGTGGCATACGTGACCTCCCCCAACGGGAATCGCGGAATATCGGCTTATAGCCAGCGCTTTGAACCGAGCCAACCCCTTGCCGGGCAGAAATCACGGCTGGCCGAATCGTTGAGGCATATCTGCAACAGCGCTTGTCGCCGCCCCTCAATATGGAAAGAACCGGACGAGGAGGGCAAATCCTTCGGGATCGCGCGTTGCCGGCTTGCCGGCGGCATTGTCGTCACGGTGAACGGCGCATTCGAATATGGCTGCGAGCCGAAAGGATTCCGGCTCGCCATTCTATAAAAAGGTCGTCCTAGTTGACCGTCGTTTCGGAGGCGGCGTCCGCCGTCGTCGCTGCCGGAAGTTCCGCGCTGGCAAGCTGCTGGGCGCAGAGTTCGGCCGCCCCGTCCACCGGCTTCTCCATCTTGGCGAAGGTGACCCAGCCGCCCTTTTCGACGAAGGTGTCGCGCTTCCAGGTATCTTCCTTCTTCAGCTCCGCCAGTTGCGCCGAAGCGTCGGGAGCAGCAAGGAACCTGTGAACGCAGATGTTGGCCGCGAGTTGCGCCGCCGCCTGTTCGCCTGCCGTTTCCGCCTGCTTGGTCGCCGTGCCGCCGGTCACCCAGCCGCCCCACGAGAAGCCGACGATCATGGTCAGCACCGCAGCGCCGACGCAGGACCAGAGCCAGACCGCCTTGGACGGCCGATAGGCACTCCATTTTTCTCCCATGGACATTGTTTTCCTCCTCAGTCTCTTTTCGGGAATTGTCGCGACTTGATCAATCACGATGCGCAACAGAGTAACACAGTTCGTGATGATGACCACCCGCAATGAGCGGAAGAGGAAAGCGTCAAGCCTCGCCGCCGCGTCGCCCGATCCGGGCGCGCCAACAAAGATGTCGAAAATCGGCCGGAAAACAGGGATTTATTTCTGCTTCGATCTATCGATCGAGGCGCATTTCGTTGCCGTTCGTTACGCGGCGAAATCCGAAACGCTCGTACAGGCCATGCGCATCGCTGGTGTTGAGCATCCAGGCGGAAACCGTTTTCAGATCGGCATGGTCGAGAAGTGCCGAGACAAGGGCCTTGCCGATCCCCTTGCCGCGCTGGTCGGGCCATACGATCACGTCGGAAATGCGCGCGAACACCGCACGATCTCCCGAGGCGCGCGCAAACCCCACCTGCCTGCCGTCGATCCGGGCAATCGCGCAAACCGAATTCTCGAAGGCGCGGCGGTTGATGGCGTCGGTCCTGCCTTTCCCCCAATAGCTGGCCCCAAGGAGGTCCGCCGTCGCCCTGAAATCGAGCAGGGCCAGGTCATCGACAATCTCGAGGCTCATCGGCTCATCCTCGGTCGCGGAACCGGTTGGTGATCGGGTAGCGGCGGTCGCGGCCGAAGTTCTTGCGCGTGATCTTGACGCCGGGTGCCGCCTGCCGGCGCTTGTATTCGGCGATGTAGAGCAGGTTTTCCACCCGCGTCACCGTCGCCCGGTCATGACCGCGCGCGACGATCTCGTCGACGCCCATCTCGTGCTCGACGAGGCATTCGAGGATGTCGTCCAGCGCCGGATAGGGCGGCAGCGAATCCTGGTCCGTCTGGTTCTCGCGCAGTTCGGCGGACGGCGCCTTGTCGATGATGTTGACCGGGATCACCTCTCCGCTAGGCCCCAGCGCGGTCGGCGGCACATGGGCATTGCGCCAGCGCGAGATCGCATAGACCTGCATCTTGTAGAGGTCCTTGATCGGGTTGAAGCCGCCATTCATGTCGCCATACAGTGTGGCGTAGCCGACCGACATCTCGCTCTTGTTGCCGGTGGTCACCACCATCGAGCCGAACTTGTTGGAAATCGCCATCAGGATGGTGCCGCGCGCGCGGCTTTGCAGGTTTTCTTCCGTGATGCCCTCGCGCGTACCCTCGAAAAGCTGCGACAGCGCGTGCGAGAACCCTTCCACCGGCTCGAAGATCGGCACGATGTCGTAGCGCGTGCCGAGCGCGCGGGCGCAGTCCTCGGCGTCCTTCAGCGAATCCTTCGACGTGTAGCGGTAGGGCATCATCACGCAGCGCACGCGCTCCTCGCCCAGCGCATCGACGGCAAGCGCCGCGCAGATCGCCGAATCGATGCCGCCGGAAAGGCCGAGCACCACGTTCTTGAAGCCGTTCTTGTTCACATAGTCGCGCAGGCCGACCATGCAGGCGCGATAATCCGCTTCTTCCTTTTCGGGAATTCTAGACTTCGGCCCCTGCGAGCAGACCCAGCCGTCAGGGGTTCTTTTCCAGGTGACGACGTCCACCGTCTCCTCGAACTGGCTCATCTGGAAGGCGAGCGACTTGTCGGCATTGATGCCGAAGGAGGCGCCGTCGAATACGAGTTCGTCCTGGCCGCCGAGCTGGTTGGCCCACACCAGCGGCAGGCCCGTCTCGATCACCTGCTTCAGCACCACCTGCTGGCGCACATCCTGCTTGCCGCGATAGTAGGGCGAGCCGTTGGGCACGAGAAGCATTTCGGCGCCGCTCTCGGCCAGCGTCTCGCACACGCCGAGATCGCCCCAGATATCCTCGCAGATCGGGATGCCGATGCGGATGCCGCGGAAATTCACCGGCCCGGAAATCTCCGGTCCCGCCTGGAAGACGCGCTTCTCGTCGAACTCGCCGTAGTTCGGCAGGTCGACCTTGTAGCATTCGCCGATGATCTTGCCGCCATCGGCGACGACGACGGAATTATGCGTGCCGCTCTTGCGCTTCAGCGGCGTGCCGATGATGACGCCCGGCCCGCCGTCGGCCGTATCCCTGGCGAAATCCTCGGCCGCCTTCTCGCAGGCCTTCAGGAAGGCAGGCTTCAGCACGAGGTCTTCCGGCGGATAACCGGCCAGGAAAAGCTCGGTGAACAGAACGAGGTCGGCGCCCTGCCGGGCGGCGTCCGCCCTCGCCTCGCGCGCCTTGGCGAGGTTGCCGACGACGTCGCCGACGGTCGGGTTGAGCTGGGCTACGGCGATGCGCAGGATATCGGGAGCGGCTTTCTTGGTCATGAGCGGGATTTAGCCTGCCCCGAGCGCTCCGACAACGCCCCTTCGATTGGTCCTGCTATGCGGCCCCGCCGGCCAGGCGCCCGGCGATGGCGACGATCCAGATGCCGGCGGCGAGAACGACGGCGATCAGCACCGCCAGCGAGCCGCAATCCTTGGCAAGCTGGATGTCGGCATTGAACTCGCGGCTCACCGCGTTGCAGGCGGCCTCGATGCCGGTGTTCAGAACTTCGACCAGCATCAGAAGCAGGACGGCCCCGACCAGCAGCGCATAACCGCTCCAACTGGTCGAGACGAACCAGCCGACCGGCAGCGCCAGCACCAGTAGAGCGAGTTCCTGCCGGAACGCAGCCTCGCCGGAAGCCAACCGGCGAAAGGCGCGCAGCGAATTCTGCCAGGCATGGATGAGGCGCATCATGGGCGTGATCTTCTCCGCATAGCGCGCTTATCCGACGTCTTTCAGTCGCGGGCAACCGCGACAGGCGTCTCGTCGTCGGTAAATTGCGGCAGCCCGTCGCAGATTTCGTAGTAATCGCCCTTGTCGGCAACGAAGATATGGCTGGCGCCGGCAAGACCGGTAGGCCGGTCGAAGGCTCCGGCCATGATCGACGTGGTGTCGGTTCCCTCCTGCTTCCAGAACAGCAGCGAACCGCAGGTACGGCAAAAGCCGCGCCGGGCATCGGCGGAAGCGGCATACCAGGCGAGATGCGGCCCGGTTTCGACGGTAAGGCCGGCATCCGACGCGCTGGTGGCGGCGACGAAATGGCCGCTTTGACGGCGGCATTGCGAGCAGTGGCAGAAGATCACGCCACGCAGCCTGCCGCGCGTCCTGAAGCGGACACCGCCGCACAGGCACCCGCCTTCGTGAATCGTCTCCATCCGTCTCTCCTTCCTGCATGGCCGATGGACGCAGCATTCCACAGGATCGGGACGGCCGCATCGGCAAATACGACAACCGGCAACATGGGCGCGAAATGCAATATAGAGAATTGTATACACTTTATAGTAGAAATAGATGCCTTCAAATTCGCGGAATTAAGGAAGATTTAGCGATACCGTATCTATGGTGATGCACGCGAAGATCGCAGCTGGGGGCGCGTTCTTCGTCATGTTTCAAGAACACTCCGCGCGCCCTCCATCGGCAAGGACGATCCGTGCGACCCGGCACAGAGTCTCAAGGGGAGAATGAAACGCGCATGCAGCCGGCAGCCGCAACGCTCGAACGCAGCACCGATCTGGCAACCGCTGTCGTCACGACCATGCGCCAGCTCGGCGTCATGGGCCTGCCGCGCAACTACGAGATATTCTACGAAGCGCTGAGCGGATCGAACCCCGCGCTCAGCCTCGCCGTCGTGGCTTTGAACAACCGGCCGACCCAGGACGAACTCGACGCCATCGGCCGCAAGTTCTTCTCCCAGAACCACGGCCAGGGCATCGTCGAGCAGGCGCGCGAGACCCTCGCCAGGGAGTTGGAGGACGTCGCCTCGCTTTTGCGCAGCGAACGTTCGCATATCGAGAAATACGGCAGGATCCTCGACGAGACGTCGGACGGCCTCAACAGCCGCAGCACGATCTCCAGGGAGCTGTTGCAGAAGATCGTCGGCGCGATCTCCGTCGCCACCACCTCGACGATCGATCACGGCAGGCAGGTTCTCTCGACGCTGTCCGACAAGTCGGCCGAACTCGAAAGCGTGAAGTCGAAGCTGGAGGAATACAAGCGCCTGGCCGACACCGACCCGCTGACGCAGATCTGGAACCGGCGCGCCTTCGACAAGGAGATCGCGCGCATCTACAATTCGAGCAAGGGCATCCTGTTCAACGCCCTGATCCTGGCCGACATCGACCGCTTCAAGGACATCAACGACCGTTTCGGCCATCCTGTCGGCGACAAGATCATCCAGATCATCGCCGACATCTTCCAGTCGAACAGCCATGCCGGCGTGTTCGTGGCGCGCACCGGCGGCGAGGAATTCGCGCTGATCGTCGAAGGCGCCAGCGAAGACACGACCTACCAGATGGCCGAGCGCATCCGCGCGCTGGTCGAGCAGACGCCGTTCGCCAGCCCCCAGACCGGCACGAACTACGGCACCGTCACCGTCTCGATGGGAATCTGCATGGCCTCGGAAGGCGACAGTCCGGAAGACCTCTACACCAAGGCGGACCGCGCGCTCTACCGCTCCAAGGTGGCAGGCCGCAACCGCGTCACCCGCCACTCCACCATGGCCGGCCCGTCGGGCAAGAACTGGCTGCTCTACAAGAAGGAGTAAGCGGGAGCATCCAACTCACGTTAAGAAAAAGGCGCCCTCTCAGGCGCCTTTCGCTTTTCAACCGGCAATGCGGCCAGACTTATTCCGCCGCTTCCGTATGCCGCTGCCGCACCGGCGCATTCTTCTTCAAGAGGTCCGACACCAGGAACGCCAGCTCGATCGCCTGATCCGCGTTGAGGCGCGGGTCGCAATGCGTGTGATAGCGGTCGTGCAGGTCCTCGGCGGTGATGGCGCGCGCGCCGCCGGTGCATTCGGTGACATTCTTGCCCGTCATCTCGACATGGATGCCGCCCGGATGGGTGCCCTCGGCGCGATGCACCTCGAAGAAGGTCTGCACTTCCTTCAGGATACGGTCGAACGGCCGCGTCTTGTAGCCCGCCGCCGTGATGGTGTTGCCGTGCATGGGGTCGCACGACCACACGACCGAGCGGCCTTCCTTCTCGACGGCGCGCACCAGCTTCGGCAGATGCTCACCCGCCTTGTCGGCGCCGAAGCGGGCGATCAGCGTCAGCCGGCCCGGCTCGTTCTCGGGGTTGAGCAGGTCGATCAGTTCGATCAGCCCGTCCGGCGTCAGCGAAGGGCCGCACTTCAGGCCGAGTGGGTTCCTGATGCCCCGGCAGTATTCGATATGCGCATGATCGGGCTGGCGCGTGCGGTCGCCGATCCAGATCATGTGGCCCGACGTCGCGTACCAGTCGCCGCTGGTCGAATCGACGCGCGTCAGCGCTTCCTCGTAGCCGAGCAGCAGCGCCTCGTGGCTGGTGTAGAAATCCGTCTCGCGCAGCGCGAAATTGCTCTCCGAGGTGATGCCGACGGCACGCATGAAGTCCATCGTCTCGGTGATGCGGTTGGCGAGCGCACCGTACTTCTCCGCCTGCGGGCTGTCTGAGACGAAGCCCAGCATCCAGCGATGCACGTTCTCCAGGCTGGCATAGCCGCCCTGGGCGAAGGCGCGCAGAAGGTTGAGCGTCGCGGCCGACTGGCGATAGGCCATCACCTGCCGCTGCGGATCGGGCACGCGCGACTTCTCGTCGAACTCGATACCGTTGATGATGTCGCCGCGATAGCTCGGCAGCGTCACGTCCGCCTTCGTCTCGCTGTCGGACGAGCGCGGCTTGGCGAACTGGCCGGCGACGCGGCCGACCTTCACCACCGGCTGCGCGCCGGCATAGGTCATCACCACGGCCATTTGCAGGAACACGCGGAAGAAGTCGCGGATGTTGTCGGCGCCGTGCTCGGCGAAGCTCTCGGCGCAATCGCCGCCCTGGAGAAGGAATGCGTCACCGGCGGCGACCGTCGCCAACTGCTTCTTCAGCTTGCGCGCCTCGCCAGCGAAAACCAGCGGCGGAAAGCTGGCGAGCTGCGCCTCGGTGTCCTTCAGCGCGCCCAGATCCGGATAGGCGGGAACTTGGCTAATCGGCTTGGCTCTCCAGGAATTCGGCGACCACTTCGTCATGTCAGCACCCGACGCGCCTTCAACGCGCTTTCAAAACAGGCACAATTGCCCGCAAAACCAATCCCTGTATGGGATGGCGGCTCCTTACAGGAAGCCCGGTTCCTATTCTAGTGCGGATTTTCCCGGCTTGCGACCGACAGGCCGCCGGCCTGCGGCGGCGCTGTCACGGAAGCTTCGTCCGGTGACGATAAACGAAGCGCCAAAGCCTCGAATCAAGTTACGCCGAAAGCCGTCGAAATGCATCCGAAGGTCAATCACGCCGCCTCAAGCGGGTCGTCCGGGAGCATTCGACCGCTAAATTTTTCTTGCCAAATCTTCCCCTACGTAAGCAAGACGGCTGGCGACGAAGCGACTCAACAATCTGAATCTATTGACGAAAATCCGATTTCTGCAAAATTGTCACAGACGGCATCTGTTGCTCTCTCGCCACGTTTGCGCCGTCAATCCGCCATGCCCAAACAAAATTAATGGAAAATGATCAATTGGTGTTACCATCCGTAACAATACGAAAAAAGGTTTGGGCGGGATAGTGATTCGGAGCGGCAGACTGCGGCGCTCAATGTCGGAACAAAAAGGTGACGCGGCCCAGCCGGCGCCTCCCCGCAAGGCGGCCTCCACCCCGGTCTCTTCCATGCGCAATTTCTGGGGCCTGATGCGGGCCTACTGGTTCTCCAGCAGTTGGAAGGAAGCCTGGACGCTGACGGTGGTGATCGCCCTGCTCACCGCCCTGTCGTCGAAGGCGGGTGTCTGGTTCGCGGAAGCTTCGGGCGAACTGATCAACTCGATCGCCTTCTTCCACGATGCCGCCAACACCACGCCGCTGACCTCGCTGCTCGAGAACGCGGCCTTCCTCGTCGGACTTGTGGTCATCAAGGACGCCGGCATCACCGGCAGCCGCACCTATATTTCGGCCACCCTGCACCGCCGCTGGCGAGCCTGGCTGGACAACCGTTTCAACGAAGCGCTGCTGGACGCAAACCACAGCCATTTCCATGCCCAGCACGGCGCCGGCACGCCGGCGCCCGACAACATCGACCAGCGCGTCCAGGAATCGATCAAGGACATGACGGGCGGCGCCATCGGCCTTGCCATGGGCGTCATGGCGGTGGCGACCTCGCTCTACTTCGTCGGCCAGAAGCTGATCTCCTCCTCCACCGAGGTCGCCGGGCTCGAATTCCTCGGCAGCTACGGCAGCGCCATGCTCGCCTTCGTCGCCGTGGCCGTCTATGTGCCGCTCAACACCTGGATCGCCGTCAAGCTCGGCGGCATGCTGGAACAGCTTTCGATCCGTATGCAGCGGGCCGAGGGCAGCTATCGCGGCGAGTTGACGACGCTGCTGCGCCGTTCCTTCCATGTCGCGGCCTCACGCGGCGAGGACGTGCAGAAGGCCATGCACGAGCGCCTTTACGTCGACATCGACCAGACCTGGGGCCGCCACAACATCGTGAGCGCCAGCTACGCTTCCTTCGAGCGGGTCTACAATTTCGTCGGCGCCCGCATCGTCGCCTACGGCCCCGGGCTGATCCCCTTCGTCCACAACCGCATCGATCTCAAGGGCTACATAACCGGCGCGGAGTTGGTCAACGCCCTGATCAGCCAGTGCTCGTGGTTCATCCACGTCATGCCGGCCATCGCCACGCTGCGCGCCAATTCCAAGCGCGTCATCGAAGTGGCCGTCGCCATCGAGAACGTGCAGAAGCCGGACGAATTCTATCGCCGGACGGGCCGCTCGGAGTTCCGCCGCACCAGCCAGAACCCGGTCTTCGGGCTGACCATCCAGAACCTGGAACTGGCGCACGAGGGTCACGACACCACGCCGTTCCTGGCCATCGACCAGTTGCGATTCCGGCGCGGCGAATGGATTTTCCTGCGTGGCGAGTCCGGTTGCGGCAAGACATCGCTGCTGAAAGCCATCAACGGCCTGTGGCCCTACGGGCGCGGCACCATCGTCCTGCCGGAGGGCGTCAAGAGCTTCTACGCCGCGCAGGACGTGCGCCTGCCGCAGGTGTCGCTGAAGGAACAGGTCTGCCTGCCCGACGCACCTGAGGACCATTCGGACGCGCGCGTCGCGGCCGCCCTTCACAAGGCCGGGCTCGGCGAGTTCATCGAGCACCTCGGCGACGTCACCCGCCAGGGCAAGGGCTGGGACCAGCAGCTTTCGGGCGGCCAGAAGCAGAAACTGGTGGTGGCGCGCATCCTGTTGCAGCAGCCGGGCCTGCTGTTCCTCGACGAGGCTTCGGCCGCGCTCGATCCGGAGGGCAAGATCGCCTTCCACCAAGCGATCAAGGACAATTGCCCCAACGCCACCGTCATCAGCATCATGCACGAGGCGACCCCGCCGCGCTCGGCCTCCGGCACGGAATTCTACGATTCGGTCGTCACGATCGCCGACGGCACCGTCGTAAAGAAGCCGCTCCAGCCGCCGCTGCCGGCCGAGATCACCGAGATCCTCAACCGCCCCGCGATGCGCCAGCCGACCCGCTCGCCGGCGATGGAGGAAGGCTGGCGCCGCATCGCCCGCCTGCGGCTGAAGCAGAAGTAGGCGCGACACGCCGCAGGCGGCTTCCCGGAGCCTGTTTCGAAATTCGCTCTGGCGAGCCATATGGTGGTGGTTTGGAGAACCGTAGCGCAGCGGACATTTGGTCCGTGAGCAACGGAAGCGCAGAAACCGCCATCAGATGGCCGTCAGAGTAGAATTTCCAAACAGGCTCTCAGCCGTCCTGCCGCGACAGCACCTTGATCAGCATCGGCTCGACGCGGGATAATTCGTCGAGATGGGCGGCAGAAAGCTCGGCGAGCAGCGCTTCCGCCCGCTCGGTCAGGATCAGCATGACCTTGCGCTGGTCGTCCTCGGCGTGGCGGCGCTCGACCAGCCCCGCTTCGCTCAACCGGTCCACCAGTTCCACCGCGCTGTGGTGGCGGATGCGAAGCCGCTCGGCCAGATCTCCCACCGACACCGGTCCGCCGCCGGGAAAGCCCTTGATGGCCAATAGAGCCTGATGGTGGCGCGGCTGCAGGCCGACCGCCTTGGCCGCGTTCTGGCTGAATTCGAGGAAGCAGCGGATCAGGTAACGGAACTGCGACAGCGCGTGATAGTCGGCCTGCGTGATCTCGGCACCCCGCCGTCGCTGCGATTTTTCCGTACTCATGCCCGTTTCCACCCCGATCGGTCCGCACGCGGACCACATACGACTTGAATTTATATCGTGTTGCGATAGAGAGCGATCACCGTCGGCCCCTCGCGCAGACGGCCGGCAGCATAGCCGCCGATCCTGGATTCTCGAAAGACATACTGCAATGAAGACCGGCCAGCCAGACCAGCACGCCATGAGCGACTTCACCACGGATGCGCGCATGCTGCTGATCGCGGCCATAGCAGCGGTGGTGGCGACCGTGGCCGTCGGCGCCGGCGTGCTTCTGATGGACCTGATAAAGCTCGCCACCAACCTGTCCTATTTCGGCCAGGCGACGCTGGCCGACCTCAAATTGCAGGACACCCCGCTTGGCCTGTTCGCCGTGCTGGTACCGGTCGTCGGCGCGCTGATCGTCGGGCTGATGGCGCGCTACGGCTCGGACAAGATCCGCGGCCACGGCATTCCGGAAGCGCTGGAAGCCATCCTGCTCGGCCGCTCGCGGCTCTCCTTCAAGGTTGCGATCCTCAAGCCGCTCTCCTCGGCGATCTCCATCGGCACCGGCGGCCCGTTCGGCGCCGAGGGGCCGATCATCATGACCGGCGGCGCCATCGGCTCGCTGATCGCACAGGCGCTGCCCGTCTCCGACGCGGAGCGCAAGACGCTGCTGGTGGCGGGTGCTGCCGCCGGCATGACCACCGTGTTCGGCACGCCGATCGCCGCCATCATGCTGGCGGTCGAACTGCTGCTGTTCGAATGGACGCCGCGCAGCTTCGTGCCGGTTGCCGCCGCCGCCATCCTGGCCGATGTCGAGCGCACGATGCTCCACCTGCCCTCGCCGCTGTTCGCCACCCACGCCGAAATGGCGATCACGCTGACCGGCCTTGCCGGCTGGATGTTCATCGGCCTGTGCGGCGGGCTGCTGTCGGGCCTCCTCACCCAGATCGTCTACCGCTGCGAAGACGCCTTCCTGAAGCTGCCGATCCACTGGATGTGGTGGCCGGCGATCGGCGGCCTGATCGTCGGTCTCGGCGGCCTGATCGAGCCGAACGCGCTCGGCGTCGGCTATTCCAATATCGCCGAGATGCTGGCCGGCGAGACCGTCCTGAAAGCGGCGCTGCTGCTTTTGCTGGTCAAGGCGATTATCTGGTCGGTGGCGCTGGGTTCGGGCACGTCCGGCGGCGTGCTCGCCCCGCTGCTCATCATCGGCGGCGCCATGGGCACCGTTCTGGCCGGCGTGCTTCCGCCAGCCGACCCCGGCTTCTGGGCGCTGCTCGCCATGGCCGCGACCATGGGCGGCACCATGCGCGCGCCGCTGACGGCCACCTTCTTCGCCGTCGAACTGACCGGCGACACGCAGGCCCTGGTGCCGCTGATCGCCGCCTGCGCCACCGCGCACGCCGCCACCGTGCTGATGATGAAGCGCTCCATCCTCACCGAGAAGATCGCGCGGCGCGGCCTGCACCTGGTGCGCGAATACCGTGTCGATCCCTTTGCGCTGACCAGGGTCAGCGAGGTGATGACGACCGGCGTGGAGACGGTGCCTTCGGCAATGACGCTGCATGGCGCGGCTGCGCACCTGACCTCACCCGACACCAAGCATCCCAGCTTCCCGGTTGTCGATGCGGAAGGTCATGTGCTCGGCGTCATCGACCCGCCTCAGATCATGCGCTGGCGCCGCCGCGGCGTGCATCGCCACGCAACGCTTGGCGAATTGCTCACAGGGGCCAAGATCACGCTGGCTTATCCAGACGAATATCTCGAAAGCCTGGCCGAAAAGCTGCAGACCGCGAACGTCTCGCACCTGCCCGTCGTGTTGCGCGAGGACAACACCCTTGTCGGCTACATCGGCTGGAAGGACCTGATGCGGGTGCGCACCAAGGCGCAGGCGGAAGACCGCGACCGCGCCCGCTTCATCGCCCTGCCCCGCCGAAAGGCCACCGGTGGCTGAGCCCTCGTTCCGGCGCTTCGCGGCCGCTCTCATCACAGTGTCGCGACCCCCGTCCGAAGGCCGTCTTGCGGGCGCAATTCCGATTGACTTGCAGGCGCTTGCTCCTATGGTGCGGCCGTTCGCCGGACCATTGTCCAGAACCGCGAACAGAAAGGTCACCGCGCCATGCCTGGCGACAGTTACAGTCGAACACAATCGCCGTCTGTCTGACGTGACCTGAAGGGCTCACGCCAGCCGGGCGGCAAGGAGTGAGCCATGAACGAATTCGCACGCGTCGCGGGCAGCGATGCCCTCGCCTTCGCCCGTATCCTCGCAAACGACCACATCGCCGACATCGTCGAGGCCCTGAACGGGGAACCGCACGACGTTGCCGCCGAACTGCTCGCCGAAGTACCGTTCGAGCGACTGGTCGAGATCTTCGACAAGCCGGAACTCGAGGCGGCGCCCGAACTGGTGACCATGCTGCCGCGCGCGCGCGCCGGCAAGCTGCTGGCGGCGATGTCGGTGGACCGCGCGGCCGATGTGCTGCGCGAACTGGCCGAACCGGCGCGCTCCGAGGTACTTGGCGAGCTTTCCCCCGCCGTCAGGGCCACGTTGCTGTCCATCCTCGGCTATCCCGAGCACAGCGCCGCCTCCATCATGACGACCGAATATGTCAGCGTGCCGCCGGACTGGACCGTCGGCCGCACGCTCGACTACATCCGCAAGGTCGAGCGCACCCGCGAGACGATCTACGCCATCTATATCGTTGATCCAAGAACGCAGGAGCTGCTGCGTGCGCTGAGCCTGCGCCGGCTGATCACCGGCAACTCCGACGATCGCATCCTCGACGTCGCGCCCGACCGCACGCCGGTCAGCGCCACCCCGCTCACCGACCGCGAGGACGTCGCGCGCCAGATGTCGAAATACGACCTCCTGGCCCTCCCCGTCATCGAGAACGGCCGCATGCTGGGCATCGTCACCGTCGACGACATCATGGACGCCATGATCGAGGAGACGACCGAGGACGTGCATCGCTTCGGCGGCATGGAGGCGCTGGACGTGCCCTACATGAAGATGGGCTTCCTGCCGATGATCGGCAAGCGCGGCGGCTGGCTGTGCGCCCTGTTCCTCAGCGAAATGCTGACGGCGAGCGTCATGCAGCACTATGAGGTCGAGCTGGAAAAAGCCATCGTGCTGACGCTGTTCATTCCGCTCATCATGAGCTCCGGCGGCAACTCCGGCTCGCAGGCGACGTCGCTTGTCATCCGCGCCCTGGCGCTACGCGAAATTTCACTGGCCGACTGGTGGCGGGTGGCCCTGCGCGAACTGCCGAGCGGCCTGATGCTCGGCACCATGCTCGGCCTGGTCGGCGTCGCCCGCATCACCCTTTGGCAGCATCTGGACCTCTACGACTACGGCCCGCACTGGCATCTCATCGCCGCCACGATCGGAGTGGCGCTGATCGGTATCGTCACCTTCGGATCGCTTACCGGCTCCATGCTGCCCTTCGCCCTGAAGCGGCTCGGCTTCGATCCGGCAAGCGCGTCGGCACCGTTCGTCGCCACGCTGGTCGACGTCACCGGCCTCGCCATCTATTTCTCGGTGGCGCTGGTCATCCTGCGCGGCACGCTTCTTTAAGGCATCGCGCCAGCGGCGGCGCGCGTCAGTCGATGCGCGCGCCGTCCTTCACCCGGTAGGTCGGCTTGTACATGGTGACCAGTTCTTCCGCCGCCGTGGGATGCACGGCCATGGTGCGGTCGAAATCGTCCTTGGTGAGGCCCGCCTTGATCGGAATGCCGAGCAGTTGCGCCATCTCGCCGGCATCCGGGCCGAGGATATGCGCGCCGATTACCTTGCGGCTCTTGCCGTCCACCACCAGCTTCATCAGCATCTTTTCCTGGCGGCCGGACAAGGTATGGCGCATCGGCCGGAACGAAGCGCGATAGATTTCCAGCTCGGCGAATCGTTTGGTCGCCTCGTCCTCCGACAGGCCGACGGTGCCGATCTCCGGCTGCGAGAAGACGGCGGTGGCGATGGTGTCGTGGTCGGGCTTCGTCGGATTGTTCTTGAAAGCGGTCTCGACAAAGCACATCGCCTCGTGGATCGCCACCGGCGTCAGCTGCACCCGGTCGGTGACGTCGCCGACCGCCCAGATGTTGTCGACGCTGGTGCGAGAATACGCGTCCACGACGATGGCGCCCTTCTTGTCGAGCTCGACGCCGGCCTTGTCCAGGCCGAGCGATTCGGTGTTCGGGACGCGGCCGATGGCGAGCATCATCTGGTCCACCGTCAGCACCTCGCCGCCGGTCACCGTCACGTCGAGCCGCCCGTCGGCACGCTTGACCACTTTTTCCGACAGCGAACGGCACAGGATGCGGATGCCCTTCTTCTCCATCGTCTCGTGCAGCATTGTCCTCAGGTCCATATCGAAACGGCCGAGGATTTCGGTGCCGCGATAGATCAGCGTGGTCTCGACGCCGAGACCATGGAAGATGTTGGCGAACTCGACGGCGATATAGCCGCCGCCCTCGATGGCGATCGCCTTCGGCAGTTCCGCGAGATGGAACGCCTCGTTGGAGAATATGCAGAATTCATTGCCCGGCAGCGCCGGATGCGCCGCCGGCCGCCCGCCGGTGGCGATCAGGATCTGGTCGGCGGTGACGGTCCGGTTCAGGCTTTCCAGCCGCACCGTATGGCGATCGATCAGCGTGGCGCGCGTCTGGAAGGTTTCGCCGCCGGCGCCTTCGACGTTCCTTTTGTAGATCGCCTCCAGGCGGCCGATTTCCTTGTCCTTGTTGGCGATCAGGGTCGCCCAGTCGAAGCGCGCCTGAGGCACCGTCCAGCCGTAGCCGGCCGCATCCTCGAAATGTTCGGGGAACTGCGAAGCGTAGACGAACAGTTTCTTCGGCACGCAACCGCGAATGACGCAGGTGCCGCCGAAACGATACTCCTCGGCGATGCCCACGCGCTTGCCAAGCGCGGCCGCCACCCGCGCCGCCCGCACGCCGCCGGAGCCGCCCCCGATGACGAAAAGGTCGTAGTCGTAGGTCGTCATGGCGAACTCCCGAAGAGAATGAACAGATCCACAGGTATGCGGCGGAAGGCCAAAAGAAAAGGCCCGGACGACGCCGGGCCTTTGACACAGATGTTTTGGAGGTTCAGCCGCCGTTGCCGCTGTCGGCGGGCTTGGCCGCGTCGTCGGCGGGTGCTGCGGTACCGTCGGCGGGCGCGGCAGGCGCCTTGGTCTTGGAGGCGGCGGCCAGCGCCTCGCCCACTTGCTGCGCCAGGTCGCGTGCGATGCCGTTCTGCCAGATTTCGGCGGCCTTGACCAATTCGCGCGTGGCGATGGGGCCGGTTTCCAGCAGCTTCTTGCCCGATGGCGACGAATAGAAAGCGGCGATGTCCTTCAGCTCCTGCTCGGAAAACGACTTGGCGTAGGCCGTGGCCGCTTCGTTCTCCAGGTCGGCGCGACGCGAGGCGAGCGCCAGCGCCTTTTCCGATATGGTGGTGCTGATCAGCTGTTCCATATCCGGGTTCTTCTGGATGAGCTGCTGTTGCAAGCCCGCCGCCGCAGCAGGCAGGATGTTGTCGAAGGGGTCGGTCGCGTGCAGCGCCGAAATCGCCTCATGCGCTGCCTTGAGATGCGATTCGGACACGTCCTGCGCCAGCGCCGGCAGGGAAAAGGCGATGACGGCGGATGCCGCCAGCGCGGCTGCAAGGCACCGGACCCGCTTGTTCAACATCATGATCGACAGGACTCCCTGGTTTTATCGGGCGTGGACGGTCTTGATACCATCGCTGCCGGCGACGATCGCCGCCGAGGCCAGACCGATGAAAAGGCCGTGCTCGACCACGCCCGGAATGGCGTGGAGAGCGTTCGAAAGTGCTCTTGTATCCGGAATGCGGCCAAAAGATGCGTCGAGAATAAAATGGCCGCCGTCGGTCACGAAAGGCGCCGCGCCCGTCATGCGCAAGGCGACCGGCCCCGAAAGACCCAGATTCTCGGCAGCCGCGGCGATGGCGAGTTCGGTGGCCCTGAGGCCGAACTTGTTGACTTCGATCGGCAACGGAAAACGGCCGAGGGTGTCGACGATCTTGGAAGCGTCGGCGATGACGATCATGCGGTGGGAGGCGGCCGCGACGATCTTCTCGCGCAAAAGCGCCCCGCCGCCGCCCTTGATAAGAGACAAGTCCGGATCGATCTCGTCGGCGCCGTCGATGGTGAGATCGAGTTCGGGCGTATCGTCCAGCGTCGAAAGCGGCACGCCCAGTTCGAGGCAGAGCGCCGCCGTCCGCTCGGAGGTCGGCACGCCGATGACGGTGAGCCCGCCCGCCACCTTCTCGGCGAGAAGCCGCACGAACGCCTCGGCCGTCGAACCCGTGCCGATGCCCAGCCGCATACCGTCGCCGACATGCGCAAGCGCCGCACGGGCGGCTTCGACCTTCAGTTCGCTGGCATTCATGGAGGCGGTTCCGCTTTTCCTGCCGGGCTCCTAGCATTTTTGCGGAATGCGTCAAAGGGCAGTCTGTCCTTGCCTGTAACGCCCGCAGGGACTATCCGGCAGCGGTAACAGGCGAAGGACCCGACATGCAGCGCCCCATCATCGTATTCGACCTCGACGGCACCCTGATCGACACCGCGCCCGACCTGCTCGAGAGCCTGAACCACAGCCTTGCCGCCGGCGACCTGCCGGCCGTCGACGAGATCGGCTTCAAGGGCTTCGTCGGCCATGGCGGCCGCGTCATGATCGAGCGCGCCTTCGCCGCCCGGCAAAAGGCGCTCGCCGCCGCCGAACACGACCGTCTGCATTCGCTGTTCGTCGATCACTACACGATCAACATTCCAGGCAAGTCGCGCCCTTATCCCGGCGTCCTGCCGGCCATCGCCCGCTTCGAGGAAGCGGGCTATCTGCTCGCCATCTGCACCAACAAATATGAGGCGAACTCACTGGCGCTGATCGAGGCGCTGGGGATGACGAAACATTTCGCCGCCATCGCCGGCCAGGACACGTTCGCCTTCCGCAAGCCGGACCCGCGCCACCTTCTGGAGACGATCAGGCGCGCCGGCGGCGATCCCGACCGCGCCGTCATGGTGGGTGATTCGCAGACCGACATCGACACCGCCAAGGCCGCCGGCATTCCGGTCGTGGCCGTCGACTTCGGCTACACCGACCGTCATGTCAGCGAGTTCGAACCGTCCGTCGTGATCTCGCATTTCGACGAACTGACGCTCGATCTCGCCGCGCGACTGATCGCCGCCGCCCACCCTGCCCGGCAAATGCCATGATCGCCGCTATCAAGACGGTATGAGCTCCCTTGCGCTTCACACTCCGTCGACGCCGTCCCGAACCGCAAAAACGGTTTTCGCAGGCCTCTGGCTGGCCGCGCTGCTGGCCCTGCAGGCCTGCGGCAGCATGCAGCCAACGGGCGAAGGCGGCGGCGCGTCGAGTGCGGCGGCCCCTGCCCTCAACGCCTTTCGCACCGAACAGGGCTTTTCCGCCCTGGCGCCGGACCCGCAACTGGAGCAGACCGCCTTGCAGCAGGCCCGCTATATGGCCGCCGCCGGCCGCATGGAGCACACGACGGGCTGGGGCAAGGATTTCGCCGCCCGCGTGAAGGCCAACGGCATCGCGGGCGCCGCGGCCGAAAACATCGCCGCCGGCCGCATGGACACCGCGCGCGTATTGAACACCTGGGAAAACTCGCCGCCGCACCGGCGCAACATGCTGGACCGGCGCTTCACTCGCTTCGGCCTCGCCTATGTCCGCGACGGCAAGAACAGCGACTGGCGCTACTGGGCGATGGTGCTGGGGAAGTAGGACAAGAGGGGAATAAGGGAGTATGGCGGTAGGGGAATAGGGGAAGAGCACTCTCCCTATTCCCCTATTCCCCTATTCCCCTATTCCCCTATTCCCCTAACCCTAGTCCATATGCGCCGCCGGCGCACCGCCACCGCCGCCAGACGGCGCATGCTTGGGCTTGCGCAGCAGGAAGATGAGCGGCAGGGCAAGCAGGGTCACGCCCATCATCAGCTTGAAGTCGTTGACGTAGGAGATCATCAGCGCCTGGATGTTGACCATCCCGTTCAACTGCGACAGCGCGTTGGGGTCGCCCAGCGCCGCGGCCGGCGAGGCCTCCCATAGATTGGGATTGAACGGGTTGATGTAGGCGCCGAGTTCGGCGTGGTTGATCTGCATGTTGCGCGTCAACAGCACCGACACGATCGAGATGCCGATGGAGGAACCAATGTTGCGCACCAGCGAAAACAGCGCCGTGGCGTCGGTACGGTAGCGCGCCTCCAGCGTCGCGAACGCCACCGTCGACAGCGGCACGAAGACAAGGCCGAGGCCGAGGCCCTGGACGACGCCGCTGCTGATGATGAGCCAGCTGTCCATCTGCGGCGAGAAGCCCGACATGGTGTAAAGCGACTGCGCCGTCAGAAGCAGGCCGACGACCACCAGGATGCGTGCATCGACGATGCGCACGATGCGGCCGACGATCAGCATCGAGATCATCGTGCCGACGCCGCGCGGCGCCATGACGAGGCCGGTGGTTATGGTCGGGTAGCCGAAGATGGTCGACAGCATCGGCGGCAGCAGCGCGAGGCTGGCGAGAAGAATGACGCCGATGACGAAGATGAACACCAACCCCGTCGCAAAATTGCGATCGAGGAAGATCTTCGGGTCGATGAACGGATGCTCGGCCGTCAGCATATGGACGATGAAGACCCAGAAGCCGGTGATGGCGAGCCCCAGCTCGATCCAGATCTCGACCGAGGAGAACCAGTCGGCGTCGGCGCCGCGGTCCAGCATCAGTTGCAGCGCGCCGACGCCGAGCGACAGCATGGCGAAGCCGAAGAAGTCGAAAGACCTGACGCGCTTGGCGATGTTGGGCAGGTAGGCGGCCGAGCCGAGGAAGGCGATGATGCCGACCGGCAGGTTGATGAAGAAGACCCAGCGCCAGTTGAAGCTCTCGGTCAGCCAGCCGCCGAGCGTCGGGCCGATGATCGGGCCGACCATGATGCCGGCGCCCCAGATGGCCATCGCCTGGCCATGGCGCTCGCGCGGGTTGATGTCGAGCAGGAAGGTCTGCGACAGCGGCACGATCGCCGCGCCGAACACGCCCTGCATCAGCCGGAAGGCCACCATGGACTCCAGGCTCCAGGCGATGCCGCACAGCATCGACATGACGACGAAGCCGACCACCGAAGTCAGGAAGAGCTGCTTGCGGCCGAGCCGGTCGGCCAGCCAGCCGGTGACCGGCGTCATGATGGCGGCGGCCACGATATAGGAGGTCAGGACCCAGTTGATGGTGTCCTGCGAGGCGCCGAGGTCGCCCGTCATCGACGGCAGCGCCACGTTGGCGATCGTCGTGTCGAGCACCTGCATGATCGTCCCCAGCATGATGGAGACGGTAATCAGGCCGCGATGGGGAACTTCGCTATGGGTTTCGGGCGTGCTCATTGTCTGGACCTTGCCGGCCGCAGCCGGTCTTTCAATCTTGCCGCCGGTGAACCGGGTTCCGGGTGGCCGGCTACGCCGACGATCTCGCGACCGGCAACGGGGGGATAGCCGGTCCCGGGATCATCGGCTGATCGCCCAGCCACCCGGAGTACGGAACCGCACCTGTGGGGATGCTGTTCCGATGGGGTCGGCCGCAGATACCGCGGCCGGAAAACGCTTACTCGCCTTCCGCCGCCACGGCGTGGCCGCCGAACAGGCCGGCGAAACCGCGCGTGTGGCCGGTATCGACGGTGACGTCGGCGCTCATGCCGGTGCGCAGCGCCAGTTTCCCGGCGTTGTCGTCCAGCGTCAGCCGCACCGGAATGCGCTGCGTGACCTTGACCCAGTTGCCGGTGGCGTTCTGCGCCGGCAGCAGCGAGAACTCCGCGCCGGTGCCGGCGCCGATCGCCTCGACGGTCGCCTTGAAGGTCCGGCCCGGATAGGTGTCCAGCACCACCTCGGCGCTCTGGCCGGGCTTCAGGTGGGTAAGCTGGGTCTCCTTGAAATTGGCGTCGATCCAGGTGTCGGCGGTTTCGACCAGCGCAAACAGCGGCGTTCCGGTGGAAACGTACTGGCCGACCTTGAACGACGCGGCCTGGTAGACGACGCCGTCGGCTGGCGCCGCCACGGTGGTCTGCGACAGGTCGAAGGCCGCCTTGTCGCGCTGGGCGAGCGCGGCCAGCACGGCCGGATGCTTGTCCGTCTCGATGGCCGGATTGCCGCCGAGCGCGGCCTTGGCGCTCTCGATGCCCTGTTCCGCCACGGCCAGCTGCTGCTTGGCCTTGTCGAGATCGTTGCGGGCCTCGTCGAGGGCCGAGGTCGTGTTGATGCCCTTCTTGGCGAGGTCGGAAGCGCGGTCGAACTGCGACTGCGCGTAGTTCACTTCGCTGGCGGCCGACTTCTCCTGCGCCATCGCCTGGCTGTAGGCGGCGCGAAGCTGCTCGACATTGAGGCGCGCGTTAGCGACCGCGGCGTCCGCCTGCGCCAGCGCGATCTGGTAGGGTTGCGGGTCGATCTTGAACAGCACGTCGCCCTTCTTGACCGACTGGTTGTCGGCGACGTCGACCTCGACGATGCGGCCGGCGGTGTCGGCCGAAATCGAAACCCGCGCCTGCCGCAGGTTGGCGTTGTCGGTCTCCTCGTAGCGGCCGCCCGTCACCCACACATAGGCGCCGCCGGCCGCCAGAAGCAGCGGCAGCGCGAACATGAGGATGAAACGGCTGCGGCCGCGCTTCTTCTTTTTCGGCTGTGCGGCGGGCTCCGGCAGCGGCGGCACGACCGCGGCGGGAGCCGCCGGCTGCGCCGGAGCTTCCATTTCCAGCTTCGTCACGTTCTCGTCCACTTTGGTGACCGCGTTCATGCTGTTACGCTTTCCGTCTTTTTTGCCATGTCGCAGGACGACGTCTCGCCGTCCCCGAGATTCTCAACGATCTTGTCGAGGCAGACGATCAGCGTGCGCCGCTGATCCCGGGAAAGCCCGGCCAATGCCTCTTCGTAAACATCGCCCGCCATGCTTTTGACCGACGCATAGGCCTCGCGGGCCCTGGGCGTGGGATAAACCGTCCGCACCCGCCGGTCGGAAGGATCGGCTCGCCGCTCCACCCAGCCGCCCTCTTCCATGCGGTCGACGAGGCGTGAGACGCTGATCGGCTCGATTTCGAGAAGTTCCGCCAGGCGAGCCTGGGTGATTCCTTCCTCTTTCGCGGCGCGCACCATCAGCCGCCACTGCGCGGCGGACAGGCCGAAGGCGCTGGCGCGCGCGTCGAAACGCTTGCGCATGTGGCGCTGCACGTCGTGGATCAGAAATCCCAGTCTTTCTATGCCGTCGGAAACCATGAGCGCCATATATTATAAGCCTGCTTAGCTTTCAATATGCCGCAGCGCACAATCCTGTCATATCCGGACATCGCGGCCATGCGGATTTGCCGGACAACCGCAAACCCCTGTTTCGTCAAGGCCGGTGGCCCATCGCTTTGGCGTTGCTGTCCGCCCCGTCTCGGGTAAAGGCTGAACCATCCATCGACTATCCCGAACCGCCCGGTCGGAGCGTCTCGTGCCCCTTTCTCCCAATTTTCGCGGCGCGCTCTTCATGGTCGTCGCCATGGCGGCCTTCACGCTCAACGACGCGATCACCAAATTTTCTTCCGAATCGATGAGCATGGCGCAGGTGATGCTGGTGCGCGGCGTCTTCGCCACCGCCCTGGTCGGCCTGCTCGCCTGGCAGCAGGGCGCGCTGGCCCGGCCGCGTCTGGCGCTGCAGCCGCTGATCGCCCTGCGCGTCACCGGCGAGGCCGGGGGCACCATTTGCTATCTTCTGGCGCTCGCCCACCTGCCGCTCGCCAACGTTTCGGCCATGCAGCAGGCCCTGCCGCTGGCGGTGACGATGGGGGCTGCGCTGTTCTTCGGCGAGGGCGTCGGCTGGCGGCGATGGCTGGCGATCACCGTCGGCTTCGCCGGCGTGCTGGTCATCGTTCGGCCGGGCTTCGCGGGCTTCAGCGCCTATTCGCTGCTGGTCTTGGGCAGCGTATGCTTCTGCGCGGTGCGCGATTTGGTCACCCGGCGCATCCCCGACGACGTCCCCACCCTGCTGATCTCGGGTGTGACCTCGGTGGCCATGACGGTGCTGGGCGCCGCGCTGCTTCCCGTCATGGGCGGCTGGTCGCCGATGACCCATGCAAGCACCGGTTTCCTGGCACTGGCCGCCGTCCTGGTGCTGATCGGCTACCAGTTCATCATCATGGCCATGCGGGTCGGCGACATCTCCTTTATCGCACCCTTCCGCTACACCGCCCTTCTGTGGTCGATCGTGCTGAGCGTGATGGTGTTCGGCGACTTCCCCGATTCCGCCATGATCCTCGGGGCGTTCATCATCGTCGGCTCCGGGGTCTATACGCTCTACCGCGAGCGCGTCACCGGCCGCGGCAAGGCGGCCTCCGAAAGCACTGGACCGAACCTCGCCCCGGACGGCATATAGGCCCGACCGGCACGAATGCGGTTTGGCAGAGAGATGAACGAGGGCGTTGCAGGCATCATCCTGGCGGGCGGCCTGTCGCGGCGCATGGGCGGCGGCGACAAGGCGCTGGCGCCGCTTGGCCGAAGCACTCTGCTCGCTCAGGTCATTCATCGCCTGCGGCCCCAGGTCGGAGCGCTGGCCCTGAACGCCAACGGCGACCCCGCGCGCTTCGGCGCCCTGTCCTTGCCGGTGGTGGCGGACACCGTTCCCGGATTCGCCGGGCCGCTGGCCGGGCTGCTCGCCGGTCTGGAATGGGCTGCCGCCGCGACGCCGTGCCGATGGCTGGCGACGGCGGCGTCCGACACGCCGTTCTTCCCTGAAGACCTCGTCCGGCGCCTGCTCGCCGCCACCGCCGGCCGGGCCAGCACCATCGCGGTCGCCCGTTGCGGCGAACGCCGGCACCCGACCTTCGCGCTGTGGCCGCTCACGCTTACCGATCCGTTGCGGCGCATGCTGGTCGACGACGGCAACCGGCGCGTCACCGCCTTCATCGACGCCAACGCGCATGTCGACGTCGATTTCCCGCCGGCGGAGCTTGCCGGCGGCGGCACCTTCGATCCTTTCTTCAACATCAACACGCCGCAAGACCTCGCCGAGGCCGAGCGGTTGTCGCGGAGCCTCGCATGACTGCCAGCCGCATCTTCGGCGTCACCGGCTGGAAGAACTCCGGCAAGACCACGCTGACCGAGAAACTGGTGACCGAACTGGTGCGGCGCGGCTGGCGGGTGTCGACCGTCAAACACGCTCATCACGATTTCGACATCGACAAGCCGGGCGCCGATTCCTTCCGCCACCGCCAGGCCGGCGCGACGGAAGTGGCGATCGTTTCCGGCCGCCGCTGGGCGCTGATGCATGAACTGCGTGACGAGGAGGAGCCGCCGCTGGCAGCCATCCTCCAGCGCATGGCGCCGGCCGACATCGTCATCGTCGAGGGCTACAAGAGGGAAGCGCATCGCAAGATCGAGGCCCGCAGGCGCGAGGCGAAAAACCGCGAGCCGCTTTCGCCCTCCGATCCCAACATCGTCGCCGTCGCCGCCGATTCCGCGCAAGCCGGCGAAACGCTGCCGGTCTTCGACCTCGACGACATCGCCGCCATCGCCGATTTCGTCGAGCGGGACGCCGGACTCACCCGCTGATTTTATTCTTGTGCGGCGACAGGTTGCCGCAGTCTGTCAACGCATCGCCTGACCTCTGGCCCAGCAATAGCCGCCAAAGCGCCGGGCCGTGGTTTTGCAGTTGCTTTTTTGCTGGAAACAGTGGGAGTATCCGCCAGCGGACGGCCACAGGCGCCGTCCCAAGAAGCCGTTTGCAACAACGGTCGGGACCATTCAGAGAGGAACATCATGCGTATTGCATTGCGTATCGCCCTGGCGGCATCCGCCGCCATGCTAGCGCTGGGCGTCGCCCACGCCGAGGACAAGGTTCTCAAGCTCGGCACCGAAGGTGCCTATCCGCCCTTCAACAACCTCACCGCCGACGGCAAGCTCGAAGGCTTCGACATCGACATCGGTAACGCGCTCTGCGAGCAGATGAAGGTGAAGTGCGAGTGGGTCACGCAGGACTGGGACGGCATCATTCCCGCCCTGCAGGCCGGCAAGTTCGACGCCATCATCGCCTCCATGTCGATCACCCCGGAACGCGCCGAGAAGGTCGACTTCTCCGGCAAGTACTACAACACGCCCTCGGCCATCGTCGTGCCCAAGGACAGCGACCTGAAGGGCACCACCAAGGCCGACCTCGCCGGCAAGACGATCGGCGTCGCCACCTCCACCACGCACTTCAACTACGCCTCGCAGACCTACACGGACTCGACCGTGAAAGGCTATCCGTCGAGCCCCGAAGAGCAGCTTGACCTCGTCAATGGCCGTCTCGACGCCATCGAGGACGACATCGTCGTGCTTTCGCAGTGGCTGGAGACGCCGGACGGCGCCTGCTGCAAGATCCTCGGCACGCCCGAGCCGCAGCCGGTCGATATCTTCGGCCCCGGCGCCGGCATCGCCGTGCGCAAGGGCGACAAGGAACTGGTGGACAAGCTGAACGAAGCCATCAAGGCCATCCGCGCCAACGGCAAGTACAAGGAAATCAACGACAAGTACTTCAAGTTCGACGTCTACGGCGCCGAATCCTGATTACAGCTCTGGTCGCGGTCGGCGGAGACATCTCCGCCGGCCGTGTCGTCACCGGACCGCGCGGCGGGGAAAAAGACCGCGCGGCCTGATAGAAAAGCCACAGGGGAACGATCGAGCGTATGCCGGGCGCATGGACGCTATTGAGCTGGGGGCCGGAGGGGTGGCTCGATGATATCGCCTACGGCGTTTTCGTTACCGTCTCGCTGGCGCTCGCCACGCTGCCTGTCGGCCTGGCGGTTGGCTTCCTGGTCGCCCTCGCCAAGCAGTCGAGCGAGCCGTCGCTGCGGCTGGCCGGCAATGTCTACACCACCATCTTCCGCGGCCTGCCGGAACTTCTGACGCTGTTCCTGGTCTATTTCGGCGGCCAGATCGGTTTGCAGAAGCTGTTCCAGCTTTTCGACCCCGGCGCGACGGTGGACGTCAGTGCCTTCGTCGCCGGCATGATCGCGCTCGGCGTGGTCTTTTCCTCCTACGCCAGCGAGGTCTTCCTTTCGGCCTTCAAGGCCATTCCCAGCGGCCAGTACGAAGGTGGCCATGCCATCGGCCTGACCAACTGGCAGACCATGCGGCTCGTCGTCCTGCCGCAACTGATCCGCATCGCCCTGCCCGGCCTCGCGAACCTGTGGCTGATCCTGCTCAAGGATACCGCGCTGGTTTCGGCGATCGGCCTGAGCGACATCCTGCGCCAGACCAGCATCGCCGCGCGCGTCACCAAGCACGCCTTCCTGTTCTTTGGCTTCGCCACGCTGGTCTATCTGGTGCTGTCGGTCATCTCCTCCTTCGGCATCCGCGCCATCGAGCGGTCCGTCGACAACCGGGACATGCGCCGATGAGCGCCGCCGGCACCGCGCTCGACGAAGCGCCCCCGCCGCTGCCGCCGCGCGGCTGGTCGGGGCAGCGCATCGCCGGGCACATATTGGTGGCGCTGTGGATCCTGCTGGCCGTCGGCCTCGTCTGGTTCCTCGTCACGTCCTGGAACCTCCCCCTGGTCGAGAAATACGGCCCCGGCTACCTGTATGGCCTCGGCGTCACCGTCGGGCTGGTGGCGGTCTCCATCGTCATCGGCGCCATCCTGTCGATCCCGGTCGCGCTTGGCCGCATGTCGAAGAATCCGGTCTTTTCCGGTCTCGCCTACGCCTATGTCTACTTCTTCCGCGGCACGCCGCTCTTGGCGCAGACCTTCCTCGTCTACTACGGCCTCGGCGCCTTTCGGCCCGAGCTGCAATCGGTCGGCCTGTGGTGGTTCTTCCGCGAGGCCTGGTATTGCGCGATCTTCGCCTTTTCGCTGAACACCGCCGCCTATCAGGCCGAAATGCTGCGCGGCGCCATCGAAAGCGTGCCGCGCGGCCAGTGGGAGGGTGCGGCCTCGCTCGGCCTGCACAGATTGCAGACCATGTGGAAGGTCATCCTGCCGCAGGCGGCGGTGGTGGCGTTGCGCCCCTACGGCAACGAGGTGATCCTGATGGTCAAGGGCTCGGCCATCGTCTCCATCATCACCGTCTACGACCTGATGGGCATCACCCGCTTCACCTATTCGCGCACCTTCGACTTCCAGTCCTATCTGTGGGCGGCGGTCATCTACCTGATGATCGTCGAGACGCTGCGCCACGGCATCGAGTGGATCGAGCGCCGCCTCACCCGCCACTTGAAGCGGTGAATGGCTGGTCCAGCCGCCCTTTCGCCTTCCCCTCGGCTTGTGCAATGCGGTAGAACGCCAGCGCAATCAGCAAGGGGATTATCGACATGGCGAAAGTGGCGTTTCTCGGTCTTGGCGTGATGGGCTACCCGATGGCCGCGCACCTGAAGCACAAGGGCGGCCACGACGTCACCGTCTATAACCGCACCACCGCCAAGGCGGAGAAATGGGCGGCCGAGCACGGCGGCGCTTTCGCCCGCACGCCGGCCGAGGCAGCTGAAGGCAAGGACTTCGTCTTCTCCTGCGTCGGCAACGACGACGACCTGCGCGAGGTGACGATCGGCGCGCAGGGCGCGTTCGCCGCCATGAAGAAGGGCGCGGTGTTCATCGACAACACCACCGCTTCCGCCGAAGTCGCGCGCGAACTGGCGGCGGCCGCCACCGAGCGCGGCTTTTCCTTCCTCGACGCACCGGTGTCGGGCGGCCAGGCGGGCGCCGAGAACGGCGTGCTCACCGTCATGGTCGGCGGCGAGCAGGCCGTGTTCGACCGCTCGAAGCCGGTGATCGACGCCTTTGCCCGCATGGTCGGCCTGATGGGACCGGCGGGTGCGGGCCAGCTCACCAAGATGATCAACCAGATCTGCATCGCCGGCCTCGTGCAGGGCTTGTCCGAGGGCATTCATTTCGGCAAGAAGGCGGGTCTCGACATCGAGAAGGTGGTCGAGGTCATCTCCAAGGGAGCGGCCGGTTCCTGGCAGATGGAAAACCGCCACAAGACCATGAACGCCGGCAAGTACGATTTCGGCTTCGCCGTCGACTGGATGCGCAAGGACCTCGGCATCTGCCTCGATGAAGCCGACCGCAACGGCGCCAGGCTGCCGGTCACCGCGCTGGTCGATCAGTTCTACAAGCAGGTGCAGCAGATGGGCGGCAACCGTTGGGATACGTCCTCGCTGCTGGCCTTGCTGGAAAGATAAGCGCCATGCCCAAGCCGCTCACGCCTGCGTCCACCGCGGCCGAGGCGATCGCGCGGCTAAGAGAGATGGGCAGCGATGAGAACCGCGCCGGCATGGCGCGCTTCGGCATCGAGACCGGCACGGCGCTCGGCATCGGCAGCACCGACCTCAGGCGCCTAGCCCGCGACCTGAAGCGCGACCACGACCGGGCATTGGCGCTTTGGCAAAGCGGCATTCGCGAGGCGCGGCTGCTCGCCGCCTTCACCGACGAACCGGACAAGGTGGGCATCGCGCAATGCCGGGAATGGGCCGGCGACTTCAACTCCTGGGAGATCGTCGACGGCGTATCGGACCTGTTCGTCGATACGCCGTTCTGGCGGAACCTGATCGAGGAATTCGCCGCCGACGAGCGCGAATTCGTCCGCCGCACCGCCTTCGCCATGCTGGCCTGGGTCGCCGTCCACCACAAGAAGGAGCCGGACGCCACCTTCGCGGCGTACCTGCCGCTGATCGAGGCCCATGCGGCCGACGCCCGCAACTTCGTCAGGAAGGCCGTCAACTGGGCCTTGCGGCATATCGGCAAGCGCTCGACCGGGCTGCACGCCCCTGCCCTCGCGCTGGCGCGCAAGCTGGCCGCATCTCCCGACAAGACCGCGCGCTGGATCGGCAAGGACGCCGTGCGCGAACTCACCGACGCGAAAACGCTGGAACGGCTCGCGAAGAAGGCGGCCGGCGACGCACCTGTGAATTGACCAGCCGGCGACGGCGCGATTAACTGCCTGCGATGACCGCAAACATGCCTTGGAGAAGCGCGGCTTTCCTGGCCGCCCTGCTAACCGGCCTTGGGGTGGCGAATGCGGCCCCTGAGGCGGCGAGGGCCGTCTTGTGGAAAGACCTGCGACCAGCTGCGCAGCCGGCGGCGCAGACCTTCAGCCGGCCGATGATCGCGGCCCTCCTTCCCGACCATGGCGAAACGCTGGCCTGGAACGCCGCCGATGAGACGGTCGAGCTCAAGGGCTACGCGCTGCCGGTCGATCGCGACGGCGACCTCGTCTATCAGTTCCTGCTGGTGCCGTGGACGGGCGCGTGCAGCCACATGCCGACGCCGCCGCCGAACCAGATCGTGCTGGTGACGCTGCCGAAACCGTACCGGATGGAAAAGGCCTATCAGACCGTCTCTGTCACCGGGCGATTGAAACCGGATATGGAAAAGAGCCAGCTTTTCATCACTGACGGCGTGACCGTCATCCAGTCCGGCTACGCCTTCAGCGGCGCGGAAGTGGCCGACATCGACAGCGTGCCCGAGACCGTCGAGTTGCAACAGGCCAACCCCTGGAAGTTCCTCAAGAAGTAGATTGGCCGGGCAGCGAAAGGCGCGAAACATTGCGCCTCTGCGAAAAAAATCCCGAAATCTATCCCCGTCCTTCGGTCCCGCCCCATACTCCTGGCCATCTCCTGTGCGGGAACGCGGGTCGCGAACCGGGCGCTTGTGGCGGGAGACGGTGCCGGGCTGGCAGCGTGACGGTACGCTGCTGGGTGATGAGCCCCCAAGTCCGGGCCTCGACCGAGCCAGCGGGCCGAAAGGCAGCGACCCTCGGGGAGGCAAGATGTAACGCGCAAGAACGGATGGCATCTGCAGGCTTTAGCCGGGAACAGGCGGGATCAGCCGGGAAAAGGTGAGAAACAGCCGGATTTACAAGGCATTGAAGGGACTGAGAGCGCCCGGAGCGGCCGGTTACCAAAAGCGACCGTCGCGCAACTTCAGTTGGCAGCAAGCAGCTCCCACCGGCGTCGGCGCGCAACTTCAGTTGGCAACGAGACCGGCCTGAAACCCGCAGAAAACTTGGACTCCACCGAAACGATGGCAATTTGGAACTCTGACCAAGCGTCAGAGTTCGCTTTTCAAGCAAATCAATTACTTAGCTGTCCGAACTCTGACGCGGCAATTTTCCGGGCGTCACCAAGGTCCGCACTGACTGGGAGCACCCTAAAGGCTTGATCCATGGATGCTGAAAGCTAGCAGCAGAACGAACAGAGCGACCGCGATATACACCGGTATCATTCTCGACATCGATCAACCTCCCAATCCCTTAACCCGCGAAGCCAATCTACGCGACCGCCAGCAGTGCCGCCAAGTCGGGAACGTCCCCAACAGCCGCGAGTTGGTGCAAATCAGACGCATCGAGCGTTAGATCGTCAACCCACACACCGTAGACGCCGACGCCAGCATAGCGGTCAGAGAGTTCCTTGGCCCTACGCTCGGCCTGTCTAGCCGTCCAGCCCGGCTCATGACCAGCCGGTTTAAGTACACCTTTCCGCAAATGGAACGGCACGATGATGACCTGAAGTTTACGCATTTGAGCACTCCCGCCTAGAAGTGTTCTTATTTTGTTCACTCTCTCCAATAGGAGTCAACCCGGCTCGCGATGGCGTCGCCAGCGCCGGGCCACTGCTGCAGTTTACCGACCCGGACGAAAACGGCCGCAAGCACTTGCAGCTCGTGCTCTTGATGCACCCGGCGAATGACCTCGACAGGATAGCGCTGATTGTCAGAAATCAATGATATGTCACCGGAACTCATATCAACGTGGAGCCGCTTAACTCGCAGGTGGCCGTTGTGGCGCACAAAAAAGATGCCTCCGTTGTCCACGACGCGCTCGGGTGGATTTCCGACCGCGACAACCAGGTCACCATCCATGAGTGTCGGATACATGCTGTCCCCGGTTACCTCGACGAGCCCGATCTGTGCGTTCGGCGGCGCCCAACCCGGCAAAGTGCGCCGAAGCCAATCACGCTCGACCGCGAAGTAAGAGGAGATATCCTCGGCCAACGCCAATGCGCCGGCGCCGGCAGCCGCTCGAACGTTGAATCGAGGTATAAGCACGGCCCCAGGCGGCAGCGGATCATTCTCATTGTGAGGCTTTAGGAACCGCCGTTTCGAATCTTCTACGTCATTAGGCGGTGAAGGTTCTGTCTCAGCAGCAGCTTTGTCGATATTCCGCGACATAGACAGCCGCCGTTCCGCGACGTTTTGTACCTCCGCCCACCAACCATCCACCACCGGACCAAGGTTTTCCGAGCCAAGTCGCGCACTCCCCTCGATTCGAGCAGTTTCAGTCCTGTCGTCATTCAGTCGTAGATCGTCACCAGCCAACCATTCGATGGGAACCCCAGAAGCGACCGCAAGTCTCTGAACGACACGGAACGGCACCTCAGCGCCGGCGAAATATCGGCTGAGTTGCTTCGATGATTTTTCCACAAGCGCGAGAATTTGCTCGTGCTCCGTTTCTGTCGGCGACGGGTACCGATGAAAAGTCCGCCAGTAGGCGAACTCAAGACGCAGCCCAAAGGACAAATATGTCCTTTCAGGGTACATGCCCGACATGGCGCAGGCCCGCACATAGTCCTCTAACTCATTGATCGGACTATCTATACCGAGTTTTGGGCGCGTGGGCATCGCTACCGAGCGTTTTCGGTCAGATTTGTCTTGTGTTTTGGACATATTTGTCCCATCTTGGTTTTCCAAATCACCCACCCGAGGGGCGAGGCTGGCGGGCCTTCCCTCGGTTTTCGAAGAGGAGCGGGCGTGACGGACACCCCCACCCAATGTTGGAACCGGCATTTGATCCTTGCGGAGATCAAAATCCGGTACGGTTCGCTGCAGGCGCTCGCGGTCACGGCCGGGATAGAACCCGGTCATCTCTCCGTGGCCCTTGGCGCACCATACCCCAAGGGTGAGCGGGTGATTTCCCGCGCCCTCGGCGTACAGCCCCATCTGCTTTGGCCTGACCGCTATGACGCGAAAGGCCGGCGTCTTCGTAGCAGATCGACTGCCCCCAAGGCGAGTCAGGAAGCCGCGAGAGGTGCCGCGTGACCCGACCTGCGCAGCTACCTAAGCGCGGATTGCGCCCGTCCACCATCCCAAATCGACATGCTTTTTTTGACCTTGGAGCCCGGGCGTGACGGCCGATTCACCAAAAGCAACTACCATTTCTGGCATTGACGTCTCGCTCGTTGATATCGCAGCCGGCCGTCGCAAGCTCGATCCCGCGTGGGTCGAGACGCTCAGCGACCTTTTTACCGAGCAAGGGCAAAAGACGCCTATCGAGGTGATTGCCGCCGAGGGTCGTTACCGGCTGGTCTTCGGTCATCACCGCCTCGCTGCCGCCAAGCTGCTCGGCTGGGCCGAGATTGACGCGGTGGTGAAGAGCCCGAGCGACTTCGCCAGCGAAGCCGAGATCACTCTGGCCGAGATCACAGAAAACCTCGCGCGCCGTGAACTCAGCGTGCTTGACCGCGCTGTAGACATTGCCCGCTGGCGCGCGATCTACGAGGCTACGCATCTGATCGCAAAGCCGGGGAGGAAGGCGAAGGCGATTGGAGCGGAGGAATTGACTGCAAAGTTTGCAGTTAATTTCTCGACAGCAGCACAAAAGGCATTCGGCCTCTCAGAGCGCAGCATATTCAATGCGGTTAAAGTAGCTTCGATTGCCGCAGATGTTCGTGATCGCATAGCGCTCCATGCCATCGCCGACAATCAGTCCGAACTCCTCGCTCTCGCTGCAGAGGCGCCCCCCCGGCAAGCGGACATCGCCGCCTTGCTCACCTCGGAGCCTGCCCAAGCGGCGTCGGTAGCCGATGCCGTCGCGATCCTCGACCGAGTTCCAGCACCGGCGAAGACGCCGGGTTGGCAGAAACTGGCGGATGGCTTCTCGCGCTTGAAAGAAGCCGATCAACACCGGTTCTTTTCGCTGCACGAAGCGGCCATTGTCGCTTGGCTGAAAGAGCGGGGTACTTGATGGCCCGCTCCCGCCGCGACATGCAGACCACGGACTTGTTCCGTGACTACCGGCCGGAGCCGGTGGTCGAACGCTTTGCACCCGACGAGGTGCAGGCTTGCCCGCGATACCGTGCGCAACTACTGCTACCAGCTCGCCGCTGCAGGCGTCCTGCGCCAGACAGGCACGCTGCGGTTCAGCCTCGTCCGGAACCTCGGGCCTGCGGCGCCGCGCATCATGTCGGCCAAGCTGGTGTTCGACCCGAACTCGAAGACGGTCGTCGGACCGTCCGTCGCCCGCGAGGTCCAGCCATGAACCGCGGGCCTGCAAAGAACAGCCGCTCTACGGCCGATTTCCGTGGCAAGGCGCTCGCCGCCTGGGGCGATCCGTTGCCGGACTGGATGGGTGAGCTCGTTGCCCTGGCGGAGGCCGAGGGTCTCGGCGGCGCCGAGAAGCGAATCGGCTACAGCCGCTCGGCCATCAGCACGATCATCGCCGGGAAGTATCGCGGCGAGACGCTCTCGCCGGCGGCGGCCGCCGCCCGCATCAAGGCGCGCGCCTGACAGCGCACCGCCATCCCTCCCGCAACGGCGCGAAAGAGGTCGTTCGAGACACGCGCGCCGAGGTGAAGCAGCTCGGCACGGATGCCGCGGCCACGTCCCGCATCCTGACGGCCGCCAACGACCAGGCTGTTGCGTCGACGCGCTGCCCTTCCTGATGCCGAACTGGGGCGAAGACGCGATCTTCTGGCTGGATGACAACGAACAACCGCTGACGTTCGAGGACGGCACGCCCATCCTTTCCACGGAAACATGGCTGGTCCTGTTCGCCGACCTCCCGGTCATCACCCCGCGCGCCATCGACTGGACCGTCACCTTCACCGTGTCGGTGATGCCATGAGCAAGCCTATCTCGCTTAATGCCTTGCGGCAGGTCGACGCGCCAGCCTCCGACCAGGTCGCCGTCTTCCTAGTCATCATCGAACATGACGCACTGGAAAGGCCGCTGCGCCTTTCGTCGGACAACACCTCAAGGATCACCATAGAACCACTCACCTACGGCACTTGGTCTACCTACGGTTCCGAAGACAGCCTGCCGGAGCCGTTCTACTACATCGGTATGGAAGTGATCCCGCCTGACGACGAGGAAGACGCCGAGCCAACGTCGACCATCGTCATCGACGTGCTGGATGCCGATATCGTCGGCGTCCTGACCTCGACCACCGTACCGGCGGCGGCGCGCATCGCCATCGTCATGGCCGACACACCCAACCTGGTCGAAATCGAGACGGTGGGGCTTCAGCTCAAAAACGCGTCCGGCGACTGGGGCCAAATCGCGCTCAAGCTGTCGATGGAAGACCTCTACGACGAACCGTTTCCGGCCATGCGGATGACGAAAGAGCGCTTTCCGGGGCTGCATCGATGAGGTGGGTCGCTCCCTATATCGGCGTTCCCGACGTTGCCAAGGGCCGCACGCACGAAGGCGCCGATTGCTGGGGTCTCGCGATGCTGGTTTATCGCGAGCAGCTCGGCATCGAACTGCCCGACTACGCGACCGAGTATCTGGATGATCGCGACCGCACCGAGATCGCGGCGATCGCGGCTCGCGAGAAGGTGGCGTCTCGCTGGCAGAAGGTTGAGGAACCGCGCCCCTTCGATATCCTCTTATTCTCGATCGCTGGCGACGACTCTCATGTCGGTATCTGTATCGAGCCCGGCCAGATGCTGCACACCGTCAAAGACGATCACGCCAAGATCGGTCGTTACGATGTCGCACCCTGGCGCGATCGCTTCGTCGGCGCCTATCGCTGGGTCGGCGATGACGGCGTTAGAGCCAAAGCCGATCCGGCCCCATCTACGCCTCCTGTTGCCGGATCGCGCGTCGTCGTCGCGCCGTACGCGATGGATATCGACCGCCGCCGCGAGGAGATCGTTGTCCCGGCCGGGCTGACTGTCGCCGAAATCGTCGCATTGACCCTGCCGGACTTGCCCGAGGCGGCACTGCCGCGCGTGCGGGTCACGCTCGTGTCGGTCAAAGGGACGGCGGTCATTCCGCAATGGAACTGGCGGCTGGTCCGCCCGTATCCATCCACCAGCGTCGTCATCACCATCGGCCACGGCGCCGGTGCGCTGTCACTGCTCGTTCAGGTCGCCGCCACGGCGATCTCAAACAGTCTCGGCGGGGCGCTGGCGGGCACGCTCGGCCTCTCGGCCGGCGCCTGGTCGACGATCATCGGGTTCGGCATCACCGCGATCGGCGGCATCCTGATCAACGCTCTTTTCCAGCCGAAAAAGCAGAAGCAGGAGAAAGACAGCTTCGTCATTGACGGCTGGCAGAACGAATACCGCCCTGACGAGCCGGTACCGGTTCCGTTCGGCGAGATCAGGCACTCGCCGCCCTTCGCCGCCGCCTCCTACATCGAGGTCGTTGGCGATATCCTCTACAACCGGGCTGTTTTTCTCCACGGCCTCGGTCAGCTCGAGCTATGGGATCACAAGATCGGCGACACGTCGATCGACGACTATGACGAGTTCCAGATCGAGCACCGTGGCGCTGTCGGCAGTCCGGATAGTTCGGTTCCGTTCACGCTCTACACCCAGCAGGTCATAGAGGATTCGATCGGCACCGATCTGGTCTGGCAGTACGAGCGCGACGACGCTGGCAACCAGCTCGACACCATGGACGAGAAGAAGCCGGTTCGTCGCTCGACCGCGCGCAACGCCTCGCATGCCATCGTCATCCTTCAATTTCCCCAGGGGCTGGGCTGGGTCAGCGGCAACGGCAACAAGAAGTCGCAGGACATCAACATCTCGGTGCGCATCAGGAAGGCCGGCACGGACGTCTGGATCGCGCAGCCCGACATTGCCTTCACCGCCAAAAAGTTCGCAGGCTTCTATCGGGCGATCCGGGTTGACTTCCCGTCACGCGGCGCTTGGGAGATCGAACTCACACGCAACACGCTCTCCGAGAACAAGGAGGATGCCAAGGAAACCGTCGCCTGGACCTGCACCTGGGCGGTGCTCCAGTCCTTCCGGCCCGAATATCCGTTCAACACCGATTTGCCGCTCTGCATGACCGCCATGCGGGTAAAGGCGACCTACCAGATGAACGGACAGGTCCAGACGTACAACTGCATGACGCGACGCGTGACCGACGATTTCGGCCACGGTTGGCCGACCGACATCCCGCGCAATGCTGCCACCTCGGCGCTTTATGCCTTGCTCGGCCCCGGTTTGTTCAGGGCTGAGGCGTCCGCTCGCATCGACTGGGCCAGATTCATCGAATGGCGCGACTACTGCACCCTGAAGAACCTGAAATTCGACCTGGTCGTGGAAGGCCGTCAGTCGCTCGGCGATACGCTGAAGATGATCGGCGCGGCCGGCCGGGCTTCGGTCTACTTCGACGGCTCCCGCTGGACGGTCATCATCGACAAGCCGCGTGACACCCCAATCGACGTCATCACCCCGCGCAACGCCTCCAATGTGACGTTCGAAGTCGCCTATGCCGAGCTGCCCGACGCGCTCCGGATCAAGTTCCAGGACGCGCAGAACGACTATCAGCCGGCCGAGCGCATCGTGCGTCGCCCCGGCCTCGCCGGTCCCGTGATGACGACGGAAGCGATGGAGATGCCGGGCAAGACCGACCCCGACGAAATCTACCGAGAGGCCGTCCGGCGCTTCTACGAGCTGGAATATCGCAACGTCGTCTATCGGGTGACGCAGCAAGGCATCGCCCGCTCGGCAACGCGCGGCGATCTCGTGCTTGCTTCCAAGGACATCCTGCGGCGCACGATGGCATCGGCCCGCGTGAAAGCGGTGCGCGGCAACCTGATCGAGATCGACGAAACATGGACCATCAAGCCGAACGTCTCTTATGCGGTCGGCTTCAGGGTGCTGCCGGCAGACGAGGCCGAGGCGGCGGTAAACCCGCTCGGTCAGCACGTCGTTAGAAAAATCACCGCCATCGAGGGCGACACGAAAGCTTTCGTGCTTCAGGGCGACGGGCTCGCGCCGTCGCCGGGCACTATCATCATGCTCGGCGAATATGGCTCGGAGAGCATTCCGCTGATCCTGACCGGCATCCAGCGCCGCGAGGACGGTGGCTCCGATCTCACCCTGCTGCCGGCCGCGCCGGAAATCGATGCGCTCACCGATGCCATCCCGATCCCGACATGGGACGGCAAAGTCGGCGAAGTCGTCGATCAATCCGGCGTCATCCCCGAAGCCCCTCGCGTCGTATGGGTGCGCTACGACGCGGCCAGCGCCAAGACCATGGTGCGCCTAGAACCGGCTCCGACGAACGTCGTTGAACTGGCTAGCTATACGGTCAGTCACCGTCTTGCGGGTGCGGGAGGATGGTCTACGGCGACCTCCACTGCTTCCAGCGCCATGGTTGAACTGCCGGGCTACACTGTTGGCGACCAGATCGAGCTTCAGGTTCGCGCCACCTCGGCATGGGGCACGGCAGGGACGTTGAGCGGCACGATCTCTGTGACCATCACTGGCACGCTGCTTCCCAGTGCCCTTCCGGCCGACGCTATCCAGATCATCGGCAAGCTCGGCCAAGCCGAAATTACCTTCGCGACTGGTCCCGACGTCTATACTGATAGTGTCCGGATTTACCGCGATGGCACAGCGCTGCCTGCGACGGTGCCGGTTTCGCCAAACGGGACCTTCGGGCGCATCGACGGCGACAGCACGCGCACTGATCTCGTCATCGACGGTGGCTTCGACGCCGACGCGAACTGGACGAAAGGAACCGGCTGGACGATCAGCGCCGGGCACGCCACCAAGACGGCGGGCATCGCCTCTGATCTCAGCCAGGTCATCACCATGACGGCCGGCAAGGTATACCGAGGCGCTGCCACAGTTACCGGCCGTACAGCCGGCGCGATCACGCCAAAGATAACGGGCGGCGCGGCAGTCGCCGGTGCTGCCGTTTTGTCCGACGGCCGCTTCCTGTTTCAGATCGTGGCCGGTGCGGCGCCGGTTAATCTGGTGTTCTCGGCCGATGCGGCGTTTAACGGCTCGCTCGATGACGTCACGCTCGTCGAAGAGACGCCCGCCTGTCTGGAGCAGGGCGACCACACCTACAAACTCGAACCCCTGAACGTCGACGGCGATGTCGGTCCGCAAAGCGCGCCCATCACCGTCACGGTTGTCTAAACCTGAAAGAGGTCGGTCAAATGAGCACCATTGGCATGCGCGCAGTTGATAAAGAGCCCCTGGCGGCGGTCGATTATCTTTTTGGCATGTCGACGGTGGATGGACAGCGCATTGGGCCGCGCCCGCTCTCCACCATGGCTGTCGCCCAGCAGATCACCTCTCTGCTGCCGAATGGCGCCGTGAAGTCGTATGCCACGGTCGCCGCTATGAACGCCGATCTGACCCCGGAGATCGGCACGCTGGCCTATGCGGAAGGCAAGACGTACCGGAAGACAGCCGCGTCTGGCTCGGCGGGTTGGGAGGTTTTCCTCGACTTCATTCCTGGCACTCAGGTCGTGCCGGCGGTCGTTACAGGTGATACGGCCAATGCCATCGTGGCCACGTCGGCAACGCCGATCTCGGCTTCGCCTGGCCAGCAGATAATCAACATCGGGCCATTCACTGCCGACAATGGCGCCGGCGGGATGACTCTTTCGATTAACGGTGAGGCCCCTCGAGCGTTCGTGCTCAACCAGACCGGCTCGGTACCAATTCCGGAGAACTACATCCGGAAAGATACCTTCATGCAGGCCGTGCGCGACAGCGCCGGCAATTACCGTCTGTACAGCTACGGCGATGCCAGCGCGATCCAGGCGGCAGCTGAGGCGGCAGAAGCTGCGGCAGTGGCTGCTGCGGAGTCGGCGGCGGCGGCGACCAAGTTTTTCGAGGTCGACGCGCCGGCCGACATTGAGGCCGTCACCGTGCCGGATGACGCCGTGGTGCGCACTCGCACGCTCGGCCGGCCGACTTATATCCGCGCGGCGGCCGATCCGGGCCATGCCTTCAGCCGCCAGGACGTCGCCGGCCACTGGTTCGAGCAGGAGTTTCCGCAAGGCTTCTTCGATGCGGGAAAGAACGGTCTTGTGCCTTCGCTCTCTGCTTCGGACGTGTCGGCCGCCCTGACCGATTTCGATGGCTTCTGCGCCGCGAAGGGTAAGATGCTGAAGCTGCCGGGCGGCGCCTTCAGCCATGACGGTACGCTCAAGCCGTCGCTCGGCGTCGACTGGATCGGCGATGGGCCGAACTCGACGCTGCTGTACTACACAGGCGCCGACTACGCCGCCGAGATCTTCGGGACGTCTCTGGCGGCCACCAACGGGCGGCTGTGGAACTTGCAGCTTCGCGGCGAGAACGCCGACCCGCTGGCACGTGGCCTGCACTACGGCAACGTCACACGCAACGATATCGGGCTGCGCAACGTCCGCTTTGCCAACTTCGGCGGCTATGGCATCGAGATCGAGGGCAACCATTGGATCGATGCCTGGCACGATGTGCGGCTGTTTGCCTGTGGGACGAACAAGGCCGGCGGCACCGGCAACACGGGTTTCTACATCGCGCCCGACACAGCCGAATACTCGGTCAGTTTCTATGAACTGGCGATCGAGGGATGCGGCCACAATGGCAATGACGAAGCGTCGCAGTCCGTTTCGGGTGGCATGTTCCTGCGCGGCCCTTCGGGCGACGGCAGGGGCAATCATCTGCGCTTTTTCGGAGGCTGCATCGAGGGCAACTACGGTGCAACCGAAACTTACTTCCAAAATCTCGGTCTGGTCACCATCATGGGCGGCTACATCGAGAGCGGCAAATTCGAGGCGGATGAAGGCCCGGTGGCGGACGGAAGATGGCACCGTCTGATCGACCTGGAAAATGCTCACGTCGAGACTTACGGCGTGCGCTTCGGCTCGGAGGCGGTCTTTGCCGGCCAACAGCCCATTTCCGCCTACAATTCAGAAATCACCTGCACCGGCGGGCTTTTCAACGGCAACTATACGGGCGGTTTCTTCACCAGTGTCGCGACAGCAGACCCGGCGAAATACAGCATTTGTCGCGCCATCGACGTTCTAGGCGTCACCAATATCGGAACGCCGGGTGCTCGTTCGGCCAACCTAAGCGGTCGCTGGGCGGCGCGCGGGCTTCTGGTTGACAGCGGCTCCGGCTTCGTGGCGCAGTTGGGGACGGAAAACATCGCGTCGGTCAGTCTTGTCTCGACGGGACGATATCAGGTCAATTTCGCCGTTCCGCTGATCGGCGGCTATGTGCCGGTCGTCACCGGCCGCAATGCTACAGGACCGCTCGTCTGCTCACCGCAGATATCGCAGATCACGTCCAGCTACTTCCAGTTCTTGACCCTCGACGCGCCTACCGACCTGCTCATCCAGGTTGATGGCCAGCTTTACTAAGAACTGTGCGGTCAACGTGATACCGTCACGTCTCGATCCAAGCGAACTCGCCATAAAAGCACCGCCGACAAGATTGGAACCGGGCTGAACTTGAGCAGATCAACGATCAAGGTCAGCATTTCCTTTTCCGCGTAGAGCGACTTTTCCATTAGGAAGAACGCCAAAACCGCCGCGCCCGCACTCGTCGTTGACCTCAAGACGCCATCGGTCCAGCCCAATATCCCGCCCATTAGAACGCCAGCAATGACAAAGCCGACGAGAAAGAAATTGGCATAGGCGTCTGTAAGGATGGACGAGGGAGTATCCTTGATTGTGGTATCGAGGTAGCGACTGGAAATGTAGACCTTGGGGTTCGTCCGAAGGCTCTGCTTTATCTCTCGATATTTTTCACGGTCGGCGAAGAAGTAGTAGTAAAGGCTCAGCGGCTCGATCCAGAACGATCCGTAGCCAAAGCCACGGGAAAAGGCTGGGCGTGTGATATCGGCCACCAGGCCGAGGCTATTCAGACGGTGATCCCAAGGTCTTGCTTCCTCGTCCACGATCTTTTTAGCGGCGGCATAACGCTCTGCGTTTGCGTCCGCTGCTCCATTTGATGAACCGGTCACCCGCGCCTTTGTGGCCGCTTTCACCTGGGCCATAATATCAGTGATGACGTCACCACAGAGAAGGGGATTGTCAGACGCTCTTCGGATGATCTCCATCGGAGTCTCTGTGGGATCGAGAGCCGTCACGTTGATGCAACCGGCTATGGAGATTTCATCTCGCATATTTTCGGTCACGCGGAAGCTGTACGCAGAGAAGCCTACGACGGCGATGATTGCGGCCAGCAGATAGGCCTTTGGCCACTTTCTGGAGCTCCAAGCGTATCCGATCGCAATGCAGACTCCGAGATAGAGGATAGCGCTCTGGAAGCGATTATTCGTGACCACGAAAGAAGAATATATGGCGAAAGTTATAAGCCAGACGACAATCGCATAGATGCGCACTCCGGTCGAAAGCCGAACCGCCATGAGTATTACGATTGTCACGCAAAGAAGCGTGGTGGCGTTTTCCATGAAGGAGCGGTGAACAATCAACTCGTACGCCGGCATTGCCAAGCTGCGCTCGACGAGGCCTTCGAAACCTATACGTCGAAAAAACAGATCGTTTTTGATCGTAAAATACAGAAAAAGCACGGCGTATGTGGCGAGGCCAGAAATAAACAGTGCAACCGGGACGGAAGGGTCAACGGGATGCTGCACCGTCGGGACTCTGGCGCGTCGGCGCACGATCTCGGCGACAAGAACCGCGACGGCGATAAACAAGATCAGCGAAGCGACTGCGAGCCCCAGATAGATCGGCGTGTTGTCGTGGTTGCGGAATGAATAAACCAGCGGGAAGACGACAGTGAGCAGGGTGGCGATACCCGTCCACGCGGTTAGAACCATGCGATGGGACAAGGCGGTTAGCGCGTCCAACACGATAGTTTTCATGAGCACCAGCGGCTGAGGGTCGGCGGCAAGTCGCGACCGGTGGAAGGGATTAGGAAATCGGGCCGCCCCTAAGAACCTTGATCAACGATGGCCCAAGGCCAACGAGCAAGCCTCCTCCGCACAGTACGAGGCCAAGCATGACGATAACGCCACCGACAATAGCAACGGTGCTGATTCCGGTGACCCAGGAAACGATCGCCCCAGCGGCGAGAACGATCAGCCCTACGATGTCAAACAGAAGACCAGCCGCTAAAAATACATTCTCGACACGTTCCATCGACGGCTCCTTTCCTCCCTATGGATACAAGCGCAGCGTTCCTATCGCAACCCGACATATTTTGCGTAACAAAAAGCCCGGCCACCGAGGGGGACTCGTGACCGGGCGAGGAATGGTTGCCGGTTCCTGACTCCCGGCGCAGCAAGAATAGGCCGCAACCGGCCGAACTGACAACCGTCAGCAACAAGTCACCTCCGGCGCCACACTCAGAAGCCACGGCGCGATGGCTAGAATGACCGCGACCGTCACTGCGATCACCACGACGTAGAACCAGTCCTGCTTTGAAAGCGGCGGGACCATAACGATCACCTCCCATGACGCCAACGGCGGCTGTGAGGAATCGTTCCGAGGATGCAAACCGCGATGGCGACTGCCTCTATCGTCTTTCACATGGTAGATGCTGGTTTGCGATTGAACGGTGGAGGGATACATGACCGATGAGGAGTTCATATCCAGATTTGGGAGCTCGCCCGGCCGGCTCGAAATACTGAGAGGCTTTATCACCCAGGTCGGCGCGGCCCGCCTGCGGAACATGGACGAAAGAGATCTGAAGCGCTTCTGGACCGACGAGGTCCTGAAGGACCCAGCGCAATTCAACATGAATGGCGGTACTTTCGTCGGGTTGGCGAGCTTGCGCGGGGGTGGCCCCGAGGGACTTGTCGGCGCTGATGGGGTGAGGAAGGAGCCGTTTCTTAGCCGAAGAATTGGCAGTGCCGGCCGTGATGGCACCTACGAGCTGACGGATACGGGCGTGTTGATGCTTCGAGCGCTCTTGGCAGAGCAGCCACAACATCCCAGCCCGGAAAGCACGGAGGAGCATAGACGGCGGATTTTCCAACTCGTCCACGATGCGAAGAAGGCCGTGGAAGACAGCAATGTCCTCGGCAACGCAGAGAAGAAGGACTTGCAAGGCTTGCTCTCTTCAGCCGAGGGCATCCTAAGCATGGACCGTCCCAGTCGGTCATTGCTTGACCGGATATTAGAGCACGGTCTTGCTAGGGCTGCTGCGTCTCAGGCCGTGAGGGAGATCATCGACCAGTTGATCGAATATGTAATGCATAACTGGCCCTTCTAATAGGTCGCCGCTGCTCGCGGTGGCAGACGCATCGGAGCCTTCAGATATGGAAGTTCGACGCCGGACGGCCGGCGAAGGAACTGATTGTGAGGCGCATTGACTGCTATCGGAAAGACTATTCGGTCGGGTACGCGGTAGGCGCTTGCCGACGCGCTCGCCGCGTGCTCTTTGAGAATCGCTGGGGCCTTCACTCGATGGAGGCTTTTATGAGCCACAATCCGAAAAGACCCGAGGGCTTGGACAGCGCGGCGGCGGCGAAGATCGCGTCCGAAATCTCTCGGAGACAACCAGAGCCGGCGCCAAGCCGCCGCTGGCGCGACCTGTACGAGCTGGCGTGCTGGATTTCCGGCCGCGCCAACGAGGGTAAGCGCGTCGTTCTATCTCCGGCCACAGCGACGATCGTTGCGTTGAAGCTCGCTGCTGAGCACGAGAAGCCGACGCGCGACGAGGTCGCCTTGATGATCTGCCAACGCGGTGAGGCGAACCGGTGCACCGAGCCGTGCTACACATGCCGGGGCCGCGCCAATATCGTCGTGCAGGCTTACGGGTGCCGATTAGACGATCCGAGGCCGCATGGATGACGACCTTTGCCTATCTGCCGCTGATCGTGTTTTGCGGGCTCATCCTCTGGCTGATCTGGATCAGATTTGGTGCCAAATGAAGTTGCGCGGCGGTGCCAAATGAAGTTGCGCGCTACACAAGACACCGGCGGGCGCGGGATGCCGCGCCATATACTTACTTAGCAGGCACGGCCCCGCGCCCGCTTCCCGACCTCAGCCAAAAGAGGTCAGCTCTTTGACAATGGCCAGGGCCGAAAGGCAGCGTGGCGATGAAGACGTTTGCCCGAAAGCTCAGGCCGCGCTTTGGCCGGATTCCTTGTCCAGCACCATATAGTCGAGCGGCATTTCGGTGGTGAACTTGATCTGCTCCATGGCGAAGGCCGAGGACACTTCGCGGATCTCGATCTTGGTGATGAGGCGCTTGTAGAAGGCGTCGTAGGCGGCGATGTCCGGCACCACGACCCTGAGCAGATAGTCGACGTCGCCGCTCATGCGGTAGAATTCGACCACCTCCGGAAACTCCTGGATGACCTCGGAAAACCGCCGCAGCCATTCGTGGCTGTGCGAGTTGGTGCGGATCGACACGAACACCGTCACCTTGACGTTGATCTTCTCCGGATCGAGCAGCGCCACCCGGCGGCGGATGACACCCTCCTCCTCCAGCTTCTGGATGCGCCGCCAGCACGGCGTCGTCGACAGGCCTACTTTCTTGGCGACATCGGCCACGGCGAGCGTCGCGTCCTCCTGCAACAGGCGCAGGATTTTCCGGTCGAGGCGATCCATGAACAGCTCCCAGGAGAAAAGGTTCGCGATAATCCGCCTTGATCGCCGGTCAGGCAAGAAAGAATTTCTGCGAAATATCGGTATAGAGGGTGAAAATTTTCCACTACTCAGCCGAGCCGGTGGCGAATTTCCCTCTTCAGGAAAGGCAGCAAATCCGTTTCGAACCATGGATTACGCTTCAGCCAGGCGGTGTTGCGCCACGACGGATGCGGCAGGGGCAGCACCCGGGGCGAGGCTTCCGAGGCCCATGCGGCCCGCCAGTTGGCGACCGTCTCGCTCAGCGACCCATGCCGTTTTTCGCCCATGTGCCATTCCTGCGCGTACATGCCGATGGTCAGCACGAGGTCGATCTGCGGCATCGCCGCCATCAGCTGCGAACGCCAGGCCGGCGCGCATTCGCGCCGCGGCGGCAGGTCGCTGCCCTTGGCGTCCTGTCCCGGAAAGCAGAAGCCCATAGGCACGATGGCGAATTTCTTCGCGTCGTAGAATTCCTCGCTCGTCACGCCCAGCCAGCTTCGCAGACGGTCGCCCGAAGCGTCGGTGAACGGCCGGCCACTGAGATGAACCTTGGTACCCGGCGCCTGGCTGGCGATCAGGACGCGCGCCTGCGTCGAGGCCTGCAGCACCGGGCGCGGTTCGTGCGGCAATGGCTTGCCGCGCGGCGTCTCCACGCAGATGCGGCAGGCGCGCACGCACGCCACCAGGTGCTCGAGGTCTTCGCTCATGAATCAGGCGGAGGCGCTCGGCCGGCTGGAAACGGCCTGGTACCAGCGCCGGACGTTGGTGCATTCCTCCGGCATCTGGATGCGCGCCGGCTTCATGAAATCGACGGCGATCAGGCCGGTGATGTCGGCGATCGAATAGGCGTCGCCGGCGACGAATTCGCGCCCGGCCAGCTCGCTGTCGAGAAGATGAAGGAACTCCACCGCCTTCGGCTTGTTGGCCTCGCCCCATTCGGGAATTTGCGGCACCTCCCACTCCTTCATCGCCGGATGGATGTGCCGGAACGCCTGCGACACGGGAAACATCAGGTTGAGTTCCATGCGCCGCTGCCACATCTCCACCAGCGCCTTGCCGAGCGCGCCCTGCCCGAACAGCGCCGGCTCCGGATGAAGCTCCTCGAAATAGCGGCAGATGGCGACGGATTCGGTCAGCACCGTGCCGTCGTCCAGTTCCAGCACCGGCAGGCGCCGGAGCGGGTTGCGCGAACTGACCGCTTCCTGCCTATGCTCCAGCGCCCCCATGTCCACCGGCACCAGCGGCACCTCGATGCCCTTTTCGGCGAGGAATACCCGCACCCGGCGCGGGTTGGGTGCGCGGCCGCCGTCGAAAAGCTTCATCCTCTTGTCCTCATGCCTTGATCCTCCGGTAACATTAGACCGTGCGTTCAGCGGAATCGAAACAATTCTCTCAAGCCGTTGACGATCCCTCCCAGCGGGTCGTGCCTCGGCTCGGGCTCGGCCCGATGCGTCCGCCGCCATTCCTGCGGCTGGACGAAACTACCGGCCCAGATGCCGCGCCGGGCCGAACGCGCAGCCGCCTCCTCACGCTCGAAACCGCCATAGGCAACCGCCCATCCGGCCTCCACCTGCGCCCGATTGAGGTCGACGTCGCCGGCCTTGCAGTCTCCGAGCAGCCGGCCGTAGCGATCCGTCTGCCAGCCGCTGCAGTCGACCTTTCGCCTTCCGATCAGCGTAGCCAGCGCCTGCCGTGCCATCCTGCCGCATGCATAGTCCGCGTCGTCGCGCGTGCAGGTCTGCGTGTATTCCGGCGCATCGATGCCGCGCAGCCTGATGCGCACCGAACCGAGTGTCAGCGAATCGCCGTCGTTGATCACGGCGATCCCTTGTTCGCTGCGCGTGTTCAGCCGGTCGAGCCGTGCCGCCACCAGGGCCAGCAGGGCAAAGATGGCTGCCGTCAGCGCATAGTCGAACAACCGCCGCCAGAGGCTGCGTGGACGACGCCCGCGCCCGCCATAGCGCCGGCGCGGGGACCAGCCGCTCATATGGCAAACCGTTGGTTAATCATTCAGCTTTAGCGTTAGCAATTGCACCCGCGGCCCGCACAAATTGAAGTTCATGTCTTTGCAACGCTCGAGTACGGCGGACAAGAATATTGTGGATCGCTCCAAGCCACATCGCAACAGCGACGTGGCGCGAGCGGTGAGGAAGACGCGCGACCGCCTTTCGCAGCAGTCCGGCAATCCCGATTTCGACCGCGAGCTTCTGAAACTCCATGCGCGCGCCATGGTAAGTGGCGTCACCGCCATTCCCCTGCTCGTCGTGGCGATAGCCGCCGCAGGCCTGTTCGCCGGCATGGGCGTGGAAATCCTGATCTGGGCGCTGCTCGCCGTCACCTGCTACACCGCGCTTGCGCTGATCGCCCGGCGCATCGACCGCACCGAAGCCGCCGAAGTGAAGCCGGCGCAGGCGCGGCGCGATTTTCTCCTCGCCCATTTCGCCAGCGGCCTCGGCTGGGCCTATTTCGCCTCGCTCGGCTGCAATGCCTGCGCGCTCGACCAGTTCCCGATCGTCAAGGCGGTCATCCTTCTGCTCGCCATGGCCGCGACCGCCATCATGACCTCGTCGCTGAGCGGCGCACTGCTCGCCACATTCGTCGTGCCGGTCGCCGCCTATGCCGGGATCGGCACCAGCCTGTGGGTGCCAGCCGAGGCCATCATGCTGGTCCTTCTGGTGGTCGCGCTTTTGTTCTTCGCCTACGTGGCACGCCACCTCAACCGCTCCACGGTGATGCTTCTGTCCTTCCGCACCGAGAAGGACGGGCTGATCGCCGAACTCGAAACGGCGAAATCGATGTCGGACGAGGCGCGGCGCCGGGCCGAAGAAGCGAACCTCGCCAAGTCGCGTTTTCTCGCTTCCATGAGCCACGAACTGCGCACGCCCCTGAACGCCATCCTCGGCTTCTCCGAAGTGATGGCCAAGGAAGTGCTGGGATCGATGGGCAATCCGACCTATCGCGACTATGCCGACGACATCCACGATTCCGGCCAGCACCTGCTCGACCTCATCAACGAGATACTCGACCTGTCGCGCATCGAGGCCGGCCGCTACCAGCTCAACGAAGAGCCGGTGATGCTGCTGCATATCGCCGAGGATTGCTGCCACATGATGGAGCTGAGGGCGCGCAACAAGGATATCCGCATCACCCAGGATTTCGAGGCGACCCTGCCGCGCCTGTTCGCCGACGAGCGTGCCGTGCGCCAGATCGTGCTCAATCTCCTGTCGAACGCCATCAAATTCACCCCGACCGGCGGCGAGGTGCGCGTGCGCGTCGGCTGGACCGCCGGCGGCGGTCAGTATGTCTCCGTCCGGGACAACGGTCCCGGCATTCCCGCCGACGAGATTCCGGTCGTGCTATCGGCCTTCGGCCAGGGCTCCATCGCCATCAAGAGCGCCGAGCAGGGCACCGGCCTCGGCCTGCCGATCGTACAGGGGTTGATCGCCATGCACGACGGCGAATTCCAGCTGCACTCCAAGCTGCGCGAAGGCACCGAGGCGATTGCCATCTTCCCGCCGACACGGGTAATGGAGGAGCTGCCCGCGCTGCCCATGCGGGCCGTCGCCGCCGGCCGGCGACGCTGAGAAATTCAGCGCTTCACGGCCGCGGCCATGCCGGAGCCGACAAGCGCTGCGGCCTTCACCAATCCCGCCGCAAGGGCGGCATCGACCCCGCCATGGTGATCGATGCTGAGGTCGAGCAGCGGCATCAAGCCCAGCCGTGCAGCGACCCGCGCCGGGCCTGTCCGGTCCGGCAGGCCGGCCAGCCGGCAGTGGTCGAGCGCGGACGGATTGGCCGCGTGGAGCACGACCGCCGCCGCCAGCGCCGCATGCCCGCCAAGCAGCACCGGGATCTTTTCCATGCGAGCAGCGAGAATGGCGCCGGCCAGCGCCGCGAACTCGCGCCCGCCGACCCGCCGCAGTGCCTCCAGCGGGTCCTTCAGATGTACGCCATGCAAGGCCAGCGCGGCGTCCACCGCCCGTACCCTGTGCTCGGTCAGGCCGGCATCGCTGTCGGGCTCCACCCAATCCGCGCCCGAGCCCCCAAAGATCGCCGCGAACAGGGCGGCCGCGACGGTCTCATTGCCGACGCCGAGATCGCCCAGGCAGACGAGATCCGTGCCTCCCGCCAGCGCCTCCATGCCGAAGGCCATGGTGGCCGCACAGCCGCGCTCATCCAGCGCCGCCTCCTCGCTGATGTCGCCGGTCGGCAGGTGAAGGGCGAGATCGAACACCTTCAGGCCCAGATCGGACGCGATGCAGACCTGGTTGACGGCCGCTCCGCCGGCCGCGCAAAGCTCCACCGCTTCGGCTGTCGCCTGCATCGGCTGTGCGGAAATCCCATGCCGGACCACGCCATGGTTGCCGGCGAAGACCGCGACCAGCGGCCGGTTGATTGCCGGCGGCGCCCGTCCACTCCAGGCGGCAAGCCAGACGGCGATGTCCTCGACCCGCCCCAGCGAGCGGTTCGGCGCACCCGCCTTGGCGAACAGCGTGCGCATTCGCGCCGCTGCCGTCTCGTCCGGGTCCGGCAGCGTCGCCAGAAGCGCGCGGAAATCGTCGAAGGGCAAGGCACTGGTCATAGGCGGGTTCCTGATTGGCGTCGGCATAGCCCTCCGGCAGCCGCGACACAATGCTTGCCGGCGACGATCCCGTACCCGCAAGGGCTTGCATCGCGCTCCGCCTTGCACCATGTGGAGGAAGAGCCTCCCGCTCCGCGCCGGTGCCTTGCATGACCGCCATCGAATCGCCCTGTATCCTGGTCTGCTCGATAGACATGAAGACCGGCTATTGCTTCGGCTGCGGCCGCACGCGCGACGAGATTTCCGGCTGGATCGACATGACACCCGAAGCACGCCGCGAGGTGATGGCCGAGCTTCCCGCGCGGCTTGAGACCGTCGAGCGCAAGCCGCGCCGCGAGACAAGGCGCGCACGCATGGCGCGCGAGCGGGGCGAAACGGCATGAGCGGCATGTCCCGCTCCCTGTGGCTCATCCTCGGCGTGATCGGCTTCGCGCTGATCCTGCTGATCCTCAACAATTCCGCCGGCAGCACGTTCGGCATCGAGAACAACGACTTCAGCCAGCTTGTCTGGCTCGGCCTGTTCGCCCTCGTCATCGGCGCCGGGCTGCTGCGCTCGGGGCAGCGGCTCGGCGAACTGGCGCGCAATCTCGGCGCATGGGCGGTGGTGGTGCTCGCCCTGGTCGCCGGCTACCAGTACCGCTACGAATTGCAGGATTTCGCCAGCCGCGTCACCGCCGGCCTCGTGCCCGGCAGCCCGCTGGCGCTGGGCGAGGAGGACGGACGGGCGACCGTGACCCTGGAAAAGGGGCCGAACGGCCACTTCCAGGCGCGCGTCTCGATCAACGGACAATCGATCATGGCCGTCGTCGATACCGGCGCCACCAGCACTGTGCTGACGGCCGACGACGCGGTCACGGCCGGGTTCAACCCCGCAGCGCTGAGCTACGTCATCCCCGTCGCGACCGCCAACGGCATGGCCAACGCCGCGACCGTGCATGTCGGCGAACTGGCGATCGGCAACATCGTGCGGCGCAACATGACGGTTCTGGTGGCCGCGCCCGGCTCGCTGTCGCAAAGCCTGCTCGGCATGAACTTCATCGGTTCGCTCGCGGGCTTCGACGTGCGCGGCGACCGAATGATCCTGCGAGATTGAAGCCTGTCAGGCGGCGGCGACGGTGGTCCCGCTAAGATCAACCGCTGCAAACGCCGCCTTGAGTACATCCGGCCCCGCGCCCGGCTTCGGCCCTTCCTCCGACAGGATTTGCCGCCAGCGCCGTGCTCCCGGCAGGCCGTGGAAAAGCCCGACCATATGCCGGGTGACATGCGACAGCCGCCCTCCCCGCGCGATGTGCGCGGCTGCATAGTCGGCCATCGTGTCGATCAAGGCGGCAAAATCGAAGTCCGCCGCAGGCCGCCCGTCGAGCAGCGCATCGGCACCGCACAGGATACCCGGCGTATGATAGGCGGCCCGGCCGAGCATCGCGCCATCGACGTGCCGCAGGTGATCGATCGCCGCCTCGATCGTCGGGATGCCGCCGTTGATGCCGATGAAACGGTCCGGATAACGGCTCTTCAACCGATAGACGCGCTCATAGTCCAGCGGCGGGATATCGCGGTTCTCCTTCGGCGACAGGCCCTGCAGCCACGCCTTGCGCGCATGCACCCACAGCGCGTCCGCACCCGCCGCGAACACCATGTCGGCCAGCGTGTCGAGCGCCGCTTCCGGATCCTGGTCGTCGACGCCGATCCGGCACTTGACGGTGACGGGAACCGACACGGCCGCCTTCATCGCGCCGACGCAGTCCGCGACCAGCGCCGGCGTAAGCATCAGGCACGCGCCGAAGGTGCCGGACTGCACGCGGTCCGACGGGCAACCGACATTGAGGTTGATCTCGCCATAGCCGAACCCCTCGCCGATGCGAGCCGCTTCCGCCAACTTCGCCGGCTCCGAACCGCCAAGCTGCAACGCCACCGGCTGCTCAGCCGCATCGAACCCCAGCAGCCGCTCACGCACGCCATGGATGGCGGCGTCGGCCACCACCATCTCGGTGTAAAGCAGCGCACGCGCCGTCAACTGGCGATGGAAGAAGCGGCAATGCCTGTCCGTCCAGTCCATCATCGGCGCGATGGAAAAAGGATGATCGTAGGCAGTCACAGTGGTCGCGATCCGTTTCGTTTCGCGGTGATCTAGTCATTGCAGCCGGTCGTGTCAAAACGACGGGAACGAACGACACCCGCAACAATGGCGCTTCCGCCATGCGTCACCCGGTGCTAAGCCCTCGACGATTGAAAACCGTGAGGACCTGCCTTGTCCGGAACCAACGACCGCCTGCCGCTCATCGAGATCTGCGTCGAGGGGATAGACGGCCTGCTGGCCGCGCAGGCGGCCGGCGCCGACCGGGTGGAATTGTGCGCCAGCCTGATCGAGGGCGGCATCACGCCGAGCCTCGGCACGGTGCGCATGGCGCTGGAACTGGCTACGATCCCGTTTCATGTGATCGTGCGGCCGCGCGGCGGCGATTTCCTCTACAGCGAGGCGGAATACCGCTCGATGCTGGCCGATGTCGAAGCGCTGCGCGATGCCGGCGTGGCCGGCGTCGTGGTCGGCTGCCTGAGAGAGGACGGCACCATCGACGAGGATCGCATGACGACACTCGCCAAGGCGGCCGGGCCGCTCAACGTCACCTGCCACCGCGCCTTCGACATGACCCGCGACCCGTTCGAGGCTCTGGAGGCGCTGGTCCGCTGCGGTGTCGGCCGCGTGCTGACCAGCGGCCAGCGCGACACCGCCGTGGAAGGCGTCGACCTTCTGGCCGCGCTGGTCGAGAAGGCGGCGGGCCGCATCATCATCCTCGGTTGCGGTGCGCTTGCTCCGGACACCATCGGCACGGTCCGCAGCAAAACGGGACTGACCGAGATGCACTTCGCCTCGCTGAAGGACGTGCCGAGCGCCATGCGCTATCGCAACCCCAAGGTCGGCATGGGCGGCAGCGATCTCGATCGCGAATACCGCAACACCGTCACCGACGGGGATTTGGTGGCCGCCACCATCGCCGCCGCACGCGCATGAGTTTCGCTCCGTTGCCCATCGAGCCGATCGGCGTGGCCGATCTGGCCGCGGTTCTGGCACTCAACAACGAGCATGCCGCCGAATTGTCGTGGCTGGAGCCGGAGGGGCTCTCCGGCCTGCTCGGCGAGGCCTTTCACGCCCGGCGCATCGGCTCGGTCGAGGCCATCCTGATCACCTTCGATCAGGATGCCGCCTACGACAGCCCGAACTTCCTGTGGTTTCGCCAGCGCTATCGGCGTTTCGTCTATGTCGACCGCGTGGCGGTCGCGGTATCCGCACGCGGGCGCGGCCATGCCAGGCGCCTCTACGAGGACCTGTTCGCCCGCGCCATGCAGGCGGGCCATACGCTGGTCACCTGCGAGGTGAACGCCGAGCCGCCGAACCCGGCTTCGGACGCTTTCCACGCCGCACTGGGGTTTCGCGAAGTCGGAACTGCCGCCATCCACGGAGGCAGCAAGACGGTGCGCTACTACGAAAAGCCCTTGACCGGCTGATACTGAAAACTCGAACGGCAGGAAGGCGACGAGCGAGCGCCGCCTTCCTGCTGAGCTGCACCCTACTGGAACAGCTTCAATGCGTTCAGCAGGGTCTGGAAGACGCCCCACACCAGCGGAATGCCGACGAAACCCCAGGCCAGCACGAGCTGCAGGGTGGTGGTGCCGTTGCTATTGCTGTTTTCCATGGTTTCCTCCCTACGCCCTGGCCGCTTCGCCGGCGGCATCCAGTGCCGTTCTATCCGCCTTCATGTGGAAGCGGGCGTCGACCGCCTTGACCAGGAAGTTGCAGATGAAGCCGATCACGAACAGGCCCGCCATGATGTACATGGTGGTGTTGTAGGCCTGTGCCTTCGGCACGTCGTGGGCGACGTTGTACTGGCGGATGTAGTTCACCAGCACCGGCCCGAAGATGCCGGCTGCCGACCATGCGGTGAGCAGCAGGCCGTGGATGGCGCCGACATAGCGCGTGCCGAACATGTCGCGCAGATAGGCCGGCACGGTCGAGAAGCCGCCGCCATACATCGAGATGATGACGAGGAAGCAGAGGACGAAACCGGCCACGCTGCCGGCAGCACCGGTCAACGGGACCAGGCAGTAGAGGACGAAGCCCAGCACCATGAACACGAAGTAGGTGTTCCTGCGGCCGATATAGTCGGACGTGGAGGCCCAGGCGAAGCGTCCGCCCATGTTGAACAGGCTCATCAGGCCGACGAGGCCTGCGGCGGCGATCGGCGTGATGTGGCCGGGGAACATCTCCTGGCTCATCGCCGACGCCTGGCCGAGGACGCCGATGCCGGCCGTGGTGTTGACGCACAGCACCACCCAGATCAGCCAGAACTGCGGCGTCTTCAGCGCGTCGTAGACATAGACGTCGTTCTTGCTGATGAGCTTGTTTTCCCTCGGCGCGACATAGCCCTCGGGCTTCCAGTCGGCCGGCGGCACGCGCACGATGATCGAGCCGACGACCATGAAGATGAAGTAGACGATCGCGAGAACGACGAACGTCTCCATGACGCCGACATGCGTATCGGAGCCGAATTTGCCCATCAGCCACACCGACAGCGGCGAAGCGATGAAGGCGCCGCCGCCGAAGCCCATGATCGCCATGCCTGTCGCCATGCCGGGCCGGTCCGGGAACCACTTGATCAGCGTCGAAACAGGCGAGATGTAGCCGATGCCGAGCGCGATGCCGCCGAGCACGCCGTAGCCGAGATAGATGACCCACAGATTGTGGATGGAAACGCCGAAGGCCGAGATGAGAAAGCCGCCGGCCCAGCAGCAGGCGGCGGTGAACATCGCCTTGCGCGGGCCGCCCTCCTCCACCCAGCGCCCGAACACCGCCGAGGAAACGCCGAGGAAGAAGATGGCGATGGAGAAGATCCACCCCAGTTCCGTCAGCTTCCAGTCGTCGGGCGCCGATTCGGAAATGCCGATGAGCTTGGTCATCGGCAGGTTGAAAACGCTGAACGCATAGGCCTGGCCGATGCAAAGATGCACGCACAATGCCGCCGGCGGCACCATCCACCGGCTGAAGCCGGGTTTGGCGACCGTGCGCGAGCGGCTGAACCAGCCGCCGCCTCCCGATCCTGTATCCATGATTCCCTCTCCCTTGTTTGTTATAGGCAAGGGACAGAGTAATATCGGAGCACGATATGACAATTGCCAATGAATGGCATACGACGATAGTCGAAGATTCAAGCAATCACTAAAAAACGACGGCCGGCTTCGCAGCCGGCCGCAAAACAGGCGAAGAGCCTGGGAGAAAGGGCCGAAGCATGTCTCCCGAAAGTGGGAACCGGTCTCGGGAGATATGCGTGAATCAGGAAGCCAAAGCGTGCGGAGCGAATCTGAAAGATCGCGACACGCTTTGGAACGCTACCGGTTGGCTGCCGCGACCGCGCGCTTGGCCATGACCGTCACCAGATGCGCGCGATAGTCCGCCGAGGCATGGATGTCGCTCATCATGCTGCCGGCCGGCACCTTGACGCCGTCCAGCGCCGAAGCGTCGAACTTCTTCGCAAGTGCTGCCTCGAGCGGCTTGGCGCGGAAGACGCCGTCATCGCCTGCACCGGTGACGGCAACGCGCACGCCGTCCTTGCCGCTGGCGACGAAGACGCCGACCACAGCATAGCGCGAGGCCGGGTTACGGAACTTCTCGTAAGCCGCCTTGGCGGGTGCTGCGAAAGTGACGGCGGTGACGATCTCGCCATCCTTCAGCGCCGTTTCGAACAGGCCCTTGAAGAACTTGTCGGCGGCGATCTCGCGCTTGTTGGTGACGATGGTGGCGCCGAGCGCCAGCATCGCGGCCGGATAGTCGGCCGCCGGGTCGTTGTTGGCGATAGAACCGCCGATGGTGCCGCGATGCCGCACCGCCGGGTCGCCGATCAGCGAGGCCAGGTGCGCCAGTGCCGGGCAGGCTTTCTTCAGCTTCTCGTCGCTGGCGACCTCGAAATGCGTCGTCGCGGCGCCGATGGTCACCGTCTTGCCGGACACCTTGACGCCTTTCAGCGCCTCGATGCGCGAGACGTCGACGAGATCCGAAGGCGCGGCCAGCCGCGTCTTCATCGCCGGGATCAGCGTCATGCCGCCCGAGACGAGCTTGGCGTCACCGCTCTTCAACAGTTTGGCGGCGTCGGCGACGGAGGACGCGCGATGATAGTTGACCGAATACATGGCTGCCTCCCTCAGTGCTTCGCCGCGCGGATCGCCGCCCAGACCTTGTTGGGCGTCGCCGGCATGGTGATGTCTTCCGTTCCGATCGCGTCGGTGATCGCATTGATGACCGCCGGCGGTGAGCCGATGGCGCCCGCCTCGCCGCAGCCCTTGATGCCAAGCGGATTGGACGGCGACGGCGTGCTAGACGTCGACAGTTTGTAGGACGGAACGTCGCCGGCGCGCGGCATCGTGTAGTCCATGTAGCTCGCCGTCAGCAGCTGGCCGCTGGCGTCGTAGCTGGTGCCTTCGAGCAGCGCCTGGCCGATGCCCTGCGTGACGCCGCCGTGCACCTGCCCCTCGACGATCATCGGATTGATGATGTTGCCGAAGTCGTCGGCGGCGACGAACTGGACGATCTCGGTCATGCCGGTTTCGGGATCGACCTCGACCTCGCAGACGTAGCAGCCGGCGGGGAAGGTGAAGTTGGCCGGGTCGTAGAAGGCCGTCTCCTTCAGGCCGGGCTCCATGCCGGCCGGCAGGTTGTGCGCGGTATAGGCGGCCAGCGCCATCTGGAACCACGGCACGTTCTTGTCGGTGCCGGCAACCTTCAGGGCGCCGTTCTCGATGACGATATCGCCTTCGTCGGCTTCCATCAGGTGCGCGGCGATCTTCTTGGCCTTGGCCTCGACCTTGTCGAGCGCCTTGACGATGGCGCTCATGCCGACCGCGCCGGAGCGCGAACCGTAAGTGCCCATGCCCATCTGCACCTTGTCGGTGTCGCCATGGACGATGGAAATGGAGTCCATCGGCACCTTCAGGCGATCGGCCACCAATTGCGCGAAGGTCGTCTCATGGCCCTGGCCGTGGCTGTGCGAACCGGTCAGCACCTCGATGGTGCCGACGGCGTTGACGCGCACTTCCGCCGATTCCCACAGACCGACGCCGGCTCCCAGCGAGCCCACCGCGGCCGACGGCGCGATGCCGCAGGCCTCGATGTAGCAGGAAAAACCGATCCCGCGCAGCTTGCCGGCCTTCCTGGCCTTTTCGCGGCGCTTTTCGAAGCCGGCGTAGTCGGCCGCCTTCATGGCCATGTCGAGCGAGGTGGCGAAGTCGCCGGCGTCATAGTTCATGATGACCGGCGTCTGGTGCGGGAAGGACGTGATGAAGTTCTTGCGGCGCAACTCGGCCGGCGAGATGCCGAACTGGCGCGCCGAGACCTCCATCATGCGCTCGATCAGGAAGGCCGCCTCCGGCCGCCCTGCCCCGCGATAGGCATCGACGGGCGCGGTGTTGGTATAGACCGCCTTGACGTTGCCGAGGATGGCCGGGATGTCGTACTGGCCCGACAGCAGCGTCGCATAGAGGTAGGTCGGCGTCGCCGACGAGAACAGCGACATGTAGGCGCCGAGGTTGGCGATCGTCTCAACCTTGAAGCCGAGGATCTTGTGGTCCTTGTCGAAGGCCATTTCGGCATGGGTGTGATGGTCGCGGCCGTGCGCGTCGCACAGGAAGCTTTCCGTGCGGTCGGCAACCCATTTGACCGGCACGCCGGTCTTCTTCGAAGCCCACAGGCAGACGATCTCTTCCGGATAGATGTAGATCTTCGAGCCGAAGCCGCCGCCGACGTCGGGCGCGATGACGCGCAGCTTGTTTTCCGGCGCCACGTTGTAGAACGCGCTCATCACCAGGCGGGCGACGTGCGGGTTCTGCGAGGTCGTCCAGCAGGTGTAGTGGTCCTCGGCCTTGTCGTAATGGCCGAGAGCGGCGCGCGGCTCCATGGCGTTCGGCACGAGCCGGTTGTTGACGATATCCATCTTGACGACGTGCGCGGCCTTCTTGAAGGCGGCGGCCGTCTCGTCGGCATTGCCGAGATCCCAGTCGAAGATCAGGTTGTTCTCGGCCTCCGGATGGATCTGCGGCGCGCCCTTGTCCATCGCCTTGGAGGCGTCGACGACCGCCTTCAGTTCCTTGTAGGTGATCTCGACGGCCTCGGCGGCGTCGCGCGCCTGGCCCTTGGTGTCGGCGACCACGATGACGACGGCGTCGCCCACATAGCGCACCTTGTCGACGGCGAGCGGCGACCAGGCGCCCATCTTCATCGGCGAGCCGTCCTTGGAATGGATCATCCAACCGCAGATCAGGTTGCCGATGCCGTCGGCCTTCAATTCCTTGCCGGTCAAGACGCCGATCACGCCCGGCATCGCCTTGGCCTTGGAAACGTCGATCTTCTTGATCTGTGCATGCGCGTGCGGGCTGCGCACGAAAGCGGCATGCTTCATGCCGGGGACCACCATGTCGTCGACATAACGTCCCGCACCGGTGATGAAGCGCTTGTCTTCCTTGCGCGCCACGCGGGCGCCAACGCCTTCGATACCCATCAGAAATGTCTCCTCCAGAACCTTCGGCAAGGGAGTATGGGAATAGGGCAATAAGGGAATAGGGACCGATCTCGTCCCTTAATGCCCTACTCCCTTATTGCCCTATTCCCTTCTCAAGCTGCCTTCTTCGCCTTGCCCTTGGCTGCCTTGCCCATCGCTGCGGAAGCGGCCAGGATCGCCTTGACGATGTTGTGGTAACCGGTGCAGCGGCAGATGTTGCCTTCCAGTTCCGCGCGCACGGTAGTCTCGTCGAGACCTTCCGGATGGCGGCGGATCATATCGGTCGCCGTCATGATCATGCCCGGCGTGCAGAAGCCGCATTGCAGGCCGTGATGTTCCTTGAACGCGGCTTGCACCGGGTGCAGGTCGGCGCCATCCGCCAGCCCCTCGATGGTCACCACCGTCGAACCCGAGGCTTGTGCGGCGAGCATGGAGCAGCTCTTGACCGCCTTGCCGTCGACGTGGACGACGCAGGCGCCGCACTGCGATGTGTCGCAGCCGACATGGGTGCCCGTCAGGCCCAGATGCTCACGCAGGAAATGCACCAGCAGCGTACGATCCTCGACCGCGCCGCTGACCTGCCTCCCGTTTACCGTCAACGAAACTTGCGACATGAAGCCTCCCCTGGGTATTCAACCTTGGTATGCGGCAACGGCACGACGTAAGCCGCGTGCGCTATTCTAAGCACCAATAACGGAACAGCAACAGCCCAGGGCTTTCCGAGCCATATTGTACTTTAGGTCACGTAGTTTTTGCCGGCCGCTTGCCAAAGCAGGGCGCGACGATGACAATGCCGGAGCTATCCGCTGGAGGCGCGGAAGCGGGAGGAATTTTCGGGAGAACGACGCTGGCCTGTTCGCGGACGCGCTATGCATGCGGCCTGACGGCGCTCACCACCGACGAGCCCGATATGGATGCCTTTGCTCAGGCCATTGCCGCCGAGGCGGCGGCGATCGACGCCGCCTTCGCGCTGGTCTTCTTCTCCCAGAGCCTCGTCGACGCCGCGAACCTTGCCGCCGCGCTGAAGGCGCATGCGCCCGGCCTGCGCCACGCCGGCTGCTCCACCGCCGGCGAGATCACGCCGCAAGGGCTGGAGGAAGGCCACGTGCTGGCCATGCTCCTGCCCGCTCCGGCCTTCTCGGCGGCCTGTACCATGATCGACGACCTTTCCACCGTGGGAATGGACCGCATCACCAGCGAGGTCGAGAACCTGCGCAGGACGTTGCCGAAGGCCAGCGGTCCGGAGCGCCGCACCTTCGCGCTGTGCTTCATCGACGGGCTTTCATACGCCGAGGAGGCCGTCACCTCCGCAATCCATTGGGGCCTGGACGACATACCCCTGATCGGCGGCTCGGCCGGCGACGACCTGAAATTCGAAACCACGCGGCTGATCTGCGACGGCCGCGTCGCCACCGACAGCGCCGTCATCGTCCTCGTCGACACGCCGATCCCCTTCCATGTCTTCAAGACCGACAATTTCGTTCCGACCGACGAAAAGCTGGTGGTGACGGCATCCGATCCCGACCACCGCATCGTGCGCGAATTCAACGCCGCCAACGCGGCCGGCGAATACGCCGCTTCCGTTGGCATCGTGCCCGAGACGCTGACGCCGCTGTCCTTCGCCTCGCATCCGGTCGTCGTCAGGGTGGGCGGCGAATATTACTGCCGGTCCATTCAAAAGATGAACACCGACGGCTCGCTCTCCTTCTTCTGCGCCATAGACGACGGGGTGGTGCTGTCCATCGCGCAGCCGAAGGGGATGGTGGAAACGACCCGAGCGGCCCTCGACGACGTCGAGCAACGGCTGGGCGGCATCGACATGATCCTCGGCTTCGACTGCGTGCTGCGCCGGCTCGACGCGGAGAACCGCCAGGTGCGACGCGACATCTCCGAGCTCTACCGGGACCGGCGCGTCGTCGGCTTCGGTACTTACGGTGAGCAATACCGCTCCATGCACCTCAACCAGACCTTCACCGGCATCGCCTTCGGCCCGACGAGGCAGAAGCAGCGGCAGGCGGCGGAGTAGCGCCGTGCCCTTGCGCGACATCGACGACGTCGAGCGCCTGAAGAAGATCAACGCGGCGCTGGTCAGCCGCGTCGAGCGCTCGATGGACCAGCAGGGCAACGCCTTTTCGCTGTTCCAGACGGCGATCTCGCTGGAGAACCGCGTGCGCATGCGCACGGAGGAGCTTCACGCCACGCTGCGACACCTCGAACAATCCAACATCGACCTGTCGGCCGCCAAGGAGAACGCCGAGCAGGCGAACCTGTCCAAGACTCGCTTCCTGGCCGCCGCCAGCCACGATGTGCTCCAGCCGCTCAATGCCGCGCACCTGTCCGTTTCGGCGCTGGCCGAAGTGCAGACCAGCGAGGAAGGCAGGAAACTCGTTCTCCAGGTCGAGCGCTCGCTGCAAACGATGGAAGACCTTTTGCGCACGCTGCTCGACATTTCCCGCCTCGATGCCGGCGTCGTCCAGCCCGAAATCGTCGACGTCAGCCTGGAGACGCTGTTTTCGTCGCTGCGTTCGGATTTCCAGCCGGTGGCCGAGATCAAGGGGCTGGGATTGCGCTTCCGGCCGGTCAATATCGCCGTGCGATCCGACCGCACGCTGCTCCGGCGCATCCTGCAGAACATCCTCTCCAACGCGCTGCGCTACACGCGCACCGGCGGCGTTCTGGTCGGCACCCGCCAACGCGGCGGCATCATCCGCATCGACGTGGCCGATACCGGCTGCGGCATTCCCGACGAACAGCGTGAGGCGGTGTTCGAGGAATTTTCGCGCGGCAAGGCGCCGCCCGGCGCCGAACTGGCCGGCGGCGGCCTCGGCCTCGGCCTCGCCATCGTGCGGCGCATGGCCGGTGCGCTCGGTCATCCCGTCACTTTTTCCTCGCGCGTCGGACGCGGTACCATTTTCCATGTCGACGTGCCGCTGGCTTTCAATGCGGTTGTCGAGCCGTCCCCCACACCTGCGGAAGCCGAGCGCGCGCCCGGCTACGGTCTGTTCGGTACCAAGGTGCTCCTCGTCGAGAACGACATCGACGTCCTCAACGCCATGGGCTCGCTGCTGGAGCGGTGGCGCTGCGAGGTGCGCACCGCCACCTCGACCGGCGAGGCGCTGGAAACGCTGGGCGACACGGATTGGGTTCCCGACATCGTCATTGCCGACCAGCACCTCGACAACGGCGACCTCGGCATCCTCACCGTCGCCGAGGCGCGCAACTACCTCGGCCGCGATGTGCCGGCCCTCATCGTCACCGCCGATCCGTCCCAGGCGGTCATCGCCGCCGCCCGCGCGGCCGGCATCGAACTCATGCGCAAGCCGCTGAAGCCGGCGCAACTGCGGGCCCTGCTGGCGCATCTGTTGGCGTAGCGTCCTCGCCATACGCCAACCCGCCGCACCCCTGCCTTGCTTGAAGTGGCGCCGGATCGTCCCACATGCGCAGGGTTGAAAACCGCAAAAGGGAAACGGCACATGAAATGCCCAATCGACGACACCGACCTCGCAATGGCCGATCGCCAGGGCATCGAGGTGGATTATTGCCCCAAATGCCGCGGCGTCTGGCTGGATCGCGGCGAATTGGACAAGATCATCGAGCGGAGCGCGGCGGAACAGGCGCCTCGCTCGTCCGGCAGGGACCGCGACCGGGACAGCGACCGATACGACGACGATCGCCGCTACGGCTCAAAACCCTACAAGAAGAAATCGCTGCTCGGCGAACTGTTCGATTTCTGATCCCGCAAGACCATCGGGAAACATCGGGCCGGGTCGGATTCGATCCGGCCCTTGCCGTCCTAAAACCCTGCCTGCTCCCTGAACAGATCGGCATTGTCGAGCTTGGCCACCTCGATCACCGCCTGCGTGCGGCTATAGACGTTGAGCTTGCGCAGGATTTCCGAGACGTGCGCCTTCACCGTCGTCTCGCCGACCTGCAATTCGTAGGCGATCTGCTTGTTCAGCATGCCCTGCCGCAGCATCTGCAGCACGCGCAGTTGCTGCGGCGTCAGCTTCGACAGGCGCTGCACCATGTCGGCGCGGTCGGTCCGGTCGGCGTCGGCCGGTTGCGGCTGGTAGTTCTGCGGCACATAGATGGCGCCGTCCATGACCGAGCGGATGGCAGCGGCAAGGTCGTCCTTGCGCGCCGACTTGGGAATGAAGCCGGCGGCGCCGTAGGACAGCGCCTCGGAAATGATCTTGGCGTCCTCGTGGCCGGAGACGATCACCACCGGCAGGCGCGGATGGCGGATGCGCAGTTGCAGCAAGCCGTCGAAACCGTGCACGTCCGGCATCGAAAGATCGAGCAGCGCCAGATCGAACGACGTGGCGCCGGCAAGCAGGTCCAGCGCCTCGGCGATCGATCGCGCCTCGACGGTATCGACATCCGGATAGGCCATCTGCACGGCGCTGTGCAGCGCCTCGCGAAACAGCGGATGATCGTCGATGATCAGGAAGCGTCCGGTTTCGCTGGCTGCGGTCATGACACCCGTGGCTCTGCTTTGTCGCGCGACTTTAGAATAGCGCCGGTGACGCCATCCGTTATTACCAAATAGTACAGCGGCGGCCGGGATCCGCAAAGCCGGACGCGCTTTGCCCGAAAATCTCGGCCGGAGCCTTGCCGCTCCGTGAAATCCGGTCGAATGTGCGGTGGACAACAGCAAGGTAAGTCATGACCGCTTTCGCAATTCCGGCCCCCGCCCAGCCTTCCGTCGCCATCGCCGGCAGCGACCGCCGCTTTCCGGTGCGCCGTATCTTCTGCGTCGGCCGCAACTATGCCGCCCACGCCCGCGAAATGGGCAACGACGAACGCGATCCGCCCTTCTTCTTCACCAAGCCGGCAGATGCCGTGGTCGATTCGGGCAGCACCATCCCCTACCCGCCGCTGACGAAGGACCTGCACCACGAGATCGAACTGGTCGTCGCCATCGGCAAGGCGGGTTTCCGGCTGGCGCCCGAGGCCGCGCTTTCGCATGTCTGGGGTTATGGCGTCGGTATCGACCTCACCCGCCGCGACCTCCAGGACGTTGCCAAGAAGGCGGCGCGACCGTGGGACTGGGCCAAGGGTTTCGACCGTTCGGCCCCCTGCGGCCCGCTGGTTCCGGCCGAAATGGTCGGGCATCCGACGAGCGGCCGCATCTGGCTTGCCGTCAACGGCGCGGTGAAACAGGACGGCGACCTCAACGAACTCATCTGGCCGGTCGCCGATATCATCGCGATCTGCTCGCAGGCGATGGAATTGCAGCCGGGCGACCTGATCTACACCGGCACGCCGGCAGGCGTCGGACCTCTCGCCGCGGGCGACAAGGTGACCGGCGGCGTCGACGGCATCGGCACGGTTGAGCTCACCGTCGGGTCGCCGCAATGACCGGACTTGTGCTGCACAACTACTGGCGTTCCTCCACCTCTTACCGCGTGCGTATCGCACTCGCCATGAAGGGGCTGGACTACGAATACGTCCCCCATCATCTGCGCTACGGCGAGCATCTGGAGCCCGCCTACAAGGCGGTCAATCCGCAAGGCCTCGTGCCGGCGCTGATCCTGGAGGATGGTCGGCTGCTGTCGCAGTCGCTGGCGATCATCGAATATCTGGACGAAACGGTGCCGGAGCCGCCGCTGCTGCCGGACACGGCCATCGGCCGGGCGCGCGTGCGTATGCTGGCGCAGATCATCGCCTGCGACATCCATCCGGTGAACAATCTGAGAGTCCTGACCAGCCTGCGCACCGTGTTCCGCGCCGGCGACCAGGATGTCGTCAACTGGTTCCGGCATTGGGTGAACGAAAGCTTCCAGCCACTTGAAACAATGCTTTCCTCTTCATCCGAAACCGGAACCTTCTGCCATGGCGACACGCCCGGCCTTGCCGATATCTGTCTCGCCGCGCAGGTGCTCAACAACACCCGCTTCGGCGTCGATATGAGCCCCTATCCGGTAATTTCGCGTATCCACGAAGCCTGCATGGCGCTGCCGGCTTTCCAGCGGGCGGCGCCGAAGAACCAGATCGACGCCGAAAGCTGAGTTGAGGAGAAGGCCGTGAAAGCCGTCGTCATGGAGAAATTCGGCGAACTGCCGTCCGTCCAGACCGTGCCCGACCCTTCCCCGGCACCGGACGGGGTCGTCATCAAGGTCGAGGCGACCGGCCTTTGTCGCAGCGACTGGCACGGGTTGATGGGGCACGACCCCGATATCCGCCTGCCGCATGTGCCGGGCCACGAGCTTGCCGGCACGGTCGCGGCAGTCGGCCGCGACGTCACCCGCTGGCGCGCCGGACAGCGCGTCACCGTCCCCTTCGTCGCTGCCTGCGGCCGTTGCGCCGAATGCGCCTCGGGCAACCAGCAGGTCTGCGAGCACCAGTTCCAGCCGGGCTTTTCCGCCTGGGGTTCGTTCGCCGAATATGTCGCCATCGACCATGCCGACACGAACCTCGTCGCCCTTCCCGAAGCGATGGATTTCGCCACAGCCGCCAGCCTCGGTTGCCGGTTCGTCACCTCCTTCCGCGCCATTGTCGATCAAGGTCGCGTCAAGCCCGGGGAATGGGTCGCGGTGCATGGCTGCGGCGGCGTTGGCCTGTCTGCCGTCATGATCGCCTCGGCCATGGGCGCCAACGTCATCGCCGTCGATCTTTCCGACGAGAAGCTGGAATTCGCCAAAAAGGTCGGCGCGGTGGCGACGGTCAACGCCTCGACCACGCAAAACGTCGTCAAAGCGATCAAGCAGACCACCAATGGCGGCGCGCATATGTCGATGGACGCGCTCGGCCATCCAGTCACCTGCGCCAACTCCATCAACAACCTGCGCCGCCGCGGCCGCCATGTGCAGGTCGGCCTGATGCTGGGCGACCACACGCATCCGCAGGTGCCGATGGCCAAGGTGATCGCCTTCGAACTGGAAATCCTCGGCAGCCACGGCATGCAGGCCTGGCGCTATCCGGCGATGATGGAGATGATCCGTTCGGGCAAGCTCAAGCCGGAACTATTGGTCGGCCGTCACTATGCGCTGGACGAGGCGCCGGCCGCGCTGATGGCGATGGGCAGTTTCGAAGGGCTGGGCATCGGCGTCGTCACGCGCTTCTGAAACGCAGCGCTGCCCCTCATCGCCCTGCCGGGCACTTCTCCCCGTAAACGGGGCGAAGAGCGCTTTCATCGGCGCTTTCGCAAATCGCCTGCAGCATGAAAAAGGGGCAAGACGGGCGGAGTACCCCTTCGCCCCGTTTACGGGGAGAAGGTGCCGGCAGGCGGATGAGGGGCGGCGCCAACGCTCGCGAATATTATGCAGCCGGCTTCTTGCGGCGCTCGTAGCACATCACCAGCGTCTCGGCGACCAGCGCCGGTTTCTCGCCGCCCTCGATCTCGACCGTGTTCGAGGCCTTGAGCAGGTATTGCCCCGGCCCCTTCTGCTCCATCGATAGCAGCACCGTACGCAGCCTCACCCGCGAACCGGACTTGACCGGCGCCAGGAAGCGCACGCTGTCGATGCCGTAGTTGAAGGCGGCCTGCGTGTTCTCCGGCATGATGCCCATTTCGAGGATCAGCGCCCCGATGACGGAAAGCGTGAGATAGCCGTGCGCGATTGTCGTGCGCAACGGGCTCTGGCGTCGCGCCCGCTCCGGATCGGTGTGGATCCACTGACGGTCGCCCGTGCACTCCGCGAACTGGTCGATGCGCGCCTGGTCGATCAGCGTCCATTCGGAGACGCCGAGTTCCTGGCCAACCATCGTCTTCAACTGTTCGTAGGTCGGCGGGGTCCTAGTCATGTTTCGCTACCTGCTTCGCATGCGTCGCGCCTCGCGGCTCCGACGATTTCCGGCCGGACATCCCGTCCAGCCATCGGCAGCAGGTCCTACCAGCCTTGTGCCGGGAAGTCAGCCTTTCTTGTCGTAGCCCTGCCGGATCTCGGACATCGCCTCCTTGATGCGCTCGCGCAGGATATCGAGCGATTCACCGCCGGACTTCTTCATCATTTCAGCGACTTCACCGGTGTTCTTCACCGCAGCTTCGAACGATTTGCGGGCAAAATCCGCCTGCTTGGCCATCATCTCCTTCGGCATGCCCGGCGTGCGGTAGCTCTGCGCCATCTCGGCGATCTCGTGCAGCGATTCCTCCACCATCTCGCGCTGCCGCGCCATGATGGAGGAGGCGCCCGCGGCCGTGGCCTTGGCCGATTTCTCCAGCGCCTCGAGGTTCTTGCGATGGTGATCGAGAATGGCGTCGACATCAACCTTCGGCATCTTCAGTTCCTTGCCGAATTTTTCGAACATATCCATGAAGGAATGGGATTCCGGTTGCTTGGCCATCGTCTGCTCTCCCTTGGCGCCGCGCATGTGAGCAACGGTACAACCGAGAATAGACCAGCGCGGCAAACCGTCAATGCGTGAAGAACAGCCGTTCGGCCGCGTAAAGGACAAGCCCGGCAAGACCGCCGACGATCATGCCGTTGAAGCGGATATATTGCAGGTCCCGGCCGATATTGATCTCCACCAGCCGGGTGAGCTGCACCAGATCCCAGCGCTTAACCTGATCGGCGATGAAGCTCGACACCCCGCTCTTCTGGCTTTCCACAAAGGAGGCCAGCGCCACGACGAACCCCTGGTTCATGTCCGCCCTGATCGCCGGATCGCGCTCCAGTTGCCGGCCGGCCTCCGTCAGTAGCCCCGCCAGATGGGCGGCGACTGCGGAATTCTCCGATTCGAGATCCTGCTCGATGAACAGCCGAAGGCTTTCCCACATGTCGCCGGCGAGGCCGCGCACTTCGGCCCGCTCCAGAAACGTACGCTTCAGTTGCTCGGCGCGCCGTGCATAGGCCCTGGAATGCTCCAGCCTTTCTATGAATTGCTGCACGAAACCGTCGAATTCCGCACGGACCGGATGGTCGGGATCGGCACGTATCTCTTCCAGCAGCGAGCCCGCCGAGGCGACGATCTTCTTCAAGAGGTAGGCGTCGGCCCGGAAGAGATTGAACATCGTCGGCAATTCCTCGCGGATCTTCTCGCGCATGGCGGCCAATGCCTGCTCGTCGTTCAGGAAGCGGCCGACGACCCTGGTGAGTTCGTCCAGCAGCTTCTGGTGGCGGCGATCCTCGGTGAATGCCCTGAGCAGCCCAGCCGCGAACGGCGCCACCTCGATCTTCTCCAGTTGCGCCATCATGCGGGAACCGATGAAATCGCGCAGGCCGGATTGCTCGACGGCGCCGAGCATCTGCGGCGCCAGCCGGCCGATGAAGCGCGACAGCCCGGCGGCGCGGCGCGGGTCGGAAAGCCAGTCGGCAACCAGGGCGGCGAAATCAACCTCGTTCAGCTTCTCGCGCACCGGGCCGGGCGACAGGAAGTTGACCTCGATGAAGCGGCCGAGATTGTCGGCGATGCGGTTCTGGTTCGCGGGAATGATGGCGGTATGCGGAATGGGTAGGCCGAGCGGCCGCCGAAACAGCGCCACCACCGCATACCAGTCGGCCAGCCCGCCGATGGTCGCCGCCTCCGCGAAGGCTGCGACGAAGCCGAGCCAGGGATACTGCCCCTGGAACGACCGCGCGGCGGCAAAGATCGCCACGCACGCCGCCAGCGCCGCGGCAGCAGCCAGCTTGGTACGGCGCAGGGAAACGAGCTTGGCATCCGTCTCCCCACCCGGGTTGATGGCCGCCGCCTCCTGATTCGACCCCATATCCGGCATTCATTGTCCTTCCGAGGCGAGAGCGGCCACGCGGTGAAACCGGTCGGCCGTCCCGCTTTCACATCGGGTTTTTGAAGGCTGCAGGCAATGGCCGGCGGCTCTACACCGCCCGCAATGCAACCCTTCCCGACGTCGATCCTGCCGGCCACCATAGCCGATCAAGGCATTTCCGTGCCGTTCCCGGACACTTTCCAGCACGCTCGTACTGGCGCGTACGGGATCGGTTCTGTAGTTGTTGCGTCCCGATAACAAAGATGAGGACAAGCGATGGCAAGCCAGAACATCGACAACGCCTTCACCGCCCGCTCCAGGACGGGGGCTTCCTCCGAACCGACCTATGCCGGCGCGCTCTCCTTCATGCGCCGCCGCTACAGCAAGGACGTGAAAGGCGCCGATGCCGTCGTCTGGGGCATTCCCTTCGATGCCGCCGTCACCAACCGCCCCGGCGCGCGCTTCGGGCCGCAGGCTATTCGCCGCGCCTCGGCGATCATGGACAACGACCCGCAATATCCCTTTCACCGCGAACTGTTCGAGGCGCTGGCGGTGGTCGACTACGGCGATTGCCTGCTCGATACCGGAAACCACCAGAAGACGCCGGCCGCCATCGAGCGCGAAGCTGCCAAGATCCTCAAGTCCGGCGCCTTCCTGCTGACGCTGGGCGGCGACCATTTCGTCACCTATCCGCTGCTCAAGGCGCATGCCGCGATCCACGGCCCGCTGGCGCTGGTGCAGTTCGACGCGCATCAGGACACATGGCCCGACGACGGCAAGCGCATCGACCACGGCTCCTTCGTCGGCCGCGCCGTCAAGGAAGGGCTGATCGACCCGGACCGCTCGATCCAGATCGGCATCCGCACCCATGCGCCCGAAACCTTCGGCATCAAGATCATCCACGGCTACGAAGTGGAGGAGATGCGGGCGTCCGATCTCGCCTATGCCATCGTCGAGCGCACCGGCGGCATTAAGACCTACGTGACCTTCGACATCGACTGCCTCGACCCTGCCTTCGCGCCGGGAACCGGCACGCCGGTCGCGGGCGGCCCGTCCTCGGCCAAGATCCTGTCGGCGCTGCGCCAGATCGGCCAGGTCGATATCGTCGGCGCCGACGTGGTGGAGGTTGCACCGGCCTACGATCACGCCGATATAACAGCCATCGCCGGCTCGGCCGTCGCCATGCACTATCTCGGCTTGCTGGCCGAGCGGCGGGCGCGCTACGAGGACGGCGGCAACGGCGTCCATCAGGGCCAGGATATCTGAGCCGACCCACAGGCTTTCGCGAGACAGGCATGAAACCGAAAATCTTCATCGACGGCGAACACGGCACCACGGGCTTGCAAATCCGCGCACTGCTCGCCGACCGCAGCGATATCGACGTGATCTCTGTACCTGTCGAACGCCGCAAGGACACCGCCGCCCGCGCCGATGCGCTCAACGAGGCCGACGTCGCCATCCTGTGCCTGCCCGACGACGCGGCGAAGGAAAGCGTGTCGCTGGTCGCCAACGACACCACCCGCGTCATCGATGCCTCCACGGCCCATCGCACCGCCGCAGGCTGGGAGTACGGTTTTGCCGAAATGGATGCCGGACAATCCCGGCGCATTGCGGAAGCCAAGCGCGTCGCCAATCCCGGCTGCTGGCCGCAAGGCCCGATCGCCACGCTGCGCCCGCTGATCGCTGGCGGCCTCCTGCCTGCCGACTATCCGGTCACCGTCAACGGCATCACCGGCTATTCCGGCGGCGGCCGGCCGATGATCGAGGACTATGCCGCCAAGGGCGAGGATGCCCCGGAATTCCTGCCCTATGGCCTGACGCTGAAGCACAAGCATGTGCCGGAACTGCGCCGCTACGCCGGCCTTTCGCGCGATCCGATCATGCAGCCGGCCGTCGGCAATTTCGCGCAAGGGATGATCACCGTCGTTCCGCTGCAGTTGGAAGGGTTGCCGAAAGTGCCGAAAGGCGCCGATCTGCACGCGGCACTCGCCGACCATTATGCCGGTATCGACGGCGGCGTGGTCGAGGTCGCGCCCTATGCCGACAGCGAGCGCCTGCCCGACCTGCAGCCGGAAGAATACAACGGCACCAACCGCATGAAGCTCTATGTCTTCGCCAACGACACCCGCGCGCAGGCGCTGCTGGTCGCCGTTTACGACAATCTCGGCAAGGGTGCGTCGGGGGCCGCGGTGCAGAACCTCGACCTCATGCTGGGCCTGAAGGCTTGACCCTGCCACGGCGCTTCCCACGCCGCTGGAAGATCGCCGCTGCCGAACCGATCGCCGAGACGTTTTCCAGCCGCATCTGGAAAGTGACGCGCGAGGATGGTTCGAGTGCTGTCGTCAAGGCGCTGAAACCGTTCGACGACGTCGATGACGAATTGCGCGGCGCCTGGTATCTCGACTGGCGCGACGGCCACGGCGCCGTGCGGCTGCTCGGCCGCGACCGCATGGACATGCTGCTGGAATATGCCGGCACCCGCCACCTGACCGCCGTCCTGGACGGCGACGGCGATGAGGCAGCCACCGAAATCGTCGCCGAGGTCATGGCGCGGCTGCATGCCCCGTCGCGGCGACGGCTGCCTGCGGAACTGCAGCCGCTGCGCGAACGGTTTTCCGCGCTTTTCGACAAGGCCCGGGCCGATGCCGCATCGGGCACGACCAGTCTCTACAGCGAAGCCGCCGCAATCGCCGAACGGCTCCTGTCCGCCCCGCAGGACGTGCGGCCGCTGCACGGAGACCTGCATCACGACAACATCATAGAAAGCCCGCGCGGCTGGCTTGCCATCGACCCGAAGGGGGTTCTGGGCGACGCCGGCTTCGACGCCGCCAACCTGTTCTACAACCCGCTCGACCGCGACGACCTATGCCTCGATCCCGACCGCATCGCGCATATGGCGGCGGTGTTTTCGCTGAGCATGGGTCACGATCCGCGCCGCCTGCTGGACCATGCCGTCGCCTACGGCGCACTATCGGCCGCCTGGCACGCTGGAGACCGCGATGACGCGGACGAGCAGCGCGAACTGGTGGTAGCAAGCGCGATCCGCGCCGTACGCCTCAGCTTCTGATTTCGACCGCGTGCGGCAGCGGGTAAGCGCCCTTGGTGCCGCGCCAATGGGCGGTGGCGAAGATCAGCACCACCATGGCGACGAACTGATGCGTCAGCGCCACATCGATGGGCGCCTGCATTAACAACGTTCCGACGCCGATGGCGGCCTGCACCGCGACCAGCCCGAACAGCACCCAGGCACGCCGTGCATGGGTCGATCCCGGCAAGGCCCGCGTCAAGGCCAGAGCATGCCACAGCACCACCAGAAAGACCGTATAGGCGAACATGCGGTGGATGAACTGCACGGTCTTCGGATTCTCGAACAGGTTGCGCCAGGCCGGCTCGATGACGAAAAGATCGCCCGGAATGATCGCGCCGTCCATCAGCGGCCAGGTGTTGTAGGTCAGCCCCGCATGCAGGCCGGCGACCAGTCCGCCGAGATAGATCTGCACCAGCACCATCGCGACAAGAATGCCCGAAAACCGCTGGATACCGCGGGACGCCGCCTCTTGCGAATATGTGGCAACGGCGCGCGCCATATAGGTCACGGCAACGATAATGACACAGGCCATGGTGAGGTGCGTCGCCAGCCGGTACTGGCTGACCGAAACGCGTTCGGTCAGCCCCGAGGCGACCATCCACCAGCCGATGGCGCCCTGCAGGCCGCCCAGCGCCAAGAGACCGACCAGACGCGGCTTCATCCTGCGCTCCAGGCGTCCCGTCAGCCAGAAGAACACGAGCGGGATGGCGACCAGGAAGCCGATGCCGCGCGCCAGCAGCCGATGCGACCACTCCCACCAGAAGATGCCCTTGAATTCGCCCAGCGTCATATCCCTGTTGAGCTGCTGGAACTGCGGGATCTGCTGGTATTTGGTGAATTCCTCCTGCCATTCGGCCGCATTGAGCGGCGGGATGACGCCATGGATTGGCTGCCATTCGGTGATCGACAAGCCAGATCCCGTCATGCGCGTGGCGCCGCCCACCATCACCAGCGCCACCAGCGCCACCAGCACCAGATAGAGCCAGCCGCGCACCAATGCCCGGTTGCGGACATCCCGGTCGCGGGCGGCGAGCGGCGCTGGGGTTTCGGCGATGGCGGCCATGACGGCTCCGGTCATTGAGGCGCGGATTGATGGAGCCAGCTTGGTGGACCAAGGTGCGCCGGCTGGCAAGCCCGTGCGGCGCGGCACGCCGTCGCGCCGGCCGGAACGGGTTGCGCACGCCCGGCTTTGGCCCTATCGAGCACGGGTCGAAGCGAGGCCGATGCCATGCCCGTGCGCCTGAAGAAGCTGATCGGAACCGTCCTGCTGGTCGCGCTGGTGATCGTCTATGCGATCGTGGCGACGATCGTGGCGGTCGCCCAGCTTTCGGAATCTGGCCCGGTCGTCCACCTGCTTTTCTTCCTTTTCAGTGGCCTGTTGTGGGTGCTGCCGGCCATGGGCATCATCAAATGGATGATCGCCGAGCCGCGCGCACGGCACTGACCGGCCGGCGGCGGCCTCTGCCCCACTTTGTCTTTCCTTCACTATTTGCGCCTACCCTTCGCGCAATTAGGCGCTAACAAGCCTGAATACGACAGGTCCGTCCGGGACAAGAGGCATGGCTGACGCAACCGCGTCGCTCAAGGAATCCGGCCATCGAGCCGTCATGACCTCGCCGCGCGCGACCGGGGACAGCCTTGCTGTAGCCAGCGTTTCGCCGATCTCGGATGAAGCACAAGCAGCCTATTCAGTCTTCTGCCGCACAGCGCTCTTCGCCCCTGCGCAGAGCCCGCAGTGGGTGCGCCACTGGACCGAGGAGATACGTCCCGACGCGATCCTCGCCACGCTCGCGGTCGGCGGCCGGCCCGTTTTGAGCCTGGCGCTCGAAATCGAACGCTACGGGCCGTTCCGCATCGCGCACTTCTTGGGCGGGCGTCACGCCAACGGTAATTTTGCCGCCATGGACCCGGCCCGGCTGGACGAGATCACCCGCCCGCAGATGCGGACGCTGTTCGATGCCGTCGCTGCCGCCCGACCAGACATCGACGTGGTCGCCTTGCAGCGCCTGTTGCCCGATTTCGACGGCACGGCGAACCCGCTGGCGAAGCTGCCCTCCTTCCCGAGCCCGAACCTTTCGCTCGCGGTCGATCTCGACGGCGGCTTCGAGGCCGTGCTTTCGCGCATGAACGGCAAGCGCAAGAAGAAAAAGCACCGCTCCCAGGCGCGCAAGTTCGAGACAGCCGGCGGCTTCCGGCGCACCCAGGCGCGCACGCCGGAGGAAGTACACAGCCTGCTCTACGCTTTCTTCGCCATGAAGGAGTTCCGTTTCCGGCGCATGGGCATCGCCAATGTCTTCGCCGATCCGCAGGTCAGGATATTCTTCCACAAGCTGTTTGCCGAGGCGCTGAAGGAGAGCGAGCCGCCCTTCCTCCTGCATGGGCTGGAAGTAGCCGGTAAGCTGCGCGCCGTGACGGGCTCCAGCGTCGGCGGCCGGCGCCTGATCTGCGAGTTCGGCGCCATTTCGGAAGACGACCTCGCTCACGCCAGTCCCGGCGATTTCCTCTTTTTCGAGAACATAGCCGAAGCCTGCCGGAACGGCTTTTCCGTCTACGACTTCTCCGTCGGCGACGAGCCCTACAAGCGCCAGTGGTGCGATATCGAGATGAAGCATCTCGACGTCCTGGTTCCGCTGACGCTTAAGGGGCGCATGCTGGCCTCCGGCCTGCGCGGCAATGCCAGCGTCAAGGCCTTCATCAAGAACAGTCCGAAGATCTGGAGCCTGACCAAGGCACTGCGCCGCAAGACGGCCGGCAAGAAGCCCCAGGCAGACGAAGACTGATCCAGCAAACCTGCCGGCGCTTCCGTCCTACGCCGCCGACCGTCCGGGAACGGGCGTGCCCGGCGTCGGGCGGCCGTCCGGCGTCACCAGCGTCAGGTCAGGGTAGCCGTTCTCGATCAGCTTGACGGCGGCCTCGGCCACCGTGTCGTCGGGCTCCAGGACACTGACGAACACCTCCGTCCCTTCGCCCACCAGCCGGCGAATCCCCTGCCCATCCGTCGGACCGCATTCGACGACGACGAGATCGTAGGCCGTCGTCAACGACTGCATGATGATCGGCAGGCGGTCGGCGGCCCGCATGGCGCGCGCCGGATCGGCGGTGCCGACGGGGATGACGTGGCAATCCGAATAATGATCGGGGTGGATCACGTCGCTGAATTGCGATTCCGACGCCAGAAGATTGGTGATGCCGGGCAAAAGCGCACTGTCCAGCATCGGGCGCGACGCCGCGCCTGAAGCGGTCAGGTCGAGCAGCAGGACCCGCAAGCCGGCATCTGCCACCTCGCGCGCCACCAACACCGCCGTCGCCGCCGCCTCGTCACCCTCGGGCGACACCACGATGGCACGCGCTGCACCGCCGGCGATCAGCTTTTCAGCGGCCATGGCGATGTCGATCTCGCCCAGTACGGAGTGCAACGGCGCGGCCGTCGCAACGACCTCCGGCTCTTCATAAGAGCCATCGTGCGGATCGTGGTTGTCCAGATCGGGCGGTGCTTCCTCCTCATCGTTTTCCAAGACGGCGGGAGGCCGCGCGGACATCACTGCCACAGCAGCTTCGACGGCTTCCGGTTCCGGCGTGACGGGCGCGATCGGCTCCGGCACGACCTGTTCCTGCACCGCCGGCATCGATACCTCGGCAACCGGCTCCGGCCGCAACGGCCGCGCCGCCGGCCGCATGGCCCGGCCGGAGAACAGTTCGGCCAGCAGCGTCCCGATCGCCATCAGTAAAAGCGAAGCGACGAAGGCCGCACTGACGATGGGCAGGATTTTCGGGAAATAGGGCTCGGCCGGCGTCACCGCGCGCGAGAAGATGCGCGCGTCGACCGGCAGGTAGTTGCGATCCTCGCGCGACGAAGCTTCGCGGTAGCGCGTCATATAGGATTCGAGCAGCTGGCGCTGGGCGTTGGCCTCGCGCTCCAGCGCGTTCAGTTCCACCTGCTCCTCGCCGGCGCGCGCGGATTCGGCCTTGAGCGTATTTAGGTCGGCCACCAACTGGTTCTCGCGCGCCTGCGCGGTCTGCGCTTCCGTTCTCAAACCCGCCAGCACCTTCTCGGCCTCACGGCGGATCTGGTTGTCGAGGTCGGCAAGCTGCGAACGCAGCGAACGGATGCGCGGATGGCTGTCTAGCAGTGTCGTCGACAGGTCGGCGATCTGGTTCTGAAGCTGCACCTGCCGCTCGCGCAGCCGCTGGATCAGGTTCGACGACAGCACCTCGGGCAGCGAATCGAGCGAACCGCCGGAGGCCAGCGCCTTGCGCACGCTGTCCGCCGTCGCTTCGGCCGATGCCCGGCTTGCCCGAACGCGAGACAACTCGCTGGACAGCTCCGAAAGCTGCTGCGTCGCCAGCACCGAATTGTTCTGGCCCATCAGCAGGTCCGACTGCGCGCGGAAAGCCGCGACCTTGGCCTCAGCGTCCTTCACGCGCTTGGAGAGGTCCGCGATCTCGGGCGCCAGCCAGTCGGTTGCGGCCGAGTTCGATTCCAGCTTCGCGTTGCCTTGCACGGCGATGTAGGTGTCGGCGATGGCGTTGGGGATCTCGGCCGCCAGCTTCGGATCCTGCGAGGAAAACTCGATGACGATGACGCGCGATTTGTCGACGCGGTAGACGTTGAGCTTCTCCTGCATCTTCTTCAGCACCCGCTCGTCGGCGGGCACTTCGTTCGGATCGCTTTTCAGGCCGGCGATCACCATGAGTCGCCCGGCTACCGACATATCGGCGGCCTCGTCGAACTCGGGTAGGCGCGCCAGGTCCAGCTTCTGCGCCACCTGCTTGAGGATGTCTGTGGACGAGATGACCTCGACCTGGCTGGTCACCCCCTCCTCGTCGAGGATGGGACGATTGGTGTCGGCTCCGGCATCCGGACGGGTGAAGACCGATTCGCGCGTCTCGATCAGCAGCCGGGTCGCACCCTTATAATACGGCGTGGCGAGCCAGGCGACGACCAGCGCCAATCCGGTGACGATCAGCGCCACCACGACGATGCGCAGCCAGTTTCTCGCGAGACTCGCGAAAAGCTGCCTGAGATCGACATCGAGATCGGCGGCGGTGGATTGTGCGCCAGACATGCAACCTGCTCCCCACGATGGGTCGGGCCGCACCGTAAACAACTATGGTAACTCAGCGGTTAAGACGGCGGATAGCCGCCATGGAGCCTTAGGGCACTGCCAAATCGGCACGTTCCCGGGCGCCGCCTTTACCGGCCATTAACCCTAACAGGGAGATAACGAGGCCGGTCTTCAAGCCCGCCGCCCGCTTGCGGCAAGTCGAAGGTACGTCACCGGTGATGAAACGCCCCACATCGCTTATCAGCGCCCTGCTTGCCGCCGCGCTGCTTGCCGGCTGCTCGAGCTACCGGCCGACGCCGGCAGCCTTCCACAAGGCGCTCGACCAGCCCTACAGGCTGGGTGCAGGCGACCGCATCCGCGTCACCGTCTTCGAGCAGGAGGGGCTGACCAACACCTACAGCGTCGATCAGTCCGGCTACATCTCCTTCCCGCTGGTCGGCGCGGTTCCGGCACGAGGCCATACCGCCCAGCAGCTCGAAGGCGAGATCGCGGCCAAGCTGCGCCAAGGCTACCTGCGCGATCCCGATGTATCGGTCGAGATCGACCGATACCGGCCGATCTTCGTCATGGGCGAAGTGGGCGCCGGCGGCCAGTATTCCTACGTGCCGGGCCTGACGGTGCAGAAGGCGATCGCCATCGCCGGCGGCTTCTCACCGCGCGCCAACCAGGAAAGCGTCGACATCACCCGCGACATCAACGGCAAGGTCATCACCGGACGTGTCCGCACCTCCGACCCGTTGCTGCCCGGCGATACCGTCTACGTTCGCGAACGCCTGTTCTGATCGCCGTGCAGCGGCTGAGGATCGTCCACTGTTTTCGCTCGCCGGTTGGAGGCATCTTCCGCCACGTGCGCGACCTGACGGACGCGCAGATAGCGGCGGGACACCAGGTCGGCATCGTCTGCGATTCGACCACCGGCGGGGAGTACGAGGAGCGCCTGTTCGAGGATATCAGGCCGAAGCTGGCGCTCGGCATCCAGCGTACGCCCATGCAGCGTCACATCGGCCCCGGCGACATCGCCTCGGCATGGAGAACCTATCGGATCATCAAGGAATTGCAGCCGGACGTCATCCATGGCCACGGCGCCAAGGGCGGCACTTATGCGCGTCTGTTCGGCTCACTGTTGCGGGTTTCAAGGTCTCGCGTGGCCCGCCTTTATTCACCGCATGGCGGCAGCCTGCACTATGACGAAAGCACGCTGACGGGAAAGCTGTTCTTCGCGCTGGAACGCACGATGGCGCACTTCACCGACTGCCTGCTGTTCGTTTCGGGATATGAGCGGCAGGCCTATCGCCGCAAGGTCGGCGAACCGCCCATTCCCAACGCCCTCGTCTACAATGGTCTGAACGAGGACGAATTCCAGCCGGTATCCGTCCGTCCGGATGCCGCCGACATGCTCTATATCGGCATGATGCGCGACCTGAAGGGCCCGGACATCTTCATCGACGCGCTTGTCCAGGCGGAGGCGTTGGCCTCGCGCCGCATCAGCGCCGTCATGGTCGGCGCCGGCGAAGACCTGCCGCGCTACAAGCAGCAGGTCGCCCGTCTCGGTCTCGGCGATCGCGTGGTCTTCCATGCACCGATGCCGGCACGGCAGGCCTTCACGCTGGCAAGGCTGGTGGTCGTGCCGTCCCGTGCCGAGGCCATGCCCTACATCGTGCTCGAGACGCTGGCAGCCGGCACGCCGATGATCGCCACTGCGGTCGGCGGCATACCTGAGATATTCGGCGCCGGCTCCCCTGCCCTGGTGAAACCTGATCCGGCCGAGGTGGCGCGCAAGATGGCCTTCGCCCTCTCCGACCCCACCGCCTATCGGGCGCTGATGCCCGGCATCGCCGCGCTCAAGTCGCGTTTCGGCGCCGACGTCATGGCCAAGGCCATCGAGCAGGCCTATTTCGCCGCCCTCGCCAAGTAAGTCGTTTCCAAAGCGAACGGTCCCTTCAAGGGATTCTTAGCTCTCTTTTGCTACGCAGACGGGAGACTTGCGGGCAGTATCCATGAACGAGATCGATCCCGCGCGCCGCTTCACGGCCGCCGCGGTGCGCAAACTGGAGGCTTCGGCCACCAAGGAAACACCGGCCGGCATCAACGAGGTGGCACGCCAGGTCGCCTCGCAGTACCGGCGCGACACGATGTCACCCGTCATGGTGAGCGGCGTCGTGCGGCTGATCGAACTGGCGCTGATGTTCGCCTCCGGCCTCGCGGCCTATTTCTGGTACGTCGGCGTCTTCCAATACCTGCCGTGGCAGTATCCACTGGCGATCGCCAGCATCTCGCTGCTCGCCGTCATCCTGCTCGACGTCGCCGATGGCTACCAGATCGCGGCGCTGATGCGGCCGTTCAACCATGTCGGCCGGATCGTGCTGTGCTGGTCGGCGGCCTTCGCGCTGATGGCCGTCGCCGCCTTCTTCATGAAGATGTCGCAGGATTATTCCCGCGTCCTCTTCGCCATCTGGTTCGCCGCCGGTCTCGCCCTGCTGCTGGTCTTCAGGCTCGTTCTCTCGCGGCTGATCCGGCGCTGGGCACGCGACGGGCGCATGGAGCGCCGCGCCGTCATTGTCGGCGGCGGCAAGGCGGCCGAAACGCTGATTCGCTCCGTCGAGAAGCAGCCCTACAACGATATTCGCATCTGCGGCATCTTCGACGACCGCGACGATAGCCGCTCGCCGCCCATTGTCGCCGGCTATCCCAAGCTCGGCACCATCTCCGAGCTCATCGCCTTCGCCCGCATCGCCCGCATCGACATGCTGATCGTGTCGCTGCCGATCACCGCCGAAACGCGCGTGCTGCAACTGTTGAAGAAGCTGTGGGTGCTGCCGGTCGACATCCGCCTGTCGGCGCATTCGAACGCGCTGCAGTTCCGGCCGCGCTCCTATTCCTACATCGGCGCCGTGCCGATGCTGGATATCTTCGACAAGCCGATCAACGGCTGGGATTCGGTCGCCAAGCGCGCCTTCGACATCGTCTTCTCGATCATCGGCATCGTGCTGTTCTCGCCGGTAATGCTGGCGACCGCCATCGCCATCAAGCTCGACTCCAAGGGGCCGGTGCTGTTCAAGCAGAAGCGCCACGGCTTCAACAATGAAGTCGTCGAAGTCTACAAGTTCCGTTCGATGTACGCCGAACAGTCGGATCCGACCGCCAGGAAGACCGTGACCAAGAACGATCCGCGCGTCACCCGCGTCGGCCGCTTCATCCGCAAGACCTCCATCGACGAACTGCCGCAGTTCTTCAATTCGCTGTTCGGTTCCCTCTCCCTCGTCGGTCCCCGCCCGCACGCGGTCGCCGCCCAGTCGCACAATCTGCTCTACAACGAAGTGGTCGACGGCTACTTCGCCCGTCACAAGGTCAAGCCCGGCGTCACCGGTTGGGCGCAGATCAACGGCTGGCGCGGCGAGATGGACACCAACGAGAAGATCCGCATGCGCACCGAATACGACCTGTTCTATATCGAGAACTGGTCGATGCTGTTCGACCTCAAGATCCTGCTGCTCACGCCGGTCAGGCTGCTCAATACGGAAAACGCCTATTGAGCGCCCTCGCCCATGACCTGCCCCCTGCAGCGGTCAACGCCAAGCTCATCGCGCTGATCGCCTCGGGCGCGGTCTTTCTCGGCGTCTTTTTGTCCGGCTTCGTCATCGACGAGCCGGCACCGTACGACCTCTATATGACCGGGCTCATCGCCGTCTGGGCACTGTTCGGCCTGCGGATTTCGCGCGCGGCCATGCCGCTCCTGACGCTGCTGGTGGTCATGAACGTCGGCGGCCTGATCGCCATGACGCAGATGAGCGACCTGATGGAGACGCCGCTCTATCTGTCCGTTTCGTTGTTTTTGGCCTTCACCTCGGTCTTCTTCGCTGCCGTCACCGAGGCGCGCCCCGACGTCTACAGGCTGATCTTCATCGCCTATGTGGCCTCGGCCGTGCTGACCTCGCTGGCAGGCATCGCCGGTTATTTCAATCTCGTGCCCGGCGGCGAGATCTTCACCAGATACGGCCGCGCCGCCGGCGTCTTCCAGGATCCGAACGTCTTCGGCCCGTTCCTGGCCCTGCCCGGTATCTACCTGCTCTATCTGCTTTTGACCGGTCCGGTGTCGCGCATGCCGCTGCTTGCGGTGCCACTGCTGATCGTCGTCGGCGGCATCTTCCTGTCCTTCTCGCGCGGCGCATGGGGCCTGTTCGCCGTCGCCGCCGTCCTGCTCACAGGCATTCTGTTCCTGCAAAGCCGTAGCGGCCTGTTCCGGTTGCGCGTCGTCGTCATGACGATCCTGGCCATCGCCCTGCTCGTTGTCGGCATACTGGTGCTGCTGCAGATTCCGGGCGTCTCCGACATGCTGTCCAATCGTGCGCAGCTCGCCCAGGACTACGATTCAGCTCGTCTCGGCCGCTTCGACCGCTATGCTATCGGCTTCCAGCTGGCGCTGGAGAAGCCGCTCGGCATCGGCCCGCTCGTCTTCGGCAAGATCTACGGCGAGGACACGCACGACATCTGGCTGAAGATGCTGATGGACTATGGCTGGCTCGGCTTCGTCTGCTACCTGGTTCTGACGCTATGGACCGTCGCGGCGGGTTTTCGCCTGTTGCTGCGCGACCGCCCCTGGCAGCCCTACGTGCTGTGCGCCTATGTCGTCTATATCGGCCATATCGGGCTCGGCACCTTCATCGATACAGACCACTGGCGCCATCTCTACATGCTGTTCGGGCTGATCTGGGGCGGCATCGCGCTGGAATACCGATATCAGCGGCAATTCCAGACAGGAGCGGGCGGCCATCCCCACCCCGCAGGGCCATCGCGCCATTGCGATGATCCCGCTCTGCCGAGCGTAGTGCGGCCGTAGCCGCCACTGGTTCCTACTGTGGGAACCCGTTGGCGCGCACGACGCTCCAGATTTCCCTGTTCACCCTGGCGACATCCTCGATGCATTCGGAAATCCTGCCGACTTTTGCATCGTCCATGGCCTCGACTTTTCCGTATTTTATCGTGTCCTTGCCGTCGAAAATGCGCATGAGGTGGGTGTGGGAGATGTCTCCCTTGTTGTCGAACGAATAGATGCAGTGATTGTATTTGTTGCGCAGGCTTGATTTCTGGTTGAGCTTTTCAAGCAGCGACAGGATGTCCTTCCGGCATTTTTCGGGGGTCTTCGCCATCTTCGCCAGCCGCTCGACGAGATCGATCCTGGCGCGCGTGGTGTTGAGCGTCAGGAATATGACGACCGCCGTTTCCTTGTCCACTTTCGCGAGGCCAGCGATCAGGTGGATGAGCAGGCTCTCGGTGTTGGTCCAGGTGTAATTCAGACGCCCGATCAGAAGCAGGATCTCGTCAAAGCGCTGCATCGTCGCCTCTATCCGCAGACTTCGCCCTAAAGTGGCGAATTCATCGCCCGCATTCAATCGCGCCGGCCTACCTCGGCCGACTGATCCGGCCGATCCGAGCCTCCGCCTTTCGGCGTAGCGGATTGACCCATGAGCCATCTATCAAGCCCGTTTTGCGCAGCCATGTGGCCGATGACCCTAGGCCGATGCGCTGCCGTCTAGCCCCATCGGGCAGCTAGGCCCCGTCCCTCCCTCGCGCCACACTGCCGCCGTCTCGAAAATCCGGGATGCGGCATAATCCTGATTTCGACGACTTCACCCGGCGCGTGCAGTTGCTGGCCGGGAAAGGTGTCACCGGATGGCGGATGAAGCCGCCTTCATGCCAGGGGCATGGCGGTCGGATCATGTCCGCCCGTTCGTATTGAGTATCGCGGTGCTCCTGCTTCGCAACCGCCGGCGTGGTCAAGGCCCTCTGTGAGATGAATGGGGCATGCCAAACCGGCCTCCAACATGAGGTAGCGACATGTCTCCGAGAAATTCGACTTACAACACGAGCCTATTCCCGCTCGATCCGAGCCAGGATCAAAGCCAGGACCAGGATCAAGGCCAGGGACAAGGCCAGGCCGAGGCGCAGCTTCAGGCCGAGTTGCAGGGCCAGGGACAAGGGCAAGGCCAGGGTCAGTACCAGTCGAGCGAGTCCAGCAACGAGAACGGCAATGGTAACGGCAACGGCAATCTCAACCTGAACGGCAACGGGAACGTCAGCCTGAACGGCAATCTGAACGCCAATCTCAACAGGGCGATCAACGAGAGCACCAACACCAATACGAGTACCAACACGAACCACAACACCAACACCAGCGACACCCATGTCAATGTCGATGTCGGCCTCGACCTCTCCGGCTATGCGCCGAGCAACCGCGACGTCACCGACGTCAAGCTCGACAACGGCTCGCGCATCGACCAGATGCTGGTCAATCACGACGGCCAGATTTTCTACAACCCGGGTGACGGCGCTTCGTTCAACGACTTCCTGAACGGCTCGCTCAACGGCGAAGGCAATGATACCGCCGTTTCGCTGGCCCAGATCAACAACCTGAGCGACAACGATTCGATCGACAGCGTATCGCTGTCGAACGACGGCGGCTTCTGGCAGAACGGCAATGCTACTGGCGGTGCCGCGAGCTCCGGAACCGGTATCGACGCCGGCGGCAAAGGCGGAAGCGGTGGCGGAGCCGGTACGGCCAATGGCGGCGGTGGCGGTGACGGCCATAACTTCGGTGGCATCGGCATCGGCGGCTCGGCGATCGGCGCGGGCCAGGGCGGCAGCACGACCGGCGGCAATGGCGCGGCTGGTGGCGCCGGAACGGGCCTAGGCGTCGGTCTCGGCCTAGGCGTCGGTCTCGGCCAGGGCGGCGCGCAAGGTGCCGATGGCGGCAACGCCAATGGCGGCGACGGCAACGGAAACGGCGGCGCAGGCTCCGGCTCCGGTGCATCGACGGCTACCGGCGGTGACAGCGGCAATGCAAATTCCGGCGATGGCGGCGACGCAGCCGGCCTCGGCCTCGGTGCCAGCGGCAGCGGTGACGGCGGCGGCGCCGGCAGCGGCGACGGTGGCGCCGGTACGGGCGCAGGCACAGGCGCCGGCAGCGGCACAGGCGGCAACGGCGGCGACGCCGATGGCGGCGGCGGCAACGCGCTCGGCGTCGGCCTCGGCCTGATTGGCGTCGGCGTCGGCGTTGCCGGGGATGCCGCGCAGGCGACCGGCGGCAATGGCGGCAACGGTGCCGGTTCGGGCGCCGGAAGCGGCACGGGCACCGGCGGTGACAGCGGCAACGCTTCGGGCGGCGACAGCGGCGATGCGGCTGGCCTCGGCCTCGGCCTCGGCCAGGGCGGCGACAGCGGCAACGCCAACACCGGCGACGGCGGTGAAGCTCACTCGTTCGGCCTTGGTGCCGGCTTCGGCGGTGACGGCCCGCTCGGCGGTGCCGGCGGCACGGGCGGCGACGGTGGCGATGCGCTCGGCCTCGGCCTCGGTGCCGGAACCGGCACGGGTGCCGGCATAGGCGCTGGCGTCGGCGGCGACGGCGGCTTCGGCGGCTTCGCCTTCGGCGGCGACACGATCGTGGTTCCCGTGGCCGGCGACGGCACCGGCGGCGCCGCGACCGGCGGCAATGGCGGCTTCGGCGGCATGGGCGGCATCGTGACCAATGGTGACGGCGGCGCAGGCGGCGACGGCGGCACGTGGGGTTCCAACAACGGCCACGACAGCTATGTCAACGGCCTGTCGCAAGCCCACGCGGATGCAACCATCGATACCAGCGCCTTCAACCAGAGCATCGTGATGGGCGCCAACATGATGGAAAACCTGCTCAGCCAGACGGTTGTCGGAGGAAACTACGACCAGATGGTCGACGGGGACCACACCGGCTGATCGTGGCTTGTGAACGGACGGCTGCGCGGGCAACCCGCGCAGCCGTCATTCCGCTCTTTCGGCGGAAGACGGCGAAGCCTCTACACCGAAGAAGGAGGATAGTTCCGTGCATCTGGATCGGATCAGCGAGGCCATCGCTCATTTCATCGGGTTGTTCCAGATAGCCACAGAACAGGCGCGAATGCGCGACGATTACCTGGAGTTCAAGGCGCTGCAAGCGACGTCCGAGCCGACGCAAGCCGACGACCACGCCCAATTGTCCTTCCAATCCCCCTACGATTTCGACGATCCGGACCCCGGTATCCACTATGTGCCGGCAGGCCCGACGATCGAAACGATGACTGTGCCGGGCGGCGTGGCCTTTACCCCGATGGAGATTCCGGTTGTTCCGGCGGCGAACCCGGCACTCTACGTGCCGTCGGAGTCCTACCCGGACTTTATCTCCCGGCATTTTACTTTCGCGCATTCGAGCGGGTCGATCCAACTCCAGCCCCCCGGTTCGGTCGCCACGCATGTGGTGCAGATCAACACGCTTTCGGACAATGACTTCGTCAATGTCGGCGCCGGTAACGTCACCTTCCACGCCATCGGCATGCCCAACCTCGACCTCGACGCCCTGTATCAGGATGCCTTGCAATTCCTTCCCATTCCACCCGCCTCTTTTAGTTCAACGGAAGACATCGGTTCCTTCGTCAACGAGACGGCGGCTTCGCTGAAAGCGTTCGTCGCCGGTGTAGAGGCGGCCGGACAAGGCACGCCGGACGGCGGCGCCGAGATGTCCGTCCTCACCGATGACGGCGGCGTTTCCGTGCAGACGCACGTCTCCGTCTTCGATGCGCCGATAGCGGACGCAATCTACGTTGGCGGCCGCATTGCAGCGGAAGCGCCGAAGCTGGACGACGTGCTTCCTGCGGCATCGCCCCTTGTCAAAGACCCGGTGCAAGCCCCTTCCAGCGCCGATCCCGCCGGCGGCAACCATTTGATCGACGGCAGCGGTTCCACCGCCACCGGCGTCGTCATTCACGGAACCGGCAATGTTGCCGGCGAGACGTCGGTCAGCCTCAACACCGGAAGCAACGCGCTGGTCAATTCCGCGACCATAGTCAATGATGCGCTCGAAGGTAGTGTCTTTGCCGTGGCAGGCAACCACTACGCGTTGAACGCCATCGTTCAGGTCAACGCCTGGAGCGATTCCGACTCGATCGGCGGCAGCCTGAGCGGCTGGAACGCGCAACAACAGCCCGACACCACGGCCTTCAACATCGCGCAGATGCTGAACATCGACACCGGCGAGAACGCCGGATCGGGCAATTCCGGACAACCGAGTTTCCCCAAGGCCTGGGCGGTCACTGAGATCAACGGCGACTTCATCAGCCTGAACTGGACCCATCAGGTCAATTTCCTGCTCGACAACGACACCGCCGTCGTCTCCTCCACGTCCGGCGTGACGACGACGGTCGGCACCGGCACAAACCAGCAGACCAACGCGCTCTCGATCGCCGATCTCGGCAAATACTACGATCTCGTCCTGATCGGCGGCAGCTATTACGACGCGAACATCATCACGCAGACCAACGTGCTTCTCGACAACGACGTCGTGGGCGCACTGGCCAACTTCCAGACTCAGGGCCAGGGCTCGGTGTCGAACGGCGACAATCTGCTGTGGAACAATGCCAAGATCACATCCATAGGCAGCAGCGCGAACGCTGCATTGCCGATCGGCTTTGCGAAGACGCTGGACGATTTCGCCCACGGCAACCATACGCTATCCAGCGATGTGCTGAACGACGAAGCATTCCAGGGTCTTGGCGGCCTCAAGGTGCTCTACATCTCGGGCAGCGTCTACGATCTGCAATACATCTCCCAGACCAATGTGCTCGGCGACTCCGATGACGTCGCATTGGCGCTGAACGCCGCCCATGCGAACACCGACGCCAACTGGTCGATCGTGACCGGCTCCAATGCGCTGATCAATTCGGCGCAGATCGTCGATGTCGATCCGGCGGCCAAGACCTATGTCGGCGGCGATCACTACTCGGACGAACTGCTGGTCCAGACCGACATCATCAGCACTGACCACCTCTTGCAAACGCAGGACGCCGATCATCTGGTCAACGAGGCCGTGGCGTTCCTCAGCGACGACATGACCGGCCCGGCTCACGAGAACCCTGCCTCGCAGCTCCAGGCCCCTCTCGACGTCCACCCTGCGCACAGCGACGTCATGCAATCGGTAATTTCCTGAAATCGGGATTTCGAAACGGCGATGAACGAGCGCGTGAACGGCTTGTCTGAAACTGCGGTGAAACTGGACCGTGCCGGACTCGACGGCATGGACAGGGCGCCGCCCCAGTTGGACAGGCTCGAGCGGGAATTCCAGACGTTCATGCGGGAAGTGGATGAGGCTGCCGCGCAATTGCGCCTGAAGGCGAAGCCGATCTGGTTCGGTCCGGTCAAGGCCGATATCGATGCCGAATCCGCGCTCCTCAAGGACGAACGACGCAAGGACCCGCCGCAACAGGAGGCGGATGCAAAGATCATCCAGCCCGAACGCCTTGATCCGTCGCAGGAGAACGGAAAGTTCGCAGCGGGCAGCCTCAAGTCCATGGACGCCGACACCGGCCCGGTCAGGGCGCAGCCGCAACCATCCGGCGCGCCGAAAATGGGCGAGGCCGAAAAGGCGGAAGGCGGCTCAAGCGACGTGTTCCATCGCCGTCTCGGCCCGATCAATCTCGCCGACAATTTGCAGGCGGGAATACGCGCCGTCCGCCGCAACCTGCTTGTGGTGATGGGTTTCACCCTAGCCACCAACGTGCTGGTTCTGGCCATCCCCGTCTATCTCTTCCAGATATCCGATCGCGTGCTGACGAGCCGCTCGACCGACACGCTGGTGATGCTGACGATCCTGATCGCCGGCGCCGTCATCCTCAACGCGGTGCTCGACGCCATCCGCCGCTTTATCCTGATGCGCACGGCCGTCGAGGTCGCGGCCCAGCTCGGCGCGCCGATCCTGGGTGCCGCGGCACGCGCTTCGCTGCACAGCAACGGCCGCGAATACCAGACGTTGGGCGACCTGCAGCAGTTGCGCTCGTTCCTGGTGTCGGGAACGCTGCTGTCGTTTCTCGACGCACCGCTGACACCGCTCTTCATGCTGGCCGTATTTCTGGTCCATCCCGACCTCGGCTACATCGCCGTCGTCGCGGCACTGCTTCTGCTGGTGATCGCCTTCATCAACCAGAAGATGACGGCGAGCGCCTTCCACGAGGCCGGCAACTTCCAGAGCCGGGCCAACCTGCATCTCGATTCCATGTCGCGCAATTCGCAGATCATCAACGCGCTGGCGATGATTCCGGAAGCTGTGAAGATCTGGGGGCAGGACACGGCAGGATCATTGAAGGCGCAGGTTCTCGCGCAGGACCGGAACGTCATTTCGGCTTCGGTTTCCAAGGCGGTGCGCATGCTGGCGCAGGTCGCCATGCTGGGCTGGGGCGCCTACCTCTCCCTCGAGGGCCAGTTGACGGGCGGCATGGTCATCGCCGCCTCCATCATCGCCGGCCGCGCGCTCGCCCCCGTCGAAGGCGCCATCGAAGGCTGGCACCAGTTCATCCATACCCGCTCCGCCTACGAACGCATCTCGGTCCTGCTCAAATCGTCCCCGCTGAATTTCGAGCGGCTGAAATTGCCGCGACCGCAAGGGCGGCTCGACGTGGAGCGGCTGCTTTTCGTGCCGCAGGGAACCAAGCGGGTGGTGCTCAACGGCGTGTCCTTCACGCTCGCAGCGGGTGAATCGCTTGCCGTCATCGGCGATTCCGGCGCCGGCAAGACGACGCTCGGAAAAATGCTCGTCGGCTCGCTGCTGCCGACGTCCGGCAACGTCCGGCTCGACCTGATGGACCTGCGCAACTGGGACCAAAGGCAGTTCGGCGAGAACATCGGCTACCTGCCGCAGGATGTGCAGCTCTTTCCCGGCACCATCAAGGCCAATATCGGCCGCATGCGCGACGACGCCAGCGATGAGGACATCTACAAGGCCGCCAGGCTGGCCGATGTCCACGAACTGATCTCGACCTTCGCGCAGGGCTATGAAACGATGGTGGCGGCCGACGGCTCGCCGCTCTCCGGTGGCCAGAAGCAGCGCATCGCCCTGGCGCGCGCCTTCTTCGGCAATCCGCGCCTGGTGGTCCTGGACGAACCGAACTCCAATCTCGACGGCTCCGGCGACGCCGCACTCCTCAGGGCGCTTTCGCACGCCAAGCGGGAGAAGATCACCGTCATCACCATCACCCAGCGCCCGTCGCTGCTCAACTGCGTGGACAAGATCCTGCTCCTTTCGAACGGCACCGTGGCGATGTTCGGGGTTCGCGAAGAGGTCCTCAAGGCGCTCGCTCCGCTGAACGCCACCAACGGGCGCCCAGCGGTCGCCAGCCAGACCCCGCAGGTGGCATGATGACCACGAGTGTCGCACACGTTCACGATATCGAATGGTACGGCCAGGTTCCGCGCTCGATCCACAAGCATGCGCTGGTCGGACTGGTGCTGGTCCTGCTGGCGTTCGGTGGGTTCGGCACATGGGCGTCGACGGCGCCGCTCGCGGCCGCCGTCATTTCCGCCGGCAGCTTCGTCGCGACCGGCGAGAACAAGGTGGTCCAGCACCTGGAAGGCGGGATCATCCAGGAAATCCTGGTCAGCGAGGGCGACCATGTCACCGCCGGCCAGCCCTTGATCCGGCTCGACGGAATCGCAGCACAAGTGAAGCAGCGGCAGCTTTTCCTGCGTCAGGCGCGGCTGGAGGCGAATGTCGCGCGGCTCGAATCGCAGGTCGCCAACAAGCCCGACATCGCCTTTCCCCATATCATCGCCGACAACAAGAACGACGACGACATCGCCTCGATCATCGATGGCCAGGTCGCCAGCTTCCGATCCGCGCAAAGCCGCATGGAAAGCGAGATCGGCCTGCTCAAGCAGAACATCGAATCGTTGAAATTCCGCGCCGAAGGCTTCCAGAAGCAGAGCGCGTCGATGGCCGAACAGCTTGTCTTCCTGAAAGAGGAATATTCGGGCAAGCTGAAGCTCCTCCAGCAAGGCCTCATCCGCAAGCCGGAGATCAACGCCATCCAGCGCGCGATGGCCGACGCCGAAGGCCAGATCGGACGACTGGATGCCGAGGTCTCCGAGACGGACGCCCAGATCGAGAAATACCGCCAGCAGATCAACCAGACCGTCACCGAACTGAACCAGAAGGCGCTCGACGAGTTGCAGAGCAGCCAGGGTGATCTCGACGCCGTGCGCGAGGAAGCCCGCCAGGCGAAGAACGTCATGCGGCGCTCGACGATAAACGCGCCCGTCTCCGGCACCGTCGTGCGGATGTACTACCACACCTCCGGCGGCGTCATCGAAAGCGGCAAGAAGATCCTCGAGATCCTGCCCGCCAACGTCCCGCTCATCATCGAGACACAGGTCCAGCGCAAGGATATCGATGCCGTGAAACCCGGCCAGAAAGCGACGATCCGGCTGGTCGCGCTCAACCGGCGCACCACGCCGGTGCTCTACGGCGACGTCTATTATGTCTCCGCCGACGCCCTGTCGGACGCCGCCATCCCCGGCACGGAAGTCTACCTCGCCCGTGTCCGGCTGCCCGCGAGCGAGCTTGCCCGGATCCCCGGTTTCACCGCGACGCCCGGCATGCCGGTCGAGGTGATGATAGAGACGGCAGAGCGCACCTTCCTCGACTATCTGACCAAGCCGATCCGCGAGAGCATGTCGCGGGCATTCACGGAACGCTAGAGCATTTCCAGCAAAAGCATGAATGATTGCGCGCTCGGAAATCCAACCAGATCAAAGAGATAGAACGGCTCTAACGATTCCGTTCAAACAAGAACCGCTCTGGAGGAATCGATCGCCGGTTCGGCGGTAGGATCACATTATGAAGGGCAATCGGCCTTGTTTGGCGGAGGGAGTGTCCATCAAATCAATGTTCATACAGCATTGATTTGACATCGATTTTTGAATGACGGTGCGACAAAATACCCGGTAATATACCCGATGCCGCTACCGGGCGCCCATTTTAGCTAGATCGCCAGTCATTAAGACCGATGGTCATCTACCAGCCGCCGGACGGCCTTAGCGGTTGAGGCGGCCGTTATCGTGAGTTGCACGGGGGTCGGGATGGTTACTGCATTCGACAAGTTTTCCGCATGAATTTGACATTCAATCACCCCCGTCACGATGCCGGGTACTTCGCTGGCAAAAAACACGCCGTGAAATTGCTCGGGGCCAACGCCGTGCCGCCATTGCTCGCACGTCAGGGCGAATCCCGCATCTATCTTCGATTTGCTGTAATAAAAAGCGTTCGGATTACGCCCTGTAGCAACCGGAGGCATTCTCAACGGCACCATGTCTCTCACCAACGATTGGCCGCGCGGATTGAGAAAGCCCGTTGGCAGTCTATCATAGAGCGGTCTCATTGCGTCGGCGATTAGTTGCGGCTGGGGCGGTTCGGGCGGCCGGCCAAAATTAAGAAGCCTTTCCGCCGAGGACGTATCGTCTTTATCGGGAGGGCGCCTCACCTCGAACGGGCCGAGCGCTCGAAACTGCACAAGCGCATCCTTGGCGGGCCGGGTTCCATTGTTTTCGATTTCGACGACGAATTTGGGTTTAGCGGCTTCGTTCAAGCGAATGTGGATGGTCGATAGGATTTTCCTCGCGCCCTCAATCCACGCCTCATAACGATCTTGATACGAAGAAATGTCATCTGCGCGCGGCGGCAAATACGTGCTACGGATTATTTTTGAAATATTTGGAAGGTTCTTATTTAATTCCTCAACTGAAAAATTCGCCTTCTTTGGGAAGGCATCTCTAAGCCTTTCAACAATATGATTGATATCGACATCTTCTAATTTCTCAAAAAATCGATACTCTAAATCCAGCTTCGACAAATCTTTGTGCAGCCCGCTGCCGCAACAAAATAAGAAAGAAGGCTCTTGTTTTTGGAGGCGTTGCAATTGCTCCCTCGCCTTGCCCAGCTCCTTTTCCGCTTCCGTCTTTTCGGGAGGCTGTAGCCATTCATCGGGGATAGGGTAAGCCGCAACATTCGCCATCCCGGCAGAGGCCAGTGGGCCGCCATCGGCGCTTATGACCATAACGTCGGCGTCCGGGGCGGATTTTGCGAATGCGTGGGCTACGCCGACGATCTTGTCGTCTGCTTCTGAATAATCCAAGTCGTCCGCTAGGTCCGGTGAAGGTTTCAAACTAATGCGAACGTCCAGTTCCACCCGTGGCCCTTCCGCGCGGATGATTTTCGGAGTCTTCGCCGCGATTACTTCGCGGAGGATGCCTGCTGCCTTTCGCGCCCTACGGCCAACGCGGTCGTTTCCCCGACCCTTATGGTTGTCGATTTCGCTTTGGACTGGCCGACAAACAATCAGTCGGACCAAAGATCGGTCAGCCCAAATATCCCAAGGAAGCTCACCGATATCTTTGCATTGGATAAAGAAATTTGTGTCAGGAAAAAGATAAAGGTCGCGAGAGGCCATTCAAGTTCACCATACGGCGGTAGCATAGCCTCGTGTCGTTTGCCCAATCTGTCAAATGGCATCGGGCCGAATTTCGGTGAAAATATTTGGGTCACTTACTACCCGCCAGAATGGGATTCGCCGCCGTGACTAAAGCGCTAGCGTTCCTCACTCCCGCCTTCGCCATCTCATAGGCATTGCGCTCCGGCGGCGGCGGCCGGTCAAGGGCCGATCCTTTGATCGCAGCCAACCAAGCATCCTCGGCCATACGGGCAGCGGCGCGGGGTGTGTCTTCGGTCCCGGTGCAGTTGCCGATATTGCGGCTGATTTCCGGGCCGAAAGCGGTTAGCGACCAAAACCACTTGCCGTCCTGTGGCCCGCCATTGTGCCGGTATATCCGCCCAACGTGATCGTAGTTGCTGGCGTCGGCGGCATAGTCGGCCTCCTTGTCCGGCCACGTCTGCCGCCACTTGAGCCGCAGGGTAATAGCTTCGCCGTCCGTGACCTTTGCAGGTTCGGCCATGGTGGAAATCTCCGTTCGTTTGATGCTGGGAGATTGCCACCGCGCCGCGTGACCGTCAAGGATTCTGTTCCTATTTTGTTCTGAAGGCTGATTGTTCTTGATAGATCACGATTCGCGGGCGTAGCTTTATCGTCGAGTATCGGGGGACGATTATGCTCGCAGACGATCCACGACTATTGGACGCGTGGAATCAAACCGAAATCCCAATTGTTTTACGCAGAACCGGGAAGGGACAGCGCATACGCGTGCGACTTCCCTTTGCGGTCGACAATAGGAAATGGCTGAAAAACGAAAGAAGATCGGACCCCGTTTGGTTCTCTTTGGACAGCAAGCGATATTGGGAACTGCCGAGGAGTTGGCTTAACGATTTCGTAGAACGGGCCCTTAAGCGATACGGCGCTCTTTACATTATTCAACCCTACCGCGAACAGGAAATATGCTCGTCATCTTGCATGAATGCTGCCGGCCACGAATGCGAGTGCTCGTGCATGGGGGCAAATCACGGTGCAGGCAATGATGGAAGCTGGTTTGAAGTATCGGAAACCTTTGCAACTCGATGGGGAAATCGAGAATTGGCGTGCCGGTTGATGGTAGCGAAATAACTAAAGACCACCTTTCACGTGCCATCGCATCTACAAAAGCAAGTCACTAAATCAGGCATTCCCGCATGGCCTTGATTAGCGCGTCGTCGTCGGCGTGATCCTTGAGCACTTGGCGAATGGTGGTGAACACCGGAATGAGGTGGCCGTCCGGGTCGGTGCCATCGTACTCGCCCATGTGTATCGGCATGTCGAGATCGACCGGTCCAGAATGCTGACCAAGCTCAACGGTATCCTTGGCCACCGCGCCCACTGGAAGGCGGCCAGTCGCATCCGGCGTCGCTGCCGGTATGATCCTCACGGGCCGCTGTTCAGCCTTCGGCGGCGCGGCGATGTCCTTTTCAAGCTGTTCGGACGCGGCGGCCGTAGATGCCGGACTATCGATAGGCCGGCGGCCGGACGGGTCCATATCGCCAAGCAGGCGGCGTACCGTGGCCGAACGGTTGACGCCGGGAACGCCGGCCGCAGCGTCTTCCACCAATCGGGCGCGCGCTATGCGCAGACCGCTGGCCTGCGAACCGGCGGCGTCTTTCTGACCGGCAAGCACGTCGAGGTCACGGCTAGCGGCGGCCTGCCGGTCTATCACGCCGGCCAGTGCATCGCGATCACGGTTTAACTGGCCCAGCCGGCGCGGATTGCTTTCTTGCGCAATCTGCTGGTCGAGGTCGGCCACCTTGGTTTTCAAATCGGCCAAGTCCCGCGCCGGGAAAACTTCGCCCTCGCGTGCCTTGATCTGTTCGCCAAGATCGGCAACGGCCTTATCGGCGTCGGCGACGCGGCCGGTCAAACCCGCCAGCTTGGCGTTCGCCTCGCGCATGGCCGGCGTGTCCGGCGCATGATCGAAGATGTTGGCAAGAGGCGTTTCGGTGCCTGCGAACAATTCGTCGGTGGCCGACGTGGCGAAATGCGGCGCGGCGAACGGCGAAACGTCGGCGGGTACTGCCTGCACCGCCATATTCATCGGGAGATCGCGGTTGAGCGCGTCTAGGACTTCGGCGTCCCGCATTCCCTGCGCGGCTCGACTGGTCCCGTAGGGCGACGCGCCAACGGCCTGTTCGGCTTCATGGGCGAGTGCGCCGGTCGTGACATCGGCCGCCCGCGCGCCGAAATGCTGGGCGACGGCACGGAAGCCTGTGGCGGCCGCCTCGCCCGCACCGCGAAGGATGCCCGCGCCTAACGCCGTGGTCGCGACCTGTTCGGCCATCTGCCCGCCGGTCGGCGCTTGGTTCAACAGTTCCTCATTCTCGTAGCCGCCTGTGAGAAGCTGGGCCGCCTGCCCTAAGCCGGCCATGCCCATTTCCGACGCGATTTTCACAAGCGCCGTCTTGCCGAAACCGCCAAGGGCGAGCGTGGCGACGTTGACGGGATCGCGGGACGGATCGAAGCTGCCGACCGCGCCGCCGATGATATTGCCGACCGTACCCATGAAAGTCGCGCGGTCGGCGGTGCTGGCATTCTGGTCTACATACTGCGCGGCGTTCTGCTGGACCTGCTTGAACATCTGGTCGTAGGTCAGCAGGCCGTGCGCTGACGCTAGCCGATTGTACCGGTCCACCTGCTGCTGCGCCGTCTGCGCATATTCCCGTTGCATCTGCTCGACCTGCTGCGCGGTAAATCGCTGGGTGTCGCCAGCCATGACGTGCATAAGGTCCATCTGATAAGGACCGGTCGGGTTTGTCGGCGAATAGAACGCACCGGGGAACAGCGGCGACATACGCTCACCCGTCGCCTTGTAAAGCTTGTCCAACTGCTGCTGTTCCAGCGTGGCCATGTCCTGTTCCGCGCCTAGCGCGCTGCGAACGTGCCGCTGCTCGTCCAGCGCCGCCGAAAAATTGGCTGCAAACCCTGTCTGCGGCCCGGCCGAAAGCTCGGTCCCGGCATCGGGGATCGTGTTCTGCTCCCGGTCGCCCATGAAGAAAGGCATTGTCGTAGTGTCCTATCTGCCCGATCCGGGCGGTTCGATTTTCAGGCCATGGCCCGATTTCCCGGTCACTCGCGCGGATCGCCCTAGCGTTGCCGTCGAAGCGCGTGACCAGATAATCTGGACATATCGCTATCTTCTATATGCTGTTGATTTCACTTGTTTTTCGTACCTTTCGGCGCATCATGTCGGCCATCGTCAACGCAGACAAAGGAGCGCGAAACATGAACGCAACCGACAACACGACCCCGGCCCGCTGGGGAGCTTGGGGCCTTTATCTGGATTGGTGCCCGGATCGCCCATGGCTATCGATCCAGTGCCGGGTGCTGCCGGCGTTCGGCATCGCTATTGCGGGCGTGGGAAAGGTGGCCATCGTCCTGAATTGGCCCGTCACGGCCCGATAGTCCGACCGACCGAAAAATAAGGCGCGGCGGTTCCGTGTTCGGGGCCGCCGCGTTTTCGTCGTCGGGGCCGGTGGCCGTGCGCTTCTCGACCGCGCACTGATAGGCCAGCAAGGAAGTCTGCAATCTGCGCAGCATGTCGTAAGGAAGGCCAACGGTCAGCCGCGCCAAGCTGCCAAGCTTGGACCGCAACCGAAAGCGCGACGCGGCCACGCGCTGCCCGGTGGCCGCGTCCAACGCTATATCGACCGCCGCCTGCTGGATCACCAATTCGCTTTCGGCCGTCGGATATTCCGCCGCCGTGATCCAGCCCGCGCCGTGGCATACCGGGCAACTGCCATCTGCCGTGTTCGCCGCGATCAGCGATTTTCCCGTGCGCCGGCACGCCGGGCAGCGCCGCCAGTCCTGCATAGCGACCGACGCCATGACGCCGGCACGGCCGCAATCGCACGGCCCGTTTAGGTCGGTCATGTCGTAGGTCGGCCGGCCGCAAGTTGTGCAGCGCCCAATCGGGGCCGTGTCGAAAGGTTTATGGACCGCGTGGCGGGGTTTGCGGGCGGTGGTCGTGTTCATCGAAAATCTGCCTCGTAGAAGCCGATGCGGGTGAGATAGTCTTGCCGGCGGCGTTCGGAGCCGCCACCGCCGTCGCGGCCGTAAGCGGCGTCCAAAACATCGTAATCGGAGCCGCTGCCACCGCCGGGAAGCGGCTTGCGCTTGGCGCGGGCGACTTTGTTCATGACAATGTTGGCTTCACCGCCACCAAGCAGCAGATATTGGAAGGCGTCGGCGACATGGCTGGACATATTCTTTGCCGGTTCGTCGGCGTAGGTCAGGCCGTTGCCCGTGCGCAAAAGCCTATAGTGGTAGCCGCCATTGCAAGCTTTGCGGAAGTCGGCGGCCAGCGGGGAAATCAGGATGCCGGGTTTCCCGTCCACCATCCGGCCGAACGTGCCCAAGCAAGCCTCTAGCCGCATCGTCCAGTCGTTCGTCGGCGCGGCCGGGCGGACACGCCAGCCCGTATGTTCGGCCAGCACTTCCAAGGCCGTCCGCTCGTCCACTTGGCTACGGTGGTTGCCAGCCGGGTCGCAATAGACGCCGGCAACGGTGTGGTCGGGGTAGTGTTGCGCGACATGCGCCGTGAGCGCTTGGGCGAAGCGGACAACGCCCGTTCCAACGTCGTCGGTGGTCACTTCGGACAGGATCAGCCAACGGCCATCGGCAAGGCGCTGCCCAATGACGGCGGCCGGCGTCAAGCCGAAGTCCACGCCGATAAGCAGCGGCAAGCCGGGCACGGCCTGTAGTGGACCGGGCGCAACGTGGGCGCCGTCGCGGAAATTGTAGAAAACTGGCTTGCCTTCGATCAGCCGGCCATATTGCCCATGCACATAGACCTTGATCCAATCCGGGTCTTTGCCGGCGGCAATGCGGGTGTAATAGTCGCGGCCACCGGGCAGGTTGTCGAGGTTTTCGGCGTTCTCTGCAAGGCCGCTTGGCTGCTTGAACAATTCGTAACCGGCGGGCCGGTCTACCTCGAAAAGCTGGTAAAACCAATGATCGTCGGCAGGCGGGTTAGTATCGAGAATGACGCCGGACCATGTTGGCCCGCCCATGGCCTCCGACGGGTAGCGGCCGACACGGGCGGTCACGGCCTCGAAAATCGACTTCGGAAGCTCGCGACACTCATTCAGCCATGCCCCCGTCAATTCGAGGGATAGCAGTTTCTTCACGTCGTCTTCCTTGTCGAGTGCGAGAAAGATCACTTCAAGATCGATGTCGCCGGCTTGCAGCCGATAGGTGATCGGCGGATTGTGGTTCCACTTGCCGACGCCGGCCGTCCAATCCTTAAACGTCTTGACGGTGGTAAGCTGCAATTCCGGGTAGGTGTTGCGGATGACAGCCCAGCGGGAATGTCGCTTGCCATCGGCGGCCGGGGCCTGTTCGGCGGCTCGCCATATGATTTCCATGGCCATCGCAGACGATTTGCCGCTACCGAACGGCCCCATAACCGCCCGCACGAATGCGCTGGACCGGTGAAACTGCCGAAGGGTCGGCCCCGCCGGCTCGTATTTGATTTCCCGCCGATCAGCCATTGTCGCCGCCCATACGGTCGGGGAGGAAGATGGCAACATCGCCTTGATGCCGAACATCGAGCTTGTCGGACAGAAAGCCGTGATGCTTGGCGCGCAGTTCGAACGAACGGGCCAACGCGGTCGCGTTGCCGGTATCGCGCGCAAACTGCGCAGCTTCGGCGAAGTCGCGTGACGCATCTTCGAAGGAATAGACGGCCCGGCGCGCGATAAGCTGGCGGAAGCCTTCAAGGGCTTTCTTCACGCTGGGATGACTGGAAATGCGCCACGCCGTCGCCTTCACGTTGCCGACTGCATAGCCGGATCGGCGGGCCGCCTCACTGGCTTTGCTGGTGGTGATGAAATGACGAACGAATGCCTGCCGGCGCGGTGACAGCGGGGCCAGAAGTGCCTGCAATTCCGCCTGTTCGGCGGGCGTGAGATCGGCCATACCCGCCGGGGTGATCGGATCGGCCACGGTCGGCGCGGTCGGCCGGGCAGCGAGGGAGGCTTTGCGGCGCTGGGGTATGACGGCGGGCAGGTTTTTCGTCTTCATGGTGTTCAACGTTCGGTTGTGGCGGCCTCGCATGAGGTCAAAAATATAGGCGTAGGGTACTTACTGGCATTGACGGCTCGGCTGGCGTTTTGGGGGTGCCACCCCGCCACCCCCGTCGCCTGCCAGATGGGACCCATTGGCGCGGCGGCGCAGCCCATAGAGGTCGAAGGCGGCGGCCGGCAGCGGTCATGCCTTCCGCGCCGCGACGACGTGCAGCGCCTTCCAGATACGGGCGCGCATGTCGTGCCGTGGGTCTTTGGCGTCGAACAAGCTGTCTTGAAAAGCCTTGTCTGCGCCAAGCTCGGCCAGCTTCAACCTCGCCGCGCCTACATCGTTGGATATGAGCACGTCGCCGGCTGGGTTACTCGGATCGATGGGGAAGCCATCAAACATCGCATTGTCAGCCATGGGTGTTACCTCCGATCCGGCGCATCGGCCGGGTAAACCGGCGACACGACAGGCAGCGGGCCGGAAACGTTGGGCGTCGTCGCGGCGTTCTGGATTTGAGCGACACGACTGGCCAGCGCGGCGGCGTCGGCCACCTGTTCGGGAAAGAGCGCCGCCGGGTTATCGGCTGGGTGAGCGATGCGGATGGTATCGGACATGCAAAGTCTCTTTCGTGGGGGTTAGCGAAGCTGGCGGATAAGGTTGCCGGACGATGCAACGCGGTCGGACAGCAACCTGCCGGCGGTCTTGCCAACGGCGGCAAAGCCCTCTTTGTGCGCCCACGGCATCCCGGCTGCGATCATGGAATACAGGACGCCGGCTTGCGGATCGTAGGGCCGGCCGTTGTCGGTGACGTTGGCTGCGTTAGGCACAAGCGCGTTGACTTCGGCGTCAAGGCTGGCCAGCGCGGCATAGTACTTGCCCAGCGCCGCAATGGCCTTGTCCGCCAGTTCTGCGGCCTGTTCGCGCTTCGCCAACAGCGTCTCGACTTCGGGCCACCGGGCGGCGATGGCCACCGCTTCGGCTTCCGCCTGCGAACGTTCGGCTTTCAGGGCATCGAGGCGCTTGGTTTCCAAAACCGCCCGGCCGGCGGCATCGTCGGCAACGGCTTGCGCGTCACGGGCATCGGCGTCGCGGCGCTTGGCAAGCAGTTTCGCAATTCGGGCTTCGGCTGCGTGCTGTTCTGCGGTGGCCTGCTCGGCTGCGTCCTTGGCGGCGGCAATGGCCGCATCAAGGCCGGCAAGCTCACGTTCTGTTCTGGTCACTGGTCGGGTATCCTATTGATCCAATTGCAGCACTATTTTAAGGCCACAGGCCGAAAAAGTGAACAGGATCAGCTATTACCTAACCATACCGAATTATACTCAACCTGCTTTCGGGGCAGACTTTTCGCGATCCGGCGGTGGCCATACGGCACACCTGCGGTGGCCCGACCGGTAGACTTTCCTCCGTAATTGTCGGGTAGATTTCGGGGTATTTTGGCTAGTCACACCGAACCACATTGAAATAAAATCAATGCGCTGGGCATTCTATTCGCCGGTCGGTGCGTCCGTCATTTGACGAAAAGCGTCTTTGGAAGCGTTTCGTGCCGACAAAAGCACTGGCAAGCGGCCAACGGAGGTCTACAACGGAGCAAGTGGGATCAAGCTATGCGGTATCCGGCAGGGGTTTGTGAGAAATGCGGCCGTCACGTACACGACGCCGCCGCAATCAATGGGCGTTGCAACAAGCAGGTTGACCAGCGTCGGCGATGCGACGGCGTTATCGGTAGCCGCATGGCTGAAACCGATTGGCGGCCCTGCCCGGCTTGCGACGGGACCGGTCGAGGCGACGGCCATCGGTGCGATGCGTGCGAAGGTGACGGCGTGGTGGACAACCGCCGCAAGCGATAAATGCCTCTCTTTGACTCACAGATGGCCGTAGGACGCTGCCACGCCATTGCGGGCGCCCGGATACCGGCAAGAGGGCCAATCGAGTCCAGCGGCCGGCTGTGAGTCAAGGCGAAGGCGTCCAGCAAACGGCAAGCGATCTTGCGCGCGCACGCGCGACGGCCGGTGACTATCGGGGACCCCGGAAACGACGATTGGCCACCTACGTCGATTTTTCGCGCCGGTTCGCCGGAACGTAACTTGCCGGATCGCTGGAATGTGCATCGCCAGCCGGCCGGATCGCCTCTCCCGAACCGCCGACGCGCCGCCCCTGCCCTTCCGTCCGGCGTCGAGGCGAACCGGCGACAAGAGCGAACCGCGCGGGCTGCCATCCAAACGGAAGGAATTTTCTGCCACCGCGTTCGCGCTTCCGGTCACGGCGGATGGGTGTTGGTAGCGCCCGGTCCCCCGGCCGGGGGCGCTTCCAACGCCCCGGGGGGGGTATGGGGGGTTGGAAGGAACCCCGTTAGAAGGCGTTGGAAATCCGTTGGAACCGCCCTCAACCCCGTGCGCCACAAGGCTTTCAGCGCAGTGGCCTTCCAACGCCTTCCAACGCTCCGTTTTGCCGTTGGAAATCCGTTGGAATTGCCCTCAAAGCCTTGCGCCATATGGCTTTTAACATGCCGGCAATTTCCAACGGAAATGGCGTTGGAAGCGTTGGAAGTGTCATCGATAACTATCGATATCATATGCTGGGCACCTTACGCCGCTTCGGCCAGTTGGCCGGCGGCTGGCTCGGATCGGGCGATATGTTCGCGCCGTTTCGAGGGCGGCCCGTCCTCGACAACCCGGATGGCGCCGGCACCGAACAGCCGGTTCATGGCGTCGGCAAGCGCTCTACTATCGGACATGCCCGACCGGCCATCGTCTGCGAAGACGCTGGGGGCGTAGGTCTTGCCGGGATTGGGGCTAACGTGACGGCCTTCCGCCGTATACCGGTCCAGCATGTCGAGGAACACGCGATCCGCTTCGGCGTTCGCTTCCGCCTGCGAAACCGTTCCGCCAGCAAGGACAAATGCGCCCGCGTGCCACCGCAACTGGACGGAAGCACCGACGCCGCCATAGTTGGACTTGGCGACGTGCAGCGTGCGCAAGCCGGTCTTGTCGTCCCGTTCAAGCACCAAACGCGACCGAACCGAATTGTGCCACGCCGTTGAACCGGACGATCCGGCGGCGGCGCTGTTGCCCTGCACTTTGAGGCCGTCGCGGCTCGGATGCGCAAGCACGACGATGTTGGTTTTGCAGTCGATGCCGATCTTGCGCAGCTTTCCGATAAACGCGCGCGCCTGCGCTCGGATATTCTCGTTACCGGCGAAGACATCGGCCAGCGTATCCAGCACGACAAGACGCGGTTTCAATTCTGCAATCGTGGCCGCCAGCGCGTGCCATAGCTTGGTGAATTTGAGCGGCCCGTCGCCGCTCGCTTGCGCCAATGTGGGATCGTCGGCGGCGAGCGACACAACGGCCAGCTTTCCCGCCAGTTCTGCCAGTCCGACGCCCTGTTCGCTGGCAATGTCGGTAAGCCGGCGGTGCAATTCGCTCGCATCGTCTTCCGCCGTGACGTAGAGCGCCCGACCGGCTTTAACCGGAATGCCGAACCACGGTTCGCCCGTGGCCACGGCAGCGGCGAGTTGCAGCGCCGCCAAGCTTTTGCCCGTGCCGCCGTCACCGTAGAACAACGTCACGACATCGGCCGGCACCCAATCCTGCACAAGCCATTCGCGCGGTGGCGGCGCGGTGCCCGCCAGCGCGGCAAGATTGAGGGTAGCCCGTGCCAGTGTGCGGCGTGCATCCGACAATCGGTTGTCGTCGGTCGGCGCCGGGTTGTCGTTCGCCGGCTCGTCCCAATCGGTGATGATGTCGAAGTCGGCGGCGGCGCTTTTGGCGCCGGGCGAGTTCTGGCCGTAGCTGTAGGCGTGGCCGAGAATGTCGGCGAGGTCGTCGCGCTCCCACGGCGGGGCGCAGCGCTCGTTCCAATCCGACAGGTTGTCCATGAAGTCGAGCGCCACCGGTTCCGAAAGGCCGAGGTCTTTCAGGTGGCAGGCGATCCGGTAGGCGTTGTCGTTGCCGCCCTGTCCCTCGACACTGGCCGGCGCGTCGGCGAGATAGCGCAACGCGGCATCGCACGCCTCGTCGGTGTCCAGTTCGACCGCCGCCGTGAGTTGCTTGGCCGGCTCGTTGGCCGTGTATGCCTCGGCGATAGCCGCCGACAGCCACACCGGGATCGTAGGTATCGCCGAGCGTATGGGTGAATTTTTTAAAGTCTTACCCGGCAATTTTTCTTGAATATCGGCAAAAGAATTGCTATTCTGTTTTTGTTCTACGGACATCTGTTTTCCCTTTCTCGGATGGCCGTTATACAATTGCTTTGATCGGTCATCATGGCGGTTGTGGAATTTCTAGGGTTGAACTGAAAGCCGGTCGCGGGTTCCCAAAAACGCGGTCGGCTTTTTCTTTGCGCGTTTAAACGTCACGCCGCTTCGTGTACGGTCGTCGCGCCGCCGGCCCAATCGCGAATTGCGCTCGGCTTGTAGCGGGTCGCCCCGTTTCCCAGCTTGATAAACGCGGGACCGCGCCCGGCGGCGCGCATGTTCGCAAGGGTTTGCGGGGCGTAGCCAAGCAAGGCGGCGGCCTGCTTGGTTGTCAGCAGCGGTTCGCAACCAGCGACGGCAGCGAGATCGATAATATTGGCGGCCATCGGCCTATTCCTTTCGCGATATGCCGACAGCGGGTTTGCCACCGGCAGATTAGGGGGATCGATCCGGGAAAGGGCCGGACGCTATCGCGGGTCCGGTTTGTCGGCGGCCCGGCGGGATCGAGGCCGGGGTGTTCGCGTAGAGGGGCAAATCCGGGCACTACCAGATTTGTCAGTCTAGATAATTATGCGCCCGTATGGCCACGAAACGCGAGGAATTTATTCTTTCGTCGGGGCCTTTCGCCCGGAATGCCGGGCACCTATCTACCCGCGCGCCCGAAAGAAAGCGATGAATAGCTGGATTGGGGATTAATGGTGGCCGAAACGGCGATTTGACAGAAAACGGGAGCCGTTTAAACGTCGCGGTTGCCGGCGGTGTCGCCGATTGGGCGGGGTAGAGAAATGAGCGCAATCATCTACGGGATTGGCGCGTTCGTGGCGTTTCATATCGCAATGTGGGCGCTCGCCCACGTCATCCATTGGTTCCGTATGATGACTTCGGAGAAGTACCGGGCGTATGACCGGGATTTGCGAGAAGCTGCCGAAGATCGACGCCGATATGAGCGGTTTTGAGGCTACCGCTTCGCTCGTCGCCAGCCGGCCGCCCGCGCATCGGCTTCGGTGCAAAACCAGCGTTCCCCGTATTCCGGGCTGATGCGGGTTTCGCTGTAGTGCTCTTGCCCGGGCACGTGATAGATGTGCTCACCGGTATTGATTGAGACGTTTCCCTTGATCCGGCAAGACGCCCCCGGCTTCAATCGCATCGCGCCGGCCGCAAGGTCATCGGAGAAATAGCCGACGCCGCCAGCGCCGATTAGCAGCATAGCAACGGGAAAGGTGAGCGCGCCCGATTTCATTCGGCCACGATAACCGGCAAATTTCAACGGCGAGTTGCCTTGCGTATGGCAATTTTACCTATCCGGCCACCCTACCGGCGCGGCCCGATCAAGAGGTCAACCGGGTCCGCCGCATCCTTGAGGATCAAATCGGCCCATGCCTGCGCAAGCTCGCGGCGGCGGTCCAAATACTGCGCCCGGTTATACGCGCCTTCCACCTTGTCTTTCGGCACATGGGCCAGCATCAAATCTATGATGTGCCGATCCGCCGGATAGCGTTCGTTCATCACGGATGAAAAGGTGGCCCGCCAGCCATGGGGAACATGCTTGTGGTGATACCCTGCCCTATTGAGCAGATACCCCATGGCATTCTCGCTCATTGGCTTGTGGGCGTGACGGGCGTTTGGGAAAGCGAGCGGGCCACGGCCCGTCAGGACACGCAAGGTGGCAATGGCGTCGGCCGCCTGCCGCGACAGTGGCACAAGGAAATCGCGCGCCTCATCGTCTTTGTGCTGCAATCGCAGCTTCATGCGTTCCGCTGGGATATGCCAAAGCGGCAAGTCGGGATCGAGGTTCGTCCATTCGGCCCAAGGCGTCGCGGCCAACGTGCCGGGCCGCACGACGGTCAAGGCGAGCAGCCGCAAGGCCAGCTTTGTGACGGGATGCGCCGCTTCGGCATCGGCTTTGCGCAGCATGGCGCGCGCGTCGTCCAAATTCGTGATGGCCGGCTGGCGGCCCTTTTTCATCGGGGCCATGGCGCCCTTGACGATGGCCGCTGGATCATTCGCCGCCCGGCCGGAAGCGATGGCATAAACGAAGATGGCTGACATGCGCTGCCGGATGCGGCGGGCCGTTTCCTTGGCCTCACGCTTCTCAATCGGCCGAAGCAGCGCCAGCATGTCGGCGGCCGTAATGTCTTCAATCGGAATATTCCCGAACGTCGGAAACACGTCACGTTCAAGGCTGGTCAGCACGTCGGCCGCGTGGCGTTCCGTCCATTGCGGCTTTTGAAGCTCGTACCATTCGCGGCCGATGGCCTCGAACGTGTTAGCCGTGCTTTGCGCGCTGGCGAGTTTGCCAAGTTTCTTGACGATGCTGGGATCACGGCCAGCTTTCAACGTGGCCTTTGCGCCGTCGCGCGCTTCGCGGGCCACTGCCAACGAAAGATCGGGGTATGCGCCAAGGGAAAGCAACTTTTCTTTCCCGCCGAACATATATCGGTAGCGCCACAGTTTGCCGCCGGCCGGGCTGACAAAAAGGTGGAGGCCACCACCGTCTGCCAGTTTGTAGGGCTTTTCCGCCGCCTTTGCGGCCCTAATGCGCGCGTCGGTCAAATTCGCCATGGCTGGTTTTCCTTCGGATACCCGGTTTATTGCCGACGATACCCCGGAAAATACCCCGCTTTCAACGGGTATAAGATGGTAGGATATGGGATGCTTTGGTCGACAAGACCTCATCAAAACGTCGAATAATTCGGCGTTTTCAACGTCTTATGTCAACGATATGATGCTAGAACATACGGGGCTTGGCGGAGGGAGTGGGATTCGAACCCACGGAGACATTGCTGCCTCGCCGGTTTTCAAGACCGGTGCCTTAAACCGCTCGGCCATCCCTCCATGGTGATTTTTCAATCACCTCGGTATCCGCGACCGGACGAAATGGATCGCCCGGCGTTGGTTGACGCCGGAAATTCTCACAGCCGGGTCGCGGCCCATTGCTGTAGGCAGCGGCAGCGGCCGCGTCAACCGTCGCCATCGCCCCTGCGCTGCTCTGGAGCAAATGCAGATTGTCGGGGTTCATCGCCGGATCGATGGCTGGAGCTGGTGAATGCCGCCGCACCGCCCTTTTCGGTGAAGGCGCCGGTGTGCAGGCTGACACAGGCGAACAGCCGGTAAGGCTCAAGGAAAGTCAAATGGAAAGCGAAGGTTGGGCATCAAAGCGTTGATCGGCATGGGGTTTGCCGTCGCAACCACGAAGCCCGTTGTTTCGCCGACATGGCGACAATCCACGCTTTCCAGGCCGGCAGGATTGATCTCCGGCTCGAAATCTGGTGATTCTCCGTTCCATGAAAACGATCTGCGTCGCAGCGCTTGTCGGCCTCATCACTGTCGGTCCGGCAAGCGCGATGAGCAACACCTTGCGCACCGGCCTTCTGAAGCTCGATCCCGAAACCAGGCTCGAGCAGCGTTGCGACGCCGAAGTGCTCGACCGCATCACCCACGACGACCCGCAGTTCGAAGCCGACCGGGTGGTGGCCTACGCCTTCGCCACGCCTGAAATGCACAAGGATTCGATCCGCAGTCCCGGAGCCGCCTTCCGCAGCAAGGGCGAGTGGTACAGGCTGAAGTTCAAGTGCCGGACCGCACCGGACCACATGACCGTGCTCGATTTCCGCTACCGCGTCGGCGAGCCGATCCCGAAGGACGAATGGTCGAAATATAACCTCTACGACTGAGGCAGCCGCCCGAACGCTTTCCCCACCGCAGTGCCGGGCGCTCGTGCCGCCGCGCTCAGGCGGCCGCCTGGACGATCTCGTTGTAGGCGTCGAGGTCGACATAGAAGACGCGCGTGATCTCGCGGATCAGTTCGTCGTCGTCCAGACCGCGCGATTTCAGGATGTTGACGGCGGTCATGATGTCGAAGCGCTCCGTCAGCCTTTGCTTCTGGTAGTCCTCGAGAAAACGCTCCATCGGTGCCCTCCCCTGCGTCGAACGAACCAACGCGGCTCTCGAAGGATGCTAGGAACGGGCGCTTGCGTGGAGCTTGCCGCCGCCGCTTCCTTCTCGATCTGCCCCAAACCGAACTCGGAAAAAGCGGCCGACTCACCATGACCAAGGTAAGAATAACGCAACCGGACCGGTTATGCAGGAGGCGCCGGCGGGCGAATCCTCTTGCGAAACCCCGCCTTTCAGTCCTCGATGGCGGGCGTGCCGGCTGGCGAGCCGGAAAATAGAGGAAGGCCATGCCGCGATACGGTCCCGCAACCTGGAAAGCCGCCTGCCGATTGGCTGGAACCGGCGGTACGGCCATCCTTTTGCTGCTGGCGCAACAAGGCGGCGTCCGCGCCGACATAGCCGAAGGCACGCTGCCGGACGGCTCCTACCATTGCGAGGCCTATCTGCTCGGCCTGTTCCTCGATCTCGGCACCATCACCATCAAGGACAAGGTCTATAGCGGGCCGACCTATGGCGGCAGGGCCGCGCAGGGCTATAACTACCAGATCGACCGCAACGGAGAGCTGGCCTGGCTGGGACCGCTCGGCGGCTTCACCTCCGGCGGCAACAGCATCTCGCTGACGCAGGTGACGGCCGACGAAGACAAGGATGCCTCCTTCGATATCGTCATGCGACAGCCCGACGGCGCCTTTACCGCGGCGACCTGCACGATCCGGCCGACCGCCGGCTGAAGTCTTTTACCGCGGATGCCGGCTCATGTCCGCTGCTTGCCGTTCTTCACGCGCACGCGCCGGAACACCGCCACGATCTCCTCACGGCTGCATTCGACGGCGCCCAGCCTGACGGCGCGGTCGCGCTCGAAACCGGTGATGTCGTAGTGCGGCGCCGACGTCTTGGGCGGCCCCTGATAGGACGAGCCCTTGATCCCGAGCTGTGCGGCGAAGCGATGCAACTCATCCATGTCGTCGGCGAGCAGATGGCACCAGCGGCGGCCGGCATAGTTCCAGATCGCGGCGTCGACATAGACCGCCATGGCGGCTGGCGGGCCTACTGGTTGCAGGTCTTCTGCGGCGCCGGATCGAACAGCGAAAGGTTGACCAGCTTGCCCGCCATGGAGAAATCGCCGTAGTCCATCACCATGTCGCGGGTGATGCCGTTCTCGTGCAGCTTGAAGGAAATACGGTATTCCGGCGTTTCCTCGCCGCTGTCTTTCTTGCTTTCGTCGAAATAGGCGATGTCGACGGGCCAGACCTTATCCTTGGAGAGTTTGGCCAGAACCGGAAGCTCCGGATCGTCCTTGGCGGCAGCGGCCGGCTTGCCGACGACGACGGTTGTGGTCATCACCTTGTCGGCGTCGTCCGAGCCGTCGAACAGGCTGGTCTGGTAGAAACTCTCGCCCTTCTCCGCCTTGCCGATCATCTCGACCAGTTGCTGCGTGGGAAATTGCGTCGCCGCCAGGTCGAGGCTGGTTTTCTGCGGCTTTTCGAGCTGGACCTTGAGGCCGTTCGGCTCCTTGGTGGCCGTTCCCTTGACCTCCTTGTCGAGCGCCTGGTCGACGAAGGATTTGGTCACGAACGAGAAGGTCTTGCCCTTCGCATCCTCGAAGGTCGTCGTCTGCTGGTCCGTCATCCGGGACGTGTCGGTCGTCGCGATCTCGGTCACCATGCGGAACTTGACGGTGTAGCCTTCGCAGGGCGAACCGTTGAATTCGTAGACCATGCGCCCGGTGATCCCGGTGATGCCGGAGCGGTCGGAAGCCTTGTCGAGCGAGAGATCGTAGACGGCGCGATGCGGCTGCAGCGGCACGACCGCCCAGGCCGACGCCGTCGGCGCGACGGCAAAGGCAACGGCGGAGAGAAAGGCAAGGCGCGGTGCGCGCATGGAGAACTCCGGTCTTGCGACTGATGGCAGCCGCCGAGGAAAGGTGGTCCAGCTTAAAAAAAGTCGTGGCGGAAGCGAGGCAAAAATAGCAATTTCAGCCCAGCCGACGCAGGCGTCATCAAGCAATAGGGAATTCACATGGGCGAAACAATCGAAAAGCGGCTGAGCGATCTGGGCATCGTGCTCCCCGCAGCAGCGGCCCCGGCCGCCAACTATGTGCCGTTCGTGCGCAGCGGCAATCTTCTGTTCCCGTCCGGGCAACTGCCCATCAAGGACGGCAAGCTCGCCGTGACCGGCCTGCTCGGCCGCGACGTCGATACCGCCGGCGGGCAGGAAGCGGCGCGGCTGTGCGCCATCAATGTGCTGGCGCAGGCGAAGGCCGCGCTCGGCGACCTCGAAAAGATCCGCCGGCTGGTCAAGATCAACATCTATGTCGCCTCGACGCCGAACTTCACCGAACAGCACCTCGTCGGCAACGGCGCCTCGGACCTGTTCGCCAATGTGCTCGGCGAGCGTGGCAAGCATGCGCGCGTCGCCGTCGGCATGGCGGCCCTGCCCCTGAACGCCGCAGTCGAGGTCGAAGCCGTCCTCGAGGTCGAGTAGGCAAGATGGACGACCTTTCCTGGCTGACCGCCAAGCCGGTGGCGCATCGCGGCTATCACGATCTCAACGACAGGCGTTGGGAAAACACGCTGTCGGCCTTCGCCGCCGCCGCCGAGCGCGGCTACGCCATCGAATGCGACGTGCATCTGTCGGCCGATAACGTGCCGGTGGTCATCCACGACGACGACCTCAAGCGCCTGACCGGCACCGACGGTTTCGTCTGGCAGCGAACGGTGGCCGAACTCGCCACCCTGCGCGTCGGCGGCACCGCCGACCACGTGCCGACGCTGGCAGAGGTTCTGGCGCTGGTGGCGGGGCGCGTGCCGCTGGTGGTCGAATTGAAAGGGACGCCCGGTCACGACACCGGGCTGGTGGCCAGCGTCGGGGCGCTGCTCAAGACCTACAAGGGCAAGGTCGCCATCATGTCGTTCGATCACTGGCTGATCCGCGACTTTGCCAGGGATGTGCCCGGCATTCCCGGCGGGCTGACCGCCTACGGCCGCGAAAACAAACTGATCGAGGCGCATTTCTCCATGCTGGCGCACGATCTCGCCTTCACCTCCTATGCTGCGGGCGACCTGCCGAACCCGTTCGTGACGTTCGTGCGCGACAGGCTGAAGATGCCGGTCATCACCTGGACCATCCGCGACCAGCCGGCGATCGACATCACCTTCCGCTATGCCGACCAGATGACGTTCGAGGGCTTCGAGCCGGAGACGATGCGGCTGGCTTGATGAACGCCTCATCTCTTGCATGGCTGCGCGGCAGGCTTAAGTAAGGCGCATGGATCAGGGCGAGGAGTCTGCGGGAGCGGGTGCGACGGGCTATGCCGTGCGTGCTGCCGCCGGCATAGGCGCTTTCACCCGCGATGAGTGGGACAATCTCGGCGGCACAACGAGAACGTCGGCAGCCGGCTACAACCCGTTCCTTTCCTTTGCTTTTCTGAGTGCGTTGGAGGAGTCCGGCTGCGCCGTGCAGCGCACCGGCTGGCAAGCGCATCATCTTCGCCTGGAGAGCGGCGACGGCAGGCTGCTTGGCGCCCTGCCCTGCTACGCCAAGTCGCACAGCCAGGGCGAGTATGTCTTCGACCACGGCTGGGCCGACGCTTTCGAGCGGGCAGGCGGCAGCTACTATCCCAAGCTGCAATGCTCCGTGCCGTTTACCCCGGTCACCGGCCCGCGCCTGCTGGTCAGCCACGGCGAGGACGAGGCTTCGGTCAAGGCCGGGCTGGCGGCGGCGTTGAAGGCGGTGACGGACCGGCTCGGCGTCTCTTCCGCCCACATCACCTTCCTGCCGGAATCCGACATGCCGGCGCTGGAACAGGCCGACTTCCTGCATCGCACCGACAAGCAGTTCCACTTCTTCAACGAGGGTTTTGCCAGCTACGACGACTTCCTCGCCACGCTCGCCTCCCGCAAACGCAAGGCACTGAAGAAGGAGCGGCGCGAGGCGCTCGCAGGCGGCATCGCCATCGAGCGGCTGACCGGCAAGGCGATCACCGAGCGCGCCTGGGACGATTTCTTCGCCTTCTACATGGACACCGGGGGCCGCAAGTGGGGCCGCCCTTACCTCAACCGAAAATTCTTCTCGCTGATCGGCGAGCGCATGGCCGACGACATCCTTCTGGTGATGGCTAAGCGCGACGGCCGCTACATCGCCGGCGCCATCAACTTCATCGGCTCGGATGCGCTCTACGGTCGCAACTGGGGCTGCATCGAGGATCATCCCTTCCTGCATTTCGAAGTCTGCTACCATCAGGCCATCGACTTCGCCATCGAGCGTGGGCTCAAGGTGGTCGAGGCGGGCGCTCAAGGAGAACACAAGCTGGCGCGCGGCTATCGCCCGGTGACCATGCATTCGGCGCATTACATCGCTCATCCCGGCCTGCGGCGCGCCGTCGCCGACTATCTCAGGCGCGAGCGCTCCGAAGTGGCCGCCATGAGCGACTATCTCGACGAGCACACGCCGTTCCGAAAGGGCGAGGCGCCCGGCATCGCCTGATGCGTCAGTGCACGACAGTCTTGGAGAACAGGTTGATGACGACGACGCCCGCCATGATCAGCCCCATGCCGACAAGCGCCGGCAGGTCGAGCTGCTGGCGGAACCACACCCAGCCTATGGCCGTGATCATGATGATGCCGGCGCCGCACCACAGTGCGTAGACGATGCCGACAGGCATTGTGCGCAGCGGCAGCGACAGGAAATAGAACGCGAGCCCATAGCCCACCACGGTCACCAGAGAGGGCACGAGGCGCGTAAAACCCTGCGTTTCCTTCAGCGCCGTGGTCGCCAGCACCTCGAAGACAATGGCGACCAGCAGATAAAGATAATTCCACGCCATTCGGCCTTGCCCCTCAGGTCCTGCGCACAGACGGTTTGATGCCGCGTGCCGGACGGCTATAACTCACCCATAGGACAGCGGAGCCGCAACGGCGAGAGGCAGAGAATGACTTACGACGATACCAATATCTTCGCGAAGATCCTGCGCGGCGAGCTTCCCTCGCATCGCGTCTACGAGGACGAGGCGACGATCGCCTTCATGGACGTGATGCCGCAGGGCATCGGCCATACGCTGGTGGTGCCGAAAGCACCGTCGCGCAACCTGCTCGATGCCGATCCGGCGATCTTCGGAGCGCTCTTCGCGACGGTCCAGAAACTGGCCAGGGCGGTGAAGACCGCCTTCGACGCGGACGGCGTTGTCGTCATGCAGTTCAATGAAGCGGCTTCGGGCCAGTCGGTCTACCACCTGCACGTCCATGTCATCCCCCGCTTCGAAGGCGTCCCGTTGAAGCCGCACACCGGCGCCATGGAAAAGCCGGAGGTGCTGGCCGCGAATGCGGAGAAGATCAGGGCCGCGTTGGCTGGATAGCGTCCGGCGACCCGGCAACAAAAAAGCCCCGTTGCCGGGGCTTTTTCTTTGATCGGCTTTCGCCGCGCTCAGTTCTTACGCGGCAGTTGCGGCACGAGGCTGCGCTTGCCGCCGTCCTTGCCCTTTGGCTCTGGCTTCTTGGCGACAGCCTTTGTAGCCGCGGCCTTCTTCGCGGAAGCCTTGCGCGCGGTCTTCGGTCGGTCGGCCGGCTCTTCCTTCTTCGGCTTCACCGGCGTCTCGTCGGCCAGCGATTCGAGCTTCAGGCCGGTCTCGCCGGTTTCCTTCTTCTCGACGCCGATGCGCACCGTGCCGCCCTTCTTCAGCTTGCCGAACAGCACTTCGTCGGCCAGCGGCTTCTTGATGTGCTCCTGGATGACGCGGCCGAGCGGACGCGCGCCCATGCGCTCGTCGTAGCCCTTGTCGGCCAGCCAGGCGATCGCCTCCGGCGCCAGCTCGAAGGTCACGCCGCGGTCGGCAAGCTGCGCCTCGAGCTGCATGACGAACTTCTGAACGACCTGATGCACCACCGGAACCGGCAGCGAACCGAACGGGATGATGGCGTCGAGACGGTTGCGGAACTCCGGCGTGAACAGCCGGTTGATCGCCTCGACATCGTCGCCTTCACGCTTCGTCGAACCGAAGCCGATCGCCGCGCGCTGGGCGTCGGATGCGCCCGCATTGGTGGTCATGATGAGGATCACGTTGCGGAAATCGATCGACTTGCCGTTGTGATCGGTCAGCTTGCCGTGGTCCATCACCTGCAACAGGATGTTGAACAGGTCCGGATGCGCCTTCTCGACCTCGTCGAGCAGCAGCACGCAGTGCGGATGCTGGTCGACGCCGTCGGTCAACAGGCCGCCCTGGTCGAAGCCGACATAGCCGGGAGGCGCGCCGATCAGCCGCGAGACGGTGTGGCGTTCCATATATTCCGACATGTCGAAGCGTAGCAGCTCGACGCCGAGCGAGGCGGCAAGCTGCTTGGCGACCTCGGTCTTGCCGACGCCGGTCGGGCCGGAGAACAGGTAGCAGCCGATCGGCTTTTCCGGTTCGCGCAGGCCCGCCCGCGCCAGCTTGATCGCCGAGGTCAGCGCGGTGATCGCCGTATCCTGGCCATAGACGACGCGCTTCAGCTCGACGTCGAGACCGGCCAGAACCTTCTCGTCATCGGCCGACACGGTTTTCGGCGGAATGCGGGCGATGGTGGCGATGGTCGCCTCGATCTCCTTGATGCCGATGGTCTTCTTGCGCTTCGGCTCGGGCAACAGCATCTGCGAGGCACCGGTTTCGTCGATCACGTCGATCGCCTTGTCCGGCAGCTTGCGGTCGCTGATGTAGCGGGCCGACAGTTCCACCGCGCCCTTGATGGCGTCGTTGGTGTACTTGACCTTGTGGAACTCCTCGAAATAGGGCTTCAGCCCCTTCATGATCTCGATGGCGTCCTCGACCGACGGCTCATTGACGTCGATCTTCTGGAAACGGCGCACGAGAGCGCGGTCCTTCTCGAAGAACTGCCGGAACTCCTTGTAGGTGGTCGAGCCGATGCAGCGGATGGCGCCCGAAGACAGGGCCGGCTTCAACAGGTTGGAGGCATCCATGGCGCCGCCGGAGGTGGCCCCTGCCCCGATCACCGTATGGATCTCGTCGATGAACAGGACGGCGCCCGGATAGTCCTCCAGTTCCTTGACGACCTGCTTCAGCCGCTCCTCGAAATCGCCGCGATAGCGCGTGCCGGCGAGCAGCGTGCCCATGTCAAGCGCGAAGATGGTGGCGTCCTGGAGCACTTCGGGAACGTCGCCCTCGACGATGCGCTTGGCCAACCCCTCGGCGATGGCCGTCTTGCCGACGCCGGGATCGCCGACATAGAGCGGATTGTTCTTGGAGCGCCGGCACAGCACCTGGATGGTGCGGTTGATCTCCGGGCCGCGCCCGATGAGCGGGTCGATCTTGCCGGACCGGGCCTTCTGGTTGAGGTTGACGCAATAGGCCGTCAGCGCGTCCTGCTGCTTCTTCTTGCCGCCGTCCTCTGACTGCTCGCCGCCGCTTGCGCCGCCCTGCTCGTCTTCCGCGCCGCGGGGTGTGCGGTTGTCGGACGAGCCGGGCCGCTTGGCGATGCCGTGCGAGATGTAGTTGACCGCGTCATAGCGGGTCATCTGCTGCTCTTGCAGGAAATAGGCGGCGTGGCTCTCGCGTTCGGCGAAGATGGCGACGAGCACGTTGGCGCCCGACACTTCCTCGCGGCCGGAAGACTGGACGTGGATCACAGCGCGCTGGATGACGCGCTGGAAGCCGGCGGTCGGCTTGGAATCCTCGTCATAGCCCGTGACGAGATTGTCCAGTTCGGTATCGATATAGGTCAGCACGGTCTGCTTCAGGTCGTCGAGATCGACGTTGCAGGCGCGCATGACGGCGGCCGCCTCGGTGTCGTCGATCAGCGCCAGCAGCAGGTGCTCCAGCGTTGCGTATTCATGGTGCCGTTCGTTGGCGAGCGTCAGCGCCTGGTGCAGCGCCTTCTCCAGCCCTTGCGAAAATGCAGGCATCAAATCCTCACTTCTTTTCCATCACGCATTGCAGCGGATGCTGGTTCTGTCGGGCGAAATCCATGACCTGGGACACCTTCGTCTCGGCCACTTCGTAGGTATAAACCCCGCACTCGCCCACTCCATGATTGTGGACATGGAGCATGATGCGCGTGGCAGCTTCGCGGTCCTTCTGGAAAAAACGTTCCAGCACGTGAACCACGAACTCCATCGGAGTGTAGTCGTCGTTGAGGATAAGAACCCGGTAGAGGCTGGGCTTCTTCGTCTTGGTCTTGGTGCGCGTGATGACGGCTGTTCCGCGCCCGGTACCGTTACCGTCGCCGCCGTTTTGCATGCGCGATGCACTGCCCGTGACTGCCTGACCGATGCTCACGTCACCTGTTCCGATCGAATCCCCATGCGAACCCGACAACATGTAGGTGTTCGATGCTGGATTTTAAGCCCTTCTGTTTGGCTGACAATATGGCGGGCATGCCAATCCGCGTCGATTTTCGCGATCGTGATTTAAGCGGCTGCATAAACGCGAAAACCCGGCCGCGTCGCCGCCGGCCGGGTCTTCGGGCGGGCCGAAAAGGCCCGCGATCACACAGGATACTGCTTACTTTGCCTTGGCGACGAGCGACTCGAACGGCTTGTAGGCATCGCGGGCGAGGTCGGCGTAAAGCTCGCCGAACCTGGTCGCCTCGGCGACGAAGGACTCGTAGGACTGCTTGACGTAGTCGGTCTGGATCTCGATGGCGTTCTCGAACGACTTGGCCGAGAGCAGCTTCTCGACGAAGGCGGAACCGTTCTCGAAGCTCTTCTTGGTGTAGTCGGACGCCTCGACGGCGAGCGTCTGCGCACCCTTGGAGAAGGAAGCCAGGCTGGTCAGGCCGGTGTCGGCGAATTCCTTGCCGAATTTGCTGAAGTCTTCGTAATTCTGGGTCATGTCCGTTCCTTTCGAGGTCCAGGAGACCTGTCTTGTGCAATGCCAGAAAAGATATGTTGCACTGCACAAAAAGTCAAGATGCGATCCGAAAACCCGTGGCTGCGCCGTCAATCGCTAAGATTCACATAAAGATTGGCTCGAACCCGGCAAAAATGGTGAACGCGCCGGTTACCATAAACGGATTGGTAACGTCGCCCGCGCTAGCCTGCGGCGAAAGGGAGGCAGGACCTTTGCCGCCTCCAGGGCAACGAAAATCCAAAGGAAGTAACAGTGAGTCAGGCGTTGTCGGGTATCGTTTCGAGGTCAAAGCTTTCCTTCAAGGCGTTCGTCGTCCTGGCGCTTGCGGTTACGGTCGTCGTTGCCGACGCGAGTGCCTCCATGGCTGCGAAATCCGCGGCGATCGTGGTCGACGCCAGGACCGGTAAGACACTCTACTCGAAAGATGCCAACGCCCGCCGCTATCCGGCTTCGCTGACCAAGATGATGACGCTCTACCTCACCTTCGAGGCCTTGGCGAAGGGGCGCATCAGCAAGGACACGCCAGTCGTCTTTTCGGCGAATGCTGCGGCCGAACCCCCGACCAAGCTCGGTGTCCGCAAGGGCGGCGCGGTCACCGTCGAGACGGCGATCCTGTCCATGGTGACCAAGTCGGCCAACGATTCCTCGACGGCGCTGGGCGAGATGCTCGGCGGCTCGGAGCAGAATTTCGCCCGGATGATGACGGCGAAGGCCCGCAAGCTCGGCATGAACGGCACGGTGTTCCGCAACGCCAACGGCCTGCCCGATCCGGGCCAGTTCACCACCGCGCGCGACATGGCGGTTCTCGGCATCGCGCTGCGCGAGCATTTCCCGCAGTATTACGGCTATTTCTCGCAGCGCTCGTTCCGCTACGGCAAGCGCGTCATCAACGGGCACAACCGCCTGCTCGGCCGCATCAAGGGCGTGGACGGCATCAAGACCGGCTACACCCGCGCCTCCGGCTACAACCTGGTCAGTTCCGTCGCAATCGACGGGCGTCGCCTGGTCGCCGTCGTCATGGGCGGCAAGAGCGGCCGTTCACGCGACAATCAGATGGCAAGCCTGATCCACACCTACCTGCCGAAGGCCAGCAAGCGCGGCGGTGGCGAACTGATCGCAAGGAACGACTCGGCCGAACCGATGGCGGTGGCCGAGGCGACCGGGGAAGAGACAATCGAGGCTCCGGCCAAGCCGATGGTTGCCGCCCTCCTGCCCAAGCGCCATGCGCCGACGCCCGATCCCAAGCCGGTCGCCGCGACCGAGGCCGTGAATGCCGTGGCCGAAACCACGGTCACCACGCCGGAAGCCAAGACCGCGACGATGACCGCCTATGCCGAGGCAACCCAGGTCGATCCGCTGGCGACGTCCTCCGTCGCCGCCGGCAGCTGGGTCGTGCAGGTCGCGTCCGCTCCCACGCAGGACGGTGCGAAGGCTTTCCTCGACAAGGCGACGAAGCAGGCGCCACGCGCGCTGGCGGATGCCTCCGGCTTCACCGTCGCTTTCGAGAAGGGCGGCGTGACCTATTACCGTGCGCGCTTCGGCGGCTTCGGCTCCAAGAACGCCGCCCGCAACGCCTGTGGCGCGCTGAAGAAGAAAAACATCGACTGCTATGCCGTGCAGCAATAGCCGGCGGTCGATGCCGTCTCCAGGAACTGTATCTGCGTCGAAGGAGAATTAGCCATGATCGGAGAGAAGAACGTCCTTGGCTTCGTCGATGCGCGCCGCCAGGAAAGACGAACGTTCGATGTCGGGGTTCAGGCGCTGCATCAGGCGGCGGTGCGCCTTGCGGATATCCGCCGCGGCGGCTCCCGCCTGAAGACCAAGGACCTTGTAGGCCTCCTCCTTAGTCATGGTGCGCGTACGTGGCGCAACGCCCAGCCCTTCGCCGTCGTCCGCATGCACGTCGTGGCGCCAGACGGGAAACCGGCCGTCAAGATACGTCTCTAGCAGGCGCACGCTGTCGGGGTCCGGGGACAGTTCGCGATAGACCACGCGCAACTCCTCCAGACCCATCGATCCCAGCGTCTTGCCTTCCGCGCTGCCGGCCAGGACCAGCCCTTCCAGCGCCCCGGTATCGTGATCGAGTTCCATTTCGAGTGCCGCCGTACGCACCATGGAACGGCGGCTGGAAAGCGGCGTCGCGCGGCGGCGGTGTCGCGACAGGGTCCACCAGGCAAGCGCGGCCAGAAGAGCGGGTGCAGCGAGCGCGACACGCCCGCTGAATGCGGTCGCCGCGCCGGCCAAGGCAAGGATCGCAGGTCCCACAGCCCTGAAACTGTCCGCCAGTCGTTGCGGATCGGCCCGCAAAAACAGCGCGAGCCCACCCAGGAGCACGCCAAGCAGGGCGACGATTGCCATCAACAGGGTCATTTCTCTCCCGTTGTCCTCCAACGACCGACAAGGATAGAACCACTTCACCGGCGTCGGCAATGCGGACGACCGACGCAGGGTCCTGCTATCGCTGTCGACCGGCTCTCAGCGCGGTCGCTCCGATATCTAGTCCGCAATCTTGACCGGGAAAGGGCACCTCCGAGGCCGGTAAAGGCGCTCAGAGCAGGCCGAGTTCTGCCAGTTCATGCCTGAGCTTCGGCGGCATGGCGACCAGCCCCGCTTTGCCCTGGCCGAGATCGCGCGGCGCGTCGGCCGGCTTCAGGTAACGCCAACCCTGGAAAGCGCGACGCGGTTGCCATTCGGTGCGCACCACTTCTGGGTCGAGCATGAGACGGCAGCGACCGATGCCCTGCGCATCGGTGAACGGCCTGATTTCGGTGATGCGCTGGCGGCACTGCACCGAACCCTTGATGACCCAGTAGAGCGAACCGCCGTCGACGATCTCGGCACCGCGCGTCGGCACCATGCGCGTGGTGTGCCAGTGCTCGATCGGCTCGCCGGCCCTGCGCCGCTCGTCGAGCTTGAGGGCGATCCATTCCTCGAGGTCCTCGACGCTGTCGCTGCCGACGCACAATTTCAGGAGATTGAGTGCCATACCCGGAATTTAGCGGCTGGCCTGCCCGCATTCAACGATGCCGAAAATTTTTGCACAGGCGCAGAGCATCAAGATGCTTCGGCTGCCGCCTCTATCGCCTCTGTCACCCACTCGTTCAAACTTTTGTTCTCCGACGCAGCGGCAACGACCGCCGCTTCATGCATCTTTGGAGGTAGCCGAATGTTGAACCGTCCTGAGAACTCTCGAAATGGAGCAAGACCCTTTTCCTTGCACATTTCGAGGAAAACGTTCAGCGAGGTCTTACCCTCCTGATAAAGACGATCCACATCACGAGCATAGAAATCCGCGCCGCCGGTCAACCCGACGAATTCCCCACGCAACATGCCGATTTCGGGGTCGAACGAAACGATAGCCTTGTGCCCGTCGATTTCGATGATGTTTTTCATGGTTGTATTCCGTGATTTTCCAGCCATTTCCGGATGCTGGCAACAGCACCTTTGTCCGTATTGGGACTGGGATGAGGACGATGGAAAACACGAACCTCGCCGAACAAAAAGACACCTACACGCGAGCCTTCCCGCTCACTGATTTCCGCACCGAGCGCGACGAAGAGCGCTTCGATATCCGACCATCGGACCGTACCGCTGACCGGCCGGTGGAAAATCTGCTCTAGCGTGGCTTCATGCTTTCGCTTCATGTGCTATGGTACCGATATTTGGCACCAAACGCAAGGAACTCAGCATTCCACGACATTGACCGCCAGACCGCCCAGACTGGTTTCCTTGTACTTCTCGCTCATGTCCATGCCGGTCTGGCGCATGGTTTCCACCGCCGCGTCGAGCGGCACGAAATGCTTGCCGTCGCCCTTGATGGCAAGCGAGGCGGCGGTGACGGCTTTCACGGCACCGAGCGCGTTACGCTCGATGCAGGGCACCTGGACAAGGCCGCCGACCGGATCGCAGGTCATGCCGAGATGATGCTCCAGCGCGATTTCGGCGGCGTTCTCCACCTGCTCGGGCGTGCCGCCCATGACCGCGCACAGACCGGCCGCCGCCATGGCCGAGGCCGAGCCAACCTCGCCCTGGCAGCCGACCTCGGCACCGGAAATGGAAGCATTGGTCTTGATGATGCCGCCGATGGCGGCAGCCGTCAGCAGGAAGTCGCGGATCGACGCCTGATCGGCCTCCGGGTGGAAGTGCAGCCAGTAGCGCAGCACCGCCGGCACGACGCCGGCCGCGCCGTTGGTCGGCGCCGTGACGACGCGACCGCCGGCGGCATTCTCCTCGTTGACGGCCATGGCGTAGATCGACAGCCAGTCGTTGGCGAGCAGCGGATTGGGCCGGTTCTGCTGCCATTGCTCCTGCAAGCGGTCGTGAAGCTGGCGGGCGCGGCGACGCACCTTCAGACCGCCCGGCATGATGCCTTCCTGCGACAGGCCGCGGTCGATGCAGCCCGTCATTGCGGTCCAGATGGCGTCCAGCCCCGCATCCAGTTCCTCGCGCGCCTGCTGCGTCTCCTCGTTGACGCGCTTCATATCGGCGATGGACAGGCCGCTCTTGGCTGCCATGGCCAGCATGTCGGCGGCGGTCCTGAAGGGATAGGGAACCTTCTTGCCTTCCGTCGTCACCGAGCCGCGCGCCTTCATGCGCTGTAGTTCTTCTTCCGAAACGACGAAGCCGCCGCCGATGGAATAATAGATGCGCTTGAGCAGCAGCCGTCCGCCCGCGTCGTAGGCGTAGAAAGTCATGCCGTTGGCGTGACCGGTCAGCGGCGTCTTCTTGTCCAGAACGAGATCGGTCCTCGGATCGAAGCGGTAGGACGGGTGCCCCGGCGGCGAGATCCGCTTCTCGGCGGTGATCCGCGCCACGATGGCTTCCGTCCGGTCGGGATCGACCGTCTGCGGCGTCTCGCCGGCTAGGCCGAGCACGACGGCGCGGTCGGAACCGTGCCCGATGCCCGTATAGGCCAGCGAACCGTGCAGGCTGGCGCCGAGCCGATCCACCACAGTGCCGGCCGGGCGCGGCCAGTCGTTGCCGGCCACTTCGTCGAGAAAGCGCCGCGCCGCCGTCATCGGCCCCATCGTGTGCGAACTGGAAGGGCCTATGCCGATCTTGAACAGGTCGAAAACCGAGAGGAACACGCTGGCAAATCTCCCTGCCGAAATCCTGTCTTCATACAGGAGATATGGCGATCTTTCTGACGTTTTTCATGCCCCGCGAGCAGCGCCGACCGACCTTGCCTGCTCAGCGCGCGACATGCCCGTCGCCGCTCTATCGATCAGGCCCGGGAAACGGTGCATCGATCTTGCCGGTAAGCCAGTAGGCGACGAGGCCGATCCATTCGCGGACAGCGATGGTGGTGGTCTGAACGGAATCGATCGGGTTGTCGGCGAACAGCGAAACGCCCTCCTTGCCGGAGGTGCGGTAGTCGACCGGCCATGGCACCGTCGGAAAGCCCGCCTTGTCGAACAGCGCCTTGGAGCGCGGCATATGGAAGGCGGATGTGACGAGCAGCCATGTCTCGCCGGGCTTGGGCGTCACCAGCGCCTTGGTGAAGACGGCATTCTCGTAGGTGTTGCGTGACTGGCTTTCCAGGACGAGACGTTCCGGCGCGACGCCCAGCGCCGTCAAAAGGCGCGGCGCGCTGACCCCGTCCCCCTCGCCTTCCAGCACCAGCGTGCCGACGCCGCCCGTCACGACGACCTTGGCGTCCGGATAGCGCCGCGCCAGGATCGCCGTTTCGACGAAGCGGTCGCCGCTGGAGTTCAGCTCGTAGCCACCGCGGGCAAGATTGATCGCGCCCTCGAAGCCGCCGCCCAGCACGACGATGCCGGCGACACGTTCGGGTGGAACCGCAGGCCGGGGATAACGATCCTCCAGCGGCCCGATGAGCAGCGCGCCCAGCGATGTCCAGGTAGAAAAAGCGAGGATCAGGAATGCGGCGACCGGCACGGCAATGCCCAACCGGCGCCATCCGAACACCGCCGCGATACCGCCGGCCAAGAGCAGGAAGATCGCCAGATTGAGCGGCTGCGCGAAGAACCAGAAGACTTTCGACAGGATGAAGAACATCGAATCCGTGCGTCCTTCGAGGCTCGCTTCGCTCGCACCTCAGGATGAGGAAGGTTGTACACAAACGCCATTCGCAGAGGTTGGCACCATACGGCCCTCATCCTGAGGTGCGAGCGAAGCGAGCCTCGAAGGACGCACTACCACCACTTCTGCGGTTGGAACCGGCCCGCCGCCTGTTCGATGACATGAGCGGTCTGGAACAGCGTCTCCTCGTCGAACGGACGGCCGATCAGCTGCAAGCCGAGCGGCAGGCCGCTGGCATCCAGCCCCGCCGGCACCGCGATGCCAGGCAGGCCGGCCATGTTTACCGTCACCGTGAAGATGTCGTTCAGGTACATCTTCACCGGGTCGGCGTTCATGTCCTGATCGGCGATGCCGAAGGCGGCCGAGGGCGTCGCCGGCGTCAGGATGACGTCGACGCCGGCGTGGAAGGTGTCCTCGAAGTCCTTCTTGATCAGCGTGCGCACCTTCTGCGCCTGCAGGTAGTAGGCGTCGTAGTAGCCGGCCGACAGCACGTAGGTGCCGATCATGATGCGCCGCTTGACCTCGCGGCCGAAACCGGCGGCGCGGGTGTTCTCATACATCTCAACGATGTCCTTGCCGGGCACGCGCAGGCCGTAGCGCACGCCGTCGTAACGGGCGAGGTTCGAGGAGGCTTCCGCCGGAGCCACGATATAGTAGGCCGGCAGGGCGTATTTCGTATGCGGCAGCGAGATGTCGACGATCTCGGCGCCGGCCTCCTTCAGCCAGGCGATGCCCTTCTGCCACAGCGCCTCGATCTCCTCAGGCATGCCATCCATGCGGTATTCCTTCGGGATGCCGACCTTCATTCCCTTGATCGGACGGCCGATGGCCGCCTCGTAGTCGGGAACCGGGCGGTCGACCGAGGTGGTGTCCCTGGCATCGACCGAAGCCATCGACTTCAACAGGATCGCGGCGTCGCGCACGTCGCGGGCGATGGGGCCTGCCTGATCGAGCGACGAGGCGAAGGCGACGGTGCCCCAGCGCGAGCAGCGCCCGTAGGTCGGCTTGATGCCGACGGTGCCGGTGAACGCTGCCGGCTGGCGGATCGAGCCGCCCGTATCGGTTGCCGTCGCGCCGGCGCACAGGAAGCCGGAAACGGCGGCGGCCGAGCCGCCGGAGGAACCGCCCGGCACGAGCTGCTTGTTGGAGCCGTTCGCCCGCCAAGGATTGACCACCGGGCCGTAGTAGGACGTCTCGTTGGACGAGCCCATCGCGAACTCGTCCATGTTGAGCTTGCCCAGCATGACGGCGCCGTCCGCCCACAGATTGGCCGTCACGGTCGATTCGTAGCGCGGCTTGAAGCCGTCGAGGATATGGCTGGCCGCCTGGGTATGCACGCCTTCGGTGGCGAACAGGTCCTTGATGCCGAGCGGAATGCCTTCCAGCGCGCCGGCTTCACCCTTTGCCAGTTTCGCATCGGAAACCTTGGCCATGGCGCGCGCCTTGTCGTGGGTCACGGCGACATAAGCGTTGAGCGAGGGATTGGCCGCATCGATGGCCGCCAGATACGCGTCGGTCAGCTCGGTGGCCGTAAACTCCTTGGCGCGCAGCTTGGTCCGCGCTTCGGCAATCGTCAGTCTCGTCAGGTCGGTCATCAGGAAAGCTTCTTTTCGTAAAACCGGGAAAAACCGGAATCGGGATAATCGAGCACGGCGCCGCAGCGGGTGAAGCCGCCGCGCTCATAGACGCGCCAGGCAGGCTCGAAGCCTTCTGCTTCACCCGTCTCCAGCACCAGCCGCGACATGGCCTTTTCGCGCGCCAGTGTCTCGATATGCTGGAGGATGCGCGCGCCGACACGCTGACCGCGCACCTGAGGCAGCGTGAACATGCGCTTGACCTCGCCCACCCCGGCACCGTGGTTCTTCAGCGCTCCCATGCCTACAGGATGCCCGTCGGCCTCGCGCGCGACGAACAGGGTCACAGTCGGCTCCGCCATCTGCTCGACAGTCAGCTGGAACTGGAATTCGCGCGGCGTGAGCGGCATCATGGTGGCATTGAGCGCCGCGACCATGGTCCGCACGTCGTCCTGCAACGGGGTTTCGATGGCGATTCCGGCCGCCATGGTCGCTATTCAACCACCTTGGGCACCAGGAAGAAGCCCTCTTCGGTCGCCGGCGCGTTGGCGACGATATCGACCGCCTTGTTGCCGTCGATGACGACGTCCTGGCGCTTCTTCATCGCCATCGGCGTCACCGAGGTCATCGGCTCGACGCCCGACACATCCACTTCGTTCAGCTGCTCGACGAAGCCGAGGATGGCGTTCAGTTCCCCGGTCATGCGCTGGGCATCGTCCTCGCTCACCGCAATGCGGGCAAGGCGTGCGACGCGTTTCACCGTCTGGACATCGACTGACATGGCTGTGGTCCGGATATGGAAAGAAAACCTGCCCGGGCTATAGCGGCGGCGCGCCCGCCGCGCAACCGGGCGCGCGCTTCGGCCTTCGCTCGGCCCGTACCGGTCCGTCAGACCGTGATCGTCTCGCCGATCCCGGGCAGCGCCACCTTGACGCCCGAGCCTTCCATTCCGGCGACGAACTTGTCGGCGTTCTGGTCGATGATCGGGAAGGTGCCGAAATGGCAGGGCACCACCGTTTCGAACTTGAAGAAGCGCCGGCAGGCAAGTGCGGCCACCGCGCCGCCCATGGTGAAGCGGTCGCCGACAGGCACGATGCCGACCGTCGGCTCGTGCAGTTCGTGGATGAGGGCCATGTCGGAGAAGATGTCGGTGTCGCCCATGTGGTAGAGCGTCTCGCCGTCGCTGAAATGCAGCACAAGCCCGCCCGGATTGCCGAGATAGGTGTTCCCGCCACCGCCGGACTGCGTCGAGGACGAATGCAGCGCCTGCACGAATGTCGTGGTGAAGCCGCCGCAATCGACCGTGCCGCCGATGTTGCCGGGGTTGATCTTCTTGTCGCTGACGCCCTTGCCGACGAGGAACATGCAGATCTCGAAATTCGCCACCAGCACGGCGCCGGACTTCTTCAGCACCTCGACTGCGCCGCTGATATGGTCGTCATGGCCATGGGTCAAAAGGACGTGCGTGACGCCTTCGGCCGGTCCTTCCCAGCCGCCCTGCCAGGACGGGTTGCCGATAAGATACGGATCGATGAGGATATTGGCTCCGCCCGCCTCGATGCGGAAGGCGGAATGGCCGTACCAGGTAAGCTTCATGGAGGTCTCCTCGATTTCTGTCGCCTTGAAGGATAGAACGCCGGCAGGCCAAGTCAAAGGAAAGCCCCGCCCATGACCGTCATCGCCGTCGAGGACATCGCGGGCAACCTCGCTCCCGGCAAGACGCTTGCCGGGCTGGACCTCGGCGACAAGACGATCGGCATTGCCGTTTCCGACGCGCGCCTTTCCTTCGCCCATCCGCGCCCAGTGATCCTCCGGAAGAAATTCACGCTAGACGTGACGGCGCTCCTGGCTCAGCTGGAGAAAGACGACGTCGGCGCCGTGGTGATCGGCCTGCCCGTCAACATGGACGGCTCGGAAGGGCCGCGCGCGCAGAAATCGCGCGCCTTTGTGCGCAACATGGCGCCGCTCAGCCCCCTGCCCTTCGCCTTCTGGGACGAGCGGTTGTCGACGGTCGCGGCCGAGCGCACGCTGATCGAGATGGATTTTTCCCGCAGCAAGCGCGCCGGCAAGATCGATTCGGCCGCCGCCGCCTTTATTCTGCAGGGAGTTCTGGACCGGCTTCGTGTGCTGAACGGCCCTCCCAGCGGGCATATGCAGCCCTGATCCAGCCGGCTATGACGCGCCGGCGGCGGAAGGCCAGGATCGCCAGCACGATCAGCGAATCGAACACGCAGGCCTTGGCGACCATGCCCGGAATGAGCGACGGATCGACCCCCAGAATCTCGCCATAGATCTGGAAAACGAGGTCGTGCAACTGCCGGCTGAACATGATGTAGCCGAAACTGAGATCGTTGAGCGACAGGAAGTACCAGCCCCAGAACAGACCGAGCGGCAAGGCCCAGAGCAAAAGCAGCGCGCGCATCAGGATTGTGCTCCAGAATCGGGCCGGCCGGAGATGCGAGACAGAAGGGACGCATGGGCGGCGCCCCTGGCCATCGCATGAATAGTCGTTCGACTTGCCGGGAGAGATATGACCTTCGGCTGGGGAGCGGTCAGGCGTTCTCCCACGACAGCCAGATAGGACGCAGCAAGTGCCGCCAGATGCGCCGCCGAAGGCAGGAAAAGGCCTTCTATGCCCTGCGCTGTGCCGCAGATCAGCACCAGCAGGGATACGCCGCCGGCGGCAACGAAGCCGATCTTGAAGATGGTTTCGGTGCTCCCTGCATCCTTGCCCAGGAAGGTTTCGATCAGCGCCCAGCAGAATACCGCCGCGACCACGAGGAAAGCCGCTGCCAGCGGCGCCGCCATCAGCATGCCGTCCAGATTGAGGCTCTGCGGGTCGGCATGCGTCGCACCGAGCGATGCCAGCGCATTTTCCAGCGCGCCGGTGCCGGTCGTGCAGACAAAGGCCAGCAGGGCAAACAACGCTGCCCAGTGCAAAGCCAGAAAGGAACTTAGAAGGTGGCGCATGACGGTCGACGGTCCCGCTTGGTGACCGTAAACTGATCCTCGGGGCCGTCGACGGCAACGGAAACCATTTGTTAAGGTTAACGGCCATCCACAGGCAGGACGCCGGCCCTGCGTGGCCCCGCGCGCAACGCGGTCAGCTTGCCGGATAGAGCGTGTCGAGGATCATGCGCGCATCGTGGCGCGCGTCGATCATGCCGTATGTGGTGCGCCACTGGCCGGCCAGCCGTGTTTCGACGAAGGCGTCGGCGATCCGCCCTGCCCCCAGCCGGCGCAGCTCCGCCGCGGCCGCGGCCAGTGCGAGCTGTTCCGTCAAAAGCCGCGCCGACCCCTCGTCGGTCGCCGCCACCTGCATGGCCGCCTTCAACACACCGATGGTGCCGCGTCCGCTGGCGCCGAGATCGCGATCGATACCGGCCAGCACGTCCTCGAACAGCGCGGGCGCACGCGACAGGACGCGCAGCACGTCAAGCGCCATGACGTTGCCCGACCCTTCCCAGATGGCGTTGACCGGCGCCTCGCGATAGTAGCGCGCCAGCGGCGCCTCCTCGACGTAGCCGTTGCCGCCCAGGCACTCCATGGCCTCATAGAGCAGCGCCGGCGCGATCTTGCACACCCAGTATTTGACCACCGGCGTCATGGCCCGCGCAAAGGCCGCCTCGCCGCGGTCGCCAGCGGCATCGTCGAAGGAACGCGCCAACCGGAACGAAAGCGCGGTGGCGGCGGCGACGTCCAGCGCCATGTCGGCCAGCACGCGCTGCATCAGCGGCTGGTCGACAAGATTGGAACCGAAAACCTTGCGCTGGCGCGTGTGGTTGACCGCTTCGGCGAGCCCCGCGCGCATGACGGCAGCGGAAGCCACCGCGCAGTCGAGCCGCGTCAGGGTCACCATGTCCATGATCGTCTTCAGGCCGGCGCCCGGTTCGCCGACCATCTCGCCGATGGCACCGTCGAACTCGACCTCCGACGACGCGTTGGAGCGGTTGCCGAGCTTGTCCTTCAGGCGCTGGAAGCGGAAGCCGTTGCCCGAACCGTCGCCGAGGATGCGCGGCACCAGGAAGCACGAAAGGCCTTCCGCCGCCTGTGCCAACACCAGGAAGGCGTCCGACATCGGCGCCGACATGAACCATTTGTGGCCGCTGATGCGGTAGAAGCCACTGGAGCCGGCACGCTCGGCCTTCGTTGTATTGGTGCGGACGTCGGTGCCGCCCTGCTTTTCGGTCATGCCCATGCCGAGCGTCAGCCCGGCCTTCTCGACCGGTGGCTTCTGGCTCTGGTCGTATTTGCGCGTCGTCACGCGCGGCGCCCATTCGCGGAAAATCTTGGGGTTGGCCATCAGCGCTGCCAGCGAGGCGCTGGTCATGGTGATGGGGCACAGATGCCCCGTCTCCAGCTGTGCCGTCAGGTAGAAGCGCGCCGCGCGCACCTGGTGACGGCGGCCGATCTCGGCCTCGCCGTTCTCCCACACGGAGGAATGCAGGCCGATCGCCACCGAGCGCCGCAACAGCGCGTGATAGGCCGGGTGGTATTCGACCAGGTCGATGCGGCGGCCCTGCCGGTCGTGCGTGCGCAGCACCGGCGTATCGGTGTTGGCGAGCCGCGCCAAGTCCTGCGCCTCCTGTGTCAGCACGAAGCGGCCGAGCCCGTCGAGATCCTTGCGTACCGGCTCGGAAAAACGCTCGGCAAGCTGGATCAGCAGCGGATCGCTGCGCCAGGCATTGCCGCCGGTCAACGGCTGGGACTGGTTCGATACCTCGTCTGTCACGCCTCATCCTTTACCTGGCCGCAAGATATATACGAATCCGCCGCCGTCGCGGGGTTATAGCGGAGGGTGACCGTGGGCGCGATGAAAATACCGGTGGAAAGCCGCTCTATCCAAAGCCCGTGCTTGCAGCGCCCTGCCTCGCGCAATATAGCAGCGCCTTGAGATGACCGACGCTTCGCCTCTGCCGCTCTTTCCGCACCGCCATCTGCTCGGCATCGCGCCGCTTTCCCCCGCCGATATAGAACTTTTGCTGGAACGCGCCGATCGCGCGGTGGCGATCTCGCGCCAGTCGGAGAAGAAGACGACGGCGCTGCGCGGGCGAACGCAGATCAACCTGTTCTACGAAGCCTCGACACGCACGCAGTCGTCCTTCGAGCTCGCCGGCAAGCGCCTCGGCGCCGACGTCATGAACATGTCGGTGGCGAGTTCCTCGGTGAAGAAGGGCGAGACGCTGGTCGATACCGCCATGACGCTGAACGCCATGCGGCCGGATATCCTCATCATCCGCCACCAGTCGGCCGGCGCCGCCGCCCTCCTGGCGCAAAAGGTCGGCTGCTCGGTCGTCAATGCCGGCGACGGCACGCACGAGCATCCGACGCAGGCATTGCTCGATGCGCTCACCATCCGCCGCGCCAAGGGGCCGCTGTCGAAGCTGATCGTGGCGATCTGCGGCGACATCCTGCATTCGCGCGTGGCGCGCTCCAACATCATCCTGTTGAATGCGCTTGGCGCGCAGGTGCGCGTGGTGGCGCCTTCCACGCTGCTGCCGTCCGGTATCGAGAAGATGGGCGTCATCGTCCATCGCAGCATGGCCGACGGCCTGAAGGACGCGGATGTGGTGATGATGCTGCGCCTGCAACGCGAGCGCATGGAAGGCGCCTTCGTGCCTTCGGTGCGCGAATATTTCCGTTATTTCGGCCTCGACGCCGAGAAACTGAAGGCGGCCAAGCCCGACGCGCTGGTCATGCATCCCGGTCCGATGAACAGAGGCGTCGAGATCGCTTCCGAGATCGCCGACGGGCCGCAAAGCGTCATCCAAGAACAGGTCGAGATGGGGGTGGCCGTACGTATGGCGGTGATGGAAGCCCTGCTCGATCCGCGCCGCAACGAGGGGCGCGCCGCATGACCGTCACCGTCTTCGAGCGCGCCCGCATCGTCGATCCTTCGCGCGGCATCGACGAGGTCGGCACCGTCGTCGTCGACGGGGAAAAAATCGCGGCGGCCGGCAAGGCCGCGCTCAACCAGGGTGCGCCGGAAGGCGCCACGGTGATCGATTGCGCCGGCAAGGCGATCCTGCCGGGCTTGGTGGACACGCGCGTCTTCATCGGCGAGCCGGGCGCCGAGCACCGCGAGACGATCGCTTCGGCGAGCATCGCGGCCGCTGCCGGCGGCGTCACCTCCCTCGTCATGATGCCGGACACCGATCCGGTGATCGACGACGTGGCGCTGGTCGAGTTCGTGCTGCGCACGGCACGCGACACCGCCGCCGTCAACGTCTTTCCGGCCGCTGCCATCACCCGCCGCCTGGCCGGCCGCGAAATGACCGAGTTCGGCCTGCTGCGCGAGGCAGGCGCCGTGGCCTTCACCGACGGCCGCCACACCATCGCCAATTCGCTGGTGATGCGCCGGGCGCTGACTTACGCACGCGACTTCGGCGCCGTCATCGCCCACGAGACGCAGGACGCCGACCTCGGCGGCGCCGGTGTCATGAACGAAGGGCTCTATGCGAGCTGGCTCGGCCTGCCCGGCATCCCGCGCGAGGCCGAGACCATCCCGCTGGAGCGCGACCTTGCGCTGGCGCGGCTGACGCGCGGCGCCTACCACGCCGCCAAGATATCCACTGAGGCAGCGGCCAATGGCGTGCGCCGCGCCAAGAACGACGGCGCCAGCGTGACGGCCGGCGTCGCCATCCACAATCTGGCGCTCAACGAGAATGACGTCGGCGAATACCGCACCTTCTTCCGGCTGATGCCGCCTTTGCGTGCCGAGGAGGACCGACTGGTGATGATCGAAGCCTTGCGCGATGGCACGGTGGACGTGGTCGTCTCCTCGCACGATCCGCAGGACGTCGACACCAAGCGCCTGCCCTTCGCCGACGCCGCTGCCGGTGCGATCGGGCTGGAGACACTGCTTTCGGTGGCGCTGCGGCTCTATCACAACGGCGACCTGCCGCTTCTGCGGCTGGTCGAGACGCTGTCGACGGCGCCGGCAAGACTGTTCGGCCTTCCGGGTGGCCGGCTCGCGCCTGGTGCTCAGGCCGATCTGGTCGTCGTCGACCTGAACGAGCCGTGGATCGTCAGCGAGTCCGCAATCCGCTCGCGCTCGAAAAACACCTGTTTCGAAGGGGCGCGGCTGCAGGGCAAGGTCTTGCAAACACTGGTTGCGGGCCGCACAGTGTTTGCAGCCTGACCGCAGCCAAGCGCGGCTGGCAACGGGGGAGAAATGACGCTGTTTCCTGTTCTCGTGCTGATCGTCGGCTATCTGTGCGGCTCCGTTCCCTTCGGCCTGCTGCTCACGCGCGCCGCCGGGCTGGGCGACGTGCGCTCCATCGGCTCGGGCAATATCGGCGCCACCAACGTGCTCCGGACCGGCAACAAGGGGCTTGCCGCCGCCACGCTCATCCTCGATGCGCTCAAGGGCACGCTGCCCGCTGCGGTCGCCCTGCGCTACGGGCCGGAAGCCGGGGCGATTGCCGGCTTCGGCGCCTTCATCGGCCACCTCTTCCCCGTGTGGCTCGGCTTCAAGGGCGGCAAGGGCGTCGCCACCTATCTTGGCGTTCTGATCGGCCTCGCCTGGAAGATCGCGCTGGTATTCGCGGTCGTGTGGCTCATCATGGCGGCGATCTTCCGCTATTCCTCGCTCGCAGCCCTCACCGCCTGCGTCATCGTGCCGGTGGCGCTCTACCTGACGGGCCAGGGCACGTTCGCGATCGCCTTCCTCGTCATGAGCGCGCTGGTTTTCTGGCGCCATCGCGCCAACATCGAGCGCCTGATGGCCGGCACCGAAGGCAGGATCGGGGCCAAGGGGTGAGCGAGTCCGTTTCCGGTCCGCGCCTCAGCGACCGGCAGCGGCTTGCCTGGCTTCGCCTGATCCGCACGCCCAATGTCGGGCCGATGACGTTCCGCCAGCTCGTCAACCGCTACGGATCGGCGGAAAGCGCGCTCGCCATGCTGCCCGAACTGACGCTGAACGGCGGCGCGACGCGGGCCGTGCGCATCCCCTCGCCCGACGAGGCCGAAGCCGAGATGGAAGCGGCGCGCCGCCTCGGCGCCCGCTTCGTCGCCGTCGGCGAGCCCGGCTATCCGGCGCTGTTGAGGAACATGGACCATCCGCCGCCGCTGCTGGCGATCAAGGGCGATGAAGGCGTCTTCAGCCTGCCCGCCGTCGCCATCGTCGGCGCCCGCAACGCCTCGCTCGCCGGCATCAAGATGGCGCGCATGCTGGCGGCGGAACTAGGCGCCGCCGGCTATGCCGTCGTCTCCGGCCTGGCGCGCGGCATAGACACCGCCGCCCATCAGGCAAGCCTGCCGACCGGCACCGTGGCGGCGCTGGCCGGCGGGCTGGACCGCCCCTACCCGCCGGAAAACGTCGCATTGTGCGAGGCGATTGCTGATCGGGGCGGCGCCATCGTGTCAGAAATGCCGTTCGGCTGGCAGCCGCGCGCGCAGGATTTTCCACGCCGCAACCGCATCATTGCCGGCATGGCGCTCGGCCTCGTGGTCGTCGAGGCGGCGAATCGCTCGGGGTCCCTCATCAGCGCGCGCCTTGCCGGCGAACAGGGGCGGCTCGTCTTTTCCGTGCCCGGTTCGCCGCTCGATCCGCGCGCGGCCGGCACCAACGGCCTTTTGAAAGACGGCGCCATTCTCGTCACCGAAACCGCTGACGTCCTTGCCGCACTGGCGCCGCTTGCCGGCGCGCCGACGCCTTCGCCCGATTCGCTGGCCGAGCCGGAGGACTTCTCGAGCGTTCCACCGCCCGGCGATGACGACCGCGCCCGCGTAGTCGAGGCGCTGGGGCCGACGCCCGTCGCCGTCGACGAGATCATCCGCCACACCGGCCTGCACGCGGCGCAGGTCCTTACTATCCTCCTGGAACTCGACCTCGCCGGACGGCTGGAGCGCCACGCAGGCGGCAGCGTCTCACTGGTGTAGACGCGGCGGACGCTGTCGCCGAAAGGTTCGCAATGAGCGAGGCGAACAGATTTCCATCACGACTAAAGATGATTTGCGATCCGCCACCTCGTGAGAACGCTCAGTAGCGCCGGAGCCAACCCTGTTCCTTTTCTCGATTTCGTCCGATTGGGCCTTGCGCCGGAAGCGTCGAGAATATAGGGCTTCACGCGGTTCGGAGTGTAGCGCAGCCCGGTAGCGCACTTGACTGGGGGTCAAGGGGTCGTGGGTTCGAATCCCGCCACTCCGACCATTAACTTACTGAAATCATTAGAATTTTGCGATTGCCGCCCCAGCGGCATATCGTCAAATACGGAACAAAAGGCGTCTAAATCGCCGGTTCCGGTACACAGAGTCCCGAAAAACTCCCGAACCGAAAGCGCGAATGTTCCGCATTCGTGCCGTTCGGCGATTCGGGAAATCATCATCACAACAGGAGGGATCCTTGAGAATCCTCAGCATTGCGCCTGCCGCCTCGTCGGGCAGCGGGCGGTTTCCATGCGTCGCTGTATTCGATGCGGAGATAGGAGGCACGCTCCGCCTTTATAATCTTCGACTGCTTCGCTCGCCGGATGGACGCCACCTTACCTATGCGCCTGCCGTGCAGGGGAAGCGATGCGCGACCTTCGCGCCGGAACTAGCAGATCAATTGACCGCTGCCGCGACCGCAGCGCTGGGAGGCCGTGCAGCCGATGACGGACGATAAGAAAGAACCGCGCACCGCGAAGCCGGGCACGCTTCTGTCGCAGTGGTGGACGCTGGGTGCGATCCTAACGGACAACCGCACCGCCGGCCGTCACGCTGCCGTGGCATGGGTGATCATCGACCGGTACATACAGAAGAAGGGCAACGGCCGCGCCAGCGCTCGCTACCTCGCACAGGCTACAGGCATGGGCACACGCCACATTGTCCGCGCCTGCCGAGAATTGACGGAATGGGGCTATTTCGACCAGCACACAGGCAGCGGCACCCGGCCCACGGAATATACCCCAAAATGGCTTAGCGTATCCCCCATGGTGCACACTAAGGCAGATGTTCCTAGCGTATCCCCCATGGGAAACGCATGTGTATCCCCCATGGGAAACGCTACGGGTTCTAGCGTGTCCCCCGTGGGAAACGAATCCTGCTTACCGTGCCGGCTTACAAAGCCGGCGGACGGTGAAGTAGGAAATATAGATACCCTCGAACCCCCGGCTTCGGATGGCCTTACGGCCACCGCGCCGGGTTCGAGGGACCCGGAGAGCGCGTTCGATCGCTTCTGGATTGTATTTCCCCGCAAATATCAGAAGCCCAAGGCGCGGGCAGCGTGGGATAAACTTGCACCCTCGCCAGAGCTTGCCGAACGCATCGTGGAGGCGGCTGGCCGGTGGGCGGAGCACTACCGCGAGCACCCCGTCGACAAGAAATGGATCCCTACGCCGGCAAACTGGCTGGGCGGCGAGCGGTACGACGAAGACCTGCCGGAAGTCTATGTCGACGCGAAAGAAGCGGCCATCGCCAAGAAGAGGGACAAGGCGCGGAAGGCGGATTCGGAATCCCATGTGACGGGCCGCCAGCAGCCAGAGGAGCGCCCCATGCGCGTCGTCGATATTGTCAATGTCGATTTCTACGAGGTTTCGACAACGCACTCGATTTTCACCTTTACGTTCGCCGAGCGGGGCGAAGTGGAAAGATGGAGTCATGAAATTCATATCAACCATCCAGAGCAGGAAACGCAGATCGATGCGCAGAGAGAATTCAGCCGCATGCTCCGGGCGCTGGATGTCGAGAACGTCGAGAATGAGGAGCAACTGAAAGCCCTTTCCGGCCGGCCGATCACCGTCATGCCGCGGTACAGGGGCGGGCTGGACTATGCGCCGGCATCGGACGACCTCGCGGAGGCCGCATGATGGACGGAGAGGAAATGTATCACGCCTTCCTCGGCGCGCTCACCGACCACGTAGCCAAGCTGGCCGAAGACGCGCCGCGCGTTGGGGCGCTGATGCCGCTCGCGCCGTTCGACGCGGAGACGGTCGATGACGAGCGGGTTCGGGTCGTGGGTGTCGTCCACAACCCCGGCGCCGACTGCTTGGACTTTATAGTGCTCAAAACCCTCGATGGCGGCGAACTGATCCCGACGACTGAGGGCAGCGTCTGGCCGGTGTAGCGGTTTTACGGCGGGCACGTTAAAATTTGCGCGCCGGCATTCGGTTGCCGGTGCGTTCTCATCAGAAAGGATCAGACCTTGACCTCCACCACCGCAGACCCGACCGACCTGACCGGCCAACCCGCCAAGCACGATGGCGCATTACGCGGCAAGCGCATTAGCTGGGAAGAGCTTTATCGAGAGCGGCCCGATCTCAAGCCGGACAATCAGAACGACACAGATCAGCGGGAGGCGGCTTGACGTGTGCGCCCCCCCGCCTGCGGACGGTTATCGGGCGACGGTGCTGGCATCAACGCCCGCGTTTGGTTCTCAGCGGCGACGCCAACCGCAACGCGATACGCCGCATAACCGAAGATGGCCATCAGGATTAGCCGCACCATTTTAGCGCTCCCACCAGCGCGCACTACGGCTTTCCTGCTGGCCGAGCATCATGCCAATTGCCAAACCAAGCATACCACCGAGCAGAAGCGCACCGCTATGGGTACCTGGATTCTCACGCACCGTATCCGAGACAGTCTGCGCCTGCGTCTTCAGCGCCTCGGTGGTACGCGCTGCCCGATCGGCAGCAGCATCATACCAGCCGCTTGCCTCTTCGCCGACTTCCTCAGCCCGGCCGGCCATTTGGTTCGTCATCCGGGTTAGCTGCCGCTTCAGACTTGCGATTTCCTTTCGCAATGCCGCTTCGGTGTCATCGGTTAATTTCCGGGCGGCGTCTGCGACGCGCGATGTGTTGGTGTCTTCGTCGGCCATGTCGGCGATCCTCGTTGGTGTCAGCAAACAACGTTGCCGGCGTCGAAGCGTTCCTTCACCGATGTGGCGGGGGTATCGACGGCTCCATGGCCTTCCTGCTGGGGACCAGCGGCGAAGTCTAGCGTGATTGCAAATACAGTTTTTCCTATGAGGACTCACGCGCGCGCAAGCGCGTGCGCGCGAGGGGTGGGTCGAGGACCAGTGCCTCGACGGGGCGCACCGGCAGTTCAAGAAAATTCTCGCATCCGCAAAATTCGAAATTACGAGTCCCCGTTATCCACATGCGTGACACACAATATGTTGGGGTCACAAAAACGATAAAACCGAATCCTTGACGGGTGGGGGCGAGTCGCCTTTTATAGCTCTGCGTCCCTCGCGTGGACGTTCCCCTCCCTCGAAATTGCCAAGCGTGCGTTTTCTCGCATTTCCGCCCGTTTACGTGGCGGCGGGAAATCCACCTGAAAACGCTATAATAGATAGGAGGCGAGCAAAAGCGATGCGCATCGAGCAGTTTGCCCGGTGCGCCGACTGGAACAAATTAGCCGATAACACTATATTTAGTGTTTGCGACTAGGTCCGACACTAGATGATATAGGTTGACGTCTCATTGAGGCGCCAACTGGCAGCGTGACACCTGCCTATACCCGCCACGGAGGGTGGCGGTTTCGGGACGCGGCTATGGCCGCAAAACCAACTATGGCTGCGGGGCGCGGCCTTCTGGGGAACTTCAACATATGATTATTGACACATCGCCGGCTGCGCTGGCGAAGCAGCCTGATGCGTGGCAGCTTGCTGGCTTTCCGCGTAAGGGGCGCAAGGCCAACCTACCGAAGGGCTTTCGACTTTACAGCGGCGCGGAATGGATTCGCGATTTCAATGGCCTTCCCGCAAAGCTGACTCCTGAAGAGATAGAATTCGAGCGTCTTTATTGGATGCTCGACTTAGAAGCCGAGCCACCCGTAGCGGGCCGATACATGTCTCTGACGCAGCGCGTTCATCGGTATTGGGAAATCGATGAAACGTTCAAGGAGATAAAGAGCGGCATACGTGCCCCGAAAGTTTGCGTCCCGCGCATCCACGGTGCGCCGGTATTCTTGCCGAACCACGGCCCTTCTGTCGAGTGGATGGCGACGTCCAAGGCCATATGGGCGTCTCTTCCTGCGAACGATTCCGATATTTTCGACCGGCCTGCCGAAACAGAGAATCCGAAGCACGCAAAGCTCGCCACGGATTTAGCTCCGCTCCTGGAATGGGCACGCATGTCCCGCCCGACAGTAATGGATTCCACGAGCTGGTTGCAGGCCGACAATGACAACCATTTTGATGGCGAGGAAGCTGCGCCAAAGCCTGTTTCGAACCGCGAGCGACGTATTCGCCCCGGCTCGTCCTATAAAGAACTTCGCAGCTACATTGCCAAGGCCGGGCCGCTAACCGTCGTACGGCGCGCCCGTCTTGGTGACGGGGGCGATTGGGAGACGGTGCCCACGGACCCCGCATACCCGGCTCGCGCCGGAAAACTTCATCTTGCGAGCGGTAAGACGGAGTCTGCGGGTGAGCGGGTTGAAGCGGGCACAGTCCTCTATCAGGCCGAGAAATTCGGCGAACTGCTCGGCCCTGAGCCGGACGCCGCCGAGAAGGCACGCTGCCAGAGTTACTGGACAAGCCTGTTCACTGCGGGCGGAAAGGAAATCGAACCTGTCCGCTTCATCAAGCGCGGTAAGATGCGCCGAAAGGTACTCATTAAGCCGGAAGAGCAAAAGGCCCTCCTGGCCGGTCCGCTGCCGTCCACCACATTTTGCAGGCCCGGCCTGCCATGCGGCCATGAGGATATCGGTGCGCAGTTCGTCGGCGGTTGGATATCGGCGACGAAGGGTAAAGCCGGTGTCGAACGTTGGGAGGATGCATCCGACGAGATGGCTAGGCGGACCGAGTTTGACCGTTGGGCGAGGGCATTGGGACCGGAGATGGAGAAGGTGATGCATCTCGGCCTTGTCGCAGCAAACTTCCGCGAAATCGGCGAAGCATTCGGCAAGGAGGGGAAGAACGCCGAGCGCTACGGCAAGCGCCTGCTTATTGCCGCCAATAGCAACTCGAAAAAAATTCTGGCGGCATAGTCCCCTTTTCGCATCTGGGCGGCAATATCAGTAGGAAGGGTTGCCGCCCCACCCATTGCAACATCTTCCATCTTTGCGCCGTCCCCAGCGGCGCACGCCCGTCGTCGCCCCTTCACTGCGGCGGGCACCCCGCTTTTCGGTCAGTAGCCGAGGCGGGACCAATTGAGCGCCCTTCGGGCGTCAGTACCTTTCCGCGAGGTCTAGCCGCGGCGACCGCCGGTCACAAGGGCCGGCGGTTTCTTTTTGCATTCAACATTCGCATTTCGCGCATTTTTCCAACGAAAGGAGCCACTACATGGCCACCCTCGCCGCGACCGCCGCGGCTCTCGAAACCAACGGCGGCTTTCCTGCCGCACGAACGCGCACGGTTGCGCGTCGCCTTCTTGAAGACAATATCCTAACGCCCGGCGCACCTGGCATCGCCGTCGAGATCAACGAGTCGGACTTCGCGCTGCTTCTGCTGGCCATTGCGTCCGACGCGCCGCTCTCAAAGGTCACGAAGGCAACGACTGAACTGGCCAATACGGTGCCGAATGGCGTCGACGTGTCGGTGATGCCCGAGGCTGTCCGTCCTGCTGGTCGAACGGCCTTCGACGTTCTGTGTGACATAATTTGGGACGCCGCTCACGGCGACGGCCAGATGAAGTTCGACGTCGAAGTCGTCGCAACCTGGCCGGAGGTTGCCTTTCACGCAGCGGACGGCATTGCCCATTTCATGCCACCGGGCTCGCTGCCCGACCATTGGCAGTCGGCCAAGCAACGCCGGTCGACTGTAATTCCATACGTCGCGCTGTTCCTGGTCGCGCGCAATCTGTTCGGAGAAAATTGACATGGCACTGTTGAAGAAGGCCGCGCCAGCGGCCGAAGAATTCCGCGTTCCTTCCCTGGAAGAGTCGAGCACCGCGTATGCGGCGCTCATCGATAAACGCCAGGAACTCGACCAGCTACGCTCCGGCCTGGAGCGCGAGCGGTCGGATTTGATCCAGCAGATCGAGGCCGACACACGCACGGCCTCCACCGTGCGCGTTGCCGAACTGCTGGGCGACGAGGGCGACGGCTTTTCAAAATCGCACGCCCGTGCCCGCGTTGCCGAGATCGCTCGTCAGCTTGGGGACATCGAGCAGGCGCACCGAGTTATCCGTGAGCGCCTGTCAGTTGAGCGGGGTGCGGCAAGTGTGAAGATTTGCGATCAGGTGCGGGCAGAATACGGTCGGCGTGTTGCTGCGATTTGCAAGGCGCTGGAGGCGGCCAACGCTGCACACCGGGAGTATGAGCAATTGAAAAACGACCTTGAGGCCGAGGACGTTGCGTGGACGCGCCTGATGCCGATGCCGCCGCGTTTTCTTGGCGATGTGCGGGACGGGCATGTTCATCGCTATCTTCGTGAGGCAAAGGAGGCCGGATACTATGCTTGAGAAGGCCACCGAACGCCGCGGCAAATCCAGCCGGCGCATTGTCCTACCGGGCGGCGCGGTCCGATACACAGATACGTCCCCAGAGGCGATTGCGCGGACGCTTCGCAGCAAATCGAAGCTTGGTCGGCGAGAGGCCAGGTTAGATGCGGCGGAGAAAAAACTTGCCCGATAATACAATCAGCGGATTCGCCGCACGGTTCGGCGACGAGACGATCATCGCGGGCGAGTTTCGCGAAAAGCTGGCTCCGGGCGCCTTCGCCCGGACGCTGAAGGAAAAGCCCGATGTGGTGATGTTGCTTGACCATGATAGTGGCCGGGTGCTTGGCCGTGTGGCTGCTGGTACGCTCACGCTGCGCGAGGACCGGATCGGTTTATGGTTCAGCCTCGATGTCGACGCAACGACGCCAGAAGGTCAAACCGCGCTGGGTACGGTCGGGCGGCAGGATGTGCGCGGCTGTAGCTTTGGTTTCCGTGTTCGGGCCGAGGAATGGCAGGACGGTGGCGATCGGTTGCCGTTGCGCATCATTACCGACGTGGATCTATATGAGATTACACTGACCGCGTTTCCGGCATACCCAACCACCAGCGCCAGTCTCGCCCACACCAACGCTTCAGCCGTAGCGCGCCGTGTCCGCATGAGGGCTGAGATGGAGCAGAAGCTGCGCGGTATAGCATGACGGCGCGGCTGGCTTTCGTGGCCGCTTGCGCTGTTGTGCTCGCCCTGGTGATGGCCAGGTAGGGGGGGCGCGGGCGATCTCTTTTTTGGACGAATCCAGAGGAACGCGCGGACCCCTTTGCGCACGCGCGCGATGCCCCGGTTCAATTCAGATTCTCAGGAGTAAATAATGGCGACACCCAAACCGCCCGACCATTTGCGTGCCGCGACCAAGAGGTGGTGGCGGTCTGTAGTCGACGACTTCGATCTTGAAGCGCACCATCTTCGGCTCTTGACCCGCGCCGCAGAAGCTTGGGACCGCGGCGAGGAGGCGCGTGAGGCAGTCGCTCAGCACGGCTTGGTGTACACGGATCGCTTCGGCGCTCCCCGTGCCAGGCCGGAGGTGGCCGTCGAGAGGGACTCGCGCACTGGCTTTGCCCGTCTCCTTCGTGAATTGTCACTCGACGTCGACACGCCAGAGACGCCACGTCCGCCGCGTACTGCGGATTACGGGAGTCGGCGCTGATGCCGGTACGTAGGCGCAAGTCCAGGGCACGGCCGGATGAGGTGGCGGCGTGGTCGGGATACATGCTGTGCGGGGCCGATTTCTTCGACGACCTTGCCGGTGTCGGCCTGACCGAGGAAACCGCTGCCGCGCTGGCAGAGGTGACGTGGCACCGAATTGGTCTGGAAGTGCTGGCACACCTCGACCGGATTCATGTCGGTTTTCGGCCCTATGAGCGGCCAATTTGGGCGGAAGAACGTTTTGGGGCGCCGGTAAGGCGGGGTGGACCTAAATACGGCTTTTGATTAAATAATGCACTCGGGCCAGTTCATAAAGTCCTTGGCCATGCCACTCACGATAGTCCGCTGAATTCTCTACAATGTCCTCCCACCCACCGTGCCAATCTGACTCGGCCTCCACGAAAACGGGAGGCATGCCGTCGTTGAATTGATCTGCCGTGATGTCAATAATCAGCCCTTCGCCGGAAAGCCAAGCATGGGATTCACCGCTTCCGTCTTTGCGGGTTAGGCCGCACACGTAGCAAAATTTCCCAAGTCCCTTGTCGTGCAGGGCTGCGGCGAGGAGCATTGATGCATCGCCACAAGCGCCTTTAGGAAACTGCTGCAAGCCAATCGAGCGTTCCCCTGGGCTCAATTGCTCTAATGCTGAGCGCACGGATGTAGCGCACTGTCTTATCTGATCGACGGACATTCCGCATGCTCTTATTTTTGCGAATGTTGTGCGGTACGTGAAAACGTGCGTTGCATGTTTTGGCTACTGTAGCCAAAGTGACTGTGGCTGAAGTGGGGGATGGTAGCAGCCATCCCCCACCCCCTTCGGGGAGCCATCTGGAAAGATGAACGCCTACGGCTATGTCTTCGTTATGGACACCGTGGGCGTTCGTCCAGAAACTTCAATCTACAGCACAGATACGTCCCATGCCTGTTTTCCCGGGGCTTACCCACAGCGAATTTGTTCCCTGTGTGTTCTATTTTGCCTGGACTTTTGCTGAGAGGCGATCTGCGTGGCAGACTACGGTACCATAAGCCAAAGCCATCGTGGCATTGCGGCGACTCGCTTCACTGCTTGCAGCCAAGGTGCGGACGGGAAGCTGGAGGGCATTTTATCTGCTCACGCCTTTACTCTGGGCAATTGCGGGCAATCCAACGGATTTACGAAGATCGGCTGGGAAACCCATCCCCCATGATGGTTTGGACAGTGAGAACATTCAAAGAGGAGCCTAAGAACGTAGCAAAAGAACGTGGAAAGCATCCTGCACAGTCAGTCTGCCAACTTCGGCCCGGCCGAAGACTATGATACGAATGAGTCGTATCGTCCTTGGGAGGGGACTTTGAGCGACGAGCAACCACAGGCAGCCCCGTTTCGCGATCCATCTTTGATGGCTCTTGGCAGATTAGACGCATTTCTTCTTTTCGCCTTCTATCTGGCCGGACTCTTGTGGTCAGGATACCGATTGTTCCCGTTATTAGCGGCCCCTGCTCAGGATTCTTTAAAAGAGTTAATGATTATCGAGGTCCTCTCCCTTTCAGCGTTGGCAGGATCCGCGATATTTTACGCTAGAAAGCTTTATAAGGCGGGTATCAATCAAATTTATAATTTTTCACCAGACGGAATTACCGTAAACCGGCTGTCGACGATTGCTTACTTTATTCTGCGTATTCCGACTGCGATCGCAATTTCTTTGGTTCTCTACGGGATATGGCGAATAAGCATTGACTTGGCTGTCCAAAACGAATTCAGCGCAAGTAAGAGCTCTTCTCGCTATCTTTTTCTAGTTATGGGATTTTTTTCCGGCTTTTCCTCGGGAAGGATAATCACTTATTTCGAGACAGAAGGGCTGCGGTTTGCAACCCGGCCGGGCGAGATCAATGGTAACAGCTGAAACGGCAAGGCGCATTCAGGAACTAGAAAGACTTGCGGCCAGAATCCTGGCGCTAAAGCGTCGAGTGAGGCCGAGGAGGCCTATAGTAATAGAGTTTTCTGGCTCTCCAAAGTCGGGAAAAACATCCGCTTTGAATTCACTGGACATATTTTTACGACGAAATGGATTCCGAACGCGCGTGCTTACCGAGCGCGCAAGTGTCTGTCCAATTCCTAACAAATTTGACCCAGTATTTAATGTTTGGACAGGATGCGCAGCACTTAATCAGTTGATGGATACGATAGCAAACAATGCTCTGCGCGTAGACGTCATCATTATGGATCGAGGATTCTTCGACGCATTATGCTGGTTCGAGTGGCAAAGGAATAGCGGACTTCTTCGGAAAGACGATTACGAGAGGTTCACCAATTTCTTTTTGGCACCGAGATTTCGAATGGTCATCGATCTAGTTTTGGCGTTTGATTCTTCGCCTGCCACGTCGATAGAGCGCGAATACCGCAATCTGCTTACCAGGAAGGAGGGGAGCGTCATGCGGAAAGAGGTCTTGACTTCCTATCGTGAGATAGTTGCGCAATCTCTCAAAAAATATGAACAGATGTTTCGACAAGTAACAATGTCGAACACAGATGACAAGTCACAGGATGAGGTTAGTTACGACATAACCAAGCTTACACTAGAGAAACTTAGGGGAATTGCTGATGAGAGGATCGGACATATACCAAAAGCCAAAATTAGTTCTTCTCTCAGTTCGGTTTTTCGCTACGACGAGATTCGCGATGCGGTAGAAGACTCTATGGCTTACGCTGAGCGTGAGGCAGTTGAACACGACGGCAGCGTCCTGCAACTTCTCCCGGTCGCGGTCATCAAGCAGCGTGGGGAGTCGCGCATTCTGGTTGGTAGAAAAGCTGAAAAGGCGGTGTCTGCAAAGTCACCAGAAAGAAAGAAGACACTCGGCTATTTCGGCGGTCACGTAAGAGAGGAAGATTCGAATTTCCTTACCAGTAAGAATAATCTTGAAGTCCTCAGACAGTGCCTTTATCGCGAGGTAAAGGAAGAGATCGGAATCGATATAGATCCATCTGAGAACAATCCGCATTGTATTTGGGTCAGGGACGGAACCAGATCAGAAAATCATTTGGCTGTAGTGTTTGTTATTGAAAAAGACTTGCAGAATACTCGCGTAACAGTGGACGGAGAGGAGATGGTTCGCTATGAAAAGAAAGGAGTAACTGGAACCGGCGCTATATTGAGCGTCAGTGAAATCTTGAAGAGAGAAAAAATCGATAGTTGGACTAAGAATATCCTAGAAAAGATAATTGGTTCGCAGAATACAGAGGACGCCTATCAGAAAGGTTTGTTTTAAATTTTTCAAATTCAGATTGCCGGCGGCGTTCTCAGTTTGCGAAGCTTATACTAAAAGTCGAACGCCAATTGGCGCGGCAACGAGCGAAAGTGAGCGCAAACGCGCTCAAGACGCCCGAATCGGAAACGGAAGTAGGTCCGCACACTAACGACTTTTGACCTCAACGTTTTCATTGTTGACGCCTTCCTGTTCGTTGAAACGGGAATGAGCCCGCCACTCCAGTTAAGCCGAATGCCTAACCGGCGTTCGCGCGAGTGCGATCAAATGACCGATCAACTTACAGGTCGCCGCCGCAACCACTTATTCTTGTACGTGATTCAGGTTGCCCACGGCGAAAATTCTATCGCCATTCCCGCGATTCACAGGAGCAGGTTGCAAAGGGCCGGCGCTGGAAGGCGGAGAGTGGCGCCACTTAGCGCCGGCCAGCGTGCGGCCCAACGGTCCGCCGCATAGTTAGATTAGCTATCCCTTCCGCTGCGGCAACTGACGCGGCGCTCCATTCACAGGAAACCACCATGACAACCGACATCGACCGCGCCTTGGCGCGAGCGGACGCCTGCGCGACGGCTACGAGCCGTTTCTAATTTACGAATCTTTGATCACCACTGGCCTTGCGCTATGGGCCGCCGAAACAGGCAACGCGACCGCCGCGGACATAGCAGCCTAGAAGCGGCCAAGGCCCCCGCCAATCAGAACCGGCCTCAGGGCGGAAAGCTCGCCAACGCTCAGGCGCGGACAATGTAATCAGACAGGAAAAAAATGGAAAACAACGGAATCCAGATCGCAACGGTGGCAATGCTGCAAAGGTTTTTCGATCAATCGCTGCTCGCAAAACTCGCCGAGCGCGGAGCGATTACTGCGAAGGACGCAGGCGAAATTGCGGTTGGTTGCGCCGAGTTTGCGCACGAATTGGCCGACGAGCAAGATCGGACGCAAGTCGCCACGCTAATGGCTGTAAATTACGAGCAAATAGCCGAGGCGTTCCGAGAATAGGCGGCAAGCCAACTCCCGGCAATATCAAATTCAAGGCCCGCTTGGCGGGCCTTTTTCATGGACAGTTATATGACCCTTACTTTCAACGAAATTCTTCGCGACTTCGTGACCGATGGCGTGCCGTCTAGTGGCGCGTGGCGGGTTCAAAAGAAAGACTTCCGCGCCGCGCTTAACGCTCTGCAGACCGGAGACGCTAGCGGCCTCTACGACTTCATTCCGGCGTCCAATACTGGTGCCGGCACGGCAAATGCGCTGAAGGCAACTACCGCGGTTGCGCTGCCCGCGACTCCGAACGGCGCACTGCTGGCAGTTAACGTTTACGCAGACAACACGGCCTCGCCCGTCACCGTGCAGTTCAATGGCGGTACGGTCTATACGATTAAGACGAACAGCGGCAACGACGTTGCGCTAGGCGGCCTGAAGGCGGGCATGGTTGCTGCTGGTTATATCAGCGGTATGACGTTCCGTCTGCTGTCAGATCAGGCGAGCGCTGCGATCCAGGCGGCAGCGGAAGCGGCGCTGGCAGAGTTCAAGTCGCTCTACCTTGGTGCGCTCGCCGATGATGCTGCTGCAACCGCCGCAGCAGGCGGCGCTCCGGTCACTGGCGCTGAATATTGGAACACCACGGTTGGAAAGCGGCGGACCTATTCCGGGTCTGTGTGGGAGGATACGGCGGTAGCGCTGAATGACGGTGACGTCACCGAGCCGAAGTTGGCGGGCGCTCTTGCACTGAGCATGGCACCGGTGGTTGCCGATCGGGCCGCGCTCAAGGCTGTTGAGACGTCCCGCTATGGCAACGCTTCGCTCACTGGCGATGCCTTCGAATGGAACAGCGGCGATGTCTCGTCCACCGTGGCGCCTCGTTCGATCAACGCCACCGGAAGCAATCTGACTGACGAGTTTACAGCGGCGGGTCATCGCTTGCGCACTGGCGATCCTGTGATTCTGGCAACCGCCTTTGGTGGCTTGTCCGTGAATACCTACTACTATGCCATCCGGCTCGACGGCTCCCGTTTTTATCTGGCTTTGTCGGCTGCCAATGCATACGCCGGCACATTGTTGAGCATCAATGCAGACGGTGCGGTGACGCTGAAGGTGGTGCCGGATACGGTCGAGGGGGCCATTATCCTCAGATCCGGCGCCAACAAGGACGGCACCGGCGGCGCATGGCTGCGGCGAAAGAAACAGCCCGGCAACTTCTACGCCGCCGATTATGGCTGCGTAGCTGGTACTACTGACTGTCAGGCACTTGCCATCAACCGCGCGATGGACGCGGCGGAAGAGGCTGGCGGTGGCCTGGTGCTCTTGCCTCCCGGGTTCATTCGCATTTCTGACTACGAACTCCTGATGCGTAGGTACGTCCGGCTTCAGGGCGTTGACGTTGACGTAACGACGCTCGACGTGCGCCCCGCGACGACTGATCCGTTCCACGCACTGAACGCAAGCTGGCCCGATGCTGGTGACGTGGACAGCGACGGGTCTTTCCCCTACGACCGGATCATTGCGGCGGTTTCCGACCTGACCGTGCTCGGCTGGAACGCCAGTTCAGACTCGTCCACCAGAGGAGCGTTATTGCGCAATAACCAGAGGTCTTGGCCGTTCATGCGCAGGGTCAAGTTTTCTGGATTGACCGACAGCGGCCTCATCCTTGATGGGACCAACTGGAATGTCGGATTTGAGTGGGTCGAATTCGACGTATGTGGCCGTTTGCGCAGTGCCGCGACCGGCATCCGCGTGACGGCTGGCAGCGAGGCTCTGGCGGGCCTCTATTTCAGCCATGTGTTGGTCGAGGGGTGTGGCAATTCCACATCGGCTGGTGGCGGCATGGACGCGCCCTTGTCGAGCGCAAACGGCAACCGAGGCTGGTACTTCACAGACTGCCAATTCGAGGGCAATTTCGGCACGGCGGAAGCGCACTTCGTCAACGTCAACGGACTCAATTTCGTCGGCATGTACCATGAGCGTGTGAATGCCACGGGCAATCTTATCGGTTTCGAGATTGAGGATTGCACAGGACACTTCACAGGCGGAGAATTTCACCCCGAGGCGGGCTCACCGACTGTCGGATTGAAGTTCGTCGGGGCCTCCCGCTTCAAGGTTGATAGCGCCAACTTTGGCTCAAACTACAGCCAATACGCCATCACAGCCGGCAATTCGTCCTCGATCAAGGTTTTGAACTGCGGCGGCGCGACGACGAACGCCACCGAACTTGCCACTATCGACGTGCTTTGATCGGTGCGGGCTTGTGACCGAGCAGGGATGCCGAGGCTTCGATTTTCTAACGCCCCGACGATACGCCGAACGATCAATTCGACTGATAGGACTAGAGCGGGTTACCGCTTCGCCTTGCGCCACCCGGCGTCTCGCGCCTCAGCCTCGGAGCAAAACCACTGCTCGCCGTATTCCCGGCTGATCCTCGTCTCGTCGTAATGCTCTTGGCCAGGCACATGATAGATGTGCTCGCCGGTATCGATCGAGATGTTGCCTTTGATGTTGCAGCCTATGCCGAACAGTTCCGAGGGCGACGGCGCTGCATGCAGAATGTCGTCGCCGAAGTAGCCAAACCCGCCTGCGGCAAGAAGTACGATAAGAATTATCAGTGGCCCGGCACCTCGACGCCCGGAGCTCTGAGGAAGTGTCCGCATCCTAGCCGGCGCACCGTGCTTGATGCGACGGAACTTGTAGACGTTGTCCACCATGGCAACTCAATAGCAGCCAGCCATCAACGGCCGGTTGCTGCAATCTCGACAATTTAACCAAAAGGACCATCACCATGGACAACCACCGGCACCGACACGCCGTCAGGTGCCGGCAGTGGGGCAGTCAAGGTTGAATTCGTACTGTCCCTTAATCAACTCATAGCCGGAGAGGATTTTGCAGTTGCCGCGCCCTGTGTCGTCCAGATGCTTGCGCGCGGCAGCCTCCAACCGCTGTTCTGGCGTTGCGGTGTTGGCCAAGCCAAACGTTGCTCCCTGCACGAAACCAGCGCCGCCAACTTCCGAATTTGCATGATTTCCTCCCCAAACCCGGAGACATCGTCACGCCGGGTGGGGTATGTGTCAACGCCTCTTTCTGGTCTCGATTTCGGCGCGCTTCTTTGCGCGATATTCGGCGATAGCCTTTTGCTTCTCCGGCGATTGCGGGCCGAAATCGCGCTCTTCGAAATCTACGCCGTCAGCACGGAAGCGTTCTTCTTTGTCGATCCGATTCTCGATGCGCTTGCCGATCCAAACTTTCTCCTCCCCGTCAGGAACGGCGTTTATGCCCGGACCTGTCGCGCCCATGTACGACTCGTAGAACTTTGCGACCTTGATCACGGGCCGCCCGCCGTGCAGTGCATCGAATTTCGGGAATCCTCTGTGCTCTAAAACCGGCAAAACCTCCCGCTTCCATCTGGAGGCGTTCTGCTTTCCGACGATCGCGATGGCGATTTCCAGATCTGTCGCGAACAACGGGAGCTTTTCAAGGGCCGCGTTCGTGATCGTCCAATTGTTGTTGCTCATGTTCGCAGCCGCACGCCACTGTGGTTGATGAATTCGACGCCGGCAGCCTCTAATGCGGCCCGTATGGCGGTAAGGTTATTCTTGCCGGGCGTTCTGCGCCCCTTCTCGAAATCAATAATGACGCCGCGCGAGACTGATGCCGCTGCGGCCAGCACATTTTGGTCCATATCAACCAGGCTCCGGGCCGCCCGGCATTGGGCTGGCGTAATCGACATTATGTCCAACGTTGGATTCCATGTTGACTTCAAATTCAATGTATGACTTTATGTCCGACATTGAACTGACTTGCAACGAGGAGCCATGAACATGCCTAACAAATCCAAACGCCAGCCCTGCCTATGCGCGATCGGCCTCGGCGAACGCGAAACCGATCACCTCCCGTGCAGGTGCCGTGACAACCTCAAGGGCCGCAGCGCCATACGCGCTATCTTCGATGGCGAAGGGCGGTGGCTGGTGCATTGGAAGGAAGCGGATGGGAAAGAGTGGGTCGGAACGTACCGCTTAATGCCGTGCTGACCCTCGCCGAAGCCCACGCGCGTCGCCGCGATAATGCACGACGCCGGCCCGTCGACGCCGAGGACGCAGCCTTGCAACAGGAACTCGACGCCGTTCTTGCCGCACTGATCTACAAACTGGCGCGCCGAACCTAGGAATAGCCACGCGCCCGTGCCCGTCGCCGCGCCAACGGCGGCGGGCCACTTGACGACCGGTACATGAAACGTACCGAATATTGACAGCACCGGCCACCGGCACGCCATGGTGCCGTATAGGCATGGGAGGAACGATGAAGGCCGACAACGATAATATTCCCGCGCCACTGCTCTGGACGGCCAAGCAGACTGCTGCCGCGCTGGGCATTACGCCGAAGACCCTGCTCCTGCACGTCAAGAGTGGCGAACTCCCTTATGTGCCGATGGGTGCCGGCAGCGTCCGACCGCGCCACGGCTTTATTCCACACGACGTGGAACAGTTCATTGCTAAAAGGAGGACACGTGATTGTCCGTCTACCGGCCCAAGAACAGCCCGTACTATCAATATGACTTCCAAGTCGGCGGCCAGCGGTTTCATGGCTCTACGGGAAGCAAGAATGAGCGTGACGCCCGCGCAATAGAGCGGGACCAGCGCGAGAAGGCAAAAGCCGCCGTCAAGGCTGCGAAAGCTGCTGGCGGCGGACCGCTTACGCTGGACGATGCCGCTGCACGCTATTGGCGCGAAGTGGGCGAGCGTCACGCCAATTCCGAGACAACATGGACAGACCTTGGCAGGTTGGTCGACTATTTCGGCCCGGCCAAGCTGCTCGTGGACATCACAGACGACGATGTTGCGAAGCTGGTGCAATGGCGGCGCTCACATCACGCATGGGGCAAGGCCGAAACGAAAGACGGCAAGCCCATGCGGCTTGTGTCAGCGGCGACGGTGAACCGCTCCACGACACTCGTGCTCAAGAAGATGTTCACACGCGCAAAGCGGACATGGCGGCACACGTTCCCCGCCGAACCGAACTGGCGCGACCATTTTCTTGCCGAGCCGAAAGAGCGTGTACGCGAGCTTCGCAGCGGCGAAAGCTCTGCCCTACGGCTGGCAACGCGCAGCGACTATACGCCAATCTTTGAGTTCGCGCGTGCGACGGGCCTGCGCCTCGACGAGTGCCTTGTGCGCTGGCAAGAGGTGGATTGGGAAACCGGCTGGATCACCACGACGGGCAAAGGCGACCGGATGGTGAAGACCGCCATAACGCCGACCGTGCGGGCGATACTTCTGCCGCTGCGCAAACATCACGCCGAATGGGTGTTCACCTATGAGGCGCAGCGTGTGCGCAAGGTCGATGCCGGATACAAGGGCACGGGCGATGCGCGCGTGCGCGGCCAGCGCTACCCCGTAACCTATTCAGGGCTGAAGTCACAGTGGAAGCGTATACGCAAGGCGGCCGGCGTGCAGGACTTCCGGTTCCACGACTTCCGGCACGATCTCGCTACCAAGCTCCTGCGGGCAACGGGAAACCTCAAGAAGGTGCAAAAAGCGCTGTCTCATGCGGACATCAAAACCACCAGCCGATATGCCCATGTGCTCGATGAGGAGGTGGCCGCGGACTTGGAGGCGGTGCAGAAGCAAGGCACAAAGTCCCGAAAAAAGTCCCGAAGCGCTGGAAAGAAAGCCGGTTAGTTGTTACAAACACAACACAAACCGGATTTCGCCTCCTTTCCTGGGGGTCAAGGGGTCGTGGGTTCGAATCCCGCCACTCCGACCATTCTTTTCTCGCCCATCCGGGCAACCCCATCCTCACTATGATGGATATCGAAAGAGGCGGCCTGCAATGCCGCCTCCCCCGTTCGAGCATCCGCCAGCGCCCATTCAGCCCGGCGGAATTGCCGCATCAGTTCTGCTTGTGCATCGGCTTGTGGTGCTGCCCGTGCTTGCCGTGCCGGTCATGCTTCTTGCCGTGATGGCCGGCGCGCAGTTCCTTGCGGTCAAGCTTGCCGTCGTCGTTGCGGTCGAGCGCGGCAAATTCCTTTTCCTTCTGCTTCTGGATCTCGTCCAGCGTCACCTTGCCGTCGCCATTGACGTCCAGGCGGCGTTCCGCGCGGTTGGCCATCCGCTCGACCATGCGCTTCATGACCATGGCCTCGATCTCGTCGCGCGACAGCGTGCCGTCGCCGTTCGTGTCGGCGGCCTTCAACGCGTCCATCTTCGAGAACTGGGCGAGATCGACCGGACCACGCTTGAAGACCTTGGCATCTTTCGACGTTTCCGCCTTTTCCTGCACAACGTCGGACTGGTCTTCGCCCTGCGCGTATGTATATCCGACAGAAGTGATTGCAGTCAGGATGATAACAGATGCTGCGAGACGCTTCATTACTTCAACTCCACTTGTTTCCTCGTTCACGTCATGGGAGGACGCACACGCAATTTCGGAAAAACCGCATGAACCGGGGATGAATGCCGGGATTAAAGCTTTGTAATGTTAGAGTTTTCGGAAATACGGTACGGCTGAGGAAACCGCCGGGGACGATCTCCGCGATCGACGCCGCACCGTTCAATCCCGACGGCGGCTGAGAACGACAGTCGCCAGCAATCCCAGAACCACAAGCCCGACGGCGGCGGCGGTCGCGGGATGATCGCGGGCGGTGGATTCGAGCGCATGGGCGCGGCGGCGCAGACCGGGCAGCCGCTCGCCGATCATGTCCCTGAAGTCGGAAAGATAATCCATCGCGGCATCCCTGCCGTCGTCGTAATAGGCGCCGCCCCGCTTGGCGACATCCCGCTTCAGTGCGGAAAGTTCGCGCGAAAGGGCCGCGACCTGCCTTTCCAGATCGAGGTCGGTCAAATTGGAAAGCGAAGCCATGAGCATGTCCTTGTTACGAGAGGACATGAAACGCCACGCCATGGGGAAGGTTCCTGCCGCCCGGCGGATCTGGCGGCACCTTTGAACCCGATAAAATCTGCGAAGAGCCGTCAGCGCACCTGATCGAGCAGGCGCTTGCACTCGAGCAGGTCGAACAGTGCCTCCTGCAGCAGCGCGCGGTTGTCGCGCGACAGCCGCCCGCTGTCGGGCGCCACCGGCCCTTCTTCCTCAGCCTTGCCGAGGCCGAAGAAACGCCGGCTGGGCTTGACCTTGGGCTGGCCCACCAGCATCTCGTCGTCGCTGCCGCGCGGCTGCGCGGCCGGCGTCAGCGGCACGGCATCGGCCTGCTTGCGCTGCGCGATCGCCTCGACCGCCGCCATGTCGCCGTTGCCGATGGCGACGAGAAACTGGTTGCCGTTCTCGCGCAGCAGCTTCTGCACGCCCTTGATGGTGTAGCCCTGGTCGTAGAGCATGTGGCGGATGCCCTTGATGAGGTCGACATCCTGCGGGCGGTAGTAGCGGCGCCCGCCGCCGCGCTTCATCGGCTTGATCTGCGAAAAGCGCGTTTCCCAGAAACGCAGGACATGCTGCGGCAGGTCGAGATCCTCTGCGACCTCGCTGATGGTACGGAAGGCGTCGGGGCTCTTGTCCATGGGATGAATCCTCGGGCTGGACGAAGATACGGCATCATAGCGCCGAATCGAGCCTTATTTCAGCGGTTTGTTGACCGATATTCAAGCCTGGCGTCAAACACCGCCCGACTTGTCAACCACCATCTGCCGTTGCACGGATGGCTACTTGCCGCCCTTGGCCTTGTTCTGGTGCGCCTTGAGGATGCGGTTCTTCAAGACGTTCGACGCCTTGAAGGTCATCACCCGGCGCGGCAGGATCGGCACTTCCTCGCCGGTCTTGGGATTGCGGCCGATGCGCTCGTTCTTGGAGCGGACGTGAAACGTCGCGAAGGACGAAAGCTTGACCGTTTCGCCGCGCACGATGGCCGTGCAGATCTCGTCCAGCACCGCTTCGACGAGTTCGGCGGATTCCGTGCGCGACAGGCCGACCTTACGATAGACGGCTTCGGCAAGGTCAGCACGCGTAAGTGTCTTTCCCCCCATGCGACCGTCCCATCAGCTTAAATCGACAAATATACAAGGCGCGGCGGAGCGTAAGTAATTGAACCGCCTAGGTCAAGGACCGAACCGTTCGGTTCTCTCCTACCAGCGAATCAGCACCGCGCCCCAGGTGAAACCGCCGCCCATCGCCTCCAGCAACACCAGGTCGCCGCGCTTGATGCGACCGTCCGCCACCGCGATCGACAGCGCCAGCGGCACCGACGCCGCCGATGTATTACCGTGCAGATCGACGGTGACCACCACCTTCTCCTCGGCTATCCCGAGCTTCTTGGCGGAAGCGTCAATAATCCGTTTATTCGCCTGGTGCGGCACGAACCAAGCGAGATCGTCGGCGGTGATGCCGGCCTGGTCGAACGTCGCCTCGATCACGTCGGTGATCATGCCGACGGCATGCTTGAACACCTCGCGGCCTTCCATCCTGAGATGCCCGACCGTGCCGGTGGTGGACGGACCGCCGTCGACATAGAGCTTTTCGCGATGCGTGCCGTCGGAACGCAGGCTGGCGGCCAGCACGCCTTGGTCGGCGATTGTGCCCTCGCCCTCGCCCGCTTCCAGCACCAGCGCGCCGGCGCCGTCGCCGAACAGCACGCAGGTCGAGCGATCGGTCCAGTCGAGCAGGCGCGAGAACGTCTCCGAGCCGATCACCAGCACGCGTTTAGCCAGACCGCCGCGGATATAGAGGTCGGCCGTCGTCATGGCGTAGACGAAGCCGGAGCAGACCGCCTGCATGTCGAAGGCAAAGCCATGGCGCATGCCGAGCCGCTGCTGGATTTCCACCGCCGTCGCCGGGAATGTGTTGTTCGGCGTCGAGGTGGCGAGCACGATCAGGTCGATGTCGTCGGGCGTGAGCCCGGCGTTCTTCAGCGCCTCGCGCGCCGCCGCCTCGCCGAGCGACGCCGTCGTCTCGTCCTCGGCGGCGATGTGGCGCTGGCGGATGCCGGTGCGCTGGACGATCCACTCGTCGGAGGTTTCGACCATGCCTTCGAAGTCGGCATTCTTCATGATGCGGCGGGGCAGCGCGGCACCGGTGCCGCGCACGATGGATCTGATCAAGGTCTTGTCCTACCTGTCCTCGCCGTCGTCGGCGACGGCGGGCTTTCTCGTTAGCTGAGATTGCGGGTTGCGGGCATGAAACAGATCGAGATCCGCCTCGATGCGATCGAAAAGCCGGTTGCGCGCCATGTCGTAGGCAAGTTCCACCGCCGCCGCAAATCCTTCCGAATCGGCGCCGCCATGGCTTTTGACGACGATGCCGTTGAGACCGAGGAAAACGCCGCCGTTGGCGCGGCTGACGTCCATCTTCTCGCGCAGCGTGTTGAAGGCGCCTCTGGCGAACAGGTAGCCGATGCGCGCCATCAGCGTGCGCCCCATGGCGGCGCGCAGGTAGCCGGCGATCTGGCGGGCCGTGCCCTCGGCGGTCTTCAGCGCGATGTTGCCGGAAAACCCTTCCGTCACCACCACGTCGACCGTTCCCTTGCCGATGTCGTCGCCCTCGACGAAGCCGTGATAGGTCATCGAGGCCATGTCGGCCTCGCGCAGCATGCGCCCGGCCTCCTTGACCTCCTCCTGGCCCTTGATCTCCTCCACGCCGACATTGAGCAGGCCGACCGTCGGGCGCTCGATGCCGAACACGGAACGCGCCATGCCGGTGCCCAGGATGGCGAAATCGATGAGTTGCTGGGCGTCTGCCCCGATGGTGGCGCCGACGTCCAGCACCACGCTCTCGCCGCGCAGCGTCGGCCAGATGGCGGCGATCGCCGGACGGTCGATGCTGGCCATGGTGCGCAGGCAGAATTTCGACATAGCCATCAGCGCGCCGGTGTTGCCGGCCGACACGCAGGCATCCGCCGTTTCCGCCTTCACCGCCTCGATGGCCTTCCACATGGAGGACTTCCAGCGGCCGTGCCGCAGCGCCTGGCTCGGCTTGTCGTCCATCTTGACCGCGACGTCGCAATGAAAGAACTCGGATTTCTCCTGCAGCGCGGGGAATTTGGCGAGCTCGGGGCGAACCGCCTCTTCCCGCCCGTAGACGATGAAGCGGATGTCAGGACGGCGGACCGCGACCTGCGCAAGCGCAGGCACGACCACGCCCGGCCCGTGGTCGCCGCCCATGGCATCGATGGAAATCCTGATCAAGCTGCGGTCATCTCACGGTTGGCTTCGGGCGGCGCTCGCGTCGGCGAAAATAGCGTTTTTGCGCCGCCGCACAACGAATTTTCGAGTGCTTTGCCGACTTTCAGGAATTTCCCAGCAAGGATTTGAGCTTGCGCTGGAATTCGCTCTCGGCGGCCTCCTCGCCACCGTTGTCCAAGACGGCACCCGGCTTGTGCGGATAGGAGTCGATCGCCAGGCCGAAGAACTGCTCGGCCAGCGCACCGACATCGATCGAGTCGCCATTGAACGTCTCGGGAGCGTCCGGCCCCTCGGCGTCCAAGAGGATTTCGCCGCCACCCTCGAAGCCCAATCGGCCGAGCTTAGAGTCGTGCGGCAGGAACAGGCCCTCGACCGGTTCGTCGATATGGGCATGGACGGGATCGAGGCTCACCACGCAGGCCTGCGTGATATCGGCCTCCACTTTCCCGGCGACCTTCACCCCGTGGCGCTTCCACGGGCTCACCAGAAGGTCTGCCCGGTAGTTCTCGACCGACAGCAGGCCGTGTTCGCTCGCGAGCGCCTCGCGCTGCGCCGCATCCGCTTCGATTGTCACCGGCAGGCCGCTATGCGGCAGCCGTGCCACATGGGCCAGGAACGACACCGGGCTTTTCGGCTCCTCATGCTGCATCGCCACCTCCTCGGCTCGCCGCCGGAAACGCCATCCGGCCGGCACAGATATCGGCGACCGGCTGCGCCGCCAGTTCCTTCTCCACACGGAATGCGTAGGCAGCCAGTTCGGTTGCCTGCGCCCACTCCGCCGTATCCGGCCGCACGTTGCGGGCAAGGGCGGCGGCGAGTGCCCCGGCATCGGCCTGGTCGAGCGCATCGGAATAGGCGGCGGTGCGCCCGTAGAACATCTTGGCGAGCCGCTTCATGCGCTTGGGCACGCCCGGATCGCTGATGCCCAGTTCCCTCAGCGAATGCTCGACGTCGGTGAAGAACTCGTCGATCAGCACCTGCGCCACTTCGCGCGCCGGACCGCCCTCGCCGCGCAGCCGGTGCTGGAACAACAGCATGACGAGCGACAGCATCTCGAATCGGCCGAGCGGCGTGTCCGGCACCTGCCAGTCGGAATAAAACGTCTCCTGCCGCGCCGCCGCCACGATTTGACCGTAGAGCGCGTCGGTGATGGCGCGGTTGGCGCGGCGTTCGCGGCCGAACAGGCGCTGGAACATGGAGAGCGGTCCCCCGGTGACCTGTTTGTTGGGCTGGCGTTGTTGCATCGGTGGCTAAGCTGGTTTACCGGTTTTGCCGTCTCGTGCAAGCCAGAGCCGACGATCGACTTCGGACGCGGGCTCTAGAGAGACGGAATGGAGTTGTTGTTGCGCGCGCTGAATTTCAAGTCGAGGTTTTCGTCCGCCCCGGCCGGCATCGCTTCGATGCTCGTCATCGTCTCGGCGCTGTCAGCCTGCAATTCGTCCAAGATGTTCGGTGACGTCACGCCTGGCGAGACGCTGAACCAGGGCTACATCATGGACCAGCAGGCGATCGACTCCGTGCCTGTCGGCTCCAGCCGCGAGCAGGTGCTTCTGGCGCTCGGCTCGCCCTCGACCACCGCCACCTTCGACAACGAGGTGTTCTATTACATCTCACAGACCCGCAGGCGCGCGGTCGCCTTCGCCAACCCGTCGCTTGTCGACCAGAAGGTGCTGGCCGTCTATTTCGGCAAGGATGGCCGCGTCACCCAGATCGCCAATTACGGCCTGAAGGATGGCAAGATCTTCGACTTCGTTTCGCGCACCACGCCGACAGGCGGCAAGGACCAGAGCTTCCTGGCGCAGATCATCAAGGGTGCCGGCAAGCTCACGCCCGGCGCCGCCGGCAGCATGATAGGCGGCGGCTGACCGCTCTTCCCTTCGCAAACCGGGCATCCAAAAGCAAAACCCGCGGACTTCGATGAAGTCCGCGGGTTTTTCATTGGTCCGCGCGGCCATCGACCGCGCGGGATTTATCGAACTCAGCCGTGCGCCAGCACTGCCAAGAGAAGCAGGGCGACGATGTTGGTGATCTTGATGGCCGGGTTGACGGCCGGACCGGCGGTGTCCTTGTAGGGATCGCCGACCGTATCGCCGGTCACCGAAGCCTTGTGGGCATCGGAACCCTTCAGGTGCTTGACGCCGTCCTTGTCGGTGAAGCCGTCCTCGAACGACTTCTTGGCGTTGTCCCAGGCACCACCGCCGGAGGTCATCGAGATGGCCACGAACAGGCCATTGACGATGACACCGAGCAGCGAGGCGCCGAGGGCTGCGAAGGCCGAGGCCTTGGAGCCCGAGATCAAAAGCACGCCGAAGTAGACGACCAGCGGCGCAAGCACCGGCAGCAGCGACGGCACGATCATCTCCTTGATCGCCGCCCGGGTCAGCAGGTCGACCGCCTTGGCATAGTCCGGCTTGGCGGTGCCCTTCATGATGCCGGGGTTCTCGCGGAACTGGCGCCGTACTTCCTCCACGATGGAGCCCGCCGCACGGCCAACGGCCGTCATGGCGATGCCGCCGAACAGGTACGGGATCAGGCCGCCGAAGATCAGGCCGGCGACGACGTACGGGTTCGACAGGTCGAAGGAGACGGTGCCCATGCCCTGGAAGTAGGGATACTTGTCGCCGTTGGCGGCGAAGAATTCCAGGTCATTGGAATAGGCCGCGAACAGCACCAGCGCGCCGAGGCCGGCCGAGCCGATGGCATAGCCCTTGGTCACCGCCTTGGTGGTGTTGCCGACCGCGTCGAGCGCGTCGGTGGAGTGACGCACTTCGCTGGGCAGGCCCGCCATCTCGGCGATGCCGCCGGCGTTGTCCGTCACCGGGCCGAAGGCGTCGAGCGCCACGATCATGCCGGCGAGGCCGAGCATGGTCGTCACCGCGATCGCCGTGCCGAACAGGCCGCCGAGCTGGTAGGTGGCGATAATGCCGCCGACGATGACGATGGCCGGCAGCGCCGTCGATTCCAGCGAGACCGCAAGGCCCTGGATGACGTTGGTGCCGTGGCCGGTCACCGATGCCTGGGCGATGGAGTTCACCGGGCGCTTGTCGGTGCCGGTGTAGTATTCGGTGATGACGACGATCAGCCCGGTCACCAGGAGGCCGATCAGGCCGCAGATGAACAGGTTGGTGCCGGTCACGGCCATGCCGTTGGCGGTGCCGACCTCGTTCCAGCCGACCGTCATCGACGTGGCGGCGCCGAGGCCGACGACCGACAGGATGCCGGTGACGATCAGGCCCTTGTAGAGCGCGCCCATGATCGAGCCGTTGGAGCCGAGCTTGACGAAGAAGGTGCCGATGATCGAGGTGATGATGCAGGCGCCGCAGATGGCGAGCGGATAGACCATCACCTGTTGGAGGTTGGCTGCACCGGCGAAGAAGATCGCTGCCAGAACCATCGTAGCGACGACCGTCACCGCATAGGTCTCGAAGAGGTCGGCGGCCATGCCGGCGCAGTCGCCGACATTGTCGCCGACATTGTCGGCGATGGTCGCCGGGTTGCGCGGATCGTCCTCGGGGATGCCGGCTTCCACCTTGCCCACGAGGTCGCCGCCGACGTCCGCACCCTTGGTGAAGATGCCGCCTCCGAGACGCGCGAAGATCGAGATCAGGGAAGCGCCGAAGCCGAGCGCGACCAGCGCGTCGACGACCTCACGCTCGCCCGGCTGATGGCCGAGCGGCCCGGTCAGCACCAGATAGTATACGGAGACGCCGAGCAGGGCGAGGCCCGCCACCAGCAGGCCGGTGATGGCGCCCGACTTGAAGGCGATGTCGAGGCCGGCCGACAGGCTATTCGAGGCCGCCTGCGCGGTGCGAACGTTGGCGCGGACCGAAACGTGCATGCCGATGAAGCCGGCGGCACCCGACAGCACGGCACCGATCAGGAAGCCGATCGCGGCCGTGCCGGACAGGAGCCACCAGGCCAGCAGGAAGACGACGACGCCGACGATGGCGATGGTGGTGTACTGACGAGTGAGATAGGCCTGCGCGCCTTCGCGGATCGCAGCCGAGATTTCCTGCATGCGTGCATTGCCCTGATCCGACGCGAGTACGGACTGCGTCGCCCAGATGGCGTAGAGAATTGAAAGCACGCCGCAGAGAATGACGACATAAAGCATGGTCATTTGCGGATTTTCCCCGATGATGCCGGCGGCGGACGCCCCGACGTTGAAATCGGGACCGGATCCGCGAGCGAGCGGAAACCCGGCCCTCCGCAGGAGGCTTAGCGAAACAGGTTCGCGAACGTCAAGATATTGTTCGGTTTTTGCCCCGTTTTCGCCCGAAAGTTCAAGCCGCCGCCGGGATCCCGGCTCGAAGCGATGTTTATATCGATTGAAAGATCGGTGAGGCCGATCCGCCGGGCGGCATTGCTACTCGCCTCAGCCGGGTTGGCGTCGGCTCAAGAGGCGCTGCGCGAACAGAAGTGCAAGGCAAAGCCCCGTCACCGGCAGGACGATCGTGGCCAGCATTTCCCATCCCCAGGCGTTGTAGACCGCGCCGGACATCAGCGAGGCGAAGGCGACGGAGGAAAACAGCACGAAGTCGTGGAAACCCTGCGCCTTGCCCTTCTCTTCGGGGTGGTAGCAGGCAGCCACGATCGCGGTCGAGCCGATGAAGGCGAAGTTCCAGCCGAGACCGAGCAGGATCAATGCCGTCCAGAACTGCCACAGTTCGATCCCCGACAGCGCCACCAGCGAACAGGCGATCAAAAGGGCGAAGCCACAGGTCACGATGGTGATCGCGCCGAACCGGTGAATGAGCCGGCCGGTGAAGAAGCTCGGCGCGAACATCGCCATCACATGCCAGGAGATGCCGAGCGTCGCATCGTCCGAGGAAAAGCCGCAGCCGACCATGGCGAGCGGAGCACCGGTCATGACGAAGGTCATCATCGAATAGGAGCCGACGGCGCACAGCAACGCCACGGCGTAGCGCGGCTGGGAGATGATCTCGAGCAGCGGCCGGCCCGTATCGGCCTGCGTCCGCTGGGTTTCGACGGCTTTGCGGGTCGGCAGGAAAAAAAGGATGGCAGCACCGATCGCCGACAGTCCGATGATCGCCACGAAAGAGCCGGCGAACGGCACGGGCGCCAGCAGATCATGCGTGAAGATGACGGTCTGCGGTCCCAGCACCGCCGTCACGATGCCGCCGGCAAGCACCAGCGAAATGGCGCGCGCCTTGAATTCCGGCGGCGCGTTATCGGCGGCGGCGAAGCGGAACTGCTGCACGAAGGCGTTGCCCATGCCAACGACGGCAAGACCGAAGGCGAACAGCCAGAAACTGGACTGGAAAAGCGCTATCGCCGCCACCAACCCGCCGAGCGCGGCGACGCCGGAACCGGTGACGAAGCCGTCGCGGTGGCCAAGCTTGCGGATGATCGCCGCCGCCGGCAAGGCGCCGACCGCAAGGCCGACGCTGTAGCCGGTCAGCGGCGCCGTCGCCAGCGACTTGTCGGCGCCAAGCATGAAATGACCGGCAAGCGCGCCCAGCGCGAAGCAGATCGGCCCCGCCGAACCCAGCACAGCCTGCGCTGCCGAAAGGATGATGGCTGTGCGGCGCGCTTCCGCGGCGACGTCGCTCGCAGTCGTAGCAGTCATGCGTCCTTGCCCCGCCCCTCGCCGCGCACCCGGCGCGCCACGCGGTCGAGCACGGCGTTCACCAGCTTCGGCTCGTCCTCTTCGTAGAATGCCTTGGCGATGTCGACATATTCGGAAACGATGACGGCCACCGGCACGTCCTCGCGCTTCATCAACTCGTAGACGCCGGCGCGCAGGATGGCGCGCAGCGTCGAATCCAGCCTGGACAGCGGCCAGTCTTCGGTCAGCGCCTGGCGGATGATCGGATCGACCGTCTTCTGGTTTTCCACCACGCCGGCAAGGATGGCGCGGAACCACTGGGCGTCGGCCTCGCGGTAGAGCGCGCCGTCCACTTCCTTGCCCAGCCGGAACGCCTCGTATTCCGCGGTGATCTCCAGCAGTCCGCTGCCGGCGACATCCATCTGGTAAAGCGCCTGCACGGCCGCGAGCCGCGCGGCGCCGCGCTTGTTGGCCGGGCGAAACGGTTGGCCCGGTGCCGCAGGTCCACTCACGACGAGGCTCCCAGGCGTTCCTTGAGCGCGATCATGGTGAGTGCCGCGCGCGCGGCGAAACCGCCCTTGTCGCCCTCGCTGCGGCGGGCACGCACCCAGGCCTGCTCGTCGTTCTCGGTGGTGAGGATGCCGTTGCCGATACAGAGTGCTTCCTGCACCGCAAGGTCCATGAGCGCGCGTGAGGATTCGTTGGCGACGATGTCGAAATGATAGGTGTCGCCGCGAACAACGGTGCCAAGCGCCACGAAGCCGTCATAGGCCGTGCCGCCCTCGGCCGCGCCATCCAGAGCAAAGGAAATGACGGCCGGTATCTCCAGCGAGCCGGGAACGGTGACGACATCGTATGTCGCCCCGGCCTCTTCCAGCGCCTTGGTGGCGCCGTCGAGCAGCGCGTCGGCGAGGTCGTCGTGGAAGCGCGCCTCGATGACGAGCAGATGCGCCTTGCGTTTCGGACGGATGAACGCCTTGCCGTGTTCAGATATGCCAGCCATGAAGCTCTCCGAAGGAAGCGCGTCACTTAGGCCGAAGCGGAGTTCGCCGCAAGGGAGCATTGTCGCGAAACGAGTGGTTCAGCGATCTTCTCGCGCGTGCCAGACGCGAAGCACGTAAACTATTGTGCCGCGCAATTCATAGCGCATCTCGTAGTTGCCGATCAGGATACGCCGCACTTCACGCGGCTCGAATTCCTCGAGCCTTTCGCCCAATCGAGGATGTTCCAGAAGGCGCAAAGGCGCCGCAACGAGAGTCTGGATGGCGCGGGCGGCAGCCTTGCGATTGACGGGAACCAAAAAAGCATGGAGGCGCGCAAGGTCGGACAACGCCTTCGACGCCCATTGCAATTCCATCAGAGCGGCGCCGGCAGTGACTTCTCGCTATCGAGGCTGTCCGCCCATTCCTGAACGACCCGATGATCGATAATAGCCCCCACGTCCACATCGGCGAGCGCTTCGAGTGTCATGCGCCGGCGCTCTTCTTCCATGTCGACCCATGCCGAGAGGGCCTGCTTGACGATCCAGCCTCGTGGTCGCTCCAGCCTTGCGGCGAGAGCGTCCACCTTTTCGGCCAGCGGCCGCGGAACATGCGCGGTTATCACTTTCGTTTCCATGGAGCCTCTCGATCCTCTCTAATCATAGCGATTAAATTCGATTGGGTCGAGATGAACGGCAGAAGTATGGCCTCAGAGCTTTTCTCTCGCCGCCTCGGCCAGACGCGCGGCGTAGCGCGCCATCGTGTCGACCTCGAGGTTGACGCGAGCGCCCGCCTTGCGTTCGCCCCACGTCGTCACCGTTAGCGAATGGTGGATCAAAAGCACGTCGAAGCGCGTGCCGGAAACCTTGTTGACGGTCAGCGAGGTGCCGTCCAGCGCCACCGACCCCTTCGGCGCGATGAATTTCGCGAGTTCGCGCGGCGCTTCCAGCGTGAAGCGGACCGCATCGCCCTCGTCCTCGCGCGCCACGATCTCGGCCATGCCGTCAACATGGCCGGAAACGATATGGCCACCCAGTTCGTCGCCGATCTTCAACGCCCGCTCGAGGTTGATACGCGTTCCCGCCTTCCAGTCCGAGGCGGTAGTCAACCGCAGCGCCTCCTCCCAGGCCTCGACCTCGAACCAGCGTGCATTGGACCCGCCCTCGGGCAGCGCCGTCACCGTCAGGCACACGCCGCCGCACGAGATCGATGCGCCGATGTCGATGGAAGCGGGATCGTAGGCCGTGTCGATGCGCAGGCCCACGCCCTCCTTGAGCGGCTTGACGCCTGCGACCGTGCCGATGTCGGTGACGATACCCGTGAACATCACATATCCCTTATCCACTCGCCGTAGAGGTCGTCGCCGAAGCGCATGTCCCGCACCCGCCGGAAGCCCGTCGGGATATGGTCCTCATCCAGCGGGGCGGCAATACCGCCCTCGCCCACCTCGACCGCACCGCGAAACAGCACGATGCGGTCGACCAGGTCGTCGGCGAGGAAGGCCTTCGCCACCTCGGCGCCGCCCTCCACAAGCACGCTTGCCATACCGAGCGCGGCCAGATCCTCCATCAGTTCCGGCAGCGCGACGCGACCGTCCACGGTCTCGGTGCCGATGAAGCGCACACCGAGCCGCTCCAGTACTGCCCGTCGCTGCGGATCGGCCTGTTCGCAGGCCGCCACATAGACGGGCACGCGATCAATGCCGGCCACCAGCTTCGACGCCTCGGGGAGTCGGGCATGCCGGTCGAGGACGACGCGGATCGGCGAACGGCTTTCCAGTCCCGGCAGCCGTACCGTCAATGCCGGGTCGTCTTCAAGCACGGTGCCGATGCCGACCAGGATCGCATCGGCCTCGGCGCGCATCAGATGCACCTCGCGTCGTGCGCTCTCGCCGGTGATCGACACCTGTCCGGCGCCGCGCCGGCCGATCTTACCGTCGACCGAAAGCGCAAGTTTCAGGATCACTTCCGGCCGCTTCCTCAACGAACGGCTCATATAGCCGACCATTTGCTCGGCCGCCTCGCGTGCCAGCACGCCCTCCGTCACCTCGACGCCGGCGGCGCGCAGGATCGCATAGCCCTTGCCCGAGACGCGCGGATCGGGGTCGCTGGCGGCGCCGACGACGCGCGCCACGCCGGCATTGACCAGCGCGTTGGCGCAAGGCGGTGTGCGGCCGTGATGGGCGCAGGGCTCCAGCGTGACATAGGCGGTAGCGCCGCGTGCCAGCTCGACGGCTTCCGCCAGGGCTTCCGTCTCTGCATGGGGGCGGCCGCCGACGGCGGTGACGCCCGTGCCGACGATGAAAGGCCCTGCCCCATCGTCGCGCACGATCACCGTCCCGACCGAGGGATTGGTCGCCGTCCGCCCGGCGTTGCGGCGCGACAGCCTGAGTGCCGCCGCCATGAAGCGGCGATCGATCGCATCCTGTCCTGCTGCGGCCTTGCCGGCCATTATTCCGCCGCTTCCTCGTCGCCCTTCAACTCGCCGAGCAACTCGTGGAAATCCTTGGCCTCGCGGAAATTGCGGTAGACCGACGCGAAGCGCACATAGGCCACGTCGTCCAGCGACTTCAGCGCTTCCATGACCAGCCGGCCGATCTCCGCCGACGGGATTTCGGTCTCGCCGGAGCTTTCGAGCTGCCGCACGATGCCGGTGACGGCGCGGTCGATACGGTCTGGCTCGACGTTGCGCTTGCGCAGCGCGATCTCGACCGAACGCAACAGCTTGTCGCGGTCGAACGGCACCTTGCGGCCCGACTTCTTGACAACGACGAGATCGCGCAATTGCACGCGCTCGAAGGTGGTGAAGCGGCCGCCGCAATCGGGACAGACGCGCCGCCTGCGGATCGCCGCGCCGTCTTCGGCGGGGCGCGAATCCTTCACCTGCGTGTCTTCGGACTGGCAATAGGGGCAACGCATGGGAACAACGCTCTCGAATCTGGTGAAGGACAGGCTTAGAGCCTTTTGCCGTTGCGGCAAAGGGCAGGCCTGTCCTCCTGCAGACTACAGATAGCGAGCGGCCAGCACCACCGCCAGGGGCCTCGCCCTCACCCCAGATAAGGATAGAGCGGGAAGCGGTCGGTCAGCGCCGTCACCTTGGCCTTCACCGCAGCCTCGACGGCGGCGTTGCCTTCGTCGGAATTGGCCACCTTCAGCCCGTCCAGCACCTCGGCGATCAGCTTGCCGATCTCGCGGAACTCGGCCTGGCCGAAGCCGCGCGTCGTGCCGGCCGGCGTGCCGAGCCGCACACCGGAGGTGACGAACGGCTTTTCCGGGTCGAACGGGATGCCGTTCTTGTTGCAGGTGATGTTGGCGCGCCCAAGCGCGGCTTCCGCCCGCTTGCCGGTGGCGTTCTTCGGGCGCAAGTCGACCAGCATCAGGTGGTTGTCGGTGCCGCCGGAGACGATGTCGAGGCCGGTCTCCTGCAACGAGGAGGCCAGGGCCTTGGAATTGGCGACGATGTTGGCCGCATAGGTCTTGAAGCTCGGCTTCAGCGCCTCGCCGAAGGCCACCGCCTTGGCGGCGATGACGTGCATCAGCGGTCCGCCCTGCAGGCCCGGGAACACCGCCGAGTTGATCTTCTTGGCGATGTCCTCATCATTGGTCAGGACCATGCCGCCGCGCGGCCCGCGCAGGCTCTTGTGCGTGGTGGTGGTGACGACATGCGCATAGGGCAGCGGCGACGGGTGCTGGCCGCCGGCGACCAGGCCGGCGATGTGCGCCATGTCGACCATCAGGTAGGCCCCGATGGAATCGGCGATCTCGCGGAAGCGCTTCCAGTCCCAGATGCGCGAATAGGCGGTGCCGCCGGCCAGGATCAGCTTCGGCTTGTGCTCTTGGGCCTGTCTCTCGATCTCGTCCATGTCGAGCAGGTGATCGTCCCGCCGCACGCCATATGAGACGACCTTGAACCACTTGCCGCTCATGTTGACCGGCGAGCCGTGTGTCAGGTGACCGCCGGAATTGAGGTCGAGGCCCATGAAGGTGTCGCCAGGCTGCAGCAGCGCCAGGAATACGGCCTGGTTCATCTGGCTGCCGGAATTCGGCTGCACGTTGGCGAAGTTGCAGTCGAACAGCTTCTTGGCGCGCTCGATGGCCAGCGTCTCTGCCACGTCGACGAACTGGCAGCCGCCGTAGTAGCGCTTGCCGGGATAACCCTCGGCATATTTGTTGGTCATGATCGAGCCCTGCGCCTCCAGCACGGCGCGGGAAACGATGTTTTCCGAGGCGATCAGCTCGATTTCGTGGCGCTGGCGGCCGAGTTCGTCGCGGATGGCGCCGAAGATTTCCGGATCGGCCTCCGCGAGCGGCGTTTCAAAAAAGGACTCGAGATGATTCGAGGTGGCCGGTGCTGTTGCCATGGCTGGAACCCTTGCTGTCGGAGGAACTGCGCGCCCTTAACACAGTTGTCCGCGCCTCGCCATGTGGACCACGAATTTTGCTGGCCGGTTAACGCCAATACGTCGTCGCGCAAAGAAAAAGGCCGCCCGAAGGCAGCCTTCTCAAAGAAAAACGCTGAAGTGCTTACAGCGAAGACGTGATCTGCAACTCGTCGACGCCGTCGCGGCCGTAGATGTCGTCACGGAACTGCACCACACCCGGCCCGGTCGACCAGGCGGAAATGTAGGTGAAATAGACCGGCACCGGATTGGTGACCTTAACCGGCGTGCTTTCGCCGGTCTTGATCGCCGCCTCGAAGTGCTGGCGATCCCAGCCGGGGGTGTCGCGCAGGATCCAGGTCACCAGGTCGCGCACGTTCTGGACACGGACACAGCCCGAGGAATCGAAACGCATCAGCTTGCCGAACAGGCTCTGCTGCGGCGTGTCGTGCATGTAGACGCCGTCGGGGCTGGGGAAATTGATCTTCACCGAGGCCATGGCGTTGTTGGCGCCCGGATCCTGCCGGAAGCGGTACTTCACCGCATCCTCGGTCGACCAGTCGACCGTCATCGGATCGACCTCGCTGCCGTCTGGCGCCAAGAGGCGGATATGGCTGTCCTTGAGGTAGTTCGGATCCTTCCGCATCAGCGGAATGATGTCCTTGCGCACGATCGAGACCGGCGCGTTCCAGTACGGATTGACGATGATCTCGTTGATCTTGGAATTCACGATCGGCGTCTGGCGGTCGACCTTGCCGACGATGGCCGCATGGCGCAGCACGACACGGCCGTTCTCCACGGCCTCGACCTGCTGGGCCGGAATGTTGACCATGACGTAGCGTTCGCCGAGAAAGCCGCCCATGGAGCGCAGCCGCACCAGATTCGTCTCAAGCTGGCCGAGACGCACCTGCGCCGAGACGTTCATCGCCGAATAGGTGTACTTGCCGGTCACGCCGTCGTCCGGCAGGCCATGGCGGATCTGGAAGCGCTTGAGCGCCGAATCGACATAGGAATCGAAAGCGTCCGACAGGCCGGCGTTCTGCGGCAGGTCGCCCGAGACCATCAGCCGCCTGCGCAGCGGCACCACGTCGGGGTCGACGACGCCGAGCTTGAGCTTCTTGGTCGCCGGAACCGGCTGCCAGCCTCCCTGCGCGGTGATGCCGCGATAGAGTTCGATGGCCTGCTCGGTAAAGGAGATCGTCTGCGGGCTGAAAATCGGCAGCGTCGAGGCGACCTTGCCGTTGTCGCTGACGCGGGCGTCGAACGTGTCGTCCCAGCTACCCGTGGATTTCAGGATGTCGCCGATCACGTCCTGCGCCCTGGCACCGCCCGAAAACGCGGCGGCGGCGAGCGCGGTGGCTCCGGAAAGGAAAAAACGGCGACTGGTCATCATGGGCGGTCCAGACTTTTCTCGGCTGTTCGGCACTGGGCGGCTTGCGCCGCCGGGCATCGTGCGGATCGCCCGCATACTAGGGTGGGCACTGTTAACAATGTGCCAACCACGAAGGCATCTCGCCTCCTCCGCTATCACTGCGAATATGGCGGCAGCGTGGCGCGTTCGCAAATCAACTGTCTGCGTCGATCGGGAATAAGCGCGAGGCGTGGTTTTTCGGCAACCGTCGCCATCCGCCCGAACCGCAAAGAAAAGGGGCCGCAGCGTTGTGGCTGCGGCCTGACTGGAGGTCACCTTTTCCGGCGGCGCTTCTTTGCGGCGCCACTTGCGTCTCGTTCACATCCGGTAGGCGATGGTGTCGTTCCAGAACCGGTCGAGGCGCTGCAGGGCGCGGTTCATCTGCGCGAACTCGTCCTGGTTGATACCGCCGACCTGCTCGATCGAACCGACGTGACGTTCGTAGAGGCCGGCGACCACTTCGGCCACCTCCTGCCCCGTCTCCGTCAGGCTGATGCGGACGGAACGACGGTCGATGCGCGAGCGCTGGTGGTTGATGAAGCCGAGATCGACCAACTTCTTGAGGTTGTAGGAGACGTTCGAGCCGAGATAGTAGCCTCTGCTGCGCAGTTCGCCGGCGGTCAGTTCGGCATTGCCGATGTTGAACAGCAGCAGCGCCTGGATGGCGTTGATGTCGGAACGGCCCTGGCGGTCGAATTCGTCCTTGATGACATCCAGCAGGCGGCGGTGCAGACGCTCGACCAGCTGAAGCGATTCCATGTACAGCGAACGGATCGCCTCGCGGCGATCGTCGGATCCGGTAGCGGGCTTGGCAGCCTGGCGCGAATTGATCATTGTCTTTGCCTCTCGTTTGTCGCCCGGTGATTTCTTGTTTTTCTCACCTTGGTCGCGACCCTATCGAATACCCATAAAATTCGACTTAAACGCCAAGGCTAACAAGAGCTTACCGGTAAGAGGTTTGCAGACAGGCTTAACGAAATCCCATGCGGGGACGGACAATTAACCTCAATATTTACTGAACCTCCGGAAGGGGGATCCGCCTGATGCGGACCATGGGCCGGCCTATTGCTGCGCCCGCCGCTTCCGCCAGTGCAGGACGATCCGGAAGGCGATATAGAGGAGCGCCACCACGGCATGTGCGGCGACGATCGGCAGGCGTTCGCCGAAGAGCGGGGAGAGCCCGCCATACATCGCCGTTTCCGTCGCCGCACAGATGAACCAGATGACCGGCCCCCAGGACGCCAGCATCCACAGGCCGGCTGCGGCGATGGGAAACAGCACCGCCAGCGTCACCGCCGCCACCTGCCAATGGATCGGCATCAGGTCGAAACGCCACAGCGGCCCCGGATAAAAGCCGACCAGCCGCACCCAGTAGAGCACGCCGAACAGCAGGCAATAGACGGCGACGATGCGCTGGAACCAGGAAAAGGCGACTTCCACGCCGGAAGGGCCGAGCACGCGCCGTGAGGTGGCGACGTCGCTCAAAACGTCAGTTCCCGCTCGCCGAGCGGCGCGAAATAGGCGTCGATGTCCGCCATGGAGACGTCCTCGATCCGCGACGGCTGCCATTTCGGTTGCCGGTCCTTGTCGACGATGGCCGCCCGGATGCCTTCGTAAAAATCGTGACCGGCAAGCATGCGCACGAGGATGCGATATTCCATGCGCATGCAATCCGCCATCGACAGGCCGCGGCCGGCCTCGATCTCGCGGAAGGCGACCAGGAGACTCGTCGGCGAGCGTCCCTCGATCGTCGACAGCGTCCTGGCCGCGAAAGGATCGGTTGCGGCCTCGGTTTTCAGGCCGTCGATGATTTCCGGCAGCGACGGCCGCGCGAAATGGCGGCCGATGGCCTCCAGCACCGCCGCTTCCGTTTCGCGGGCGGGCGATGCCGTCAGTCCCGCCAGTGCCGCATCGGCATCGCCGCTCTCGCACAGGTGCTCGGCAAAACGCTCCTGATCGACCGCATTGATGGCATGGGTGGCGAGACCGCACCCCAGCACGTCACCCCAGCCGATCCGGTTGCCGGTCAGGGCGAGATAGCGGCCGAAATGTCCGCCGAGCTTGGGCAGCAGATGGCTCGCGCCGACGTCGGGAAAGAAGCCGATGCCGACTTCCGGCATGGCAAACTGTGCGTTTTCGGTCACGACGCGGTGCGAGCCGTGGAAGGAAACGCCGACGCCGCCGCCCATCACGATGCCGTCGATCAGCGCCACGTAGGGCTTCCGGTAGCGCTCGATATGGGCATTCAGCCGGTACTCGTCGGCGAAGAACGCGGCGGGCGGCTCCTCGCCGGCCCGGCGCGCGGCATAGACCTGCATGATGTCGCCACCGGAGCAGAAGGCCCTGCCCTCGCCCCGGATCAGCACGGCAGCGATCGTCGGATCGTCTTCCCAGGCTGCCAGCGCCTTCGCCAACGCCCGCACCATGCCATGGCTCAGGGCGTTGAGCGCCTTCGGCCGCGTCAGCGTGACGACACCTGCCCGCCCCTTCCGCTCGAAACGGATTTCGTCACCACCGCCAAAATCCATCGACAGATTCTCTCTCCTTGCCCCGGCCTGAAAGTGCTAAGGGGCCAGTCCGCCGACGTCAATTGTCCGGCTACCCCGCGCGCCGAACGCTGGCACAACCATGCCGCATTGGTCTGGCCGCCGGCATCGTGATAAAAGCCCGCCTCGTCTGGAGAACCGGCCATGAACAAATTCAGCGCGGCGAAAGCCGCTGGCACCCGCACCGTCGACGAAATCACCGGCTCGCGCCGCCTCAGGCGCATGCGCAAGGCCAGCTGGTCGCGTCGCCTCGTACAGGAAAATCGGCTGACGGTGGACGACCTGATCTGGCCGATCTTCGTCGTCGAGGGCACGAACGTGCGCCAGCCGATCCAGGCCATGCCGGGCGTCTTCCGCCTTTCGGTCGATCTGGCTGCCAGGGAGGCCGAGCGTGCGGCAAGACTCGGCATTCCCGCCATCGCCACCTTCCCGAATGTCGAGCGGTCGCTGCGCGACCAGACCGGCTCGGCCATTCTCGATCCGGACAACCTCATCAACCGCGCCACTCGCGCCATCAAGGCGGCCGCGCCGGACATCGGCGTCATCACCGACGCGGCCCTCGACCCCTTCACCAGCCACGGCCATGACGGCATCCTGCGCGACGGCGTCATCGTCAACGACGAGACCGTCGAGCAGGTGACGGCGGCCGCCGTACTTCAGGCCGCCGCCGGTGCCGACATTATCGCGCCCTCCGACATGATGGACGGTCGCATCGGCGCCATCCGCGACGCGCTCGACGCCAACGGCTTCCAGGACGTGGCGATCATGTCCTATGCGACCAAGTTCCACTCGGCTTTTTATGGCCCTTACCGCGAGGCTATCGGCACTGCCGGCCTGCTGCAGGGCGACAAGAAGACCTATTACCTCGACCACGCCAATTCCGACGAGGCGGTGCGGGAGGCCGAGCAGGATCTGGCCGAGGGCGCCGACATGGTCATGGTCAAGCCCGGCCTGCCTTATCTCGACATCATCCGCCGCTTGAAGGACGAATTCGCCATGCCGACCTTCGCCTACCAGGTGTCGGGCGAATACGCGATGATCGAGGCGGCCGCTGCCAACGGCTGGATTGACGGCGAGCGCGCCATGTTGGAATCGCTCCTCGCCTTCAAGCGCGCCGGTTGCGACGGCATCCTCACCTACTTCGCGCCGAGAGTGGCTGAATTGCTCAAGGGCTGAGCGACATCGGCCATGGCGCAATCGGAAACGACGGGGCAATCCGCCTACAACGTCCACTGGCGGCGCAATCTCGTCGTTTGCCTGCTGGGGTCCTTCACCACCATCGTGGCGATGACGCTGCTGTTGCCATTCCTGCCGCTTTATGTGGAGGAACTGGGAGCAACGGGCCACGCCGCCATCGTCCAGTGGTCGGGCATCGCCTACGGCGCCACCTTCCTTGCCGCCGCGCTCGTCGCGCCGCTGTGGGGCAAGCTCGGCGACCGCTACGGCCGCAAGCTGATGCTGGTGCGCGCCTCGCTCGGCATGGCTATCTGCATGTCGCTGACCGGCATGGTGCAGAGCGTATGGCAACTGGTTCTCCTGCGCCTGCTGATCGGCTTTGCCGGCGGCTATTCCTCCGGCTCCACCATCCTCGTCGCCATGCAGACGCCGAAGGACCGTTCCGGCTGGGCGCTGGGCACGCTGTCCGCCGGCATCATGGCCGGCAACCTCGTCGGCCCGCTGGTGGGCGGCGCGCTGCCGCCGTTGATCGGCATCCGCGCCACCTTCCTGCTCGCCGGCGGCGTCATCTTCCTCGCCTTCCTCGCCACCAGTTTTCTCATCAAGGAGGACGCGCACCCGGCGGCCACCAAGGCGCCGGGCGGCAAGGCGAAAAGCGGCTGGTCGCAGATACCCGACAAGCGGCCCGTCACGGCCATGCTGGCGACGGGCATGCTTCTGATGTTCGCCACCATGTCCATCGAGCCGATCATCACGGTCTATGTCGGCCAATTCGTCGAGGACCAGAGCCACGTCACCCTGGTGTCGGGCGTCGTCATGTCGGCCGCCGCACTCGGCGCCATCCTGTCGGCGTCCTATCTCGGCAGGCTGGCAGATCGGGTCGGCCACTGGACGGTAATCGCCGGCGCGCTGGCGGCGGCCGCGTTGCTGCTCATCCCACAAGCTTTCGTGACAGCCGGCTGGCAACTCGTGGCGTTGCGCTTCCTGATGGGACTGGCGCTCGGCGGCCTGCTGCCCAGCGTCACCAGCGTCATCCGCCACAACGTGCCGGACGGCGTCGGCGGCAATGTGCTCGGCCTGTCGGTTTCGGCGCAATATGTCGGCCAGGTCGCCGGCCCGCTGCTCGGCGGCTTCGTCGGCGGCCATTTCGGCATGCGGGCGGTCTTCCTGATGACGGCCGCACTGATGGCGGCAGGCGCCGTCTACAACTGGCTGGCGCGCGCGTCGCAAGAGAGGCGATCGATACCCGGTCGATAACGAGCGATGGCGATCAGGAACCGCTTGAAGAGCTGGGCGCGGTCGGTCAAACGCGACGTTCATGCGATCTATCTCGCCGCCAGGGATCCGCGAACGCCGTGGTATGCAAAGGCACTGGCGCTTTTCGTAGCCGGCTACGCGCTGTCGCCCATCGACCTTATCCCCGATTTCATACCCATCCTGGGCTATCTCGACGACGCGATCATCGTGCCGCTGGGGGTTCTGCTCGTCATCAGAATGATCCCGCCGAACGTCATGGCGGAGAAACGGGTCGAGGCCGCCGCAGCCCTCGACCGTCCGGTAAGCCGGACTGCCGCGACCGCCATCGTCGCGCTTTGGATCGCAGCCGTCGCCTTGGCGGCTTGGGGCGGCTATCGCTACTTCTCAGCGCGCTGATTGATACTCCAAGGTCGCTCGCCTGTTCTGCTTCCACTGTCATTTCAATCACGTTTATGAGTCCGCCAACCTCGGATTTGTGTTCGGACTTGAACGGAACGGTTGGCGCGGAGGCGTGTTTTCCATCGGATTCAACGATGGAGCATAAGATGAAAGCCATCCTCGCCGCACTTTTCCTCGCCACCGCCGCAGTACCGGTAACGATGGCGCCTGCCACGGCTGCCAGCGTGACATTTTCCACGAATGGCGGCGATGACGTCGTCATCCGGCGTGATCACCGCCGCCATTACGATCGCGATTCCTGGCGCTACAGCGACCACCGGCGTGACTGGCGCAGGCACCACCACCGCGATTGCCGCACCAAGGTGGTCAAGTCCTGGCATCATCATCGTCGGGTGATCCGCGAAATCACCGTCTGCGACTGACAGGCGGGGCCGCCGTGGGCGACATCGTGGCCCATGGCGGCCGATCCTGAAATCCCGCATGGTTGAGGCCGCGTTTCACCACGAAGCAAGGCCCTTCATGTCCGACTCGAACCCACCTGGAGCACTGCCCCTCGTTTTCGCCGCCGGTCTCGCCGGCGCGGCCGGCGTCGCCCTGTCGGCAGCCGAGACCCATACCGGCGGCGCCTTCACCGGCACCGCCGCGACGATGCTGCTCATCCATGCCCCGGCGCTGCTTGCGATCGGGCTTGTCGGCCGCAACGTCCTCCTGCTGCTGGCCGGGCTGGTGCTGGTCGTCGGACTGGTGCTGTTCTGCGGCGATCTCCTGGCACGCGACTTCCTCGGCCACCGCCTGTTTCCCTTCGCAGCACCTACCGGCGGCACGCTGCTCATCATCGGCTGGCTCGTTGCCGCCGGCTCGGCATTCGTCAGGCCTCGCTCCTGATCCGAAACGCAAGTCTGGCAGACGCAACCGCGCATAGGCTAAGCTGCCGCCGCGATTGATGAACATCCGCGAGGAGGAACGATGGCACGGCAGGCAGCGGCGACGACCCGTCCGATCCGGCTCGCCGATGTCGCGCGCGCCGCGGGCGTCTCGCACGGAACCGCCTCCAACGTCTTCGGCCGCCCCGAGATCGTGCGCAAGGAGGTACGGGAACGCGTCCACGCGGCCGCCGAGAAGCTCGGCTACGCCGGTCCGGACCCGAAGGGCCGGCTGCTGCGCGCCGGCAAGGTCAACGCCATCGGCGTCGCCACCGCGCAGCCGCTGTCCTATTTCTTCGAAGACCCCTTCGCCCGCGTCGTCATGTCCGGCATCAGCCAGGCCTGCGACGCCACCGGCGCCGGCATCTCGCTGGTCTCGGCGGCCAACCAGGAGCATCTCGCCTGGAACATCCAGAGCGCGCTGGTCGACGGCTTCATCGTCTTTTGCGTCGAAGGCGGCTCACGCCTTGTCGAGCTGACGCGCGAGCGCAAGCTGCCTTTCGTGGCGCTCGATTTCGCCTTCGAGGACCAGACCGTCGCGGCCATAGGCGTCGACGACCGTGCCGGCGCGCGACTGGCCGCCCGCCACCTGACAGGGCTCGGCCACCGCCGCTTTGCCGTGCTTTCCCTGCCGTTTGCCGACGACGCGGCGACCGGGCCGGCCTCGCAGGAGAGACGGCGGCGCTCGATCTATGCGGGCACGCGCGACCGCCTGCTGGGCTATTTCGACGTCCTTGCCGAACACGGCGTCGATACCGGCCGCGTACCCGTCTACGAGACGCTGAACGACGAGCGCACGGTCCGCGCCGGGCTCGATCACCTCTTTGCGCAACCGGAGCCACCGACCGCGCTGCTCGCCATGTCGGACCGCATCGCGCTCGCCGCGCTGGACTGGCTGCGCGAGCGCCGCCTTTCCGTCCCGGGCCGAATCTCCGTGGTCGGCTTCGACGGCGTGCCGGAGGGGGCGATTTCCATCCCGCCGCTGACCACTGTCGTGCAGCCGATGGCCGAAATGGGCCGCCGGGCCGCTCGCGCCATCCTCGAGCACGACGGCTCGCTGCCGCGCGAGACGATGCCCCTCGAGCTGGTCGTGCGCGGCTCGACCGGCCCCATCTGATCGTCTGATATCCGGAAACGCTTGAACGGCGCCGCCTGCCGCCCCATGTTTGTGCCGTCGCCGCACCACATGCGGCCGAACGGAAAGGAAAGCGGACCACCATGAACGCACGCGTTCTCGACGGTGAGATCATCACGTCCCGGCTGGACGATGCACGGGCCTATGACGGCGTGCGCACGCGGCGTGTAGTGGCCTGCCTGATCGACTACCTGATCGTCGGCCTGCTGACGATCCCGTTCGCCATCCTCGTGCTCATTCTGGGGCTGCTGACGCTCGGCCTCGGCTGGATGCTTTTCACCGTTCTGGTTCCCGCCGTCGCCATCCTCTACATCTGGAACACGCTCGGCGGGAAAGACCAGGCCACGGTCGGCATGAAGATGATGGATATCCGCCTCGACCGTCTCGACGGCGCGCCCATCGACGGCATGACGGCGGTGGTGCATTCGGTGCTGTTCTGGGCCGGCAACGTCGTGCTGACGCCACTGATCCTGCTGGTGACGCTGTTCAGCGACCGCAAGCGCACCCTGCACGATCTGCTGCTCGGCACCGTGGTAAGCCGCGTCGACCGCTGATCCCGCTGGGGTTTCCCGCGATTTTGCCGGTATTCCCCGCTGCCAAAGGCGGGGTCTACACAATATTGTTGAATTTTCCGCCGCCCGCGCCAAAGGTATGACGATTCGTGAGGCCGGCTCGCAGACTCGATGACGCAGCACCCGACACAATCGCCGCAGTTCTTCCTGACAGCGCCCTCGCCCTGCCCCTATCTCGACGGCCAGTTCGAGCGGAAGGTCTTCACCCATCTCGTCGGCGACAAGGCGCCGGAGATGAACGACCTCTTGACGCAAGGCGGCTTCCGCCGCTCGCAGAACATCGCCTACCGTCCCGCCTGCGAAACCTGCCGCGCCTGCGTGTCGGTGCGCATCCTGGCCGGCGAATTCACGCCCAGCCGCAACATGCGCCGCGTCCTCCACGCCAATTCAGACCTGATCGGCGTCATGCACGACGCCGAACCGTCGACGGAGCAATATTCGCTGTTCCGCTCCTATCTCGATGCCCGCCACCGCAAGGGCGGCATGTCCGACATGACAGTCCTCGACTACGCCATGATGGTCGAGGACACGCACGTGAACACCAAGATCATCGAATATCGCCGCCGTGGCCCCGATACCTTCATCACCGGCCGCGGCCATGGCGAACTGATCGCGGTGGCGCTGTCGGACCAGATGGCAGACGGCCTTTCGATGGTCTATTCCTATTTCGACCCCGAACTGGCCGACCGCTCCCTCGGCACCTTCATGATCCTCGACCACATCAACCGCGCCAAGGCCATGGGGTTGCCGCACGTCTATCTCGGCTACTGGGTCAACGGCTCGCGCAAGATGAACTACAAGATGCGCTTCATGCCGCAGGAGCATCTCGGTCCCAAGGGCTGGGAACGCTTCGAAGGTTGATCCCCGCCTCTGGCTGACAGAGTTTCAAGCCGTGGCCGCTTTGTTCGGCATCCCGCTCCTGTAGAAGACGACCTTCCTCCAGCAGCGGGCGGCCCTTCTTGACGACCACTCACGACCATCACGCCAAGGGCCTGCTCATCACCGCCATCGGCGGCATGACGCTGACCGTCGACATTCCGCTGATCCGGCTGGCCGACGGAGAACCGTGGTCGATCCTGATGACCCGCACCGGCATGACCCTGCTGGCCGCGCTGGTCATCTGGGCGGTGTGGCGCCTGTTCTCGCCGAAAGCCCCGCAGCTCATTCCCGGCCGCGCCGGCCTCGTTGTGGCGGCCCTCTACGGCCTCGGTTCGATCACCTTCATCACCGCCGTCTTCAACACCTCGACGGCGAACCTGGTCTTCATCCTCGCTTTCAATCCGATGTTCTCGGCCCTGCTGTCCTGGCTGTTCCTGGGCGAGCGGCCGCGGCCGGCCACCTTCGTCGCCATGGCCGCGATGATTGTCGGCGTCGCCATCATCGTCGGCGACTCGATGGGGTCCGGCCATCTGTTCGGCAACGTTCTGGCGCTGAGTTCGGCGCTGTGCATCGCCGGCGCCATCACCATTTCGCGCGCCAGCGGCAAGGACATGGGCTTCACGTCGCTGATCGGTGTCGTCCTGCCCTTCCTTGTCGCCGCCTTCATGGTCGGCAAGACCGGCTATCAGGTGGCAGAGCCGTGGTGGATCGTCTTCAACGGCGCGGTCATCATGCCGATCTCGTTCTTCTGCCTCGCCGCCGGCCCGCGCTATATCTCAGGCGCGGAAGTTTCCATGTTCTACCTTCTGGAAACGGTGCTGGCGCCCGTCTGGGTGTGGATGATCTTTTCCGAGGTGCCGAGCCGCAACAGCCTGATCGGCGGCACGATCCTGATCGTCGCCCTGATCGCGCATTCGCTATGGCAATTGCATGAAGGGCGACGGCGACGGACAGCGCTCGCCGCCCGTCACCCGGCCTGAGACTTCCGCTCCGCGACGAGCTCGACCGGTGCGGGCTCCTCGTCCTGCGCGATCGCCGGCGGTGCCGTATCCGTCACCTCGCGCAGCCATTCGCGCCATATCGCCACCAGCAGCGCCATCAACACGGGGCCGATGAACAGGCCGAGGAAGCCCATCGTCTTCACCCCGCCGATAAGGCCGAAGAAGGTCGGCAGGAACGGCAGCTTGATCGGCCCGCCGACCAGCTTGGGGCGGATCGTCTTGTCGACGATGAACAGTTCCACCGCCCCCCACAGGAACAGCGCCAGACCGGCAAAGGGCGAGCCGCTGGCCGCAAGGTAGATGGACACCAGCGTGAACGACAGCGGCGCCCCGCCCGGTATCAGCGCCATCACGCCGGTCAGCACCCCCAGAGTCACCGGCGACGGCACGCCCGCCAGCCAGTAGGCGATGCCCAGCACCACCCCCTCGCCGATGGCGATGATGGTCATGCCGGTGACGGTCGACGAGATGGTCGCCGGCACCACGCGCGAAATGCGTTCCCAGCGCATCGGCAGGATGCGCTCGCCCAGCTTGTCGATCTGCGCGGCGAAGCTTTCGCCGTCGCGATAGACGAAGAACAGCGCGATCAGCATGAACAGGATGGTCAGCAGCAGCGAAAACGCGCTGCCGCCGGCGGCCAGCACCGTCTGGTAGATGGAGCGGATGTTGGCGCCGCTGACGATCTGGATCAGTTCGCCGATGCCGCCGCGATGGCCGAACTGCGCCTGCCACTGTTCGTTCAGCCATTCGCCGATCACCGGCAGGCTGGCGATCCAGTGCGGCGTCGGCGCGCCGGAGCGGTTCGCCTCGATTGCCCAGATGCCCCATTCGCGCATCTCATGCACGGCGTACTTGCCTGCAAACGAAATCGGGATGACCAGGAAGGCGAGGATGGACAGGATGGCGATGGTGGCCGCCCAGGTGCGGTTGCCGCCGACCGCGGTGAGCAACCGCCGGTAGAGCGGCCAGCTCGCAAAGGCGATGACCAGCGCCGCCAGCACCGGAAACAGGAAGCCGTGGAAGAAATAGACGCCTGCGGCCACGATCAGCAGCAATAGCCACCGCGCAGCCGACAGCGGCGGCACGACGGCGGCTCTCAGCGGCGCCGATACGCCGAACAGACGCGGCTGCCGTTCGACCTTGCGGATTTCCCGTTCCTGCAAATGCGTTCCCCGATTGGCCGGCTTACGAAGCAACAGCTCTTGTCACAACATAGTGCAGCAATCGTGACCACAATCCAAATACGTTATGGGTCTTGCCCGCAGACCGCAGAGATAGCGGCAAACCGGTGTTGCGTCAGCCTTCGCCCGGCTGGCCAGTGGGGCGCAGAATGCCGATCAGCGTCGCCCGTACCAGCGTTTCCAGCTTCTCCAGCGGCACGCCGCGCGCCGGCAGGTCGTTCAGCGCCATGCCGTTTATGATGGCCAGCAGCGTCGGCACCACGACGTCGAGCTCGACGGCGGGGTCGATCTCGCCGCGATCCATAGCTTCGCCGAGATAGGCGCGGAACATGGCCTGCACCTGCTCGACATGGCACCGGCATGTCGATTCGACGGCGTTGTTGCGGGCGGCCTCCGCGCAGATCTCGGCAAACAGCGGCGCGGCCCGGCTCTCGTGCATGTGGCGGATGTGGGTCATCGCGCCGAGCATCATGCCCTCGATGACGTCCGCCTTGGCCGTCACCGCCTTGAACAGCGTCGCATCCTCGCGTCGGTCCGCCTCGCAGATCGCCGCGATGATCGCCTCCTTGGAAGCGAAATAGCGATAGAGCGCGCCCGGGCTCATGCCGGCTTCAGTGCAGATGTCGTGCATCGACGCGCCCTGGAAGCCGGCGCGAACGAAACAGGCCTTGGCCGCTTCGAGGATGCGTTGAACCTGGCGCTCGCGCCGCTCCGGGCGCGTGCACGGCAACATGGCAGCAGCCTCGCCGTCGATCGCCTTTTGCAGGTTGCCAAGCAGGGTTTCCATTGCTATCCATTCGCGCGAATGATCATTCGCTCTTTACGCGAATGATCATTCGCGTGCAAGATGACGCAACGGAATCAGAGAAGACACGATGGAGAGGCGCCGCTTGGGCTGGGGTAAAGCGGCGTGTCGACGCGACCATCAAGGTGGTAAGCGATGAACGGACCTGCAAGCATCCCCAACGATCATACTGACACCTGCCGCCGCCCGGGCGAGCCGCCGTACCTGACCTTCATCGAGGCGATGCGGCCGCTGACGGGCAAGTGGAAGATCGAAATCCTGTGGGTGCTGGCGCAGCGCACCCGCCGCTTCGGCGAATTGCGGCGCGCGCTGCCCGGCATCACCCAGCACATGCTGTCGCTCAGGTTGCGCGAACTGGAGGCTGACGGGCTGGTGACGCGCACCGTCTATCCGGAGAACGTGTTGAGGGTGGAATACGAGATCAGCGAAGCCGTGCATGGCCTGAAGCCAGTCTTCCGCGCCGTTATCGGCTGGTCGCAGGAATACGGCCCCCTCGCCCGCAGGCTCCGGCAGGAAAACGACGCCGGCCCGGAGAGTGGCGACGACCTCGCCGCCTGAGGCGGTCAGTCGGCCGGGCTGTAGTCGGCGATATGGCCGAAGGCGTAGCCTCGGGCGCGCAGGCCGGCAATCAGCGCCGTCAGGTTGGCGACGCCGTCGAATTTGTCCTGGAACATCTGGTCGTGCATGAGCAGGATCAGCTTGTCCTTTTCCAGCATATGACCGTAAGCGAACAGGCGCGCGATCTCGTCCACCAGCCGTTCGGCCTTCTGCACCGGCTTGCCGGTGCCATCGTGGAACCACTCGAAATCCCAGCCGTAGACGTCGAAGTCCGACGCCGCGACGAACTCGAAGTCGACCTGCTCGCTCGCCGCCTGCACTTCGCCGACACTGAGGTCATTGCGCGAGACGTAGCGCAGCCGGAACACGTCCCGCCCCGGCAGGCGCGCCGGCACCGGCTTCACCGTAAGGCCGAGCACCGCATTGGCCTTGAGCATATCGGCCACCACGCCTTCCGTATCGGCATAGAAGGCCTTGTAGCGGTTATTGGCATGCGAAAAAGAGTGGTTGCCGATCGTCACCAACGGCATCGCCTTGGCTCTTGCCAGTAGCGCCTTGTGGTCGGGCGACGCCAGCACATGCTGACCGACCATGAAGAGCGTCGCTGGCACCTGCTCCTGTTCCAGCACGGAAAGCACGTTGGCCGTACCGTCGAGCGGCCCGTCGTCGAAGGTGAGATAGACCGTACGCTGCGCAGCCTGCGCCGGCGCGACGACCAGGAGAACCGCAAGCAAGACCGCCAGCGCCGCGCCTGCCGCAACCGGTAAGCGCGAGGCCGGCCTTACCGTCATCCGAACCGGCCCGTCTTCGGGAAGCCCTTCGGCACCATGCGGCCGGCGGAGGCGCGCGCGCCGATCCATTCGGCAAGCTCCGCCTGGCTGCGGGTGAAGGTGCGGTCGGCCGAATCCTGCCACGACAGGCCGTCGGCCATGGCGAAGGTTTTCAGGTCGAGCATGCCGCCGTCCTTGTACTTCTGCAACCGCACGCCCTTGCCGCGCGTCATTTCCGGCACTTCGGCAAGCGGGAACACCAGCATCTTGCGGTTCTCGCCGACGATTGCGGCATGGTCGCCCGCCACCGGCACGCAGCGCTTGGCTTCGTCCGGCGCCTTGACGTTCATCACCTGCCTGCCCTTGCGGGTGTTGGCCACCACCTCGGTCTCCGGCACGATGAAGCCGTTGCCCTGATGCGAAACGAGCAGCAGCTTGCGGCCGGCATCGTGCACGAAAGCGGTGACGATGTCCTGGTCGTTCTCCATGTCGACGATGATGCGGATCGGCTCGCCATGGCCGCGCCCGCCGGGCAGCCGGTCGGCGCCGATGGTGTAGAACTTGCCGCCGGTGGTGAAGATCAAAATCTTGTCGGTCGTCTGCGCCGGGAAGGCGAGCTTCAGCGCATCGCCTTCCTTGAAGGAGAACTGCGAATAGTCGGCGATATGGCCCTTCATCGTCCGCAGCCAGCCCTTTTCGGAGACGATGACCGTCACCGGCTCCTTCTCGATCATCGCATTATGGATTTCCGACAGGTCGTGCTCAGGCGCCTCCGCAAAGGTGGTGCGGCGCTTGCCGATCTCGGTTTCCGGCCCGAAGCGCTCGCGCAGTTCACCGATCTGCCACTTGATCGTCTTCCACTGCATCGCCTCGGAGGCGAGCAGCGCCTCGATCTGCTTCTTTTCTTCCGTGAGCCCGTCGAACTCCTTGCGGATCTCGAACTCTTCCAGCTTGCGCAGGGCGCGCAGCCGCATGTTGAGGATCGCTTCGGCCTGCGTGTCGGTCAGGTCCCAGCGTTTCATCATGACAGGCTTGGGCTCATCCTCCTCGCGGATGATGCGGATCACCTCGTCGATATTGAGATAGGCGATGAGGTAGCCGGCGAGGATTTCCAGCCGGCGCTCGATCTCGCCCAGCCGATGCTTGGAGCGGCGGATCAATACCTCGCGGCGATGGTCGAGCCATTCCTGCAAGGCGCTCTTGAGCGACAGCACGTTCGGCACCTTGCCGCGCGACAGCACGTTCATGTTGAGCGGGAAGCGGCTTTCCAGTTCCGTCAGCTTGAACAGCGATTCCATCAGAAGGCCGGGATCGACCGTGCGGCTCTTCGGCACCAGCACGACGCGGATGTCCTCCGCGCTTTCGTCGCGGATGTCTTCCAGGAGAGGCAGCTTGCGCGCGATGAGCAGCTCGGCCGCCTTCTCGATCAGCCGCGACTTCTGCACGCCATAGGGGATTTCGGTGACGACGATGACCCAGGTACCCCTGCCCTGGTCCTCCTGATGCCATTTCGCCCTGACGCGAAAACCGCCGCGGCCGGTCTCGTAGGCGTCGAGGATCGACTTGCGGTCGTCGACGATGATGCCGCCGGTCGGGAAATCCGGCCCCTGCACGAACTGCACGAGGTCGGCGACCGACGCGGCCGGATTGTCGATCAGCAGAAGCGCGGCATCCAGCAGTTCGGCCGCATTGTGCGGCGGGATCGACGTCGCCATGCCGACAGCGATGCCGGACGAGCCGTTGGCGAGCAGGTTCGGGAAGGCGCCGGGCAGGACGGACGGCTCCTCGTCCTCCTCGTTGTAGGTCGGGCGGAAATCCACCGCGTCCTCGGTGATGCCGGCGAGCAGTTCGGTCGCCACCTCGGTCATGCGCGCCTCGGTGTAGCGCATGGCGGCGGCGTTATCGCCGTCGATGTTGCCGAAATTGCCCTGCCCGTCGACCAGCGGGTAGCGCATGGAGAAATCCTGCGCCAGACGCACCAGCGCGTCGTAGATCGACTGGTCGCCGTGCGGATGGAACTTGCCCATCACCTCGCCGACGATGCGCGCGCACTTGGCGAAGCCCTGGTCGGGGTTGAGGCGCAGAAGGCGCATGGCGTGCATGATGCGCCGATGCACCGGCTTCATGCCGTCGCGAACGTCCGGCAGGGCGCGGTGCATGATGGTCGACAGCGCATAGGCGAGATAGCGCTCCTCGAGCGCCTTCTTCAGGTCGACCGGTTCGATATTGTCGTCGTCGCCGCCCCCCGGCGGTACAAGGCTCTTTCCCATGGCTTCGGACTAACCGAGCCGGTGATTCGCGGCAAGGGTCGATGGTGGCGCAGAGGCGTCAAGCACAATCGGGAATGGCAGCGACTCCCACTCCGTCGCGCGAAGCGCGCCAGAGTGGGGGTGATTTGCTTCGAGCCTATCGCCTACGCCGCCGCCAGCAAACTCGCATTGCCACCAGCAGCGGTCGTGTCCACGCAGACCGCCCGCTCGTGCACATAGGCCGCCGGATAATAAACCTCACCGACCAGCGGCACGATCGGCCCGTCGCGTTCGGCGATAACCTGCCGCACGACGCGCATCGCTTCCACCGTTCCCGAGAACGCCACCACGTCGACCTTGAGCGCCCTCGCCTCGACCGGATCGGGGCGGCCGTCGATGGCCGCCAGCGGCAAACCCTTGCCGGTCAGCGCCGAAAGTGCGGCCGCAGCACCTGGCGCGACCGCCAGCACGGCATTGCCGGCGGCGAGCGCCTGGATGGTCTGGGCAAGCAGCGTGTCGGCATCCGGCCCGAGCGCCAGCACCCGGCCGCGCGGCGCCAGCGACAGCGTGTTCGCCTCACCGGTCGGTCCCGGCAGGTCGATCTGGCCGTATTCCAGGTTGGACGCGGCGGCGATGGCCGCCGCTCCCTTGCCGCGCAGGTGCTTGCGCAGGATGGCGATGCGGTCGGCACGCGTCGACCAGCCGCCGAGCGCCGGATCGGGCAAGTTGTCGGCAAGCTCGCTGGCCGTCACCTTGCGGCCCTCGGCCACGTGCGTACCGGCTTCCGCGCCCTTGCGGAAACGGCGCAGGTAGTGCGGCCCACCCGCCTTCGGCCCGGTACCCGACAGCCCCTCGCCGCCGAAGGGCTGCGAGCCGACCACTGCGCCGATCTGGTTGCGGTTGACGTAGATGTTGCCGGCATGGATGCCGTCGACGAAATGCTGCACCCGGCCCTCGATGCGCGTGTGCAGGCCGAAGGTCAGGCCGTAGCCCTTGCGGTTGATCGCCGAAATCACGCGGTCGATGGCCTCGGCCTCGAAAGTGGCGACGTGCAGCACCGGGCCGAACACCTCGCGCTGCATCTCTTCGATGCCCTTCACCCGGAACACCGAGGGCGCGACGAAGCGGCCCTCGCCCGGCACATCAAGCTTTGCCAGCGTCCGGCCCTGCCCGTCCATCGCCTCGACATAGGCGCCGATGGCGTTCCTCGCCTCGTCGTCGATGACAGGCCCGACATCGGTGGCGACCTGCCAAGGATCGCCGACCTTCAGCGCTGCAAGCGCGCCCTTCAGCATCTCCAGAACCTTCTTTTCCACGTCCTTCTGCACGTAGAGCACGCGCAGCGCCGAGCAGCGCTGGCCTGCGCTCTGGAAGGCGGAAGCCAGCACGTCGCGCACCGCCTGTTCGGGAAGTGCCGTGGAATCGACGATCATGGCGTTCAGCCCGCCCGTCTCGGCGATCAGCATGGCGTCGGGCGCGGCTGTCTTGGCCAGTTGCTTCTCGATCAGCTTGGCGACCTCGGTCGAACCGGTGAAGCAGACGCCGGCGATGCGCGGATCGGCCGTCAGCGGCGCGCCGACGCTCGGTCCGTCGCCCGGCAGCAATTGGATGACGTCCTCCGGCACACCGGCCTCGCGCAGCAGTTCGACGGCGCGGAAGGCGATCAGTGGTGTCTGCTCGGCCGGCTTGGCCACTACCGCATTGCCGGTGACGAGCGCGGCGGCGATCTGACCGGTGAAGATGGCGAGCGGGAAATTCCACGGCGAAATGCACACGATGACGCCGCGCGCCTCGGTGCCCGCCTCGGCATCGGCCGCCTGCTGCGCATAGTAGCGCAGGAAATCGACCGCCTCGCGCACTTCCGCCACGCCGTCGGCCAGCACCTTGCCGGCCTCGCGGGTGCATAGCGCGAAGAACTCCACCGCGTGTTTTTCATAGAGATCGGCGGCGCGGCGCAGGATCGCGGCGCGTTCAGCGACAGGCGTCTTCGCCCAGCCCGGCTGCGCCTCCACCGCGATGCCCACCGCCTTGGCCGCCTGTTCCGCCGTCGCTTCTGTGACGCTACCGACGACTTCCGAAGGCCGGGCGGGGTTGTTGACGGGCCGCGCCTTGCCCTTGCCGGCGGCACGGGTGAGCGGCTTTGCCTTCCAGCGATCCGGCCCCGCGAACTTTTCGCGTTCCTTCTCGATCGCCGCCAGCGTCACCGGGTCGGTGATATCAAAACCCTTGGCGTTGCTGCGGTTGCCGCCGAAGATGGCTGCCGGCGTCGGGATATTGGGATTGGCAGCAGGCCCCTGCGTCTCGACCACGGAAAGCGGATCGCGCGCGATGTCCTCGGGCGCCACGTCCTCGTCGGTGATCTGGTGGACGAAGGAGGAATTGGCGCCGTTTTCCAAGAGGCGCCGCACCAGATAGGCCAGAAGATCCGAATGCGCGCCGACCGGCGCATAGATGCGGCAGCGGGTGCCCTCGGCCTTGCGCACCGTCTCGTGCAGGGATTCGCCCATGCCGTGCAGGCGCTGGAACTCGAAACTGTCGCGGTCCGTCGCCATCGACAGGATGGCGGCGACGGTGTGGGCGTTGTGGGTGGCGAACTGCGGATAGATGCGGTCCGTCATGGAGAGCAATTTGCGTGCGCAGGCGAGATAGGAAACATCCGTGTTGGGCTTGCGGGTGAACACCGGGTAGCCCGGCAGGCCGAGCACCTGCGCCCGCTTGATCTCGGTGTCCCAATAGGCGCCCTTGACGAGGCGCACCATGATGCGCCGGTCGAGCTTTTTGGCCAGCGCGTGCAGCCAGTCGATGGCGTAGAAGGCGCGCGGGCCATAGGCCTGCACGACGACGCCGAAGCCGTCCCAGTCGGCCAGCCGGGGATCGGCCAGCACACGCTCGATGACGTCGAGCGACAAGTCGAGCCGATCGGCTTCCTCCGCGTCGACATTGAGGCCCATGCGGGCGTGCCGCGCCTGCAAGGCGAGCGACAAAAGCCGCTCGGCCATCACCGGAAGCATCGTCTCCTTGTGCAAAATCTCGTAGCGCGGATGCAGCGCCGAGAGCTTTACGGAAATGCCATGGTTCAGGCGGATATCGGGTCCGTTCGAGCCGGCGTCGAGCGAGGAGATCGCGTCGGAATAGGCCTTCAGGTAGCGCAGCGCGTCCGCCTCGGTGCGCGCAGCCTCGCCCAGCATGTCGAAGGAATAGAGATAGCCCTTGCGCGTCATGCCGCTGCCGCGCTTCATCGCTTCGGCGATGGTGCGGCCGAGCACAAACTGCTCGCCCATCTCGCGCATCGCCGCCGCCACCGCCTTGCGGATGACCGGCTCGCCAAGCCGGCGCACCATGCCGCGCAGCGTCCGTTCGATCGAGCCTTCGCCCTCCTCCAGCACCCGCCCGGTCAGCATCAGCGCCCAGGTCGAGGCATTGACGAAGATGGAGCTGGATTCGCCCGAATGCGCCGACCAGTCGTGCGGCGCGATCTTGTCGGCGATCAGGTCGTCCATCGTCTCGGCGTCGGGCACGCGCAGCAACGCCTCGGCCAGGCACATCAGCGCCACGCCCTCCTTGGTGGAGAGTCCGTAGGCCGAGAGGAACACCTCCATCAGTCGCGGATCGGTCGAACCGCGCACCGCGCGCACCAGATCGGCCGCGCGCTTCGAGATCGCCGCGCGGTCATCCGCCGAAAGCCCTGTCGCCGCCGCCAGCCGTTGCACGGCCTCGTCCTCGTTCGGCAGATAGGTGGCGCGGATCTGTTGGCGGATCGTGTCGAGCGCGGGCATGGCGGTCCTGTCGAAATGCGCGTTGATAGGTGCGCGCGAGGCTAGCACAGCCCTTGGCAACAAACCGATCCAAAGAAATCGACAGGAAAGGCCAATCAGTCTAATACAGAACAGAAAAGTAATCGATTTGGATCGCATTCAGGATCATGGAAGACCATCTGGATCGCATAGACCGCAATATCCTTGTCGTGCTCGCGCGCAGCGGCCGGCTTTCCATGGCCGAGCTCGCCGAACGCGTCGGCCTGTCCAAGACGCCGGTGCAGGCGCGCGTCAAGCGGCTGGAGAAGGACGGCTTCATCCGTGGCTATGCAGCCATCGTCGACCGCGAGAAGATGGGCGAAGGCCATGTCGCCTTCGTACAGGTGAAGCTCTCGGACACACGTTCGGCCGCGCTCGACGCCTTCAACCGCGCCGTGACGGGCGTGCCGGAAATCGAGCAGTGCCACATGATGGCGGCCAGCTTCGACTACCTCCTGAAAGTGCGCACCCGCGACATCGCCGCCTACCGCCGCGTGCTGGGCGAACGCATCTCCGCCCTGCCGCATGTGGCGCAGACTTCGACCTTCGTGGCGATGGAGACGGTCAAGGACCGGTAGAGCCTCACAGCACGAAGTTGAAGACGACCGAATCCGAGCCCTGCGCGGCCGATACGGTCAACCGAAGCTGCCACCAGCCGCGCATGGAGAATTTCACACCGTCGATGCGGTAGCGTCCCTGCCCGAGATAATCCGCCACTTGCGGACTGGTCGGCAAAAGGTTGCTGTTGCGCGGCATGCCGCCTGAAACATCGACGGCTGCATACTCGACCGGCGCGCCCGCCTTCGTCGTCAGCGTCAGTTGCCAGCTTTGCAGTTCGCCGACCCGCACGGCACCGCTTTGCGGCCTGATGGCGACGACGAACAGGCCGTTCGCGGTCGCCCTGGTACGCGATAGATCCGGCCCCTGCCCGCTGCCGTGCAGGTAGGCGACAAGCACGACGCCCGTCAGCACAACCGCCAGCCCGAGCACGGCAAGGCCATATCGCCAGATCGAGTTCAAACCGTCTCCCGTTCATGCTGTACGCATGCAGCCGTAGCAGGCCGCATCTCACGGCGCGGGGCAACAGTCAAACGCGTTCCGAAGCATGGCGTTGCCGTGACAAAAAGGCTACAGGGTCCGCAATCACGGCAGGAGGAATCGATGGCAACAGACAGCGCCCGGCCCGGCATCGTCACGATCGGCGAATGCATGATCGAACTGTCGGGCCAGGGCGACGGCTGGAAGATGGGCTTTGCCGGCGACACCCTCAACACGCTGTGGGCGCTGCATGCGCTTTGCCCGGACCGCCCGGCCACCTATGTCTCCGCTTTCGGCGACGACCCGTTCTCGCGCGACCAGATCGCCTTCTTCGGCCGGCACGGCATCGGCATCGGCGCCAGTCCCGTCATCGCCGGCGCGCGACCGGGCCTCTACGCCATCACGCTGACCGGCGCCGAGCGCGCCTTCACCTACTGGCGTGCCGACGCCGCCGCGAGGCAGCTTGCTTCCGATCCTGCCGCGCTGGCGAAGAATCTTGAAAATCAGTCGCTTGTCTACTTTTCCGGAATCACTTTGGCAATTCTGGAGGAGCGCGCGCGCGATAGCTTGTTCGCTGCGGTCAAAGCTGCCAGATCGGCTGGCAGCCTGATCGCCTTCGATCCCAACTACCGGCCGCGCCTGTGGCAGAGCAAGGACGAGGCGCAGGCGGCGATCGCCCGCGCGCTGGAACTCACCGACATCGCCCTGCCGACCTTTCCGGACGAACAGGCGCTCTATGGCGACGCCTCTCCCGAAACGACGGCCGAAAGAATTGGCGCGCAGGTCAAGGAAGTGGTGGTCAAGAACGGCGAGCAGCCGGCGCTGATCCAAGCCGGCGGGCAGGCGCAGTCAATCGCCGCAGTCCATGTCGCCCAGCCCGTCGACACCACCGGCGCCGGCGATTCCTTCAATGGCGGTTACCTTGCGGCTCGCCTTGCGGGGTATGCGCCGGCCGAAGCAGCACGCCGCGCCCACAAGGTCGCCGCTGCCGTGGTCCAGGTGCGCGGCGCGCTCGCCCCGTTCGAGGTGCTGCGAGAGGCGTTCAGGGCTTAAATCCCTCAGTCCATCCGGAACCGGTATTCGGTGACGTGATGATACGTGTCGCCCGGCAGCAGCGTCGCTTGCGGGAAATACGGACGGTTCGGCGCGTCGGGCCACACCTGCGGCTCCAGGCACAGGCCCGAGAAAGCCTCGTAGCGCAGGCCACCGAGGCCAGGCCGGCCGGGCGTGACGTGCTGGCCGGTGTAGAATTGCAGGCCCGGCTCCGTCGTCCACACTTCCATTTCCACGGCCGAAGTGGCGCCCTGCACCCATGCCGCCTGCTTCAGCGGCCCGCGTGCCGACGCCAGGCAGAGATTGACGTCGTATGGAAGCGGCTGACCGCCGGCCTCGGCCTGCAGCGAGCGGGCCTGGCGGAAATCGAAGGGCGTGCCTTCCACCGGCTCCACCGCGCCGGTCGGGATCATGTCCGCGTCGACCGGCAGGTAGGCCGATCCCTGCAGCATCAGGCGATGTCCGAGGATATCGCCGGCACCGCCGTCATCGAGATTGAAATAGGAGTGCTGCGTCAGGTTGCAGACGGTCGGCTGGTCGGTCGTCGCGGTCAGTTCCACCGACAGCGTTCCGGGAATCTTCAGCCGATAGGTGCAGGTCGCTTCCAGCGCGCCGGGAAAACCCATGGTGCCGTCCAGATCGTGCAGCGTGAACGTGACGAAATCGCGCCCATGCAGCGAAACCGACCACGGTCGACGGGAAAATCCGTCGATGCCACCATGCAGCAGGTGCTTGCCGAGGAAATTCCGGTCTGTCTGGTAGCGGCTGCCGAACAGGGTGAAGCGTCCGTCGCGGATGCGGTTGGCGTAGCGGCCGACGACGGCGCCGAAAAAGGCGGTGTCGTTCTCGTAGTCGTCGAGGCGTTCGTAGCCGAGCACCAGCGGCGCGTCGTGCCCGGCCAGCCTCAGGTCCTGGATGACGGCGCCCCAGCCGATGATGCTGGCGGTCAACCCGCCGCCGCGAATGGTAAAGCGGGGGATATCCTCCCCCGCTCGCGTCTTGCCGAAAATCTCGCCGTCCTTCATCAGGGTCGGGACCTGTCGTTGGGCCGAAATACTATCCGGACGGCGGGCAGGATCAAAGACCCAGGCCGCCGATGCAGACGTATTTCGTGTCGAGATAGTCGTCGAGGCCCTGATGGCCGCCCTCGCGACCGAGCCCAGACTCCTTCACGCCGCCGAACGGCGCCTCCGGCGTGGTTATGATGCCCTCGTTGACGCCGACCATGCCGTATTTCAGCCCTTCCATGACACGGAAGGCGCGACCGAGATCGCCGGTGTAGAAATAGCAGGCCAAGCCGAACTCGGTGTCGTTGGCGAGCGCCACGGCCTCTTCCTCGGTCTCGAACTTGAACACCGGGGCGAGCGGCCCGAAGATCTCTTCCTTCATGAACATCATGTTCGGCGTCGCGCCCGAAATCACCGTCGGCTCGAAGAACGAACCGCCCAGCGCATGGCGCTTGCCGCCCGACACCACCTTGCCGCCCTTGGCCTTGGCGTCCGCGATGAACTCCTCGACCTTCTCGACCGCCTTGACGTCGATCAGCGGGCCCTGCTGCACGCCGTCGTCGAGACCCGAGCCGACCTTCAGCCCCTTCGAGGCCTCGGCAAGCTTCTCGACGAACTTGTCGTGAATGCCGGCCTGCACGAAGAAGCGGTTGGTGCACACGCAGGTCTGGCCCGAATTGCGATACTTGGCGGCGATGGCGCCCTGCACGGCGCGGTCTAGATCGGCGTCGTCGAAGACCAGGAACGGCGCATTGCCGCCGAGTTCCATCGACACCTTCTTCACCGTCGAAGCCGACTTCTCGATCAGCATCTTGCCGACTTCCGTCGAGCCGGTGAAGGTGATCTTCTTGACCAGCGGGTTGGCGCAAATCTCGTCGCCGATCTCGCCGGCCGAACCGGTGACGATGTTGACGACACCCTTCGGGATACCGACCTCCTCGCACAGCGCGCCCCAGGCAAGGCCGGAATACGGCGTCTGCGAGGCCGGCTTGACCACCGCCGTGCAGCCGGCTGCCAATGCCGGGCCGATCTTGCGCGACAGCATCGAGGACGGGAAGTTCCACGGCGTGATCGCGGCGATGACGCCGACCGGCTCGCGCGTCACCAGAACGCGGCGGTCGGCCCACGGCGACGGCACCACGTCGCCATAGGCGCGGCGTGCTTCCTCGGCGAACCACAGCACGTAGGCGGCCGACGAGCCGACCTCGCCCTTCGATTCGGTGAGCGACTTGCCCTGCTCGAGGGTCAGCAGCTCCGCCAGCGCATCCTGGTTGTCCATGATGGCGTCGTGCAGCTTGCGCAGCAGTTTGGAGCGCTCCAGCGCGGACGTCTTGCGGAACGACAGGAACGCCTGCTGTGCCGCCTCGATGGCGCGGCGGGTCTCGGCCTTGCCGGACTTCGGCACGGTGCCGATCTTCAGGCCGGTCGCCGGATTGGTGACGTCGATGGTCTGGCCGGAATCGGCCTGCACCCATTCGCCGTTGATCAGGTTCGCCTGTTTCATGAACTGGCTGGTCTTCTGGAGCATGATCTTGCCTCCGCTGGGGGCGCGCCGAGGGCGCGGGGCTGGAAATTCATCGCTGCATGCGCGCCCGGCCGACGGCCTGCGCACTGGACCACCGCTCTTACTCCACGGCAGGGGCCGCAATCAATCGATATAGGGCGGCCCAAGCAGTGGGCCAAGGCAGGCTACAAGCAGAAAATAGATTTTGTCAGACAAATAGGAAATTGACGATAGCGAGCCAGAACGAGGTCGTAACCACGGCCAGGGCCGTGGTCAGCGTCATCTGGTTGGAGGCCAGCGCCTGGCCGGTGCCGAACTGCGAGGCGATCAGGTAGGAATTGACGCCGGCCGGCAGCGCTGCGGCCAGCACCGCGACCTTCGCCGTCAGCGGCGGCAGGCCGAACAGCCATGCCGTCGCCAGCGCTGTGGCCGGCATCAGGAACAGCTTCAGAACCGACAGCGCCATCGCCGGACGGATCGTGCCCGATATGCCGAAGCGACACAGGCCGAGCCCCATGGCAAACAGCGCCACCGGCCCCGCGACACCGGCCAGGGCCTCGACCAGCCGGTCGGCGAGCACCGGCAGAGGCAGGCCGGTCGCGCGCCATATCCAACCGGCAAGGATGCCGATTACCAGCGGATTGGAGAAGACGCGGCGCGCGAACACGCGCAGGACCCGCGAAAAGTGAACGCGGCCGTCGCTTTTCGGACCGAAAAGCTCGAACAGCACGACCGAGGCGAGGATCATAGTCGGCAGATGCACTGAAACCAGCAGCGACAGCACCTCGAAGCCCGGCGTGCCGAACACGCCGAGAACGAAGGGAATGCCGAGCAGGACGAGATTGGAGAAGGCCGAGGACACGCCGCCGACGACGCCGACACGCGCATCCCGTCCGAAGACCCGCGTCACGAGCATATGGCCGACGACCCAGGTAACCGCCGCGGCGGAAAAATAGGCGCCCCAGAAGGCCCAGGGCGCCGCACCGTGGAAATCGGCCTTGAGCATGGTGCGGAACAGAAGCAGCGGCATCGCCACGTTGACGGCGAATTCCGCCACCCCCTCACCCGTCTCGGCCTTCAGGTACCCGGTGCGGCCGGAAAGATAGCCGAGCGCGACGAGGCCGAAGACGAACAGGACGGTAGCGGTAAGCGGGGACATGCCGGCTCCGGTTTGCGGGGCGCCCCCTGATAGGCGAGAGCTGGAAGCCGCGCAACAAGGACCGGCATGTCGCCCGCCCGCATTTCAGCCATGCTGCCGGCAGCGGCATCGTTTCGATACAAAGCTCGGCCAAGAGCCGGTGCCATCAAAGGACGGCTTGCGGCAAATGCCCAATTTTCCTCACGGTTGGCTGGCAGCGTCGCTAAGGGTTGATGGGTCGAATGGCAGGCGGGATCGGCACATGAAGGGCGGCATCGCCACGTTCTGGCGACACACGGGTGCACCGGCGAGGATCGGCCTGCTGGCGGCCTTGCTGTGCTGCTTCCTGGCGACTTTCGCCAGCGCCGGGGAAAAAAGCCTGAAGGGCGTCGCGCTCATCATCGGCGAATCGAAATACCAGCATATCCCTGTCCTGCCCAACCCGGCCAACGACGCCCGCGACGTCGCCAAAATGCTCACCGATCTCGGTTTCGACGCCCGCAGCGTCAGCGACCGCGATGCATCCAAGCTGAAACGCGACCTCGAGCGTTTCATCGAGGACGCCGAGGACGCGGACGTCGCTTTCCTCTACTATTCCGGCCATGGCATCGAAGCCGGCGGCGAGAATTACCTCGTGCCTGTCGATGCCGATGTCGGCTCGCTCACCAATGCCGACGAGGCGCTGGTGCCGATTTCGGCCGTTCTGGACGAGCTGAAATCGACGGTTCCGGTGACAATCCTGCTGCTCGACGCCTGCCGCACCAATCCGTTTCCGCCGGATGCCAAGCTGCGCCGCAAGCCGACCGCCTCGGCCTCGCCGCTCAGCGCCGGCGGGCTGGAGCCGGTGCGCGGCGCCAGGGCGCTCGCCTCCGCTCCCGATGCCGCCGACAATCTCGGCACGGTCATCGGCTTCGCCGCCGAGCCCGGCCAGCCGGCGCTCGATGGCGCGGCGGGAGAAAACAGTCCCTATGCCGCGGCGATCCTGCGGCACCTGTCGGCCATGCAGGGCACGGAATTCGGCTCGGTCATGCGTATGGTGACCGAGGAGGTCTATCTCGACACCAAGGCCAGACAGCGGCCGTGGACCAACGAGAGCCTGCGCCGGCTGCTCTATTTCGGCGCCTCGGTGACTGAGCCGACCGGCGACGACGGTCTCATCACCGGCGAGCGCCGGCAACTGCTGCTGACCATCGCCGACCTGCCGGACCCGAAGCGCGCCCAGATCGAGCTCGCCTCGGCCAAGGACGGCGTGCCCCTCGACGCGCTCTACGGCGTGCTCAGGGCCATGGGTACCGACAGGATTCCGGAAGATCCGGGCGAACTCGAAAAGGTTCTCGCCCAGCAGTCCGAACGCCTCAAGAAGATGTTCGCCGAGCGTGACGCGCTGCGCACGGACGATCCCGAGATCAAGCGGCTGGTCGCCTCGGCCGACACCGCCGTCCAGCAAGGCGCCATCGTTGCGGCCCGCACCTTCCTGGATCAGGCCGTCGCCCGCGTCGAGGAAAACAGCGGCGCCGTCGACGACGCCGAGGAGATGATCAGGCAGAAGCGCATCGCCGACGCGGCGATCTATGCCAGGCGCGCCGACGCCTCCGCGCTCGTCTTCGACTACAAGGCGGCCGCCGGCGACTATGGCAAGGCGTTCGACCTTGTCGAGAAATGGGACGAGAAGCTGCGCTGGAACTACAAGAACCAGCAGGCGGAAGCGCTCAACGCCTACGGCACCGCCACCGGCGACAACGAAGCCATGGAGCAGGCCATTGGCGCCTACAAGGTGATCCTGAACTTCATTCCAAACGGCGAGGAGAATCGCGACTGGGCGATCGCCCGCAACAACATGGCCGTCGTCATCGAGACTGTGGGCGAGCACGACAAGGACACCGCCCGCCTCAAGCAGGCCGCCGAGATTTTTCGCGCCTCGCTCGCCGTCTTCGAGCGCGAGAAGGACGACATCAACTGGGCGGCGTCGCAGAACAACATCGGCAACGTGCTGATGAAGGTCGGCGAGCGCGACAGCGACCCGGGTCAACTCCGGCAGGCGATCGACGCCTTCCATGCGGCGCTGGAGAAGCGGCCGCGCGACAAGGTGCCGCTCGACTGGGCCTCGACCCAGAACAATCTCGGCATCGCCCTCTTCGGCCTTTCCGAGCGCGAGGCCAGCCCCGAGCGCCTGAAAGAGGCAGAGAACGCCTATCGGCAGGCGCTCGAGGTCTACACGCGCGAGAAAGAGCCCGTGCAGTGGGCATTGGTGCAGAACAACCTCGGCAACACGTTGAACGCGCTCGGCGTCCAGGCCAACGACCCGGCCAGGTTCAAGGAAGCCGCGGACGTCTTCCGGGCCGCGCTCGAAGTCCGCACGCGCGAAACCTTCCCGCTGTCCTGGGCCGCCACGCAGCTCAACCTCGGCAACGCGCTCTATCATTCCACCCGCTTCGACACCGATACCGGTACGCTGGAGGATGTGGTCGCCGCCTATGACGCGGCGCTGACCGTCTACACGCGGGAGAAATTCCCGATGGAATGGGCGTCGGTGCGCAACAATTCCGGCTCCATTCATCAGGCGCTCGGCCAGCGGACCCGCGACACCGCCGAGTTCGAGAAATCGGCGGCAGCCTTCCGTGACGCCGCAACGGTGTACACGCGGCAGGATTTCCCGCTCGACTGGGCCATGACCAGCTACAATCTCGGCAACACGCTGCAACTGCTCGGCAATCTCAGCGAACAGCCGGCGCATCTCGAAGAGGCGATCGCCGCCTATCGCGATGCACTGGGCGAATACAAGCGCGAGACGACGCCGAAACCCTGGGCGCTGGTGCAGTCCAGTCTCGGCGCGACCCTGCAGCAACTCGCCATGGCCAAGGGCGACATGCAGGCGCTGCATGATTCGATCGCGGCTCGTCGTTCCTCGCTGGAAGTGCTGACGAAGGAAAGCGCGCCGACCGACTGGGCCTCGACCCAGAATGGCATCGGCATGAGCCTCATCAACCTCTCAAGCCTGGAACGGACGCCGAAATATCTCGATGAGGCGGAGATGGCGTTTAAGGCATCCCTGGAGGTCTATACGCGCGAGACGGCCCCCATCCAGTGGGCCTTCGGCCTTAGCAACCTCGGCGACGTCTACTGGAACAAGGCCAGCTTCGGCGACGGCGGCAAGCCCGGCTACCGGAAGGCGCTCGACCTGTTCGACAAGGCCAGGCAGGGGTTCGCCGATTCCGGCTACACGCTGCCGATCCAGTTGATGGACAACAAGATCGAGCTGGTGAAGAAGCAGCTGGCCCAGAAATAGCGCCTGCCGCGGCCGGCGCCTTGCTTTCGCGTCTGCCTTGCCCTCCCTATATCCGTTCGGCCATGTCGGCTGAAGGGATTCTCATGCTGCGTATCGTCCTGATGTTGTTGCTGCTCGCGGCACCCGCGACCGCCCGTGCCACGGAAGCGGGCTGGGCGCTGCTGCGCGAAGGTGGCCGGGTGGTGCTGGTGCGCCACGCCTATGCCAACGGCAGCAGCGACCCGGCCAATGTTGATCCCGAGAACTGCGCCACCCAGCGCAACCTGTCGGAACGCGGCAAGCAGCAGGCGCGCAAGATCGGCTCGCTGTTCGCCGCCCGCGCGGCACCCGTCGAGACGGTGCTGTCGAGCCGCTATTGCCGCTGCCGCGACACGGCGCGCATAGCCTTCGAGGTCGAACCCGAACCGTTCGCCGCGCTCGATCCGCCAAGCACGGACCCGCAGCAGAAGGCCGAGCAGATGGCCGCCATCGCTGCGAAAGTGCGCTCCTACACCGGCTCCGACACCATGGTCATGGTCACCCACCTGGAGGATATCCAGGCGCTCACCGGCGTGTCGCCGCGCGAAGGCGAGGCCGTCATCGTCGCTCCCGACGGCGAGAACCTGCGCGTCCTCGGCCGCATCGTCTTTTAAGCAACGGTCGCCACCCGGTTCGCCTGTCCCGACATTTCGGCCTTTTCCTGCCTCGAAAAACCGATTAGACAGCGCCCAACCGCACAAGTACGCATCAATCGAGGGAAAAACCTTGGCCACCACGTTCGAAAAAGTCGCCAAGATCATCGCCGACACCAGCGAGATCGACATCGACACCATCACGCCCGAGAGCCACACTATCGACGACCTGGGCATCGACAGCCTCGACTTCCTCGATATCGTCTTCGCCATCGATAAGGAATTCGGCATCAAGGTGCCGCTCGAGAAGTGGACGCAGGAAGTCAACGACGGCAAGGCGTCTACCGACGAATATTTCGTCATGAAGAACCTCTGCGCCAAGATCGACGGACTGGTCGCCGCAAAGAACGCCTGAGACCAGCATCGTGCCCGCTCCCTTGACGGACGGCGCCGGCTGACCGACAAGACCCGCCATGAGCCTCAACGACGTCGTCATCACCGGTATCGGCCTTGTTTCCTGCCTGGGCGAAGGCCCGGACGCGCATTGGCGCGCGCTGTCTGCGCCGGGCGCCGCCCCTGTGCTGGATGCGGAGCGCTTTGCGCCCTACACCGTCCACCCGCTGCCCGAGATCGACTGGAACCTTCAGATCGCCAAGCGCGGTGACCAGCGGCAGATGGAGACCTGGCAGCGGCTCGGCACCTATGCGGCCGGCCTCGCGCTGGACGATGCCGGCATCAAGGGCGACGAGGCCCTATGCGCCACCATGGACATGGTAGTGGCCGCCGGTGGCGGCGAGCGCGACGTGGCCGTGGATTCGGCCATCCTCGAAGCCTCGACCGGGCGGCCGGACTTCGACGTCCTGCTCAACGAGAAGCTGACGACCGAACTGCGCCCCACCCTGTTCCTCGCCCAGTTGTCCAATCTCCTGGCCGGCAACATCTCCATCGTCCACAAGGTTACCGGCTCCTCGCGCACCTTCATGGGCGAGGAAGGCGCCGGCGTCGCCGCCGTCGATATCGCCGCCGCGCGCATCCGTTCCGGCCAGTCCACGCACATGCTGGTCGGTGGCGCCTTCCAGACCGAGCATCCCGACATGCTGCTCGGCTACGAGCTTGCCGGCTACCTGCACCGCGGGCCGTGGAAGCCTGTCTGGCAGCGCCAGGGCGCGGAAGGAGGCGGCGTCGTCTCCGGTTCCGGCGGCGCCTTCCTGGTGCTGGAAAGCCGCGAACATGCCGAAAAGCGCGGCCGTAAGGCCTACGCCGAACTCGGCCCGGTGGTTTCTGGCCGCGCGCGCCGCACGCGCGGTGAACTCGGCGCCAGCCTCGACGCCCTGTTCGGCGCGGCGAAGCTGCCCGATGGGCCGCTGCTGACGCTCTCGGCCGCTTCCGGCGGCCATGCCGCCACCAAGGCCGAGAAAGCCGCGCTCGACGCACGGCCTGACCTCGCACCGCGCGCCTTCGGCTCGTTGACCGGCCACATGAAGGAAGCGCAGTTCCCCTTTGCCGTGGCGCTGGCGGCGCTCGCCGTCGCCAACGGCGCGCCCTATCCGCCGTTCGATCCCGCCAACGAGACGGCAATGGACGAAAAACCGCGCGAGGCTCTGGCAACCGCGATCGGCTATCACCAATTCGAGGGCATGGCGCTCGTCCGCGCCGCCTGAACAGGAACGGAACAATGGCGAAGCTGAAGGATCATCTGGGCAGGCCGGTGGTCGCCGTCACCGGCATCGGTCTCGTCACCTCACTCGGCGTCGGCAAGGCTGACAACTGGGCGGCGCTGACCGCGGGCAAGTCCGGCATCCATCCCATCACCCGCTTTCCGGTCGACCAGCTGAACACCCGCATTTCCGGCATGGTGGATTTCCTGCCCTCCAGCACCAAGGGCGCCTCCGCCCTCACCTACGAGCTGGCCGAGACGGCCGGCCGCGAGGCACTGGAGGAATCCGGGCTGGATACGGAGAACTTCGGCGGGCCGCTGTTCCTCGCCTCGCCACCGGTCGAACTCGACTGGCACGACCGCCTCGCCCTCTACAAGAGCGGCGATAATGAAGACGCCGCCGAGCGCGTGCTGGAAGCGGCGCGCACGCTGAACTCCTGCAATATGTTCGACAGCGCGCAGTTCGGCTTCATCGCCGATCGGCTTGCCGACACCTTCGGCGCCACCGGCCTGCCGATCACGCTTTCCACCGCCTGCGCTTCCGGCGCCACCGCCATCCAGCTCGGCGTGGAAGCCATCCGCCGCGGCGAATGCGACCGGGCGCTCGCCATCGGCGCCGACGGATCGGCCACCGCCGAGGCGCTGATCCGCTTCTCACTCCTGTCGGCGCTCTCGACCAGCAACGACGCGCCGGAAAAAGCCTCGAAGCCGTTCTCCAAGGATCGCGACGGTTTTGTGCTGGCCGAAGGCTCGGCTGCCCTCGTCCTGGAATCGCTGGAAGCGGCGTTGGCGCGCGGCGCCATCGTGCTCGGCATCCTGCGCGGCTGCGGCGAGAAGGCCGACGACTTCCACCGCACCCGCTCCAAGCCGGACGCTTCGCCCGCCATTGCGGCGGTCAAAGCCGCTCTTGCCGATGCCGGGCTCGGCGAAGACGAGATCGACTACATCAACGCGCACGGCACCTCGACGCCGGAAAACGACAAGATGGAGCACCTGTCGCTGTCCACCGTGTTCGGCGAGCGCATCGGCCGCATTCCCGTCTCGTCCAACAAGTCGATGATCGGCCACACGCTGTCGGCCGCCGGCGCTATCGAGGCCGCCTTCTCGCTGATGACCATGCGCGAGGGCGTCATTCCGCCGACCATCAACTACGACAATGCCGATCCGGCGATCCCGCTCGACGTCGTGCCCAACGTCAAGCGCGAGGCGATGGTCGGCACGGTCCTGTCCAACTCCTTCGGCTTCGGCGGCCAGAACACCTGCCTTGTCATGGCGCGGGAACCGGTCTAAGCGACGCCTGCGATTGTAATGATTTGAGTGCGTCCTTCGAGGCTCGCTCCGCTCGCACCTCAGGATGAAGGAGGTTGGTGCCTCCGTTCCTGAGAAGAGGCTATACAAACGGTCCTCATCCTGAGGTGCGAGCGGAGCGAGCCTCGAAGGACGCACCATTCAATTCGACCCGACGAGATCCCATGCGCGCATTGCAACTCATCGAAGACCGCCGCCTCGAAACGGTGGACCTGCCCCCTCCTCCACCGCCCGGCCAGAGCGAGGTGACGCTGCGCATCAAGGCCGTGGCGCTCAACCATATCGACGTCTGGGGCTGGCGCGGTATGGCCTTCGCCAAGCGCAAGCTGCCACTGGTGGTGGGCGCCGAAGCCTCCGGCGAGGTCGAGACGGTCGGCCCCGGCGTCTCGAACCTGCGGCCCGGCCAGCTTGTCTCCATCTACGGCGCGCGCACTTGCGGGCTATGCCGCGCCTGCCGCGAGGGCCGCGACAACCTGTGCGAGCATGTCTCGGGCGTGCACGGCTTCCATCTCGACGGCTTCGCGCAGGAGAAGATCAACCTGCTGGCGCGCCTGCTGGTGCCGGCTCCTCCCGGCGTCGATGCCATCGGCGCGGCGGTCGCGCCCGTCACCTTCGGCACGGTCGAGCATATGCTGTTCGACAACGCCAAGCTCGAGCCCGGCGAGACGATCCTCGTCCATGCCGGCGGCTCGGGCATCGGCTCGGCCGCCATCCAGCTGGCGAAGAAGATGGGCTGCACCGTCATCACCACCGTCGGCTCGAACGACAAGATCGAGAAGGCCAAGGCGCTGGGCGCCGACCACGTCATCAACTACCGCGAGGATCGCTTCGAGGGCGTCGTGCGCAAGCTGACGAAGAAGAAGGGCGTCGACGTGGTGTTCGAGCATGTTGGCAAGGATACGTGGGCCGGTTCCATGTTCAGCCTCAAGCGCGGCGGCCGGCTCGTCACCTGCGGCTCCACCTCGGGCGTTTCGACGGACGTGAACCTGATGATGCTGTTCCAGCAGCAGTTGAAGCTGCTCGGCTCCTTTGGATGCCGCATGGAGAACATGGCCGACGCCATGCAGAAGATGGCAGCGGGGCTGGTCCATCCGGTGATCGACACCGAAGTCGGCTTCGACGGCATCGACACGGCGCTCAAGCGCATGGAAGGCCGCGACGTGTTCGGCAAGATCATCCTGCGGATCGATTGAGGCGCCGGGCTTGGCGATCCGCAAAACCAGCGGCCTGCGCTTCAGCCTGGCGCTCAAGCTGCGCAAGCTGAACTACTGGCTGATCGCCCGCGTGGCGATGGCGACGATGACGGTGTTGCGTCTCCTGCCGATGGACAGCGCCCTGAACTTCATCGACCGCGCCGCGCGCCGCATCGGCCCGCTGGTCGGCCGCAACCGCGTCGCGCTCGACAATCTGCGCAAGGCCTATCCGGACAAGAGCGAGGATGAAATCCGCGCCATCGCCTCGGATATGTGGGGCAATATGGCCCGGCTTGCCGCCGAATACATCTTCCTCGACAGGATCTTCGATTTCGATCCGGCCAATCCTGGCCACGCCCGCATCGAGGTGCCGCCCGACAGCATCGCCCGCTTCGAGCGCATCGCCGGTGAAGATCGGCCGCATATCCTGTTCACCGCCCATCTCGGCAATTTCGAGCTGCTGCCGGTGGCCGCCGCCGCCTTCGGCATGAAGGTGACGGCACTGTTCCGTCCGCCGAACAATCCCTATCTCGCCGACTACATCCTTTCCACGCGCCGCTCCAACATGGGCGACCTGCAGCCCTCCTCCACCGGCGCCTCCTTCGCGCTGGCTTCGGTGCTGGAAAGCGGCGGCAATGTCGGCGTTCTGGTCGACCAGAAGTTCACGCGCGGCGTCGAGACGACGTTCTTCGGCCGCACCTGCCAGAGCAACCCGGTGCTCGGCATGCTCGCCCGCCAGTTCGATTGCGACGTCTATCCCGCCCGCTGCATCCGCCTGCCCGGCAACCGCTACCGGCTGGAGATCGAGGAGCCGCTGGTGCTGCCGCGCGACCGCAAGGGCGCGGTCGATGTTGCCGCTGTCACGCAGATCCTCGCCGACGTGACGGAGCGCTGGGTACGCGAGGACCCCGGTCAGTGGATGTGGTTCCACAAGCGCTGGCGCATCACCGGCCCCAGCCGCACCATGCGCAAGGCCGTCTGACGGGAGCATTTCCAGCAAAAACGTGAAACGAGTCCGCGTTTGGAAATGCAGCCGAACAATCCGGGTTCAGCCGCCGTAGTAGTTCATCACCGCATGGCGCGCTTCGGCGAAGAACAGCCAGCGCTCGGCAAGCACGCCGACGACATGGCTCGCCAGCGCCAGGCCGGCAACAAGCGCCGCACCGGGGCCGGCTGGCGCGCCCGCCGCCAGCAACAGCGCGAACAGCACGAACGGCACCACGCCGCCGAGCGCCAGGGCGATGATCCACAGCTTCGCTGCATGCTTGCGCGCGACGCGAAAACCCATCTCGCGCGTCAGGTAATTTTCCGTCATATGCGGCCGCTCGAACAGCCGTACACGGCCGATGGCGCCGAGGCCGGTGGCAGTTTCCGGCGTCGACAGCGGCGCTTCGACCTGCATGCGCTGCCGCCATACCCGTTTCACCGCCCATGCGCCAACAAGCGCCACAATAGCAACGAGCGGCAGCCAGCGCCCATTACCGCCGCCGCAGAAGGCGAAGAAACTCGCCGCGACGGCACCCCCGCTCAGCGAAAACAGCAGGTAGCAAGCCGGCGTCAACCTCGTGTGCCACGCGTCGACCGATTTCAGCGAGGCATAGATCATAGCCGTGCAGAACACCGTACAAAGGCTGAGCACAGCACCGACCAGCCCCGGCACGACGGCCTGCCGCCCCTCGATCACGCAGACCCATGCCGTCAAAAGCAGCGGCACGAAGGTGACGACAGCCATCACCCCTTCTCGCGACAGCCAACTCGACCGCCATTGCGAAAAGGCCCGCCAGGCACGTTGTGGATTGCTGAGATGCAGCGTCGAGGACAACAACCCGCCACCGATCGCTGCCAGTGCCGCACCCCAGGCGACCTTGGTGGCGATTGCGGCCGGATCGAGCAGGCCGAGTCCGAGCATAACCGTCAGCCCGTAGCCGAGGCCGGACAGCGTGGTGAAGGCGATGATGGAAAGGGCCGGATGCATAGGTCAGATTCGGTCCAGCATTCTGTCCAGCCAGGCGAACAGGCCGGTTGCGCCGTCCGTATCCTCGCGCGGCATGGCATTGGCGCTTGCCGCAAGCGGCTTTCTGGCGCGTGGCGGCAGGTATTTGTTGACCGGCCGCGTGCCCTGCTCCGGCATCAGGTCGATGCCGCCGCGTTCCGCCACCATGATCGAGACGGCCGAAGCCGGATCGGAAAAATCACCGAAATGGCGGGCGTTTGCAGGGCAGGTGCGCACGCAGGCCGGCTGCCGGTCCGCTTCCTCGAAGGTCTCGTTGTAGATACGGTCGATGCACAGCGTGCATTTCTTCATCACACCGGCGGCCAGATCCATCTCGCGGGCGCCGTAGGGACAGGCCCAGGCGCACAGACCGCAGCCGATGCACATGTCCTCGTCGACCAGCACAATGCCGTCGTCCGCGCGCTTGTAGGAAGCGCCGGTCGGGCAGACGGTGACGCAGGGCGCATCCTCGCAATGCAGGCAGGATTTCGGGAAATGCACGATGCGCGCCTCGCCCGCCTCGCCGACCACCTCGCCGCCGTCCGGCACCACCTCGAAGGAATGCACACGGTTGAGCCACGCGCCGGAAACGTCCGCGCCGTAGGGGTCCTGGTCGGAGAGTGCGGAGCCATAGCCGCCGGTGTTCCATTCCTTGCAGTTGACCACGCAGGCATGGCAGCCGACGCAGACGTCGAGGTCGATGACGAGGCCGAGCTTCTTCGGCGTGGGAAGGGACGGGAGGGAGGTCATGGCGTGCCCCTTCCTTCTCCCCGTTTACGGGGAGAAGGTGCCCGAAGGGCGGATGAGAGGCGGCGCCCGGCGATCCGAGATTCGCACCGACCCTCACCTGCCTGCCGGCATCTGCCCTGCCCAGCGTTCGTCATTCGGAAAGCCAAGCAGTTGGCTTTCCGTGGCCTGCGGCCACCATTTCTCACCCCCGTAGACGGGGCGAGGAAAGCTGTCTCGCTCATTTCGCCCACTCCTGCCCGTAGCGCAGTTCCATCGGGTGCGGCTCCGGTTCCGGCTGGGCGACGGCCGACAACTGCGGCGCGCTCGCCGCCTCGCCCGCCCCGGCCTTTTCGATCCGCACCCTGAGGTCGTACCACGCCGCCTGCCCGGTCACCGGATCGGAGTTCGACCAGCGCATGCCGTCTTCGCGCGGCGGCAGAAGCTCGGCGATCAGATGATTCATCAGGAAGCCTTTTTTCGCTTCCGGCGCATCCTTGCCGAGCGCCCATGCGCCCGCTCGCTTGCCGATAGCGTTCCAGGTCCACAGCGTCGAAGAATTCACCGCCTCCATGCGCGCCACCTCGACCTTGATGCGGCCGTGATGGGAAATCACCCACGCCCAGTCGCCATCCTTCAGGTCGAGCGCGTCGCAGATCGGCCCCGGCACATAGAGCGGATTCTTCGTGTGGATTTGCCTGAGCCAGGCATTCATCGAGCCCCAGGAATGATACATCGCCATCGGCCGCTGGGTGATCGCGTGATGGGGATATTGCGCGCGATCCACCAGCGCCTCACTGAGCGGCCGATACCAGTCCGGCAGCGGATCGAATGCTTCCAGGATGCGCTGCCGGTGCGTGTCGGGCGCCACCGGATCGCGCAGCCCTTGCGCAGACAGGCGGAATTTTTGCAGCACTTCCTGATAGAGCTGGAACGTCACCGGCTGCGGCGTGTCGAAGAAGCCCATCCGCACCGCGAAGTCCTGATAGGCCTGGTTGGCGTGCTTGAAGAACTGCGCTTCCAGCGGGATATGCGCGGAAAAGAACGAGCCGTTGTCGATATAGCGCTGCAATTGCCCGGCATTGGCCGCGCCCCGCCCTGCCCGGTCGCCTTGCGAGCCGCGGAAACCGGCCAGCGGCCCGATGCCCGGCCGGCGCTCATGACGCACGATATAGTCGGCGTAATCCTTGTAGAGCGGCTCGCCCATGCCGTCGGCGAAGCCCGGTAGTTTCAGCCGCGCGCCGAGGTCGATGAGCACGCTCTGGAAGGCGCGCACGTCGCGGTCCGGCTCCAGCACCGGCCAGCGGATGGCGTCCTGAACCGCGTCCGGCTCGGTGATCGGCCGGTCGAGCAGCGAAATGCAGTCGTAGCGCTCCAGATAGGTCGTATCCGGCAGCACGAGATCGGCATAGGCGACCATCTCGGAAGCATAGGCGTCGGAATAGATGATCTTCGGGATGCGGTATTCTCCCGTCGCCTCGTCCTTGTCCTCCAGCATTTTGATCGTGCCGGCGGTGTTCATGGACGAGTTCCACGCCATGTTGGCCATGTACATGAACAGCACGTCGATGGGGTACGGATCGCCGGCATGGGCGTTTGCGATCACCATATGCATCATGCCGTGCGCGGCGATCGGCGCGTCCCAGGAAAACGCCTTGTCGATGCGTGCCGGTTGCCCGACCTCGTCCACCAACAGGTCCTCCGGTCCGCGCGGGAAGCCGAGATGGGGCCCGGCCAGCGGCTTGTCGGAGCCGAAATGCTCGGCGCGGCCGTGCGGCGTCGGATGCGCCGTCAGCGGCTTCGGATAGGGCGGCTCGAAGCGGAAGCCGCCGGGGCAGTCGATGGCGCCGATCAACACCTGCAACATATGCAATGCGCGCGTCGTCTGGAAACCGTTGGAATGGGCCGAAAGGCCGCGCATGGCATGAAACGACACCGGCCGGCCGACATAGCCTTGGTGGCGCTGGCCGTTCACGTCGGTCCAGGGCTGGTCGACGAAAATCTCCTCCTCGAAGGCGACGCGCGCGATCTCGGCCGCCAGCCCGCGGATCGTTTCGACGGCAACGCCGGTTTCCCCCGCGACAACCTCAGGCGCATATTTCGGGTCGAGATATTTTTCCGCGAGCAATTGAAAAGACGGCACCGCGAGGCGCCCGTCCGGCAGCTCGAACCGACCCGAAAGCGCAGCCCGCGCGCCCCTGGTTCCGGTCGGCACGGCGCGTTCCGTCACCGTTTCCCACACCAGTGGCCTGCCCTCGCCATCGCGGGCGAACAGGCCGTGCTCGGGCGTGCCCGGCGCGTCGATCACCAGCCACGGCGCATTGGAGTAGCGCACCAGGTAGTCGACGTCGATTTTCCGTGCCTTCAGCAGTTCATGCACCACCGACAGGATCAGCAGCCCGTCCGTGCCCGGCCTTATGCCGATCCAGTTGTCGGCTACCGCCGAATAGCCGGTGCGGATCGGATTGACCGAGACGAAGCGCGCGCCGCGCTGCTTCAGCTTGGAAATGCCGATCTTGATCGGGTTGGAATCATGGTCTTCGGCCACGCCGAACATGACGAACAGCTTCGTCCGGTCCCAGTCGGGCGCGCCGAACTCCCAGAAGGCGCCGCCGATGGTCATGATGCCGGCCGCCGCCATGTTGACCGAGCAGAAGCCGCCATGCGCGGCATAGTTCGGCGTACCGTATTGCTGCGCCCAGAAGCCGGTCAGCGATTGCGACTGGTCGCGCCCGGTGAAGAAGGCAAGCTTTTTCGGGTCGCGGTGGCGCACTTCGCCGAGCCATTCGGTGGCGATGCCGAGCGCCTCGTCCCACGAGATTTCCTGGAATTCGCCCGACCCGCGCGGCCCGACCCGTTTCAGCGGCGCCCGCAGCCTCGCCGGCGCGTAGTGCTGCATGATTCCGGCCGAGCCCTTGGCGCACAGCACGCCCTTGTTGACCGGATGGTCGCGGTTGCCCTCGATGTAGCGGATCTTGCCGTCCTTGATGTGGACGTCGATGCCGCAGCGGCAGGCGCACATATAGCATGTGGTCTTGCGCACCTCGTCGCCGACCGGTTCGGATAGCGCAACGCGCTCGCGTGGACTCAAAGCTCGACCTCCCTTGTCGGGAGTCCTAGCGGGGCGTGAGCGGAAAGGAAATGCGCCTGAGCGGCTTCACGCGGCGATTTTCTTCTCCGCGTGAGCCGTACGGCGAAACAGCCGTTCTGTACAAAAAGGCGTCGAGACAAACCTGCGCAGTCAGTTCGTCACGACGATGCGCGTGTTGCCCATGCCGGCCTGCTTCACCAGCGCATAGAAGGTCGCCGCATTCGCCGTATGCAGGCGCACGCAGCCATGCGAGGCCGGCCGGCCGAGCGACTTCACCGCACCGGTGCCGTGGATGGCGTAGCCGCCGTGGTAGAAGACCGAATACGGCATCGGCGACATCTCGTATTTGCGCGAATACCACATGCGGTGCAGCCGCTGCGGCCGATAGGTGCCGCGCGGCGTGATGTAGCCCTTGCGCGCCGTGGAGACCTTCCAGCGGTAGAGGACGTGGCCGTTCTGGCTCACCGTCATGGTCTGCGTGCCAACGTTGACCTTGGCGACGAGGCTCGCCGCTTTTGCCCCGACCGAGCCGCACAAAAGCATCGCCGCGGCAGCGGCGGCTGCAAGAACAGTCATCTTCATTGGTCCGAACCCCTGTTGTTGCCCGTGATTGCCCCTTGCCTTGTCATTCTCACGGTATTTTTCACCTTTTTGAAGACAGGTGATTGATCGTAGCGCAGACTTCTTGCCCAATTGGCCAACCCGGAAGAGAAAATTTGAACTTTTTCTCTCCTTAGTTGCCGCGATACCACGCCGGTCGCGCCCTGGCGCAATTCATCACATCCACGACCCTCTTGCCTTACCGCACCAATCGCTGCTCAATCCGGCGATGCATGACCAACTCCTGAACGCCATAGACGCCCGCACCGACGATCTCGTCGCGCTCACCGCCGACCTGATCCGCTTCCCGACCGTCAATCCGCCGGGCGAGGCCTATCGCCCTTGCGCGGAATATGTCGGCGAACGGTTGAAGAAACGCGGCTTCGGTATCGAATACGTGCGCGGCGAAGGAAGCCCCGGCGACACCGACCGCTATCCGCGCATCAACGTCGTCGCCCGCTTCGACGGACGCTCGCCCGGTCCATGCGTGCACTTCAACTCGCATATCGACGTGGTCGAGGCCGGCGACGGCTGGAGCCTCGATCCCTTCGCCGGCACCGTGAAGGATGGAAGGGTCTACGGCCGCGGCGCCTGTGACATGAAGGGCGGGCTGGCCGCTTCCATCGTCGCCGTCGAGGCCTTCATGGCGACTTATCCGGACTTTCCGGGCTCCATCGAGATTTCCGGCACGGTGGACGAGGAATCCGGCGGCTTCGGCGGCGTCGCACATCTGGCGAAGCTCGGCTATTTCTCGAAGCCGAAGGTCGATCACGTCATCATCCCCGAACCGCTCAACAAGGAGCGCATCTGCCTCGGCCATCGCGGTGTCTGGTGGGCGGAGATCGAGACCAGGGGCGAGATCGCGCATGGCTCCATGCCCTTTCTCGGCGACAACGCCGTGCGCCACATGGGCGCCGTGCTGGCGGCCTTCGAGGAAGAACTGTTCCCCGCACTGGACAGGAAGCAGACGAAAATGCCGGTGGTGCCGGAAGGCGCGCGGCGCTCGACCATGAACATCAACTCCATCCATGGCGGCCAGACCGAGGACTTCCGTCCCGGCCTGCCTTCGCCCAACGTTCCCGACTGGTGCCGGCTCACCATCGACCGCCGCTTCCTGCTGGAAGAAAAGATCGGCGACGTGAAATCCGAAGTGACCTCCATCCTCGACCGGCTGAAACGCGAGCGGCCGAAATTCGACTACGAGATCCGCGACCTGATGGAGGTGCAGCCGACCATGACCGAGCGCGACGCGCCGGTGGTCAAGGCGGTGGCGCAAGGCATCATGGAAATCTTCGACCGCGAGCCCGACTACGTCATCTCGCCCGGCACCTACGACCAGAAGCACGTCGCCCGCATCGGCCATCTCTACGACTGCATCGCCTACGGCCCCGGCATCCTCGATCTCGCCCACCGGCCGGACGAATGGGTCGGCATCGAGGATATGGTGCAGTCGGCCAAGGTGATGGCGCTCGGCCTCAACGTGCTCTTGCGCGGCGGCGCCGCTTGAACCGCCCACGCTTACAGAAGCCGGACAATTTCACGCTGCACCGCAACATTGCCGTTTACTCTACGGCAATTTCACGCTTTGATCCGCGCCGGTTCGGGATTTTGGGAGTTGACCGATGACGCTATGGAAATCCGTTCTGGCCGCCGCTGCCTTGGTGCTCGCCTCGGGAAGCGCGGCACTGGCCGCGCGCACCGATCTCGTCCTCGGCATCCCGCTCGAACCGCCGCATCTCGACCCGACGGCGGGCGCCGCCGCCGCCATCGACGAAGTGCTCTACGCCAATGTCTTCGAAGGCCTTACCCGCATCGGCCCGAACGGTGAGGTCCAGCCCGATCTCGCCGAAAGCTGGACCATTTCCGACGACGGCAAGGTCTATACCTTCAAGCTGCACACCGGCGTGAAATTCCACGACGGCACCGATTTCGACGCCAATGACGTGAAATTCTCGCTCGACCGCGCTCGCGCCGCCGATTCGGTCAATGCCCAAAAGGCCCTCTTCGCGGCCATCGACAGCGTCGATGTGGTCGATCCCGCCACCGTCAAGGTGACGCTGAAGAACCCGCAAGGCTCCTTCCTCTACAACATGGGCTGGGGCGACGCGGTGATCGTGGCGCCCGAATCGGCCGACACCAACAAGGAAAAGCCGATCGGCACCGGTCCCTTCAAGTTCCAGAACTGGGCCAAGGGCTCCTCGATCACGCTGGTGAAATCGGACAACTACTGGGGCGAGCCCGCCTATCTCGACAAGGCCGAGTTCCGCATCGTGCCGGATGCCGCCGCCGCCGTGCCGGCCCTGCTTTCCGGCGACGTGCAGGCCTTCCCCTTCTTCCAGCCGGACGGCGTGGCGCAGATCGAGGGCGATCCGCGCTTCAAGGTGGTGGTCGGCTCGACCGAGGGCGAGACGCTTCTGTCCATCAACAACAAGAAGCCGCCCTTCGACCAGCTCAAGGTCAGGCAGGCGATTTCCTATGCGCTCGACCGCAAGGCGATCATCGACGGCGCGTCGAACGGGCTGGGCGTGCCGATCGGCTCGCACCAGTCGCCCGCCAGCAAGGCCTATATCGACCTGACCGGCGAATATCCGCATGATGTCGCCAAGGCCAAGGAACTGCTGAAGGAGGCCGGACTGGAGAATGGCTTCAAGGCGACGCTGAAGCTGCCGCCGCCCTCCTACGCCCGCCTCGGCGGCGAGATCATCGCCTCCGAACTGCGCGAAGTCGGCATCGACCTCGAGATCATCCCGGTCGAGTGGGCGCAATGGCTGGATCAGGTCTTCACCAAGAAGGACTACGACCTGACCATCGTCTCGCACACCGAGCCGAACGACATCGATATCTATTCGCGCCCGGACTACTACTTCAACTACCAGAATCCCAAGTTCAACGAGGTCATCAAGGAACTGGACGTCACCTCGGACGAAGCCAGGCGCACCGAGCTGCTGAAGCAGGCGCAGAAGATCCTCGCCGACGACGCCGTGGTCGGCTTCCTGTTCGAACTCCCCAAGGTCGGCGTCTGGGACGCCAAGCTCTCAGGCCTGTGGGAAAACGCGCCGATCCAGGCCAACGACATCACCAAGGTGAAGTGGAACGATTGATGAGTGCTTTCTTCTCCTCGTTTACGGGGGTGAAGAATGGTGGCCGAAGGTCACGAAAAGCCAACTGCTTGGCTTTTCGAATGATGAACGCCCGATAGGGCAGATGCCGGCAGGCAGATGAGGGGCGGCGCCAGATCTTGCAAAACACAGCTCTGCCCCTCATCCGGCCCTTCGGGCCACCTTCTCCCCGTGAACGGGGCGAAGGAAAGGCGCGACGTCCATGACCGCCTATCTCCTCAAGCGCCTCGTCATCGCCGCCATCACGCTGGTGCTGGCCTCGATGGTGGTGTTCGCCGTTCTGGAGATCGTGCCCGGAGACCCGGCGCGGCTGATGCTGGGCATGAACGCCAGCGCCGAGCAGGTCGAGTTGCTACGCAGCCAACTCGGTCTCAACGACCCGCTCGCCCTGCGCTACCTGCACTGGGCCGGCGGCCTGCTGCATCTGGATTTCGGCCGTTCCTACACCTATTCCGTGCCGGTGCTCGACCTCGTGCGCGAGCGCGTCGTCGTCTCCCTGCCGCTGGCGCTGATAGCGCTGGCGCTTTCCACCGTCATCGCCATTCCGGTCGGCCTCTATTCCGCCAGCCGCCGCGGCCACGCCGGCGACGCCGTCGCCATGGGCGCTGCCCAGGTCGGCGTCGCGGTGCCGAACTTCTGGTTCGCGCTGCTGCTCATCTACTGCTTCGCCGTCTGGCTGCGGTGGGTGCCGGCCGGCGGCTTCGCCGGCTGGGGCGCCGGCATCTGGCCGGCTCTGAAATCGCTGATCCTCCCGGCGATCGCGCTCGCTCTGCCGCAGGCCGCCATCCTCGCCCGAGTCACCCGGCAGGCACTGCTGGAGGTGCTGTCGGAAGACTATATCCGCACCGCTCGTGCCAAGGGCATGCCCTACCGCGCCGTTCTGTGGCGGCACGCGCTGCGCAACGCGCTGATCCCGGTGCTCACCATCATGGGCCTGCAATTCGCCTTCCTGCTCGCCGGCACCGTCATCATCGAGAACGTCTTCTACCTGCCGGGGCTCGGCCGGCTGGTCATCCAGGCGATCGCCCAGCGCGACCTGATCGTGGTGGAAAGCGTCGTCATGCTTTTGGTCGCCGCCGTCATCGCCATCAACCTCGTCGTCGATCTCTCCTATGCCGTCGTCGATCCGCGCCTCAGGAGCCGCGAATGACACTGCATACGGATGTGCCCGAGGAACGACTGACCGACCTGATCGGCAAGGCGCTCGCCAATCGCTCCTTCGTCATCGGTCTCCTGATCGCGCTTCTTGTCGCGGGGGCTGCGCTGCTGTCCTTCGTCTGGACGCCCTACGACGTCGCCAGGCTGGTCATATCCGACAAGCAGCAGGCGCCGTCATGGGCGCACTGGTTCGGCACCGACCATTTCGGCCGCGATATCCTGTCGATGATCATGCTCGGCGCCCGCAATTCCATCGCAGTCGCGCTGGTGGCGGTCGGCATCGGCATGGGCATCGGCGTGCCGCTCGGCTGCCTTGCGGCGGCGCGCGGCGGCCTGCTCGACGAGGCGCTGATGCGGCTGAACGACCTCGTCTTCGCCTTCCCGGCGCTTTTGTCGGCGATCATGATCACCGCCATCTTCGGGCCGGGCGCCGTCAACGCCATCATCGCCATCGGCATCTTCAACGTGCCGGTGTTCGCGCGTGTCGCCCGCGCGGGCGCGCTCTCCATCTGGCCACGCGAATTCATCCTCGCCGCTCGCGCCGCCGGCAAGGGGCAGACGGCGATCACGCTGGAGCATATCCTGCCCAATATCGCCACGCTCCTGATGGTGCAGGGCACCATCCAGTTCGCACTCGGCATCCTCGCCGAAGCCGGCCTCTCCTATATCGGGCTCGGCGCCCAGCCGCCGATGCCGAGCTGGGGCCGTATGCTGTTCGACGCGCAGATCCGCATGGCCGCCGCGCCATGGATGGCGATCTTTCCCGGCATGGCCATCGTCGTCACGGTGCTGGGCCTGAACCTGCTCGGCGACGGCATCGCCGACATCATCGACCCCAAGGCGCGGCGACAGCGATGACGGCAAGCCTGCTCGAAATCCGCGACCTGTCGCTGAACATCGGCGATCATCCGATCCTGAAAGGCGTGGACCTGTCGATAGCGCCCGGAGAAGTGATGGGACTGGTCGGCGAGTCCGGCTCCGGCAAATCCATGACGGCGCTCACCGTCATGCGCCTGCTGCCCTTCGCGGCACAGGCCTCGGGCAATGTGCGCTTCGACGGCATCGAGCTGCTTGCCGCGACCGAGGACCAGATGTGCGCCTTGCGCGGCGACGATATCGGCATGGTTTTCCAGGAGCCGATGACCGCGCTCAACCCGGTCAAGACCATCGGCGAGCAGGTCGCCGAGGGCATACGCCGCCACACCGGCGCCAACCGGCCGGACGCGGAAGACCGGGCGCGCAAGATGCTCGACCGCGTCGGCCTGCCGGCGGCGAGATTCCCGCTGTCGCGCTATCCGCACGAACTCTCCGGCGGCCAGCGCCAGCGTGTCGTCATCGCCATCGCCTGCGCCTTGAAACCGAAGCTGCTGATCGCCGACGAGCCGACCACGGCGTTGGATGTCGTGCTGCAAAAGCAGATCCTCGAACTCTTGAAGGAACTCGTCGAGGAAAACCGGATGGGCTTGCTGCTCATCTCGCACGACCTCGCCGTCGTCACCGAGATGGCCGATCGCATGACCATCCTGCGCCACGGCGAGGTGATGGAGGCGGGCGAGACGGCACGCGTGCTCTCCGAGCAGGTCCACCCCTACACGCGCCAACTGGCGCAGGCGTCCATGCATGTGCCGAAGCGGAGGGTTCTCTCCCCCCTTGAGGGGGAGATGTCGCCGAAGGCGACAGAGGGGGTCGCCTCAGGAGGCACCTCCAGCCGGCCCCCTCGTCCAGCGGAACCGTCCCCCTCTGTCCTGCCGGACATCTCCCCCTCAAGGGGGGAGAGAACGCCCCTCCTCACCGTCACCTCCGTCTCCCGCCTCTATCCCGGACGCCGGCTCTCGCTGTTCCGCCGCGACGCTCCGGTCCGCGCCGTCGACGATGTCACCCTGTCCATCGCTCCCGGCCGCTCCGTCGCGCTGGTCGGCCGTTCCGGTTGCGGCAAGTCCACGCTGGCCCGCATGATCCTGGCGCTGGACAGACCGACTTCCGGTGAAATCCGTTTCCGTGGAGAGACGATAACCGGCAAGGGCGAAGCGGATCTGAAAGCGGCGCGGCGTGACATGCAGGTGGTGTTCCAGGACCCCTACGGCTCCTTCGATCCGCGCCAGAAGGTCGAGCGGCTGGTCACCGAGCCGCTGCATCTCATGGAGAAGACGCCGTCGCGCGCCGAGCGCCGCGAGATGGCGACCCACGCGCTGGCCGAGGTCGGCCTGTCCGCATCCGACCTCGACAAATACCCGCACGAATTCTCCGGCGGCCAGCGCCAGCGCCTGTCCATCGCACGCGCCATCATCACCCGGCCGAAGCTGGTGGTGGCGGACGAACCCGTCTCGGCGCTCGACGTGTCGATCCGCGCCCAGATCCTCGACCTGTTCGCCGACCTGAACGGCCGGCTGGGCGTAGCCTACCTGTTCATTACCCATGACCTGACGGTCGCCCGCGCCATCACGGACGACGTGCTTGTTATGCATGAAGGCCAAATCGTCGAGCGCGGCGCGACGAAAGATGTTCTCGACCATCCGCAATCGCAAGCCGCGCAGGCGCTCGTCGAAGCCGCGCCCGATCTTCACCGGGCGATTGCAAGGAAGATGCGGGAACAGGGGTAGTGCGTCCTTCGAGGCTCGCTGCGCTCGCACCTCAGGATGAGGACCGTTTGCATCAGGCAGAAGAATTGTCCTCGAAGAACCAGCGTGCTTCAACGACTCGTGGGCGCCATCCGGATCGGAAAGCGCCCGCCCCCCTCATCCTGAGGTGCGAGCGCAGCGAGCCTCGAAGGACGCACCCAGGTCCGCGTACGGTGGGCGCCGTTCAGATATTACCCCCTACACCCGCACCAGATCCACCGGGCTGATGCCGAGCAGGTCGAGCGTGCGGCGCAAGAGCCTTACCTCGTTCTCCGCGAGATGCTCGTCGGCTTTGGCAATCTCGGCCATGTGTTGTGCAAGCAGCCGGCGCCGTTCCACGTCGAGGTCGCGGAACATGGCGATCGCCTGCGAGCCGCTCGTCTCGTAGCCGAAATCGTTGAGATACTCGATGACGCCGTCGATGCTGGTCTCAGCGATACCGAAGGACTCGCGGCAGATGCGGCGGAATGCCTGCATCTCGCTTTCGGCAACCTCGCCGTCGGCAAGGATCATGCGAAACAAGAGCAGCAGTTCGGCCGACAGCACCGGATCGTCGGCCACCTTGCGCACGCCGGGGTCGCCGTCGAACAGGGCAAGGAACTGATCCAGCAGGGCAACCACCATCGGCCTTTCCCTCCTTGGTGCAGCTTACGTTAGCGCGGAATCGGCCTTGCGCAAACGGTTCGGCTATGATCGAACGGCCGAACCCATCCCTCCGGCTTTCGCCGTCTCCATGTTCGATCTCGCAGCCCAGACCCTCGCCATGCTCGCCGTCGCCGCCTTCGCGGCCGGCTTTGTCGATTCCATCGCCGGCGGCGGCGGCCTGATTACCGTTCCGGCGCTGCTCCTGGCCGGCCTGTCGCCGGTCGATTCGCTTGGCACGAACAAGCTGCAAGGCCTGTTCGGTTCCGGTTCGGCCACGCTCGCCTATGCCGCCAAGGGTCAGGTTGATCCGAGAAAGCAGTTTCCCTCGGCGCTGATGGCCTTCGCCGGCAGCGCCTGTGGCGCGCTGGCCGCGACCGTCGTGCCGGCATACATCCTGAGCGCCGCGCTGCCTGTCGTGCTGGTTGCGATCGCGCTCTATTTCGCACTGAAGCCCAACATGAACGACGTCGACCGTGCCGAACGCGTCACCCCTTTCCTGTTCGGCCTCACGCTGGTGCCGCTGGTCGGCTTCTACGACGGCCTGTTCGGCCCGGGCGCCGGTTCCTTCTACATGCTCGCCTTCGTCACGCTTGCCGGCTACGGCGTGCTCAAGGCGACGGCGCATACAAAACTGCTCAACTTTGCGTCCAACCTCGGCGGCTTCGCCGTGTTCGCCGCCGTCGGCGTCATCCACTGGAAGATCGGCCTGATGATGGGCGCCTGCCAGTTCCTCGGCGCCCGCGTGGGCGCGCTTCTGGCGGTACGCATCGGCGCCCGCCTCATCAAGCCGCTGCTGGTTCTGGTGTGCCTGGCGCTGGCCGCCAAGCTACTATCCGACCCGACGAACCCGCTGCGGGTGACGCTGGGCTTCTGAAGCCTACCTCGCCAGCGAAAACAGCGCCTCGCAATCGAGATGCCGCTCCAGTTCCTCGGCAATCTCGTCAAGGGCGGCTTCCACGGTGGCGCGATGATCGCTGCCGGCGCCGCTGACGCCCAGACCGACAAGGAAGCGGGCGCGAAACGCATCGGCCCCGAACAGGCCGTGCAGATAGGTGCCGAACACCTTGCCGTCGGCTGAAACGGCACCGTCGGCGACCCCGTCGATGATCGCGGCCGGCCGCGCGCAATCCGGGCCGGTGGTGCGGCCCATATGGATTTCGTAACCCGACAACGGAGTTTGGAAGATCGTCGAATGCGCCGTGACGTTGCGCACCATCTTTTCCGGTTCCATCACGGTCTCGACATCGAGCAGGCCAAGCCCCTTGGCCTCGCGCACGCTGCCTTCGATGCCATCCGGATCGCGCACGGTCCTGCCCAGCATCTGGAAGCCGCCGCAGACGCCGACGATGGCGCCGCCGCGCGCGCGGTGGGCTTCAAGGTCGCGCTCCCAACCGTATTCGCGGAACGCCAGCAGGTCGCCGATGGTCGATTTCGAGCCGGGGATGACGACCAGCCCGGCATCGGCCGGCAGCGACTTGCCGGGCGGCACGAACACCACCTCGACCGCCGGTTCGGCCTTCAACGGGTCGAGGTCATCGAAATTGGCGATGCGCGGCAGCATCGGCACGGCGACCTTCAGCGCTCGGCGCTCGCCTTCCGCCAACCGTTCCAGCGTCACCGCATCCTCGGCCGGCAGGCGTGCCGCCGCCTTCAGCCACGGCACGACACCGAAGGAGCGCCAGCCGGTGAAACGGGCGATGGCGGTGAGACCGTCGTCGAACAGCGAAACGTCGCCGCGGAACTTGTTGACGATGTAGCCGGCGATCGTCGCGCGGTCCTCGTCGGGCAGGATCGCATGCGTGCCGACGATGGAGGCGATCACGCCGCCGCGGTCGATGTCACCGACCAGCACCACCGGCACGGCGGCGCGCGTGGCGAAGCCCATATTGGCAATGTCGTTGGCGCGCAGGTTGATCTCCGCCGGCGAGCCGGCGCCCTCCACGATGACGAGGTCCGCCCCCTCGCCCACTTTCGCCCATGAGTCCAAAACTGCCGCCATCAGGCTTTGCTTGAGCCCCTGATAGTCCCGCGCCTTCGCCTCGCCGAACACCTTGCCCTGCACGATGACCTGCGATCCGATATCGGTCTGCGGCTTGAGCAGGACCGGGTTCATGTGCACGGAGGCCGGCACGCCGCAGGCCAGCGCCTGCAGCCACTGGCCTCTGCCGATCTCCCCGCCGCCCGCTTCGCCCGGCAAATCGGCGACGGCCGCGTTGTTCGACATGTTCTGCGGCTTGAACGGTCTTACCTTCAGCCCGCGCCGGCGCGCCGCCCGGCACAGGCCAGCCACCAGCACGGTCTTGCCGACATCCGAGCCGGTACCTTGCAGCATGATCGCGCGCGCCATGGCTAACGTCCCAGTTCATCGAAAATTGTCGGCACGTCTGATCTCGCGCATGAATTCACGCACAGCCGCTGCGCATAAAGCGTAGGTTGCGCGACCGCATCATTGGTCTAGATTGACCCTAGCGCATAGCCGAAAACGGCTGGCCAAGCTAGGCGTGCGCAGGCCGGGAGGATGCCATGGACAGCGCCGTTCAAGCCGCAGGCAGTCAATTCGAACTCAACGAGGACCAGCGCGCCATCCAGGCGATGGCCGAGGCCTTCGCCGCCGAGCGCGTCGCGCCCAACGCGCTGGAATGGGACCGCGAAAGGCATTTCCCCGCCGACGTGATCCGCGAAACCGGCCCGCTCGGGCTCGGCGGCATCTATATACGCGACGATGTCGGCGGCTCGGCGTTGGGGCGGCTCGATGCCGTATTGATCTTTGAGGCACTGTCGCGCGCCTGCCCCGCTTTCTCCTCCTTCATCTCGATCCACAACATGGCGGCCTCGATGATCGACCGCTTCGGCTCCGACGAGCAGCGCCAGCGCATCCTGCCGAAGCTGACCTCGATGGAATGGCTGGCGAGCTACTGCCTGACCGAACCGGGCTCGGGTTCGGACGCAGCAGCGCTGAAGACCAAGGCCGAGCGCAGCGGCGGCAACGGCTCGGACTATGTGCTGAACGGTGCCAAGCAGTTCATTTCCGGCGCTGGCGATTCCGACGTCTACGTCGTCATGGCGCGTACCGGCGCCGATGGCCCGAAAGGCATCTCGACCTTCGTCGTGCCGAAGGACGCGCCCGGCCTCTCCTTCGGCGCCAACGAGAAGAAGATGGGCTGGCACATGCAGTCCACCCGCCAGGTGATCTTCGAGGATTGCAAGGTGCCGGCCGAGAACCTGCTTTCCAGTGAAGGCGCCGGCTTCGGCATCGCCATGGCAGGCCTCGACGGCGGCCGCCTCAACATCGCCGCCTGCTCGCTCGGTGGCGCACAGTCGGCGCTCGACAAGGCACTGGCCTATGCCTCCGAGCGCAAGGCTTTCGGCAAGACGATCGACCAGTTCCAGGCGCTGCAGTTCAAGCTGGCCGACATGGAAACGGAGCTGCAGGCCTCGCGCATCTTCCTCTACGCCGCCGCCTCGAAGCTGGACGCGAAGGCGCACGACGCCTCGAAATGGTCGGCCATGGCCAAGCGCTTCGTCACCGACACCGGTTTCCGCATCGCCAACGATGCCCTGCAACTGTTCGGCGGCTACGGCTACCTGCACGACTACGGCGTCGAGAAACTGGTGCGCGACCTGCGCGTCCATCAGATCCTCGAAGGCACCAACGAGATCATGCGGGTGATCGTCGCGAGGCATATGATTGGAAGGCAATAAGGGAATACGGGATTAGGGGAATAGGGCGACTTGTTCCACAATCCACTCTCCTATTCCCTTACTCCCCTATTCCCTCATTCCCATCTGAGGAGGAACTCACCATGACCACCCTAACCATCGCCTTCATCGGTCTCGGCAACATGGGCAACCCGATGGCTGCCAACCTCGTCAAGGCGGGCCATGCCGTGCTCGGCTTCGATCTCGTGCCGGAGAACCTGACGGTGGCGAAGGATCACGGCGTCACCGTCATGGCGAATGCGGCCGCCGCCGTGAAGGATGCCGATGTCGTCATCACCATGCTGCCCGCCGGCAAGCATGTCCTTGCGGTCTATGACGACATCGCGCCGAAGGCCAAGGCACGCAGCCTGTTCATCGATTCCTCCACCATCGACGTCGAATCGGCGCGCAAGGCGCACGCCATCGCTCAGAAGCACGGCCACGTCTCCGTCGACGCGCCTGTCTCCGGCGGCACCGGCGGCGCTTCGGCCGGCACCCTGACCTTCATGGCCGGCGGCGCCGAGGATGCCTTCGCCCGCGCCGAACCGGTACTCAAACCGATGGCCGGGCGCATCGTCCATTGCGGCGGCGACGGCGCCGGCCAGGCGGCAAAGATCTGCAACAACATGCTGCTCGGCATTTCCATGATCGGCGTGGCGGAAGCCTTCGTGCTGGCCGAAAAGCTCGGCCTCTCGCATCAGGCGCTGTTCGACGTCGCCTCCACCTCGTCGGGCCAGTGCTGGTCGCTCACCACCTACTGCCCGGTTCCCGGCCCCGTGCCGGCCTCCCCCGCCAACAAGGACTACAAGCCGGGCTTTGCCGCAGCCCTCATGCTGAAGGACCTCAAACTGTCGCAGGAAGCCGCCCAGGCGTCCGGCGCCGTGACGCCGCTGGGCGCCGAGGCCGCGCAGCTCTATGCGCTTTTCAACGCGCAGGGAGGCGCCGGCGCCGATTTCTCCGGCATCATCAATTTCCTGCGCGGTGACGCCGCGTAAACCTCGAAGCTCATTCCGCTTTTTCTAAAATTCGCGGCGATAAAAGTTACAAATTTAGGTTTGCTTAAGCTCTCGCTAACCACGCGGTAACGATGTGCCTGTAGAACGGATTGCGAGGCGGACATCACGCACCGCCCGCGCTCCGGATCAGGTCTCGCGTACCGGAGCCGATGCCTTCGCAGCGTTTGTAAGCGTCGGCCATGCGTATCTGGCAAAGCCGCGTTCCCCGGGAGCGCGGTTTTTGCGTTCAACCCGACGCTTTTGCCGACAGGCGCCTGTAGTTCGCCCGCACGCGCCGGCTTGCCGGGCGCAACGCCGCATCGAGCGAACGCTGGAGCGCGACGCCGTTCCAGATCGACGGTACCTGTCCCGACAGCAGCTCCGGCCAGAAAGAGGCCGCCGACACGGCCATCGAAATCTGCGCGGCAACAAGGCCTTCCGTCGCCGCCGCCGCCTTCTCCGCCACGGCGCGGAACGATTCACGCGGCCAGTGGTCAGGGTGGCGTGCCTCACCCATCAGGGCCGGCAGCCTGAGCCAGACCACCATCGGCGCCAGCAGGAGATCGCCGCCGGCAAGGCCGGTGCCGAAGCCCGTCCGTTTCTGCATGTTCGTCCCCGCCCCCTCGATGCCCACCCGTCAATGAATGTGTGAAAGGCGCCACCGGGCGGATCGTTCCGTCCGGTGGCGCGGATCGTTCAGCGCCGCAGATCGGCTTCCGCAAGGTCGAGCGCCTTGCGGATGCGCTCGCAGGCCATGTCGATGGTATCACGCGTCCAGATCAGCGGCGGCGACAGGATCATCGTGTCGCCGGTCGCGCGCATCATCATGCCGTTGTCGATGGCGTGGTCGCGCACGACGACGGCCGCACTTCCCGACGGGCTGAAACGCTCCTTCGTCGTCTTGTCCTTGACGATCTCGATGGCCCCCATCAGGCCGAAGGAGCGCACCTCGCCGACCAGCGGATGATCGGCGATGCGTTCCCCAAGCGCCTGCGCGAAATAGGGACCGGTATCGTTCTTCACGCGCTCTACCAGCCCTTCGCGCGCGATGATGTCGATGTTGGCAAGCGCCACCGCGCAGGCCACCGGGTGGCCCGAATAGGTGTAGCCGTGGGCGAACTCGCCGCCTTTCTCGACCAGCGTGGAGGCGATGCGATCGCCGACCAGCAGCGCCGACAGCGGCTGATAGCCGGAGGTCAGCGCCTTGGCGGTGGTGATCGTGTCCGGCCTGACACCGAACGACTGTGCCGCGAACCATTCGCCGGTGCGGCCATAGCCGGTGATGACCTCGTCCAGCATCAAAAGCACGTCGTATTTGCGGCAGATGCGCTCGACCTCCGGCCAGTAGCTCATCGGCGGGATCTTGACGCCGCCGGCTCCCATGATCGGCTCGCCGATGAAGGCGGCCACCTTGTCGGCGCCCGCCTCCAGGATGGCGTCCTCGACGGCCTTGGCCGCGCGCAGGCCGAAATCGTGGTCGCTCTCGCCGGGCAGCGCAAGCTCGTAGGCGTAGGGCATCATCACATGCACGATGTTCGGCACCGCACCGCCGAGCTGCTTGTGCATGGCCTCCATGCCGCCGAGCGACGTGCCGGCGACGGTCGAGCCGTGATAGGCGTTCTTGCGCGAAATGATGCGGTTCTTCTCCGGCTTGCCTTCGAGCGCCCAGTAATGACGCACCAGCCTCACCGCCGTGTCGTTGGCCTCCGAGCCGGACGAGCCGTAGAAGACCTGGCTGACGCCTTCCGGCGCGATCTCGACCAGCTTCTGCGAAAGCAGCACCGGCGTCGGCGTCGAGCATTTGAAGAAGGAATTGTAGTAGGGCAGCTCCTTCATCTGCTTGTAGGCGGCGTCCGCCAGCTCGTCGCGGCCGTAGCCGACGGCCACGCACCACAGGCCGGCCATGCCGTCGAGCAGCTCGTTGCCTTCCGAATCATAGATGTAGGGCCCGTCCGCACGAGTGATGATGCGCGAGCCGGCCTCACGCAGTTCCTTGTGGTCGGTGAAGGGGTGCAGGTGATGCGAGGCGTCGATCTGCTGAAGCTGCTTCAGCGAATAGTTCTGGTAGCTCATGATTGGCTCCTTCCTGTTGAATCGATCCGGCAGGCGTGCCGGCATGGATGTCAGGAAAGCGCGGGCGGTGAATAGCCGATGCGCGCGCACAGCCTGAGCAGCTCGGCATGGCGCGTACGCCGCGAGCAGGTGAGCAGCGTGATACCGGCGATGATCCCCTTCATTCGCATGGCGAAATCATGCCTTACCGCCCTTGCGGCGGCAAGAGGGGCGAAGCGGGCGCGGCGGGCCACCGCAATGTCGTTTCCCTTGCCCAACGGGTCGCCGCCTCCGCAATCGCGCCGTCGGCGGAGGTCCATTATCGCCGCCAATCGCCTACCGTGAGCCCATCGTCATGACCGCAGCCCTTCCCGCCACCGAACCGACCGCACACGCCGAACGCGCCCGCCGCGGCGGCCGGGCGGGCAAGCGCGCCGGCGGCGCGGCCGCTTTCGACCAGCCGGCGTTCCGGCAGCTTCGCAACCCGCTGAAACCGACGCCGTTCATTTCCGAGGACGAGCTGGAGCATATCCATCTCGCCTCTCTCAGGGTGTTGAAGGAGATCGGCGTCGACGTGCTGCACGACGAAGCGCGCCGCATCATGAAGGCGCACGGCGCCGATGTGCGCGACGGCACCGAGCGCGTGCGCTTCGACGCCGACATGATCCTGGAGCTGATCGCCCACGCGCCGTCCGAATTCACGCTTCATGCCCGCAATCCCGCGCACAACGTGCAACTCGGTGGCGACAACATCATATTCTCGCAGATGGCATCGGCGCCGAACTGCTCCGACACCGACCGTGGACGTCGCGCCGGCAACCAGGCGGACTTCCGCAATCTGGTCAGGCTCGGCCAGATGCACAACATCCTGCATGTCACCGGCGGCTATCCCGTAGAGCCGGTCGATATCCATCCGGCGGTCCGGCATCTGGAATGCCTGCGCGATTTCGTGCTTCTGACCGACAAGGCCTTCCATGCCTATTCGCTCGGCCGCGAGCGCAATCTCGACGGCATTGAGATCGCTCGCATCGGCCGTGGCGTGCCGATGGAGCAGTTCGTCCAGGAGCCGTCGCTGCTCACCATCATCAACACCAACTCGCCGCTGAAGCTCGACATTCCGATGATGGAAGGCATCATCCAGATGGCCTCGCACGGCCAGGTGGTGATCGTCACGCCCTTCACGCTGGCCGGCGCCATGGCGCCGGTGACGGTGGCCGGCGCGCTGGTGCAGCAGAACGCCGAGGCGTTGGCCGGCATCGCCTTCGCCCAGATGGTGAAACAAGGCGCGCCGGTCGGCTATGGCGGCTTCACCTCCAATGTCGACATGAAGTCGGGCGCGCCGGCCTTCGGCACGCCCGAATATATGAAGGCGCAGCTCGTCGGCGGCCAGCTGGCGCGGCGCTACAGGATTCCCTACCGCACCTCGAACGTCTGCGCCGCCAATTCGGTCGATGCGCAGGCGGCCTATGAAAGCGTCTTTTCCCTGTGGGGCTGCGTGCAGGGCGGCGGCAACTTCATCAAGCACGCCGCCGGCTGGCTGGAAGGCGGCCTCACCTGTTCCTACGAGAAGACCATTCTCGATATCGACCTGCTGCAGATGGTGGCCGAGTTCCTGACGCCGCTCGACCTGTCCGAGGCGGCGCTGGCGGTCGACGCCATCCGCGACGTCGGCCCCGGTGGCCACTTCTTCGGCACGCAGCACACGCAGGATCGCTACAAGACCGCCTTCTACCAGCCCGTCATCTCCGACTGGCGCAACTACGAGACATGGGCCGAGCATGGTGCGCCGACCGCCGTCGAGAAAGCCAACCGCATCTGGAAGGACCGGCTGGCGAGCTACGAAGAGCCCTACATCGACCCCGCCACCCGCGACGAGCTGAACGCCTTCGTCGAGCGCCGCATCGCCGAAGGCGGCGCGCCGACGGATTTTTGAGGTTCAACCCTCTGGTCCCAAACCAGATGTTTCAATCCAAAGCCGATTCAATTCCTGAAAGCATGAGATCAACCATATGAAATCCCACGCAAAAGCGATTGTCATCGGCGGCGGTGTCGTCGGCTGTTCGGTGCTTTATCACCTTGCCCGCGCCGGCTGGTCCGACGTCATGCTGATCGAACGGTCGGAACTGACTTCCGGCTCGTCCTGGCACGCGGCCGGCGGCTTCCACACGCTGAACGGCGATCCCAACGTCGCCAAGCTGCAGGCCTATACCGTCCAGCTCTACAAGGAACTGGAAGAGCTTTCCGGCCAGTCCTGCTCGCTGCACCTGACCGGCGGCGTCATGCTGGCCGACAGCCCGGAGCGCATGGACTTCCTGCGCCTCGCCCACGCCAAGGGCCGCTATCTCGGCATGGACACCGAACTGATCACGCCGTCCGAGGCCAAGGCGATGTTCCCGCTGATGGACGAAAAGCATTTCGTCGGTGCCATGTGGGACCCGGTGGAAGGCCATCTCGACCCGTCCGGCACCACGCACGCATATGCCAAGGCAGCGCGGAAACTCGGCGCCGAGATCGTGCTGCGCAACCGCGTCGTCGACCTCACCCAGGAGCCCGACGGCACCTGGAACGTCGTTACCGAGCAGGGCACGGTGAAAGCCGAGCACGTGGTGAACTGCGGCGGCCTGTGGGCACGCGAGGTCGGCCGCATGGTCGGCGTCGAACTGCCACTGCTGGCCATGGAGCATATGTACCTGCTCACCGAGCCGATGCCGGAAGTGGAAGCCTTCAACAAGGAAACCGGCCGCGAGATGGTCGGCGTGCTCGACTTCAAGGGCGAGATCTACACCCGCCAGGAGCGCAACGGCGTTCTGCTCGGCACCTACGAGAAGGCGTGCAAGCCGTGGTCGCCGGTCAACACGCCGTGGGATTTCGGCCACGAACTCTTAATCCCCGACCTCGACCGCATCGCGCCTTCGCTGGAAGTCGGCTTCCGCCACTTCCCCGGCATCGCCAATGCCGGCATCAAGCAGGTCATCAACGGGCCCTTCACCTTCGCGCCGGACGGCAACCCGCTCGTCGGGCCGGTACAGGGCCTGACCAATTTCTGGTGCGCCTGCGCCGTCATGGCCGGTTTTTCGCAGGGCGGCGGCGTCGGACTGGCGCTGTCCAACTGGATGGTGAACGGCGATCCGGGCTTCGACGTCTGGGGCATGGACGTCGCCCGCTGGGGCGAATGGGCGGGCCTGCGCTACACCAACGCCAAGGTGCGCGAAAACTATTCGCGCCGCTTCTCCATCCGCTTCCCCAACGAGGAACTGCCGGCCGCGCGCCCGGCGCAGACGACGCCGCTCTACGACACGATGTTGGCGCAGAATGCCGTCATGGGCGATAGCTGGGGGCTGGAGACGCCGCTGTGGTTCGCGCCGAAAGGCACGGAGCCGAAGGACATCGTCTCCTTCCACCGTTCCAACGACTTTGGCCCGATCGGCGAGGAAGTGCGCGCCGTGCGGACAAGCGTCGGCGTCACCGAGATCGCCAACTTCGCCAAGTACGAATTCACCGGCCCCGGAGCGGAAGCCTTCCTCAACCGCATCCTCACCAACCGCATGCCGAAGAAGGGCCGCATCGTGCTGTCGCCGATGCTCAACGAATTCGGCAAGCTGATCGGCGACTTCACCATCGCGCATGCGGGCCCAAGGGGTGGAGAAGACCGATTCATGGTCTGGGGCTCCTCGGCCGCCGCGAAGTACCACATGCGCTGGTTCGAAAAGCACCTGCCGAAGGACGGATCGGTGCGCATCCACCGCTTCGACCAGACGCTGGTCGGCCTTTCCATCGCCGGGCCGAAAAGCCAGGAACTCCTGCAGAAGCTTGTGGACGTCGACGTATCGTCCAAGGCCTTCCGCTTCATGGACTTCCGCGAGATGGCGGTCGGCGGCGCGCCCTGCATGGTCAACCGTATCACCTACACCGGCGATCTCGGCTACGAGATCTGGATGCAGCCGGCCTACCAGCGCCTGGTGTACAAGGCGATCAAGGAGGCTGGAGCCGAATTTAGCATCGTCGATTTCGGCATGCGCGCGCTGCTGTCCATGCGGCTGGAGAAGAATTTCCCGACATGGTTCCGCGAGCTTCGGCCGATCTACGGGCCGTTCGAGGGCGGCATGGAGCGCTTCATCAGACTAGAGAAGAACGACTTCATCGGCCGCGACGCCGCCGCGAAGGAACTGGAGGCAGGCCCGAAGCTGAAGCGTGTTTCCTTCGTCGTCGATGCGCTGGACGCCGACGTGATGGGCGACGAACCGATCTGGGCGAAGGTCTCGACCGACTACGGCACGGTGGACAAGCCGCACGGTTACGGCGCCCCGCGCTTCGACGCCAAGGGCAAGGAAGTGCGCGTCTCGGCGGCGGACGAAGGCGCCTCCTCCATCCGCGGCATCGTCGACGGCGACTGGCGCGTCGTCGGCTGGGTGACGTCTGGCGGCTACGCCCACCACGTCGAAAAATCCATGGCGCAGGGCTACGTTCCGGCCGCCCTTGCCGACAAGGAAGACGCAGGCCTGTTCGAGATCGAGATCCTCGGCAAGCGCCGCCCCGCCCGCATCAATACCGAACCGCTGTTCGACCCGAGCGGCGAGAAGATGCGCGGTTAGGAGGCAACAAGCATTCCGGCTTCGGTTGCCGCCTCGCGCAAGGCGTCAACCGTTTCCCGCGGCAGGCCTTGCGCGCAGATGTAAGGCAACCCCTCGCGCCTGCCGGTCCAGCCGACGACGGCAAGTTCCTTCGCTGCCGGCTCGAAGCGCTGCGCCATCGACCAGCTACGGCAGTCGATGGCCGCGACATCGGCTCTGCCCTCGGCGACGGCGACGATCGATGCGCGATGACCGCCACTGACGATGCGCTCCGAAAAGATGCCGATGCCCTCGCCCATCGCCTCCAGATCGCTGGTCAGAGCCAGGATGCCAGACATGGAATCGGCGCCGTTGAAGGCAAAGCGCTTGCCGCGCAGGCGGTCGGGGGGAAGCACCGCGCGGCCATCGGCGGGCGCCGGCACGCCGGCATGTGGCGTCTCGTTCCGTCGCATCACCACTGCGCTCGAATAGAGTTCGCCCTGCCCACCCTCGAAGGCCGAGTAGTCCGGTTGGCCGATCACCTGCACATGGTCCGCCAGCCCCAGCCCCATAGGTCCCCAGCAGGTCTGCGCGAACAGCAGCGCCGGATCGCGCCACAGCGCGGCAGGCTCCAGGCTGCCATCCGGCATGTTGGTCCGCGTCAACGCATCCGGCGCATCCACGCCGCGCCGGCGCAGGGCATCCCGCAGCCGCACCCATTGGGCATCTGTCTCGGTGTGGACTTCCGGCCAGTCGTACATGGGCAAGGCGGCGATGAATCGGCTCATCACATCATCTGCCGGGAGCGCGAGCCCGAATGCAAGCCGGCAACCAGCTCACTCTTTCGGCGGCTCGGCTGGCACGGGAGCGGTGCCGGCGCCGGTGACGGAGCGCGCTCGCACCCGCGGCTTGAACGCCCGGCCATGTTCCGGCTGACGCCGCAGAACGGGATGCACCACCGGTTCCTTCGCCTTGAAGGCATAGGCTTTCAACAGGGCGAAATAGTTCGCGTAGGCATAGCCGTTGTTGGCCTTCAGCCATGCCTCGCGGTCGTCGCGGAACAGCTTCGGCAGGCTGTACCATGCCACGGTCGGCTTCTTGTGATGAACGAAATGCAGGTTGTTGTTGAGGAACAGCAGCGACAGCGGCGAGCGCTCGACGATGATGGTGCGCCCCTCCGGATGCTCCGACCACTGATGCTCGGCGAAGGTGCGGATGGCGATCAGCGATTGGCCGAACCACATCGGCACCAGCACGTAGAGCCACAGCGGCATGCCGAAGCCGTAGGCGACGAGCGGCAGCACCATGGCAAGGCCAATGCCGTGCAGCAGCCAGGCCTTGCGGATCGCCTTGTCGCCGGCCGCGGCCTGGCGGAAGTCGTCGATGAAAAAGCCGATCATCGATAGCCAAGGCCCGAGGAAAAAGCGCCCTGCCATAGTGTTGTTGACCTTGAGCAGCGTCTGCATCCAGCCCGGCAGGGCTTCGTGCATCCACAGCGCCTTGTAGTAGCTTTCGGGGTCGTCCAGCGGATCGGTAAGCCGTTCGTCGGCGTGATGGCGCAGATGCAGCGTCTTGAAGCGACGGTAAGGCCACACAAGCCCGATGGGTAGGAAGACGAAGGCCTCGTTGACCAGCGCGTTCCGCGTCGGATGGCCGTGCAGCACCTCATGCGTCAACGACGATTGCAGCGCGACGGTGAAGGTCAGCAGGACCAGCGCCAGCATCGGATAGGACGGCCAAAGCAGCAGGCCGGCCGCCAGCCAGGCACCGTAGCAGACGACGGCCAGCAGGACGGTCGGCCATTCAACCGCCGCCGCCCTTCCAGTCCTGTCTCGTCTGCGTGCCATGCCTTCACCACTTGCCGGAACCGCGATTCGGCTCCTGACAGCATTGTGTCAGCAGAGACGAGGCAGTCGCAACGCGACAATGCGCACAAACTGTTGCGATTGCGCCACTTGAGCATCAGATGTTATACTTAGCAAACAAATGGAAGGATTCATTTACCCGCAGCCGGGGAATACGCCCTGCATCGGGCAAATTTTTCCTCTAGCAGTGAGTTCGGCCCGATGGACAAGCGCGATCTCTCCACCCTTTTCCGCGAGCGGCTGAAGCTGCTCCTGACACGCTCCGACCTGAACCGGTCGGCTTTTGCCGCCACCGTCGGCATCGACCGTTCGGCGCTGTCGCAACTGCTGTCGGGTGCCTCCACCCGCCTGCCCCGCGCCGAAACGCTGCTTGCCATCGCCGCCGAGTTCAAGGTGTCGCTCGACTGGCTGCTCGGCCTGTCGCACGACGAAGGCGTCACCGGCGAAATCCGCGAAAGCCTGGAGATCGAGGAAGCCTCGGGCGGCTTCGACCGGACCCTGCTGGCGAAGTGGCACGCCGAGGCCGTCGGCACCAAGATCCGCTACGTGCCGGCCGGCATCCCCGACCTTTTGCGCACGGAAGCGCTGGTCGACTACGAGGCCGGCATCACCAACCGCAACCGCGAGGCGCAGGCCGACGAGACGCAGTACCGCATCGACTACAGCCGCCGGCCGGAAACGGACATGGAGGTGTGCATGCCGCGCCACACGCTGGAGATCTTCGCGCGCGGGCTCGGCATCTGGAACGGTTTCCCCCCGCAAGAGCGGCGTGCCCAGCTCCTGCACATGGCAGCGCTTCTGGACGATCTCTACCCGACCTTCCGCCTGTTCCTCTATGACGGCCGCATGCGCTATTCGATCCCCTACACCATATTCGGGCCGTATCGCGCGGCTATCTATGTCGGTGATATGTATCTGGTGTTGAACGCTCCGGCCCCGATCCGCACGCTGACCGGCCATTTCGACCAGCTCATCCGCGCTGCGGAGATCAACGCCCACGAGGCCGCCGCCTTCACCCAGCGCCTTGCCGACGAGACATTCGCCGGCGGCGGCTGAGCATCGCTTTTGCGCAGGAAGGGAGACTTGCCATGCAGGAGACCGAACGAACCGTCATCCCCCCGCAGTCCGGCCACGCATTCCGTCTCGCCAAAGGCCAGCAGTTGCGCATCACCGACCCGAAGGGCGCGCAGGTGGCCGACCTGTGGGCGTTCTCCACCGACGGCAATCTCGACTGGCTGAGCGCATCGCAGACGCGCGACATCATCGAGCGGCTGTTCCCGACCGTCGGAGAGAGTTTTTACGGCATGTCCGGCGAAAAGCTGCTGACGCTGGTCGAGGACGCCTCGCCCGGTCCGCACGACATGCTCTTCCCGGCCTGCAATCCCGCGCTCTACCGGCGCGCCGGCTTCGAGGACCACCCCAGTTGCGCCGCCAACCTGCACAAGGCGTTGACCGAGGCAGGCGTCTCCTTCCCCTTCACGCCCGACCCGGTCGACTTCTTCCAGAATTCGCTGCCCGCAGCGGACGGCACGCTGGTCGTCGCCGCATCCATCAACCCGCCCGGCGCCTATGTCCGGTTGCGGGCGGAGCGCGACCTGCTGGTCATCGTCACCGCCTGCAGCGTCGACCATCACCCGACGAACGGCGACGCCTGCACGGAGATCGAGGTGGAGGTGCTTGCCGCGGAAGACTGAGCGGCGACGAGCATTTCCGAAAGGGATACCGTTGACCACATATAAAGAATTCTTTATATCCTTATTCAACTCCCCGATCCGGAAAGCACTCGCATGACGAACCCCATCGACGCCCTCATCGCAGAGAAAGGCGTGCTTCTGGCCGACGGCGCCACGGGCACCAACCTGTTCGCCATGGGGCTGGCCGCCGGCGAAGCGCCGGAACTGCTGAACGAGACGGCGCCCGAAACCATCGTCAAGCTGCACCAGGGCTTCGTCGATGCCGGCGCCGACATCATCCTCACCAATTCCTTCGGCGGCACCCGCCACCGCCTGAAGCTGCACCACGCGCAGGGCCGCGTGTTCGAGCTGAACAAGCGCGCCGCCGAGATCGCCCGTTCCGTCGCCGACAAGGCCGGCCGCAAGGTCATCGTCGCGGGCTCGGTCGGACCCACCGGCGAACTCTTGGTCCCGCTCGGCGCCATGACCTACGAGGACGCGGTGGACGCCTTCGCCGAGCAGATCGAGGGGCTGAAGGCCGGCGGCGCCGAAGTCGCCTGGATCGAGACCATGTCGGCGCCCGACGAAATCCGCGCCGCCGCCGAAGCCGCCATTCGCGTCGGCCTGCCCTACACCTATACCGGCTCCTTCGACACCGCCGGCCGCACCATGATGGGCCTGCTGCCGAAGGACATCCATGCCGTCGCCGACGGCCTGGCGCAAGCGCCGCTCGGCGTCGGAGCCAATTGCGGCGTCGGCGCCTCCGATATCCTGGCCTCCCTGCTTGACATGACGGCGGCGAAGCCGGAGGCGACGGTCATTGTCAAGGGCAACTGCGGCATCCCCGAATTCCGCGGCTCGGAAATCCACTATTCCGGCACGCCCGAGCTGATGTCCGACTATGTGCGGCTGGCGGTGGACGCCGGCGCCAAGATCGTCGGCGGCTGCTGCGGCACTTCGTTCGCCCATCTGGCCGCCATGCGCAAGGCGCTCGACGCGCACGCCAAGGAACAGCGCCCGACGCTGGAGACCATTGTCGAGCGCATCGGCCCCCTGCGCAACAAGGCGGCCAGCGAGAACGGCGGCAATGACGGCGAAGGCCGTCGCGAGCGGCGGCGCCAACGGGCCTGACGGGCAGGCTCAGCCAGCCTTTTCTACCTTGCCGGAAAACGCTCAGAGATCTTCTGAAAAGCCGTCAGGCCGAGTCGGAAACGGTGGCTGGCGAGCACCGGAGCGGAGCGTACATCAAGTACGTGAGCACCGGAGCGCACTCAGACGCCGTTTTCGATTCGGCCTCACGGAATTTTCAAAAGATCATTCAGGACGCGGTGGTAGAACTCTTCCTGCTCCTCCAGCCAGGCATAGGCCTGCGGCCAGCTCCCCGGATCGGTCACCGGCAGCGGCAGGTTCGTGAGATAGCAGCAGCCGACGTAACCGCTCAGGCTGGCGCCGAGCGCTTCGCCGAGTTGCGGCTCATGGCCGGACAGGCGATTGAGCGTCGTGCGATAGCGCTCCCCGCGCTGCCCCCTGACGAACAGGCCGACGCTGCGGTTCGTCAGGTAGAGCGAAATCACGAGATCGTCCGACACCCGCCGCCAGCGCGAATAGAGGCTGCCGTGCTCGATCAGGACCGGGCGGCGGTGGGCGATGTAGCCGTCCCAGAAGGACTTGATCTCCGGCGAAGAGATCGAGCGCAGCCCGCGTCGCGCGATGTCCCATTCGTCCAGACCGCCGTTCGGCATGCGTTACCCTTTGTCGTCCCATTGATCGGCGAGGCCAGTTTCGCCGCGCTGACCGTATCTGGAACTTGCTTGCGCAACCACGCCTAACTCATGTCTCCGAAAGTGGCCCCGGTTTCGGGGCAAAGACATGCGTAAAATCAAAAAAGCTAAAGCGTACGGAGCGAATCTGAAAGATCGCGACACGCTTAGCTGCGGCCTGAGGGAATTTTCAGTCGTTTTCGCCATAAGCCGCGAACACCGAGGCCTGATCCGCGCGGACACCGTTGTCGCCGCGCATCTGCATCAGCGTGTCGGACGCGCGCGGGTCGCTGACCTTCGATGTCGAGCCGAAACCCTCATTGCGCAGCGCCGGAATGGCGGCGCTCCGGCCCGGCTCGCCGGCGGCGTCGCGCCTGAGAAGAGCGGCATCGGCGGGATGCGAGCCGACCTTGTTGGCGCTCTCATAGGTGGAACCCGTCCCCCAATGCGACCGGTCGATCACCCTGGGCGCTGAACCGAAGACCTGCACGAACCGCTCCCTCAACGTCTTGCACAGGACCGATAGCAAGCACGGCTTTCAAAGCCGTACCGGAAATCCACGGCATTTTATCCAACCGCCGGTTCAGGTAAAAAAGGCCGGCAAGGTTTCCCCTGCCGGCCTGCCTCACCCGCCCGTAGGCCCGTTCCCCGTATCAGAACGATCCCATCTGAAGGGAACGGGCCGTCATCGCCACTACCGCTTTCCGCTCAGCGCCGAGGCAAGGCGCACGAGAGAGAGGAACTCGGACCTGTACCCGAACGGGTCGGTTCCTCGGGCGGCGGTGGCAATCTCGGCAATCCGGTCGAAGCTGAACTTCGCCGTGGCGTCCTCGTCGCGCAGCTTCTGGCCGAAGGCGGCGACCGCGACGGAAAAGCGCTGGTCGGTACCGGCGGCGTCGAAGGACGACACCTCGTTGGCAGCCGTCACCGGCGTGGTGATGAGCCTGGAGGTGTCCTCGTTCGGCAGCTTGTAGCGAATCTTGACGAAGGCATATTCATCCGCGTTGGCCACACCGCCATTGGCGGTCGAGGCATCGCCGTAGCGCAGGTCGTCGATCTGCTGCGCAGCACCCTTCGGCGTGATCTCGTAGATCGCGGTGACCGAATGGCCGGAGCCGATGTCGCCGGCGTCGACGCGGTCGTTGTTGAAGTCCTCGCGATTGAGCGCCCGCGTCTCGTAGCCGATCAGCCGGTATTCCGCGACCTTGGCCGGGTTGAACTCGACCTGGATCTTCACGTCCTTGGCGATCGGGAACAGCGTCGAGGAAGCATCCTCCACCAGCACCTTCTCGGCTTCCGCCAGCGTGTCGATATAGGCGGCGGTGCCGTTGCCGTTCTGCGCGATGGTCTGCATCATCCGGTCGTTCAGGTTGCCCCGTCCGAAGCCGAATACCGACAGGTAGACGCCCGTCTTGCGCTCCTCCTCGATCAGCCGTTTCAGGTCGTCGTCGTCGGTCTGGCCGATGTTGAAGTCGCCGTCGGTGGCCAACATCACCCGGTTGACGCCGTCCTTGACGAAAGATCTCTCGGCCAGCCGGTAAGCCTCGCGGATGCCCGCCTCGCCGGCCGTCGTGCCGCCGGGCTGGAGCTTGTCGATAGCGGCGAGAATCTTGTCCTTGTCCGCCACCCTGGTCGGCTCCAGCACCGTGCCGGCGTCCCCCGCATAGGTGACGATGGAGATGGTGTCGTCGGCCTTGAGCTTGCTCACCAAGAGCCGGAACGCCGATTTCAGCAGCGGCAGCTTGTCCGGCTCGTTCATCGAGCCCGACACGTCGATCAGGAAGACGAGGTTCGCTTTCGGCTGCGTCGCCGGCTGCACGTCGTAGCCCTTGATGGCGACGTGCATCAGCTTGTGCCCGGCGTTCCACGGCGCCGGCATGACGGTGACGGTCGAGTTGAACGGCGTATCGGCCTTGTCCGGCCCCTTCCAGTCGTAGGGGAAATAGTTGACCATCTCCTCGACGCGCACCGTATCGGCCTGCGGCAGGAACCCCTGCTTCAGCGAACGGCGCACGAAGGAATAGGACGCCGTGTCGACGTCGATCGAGAAGGTGGAAACGGGGTCCTCCAGCGCCGAGCGCACCGGATTCGACTTGAAGTCCTCGAAACGGTCTCGGTTCTCCGCCTGCGGTGCCGGCATATCGGCAGGCGCCGGCATCGCCTCGGCCGAAGGCGCATAGACCTTGGGCTGGACCATGTCGCGGGTACGGCTTTCGGCCTTCGCCATCGGCTCCGCCAAACTACGCATCAGAACCTGGTTCTGCGCATTGCCGGAGGCAATCGCGCTCTCCTGCGCCGGCGCAGCCGGCGGCGCCATCAGCGTCTCGTCGAGGTCGCGGCTTTCCGTATCGGCCTGCTTGTCCTTGGCGGCGGCGCTCGTCGCCACCGGCTTGGTGCCAGACGGCTTTCCGGCATTCGTTTCGGTGATGGCGCTTTCCCCGCCGCCGAAATCGAATGACCGGTGGTCGAGCAGATAGAGCGCCGTGTAGCCGGCGATCGGCAGGGCGAGAAGGCCGGCGGCGGCCGGCGCGGCGATGAGCTTCTTCTGCATGATCTCCCTCCAGAGTTTTGTGGCTCGTGAGGTGAGACGGTGCGGCTCGGCGCTTCCTTGGGTCGCCGCCGAAATTTTTTCCTGCGGCTCGTCGAAAGCGGTCAGCGCGGCATGCAGCGCGCCGATCTTCGCTTCGGGGTTCGGGGCGGGAATGCGCAAGCCGCGCAGCTTTGCCAGTTCCTTGTCGTCGACCATCGGTCAATCTTCCCCGGCTGAGCGCATCAGCACTTTCAGCCGCTTCTTCGCTTCATGGATGTGCCAGGACACCGTGGCTTCCGAGATCGCCATCGCTTCGGCGGCGGCGGCATGGCTCAGGCCCTCGCCGTAGACGAGCAGCACGGCGTCGCGCTGCTTGTCCGGCAGTCGCCGGACAGTGCCCCACAGCGCCTCGGCCCGCTCGTCTGGCTCTTCAGGCGTCTCGCCGGCAATCAGCGCGTGGGTGCCGAAAGCCTGCACCTTGGCGCCCTCGCGCGCCGACTTGCGCGCATAATCGCGCGCGGCGTTCAGCGTCAGTGCATAGAGCCAGGTGGTGAAGGCCCCGCCGCCGCGATAGTCGCGGATGGCGCGGCCGATGCGCACGCACACCTCCTGGGCGATGTCCTCGGCATCGGCCTTGCGGCCGCACCAGCGGTAGGCAACGCGATAGACGAAGTCGTAGTGCCTTTCGACCAGCCTGCCGAAAGCCCCTCGATCCCCGTCCTTCGCCAGCCCGATCAGCTCGCTGTCGGAGGCTTCGCCTTCATCCAGCATCGTCGCCATCATTTGCCTGTTGGACGAAGCCTATCGGCGATTCCTTGGGGCAAAGGAAAGATTTTTTGCTGAAAGCAGGAAGGCGCCCGTTCTTGACGCCAGGATATCGCCCGCCGGATCAGAGCCGTTCCAGCGTCGCCGGGTCCTTCCGGCCATCGAAGAAACGGTCCAGAGCCCGCGTAAACAACGGCTTGTCCGGCGCCGCGGCGGCGAAGAGCGTGAGGCTGGAGCGCAGCTTCACGTCGTCGGGACTGCCGAAGATTTCATGCGCCGAACGGCCGGAAACGTCGAGCAGCGCCGCCACGCACTGTCTCAGGCGCTGACCCAGCACCGGATGACCGAGATAGGCGCGCGCCTCCTCGACCGAGCCGATCGCGTAACGCTGCGCCATCGCGCTGGCGCCCAGCCCGGCGATCTGGGGAAAGACGAACCACATCCAGTGGCTCGCCTTGCGGCCGTCACGCAGCTCCCGCAGCACCGTCTCGAACACCGGTGACTGAGCATCCACGAACCGTTGCAGGTCGAATGGATCGGGCGGCTCGGTCATGGTTTCTCAGCCGCCCAGCGTTTCGCCGAAGAATGTCTCAAGCCGCTTCCAGTGCCGCTCGGCACCCTTTTCGTCATAGACGGAATGGTCCGGCACGCACCAGCCATGGCCCATGCCGACATAATTCTCGATCACATGATCCACTTCCGCAGCGCGCAGCGCTTCGGCCAACCGCGCCGACTGTTCCGGCGGAAAACTGCGGTCGACGCCGGCCGTGCCGACATAGACCCTCGCCTTGATCTCGGCCGCGTGGCGGTGCGGGCTGTCGGCGTTATCGCCGGCGAGGTTGCCGCCGTGGAACGAGGCCGCCGCCTTGATGCGATCGGGATAGGCGGCCGCGGCGTTGAGCGCCCTCGCCCCGCCCATGCAGTATCCGACCGTTCCGATCGGCCCGGTCACGCCATGTTTCGTCAGCGCATCGATGAAAGCTCCGGTATCGCGCATGGTCATTGCCTGCGTCGTGCCCGCGATCAGCGCGCGCAGCCGCGCTGCACTCTCCTCGTTTGCGAAAGCGGTTTTGGCATCGAACGGTCCGTAAGGGGCCTCGCGGTAGAACAGGTCCGGCACCAGTACGACATAGCCCAGCGCGGCGAGCCGTTCGGCCATCCCGTCCAGCGCCGGGCGCGGTCCGAAGGCATCCATATAGAGGATGACGCCCGCCGTGGCGCCGTTGGCCGCGCGGAAAAGCCCGGCGCGAGCCGTTCCGTCGGCGGTCGTGATTTCGATGTCCTGCTTGGCCATGGTCCGCTCCCAGCCCCGGTCCATTCCGATAGCCCGGTCATGATCCCGCGTCGAGCTTCCGGCAAGCGGCACCCCGATGTCAGCCTTCAACATTTCGTGCGGGGAAGACAGCATCACGTTTCCCGCTCCGGCTTGCCACCGGTGCGGATATCTGAAAGATCGCGCCATCACGCGAGACAGAGAATGAAATACCGATTGCTGGCTGCTCTCATGGGCATGGCGCTCGCTGGCTGCACGTCGCAACAGCAGCAGCCGAACCTTTCCTATTTGACCGCTGCCGAACCGCTGCCGCCGCCTCCCATGGCGGCGACCCAGCCTGTCTCGCCGCAATCCGTCCAGCCCATGGCGTTGCCGGCACCCGCAAGCCCGGCGGTCCCGCCCCAGACGGTCACCGCCGCGGGCTTTCCGGCTCCGCCGGCCTGCAATGTAGGTTCGCTCGAACCCTCATGTGCGCCCGCCATGCAGGAGAAGAAATGCCGCACGGTCGGCAACGTCACCACCTGCGACGTACCGGCGGACCCGGATGCCGACAACCGGCTCTACACCAACTGACGCATTACAGTTTCGCAAAGGCCTTCATGTGAAAGGCCTGCACCTCGGCCGGGTAGCGATAGGCAACTCCGTAGGGGCACGCATTGCGGTCGAGGCAGCCGGCGGTCCGGCAGGGTTTTCCCTCCGGCCCGCACACGTGGGACAGGCAATCGCCATGAGCGAAGCCAGCCGGCGTATAGGCGTCGACCGGACAGGCTTTCAGGCAGGGTTTTCCGACACATGCGTCGCAAAGGTGAATCGGCTCGTGAACCGATTCCACCGCGATCTCGATATCGAACAGCAGCGCGCCGCGATAGGCATGCCACAGGCCGTATTCGGGATGCATGAGGATGCCCAGCGGCGACGATTTCAGGCCCTCCGCCCGCATCGCCCATTGCTGGAAGGGCAGGAACGGCCGGTCGGAGGGCGATACCGCCCTCGCCCCGAAATCCTGCGCTATCCCGCCGATCACCTCACGGCACCAAGTATCGAGCGGATTTTCGAGATCCGCAGGCCGACCTTCGCGCCAACGCCGGAAATGCGGCCAATATGAAGCGCCGGCATTGCCGATCAGGACCACCGATCTCGCCGGCCGGCCCGAAAGCGCAAGAGGGGCGGCCTCGCCCTTGTCGAAGACGAAACCACCACGCGGGACAAGCCCGTGGCGACCGATTGCCTCCGCCAGCCCGTTGCCTGTCATCGGTCTATCTTCCCCTTGCTATGCGGCTTCCGTCTTGCCGATGCGGAGCATCTCGGCGCCGTCGAAAGCGGTAGCCTCGCCGCGGGCACGCCATTCGTCAAACTCCTTGTGGCGTGCCGAGATCAGCCGGTCGTACAGGTCGAAGGCGTCCTTGCCCATCATCAGGCGTGCCGGCGGATTGGCGCTGTCCACGGCCTCGATCATAAGGGCGGCCGCCTTGGCGGGATCGCCTGCCTGCGTCCCCGCCTGTCCATAAAGAAATTCCTCGATCGGCGCGATCAGCGGCCGATAGACGTCGAGATGCCGCTCCGGCCGCATGTTCACGTCGCCGGCGAATTCAGTGCGAAAATTGCCCGGCTCCACGATCGTCACCCGGATCCCCAGCGGCGCGACCTCGTCGCGAAGGGCGTCGCTCCATGCCTCCAGTGCAAACTTGCCGGCGCAATAGGCGCCGAACCCGCCAAGGGAGACGGCTCCCCCGACGCTGGTCAGGTTGAGCACATGGCCGCTGCCCTGCCGGCGCATTTGCGGCAGCACCAGGCGGGTGAGTTCCGCGGCGGCGAAGAAGTTGAGCTCCAGCTGGGCGCGAAGCTGCTTGGGCTCGAACTCTTCCACCGCGCCCAAGGAACCGCGGCCCGCAATGTTGGCGAGGATATCGATCCGGCCGAACTGCGCGATTGCCGCTTCGACAGCCCTGCCACGCTGGCCGGCATCGGTCACGTCGAGCGCAAGCGCCAGCGCCCGCCCCTGATGATTGCGCGCCACCGCCTCCAGCCGGTCAATGCGGCGAGCCGTAAGGACGGCGCGTTCGCCGCGCGCAAGGACGGCCTCGGCAAGCGATTTTCCAAATCCGGAAGAGGCGCCGGTGATGAACCAGACACGATCGTTGGCAGTCATTTTTCGTAACTCCTTGGGTTGGATGTCGCGAAAATGGCCCGCTTCGATTGATGAAACAATCTAGATCAAATCGAATGCGTTATGCTATCTGTTTCAGGAATGGATCGCCTCCTGCTCGCTCAGCTCCCGCTCGTCCTGGCCGTCGCCCAGGCAAAAAGCTTCGCCAAGGCTGGCGCCGAACTCGGCATCGGCGCCTCTGCGGTAAGCCACGCCATCCGCAGCGCGGAACTGCGCCTTGGCGTGCCGCTTTTCCTGCGCACGACGCGCAGCGTCTCGCTCACCGAAGCCGGCGAGATGTTCATTTCCGCCGCCGCCCACGCCTTCGATGAAATCGACGCCGCGGCCGATCGGGTCCGCGCCGCGCAAGGCGATATCACCGGCCTGCTGCGCATCAACGCGCCACGCGTCGCGCTTCATATGGGGCTCACGCCGATCCTCGCCGAGATGGCGCGGCGCCACCCCGGCCTGACCGTCGAGGTCATCGCCGACGACAAATTGTCCGACGTCGTGGCGGAAGGTTTCGACGCCGGCATCCGCCTGGGCGAGATGATCGCACAGGACATGGTCGCCGTCCGCATGAGCCCGCCATGCCGCGCGATGATGGTCGCTTCGCCGCGCTATATCGAGGAGCACGGCACGCCGGGCACCATATCGGACCTCGCCGCCCACAACTGCATTGGCTACCGCCTGCTGCGGTCCGGCGCGGTCTACGACTGGGACCTGCGGGAGGAAGATCGCGACATCAAGGTGCCGGTAAGCGGGACGGCGCGCGTTTCGGATTCGGCCTATGCGCACCAGCTCGCGCTGTCCGGCGTCGGCATCGCCTACGTCTTCGACGCCCAGGTGAGCGACGACCTTGAGCGGGGCGACCTCGTCGAGATCCTGCCCCAGGCGTCGATCATGGAGCCCGGCCTATTCCTGTATTTCCCGCGCCGCGCCTCGGACGCAAGCAAGCTGCGCGCCTTCGTGGAGGTGGTGCGGGCCAACCTTGCCGGGGAAAAATAGTCGATATCACTCCTCGCCCGGCTGCTTGAACGCGCTGCGCCAGACTTCCTTGTGAATGATGTTGGCCACTTTAGCCCGGCCTGTATCGGGCTCCTTTCAAGTGAAGGCGTCGGGCATCGACTCCTTCTTCCTGGCGATGAAGTCCTTCAGGCCGTCGTCGATGCCCGGATCGAGGTGCGGCGCCTCGTAGCTTTCCAGCCAGCTCCGCGCCAGCGCATTGGCGCGCTGGTCGGCGGTCTTCTCGCCTTCGGCCAGCCACTGCTCGTAGGAATTGTTGTCGGCGATCGAGGAGCGGTAGAAGGCGGTCTGGAAATTCGCCTGCGTGTGGTCGCAGCCGAGGTAGTGGCTGCCCGGCCCGACCTGGCGGATGGCGTCCATCGCCTGCCCATTCTCGGACAGGTCGACGCCCTCGCAGAACTTCTGCTGCATGCCGAGCTGGTCAATGTCCATCATGAACTTGTCGTAGCCGGAGGAAAGGCCGCCCTCCAGCCAGCCGGCCGCGTGCAGCACGAAATTGGTGCCGGCCAGGATGGTCGAGTTCAGCGTGTTGGCGCTCTCATAGGCGGCCTGCGCGTCGGATATCTTGGAGGCGCAGAGCGAACCGCCGGTACGGAACGGCAGGCCGAGCCGGCGCGCCAGCTGCGCGGCGCCGTAGGAGACCAGCGACGGTTCCGGCGTGCCGAAGGTCGGCGCGCCCGACTGCATGGAGATGGACGAGGCGAAGGTGCCGAACAGCACCGGCGCGCCGGGCCGGATCAGCTGCGTGAAGGAAGCGCCGGCCAACACTTCGGCCAGCACCTGCGTCAGCGTGCCGGCCACCGTCACCGGGCTCATCGCGCCGGCCAGGATGAACGGCGTGACGATGCAGGCCTGGTTGTGGCGCGAATAGACCTTCAGCGCGCCCAGCATCGTCTCGTCGAAGACCATCGGCGAGTTGGCGTTGATGAGCGAGGTCAGCACCGTGTTGTTCTCGACGAAATCGTCGCCGAAGACGAGCTTGGCCATCGCGATCGTGTCTTCGGCCCGCTCCGGCGCCGTGACGGAGCCCATGAATGGCTTGTCGGAATAGCGGATGTGGGCGTAGATCATGTCGAGGTGGCGCTTGTTCACCGGCACGTCGACCGGCTCGCACACCGTACCCCCCGAATGATGGATCGACGGCGCCATGTAGGCGAGCTTCACGAAATTCTGGAAATCCTCGATGGTGGCGTAGCGGCGGTTGCCGTCGAGGTCGCGCACGAAGGGCGGGCCGTAGACCGGCGCGAAGACCGTGGCGTTGCCGCCGATCTGCACCGAGCGCTCGCGGTTGCGCGCGTGCTGGATATATTGCTGCGGCGCGGTCTTGAGCAGCGAACGGCACAGCCCCTTGGGAAAGTGCACCCGCTCGCCCTTGACGTCGGCGCCGGCCTCTTTCCAGAGCTTCAGCGCCTCCTCGTCGTCGCGGAAGATGATGCCGACTTCTTCCAGCACCGTGTCGGCGTTCTTCTCGATCAGCGCCAGACCTTCCTCGTCCAGCACCTCGTAGAGGTTGATCTTGCGCTTGATGTAGGTGAGCTGCGTGCCCGGCCCGCCGCCGGCGCGCGCCGCGCGCCGTGCCGCCGCACCGCCGCTTGCTCCGCGCCCCCGCCTGCCGCCTGATGCCTCGTGGTCGACCGCCGCCGTTTCGCTCATAGCCGTTCTTCCCTGGAAAAGCATATCGCCGCCCTGCAAGGCGGCCCTGCCCCGGATCGTAGTCATGCACCCTAGCCGAAACGGCCAGACAGCGCCAAGGCCTGTCCCAAAATCGACAAGAAAACCAATAGATTTGCAGTCGCTTTCCTTTTGCAGTAAGTCGCAAATCGGCTATGGAGGAGCGCCCGCCTCGCGATAGGTATTGAGGCGCATTCGCACTGCCCTGAAGCGCCAAGGAGCTGGGTTCATGTCCGACGACGAGATCATCCTGTCCGAGCTTGCCGACGACGAACTCGTGCAGCAGATGCACGACGACCTCTATGACGGGCTGAAGGAAGAGATCGAGGAAGGCACCAACATCCTTCTCGAGCGCGGCTGGGCGCCCTACAAGGTGCTGACCGAGGCGCTGGTCGAGGGCATGCGCATCGTCGGCGAGGATTTTCGCGACGGCATCCTGTTCGTTCCCGAAGTGCTTCTGTCCGCCAACGCGATGAAGGCGGGTATGGCCATCCTGCGCCCGCTGCTGGCCGCCACCGGCGCACCCAAGCAGGGCAAGATGATCATCGGCACGGTCAAGGGCGACATCCACGACATCGGCAAGAACCTTGTCGGCATGATGATGGAGGGCGCCGGCTTCGACGTCATCGACCTCGGCATCAACAACGCCGTGGAAAAATACCTGGCAGCGATCGAGGAGCACCAGCCGGACATCGTCGGCATGTCGGCACTGCTCACCACCACCATGCCCTACATGAAGGTCGTCATCGACACGATGAAGGAAAAGGGCATCCGCGACGACTATGTCGTGCTGGTCGGCGGTGCGCCGCTCAACGAGGAATTCGGCAAGGCGGTCGGTGCCGACGCCTATTGCCGCGACGCCGCCGTAGCGGTCGAGACGGCCAAGGACTTCATGAAGCGCAAGCACAACCTGCGCGCCACCGCCTGAGGCCTGCGGACCTCAGGCGCGCACCGGATCGGCTGTTCGTCTGGCTGAATTGGCCGCCGTCAGTTGTTGACCGTATCCTCGACGGCGTTCGCCGTGTTCTTGACGTCCTTGCCGACGCCGCGGACGGTGTTGGCACAGCCGGCCAGCATGAGCGCTGCGGCGATGACGGCAAGCGGGGCGATGCGGATGAGTTTCATGGACACTGTTCCCTCTCACGATAAGATCGCACCGCCGAAACGAGGAACGGCCGGACTGGTTCCATGACCAAGGTGCAAAAAGCGACGAACACACCGGCGGACAAGCCCGCCGACCGGCTGCTGGTCATCGCCTGCGGCATGCTCGCGCGCGAGATTCTGGCGGTGAAGGAAGAGCTCGGCCTCGATCATCTCGACCTGACCTGCCTGCCGGCCGAGTTCCATTTCTATCCCGACCGCATCGCGCCGGCCATGGACAAGGCGATTTCCGAAGCCAAGGCCAGGGGTTATCGCGACATCTTCGTCGGCTACGCCGATTGCGGCACGGGGGGAATGCTCGACACCGTCATCGAGAAGCACGGCGTCGAACGCATGGCCGGCCCGCATTGCTTCGCCTTCTACCAGGGCATGGAAGCCTACCGGAAGGTAGCGGACGACGACATGATGTCGTTCTACATGACAGATTTCCTGTGCCGGCAGTTCGACGCCTTCTTCATGAAGCCGCTCGGCCTCGACAAGCATCCCGAACTGATCGCCGACTATTTCGGCAACTACGAGAAGCTGATCTATCTCGCCCAGACCGACGATCCCGAACTCGACAAGGTGGCCGAGGACGCGGCGAAGCTGCTCGGCCTCGTCTATGAGCGCCGCCCGACCGGCTATGGCGACCTCGTCGGCGGGCTTGCGCGCGCCGCCGGCTCCGTGGCCTAATCGGCACGCACGGCACTGGGCCGTGCGTTTTCGACGGGGAAATCCATGAAACCGCGCATCACCGTCCTCGCCGCTCTTATCGGGTCGCTGGCCGTATCACTGGCGGCCCCGGCCCTCGCCGACGGCGTCGTGCAAAAGCTGATGACGTCGTCCGATAAGGCCAGATTGGAAAAGTACGGCGAAACCCGCGAGACGGCCATCGCCGCGGCGCAGAAGGGCGAACCCGTCGAGGTGAAGGAGTTCAACGCCGTCCTCGCGCGGCCGCTGGTCGCCTTCTCCGACAAGGACCTCACCGGCAACTGGAAATGCCGCACCATCAAGGCCGGCGGCGATTTCGGCGTGCTGGTCATCTACGGCTGGTTCAAGTGCAAGGTCAGCGATGACGGGTCCGGCTGGGTGCTGGAGAAACTGACCGGCTCGCAACGCACCAAGGGCCGTTTCTACGACGACAACGCCAAGCGCGCGATCTATCTCGGCAGCTTCTTCGTCGAAGGCGATCCGGTCCTGCCCTATGGCAGCGGGCCGAAGTCGGACCAGGTCGGCTATGCCTTCCGCACCGGGCCGAATGCCTGGCGCCTCGAACTGCCCGCGCCCTACTACGAATCGAACCTCGATATCCTCGAATTCAAGCGCTGAGCCATGAGCGAGATCGACCATCGCGCCGTCATAGCGGGGCTGCCGCCCGATACCAGGAGGGGCCTGACCGAGAAAAGCGACGCCCCCGGCCTCGTGCGACTGGCGGTGTATGTCTCCCTGATGGCGGCCCTGGCAATTCTGATCGCCGTCAGGGTCCAGTTCTGGCCGCTGCTGATGGTGCCGCAAGGCATCCTGATCGTCTTCCTGTTCACGCTGGTCCATGAGACCATTCACGGCACGGCGTTCCGTACCGATCGGCTGAACACCGTTCTGGCCAATGTCTCCGGGTTCCTGATCCTGTTGCCGCCGACATGGTTCCGCTATTTCCACTTCGCCCATCATCGCTACACGCACGATCCCGAAAACGATCCGGAGCTGATGAGCCCGAAGCCCGAGACGCTGGCGCAATATCTCCTCTACCTTTCCGGCTGGGCTTACTGGAGCGGCATGGTCAGGACGATCGTCGTCAACGCGACCGGCAGAAACCATGATGTCTATGTTCCGGAAAAAGGACGCCCCAAGGTGGCGGCCGAAGCCCGCCGGTATCTGGCCGGCTATGCGCTTGCGGTCGCCCTATCCCTCCTCCTCGGCACGCCGCTCCTGGTCTGGATATGGATCGTGCCGGCGCTGCTCGGCCAGCCTTTCCTGCGCGCTTACCTGCTTGCCGAACACACGCGCTGCCCGCACGTCGCCAACATGCTGGAGAACACGCGCACCACCTTTACGACCTCGCTGGTGCGCTTCGTGGCTTGGAACATGCCCTACCATGCCGAGCATCATTCCTACCCGGCGGTGCCGTTCCACCAATTGCCCCGCTTCCACAAGGTCGTGGCGGAGCATCTGAGGACGACCGAACGCGGCTATATTCGCTTCCACGGCAAGCTCGTCCGCGATCTGGGCCAATCGGACGCAGCCGGCGACGCCGCGAAATCTTAACCCTTGGCGCTCGATACTCCGCGCGGGCCACGGGGGAAGAAATGAGCGAAGCGAAAACGGCCGGCCACCGCGTTGCCGTCGTCACGGCGGGGGGAACCCATGTCTGGGCCCTCGTCAATGCGCTGAGCGACCGCATCGGGCCGGTGACCGTCATTCTGGAGGCGCCCGAATCCAAGGGTGCTCTGCTGCGCGCCCGCGCCCGCCGCTTCGGCGGAATCGCGGTTGCCGGACAGCTGGGCACCATGGTGCTCACGCGGCTTTTCCGCCCCCTTTCCAGCCGCCGCCGGCAAAAGACGATCGAGGAATGTGGCTTACGCACCGAGCCGGCGCCGGACCAGCGCATCGTGCATGTCGCATCGGCCGATTCGCCCGAATGCACCGACGCCATCGCGGCCATGGGCGCCGAGGTGGTGCTTCTCAACGGCTGCCGCCTCGTATCGCGCACCACGCTGGAACGCATCGCCTGTCCGGTCCTCAACTTCCACGCCGGCATCACGCCGAAATATCGCGGCATGAACGGCGGCTACTGGGCTTTGGCGACCGGCGATGCCGAAAACTTCGGCGCAACCGTGCATCTGGTCGATACTGGGGTCGATACCGGCGGCATCGTCCGGCAGGTCCGGTCGAAGCCGAAGCCCGGCGACTCCATCCCCAGCTACGCCATGACGATGGCCTCCTTTTCGGCCGACGCCTGCGCCGAGGCCATCGAGGCCGCGGCCTCGGGACGCATCGATATCCTGAAGACCGATCTGCCGTCGCGGCAATGGTATCACCCGACGATCTGGTTCTATCTGTGGACCGGTTTGACGAAACGCGTCTGGTAATATTCCCTCGCCGCAAATCCGCCCGTTTGCGACGCCTGCCTGCGTCGCTTTTGAAGGCCCATGCGTCGTCCCATGAGAAGCGGGCCAAATACGCTTGCGGCAATGCTCAGAACCAAGAGGAGTTACCAATCATGGCCGATCTGATCGTCGTCTACTGGCGCGACATTCCCGCTCAGGTCACCGTCAAGCGCGGGCGGCTGAACGCCAAGCGCGAACTGTCGCTGCGCTTCACCGAGGCCATCGACATGGCTGCGATGAAGTCAGGGGCGGCCGCGACGGACGCCTACCTCGCCGAATGGCGGCGCGCCGATCCGGTGCCTGTCGGCGACGACCTCGAAGCCGAGGCCGACAAGGCCGTGAACGACCTCGAAGCGGCATATCCGCGGGAGCGGCTGGTCGCTCTCGCCAAATCAGGCGGCAAGGAAAATGGATAGCACCCAGCCGAAGACGACCCCGCTGGAATCGACAACCGCGGCCGGTCCGGCGAGCGCTGCGGGCGAGGCTATACCGCCCGCAGCGGCGGGCGGCGTGACGCAGGCCACCATGGTCAAGAAGACCGCGCCGAAGAGCGACTACAAGCCGGCCGACGTGTCGCCGCAGCGGCGCGTGCAGCGCTCCTTCGCCGTCAGGCTGTGGTCGATCCGCCATTCGCGGCTGCTGGAATGGTTCTACGCCCGCTTCGCCGACACCTTCCTGATGCTGCATCCCTTGTGGAAGGGCATCGGCTACGGCCGCGTCGAGGCCCCGGTGAAATTCGTCGAGAAGCGCGTCAAGGGCTTCATGTTCGACTGCCGCATGTGCGGCCAGTGCATCCTGTCCTCCACCGGCATGTCATGCCCGATGAACTGCCCCAAGCAATTGCGCAACGGTCCTTGCGGCGGCGTGCGCGCCAACGGCCATTGCGAGGTGGAACCCGACATGCCCTGCGTCTGGGTGAAGGCGTGGGAAGGCTCCAGGCAAATGGTCAAGGGCGACGCCATCCTCAACGTGCAGAAGCCGGTCGACCAGTCGCTGCGCGAAACGTCCGCCTGGCTGCGCGTGACCGCGCAGGCAGCCGCCGCGCGGGAAGCCGCCAAATCCGGAAACGCAGCATGACTTCCGCCCGCCCTCCGCAGCGCGACGAGAACCCGGCCGGCATCCACCTGCCGCTGGAACCCCTGCCCGGCCATACCTCGCGCGGCCGACTGGAGCGCGTGCTGCGCCGCGGCGAATTCGCCGTCACCACCGAACTGAACCCGCCCGACAGCGCCGACCCCGAAGACGTCTACAACCGCGCGAAGATCTTCGACGGCTGGGTGGACGCCATCAACGCCGTCGACGCCTCCGGCGCCAACTGCCATATGTCGTCGGTCGGCATCTGCGCGCTGCTGACGCGCATGGGCTACGCGCCGATCATGCAGATCGCCTGCCGCGACAAGAACCGCATCGCCATCCAGGGCGACGTGCTGGGCGGCGCCGCCATGGGCGTCGCCAACATGCTGTGCCTGACCGGCGACGGCGTGCAGGCCGGCGACCAGCCCGGCGCCAAGCCGGTGTTCGATCTCGACTGCATGTCGCTGCTGGAGACCGTGCGCGTCATGCGCGACAACGGCAAGTTCCTGTCGGGCCGCAAGCTGACGACGCCACCGCAAGTGTTCCTCGGCGCCGCCATCAACCCGTTCGCGCCGCCCTACGATTTCCGCCCGCACCGACTCGGCAAGAAGATCGCCGCCGGCGCGCAGTTCGTGCAGAGCCAGTACTGCTTCGACGTGCCGATGTTCCGCACCTACATGCAGCGCGTGCGCGACCTCGGCTATACCGAAAAGCTCTTCATCCTGTGCGGCGTCGGTCCCCTCGCCTCGGCCAAGACGGCGAAATGGATCCGCTCCAACGTGCCGGGCATCCACATCCCCGATGCCGTCATCAAGCGGCTGGAGGGTGCGCAGGACCAGAAGAAGGAAGGCAAGCAACTCTGCATCGACATCATCAACGAGGTGAAGGAAATCCCCGGCGTGTCGGGCGTCCATGTGATGGCCTACCGACAGGAGGAATACGTCGCCGAGATCGTTGACGAATCGGGCGTGCTGAAGGGCCGCCGGCCGTGGATACGCGAAGTGCGCGCAGACGACGCGCTGGTCGCCGAACGCCTCGGCCGCCTGCTTCACGACGACATAACCGAAACGCAGGTGGACATGGTCAAGTCCGCGCATTGACCGGCGCCATCCCGAACCTGTGCTTGAACGCAATCAGATAACGATATAAAGAAATCTTTATATCACGACGGAGATAATCATGACCCGCACCATCGTCGCATCCGCGACCCGCGAAATCGTCATCGGTTTCGACCAGCCGTTCTGCGTGATCGGCGAGCGCATCAACCCGACCGGCCGCAAGAAGCTGGCCGCCGAGATGATCGAGGGCAATTTCGAGACGGTGAAGAAGGACGCGCTGGAGCAGGCCGCCTGCGGCGCCACCATGCTCGACGTCAATGCCGGCGTCACCTCCGTCAACCCGAACGAAACGGAACCGGGCCTGCTGGTCCAGACGCTTGAGATCGTTCAGAACCTGGTCGACCTGCCGCTGTCCATCGACTCGTCCGTTTCCGGCGCCATCGAGGCGGCGCTGAAGGTCGCCAAGGGCCGCCCGCTGGTCAATTCCGTCACCGGCGAGGAGGAGAAGCTGGAAGCGATCCTGCCGCTGGTGAAGAAATACAACGTGCCGGTGGTCGCCATCTCCAACGACGAGACCGGCATCTCGATGGACCCGGATGTGCGTTTCGCCGTCGCCAAGAAGATCGTCGAGCGCTGCGCCGATTTCGGCATCCCGGCGCACGACGTGGTGGTCGACCCGCTGGTCATGCCGATCGGCGCGCTGGGCGATGCCGGCCGTCAGGTCTTCGCGCTGCTGCGGCGGCTCCGCGAGGAACTCAAGGTCAACACCACCTGCGGCCTCTCCAACATCTCCTTCGGCCTGCCGCACCGGCACGGCATCAACGCCGGCTTCATCCCGATGGTGATCGGCGCCGGTATGACCTCGGCCATCATGAACCCAGTCCGCCCGCAGGAGATGGAGGCCGTACGCGCCGCCAACGTTCTGGCCGGCACCGACAAGGACTGCATGACCTGGATCAAGACCTACAAGGACTTCAAGCCGGGCGAGCACGCCGCCCCGCCGCCGGTGGCGGTCACCACGCCCAGCGCGGAAGGCGCTGCGGCTGCCGGCGGAAGACGTCGCGGTGGCCGTGAGGCGAGGATGGCGAGGGGATGAGGAATGGTCGTGCGTCCTTCGAGGCTCGCTTCGCTCGCACCTCAGGATGAGGACCGTTTGTGCCGAACCTGCGCAAGCAAAACCGGGCAAACCACCTCCCTCATCCTGAGGTGCGAGCGAAGCGAGCCTCGAAGGACGCACTTACTCTCTATCAACAAGATGACCTCGCCGCGACAGCGCCGGCAGACTCTCATAGGCAAGCGCGACCAACGCTTCTTTCTTACGCCGAGACCAACCTTTGATTTGTCGCTCTCGCGCGATGGCATCGGTGATGCGGTCGTAACCTTCGGCGAAGACAAGTTCCACCGGCCGACGGCGCGCCGTGTAGCTGTCGATGGGAAGGTTGTTATGCTCCCAGAGCCTTGCCTCGACCTCTTGCTTGGTCGAGCCTACATAGTAGGAACCATCGGCGCATCTGAGCATATAGACCGTCATCTCGAATTGCATTCAATGCGTCCTTCGAGGCTCGCTGCGCTCGCACCTCAGGATGAGGGGCGTTCACACCCTTCATCCCAAGCCTTGAAGCGTCATCATCAACATATCACAGTTCCCCTGCCTCTCAGAACTTGGCAACGGAGAAGCCGCACCCACCTCCCTCATCCTGAGGTGCGAGCGCAGCGAGCCTCGAAGGACGCACCAGTACAATGAACGCTCCCGTAAACTCCACCGATCCTCTCGTCCTGTTCATGCCGTCCGGTAAGCGTGGGCGCTTCCCCGTCGGCACGCTGGTTCTCGATGCGGCGCGCTCGCTCGGCGTCTATGTGGAATCGGTGTGCGGCGGCCGCGCCACCTGCGGGCGCTGCCAGATCGAGGTGCAGGAAGGCAATTTCGCCAAGCACAAGATCGTCTCCTCGCTCGATCACATCTCGCCCAAGGGGCCGAAGGAGGAACGCTACGAGCGGGTGCGCGGCCTGCCCGAGGGCCGGCGCCTGTCCTGCTCGGCCACCGTCCAGGGCGACCTCGTCGTCGACGTGCCGCAGGACACCGTCATCAACGCCCAGACCATCCGCAAGGCCGCCACCGACCGCGTGATCGAGCGCAATGCCGCCGTGCAGATGTGCTACGTCGAGGTCGACGAGCCCGACATGCACAAGCCGCTCGGCGATCTGGACCGCCTGAAGGCCGTGCTCGCCAAGGACTGGGGCTGGAAGGACCTTCTGGTCGCCCCGCACCTCATCCCGGAAGTCCAGAAGATCCTGCGCAAGGAGAACTGGGCCGTCACCGCCGCGATCCATCGCGACATGGAATCCTCGCGCCCCTTCATCATCGCGCTCTATCCCGGCCTGAAGAACGAGGCCTACGGCATTGCCTGCGACATCGGCTCGACCACCATCGCCATGCACCTGGTCTCGCTGCTGTCGGGCCGCATCGTGGCATCGGCCGGCGCGCCGAACCCGCAGATCCGCTTCGGCGAAGACGTCATGAGTCGCGTCTCCTACGTCATGATGAACCCGGATGGCCAGGGGGCGATGACCGCTGCGGTACGCCAGGCCGTCAACGACCTCATCGGCAAGGTGTGCGCCGAGAGCGGCGTCGACCGGCATGACATCTTCGATTGCGTGTTCGTCGCCAACCCGATCATGCACCACCTGTTCCTCGGCATCGACCCGACCGAGCTCGGCCAGGCGCCGTTCGCGCTTGCCGTCTCCGGCGCGCTGCAATTCTGGGCGCACGAGATCGGCATCGAGGTGAGCCGCGGCGCGCGGCTCTATACGCTCCCCTGCATCGCCGGCCATGTCGGCGCCGATGCCGCCGGCGCCACGCTGTCGGAAGGCCCTTACCGGCAGAACCGCATGATGCTTCTGGTCGATGTCGGCACCAATGCCGAAATCGTGCTGGGCAACGACAAGCACGTCGTCGCCGCTTCCTCGCCCACCGGCCCCGCCTTCGAGGGTGCGGAAATCTCATCCGGCCAGCGCGCCGCGCCCGGCGCCATCGAGCGCGTGCGCATCGATCCCGAAACCTTCGAGCCGAAATACCGGGTCATCGGCGTCGACAAATGGTCCGACGAGGAAGGCTTCGAGGAAGCCGCCAAGGCGACCGGCGTCACCGGCATCTGCGGCTCGGCCATCATCGAGGTGGTGGCGGAGATGTACCTGTCCGGCCTGATCTCCGAGGACGGCGTCATCGACGGCGCGCTTGCCGCGCGCACGCCGCGCATCATCGAGAACGGCCGCACCTTCTCCTACCTGCTGCGCGACGGCCAGCCGCGCATCACCGTCACCCAGAACGACATCCGCGCCATCCAGCTCGCCAAGGCGGCCCTTTATGCCGGCACCAAGCTGTTGATGGAAAAGCAGGGCATCGAACAGGTGGACACCATCCGCTTCGCCGGCGCCTTCGGCTCCTTCATCGACCCGAAATACGCCATGGTGCTCGGCCTCATTCCCGACTGCGACCTCGCGGAAGTCAAGGCGGTCGGCAACGCCTCCGGCACCGGCGCGCTGATGGCGCTGCTCAACCGCGACCACCGCCGCGAGATCGAGCACGAGGTTTCAAAGATCGAGAAGATCGAGACGGCGCTGGAGCCGGACTTCCAGCGGCTGTTCATCAACGCCATGGCGCTGCCCAACAAGGTGGACGCCTTCCCCAAGCTGTCCGAGCAGGTGAAGCTGCCGCCGCGCAAGGTCATGGAAGCCGGCGCGGACGGGGACGGCGGATCGCGGCGGCGTGGTCGCGAGGGCCGGCGGCGCGGCTAGGGCATCTTTGCAGCCAGTCGGAATCGCCCGGCATCGCGCCCGGTGCGGCCAGCGAAACCGGATCGGAGCAACGGGATCGCGTTCGCCGGAACGCACGCTGCTCCGATACGCCGGCAGCGCATCGCCACCTCACACAAGCGTGAACAGCTCCGGCCGCACCGTGATCGTGCCATAGTGGAAGTCTAAGGCTTTTTCTGCGACGAGCCTCACCAAAAGACATCAACAAAAGCGAAGTCCATGCCCACCTCCCTTACGCGCCGCGGCTTTGTCATTGCGGTTCCCCTGCTTCTCGGCGGTTGTGTGTCCGCCGGCCGGTCCGCAACCGCTCCGAAAGCCAAGCGGGAAATCCCGCAATACTATCGCGACATGTACGCGGCCATCGACGACGAGCCGTTTCCGATTCCCGCACCTGATCTGACCAAGATCGATCCGAAATATTACCGGCAGGAAGTCGCCTACAACGGCCCGGAGACGCCCGGCAGCGTCGTCGTCGATACGCCGAACCGCTTCCTCTACCTGCTTCTGGGCGAAGGCCGCGCCATGCGCTATGGCGTCGGCGTCGGCAAGGCCGGACTGGAGTTCGAAGGCACCGGCGTCATCCAGTACAAGCGCGAATGGCCGCGCTGGACGCCGACGCAGGACATGATCGCGCGCGAGCCGGAACGCTACGGACCGCTGGCGCAAGGCATGGAGCCCGGCCCGACCAACCCGCTCGGCGCCCGCGCGCTCTACCTGTTCAAGAACGGCGCCGACACGCTCTATCGCATCCACGGCACCAATGAGGACTGGTCCATCGGCCGCTCGATTTCCTCGGGCTGCATCCGCATGCTGAACCAGGACGTCATGGATCTCTACCGGCGCGTGCGCCCCGGCTCCCGCGTCATCGTCCTGCAGCAGGATACGCCCTTGGCGGCCTGAGGCGACACGCATACGCAACATGGCGTAGCGTGCCGATCCTTGACAGATCGCGCCTTCAAAACCAATTTTGATGGAGAAGGGAGGCGTTCATAGAGCCGGCGTGACGCGCCGGACGAGTGCCTGCCCATGCCAAGCCTGACCAGCCACGCCGTCGCCTTCATCCTGCGCCATAGTCGCAAGAAGGCTTTTGCCTCGCCGGAAAACATGCAGCGCTGGATCGCCCACGCCCGCAAGAGGCAGAGCCACCTGCCCCCGGCCTGGATGACGCAGCGCCTCGATATCCGCACGACGGACGTCGAAGGCTACCCCGTCTACGAGATCGCGCCCCGCGCCGGCGCCGTGAAGCGGATTCTCTACATGCACGGCGGCGCCTATGTCTTTGAAATCACGTCCTATCATTGGGCGCTGATTGCCGAGTTGGCCGAGCGCACAGGCTACGGTGTCGCCGTCCCCATCTATCCGATCGCACCCGAGCACGACTTCCACGCCATGTTCGGCATGGTCGGCGCCGTCTATCGCCGCATGCTGGATGAGAACGAGGCCGCCGACATCGTCTTCATGGGCGATTCCGCCGGCGGCAACATGGCGGTCGTGCTGACGATGATGGCGGCGCGCGAAGGCCTGCCCGCACCGGCCAGCCACGTGCTGATCTCGCCCGGTCTCGACATGTCTCTGGCCAACCCGGCCATTTTCGAACTGGCCGAGCACGACCCGTGGCTGGACATTCCCGGCGGGCTGGAGGCGATCCGCCTCTATGGCGCCGGCATGGACCGCGCCGACTGGCGCATCAGCCCGCTCTACGGCGACCTTTCGGTGCTGCCGCGCACGCTTCTTTTCACCGGATCGCGCGACCTGCTCTCGCCCGACAACCTGATCTTCGCGGAAAAGGCCCGCGCTTCAGGTGTGGACGTCGAGGTCGTCTATGGCGAAGGCATGTTCCATGTCTGGCCGCTGATCCGCATGCCGGAAGCGCGGCTGGCCCGCGACCGCATGGTGGACTTCCTCACCGCCGATGCGGCAAGGACGGCCCCGCGACACGAGCAGGAAACGGCCGGGAGTTCCGATGCTTCCAGTCCGGTCCGGGATGCCGCCGAATAGGCCTCTCAGAACTTGCCGGTGTTGCGGAACACCTCGAACGTCGCGCGGATATGGTCGGCCACGGCCTTGACTGGCGCGCTGGCGTCCGGCGTCACCACCATGGCGAGGCTGTAGTTGCCGATCTCCGGCATGCCGTCGGCCGGGCCTAGGGCCACCATGTCGCTGCCGAGGAACGAGCCCGGCAGCGGCGCCACGGCAAGGTCGGCCATGATCGCGGCGCGCTGGCCGGCGGTGTGGGCGCTCATATAGGCGACGCGGTAGTTGATGCCCTGCCGGCCGAGCGCTTCCAGCGCCCCTGCCCGCCACACGCAGCCTTCCTCCCACACCGACACCGGCAGCGGGTCGCGCAGATGCGCGCAACCGCCCTTGGCGGCCGCCCACACGATCGGTTCGGTCAAAAGCACCTCCGCGCCGATGGCGCTGGCCTTGTAGGAGTTGGTGAGCAGCGTGAGGTCCAGCGCCCGGTCGTCCATGCGCCGGCGCAGGTTGATCGACTGGTCGATGGTGACGTCGACGGCGATGGAGGGATGCGACTGCGCGAAACGCTTGAGCACATGCGGGAGCACCCGCTCGCCGTAATCGTCCGGCGCACCGAGCCGCACCACGCCGACGATGTCGGGCACGATGAACTTCGACACCGCCTCGCGGTTGATCGCGAGCAGCCGCCGCGCATAGCCGAGCAACATCTCGCCGTCCGTCGTCAGCGATACCGAGCGCGCGTCGCGCGCGAAGACGGAACGTCCGAGGATGTCCTCCAGCTTCTTGATCTGCATGGAGACCGCCGACGGCGTGCGATAGACGGCCGTGGCGGCGGTGGTGAAGCTGCCGGTTTCGGCGATCGCCACGAAAGTGCGCAGGACATCGAGATCGAGCAGCGGCAGGGGATGATTGAGCGGCGCATTCATGGTGTCGCTTTCAATTTTTCTGATGAAAAACATCATTCCATTTCGTTTGATTGAATATCAATCCGGCCTCATAGTCAATCCTGTCGGAAGGTGACGAGCGGCATCCCGATCAGGGCATGAAAGGCCCGCGATCCGCCGCCCAGCCCGGAACGCCAAGGAGAAGGCCATGACATCGATACTGTCGACGATCGGTCGTATCGCGACCGAGTTCAACGCCGCCCGCACCCGCTACCAGACCGAGCGCGCTATCCTCTCGCTGCCGCAGGAATTGCAGAAGGATATCGGCTGGCCGGAAGCCAGCGAGGCGCCTGCCGCATCGCGCGAGAAAGTTCTGCACTGACGCGACGGCCGACGCACCCTGCCCGCTGTCGGACAGGGTCGCCGGCCAGTCATGCCGGCGCTGCATGGCGCATATGAACAAATCGCATGGCGCTCGCGGCCGATGATTAAGCGACTGTAAATACAGTCGGTTTCGAGTGCCATGCCGAAAAACGACAGCATTGCCATGTCGCTTTTCATGCTAAGCGCTTCGCATTTGCGATTTCATCGTGCACTGCACAAGACTATATCGCAGTCAAACGAGCCGGCCCCACTCCATCACGCGAAGGCGACCCGTCTGAGCAACCGAATGGAGTTCGTCATGAAATTCTTCAGCCGCCTCTTCGCCCGTCGCGAAGGCAACCTGACGACGGCGCTTGAGCGCCAGCGCCTCGGCCGCACCATGCCCGGCCAGACCGGCGCCGTCGCGGCCGCCCGTCTCGGCTTCGTCGCCTGAATTTCCGCGTTGCGTTCCATAGCGGCGTGTGCTTCCTGAACCGCAACCGCCCCGGCCTCGCCGCCAGGGCGGTTTCGTGCGTTTCCATGTCGGGATATCCGGCGATGCAACCGCAGCGGGCAGCGTCTGGCGCTGCCCTCCCATGGATTGCCCGTTTGCGACCCATGTCGCAAATTTAATTCTTGCAAAGCCGTCTAGCCGATTGACAGGAAAGGTTTTTCCTGATGACGCTATGCTGATCGCGACATTCTGATCGCGTCATCCGGGCCTCGGGAGGGTGCCGTGAACGCCAGCCAGCATTCCAGCAAGCGGTCGTTTGTCTTTTTTCTCATCCCCGATTTCACCATGGTCGCCTTCGCGACCGCGCTGGACCCGTTGCGGCTGGCCAATCGCATGCTGGGCTACGAAGCCTACAAGTGGCGGCTGGCCAGCATCGACGGCAAGCCGGTGCGCGCCTCCAGCGGCGTCGAATGCGCCGTCGACACCTCGCTCGACGACGAGCGGCGCAAGATGGCCGGGCCGGATCGGCCGTCCATGGCCATCGTGTGCAGCGGCATCAATGTCGAGAAATACCACAACAAGTCGGTCTTCGCCTGGCTGCGCGAGGAGCACAATCGCGGCGTCGCCGTCGGCGGCCTGTGCACCGGCGCCCATGTCCTGGCCAATGCCGGCCTGTTGTCCAACAGGCGCTGCGCCATCCACTGGGAAAACCTGCCCGGCTTCCAGGAGGCGTTCCCCAAGGCCAACGTCTTCGCCGACCTCTACGAAGTCGACCAGAACATCTACACCTGCGCCGGCGGCACCGCGGCCCTCGACATGATGCTGAAGCTGATCGGCGACGATTTCGACGAGAACCTCGTCAACCGCGTCTGCGAGCAGGTGCTGACCGACCGCGTCAGGAGCCCGACCGACCGCCAGCGCCTGCCTTTGCGCGCACGGCTCGGCGTGCAGAATTCCAAGGTGCTCACCATCATCGAACTGATGGAGGCCAACCTGTCGGAGCCGTTGTCGCTGATCGAGATCGCCGACCATGTCGACCTGTCGCGCCGGCAGATCGAGCGGCTGTTCCGCTCCGAGATGGGCCGTTCCCCGGCTCGCTACTATCTCGAGATCCGGCTGGACCGCGCCCGCCACCTGCTCATCCAGTCGTCCATGCCGGTGGTGGAAGTGGCGGTGGCCTGCGGCTTCGTCTCGGCCTCGCACTTCTCAAAATGCTACCGCGAACTCTACGCCCGCTCGCCGCAGCAGGAGCGCGTCGACCGCAAGCATCTGCTGGCGGCGTAGACCGCTCAGCGGTCGTTGTCGTATAGCCAGCGGCGGTCGCGCCACATTTTCTCGCCGACCATGCAGTCGACGCTCGGCTCCGCGGCGGCAAGCACGACGGGTGGCGCCCTTGCCGCTTCGGCGGCACGACGCGGCTCTCCCGCCAGTTCCATCACCAGCTTGCGCCGCACGGCCTCCGGGAACTGCGTCCAGTCGTTGACCGGCACCATGAAGGCGCCCGGTCCGCCGATGACGCAATCGCCATAGTAGCGGTCGAGATCGGTGACATCGTAGATCGAGGAGAAGCCACCGCGCGTCATCAGCGGCAGGCCGTTGATGGTGATGCCCTGCCCGACCAGTTCGTCGCGGATGCCGGCCACCGGGGCGCCCTGGTTGTTCGGTCCGTCACCGGAAATATCGATGACGCGCCTGGCGCTCTGAAAGCCGCTCTCGGCGAACAGGTCGCCGCCGAATGCGAGCGCCGCCGAGATAGAAGTGCGCCGCGCGCTGCTGGGTGGCCTGGCGCTCATCTGCGCGACGACGCGCTCGGCATCCTCACGAGTTGCGATCGTCGTCCACGGCACGACCACGCGCTGCATGGTGGTGCCGGCCCATTCGACATAGGTGACGGCGATCCTGCCGTTGGCGCCGTCGGCGATGGCCTGCAGCACGGTCTCGTGGGTCAAGGCAGCGGCATAGCCGTGCCGCTGGATTTCCAGTTCCGCCGCCGACATCGACAGCGATACGTCGACCGCCAGCACAAGCTGCACGTCGACGGGCTCCGCGGCGTTGGCGCGCAAGGCCGTGAGGGCGATCCACACGCCGCTCAGGGCAACCCGCCATGGGCGAAGCCGACGAGACATGCCCAAGGATACGCCAAATTATCGCACGGGGAAACGCATGTCGCCCGCCGCCCGGTCACGATCAGGAAAGCATTCCCGCTTCGATCGGTCGTGCGTCCTTCGAGGCTCGCTCCGCTCGCACCTCAGGATGAGGGCCGGTTGTGCGAACTTCAATGGAATAGCGTTGGCACCCGACCTGCCTCATCCTGAGGTGCGAGCGGAGCGAGCCTCGAAGGACGCACCGGCTATCAGCTTCGCGGCTTCAGGTTCTCCGGATCGTAGAGCGGCTTGTAGCCGACGCCCGCCACCTCGACCGGGAAGGTGTCGCCGAAATACTCGACCTGGAGCTTGCGACCCGCCTCGCAGTAGCTCCACGGCAGGTAGGCCAGCGCGATGTTCTTGCCGATGGTCGGGCCGTAGGCGACCGAGGTGGTGAAGGAACGGCGGCCGAGTTCGTCCACCAGCGTCTCGCCGGTTTCCGGGTCCATCACCGGCATGATGCCGACCGGATAGCGGGCGATACCCTTGGAATCGCGATTGTCGGTCATCACCAGCGTGCACAACATCGCCGGCTGGTGCTCGCGCGCCTTGTACTCCAGATGCTTCGCCTTGCCGCAGAAATCCGCTTCCTTGACCTTCGGGCGAGCGAGGTCCGCTTCGATCAGGTTGTATTCGGTCAACAGGTCGGCGTTCTGCAGGCGCAGGCTCTTTTCCATGCGGCGCGAATTCGCATAGGTCTCGACGCCGAAGGCCATGACGCCGGTGGAGCGCAGCGCGTCCCATACCGCCAGCCCGTCCTCGTAGCGCATGTGCAGTTCCCAGCCCTGCTCGCCGACATAGGAGAGGCGGAAGGCCATCACGTCCTTGCCGGCGATGCGGATCGTCTTGATCGCGGCGAAGGGGAAGTTTTCCAGCGAAAGGCCATCCGGGTCCTCCACCACCTTCTGCAAGGTGGCGCGCGCATTCGGCCCCCAGATGCCGACGGTGACGTATTTCTCCGTCACGTCGGTGACGGTGACGTCGAAGCCTTTGTCCTCGGCCACCCGCTTCACATAGTGGAAATCGCGAGGGCCGGCATCGGCGCCGTCGACGACGCGGCAGCGGTCGGCCATGCGGATGACCGTCAGGTCCGCGCGCACCATGCCCTCGTCATCGAGGAAGTGGGTGTAGATGCCCTTGCCGATGTTGTTGTCGCCGCCGATCTTTGCCGCGCACAGCCATTCCATCAGCGCCACGTGGTCTGGACCGGACACCTCGAACATATAGAAATGCGACAGATTGACGATGCCGCAATCCTCGCTCATGGCGAGATGCTCTGCGTTGGAGACGCGCCAGAAATGGCGATTATCCCACTCGTTCTCGCGCACCGGCACGCGGTTGCCGTACTTTTCCAGGAGGTGCTCGTTGGCAGCGTAGCCGTGCGCGCGCTCCCAGCCACCCAGTTCCATGAAGTAGCCGCCCAGTTCCTTCTCGCGCTCGTAGAAGGGCGAGCGCTTGACGTTGCGGCCGGTGGCGTAGGGCTCGCGCGGGTGCACGGCCGGATTGTAGATCTTCTGCGCCGCCTCGCCGCAGCGGCCGGCGATGAAGTCTTCGGTGAGCTGGTGCGGATAGAAGCGCGAATAATCGATCGAATTGTGGTCGATATGGGTGCGGCCGTCCGTCATCCAGTCGGCCACCAGCTTGCCGTAGCCCGGCCCGTCCTTGACCCAGATGGCGACGGCGTACCAGAGCCCCCTCACCTTCTGGCTTTCGCCGATGGAGGCGCCGCCGGCCGCCGAGACCTGCAGCAGGCCGTTGAAGGAGCGTCGCTCGTCGTAGCCGAGTTCGCCGAGGATCGGCGTCAGCTCGATGGCGCGCTCCAGCGGCTCCAGGATCTGCTCCATGTCGAGATCGCGCTGCGACGGCGACAGCCGCGCCTGGTCCTTTTCCAGCAGGTCGCGGGGATGGACGAGGCGCGGATTGGTCTCCTCGTAATAGCCCCACTCGATCATGCCGCCTTCCGAGGTCTTCGGATCGCCGGTGTCGCGCATATAGGCGGAGTTGCCCTGGTCGCGCATCAGCGGGTAGCCGATCTCCTTGGCCGACCCGGCGAATTCCGTGTACGGGCCGAAGAAGGTCAGCGGATGGTCGACCGGCATTACCGGCAGGTCTTCGCCGGCCATCTCGGCGATCAGGCGGCCCCACAGGCCGGCGCAGACCACCACGTAGTCGGCATGGATAGTGCCGCGGCTGGTGACGACGCCCTTGATGCGGCCGTTCTCGATGATGAGCGACTTGGCCGGCGTGTTGGCGAAGGCCTTCAGCTTGCCGGCCTTCTCGGCCTGGTCGACCAGCTTGCCGGCGACCGTCTGCGAACGAGGGATGACGAGGCCGGCGTCGGGGTCCCACAGGCCGCCCTGCACCACCGATTCCTCGATCAGCGGGAACTTTTCCTTGATCTCGGCGGGACCGACCAGCCGGGCGCGCGTGCCGAAAGCCTTGGCCGACGCCACCTTGCGCTTGATCTCGTCCATGCGCGCATCGTCGCCGACGCGGGCCACCTCGAGACCGCCGATACGCTCGTAGTGGCCCATCTTCTCGTAGAAATCGATGGAATAGAGCGAGGTCCAGCACGACAGGAAGTCGTGGCTGGTCATGTAGCAGAAGTCGGACGCATGGGCGGTCGAGCCGATGTCGGTCGGGATGCCCGACTTGTCGATACCGACGATATCGTCCCAGCCGCGCTCGATCAGGTGGTGCGCGACCGAGGCACCGACGATGCCGCCCAGCCCGACGATGACGACCTTCGCCTTGTTCGGAAACTCTGCCATTGCGCTCACTCCGAAGGGGATTCCGGGAAGTGGAATTTCGGGCACACTATAGAGCGGTGCGGCGCGATTGCAGCCTGTTTGCGACATCGCCCGAACGCCGCGCGACCAGCCCTGCCGCGGCAGGCACCGGACACGTCAAGGCCGGGCGTCAGCCCGGCCTTTTCGTCACGCGTTCAGGTGCCTGAAGCCTATTTGATCTTGGCGACACCACCCGAAATCTCGATGGTCTCGGCGCCGGTCAGCGCCTGAAGGTCGCCGTTCGGAAAGGTGACGAAGCAGCCGTTGGGGCAGAACTGTGCCGTCTCGCCGGCGGCGAGCGTCAGTTCCGTCTTGCTGCCGCCCTCGGTGACGACCAGCGTGCGGGCTTCGTCGTCCCTGTTGACGGCGCTGGCGGCAAACGCCTGGCCGGCAGTGGCCGCAAGCATGGTCGCGGCAAGGAGCGATCTCCACATTGCAATCCCGGTGTCGCCACCGCCTCTGTTGTCCCAAGCAAGGCATCCAGCCGTTGCGCGCACTGTATACGGGGATGAAGCTGAACCGCAACTGAATGCCGCATTCATGCCACAATCGGTTTCGCGGCGGCTGAAAACGGATCAGTTCGGGTCCGGCTTGCGGCCCTTGCGGCGGCTCTTGGCCTGCTGGCGCGCGGCCTCGGCTTTCGCCTCTTCCTGCTCGGCGGCCTCGACCTCGATGCGGTCGTCGTCGGTCGGCCACGGCTCCAGCGCCGGCTTCTTCTCCATGACCGCGCGCACGGTCGAGGGAATGGCGATGCCCTCGCGATCGAACGCATCGAGAATGGCGAAGCGGATGTCGTTCTGCACGGTTCCGCTGTTGGTGATGTCGGCAAGGAAGACGCGCATCTCGAATTCCAGCGCCGCCGGACCGAAATTGGTGAACTGGACGAAGGGCTCGGGATTCTTCAGCACCATCGGATGGCCGCGTGCGATTTCGGACAGCACCGCATGCGCCTTGTGCGCATCGCTGTCATAGGCGACGCCGACCTTGATCTCCATGCGGCCGAGCTTGTTGCGATGCGTCCAGTTGCCGACCGCATTGTTGATGAGGTTGGAGTTGGGCAGGATGACCGACTGGCGCTGGAACGTCTCGATCTCGGTGGCGCGCACGCTGATCTTCTTGACGGTGCCGGACACGTCGCCGGCGACGATCCAGTCGCCCACCTTGAACGGCCGCTCGGCCAGCAGGATCAGGCCGGAGACGAAGTTGGAAACGACGTTCTGGAGACCGAAGCCGATACCCAGCGAAAGCGCGCCGGCAACCAGTGCGAGATTGGAAAGGTCTATGCCCGCCGCCGAGATGCCGACGAGCCCCGCCAGCGCCACGCCGGCATAGCCGACCGCCAGCCGGATCGAGTTGCGCACGCCGGTATCGACCTTGCCGCGCGCCATCACCGAGCCGTCGAGCCAGCCCTGGAACCAGCGCGTCAGGAAATAGCCGACGATGAAGACGACGATGCCCGACAGGATGCCGGTGAAGGAGATTGTCACGGAACCGATGGTGAGGCCGGTCGCCAGCCTGTAGCCCCAGGACTGGATGTCGCCCGGCTGGAACCCCCACATCATCAGGATCAGTGGCAGGAAGACCAGCACGATCAAGACGTTGAGCGCGATCGAGGCGACCAGGCCGAGCTGGTCGAGCGTGTTGTCCTCCAGCGAGGAATTCTCCGCCAGCCAGCGGCCGACGAAGGAGTTTCCAAACCCGCCCTCGGCGCCGATGGCGCGGGCCGACAACAGCCCGATATATGCCGTCACCAGGATGGTGCCGGTGACGACCACCTGCAGCGACACGAAGGTGGCAAGGCCGATATAGCCCAGAAGAGCGGCACCGATCGTGAAGGCGCCGAGACCGTAGGCACTGTAGCGCAGCCATACCGGCCAGCGCCGCCATTCGCCTTCCTTGGTGCGGAACGGCTTCAGCAATCCCATGAGAATGAGCAGGACGCCGACGATGACGGCTGCCAGGAAGCTGCGCGCCACCGTCAGCGACAGCGGCGAGCCCATCTGGTCGTTGACGATGGCGAGGAAGCTGCTGACGCCGATGACGAGCGCCATCGCCGTGGTCAGCCGCACCAGCCAGCGCGCGGCTTCCGGCTCGACCGGGATCAGCCGCCATGCGGGGCGCGCCGGCGACAGCGCCGCATTGGTCAGCCGGTTGACGCAGAAGACGAGGCCGATGACCGTCATGGCTGCGGCCAGGAAGGTGCCGATGTCGCCGCGCAACACGCCGTAGTAATCGTAGAAGAAGTAGGTCGCGGCGAAGAACACGCCCAGCGCCACCGTCGGCAGCAGCGTCGACCAGAAGGTGCGCGACAGCCGGCTGAGATAGGACGGGCTTTCACCGCCGTTCGGGTCGATCAGGCGGCCGAAGACGCGGCGTCCGCCGAACATCAGCACGAAGGCGGCGATCAGCGCCATCATCGTGGCCACAAGCATCGGCTGCGCCTTGTATTTGAGCGCGAAGCCCAGCCAGGAGGAAATCGAATTGTAGAAGGACGTCACGCCGGCATGCGCGTCGGACAGCACCTTGCTGCTGAAAGCGTCCGTCAGCGCGTAGCGCCGCGTCAACAGGTTGCGGAACAGGTCGCTGCGTGTCGTGGCGACCGTGTTGATGAGATTGCTGATGCGCACCGACAGTGTCTGGGCCGAAGCGGTCACCGCGTTGATCTCGGCCTTTTCGGCAGCCAGCGCCTGGCGCTCGCTGGTGACGATGTCCGGCTCGGCGGGCTGCCCCTCGGCCGGCGGCGGCCCCAGCTGCTCCAGCCGCTTGTTGATCTCAGCGATACGCGGCCGGAAGGCCAGCGCGCTTTGCAGGGCCTGCGGCGCCAGTTCCTCCAGTTGCAGCCGGATATCGACCAGCCTGTCGTCGTCTTCCTTGTTCTGCTCGATCTGCTTTTCGAGCCCGTCGACCTTGGCGGTGAGGTCCTGCAGCACCTTCTGCTGCGCGGCGACGATGCCCGCCGGCGCCTGGACAGGTGCGGTGTCGGCCGTCGTCTGCGCCCCGGCCGGCACGACGCAGGCAAGCGCCAGCAGGAAGACCAGCAGGCGCAGCAGCGAAGGAAAGGTCGGGAAACGGCTCAACGGCGACGACTCGGGGACAGCATGGCGTTTCGGCGACCGCCATAGATAGAGGCAGCACCGGCGGCGGGCAAGCGCGGGCTGGATCGCGGCCGATCAATCCGGCCGGCCAAACTGGTCGGCCAATCTGGTCGGTCTGTCGAAAAGCGATGGCGAAATATTGGCTTTGGCCGTCCCGCCTGCTCTATAGTCTGCCCACGCCCCGCAACGGAAACCCACGATCATGGCGGAATATTCGGCCTTCGAGCTGCTCCGGAACGCGCTGTCGGGAAACAAGGACTGGAAACCGGCTTGGCGCAAGCCCGAGCCGAAGGCATCGTACGACGTCATCGTCATCGGCGGCGGCGGGCATGGTCTTTCCACCGCCTATTACCTCGCCAAGGAGCATGGCATCACCAATGTCGCGGTGCTGGAGAAGGGCTGGCTCGGTTCCGGCAATGTCGGGCGCAACACCACGGCCGTGCGCTCCAACTACCTGTTGCCGCCCAACACCCGCTTCTACGAGCATTCGATGAAGCTGTGGGAGAACCTGTCGCACGATCTCAACTACAACGTCATGTTCTCGCAGCGCGGCTGCCTCAATCTCGCGCATTCGCCGGCGCAGCTCGACGATTATGCGCGGCGCGGCAACTCCATGCGCCATCAGGGCGTCGACGCCGAGCTGATGACGCCGGCCGAGATCAAACGCCTGATGCCGATGATCGACGTGTCCGACACGGCCCGTTTCCCCGTCTATGGCGGCCTGATGCAGCCGCGCGCCGGCACCGCCCGCCACGATGCCGTCGCCTGGGGCTATGCACGCGGCGCCGATAGGCGGGGCGTCGATATCGTCGAGAACTGCGAGGTGACGGGTTTCATCAGGGACGGCGACAAGATCGTCGGCGTTTCCACCTCGCGCGGCGAGATTCGCGCCAAAAAGGTGGCCGTCGCGGTCGCCGGTTCGACCGGCCGCGTTATGCAACTGGCCGGCATCGACCGGCTGCCGATCGAAAGCCATGTGTTGCAGGCCTTCGTCTCCGAATCGCTGAAACCGGTGCTCGACACCGTCGTCACCTTCGGCATGGGGCACTTCTACATCTCCCAGTCCGACAAGGGCGGACTGGTCTACGGCGGCGACATCGACGGCTACAATTCCTATGCCCAGCGCGGCAACCTGCCGATCGTCGAGGACGTCATGGCCGAGATGCTGGCGCTGTTTCCCTCGCTGGCAAGCGTGCGCATGCTGCGCTCGTGGGGCGGCGTGTGCGACATGTCGATGGACGGCTCGCCGATCATCACCAAGGGGCCGCTGCCGGGCATGTATCTCAACTGCGGCTGGTGCTACGGCGGCTTCAAGGCGACGCCCGCCTCCGGCTTCTGCTTCGCCCACACCATCGCCCGCGACGAGCCGCACGACCTCAACGCCGCCTTCACGCTCGACCGCTTCCATCGCGGCATCCTGATCGACGAGAAGGGCCAGGGCGCGACACCACGGCTGCACTAGGCCATAACCATGGCCAAACAAAAAGACACAAACATATGCTGATCACCTGCCCCTATTGCGGCCCGCGCGACGTGTCCGAGTTCACCTACCAGGGCGACGGCAACCGCCAGCGCCCTGCCCCGAACTCGCAGAACCTCGATGCCTGGAACGAGTACGTCTATGACCGGCTGAATCCGGCCGGCGACCACAACGAGATATGGCAGCATTCCGGCGGCTGCCGCATCCATCTGCGCGTCGTGCGCAACACGCTGACCCATGCGGTTTCCAGCGCGGTCGCGGTCCGGGGTCACCATGGAGTCAAGCCGTGAGCGCGCGCCGCACCGAAGGCGGCGGCCGTATCGACCGCGCCCGCACCATCCGCTTCACCTTCGACGGCGCCACCTACAGCGGCCATCCGGGCGACACGCTGGCCTCGGCGCTGCTCGCCAACGGCGTTTCCCTGTTCGGCCGCTCCTTCAAGTACCACCGCCGGCGCGGCGTACTTTCAGCCGGCGTGGACGAACCGAACGCGCTGGTGACGATCCTTCGCGGCCAGGCGCGCGAGCCCAATATCCCCGCGACGATAGTCGAGATCCACGACGGGCTGGTGGCCGAGAGCCAGAACCGCTTTCCCTCGCTGGCCTGGGACGTCAGCGCCGTCAACCAGCTTGCCGGGCCGCTGATCTCGGCCGGCTTTTATTACAAGACCTTCATGGGGCCGGTGATCGGACCGCTGAAAGGCACCCGCTTCTGGATGGTGTGCGAGCGCTTCATCCGCCGCGCCGCCGGCCTCGGCCGCGCCGGCGCCGTTCCCGACAAGGCGCGATACGAGCGCATGAACGCCTTCTGCGACGTGCTCGTCGTCGGCGCCGGCCCGGCGGGACTGACGGCGGCGAAGGAGGCTGCCGAGAAAGGTGCGCGCGTCGTCCTCGCGGACATCGAGCCGCGCCTCGGCGGCTCCGCCAACTGGTCGGGCGAGGTCATCGACGGCAAGCCGGCGGCGGACTGGGCCGCCGCCGCCGTCAACGACCTGCGCATGGCGGATAATGTGCGCCTCCTGCCACGCACCACCGTCTGGGGCTACTACGACGGCAATACGCTGGCGGCCCTCGAGCGCGTCAGCGACCACAAGCAGCACCCCGCCAAGGGCGAGCCGCGCCATCGCACTTGGGCGATCCGCGCGAAATCCGTCGTGCTGGCGACCGGCGCGCTGGAACGGCCGCTGGTGTTTCCCGGCAACGACCGGCCGGGCGTCATGCTGGCGGGTGCTGCCGAGCGCTATGCCAACGAGTTCAGCGTGCTGCCCGGCCAGAAGGTCGCCGTCTTCACCAACAACGACAGCGCCTATCGCGCCGCGCATGCGTTGAGGCAGGCGGGCGCCGCCATCGCGGCAATCGTCGACGTGCGAACGGACATTTCCGCCGACATGCTCGATTTCGCCGGCAAAGCAGAAACCGAGATGCTGACCGGCCACGCCGTCGTCGCCACCGAAGGCGGCAAGACGCTGAGCGGCATCAAGGTGCAGCGCTTCGATGCCGCGTCCGGCGCATTGTCCGGCGAGCCGCGCTCCATCCACGCCGACTGCCTGCTGATGTCCGGCGGCTGGTCGCCTGCCATCCACCTCGCCAGCCAGGCCGGCGCCAGGGCCGAATGGAACGAGGCGCTGCAGGCCTTCCTGCCGCCGAAGCCGAACCAGAAATGGACCGGCGCGGGCGCCTTCACCGGCGCGTTCTCGACCACCGAGGCGATCGAACAGGGCCATGCCGCCGGGCTGGCGGCATCCGGCGCCCGGTCGAAGCATTTCGATGCGCCTGCCGTCGAGGCGGCTCCCGGTGCGCCGGGCTCCGAGCCCGTCTTCGAGATCACGGCGCCGGGCAAGAGCTTCGTCGATTTCCAGCACGACGTGACCGCCGACGACGTACGGCTTGCCCATCGCGAGGGTTTCGTCTCGGTCGAGCACCTGAAGCGTTACACCACGCTCGGCATGGCGACCGACCAGGGCAAGACCTCCAACGTGCCCGGCCTCGCCATCATGGCCGCCGCGCTCGGCAAGGATATCCCGCAGGTCGGCACCACCCGCTTCCGCCCGCCCTATGCGGCCGTTTCGTTGGGTTCGCTGGCCGGCGAGCGTTTCGGCGACCTGAAGCCGGAACGGCTCACGCCCATGCACGACTGGCACCTTGCCAACGGCGCTAGCATGTATTCCGCCGGCCTGTGGTGGCGGCCGCAAATCTACGGCCACGCCGGCGAAACCATAGAACAGGCCTATGTGCGCGAGACGAAGGCGACGCGCGGCTCGGCTGGCATCGTCGATGTCTCGACGCTCGGCAAGATCGCCGTGCAGGGACCGGACGCTGCCGAACTGCTTGACCGCGTCTACACCAACATGTTCTCCACCCTCGCCGTCGGCAAGGCGCGCTACGGGCTGATGCTGCGCGAGGACGGGCTGGCCTTCGACGACGGCACGACATGGCGGCTCGGCGAGCAGGATTTCCTGATGACCACCACGACGGCCAACGCCGGCAAGGTCATGCAGCATCTGGAATATTTCCTCGACGTGGTGTGGCCGGAGCTGAAAGTCACGATCACCTCTGTCACCGACCAGTGGGCGGGCGCCGCCATCGGCGGGCCGAACGCGCGCGCCATTCTCGCCGCCTGCGTGACGGGCACGGCGGTGGACAACGCCACCCTCCCCTTCATGGGCATCGTCCACGGCGAGATCGCCGGCGTGCCGGTGATGATCTGCCGCCTCTCCTTCTCCGGCGAAATGGCCTTCGAGGTCTATTGCGGCGCCGACTGGGGCACGCATGTCTGGGAAGCGCTCATCGAAGCCGGCAAGCCGTTCGACCTCGTGCCCTACGGGCTGGAGGCGCTCGGCACCATGCGCATCGAGAAGGGACACGTCACCGGCGCCGAGATCGACGGCCGCACCACGGCGCGCGACCTGCATCTCGATTGGATGCTGTCGAAGAAGAAGCCGTTCATCGGCTCGGCCATGATGGACCGCGAAGGCCTGGTCGCCGCCGACCGCCTGCAACTCGTCGGCATCGTCTCGCTCGACAACCGGCCACTCAACGGCGGCGCCCATATCGTCGAGGAACTGGACGAGAAGAACCCGCACGGTTCCATCGGCCACATCACCGCCTGCTGCTATTCGCCCTCGCTCGGCAAATACATCGCGCTGGCGCTGGTCGAGGGCGGCAAGGCGCGCCACGGCAGCCGCGCCTTCACCTCCGACCCGCTGCGCGGCCGCTTCGGCCCGGTCGAGATCGTCAGCCACCACTTCTTCGACCCCGAAGGGAGCCGCATGCATGGCTAGGTCAACCGAGGTCGAACGCCTGTCGCCGCTGGCGCCGGTCTACCGCGCCGGCCCGCACGGCAATTTCGAGGACGGCGTCGGCGTGGCGCTGTCGGAGCCGCGTCCCGGCTCGATCGTCCAGCTTGCCGCATGGCCCGGCGAGGAACGCAGGATGATCGAAGCGATCCGCACCGTCGCCGGCCTTGCCCTGCCCGACGGCGCCGGCGGTGGTGTCAGCGAAGCCGGCAAGGCCGCCTTCGGCTTCGCGCCGGGTAAGTTCATCGTGGTGGACGAAAAGGACGGACTGGCGGCCGCTTTCGCCAAGGCGGTCACGCCGGCGATCGGCACGGTGACGGACCTGTCGCACGGCCGCACCGTCATCCGCATCGAGGGGCCTGAAGCGGAATGGGTGCTGGCGAAGTTCTTCGCCATCGATTTTTCGCCGGCCGCCTTCCCGCTCGGTGCCGGCCGCTCGACGACGCATCACGACATCTTCGCCCAGATCCAGCGTAGTGGCCCGGATCGCTTCGACATCCACGTCTTCCGTTCCTTCGCGCGCTCCTTCTGGACGGCGCTGTGCCACGGCTGCGAGGAAGTCGGCTACGAGGTGGCGTAGGGAGGAATTGCCGTGGAGTTCATCAACTCGCCGGCGGCCAAAGCGGTGAAGCTGCCCTTCAGCCAGGCGGTGCGCGTCGGCGATATCCTCTATCTGTCCGGCGCGCTCGGCAACGTGCCGGGAAAGCTGGAGCTGGTGGCCGGTGGCATCGAAGCTGAAACGCGACAGACGATGGAAAACATCGGCACGGTGCTGAAGGAGAACGGACTGACCTTCGCCGACGTCTTCAAGTGCACCGTCATGCTGGCCGACATGGCCGACTGGCCGACGTTCAACCGCATCTATCTCGACTATTTCGATCCCGACCGCCTGCCGGCCCGCTCGGCTTTCGGCGCCAACGGCCTGGCGCTCGGCGCCCGGCTCGAGCTCGAATGCATGGCCTACATGCCTCGCAGATAGCTGGCCTTACGACATGCCGCTCCTGTTGCTTGAGGGCGGCTGAAACCGGCTCGATAGTCGCCTCGGGAATCGGCGGTTGCGACGACCGCCGACAGACCTGAAAGCGGCTCAATGCGTCGATCCTAGCCATCCCGCATGGATGCACCCCGTTCCACGACTGTGACCGACCCCGCCGATCTGCCAGCGGAAACGGTATCGCTGCTGGTGCCGGTGACGGTGGCCTGCGGCGTCCTCATGACCAGCCTCGACCAGAACGTCGTCGTCACCGCCCTGCCGGGCATCGGCGAGACGCTCGACCGCGCGCCGAGCGAGCTCGGCCTGCTGATCACCGCCTACGTCGCTTCCCTCATCATCACCATGCCGATCGGCGGCTGGGCGGCCGAACGCTTCGGCCTGCGCAATTCCTACTGCTTCGCCGTGCTCGTCTTCGGCGTCGCGTCGGCACTGTGCGGCATGGCGAGCGACCTGTGGTCTCTGGTGGCCGCGCGCGCCCTGCAAGGCTTCGGCGGCGCGCTGATGGGCACGCTGGGCCAAGTCACGGTGCTGCAAAGCTTCCCGCGCAACCGCACGCTGAAGATCAACATGTACATCTCGCTGGCGGGACAGTCCGGCCCGCTGATCGGGCCGCTGCTCGGCGGCGCGCTGACGACATACGTTTCCTGGCGGTGGATCTTCTTCGTCAACATTCCGCTGGCCTTCGCCGCCGTCGTCGCCTCGTTCCTGCTGTTTCCGACCGGCACCAAGCCGGTGCGCCGGCCCTTCGATTTTCCGGGCTTCATGCTGGTCGGCGCCGGCATGGTGCTTCTGGTGCTCGGCATGGATTCGCTCGCCGCCAAGGATACCGCCGGCCTGACGACAACCGCGCAAATCATCCTCGCCGTGGCGGTTCTCACGATCGCCTCGCTCTACTGCCTGCGCAGTCCCAACCCGATCCTCGACCTCAACCTTTTGCGCATCCGCACCTTCCGCATCTCCTTCCTGACCGGCGGGGGGCTGGACACGATCGGCATGAGCTCGGTGATCTTCCTGTTGCCGCTGATGTTCCAGCTCGGCTTCGGCATGAGCGCGGTGGCGGCGGGCTCGCTCACCTTCATGGCGGCGGTCGGATCGATCATCGTGCGCTTCTTCATGCCGGCGGTGCTGCGCCGCCTCGGCTTCCGCCGCCTGCTGGTGATCAACACGCCGATCTGCGCGGCGCTCGTCGCCGGCTTCGCGCTGATGCAGGCGACGACGCCGGTGTGGATCGTGCTTGCCTACATCTTCGTCTTCGGCGTCTTCCGCTCGGCGCAATGGGCCTCGACTGGCAACCTCGCCTATTCGGACATCGCCTCCGAGCAGCTCGCCCGCTTCAGCGCGCTCTATTACATCCTGTGGCAGCTCGGCGTCGCCATCAGCGTCGGCACCGCCGCGGCGGCCCTGTCGCTGCTGGCGGGCGGCGGCCCGGCGCAAGCCGGTGAATTCCGCATCCTGTTCGTCATCGAGGGGCTGGTGACGCTCGCCGCCCTGCTCGCCTATCTGAAGCTGACGCCGCAGGACGGCGCGCAGGTGAGCGGGAATGAAGTGAGGGGAATAGGGGAATAAGGCAGTAGGGCAGTAGGGCAGTAGGGCAGTAGGGCAGTAGGGCAGTAGGGCAGTAGGAAAGACTAACCTCAGAACCCAGCTTTCATATTGCCTTATTGCCTTATTGCCCTACTCCCCTTCCTCCACAAACGTCACCCACTCCTCCAGCGGCGCACGATCCGTCCGGAACTCGTTCTCCGGCTTCGACGTATCCTCGTAGCCGAGCGCCATGCCGCACACCACGACCTCCTCGTCGGTGATCGAGAGCACCGGCCTGATCTGCCGGTGGTAGGGCGCGAAGGCCGCCTGCGGGCAAGTGTGCAGCCCCCTCGCCCGCGCCGCGATCATGATGTTCTGTAGGAACATGCCGTAGTCGATCCACGAGCCCTGGTTGAGCCGACGGTCGATGGTGAAGATCATGCCGACGGGCGCATCGAAGAAGACGAAGTTGCGGTCGTGCTGGGCGCGCATCCTGTCCACCTCGCGCCGGCCGATGCCGAGCACGCCGTAGAGGCCGAAGCCGTTGGCGCGGCGCCGCGTCAGGTACGGCTCGAAGAACTGGTCGGGATAGTATTTGTACTCGTCCCATTCCGCCTTCTCGGCACGAATGCCGGAATTGAGGATCGCGTCGGTGATGCGCTGCTTCACCGCGCCCCTGGTGACGTAGACCCGCCACGGCTGCATGTTGGTGCCGGAAGGCGCGCGCGCCGCCACGTTGAGGATATCGCGGATCGTCGCGTCGTCGACGGCATCGGGCAGGAAGGCGCGCACCGACCGGCGCGAGGCGATCGCCTCGTCGACCACGCTCGTTTCGTCCAACGAAGATACTTGATTTTCCGGCGCCAGCATCGGCCATTCCCTGCACCGGCCGACGGGCCAACAGCCAGCGAACCGGTAGATTGTAAAGCGGTCGTCCCCCTCGCCGTCCGCGCTGGCTTTGCCTCAACCGCCTCTGCACCGCAAGCGAATCTTGTGATGTCGTGAAATTCTTCTTGATTTTTTCACGAAACGATCGTCACATGAAAATTACGCGAAGCTTTTCATGGAACGGACCATGCCCCGCCCTGCCGCACAGCCGCAGACGGAACCCGGTGAACACCTGCTCGCCGGCGATATTCGCGCGCTGCGCAAGGCGCGCGGGCTGACGCTGGCGGAAATCGCCCTGAAGCTGGGCCGCTCGGTAGGCTGGGTCAGCCAGGTCGAGCGCGGCCTGTCCATGCCCTCGCTTGCCGACATGCGTGCCTTCGCCGCCCTGTTCGACGTGCCGATCAGCCTGTTCTTCGGCCATGACGTGGAGGACGAGCGCGAGCGCGGCGTCGTCGTCCGCGCCGGACGCCGCCGCGCGCTCGGCACCAGCGAGACCGGCCTCGTGGAAGAGCTTCTGTCGCCGGACCTCGGCGGCTCCTTCGAGATGGTTCGCTCCGAATTCGCCGCCGGCGCCGAGCTTGCGGCGCCCAACCTGCGCCAGACGGAGGAAGCCGGCTATGTCGTGTCCGGCGTCTTCGAGATCGAGATCGACGGCATATGGCACCGGCTGACAGCCGGCGACAGCTTCCGCTTCGAGAAGAAACCCCACCGCTGGCGCAATCCCGGCACGGAACCCGCCGTGGTGATCTGGGTCGTATCGCCGCCGGTTTATTGAATGGCCGTTTGTTGAATGGAATGGGGAGGAAAAAATGGCTGATCTTCCGCCACGCGCCCGCGTGGTCATCATCGGCGGCGGCGCCGTCGGCTGCTCCTCACTCTACCATCTGGCCAAGGCCGGATGGACCGACTGCGTGCTCCTGGAAAAGAATGAGCTGACCTCGGGCTCGACCTGGCACGCCGCCGGCAACGTGCCGACCTTCTCCACCTCCTGGTCGCTGATGAACATGCAGCGCTATTCGACCGAGCTTTATCGCGGGCTGGCGAAGGCGGTGGACTACCCGATGAACTACCACGTCACCGGCTCGCTCAGGCTGGCGCACACCGACGAGCGCATGCGCGAATTCCAGCGCGCCAAGGGCATGGGCCGCTACCAGGGCATGGATATCGAGGTGATCGGCGCCGACGAGATCGTCAAGCGCTATCCCTTCATCGACACGCACGACCTCAAGGGGGCGCTCTACGATCCCAACGACGGCGATATCGACCCCGCCCAGTTGACGCAGGCGCTGGCCAAGGGTGCGCGCGACATGGGAGCGAAAATCGTGCGCTTCTGCCCCGTCACCGGCGTGCGGCGCGAGAACGACGAATGGGTCGTCGAGACCGAACAGGGCGAAATTCGCTGCGAGATCGTCGTCAACGCCGCCGGCTACCGCGCCGCCGAAGTGGGAAAGATGTTCGGCCGCGACATCCCGATGATGGTGATGAGCCACCAGTACATATTGTTCGAGGAAATCCCGGAGCTGGCCGCATGGTCGAAGGAAGCCGGCCACAAGCTGCCGCTGCTGCGCGACGTCGACACCTCCTGGTATCTTCGGCAGGAAAAGAACGGCATGAACCTCGGCCCCTACGAGCGCAACTGCCGCGCCCACTGGGCAAGTTCCGACGACCCGATGCCGGCGGACTTCTCCTTCCAGCTCTTCCCGGACGATCTGGAGCGGCTGGAATGGTACCTCAACGACGCTGTCGAGCGCGTGCCGATCCTCGGCACGGCAGGCCTGTCCAAGGTCATCAATGGCCCCATCCCCTACGCACCGGATGGCAACCCGCTGATCGGCCCGATGCCCGGCGTACCCAACGCCTTCGAAGCCTGCGTCTTCACCTTCGGCATCGCGCAGGCGGGCGGCGCGGGCAAGGTGCTGGCCGAATGGGTGACTGAGGGCGCCACCGAATGGGATATGTGGAGCTGCGATCCCCGCCGCTTCACCGCCTTCGCCTCCGCGCCCGACTACGCAGTCGCCAAGGGCAAGGAGATCTACGGCCACGAATACGCCATCTTCTTCCCCCGCCACGCATGGCCGGCGGCACGCGGCCGCAAGCTCTCGCCGCTGCACGACCGGCTGAAGGCGCTCGGCGCCCAGTTCGGCGCGGCGAACGGCTGGGAGCGCGCCAACTGGTATGCTCATCCGGGCGACGATATTTCGGAAGAAGCGACGCAGACCTTCCGCCGCGAAGGCCCGTGGCAAAAGCGCATCCGCGAGGAGTGCCATGCCGTGCGCGACGCTGCCGGCATTCTCGACCTACCCGGCTTCTCGCGCTTCCGCCTTGCCGGCGACGGTGTGCGCGAGTGGCTGGCGAGGCAGGTCACCGGCATCGTGCCGAAGCCCGGCCGCATCGGCCTCGGCTATTTTGCCGACGACAAGGGTCGCATCGTCACCGAAATGTCGATCATGGCGCTGGAGGAGAACCTGTTCTTTCTCATCACCGCCGCGGTCGCCGAACTGCACGACTTCGAATGGCTGCGCAGCCATCTGCCGCAAGGCACGGCACTGACTCTGGAAAATGTCACCGAACGGTTCTCCTGCCAGATCCTCACCGGGCCGAACGCCCGCGCCATTCTGGCCGAGGTGAGCGATGCCGATCTTTCGCTGCCGTGGCTAACGCACCAGTCCTGCCAAATCGCCGGGCGCTGGCTGCAACTGGTGCGCGTTTCCTTCGCCGGCGAGCTCGGCTGGGAACTGCACACCAAGGTGGAAGATACCGCCGCCGTCTTCGATGCGGTTTGGGAGGCGGGCCGCAAACATGGCCTGAAGCCGTTTGGCATGTTCGCGCTGGATTCGCTGAGACTCGAGAAAAGCTATCGCGTCTGGAAGCAGGACCTTTCGACCGACTACACGGTGCTGCAAGGCGGGCTTGAGCGCTTCGTGAAGTGGGACAAGCCCGACTTCCGCGGCAAGGCGGCGCTGGCAAACGAAAAGCAGCAGGGCGTGAAAAAGCGCTTCGTCACGCTGGTGGTCGAGACCCCCGGCGAGTGCGACGCGCCCTACATGGCAACCCTCTGGCACGACGGCAGGATCGTCGGCGAAACCCTGTCAGGAGGTTTTGGCCACCGGGTGGACAAGTCGATCGCGCTGGGCATGATCCGGGCCGACCTCGCCGAGCCCGGTTCCACCGTCGAGGTCGAGATATTCGGCGACCGCTTCAAGGCGGTCGTGCAGAAGGACGAGCCGCTGTGGGACCCGAAGAACGAACGGTTGAGAAGCTAGGATGCCCCATCCTTCATCCCGCATTTCCAACATCATTCCGTCCGGCAAGGACGGCTGGGAGGTGCATTTCGCCGCCTGGCAGCGCAAGGAGGCCGGCGAGCCGATCATCATGCTGTCGGTCGGCGACCACGATTTCGATACGCCGGCCGAGACGGTCGAAGCTTGCGTGGCGGCGGTGCGCGGCGGCCATCACCACTATACGCCGCTGCCCGGCATACCGGCGCTGCGCGATGCCATGGCGCACATTTCAACGCAGTGCACCGGCGTCGAAACCGGCGCCGACGAGGTGATCGTCACGCCGGGCGGGCAGGCCGCGCTCTACGCAGCCGTGCAGGGTGTGCTCGACCGGGGCGACCATGCCATCGTCGTGGCGCCCTACTACGCCACCTATCCCGGCACCTTCCGCGCGGCGGAGGCCGACTTCACCGTGGTCGAGACGCGCGCCGCGAACGGCTTCCAGCCGGATGCGACGGCCATCGAAAAGGCGGTGCGGAAAAACACCCGCGCCATCCTCATCAACACGCCGAACAACCCGACCGGCGCCGTCTACACGCGCGCGGCCCTTGAAGGCCTGGCCGACGTCTGCCGCCGGCACGACCTGTGGCTGCTGTCGGACGAAGTCTACTGGACGCTCGGCGGCGGCGAGCATGTCTCGCCGCGCGCCCTGCCCGGCATGGCCGAGCGCACGCTGGTCATCAATTCCATGTCGAAGAGCCACGGCATGACCGGCTGGCGGCTCGGCTGGCTGACCGGTCCGGCGGACTTCATCGCGCTGACCGTCAACCTCAATCTGGTCACCACCTACGGCCTGACCGATTTCGTCAGTCATGCGGCGATCGAGGCGCTGAACAACGGCTATGGGGTCAGGGAGATCGCCGAACGCTATGCCCGCCGCCGTACCGTGTTCCTCGACGCCGTGCGCGGCATGAACGACGTCACCGTGCGCGGCTCGGAAGGCGGCATGTACGCCATGCTCGACATCTCGGCCGTCGAACCGGACGACGAGAAGTTCGCCTGGGCCTTCCTCGATGCCGAGAAGGTCGCCGTCATGCCCGGCTCCTCCTTCGGCGAGGCGGCCGCCGGCCATATCCGCATCAGCCTGTGCCAGCCGGAGGACGTGCTGCGCGAGGCCGCCAGCCGCCTGCACCGCTTCGCCTCCAGCTATCGGAGCAAGGCGGCGTGAAAATGGAATACGAAGTACCCTCACCCCTAACCCCTCCCCTCAAGGGGGAGGGGGACTTAGCACGCAGCAGCTTCCCCTCCCCCTTGAGGGGAGGGGTTAGGGGTGGGGGTGCCTCGCTCAAACGCCGCGCATCGACACGGAGCCCCTCAGCATGACCTCCCTCCCTTCCAAAGCTCGTGTCGTCATCATCGGCGGCGGCGTCGCCGGCTGCTCGGTCGCCTATCACCTCGCCAAGCTCGGCTGGACCGACATCCTGCTGCTTGAGCGTAAGCAGCTCACCAGCGGCACCACCTGGCACGCCGCCGGCCTGATCGGCCAGTTGCGCGCGTCCTCGAACATGACACGGCTGGCCAAATACACGGCCGACCTGTACGTCCGGCTGGAGGAGGAAACCGGCGTCGCCACCGGCATGCGCCAGTGCGGCTCGATCTCGGTCGCGCTGACCGAGGCGCGCAAGGAGGAACTCTATCGCGGCGCCTCCATGGCCCGCGCCCGCGGCGTCGAGGTCGAGGAAATCTCGCCGGCCGAGGCCAAGGAAAAATACCCGCATCTGGAAGTCTCCGATGTGGTCGGCGCGGTCTTCATCCCGAAGGACGGCCAAGGTGACCCGGCCAACATCACCCAGGCGCTGGCCAAGGGCGCGCGCATGAACGGCGCCCGCATCGTCGAGCAGGCCAAGGTTCTCGAAATCCACAAGGATAAAGGCCGCGTCACCGGCGTCACCGTCGAGCATGAAGGCGAGACGACCCGCATCGCCTGCGACCACATCGTCAACTGCGCCGGCATGTGGGCGCATGGCGTCGGCCGCATGGCCGGCGTGACGGTGCCGCTGCATGCCTGCGAGCACTTCTACATCGTCACCGAGGCGATCCCCAGTCTCGGCCGCCTGCCGGTGCTGCGCGTGCAGGACGAGTGCGCCTACTACAAGGAGGACGCGGGAAAGATCCTACTCGGCGCCTTCGAGCCGGTGGCGAAACCGTGGGGCATGCAGGGCATTCCCGAAGACTTCTGCTTCGACCAGTTGCCTGAGGATTTCGACCACTTCGAGCCAATTCTTGAGAAAGCGGTGAAGCGCATGCCGTTGCTCGCCACCGCCGGCATCCACACTTTCTTCAACGGCCCGGAAAGTTTTACCCCGGACGACCGCTACTATCTCGGCGAGGCGCCGAACCTGAAGAATTTCTGGGTCTGCTGCGGCTTCAACTCCATCGGCATCCAGTCGTCCGGCGGCGCCGGCATGGCGCTGGCTGAGTGGATGCAGGACGGCGAGGCGCCGTTCGACCTGTGGGACGTCGACATCCGCCGCGTCCAGCCTTTCCAGGGCAACAAGACCTATCTCTACAACCGCTCGGTCGAGACGCTCGGCCTGCTCTATGCCGACCACTTCCCCTACCGCCAGCCGGCAACCGCGCGCGGCGTGCGCCGCTCGCCGCTGCACGAACACCTCAAGGCGCGCGGCGCCGTCTTCGGCGAGACGGCCGGCTGGGAGCGCGCCAACTGGTTCGCTCGGCCAAGCCAGGAGCGCGAATACCGCTATAGCTGGAAGCGGCAGAACTGGTTCGACAATGCCCGCGACGAGCACATGGCCGTGCGCACCGGCGTCGGCGTGTTCGACATGACCTCCTTCGGCAAGATCCGGGTCGAGGGCCGCGACGCGCTTTCCTTCCTGCAAAAATTGTGTGCCAACGACATGGACGTGGCGCCCGGAAAGATCGTCTACACGCAGATGCTCAATGCGCGCGGCGGCATCGAGAGCGACCTGACGGTCACGCGGCTTTCCGACACCGCCTTCTTCCTTGTCGTGCCGGGCGCCACGCTGCAACGCGACCTCGCCTGGCTGCGCCGGCATCTCGGCGACGAGTTCGTGGTGATTACAGACGTGACCGCTTCCGAAAGCGTGCTGCCGGTGATGGGGCCTCGGGCGCGCGACCTGATGAAGAAGATCAGCCCGACCGACTTTTCCAACGAGGCTTTTCCGTTCGGCACCGCGCAGGAGATCGAGGTCGGCATGGGCCTCGCCCGCGCCCACCGCGTCACCTATGTCGGCGAACTCGGCTGGGAGCTTTACGTGCCGACCGACCAGACGGCGCATGTCTTCGAGACGCTGGAACAGGCCGGCACCGACCTCGGCCTGAAACTCTGCGGCCTGCACACGCTGGATTCCTGCCGCATCGAAAAGGCCTTCCGCCATTTCGGCCACGATATCACCGACGAGGATCATGTGCTGGAAGCCGGCCTCGGCTTCGCGGTGAAAACGGCGAAGGGCGATTTTCTGGGCCGCGACGCGGTGCTCAAAAAGAAGGAGGGCGGGCTGGAGCGGCGCATGGTGCAATTCCAGCTGAAGGATCCCGAGCCGCTGGTCTTCCACAATGAGGCGATCCTGCGCGACGGCGAAATCGTCGGCACGGTCACTTCCGGAAATTACGGCCACTTCCTCGGCGGCGCCATCGCCATGGGCTACGTGCCGTGCGCGGGCGAGAGCGAGGCTGAGGTGCTGGGCTCGACCTACGAGATCGAGATCGCCGGAGAGCGCTTCGCAGCGGAGGCTTCGCTGAAGCCGTTGTATGATCCGAAAAGCGAAAGGGTGCGGATGTAGAGGCTCTTCCTTCTCCCCGTTTACGGGGAGAAGGTGGCCCGAAGGGCCGGATGAGGGGCGGAGCTGAGATTGCAGAGCTTGGCGCCGCCCCTCACCTGCCTGCCGGCATCCTCTCCCCGTAAACGGGGCGAGGACTCCTAAAACCGCTCCAATCTCCGCCTCACCGTCTCCAGAAACCGTTTCCGGCTCTCCGGCGTCGACGAATCCATCAGGTAATGCGCCAGATAGAGCGTGCGGCAGCGCCAGCCGCAGAGCGCGCGGATGCCGCGCACGATCGTCTTGCGTCCCGGCTGGCCGACGATGACGCTCCACCACCAGGGCGCGCCGCAGGTCGTCACCACGGCGATCTTGCGGATATGCCCCATCAGCGGCGCGATCGACTGGCGCGTGCCGGCAAAGGTGAAGACGACGTCCTTCGCCCACACCCGGTCGAGCCAGCCTTTCAGCATCGCCGGCAGGCCGTACCACCAGGTCGGATAGATGAACACCAGCGCCTCGGCCCATCGCAAGGCCTCGATATGGACTTGCAGGGCCGGGTCCTCCGGCGCGCTGTGGTTATAGGCGCGCCGCTCCTCCGGCCGCATCACCGGATCGAAATTCTCGGCGTAGAGGTCGAGCACGCGCGCCTCGCAGCCCTTGGCGCGGATCGCCGCGACCGCCGTGTCGCGCACCCCCGCGCAGAAGGAATCCTCCACCGGATGGCAGTAGACGACGAGGACCCTCATGCTATCCTCATAGATCCAACCTGAAAACTGCCATGTACGGCATCAGACCGCCCCCACTCATCCCGCCCTCTCCAGCCCCTTGAACAGGAAGGTGTGGCCGCTGCGGTAATCGTAGTCGGGGTTTTCCCAGGCGATCATCTTGCCGGGGTTGAGCAGGCCTTGCGGGTCGGCCTCGCGCTTGAAGGCAAGCTGCACGGCGTCCGTCTGCTTCATGCCCCCCTCCTCCAGCGTGTAGCGATGCGGGTTGAAGATCGGGCAGCCGTTCTCCTCGAAGGTGCGGATGATCTCGTCCAGCCGCTCCTCCGTGGTGAATTTCACCAGATTGAGCCCGAAGCAGGTGATGGCGCCGTCCAGCCGCACGAACTCCAGATGCGAGAACACCTCGCCGGGGAACATGCCGTCCATTGTCTCCACCAACGCCAGTTGGTTCGGGAACGGATAGAGCGACTGCAGGTAGGTGATCGACGGATCGACCCTGAGCGCCCGCAGCGTCGTATGGTTCCAGGCCAATTCGTAGGTCGGCGGCAGCCCTTTCTTCTCCTCGGGCGGCAGGTCGGCGGCATTGTAGGCGATCGTCCCGCCGGCGCGCCGGGTGAAGGCCAGGAAAGCGTCGAGCGACTGCGGCGCCACCATGACCAGGCAGATGCTCATGCCCTCAGCGAAGAATTTGGCGTGGCGCTTGAAATAGAGCTGCGGCACGGGTGCGGCGATCGGCGTGATCAATTTCGTCAGCAGCCCGTCCTGACAGGCGAGCGCGTTACCGTAGCGCGCAGCGCCCATAAAACTGTCGAAGCCGATGATCACGTCCACCCAGTCATAGGCCGCCGTCAGCGGCATCTCGACCTCGGTAATGATGCCGTTGGTGCCGTAGGCGTGGGTGACCTTGTGCAGGTTCTCGCCGGTCAGGTCGATCAGCCGGGGCTCGGCCTCCATCGTGGCGACGCGCAGCCGCATCACATTGCCGAAATCGCGCAGGCCGCCGAAATTGATCGACCCCACCCCGCCGGACCCGCCGGCGATGAAGCCGCCGACAGAGGCGGTATTGTAGGTCGAGGGAAAAAGCCGCAGTTCCTGGTTGGAATGCGCCCGCGTCGCCCGGTCGATGTCGGCCAGGATCGCGCCCGGCCCGCAGACCACCCGCCCCGGAGCGATCTCGGTGATCGCGTTCATCTCGGCAAGGTTCAGCACCACGCCGCCCGAGAGCGGCATCGCCTGCCCGTAGTTGCCAGTGCCGGAACCGCGCGGCGTCACCGGCACGCCATGCCGGTGACAGGCGGCCAGCACCCGCACCACCTCGGCCTCCGACTGCGGCGTGACGACCAGATCGGCGGTGACGGCGTCAAGCTGCCGTTTCAACACCGGGCTGTACCAGTAGAAATCCCGGCTCTTCTGCTGAACCAGCTTGGCGTTGTCCTCGATCTTCAGTCCGTCGAGGTCGCGCTTGAGCGCAGCAAGGTCCCCAGTGGTAGTCATGTCACACCATCAGATCGTCGAGTTCGGCATAGTCGGGCAAGGAGCGATCGATGGCGCGCCCTTCGCGCACCACGATGCGATCCTGTTCGGGCCGCGACAGCAATTCCGTCCAGTTCCGCCCCCTGAAAACGACGAAGTCGGCCGATCCGCCTGCCCTCAGGCTTCCGGGGTTTTGTAACCGCATGATGCTGGCCGGTGTCGTCATCATTGCCTTGGGCCAGTCGGCGACCGGATGGTCGAGATGCAGGATGCGGGTCGCCGCACGGTAGACCTCCAGCATGTCGAGGTCGCCATAGGCATAGAAAGGATCACGCGTGTTGTCGGAGGCGACGCAGACCGGGATGCCGCGCGCCTCCATCTCGTGCAGCAGGGTCACGCCGCGCCAGCGCGGCGTCGTGCCGTCGCTCCGGCGATCCTGGAGATAGAGATTGCACAGCGGCAGCGACACGACCGAAAGCCCCGCCTCAGCCACTGTGTCCAGCGTGGCCTTGACCTCGTCGTCCGGCTGCCGCGCCAGCGAGCAGCAATGGCCGACGAGGATTTTTCCCTCGAAGCGATGGCGCAGCGCCGCCTCGGCGATCCTGCGCAGCGAGACCGCCTCCAGCGCGTCCGTCTCGTCGGCATGGAAATCGAGGTCGAGGCCGTGCTTAGTCGCCGCCGCAAACATGCTATCGAGCAGCGCGTCGAGGTCCGGCGCCATGTAGGTCACGGCGCCGAGCACGCCGCCGGCCGCCGCCACCCGCCGGACCAAACCGTCGAACCAATCCTTTTGGCCGATGCGCTCGATGCCGAACAGGCAGGACGCCTGCAACTCGATGCGCCCGCGCCATTTCTCCCGCATCGCCTCGAAGACCGGCCAGGAAATGTCCTCCTGCGGCGGGATGCTGTCGATATGCGTGCGCAGCGCGGCGGTGCCGTGGGCGTAGGCACACCGCAGCGAGAAATCCATGCGCCGGGCAAGGTCTTCCGCACTCCAATGCGCCTCGCGGTCGGCGTCGGCGGCCTCGAGCGCGCCGAGGAACGTGCCGTCCGGGTTCGGCTTGCGCGGCCAGATATGGCCCTTGTCGATATGGGTATGGCAATCGACGAAACACGGCAGCACGATGCGCCCGGCAAGATCGACGGTGCTTTCCGACGCCGCCGCCCGCTGCGCGGCTTCGATGCGCTTGATCGTGCCGCCCGCGACATCGATATCGGCAAGGATAAAGCCCTCGGCATCGGCAGGTGCTTGCAATCCCGGCGTCAGCGAAGAATGTAGCCGGGCATTGGCGAGCGTGAAGAACCCGGCTTCCGGGATGACTGCGCCGGCGCCCACCTCACCCCTCCTGCTTGAGCGCGCTTTCGTGCCAGCGGCGCAGGATCAGGTGCGAGATCAGCGACAGCACCAGGAAGATCACGATGCCGGTTAGCGAGATCAGGATGAGCGCGGCGAAAAGGCGCGGCGCGTTGAGCCGGTAGCCGGCCTCGATGATGCGCGAGGCAAGGCCCGAGGCCTGCCCCGACGCGCCGGCGACGAACTCGGCCACCACCGCACCGATCAGCGACAGGCCGCCGGCGATCTTCAGGCCGCCGAGGAAATAGGGCATCGCGGCCGGCAGCCGCAGGTGCCAAAGCTCCTGCCAGCGGGTGGCGCCGTTCAACCGGAACAGGTCGCGCAGGTTGCGGTCGACCGAATTCAGGCCGAGCGTGGTGTTGGAGAGGATCGGGAAGAAGGCGACGATCCACGCGCACAGAAGCAGCTTCGCCGTCTGGTTATTCACATAGATGTTGATGAGCGGGAAGATCGCCACGATCGGCGTCACCTGCAAGACGATGGCGAAGGGGAAGAACGACATCTCCACCCATTTCGACTGCGCGAACAGCACCGACAGCCCCACGCCGCCGACGACGGCGAGCAGCAGGGAAAGGAAGGTGATTTTCAGCGTGAAAAGCAGCGAGGTGAACAGGAGCCCGGCGTCGTCGTGCAGCGTCTGCAGCACCTCGAGCGGTCTGGGCAGGATGTATTTCGGGATCTCGTTCCACACACAGATGCGGTCCCAGAACCAGATGGCGGCGATCATGATCGCCAGCGGCAGCAGCCAACGGCCGATCCGCTCCACGCGCTGCTGGCGCAGGCGCCGCGCCTCCTCGGCGTCGAGCCGCATGACGCGGCTCTCAGTGCCCGTCATGATTAGGGCCTCCGTTCGCGTTCATCGCCGCCGACAGCACGTCCGATGCCTCACGGCAGAGCGCCGCATAGGCAGGCGAAGTGCGGAAGGCCTCGTCGCGCGGATAGGGCGCATCCACGGGCATGTCCTTGAACACCCGACCCGGTCGCGCCGCCATGACGACGATGCGGCTGGATAGGAACACGCTCTCGAACACCGAATGGGTGACGAAGATCGCCGTGAAGCGCTCGTCCTGCCACAGTTCCAGAAGGTCGTTGTTGAGCTTGAAGCGGGTGATCTCGTCGAGTGCGGCGAACGGCTCGTCCATAAGGAGCACGCGCGGCTTCGTCACCATGGCCCGCGCAATGGAGACGCGCATCTTCATGCCGCCGGAAAGCTCGCGCGGCACGGCCTGCGCGAACCCGTCGAGGTGGACGCGCGCCAGCATCTCCATCACAGCCGGCGCGGCCTTCGCCTTCGAGACGCCGCGCAGCCGAAGCGGCAGCCAGACATTATCGAAGACGCTGGCCCACGGCAGCAGCGTCGGCTCCTGGAAGACGAAACCGATGCCGGAGCGGTCCAGTGCACCGCCGCGCCAGTCGAGCCCGCCGGAGGTCGGCGTCGACAGGCCGGCGATGATGCGCAACGCCGTCGACTTGCCGCAGCCCGACGGGCCGAGCAGCGAGAGGAAATCGCCCTCGTTGATCGTCAGGTCGATAGTGTCGAGCGCGGCCACCCCGTTGGAGAATGTCTTGCCGACGCCATGCAAAGCAAGCAGCGGCGCGCCGCTGCCCTGACTGCCGGCAAGGGTCGTTGGCACCGCCGCCGTCATCCTCGGGCTCGTCCCGAGGCTCTGCCAGCATCAACCAGGCAACTGAAACAGTTCACGCAATTCACTTCTTCGATGTACGCAACTGCCCGGGACAAGCCCGGGCATGACGGGAGAGCGATGTGGCCCGGCCTATTTCTTCAAGTCCAGCCCGACGCCCTTGTTGACGAACTGGAGCGTGTAGGCCTTGGAGATGTCGATGCCTTCCGGCTCGACCTTGGCCTTGACCATCTTGTCGTAGAAATCCTTCATCCGCGCATCCGTCATGGCGCCGATACCGAGCTTTTCCGCGTCGCCGGAATCGACGATGCCGTATTTCTTCAGCTGCGCGATGGTGAAGGCGATCTGCTCGTCGGTGATGTCGGGATTGTCCTTCTTGATCATCTCGTTGGCGGCCTTGTTGTCGCCGTAGAGATACTTGTACCAGCCCTTCGCCGAGGCATCGACGAAGCACTGAACCACCTCCGGCCGCTTGTCGATGGTGTCCTGCATCGCCTCGACCGTGGTCGAATAGGTGCTGTAGCCGTAGTCCGCCAGCAGGAAGACGTTCGGCATGAAGCCGCCGGCCTTCTCCACCGCGAACGGCTCCGAGGTCACATAGCCCTGCTGGATCGATTTCTTGTTGGCGATGAAGGGAGCGGGATTGAAGGTATAGGGCACGCGCTTGCCGACATCGAAGCCGTATTCCTCCGCCATCCACAAAAGGAAGCTCTGCGCGCCCTCGTCGCCGACGATGTACTGCTCGGCCTTCGGCAGGTCCTCCCACTTGTCAAGGCCCTCGCCCGGATGGGACATCATCACCTGCGGTTCCTTCTGGAAATGCGCGGCCACGACGCGCAGCGGAATCCCTTGAGCCACCGCGTCGAAGGCCTGCTGCATGTTGCCGCCCATGTAGAAGTCGATCTTGCCGGCCAGAAGCAGCGGCCGGCCGGCGACCTGCGGTCCGCCCTGCTGGATCGTCAGGTCGACGCCGCAGGCGGCGTAGTCGCCGTCGGCCAGCGCCTGATAGTAGCCGCCATGCTCGGCCTGGGCCAGCCAGTTGGTGCCGAAGATGACCTTCTCATTGGCGAAAGCGCCGGTCGTGCCGAGCGCGAGCGCCGCGCACGCAGCCGCCATCTTCAGCTTTCCGTTCATCGACTTGGACCCCCTATTTGGCCGTCCGCAGCCGGACCGGCATCGGTATGGAAGAAATGGCGCAAAAACCTGCCGCCTCGCGGTCGGGCGCGGGCCGTCTCGGCTTCTGTCGTCGCGCGGCATCGTGCCCATTTTTCGGCACCCTGTCCACAATCGCCGCGCAGCACGCGCATCGATCTTGTGGACCACGGCCCCGCCGCTTCGAGCATGTTGCAGCCAAGTGGAATCACTTGGCGTCGCACACATGCGGCTAAATTAATTAGATAGACCATGATGTCGTCCGAAAACCGCTTCGCACTTTTCGGCATCATGGTCTAGTCTGGCGCAAAAACCGGCTCGTCTTCCATGCTGAAACCTCTCGCTCCCGCCTCCATCCGCCCGCCTTTCGCCCGCTACAGCCACGGCATCGAGGTGCCAGCCGGCAAAAGGCTGGTTCTGTGCTCGGGCCAGCTCGGCATCGGCCCAGATGATTCGGTGCCGGAAGACGTCGGCGCGCAGGCCGAACTTTGCTTCGCCAACATCGCCGCCATCCTCGCCGAAGCCGGCCTTGGCCTGGCCGACGTGGTGCGAATCAACGCCTATGTCACCGACCGCGCCCACATGCAGGGCTACATGGCCGTGCGCGACAGGCTCTTCACCGGCACGCCGCCGGCCTCGACGCTGATGATCGTGTCCGGCTTCACGCGGCCGGAATTCAAGGTCGAGATCGAAGTGATCGCCGCCGGCTGACGGCGGCATCGGAATCAGGAGTTGGAAATCGTGACCAGACGCGTTTGGTGGGGCGACTACCGCACCACGGAATATGCCTCGATCGACCCGGAAGCGACGATCGCCGTGCTGCCGGTGGCGGCGATCGAGCAGCACGGGCCGCACCTGCCCGTCTCCACCGACACGACCATCATGAACGGCATGCTGGAGACGGTGATTTCCCGCCTGCCCGCCGATCTCGACATCCGCATCCTGCCGGTGCAATCGGTCGGCAAGTCGAACGAGCATGTGCATGCGCCGGGCACGCTGACGCTGACGCCGCTCGCCGCCATCCAGTCCTGGGCCGACCTCGGCGCATCGGTGGCGCGGGCGGGCGTCAGGAAGATCGTGTTCGTCAATTCGCACGGCGGCAACGAGGAGATCATGGGCATCGTCGCGCGCGAGCTGCGCGTGGCCTTCAAGATGCTGGCGGTGAAGACGAGCTGGTCGCGCTTCGGCCGGCCGGCCGGCCTCTACAGCGACATCGAGGACCGCTACGGCATCCATGGCGGCGACTTCGAGACGTCGGTCATGCTGCACTTCCGGCCCGACCTCGTGGACATGGACAAGGCGGAAAATTTCGTCTCCAGCGTCCAGCGCGCCGAGCAGGAATTCGAACTCCTGAAGCCGACCGGCGCCCATGCCTTCGCCTGGATCGCCACCGACCTCAACCCGAACGGCGTCGTCGGCGAAGCCAAGCTTGCCACGGCGGAAAAGGGTCGCCTGACCGCCGAATACCAGGCCGACGGCTTCATCCGGCTCCTGCGTGACGTGAGGAAGGCGAAGCTGGGGGAATGGGTGGCGTGACATAGCAAACGGCGGCACTCCCCCAGCCCTGTCCCCTCCCCACAAGGGGGAGGGAGACGCCGGCATTGCCGTTTCATCCAGAATAGCCAGGATTGGTGGATTGCAATATCGTCGCAAGATTCCCCTCCCCCTTGCGGGGAGGGGTTAGGGGTGGGGGACGGCGCCATCCGCTAGTGCTCAACCTTCAACTCGAACGGCACGCCCTCGAAGGCGTCCGCGCCGCGGCCAATGCCTCGGATCGCCTCGACCATGCGGCCATTGCGCTCAAGCAGTATGTCGGCGACGGCGACGAGCCTTGGATTCGGCGTCGCGGAAGGCGAAAGCGACCGCAGCGTCCGCGCCAGTTCCACCTCGTCGCGGTCGGGTGCCAGCGCCGCCGCGATGATGTAGGCCGATGCGGTCGAGCGGCTGATGCCGGCGTAGCAGTGCACCACCAGCGGCCGCGCCCGGTCCCATGAGCGGCCGAAATCCAGCAGGCTGCGCACATGCGCTTCCCCGGGCAGCGTCATGCCGTCCTGCGCCTCGGCGATGTCGTGCATGACCAGATGCAGGTGGTTTTGTGCCGCGATCGCCGGCGGCCGGATCATCTCCGTGCCGGCGGCAAGCAGCGACAGAAGATGCCCTGCCCCGGTCCGTGCCACCACCTCGTCGACCTTCGACAGGGAGCAGACGTGAATCGCCGAAAGAGTCATGAGCGAACCTCCTCGGCCTGATCGTGGCGCGTATGCGACCAGCCGGCAAGCGCCGTTTCCAGCCGCAGCCATTCCTCCTGACAGGCCGGCAGGCCGGCGCGAAGAACGTTCGGCCGCTCGGCGAAGTGGCGCAGCAGAATCCCCTTTTCGCCGAGCGCGCGGAAAAGGCCGGACGCTCCGGCAAAATCGATGAAACGGAACAACGGCGTACCGCCGGCAACCGGAACGCCGAACCGGGAAAGCAAGGCGTCCAGCCGCGCCGCCTCGCCGGCCAGCCTTTCGCGCATGGCCTCCTGCCAGCCGCGATCGGCAAGGGCGGCGATGCCGTATTCCAGCGCCGGCCCGGACACCGCCCACGGGCCGAAATCGCCGGTCAGCCGAGCTGCGGTCACCGTATCGGCAAGCGCGAAGCCCAGCCGCAAGCCCGCCAGCCCGAAGAACTTGCCGAACGAGCGCAGCACCACCACGCCGCCCTGCCCCACGTCGCCGGCAAGGCTTTCGGCGCGCGGGCCGACATCCATGAAGGCCTCGTCGACGACCAGCAGGCCGCCCTTGGCGCGTAGCCGCCCGGCGAGATCGAGCAGCCGCCCGCGCGGCACGACCCGCCCATCCGGGTTGTTCGGGTTGACGACGATGGCGAGGTCGAAATCGGCCAGCGCGTCGAAGTCGGCGACCTCAGCAACGCCGTGGCCGGCCAGCTTTGCCGCCCGCGCGTGCTCGGCATAGGTCGGCCCCAGCACCGCTGCCCGGCCCGGCTTCACCATGGCCGCGACGCGCGGCAAGAGGATCTGCGTGCCGGGGGCCGCGACGACATGCGCCGCCGACGGCGCGTCGTAGGCGGCGGCCGCGATCCCGGTCAGTTCCGCCAGCCGCGCCACCTCCGGCAGGCGTGTCAGCGCGGTGGCGGGCAGTTGAAAAAACGGATAGGAGTGCGGGTTGATCCCGGTCGAGAGATCGACGAACGGTTCGGGCGCGAAGGGAAACAGCGCGCGCGCCCGGCCGAGGCTTCCGCCGTGATCCACCGCCGCCACTGCCTTGTCCGGAAGCCCCATGTCCGTGCTGACCGCCCTTCTGTCGCTGGCTGCTGAAGCCCTGTTCGGCTACCCCGACCGGCTCTATCGCGCGATCGGCCATCCGGTGACGTGGCTCGGCCGCCTGATAGCCTGTCTCGACCGGCGGCTCAACCGCGCCTCCGATACCGACAGCCGCCGTCGCTTCGCCGGCATCGAGGCCCTGCTGGTCATCGTCTTTCTGCCCGCCGCCCTCGCTTTCCTGTTGCAGCACATCGTCGAAGGGCTGCCGCTCGGCTTCCTGCTCACCGCGCTGCTGGCGACCATGCTGCTCGCCCAGAAGAGCCTCGGCCAGCATGTACAGGCGGTGGCCGACGCGCTGGATTCGGACGGACTGGAGGCGGGCCGCAAGGCCGTGTCGATGATCGTCGGGCGCGATCCCGACCGGCTGGACGAACCGGCCGTCTGCCGTGCGGCGATCGAGAGCCTGGCCGAGAACTTCTCCGACGGCGTGGTGGCGCCGGCCTTCTGGCTGGGCCTCGGCGGGCTCGCCGGTGGCGTCGCCTACAAGGCCGCCAACACCGCCGATTCGATGATCGGCCACAGGACGCCCCGGCACGAAGCCTTCGGCTGGGCCGCCGCCCGCTTCGACGACCTCGTCAACCTGCCCGCCTCGCGGCTGACCGGGCTGCTGATCGTCGCGGCGGCTTATCTCATGCGCGACACCGACGCCGCCGGCGCGTGGGCCGCCCTGCGGCGCGACGCGAGAAAGCACCGCTCGCCCAACGCCGGCTGGCCGGAGGCGGCGATGGCCGGCGCGCTCGGCCTGGCGCTGGCCGGCCCGCGCACCTATGGCGGCGTGACGGTGGACGACGCCTTCATGGGCGAAGGCGGCCGCCGCGAGGCCGATAGCATCGACATCCGCCGCGCGCTGAGGCTCTACCGCATCGCCGACGCGCTGCTGATGGCGCTGTTCGCGGTGGCGTGGGTGGTCGTGGCCGTGGTTTGATCCGCGCTCGAGACCGCCGTGCAAAGAAATTTATCCCCCTCTGCCGCACCCGCCCCATACTGCTCGTCATCTCCTGTGCGGGAACGCGGGTCGCGAACCGGGCGCTTGTGGCGGGAGACGGTGCCGGGCTGGTCGTCTGCGGTAGGCGGCTGGGCGATGAACCCCCAAGTCCGGGCCTCGACCGAGCCAGCGGGCCGCCCGAAAGGCGGCAACGACCCTCGGGGAGGCAAGACACCGGCGGGCGCGGGATGCCCCGCCACTATTTAACTTAGCAGGCACGGCCCCCGCGCCCGCTTCCCGACCTCAAACAATGAGGTCGGCTCTTTGACAATGGCCAGGGCCGAAAGGCAGCGTGGCGAAGGTAAAGCTCGCTGCCAAAGCCTGAACCGCTCTAAAATTCGATCCCCTGCTGCGCTTTCACTCCCGCCGAGAAATGATGCTTGGTGACGCCCATCTCGGTGACGAGATCGGCGGCCTCGACCAGCGCCGGCTTGGCGTTGCGGCCGGTGACGACGACGTGCAGCCCCTCGCGGCGCGCTTTCAAAGCCGCCACCACCTTTTCGAGGTCGAGATAGTCGTAACGCAGCGCGATGTTGAGTTCGTCCAGCACGACGAGGCTGATCGTCGGATCGGCCATCAACTCCTGCGCTTTTCCCCACGCGGCCTCGGCGGCGGCGATGTCGCGCTGCAGGTCCTGCGTCTCCCAGGTGAACCCCTCGCCCATCGTGTGCCAGGCCACGCGATCACCGAAGGCGGCGAAGGCGTCCTTCTCGCCGGTGTGCCACTTGCCCTTGATGAACTGCACGACGCCGACGCGCCGGCCGTAGCCCAGCATGCGCAGCGCCAGCCCGAAGGCGGCCGTCGTCTTGCCTTTGCCGGGGCCGGTGTTGACGATCAGCAGGCCTTTCTCGGCAACCGTCTTGCCGGCAACCTCGGCATCCTGCACCGCCTTGCGCTTGGCCATCTTGGCCTTGTGGCGTTCGGCCTCGGCCGGGTCGATCTCGCTCATGTCATTTCACCTTCAACGGCAGTCCCGCCACCATCATCAGAACAGTGTCGGCCTGCGCCGCGACCTGCTGGTTGAGCCGCCCGGCCGCGTCGCGGAAGCGCCGCGCCAGCGCGTTGTCCGGCACGATGCCCAGGCCCACCTCGTTCGATACCACGAACCAGGGACCACGGGGCCGCGACAGAACCACGCCCAGCCTTGCGCATTCGGCCTCGACGTCGTGTTCGGCCAGCATATGGTTGGTCAGCCACAGCGTCAGGCAATCGACCAGCACCGGCCGGCCCGCGGGCAGGGAATCCAGCGCGCCGGCAAGGTCGAGCGGCGCATCAAGGGTTTGCCACCCTTCGCCCCTGCGCGCCCTGTGACGCGCTATGCGCTCGCGCATCTCCTCGTCATAGGCTTCGGCCGTCGCGATATAGGTCCACGGCGCCGGCAGCGCCGTCGCCAGCCGCTCGGCATACGCGCTCTTGCCGGAGCGGGCGCCGCCGAGCAGGAAGGTCAGGCTGCCTGTCAAAAGGAAATCCTTTTTCCGTCTCGCCACGATCGAATCCATGGCCTCGCCGGACTATAGGAACGCCGTCCGGCTACGGCAAATGGGGCCACGCGAACATGCCAGGCTCCTCACATCGACTTCGGCAGGTAGCGCCATGAAACGATGCCGCAGGCAGCGGCCAGAAACCCCAGCGTGACGAAGACGGAGCCGAGGCCGAAGAAGGCCAGCACGACCGAATAGACCAGCGGCGGGGTGAGTTCGGAGAAATCGAGATAGGTGCGATAGACCGCTGCCATCTGCGGCCGCTCGTAGGCATGCACCGCCCGCATGAAGGTGGTGGAGCCCAGCGCATCGAGCGCGATGGTGAACAGCGCCCCGACCAGCAGCAGGCCGGCCGTCACCAGCGGATAGGACGCTCCCACCGCGCCCGCCGCCCACAGCACCACCGCCATGACCATGAAGGAAAAGGAAATCACCTTGCGTAGGCCGTAGCGCCGCCCGATCCGACCCCAGAAGATGGCACAGAACAACAGCGCATTGCCGGCCGAGATGAGCAGGCCGCCGGCAAGCTCCCCTTGCCCCGTCACCACCATCAAAAGCGGCCCGTAGACGAAGAAGGTCGTCCAGTAGCAGGAGCGGCCGAAGGCGATCAGCCAGGCGAGCCTGAGCCGCGGCTGGGCGATGAAGCGGCCGATGTTGGCGAGCGGATTGGAGGCGCGGCTCTTGCCGGCGGCGATCAGCGGGTTGTCGCTCAGCCGGTAGTACCAGAACAGCGCCAGCAGCCCGAGCGCGAAGACCGCCACGGCGCCGTGCGCGGCATAGATGCCGTAATGCGTGTAGAGGAAGATGCCGAGCGTCGGCCCGCACGTCCAGGCGATCATCGACAGCGCCATGCGCAGCGATTCGGAGCGCGTGAAATCCGCCTTGCGGATGTGGTCCATGATGTAGAGGTTGAGCGTGATCGACAGCGCGCTCGCCCCCATGACGCGCGCCAGCATGCCCAGCGCCTGCCCGGCCAGCGTGTGGGTGACGAAGAACAGCGAGCCGATAGCCAGCAGCACGGCACCCGCCGTGTAGACCCAGCGCCGGGCGAAGCGGCGGATGAGCAGCGGCATGAACAGCGTCACCGAAAGCCCGGTCAGCGACACGGCGGTATAGAGGATCGAGACCGTCTGCTCGCTTCTCAGGATTTCGTAGGCCTGGATCGGGATGACGCTGGAAACCGTCGCCCGCGCGAAGGATTCGATGGCGTAGAGGGTGGCGAAGGTGCGCGCGTCCGCCGGCCGCACGGCAGGGAGCCAGATCGGGTGACGGACATGCGGGGCCATGACGACTCGGCAGAATAGGCACCGGGAAAATGCGCCGGCTCGATTCGCACCGGTATCAGGAAACCGACGCCATGCCGCCGAAATACGAAGCCGGCCAAGCCTTTATGGCCGCTGGCCCAACTTTACAGGCAACCGGTTTGGCCCTACCCCTCTCGGCCGGGGGCGTGAGAGACGGACGATGAGCGCTGAGCCGAATCTACCGGGCCGGAAAGGTTCCGACCGCATCCTCGCCATCGACGTGGCGCGCGGCCTCGCCTTGCTTGCCATGGCGAGCTACCACTTCACCTGGGACCTCGAATTCTTCGGCTACGTCTCGCCCGGCCTCACCGCCTTCGGCGGCTGGAAGTTTTACGCGCGGTGCATCGCCTCGACCTTCCTGTTCCTGGTCGGCGTCAGCCTGGTGCTGGCGCATGGACACGGCATCCGCTGGCCCGGCTTCTGGAAACGGCTAGCCATGGTGGTCGTGGCAGCGGCGGCGATCAGCGTCGTCACCCGGTTCGCCACGCCCGACACCTTCATCTTCTTCGGCATATTGCACGAGATCGCGCTGGCGAGCCTGCTCGGCCTCGCCTTCCTGCGCCTGCCGGGACTGCTCACGCTGGTCGTGGCGGCACTGGTCGTCGCCGCCCCGCACTATCTGCGCTCGCCGGCCTTCGACCATCCGGCGCTGTGGTGGCTGGGCCTCTCGACGGTCGATCCGCGCTCCAACGACTACGTGCCGCTGTTTCCCTGGTTCGGCGCCGTGCTTGCCGGCATCGGCGCGACCCGCCTTGCCATATCCTCCGGCCTGATGGAGCGGGCGCGGCAGCTTTCCATCCATCGCCGCCTGAAGCCGCTGGTGCTCGCCGGCCAGCACAGCCTCGCCTTCTACCTGATCCACCAGCCGGTGCTGATCGCCTGCGTCTGGCTGTTCTCGCAGGTCGTGCCGGCACCTGTTCTGTCGCCGCAGGAAAGTTTCCTGAGTTCCTGCACCGCATCCTGCCAGCAAAGCCGCGATGCGGCCTTCTGCCCGCGCTATTGCGGTTGTATGTTGGGCGAACTGAAGGACAACGCCATGCTCGAGCGGTTGTTCAAGGGCGACCACGATGCGGCCTTCCGCCAGCGGGTCGCCGATCTCGCCGGCACCTGCACGGTGCGCACCGACGAGGCGATGGAGGAGGAAAAGCCATGAGCGAGACCGTCCGGCATACGGGCTTCGTGCCCCTGCCGCCGCTGATCTATCTGGCGGCGCTCGTCGTCAGCATCGTGCTTGGCGTCTTCGTCCCGCCGCCGTGGATCGGCGGCATATTGGCCGACATCCTGCTCGCCTTCGGCTGGATCGCGATCGTCGCGGCGCTGGCGCTGTGGTTCAGCGCCGTCCGCACGATGCGCCGCGCCGGCACCACGCTCAATCCCAAGGGCACGCCGGAGCATCTCCTGACCGGCGGCCCCTTCGCCGTCTCGCGCAACCCGATCTACCTCGCCGCGACGCTGCTCATGATCGGCATCGCGCTGGTCACCGCCAACGTCTGGACCTTGCTGATGGCGTTCGTCGCTGCTTTCCTCACCGGTAAGCTGGCAGTGGAACACGAAGAAAAGATCCTCACCCAGCGCTTCGGCAAGAAGTACCGGGACTACACCAAGCGCGTACGCCGGTGGATTTGAACGCGCTTCCGAACGAGCTCAGGTGTTGACGCCGAGCTCCGCCAGCCGCTCGACGCAGGACTCCTCGGCCTGGTCGAGCTCGGCCAGTGTCTCCTCCAGGTCGCGCCGCTTCTGCCGCAATTCCTCGCGCTTTTCCTCGATGCGGCGGATCATCAGTTTGAGCTGCCCCACCTCGCCCGGCGGCTCCTTGTATATCTGGATGATCTCGCGGATTTCGCTGATCGAAAAGCCGAGCCGCTTGCCGCGCAGGATTTGCCGCACCAAGTGACGGTCGGATGGCTTGAAAAGACGCGTACGGCCGCGCCGCACCGGCTGGATCAGCCCCTCGTCCTCATAGAAGCGCAGCGTGCGCGTCGAAATGTCGAACTCGCGCGTCAACTCCGTGATCGAGTAGTATTCCCGCATCGTCATTCCTTGCGCTTGGCGAACCGGCATCGATCCTCCGGGGCGGTCGTTGGTAGCTGGCCGTCGCAGCACGACGGAATAGCCGATTGTGCGGGAGCCGCCAGAGTGGCAGGCTAAATCGCCGGGCGACACTTGGCACCGCCCTTACGTAAAAGTCAATTGCGGGCGCGCTAACCACTTTGGCCGATCGGCGGCGCCCTGCCCGTCCTACGAATAGCGGAACCACCATGTCGCCAGTCCGAGGAAGGCGAAGAACCCGACGCAGTCGGTCACCGTGGTAACGAACACGGCCGACGCCACCGCCGGATCGATGTTGAGCCGGTCGAGCAGAAGCGGGATGAGGATGCCTGCCAGCGCCGCCGCGAACATGTTGATGATCATCGCCGCGGCAATGATGCCGCCGAGGTTCGGATCGCCGAACCAGGTCCCGGCGACAAGGCCGATGAGAACGGCGAAAACCGCGCCGTTGATGAAGCCGACGCCGATCTCGCGGCGGATGACGCGCCAGGCGTTGTAGATGTCGAGGTCCTTGGTCGCCAGCGCGCGCACCGTCACCGTCATGGTCTGCGAGCCGGCATTGCCGCCCATGCCGGCGACGATCGGCATCAGCACGGCCAGCGCCACGATCTGCTGGATCGTCGCATCGAACAGGCCGATGACCGAAGCCGCCAGGAACGCGGTGACAAGATTGACCAGGAGCCACGGCACGCGAGAGCGCGACGTGGAAAGGATCGAGTCCGACAGTTCCTCGTCGCCGACGCCGCCCATGCGCAGAAGGTCTTCTTCCGCTTCCTGTTGGATGACATCGACCACGTCGTCGATGGTGAGCACGCCGACCAGCCGCTCGTTCTCGTCGACGACGGCCGCCGACAAGAGGTCGTATTGCTCGAACTCACGCGCCGCTTCTTCCTGGTCCATGGTCGCGGGAATGGCGTGGCGCGTCTCGTGCATCACCTCCTCGACCTTCACCGCCCGCTTGGTGCGCATGATCTTGTCCAGATCGACGGCGCCGAGCAGCTTGAAGGTGGGGTCGATGACGAAGATCTGGCTGAAGCGATCAGGCAGGTTGTTGTCTTCGCGCATGTAGTCGATCGTCTGGCCGACCGTCCAGAACGGCGGCACGGCGACGAACTCGGTCTGCATGCGCCGGCCGGCCGTCTCTTCCGGGTAATCGAGGGCGCGCCTCAGCCTGATCCGCTCGGTGAACGGGAGCTGCGACAGGATCTCGTCCTGGTCCTCCTGGTCGAGGTCCTCCAGGATGTAGACGGCGTCGTCGGAATCGAGTTCCTGCACCGCCTGCGCGATCTGCGCGTTCGGCAGGTTGTCGACGATGTCGAGGCGGATGGCCTCGTCCACCTCCGTCAGCGCCGAGAAATCGAAATCGGTGCCGAGCAGTTCCACCAGCGCCCGCCGCTGCTCCGGCGCCAGCGCTTCCAGCAGGTCGCCGAGTTCGGACTGGTGCAGGTCGCCGACGTCACGCTTCAGCGTCAGCGTGTCGCGGTCGGCAATCGCCGCGCCGACATGGACTAGGAACGACTGGCTGATCACGCCGTCCTCGTCGTAGATGTCGGCGCGCTGGCCTTCGGCAGCCCGGGCGTCGTCGGTCTGTTCGTGCTGGCCTTCCATCGGTGTCTCCGGCTGCCGCGATCCGGGAAAGAGTGCGTGTCAGGTCTAGCGCGCAACGCGCGGGAATATCAAACGAATTAAGCCCCGACGGATGGCGATCCTCTGCATCGGCCGGTGCATATCGCCAAGCCGGACCGGCCGGCGCTCAAGATAGAAATGCAAAGCCTGTGACGGGAACATGAATTGCGGCGAATATTGCCGAACTCGCACTTGTTTCGCCTTGGGCGATTTGCTACACGCCGCGGGCCGGCACCTTCCGGCTCCTACCACGTGCGGTCGTGGCGGAATTGGTAGACGCGCAGCGTTGAGGTCGCTGTGGGGCAACCCGTGGAAGTTCGAGTCTTCTCGACCGCACCAACGCCTTTTCACAATCCGGTATTTCTACGGCTTTTGAGCCTGCCCGGATTCTGACCGGCGTGGATGTCTTTACACCTTCCACAACCTTTACACCGATTTTCAGCGCTCGATGCGTTTCGCGTCCGGTCGACTATCGCTAGCTCGAATCCGCTCGGATTCGGCCTCGCATTGCAAAAGCACGTCGCCTTGCGCTGGAAGATCCGAAAGCGTTGCCAGTTCGGGCATCCAAGTCGTTCGCAAGCCGCCGAAGCGCCGTCTCAACGACGGTCTATCGAACCGGTCCGCACGGCGTCGATCGCCTGCGGCGGGACATGGGTCGAAAGGTTCGCCAGTACCAGCATGCAAAGCGCGATCGGCACGAAGATCGCGCCAATCTGCAGCAAGGCGGCGCCGATCCCGCGCCAGTCCGATCGTCTGCTGTCGTTCTCTTCGGCCATAACCAGCCCTATGCGCCAGAAGCGTCAACCAGCCGTTAATCGGCCTGTCCGCAAACCCGACGCATCGGCCTGGCGCTCTGGACCTTTGCGCCGATTGCGGCCATATCAAGGATAAACGAGATCAGCCATGCCAGAACGCAGCCAGCTCGCCACGTCCTTTCTCCCCGTCCCCGGATCGGAGCCGGTCGAATGGCGCATCGAGCCTGGCCTGACGGACTATGCGACGGCGCTGGCCTTCATGGAACAGCGCGCCGAAGCGATCCGCTCGGGCGCGACCGGCGAGATGGTCTGGCTGGTCGAGCACCCGCCGCTCTACACCGCCGGCACCAGCGCCCAGCCCGCCGACCTGATCGATCCGGATCGCTTTCCCGTCTACGCGGCCGGGCGCGGCGGCGAATATACCTATCATGGCCCCGGACAGCGCGTCGCCTATGTCATGCTCGACCTGAAGCGGCGGCGCGAGGATGTGCGCGCCTTCGTGGCGGCGCTGGAAGAATGGATCATCCAGACGCTTGCCGCCTTCACGGTGCGCGGCGAGCGGCGTGAAGACCGCGTCGGCGTCTGGGTGGTGCGGCCCGACCGTCCGCCGATGCCGGACGGCCAGCCTGCCGAAGACAAGATCGCCGCCATCGGCATCCGCCTGCGCAAATGGGTCAGCTTCCACGGCATCGCCATCAATGTCGAACCGGACCTGACGCATTTCGGCGGCATCGTCCCCTGCGGCGTCGCCGATCACGGCGTCACCAGTCTCGTCGACCTCGGCCTGCCGGTGACGATGACCGATCTCGACCTGGCACTGAAGGCCGCCTTCGAAACGGTGTTCGGTCCGGCCGCACTCGCCGAGGCTCTACCCGCCCGCAAGGCCGGCTGATCGCCTGCACCCTGCCCGTTTGTGTTTTTTCCTTCGACGGCGCCGGCATCATGCAGCGGCGCCCCTTCCATGCCGGTGCGCCGCACCGGCTCATTCTCACATTGCGCCGATCCACATCGCCATCGAGACGAGGAAGGTGCTCATGCAAACCAGCGAGACGACATCGTGAACCAGATCGGTCATAACTCTCTCCTGTTTTTAATATGTTCGTAATTTGTTCTATTTTTGTTCAAATGTCAAACGAAGAAAGCGGGCAAAGCGACCGGTCGCCGCCTCGCGCGTCACAGGGTTAAGAAAAGGTTGCGGGACAGGGCCCCGCACCGGCTGAACGGCAGTCAGGCAAGCGACGGATTTGATTCGCGGAATCCGTTCCGGAAAGAGAGAGCGCGGGATTTCGAGAACGGACGCGCGGCACCCGGGCATTTGGAAGCGCCGAAAGCTACGTTCGACGCCCGCTGCGGTCAAATTACCAAGCAGGCGCTAAAGCTGGGCGGCCGGCAACGGCACCACCCTGCCCTCGGCCAGCGTCACGCGCCGGTCCATGCGCGCGGCGAGCTCGTGATTGTGGGTGGCGATCAGCGCGGCGAGACCGGACTGGCGCACCAGCGCCTCCAGCGCGTCGAAGACGTAGGAAGCCGTGACCGGATCGAGGTTGCCCGTTGGCTCGTCGGCGAACAGCACCAGCGGCGCGTTGGCGACGGCGCGCGCGATCGCCACGCGCTGCTGCTCGCCGCCCGACAGTTCTGACGGCCGATGCTGCGCCCGCTTGCCGATCTGCATGTAATCGAGCAGTTGGGCCGCCCGCTCGCCCGCTTCCTTGCGCCCCAGCCCCTTGATGAGTTGCGGCATCATGATGTTTTCCAGAGCCGAGAATTCCGGTAGCAAATGGTGGAACTGGTAGACGAAGCCGACGTCGTTGCGGCGGATAGCCGTGCGCTCCTCGTCCGACAGCCGCCCGCAGGCGCGCCCGGACAGGATGACGTCGCCGGCGTCCGGCCGCTCCAGCAGCCCGGCTGTGTGCAGCAGCGTCGACTTGCCGGTGCCGGACGGCGCTACCAGCGCCACCATCTCGCCGCGGTTCAGCGAAAAGTCGGCGCCGTTGAGGATGGTCAGCCGGCGCGGCCCCTGTACGTAATGCCGTTCGACGCCGCGCAGTTCGATGATCGGCGCCGCCATCACTCGTACCTCAGGGCTTCGACCGGATCGAGCCGCGCCGCCCGCCATGCCGGAAACAGCGTTGCCAGGAACGACAACACCAGCGCCATGGCGATGACCGACAGCGTTTCGCGCAGGTCCATGCGCGCCGGAAGCTGCGACAGGAAATAGAGCTCCGGATTGAACAGCACCGTGCCCGACAGCCACGAGAAGAACTCGCGGATGCGCTCGATGTTGAGGCAGACGATCATGCCGAGGACCACGCCGGCAATCGTGCCGACAACGCCGATGGCCGCCCCGGTCATCAGGAAGATGCGCAGGATCGCGCCGCGCGTCGCCCCCATGGTGCGCAGGATGGCGATGTCGTGCCCCTTGTCCTTCACCAGCATGACCAGGCCCGAAATGATGTTGAGCGCCGCCACCAGCACGATCAGCGTCAGGATCATGAACATGACGTTGCGCTCGACCTCCAGCGCGGAGAAGAAGGTCTGGTTGCGCTGGCGCCAGTCGGTCATGTAGATCTGCCGCTGCGCCGCCGCCTCCACCTTCGGCTTGAGCGCATCGACATTGTCGGGATTGTCGACATAGATCTCGATGCTCTGCGCCTTGCCTTCCATGTTGAAATAGAGCTGTGCTTCGGAGAACGGCATGTAGATGATGGCGCTGTCGTATTCCGACATGCCCACCTCGAAGATGGCGGCCACCTTGTAGCCTTTGAGCCGCGGCGTGGTACCGAGCGGCGTCACGTCGCCGTCCGGCGAGATCAGCGTGATGGTGTCGCCGACGACGAGGCCCAGCGCCTCGGCCATGCGCGTGCCGATCGCGACGCCCTCGCCGCCGTCGAAACCCTCCAGCGTGCCCTGCTTGATGTTGTCGGCCACCAGCGTCATCTTGCCGAGGTCGTCGCCGCGGATGCCGCGCACCAGCGCGCCGGTTCCCGAACCGACATTGCCCTGCGCCAGCACCTGTCCGTCGATCAGCGGAATGGCGTATTTGACCCCCTGCACCTTGTTGATGCGCTCCGCCACCGCCGCATAGTCCTCCAGCGGCATGTCCACCGGCGTGACGATCAGGTGGCCGTTGATGCCGAGGATGCGGGTCAGCAGCTCGGCGCGAAAACCGTTCATCACCGCCATGACGACGATCAGTGTGGCGACGCCCAGCATGATGCCGAGGAAGGAGATCGAGGCGATGACCGAGATCACCGTCTCCTTGCGCCGCGAGCGCAGGTAGCGCCACGCCACCATGCGCTCGAAACCTGAGAACGCACCGGCACCGGCCTTGCCCTGCTTCGCCGGCGCGGCGGCTGCGGCGGTGCTGCTCACGCGGCCTTCTCCACCGAGGCCAGCAGGTCCTCGACCTTGCGGACGTCGCGCTCGCCGGTCCTGCGGTTCTTCACCTCGACCGTGCCGTCGCCGACGCCGCGCGGCCCGACGATGACCTGCCAGGGCAGGCCGATAAGGTCGGCGGTGGCGAACTTGGCGCCCGGGCGCTGGTCGGTGTCGTCGTAGAGCACATCTTTGCCAGCCTTCTCGTAGGCGGCATAGAGCTTCTCGCAAAGCGCGTCGCAGCCGGCGTCGCCCGGCTTCATGTTGATCAGCCCGACGTCGAACGGCGCCACCGCCTCCGGCCAGATGATGCCGTTGTCGTCGTGGCTGGCCTCGATGATGGCCGCCACCAACCGGCTGGGGCCGATGCCGTAGGAGCCGCCCGAAACGAAATGGTCCTTGCCGTCCGGCCCGGTCACCTTGGCGCCCATCGGCTTGGAATACTTCTCGCCGAAGTGGAAGATGTGGCCGACCTCGATGCCGCGCGCTGACAGCTTGTGCGTCTCCGGCACCTTGGTCCAGGCCGCTTCGTCGTGCATCTCGTCGGTCGCCGCGTAGGGCGTGGTCCATTCCTTGACGATGCCGTCGATCTCGGCGTCGTTGGTGAAATCGGTATTCTCGCCGGGCACAGGCAGCGAAAGGTAGTCGCGGTCGCAGAACACCTGGCTCTCCCCGGTCTCGGCCAGGATGATGAATTCGTGGCTGAGGTCGCCGCCGATCGGGCCGGTGTCGGCGCGCATCGGGATCGCCTGCAGGCCCATGCGCGTGAAGGTGCGCAGGTAGGACACGAACATGCGGTTGTAAGCCGCCCGCGCCCCTTCGAAATCGATGTCGAACGTATAGGCGTCCTTCATCAGGAATTCTCGGCTACGCATGACGCCGAAGCGCGGCCGCACCTCGTCGCGGAACTTCCACTGGATATGGTAGAGGTTGAGCGGCAGGTCCTTGTAGGAGCGGACGTAGGAGCGGAAGATCTCCGTCACCATCTCCTCGTTGGTCGGGCCGAAGAGCATGTCGCGCTCGTGCCGATCCTTGATGCGCAGCATCTCCTTGCCGTAATCGTCGTAACGGCCGCTCTCGCGCCACAGGTCGGCCGACTGGATGGTCGGCATCAGGATTTCCAGCGCGCCGGCCCGGTTCTGCTCCTCGCGGATGATCTTGCAGACCTTGTCCAGCACCTTCTTGCCGAGTGGCAGCCAAGAGAAGGAGCCGGCGGCCTGCTGGCGGATCATGCCGGCGCGCAGCATGAGGCGATGCGAGACGATCTCGGCCTCACGGGGATTTTCTTTCAGGATAGGCAGGAAGTAGCGCGACAGACGCATGGACGATTCCGTGAGAGAGGCAGTGCGCGCCAGAATCGGCGCGAAGCAGGCTGTTTGCCTGGGCTTCATAGCCATTTCGTGGCGGAATGGAAACCCAAGCCACCGCGCTGGAAGCACCTCGTCTTGACTGTTCAACAAGCAGTTCGAACCTATTCATTGTGCAATGCAGCACATGAATGCTTGTTTCAAAGCAAAATTTTCCGTGACATCGCCGTGAAGCTTGGTCTAGTGTGCCTCGATAACCGAGAGGGCAGAGAACAATCTGCCTTCCTACGCGGTCAAAGTCTTGGGAGGATGCGATCTAGGCGCGGTCACTCGCTGCCGCCGGAATTCCGGAAACGGATCGGACGCGTTCAATTGCAAGGCTTCGTGCCTTGCATTTTTTTTGGAAAATCGAGACTTGCGGCAAACAGTTCAGGCACAGCCTGAAGATTTAAGCTTGCGCCTCGCTAGGCTCGATAGCAGAGCATTTCCAGTAAAAGCGTGAAACGGTTTTGGGTGCGGAAATGCGACCAGAAAGATTGCTGCCGCAGAAATGCCCGCAAGGCGAATTACCGGCCGTAGGTGGGCAGGATCTGCGGAAGGTCGTCGACGCCGAAGCCGAGCCCGGCCGTCACGCCATAATAGGCGCCGAACACGATCAGCGACCAGACGGTCGTCCACAGGACGATATAGAAGAAGCGCAACTTCTTGGGCGCACTGGCATGCGTACCCAGCACCACCTCTTCTTCATCCTGTGCGCGAAAGCTGAAGGGCAGGATCGCGAACAGGGTGATCCACCAGACCACGAAATAGACCGCGATCAGGGAGATCCAATCCCAGGCGGTGAAGCTTCCTCCGGTCATGACTGCTCCAGTTCAACCAGCGTACCAGAAAAGTCCTTCGGATGCAGGAACAGCACCGGCTTGCCGTGTGCCCCTAATTTCGGCTCGCCATCACCGAGCACGCGCGCACCGGCGGCCTTGAGCCTGTCGCGGGCGGCGAGGATATCGTCGACCTCATAGCAGACATGGTGCATGCCGCCGGACGGGTTCTTGGCCAGGAAGGCCGCGATCGGCGAGCCCTCGCCCAGCGGCTCCAGCAGCTCCACCTTGGTGTTGCCGACATCGACGAACACCACCGTCACGCCGTGCTCCGGCAATGCCTGCGGCGCGCTGACGGGCGCGCCCAGCGTATCGCGATAGGTCGCCGTCGCCGCGGCAAGGTCGGGAACGGCAATGGCGACATGGTTCAGGCGGCCGAGCATGAGCAGCTCCGTGAGCAAGGCAGTAAGGCAATACGGCGGTATGGCAGCAGGGAAACCGGAAAAGCGGAAAGCTTCCTCCAGAACATACTGCCTTAGGGCCCTATTCTCCTACTGCCCTAATTTCATCTCGTCACGAACACCGTCACCAGCGGCTTCTTGCCCCAGGCCTCGTTGGCTGCGGCACGCACCGCGCGGCGCACGGATTCCTGCACGAGATCAAGGTCTTTTCGGCGCTGGCGGGGGATGGAGTCCACCGCGCCGATTGCCGCATCGAGCATCAGCTCCTCCAGCGTCTCGCCGGCGGCATCCGCTTCCGCCACGCCGATGGCGACCAGGTCCGGATCGCCGGCCAGTTCGTATTTCTCGTCCAGCACGACGTTGACCGCCACATGCCCGGCGAAGGAAAGCTTGCGCCGGTCCTTCACCCCCATGGCCTCGTCGGTGCCGACCAGCCTGCCGTCCTTGTAGACGCGGCCGAACGGCACCTGGTCGATGATGGTGGCCGCGCCCGGCGCCAGCCGCAGCATGTCGCCGTCGCGGATCTGCGCCACCTGGCCGATGCCGGACATCGCCATCAGCGAGCCCTGCGCCACCAGATGCGCCGCCTCGCCATGCACCGGCACGCCGATCTTCGGCCGCACCCACTCATACATCTGCCTCAACTCGCTGCGGCGCGGATGGCCCGAGACATGTACCAGCGCATCACCGTCCTCGATGATCTTCATGCCGAGGTCGATCAGCCGGTTCTTGACCTCAAGGATCGCCTTCTCGTTGCCGGGAATGGTACGGGACGAAAAGATCACCGTATCGCCGGCCGTCAACGCCACCGACTTCATCTCGTCGCGCGACAGCTTGGCCAATGCCGCCAGCGGCTCGCCCTGGCTTCCGGTGCAGATGACGACGAGGTTGTCGCGCGGGATGAAGCCGTAATCTTCCTCGGCGATGAATTCCGGCAGCCCGTCCAGGTAGCCGAGCTCGCCGGCGACGTCGACGACGCGCTTCAGCGAACGGCCGAGCAGCAGGCATTGGCGCCCGGCATCGCGCGCGGCTTCGGCGATGGAACGGATGCGCCCGACATTGGACGAGAAGGTGGTGACCGCCACCCTGCCCTCGGCCTTGCTGATGATCTCCTTCAGGCTGGCGCCCACCGCCTGCTCGGTCGGCGACTCGCCTTCCCTGAGCGCATTGGTGGAATCGCAGACCAGCGCCAGCACGCCCTTGTCGCCATAGGCGCGGAAGCGCGCTTCATCGGTCTTCGGCCCTATGGCCGGCGCGAGGTCGATCTTCCAGTCGCCGGTGTGGATGACGGTGCCGACCGGCGTGGTGATCGCCAATGAAAACGGCTCGGGGATCGAATGCGCCACCGGGATCGCCTCGATCTCGAACGGCCCGAGCGTGAATTTCTCGCCGGCCCGGTAGACGGTCACCGGTATTTTCGGCGCGCCCTGCTCGCCCTGCCGCTTGGCCTCCAGCATGCCGGCGGTGAAGGGACTTGCCCACACCGGCACCTTCAGCTTCGGCCAGATGTCGTGCAACGCGCCGTAATGGTCCTCATGCGCGTGGGTGATGACGATGCCGCGCAGGTTCGCCAGCCGCTCCTCGATGAAACGGGTGTCGGGCAGGATGAGATCGACGCCGGGATGCGCCGGGTCGGGAAAGGTGACGCCGACATCGACCACGATCCATTCGCGATCGTCCGCCGGGCCGTAGCCGTAAAGGGCGAAGTTCATGCCGATCTCGCCAACGCCGCCGAGCGGCACGAAGACGAGTTCGGCATTGTCTGATTTCGCCATGAGGGTTCCTTCCGTTCAGATTGCGCCGGCGCTCGCGACCGCACCGAAATGCACGTCGCCGGCAGCGATGGTCAGCCGTGCGCCGCTTTCATCGCGGATCACGAAACGGCAGTCCTCGTCAATGGTCTCGAACGTGCCGCGCACCACATTGCCGTCAATCCTGACAGCAACCTCGCCACCCAATCCCGCCGCGCGCTCGAGCCAGCGGCGCCGGACGACGGAAAGGCCGTTCCCGCCATTCCACAACCGCTCGTTCACGCTCCAGGCATCCGACAGCGCCAGGAACAGTATCTCGGCGTCGCAGGATGAGCCGAGTGCGGCGAGCGACGTCGCGGGATAAGGCAGGTCATCAGGATGCGCCACGACATTGACGCCGATGCCGACGGCAACCGCGAAGCGGCCTTCCCCGAGAAGCGCGGATTCCAGCAGGATGCCCGCGAGCTTGGCGCCGGAAGCGAGCACGTCGTTCGGCCATTTCAGCTCGAAGCGATTGCGGCCCGAGCCGGCGCCGTCCAGACCGACCGCTATACGGCCTCTCGGCACGACCGCATCCAGCGCATCGGCCAGCGCCAACCCGGCGACGAAACCGAGCGTAGCCGCACTCTTGAGGTCGCCGTCGATGACGACGAGAAGCGTGGCCGCAAGATTGCCCTGCGGCGTCGCCCAGACCCGACCACGCCGGCCGCGCCCGCTTTCCTGGCGTTTCGACACGATCCACAACCGGCCGGGATCGCCGGCCCGCGCACGGTCCAGCGCCAGCGCGTTGGTCGAGCCGACCACCTCATGGGCTTCGAGGCGAAAGCCCTCGGCGGCAGCCGTGGGCGCGAGCGTGAAGCCGGCCATCCGCTCTAGAAGAACGTCTTCGCCGCAGCCTCGGCGTAGCCGGCGATGGGGCCGCCGATCAGCACGTAGAACAGCACGAAGGCACCGGACAGGCCGAGGATCACGCGCAGTTCTCCCGCCATCGGCTGAAAGCCGCCGGCCGGCTCGTCGAACCACATGATCTTGATGATGCGCAGATAGTAGAACGCCGCCACAACAGAGGTCAGCACGCCGATGATGGCGAGCGGATAGAGCCCGGCATTGATGGCGGCAAGGAAGACGTACCACTTCGCCCAGAAACCGGCGAGCGGCGGGATGCCGGCGAGCGAGAACAAAAGGATGGTCAGGATCGTCGCCATCACCGGATTGGTGCCGGCGATGCCGGCAAGATCGTCGATGCTCTCGACCTGATTGTCGTTGCGCCGCATGGCGAGGATGAAGGCGAAGGCGCCGAGCGTCGTGGCGACGTAGATCAGCATGTAGATGGCGACGCCGCGCACGCCCTCCTGGCTGTTGGCCGCCAGCCCGACGAGACAGAAGCCCATATGGCCGATGGAGGAATAGGCCATCAGCCGCTTGAAGTTGCGCTGGCCGATCGCCGCGAAGGAGCCGAGCGCCATAGAGGCGATGGAGATGAAGACGATGACCTGCTGCCAGTCGGCGGCGGCCGGATGGAACGCGTCCATCGTCACGCGCAGGATCAGCGCCATCGTCGCCACCTTCGGCGCCACGGCGAAGAAGGCCGTCACCGGCGTCGGCGCGCCCTCATAGACGTCCGGCGTCCACATATGGAACGGCACGGCCGAGATCTTGAAGGTCAGGCCGGCGAGGATGAAGACCAGCCCGAACAGCACGCCGAGCTGACGCTCGGAGCCGCTGACGGCGGCCGCGATCTTGCTGAAGTCGACGCTGCCCGTATAGCCGTAGGTGAGCGAGATGCCGTAGAGCATCATGCCGGTGCCGAGCGCGCCGAGCACGAAGTACTTCAGGCCCGCCTCGCTGGAGCGGGCGCTCTCGCGATTGATCGCGGCCACGACATAGAGCGCCAACGATTGCAACTCGAAACCGAGATAGAGCGAGATCGTGCTGTTAGCCGAGATCATCAGCATCATGCCGAGCGTCGACAGCGTCACCAGCACCGGATACTCGAAATTGGCGTAGCGCTGCGCCTTGGCGTAGCCGGCCGACATGACCAGCGTCACCGCCGAGCCGAGCAGCGTCACCGTCTTCATGAACAGGGCGAAGTCGTCCTGCACGTAGGCGCCGCCATAGGCGCTGCCACGCGCACCGGACAACAGCATCCAGCCGCCGGCGATGGCGAGCACGACCACCGCGAGGCCGGTGACGAGCGTGCTGGCACCCTCGCGCGAATAGGCGCCGATCATCAAGAGCACCATGGCGCCGACCGCGAGGATCAGTTCCGGCGTGGAGAGCGAAAGGCTGGAATAAAGGTCCGGCGTCATGGTTCTCTCGATCAGTTCGCCGCCGCGGTCTGCGCGGAGCCGATGGAAGCGGTGACGTCGGTGACGAGTGCCTTGACCGACTGGGCGGTCGCATCGAACACCGGTGCGGGATAGACGCCGAAGAAGATGATCAGAACGACCAGCGGATAGAGGATCGCCTTCTCGCGCGTCGACAGGTCGAGCATGGCCTTCAGGCTGTCCTTGACCAGCGCGCCGAAGATGATCTTGCGGTAGAGCCACAGAGCATAGGCGGCCGACAGGATGACGCCGGTGGCGGCGAAGACGGCCACCCAGGTGTTGGCCCGGAAGGCGCCGAGCATCGTCAGGAACTCGCCGACGAAGCCGGACGTGCCCGGCAGGCCGACATTGGCCATGGTGAAGATCAGGAAGACGACGGCGTATTTCGGCATGTTGTTGACCAGCCCGCCATAGGCATCGATCTCACGCGTGTGCAGCCGGTCGTAGATGACGCCGACGCACAGGAACAGCGCGCCCGAGACGAGGCCGTGCGACAGCATCTGGAACAGCGAACCCTGGATGCCCTCCTGGTTCATGGCGAAGATGCCCATCGTCACGAAGCCCATATGGGCGACGGAGGAATAGGCGATCAGCTTCTTCATGTCCTCCTGCATCAGCGCCACCAGCGAGGTGTAGATGATGGCGACGACCGACAGCGTGAAGACGAAGGGGGCGAAATAGGCGGAGGCGTCCGGGAACATCGGCAGCGAGAAGCGCAGGAAGCCGTAGCCGCCCATCTTCAACAGGATGCCGGCCAGGATGACCGAGCCCGCCGTCGGCGCCTCGACGTGCGCGTCCGGCAGCCAGGTATGCACCGGCCACATCGGCATCTTCACCGCGAAGGAGGCGAAGAAGGCCAGCCACAGCCATGTCTGCATCGAGGCCGGGAAATCATGCGCCAGAAGCGTCGGGATGTCGGTGGTGCCGGACTGGAAGAACATCGCCATGATGGCGAGCAACATCAGCACCGAGCCGAGCAGCGTGTAGAGGAAGAATTTGAACGAGGCGTAGACGCGCCGCTTGCCGCCCCACACGCCGATGATGATGAACATCGGGATCAGGCCGGCCTCGAAGAAGACGTAGAACAAAACGATGTCGAGCGCGCAGAACACGCCGATCATCAGCGTCTCGAGGACGAGGAAGGCAATCATGTAGGCCTTCACCCGCTTCTGGATCGATTCCCACGAAGCGAGGATGCACAGCGGCATCAGGAAGGTGGTAAGGATGACGAACAGCATCGAGATGCCGTCGACGCCCATGTGATAGGAAATGCCCGAATCCAGCCAGCCGCGCTTCTCTACGAACTGGAAGCCGGCTTGGCTATTATCGAATCCGGTCCAGATGAAGATCGAGATGACGAAGGTGATGATCGTCGTCCACAGCGCGATCATGCGGATGTTCCTGCGCGCATTCTCGCTCTCGTCCCGCACGAACAGGATGAGCAGCACACCGACCAGCGGCAGGAACGTGACCGTTGAAAGGATTGGCCAGTCGGTCATCAGAGCATCATCCAGGTGACGAGAGCGGCAACGCCGATCAGCATGGCGAAGGCGTAGTGGTAGAGGTAGCCGGTCTGCAGCTTGACCACGCGGTTGGTGACATCGATGACGCGCGCCGACACGCCGTCGGGGCCGAGGCCGTCGATGACGGCGCCGTCGCCCTTCTTCCACAGCGTGTAGCCGAGCCACTTGGCGAAGCGCACGAACAGGAAGTCGTAGACCTCGTCGAAGTACCACTTGTTGAGCAGGAAGGCGTAGAGGCCGCGATGACGTCCCGCCACTTCGGCCGGCAGCGCAGGCTTGCGGATATAGAACTGCCAGGCGACCAGGAAACCGAGAACGGTGACGACGATCGGCGCCAGCTTCACCCACAGCGGCACGCCGTGCATTTCGTGCAGTACATGGTTGTCAGGCCCCGTGAACAGCGCCGCCTTCCAGAAGTGCTCATAGCCCTCGCCGACGAAATAGGTGGAGAACAGCACGCCCGCGAAGATCGCGCCGGCGGCCAGCACGTAGAGCGGCACCAGCATCACCGGCGGCGATTCATGCACATGGTGCATCACCTCGTGGCTGGCGCGCGGCTCACCGTGGAAGGTCATGAAGATCAGCCGCCAGGAATAGAAGGAGGTGAAGGCGGCGCCGATGACTAGCAGCACGAAGGCGAAGGTCGCCACGGCGTTCTCGCCGACGAAGGAGGCCTCGATGATCGCGTCCTTGGAGAAGAAGCCGGCGAAGCCCACCAGCGTCATCGGGATGCCAACGCCGGTCAGCGCCAGCGTGCCGATCACCATCATCCAGTAGGTGTTGGGGATCAGCTTGCGGATGCCGCCCATCTTGCGCATGTCCTGCTCGTCCGACATGGCGTGGATGACCGAGCCGGAGCCGAGAAACAAGAGCGCCTTGAAGAAGGCGTGCGTGAACAGGTGGAAGATCGCCGCGCCATAGGCGCCGACGCCGAGCGCCACGAACATGTAGCCGAGCTGCGAGCAGGTCGAATAGGCGATGACGCGCTTGATGTCGTTCTGCACCAGGCCGACGGTGGCGGCGAAGAAGGCGGTGATGGCGCCGATGAAGGTGACGACCGTCAGCGCCGTGTGCGATAGCTCGAACAGTGGCGACAGGCGCGCCAGCATGAACACGCCGGCCGTCACCATGGTGGCGGCGTGGATCAGCGCCGAAACAGGCGTCGGGCCTTCCATGGCGTCCGGCAGCCAGGTGTGCAGCGGCACCTGCGCCGACTTGCCCATGGCGCCCATGAACAGGAGCAGGCACACGACCGTCATCGCCGCACCCTTGTCCAGCGCATAGCCGAGGAAGGTCAGCACCGCCGCCCCTTCCGGAGCGCCCTCGGCCGGGAGATAGCTCGCGGCATTGGCGAAGATCGTGGTGAGATTGACCGAGCCGAACAGCACGAACACGCCGAAGATGCCGAGGATGAAGCCGAAATCGCCGACGCGGTTGACGACGAAGGCCTTGATAGCGGCGGCATTGGCCGACGGCTTCTTGTACCAGAAACCGATCAGCAGGTAGGACGCCAGGCCCACACCCTCCCAGCCGAAGAACATCTGGATCAGGTTGTCGGCCGTCACCAGCATCAGCATGGCGAAGGTGAACAGCGAAAGGTACGCGAAGAAGCGCGGCCGGTTCGGATCGTGGTGCATGTAGCCGATGGAATAGATGTGCACCAGCGACGACACGGTGTTGACCACCACCAGCATCACCACCGTCAGCGTGTCGATGCGCAGCGCCCACGACGTATCGATTCCGCCGGACTGGATCCAGCGCAGCACCGGCACGGTGAAGACCTCGCCGTCGCCGAAAGCGACGGTGAAGAAGGCGACCCACGAAAGCACCGCCGAAATGACCAGCAGGCCGGAGGTTATGAACTCCGACGCCTTGGCGCCCAGCGAATTGCCGAACAGCCCGACGACCAGGAAGCCGATGAGGGGAAGGAAGACGATGGCCTGATACATGAAACGTCCCTCAGCCCTTCATCATGTTCACGTCTTCGACCGCGATGGTGCCGCGGTTGCGGAAGAACACCACCAGGATGGCGAGCCCGATCGCCGCTTCCGCCGCCGCCACCGTCAGCACGAACAGCGTGAAGACCTGGCCGACGAGGTCGCCGAGCGCCGCCGAGAAGGCGACGAAGTTGATGTTGACCGACAGCAGGATCAGTTCGATCGACATCAGCATGACGATGACGTTCTTGCGGTTCAGGAAGATGCCGAACACGCCGAGCGTGAACAGGATCGCCGAGACGGTGAGAAAATGCGCGATGCCGACAACCATCTTCAGATCCCCTCGCCCGTCTTGACCTTGCGGATTTCGATTGCCGTGGCCGGCGTGCGGGAAACCTGTTCCGCGATCGACTGCCGCTTGACGTTCGGCTTGTGGCGCAGCGTCAGCACGATGGCGCCGATCATCGCCACCAGGAGCACCATGCCGCAAATCTGGAAATAATAGAGGTAGTCGGTGTAGATGATGTCGCCGAGCGCCGCCGTGTTGGAGCGCGCCAGAAGGTCCGGGATCGGATGCGCCGCCGTCGCTGCCAATTCCGGCGCGAAGGTGTAGCCGCCGACGACCACCAGCAGTTCGCCGACCAGGATCAGCCCGACCAGCGCGCCGATCGGCGCATATTGCAGCGCGCCGCTTTTCAGTTCGGCGAAGTCGACGTCGAGCATCATGACGACGAACAGGAACAGCACCATCACCGCGCCGACGTAGACGACCAGCAGGATCATCGCCAGGAACTCGGCGCCGGTGAGCAGGAACAGCCCCGCCGCGTTGAAGAAGGTGAGGATGAGGAACAGCACCGAATGCACAGGATTGCGCGAGGAGATGACCATGAAGGCCGCCGCCACCGCGATGAAGGCAAAGAGGTAGAAGAAGGCTGCCTCTAGTCCGTTCAACATGGGTCTGTCCCCGGTTCCTTTTGTGACGGACCAGGCGCTTCGGCATCCGGTCCCGTCCGACTCCGTCCCGCCTCCGGGCGAAATCGCGTGTTCCTTAGACGAGCCTTCGTGGCACGTCCATGTTTCCTGTCTTCCTTCTCCCCGTTTACGGGGAGAAGGTGGCCCGAAGGGCCGGATGAGGGGCAACGCCGCACTTGGACAAGTTTATCCCGCCCCTCACCTGCCTGCCGGCATCCTCTTCCCGTAAACGGGGAGAAGAAATCCTTCACCTGTACGGCGCGTCCAGTTCCATGTTGCGCGCGATCTCGCGCTCCCACCGGTCGCCGTTGGCGAGCAGCTTGTCCTTGTCGTAGTAGAGTTCCTCGCGCGTTTCCGTCGCGAACTCGAAATTCGGGCCTTCCACGATGGCATCCACCGGACACGCTTCCTGGCAGAAGCCGCAATAGATGCACTTCACCATGTCGATGTCGTAGCGCACGGTGCGGCGCGTGCCGTCGTTGCGGCGCGGGCCGGCCTCGATGGTGATGGCCTGCGCCGGGCAGATCGCCTCGCACAGCTTGCAGGCGATGCAGCGCTCCTCGCCGTTGGGATAGCGGCGCAGCGCATGCTCGCCACGAAAGCGCGGGCTGATCGGCCCCTTCTCGTGCGGATAGTTGATCGTCTCCTTCGGCGCCAGGAACTGGCGCACGCCCAGCACGTAGCCGATGACGATGTCCTTGAGCAGGAGCGACTTGGCGGCTTGTGACAGAACACCCATCAGGCAAGTCCCGTAAGCTTGAGGAAGGCGGCGGTGGCCACGACCATGAACAGCGAGATCGGCAGGAAGACCTTCCAGCCCAGCCGCATCAGCTGGTCGTAGCGGTAGCGCGGCAGCACCGCCTTCGCCATCGAGAAGATGAAGAAGACGAAGCACAGCTTGAGCACGAACCAGATCACCCCCGGCACCCAGGTGAAAGGCGCCACGTCCACCGGCGGCAGCCAGCCGCCGAGGAACAGGATGGTGGTGAGCGCGCACATCAGCACCACCGCGACGTATTCGCCAAGGAAGAACAGCAGGAACGGCGTCGAGGAATACTCAACCATGTGGCCGGCGACGAGTTCCGATTCGGCCTCGACCAGGTCGAAGGGCGGGCGGTTGGTCTCCGCCATGCCCGAGATCATGAAGATGATGAACATCGGGAACAGGCCGAGCCAGTGCCAGTCGAGCAGCGTGTTGACCGGCAGGCCGAGATGCGTGCCCAGCCCGTCCTTTTGCGACAGCACGATGTCGGACAGGTTGAGCGAGCCGACGCAAAGCAGCACGGTGACGATGACGAAGCCGATCGAGACTTCGTAGGAGACCATCTGCGCCGCCGAGCGCAGCGCGCCGAGGAACGGATATTTCGAGTTCGACGCCCAGCCGCCCATGATGACGCCGTAGACCTCCAGCGAGGAGATGGCGAAGACGTAGAGGATGCCGACATTGATGTTGGCGATCGCCCAGTTCTCGCTGACGGGAATGACCGCCCAGGCCGAGATCGCCAGCACCGCCGAGACCAGCGGCGCCAGCAGGAACACGCCCTTGTTGGCGCCCGACGGAATGACCGGCTCCTTGAAGACGAACTTGAACAGGTCGGCGAAAGCCTGGAACGCCCCCCACGGCCCGACCACGTTGGGGCCGCGACGCAACTGCACCGCCGCCCAGATCTTGCGGTCGGCGTAGAGGATGTAGGCGACGCCGATCAGGAGGATGACGATCAGCGCGACGGACTTGATCAGGATGATCAGCGCCGGCAGCACGTAAGTTGCGAAGAAATCTTCCATCTTATTCCGCCGCCTGCCCTATTCCGCCGCCTGTTTGAAGCCGCCCTTGGCGAGAGCCGAGCACTCCGCCATCACCGCGGATGCCCGCGCGATCGGGTTGGTGAGGTAGAAGTCGCGTACCGGCGACACGAATGGGCCCTTGGCCAACCGCCCGCCGAGCTTCGCAGCCTTCGCCACGTCGTCGGCGCTTCCGGCCTCGATCCGGTCGATGCGGGCCAGATGCGGAACCTCGCCGTAGAGCTTGGCGCGCAACTGCGCCAGCGAATCGAACGGCAGCTTCTTGCCCAGCACGTCCGACAGCGCGCGGATGATCGCCCAGTCCTCGCGCGCCTCGCCCGGCGCGAAGCCGGCGCGGTTGGTCATCTGCACGCGCCCTTCCGTGTTGACGTAGGTGCCCGACTTCTCGGTATAGGCCGAGGCCGGCAGGATGACGTCGGCGCGGTGTGCGCCGGCGTCGCCATGCGTGCCGATATAGACGACGCAGCCGGCAGAGACCTTGCTCATGTCCAGCTCGTCGGCGCCGAGCAGGAACAGCACGTCGCTGTCGGCCATCATGCCAGCCACGTCCTCGCCGCCCTCGCCCGGCACGAAGCCGATGTCGAGGCCGCCGACGCGCGCCGCCGCGTTATGCAGCACGGCAAAACCGTTCCAGCCGTCCTTGATCGCGCCGACCGCAGAGGCAAGCTTCGCCGCCAGCCCGAGAACGGTCGCGCCGTCCGACCGCCCGAGTGCCCCTTGCCCGACGATGACGAGCGGCTTTTCGGCCTTCTTCAGCTTGTCGAAGAACTTGCCATTGCCGCCGGCGAGATCCTTCAGCGTCTCCGGTCCGGCGCCCAGCGCCTCGTAATCGTAGCGCAGGTCGCCCATCTCGCCGATCACGCCGATCGGCAGCGGGCCGGCGCGGAAGCGTTTGCGGATGCGCGCGTTCAGCACCGAGGCCTCGAAACGCGGATTTGCGCCGACGATGAGGATGGCGTCCGTCTGCTCGATGCCCTCGATGGTGGAATTGAAGATGTAGCTGCCGCGGCCCAGCGCCGGATCCAGCGCCGCACCATCCTGCCGGCAGTCGACGTTGGCCGAACCCAGCGAGGAAACCAGCAGCTTCAGCGCATACATTTCCTCGACGGCCGCGAGGTCGCCGGCGATGGCGCCGATCTTCTCAGGCGCGGCCTTGCCGACCGCATCCTTGATCGCGGCGAAGGCTTCGCTCCAGCTTGCCGGCGCGAGCTTGCCGCCCTTGCGCACATAGGGCCGGTCGAGGCGCTGCGTGCGCAAGCCGTCCCAGATGAAGCGCGTCTTGTCCGAGATCCACTCCTCGTTCACCTGGTCGTTGTTGCGCGGCATGACGCGCATGACCTCGCGGCCACGTGTATCGACGCGGATGGCCGAGCCGACCGCGTCCATCACGTCGATGGATTCGGTCTTGTTCAGCTCCCACGGCCGCGCCGTGAAGGCGAACGGCTTCGACGTCAACGCACCGACCGGGCAGAGGTCGATGACGTTGCCCTGGAGTTCCGACGTCATCGCCTGTTCGAGATAGGTGGTGATCTCGGCATCCTCGCCGCGGCCGATCAGGCCGAGTTCGGAAATGCCGGCCACTTCCGTGGTGAAGCGGACGCAGCGCGTGCAGTGGATGCAGCGCGTCATGATCGTCTTGACCAGCGGGCCGATATACTTGTCCTCGACGGCGCGCTTGTTCTCGTGGAAGCGCGAAGAATCGACGCCGAAGGCCATCGCCTGGTCCTGCAGGTCGCATTCGCCGCCCTGGTCGCAGATCGGGCAGTCGAGCGGATGATTGATGAGCAGGAACTCCATCACCCCTTCGCGCGCCTTCTTCACCATCGGCGAATTGGTCAGCATTTCCGGCGGCTCGCCGTTCGGGCCGGGGCGCAGATCCCGCACGCCCATGGCGCAGGACGCCTGCGGCTTCGGCGGACCACCCTTCACCTCGACCAGGCACATGCGGCAGTTGCCGGCGATCGACAGCCGTTCGTGGAAGCAGAAGCGCGGCACTTCCGCGCCGGCCGCCTCCGCCGCCTGCAACAGCGTGTAGTGATCGGGGACTTCGATCTCTTTCCCGTCGACCTTTAGCTTTGCCATTCGCCTAAACCCCTGCGGAAAACCGCAACTCTTGTCCGAAAGCGGCCGAAACCGCCCGTATTTCGTTCATCATCCCGTGGCGCGGCCCGCCAGATCGGCGGCCTGCCCCGTCCAGTCGTCGCGCCCGATCCGGCCGTTGAAGCCCAGGTGCTCGTCCACCCAGGCGATCTCCTGCCCGGACCATGCCGCGACCTGCCGATAGGTCCAGATACCCAGCCCGTTCAGCACCTGCTCCAGCTTCGGCCCGATGCCGGAAATCGCCTTCAGGTCGTCCGGTATCTCAGGCTTCGCGATCGCCTTCGGCTGCTTGCGCTTCACGGGCGCACCCGCCTGCGGTGCGGCAACGGAAACCGGCTTCGGCGCCGCAGCGGCCGGCTTGGACACGCTTTCGACGGCAGCCTGTTCGACGACCGTGCGAGTGGCCGCCTCGTTGACCTCGCAGGCGACGGTCTGCGCCTGTTCCATCACGCTTTTCGCACGCGCCCTGACCTTGGCCGCGGCCACCGACCGCTCCGCCTTCGCATTGTCCTCGAAGGCCGCCTGCAACAGCCGCCCGGACGCTTCGGTGGCGCCGGCAACCGCACCGACCCACATGCCGAGCGCCTGGCTGGCGACGCCGAAACCGATGGCCGACAGCGCCGCCGCACCCGCCAGCGGATGCGCCATCAGGTTGACGGCGCTGGCCATCTCCTGCGGCATCTCCTTCCTGATGGGCTTGCTCATGGTTGCCTCACTCCGCCGCCGCCAGCACGGGCTGGACGTTGTGGGCGTTGCGCGTGAACTCGTCGATGCGCCGCTCGATCTCCGGGCGGAAATTGCGGATCAGGCCCTGGATCGGCCACGCCGCCGCGTCGCCCAGCGCGCAGATGGTGTGGCCCTCGATCTGCTTGGTGACGTCGAGCAGCATGTCGATCTCGCGCTTCTGCGCCTCGCCGCGCACCAGCCGCTCCATGACCCGCCACATCCAGCCGGTGCCCTCGCGGCACGGCGTGCACTGGCCGCAGCTCTCGTGCTTGAAGAAGTAGGACAGCCGCGCGATCGCCTTCACGATGTCGGTGGACTTGTCCATGATGATCATCGCCGCCGTGCCGAAGGAGGACTTCAGCTCGCGCATGCCGTCGAAATCCATCGGCGCGTCGAGGATATCAGGGCCTTTCACCACCGGGCAGGAAGCGCCGCCGGGAATGACGGCGAGCAGGTTGTCCCAGCCGCCGCGAACGCCGCCGCCGTGCTTCTCCACCAGCTCGCGGAAGGTCGTGCCCATCGCCTCTTCCACCACGCAGGGCGTGTTGACGTGGCCGACCAGCATGAACAGTTTTGTCCCCACATTGTTCGGCCGGCCGATGGACGAGAACCAGGCAGCACCTCGGCGCAGGATGGTCGGGGCGACGGCGATGGATTCGACATTGTTGACCGTCGTCGGGCAGCCATAGAGGCCGACATTGGCCGGAAACGGCGGCTTCAGCCGCGGCTGGCCCTTCTTGCCCTCCAGGCTTTCCAGCAGCGCGGTTTCCTCGCCGCAGATATAGGCGCCGGCGCCGTGATGGACGTAGATCTCGAAATCGTAGCCGTTGACGTTGTTCCTGCCGATCAGCTTTGCGTCATAGGCTTCGTCGATGGCGCGCTGCAAAGCCTCGCGCTCGCGGATGAACTCGCCGCGCACATAGATGTAGGCCGCCACCGCGCCCATGGCGAAGCCGGCCAGCAGGCAGCCTTCGACCAGCGTGTGAGGATCGTGACGCATGATGTCGCGATCCTTGCAGGTTCCGGGTTCCGACTCGTCGGCGTTGACGACCAGGTAGCTGGGGCGTCCGTCGCTCTGCTTGGGCATGAACGACCATTTCAAACCGGTCGGGAAACCGGCGCCGCCGCGCCCGCGCAGGCCCGACGCCTTCATCTCGTTGATGATCCAGTCGCGGCCCTTGTCGATGATGCCCTTGGTGCCGTCCCAGCAGCCGCGCGCCATCGCGCCCTGCAACGACTTGTCGAAGCGGCCGTAGATGTTGGTGAAGATGCGATCCTTGTCTGCAAGCATCGTTTCTCGCTCCTCAGACCGGCTTCTTGCCGAAGACGCGGATGTATTCGGCCACGCCGCCCTTGGCGAGTGCCTTGGCCTGCTTGGTCCAATCCTCGCGCTCGATGCGGCCGTGGAAATTCAGGTAGGCGTCAACCCAGTCGCGCTCGGCCTTCTTCCACGCAGCCACCTGCGCGAAGGTGAATATGCCGAGATCGTGCAGGATCTTCTCGTTCTTCGGCCCGACACCGGAGATCAACTGGAGATCGTCCACCGCCGCGGGCTTTGCGATGCCCTTGGGGCGGTTCTTGTCCTCAAGCGACGGCTTCGCGGCCTTCGTCACCACCTTCTTGCTGGCGGCGCCGATCGGCTCGCCCTTGAGCATTTCCGGCGCCTTGTAGGCGCTCGCCGCGCCTTGCGGCGGGATCGGCCGTGTCCGCTGCTTGCCCTTGACGCCTTCGACCGCCGGCTCGGCCTGGTCCGCCTTCTTCTTGTCGAAAGCCGGAGCCGGCGAAATCGCCTCGGCGGCGGGTTTCGGCTTCGGCTTGGCGGGCGCCTTCAGCGAAGGGTTCGTCTCGGCCTTGTCGGTGGAAGGCTTGGCCGCGTTCGACGGCGGAACCTCGGCGGCTTTGGCGGCCGCCTTGGCCTGCTTGTCGCGCGTCGACTTCAGCACAGCCTTCTCGTCTTTCAGCGCGATGAAGCCGCCTTCCGGCGCCGAATAGAAGCGGTCGATCTGCGGCCCCGGCTTGATCGAGGCGCCCTTGCCGGCCTCGAAAGCGTCGATGATCTCAGCCAGGCGCTCGGGCGTCAGGTCCTCGTAGGTATCCTTGAACACCATCACCATCGGCGCGTTGACGCAGGCGCCGAGGCATTCGACCTCCTCCCACGACAGCGTTCCGGCGGCATTGGTGTGGAACTGCTCGTGATGGATCTTGGACCGGCACACGTCCATCAGCTCGCCGGCGCCACGCAGCATGCAGGGCGTCGTGCCGCAGACCTGGATATGCGCGCGCGTGCCGACCGGCTTCAACTGATACTGCGTATAGAAGGTCGCAACCTCGAGCCCGCGGATATAGGGCATGTCGAGCATGTCGCAGACGGACTCGATCGCAGCCTTCGTGACCCAGCCTTCCTGCTCCTGCGCCAGCATCAGGAGCGGGATGATCGCCGACTGCTGCCGGCCCTTCGGATACTTGGCGATCCACTTCTTCGCCGCCGCCGTGTTCGCCTTGTTGAAGGCGAAGCTGGCGGGCTGGACGCTGGCTTCTGCGAGACGACGTACGGACATTTAGCGGTCAACCTCACCGAAAACGATATCGAGGGAGCCGAGCACGGCGGTAACGTCGGCCAGCATGTGGCCGCGGCACAGGAAATCCATCGCCTGCAGATGGGCGAAGCCCGGCGCCCGCAGCTTCACGCGGTACGGCTTGTTGGTGCCGTCGGCCACCAGATAGACGCCGAACTCGCCCTTCGGCGCCTCGACGGCGGCATAGACCTCGCCCGCCGGCACGCGGTAGCCCTCGGTATAGAGCTTGAAGTGATGGATCAGCGATTCCATCGACCGCTTCATCGCCGCGCGCTTGGGCGGCACGACCTTGCCGTCGATGTTGGACACCGGCCCGGTGGATTCCTTGCCGAGCAGCAGGTCGAGGCACTGACGCATGATCTTCGCCGACTGCCGCATCTCTTCCATGCGGATCAGATAGCGGTCGTAGCAGTCGCCGTTCTTGCCGATCGGAACGTCGAAATCCATCTCGGCATAACATTCGTAGGGTTGCGACTTCCGCAGGTCCCAGGCCGCGCCCGAACCGCGCACCATCACGCCGGAGAACCCCCAGGCCCAGGCATCCGCCAGCGACACCACGCCGATGTCGGCGTTGCGCTGCTTGAAGATGCGGTTTTCCGTCAGAAGCTCGTCGAGGTCGTCGATCGATTTCAGGAACGGGTCGATCCAGCGGGCGATATCCTCCAGAAGCTGCTTCGGCAGGTCCTGGTGCACGCCACCCGGCCGGAAATAGGCCGCATGCATGCGCGAACCCGAGGCGCGCTCATAGAACACCATCAGCTTCTCGCGCTCGACGAAGCCCCACAGCGGCGGCGTCAGCGCACCGACGTCCATGGCCTGCGTCGTCACGTTGAGGATATGGCTCATGATGCGGCCGATCTCGGAGTAGAGCACCCGGATCAGCTGCCCGCGCTTCGGCACCTCGATGCCGAGAAGCCGTTCCACGGCGAGACAGTAGGCGTGCTCCTGGTTCATCGGCGCGCAATAGTCGAGCCGGTCGAGATAGGGCACCGCCTGCAGATAGGTCTTGGCCTCCATCAGCTTCTCGGTACCGCGATGCAGGAGCCCGATATGCGGATCGACGCGGTCGACAACCTCGCCGTCGAGCTCCAGCACGAGGCGCAAAACACCATGCGCCGCAGGGTGCTGAGGTCCAAAATTGATGTTGAAGTTGCGTACCGATGTTTCGGCCATGCCGCGCCTCAGTTCGTCTTGGCCTTCTCGTCACCCGGCAGCACGTAGTCGGTGCCTTCCCACGGGGACAAAAAGTCGAAGTTGCGGAATTCCTGCTTCAATTCCACCGGCTCGTAGATCACCCGCTTGGCCTCGTCGTCGTAGCGCACCTCGACGAAGCCGGTGAGCGGGAAGTCCTTGCGCAGCGGATGCCCCTCGAAGCCGTAGTCGGTGAGGATACGCCGGAGGTCCGGATGGCCGGAGAACAGCACGCCGTAGAGGTCGTAGGTCTCGCGCTCGAACCAGTCGGCGCCCGGCCATACGCCGGTGACCGACGGCACCACCGTCTCCTCGTCGGCATGCACCTTGAGGCGGATGCGCAGGTTCTTGGTCGGCGACAAAAGGTGGTAGACCACGTCGAAGCGCTGATCGCGGTAAGGATAGTCGGCGCCCGAAACGTCGATGATCGACACGAAGCGGCACTTCGCATCGTCGCGCAGGAAGGTCGCCGCCTTGACGAGGTCGGCCGGCGCGACCTGCACAGTCAACTCGCCATAGGCGATCACGCTGTCGAGCACGGCTTCGCCGAGCTTTTCGCGCAGGTGGGCGGCCAGGTCGCTGAGAGCTTCGCTCATGGGTCTCACCGCTCGATCGTGCCGGTACGGCGGATCTTCTTCTGCAGAAGAAGAAGGCCGTAGAGCAGCGCTTCCGCGCTCGGCGGGCAGCCGGGTACGTAGATATCCACCGGCACGATGCGGTCGCAGCCGCGTACCACCGAATAGGAATAGTGATAGTAGCCGCCGCCGTTGGCGCACGAGCCCATCGAGATGACGTAGCGCGGCTCCGGCATCTGGTCGTAGACCTTGCGCAGCGCCGGCGCCATCTTGTTGGTCAGGGTGCCGGCGACGATCATCACGTCGGACTGGCGCGGTGAGGCGCGCGGCGCGATGCCGAAGCGCTCGGAATCGTAACGCGGCATCGCCTTGTGGATCATCTCCACCGCGCAGCAGGCGAGGCCGAACGTCATGTACATCAGCGAGCCGGTGCGCGCCCAGGTGATCAGCGCATCGAGCGAGGTGACGAGGAAGCCCTTGTCGGCCAACTCGTTGTTGACCTCGACGAAGAACGGATCGGTCGAGCCGACCGGCTTGCCGGTGGCAGGGTCAAGAATGCCCTTCGGCTGCGGGGCGACGAGCGTGCCGGGGTTCGGGTTCAATCCCATTCCAGCGCTCCCTTCTTCCACTCATAGACGAAGCCGATGGTCAGCACCGCCAAAAATACCATCATCGACCAGAAGCCGAGCATGCCGATCTCGCCGAAGGAAACGGCCCACGGAAACAGGAAAGCGACCTCGAGGTCGAAGATGATGAACAGGATCGACACCAGATAGAAGCGGATGTCGAACTTCATGCGGGCGTCGTCGAAGGAATTGAAGCCGCACTCGTAGGCCGACAGCTTCTCCGGGTCGGGATTGCGGTAGGCAATCAGGAACGGCGCCACGATCAGTGCCAGACCGACGACCATCGCCACCGCTATGAAGATGACGACGGGCAGATAAGAGCCGATGAGTGCGTTCATGCTCCGACTTTCCTTGCGCGGTTACCCCGCTGCAAAAACCTACAGCACGAAACGATGGTCCGGAAGCGCGGCGTTTCACCGCTAAACCGCTTTAAAAAGTCCATGCTGCAACGCGGCGAGGGTTAGCGCAGCGATCCCCCCGAAGCAAGTCAAACATTGGCCAAATTTACGTGCCGTCGCGGCAGATCACGCAAAACCGCACCGAACCGCTCCCGTTTGATTTCCTTCGTATTTTACTCCACTTTTTCTCCTGACACGAATACTGCCGCCGGCCTGTTAGGATGACGGGAATCAAATGGCGGTGAGGCTGCCAGCCAGGCCGGAATTCGGAACGCATGAAGGAAAAAATCTCGCTCGCGGCGGCCCGCCGCATCGCGCTTGCCGCACAGGGTTTCGCCGACGCCGGGCCGGGCATCACACCGGACCGCCGGCACCTCAAACGCGTGCTGGCGCGCACCGGCCTGTTCCAGATCGATTCCGTCGCCGCCGTGGTGCGCGCGCATTACATGCCGCTCTATTCGCGGCTCGGCCCCTACCCCGTTTCGCTGCTGGACGATGCGTCGGTCGGCCGCAAGCGGCTGCTGTTCGAATACTGGGCGCATGAGGCTTCGCTGTTGCCGGTGGAAACCTGGCCGCTGCTGCAATGGCGCATGGAACGGGCGCGTGCCAACGATCCCGCCGAAATCTACAAGGGGCTTGCGGAATGGGCCGACGGCAATCGCACCTTCATCGAGGACATTCACAATGAGGTGAAGACGCGCGGCCCGATCCCGGCGTCCGACATCGAGGGCCACAAGGGCAAGGGCGGCTGGTGGGGGTGGAGCGACGCCAAGGCGGCCTTCGAATGGCTGTTCTGGGCAGGGCTCATCACCACCCATTCGCGACGCGGCTTCGAGCGCTATTACGACCTGCCCGAGCGGGTGCTGCCGAAATCCGTCCTCGACCTGCCGGTGCCCTCGGCGCGCGACGCCCATCGCGAACTGCTCGCCATGTCCGCCCGTGCCCACGGCGTCGGCACCTATGCCTGCCTGCGCGACTATTTCCGTCTCGCGCCCGGGGAGACGAAGACGGCGCTGGACGAACTGGTCGAGGACGGCACACTCAAGCCCGTGCGCGTCGAAGGCTGGAACAGGCCGGCCTTCCTGCATAAGGATGCCAGGATGCCGCGTCGCATCGAGGCGCGCACGCTGCTCGCCCCCTTCGATCCGGTCGTCTTCGAACGCGCCCGCGCCGAGGCGCTGTTCGGCTTCCGCTACCGCATCGAGATCTATACGCCGGCCGAAAAGCGGCAATACGGCTACTACGTCCTGCCCTTCCTGCTCGGCGACCGCATCGTCGCCCGTGTCGACCTGCGCGCCGACCGTCCGGCAAGCGTGCTGCGTGTCCACGCCGCCTATGCGGAAGAGGCCGCGCCCGCCGACACCGCCGCGCATCTCTTCGAGGAATTGCAGCGCATGCAAGGCTGGCTCGGCCTCGAACAGCTGGAGATCATCCCGGCCGGCGATCTTGGCCCGGCATTGCTGGATCTGGCCGGCCAACCCGTCGCCAAAAGGGCCTGACTGTTGTCATCGGGCGCCTGAACCTGTACGCGCTGCGTTTGCCCGCCGGCACATTGTGCCGCCACCATTCCGATCCACATAGATCGCGATGCAGGACGACAGACCAGAGCAGCGCTGGCTTTCAGGATTTGCCTTGCCCGTTTCGGCCGGGCTGCATCTCGTCATCCTCGCACTGCTGATTTTCGGACTGCCGCACTCCCTCCTCAAACCGGAGAAAGACCAGACGGTCAGCGTCGATCTCGTCCCGCCGCCCGAGCAGCCCCCCAAGCCCAAGACGGAGCCTCCCGCACCGAGGCCGGATGCCGAAAAGCCACCTGAAAAGAAAGCCGAACCGCCGCCGCCGCCTCCCCCCGCAAAGGAAACGCCGGTATCTCCAAGCCCGGTCCCCAGCTTCAATCCCGTCGTCCAATACGGCGAAAAGGACAGCGGTCCCAAAAAATCACTCGAAGGAAGCAGCGCCGAGGAAGAAGCGAAGCCTTCGGATATGCAACAACCGCTGGACGAGCAGACCGAGGCCGAAAAGGAAGACACGGAGGCCGACGACTCAGAATCCGAGCTTGCACTGCCGGACGCGGCCGTGACCCCGACCGCCAGGCCGGCTGAGGCGGCGCGACCGAAAGAGACCGCCAAAAAGCCGGGCGCCCCGAAGCTCAGGCAAGCGAAAAAACTGTTCTCGCCGTCGGCGACCGGCAATGCATTGGCGACGACCGCGATAGGCGGTCTGCCACGCAGCGCGCGGGGAGCCACGCTGTGCGTGTCGGAACTGCGCGAGCAGTTACTGCGCAACGTCCCGCCTTACTTTGCCGACCTCCTGCCGTCCTCCCGGCTGGAATCCGGCAACGTGATCGACGTTCCGGGCGTGGCATTCCGCGCCAACGGCCAATGGCGGGACCTGAGCTACCGTTGCGAGGTCGACGCCGACGCGACGAAGGTGGTGTCCTTCGCCTTCCGCATCGGTGAACCGATCCCGCCCGGCGAATGGCAGCGGCGCGGCCTGCCCTCGCGATGAGAGCCGTCCGCGCCGATGAAGCCGACATTGACAGTCAGCTTGCCCACGGCCTAAATCCGCATCGGATGGTCTTCTTCCCCAACAGGAAGAAGCTAAGAGGGAATGCGGTGCGGGATCGCGAGGTTCCAAAGCCGCGGCTGTCCCCGCAACTGTGAGCGACGAGCCCGCGCCGAAAGCCACTGGAATTGTCCGGGAAGGCGGCAAGGGCGGCGACCCGCAAGCCAGGAGACCTGCCGTCCGAATGCAGAATCCGACCGTCCGGCGGGTGTCCCGGACAAGGAGCCCGATTTGGATCGCGACGGCATCTTCCCGGCTGAACCGGCGGCCCCTGTGTCCGAAAGCGAGCGTGACGTCCCAGTCGCGGGCGGAGTCACCATCCTCGTCTGCGCGACCTGCCGCGACGAAACCGGTTCCGACGCCCATCCGCGCGCCGGCAGTCTTCTGGCGCAGGATGCACGGCGTGCCGCAAGCAACGACGCCATAAGCGTGCGCACCGTCGAATGCCTCGGCAACTGCAAGCGCCGGCTGTCGGCCGCACTGCTGCGCGACGGCTGCTGGAGCTACGTCTTCGGCGACCTCGCGCCCGACAGCGGCGCCGATCTCGTCGCCGGCGCCCGGCTTTTCTCGACCTCCACGGACGGTCTGATCCCCTGGCGCGGCCGCCCCGATTCGCTCAAGCGCGGTCTCGTCGCGCGCATCCCTCCCCTTGCTTTCACGAAGGACGTCCCATGACCGCTTCCGCCGCCCGCGTTCCCTGCACTGTCGTCACCGGCTTCCTCGGCGCCGGCAAGACGACGCTGATCCGCCACCTGCTCGAAACGGCCAAGGGCAAGCGGCTGGCGCTAATTGTCAACGAGTTCGGCGATGTCGGCGTCGACGGCGAAATCCTGAAAGGCTGCGGCATCGACACCTGCCCGGAGGAAAACATCGTCGAACTGTCCAACGGCTGCATCTGCTGCACCGTCGCCGACGACTTCGTCCCGGCATTGGACCAGATTCTCGCGCGCACACCGAAGGTCGACCATATCCTCATCGAAACCTCCGGGCTGGCGCTGCCCAAGCCGCTGGTGCAGGCCTTCCAGTGGCCGAGCGTGAAGAGCCGCGTCACCGTCGACGGCGTCGTCGCCGTGGTCGACGGCCCGGCGCTCGCCGCCGGCCAGGTGGCCTCCGACATGGAGGCGCTGGCCGCCCAGCGCGCCGCCGACGACAGCCTCGACCACGACGACCCGGTGGAGGAAGTGTTCGAGGACCAGGTCGCCTGCGCCGATCTCATCATCCTGTCCAAGAGCGACCTGATGGACGGCACGGCATCCGCCAAGGCCAACGCCATCCTGGGCGACCATGTGAAGCCGGCGGTGAAAATCGTGCCGACCTCGCAAGGCAAGGTCGATCCGTCCGTGTTGCTCGGCCTTGCGCTGGCGGTCGAGGACGACATCGAGAACCGCAAGAGCCATCACGACGGGCTGGGCGACCACGAACACGACGACTTCGACACCTTCGTCGTCGAAATCCCGTCGATCACCGTCCCGGACGAACTGGCGAAGCGTGTCGCGGCGGCTGCCGAAGCCGAGAACGTGCTGCGCCTGAAGGGCTTCGTCGAAGTCACCGGCAAGCCGATGCGGCTTCTGGTGCAGGCCGTCGGCCCGCGCGTCAACCACTACTACGACCGCGCCTGGGCGCCCAGCGAGGACAGACGCTCGCGGCTGGTGGTCATCGGCCTCAAGGGCCTGAACCAGCCGGCCATCGAGAAGATACTGGTGGGGTGATGGCGGCAGCCCCCCTCTCCGTCTTGCTTCGCAAGCCACCTCTCCCCCGTTCCGGGGGCGGGGAACTTGACGCCTTTCCTCGCCCCCGCAGCGCGGGGGAGAGGTGTCGAGGCGAAGCCGAGACGGAGAGGGGCCGACGCCCTTCCGACAAAATGGTCAGGCGCTCATGCACATCCTGACCACCACCTCAGCCTCGCTCGACGATATCGCCGAACCGGTCGATCTGCGCCAGCAGCCGGCCGACATGGTGGCGCTGTCCTTCACGGACAGCGACCTTTCGGGGTTGGCGGCAGCATGGAAGCAGGACGCCAATGCCCTGCCCTCGATGCGGCTGGCGGCATTGCGCGACCTGCGCCATCCGATGTCGGTCGATCTCTGGCTGGACAGCGTGGCGGCGCACGCGAAAATCATCCTCGTGCGCATCCTCGGCGGCTACGACTGGTGGCGCTACGGCTGCGACCGGCTGGCCGCACTGGCGCGGGAGAAAGGCATCAGGCTCGCCCTGCTTCCCGGCGAGGACCGTGACGCCGACGCCCGCCTCGCCGAAGCTTCCACCTTGCCGGCCGACGAACTCGCCGGCCTCCTCGGCTATTTCCGGCAAGGCGGCCCCGACAACATGCGCGCACTGGTGCGCCGCATGGCGGCGCTCGCCGGACAGGATATCGAGACGAGTCCACCCGTGGAGGTGCCAAAGGCCGGATATTACGAGCCGGGCGTGGGAGTGGTTCCCCTCCCCCTTGAGGGGGTAAGAGCCCGGTTCGCCGAAGGCGAATTGAAAGCTCCAGCGGAGCTTTCAAAGGGCTCGAACGCCCGAGGCCATAGCCGAGGGCTGGATGTGCCGAGCGAAGCGAGGCGGGAGGGGTCGCCCGCCATAGAGCGAGGGCCATCGCCTGTCCCCCCCTCGATAGTTCATAGGCCCCCTTCCGCCGCCTTCGAAGGCAACTCCCCCTCGAAGGGGGAGGAAAGCCTTATCGTCCCCATCCTCTTTTACCGCTCGATGCTTCTAGCCGCCGACGCCGCCCCCATCGATGCGTTGACACAAGCCCTCCGCGACAAGAGCATGGCGCCGGTACCGATCTTCGTATCCAGCCTCAAGGACTCCGCCTCGCTAGCCTTTGTCGAAGCCGCACTCGCCGAACTCTGCCCCTCGGCGATCGTCACCGCTACGGCTTTCGCTTCCGGTGCAGAACCCGGCGCCGAAACACTGTTCAACCGCGCCGGCGTGCCGGTCTTCCAGGTCATCGTCGCCACAACCAAGCGCGAGGCTTGGCAGACCAACCAGCGCGGCCTCGCCCCCGCCGACCTCGCCATGCACGTCGTCCTGCCGGAACTGGACGGCCGCATCCTCGCCGGTGCGATTTCCTTCAAGGCCGAGGGCGAGGCCGACCCCGCACTCGGCTTCCGCGCCGTCGCCAACCGAGCCGAACCCGACCGCGTCGAACAGGTCGCCGGCCGCATCGCCGCCTTCCTGCGCCTGCAGCGCACGCCGCGCGAGGATCGCCGCGTCGCCGTCCTGATCCCGGACTATCCCAGTGCGCCCGGCCGCACCGGCTATGCCGTCGGGTTGGACGTGCCCGCTTCCGTGCTCGCCATGCTGCACGACCTGAAGGAGGCCGGCTATGCCGTTGAAGGGATTCCGAATTCGCCGCGCGCATTCCTGGAGATGTTGGAGCGGGGCGAGGAGGGCATGGATATTGCCGACTATGCCGCCCATTTCAGTGATTTGCCTGCCGCCGCACGCGAATCCGTCGAGCAGGCCTGGGGTAATATCGACGCTTTGAGCGGCCCCTCATCCGCTGCCGGACCTTCTCCCCGTCGGGAACGGGGAGAAGGAGGAAACTCCAATGCCGGCGCCCCCCTCTCCCCGTCCTTACGGGGAGAGGGTAAGGGTGAGGGGCAATCGCACTTCCCCTTCCGCGCCTTCTCCTTCGGCAATGTCACTGTAGCCCTTGCCCCCGACCGTGGCCGCTCCGAGGACCGCCGTGCCGACTACCATGACCCGACGCTCCCTCCCCGTCACGAACTGGTCGCCTTCGGCCTGTGGCTCCGGAAAAAGCTCGCCGTTCACGCCATCGTCCATGTCGGCGCCCACGGCACACTGGAATGGCTGCCCGGCAAGACCGTAGCACTCGGCCAAAGCTGTTTTCCGGAAATCGTCACCGGGTCCCTGCCGGTCATCTATCCCTTCATCGTCTCCAATCCGGGCGAGGCCGCACAGGCCAAGCGCCGCATCAGTGCCGTCACCCTCGGCCACCTGCCGCCGCCATTGGCGAGCGCTGGCTTGGACGAGAACCAGCAGAAACTGGAGCGGCTGGTCGACGAATATGCACAGGCCGACGGCCTCGACCGCCGCCGCCGCGACCGGCTGGCGAAACTGATTGTCGAGACGGCGCAGGCCACCGGCCTGTCCGCCGAGGCCGGCGTGGCGAGAACAGACGCGCCCGACGAAGCCTTGCGCCGCATCGACGCCTGGCTGTGCGACCTGAAGGATTTCGCCATCAAGGACGGGCTGCACGTCTACGGCCGCGCGACCGAGGGCGAATCCGACCCCCTGCGCCTCGCCAGCGCCGCCGCCGAAAAGCAGAACCTGCTCGCCGCGCTCGACGGCCGCCACATTCCCGCTGGACCGTCCGGCGCGCCCGCGCGCGGCCGCAGCGACGTGCTGCCCACCGGTCGTAACCTCTTCACCGCCGATCCGCGCACCATGCCGACGCCCACCGCCTTCGATCTCGGCAAGGCGGCGGCCGACGAGATCGTCACCTCGTACCTGCAATCCCACGGCGACTGGCCGCGCGCGCTGGTCATCGACCTGTGGGGTTCGGCTTCGCTGCGCACCGGCGGCGAGGAAATCGCGCAGGGGCTGGCGCTGATGGGTTGCCGGCCGCAGTGGAATGCCGCCACCGGCCGCGTCACCGGCATCGAGGTGCTGCCGCCGGCTTCGCTCGGCCGCCCGCGCATCGACGTCACCTGGCGTATTTCCGGCCTGTTCCGCGACATGTTCCCGACCCAGATCGCGCTGATCGACGCCGCCGCCCGCGCCGTCGCCGAACGCGACGAGGACGATTCAGAAAACCCGTTGGCCGCTGCGCGCCGCGCCACCGGCAAGGTCGAGCCGCGCATCTTCGGCTCTTCGCCCGGCACCTACGGCGCCGGGCTGGAAAGCCTGCTCGCAGGCGGGGCCTGGGAGCAGCGAGAGGACCTCGGCCGCGCCTATCTCGATGCCGCCTCGCACGCCTATGGCGGCGCCGAGGGCGATGGAACTGCCGCGCCCGACGCCTTCGCCGGCCGCATCGCCGAGGCGGACCTGCTCGTCCACAGCGGCGACGATCCCGGCCGCGACATCCTCGAAGGTTCGGCCGACGTCGCCTTCATCGGCGGTTTTTCCGCTGCGGTCGCCGCGCTTGGCGGCAAGGCCGATGTCATCGTGCTCGACACCACCCACCCGCTAAAGCCGAAGCCGCGCTCGGTGGCCGAAGCGGTCGGCCGGGTGGTGCGGGCACGCGCCGTCAACAAGCGCTTCATCGACGGCCAGATGCGGCACGGCCCGCGCGGCGCCGCCGAATTCGCCGAGACGGTGGACCGGCTGGTCGGCTTTGCCGAGACGACCCACGCCATTCCGGGTGCTCTGATCGAGGCCGTGCACGACGCCTATATCGGCGACGAACAGGTCCGTGATTTCCTGCTCAGGGAAAACCCGGCGGCCGCCAAGGTCATCGCCGAACGTTTTCTCTCCGCGCGCCGGCGCGGCCTGTGGCACCCGCTGCGCAATTCCATCGACGACGATCTTGCGACGCTGATCGCCGAGGCTGAAACCGCGCAGTCGGCGGAATCACCCCCACCCCTAACCCCTCCCCTCAAGGGGGAGGGGGACTTGGCAGGCGGCAGCTTCCCCTCCCCCTTACGGGGGTCCGAAGGACGGGCGAGACCCGTGGCTCGCCCCGGCAAGGTTAGGGGTGGGGGTCCTCAAGAAGAGTCTTCTTCCGCAGTCTCGACTGCCAACTCCTCCGAGGCTGCCGAATGACCGGCCTTGCGCAAAGGCGCGGCGCCTGCCCTGCCCTGTCAGCACCCATGCAGACGGGCGACGGCCTGCTGGTGCGCCTCAATCCGGTCGCAGTTGGTCTTCCCACCGCTGCTTTGATCGGGCTTTGCGAATCCGCTGCCCGCCACGGCAACGGCATCATGGAAATTACCCAGCGCGGCTCGATCCAGATTCGCGGGTTGACGCCGGAAAGCGCCCTTCTTCTTACCGAAGACGTGAACGCGCTGGGCATTTCCGTGCGCACCGGCGTGCCGGTCGAGACCAGCCCACTGGCCGGCATCGATCCTGACGAAATTGCCGATCCGCGCCCACTGGCGGAGGCGATCCGTACTGCCGTGGAAAGCGCCGGCCTGTCACGCCGGCTCGGCCCCAAGGTTTCCTTGGTCGTCGATGGCGGCGGCCGCGTCGGGATGGGCGCGCTTCTGGCCGACGTGCGGCTGACGGCCGTTCGGCGTGAGCAGGAAACATATTGGCATCTGGCCGTCGGCGGCACCGCCGATACAGCAAGGCCGGTCGGCCTGTTTGCCAAGGCGGATGCCGTCGCAACGACCCTCGAAACGCTCAAGGCCATTGCGGCCCTTGGGCGCGAGGGGCGTGGAAGGAATATCGTCGCCGGGTATACCCCCACCCCTAACCCCTCCCCGCAAGGGGGAGGAGAATCCCACGACAGCCAAGCTGCCCCGGATGGCCGAAACGATGGCGCGGACCTGTCCCCCTCCTCCTTGTTGGGAGGGGTGGCGCGACTGCCACCGCTCGACTCCGCCTCTCCCCTGGGCACCTTCCCCCTCGCCAATGCCACCCACGCCCTCGGCATTGCCCTGCCCTTCGGCTCGATGCCTGCGGAAACGCTTGCCGCACTGGCACGAGCCGCCGCCGATCTCGGCGCGACCGAAATTCGCGCCGCACCCGGCCGCACGCTGCTCCTGCTCGGCCCCGCCGCCGAATCCGCCGCAACCCTTCAAGCCAAGGCCGCCGCGCTCGGCTTCGTCACCGACGCCGCCGATCCGCGCCTCTTCATCGCCGCCTGTCCCGGTGCTCCGGCCTGCACTTCGGCGCACATGGGGACGCGTCCGCTGGCCGAACAGATCGCGCAGCAGGACGCTGACCTGCTCGACGGCTCCTTCACGCTGCATGTCTCCGGCTGCGCCAAGGGCTGCGCCCATCCCGGCACAGCGGCCCTGACGCTCGTCGGCGGCGAGAACGGCGCCGGACTTGTCGTCAACGGAACGGCGAAAACCCTTCCGGCCGGCTACGCCTCACGCTATGACGCCGCGCGCGGCATCGGCCGGGTGGCAGCGCTGGTCGAAACCGAGCGTCGCCCGGACGAGACCGCCGCCGCCTGCCTCGCCCGTCTCGGCGCGGTGGCAATCGCAACCGCCTTCGCTGAAGGATGACATGACCGCCTACGACTATATCCGCGACGGCAACGCGATCTACGAACGCTCCTTCGCCATCATCCGCGCCGAGGCCGACCTGTCGCGCTTCTCCGAAACCGAAGCCGACGTCGCCATCCGCATGATCCATGCCTGCGGCCAGGTCGAGGCGGCGAAGAATTTTGCTTTTTCAGCCGATTTCGTCGCCGCCGCGCGCACCGCGCTGGCCGCCGGCGCGCCGATCTTCTGCGACGCGGAGATGGTGGCGCACGGCGTCACCCGCGCGCGCCTGCCGGCCGGCAACGAGGTGATCTGCACGCTGCGCGACCCGCGCACCGCCGAAATCGCCAAGGCGATCGGCAACACCCGCTCCGCCGCAGCGATCGACCTGTGGGGCGAGCGCATGAAGGGCGCGGTCGTCGCCATCGGCAACGCGCCGACCGCCTTGTTCTACCTCCTGGAAAAACTGCGCGACGGCGCCCCCAAGCCGGCGGCGATAGTCGGCATGCCGGTCGGCTTCGTCGGCGCCGCCGAATCCAAGGACGCGCTGGCCGAGAATTCCTACGGCGTGCCTTGGGCAATCGTGCGCGGCCGCCTCGGCGGCTCGGCCATGACTGCCGCCGCCCTCAATTCACTGGCGAGGCCGGGGCTGTGAGCGCGCTGCCTGCATCCGGTCGTCTGATCGGCGTCGGCACCGGCCCCGGCGATCCCGAATTGCTGACACTGAAGGCGGTGCGCGCGCTCGGCGACGCCGACGTCGTCGCCCATTTCGCCAAGCGCAACGCCAACGGCAACGCCCGCGCCATCGTCGCCGCCCACATGAAGCCCGGCGTGACGGAACTGCCGCTGCATTATCCGGTCACCACCGAGATCGCCAAGGACCACGCCGACTACAAGGCGCAGATCCTCGCCTTCTACGAGGAGTCGGCCGCAAAGGTCGCGGCGGATCTGGAAGCCGGCCGCACGGTGGCAGTGCTCTCCGAAGGCGACCCGCTGTTTTACGGTTCCTACATGCACCTGCATGTGCGCCTTGCACACCGCTTCCCGACCGAAGTGATCCCCGGCGTCACAGCCATGTCGGGCTGCTGGTCGACGACGGGCCAGCCGATCGTGCAGGGCGACGATGTGCTCACCGTCCTGCCCGGCACCATGCCGGAAGCCGAGCTGGCACGCCGGCTTGAAGACACCGACGCCGCCGTCATCATGAAGGTCGGCCGCAACCTGCCGAAAATCCGGCGTGCGCTGGCCGCGACCGGCAAGCTCGAGCGCGCCGTCTATGTCGAGCGCGGCACCATGGCGAACGGCGCCTCCACACGGCTTGCCGACAAGGCCGACGACAACGCGCCCTATTTCTCCATCGTGCTGGTCGCCGGTTGGCTCGACCGGCCCGGCTCCGCGTCGGCCTCGGGAGCGGTGCTGTGAGCGGCCGGCTCACCGTCATCGGCCTCGGCCCCGGCAGCGCCGAGCAGATCACGCCGGAAGCGAGCCGCGCCGTCGCCGAGGCCACGTTCTTCTACGGCTACAAGCCCTATGTCGACCGGCTCGATCTCGGCACCCACCAGACCCGCATAGCCTCCGACAACCGCGAGGAACTGGCCCGCGCCAAGGAAGCGCTGGAAAAGGCCGCCGAGGGTCACAGCGTCGCCGTCGTCTCCGGCGGCGATCCGGGGGTCTTCGCCATGGCGGCCGCCGTCTGCGAGGCGATCGAGGCCGGGCCGGCCGAATGGCGCTCCATCGAACTCGGCATCGTGCCCGGTGTCACCGCCATGCTGGCGGTCGCCGCCCGCGCCGGCGCGCCGCTCGGCCACGATTTCTGCGCCATCTCGCTGTCGGACAATCTCAAGCCCTGGGATCTGATCGAGCTTCGCCTGCTGGCCGCCGCCGGCGCCGGCTTCGTCATCGCCCTCTATAACCCGATCTCAAAGGCGCGCCCCTGGCAACTCGGCCGCGCCTTCGAATGCCTGGCCGCCGTGTTGCCCGGCACCACTCCGGTGATCTTCGGCCGCGCCGCCGGGCGCCCGGACGAGCGCATCGAGGTACTGCCGCTGGCGCTTGCCGATCCCGGCAAGGCCGACATGGCCACCTGCGTCATCATCGGCTCGCCCGAAACCCGCATCATCAAGCGCGACGGCCGCTCGACGCTGGTCTACACGCCGCGTTCCGCCACGGGTCCGAGCATATGAGTAGCCATGGAAACCAGATCATGGACCGTCGGCGCCGAAGGCACGTCGGGCAAGCGCGGCCGTCGTACCATGACGACCTCGACACCGAGCGCCCGCGCCGCGGCGATCTTGCCGTATGTGGCTGCCCCGCCGCTGTTCTTCGACACCAGAGCATCGATGCCGTGGCGCTCCAGCAGCGCCAGTTCGTCCATCGTCTCGAACGGCCCGCGCGCCAAGATGTATTGGGCATCCGGCACAGCGAGCGGCGGGGCGACCGGATCAACGGAGCGGATCAGATAGTGATGCTGCGGCGCCGCTTCGAAAGCGTTGACCTCCTGCCGACCGAGCGCGAGGAAGACATGCCGGGGCGCCTGGCCCAGCGCCGCCACCGCCGCCGGCACGTCGTTGACCTCGCTCCAGCGATCGCCCTCGACACGCTCCCAGCCGGGCCGGCGCAGCGCCACTATGGTCACGCCCGTCTCGCCGGCCGCACGCTCGGCGTTGGTGGATATTTGCGCAGCATAGGGATGCGTGGCGTCGACCAGCAGGCCGATGGCGTTTTCTTTCAAGTAAGCCGCCAGCCCTTCGGCCCCGCCGAATCCTCCGACCCGCACCGGCACGCCCTGCCCGACGGGATTTTCGGTGCGCCCGGCCAGAGAAAGCACCACCGCGCAATCGCCGCGCGCGGCGAGCGCTGCCGCGATCTGCCGCGCGTCGGCCGTGCCGCCGAGGATGAGGATTTTGTGGGTCATTTGTCGCCACCATTTTGCGCTGAAAGAGCCCCTCACCCTTACCCTCTCCCCGTAAGGACGGGGAGAGGGGATCACCAGCGTCGCCGCTTGTCTCTTCTCCCCGTAACTCACGGGGAGAAGATGCCGGCAGGCAGATGAGGGGCAGCGCCAATGTCCCCAAATATCCAGCCCAATATCCAGTGGCTCACCATCGTCGGCATCGGCGAGGACGGTGTAGCGGGTCTTGGCGAGAACGCCAAGCAGGCGATTGCCTCGGCCGAATTCGTCTTCGGGGGCGCCCGCCATCTTGCGCTCGCGGCTGGCCTCGTCACCGGCGAGGCGCGGCCTTGGCCGGTTCCCTTCGACAGCACGATGCGCGCCGTGGTGGCCCTGCGCGGCAAAAAGGTCTGCGCGCTTGCCTCAGGCGATCCTTTTCTCCACGGCGTCGGCGTCACGCTGGCAAGGCTGGTGCCGGCGACCGAAATGCGGACCATCCCGGCGCCGTCTTCTTTCTCGCTCGCCGCCTCCCGCCTCGGCTGGGCCTTGCAGGACATTGAAACGGTTTCGCTGCACGGCCGCCCCATTGATCTGATCCGCCCTCTGCTGCACGCGAAGGCGCGCATTCTGGCGCTGACCTCCGACGGCGAGGCACCGGCGGAAATCGCCGCCCTTCTCTCTACGCTCGGCTTCGGCCCCTCGCGGCTCACCGTGCTGGAGGCGCTGGGCGGACCGGACGAGCGCATCCGCACCGCCGACGCCGATGCGTTCGACCTCGAAAATATCAATCCGCTCAACGTCCTGGCCATCGAAGTTGAATCCAGCCCGCAGGCCCGCATCATTCCGCTGACAACCGGCCGCACCGACGACCTGTTCGAGCACGACGGCCAGATCACCAAGCGCGAGGTGCGCGCCGTCACCCTTTCGGCGCTGGCGCCCCGGCAGGGCGAGCTCTTGTGGGACATTGGCGCCGGCTCCGGCTCCATCGCCATCGAATGGCTGCTGGCGCATCCCTCGCTCAAAGCCATCGCCATCGAGGCCGATCCGGAGCGCGCCGCCCGTATCCGCCGCAACGCTTTCGCCTTCGGCGTGCCCCACCTCCAGGTGGCCGAGGGGAAGGCGCCGGAAACCCTTACCGGCCTGCCGGCACCGTCCGTCGTCTTCATCGGCGGCGGCGGCACAGACGAAGGCGTACTCGACGCGACGGTCGCCGCCCTGCCCTCGCACGGCCGGCTGGTCGCCAACGCCGTGACGCTCGAAATGGAAGCGCTGCTCATCGCGACCCAGGCGAGGCTCGGCGGCGATCTGACGCGCATCGCCGTCTCGCGTGCGGGCGCCGTCGGCTCGATGCAGGCATGGCGCCCGGCCCTGCCGGTTACGCAATGGAGTTGGACGAAACCATGATGGTCGCGGGCATAGGCTGCCGCAAGGGCGTCGATCAGGGACAGGTTCTGGCTGCCGTGGAAGCGGCGCTCGCCACCCACGGCCTGTCCGCAGCGGCCCTGTCCGCGCTGGCGACGGCACATTTCAAGCATGCCGAGGATGCAATCGCCGCCACCGGAAAGACGTTGAAACTGCCTCTGCTTCTGGTCGACGACGCCGCCCTGCGCGCCGTTTCGCTGCGCGCGCTGACCCGCTCCGTGCCGTCGTTGCAGGCGACCGGCACGCCCTCCATCTCCGAAACGGCGGCGCTTGCCGCCGCCGGACAGCACGCGACACTGCTCGGCCCGCGCATCGCCGTCGGCCCCGTCACCTGCGCCATCGCCGTTGCGGGAGACGTCGCATGACCGTGCATTTCATCGGCGCCGGACCGGGCGCGGCAGACCTCATCACGCTGCGCGGCGCGCGGCTGCTTTCCGAATGCCCCGTGTGCCTCTATGCGGGCTCCATCGTCGCACCGGATCTGTTGTCCCATTGCGGGCCGACTACCCGGCTGGTCGACACCGCGCCGCTGTCGCTGGACGAGATCGAGGCCGAATACGTCGCCGCCCACGCTGCCGGACAGGACGTGGCGCGGCTGCATTCGGGCGACCTTTCGGTGTGGAGCGCCGTGGCGGAACAGATCCGCAGGCTGGAGAAGCACGGCATCCCCTACACGCTCACCCCCGGCGTGCCTTCCTTCGCCGCCGCCGCTGCGGCACTGCGGCGCGAACTGACCATCCCCGAACTGGCGCAAAGCCTCGTTCTCACGCGCGTTTCCGGCCGCGCCTCGAAGATGCCTCCGGGCGAGACCCTCGCCAATTTCGGCCGCACCGGCGCGACGCTCGCCGTCCACCTCGCCATCCATGCGCTGGAGCAGGTGGTGGAGGAGTTGACGCCGCATTACGGCGCCGACTGCCCTGTCGCGATCGTCTTCCGCGCCTCGTGGCCTGAGGAACGCATCATCCGCGGAACGCTGGCGACGATCGCCGAACAATTCGCCGACGAGCCGATTGAGCGCAGCGCCATCATCTTCGTCGGCCGCTCGTTGGCGGCGGAAGAGTTCACCGAAAGCTCGCTCTACGACGCCACTTACCAGCGCCGCTTCAGGGGGCGGGCATGACCCTTTCCGACACCGCCGCCAAACTCGTCGCCCACAAGCCGCGCCTCGAAGCCGGCCATGTCTGGCTGGCGGGCGCCGGGCCGGGTGATCCCGGCCTGCTGACGCTGGAGGTGCTGGCGGCGCTCGCGCAAGCCGACGCGCTGGTGCATGACGCGCTGGTCTCGGACGAAATCGTCGCCGTCGCCGAACAGGCGGAAAAATTCTTCGTCGGCAAGCGCGGCGGCCGCCTGTCGATCCCGCAGGCCGACATCAACGGCTTGCTGGTCAGGCTGGCCAAGGAAGGCCGCAAGGTGGTCCGGCTGAAAGGCGGCCACCCGACCGTCTTCGCGCGCGGCGGCGAGGAGGCGGCCGCACTGGTCGAGCACGGCATTCCCTATCGCATCCTGCCCGGCGTCACATCGGCCTTCGGCGGACTGGCTTCCGCCGGCATTCCGGTGACGATGCGCGGCGTCAACGGCGCGGTGATCCTCGCCACCGGCTTCGCCGCCGTCTCCGACGACCGGCCGGATTGGGCAGCACTTGCCCGCACCCGCCACCCGATCGTCATCTATATGGGCCTGACCCATCTGGCCGAGACGGTGGCCGATTTGCGCGCTGGCGGCCTGCTGGACGACACACCCTGCGCGCTGATCGAAAACGCCACGCTGCCGCAGCAACGCACTGTCGTCGCCACGCTGGGCACCTTGACGGAAACCGCGGCGCGCGAAAACGTCGTCTCGCCGTCGCTCATCGTCGTCGGCGGCATCGTCGCGCTCCGCGACCGGATCCGGAGCCCCCAATGACCGCCCGCGCGATCCTGATCGGCGCGCCGCGCTCCGGCTCCGGCAAGACCAGCGTCACCATCGGCCTGCTCAGGGCGCTCGCCCGACGCGGCGTGCGCGTGCGCGGCGCCAAGTCCGGGCCGGACTACATCGATCCCGGCTTCCATGAGGCGGCGACCGGCCTGCCCGGCGTCAACCTCGATTCCTGGGCGATGGCCCCTTCCCTGCTCAACGCGCTGGCCAAAGACGCCTCCGCCGACGCCGAGGTCATCGTCGCCGAAAGCGCCATGGGCCTGTTCGACGGCATTCCGGCCGATGCCGGTCGCACCGGTTCCGGCGCCGATCTCGCCCGGCTTTACGGCATTCCGTCCCTTTTGGTGCTCGACGTCTCCGGCCAGTCGACCACGGCCGCCGCCGTCGCCAAGGGTTTCGCCACCTACGATCCGGCGGTGCGTATCGCCGGTGTCGTGCTGAACCGGTTGGGCAGCGAACGCCACCGGCGCCTGTGCGCCGAGGCGGTCGAAGCGCTCGGCCTGCCGGTGGTCGGCGCCATCCAGCGCGATCCCGACATCACCATGCCCGAACGGCATCTCGGCCTCGTGCAGGCCTCCGAACATACGGGCCTGCATGCCTTCATAGACAAGATGGCCGACATGGTGGAGAAATCGATCGACCTTGACGCGGTGATGCGGCTCGCCGAACCGCTCGCGCCGCAGGCGGGCAGCTTTGCCGCTGCCCTGCCGCCACCCGGCCAGCGCATCGCGTTGGCTGAGGACACCGCCTTCACCTTCGTCTATCCGCACGTCGCCAGTCGCTGGCGTGCGGCTGGCGCCGAGATCATGCCCTTCTCCCCGCTCGCCGACGAGGCGCCGCCGGCCGATTGCGACACCTGCTGGCTGCCGGGCGGCTATCCGGAACTGCATGCCGGCAGGCTCGCCGCCGCCGAAAATTTTCGCGACGGCATGGCGGCCTTCGCGCGCGAAAAGCCGGTCCATGGCGAGTGCGGCGGCTTCATGGTTCTCGGCGAGGCACTGGAAGATGCCGACGGAACCACGCACCGCATGCTCGGCCTGCTCGGCCATTCCACCTCCTTCGCCAGGCGCAAGATGAACCTCGGCTACCGGCAGGCGCACCTTTTGGCGGATTGCCCGCTGGGACCGGCCGGCACACGCGTGCGCGGCCACGAATTCCACTACGCCCGCATCACCGAGCCCGGCAACGACGCGCCGCTGGCCGACATGGCCGATGGCGAAGGCCGCCCACTCGGCCCCGCCGGCGCTCGGCGCGGTCACGTCAGCGGCACCTTCTTCCATGCGATCGCGCGGGATGAAGTGGAATGAGCGGCAATCGATATACGATTTGCGTGCACCGATGGGCGTCGCCCCTCATCGGGCTGCCGCCACCTTCTCCCCGTTCACGGGGAGAAGGGTCCCAGCATCGCCGTCCTAGTCAACTGCCAACATCTCTGGTTAGAAGCCGACATCGCACACAAATCCCTTCTCCCCGTTTACGGGGAGAAGGTGGCGGCAGCCGGATGAGGGGCAGCGCCAACGGTCCGGTAGTTGCGATATGAATAGCCAGAGCCGTCGGATTACAGGCGACATCGCGCTCTGCCTCGTCTTCTTCACGCGGCTGCCGCTGCCGATCTTCGATTTCCGCGACCGCAGGCTCGCGGACGCCATCTGGGCGGCACCTTTGGCCGGCCTTGCCGTTGCCGTGATCGGGACCCTCACCTACACGATCGCCGCATGGCTCGGCCTTGCCGCCGGCCCGACCGCCGCGCTGGCACTGGCCGCCATGGTGCTCGCCACCGGCGCGCTGCATGAGGACGGCCTGTCCGACGTCGCCGACGGTTTTGGCGGCGGCCGGAACCGGGAGCGCAAGCTGGAGATCATGCGCGACAGCCGCATCGGCGCCTATGGCGCGGCGGCGCTTGCGCTGTCGCTGCTCATCCGCTGGAGCGCTCTTGCCGAAATCCGTGACGGCTGGTCCATGCTTGCCGCACTTGTGGCCGCGCATGGCGCCTCGCGCGGCCTGCTCGGCGCCTTCATGCATATCCTGCCGCCGGCGCGCAACGACGGCCTGTCGGCAGGAGCCGGCAGCGTTTCGCGGCAGACGGCCATGGTCGGAGCGGTGCTCGGCGCGCTTGCCCTGCTGCCGCTGGGATTGAACGGTTTTGTCTCGGCGGCGATCCTACTCGGTCTTGTCTTCGTCGCCTTCGTCGCGCTGTGCCGGCGCCAGATCGGGGGGCAGACCGGCGACACGGCCGGCGCACTCCAGCAGTTCGCCGAAATTGTCGTGCTTCTCGCCGCCTCCGTCGCCCTGTCCTGATTCATTTCCGGAGAACTTCCGCCCATGCCGTTCAAATCGCTCGAAGAGTTGCGTGCCGCCTGCCATGACCTGCCGGCCGGCGACGACGATGCCGCCGCCGCCGTCGCCGCCCGCCAGAACACGCTGACCAAACCGCAAGGCAGCCTGGGCCGGCTGGAGGCGACCGCCGCCTGGCTGGCGCGCTGGCAGGGCCGCGCCATGCCGAAGCTGGACCAGACAAAAATCTTCGTCTTCGCCGGCAACCACGGCGTCACCGCCAAGGGCGTCTCGGCCTTCCCCGCCGAGGTGACGGTGCAGATGGTGGCGAACTTTTCCCACGGCGGCGCCGCCATCAACCAGCTGGCGCGCGTCGCTGGCGCGGAACTGGAGGTGATCGCGCTCGACCTAGACCATCCGACCGGCGATTTCACCGAAACCGCCGCAATGGACGAGGCTGCCTTCCTCGCCGCCGTATCGACCGGCTACGACGCGGTGGGCGAGGACATCGACCTCGTCTGCTTCGGCGAAATGGGTATCGGCAACACCACGCCGGCAGCGGCGATCTCGGCCGCCCTGTTCGGCGGCGGCGCCGAGAAATGGACCGGACGCGGCACCGGCGTCGACGATCATGGACTGAGGCGCAAGGTGGAGGTGATCGAGGCAGGTCTGGCGCGCCATGCCGCAGCGCTGTCGGACCCTCTGGCGATCGCAGCAGCCCTCGGCGGGCGCGAACTGGCGGCGATACTCGGCGGCGTGCTGGCCGCGCGCCACCGCAACGTGCCGGTGCTGCTGGACGGCTTCGTCTGCACGGCGGCGGCGGCTCCGCTGGGGCGGCTTCATCCGCAGGGCCTTGCCCACACAATCGCGGCGCACGTCTCGGCCGAAGCCGGCCATCGCAGCCTGCTGGAAGCGCTCGGCCTGCCGCCGCTGCTCGACCTCGGCATGCGCCTCGGCGAAGGCTCGGGCGCTGCCGTCGCCGTCAACATCGTGCGCGCAGCGCTCGAGTGCCACGCACGCATGGCCAGCTTCGCCGAGGCCGGCGTCTCGGACAAGTAGATCGTTGCGCTAGTTGAATCTGTCCAGCCGGTCGTCGCCCGGCGGCGCCGGCGCCGGCGCATCGGAGCGGGCATTTTTCCGCTTCCGCTTTCCCGGTCTCAAGGCCGCCTTGAGGTGGGACAGCGACAGCAACTCGCCCGTCACCGTTGCCAGCCTCCAGGCGGCGAACCACAGCCAACCGCCCGCCAGCCGGGCCAGCCGCCGCTTCAGGTCTCCGGGCTCATGCCGCCCGTCTGCATCGAGTTGAAACATCCGCATCTCGCTTTCACCCGCCATGCGAAGACGAGCAAGGAGCGCGCCAACGGAGTGGCTTGCGGCCTCTCTCCAGCCGGGATTCGCCCCCGATGGCTAACCAAAGGTAAAGAGCGTCCCTCGCGTTGCTCGCGATGCTCGGTTGCTTCCGCCCGCCATCGAGAACCCGTTGGGCCGACATTCGAATGACCTGCATGACAGCTTTCGACCGGTCGCCACTTTGGCCACGCCGTCCTTCGCGGTGGCGCGCGGTATGAGGAGCGGCACCCCGCAGGATCGGCACATTATGCGCCGGCGACGATCTCGGCGAATGGCTGTTCGCGGCCCCATTACTACGACTGGCAGACGATCATCGCCAGGGCAGGCGCCAGCGCCTGTCATCGCTTCGGCCATGACGGGAACGCCGGTCAACGACCACCCTTCTCGTTTTCCAGATGGGTATCACAGGATTTGTCGGCGAAATGCCGGCACAGGACTGGACACGGTGAAAAGTGACGGCTATATGCCCGCCCAAGCTGGTTTTACCGGCCGTGTGGGTGTGTAGCTCAGTTGGTAGAGCAGCTGACTCTTAATCAGCGGGTCCACAGTTCGATCCTGTGCACACCCACCATTTTCTTCCGCCGATCAATCTCTTGAGCTCGCAAGCTCATGCTCTGGGTGTTCGGCGTAGGTCGCAGTGCCGCCTCTAGGCAAGCAGGACGCCCTCCGCCACCTTGATCGCCTGCCCGCCGATGCGCGCGGCGGCGAGCTTGCCGCCTTCGACATCCAGTTCCAGCCTGATTCGCGACGGCCGTCCCATCTCCAGCCCCTGCTCGATCCACAGGCGCGACAGGCCGTCTCCCGGTCGGTCGAAGTGCATGATCGCGCCGGCGAAGGCGGCGGCGGCGGAGCCCGTCGCCGGGTCCTCGTAGGATGGAGTTCCCGGCACGATCATGCGCACGTGGAAGGCATTGTCGCGCCGCACCGTCTCGCGGCAGTAGACATAGGGGCTGGCGAAGGCCCACTCGCTCTTCTTCGGCGCCAGTTCCGACCAGGCCTGGTTGTCGAGCCGCACCTTGGCCGCCGCGCCGAGGTCCTTCACCGGAATGGTCACATAGGGTACGCCTGCCGACCAGAACGAGACGCGGTGGTTCTCGAAGCCGATCTCGTGCGGGCCAAGTCCCAAGGCCGCGCCGATCGCCTCGGGATCCGCCGCCAGGTCCAGCCGCTCCGGCAGCTTTGCCAGGTCGAACTCGGCGAAGGTGGCGCCCTGCCCGCCTCTGACCGCACAGCGCACCGGACCGATGTTTTCCTCCAGCACGAGGAGGCCGTCGCTCGCCTCGCCACTCGCTTCCGCCAGCGCGACGGCCGTGCCGACCGTCGGATGGCCGGCGAAGGGCATTTCGTAGTCCGGGGTGAAGATGCGGATGCGCGCCCGGTGCTTGGGGTTTTCCGGCGGCAGCACGAACACCGATTCGGACAGATTGAACTCGCGCGCGATGCTTTGCATGGCGGCGAGGTCGAGGCCTTCGCAGTCGAGCACGATCGCCAGCGGATTGCCGGCCAGCCGCTCGGCTGTGAAGACGTCATAGACGCAATATCTGCGGCCCTGCATGGCTGTATTTCCCTTCGTTTCGGCCCGGGGGACTGCTGCCCCAATCCCGACATGAGCGAAAATTAATTTGAATTTCGAACCATAAGGCCCGATGTGGTCAGCTATAGGGACGTCACAGGCATCATAGGGGTCCGCCGTGGACCAGATTGTCAATCTGCCAGAGGCGCAATCCGCCGAGGCAATAGAGACGGCCCTCGGGCTCGACGCAAAAGGCAAGCGCAAGCATCGCCGCCGCTGGCTGTGGCGCGGCCTGCTGGCGCTGGTCGTCGTCGCGGCCGGGCTTGTCTTCTACCAGTGGTATGCCGGTTCCGCGCCCAAGGTCAGCTACACTACCCAGCCTGCCGCGCTGTCGGAGCTGACCGTCGAGGTCGCCGCCACCGGCACCTTGCAGCCGCTCACCCAGGTCGACATCTCCAGCGAGCTTTCCGGCGTCGTGCGCTCGGTCGCCGTGGACGAGAACCAGCAGGTCAGGCAGGGCGACGTGCTGGCCAGACTCGACACCTCCAAGCTGGAGGCGCAGATCGAGCGCGCCAAGGCCTCCGCCAAGGCGGCTTCGGCCAGCGTCGAGACGGCTCAGGTCACGCTGAAGGAGAACGAGCAGGCGCTTGTCCGCGCCAGCGAACTGGCGAAGAAGGGCATGGCCACCCAGCAGGCACTGGACGCCGCCACCGCCGAGCGAGACCGCGCCAAAGCCGCTCTCGACAGCGCCGAAGCCAATCTCGCCATCGCCAATGCCGACCTGAAACTGCAGCAGGCGGACCTTGCCAAGAGCACCATCTATGCGCCGATCGACGGCATCGTGCTGACCCGCTCGGTCGATCCGGGCCAGACCGTCGCCTCCTCGCTGCAGGCGCCGGTGCTGTTCGTCATCGCCGCCGACCTGAGGAAGATGGAGTTGAAGGCCGCCATCGACGAGGCCGACATCGGCGCGGTCAAGGCCGGGCAGAACGCCCGCTTTACCGTCGATGCCTTCCCGGAGCGGCCCTTCAACGCTGCAATCCGCGACATCTCCTATGCCTCCGTCACCACCGACGGCGTCGTCACCTACGACGCGAGGCTGGACGTCGACAACGGCGAACTGCTGCTGCGGCCCGGCATGACGGCGACGGTTTCCGTCGTCACCAAGCAGGCCAAGGGCGCGCTGACCGTCCCGTCCTCGGCCTTCCGCTACCGGCCGACGGAGACGCGCGAGCGCGGTTTCAGCCTGCTGTCGATGTTCACCGGCCGCGGCGGGCGCGGCGGGCGCTGGCGCGACCGCCAGCGGGACAAGCCGGCCGAAGGGCTGCGCACGCTCTACGTGCTGGAGAACGGCCAGCCGCGCCGCGTCGACGTCAAGGTCGGCGCCACCGACGGCGACGTCACCGAGGTGCTCTCCGGCCTGAAGGAGGGCGACAAGGTCATCACCGCATCCCGGCAGGGAAGCTGACCCATGGCGCCGCTCATCACCTTCGACCGTGTCTGGAAGACCTATGGCCAGGGCGAGGCCAAAGTGCATGCCCTGGCCAGCGTCGACCTCGCCATCCGCCAGGGCGAGTTCGTCGCCATCATGGGTCCGTCCGGCTCCGGCAAATCGACATCGATGAACATCATCGGCTGTCTCGACACGCCGACGGCCGGCACCTACCGGCTCAAGGGCGTCGACGCCGGCCGCCTCGACCGCAACCGCCGCGCCCTCCTGCGCAATCTCTACATCGGCTTCGTCTTCCAGGGCTACAATCTGCTGGCCCGCACCACGGCGGCCGAGAACGTCGAACTGCCGCTGATCTATCGCGGCGTGGCGGCGGCGGAGCGGCGGGAACTGGCGATGCGCGCGCTGGCCGAGGTCGGCCTGACCGGCCGCGAACATCACACCCCGGCCGAACTATCCGGCGGCCAGCAGCAGCGCGTCGCAATCGCCCGCGCCATCGTCAGCCGCCCCACCCTGCTGGTCGCCGACGAACCCACCGGCAACCTCGACACCGCCCGCACGCACGAGATCATGGACTTGATCACCCGGCTCAACCGCGAGCTCGGGCTGACCATCGTCATGGTCACGCACGAGGCGGATGTCGCCGCCTACGCCCAGCGCACCATACGCTTCCTCGACGGCCATGTGGCCTCGGATGCGATGAATGCGGAGGTAGCGTGATAATTTGGGAAACCGTCCGCCTCGCCCTCCGGTCGGTTCGCCGCAACGCGCTGCGCTCCTTCCTCACCCTGCTCGGCATCGTCATCGGCGTCGCCGCCGTCATCGCCATGCTGACCATCGGCGCCGGCACCACCGAGAAGGTGAAGGCCGACATCTCCAAGCTCGGCTCCAACCTGCTGGTCGTGCGCGCCGGCCATGCGGCGGGCCGCGGCGGCCCCGACCAGACCATCCGCCCGTTGCAGGACAAGGACCTCGTCGCCCTGCGTGCCCATCTGGAAGGTGCCCGTGCCATCTCGCCGGCGGCGCAGAAACAGGTGCGTGTCATCTACGGCACCGAGAACATCACGGCCGGCGTCACCGGCACCGACAGCGCCTTCCTCGACGCGCGCGACTGGACGCTCGCTTCGGGCCGTGCCTTCTCCGATTCGGAGGTGCGCTCCGGCGCCGGCGTGTGCCTGATCGGCGAGACGGTGCGCCAGCAATTCTTCGGCGCCGGCGATCCCGACGGCGAGATCATCCGCGTCAACCGCTCGTCCTGCAAGGTCATCGGCCTCCTGACGCCGAAGGGCTACACCGGCTTCGGCCAGGACCAGGACAACGTCGTGCTGATGCCGCTCGCCGCCTTCCAGCGCCGCATCGCCGGCAACCGCGACATCGACAACATCTATGTCGCCGCCGACGACCGCACGCCCACCAGCGAGCTTCTGCCGCGCGTGCAGGACATTTTGCGCGACGCCCGCCGCGTGCCGCAGGACAAGGACGACGACTTCGACATCCGCGACATGACGCAGATCGCCGACACCATGACCTCGGCGACCTCGACCATGACCGGCATGCTCTCGGCTGTCGCGGCGGTGTCGCTGCTGGTCGGCGGCATCGGCATCATGAACATCATGCTGGTGTCGGTGACGGAGCGCACGCGCGAGATCGGCATAAGGCTCGCCATCGGCGCGCACGAGAAGCATATCCTCGTGCAGTTCCTCGTCGAGGCGACGGTGCTGTCGCTGCTCGGCGGCATCATCGGCATCCTGATCGGGCTTTCGCTGGCCGGCGTCGCCTCGCTGACGCTTGCCATACCGTTCGCGCCGAGCCCGGCCGTCATCCTGCTCGCCGTCGGTTTCTCGGCGCTGATCGGCATGGTGTTCGGCTTCTTCCCGGCGCTGCGCGGCGCCCGCCTCGATCCCATCGACGCGTTGAGGCACGAATAGGGCGCAGCCGCCGTCAGTGGCGCTGCTGGCTGAAATGCCACTCGATCAGCGGCGGCATATGCGGCAACAGGTCGTCCGGCTGGTCGGCAGCGCTGTGGATGACGACGGGGCCGGAAATCTCCGGATCCGTCTCGGCAGCGACGAAGGCGTTCACCCGGCTGACGATCTCGTTGGCCGAAAGCGGCATCCAGTAGCGGCGGAAGATGACCGTCCCGCGCTCCGTCGACAGAACGTAGGCAAGCACGCCGCGTTCGGCGACGGCGAGATCGAGGCCGGTCTCCTCCTTCACCTCGCGACGCATGTTGTAGTCGATATCGACGATGCCGTTGCGAAAGTCGTTCGGCTCGAAGGAGCCGGCGGCGAAATAGATACGGCCCGCATTGACCGTGTGCGGGGCCATGCGGATCGCAACCAGCGCATTGTCGGAAGAGACGAGCATGGCATGCGCATAGAAATGGCCGGTGCCGGGCACGTCGCGATGGCGGCGCCAGTAGAGGAACGTCGCATAGCGCGCCGCATGGCAATGGCCGGTAAGCCGCCCGTCCTCATAGGACATTTCGGACACCAGCACGACCGTGCCGTTGAACAGCCGCGGATTGGAGGCGATCTCCCGTTCCCAGTTGGCGGCGATCTCGGCCTTGTGGCTGATCTCCAGCGGATGCGGCTCCGGATCGAGCCTCACGTCGATGACCTCGACGGGCAGGACTACATCGCGGGGCAGGTCGACGCTCATGGTTGCTCCTCAAACCAGATCGAGTGACACGGCGACCGGACAGTGATCGGACGCCTTGGGCCGGTCCCAGCCGGCACGGGGGAAGCGTTCCACCTCCTGCCCGGCCGGAAACGGCGTACGGAAGGGCTGGCCGTTGCGCACGATATCGGGCACGGCCGTACCGTTGCGCTCGGCCAGCGCCGGCGAAAGCAGGATGTAGTCGAGCTGACAAAGGTGGCGTTCCTGCGGCCCGCGCGTGTGATAAAGCGTCCAGCGGTCCATTTCGGGCCGCCGCTCCACCACGTTCTCGCAAAAGCCGTCCGCGGTGAGCACGTCGAGGCAGGATTGCGTCTCGCTCACCGGCTCGAAGCGGTAACCGGCATAGACGTCGCCGGTGATCACCAGCCGCTCGCGATAATCGTTGAAGTCGCCGCAGATCGCCCAGCGTTTGGAGGCGGCGTGATCCTTGCCGAACCGCTCCTCGATGATGCGCCGCACCGCCTTCGCCTCGGCGATGCGCAGCGGCATCGTCGCCTGGCGCCCGTCGAGGCCGTTGCGCGGCGAGCCCATCGACTTGAAATGCACCAGGTAGAGCGTCAAAGGCGCACCGCCGACCTTCAGGTCCACCTCCAGGCAGTCCCGGCGGAAGATGCGCTCGGACGGCTCGTGGCCGAACGACGCCAGCTCCGGCGTGTGCAGACCGAACTCCTCGAAGGTCACGTAGGCGTGGCTCGTCATTCGGACGAATTCGATCGGCTGGCCGTGCGCGGTTTCCTCGCGCATCATCAACGCCACGTCGATGCCGCGCGTATCATTGCCGGTGGAGGTGTATTTCTGCCGGTAGCCCTCGCCGATCATCTTGAACAGGTAGCCGTATTCGAAGGCCTTCAGCGCCTCGACGTTGTCTACCTCCTGCAGGCAGATGATGTCGGCGCGGGTCGCCGCGATCGCCAGCGCCGTCAGTTGGCGCGTATCGTCGGAATGGGCGATGACGCGTGCCTGCTCCAAGAGCCGGTATTCAGCCTCGGTGCGGATGTCGAACAGCGCCAGCGTGCGGTCCTCGTGCAACTGGTTGCGGAAACCGGAAAAATCGAACCTGTTCATCAGGTTCTCGACGTTGAAGGTGGCAAGGCGCAAGGACATGGAAGCGACCTTTGCCCGCAACCGCCCGCCAAGACAAGAGCCAGCGTCAACATGGTTGACGCAACCTTTCCATTCATGGCGCGTTCATCTGTCCGGCGCCAAAGTGTGTAAAGGGACAGCGCGTGGGGCCACAGCTTTTGGAGTGTAGGATGAAAACGCTCTTTTCTCGTTCGCTTGCCTATGGACTGGTCGCCTTCGGCCTTATCGCCGGCGCCGCCACGCCCCTGCAAGCTGGACCGTTGCCGTCGCCGCAGCTTCAGGCTCCTGCGACGGCAAATACGATAACGCAGATAAACGATAGCTCGTACGGCGGCGGCACCAGCGGAGACATGCGGTGGCGCTGGCGCAACAATCGCCATTGGCGCGGAGACAACGGCTGGCATCAGAACCGCCACTGGCGGGGCGATTGGCAGCGCCCGCGCTGGCGCAATGACGATTGGCGGTGGCGGCGCCATCATCGCCGCGAATATTACGGTTTGGGCGGCTTCGGCCTCGGTCTTGGACTGGGGCTCGCCGCCCCGCGCTACTACGACAACTATTACGTGGCGCCGCGGCGTGTCTATCGCGGCCTGTCGCCGGCGCATGTCAGGTGGTGCTCCGCCCGCTACCGGACCTATCGCGCCTGGGACAACACTTACGTTCCGCGCGTCGGCTACCGCGCGGTCTGCCGCTCGCCGTTCGGCTGAGCGAGCGACAGGCGACACCGCCCGGCGGTGTCGCCTTTTTTCACGTCATTGGGCTCACACGAATTCCACGCCGACCAGCGTCGGCGTGCGCCAGCGTACGCGCGCCGGTCGCGCCCCATCGCTGCCGTTGAGCGTCAGGTCGAACATCGCCGGCACGGCGGATGTCTCGCCGAAGACGAGCAGCGCGCCCGTTTCCGATTCGTTGCGTGCGACGCACTCCAACGCCCCGTAACCCCGGTTGAAGGACAGCTTCGCGCCCTTCAGCACGCGCCGGCGCTGCGCCGCGCGGCGTTCGGCGAAAACCTTGCCGTCCAGCCCAATCGATTTTCGAGTGATCGCATCCATCGTTCCGCTCCTGTGGCCGATACGATCGCCAAGCCAGAAACGTGCCAGCCCGCCTGTTCCGCAATGGCACAGGCGGGCTGGATGGGCGCGGATAACTTTCCCGACACCGTGCGGGCAACGACGGCGAAAGTCCGAAGCCAATTCGCCCCGCCGAGTCATATGGCGCGGATTTCGAGAACCGGAGCGGAGCGTACATAAAAGTACGTGAGCACCGGAAGCGCGGAAAGCCGCGTCAGATGGCCGGCGAGGTGAGTTGGAACGGGCTTCCTAGTTCTTAGCCTTGTCGACCAGCTTGTTCTTCGAGATCCAAGGCATCATGGCGCGCAGCTTGGCGCCGACTTCCTCGATCTGGTGGGCGTCGTTGTTGCGGCGGATGCCCTTGAAGCGCGACAGGCCGGCCCGGTATTCCTGCATCCATTCGGAGGTGAACTTGCCGGTTTGGATGTCCTTCAGCACGCGCTTCATCTCGGCCTTGGTGTCGGCGGTGATGATGCGCGGACCCGACACGTACTCGCCCCACTCGGCGGTGTTCGAGATCGAGTAGTTCATGTTGGCGATGCCGCCCTCGTAGATCAGGTCGACGATCAGCTTCACCTCGTGCAGGCACTCGAAATAAGCCATCTCGGGCGCGTAGCCGGCTTCCACCAGCGTCTCGAAGCCGGCGCGGATCAGCTCGACCAGGCCGCCGCACAGCACCACCTGCTCGCCGAACAGGTCGGTTTCGCACTCTTCCTTGAAGTTCGTCTCGATGACGCCCGAACGGCCGCCGCCGACGCCGCAGGCATAGGAGAGCGCGAGAGCATGCGCGTTGCCCGACGCGTCGTGGTTGACGGCGACCAGGCACGGCACGCCGCCGCCCTTCTGGTATTCGCCGCGCACCGTGTGGCCGGGGCCCTTCGGCGCGATCATGACGACGTCCACCGTATCCTTCGGCTCGATCAGGCCGAAATGGACGTTGAGGCCGTGGGCGAAGGCGATCGCCGCGCCGTCACGGATGTTGGGGGCGATTTCATTCTTGTAGATGTCGGCCTGAAGCTCGTCGGGCGTCGCCATCATCATCAGGTCCGCCCACTTGGCGAGGTCAGCCACCGACATGACCTTGAGGCCGTCGGCCTCGACCTTCTTGGCGGTCGCCGAGCCCGGCTTGAGGCCGATGGCGACTTCCTTGACGCCGGAATCCTTCAGGTTGAGCGCATGCGCCCGCCCCTGGGAGCCGTAGCCGACGATGCCGACCTTCTTGCCCTTGATGAGATTGAGATCGGCGTCGCGATCGTAATAGACACGCATTGTCTTTTCCTTCCCGTGTTTAGAAACGCAGTTCTATTGCTCTTTCCTTGCCCCGTAGAGGGCGAGAAACTGTCTGGTGGCGCGCGCCGCGTCCTCGGCGATGGCCGCTTCCGTCAGGCCCGGCCAGTCGCCGAGCAGCAGGCGGATCTGGACGTCGCGCCCGACCAGCCCGAAAAAAGTACGGAACGCCGTCTCGGCGTCCTCGAACACGAGATGGCCGGCCTTCTTGCCGGCATCGAGCACCGGCCTCAGCCGCCTGGCCAGCGCGAACCGGCCGTTTTCCAGCACGATGGCGCCGAGATTGTCTTTGCCCGAGCCGGCGTGGCTGACGGCGACGCGGTTCAGCGCGATGGAGGTGTCGCTGGCGATCACCTTCAGCCAGTCGCGTGCATAGCCTTCAAGGCTCTCGGCCAGCGAGGCCAGGTCGACCTTGCCGGGATCGACCGGCACCACCCGCACCTTCGAGGCCTGCCACTGGACTGTAGCGGTCAACAGCCCGTCGCGGTCGCCGAACCACTTGTAGAGCGTTTCCTTCGAGCAGCTCGCGCGCCGCGCAACGCCCGCCATGGTCAGGTTGTCGCCCTCCTCGACCATCAGGCGCAAAGCGGCGTCCAGCACGTCGCGCTGGCGCGCCGTCCAGTCTTCGGTCGCCTTGGCCTCGCCCGCCTTGGGCTCGCCCGTTTTCGCTTCGTTCATCAAGCGCCGATCCGCCTTCCGACACCCGGTTCCGCCGAACAGACTAGGATAAGTCATCCGGCAAGGAACGTACCGTACGTTACGGTTCGGCTTATTGCCCAGACGGCCCGCCGACGCAAGAGGGAATCGACCGCCAGTCCGCTTCCGTCAGGCCGATCGGCCCGAACGGATCGACGACGGTTCCCGCCACCATCGCCGCCAGCACCTGCGGCGCGGGAAAGATCTTCGCCGCCGTTGCCACCAGCCGGTCGCGGATGAAGGGCAGAACCATCGAATCCGACTGGTAGAACGGCGTGAACGCGTGCGACAACGCCTGGAAGGCGCGCACATGCAGCCGCCGCGAGCGGACATAGCGGGCAAGCGCCGCCTCGATATCGGCGGTTGTAGCCAGAGCATGCGCAAGGGCGGCCGCATCGAGCAGCGCCATGTTGGCGCCCTGCCCGAGCTGCGGGCTGGTCGAATGCGCTGCATCACCGATTACCGCCAGCCGCCGTCCCGCCGGCACCGCCAGCGTATGATGGCCGTAGCGCGCCAGCGTCAACTGATCGAAGGACCGGATCTGGTCGAGATAGGCCCGGCAGTCCGGCCACAGGCCGGCCACCCTCGCCTTCCACGCATCGAGCCCCGCCGCCCTCACGCTCTCGGCGTCGTCCGGCTTGAGGCTCCAGAAGAACGCCGCCATCGGCGACGCCTGCGGGGCTGGCCGGCCGATGGGCAGCACGCCGATCATCACGCTGGCGCGATCGTAGCGCTGGGTGAGCGCATGGGCGTGAAAACCTTCGCCGCGCCAGTCGAGCGAGGCCCAGAACGCCCCGTAAGCCAGCGGCACCGGCTCGCAAGGCCGGATCGCGTGTCGCCTGAGTTTCGAGCGCGCGCCGCTGGCGTCGACGACGAGGTCGAACGGACCGAGCCTCCGCCCCTCGTGGCAAAGCAGCGTCGTCCGCTCGCCGGCTTCCAGCCCGTCCAGCTCGACGCCCGTCTCGATGGCGATCCCTTCCCTCAGAACCGCCTCGTGCAGCACCGAGAAAAGGGCGGCGCGATGCACCGCCAGACCGAAATGACCGCCACGGAGCGCATCGTAGCGCACGTCGAGCACCGTGCGTCCCGTCGCGGCGTCCGCACCGTAGAGCCGGTCGATGCGGCTGCCCAATGCCAGAATCCTGCCCAGTAGGCCGAGCTCGCCAAGCACCGACAGTCCCGTCGGTTGCAGAATCAGCCCCGACCCGACCGGCGACGGCTTGTCGAAACGCTCGAACAGCGTGACGCGATTACCCGCCCGTCTGAGGAAAAGCGCTGCCGCCAGCCCTGCCGGCCCCGCTCCGGCGATCGCAATGTCCAGTCCTGACTGCAAGTCCGCCCCGCAAAATGTCTCGACAACATTCCCCAAGCATCGAGATCAAATCAAGGATGGTGCGGGCGCAATTCGTCGCGGAAGCCGGCGGCGCGCAGACGCAGAAACAACGCATTCGAGGCAACGAAGGCCTCCCGAAGGGCCATTCGACGCTCAACACCGCCAACGTTCGGACAGCAACCCTCTGGACACGGCTTACGGCCGGGTGCCGCAGACACCCGGCCGCCCCCGCCTGCCCGTCTACTTCACCACGATGGCGACGCTTCCGGACTGGTACATGTGGCCTTCCGTGCCGGGCGCGATGCCCGTGCCGTTCACGGCGCGGGTCGGCACGCGCTTGCCGCAATCGCGGCTGACGCGGCTCGACAGACCGCCGTCGGAGTATTTTACGACGGAGGACTTCGGCAGCCTGCTTTCGATGGCGGCGAAGCTCGGCGCCGACGCACCGCAGCCGTTTGCGCGATAGGCGGTGATGTGCCTCGTTTGACCGACCTGCATCTCGACCGTCTTGTCGGCATTGCCCGGCGTGACGCAGCCCGCCAACAGCAACGCGGCCGCACCTGCGGCAGCAGCAAAAACCAGTGAATTTCGCATCTGGGAAGCCCCTCTCCTGAGCCTAGAACGCCGATCGTCGCCACGGCTCGTTCAGCGACGTCCCTTTCGACGTGCCAAATCCGCCCGCATCGCCAAACAGAAAAGTCGGGCAATCGACGGAAAAACCGGAAAAACGGGGATCAACTTGATTGCTATCTCCATGAATCCATTTTCTATTCTACGGTGAACGATACGGGGTACTTGAGGCGTGCTGGAACAGGATTGGGACCGGTTCGAGCGGTGGCATCGGTTGCTTGACGAACTCTGCAACCGCCGCGGACATATCGACAACGCCTTGCTGGCAAGCCAGCTCTGCCGCCGCCAGGGCAGGAACGGGCAGGACGAATTCAATGCCGCCGGCAAGAGCCTGCGCAACTGGCGCCTCGGCCGTCACGTCCCGCTGCGCCGCAATTTCATGCTGCTGTCCGAACTGCTTGACGTTCCGGCTGACCCGGAGCTCAGCCGGCACTGGAACCGTCTCTACGCCACCGCGCGCGGTCACGTTCCGCTGGAAGACAGCGAAGGGCCAGCCGTGGACCCGACCGCTCCTTTGCCGGCACGAAGCGCGAGCGGCCGACTGGTATGGGCGGCAGCAGCGCTTGTCGCGGTGCTCGCCGCCGCCGGCTTGTGCTGGCTTATGGTCGATCCGCACAAGGACCTGCCGATGATAGGATATCAGGCCCGCGTAGACATGCTGGTCGGCGAAACCCGATTGATCCACGGCGATCGCGGGAACTGCGACGGAACGATGGTGCCCGGCTGGAACAAGACGGCGCCACGGGTGCCGGAAAGCCGCCTCGGCAGCTTTTCCGATGGTGGGCTGGCCCGCAAGATGAGCAATTTCTGCAATGCGGTGGTGCCTGTGCGGGCCGTCAAGTTCACTGCCAGGGAGCCGGGTGCCGAAGAGGTGATGCTGCTGGAAGACTTCATGAAAATCGTCGTGCGCGACTATCGGGCCAGCAGGCTCGAATAACGATAACGGGGGAAAGCCATGGAGGACGGCAACTGGCGGCACTACGCTCACTGGCACCAGCTGTTCGACGAATTGTGCAACGGTGCGGGCTACTACGACACGGCGGCGCTCGCTTCCGCCTATTGTGCGCTGACGGCCAGCAAGGGCGAACGCCAGTTCGATACCGCCGTCCGCAATCTCAACAACTGGCGCTCCGGCCGGCACCTTCCTCGCACGAAGAACCTGCGGCTGCTGGCACGGCTGCTGAAGGTGAGCGAAAACCCCGACCTGCAACGACACTGGAACACGCTCTACAAGCAAGCCGGCGAGATCGAGCCGGCAGAAACCGCAGGCGGGCTGCCGTCGGTCGTGGCTGCCCGCACGATTGACACGGACCATGAGATGGCAAGGCCCCAGGCATGGGTCCCCGTCCTGCGGTGGCAGCCCTACTCGTCCGGACCGGCGCGCAAACGCTTTTCAGCGCTCGAAATGGCGGCGGGCGGCGCGGCCATGCTCATTGTCGGGGCAGTCGTCGGCTCATTGGTCACTGCATCCGGCTGGCGTCCCTGGGCAGGGCCGGCCGACAACGCGCCCATTGTCCCCTTCCGGCCCAAGGTGACGATGAAGGTGGGCGAGACGCGGCCGATCTATGCCGAGCGCGGCGACTGCGGAAAACTGCCGCGCGAATGGCTGCTTGTCGAAGCCGACCTGCCTGACGTGCGAACGGGCACGTTCTCGGACGGAGGGCTGGCGCGCCGCCACAGCAAGTTCTGCCAGGGGCTCACGCCGGCCCGTGCCATCGTCTTCACCGCGACGCAAGCCGGCGTCGAGGAGTTCGAGATACAGGGCGACTTCTTCCAGATGACGGTGACGGAATAACGCCCGCCGTCAGATTGCCACCTGGGTGCCGATCTCGACCACCCGCCCGGTCGGAATCTGGAAATATTCGGTGGCGTCGGCGGCGGTGCGGGCAAGGCCGATGAACAGCTTGTCCTGCCACAGCGGCATGCCCGAATTGGGCGAGGTCTTGAGCGAGCGCCGCGACAGGAAGAACGACGTCGTCATGATGTCGAACTTCCAGCCCTGCTTGCGGCAGATCGCCAGCGCACGCGGAATGTTGGGCTGCTCCATATAGCCGAAGGTCAGCTTCACGCGCATGAACAGGTCGTTGATGACCTCCATCTTGACCCGCTCGCTGTCCGGCACCGTCGGCTGCGGCGCGGTGACCACCGACAGGATGACGTTCTGCTCGTGCAGCACCTTGTAGTGCTTGAGGCTGTGCATCAGCGCCGTCGGCGCGCTCAGCGGATCGCTGGTCAGGAAGATCGCCGTGCCGGCCACCACCTGCGGCTTCTTCTTCAAAAGGTTGGCGGCGAGGAAATCGAGCGGCACCTCGTTGCGGCGCGTCTTTTCGAACAGGTAGCGGCTGCCGCGGATCCAGGTCCACATGACGAGGCCCATCAGGCAGGCGACGCTGATCGACACCCAGCCGCCTTCGAAGAACTTGACCACGTTGGCGCTGAAGAAGCCGGCGTCGATGACGCCGAACAGCACGGCGAGCGCCAGCGCGCCGGCGAGTTGCCATTTCCACAGCCAGCGCATGACGACGAACAAAAGCACCGTCGTCATCAGCATTTCGCCGGTGACCGAGATGCCATAGGCCGAGGCCAGCGAGCTGGACGAGCCGAAGCCGACCACCAGAAGCATAACCGCGAGCGCGAGCAGCAGGTTGACGCGCGGCATGTAGATCTGGCCCGACTGCATTTCGGAGGTGTGTTGTACCTCGATGCGCGGCAGAAGGTTGAGCTGCACCGCCTGCCGTGTCAGCGAGAAGGCGCCGGAGATCACCGCCTGGCTGGCGATGACGGTGGCGGCCGTGGCCAGCGCCACCATCGGCACCAGCGCCCATTCCGGCATCATCTGGAAGAACGGGTTGTGCGGCTTGCCGCCATGCGAGATGACGAAGGCGCCCTGCCCGAAATAGCACAGGAGCAGGCAGGGAAAGACGATCCAGAACCAGGCGAGCACGATGGGCCGGCGGCCGAAATGGCCGAGGTCGACATAAAGCGCTTCGGCGCCCGTCACCGCCAGGAACACCGCGCCCACCGTGACGAACGCGCCGGTGGGCGTCGTCGCCAGGTAGTAGAGCGCATAATAGGGATTGATCGCCAGGAGCACGGACGGATCGTCCAGAAGGTGAACCAGCCCGGTCGCACCGAGCGACAGGAACCAGACGGCCATGATCGGCCCGAAGACCACCGCCACCCGGCCCGAGCCGAAGCGCTGCACGGCAAACAGCATCGCCAGGATGACCAGCGTGATGGGCACGACATAGGGCGTGAAGGCTGGCGTGACCACTTCGAGGCCTTCGACCGCCGACAGCACCGAAACCGCCGGCGTGATGATCGAATCGCCGAAGAACAGCGAAGCGCCGCACAGGCCGATTGCGAGGATGTATTTCGAGCCCTTCGGATAGGCGCTGCGCGCCAGCGCCATCAGGGACAGCGTACCGCCCTCGCCCTTGTTGTCGGCCCGGATGACGAAGGCGACGTACTTGATGGTGACGATGATGGTCAGCGCCCAGACGATCAGCGACAGCACGCCGAGCACGTCCGACCGCGACACCGCCTCGCCGGAGGCGTGCAGGGCTTCGCGGAAGGCGTAGATCGGGCTGGTGCCGATATCACCATAGACCACCCCGAGCGCGCCGAGCATGAGCACCTTCGCGCCGTGCTGCTCGACTTCGGGCTGGCTCGTCTGCTGATCGGCTTCTGCCTCACCATCCTTGTCGGCAAGGGCCATCGACGACACTCCGTTTAGGCGCGCGGTGCTCTACGCTTGCTGCAACGCAATATCAAGTACCGCAGCGTCAGGCCACCCCGGAGCGGCCGATCCGCACTACCAGCCACAGGCCTTCAGATAGCGGCCGACCGTACCGGCCATGCCGTGTTCCAGTGCGTCCGCCGTCAGGCCGTGGCCGATCGAGACCTCGGCGAGGTCGGGAATGCGCCGCATCAGGGCCGGCAGGTTGGCGACGGTCAGATCATGGCCGGCGTTTACGCCGAGCCCTGCCCCGCGTGCCGCCTCGGCCGTTTTCTCCAATCTTTCCAGCTCCCTGCCGGCCTTTGCGGAATCGGAATGGCAACTGCCGTAAGGCCCTGTATAGAGTTCGATGCGATCCGCGCCGGTGTCGCGCGCAGCTTTCGCCGCCGCGGGATCGGCATCGGCGAACAGCGAAACCCGGAACCCTCCCTTCTTCAGGCGCTTGACGATCGGCGTAAGGAACGCCGCCTGCGCGGCAAAGTTCCAGCCGTGGTCTGACGTGGCCTGCGCCGGATCGTCGGGCACCAGCGTCACCTGCTCGGGCTGGTGCTTCTCCACCAGTTGCAGGAAATCCTCGCCCGGATAGCCCTCGATGTTGAATTCGGCCCGGGGGAACTCGTCGTCGATCAATGCGCGAATTTCCGGCAGGTCGGAAAAGCGGATATGCCGCTGGTCGGGGCGCGGATGCACGGTCAGCCCGTGCGCGCCGGCGGCGAGCGCGATGCGGCCGAGCCCCGTGACGCTCGGCCACGGCAGGTCGCGGCGGTTGCGCAGCATGGCGACGGCGTTGAGGTTGACGGAGAGCTTGGCGGGCACGGCTGGCCTCCCGATGCGGTGTGCGCGGCATCTATACTGCCTTTGCCGGGAACAGACAGCTGATTTGTGTGTTCCAGATCGGTCAGTGGCCGAACGAAAGGACTGCCCGTGAATTTTCTCGAAGATGTGCCGGTCGTGCGCCGGATCGACACGAACCGCGACGACCTGTTCGCCGTCGAGCTTGTTGGTCACGTCCGCGCGCCGGATGTCGAAAACCTGTTCGGCCTGTTCGAGGCGGCCTGCGCGCAGCATCCCCGGATCGACGTGCTGGTGCGCCTTGTCGACCATGACGGCGTCGACTGGGCCGATATCGCGGCCGACACGCTCAAGCAGTGCAGCGCCGAGGCGGCGGACCATGTCGGCCGTTGCGCCTTAATCGGAGAATCAAGCTGGAGCAACCGGATGCAAGGCTGGCTCGCCGCCCCCTCGACCGTCGAAATCCGCCACTTCCCGGCCACCGGCGAAGCCGACGCCTGGGCATGGCTCGACGCGCACGAAAAGCCGGCGGACGTATAGGTGCGGATGGGACAAGAAGCGCACGAGCGCTTCAGCGCACCACCGTCAGCCGCTCCGCAGCCCGCGTGATCGCCGTATAGAGCCAGCGCTGGCGCGTGTCCTTGAAGGCGAAGCTTTCGTCGAACAGCACCACCTCGTTCCATTGCGAACCCTGTGCCTTATGCACGGTCAGCGCATAGCCGTAGTCGAAATCGTCGAAGCGCTTCTTCTGCTGCCAGGGCACTTCCTCGTCCGGATTCTCGAAGGCGGCCTTGAGCAGCTTGATCTTGGCGACGCCCCGGTCCGGATCGTCCTCTTCTGGCGAGACGAGCAGGTTGATGCCGGGCTTCACCGTCTCGCGCGACGATGTCATGACCTTCCACAGCGAACCGTTGAGCAGGCCCTTGGCCGGGTCGTTGCGCAGGCACACCAGCTTGTCGCCGGCCTGCGGATAGTCGGCCGAAAAGCCCTTCAGTTCGCGCAGGCGCTGATTGTAGCGGCGGCGCGTGCGGTTGGTGCCGACCAGCACCTGGTCGGCTCTCAGGACAAGGTCCTGGTTGACGTCCTCGCGGCCGATGACCTGCGCGGTACCATAGTCGCCGCGCATGAACTCTCGCCCCTCGCGCACGTCGAGCGCCAACCGGATGATCGGATTGTCGCGCGCCTGGCGGTGGATTTCGGTCAACAGGTAGTCCGGCTCGTGCTCTGTGAAGAAGCCGCCGCCCGAGATCGGCGGCAGTTGCGCCGGATCGCCCAGCACCAGGATCGGCGTGCCGAAGCTCAGCAGGTCTCGCCCAAGCTGCTCGTCCACCATCGAGCATTCGTCGATGACGACCAGCGCCGCGCGGCTGATGGGGCTCTGGCGGTTGAGCGAGAAGGTCGGATTGATTGAGGTCTTGCCCGTCGTCTCGTCCTCGACGGCCTCCTCGCCGCGCGGCCGGTAGATCAGCGAATGGATGGTGCGGGCGTTGAGCGCGCCCTTGGAACGCAGCACCTGCGCCGCCTTGCCGGTGAAGGCAGCGAACTGCACCTGGCCATCGACATGCTCGGCGAAATGGCGCGCCAGCGTCGTCTTGCCGGTGCCGGCATAGCCGAACAGGCGAAAGACCTGCGGCCGTCCTTCCTTCAGCCAGCGTCCGACCGCCTTGAGCGCTTCATCCTGTTGTGGGGAAAAATCCATGGAACCGTGAGATCGGATTCGGTCGGCGAAGGCAAGGTAGAAGCGAAACACCGCGTCGACTCAGGGAATAGACCCAAGCGACACAGGTAGAACATATAGAGAACAATAAGGTGCCGGCAACCAGAGTCAACGGCCGCCGGCATGGGTTGCCTATTTCTGTTTGTTCTTCTCGATGAACGCCATGAACGCCTTGCCAAAGGCAACCAGGAATTCTTCGGTGCTGTCGTTGGTGATCTGCCCGGTGCCGTCGAACAGGCTGCCGGTGTTGCCGACATAGGCTTCCGGCTGCGCCATTACCGGCATGTTGAGGAAGGCGAGCGACTGGCGCAGGTGATGGTTGGCGCCGAAGCCGCCGATCGCGCCGATGGAGGTCGAGATGACCGCCGCCGTTTTGCCCATCAGCGCGCCCTGCCCGTAGGGGCGCGAAGCGACATCGAGCGCGTTCTTCAGCACGCCCGGAACCGAACGGTTGTATTCGGCCGTCACGAACAGCACCGCGTCGGCCGCCTTGATCCGGTCGCGGAACGCTGTCCAGTCGGCGGGCGGATTGGCCTCCAGGTCCTGATTGAAATAGGAAACGCCGCCGATATCGAGAAAGTCGAATTTCAGGTCCGGCGTCAGCCTGGCGACAGCGTTCGCAACCTTCCGGCTGAAGGATTCCTTGCGCAGGCTGCCGACGAGAACGGCTACGGTGGTCATGGGGCGAACTCCTTGCTTGGGGGATGAAGGGGCTGGACGAAATTCAGAGGGAATGCCGCTTTTCCAGCAAGCCGGCGTCAGGATCGTTCTCCAGCAGGATCGGCTTGCCGTGCGGCGTCGCGTGTGCTGCGCGTTGCCAGGCGGCCGCAAGCGTATCGACATCGGCCGGTAAGGCAGCCCCCTTCGCCGCGAGCAGCTTTTCCAGCGCCGCCAGCCACCGTTCGTAATAGTCGTGACCGTCGGCGGCCGCGTCCGGACGCTTCACTTCCGCCGACAGCGCCTCAGCCCACTCGCCCCACGAGAACAGTCCGGCCTGGTGCAGCGATACCGTCATGGCGAAGGCCTGCGCCTGCCACGGCTCGGAAAAAGCCGGCTCGTCCATCCCCGGTGCCAGCGGCAGGCCGCCGTGCTCACGCGCGCTCAAGATAGCTCTCCCACGCATCGATGGAGACGGTCAGCGTCGGGTCCGCCCCCTCGCCCCACACCTCGCTTCCGTCGAAGACGACGGTGTAAAGCCGCTCAGGGTTCTCCCCCCTTCCATGCGCATTGCTGTCAGGGAGAACAAAACCGTCATGCACCGCTTCCACCGTACCGATCTTTCCGCGCGCGTAGCGCGGCAGGCGCGTGTGGCCGGTCGGATTGAAATTCTTCGTGCGGACCCGTTCTTCAGCGCGAAAACGCGCCGGCGCGTCGAGCGGCCGGTCGCACGGCCCGCCTTTCGCAAGCACGGCCGGCACGTCGGCCGCCCTCAGCACGCGCTTCGGGGTAGCAGCATCGTCGACGGCCTCCCCGGCGGCGAGATCGGCTTCGCTGAGGAAGCCATGGCGCATCAGCAGCACCTCCAGCGCCCGAATCCAGATTTCATAGTAGGTCGCCGCATAATAGACTGCCGGATGCAGCGATTCGCGCGCGTGCCGGCTCTCGTCCAGGTTCCATGCGCCGAAGACGCCGGCGGCCAGCGTCACGCCGAGCGCACGCTTTTCCCAGTCCGCGTGAAAGAGCGGCTCGTCCTTTTCGGGCGCGACAGGGCCGAACCCCATCTGGCCGCCGAGGTCCTGCGGTCCGTTCATGTCGGCACCTTGGCTGGCATGCTGGCAAGGCCGGTGCCGATCATGGAATCGCGCGTCACCAGATCGGCAAGCGCCTCCTCGTCCAGCCCCTGGCTGCCCTCGGGCCGCATCGGCACCACCAGATAGCGCAACTCGGCCGTCGAATCCCAGACGCGGACCTTCGTCGCGGCCGGCAGCGTCAACCCGAATTCCTCCAGCACGCCGCGCGGATCGATGACAGCGCGCGAGCGATAGGGGGGCGCCTTGTACCAGACCGGCGGCAAACCGAGCACCGACCACGGATAACAGGAACACAGGGTGCAGACGACGAGGTTATGCGTCTCGGGCGTGTTGAACACCGCCTGCATGTGCTCGCCCTGCCGGCCGGTGAATCCCAGCGAGGCAATCGCCGCCGTTGCGTCGCGCCTCAGCCACTCGGCATAACCGGTGTCGCTCCACGCCTTCGCCACCACTTTCGCGCCATTCCGTGGCCCGACCTTGGTCTCGTAGGTCTCGACGATGGCGTCGATCGCCGCCGGATCGATCAGGCCCTTTTGCGTCAGGATCGTTTCCAGTGCCCGCACGCGTGCGGCCATGGGATCGAGATGGTTGTCGTGATGATGGTCGTCGTGATCGTGGCTCATAAGGCCAAGCTATGGCGGTGAAGGCGCCGCTTCAAGCGCCAACACTCAGCGCAGCATCGGCCACAGCGTCGCCGCCAACAGGATGCCCATGGCGATGTTGAACCATTTCAGCCGCACCGGATCGGACAGGAAGCCGCGCAGCGCCATGCCGAAGCCGGCCCAGGTCGAGACGCTGGGCAGGTTGACGACACCGAAAATCAGCCCGATCAGCAGGATCGACAGGAATGGCGTCGCCGGATTGGAATAGACCGCCATGGCGGTCACAGCCATCACCCATGCCTTCGGATTCACCCATTGAAAGGCGGCGGCCTCGAGAAAAGTCATCGGCCGCGTCCGCGCCTCGCCGCCGTCGTCGAACGACCGCGCCATGGCGATCTTCCAAGACAGATACAGGAGATAGACGCCGCCGGCGACCTTCAGCGCCGTGTGCAGGACCGGAAACGCGGTCAGCACGGCCCCCAGTCCCAGCCCAACAGCCATGAGCAAAACCACGAAGCCAATGCCGATGCCCAGCATGTGCGGGATCGTGCGGGTGAAGCCGAAGTTCACGCCTGAGGTCAAAAGCATGAGATTGTTCGGCCCCGGCGTGATCGAGGTCACGAAGGCATAGGCCAACAGGGCGAGCAGCGTGTCGGTGGACATTCGCCTATCCGGAAGAGGTTGGATTGTTTTTCCCGGCCGGAAGCCGGCTTGGCGGCAGGCTTTCTACATGCCTTGCGAGCCGCGGTTCATCGCCGCCACGCCGGTGCGGCAGATCTCGATCAGGCCGAGCGGGCGCATGATGGCGATGAACTGGTCGATCTTGGAACTCTTGCCGGTGATCTGGAAGATGAAGTGCTCGGTGTTGGCGTCCACCACATGGGCGCGGAAGGCGTCGGCAAGCCGGAGCGCCTCGACCCGGTGGTCGCCGGTGCCGGCGACCTTCACCAGCGCAAGCTCGCGCTCCAGCGGCCGCTCCTGGCCAAGTTCGTGCGCTCTGACGGTCAGGTCGACGACCCGGTGCACCGGCACGATGCGCTCGAGTTGGTGCTTTATCTGCTCCAGCACATGCGGCGTGCCGCGCGTCACGATGGTGATGCGCGACAGCTTCTGCTCGTGCTCCGTCTCGGAGACGGTGAGGCTCTCGATGTTGTAGCCGCGACCGGAGAACAGGCCGATGACGCGTGCCAGCACGCCCGGCTCGTTGTCGACCAGCACGGAGAGCGTATGCGTTTCCGGCTTCTCCGTTTCCTTAGTGATGAAATAGGCCGAACCGGTGGGCTGCTGATGGGCGTTCATTGTTTTCTTTCAAGTTCCTTGCCGTGTTTCGGGATTGGGGGGCGTCGGACCGGTGGTACTGAGGTTGCCCGCTTCGCCTTGCGAATAAACAGATCGTCAAACGTGTAGAAAACCTCGCATCCATCAGAGGAATGCAGATGGAGCGCGTCGGCAAAGTCGAGCCCGCGCCTGCAAGATGCCACCGCGTTCTCGACGGTATTGTCATCCTGGATGGTGATAGAGGCCACCCCCAGGAGACGCTCGAAAGCGTCGCATATCTGGTCACGCTTGAAACCGAAGTTGCTGCGTAGCACCCATTCACTTTCAAGCATCACGCTCACCGGAACGAACACCTGCCCGTCGGCAAACACTCGGCGGGCGAGAGCAACATGCTTGCTTCCGTCGTCGACGAGAAACCGCACAAAGATGTTTGTATCAACTGCGCGCGGCATTCCATTTCCGCCTGGCTTCTTCCTCTATCGCGCGTTCCATATCCTTAAGCGTCACCGAAGGACCTTCATATTTGAGGAATCCGGCAGCCTCGTCGAGCGTATAGGTGTTGCGCGTTTTCTTCGGCGATGGCCTGAGAAGGATGACATCGCCGGCGCTCTCGACCTCAACTTCCGAGCCGGCATCAAGACCGTACGCATCTCGCACTGCCTTCGGCAGAACCAGTTGCCCCTTGCTTGAAATCTTTGCCCGCACATTCATGGTCGCGCTCCTGGTAAGACGAAGTAAGACATATACGCCTTACCGCGTCTTACTTCAATCACACCAGTTCCCTGCCCTTGGCGTCGATGGCATTCGCCACAGCCTCGTCGGTCGCCTCGTCGGGCAGGAGCATCTCGTTATGCGCCTTGCCGGACGGGATCATCGGGAAACAGTTGGCGAGGTTCGCGACGCGGCAGTCGAACAGCACCGGCTTCTTCACCGCAATCATCTCCTTGATCGCGTCGTCCAGCTCGTCCGGCTTCTCGCAGCGGATGCCGTGGCCGCCATAGGCCTCGGCCAGCTTGACGAAGTCCGGCATCGCCTCGGTGTAGGAATGCGACAGCCGGTTGCCGTGCAGCAATTGCTGCCACTGGCGCACCATGCCCATGTACTGGTTGTTGAGGATGAAGATTTTGATCGGCGCACCGTACTGCACCGCCGCAGACATCTCCTGCATGGTCATCTGCACCGATGCGTCGCCGGCGATGTCGATGACCAGCGCGTTCGGATGGGCGATCTGCACGCCCAGCGCCGCCGGCAGGCCGTAGCCCATCGTGCCGAGGCCGCCGGAGGTCATCCAGCGGTTCGGCTTGTCGAAATGGAAGTGCTGCGCCGCCCACATCTGATGCTGGCCGACTTCGGTGGTGATGTAGGTATCGTGGTCTTTCGTCAGCGCGAACAGCCGCTGGATAGCATATTGCGGCATGATCACGTCCGGGTTCGGCTTGTAAGCAAAGCTGTCGCGGGCGCGCCATTTGGCGATCTGCTCCCACCAGGGATAGAGTGCCTTCTTGTCGGCCTTGGCGGTCGCCCGCCACAGCCGCACCATGTCCTCCAGCACATGGCCGACATCGCCCAATATGCCGATATCGACGCGCACGTTCTTGTTGATCGACGACGGATCGATGTCGATGTGGATCTTCTTCGAATTCGGTGAGAAGGCGTCCAGCCGGCCGGTGATGCGGTCGTCGAAACGCGCGCCGATGCACACCATCACGTCGCAGTCGTGCATGGCCATGTTAGCTTCGTAGGCGCCGTGCATGCCGAGCATGCCGAGCCAGTTCTTGCCACTGGCCGGATAGGCGCCCAGCCCCATCAGCGTCGAGGTGATGGGAAAGCCGGAGAGTTCGACCAGTTCGCGCAGCAGATGGCAGGCCTCCGGGCCGGAATTGACGACGCCGCCGCCGGAATAGATGACCGGCTTCTTCGCGCCGGCCATCAGTTCGACCGCCGCCTTGATCTTGTCGAGGTCACCCTGGACTTTGGGCTGGTAGCTGGTGCGCGGCGCCGTCTGCGGCGGCTCGTAAAGGCCGGTGGCGAACTGCACGTCCTTCGGAATGTCGACCACGACCGGGCCGGGCCGGCCGGTGGTGGCGACGTGGAAGGCCTCATGAATGGTGCGGGCGAGATCGTTGACGTCCTGGACCAGCCAATTGTGCTTGGTGCAGGGCCGCGTGATGCCGACCGTGTCGCACTCCTGGAAAGCGTCGGAGCCGATCAGGGACGTCGGCACCTGGCCGGTCAGGCAGACCAGAGGGATGGAATCCATCAGCGCGTCCTGCAGCGGCGTCACCGCATTGGTGGCGCCGGGGCCGGAGGTGACCAGCATGACGCCGGCCTTGCCGGTCGAGCGCGCATAGCCTTCAGCCGCATGGCCGGCGCCCTGCTCGTGGCGCACGAGGATGTGCTGGACATCGTCCTGCTGGAAAAGCTCGTCGTAGATCGGCAGCACGGCGCCGCCCGGATAGCCGAAAATGTGCTCGACGCCGTTGTCCTTCAGCGCCTGCACCACCATCTCGGCGCCCGTCATCTCGCGCCGCTCGCTTTGTCCGTTGCTCATCGATCCGTTCCGTCTTCTGTCGCTTTTCCAAGCGTTTGGTGGTCGTTTAGTCCTGTTTCGGGCAATAAAAAAGGCCCCCGGAGGGAGCCTGTGTGTCGCGCATGGGGTGCTGTCGCCCGGCGGTTACACCGCCTTGCCCACGCGCCTTCCTACGAGAATGAGTGCCGTCTTCATGGGCGCGGACAATAAGGGCGCGGATACCCCCGCGTCAATGGCCGATTTTCGTTTCTGCGAAAACCGGGCCTGTAACGCGTGAAAGCGCCGGAAATCCGGCCCGATCCAACTAACCCATTGAAAACAGGCCTAACTTTTTGGGGGCGTGACGCCGCGATTTTTGCCCCGATACTGCTTGGCACCGATCGGTCGAGGAGCCGGTCGCCGATCAAGCCAAGACAACCGGGAGGAACTGATGCTCGACAAGGCGCCGAACAAGAAACTCTCCGATCTGCTCGACACGTTCGGCGCAGCCCTTGCCGCCGGCGACATCGACAAGGCGGTCGCCTGCTTTCAGGACGACTGCTACTGGCGCGATCTGGTGACCTTCACCTGGAACCTGAAGACGATGGAGGGCAAGGGCCAGGTTCGCGCCATGCTGGAAAGCCAGCTCGCCGGGACGAAACCTTCGCATTGGCACATCGCCGAGGGCGAGGACGCCACCGAAAGCGACGGCCTCGTCGAAGGCTGGATCAGCTTCGAGACGCAGGTGGCGCGCGGCTTCGGCCACATCCGGCTGAAGAACGGCAAGATCTGGACACTGCTCACCACCATGGCCGAGCTGAAGGGCCACGAGGAGAAATCCGGCTTCACCCGCCCGCTCGGCGCCAAGCACGGCCACGGCAAGGACCGCAAGAGCTGGAGAGAGGAGCGCGAGGACGAAATCGCCGAACTCGGTTTCTCCAGGCAGCCCTACGCGCTCATCATCGGCGGCGGCCAGGGCGGCATCGCGCTCGGCGCGCGGCTGAGGCAACTCGGCGTACCGACAATCATCATCGAGAAGAACGAGCGGCCGGGCGATTCCTGGCGCAAGCGCTACAAGTCGCTCTGCCTGCACGATCCGGTCTGGTACGACCACCTGCCCTATATTGACTTCCCGAAGAACTGGCCGGTCTTCGCGCCGAAGGACAAGATCGGCGACTGGCTGGAAATGTACACAAAGGTGATGGAGCTGAATTACTGGGCTTCCACCACCGCAAAATCGGCCAAATACGACGAGAAGGCCGGCGAATGGACCGTCGTCGTTGAGCGCGACGGCAAGGAAATCACCTTGAAGCCGAAGCAGCTGGTGCTCGCCACCGGCATGTCCGGCAAGGCGAACTGGCCCAAATACAAGGGACAGGATATCTTCAAGGGCGAGCAGCAACACTCCTCGACCCATCCCGGCCCGGAGAAATACCGCGGCAAGAAGGTCGTCGTGATCGGCTCCAACAACTCCGCCCACGACATCTGTGCGGCCCTTTGGGAAGGCGGCGCCGACGTCACCATGGTGCAGCGCTCGTCCACCCATATCGTGCGCTCCAACACGCTGATGGATATCGGCCTCGGCGCCTTCTATTCCGAGCAGGCGGTGCAGAACGGCATGACGACGCGCAAGGCGGACCTGATTTTCGCCTCCCTGCCCTACAGGATCATGCACGAGTTCCAGATCCCGCTCTATGAGCAGATGCGCGAGCGCGACAAGGATTTCTACGACGCGCTCGAAAAAGTCGGCTTCATGCACGATTGGGGCGACGACGGCTCGGGCCTGTTCATGAAGTACCTGCGCCGGGGTTCGGGCTACTACATCGACGTCGGTGCCTGCGACCTCGTCATCGACGGTTCGATCAAGCTCAAGACCGGCAAGGGCGCGGCGGTGCAGGAACTGACCGAAACCGGCGTGAAATTCGTCGACGGCACCGAACTGCCGGCCGATCTCGTCGTCTACGCCACCGGCTACGGCTCGATGAACGGCTGGGCCGCTGACCTGATCTCGCAGGAAGTCGCCGACAAGGTGGGCAAGGTGTGGGGCCTCGGTTCGGCCACCACCAAGGACCCCGGCCCGTGGGAAGGCGAGCAGCGCAATATGTGGAAGCCGACACAGCAGCCCGCGCTCTGGTTCCACGGCGGCAACCTGCACCAGTCCAGGCACTATTCGCAGTACCTGTCGCTGCAATTGAAGGCGCGGCAGGAAGGCATCGCGACGCCGGTCTACGGCCTGCAGGAAGTCCATCACAAGGCCTAGCGGCCCGCGTCTCCGAGGCGGCAGGCGCCGCCTCGGGCCGTTTGCATCGCATTTTCCCTATCTCGTTAACGACATCTGAACCACGCCGCCACACGCGGGCTTAACCCCGTGCGGTCTACAGTCGGACCGGTGGGGTAAGGGAAATGACGGTCCATGTTCGTCGAACGTGAGGTCTCCGGCGGCGAGACGACATCGCAGGAGCGGCGCGACGCCGGCCAGAGCGACAAGCGCATTCTCGGCAACGTGGTGCGTTGCGACGGCGCGCGCGCCACCATCGCGGCCTTCGCCGACGACGCCGAAGGCGCGGTGACGGCCCAGTGGAAAGTCGGCCGCATGATCTCGATCAACCTCGGCTCCACCCGCACCGTCGGACTGGTCTACGCCATCGGCAAGTCGGACTTGGCCTGGAACGCCGAAAGCCAGAACCCGATCGAGGTGTCGGTCGAACTGATCGGCGAGGTGCGCGACGCGACCGAACCGGGCGGCAAGCCGGTGTTCGACCGCGGCATCACCAACTATCCTCATATCGGCGCCATCGCCCACTATATTCGCAACCGCGATCTTCAGGCCGTCTACGATCTCGCCGGCCGGCGTTCCATCACCGTCGGCTCGCTGTCGCAGGATGAAGCGGTCGACGCCAACATCGCCATCGACGACACGCTGGCGCGCCATTTCGCCGTCGTCGGCACCACCGGTGTCGGCAAGTCCACCGCCGTCTCGCTGCTGTTGCGCAAGACGCTCGCCGCGCGGCCGGACCTGAGGGTGCTGATCCTCGATCCGCACAACGAGTTCGCCGCCTCCCTGTCCGAACACTGCGTCAAGGTGGATACCGCAAGCCTCGACCTGCCGTTCTGGCTGTTCAGGCTGGAAGAATTCACCGAGGTGCTTTTCCGCGGCCGCGAGGCGGTGCCGGAGGAAGTCGATCTCCTGCGCGACCTCATCCCGGTGGCCAAGAACCTCTATCGCAATCCCAATGCCGGCATGTTCCTCAAGCGCGGCGTCGATGCGCTGACTGCCGACACGCCGGTGCCTTACCGGATTGCCGACCTCGTCCGACAGATCGACGAGCGTATCGGCATGCTCGAAAGCAAGAACGACCGCCCCGCGCTCAAGGCGCTCAAGACGCGCATAGAGCAGGCGTCCGCCGATCCGCGCTACCGCTTCATGTTCAATTCGAGGCTGATCGAGGACACCATCCACGAAACGATCGGCAACATCTTCCGCGTGCCGCATCACGGCCGCCCCGTCACCTGCTTCGAGATGGCGGGCATGCCCTCCGAGGTGGTCAATTCGGTCTGCTCGGTGCTGGCGCGGCTCGCCTTCGACCTGGCGCTGTGGAGCAACGGGCGGCTGAAACTCCTGCTGCTTTGCGAGGAAGCGCATCGCTATATGCCCGCCGACAGCAAGCTGGGTTTTGCGCCCACCCGCCATGCGCTCTCGCGCATCGCCAAGGAAGGCCGCAAATACGGCTGCTATCTGGGCATCGTCACCCAGCGCCCCGGTGAACTCGACCCGACGATCCTGTCGCAATGCTCGACGGTCTTCGCCATGCGGCTGGCCAACGAACAGGACCAGGCGATCATCCGCTCGGCCATTGCCGACTCGTCCGCCTCGACCCTGTCCTTCCTCTCTTCGATGGGTCAGCGCGAGGCGATCGCCTTCGGCGAGGGTGTCGCCACCACCATGCGGCTGAAGTTCGAGAAGCTCGATCCCTCCCTGATCCCCGGATCGGTGAAATATGTCGGCGACGTTCCCGCCGATTCATCCGGCGACGACGTCGATCTGGCGGCGATCGTCGGCCGCCTGCGCAATGTGCCGAAGCCGCAGCAGACCGCCGCCTTCACCGAAATGGCCGACACGGACCGCCAGGCCGGCGATCCCGGCTACCGCAAGCCTGCCGCGCCGGGCATCCAGCCGAGCGATGACTTCGACCTCCGCTACGGTCTGAAGTCCGCCACCTTCGGCATGCGCCCGCAGAACGAATAACGGTAGTCCGCAACCCTCCTTCTCCCCGTTCACGGGGAGAAGGTGCCCGAAGGGCGGATGAGGGGCAGAGCCGACCTCGACAAGCAGGCGCCGCCCCTCACCTGCCTGCCGGCATCCTCTCCCCGTAAACGGGGCGAGGAAAGCAGCTTCAACGGGATTTCAGGCGCTGATGCGGTTGCGGCCCTGCCGCTTGGCCTCATAGAGGTGGCGGTCGGCGCGGCGATAGAATTCGTCGGCCGTTTCCTTGCGGTTCCATACGGCGAGCCCGACGCTGGCGGTGACCGCCAGGCGCACGTTGCCGGAGAGCACCGCCATGCCGGCGATCGCCTTGCGGATGCGCTCGGCAAACTTGGCCAGTTGCTCGGCATCCATGTTCGGCGCCACCACGGCGAACTCCTCGCCGCCCAGCCGCGCCACCACATCGTGATAGCGCGTCATGTCCATCAGGCACCGGGCCACCGCCTTCAGCACCTCGTCGCCGATATCATGGCCATGCGTGTCGTTGATCTGCTTGAAATGATCGAGGTCGAGGATCATCAGGCCCATCGGCTTGCCGATGCGGCGGAACTCCTCGAGGTATTCCTTCAGCGCATCGTCGAAATAGCGGCGGTTCTGCATGCCCGTCAGGCCGTCGGTCAGCGCGGCCTGCTCCAGCGTCTCCGAACGCGCCGAGAGCGATTCGGTCATGACGCGCAGCTTGGCCTCCTCCTTCACCTGCCGGCGGATCAGCGGATAGATGAAGAAGACGCCGAAGAAAAACGCCGTGGCGATCAGCACGCCGATCGCGAACAGCAGCTTCGAAAGATAGGCGATGTCGGTGTCATGCGACGGCCCGAAGTCGCCCGCCGCGGTCTGCATGAAGTCGAAAGCATGCAGCGTCACCAGGCCGGCGGCCAGGATCACGAAGATGAACACGAAGAAGGCCGACTCGGCCTGGTGGAAACGCATCTGCCGCCCGCGAGAAGGAATGCCGAGCCCTTATGACACCAAGGGGCTTACGAGGTCCTTAATTCCGGCAACTTGAACGCGAAATTTTCCCAAAGCGCAACATGCAGCCGGTTGTATCCACAGCGACGCGTCAGATCGTGGTTTCCATATCGTCACCGGACCTGAGGCGCCGCCACTCGCCGCCGAGCTGATGCCGGAACCAGGTCGCCTGCCGCTTGGCATATTGCCGCGTGGCGATCTTGGCGCGCTCGATCGCGACCGCAGCGCTCATCGTGCCGGCCAACGCCGCCTGGAGCTCGCGCACGCCGATCGCCTTCATTGCCGGCAGCGCCGGGTCGAGGCCGAGCGCGGACAGCTCGCGCACTTCCTCCAGCGCACCGTTGTCGATCATGGCATCGAAGCGCCGTTCGATCCGGCCGGCAAGTGCCGCGCGATCCGGCTCGATGACGAGGAAACGCGCGCTGGCGCGGTCGATCAGCGGCGCCGTACTATCCTTCTGCCACGCCAGGATGGAACGGCCCGACGCCTCCAGCACTTCCAGCGCCCGCACGATGCGCTGTCCGTCGGAGGCCCTGAGCTGCCGCGCGGCGTCGGCGTCACGATCCGCCAGGATTCCATGGAGAGCCGGCGCCCCACGCTCGTTCATCTCGTTGCGCCAATGCTGGCGGATCGCCGCCGGAATGTCCGGCATCTGCGGTATGCCTTCGGCCAGGGCGCGAAAATAAAGGCCCGTGCCGCCGACGAAGATCGCCCGCCGCCCGGCGAGCCGGTCCTCCTCGATCAGGCCCGTCACATCGCGCAGCCACGCGCCGGTGGAATAGGCGACCGAAGGGTGCACATGGCCGTAAAGAAGATGCGGCGCGCGCGACAATTCCACCCGCCCCGGCCGTGCCGTCAGCACGTCGAGGATCGCGTAACCCTGCATGGAATCGGTGTTGACGATGACGCCGCCGGTCCGTTCGGCCAGATCGAGCGCCAGCGCCGACTTGCCGCTGGCGGTCGGGCCGGCTATCAGGATCGCGTCTTTCACGCGGCCTTTGCCGGCCTGCCCCACCGGATCGTCCATGCCGCTCGTCGCCACGCTCATTGTCCATCCTTCACGCCCGGCGCTCGATGCCGGCCTTGCGAATATGGCGGCGGCCACCGTCGGCGCAAGAGCGATGCGCTGGCTGGACGAAGGCATCGCCTGCGATCTCGAGCTCCCCGCCGGCATCGATGCCGCCTCGGCCACCGCCGCGCTGCGGACGGCGCTTGCCGACTCGCCGGTGGACATCGTCGTCCAGCCGCAGGAGAACCGACGCAAGAAGATCCTCATTGCCGACATGGATTCGACCATGATCGACCAGGAATGCATCGACGAACTGGCGGACGAGGTCGGCCTGAAGGAGCACGTCGCCGCCATCACTGCCCGCTCGATGAACGGCGAGATCGCCTTCGAACCCGCCCTACGGGAACGGGTCGCGTTGCTGAAAGGCCTCGATGCGACGGTGATCGAGCGCATCATCGCAAACCGCCTGACGCTGGCTTCCGGCGGCGCGGCGCTGGTCGCCACCATGCGCGCCAACGGCGCCTATACCGCGCTCGTCTCCGGCGGCTTCGATGTCTTCACCCGTCGCATCGCCGCCATGCTGGGCTTCCATGAGAACCGCGCCAACCATCTGCTCGAGGCTGACGGGCGCCTTGCCGGCGAGGTCTCCGAGCCGATCCTCGGCCGCGACGCCAAGGCCGCGGCGCTCAGGGAGATCGCCGCACGGCTCGGCCTGACGCCGGCGGATGCCATTGCCGTCGGCGACGGCGCCAACGATCTCGACATGCTGCGCCTGGCCGGCACCGGCGTCGCGCTCCACGCCAAGCCGGCGGTGGCCGCCGAGGCGAAGGTGCGCATCGACCATGCCGACCTGACGGCACTGCTCTACCTGCAGGGCTACGCTCGCGAGGATTTCGCCACATGAAGCCGATCCGAACGGAACGCCTGATCCTGCGCAACTGGCGCGACGACGACCGGCCGCTGTTCCACCGCATCAACAGCGACGAGCAGGTCATGGAGTTCTTCCCCTTCCGCCGCAGCCGCGCCGAGGCCGACGCCAAGCTCGACGCATTCCGCGCCGAGATCGAGCACGACGGCTTCGGCTGGACCGCCGCCGAGGTTGCGCAGACAGGCGAGTGCATCGGTTTCGTCGGATTGCATGGCGCGGAGAACAAGCCGGTTCCGAACGCCGGCGCGGTCGAGATCGGCTGGCGCCTGGCGCCGGAATACTGGGGCAAGGGCTACGTCAGCGAGGCCGCCCGCGCCTGGCTCGCCTTCGGCTTCGAGACGCTGGAGCTCGACGAGATCGTCTCCTTCGCGGTCTGGAACAATACCCGCTCGACCGCCGTCATGGAGCGCATCGGCATGCGCCGCGATCCCGCGCGCGACTTCGACCATCCGGGCGTGCCGGACAGCCACCCGCATCTCAAGCGGCACTTCTTTTACGCAATATCCCGTAATGACTGGTTTCAATCGCCAAAACAGAACCCGCCGCTTTCGTGATTCAACCGGTCCGGATACCGTCATGGTCAACCCGATGCCCGTTTTCGTCATCAATCTCGACAGGTCGCCGGATCGACTGCGCGCCATTCGCGAAAATGCGGGATCATACGGCATCGAACTGACCCGGATTCCGGCGGTCGACGGCGCCAAGCTGCCTCCCGATCAGCCCCTGCCCGTCGACAGGAAGACGTTCGAACGCATACACGGCAAGCGTATCCTGCCGGCCGAGATCGGCTGTTATCTCAGTCATCTCAATGCGCTGGAGACGATTGCCAAGGGCGACGCATCCCACGCGGTGATCGTCGAGGACGATGTCGGTTTCAACGCCGGCTTCGTTCCCTTCCTGGAGAGATTGCGCACCTTCGAAGGCTGGGATGCGGTGAAGCTGGTCAACCATCGGACGCACGGCTTCGTCGCGCACGCGCGGATCGATGATTCCGTCCGGATAGGCCGCTGCGCACACGGCCCATGCGGAAGTTCGGCGGCCTATGTGGTGACGAAGGCAGGCGCGGCACGCCTGCTGGACACGCTGAGCCCGATGCGGTTGCCATATGACGTTGCCTTGGAAAGAGGGTGGTCCGGAAACGGCTATGCCATATTTTCCACGGACAGGCCGCTGGTCGCGCTCGGCCCGGTCGAAGCAAGCACGATCGCGGCCACATCCGGCGTTTACAAAAAAGCCACGTTTCCGCCGCACAGGCGGATAGGAACGCTGATCTTCCGGATTAGCGATTATCTTCGGCGTATAGTCTTCGCACTCCAGCGGAAAGATCTTCATCGTATCCAATGAACTTAACCAGGAACTTTCTTCTTCGGCGTCGTGTCGACCACTGGGTCCTGTTCGGCGGCGCCGTGGCTCAGGCTGTTCGCAACGGTTTCTCCGCCCTGGCGACCTTTGCGTTCTCCTGCATAGGTTTCTACCTGTGGGCGGGACGGCACAGATCGGTCCGCCCTCTGTGTAGCCCCTATCACTGGCTTGCGCTTTGCTACGTCACCTGGTCCTGCGGCCTGATCGTGCTGCGCAGCGAACATCCGCTCCACGATCGGCAGATGAGCTATTCGCTGCTTTGCGGTTTCTTTGCCTTTTGCGGAGCAGGGATGGTGCTGATCGGCGACCCTTTGCGAAGCTTCGTGCTCGGATCGCGGGTGGGAGTCGTCGTCGCCTTCGCCATCGGCTTGGGCTATGCGCTCTTCGAGCCGATAAGGCAGGGGATGGGCGGGAACGAAGCCGTCTTCGCCTTCACGGCGGCCATATCGACGCTCACCGCCGCCATTCCCCTCAAGGCGCCGCCACGCTGGGCGCCGAACGGCCCCTACTATCTGATAGCAGGCTCTCTCGCCGTCCTGTTTTCTGAAACCAGGGCGGTCTTCGTTCCCTTGCTGCTTGCCGCATTCGTCGAAATCGGATGGACGCTCCTGACCCGTCCGGGACGCTCCAAGTCGATAGCGTTGCTGGCGACGGCGGCTGGAATAGCCATTCTGGTCGCCTTGCCCGGGACACGGCAGAACCTGGAAACCCGCATCGATCCGTGGATCGACTATATCTTCGCTGACCAATCCGCCGAACAGGAGGGCGTTTCGGAATCGGATATGATCAGAAGTTACCTTTGGCAGGGAGCTGCAAAAGTCATTGCTTCGCATCCGATTATCGGCGTGGGAGCCGAAGCGAAAATGCAGGCGATCATTGCCGAACAGTCATCACCGGGCGAACAGGAGATCCTTAAACCCTTCATCCACACCCACAATGCCGTTCTGGACGAATTGCTGAACGACGGCGCCGTCGGGCTGATCATCATGATCGGCCTGTTCGGGTCGATCGCGAAGTATCTTTGGGCGGGTTGCGCAAACAACGCGGAAAGAAGGAACCTTCTCTACTTCCTCCTGATCTCCCTATCCTACGGGATGTTTCACAACCCGCTTCTGCATGAAATGACGATCGCGACGATCTTCCTCTACCTTGGCGTGTTGCATGCCGCTTTCGCGCGACGGCGCCGCAGACGGCGAATTGGCCTTCCGGTTTCAACGGCCGAAACCTCGCCCCTCCAGGCATAGGCCACCCGGTTCCCCGTTTCCACGCCAACGTGAAAAGCGCCGACCGGAACTATATTCCCGATCCGGTCGACGGTGAGGCTCAGTCCATCCGGATCGTCACGAAGCGCAGTTCGCCGGTCTTCGACGCCAGCATCAGCAGCGCGTTCTTGCGGCCCTGCTCCTTGAGCGCACCGATGCGGTCCATGACGTCCTTCGGCGTCTTGACCGATTCCTGCGCGATCTCGGTGATGACTTCGCCAGGCTGGATGCCGCGTTCGGCGGCCGCCGAATCCTTGGCAACGTCGGTGATGACGACGCCGGAGATATCGGGCGCGATGCCGAACTTGCTGCGCGCATCGTCGTTCAGTTCGCCGATCGTCATGCCGAGCACGGAAGCGGTGGCGACCTCGGCGCCGTTGTCGCTGCCATTGTCCTCGCCGGCCGCGCCCTCCTCGCTGCCGGCCAGCTTCTCGCCGTCCTCGAGGCGGCCGAGCGTGACCTGAACGGTCATTTCCTTGCCCTTGCGCACCAACTCCACGTCGACGGCCTTGCCGACGGGGCTTTCGGCCACCACGCGCGGCAGATCGCGCATCTCGTCGATCTCCTTGCCGTCGAATTTGGTGATGACGTCGCCCGGCTGGATCTGGCCGTTGTCGACCGGCCCGCCTTTGATGATGCCGGCCACCAGCGCGCCCTTGGCTTCCTTCATGCCGAGGCTTTCGGCGATGTCGTCGGTCACCGGCTGTATGCGCACGCCGAGCCAGCCGCGCCGCGTCTCGCCATACTGGCGAAGCTGGTCGACCACGCCGACGGCAAGCTGCGAGGGGATCGAAAAGCCGATGCCGATCGAACCGCCCGAGGGCGAGATGATGGCGGTGTTGATGCCGATGACCTCGCCGTTCATGTTGAACAGCGGCCCGCCGGAATTGCCGCGATTGATGGCGGCGTCCGTCTGGATGAAGTCGTCATACGGCCCGGAATTGATGTCGCGGTTGCGGGCCGAGATGATGCCGACGGTGACCGTGCCGCCGAGGCCGAACGGGTTGCCGATCGCCATCACCCAGTCGCCGATGCGCATGGTGTTGGAATCGCCGAACTTCACCGCCGTCAGCTTGTGGCCCTTGGGATCGACCTTGAGAACGGCGATGTCGGTCTTGGTGTCGGTGCCGACCAGCGTCGCCTTCAGCGTCACGCCGTCGGAGAAATTGACCTCGATGTCGTCGGCGTCGGCGATGACGTGGTTGTTGGTCACCACGATGCCCTGCTCGGCGTCGATGACGAAGCCGGAGCCCAGCGACTGCACCTTCTGGCTGCCGCCGTCGTTGTCGCCGCCGCGCTTGTTGAAGAAGTCGTCGAAGAAATCCTGGAAGGGCGAGCCTTCGGGAAGCTGCGGCATCGGCACCGCGCCCGGCCCTTCCGTGCCCTTCACCGTCTGCGAGGTGGAGATGTTGACGACCGCGCCGAGCAGCTTCTGGGCCAGGTCGGCCACCGAGGCCGGCCCGTTCGTCGGCGGCGTCGCCTGGGCGAAGACGGGCGCGACACTGGTCGCCAGCATCGCCGCTGTCGCGGCCGCGACGACGGTGCGCCTCGCCGCGCGCACAAGGGTTTTGTTCGTCATCGCAGGCCTCCCGGCAGTTTCGAGAAAAGATTCGCTACGCCCAAGATGGCGCGTTGCGTCATGTTGGCAAGAAATGCGGCGCGTTTGCGGCTGCAAGGCCGGTGCGCCGACAAAATGCAGCCGTATCCGGCCTCATCCGCGCACCAGCCAGACGATGCCGACGCCGACGGCGACCGCAACCAGGCCGGCGACCCGCAGCGCGCCTTCCGGCATTGCCAGAACCTCGCTGGCGAGCTTGCGGGCGAGATTGGGAAAGCCGCCATAGACGACGCCCTCGATGACGAGGACAAGGCCCATGGCGGCCCAGAAGTCCTGCACCGGACCTATTGTCCGGTGGCAGGTTGGGCAGGCGCCGGCGCGGCTGCGCTCGGCGCGGAACCGGCGGCCGCGGTGCCTTGCGAATCGCGGAAGAAACGGAGGAATTCCGAATTCGGTGACAAGAGCATCGTCGTGCCGGTGTTGTCGAGCGCCGTGCCGTAGGCGCTCATCGAGCGGTAGAACTCGAAGAAGCCCGGATCGCGGTTATAGGCGTTGGCATAGGTGGCGCTGCGCTGGGCATCGCCCTCGCCGCGCAGGATCTCGGCTTCCTTCTGCGCCTCGGCGACGATCTCGATGACCTCGCGGTCGGCGCGGGCGCGGATGCGCTGGGCCGCCTCGTTGCCGCGTGCCCTCAGCCTTTCGGCCTCGGCCAGACGCTCCGCCTTCATGCGGTCATAGGTTTGCTGCGAGACCTCGGCCGTGAGATCGGTACGGCGGATGCGCACGTCGTCGATCTCGAGGCCCAGCGAAGCAGCGTCGGGCCTCAGTTGGTCGCGCACCTCGCGCATCATGTCGGCGCGTTCTTCCGAAAGGGCCGCCTCGAAGCCGCGCAGGCCGTAGACCCGGCGCAGCGCCGCGTCGAGACGCGTCTTCAACCGCTGCTCGCCCAGTTCGATCGAGCCGGACACGGCGGAGCGGAAGACGCGCGGATCGGAAACGCGATAGGCGATGAAGGCGTCGACCTCGTAAAACTTGCCGCCCGAGACCTGGACGCGGATGTTGTCGAGGTCGAAGCGCATCACGCGCTTCTCGATCATCTGCACGTTGTCGGCCTCGAACATGGAAAACGGCAGCTTGAAATAGATGCCGGGCTCGGTCTTGACGTCGACGATCTCGCCGAAGCGCAGCACGATGGCCTGCTGGCGGGCGTTGACGACGAAGATCGACGAATAGGCGAGGAACAGCACGATCGCCACAAGGACGGCGATAAAGGGCAGACGATTAGCCATCACGGCGTCCCTCCGGCGTTCGCATTCGGTGCCTTCGGCGCCACTTCCGGCAGCGGCAGATAGGGCAGCACGCCCTGCGTGTTGCCTTCGCCGAGGATGACCTTGTTGGAATCCTTCAGGACCTTCTCCATCGTCTCGAGATAAATGCGCTTGCGGGTCACGTCCGGCGCCTTGGCATATTCGTCGTAGACCGAGATGAAGCGCTGCGCCTCACCCTCGGCTTCCTGCACGACGCGATTCTTGTAGGCGGCCGCCTCCTCGCGCACCTGCGCGGCTTGGCCGCGGGCGGCACCCAGCTTCTGGTTGGAATACTGGTTCGCCTGCTCGACGAACTTGTCCTCGTCCTGCTCGGCGCGCTGCACTTCGTCGAAGGCATCGGCCACTTCGCGCGGCGGCGCCGCGTCCTCGATGGAGACGGCGTTGATGTTCAGGCCTGCCTTGTAGCCGTCCAGCGTGGTCTGGATGATCTGGCGCACCGATTCGGCGATGCCCTCACGGTCGTCGCGGAAGATGTCCTGTGCCGGACGCCGGCCGACGGCCTCGCGCATGGCGCTCTCGGCCACCTGCCTCAGCATGCCGTCGGGATCGGAAACGTCGAACAGATACTGTTTCGGGTCGGAGACCTGGTAGGCGACGGAGAACTGCACGTTGACGATGTTCTGGTCGCCTGACAGCATCAGGCCGGACGTGCCGGACGAGCGCGCGGCGTCGCCGATGTTGACCAGCTGTTCGGAAATCTTGGCGGTTTCGACCCTGTCGATCGGCCACCAGTGGAAGTGCAGGCCAGGCTCGGAAAGCTCGGCCTTGGGCTTGCCGAAGCGCAGTTCCACCGCCACTTCGTCCGGCTGCACCGTATAGATCGCCTTGAACGCCCACAGCGCCAGAAGCACCAGCACGATCAGCCCGATCAGCGCCGGCGAGGCGCCGCCGCCACCCGGAAGCGCCTGGCGCAGCCGGTCCTGTCCGCGTCGGATGATGTCTTCAAGATCGGGCGGTGTTCCCTGCGGTCCGTTCGGTCCGCGCGGCCCCTGACCCCATGGCCCCTGATTGTTGCCGCCGCCACCCCACGGGCCGCCGCCTCCGCTCTTGTCGTTCCAGGGCATGATGTCCTTTCGCTGGGTTCCCTCTGGGCGCCGGGACGCAACGCCCCGGAACACAACTCCACTGTCCTTCTATAGGGACGCCGCCACGCGCTTTCAACGTGAAGCCTGCCGCTTCGAACCGTTTGAAATGCCGCACCCTGCCGATTGCCGTGCCCGGCGGGCCGCTCAGGCGGATTTCCGCCTGCGTTCGTAGACGACATGGCGCGTCGGATGGCTGTCCTTTTCGCCGGCCGGCACGTCCTCGGCGCTGACGATGCTCCAGATCGCCGGATCGATCGGCGGGAAGCGCGTATCGCCGTCGACCGCCGCCTTCACATGGGTGACGGAGAGCCGGTCGGCCAGGGGCAACGCCTGCGCATAGATTTCGCCGCCGCCGATGACGCAGATCTCGTCGACGCCGGCCATGCAGCGCCCCCTCGCCCGCGCCAGCGTCAGCGCATCCGGCAGCGAATGCACCACCTCCGCACCCTCAACCCGACAGGCGGGATCGCGCGTCACGATGATGTTGAGGCGGCCCGGCAACGGCCGCTTGGGGAAACTTTCCCAGGTCTTGCGGCCCATGACGATCGGCCGGCCCATCGTCTCGGCCTTGAAGCGCTTGAGATCGGTCGAAAGCCGCCACGGCAGGCCGCCGTCACGGCCGATGACGCCGTTCTCGGCGATAGCGACATGAATCACGACGTCCATCAGCCGCCCTTCCCGCTATCCAGATCCTGCGGCCGGTCGAGGAACAGGATATCGATGTCGCGTTCGGGGTCGAAGTCCTTCGCCGTCATCTGAAAGGTCGTCGGGCCGGTCTTCTTCACGCCCTTGCCGCAGAAGGAAACGAGGCTGGCCGGATAGCCCTTGTCCACCGTCAGCTTGAACTTGCCGATGGTGCCGCCGGCCCAGTTACCGCCAGTCGTGAGAATATAGGCCAGCCGGCTCTCGTAACGCGGCGAATTGCCTTCGGGACCGGGTGCGGCCATGGCCTTGCGCACCGCCTTTTCGAAATCAGCATCCATGCAATAGCGCTTCTTGTAGGCGTCGTATTCGCCGTCGAACTTGCCGTCGCCATAGAAGTTCAGCCCGACGGTGCCGCCGAGGCTCGGCTTGTAGCGGTGCGAAACGCGCACCGGCTTGCCCGCCGGGAAGGTGGCGCGCCACCAATAAGTCGACCGCAATTGCCAGTATGGCCGGCGCACCGTCTTCCAGCCCGAACCGTCGTCGAATTCGTCGAGGACGATAATGCCGCGCGCAAGCCAGTCGTCGGCGATAGACTGCGGCAGCTTCGCCAGCGCATCGCTCACGGCATCCCCGAACGGATAGAACGGCACCTTCTGCGCCTTCAGGTCGGCGCTGACGTCGAGGCCGGCGGCGAACGCCCGCTGCTCCAGTTGCGGCGTCAGCGGCTTGCCGTCCATCGTCGCCTCGAAATCGAGGAAATTGTCCCTGTCGTCGGGGATGGAGGGAACCTCGTTCGGGTTGCCCTCGATGTCCGGCATCGGGAAAGCGACGATGGTGTCGATGGCCTTGTCGGTGCCGTTGCGGAACACATAGTCGACAGTCACCTTGTCGCGCGACAGGAAAAGATCCTCGCTTTCCATGGAAATGGAATCGGAGCGCGCGAGCACAAGGCCGCCCGTTCCCAACTCAGCCACGGAATCGTTGGCGACCGCCGGTGTGCCCGCCACTACAATCGCCGCTACGGTCAGGAATCTGCGCATCATACCCCTCATGCCGTCGAACCTACCTGCTTGGCTGCCCTTCGCAAGCCTTGTCGGTCAAGTGCGGCGGCATCAAGTCCGCCACTGGACACCTTCGCCGCCTTCGGGCAGGACAACGCCATGCGAAAAATCCTCGTCGTCGGCATCGGCGCCGGCAATCCCGAGCACCTGACGATCCAGGCCATCAACGCGCTGAACCGCGCGGACGCCTTGTTCATCCCCGACAAGGGCGAGCGGAAAAGCGAACTGGCCGAACTGCGCCGCGAAATCTGCGACCGCTTCGTCACCAATCCGGCATCGCGCCGGGTCGAGTTCGCCGTTCCGGTGCGCGCCAAGCCAACCGGTTCCTATCGCCAGACGGTCGACGACTGGCACGCCGCGATCGCCGAAATCTACGAGCGCCTGCTCCTGAGCGAGATCGACGAAGACGGCTGCGGCGCCTTCCTGATCTGGGGCGATCCCTCTCTCTACGACAGCGCGCTGCGCATCCTTGAGCGCGTCACGCGGCGCGGCAACGTCGAGTTCGTGCTGGAGGTCATTCCCGGCATCACCGCCATCCAGGCGCTCGCGGCGAGTCACAAAATGGCGCTCAACCGCATCGGCGACCCGTTCCTCGTCACCACCGGGCGACGACTGGCCGAGGACGGCATGCCGGACAATGCCGGCACGGCCATCGTGCTGCTCGACGGTCAGCAGGCGTTCCTGTCCGTCGCCGACAAGAGTGCCACTATCCACTGGGGTGCCTATCTCGGCACGAAGGACGAAATTCTTCTCTCAGGCCGGCTGGGCGACGTGGAAGAAAAGATCGTGCGCGTGCGGGAAGAGGCACGGCAGCGGCACGGCTGGATCATGGATACGTATCTCTTGAGGAAAGCCGGCAACTAATTTCCACCCACCGCGCCACCCCTCACCTGGCTGCCGCCATCCTCTCCCCGTAAACGGGGAGAGGGGTCTTGGCCGCAACGTCTCGCTATTCGCGAAACGCTGGCGATTGGCGAAACCAGCAGAGCGCGCACCTCGCCCCGTTTACGGGGAGAGGATGGCGGCAGCCAGGTGAGGGGCTGCGCGGTGGGTGGAAATTAGCCAGCAGCTCCGCTGACCTTCACCCCGCCTCAATCTCCGCCTGCAACGCTTCCATATGCGCCGCCGCGGCCGAGGCGGCCGCCCGCTCGATGGCGCGGTAGCGGCTGACGACGGCGAGCCCCACAGGCGTCAGTTGCGCGCCGCCGCCCTTGCGGCCGCCGGTCTGGGCGGCCACCAGCGGCTTGCCGAACACCCGGTTCATGTCCTCGACGAGGTCCCAGGCATGCTTGTAGGACATCTCCATGCCGCGCGCGGCCGCAGAGATCGAGCCGAAGGCGGCGATCTGCTCCAACAGTTCGATCTTGCCGGGACCGATGCGGCCGTCCGGGTCGAGATTGATGCGCAGGCTCAGCGACGGCATGACGGTCTCCTCGCCTCAGCATAGCGGCCTTCACCGAAAGCCGCTATTCCAAATCCGTATAACGCACGACGGCCGCTCATGCATCGATCTCGACACGCAAGCCCGCTGCCGTGTTGGCACGGTCGAAGCTCAGCGTCTTGACCACGGCGAACACTTCCCGTCCTGGCTCCAGCCCCAGCGCCAGTCTCGACTGGCGGGTGATGCGCGAAACGATCGTCGCGCCGCCGCAGTCCATGCGCACATCCACCGAAGCGTCATCCTCCGTCTCGATCGAGACGACGTGCCCGGCCAGTACGTTAAGCGCCGACAGCCCGTGCGGCCGCTCGGTGGCGATCATCACGTCGCGGGCGCGGATGCGCACCCGGACCGGCGCGCCGACGGCGAGGTCGAGGCGCGGCACACGAACCTCGCCGGCCGCAGAGGAAAGCACCGTCATGGCGAATTCCGCGTCATGGCGCGCCACGATCGTCTCCAGCAGCGCGCCGCCCTCGCCGCGCTCCTCGTCGGGCAAAAGGTCGAGGCGTTGCAGGATCGCCGCCGCCGGCCCCGCCGCCGTGACCTTGCCGGCCGAGAGCACGACGACCTCGCTCGCCAGCCGCGCCACCTCGGCGACGGAATGGCTGACATAGACGATTGGAATCTTCGTCTCGTCGCGCAGCCGCTCGATATAGGGCATGATCTCGGCCTTGCGCGCCTCGTCCAGCGAGGCCAGCGGTTCGTCCATTAGGAGCAGCCTCGGGCTGGCGAGCAAGGCGCGTCCGATCGCCACGCGCTGCTTCTCGCCGCCGGACAGGCCGGAGGGACGGCGGTCCAGCAGGGCGCCGATGCCGAGCAGGTCCACCACCGCATCCATCCCGGCATAGCGCTCGGCCGCCGGCGTAAAGAAGCGGCCGTAGCGCAGGTTCGCCGCCACGCTCATATGCGGGAACAGCCGCGCGTCCTGGAACACCAGGCCGACGCGCCGCTTGTGCCTCGGCACGAAGAGACGCCTTTCGGTGTCGACCAGCACGCGCCCGTCCACCGCCACGCGCCCGCGCTCGGGCCTCGCCAGCCCGGCGATGATGTTGATGAGCGAGGATTTCCCCGAGCCGGACGGGCCGAACAGCGCCGTCAGCCGCCCGGCGCTTTCGAAATGCGTCTCGAGCAAGAAACTGCCCTGCCGATGGGCGATGTCGATAGCGAGCGTCATGCCAGGTCCAAGCTCCGGCCGACGCGCCGCGCCAGCACTTCCGACACCACCAGCGCCGCCATCGAGATGACGATGGAGATGAGCGTCAGCCTCAGCGCGCCCTCGTCGCCGCCCGGCACCTGCGTGAAGGTGTAGATCGCCGACGGCAGCGTCTGCGTTTCGCCCGGAATGTTGGAGACGAAGGTGATGGTGGCGCCGAACTCGCCCATCGCCTTGGCGAAGGACAGGATCATGCCGGCGATGATGCCGGGCAGGATCAGCGGCAGCGTGACGGTGGCGAACACCCAGCCGACATTGGCGCCGAGCGTGCCGGCAGCCGCTTCAAGCCTGCGGTCCACCGCCTCGATGGACAGGCGGATGGCGCGAACCATCAGCGGAAAGCCCATCACCGCGCAGGCAAGTGCGGCACCCGTCCAGCGGAAGGAAAAGACGATGCCGAAATGCTCGGCGAGAAACGCGCCGGCCGGCCCGCGCTTTCCGAAAGCCAGCAGCAGCAGATAGCCGGTGACGACCGGCGGCAGCACCAGCGGCAGGTGGACGACGCCGTTGAGCAGCGTCTTGCCCCAGAACCGGCCCCGCGCCAGAAGCAGCGCGATCAGGATGCCCGGCGGCAGGCTCGCCAGCATCGCCACCGTCGCCACCTTGATCGACAGCCTGACCGCGTTCCATTCGTCGGGAGTAAGGTCGGTCAGCCAGTTCATGCGCGGTCCGGAAATTGGTCAGGGCGACTGCATACCACATCCCCGCTCCGGCTTGCTTGGCAAACCACCTCTCCCTCTCAAAAGGGGAGAGGAAGGACGCCAAGCCTGCGGGCGATGTTTCCTCTCCTCCGTGGAACGGGGGAGAGGTGCCGAGCAGAGCGAGGCGGAGTGGAGGTCGAATTCACACGCAATCGTCCCAACAGCCCGGCCTCGCCGTCTCAGTTGCTCGGGGCGAGCACGGTAAACCCCTGCCCCTTGAAAATCTCGGCCGCCTTGGCCGATTGCAGGCATTTCAGGAATGCCGGCGTCTCGGCGTCCTTGGAATCGGTCGTCTGCGCCACCGGATAGACGATCGGCCTGTGCGAATCCTCGGGGAAGGTGCCGATCACCTTGACGCCGGGCTCGGCCACCGCATCGGTGGCGTAGACGATGCCGGCCGCCGCCTCGCCGGTCGCCACCAGCTTGAGCGCCGCGCGCACGTTCTCCGCCTGCGCGAGCTTGCCCTCGACGGCGCCCCACATGCCGAGCTTTTCCAGCGCCTCCTTGCCGTACTTGCCGGCCGGCACCGATTTCACCTCGCCCATGGCGAGCCTGCCGTCGCCGAGCAGGCCGGCGAGGTCGAAGCCCTTCTCCAGCTTGGCCTCGGCCGTCGAATCCTTCGGCGCCACCAGCACGATGGCGTTGCCGAGCAGCTTCACCTCCGTGTCCGGCTTCACCAGCTTCTTGTCGGAGAGGTACTTCATCCAGTCGAGGTCGGCCGAGACGAAGACGTCGGCTGGCGCGCCGGCCTCGATCTGCTTGGCCAGTGCCGAGCTTGCCGCGTAGGAGATCGCCGCCGCCTCGCCGACTTCCGGCTCGCACGCCGCGTTCACCGCATCCAGCGCGTTCTTCATGCTGGCGGCGGCGAACACCGTCACCTTGCCGTCGTCGGCACGCGCGGCCGACAGGCCCGCCGGCAGCGCCACGGCCACCCCGCAAACGGCCATCAGACCGGCCACCGAAACCCTGCTCACGTTCATCGAACCTCTCCCAGCCAATTGAAGGCCATGCAGCCGAAAATCTCCAAGGCGATATATTCACATGAACATAACAATGAAAAGCCTCCTTGCCGTTTTCTACGCCAAAAGCGTTTAACTGGCCAGCTGGAACGCCATACGATCGATCCCGCTGGAAAGAACGAATCCTCGGAAGATCGACCGTGAAGATCAGCGCGCGCAACACGCTCAAGGGCAGGATCGTCGAGATCAGCAAGGGTGCCACCACCTCGCATGTCAGGATCGATATCGGCGGCGCCACCGTCACCGCCTCGATCACGAGGCGGTGAACGAACTGAAGCTCGCCGTCGGCAGGCAAGCCTATGCGGTTATCAAGGCATCGGACGTGATGGTGGGCGTGGATTGAAGGTCAATCCTTCGTTCACGACAGGGGCGCCTCACCGGCGCAATCCCCCCTCTCCGTCGCGCTACGCGCCACCTCTCCCCCCGTTCCGGGTGGAGAGGATAGGCCGGCCGCAAGGCTTGGCTCTCATCCTCTCCCCTCACGAAGTGGCGGAGAGGTGGCGCGCCCGCAGGGCGCGACGGAGAGGGGGCAGTGCCACTGGGGCGAGTCCTCTAAACCGCGATCGGCGCCTTGATGCTGGCATCGGCGACGTAGTTGTCCAGCCTGAAATCCTCGAAGCGGAAGGAAAACAGGTCCTTCACGTCCGGGTTGATCCACAGCGTCGGCAGTTGCTTCGGCGTGCGCTGAAGCTGCTCGCGCGCCTGCGCAAAGTGGTTCGAATAGAGGTGCGCGTCGCCCAGCGTGTGGACGAAGTCGCCCGCCTTCAGCCCCGTCACCTGCGCGATCATCATGGTGAGCAGCGCATAGGAAGCGATGTTGAAGGGCACGCCGAGGAAGATGTCGGCCGAGCGCTGGTAGAGCTGGCAGGAAAGCCGCCCGTCGGCGACGTAGAACTGGAACAGGCAGTGGCACGGCGGCAGCGCCATCTCGTCCACCTCAGCCGGGTTCCAGGCCGAGACGATCAGCCGCCGCGATTGAGGATTCTGCCGTATCTCGTTCAGAAGATTCGCGATCTGGTCGATGGTGCCGCCATGCCCGTCGGGCCAGCTGCGCCATTGCTTGCCGTAGACCGGGCCAAGTTCGCCCTTCTCGTCCGCCCACTCGTCCCAGATGGTGACGCCGTGGTCGTTGAGATACCTGATGTTGGTGTCGCCGGCTAGGAACCAGAGCAGTTCGTGGATGATCGACTTCAGATGCAGCTTCTTGGTAGTCAGCACCGGGAAGCCGCGGCCGAGATCGAAGCGCATCTGGTGGCCGAACACCGAACGCGTGCCCGTGCCGGTGCGATCGCCACGGTCGGTGCCGTGGCCGAGCACATGGCGCAGAAGGTCGAGGTACTGTTTCTCGGAACCTCCGGCATCGGCGGGTTGCGCCTGGTTGTCGATAGCCACCATATTCGACATGCGCTGGAGCACAGTTACCTCCTGAAACGTAGAAGGTACGTCTACCGTTCCATCCATACGCGTGGCTGGCGAATGCAGCATCCTGCCCGATATCCCAAATATCCATGCACAGGGGTTGTGAAGTGCTGTGCAAAACCGAGCCGACAACAGCCTCGGGTGCTTACACCCGAGGCGTCATCAGATTCTCAAATAAAAATGGAGTGTTTATGAACGGGGCAGAGCGCTCTCAGAGAGTGCCGAGCTTGCCCAGTTCCTTGGCGACCAGATAGTAGAAGGTCACGCGGCCCTTGGAGTTGTCGCCGGCCATCGCCTTGGCGACCTTGGCAACGGCGGCTTCCGCCTTGGCGGCGTCGACGCCGAGCTTCTTCACGCCCCAGTTGTCGCGCACGCGGTCGAGTTCCTTCTGGTCGGTCGCCGAAACCAGCGAGGAGTCGCGGTTCCTCAGCGCGATGCCCAGGTGCTTGACGATCTTGTCCACCACGGCGGCGTCGGCGCCGGCATCGTATTTCTTCACGTCTGCGAGATAGTCGGCCATCGGAAACTTCCCCTCGTCGGAGCCATGTTGACTGCCGGAGACCGGCCGGCGGCTCAGAGCCGGAACGGAATCTCCACACGGGCGGAGATTCCGGCGAGAGCGCGCGCGAGTCAACCCTGCGTGGCATTTTTGCCATGCGCCGCCACCGCCGCCTTTGCGACCTTCCCTTTTGCCCGGCCGGTCCCTATATTCGGTGCGTCGGCTCGTCCGACTATGGCGATAAACAGGCGATGCAATAAACCGTTCGGACCCGGGGGCGGTACCCGGCGCCTCCACCAAAAGCCGCCGCTTCGTTCGGCGGCTTCTGCTGGGGGCGAAACAGGATCGACGAAGGTGTAAAGATCGTTCTTTTGCCCGGCATTGTACCACCGTTATCGGGCTAAACTTATAGTTGCCAACGACAACTATGCGGAAGCTCGTCTCGCTGCGTAATGCGGCGCGAACGCTTCAAATCAAGTCCTAGCGGTTCGCACTTCTAGGCGGGGTTCGGAGGCACCTGGCAACAGAAGCCTCCACTTCTCTCCCCTGCCCGACCGTTCTCGCCGCAACGCGCCGCCAACCCGCGCGGCGCGCGAATTTCATCGCAACGAAGGTCTTTGACATGGATTCCGATCGCTTCTTCGTGCTCACCGGCGGACCGGGCGCCGGCAAGACGACGCTGGTCGAAGCGTTGCGCGCCAGGGGATTCGCCACCACCGAGGAGGCCGGACGGGGCGTCATCCGCGAGGAGATGGAGGCCGGCGGCGATGCCCTGCCCTGGATCGACCGCCAGCGCTTCGCCGAACGCATGTTCGAATGGGAATTGTCCTCCTATCGGCAAGCGGAACGGGAAGCCGGCGCCGTCTTCTTCGACCGCGGCCTGCCGGATACGCTCGGTTACCTCACACTCGAAGACCTGCCCGTACCGCCCTGGATGGAGGAAGAGGCATGGCGGCTGCGCTACCATGCCCACGTCTTCGTCGCCCCGCCGTGGAAGGATATCTTCGGCCAGGACGAGGAACGCCGGCAAAGCTGGCAGGTCGCCGTGCGCACCTATGAGGTCATGGTTCGCACCTATACGGACTTCGGCTACGACCTTGTCGAACTGCCTCGCGCGCCGGTCGCCCAGCGAATCGCCTTTGTACTGAGGGAAGCCGGACTGGCCGAATGAGGACAGATAAGGGAATAGGGGAGTAAGGCAGTAGGGAAGAAAGAACCGGCTCCTTCTCTTCCCTTATTGCCTTATTGCGTTACTCCCCTATTCCTCTATTCCGCCGGCACTTCGGCCGGCTGGCGCGCGCTGCCCAGCGTCAGGTGCGCCAGCGTGAAGGAAATAACCGCGCACAGAGCGATGCCGGCCACCATCGGCAGCGGCGTGCCGTCGGCGAACACGCCCGCCACCGCCATCGCCGCCGCGCCGATGCCGAGCTGCAGGGTGCCGAGCAGCGCCGAGGCCGTGCCTGCGATCTCGCCATGCTCGTCCATCGCCAGCACAGAGGTGGAGGGAATGACGAGGCCGACGAAGCCGTAGCCGAAGAACAAAAGCGTCGCCAGCACGCCGAGGCTGTCGAAGCCCGACGCCATCAGCGCGAACAACAGCACCATGACGCTGGCATAGCCGGTCACCGCATAGCGCACGACCCGGCTGAGTCCGAAGCGGTCGGCGAGCCTGCCGATTAGCTGCGACATGGCGAAGAACGACACCGCGTTGATCGAGAAGAACAGGCTGTAGACGCGCGGCGTCAGCCCGTAGTGGTCGATCAGCAGGAACGACGAGTTCGACAGGTAGACGAAGAAGGACGAGATCGCGAACGAGCCGATCGCGGTCAGGCCAAGGAAATAGCGGTCGCGCAGCAGGAAGCGGTAGGCGCGAAGCGCCTCGCCGAACGAACTGCCGATGCGCTCCTCCGGCGGACGCGTTTCCTTGAGCGAGGTCGCAAGCAACACGACCGCGACGAGCGCCGCCACCGTCACCGCCCAGAAGACGCCGCGCCAGCCGAAGCTCTCGCTGATGAAGGAGCCCGTCAGCGGCGCCAGGATCGGCGATACCGAGAACACCAGCATCAGGAGCGACATCAGCTTGGCCGCCTCGTTGCCGGTATAGAGGTCGCGCACGATGGCGCGCGGCACCACCAGCCCGGCGGTCGCGCCGATGCCTTGCAGGAAGCGGAACGCCACCAGCCATTCAATCGTCGGCGCCAGCGCGGCGCCCACGCTGCCGACCAGGAAGAGCGCCAGTCCGACATAGAGCGGCCCCTTGCGGCCGTAGATGTCGGCGATCGGTCCGACGGCAAGCTGGCCGATGCCCATCGAGATGAAGAAGGCGAGCAGGCTCATCTGCACGCCCACCGGCCCGGCATGCAGGTCGCTGCCGATCGAGGGCATCGCCGGCAGGTACATGTCGATGGCGAACGGGCCGATAGCGGAAAGCAGGCCGAGGACGACCGCGAGGCCGAGAAATCTGGAATTCATGACGATGCTCTTTCGAATCCGGTTCGTCGCCGCATGCTGTTCCACGCGACACGATCAAGGACGCTTCAACCGGCAAGGCGCCGACTCTTCGACGCTGCCCTTGTTACTCCAAAAAATTAGACATCCTTGTCCAAATTGTCAAACAGGTTTATATAGATTTCATGACGACAGCTATCGTTCCTGACACGCTCCCGCCACCCGTTTCGCTCCCGCGCGGCCACGAGGCCAAGCGCGCTTCCATCCTCGACGCGGCCGGCTCCGTCTTCTGCCGCGAGGGTTTTGCCGGCGCCAACATCGACCTGATCGCGGCCGAGGCCGGCGTCTCGCGCCAGACCGTCTACAACCACCATGGCGACAAGCAGACGCTGTTCCAGGCGGTGGTGCGCGACCTGACGGAACGCTCCAATGCCGGCGTCTTCGCCACGCTCGCCACTTTCCCCGACCAGCCGAAGGACATCGAGGCCGATCTCATCGCCTTCTGCATGCGGCTGAACCGCAACTGCGTGTGCAACCGCGAGGGCAAGTTCCTGCGCAAGCTGATGCAGGCCGAGAGCGAGCGCTATCCGGAACTGTTTTCCGAATGGCGCGACCATGGCCCGGCCAAGACATGGTCGGCGCTGGCCGCACGGCTGGCCCGGCTGGCCTATGCCGGCTATCTCGACATCGACGATCCCGACGTCGCCGCCCGCCAGTTCCTGGCGCTGGCCAATGCCGACCTGCACATGACCTTCCTGCTCGGCGGCACGCCGAGCGAGGCGGAAGTGCTTTCCTCCGCCACCAACGGCATGCACGCCTTCCTGCGCGCCTACGGCACGGCCCGTTGCGTGGCCGAAAAGCCGCAGCCGGCCGCCGTCTGACACACTTTCTTCGTCATTCCCCTCGTCGTCGCGCGCCGGCTTTCCATATTCGGTTTACGCAGCCGCCAAGCTTGATTACAGCTAGACTGACGATTCAAGGGAAGCCCGGCGCCACATGGCAGACGACCACATCCGCTATGACATTCTCGCCCAGGAGGCCCTGCGCGGCGTCATGCGCAAGGTGCTGGCCGAGGTTGCGCGCACCGGCCTGCCCGGCAACCATCATTTCTTCATCACCTTCCTGACCGGCGCGCCCGGCGTGCGCGTCTCCAGCCGCCTGCGCGAGCGCTATCCCGAGCAGATGACCATCGTCATCCAGTTCCAGTATTGGGACCTGAAGGTCACCGACACCGGCTTCGAGGTCGGCCTGTCCTTCTCCGACGTGCCCGAGAAGCTGGAAGTCCCCTTCTCCGCCGTGCGCGGCTTCTACGATCCGTCGGTCAACTTCGAACTGGAATTCGACGTCCGCACAGAAGGCGAGGCCGAGGGCGAGCCTGCCGCCGAGCCGGTGGCGCTGGTGCCGGAAAAGAAGGCCGAGCCGAAGAAGAAGCAGGCCGAGAAGCAAAAGCCCGCCGCCGAGTCCGAGCCCGCCGCCGGCAAGGGCGCCGACGTCGTCTCCCTCGACGCCTTCCGCAAGAAGTAGCGGCCGGAGCTATGGCCGAGATCGTCAATCTTCGCCAGGCCCGCAAGCAGAAGGCGCGGGCGGATAAGGAACGCGCGGCCGCCGGGAACCGAGCCGCCTACGGCCGCACGAAGGATGAGCGCGAGCGGCAGCGCCGCCTCGACGAGCAGGCCGGGCGTTTCATCGACGGCCATCTCCGCGAGCCGGCGCCGGACGAGACGTGAGCCGCGTCGAGAAGCGCTCGGTCAGCATCCGCGGCCACCGCACCAGCTATTCGCTGGAAAAACCCTTCCACGACGAACTCTCGGCAATCGCCGCCGCGCGCGCCCTGCCGCTCGCCGCGCTCATTGCCGAAATCGACCAGAACCGCTCGCGCGAGACGAACCTGTCTTCGGCGCTGCGGCTGTATGTGCTGGAGTGGGTGAAGGGGCGGGGAAGCGCCGCCCTCCCCTAAGCTTACCTCATAGCTTTGCGCCAATTACCCCTCTCCGTCGCGCTTCGCGCGCCACCTCTCCCCCAAAAGGGGCGAGGAACCGAAACCCGCAATCGCCGCATTTTGGAAAAGGGAAGGCCATCAAAAATTCCGCGAGTGGCGACCGCGCAGAACTTGGGTTCCTCGCCCCCTCTGGGGTTGAGTAACGGTCCGCGCAGCGGACGAAAAGCCAATTGCTTGGCTTTTCGAGTGACGAATGTGGCACGCGAAGCGTGACGCAAAGGGGTGCGCCAGCGGTGCAGCCGTGTGGCGCTGTAAAGCCAGGCCCCTATTGCAGCGTGTCGAAGAAATCTTCCATCGTCGACGGCGAAAGCCTCACCGGAGGCGGCTTGGCCTGCTGCGGCGCTGGCCGCGTCTGCGGCAGCGGAGCCTGCTCGATCTGCTCGAGCTGCTGTTCGCGCGCCTTGCGTTCGGCATCCTGACGCGCCTTTTCCGCCTCGGCGGCGCGCTTCGCCGCCTCCGCCTTTGCCGCCGCATCGGCCTTCGCCTTGGCCTCGGCTTGCGCCTTCGCTTCCGCCTCGGCCCGTGCCCTGGCGGCGGCCTCCGCTTCCGCCTGTGCCTTTGCTTCCGCGGCCGCCTGCGCCTCGGCCTTGGCCGCTTCTTTCGCCCGCAGCCGTTCTTCTTCCAGCCTCTGCCGCTCTGCCTCGGCGGCGCGGGCACGCGCCTCGTCGAGGGCGGCGTAGTAGCGCACCTCGCGCCTGAGCCGCTGCTTTTCCAAAAGCGCCGCCTGCATCGCCTCGACGCGCCGCTGCTCCGTCTCCAGCGCCCGCTGGGTGAGGAACTGCGCCAGCGGTTGGCTGTCGAAGCGCCGTACGGCGGCCCCTAACGGTCCCTCGACTGTGAAGTTCACGGCCGGCTCCGAACCGACGAGGTCCTCGTCGCCGGGCTTGTAGGCGACGGTGCCTCTGGCAGAGACCGTGCCGGCGCCGAGATCGGCCGACAGGTCGGCCGTCAGCGTCGACGCCGGACTGGCGAGCGTGACCGGCGGCGCCCGCACGATCCCCGCCGCGACGGTGAAGGCGAGATCGGCCTGCCCCGCGGCGAAGCTGCCGCTGCCGGCGATGCGCGGCGCGAAGCCCGCCACCTTACCCGCGTCGATGTCGCGGCCGATCCGGTCGGCCTCGGCGAGAAAGGCCGGCAAGGCGTCCGCATTGAGGTTGGCCACGGTCAGGCCGGCCAGCGAGGCGGTGCCAGAGCCCGCCAGCGCCGAAATCATCGCGTCGACCGACTTGCCGCTGCTCGACAGCGCGGCCGAAAAGGTGCCGGAGCCGCCGAGACCCGTATCGGGCAGCGCCTTGGCGAGATCGGCGCCCGCCAGTTCCATCTGACCGTTGAACAGGCCGGTGCCGCCATTGTTCCTGAGGTCGAACAGGCCCGTCAGCGTGCCGCCGAACAGCTTGGCCTTCAGGTCCGACACGCCGAGCCCGTCCGGGGAAAGCCTGAGCGACAGCGAGGCGTCGTAGGCGGTCGCCAGCGGCCCGGCCACGACCGAGCCGGCCGAAAGATCCAGATCCGCGCTGAAGGGTGCGACAGAGCGCTCGGCGAAGGCCGTCGACGGCCAGCCGGCATCCGCGCTGGCGAAAGCGGCGTCGCCGAACAGCATGGCGGCCAGCGGGCCGAAATCCAGTTCGTCCAGCGCCAGCGCTCCGGTCAGGTGCGGCTGTCCGTCCTTCATCACGACATTGACGTCGCCCGACACCGCCGCCTCGTTGACGGCGCCGTCGAGGCCCGACAGCACCAGCAGCCCGCTTGCATAGTCGGCATCGGCCGACAGCGCGGCGGCCGTGCCCGTGCCCATGCCCGGCAGGCCGAAACCCGTCGTCATCAGCCAGGGCTCGATGTCGGCCGCGTCGATCGCCGCCTTGCCCTTGGCCGAAAGCCCTTCGGCCGTCTCCGAGACGGAGCCGTCGAAGGTCGCCTTGAAATCGGCGCCGGTCAGGTTGAGCGTCGTCTGCAACCCGCCGGCCAGCGTGCCCTTGGCCGAGAGGTCGGTGCTCCCCTCGCCCACCATGCCGAGCGGCAGCGCCGGCAGGCCGTAGAGCGCCAGAAGCGCCGTGCCGTCGCCGTTGCGGGCGCTGAAGGTCGCCGTCAGCGGCGCGTCGAGCGGCCTGTCGGCGGCCCCCTGCCCCGACAGCGAAGCCGAAAAGGCCGAGCCGCCGGCCGTGCCCTTGGCGGACAGCGCTACGCCCGTCGTGCCGTCGCCGTTTTCGGCCGCACTCGCCACGAGATCGACCTGCGCGTCCGAGAAAAGGCCCGGATAGGCCTTCGCCCGCGCCGAAAGTCCCGCCAGCAGCGCATTGTCGGGATAGCGCGCGGCGGCCACGTCGAGCAGCGGCGCCAGATCGACCGCCACCACCGAAGCATCGAGGTCGCCTGTCGGCCTGTCGGGAAAATCCTTGATGCGCCCCGTCGCGCTGATTTCGGCGCCGGCCAGCCCACCGACCGACAGCCGGTCGATCTCCAGCGTACCGGCCCGGAGCCTGAGTGCGGTGTCGACCGTATCGGCGCTGAGGCCGGCGACGCTCACCGGCCCGGCCTTGACCGCAATGTCGAGGTCGCGGTCGGAAAAGCGGTTGGCGCCCTTGTCCGAAACGAACAGCGAGGCGAAGGCGGCCAGCCCGCCGACGTCCAGTTCCCCGCCTTCCAGCTTCATGGCGACGGAGGGACGCTGCCCGTCCGGCTCGGCCGCCTCGACGCTGCCGTGGAATTTCGCCTTGCCGAGGATCAGTTCGAGGCCGGAAAACGCCTGCCGCGCGTCGGTCAGGTCGACATTCGCCTTGAAGCCGGCGGCCGGCAGGCGGCGGATCGCCTCGTCGACGTCCTTCGACAGCCAGGCAGCGAAGCCGGACGGCTGCGCGATCGCCAGCAACAGCGAGCCGGTGAAGCCGAGATGGTTCCGCGTGGCGAGCAGCCCCTGCGCTTCCAGCGTGGCGCGGCCGGGCAGCGTGGCCGACAGCGACTTCACCGACCAGCCCTCGGCGGCGGGCTCGGCCGACAGGGCGACGTCGCGGATCGTCGTGTCGCCGGCGACGACGGCCGGCAATTTCACCTCGACGGTGCCCGGAATGGCCGGCTTCGGCAGGGCGGCAAGGGCCGTCTCCAGCGCCGCGACGCGCCGGGCGAGCGTCAGCCCGCCGCCGGACTTGTCATCCCCCTGCTCGCCGGCCACCGCCTCGTCGAACTGCACCTGCGCGCCGCTCGCCTCGATGGCGAAGCGCGGCTGTTGCCCAAGATCGATCGAGGCCTTGCCGTCGGCGGTATAAGGATTGTCGGCAGGCCCCGTCTCGAAGCGGAACTCGTTGACGGCAAGCTGGCGATGGTCGAGCCGGAAGGTGCCATCCAGCCGGTACGCCGGCTCGGCCTTGCCGGCGCTCACCTTCACCGCTTCGCCGTCACTGCCGCGCAAGGTGGCGCTGTTGCGGTCCTCGCCGGCGATGCGCAGTCGCCCTTCATAACTCAGGGCGCCCTTGTCGATACCGGCGGTGCCGTCCGTCTCGATGGCGAGCGGATAGGCGTCCGGGTCGAGCTTGAGCCGCAGGCCGATCCTGCCGTCGGGGCCGGCCTTGCCGGTCGAAGCGGCGAGCCGCGTGCGCAAGCCGTCCAGCCTCAGCGCCCCGTCGAGACGCCACGGACCGGCCAGCGACTTGGCCGACAGCGTGGCGTCGATTTCGGAAAGCACATGGCTGCGGCCGCCGGCGGCATGCGCCAGCACGATCTCGCCGTCGCTCACCGTCAGTTTCTCGATCGACACCTGGGCGGGATCGAAGGGCGACGACGGCCGCATCGCCCAGTCGACCGTGCCGTCGGCGGCCACCGCGATCACCGCCTTCGGCCGTACCAGCCGCATGTCGAAGATCAAAACCTCGCCACGCATGAACGGCGCGAGCTCGGCATCCATGGAGAATGTCTCGACGGTCATCGCCGGCTGGCCGCCGGTGCCGCCGGCGACGGAAACGTCGGAGAAGGTCACCGAGGGGAAAGGCAACAGCCGGGCGCTGGCAGCGCCGTGCACGGTGACCTTGCGGCCGAGGACGACGCTCGCCTCGCGCTCGAAATCGGCCTTGTAGTTCGTCCAGTCGACGAACGGCGGCACCACCAGCGCCGCAAGCAGCACCAGCACGACGAAACCGCCGACAATGACGAACAGGCGAGAAAGCATAAGCCCCTGTCGATCCGTTTAGATCGTCTTGCACCCCGTCGGACGCATAAAGGACGATCTGACACTTTGAATGAGCATCGGAACAAGCCGGATTCCGCTTTCCGGTCCGATGCTCTGGTTGCGGCACTCTACCTGCATCGCCGTGTCGATAAAGAGGCAAATGGCCATGCCGGCGATGCGCCGCGCCGTGGCCTACCTCGTTTGGCTAAACTACCGCCGACAGGGGCGATCGTGGTACAATTTCCGGTCGGGATCATGTCCCGGCGAGAACCCAGGGAGGGTCAGATGGCGTCCGCGAACTGGAGACTGGAAGGTGAGTGGATAAAGAACTGCAATTGCGCTTTCGGTTGCCCCTGTGACTTCAATGCAAGGCCGACCCAGGGCTATTGCCAGGGCCTTGTGGCGATGCATATCACGAAAGGCCACTTCAACGAGACGAAACTGGACGGATTGTGCTTCGCCGTGACCGTCCATTTCCCCGGCGCCCTGCATGAAGGCAACGGACAGGCGCAGCCCATTCTCGACGAGCGCGCGAGTCCGCAGCAGCGCGAGGCGCTGGGTGCGATCCTGTCCGGCGAGAATTCGGACGAAGGCACGCTTTTCAACATCTTCAGCCTGATCGTCACCACGATGCACGATCCCGTCGTGGCGCCGTTCGAATTCCGCTTCGACAAGAAGGGCCGCACCGCGCACCTCGTCATTCCCGGCGTGTTGGAAACCGACGTCGAGCCGATCAGGAACCCGGTGACAGGCGCACCGCACAGCATCCAGGTGGTCATGCCCGAGGGCTTCGAGCACAGGGGTGCGGAGGTCGCGTCCGCCGACATCCGCAGCCTCGGCGCGATCAAGTTCCAGACCAGGGCGACGCACAGTTCGCTCGCCCATGTCGTCCAGACGCCGCAAGGCGTGGCGGCCTGACGGTCCAGGCCGATGCGCCTGCTGGCCGAACTGCACCGGCATGACCGGTCGATCGTTGTTGCTCTCCTGCTCGGCGTAGCGCTGGTCTGCTGGCTTTATCTTCTGGTCGGGGTCGAGATGCCGATGCCCGAAATGGCCGGCATGGCGATGCCGATGGCAACGCCCGGCTGGACCGTCGGCCATTTTTTCCTGATGCTCGTCATGTGGTCGGCGATGATGGCGGCGATGATGCTGCCGAGCGCGGTGCCGATGCTATTGTTCTACGATTCCGTCGCGCAGAAGCGTGGCGGCCCCGCCATCGGCCGGACCATGCTGTTCGCGCTCGGCTATCTCGTGGTCTGGTTCTGCTTCAGCCTCGGTGCCGTCATCCTGCAATACGCCCTCGACCAGGCCACGTTGCTGTCGCCGTCGATACGCACCACAAGCGCCGTGCTGGCAGGCATCATCCTGATCGCCGCAGGCCTCTATCAATGGACTCCATTGAAGCAGGCATGCCTGCGCCGCTGCCGCTCGCCGCTGGATTTCGTCATGACCGAGTGGCGCAGCGGCAGCCGCGGCGCCCTGTCGATGGGCCTTCGCCACGGCGTATTCTGCCTCGGCTGCTGCTGGATGCTGATGCTGCTGCTGTTCGTCGGCGGGGTGATGAATTTCGCCTGGATCGCCGGCATCGCCCTCTTCATCCTGGTCGAAAAGCTGGTCCCTACCGGCCATTGGGTCGGCAAGGCCGCCGGCCTGGTCCTGATCGGCTGGGGCGGCTGGGTGCTTGCTTCCCTCACCCCGATGACCTGAGCGCCGAACGATTAGATCGTTTCATCGTTTCATGGAAACCGTGAAACGATCTATCTCATTGTTTTAGCCGCATTTGTGCGACGCCAGACGATTCCGTCTGGCTGCAAAATGCTCAGGCCGGCAGCGTCTTTCCCGGATTGAGGATGCCGAGCGGGTCGAGCGCCTGCTTGATCTGCCGCATGACATCGACGCCGTGGCCATGCTCGGCGCGCATGAAGCCGGCCTTGCCCTGGCCGATGCCGTGCTCGCCGGTGCAGGTGCCGTCCATGCGGATAGCGCGCTCGTTGAGCCGGGCCACGAACGTCTCCACCTTGGCGATCTCGGCCGGATCGTCGGGGTCCATCAGGCACAGCGTGTGGAAATTGCCGTCGCCCGCATGGCCGACGATCGGCGCGATCAGGCCCATTTCGGCGATGTCGGCCTCCGTCTCGGCCACGCATTCGGCCAGCCGCGAGATCGGCACGCACACGTCCGTCGAAAGTCCCTTGGCGCCGGGGCGCAGCGTCAGCGAGGCCCAGTAGGCGTCGTGGCGCGCTTTCCAGAGCTTGCTGCGCTCCTCCGCCACGCTGGTCCACAGGAACGGTCCGCCGCCGTTCTCTTCGGCGATCATGCCGAAGGTCTCGGCCTGTTCGGCCACGCCCGCGTCCGAGCCGTGGAACTCGACGAACAAGCACGGGCTCTCGGGAAAATCGAGCTTGGAATAATTCTTCATCGCCCGCATCTGCAGGGCGTTGACCAGTTCGATGCGCGCTACCGGGATACCCATCTGGATGGTGGCGATCACCGCCTGCGAGGCAGCCTCCAGCGTGGGGAACGGACAGACCCCGCCCGAGATCGCCTGGGGGATGCCCTGCAGGCGCAGCGTCAGCGCGGTGATGATGCCGAGCGTTCCTTCGGACCCGACGATCAGGCGGGTGAGGTCGTAGCCGGCAGCGCTTTTCTTCGCCCGCTTGCCGGTCGTCACCGCCTCGCCGTCGGCCATTACCGCAGTCAAGGACAGCACCGCCTCGCGCATCGTGCCGTAGCGCACCGCGTTGGTGCCCGACGCCCGCGTCGCCGCCATGCCGCCGAGCGAGGCGTTGGCGCCCGGATCGATGGGGAAGAACAGGCCGGTGTCGCGCAGATACGTGTTCAGCTCCTCGCGCGTCACGCCCGGCTCCATGGTGCAGTCGAGGTCTTCGGCATTGACGGCGAGGATACGGTTCATGCGGCTGGTATCGACCGAGATGCCGCCGCCCGGCGCGTTGACATGACCTTCCAGCGAGGAACCGACGCCGAAGGCGATCACCGGCACGCGATGCGCCGCACAGGCGCGCACGATCTCCTGCACCTCCGCCGTCGATTCGGGAAAGGCGACGCCGTCCGGCGGCTGGGTGGGAAGATAGGTAGTGGTGTGGGCGTGCTGTTCGCGGATCGCCTGCCCGGTCTGGAAGCGCTCGCCAAAGCGCTGCTTGAGGATGCCGAGCACGGCGGCGATGCCTTCCTCGTTGCGTTCCACCGGCCGAAGGTCGCTCAGCGCCATTGATTCCTCCGCGAATGGGCCAGCGTGGCCCTTGTCGCCATCCTATAGCTGGGTAGTCTCACCGGCCGCACCTGTCCAGCAAGACCTGAAAGGTATCCATGTCCATACCCGCGCCCTTTCTGTCCAGCCCCATGACGATCGAGAAGGACTGGATCGACTACAACGGCCACCTCAACATGGCCTATTACAACGTGCTGTTCGACCGCTGCTCAGACGAGGCGTTCGAGGCGATGAGGCTCGGGCCGAATTATGCGAAGGAGCGGCGGCTGACCATCTACACGGCGGAAGTGCATGTCTGCTACGTGCAGGAAATCCACCTCGATCATCGCCTGTCGGTGTCCTTCCAGCTCATCGACCATGACGACAAGCGCCTGCGCTTCTACCAGGAGATCCGCCATACCGAGGAAGGCTGGCTGGCCGCCACCTCCGAGCAGCTTGCGCTGCATGTCGACATGGCCGGACCGAAGGTTGCCCCCTTCCCGCCCGATATCCTCGCCCGGGTCGAGGCGATGCGCGCCGCCCATGCCGGCCTGCCGATGCCCGAGCGCGCCGGCCGCGCCATCGGCATCCGCCGCAAGAGTGGCTGATAAGCCGCACCGTTAACCTTAATCGCCCGTAAACGGGCAAAGCCTGTGGGTTGGCCCAATTGGCAGGTTGATCGAATCGGCGCTTGCCTGAAAAACGGATGAGGGCTGCGGCGCTTAAACGATTGGCAGGGCAAGCGAGCCGGTTTGGAATGACCACGCGGATCGACATCGAGGCGACATCGGACAGGCTGGCGGCCGATGAGCGCATCAGCGACTACGAGTTCTGGCGTTCGCTGAAGAATCTCAACAACGAGATTTTCGAGATCGCCAACAGCAACGAACCCATCCCCTTCGAGATGGTCCGCTGGCGCGCCATCCTCAAGCAGGCCCGCTCCAAGCGCGGCCGCGTTTAGACGGCGGCCGGGCGGCGGCGGCGAAAACGATTCAGAAAACGTAGGACAGCGTCGACGCGACCGCCATGATCGCCGCGACGCCGACCAGCACGGCATAGGTCCGCGGCAGGTCGAACAGCATCATGTGCCCGGCGATCCAGGCCGCGAAGCCGGAGCCGAGTGCGAACAGGAAGCCGTTGCGGTCGCCGACAACCAGGTTCGCAGCCATCAGCCCGCCCACGATGAGCGCACCGAAAACGATGATGACGGCAATGGCTGCCTTGTCGAAATTGTCGTCCATTCTTCAATCCCTGCGGTCGATACGCACGCCACCTCTTCCCGAGGGCCAAGGTCGTTCGGCGCGCCGCCCGACAGACTTAATCCCTCACGCTGGACGGGCAAGGCCAAACCGGGGATGTGAACGACAAGATTCTCGCAAGTGTGGATTTCGGGAAACGCTTCCGCCCAGAATCCCGTCTTGCCATCCTACTCCTCCCGCAAGGCGGCCGCCAGCGGCGAGCGCGGCTTGACCGGCGAAGACTGGATGATGGCCGTGTTGGTCATGGCGAAGGGAATGATGCGGTCGATCACCTGTTCCAGTTCGGCCATCGAGGCCACATGCACCAGCGCGATAAAGCAATCCTCGCCGGTGACGCGATCGCATTGGGCGATCTGCGGCAGGGCGCGGATGATATCGGCGACGCGGGCCAGTTCGCCCGGAACCGGCCGGATGCGCAGCCAGGCAGACAGCGGCAGGCCGAGCGCCTTGGCATCGAGGCGCGTTTCATAGGCCTGGATGACGCCGTTCTCCTGCAGGCGGCGCAGGCGCTCGGCCACGCTCGGCGCCGAAAGCCCGACGAAGCGCGCCAGTTCGGCGATAGTGGCGCGGGCATCCCCTTCAAGCCGGCGCAGCAGCTTGACGTCCGTGGCGTCCAGGTCGCTGTTTTCATTTCGCAGGAAAGACAAGAGAAAAACCTTTCTTGGAACAGAAAATACCCGTTTCGACCGATGAAAACCCATCCAATATGGGTAACAGGCCTGCGATACTGCGCCGATGGAAAAAACTGCGCAAGCCCCGGCGCCCTCGCCCTCGCCCCAGGGCGCCCTCCCCATCGCGGCGGCGACCGCCGTCCCGCCGCATGCCTGGTTCGCCGTCAGCGCGGTGTTCCACTATCTCGGGCCGGCTTTCGCGGTGCTGTTGTTCGACCAGGTGGGCGTGCTCGGCATGGCGTGGCTGCGCATCGCCACGGCGGCGCTGGTCTTTGCGCCGCCCGCCCGCCCATGGCGCATCTTCGCGCGTGCCGACCGGCAGACCCTTCACCTGCTTCTCGCCTTCGGCGCCTGCCTGGCGGTGATGAATTGCAGCTTCTACCTAGCGCTCGAACGCCTGCCCATCTCGCTCGTCGCGGCCATCGAGTTCGTCGGCACTGTCGGCGTCGCGCTGGCGGGCCTGCGGAGCCTCCGCAACCTCGCCTCCCTCGGCATGGCCGTCGCCGGCGCGCTGCTCCTGATCGACGTCCGCTGGTCGAGCGATCCCATAGGCCTTGCCTGGGCAATCCTGAACGGGGCGCTGTTCGTCGCGTATGTCGTGATCGGCCATCGTGTGTCGCGCACAACAGCCGGCGGCATCGCCGGGCTAGGCGCGGCCATGGCCGTCGCCTTCGCGGTGGTGCTGCCCATCGGCCTGCGCGATGCGCTGCCGGCCTTCGGCTCGCCGCAACTGCTGTTGGCCGCCGCCGGCGTCGGCATCTGCTCCTCGGTCATCCCCTACATCTGCGACCAATTCGCGATGAGCCGCCTGCCCCGCGCCAGCTTCGCGCTGATGCTGTCGCTGCTGCCGCTGACGGCCACGCTGATCGGCGCGCTGGTGCTGCGGCAGATTCCGGGCGTCCGCGACCTCGCCGGCATCGCGCTGGTGATGGCGGGCGTCGCCCTCCATCGCCCGGCGAACCGTTGACCGACCCCGAAAGTCAGCACATTCAAGGCGCTCTCGGCATTTCCGGACTCGTTCTCTCAAGGCTGGCCGCCCTGTTCAGGCAAGCTTCTCCTTCAGGAAAGCGATGGTGCGGCCCCAGGCCAGGTCGGCGGCCGCCTTGTCGTAGCGGGCGGCCGAGGTGTCGTTGTTGAAGGCATGGTTGACACCGTCATAGACGTAGACCGTGTATTGTTTGTGGTTCGCATCCAGCGCCTTCCTGTAGGCCTCGATGCCGGCGTTGATGCGCTCGTCCAGCCCCGCATAATGCAGGAGCAGCGGCGCGTGGATCTTCGCAATCGCCGCCTCGTCCTTCGGCTGGGCGCCGTAATAGGCGACCCCGGCGTCGAGGTCGGGTGCATTGACGGCCAGCATGTTGACCTGCCCGCCGCCCCAGCAGAAGCCGATAGCGCCAACCTTGCCGTTGCCGCCCTCGATCGTCTTCAGATAGGCAACAGTGGCGACGCCGTCGGCGATCGGCTGGGCCGGATCGAGCCCGGAGATCATCTCGCGCGCCTTGTCCTCGTTCGCCGGCGTGCCGCCTTCGGAAGACAGGAGATCCGGCGCCAGGGCGATGAAACCTTCCAGCGCCACCCGCCGCGCCACGTCGCGGATGTGCTCGTTGAGGCCGCGATTCTCGTGGATGACGATGACCGCGCCGAGCTTGCCGGAGCTTTCTGCCGGACGCACCAGATAGCCCTTGATGTCGCCCTTGCCGCCCTTGAAGGTGACGTCCTCGCCCTTGATGCGCTTGTCGTCGGCCGCGACCTGGGCCGCACTGGCGGAATTGGCCGCCAGCAGAGGCGCGATCGCGGCGGCGGCCGCGCCCGAGCCGGCAAGCCTGGTCAGCCTGTCCATGAAGCCGCGCCGGTCGAGCGTCAGGTGGGTGTATTCGTCATAGGCGTCGATCATCGCCTGGGTGATGAGCGGCTTGTCCATGCGCATCCTCCTTCGCCAAAGGAAGAAGGATAGGCGCCGGGGGTCGCCCTTCCAATCACGACGAAGTGAATGGCGTCGCCGCCGTTGCAGACCGACGTTCAAGCCATGCTATAAGCCCGCGACCAGGGCGTTCGGGCGGCGCCAGAGAGGAACGATCATGAACGTGCAGGACATCATCTACACCATCTCCAACAAGGTCGACATCGACCCGACGACCATGGAGAAGGTGGTCGGAACCATCCTGTCCGTGCTCCAGCACGAAACGGAGGGCACCAGCGCCGAAGCGTTGTTCGACAAGCTGCCCGGCTCGCTGCAATTGGCTGAGAAATACGACGTCATGGCCGCGGGCGCCGCTTCCGGCGGTGGCGGCGGCGGCCTGCTCGGCTCGCTGACCTCGGCCCTCGGCGGCGCGCTGGGCGAGAAGACAGGCGCGCTGGTCAACGGCTTTTCACAGCTCCAGGCATCCGGCCTGTCGCTCGACGAAATCCAGAAGGCCGGCATGGAACTCATCGAGCAGGCAAGGAAAGCCGCCGGCCCCAAGGCGGTGGACCAGGCGCTGGCGCAGGTGCCGAGCCTGAAGAGCCAGTTGGGGTTGTAGCGGCGAAGAACCTGTCCGTAAGGCGAGACAAGGCTTTCGACCCGAAGCGGACCCCAGAGAAAGGGCGAAGAATTGCCCTTGACTTAGAGTGTGCTCTAAGAAGTAGTCCTCTTGCATCGTGATGAGAAGCAGGTGCGATGAAGATTGGCGAGCTGGCGAGGCGTTCGGGTTTGTCGACCCATACGATCCGCTATTACGAGCAGATCGGGCTGCTGCCCTATGCCGACCGCAATCAATCCAGGCACCGCGACTACGATGCATCGATCCTCGTCTGGATCGAGTTTCTCGACCGACTGAAGACGACCGGAATGCCGATCCGTGACATGCTGCGCTATGCGGCCTTGCGCGCAGAAGGTGCCGGTACGGAAGCGGCGCGCCGGGAATTGTTGGTAGCCCACCGCGAGCACGTACGCGCTCATGTGGCCGAACTCAACGCCTGCCTTCTCGTCCTCGATGCCAAGATCGACGGCTATGTCGATACCGAGAAAAGGACAGAGATATATGACGCAGCATTCCATCGACACCAACGAGAGCCGGCTGGAGCGCGGAAAGCGCGCGCTGGCTGAAATCGACGGCCAGGCGGGGCAGAACGTGATTGCCGCGCTGGCCGATATCGCCCCCGACTTCGCGACCTATGTGTTCGAATTTCCGTTTGGCGACATCTACACCCGGGCGGGCCTCGGCCTGCGCGAGCGGGAGATCGCGACGATCGCGGCGCTGGCGGCATTGGGCAACGCGGCACCGCAACTCAAGGTCCATATCGAGGCCGGCCTGAATGTCGGGCTCGACGAGAAGGAAGTCGTCGAAATCCTCATCCAGATGGCAGTCTATGCCGGCTTTCCTGCCGCGCTCAACGGCCTGTTTGCAGCGAAGGAAGTGTTCCAGGCCCGCAAATCCGCTGCCTAGCTTCGGGCCTCTATGGGAAGCCGCGCCGGGACCTGTTTCCACCCCGGCGTGGCTGGGGCCAAGCGTCCCCTATTTCCCCAACGTCCACGCCATCACGTAATCGCCGGCCTTGGTGCCGACCGAGCCGTGGCCGCCGGCGACGATGAGCACGAACTGGCGCCCGTCCTGCGTCGTATAGGTCATCGGCGTCGCCTGCCCGCCCGCCGGCAGCCGCGCCCGCCACAGCTGCCGGCCTGTGGTCAGGTCGTAGGCGCGCAGGTAGTCGTCCACGGCCGCGCCCAGGAAGACGACGCCGCCGGCCGTGATCATCGGCCCGCCGATGCCCGGCACGCCGACCTTGAACGGCAGCGGCAGCGGCGTCATGTCCATCACCGTGCCGTTGCGGTGCTTGTAGACGACCTTGCCGGTCCTGAGATCGGCGCCGGCGACGTAGCCCCACGGCGGCGCCTGGCAGGGAATGCCGAGCGGCGACAGGAACGGCCCCATGATGACCGCGTAAGGGGCGCCCTCGTTGCGGTTCAGCCCCTGCTCCGAGCCGCGCCCCTCATCGTCCGGCGGCGGCACCTGATCGCGTGGGACCAACTGCGACTTGAAGGCGAGGTAGGTCGGCATGCCGAACATGACCTGGCGCACCGGGTCGACCGCCACGCCGCCCCAGTTGAAGGTGCCGAAATTGCCGGGATAGACCAGCGTGCCCTGCAAGGAAGGCGGCGTGTAACGGCCCTCGTAGCGCAGGCCGCGGAACTCGATGCGGCAAGCGAGCTGGTCGAACATGGTGATGCCCCACATGCTCGCGCCCATCAGCGGCTTCGGGTTGAAGGAGAGCCCGGATTCGGGCTGCGTCGGCGCGGCATGATCCTCCGGGATCGTCCCGCCGGGTGCGGGCACTTCCTTCACCGGCACGATCGGCTCGCCGGTCTCGCGATTCAGCACGTAGATGTCGCCCTGCTTGGTCGGCCCGACCAGCGCCGGCACCACGCCGTTCTCGGTGGTGATGTCGACTAGAGAGGGCTGCGCCGGTACGTCCATGTCCCATAGGTCGTGATGCACGGTTTGGCGCACCCAGCGCAGCTTGCCGGTGTTCAAGTCCAGCGCGACGATGGAGGAGGAGAATTTCTCGACATTCTTGCTTCGGCCCATGCCGAGTTGGTCCGGCGTCTGGTTGCCGAGTGGGATGTAGACCAGCCCGAGCTTCTCGTCGGCGCTCGCCGTCGACCACATGTTGGGCGAGTTGTGGGTGTATTCCTGCCCCGCCGGCAGCGGCGCCGTCTCGTCCGGATTGCCGGAATCCCAGTTCCAGACAAGCTGGCCCGTCTCGACGTCGAAGGCGCGAATGACACCGGACGGCTCCTGCGTCGAATAGTTGTCGTTGACCGCGCCGCCGACGATGATCTTGCCGCCGGCGATCAGCGGCGCCGAGGTCGAATAGTAATAGCCCGCCTTCGGATAGGGCATGTTGGCCATCAGGTTCAGCGTGCCGTTCTCCGCGAAGATTTCGCACACCTGCCCGTTCGCGGCATCCAGCGCGATCAGCCGCGCATCCGAGGTCGGCAGATAGACGCGCTCGGCGCAGGGCTGGCCGGCGGCGACCTTGGCGTCATGGTAATAGGCGACGCCGCGACAGGTCTGGTGCTGGCGCGCCGCCTCCATGCCGACCTTGGCGTCGAAGCGCCACTTCTCCTTGCCCGTGGCGGCGTCGAGCGCGATGGCCAGGTTGTGCGGCGTGCAGAGGTAAAGCGTGTCGCCCACCTTCAGCGGCGTCACCTGATAGGTCGTCTCCGTCACGTCGTCGGGCCGACGCAGGTCGCCGGTGCGGTAGGTCCATGCCGGCTCCAGCTTGGCGACATTGTCCACGGTGATCTGGTTCAGCGGCGAATAGCGCTGGCCGAACTGGGTGCGGCCGTAGAAATGCCATTCGCCGGGCGATGCGTCCCCGCCGAGGTTCGGCGCTTCAGCCACCTTCTCGGTCGGCAGCGAACCGGCAAGGTCGTAGGGATCGTCCGACATCGAATAGCCGGCCACGGCGATGGAGGCGAGCACGGCGAAGATCAGCGGCGCGCGGCCGTCGCGGCCGGTGAGCTTCCCGCGTACCCATGGCGTCAAAAGCCACAGGCCGACCAGCACGATGACGCCGCCGCGCGGCCCGAGCGACCACCAGTCGAAACCCGCTTCCCAGATCGCCCAGACGATGGTGGCGATGATGATGCCGGCATAGAGCCAGAGCGCCGTCGTGCTGCGCCGCCACACCAGAAACGCGGTGACGAGGAAGGCGAGGCCGGCGATCAGGTAGTACCAGCTTCCGCCCAGTGCGATCAGCCAGCCGCCGCCGATGCCGAGATAAAGTCCGATGAGAGCGAGGATGAGGGTGGTCAAGAGGATGGCCAAGACAAGCCTCCTTTGCTGCGGATGCGGCGGTGCGGATGGGCTATCAATGCCCGCCCGCTGTTTCCGTTCCTGTCCGGCGCAGCTTTTTCCCCTCGGCCGGTGCTGTCAAGCGTGGTGCCGCCCTTCGCTCACCGTGCCGTCAGAAGCAGGCTGTTGGGCACCTTCCACAGGCCGGTCACCTCCAGGCCGATGCCGCCGGCCAGAACCGAGATCTGGCTGGATGGCCCCCCGTCGAGGTTGATCGCCCGCTCGCAACCGAGGCCGCCGCCGGCGTCGGGCGAAGACAGCATCTCGCCCACCTCGTAGAGGCTCAAGCCCCCGGACACCTGTACGATCACCGGTCGTCCGTCGCCCTGGATGCAGACGACGCTGCGGTTCTGGCGGTCGAAATTGTTGCGGTAGATGCCGTTCCTGCCGCCCGGATCGACCACCAGCGGCCCGGTCTGCACCGCCGCCTCGAAACGCTCGTCCGGCCGGTACTGGGAGGCCGGCATGATGCCGAGCCTGCCGTCGCGGCGGTAGAGGATGCCGGTCAGCGGGTTCTTCGCCTTGGCGGCGTCGAAGGCGTTGATCTCGCGCCCGCCGACGACCAGCATGCCGACCGGCGAAAGCCGCGACTCCATGTCGAGGTCGAAGAAACTGGCATTGATGGCGAGCAGCGCGCCGGTGCGCTCGCGCAGTTCTTCCACCGTCTCGCCATGCACCGTGGAGGCCCTCGCCACGTCGAAGGCGACGGACGACTCGTCGAAGCGCCAGGCAAGCACGGTGACGCCGTAATCCTCGGCCTCGATGCGGCGGAACTCGAGGCCGGGCGAAAGCACACTCCACGGCGCATTCGCGCCGGCCGCGCGCAGCGCCGGCACCGGGTCGCCCATCTGCTGCTCGTCGAACAGGTTGAGCGAGGGATAGTCGGCGTCGATGGCCGCCGCCTCCTTCAGGTAGTCGTCCACCTCGTCGGCGCCGGCACCCAGCCGCGCCGCGATCTGGCCGCGCGCGGCATAGGCGGAGGCGAAATCCGGGTCGGCCTCGATCGCCCTGTCGAGCAGTGCGGCCGCATCGTCGAACTGCCGGCGCGACGCCTTCTGCCGCGCCGCGAGGAAGAAGGCGTAGGCCTCGCCCACCTCGGTCGGCCGGTTGGCCGAATGCAGCGGTTCCAGCGTCCTCAGCGACACGTCGAGCATGTATTGCACGATCTGCGGCAGGAATTTGTAGTTGTGCACGTAGAAGGCGCGCTCGCCGCCGAAGCTGGCGGTCGAAACCGTCTTGCCGTCGCGCCCGGTCAGGTCGATATCCACCTGCACGCTGTCGCCGAGAGCCGTCACCTTCGTGTGCAGGCGGTGCGTGGGCGGCCGTGCCGGCTCGCGGCCAGTCAGTTCGCTGGACACGTAGAGCCTGTTGTTGACGTAGTATTCGACGAGGTTGCGTGCCAGCTTGTCGGCGATCAGGCCCGCTTCGGGATTGTCGCGCGCCACCTGCACCGGCTCGATGCGCAGTTCCGGCACGTCCTCCGCCACCGCAGGTTCGAGCGGCGAAAGACCAACAGGCGCGGCGACCTCGGCCGGCCCCTCCTGCGAAGCGAAGCTGACGGGAAAGACGAAGTCGCCGCGATCCAGCCCGACGACGTTGGAGGTCGAATAGATCGGGTTCTGCCGTCCGCCGGTCTTGCGGCTGATCTCCTCGGCGAGATAGGCGCCGAGCCGCGAGCCGGTCAGGTAGCCGTCGGAACTCAGTGCCCGGCGATCCTTGCCCGTCAGCGCCGCGATGAAGGCCTGTCGGAAGCTGCCGTCGTCCAGCGCCACTTCGCCGGCACTTCCCGAGGCGATGAACTGGCGCGCAAGCTGCGTCGTCGCCTTGGAAACGGCCGCCGGCACGCTAGCGCGGCTGGCGTTGAAGACGGAACCGGAAAAGCAGGAATCGAAGACGGCGATGACGTGCCTCGCCTTCACCTCGTTCATATAGCGCCCGAAGGCGGCGAGCGGCATGGCGGATGCCTGGAAGGCCGCCTCGCTGGCCGGCGTCTCGCCCGGCAGCGGCGCATCCTTCGGCACCAGATAGCCCTCGCCGCCGATCGTGTGGCCGTGGCCGGCGAACCAGATCAGGAGCCGCGCGTCGGGGTCGGCGCCCTTGCCGTAGATGAAGGCCTTGATGGTGCGCTCCAGCTCCGCTTCGCCGAGGTCGAGCTTCAGATCGACGTCGTCGAAGCCGCTCTCCTTCAGCGATGCCGCCACCTGCCGCGCGTCCTCGGCCGCCATGCCGAGCGGCTTCCAGCCGTGGTCGTAGCCGTCGATACCGATGACCAGCGCATGCGACGCCGAGAACGGCTTGCCGAGCGCCGGCGCCGGCACCAGCGTGCGCACGCCACGCGTCTCGGCATGGGCCACCGCCGACGCGGCGAAAAGAAGGATCGTCACGAACCAGCGGAGCATTCTTGGCGCCAGTGTTGCCCTGGAGTGGGTATTGCCCGGAGTCGGACCGGCAACCTATCGCGAGACGGCGAGCCAAGGCAATCGGCCCGGTCGCGGATCAAAATCCCGTCAGGGGGTATGATCCCCCATAGTGGCCGGCTAGAATGAAGCCGATGCGGCTTTGCGTGACTTTGACGGCGTTGGGATTCCTGCTGGTGGCGATCGCCGCCGGCATGTGGCCGTCATGGGCTCTGGCCTCGTCCCTGCCCGCGCCGCACCCGGATGTCACGGTCGAGGCATCGGACGCCGCCATCGGCAAGCCCGCTTTCAAGCCTTGCTATAGCGCCGTGAGGACAGCCAGCGTGTCCTGCTTTCCGCAGCTTGGACTGCCACAGGCCGCCGCGACCCGCACGCCTGCCGGCCGGCACTGCGTCGAGGCGACGGAGGCCCGTGGCATGAAGGTCGCCACGCACGAGGCCGAATTCAGGCCTCCCCGGCCCGCCGGTTTCACCTGAATTCCCGGTTTCGCCCGAATTGAATGTCGCGAAGCGAACAGCCGCTGCGCGCACCCTTTCCCATCAGGGCGGCCATGCCGCTCCAGAGGTCATCATCATGCACAACGAAATCCCGATCGGCCGCCGGCGCTTCCTGCTCGGCGCCTCCACACTGGCGGCAGGCGCGCTGCTGCTGCAAGCCGGCCCTGCCCTGTCGCAGGAAGACCTGACGCCGGAGCAGGTCCTCAACGATCCCGACATGCCCTCCATCGGCCCCAAGGACGCCGACATCACAATCGCGGAGTTCATGGACTACAACTGCCCCTATTGCCGCAAGAGCCATCCGGAACTGAAGAAGCTCCTGAAAAGCGACGGCAAGGTCCGCATCGTCTACAAGGACTGGCCTGTCTTCGGCCCGGTCTCCGAATACGCCGCGCGCATGGCGCTCGCGGCCAAGTGGCAGGACGGCTATGAAGCCGCGCACGATGCGCTGATGACGTCCCCCCGGCGCTTCCAGCGCGACAAGGAGGTGCGCGCCGCGCTGCAAAAGGCAGGCCTCGACATGGCGCGGCTCGACAAGGACGCCAAGGCGCACAAGGCCGACATCGACAGGCTCCTGGCACGCACCGGCCTGCAGGCCGAGACCATCGGCCTGCAAGGCACGCCGTCATGGCTGGTGGAATCCTTCATCGTCTTCGGCGGCCTCGACCACGAACAGCTGACCGAAGCGGTGGCGGAAGCACGCCGCAGGAAGAAGGAAGGCGCCGCCGGCAAATAGGCCGCCCGGTTCGCACCGGGGCTGCCGCGCCGGCCAGCGCGGCAGCCTCGGCATTGGGCCGGCAACGACCGCAACCGGATTTACGCATTGCTGCTTGCTGCGGAACAAAACGGCGACAACACTGGCCTTTCGGGGGCGAATCACTACATTCGGGGTCAAATGCCAGGCTTTCCCGACGATATGCCCTTCTTCGACGAGGACGACGCGCCACGCGGCCTGCCGTCGCGCCCGGCCGCCCCTGCCTCCGCCGCCTCCGGTGGCGGTTCGGGCATCGCCGCGCGCGCCATAGCCGCCCGCCAAGGGCAGAATGGTCCGCCCGACTATCTCAGCGGCCTGAACCCCGAGCAGCGGCTGGCGGTCGAGACGACCGAAGGCCCGGTGCTGGTGCTGGCAGGCGCCGGCACCGGCAAGACGCGCGTGCTCACCACCCGCATCGCCCACATCCTTGCCACCGGCAGAGCGTGGCCGAGCCAGATCCTCGCCGTCACCTTCACGAACAAGGCCGCGCGCGAGATGAAGAGCCGCATCGGCCATCTCGTCGGCGAGGCGATCGAGGGCATGCCGTGGCTCGGCACCTTCCACTCGATCGGCGTCAAGCTCCTGCGCCGGCACGCCGAACTCGCCGGCCTGCGCTCCGACTTCACCATTCTCGACACCGACGACGTCACCCGCCTGATCCGCCAGCTGATTCAGGCCGACGGCATCGACGACAAGCGCTGGCCGCCCAAGCAGTTCGCCCAGATGATCGACGGCTGGAAGAACAAGGGCCTCGGCCCGGCCGAAATCCCCGAAGGCGACGCCCGCGCCTTCGCCAACGGCAAGGGCCGCGAACTCTACGCAGCCTACCAGGAGCGGCTGAAGACGCTGAACGCCTGCGACTTCGGCGACCTGCTCCTGCACCCCATCCGCATCTTCCGCCAGCATCACGACGTGCTGGCCGAATATCACAGGAAATTCAAGTACATACTGGTGGATGAATACCAGGACACCAACACCGCCCAATATATGTGGCTGCGCCTGTTGGCACAGCGGCCAAAGGCATCGAGCGCCGTGCAAACGGCCGAAGGTCGAGTGGCCGACGGGCCATCCGAGCCGTTGCGAGGCCCCCGCGGAGCGCCCGCGCCGGCAGGCGCGGAACAGCGCGTGAGCGAAAACAAATCCACACAACAAATCAACATTTGTTGTGTGGGCGACGACGACCAGTCCATCTACGGCTGGCGCGGGGCGGAGGTGGACAACATCCTGCGCTTCGAGAAGGATTTTCCCGGCGCCACCGTCATCCGCCTTGAACGCAACTACCGCTCCACCGCCCATATCCTCGGTGCTGCCTCCCACCTCATCGCCCACAACGAGGGGCGGCTGGGCAAGACGCTATTCACCGACCGTCCCGACGCCGACGACGCCAAGGTCAACGTCCACGCCGCCTGGGATTCCGACGAGGAAGCGCGCGCCGTCGGCGAGGAGATCGAATCCCTTCAGCGCAAGGGCCATGCGCTCAACGACATGGCGATCCTCGTGCGCGCGTCCTTCCAGATGCGCTCCTTCGAGGACCGCTTCATCGAGATCGGCCTGAACTACCGCGTCATCGGCGGCCCGCGCTTCTACGAGCGGCAGGAAATTCGCGACGCGCTGGCCTACCTGCGCGTCGTCGCGCAAGGCGCCGACGACCTCGCCTTCGAGCGCATCGTCAACGTGCCGAAGCGCGGCCTCGGCGAAGCCACCATCAGCCAGATCCACGCCACCGCCCGCGCGCTGGGTTCGCCGATGCTGGAGGCGGCGGCCAACCTTGCCGAGAGCGACGAGCTGAAGCCGAAGCCGCGCGCGGCACTGCGCGAAATCGCCGCCAACTTCGCCCGCTGGCAAGGCCTGATCGACACCACCCCGCATGCCGAGCTCGCCGAGACGATTTTGGAGGAGAGCGGCTACACCGACATGTGGAAGAACGACCGCAGCGCCGAGGCGCCCGGCCGGCTGGAGAACCTCAAGGAACTCATCCGCTCCATGGAGGAGTACGAATCGCTGCGCTCCTTCCTCGAGCACGTCGCGCTGGTGATGGACGCCGAGCAGAACGAGGGCATGGACGCCGTCTCCATCATGACGCTGCATTCGGCCAAGGGGCTGGAGTTCGAGACCGTGTTCCTGCCCGGCTGGGAGGAAGGCCTGTTCCCGCACCAGCGCGCGCTGGACGAAGGCGGCCGCTCCGGGCTGGAGGAGGAACGGCGGCTCGCCTATGTCGGGCTGACCCGCGCCAAGAAGAACCTGCACCTGTGGTTCGTCTCCAACCGCCGCATCCACGGCCTGTGGCAGTCGACCATCCCGTCGCGCTTCCTCGACGAGTTGCCGGAGGCGCATGTCGAGGTGGCCGAAGGCGGCAACAGCTACGGCGGCTACGGCAACCCCTATGGCGGTTCCAGCTTCGCCTCGGGACGCGGCGGATTCTCGGCCGGCCGCCAGAACCCCTACGGCGCCTCTCGCTTCGACAGCGTCGGCTCGCCGTCAGGCGCCCGCGCCGCCAGAGGAGATCAATCCGGTTCGGGCGGCGGCGCCTTCTCCAACACCTACGCCACCCCCGGCTGGCAGCGCGCGCAGCAAAACCGCACCGAGGCGACGAGCCGCAACTGGGGCACGCGCAGCGGCCACCAGGTCGAGCGCATCGGCTACGGCGAGGTGGATTCCGGCTACGGCGCCGGCAGAGGCTCGGTGAAGGGCCGCGTCATCGACGGCGAACTGGTGGCGAAATCGGTCGCCGACACCCCCTCCCCCTTCGCCGTGGGCGACCGCGTCTTCCACCAGAAATTCGGCAACGGCAACATCGCGGCCATCGAGGGGAATAAGCTTACGATCGACTTCGATCGCGCGGGGCAGAAGAAGGTGCTGGATGGGTTTGTGAATGCGGTTTGAGGGATGATACGTGCTATCCGAAGAAAAATACGCAATTGCAAGTATCTTTTTGAGCGATCGATTTCTCCATGAAATATCCTTTGCAGACTTTGCTCGATACCGCAAATCCTATTTGTTCTTACTCGAATATATGACACTTGAAGAATTAGTTTTACAGAATTTATATGCATTTGAGGATTATGAGAAATTTATTTTAGAATCGGCTCTTCACAATCACCTTTTTCCCTTGAGTGAATATCATTTCCATCAAGATCACAGGATACGCGCCAACATCAAAGTAGTTGGCTTTCTAAATTCTGTAACAAGCTTACGCGATCAGTTTCCAAAATTCAGAGAAAGTGCGCCTGAAAAAGGCATAAGAGACGATTTTATTAAATTTTGGAATGAAGAGAAGAGTAAGTCTATTCCTTTTGAGTTTTGTGAAGCTTTTAGAAATTATGCTCAGCACCAAACTCAGCCAGTCGCCTACTCGACAAGCGGTAGCAATTGGGACGAAAGTCGAGCTCTTTCGGAGGCCCACGCTACAGTATACGCGGATGTCACCGACGTTTGCAAAAACAGAAATATCTCTCCGGATAAACGCGAAAAGTTTTTCAAGGAATTTGGATTAAAGGCTGATATAAGCCTTATATTTAGAGAAACAGTCGGAAAAATAGGAAAAATTATTGAAAAAATTCGCGAAGAAACTCGTAGCGAATTCGAAATTTCAGCAAAAATATATAAGGATATTTTAGACACATACAGATATAATGACGAAGATGTCATTGTCTTTGATATTGTCAGAATTTCTGAAGGTAAGAGATATAAGGAGTTCTCCATTTTTTTGGAATTTCTAGAGCGGGCAAAGAATCTCAGGCGGACCTTTCTGATAAAGAACAACGAGTGTCATTTGGTCTCAAATCGCGCGTTCGGTCACAAAACTAAACCAAAATGATCGGTTCAAAGTTAGAACACTCTGGCTTTTACGCGGCAGGCGCAGTCTCGCCCCGTTTACGGGGAGAGATGTCCGGCAGGACAGTGAGGGGCAGAGCCTAGCTTGCGAAGGTTCGCACCGCCCCTCATCCCGTCACTTCGTGACACCTTCTCCCCGTAAACGGGACGAAGGAAGAGTTTTCTCCCCCCTGTCGGCATCCCTCCCCTTGGAACGTCCTATGCCTAGCCGTCGTTCAGGACGCGCAGTTAAACCAGCGAGGAGTTCCGCCCATGCCTGCCCCGAAAAACCAGATCTGCTTGTGGTACGACAAGGACGCCGAGGCCGCGGCGCGGTTTTATGCGAGCGTCTTCCCGGACTCTGAAGTCGGTTCTATCTGGCGTTCGCCCAGCGACAATCCGGGTAACAAGGAAGGCGACGTGCTGGTCGTCGAGTTCACTGTCTGCGGTATCCCCTGCATCGGCCTCAACGGCGGGCCGCAGTTCCCGCACAGCGAAGCCTTTTCCTTCCAGATCGCCACGGACGACCAGGAAGAAACCGACCGCTACTGGAACGCCATCGTCGGCAACGGCGGCCGGGAGAGCGAATGCGGCTGGTGCAAGGACCGCTGGGGCGTCAACTGGCAGATCACGCCGCGCACGCTGACGGACGCCATGGCCGCCGGCGGCGCCGAGGCCAAGCGCGCTTTCGATGCGATGATGACGATGCAGAAGATCGACGTCGCCGCCATCGATGCCGCCCGGCGAGGGTGAAGCGTCGGCGTCGAAACTGTCTCCTCTCCCCGTAAACAGGGAGAGGAGCGTCGGCGGCGCATCCCCTCCTGCAAATAATTTTCCCGAAATCTATCCCCGCCCTTCGGACCCGCCTCATACTCCCCGTCAGTTCCTTCCATGGGAACACCGGTCGCGACGGTGATTGCGTGGGAAGGAACCGGCGCCTCCGTCCTGTTGCTAACGTGGCGACGGGACCGGGGAGGGTGAGAAGCCGGTTTCGAGCGCAGCGAGAAAATCATGATGCCAGTGGCATCATGATAGGCGCCGAACGCCCTGAGCCGGAGCGAAGGGCCGTCCAAGGGCCCTGCCGGGCGTTCATCACTCGAAAAGCCAAGCAATTGGCTTTCGTCCGCTGCGCGGACCGCTCTTCACCCCCTACGGGTATTACGGCCCGTGTGCGCTGGACGAGCGCTGCAAGCCATCGGCCGATGTCGGCGCAAATGCTGGCACCGTAAGCTGCGGCGAAGCGGAACGGACGGGAACAGAAATCGCCGGACGGCGGTCTTCGGATCGCAGTTTTATGAAATTCGGCAGCGTTTCGACGACCGCCGTCTTCCCGACCTCAATTCACCGAGGTCCGCTCCTTGACAATGGCCAGACGGATGAAAATCCGGGCGTGGTGGCGGCAGGTTTTGCCCGCCCGCATCTTGCCTCATCTGTTCAGGCTTTAACGATCTTCTGCGACGGGAGCGCGCAAGAACTTGCATTTCCTTGACTTTCCCGGCAAAACCGGGCAGCAGAACCTCAGGAAACGGCGATTTCGCCATTTCCGGACCAAGGAGGCGGCAACGCCCGCACGGGCACATGCCAAAAAATGAAGGGGACCGGCAAAGGGTTGGTTAACCATCTTTGTCCATCTTGAAAGTCAATCGGCAACAAACGACGGGCGCGGGGGCGCGCTGAGGGGTCGTTCCTGACATTCGCAGCGGCAAGCGTCGCAGGCTGGAAGGCCGATTGAGAAAAGATTGGTTTGGCATGGCGTTCTTGCGTATCGACACCGCTCACCATGAGCCCACCGGCCGCACCGGCCGTTCCTTCATCAAGCCCGAGGCGCTGCTGCGCTGGGTCACCGTGCCCGGCGCGGTGGCTGGCCTTGCGCTATGGTCGCTGACCACGCTGTCCAGCGCCTATACGGCGACGGCGCCGGCCGCTTCCGCCACCTCCTTCATGCCGCACCTGCCGCCCGGCGCCATCGTCGCGCAGAACGGCGCCGCCGTGCAGCAAGGCAAGGCCGGGCGCGTCGCGCCGGTCCAGGTAGCCTCGGCTGCCGCCATGAACGTCTCGATCTTCCCCCGCCGCACGCTGAACGAACGTTTCGAGAAGGTCGCCTCCGCCGCCGACCTGTCACCGAAGAAGCTGGCGAAACTGTTCGCCGGCGCCGGCCTGTCGCGCGCCAAGGCCGCGCACACCCCGCCTGCGCGCGAGCGCTTCGAGGCTGCCCATGCGGTGGCGGAAGCCGGCCATGCCGCGCCGGTGTCCAACCGCTTCGGCCCCGGTCCGGCCGAAACCGTGCGCGCCTCGCGCCTCGCGCTGGCGCTCTCCGGTTCGTCCGACATCCAGCTTGCCTATGCCGATCCTTCGCCGGCGTCGGCCGCCTCGGCGGCCTTCGACGCGGTGCTGGTCGCGCCGCAGGATGACGCGCTGCAAGCCGATACCGGCGAGGACAGGCCGCTGTTCAGCGAACTGCCGGACAGCATCGCCCCGCCGATGGCCCGTCCCCGGATCGCCAAGCCGGAGGCGCAGGCACCCGAAAGGGCCGTCGCCGAAAAGCCTGCCGAAGCGGCAAAACCTTCGGTGGCGGAGGATACGAAACCGGCCAAGCGCAGCAAGTCGCAGCAGATGCTGGCCTTCGCCAAGCCCGACAACCCGACCGAGCGCGGCGGGCTGGCCGGCGCCTTCTCCAACCTGTTCTCGCCCAAGCCGAAGCGCCCGCGCGCCGGCGTCGCCATCTACGACATCAGCGCCGCCAAGGTCTACATGCCGGACGGCTCGGTGCTGGAGGCGCATTCGGGCATCGGCAAGATGGCCGACAACCCGCGCTACGCGAACCAGAAGATGCGCGGGCCGACGCCGCCCGACACCTACAACCTGTCGATGCGCGAATCGCTGTTCCACGGCGTCCAGGCGCTGCGCATGACCCCGACGGACGGCAAGGTCGAATTCGGCCGCAGCGGCATCCTGGCCCATTCCTACCTGCTGCGCGGCGGCCGGGCGGAATCGCATGGCTGCGTCGCCTTCAAGAACTACGACAAGTTCCTGAACGCCTTCAAGCGGGGTCACATCAAGCAACTCGTCGTCGTGCCCGGCTCGCGCGGCCGCAAGGCGCCCGCCACGACCGTGGCGCAGAACGGCCGCGGCGCCTGAATGCAGCCGATCTGACAAGGCGCCGCGAAGGGCAGGATGGGCAAGGGACGGGTCGAAGCCTTCACCGATGGCGTCGTCGCCATCATCATCACCATCATGGTGCTGGAACTGAAGGTTCCGCATGGCGAGGACTTTTCGGCCCTGCTGCCACTGTGGCCGGTCTTTTCCAGCTATGTCCTGTCCTTCATCTTCGTCGGCATCTACTGGAACAACCTGCACAACATGTTCCATGCGGTGCAGCGGGTCGACGGCCGCGTCCTGTGGGCCAACCTGCACCTGCTGTTCTGGCTTTCGCTGATGCCCGTTTCCACCGCCTTCATGGGCGAGAACCATTTCGCGCCCGCGCCCGTCGCCATCTATGGCATCGACCTGACCCTCTGCGCCGCCGCTTACTGGGTGCTGGCGACGCAGCTGCACCGGCTGCATGCCGAAGACACCGCTTTCGCCAAAGCCTTGGGAGACGACCGCAAAGGCAAGTTTTCCCTCCTCTTGTGCGTCGTGGGCGTGCTGCTGAGCTTCGTCAGCCCGTGGCTGGGTTTGGCCTGCTACGTGGCGGTGGCCGCGATCTGGCTGGTTCCCGACCGGCGGTTCGAAAACCAGTTGGAATAGGCGCCGGAATATCCTTCGACGGGCGACCGGTGCCGCGTAAGCCAGATCAGAGCATCGCCTTCAGCTTCTCGGCGACGACGGCGGCAAGGTCGGCATAGCGCTCCTCCAGCCGCTCGGCGGCCTCGATGACGGGAAAGTCGTGGCCGGACGTTTCCAGCGCCATGCGCAGCTTCTCGGCGAAATCGGCCTGCGTCTCCAGCGCAGAGAACAGCGTGCGGACCTGCCGTTCGCTGATATCGGGATTGCCCAGCATATCGGGAACTTCGCGGGCCATCGTCTCGCCCGTCGCGGTCTGTTCTTCCAGGATCGCCAGCCAGTCGGTCATCGTCACCTCACACGAGGGAACAATGGGCAGCCCCGCCGTCGCGGTCAACCCGGCGAGCTATCGGAGCATTCAGGCGCGGGTCCGTTTGCGGGATCCGCCTTCCTCCTTCAGCACCTCGTGCGCGGTCTCCTTCGCCACCTGCTTTTCATGCCGCTTCACGGCATTCTCGCAGGTCCGGCGGATGTCCTCGACCTCGCTCTCGGTCAGGTGCTCGATGCCGATGAAGTGGTTGTGGCCTTTGCTGACGCGGATCAATTCGTCCAGCTTGGCCTGCATGGCGGCGCCGTCGCGATTCTGGGTGTTCTGGATCAGGAACACCATCAGGAAGGTGACGATGGTGGTGCCGGTGTTGATGATGAGCTGCCAGGTGTCGGAAAAGCCGAACACCGGTCCGCTCATCGCCCATACCAGCACGATCAGGCAGCAGCAGGCAAAGGTGACCGGCAAACCGGCCAGATGCGCGACCTGATTGGCGATGCGGGTGAACGTTCGTTCGATCATGGATGTCCTCGGCCACGCCAAGAACACGCAGGACCGGCATCCGGTTCCCATGACGGAGACACAACTCGATACAACCTAAAAACGCATCCGATACAACCTGCGCCTTAAAGGCGATATGCGAGAGTGATCTCGCAGGCAAGAAGCCTGCTCCTTCCGCCCAAGAGCGGTACCTCCGGCCCCTTCCGCCTCGCCACCCCCGCACGGCGGAAGGGGCTCATACCCCCGGGAGAGGAACGATGGGTTCGGGACGGCAAGCATCGAGGCTTCGGACGAAGTGCCTGCCTGCCCTCCCCCTGACAGCGCTCGGCCTCGCCTTTTCCTGCTCGATGATTAACCCAGTCCTGGCAGACGCCGAACCGTCCGCCCGCTTCACCGGCTCGCTCGAGCGCCACTACACCACCAATGCGCTGGACAGCGATCGCGCCGTGGGTGACTGGTACACGCTGCTGCGCGGCTCGCTTCGGCACGAGTTCGGCGAGGCCGACGCCAATGCGGTCCTCGGCGCCGATTTCGAGGCCACGCGCCACGATACCGTCTCCATCGAGGACGACAGGGCGCTCGGCCTGTCGCTCACCGCTTTCCGGCGGCTGGAGACGGGGCTGGAGCTGAAAGGCACGCTGAGCTACCGCGTCACCAGCGACGGCGACGACCTCCCGATCGGGCCGGTTACGCTCGGCATGCGCACGCTCAAGCAGGTCGTCGCCGGCCATGGCCAGATCGGCATCGACCTCGGCAACGCCACCGCACTGATCCTCGAAGCGGGCGACAGCCTGGAAAGAGCCAGGCCGACGCGTTTCGAACACGACCTGCTTCCCGAAAGCCGGCTCGATCCCGACACCAACAGGTTCCAGCTTGCCGCCCGGATCACGCGCACATTCGGCCGCCTCGCGCTCGGTACTTCCGCCTCCGCGCTGCTGACGACGGTCGAACGGCTGGGCTCCCCGCCGGTCGGCGTGTCGTTCGAGCAATATGGCGCCCGCATGGAAGCGGCCTATACGGCTGCCGACGGCACGACGCTCGGCGCCGCCCTTGGCGTGGAACTGCTGGACGCTGCCGACGGACTTTACCGCCGGGTCCGTCCAGCGTGGCAACTGACCTTCGCCAAGCCGATCCCCCATGGCTTCAACCTGCGGGGAACCTATTTCGGCCGCTACGAGAGCACCGACAGCGACGATCCGCTGGCCTCGTGGCTGCAACGCGCCGAACTGGAAGGCAGCCTGCAGATACGGCCGGATTGGACCCTGGCGGCCGGCCTGTTTTGCGAAGTGAAGGAAAACCTGCTGTTCGAGAACAAGGAGCGTAGCCGCGGCTTCTACGCCGAAGCGACCTATCGGGTGACGCCTTCCACGTCGCTCGTTCTGCGGCTGGACGCCTCGCGGACCGAGAAGACTGTCATCGACGTCCGCGAAAGCACCGTCGACACGTTCGTCGGCCTGCGCGCGAAGCTTTGAACGTCCTCTCCACAACGTGAAAGGCAGGGGGCTTGCAAGGCCCCCTGCCCTTTCGATCCGGGTCTGCTCACCCGGAACGAGCGCTCAGTGCCGGCGACCCAGCTTGTAGGAGTGGTTGCCCTGCGACACGGCGTTGCCGACCGTACCGAGGATACCGCTCAGCACATTGGTGTTGTTCCCGTTCAGGATGCCCGACACGGTGTTGCCGCTGAGGATGGCATTGCCGCTCAGCACGTTGTTGAGCGCCGTGACATCGCCGAGCCCAATCGACGGCGAAATGTTGATCAGCCCGCTCGAAACGCCGGTGTTGCCTCCCGAACGGAACATGTTGGTGCTGCCTTTATGGCCGAAGCCACCGGCATAGGCACCCGCTGCCGAAAAGGAACAAACGGCGACGGTCAGTGCAAAAGCGTACTTCTTCATGACTACTCTCCTGTGTTGCCAATGTTTCCTTCCGTCCTTTGCAAGTATCTCCGCCATCTGTACTGCCTGTTCGATTTTGATATTTCAACTGAAAATTGAAAACAAAGACGAACACAACCAGTTTTCACATTTTTAACGCTAATGCTTTACCTTAAGCGGAATGGTTACCGCGCCGCTGAGTTCAGGTCGGCGGATCGATGCCAAAGACGGTCGCGGCTGCGACACTGGCCCCGCCGCTTTGACAGGCCTTCGCCAAGCGGATATCGAGGCCCGCCAACCTGCATTCGCGGCGAACCGGATGACGCGCTACAGAAACCTTGCCCTCCTGCTGATCGGCTTCACCCTGGCGATCGTCGTCGCGGAGGCGATCCTGCGTCTCGCCGACGCGCCGATCTCGGTCACCGATCGCAAGGGACCGGGAGAGATGATCGTCTTCCTCATCGCCCTGCCCATGCTGGTCTGGTTCTCGGTGGCTGTCGGCGGCGTCAATCCGCTAATCTGGTTCGGCGGCTACCTGCGCGATTGGCCCCGCATGCTGCGCGGCTTCCTGACCATGTTCCTGGTCGCGACGGCGACGATGATCGTCATCTATCTGGTGCTCGGCCTGACGGGGAAGGTGCAGTGGTCCGAGGAGGCCTGGCAGAATCTGACGCCGAAGATATGGTGGCGCACTGTCGTTTCCCTGCTGGTGGTCGTGGTGCTGGCGACGACGGAAGAAGCGATCTTTCGCGCCTTCATCCTGCGTTACCTGCGCTGGAAAGCGACGCTCGCCGTAACCGTGTCGGCGCTGCTCGTCTCGTCCGTGATCTTTTCCTTGTCGCACCTCATCGCATTGCTCGGTTCGGTGAACCAGCCGGACTATCTGCCGCTGCTGTTCGGCCTGTTCCTGTTCGGCTTCCTGATGGGCACCGTGTACCTCGTCACCGGTTCGCTCTCATGCTCGATTGGCCTGCACGCCGGCCTGCTCGGATTCAAGGTCTTCCTGCGGCGCACCGAGCTTCTCATCCAGCATGAAAGCTGGCTGACCGGTGGCTCCGACCTGCGCACCGGACCGGCCATGTGGGGATTGCTCCTGCTTGCGGCGCTTATCGTCTTTCTCTGCCGCAACTGGCTGTGGCCGCGCCTGTGGATCGAGAACGTCGTTTCCACCCGTCAGGATTCGCCCGAAGGACTCGGCTTCCGGCTGGCATCGAGGATCTAATCCCGCTCCTCCCAGCGCGCCAGGAATTCGTCTATCGACAGGCTCTGCATGTCGGGGATCGCCTCGGCGAGCCGCTCGAACGGCAAGTCCCACCAGGCGAGCGCCTCGATGCGGCGGGCGATATCTGCCGAAAAACGCTGTTTTAGAGGCTTCGCCGGTACACCGGCGACGATGGCGAAGGCAGCGACGTCACGTGTGACCACTGCGTTGGCACCGATGACAGCGCCGTTACCCACCGTCACGCCCGGCAGGATGACAGCGCCATGGCCGATCCAGACGTCGTGCCCGATCGTCACCGGCCTGCCGCGTCGCCGCTCCAGAAAATCTGAATCGACACCCAGCCCGCGAAAATACTCGTTCGGCCGATAGCTCACCTTGTGCGTTGTGAGACGTTCGACCGGATGCTCCAGCGCATTCAGGCGCGTGTTGGCGGCAATCGAGCAGAACTTGCCGATGCTGGTGTAGGCCGCCTCGGCGTGCCTTTCGAAATAGGAGAAATCCCCGACCGTCACTTCGCGCAGGATGACCCGCTCGCCGACGGCGGCATAGCGGCCGAGCCGGCAGCCCTTCAGCTCCGCCGTCGGATGGATGCGAGGCTCGGGTTGCCTGAGAAGCAGATGCGGGTCCATGGGCGGGCTTTACGACGCTTGATGAGGGCCAGCAAGAAGGCGTCAATTTTCAGAAATCTGAAGACACAGAATGTGCCGAAATTCAGGTCAGGCCGAGTCGAAAATGGTGGGTTTCGAGAACCGGAGCGGAGCGTACTTGTAGTACGTGAGCACCGGAAGCGGAGAAAGCCGCTATTTGCAGGCCGGCCCCACCTGAATTACGGCACATCCTACTGCGGCTTGCCCTTCGTCCATGTCACCTGCTGCCCGTAGAGCGGCACGCTGGTCAGCGCCATCTTGGCCGAGCCGTCCTGCACCTGCCGCGAATGGGAGAGATAGATCAGCGTGTCGTTGGCCTTGTCGTAGATGCGGTTCACCACCTGCTTCTTCCAGATCAGGCTGATGCCTTGCTTGAACACCTCCTCGCCACCTTTGCCGAGGTCGATATCGCCGATGGTGATCGGCCCGGTCTGCTGGCAGGAAATGGCGGAGTCGGACGGGTCCTCGAACCAGTTGCCCTTGCGCAGCCGGTCGATCACGCCGCGGTCGAAATAGGAGACGTGGCAGGTCACGCCGTCTACCTTGGGGTCCTTGATCGCTTCCACGATGATGTCGTTGCCGGTCCAGTCGACGCCGACCTTGCCGATCTCCTGCGCCAGTGCCGTACCGGCGCAAAGGACCAATGACGCCGCCGCCAGCCAGCCGATTCGTTTCAGCAATGGAGCCTCCTGTGGACGTGGGTGCTGGCGTCAGGTGGGTGGGCGGCCGGGCTTTTGCAAGCCGCCGTCTGCGACAATGGCTGCATGGTCCCCTCCTTTGCGCGGCGTGCCCGAACGGATAAGATCGCATCATGAAACCCGACCCGCTGTCTCGGCCAGTCCCATCGTCATTCGCCCGCCGGCCCCTTTGAGGCTGGCTAAGCGCGAAGCCCAACCGGATATTGTTCCATGATGCGCTCCATCCTGATCGGCATACTCGTGCTCATGGCCGCCGGCATCGGCTGGCTCACCTTCGACTGGTATCGCGGCCACTATGGCGGCGAGCCGTTCGGCGCGCCCTTCGCGCTGACCGACCAGAAGGGCCAGCCGATCACCGAGGCCGCCTTCCGCGGCCACCCGAGCGCGGTCTTCTTCGGCTTCACCCACTGCCCGGAAGTCTGCCCGACGACGCTGTTCGAGCTTGCCGGCTGGCTCAAGACCATCGGCGACGAGGGCAAGGACATCCATGCCTACTTCGTCTCCATCGACCCGGCACGCGACACGCCGGACGTGTTGAACACCTATGTCAGCAACTTCTCCGATCGCATCGTCGGCATCTCCGGTGACCCGGACAAGGTCTACGCCATGGCCAAATCCTTCGGCATCTACTGGAAGAAGGTGGACACCGGCGACGGTGACTATACGATGGACCATACGGCCTCCGTCCTGCTGCTCAACAGCAAGGGCGATTTCGCCGGCACCATCGCCTATGGCGAGAATGCCGACACGGCCATGACCAAGCTGAAGAACCTTGCCGCCAAGGGATAACGGATCGCTCCGATGGGACAGACCCGCCTTTACCTGACCGGCTCGAAGGCCGAGACCGACCGCATCTATGCCGCGCTCGACCTCGCCTTCGAGGACGACGGACTGCCGCTTGCCGTCATCGAGATCGACGAGGACGGCGACGTGCACGAAGTCTCGCTCTACGCCGAGGAGGACGTCGAGACGGTCGAAAACCGCATCCGCGACGTGCTGGCGGGGCTTTCGCTGTCACGCGCCGTGCAGCGCGAGGAGCTGCCCGACATCGACTGGGTGGCGAAGTCGCTCGAAGGGCTGCAGCCGGTTCGCGCCGGCGGTTTCTTCGTCCACGGCGCACACGACCGCGACAGGATCGAGGAAACCGATATCCCGATCGAGATCGAAGCAGGGCTCGCCTTCGGCACCGGCCATCACGGGACCACCGCCGGCTGCCTGGAAACCATCGCCCGCGTCGTGGCCGAGGAAAAGCCGGCCAATGCGCTCGATCTCGGCGCCGGCAGCGCAGTGCTCGCCATCGCACTCGCCAAGCTGGCCCGCATCCCCGTGCTGGCGACCGACATCGACCCGGTGGCGACGGACGTAGCCGAGGCGAACGTGCGGCTGAACGGTGTCGGTGACTTTGTGGAGACCGTCACCGCAACCGGCTTCGACCATCCCGTTTTCGCCGGGCGCGGCCCGTTCGCCCTCGTCGTCGCCAACATCCTCGCCGGACCGCTGATGGAACTGGCGCCCGCCATGGCCCGCAACGTTGCGCCGGGCGGTTCGCTGGTGCTCTCGGGCATCCTCGACCGGCAGGAAGATGGTGTTCTGGCCGCCTACACCGCGCAAGGCTTCCGCCACATCGACACACTGCACCGCGAAGGCTGGGTGACGATCCGCATGAAGCGGTGACCCGCTGGCCCAGCGCCGCCCGATTGTCAGCCGCTGCGCCTGCCGCTACGGTCGCGGCCCGTCAACCAGCGAGGCAAGCGGCAGCCATGTTCCAGACCTTCGATTCGGCCGGCGACCCGTCCGTCGGCAAGCCGCGCGTGGCGAAGCTGCGCGAATGGCTGGCGGCGCACGATCTCGATGGCTTCATCGTGCCGCGCGCCGACGAGCACCAGGGCGAGTACGTCCCGCCCCACGCCGCGCGGCTGAGATGGCTGACCGGCTTTTCCGGCTCGGCGGGTGCGGCCGTCGTGCTGAAGGACCGCGCCGTCATGTTCGTCGACGGCCGCTACCAGTTGCAGGTACGCCAGGAGACCGACCAGACTGTATTCACCGTCGAGAGCCTGATCGACAACCCGCCTGCTGCCTGGCTCAGGGACAATATCGGCAAGGGCGCGCGTATCGGCTTCGACCCGTGGCTGCATACCGTAGGCGAGGTCAAGGCGCTCAGGGCTTCGGCCGGCAAGGCCGGCGCCGAGCTGGTGCCGGTGGCGGAAAACCCTGTCGACGCGATCTGGGACGACCAGCCGGCGCCGCCGCTGGAGCCGGTCGAGATCCACCCCATAGCCTTCGCCGGCGAACTCGCCAAGGACAAGCTGGCCAGGCTCGCGGCAGCGATCGAAAAAGACGGCGCGACCCACGCCATCCTGACCGACCCTTCCTCCATCGCCTGGGCTTTCAACATCCGCGGCAACGACGTGCCGCACACGCCGCTGGCGCTCGGCTTCGCCATCCTGGCCGCTGACGGCAAGCACCAGCTTTTCATGGCCGGCAGGAAATTCTCGCGCACGGTCGCCGCCTACCTCACCCAGCTTGCCGACCTGCACGAACCGGCCGGCTTCGAGCCCGCCGTGGCGGCACTGGCCAAGGCCGGCGCGAGGATCGCGCTCGATCCCGCGCTGGCGGCGGAAAAGCTGCGGGCGCTGATCGCCGACAATGGCGGCACCGTCGTCGAGGCGCCGGACCCCGCCCGTATCCCGCGCGCGGTGAAGAACGCGGCGGAGATCGCCGGCAGCCGCGTCGCCCACCGTCGCGACGGCGCGGCCATGGCGAAGCTTCTCGCCTGGCTCGACCGCCAGGAGCCCGGCACCACCGACGAGATCTCCGTGGTGACGAAGCTGGAGGAATGCCGGCGCCGGACCGGCGAAGAAACCCAGATGCCGCTGCGCGACGTCTCCTTCGACACCATTTCCGGCGCCGGGCCGAACGGTGCCGTCATCCACTACCGCGTCTCGCGCGCCACGAACCGGCCGCTCGCCGACGGCGAGCTGTTCCTGCTCGATTCCGGCGCGCAATATCAGGACGGCACCACCGACATCACCCGCACGGTTCCCGTCGGTCGGCCGAGCGAGGAGATGCGCGAGCGCTGCACGCTGGTGCTGAAGGGCCTGATCGCCCTTTCGATGTTGCGCTTTCCCGCCGGCACGCGCGGCTCCGAGATCGACGCCATGGCGCGCATGGCGCTGTGGCGGCATGGCCTCGACTACGCCCACGGCACCGGCCATGGCGTCGGCTCCTACCTCGCCGTGCACGAAGGCCCGCAGCGCATCGCCAAGACTGGCACGGAAAAGCTGCTGGAAGGCATGATGCTCTCCAACGAGCCCGGCTACTACAAGGAAGGCGCCTACGGCATACGGCTAGAGAACCTCATCCTCGTCACCCCGGCAGAGCCTGTCGAGGGCGGCGACATCGCCATGCACGCCTTCGAGACGCTGACGCTGGCGCCGTTCGACCGCCGGCTCATCAAGCCGCATCTCCTGACCCGCGACGAACTGCACTGGCTGGACCAGTATCACGCCCGCGTGCTGGCCGAGATCGGCCCGATGCTGGACGGCGAGACGCTGGCCTGGCTGGAAGCCGCCTGCGCGCCGTTTCCGCAGGAAGAGAAGGGGTGATGACCGAATTCGTCGGTGCGTCCTTCGAGGCGAGCTCCGCTCGCACCTCAGGATGAGGGAGGCAGGGTGCCAACGCAATCTACCGAGGTTTGCACCAAACGGTCCTCATCCTGAGGTGCGAGCGGAGCTCGCCTCGAAGGACGCAGTGAAAATCAAGCCACGAACTGCCTCAGCGCGACCAGCACGACCGCACCCGCCAGAAACATCGACATCAGGCCGCCGCGCAAGGCGACCAGCGTCGCGACAATGACGGCGGCCCATTCGGCCGGCCCGGCGTCCAGCATGGCCGGCGCCACCAGCGTCGTCAGCACGGCCGCCGGCACGGCGTTCAGGCCCGCCTCGACGCGCGGATGGATATTCTCGAAGCGCGAAATGACGAGATGGCCGCCTATGCGCGTCAGGTAGGTCGCCACCGCGGCGGCAATCGTGATCCAGAAGATCGTGCTCATGGCCGCGCCTCCCGCTTGCCCGAGGATGGCATCAGCGCGGCGAAGACGACGCCGGCGAAGGCGCCCACGGTGACGTGCCACGGCGAACCGATAGTCTTGTAGGCAAGGATCGAGGCGACGGCGCTGGCCACCACCACCGGCAGCCACAGCGGCCGCTTGCGAAAGCCCATCACCAGGCCGAGGAAGTAGATCGGCAGCAGGAAATCGATACCCAGCGCATGCGTGTCGGGGATCATCTGGCCGAAGAAGGCGCCGAGCGCCGTCAGGATGTTCCAGGACACATAGACCGGCAGCGCGGCCCCCATATAGAAGGCGAAGCCGACCTTGCGTCCGCTCTCGGCCTTGCTCTCGGCGATGGCGTATTGCGGATCCGTCAGGATGAAATAGCCTACCGCCTGCTGGAGGAGCGGCCAATGCGCCAGGTGCCGGCCGATCGCCGCCGAATAGAGCACATGGCGGAAATTGACGGCGAAGATCGACAGCACGATCAACCATGGTGCCACATGCTGGCCGAACAGTTCGATGCCGACCATCTGGCTGGCGCCGCCGAACACCGCAGCGCTCATGAGGAAGGCCTCGAAGACGGTGAAGCCGTTACCCACGGCCAGCGCGCCGAACAGCATGGCGAAGGGGCCGGACGCCACCACAACGGGGATGCTCAGCCTGAAGCCTTCCCAGAAGTCGCCTGTGGCCGGCGAGCGTTCGGCAGTAGCCTGCGATGACATTGGATTTCTTCCTTTGGGAGCGCCGTATGTAGGGACGGCGGCCGGCCGTGTCACACGAATTCGCTTGAGCCAAACGATCAGCGGAAGTGATGCCGTGTCAGGAGCGGCGTCAGGATCGGGCCACCCTGCCCTCGATCGCCCGCCCCCAGTCGAGCAGCGGCCGCGCGCGCCGGACGAAATCGAACAGCTCGTCGGCAAGCGCCGGCGAATGGATGCGCCCCGGCTCGATCTCATGGCGCACGACGAAATGGCGGTTGCGCACCGCCGCCGCCAGATCCGGCTCGGTCACCGCCTCGAAACCGCGCGGCGCCCGCTTCAGCTGCCCCTCGGCGCCGATCTCCAGCCCGTTCTTCTTGAGCGCCGAGACCATCGCGCGAAAGACCTTCGGCTTTTCCACGATCGCCATGCGCATGGCTTGTAGAAGCGGCGGTGCCGGCTGCCACCATGCCACGGCCGCGAAACAGCGTTCCAGCCCGACATGGACGAAGAAGACGCCCTGCTCCATCTTGGTGCCGTCCGGCGACAGGATCGCCGACACGTGGTCGGTATAGGGCCGCTTGTCCTTGGAAAAGCGCACGTCGCGGTTGATGCGGAACTGCGATCTTTTCCGGTCACCCCTGAGGGCAATCCCGGCCTCGCCGAAACGCTCGCTCAGAACGTCGATCAGGTCGCCCAGCGGCTCGCGCAGGTCCTGCTCGAACAAAGCGCGGTTTTCCTGGAACCACTCCCGGCTCTGGTGGAAATTCAGCGCCTTGAGGAAGGGAAGCACCTTCTCGCCGAAACCGTTGAATTGAGCGGCCATCAACTGCGTCCAACCCGCTCGAGCCACGCATCCTCGTCGATCACCTCGATGCCGAGTTCGGTCGCTTGCTTCAGCTTGGAGCCGGCGCCCGGCCCCGCCACCACGAGGTCGGTCTTGGCCGACACCGAGCCGGCTACCTTGGCGCCCAGCCGCTCGGCCATGGCCTTTGCTTCGGAGCGCGTCATCTTCTCCAGCGAGCCGGTGAACACCACCGTCTTGCCGGCGACGACGCTTTCAGCCGAGACCGTAACGACGTAGGGCTTCGGCCGGACCTCGGCCAGCAGCGCGTCCAGCACCGCGTCGTTGCGCTCGTTGCCGAAGAAATCGCGCAGCGCCCCGATCACCGTGTCGCCGATGCCGTTGACGGAGGGGAACACCGTATGCGGGTCCTCGGCCGCCGCCGTCTCCTTGCCGACGCGAATCCATTCCTCGACGGTCGAGAAGGTGCGGGCGAGCACCGCCGCCGTGGTCTCGCCGATGTGGCGGATGCCGAGGGCGAAGATGAAGCGGTCGAGTTCCGGCTCACGGCGCGCGTCGATGGCGGAAAACAGCTTGTCGAGGCCCTCGAAATTGCGCTGGTCGGCGCTGCGCACGTTCTTGCGCTCCTTGCCCGACGCCGCCTCGCGCAGTCTTGCCTGCTCCTCGCGGCGCGTGGCCAGCGCCTGCTGTGCCTCGGCCCGGCGGTTCTTCAGCGTAAAGATATCGGCGGCGGTCCTGATCAGCCCGGCATTGAAGAACAGGTCGATATTTTCCGCCCCCAGCCCCTCGATATCAAAAGCGCCGCGCGACACGAAATGGCGCAACCCCTCCACCGCCTGTGCCGCGCAGATCAGTTCGCCGGTGCAGCGCCGGCGCGAATCCTCCTTGCCCGTCTTCTCGTTGATCTCGCGCGTCGCCGGCGAACCGCAGACCGGGCAGGTATGCGGCATCCGATAGGGTTCGGCCGTCGGCGGGCGCTTGTCGAGCAGGACGTCGACGATCTGCGGGATGACGTCGCCGGCGCGCTGGATGACGACTGTGTCGCCGATACGAATGTCCTTGCCGTCACGGATTAGCTGACCGGTGGAATCGATGCCGGCAATGTAGTCCTCGTTGTGTAGCGTGACGTTTTCGACAGTGACACCACCCACCGTCACCGGGTCGAGCCGTGCGACGGGGGCGAGTGTGCCTGTGCGGCCGACCTGGATGTCGATCTCCCTCAACGTCGTCGTCGCCCGCTCGGCCGGAAACTTGTGGGCGATGGCCCAGCGCGGTTCGCCGGTGACGAAGCCCCAGCGCCGCTGCAATTCCAGCTGGTCGACCTTGTAGACGACGCCGTCGATGTCATAGCCGAGCGACGACCGCTGTTCCTCGATCAGCCGGTATTGGGCGATCAGCTCGTCCACCGATTTCGCCCGCACCATCAGCGGGTTGACCCTGAAACCCCAGTCGCCGAACTTCTGCACCGCCTCGTATTGCGTCGGCGCCGGGTCCTGGGTGGTGAAGCCCCAGGCATAGGCGAAGAATTTCAGGTTGCGGCTGGCGGTGACGGAGGCATCCTTCTGCCGCAGCGAGCCCGCCGCCGTGTTGCGCGGATTGACATAGTCCTGCCCGCCGGCCGCCGCCGAGCGCGCCTTCAGCGCCTCGAACTCGGCATAGGTCATGTAGACCTCGCCGCGAATCTCGATCACGTCCGGCCAGCCGGAACCTTTCAGCCGGTGCGGTATGTCGGCGATGGTCTTCAGGTTCGCGGTGATATCCTCGCCGACGGCTCCGTCGCCGCGCGTCGCGCCCTGCACGAACACGCCGTTCTCGTAGCGCAGCGAGGCCGACAGGCCGTCGATCTTCGGTTCGGCGGTGAAGGCGATGTTGAAGTCCTTGTCCCGCTCGAAGAAGCGCTTCGCCCGCTCAAGAAAATCGACCACGTCCTGGTCCGCATAGGCCTTGGCCAGGCTGAGCATCGGCACCGCGTGGCGCACCTTGGCAAAACCCTCGGCCGGCGGCGCGCCGACCTTTTGCGAGGGAGAATCCTCACGAACCAAATGAGGAAAACGGTCCTCGATGGCATCGTTGCGCCGGCGCAGCGCATCATATTCGGCGTCCGAAATCGTTGGCGCATCTTCCGTGTGGTAGCGCCGGTCATGCCCGGCGATCTCAGCGGCCAGACGTTCCAGTTCGGCCGCGGCTTCGCTTTCGCTGAGGTCTTCGACGGGCTTTTCGGACATTGCTCTGCTTCCTCGGATATCGGGCGCCACCATAGAGCAGGATCAATCGGCGCGGGAGCCGGAATTAGGGAAGATGCCACGCAAACAGCAGGATGGCCCCGCTTGCTGACTCACGCTGACAGGGACCGTTTGGCGGCAAAATCGTCAGGATACCGCCGTGTTTTCCCTCAGCAGGCGCTCGGCGGCGGCGCGGGCTTCTTCGGTGATGGTGGCGCCGGCAAGCATGCGGGCGATCTCCTCCTGCCGCGCGGCGCGATCCATCTCGGCGATGCCCGTCGCCACCCGGTCGGCGCCGCCAGCCTTGGAAATAAGGAAATGCGTCGCCGCACGCGCCGCCACCTGCGGCGCATGGGTGACGGAAAGCACCTGTACCCGCCCCGCCAGCCGCGCCAGCCGCTGGCCGATGGCATCGGCCACCGCGCCGCCGACGCCGGTGTCGATCTCGTCGAAGACCAGCGTCGGCGCCGAGCCGCGATCGGCCAGCGCCACCTTGAGCGCCAGCAGGAAGCGCGAAAGCTCGCCGCCGGACGCCACCTTCATCATCGGCCCCGGCCGCGTGCCGGGATTGGTGCGCACCCAGAACTCGACCTGGTCGATGCCTTCCTCCATGCGGCTGTCCGGCTCGCTGGAAAGCTCGACGATGAACTCGGCGCGCTCCAGCTTGAGCGCCGGCAGCTCGGCCATCACCGCCCTGGCAAGGCCGGTCGCGGCACCATGGCGCTGCGCCGAGAGCTGGGCGGCCGCCTCGTCATAGGCCTGTCGCGCAGCGGCGGCCTGCTTTTCCAGCCCATGCAGCTTTTCCTCGCCGGCATCGAGGTCGGCAAGGTCGGCGGCCATGGCGTCGCGCAACTGCGCCAGGTCGTCGACGGCGACATTGTGCTTGCGGCCGGCGGCGCGCAGTGCGAACAGCCGCTCCTCCGTCCTCTCCAACTTCTCGGGGTCGTATTCGGTGGCGCGCAGTGCCGCCTCGACGCCCGATTGCGCGGCGTCGAGCGAGATCATCGCCTCGTCCAGCGACTTCACCACCTCGTCGAGCAGGCCGGGCACCTCCCCCGCCTTGCGCTGCAGCCGGCGCAGCAGCGCCGCAAGCTGCGGCAGCGGCGACGCCGGGCCGGACAGCACGTCCTCGGCGTCCTTGATCTCGGCGGCGATCTTTTCCGAGCGCATCATGACGGCGCGCTGTTCGGCGAGGTCGGTTTCCTCGCCGGGCTCGGGATCGAGCTGGGCAAGCTCGGCCACCGCCGCGCGCAGGTAGTCGGCCTCACGCGCCGCCGCTTCCACCCTCGCTCTGTGGCGGGCAAGCTCGCTCTCGCAGGAACGCCAGTGGCGCCACGCCTCGCCGACGGCGCGCACCGAGCCGAAATGGCCGCCGAAAGCGTCCAGCAGGTCGCGATGCGCGGCCGGGTCGACCAGCGCGCGCTCGTCGTGCTGGCCGTGGATCTCGACCAGTGCATGGCCGATAGCGCGCATCAGCGCGACGCTGGCCGGCTGGTCGTTGACGAAGACGCGCGTGCGCCCGTCCGCCGTCTGCACGCGGCGCAGGATGATGTCGCCGTCGTCCTCGATGGCGTTGTCGGCGAGGATGGCTCGGGCCGGATGGTTGCGCGGCACGTCGAAGACGGCGATCACCTGGCCCTGGGTGGCGCCGTGGCGCACCAGCGAGGCGTCGCCGCGCGCGCCGAGCGCCAAGGACAGGGCGTCGAGCAGGATGGACTTGCCCGCGCCCGTCTCGCCCGTCAGCACCGACAGGCCGGACGAGAAATCGATGTCCAGCTTCTCAATCAGGACGATATCGCGAATCGACAGTCTGGAGAGCATCGGCGCTCTATACCATCATACGCCGCCGGCGTGATGCCGCCGACGTCTCTGGATCAGGCGTCGCCGCCGATGATGAGCTTGCCGGCCTTGGAAATCCACGAGCCGGCGTTCTCGCGCGGCTGCAAGCCCTTGCTCTGCAACAGCTTGTAGGAATCCTTGTACCACTGGCTGTCCGGATAGTTGGTGCCGAGCACCGCCGCCGCCGTCTGCGCCTCGTCGGTCAGGCCCATCGCGTAATAGGCTTCCGTCAGGCGCGCCAGCGCTTCCTCGATGTGGCGCGTGTTGGAGTAATTCTCGACCACGGTGCGGAACCGCTTGATGGCGGCGATGTATTCGCGCCGTTCCAGATAATAGCGGCCGATCTGCATCTCCTTGCCGGCGAGCTGGTCGTTGGCGAAGCGGATCTTCGCCTTGGCGTCCTCGACATATTCGGAATCGGGCCAGCGCTGCACCAGGTCCTGCATCGCCTGGATCGTCTGGCGGGCTTCCTTCTGGTCCTGGGTGACGTCCTTGATCTGCCGGTAGTAGGACAGCCCGATGATGTATTCCGCGTAGGCCGCGTCCTCGGTCGACGGATAAAGCGTCAGATACCGCTTGGCCGAGGAAATGGCGTCGTCGTAATTGCCCTGGCGGTAGTTGGCGAAGGCGCCCATGACCATGGATTTGCGGGCGGCTTCCGAATAGGGGTGCTGGCGGTCGACCGCCGCGAACTTCTTGCTCGCCTCGTTCAGCCTTCCGGCGTTCATGTTGGCGAGGCCCTGATTGTAGAGCACGTCGGCCGGTTCCGTCTGGTCGACATAGGTGGAGAGGTCGACGTCCTTCTCCGACATGCAGCCGGACAGCAGCAGTGGCGCGGTCGCGGCCAAGGCAAGGACCAGAGACTTCGCCGGCGCGGTCGTCTTGTCGGCTTTGTTGAACAGCATAATCGGTTCTCGCCCTCTACCGAATGTCTCCCGAAAGTGGCCCCTGTCCCGGGAAAGACATACGTAAAATCAAAAAGCTAAAGCGTACCGGGCGATTCTGAAAGATCGCGACACGCTTTAGGCGCCTTGTCGATCGTCGGCGCGCAGCCATAGACCATAACCGCATCGCGCGGCAACGCCATGACCCGGCAATCGCACATTTTTATGGCTTTTTGCAAAGCGCACGCTTTCGCGCCATTTCCTCGGCCGGTGATGCAACGGGGCAACAGCCCGGCCGGCGACGGACGTGAAGCGGGAGATCAGAGGATCCAGGGCGCATGCAGCGGCGCACTCACCGCTTTCATCTCGGCGCCGCGGCCGCGTTCGCGCCGGGTCGTCTCGACGATCTCGAACGCCGAGCGGTCGGACAGCAGGCGCCGCAAGGCGGCGGCGTTGAGCCGGTGGCCGCCGCGATAGGAGCGGAAGCAGCCGATGAAGCAGGCGCCTGCCAGCGCAAGGTCGCCCATGGCGTCGAGCGTCTTGTGGCGCGCGAATTCGTTCGGGAAACGCAGGCCGCCCATGTTGATGACCTTGTGGTCGTCGCCGATGACCAGCGAGTTCTCCAAGGAGGAACCGAGCGCGTAGCCGGCGGCCCACAGCCGCTCGACGTCCTTCATGAAACCGAAGGTGCGGGCGCGCGCGATGTCGTGGCGGAAGACGTCGGCATTGATGTCGGAAGCGAATTTCTGCCGGCCGATGGCCGGGCTCTCGAAATCGATCTCGACCTCGAAACGCGTGCCGTCGTAAGGCCGGAACTCGGCCCAGGAGGCACCGTTCTCGATGCGCACCGGCTTGACGATGCGGATGAAGCGGCGCTTGACCGCCTGGGTTTCGATGCCAGCAAGGTCGATGGCCTCAACGAAGGGCATGGAACTGCCGTCAAGGATCGGCACTTCGTTGCCGTCGATTTCGATGACCAGATTATCGATGCCGAGCCCGAACACCGTCGCCATGAGATGCTCGACGGTGGCGACATGAGGACCGTCCGGATTGCCGAGCATCGTGCACAGGTCGGTCGCGCCGACTTCCGAAACCAGAGCACGCAGCTCACGCACCTGGCCATCATTGCCGGCGAGATGGAAGACGATCCCAGTATCGGCGTCGGCGGGAAGAAAATGGATCGAAACGGGCTTGCCGCTATGGACTCCGGTGCCGGAAAGAGTCGCGCGCGTTTTCAGGGTCGTCTGATAGTCGTTCAAAATGATCCCCATATGCCCGCGCGCTTCGGTCGGCCATGCCGACTCCCGGTCGTAATCTGCGATCGAAGCTGTTCGTCTGTTGGTACCGCGCCAGACCTCCACCCCAAGAGAAAATCCGCGCCGCTTATAAGATGCCGCGAAGATAAGCACGCCGCAGGCATCCTCCAAATCACGCTTTCTTACTTTTTGTAACGACGAAGCCGATTACACCCCGCATCATAAGCAATTGTTTTAAAACGACAATAAAAGAAAGCGGGCAAACGGTCTCCCGTTTGCCCGCTTACGATCGTCGCAATGCGCTTTCGATCAGTTGGCCTGGCGGCGCAGGAAGGCCGGAATCTCCAGCTGATCGTCCTCGTGAGTCGCGCGCGGCTGTGCGGCGATGCGGCCATGATCGTCGAGCTGGCCACGGCGCGGCGCGTAAAGCTGCGCGTCCTGCGGCGCGAGACGGCGCACTTCCGGAGCCGCCTGGCGCAGCTTCGGCTCGCGCGGCTGCGCGGGCTGCAGGCGTGCCGGCTCTTCCTCGCGGCGGGTCAGGCCGGTCGTCAGGCGCTTGAGAAGCCCCATCGGTCCGCGATCCTCATGATCAATCGGGTTGGTCTTGGCCTCGACCTCGGCCTTCACCACCGGCGGGAAATCCTCGACGCGCGGCATGCGCTGCGGTGCCGCGGCAACCGGCTGCGGAGCGGGCTCCAGGCGCGGCTGGTGGACAGGCGCGGCCATCGGCTGCGGCTGCATCTGCGGCTGGGCCGGCGGCGCCTGGAAGATGCGGTTCTGCGGATGGATGTCGTCGGCCGGCTGGTGCGCCGGAGCCGGGCGGGCCTGCGCCATCGCGGCGGCGTTGGCTTCGGCCTGCTGGATCGCTTCGGCCACCGGATCGGCGGCGCGCGGCTGCTGCACCGCCGGCTGCGCCGCGGCCGGACGCTCATCGGTTACCGGCCGACCGGCCGGCTTCGGCTGCGCCGGACGGATGGCGATCGGCGCGGCGGCGATCTGCTCGGCCGTCTTGTCGATGCCGGTGGCGACGACCGACACACGGATGACGCCTTCCAGTTCCTCGTCGAAGGTGGCGCCCAGGATGATGTTGGCGTCCTGGTCGACCTCCTCGCGGATACGGGTCGCGGCTTCGTCCACCTCGAACAGGGTCAGGTCCCGGCCGCCGGTGATGGAGATCAGCAGGCCCTTGGCGCCCTTCATCGAGGTCTCGTCGAGCAGCGGGTTGGCGATCGCGGCCTCGGCCGCGGCCATCGCCCTGCCCTCGCCGGAAGCCTCGCCGGTGCCCATCATGGCCTTGCCCATCTCGCGCATGACCGAACGCACGTCGGCGAAATCGAGGTTGATGAGGCCTTCCTTGACCATCAGGTCGGTGATGCAGGCGACGCCCGAATAGAGCACCTGGTCGGCCATGGCGAAGGCGTCGGCGAAGGTGGTCTTGTCGTTGGCCAGCCGGAACAGGTTCTGGTTCGGGATGACGATCAGGGTGTCGACGCACTTCTGCAGTTCCTCGATGCCGAGGTCCGCCGTCTTCATGCGGCGCTGGCCTTCGAAGTGGAACGGCTTGGTCACCACGCCGACGGTCAGGATACCCTTCTCGCGGGCAGCGCGGGCAACGACGGGAGCGGCACCCGTGCCGGTGCCGCCGCCCATGCCGGCGGTGACGAAGCACATATGGGTGTTGGACAGGTGGTCGATGATCTCGTCGATGCACTCCTCGGCGGCGGCGCGGCCGACTTCAGGCTGGGAGCCGGCGCCGAGCCCTTCGGTGACATGCGCGCCGAGCTGGATCAGGCGCTCGGATTTCGACATGGTCAACGCTTGGGCATCTGTGTTGGCCACCACGAATTCGACCCCGCGCAAACCGGCGGTGATCATGTTGTTGACCGCGTTGCCGCCGCCGCCGCCGACACCGAAAACGGTGATGCGGGGCTTCAGCTCGGTGATGTCCGGCTTTTGCAGATTGATGGTCATTGTTCCTCGTCCTTTGTCTTTCCCGCCGCTTCGCCGCTGCGGCCGCCTATGGGGCTGTCCCCGTCAAACTTAAAAACTGTCTCTCAACCACTGACTTACGCGCTGTAACCGCCCCCCGGTTCCCGTCATCCTGAAGCGGAAACCGCCGAAAGCCGCCTGGCTTTCGAAACTCGCCATCTGCTGCGGATAGATGAGCAGGCCGACCGCCGTGGAAAACGCCGGCCCCTTGGCCGCTTCCGGCAGGCCGGCGACGCCGAGTGGGCGGCCGACGCGCACGTTGCGGCCGAGCACGCGCCGCGCGGCTTCCGGCAGGCCGGCAAGCTGGCTGGCGCCGCCCGTCAGCACGACGCGCTTGCCGACCGCGTTGCCGAAGCCGGACTTGTTGATGCGCTCACGCAGGATTTCCAGCGTCTCGTCGACGCGGGCGCGGATGATGCGCGTCATCACCGCGCGCGGGATTTGCAGCGGCGCCTCGCCGTCCTCGCCGATCGGCTGGATGCTGATGACGTCGCGGTCGTCGGCGATGCCGGGCAGAGCCGAACCGTGCATGACCTTGAGCCGTTCCGCCGCCTCCAGCGACGTGGACAGGCCCTTGGCCAGATCCAGCGTGACATGGTTGCCGCCGACGGGAACAGAGTCGCCATGGACGAACTTGCCTTCGGCGAAGATCGAGATCGTGGTGGTGCCGCCGCCCATGTCGATGCAGGCAGCCCCCATCTCCAGTTCGTCGTCCACCAGCGAGGCCAGGCCGCTGGCATAGGGCGTCGCCACCATGCGCTCGACCGAAAGATGCGAGCGGTTGATTGCGAGCTCGATGTTGCGCAAGGGCGCGGCATCACCCGTCACGACATGCATGTCCACGCCCAGCGTCTCGCCGACCATGCCGCGCGGATCGCGCACGCCGCGTTCGGCGTCGAGCGAGAAGGCCACCGGCAGCGAATGGATCACCTCGCGCTCGGCCTTCAACGCCTGCTTGGCGCCGGCAGCCAGCACGCGGCCGATGTCGGCTTCGTCGACCTCGTGTCCGCCGAGATTGATGGTGGCGGCGAAGGTGTCGCTCCTCAGGCGGCCGGCCGTCATGTTGACGATCAGCGAATCCACCGTCAGCCCGGCCATGCGCTCGGCCGCGTCGACGGCCAGCCGGATCGCATGCTCGGCGCGGTCGAGATCGACCACGACGCCCGACTTCACGCCCTGCGACTTCTGGTGGCCGATGCCGATCACGCGGGCGCGATGCGAGCGGCCGCGCAGCAGATTGCCGTCATCGCACGGCTTGAGCTGCGCCACCACGCAGCAGACCTTGCTGGAGCCGACATCCAGCACCGTCAGAACGCCGGAGCGGCGCGCGGCGGCATCGCCATGGGAGCCGAGCCAGTTCATATCTTGCGCTCCAGCTTGCGCGTCGCCGCCTTGGGCTTGTTCTTCAGCGCCGCGACGCGCGCCTCGGCGGCATCGGGCGACAGCTGCACGACCAGCCGGTCGGCGATGCGCATGTCGACGGCGACGATGTCGCGCGACAGAAGACCCTTGTCGTGATCCAGCCGGACCAGGTCGGCGATCGCCTGATCCTCGCCGCTTTCCGGCAGCTTGACGGTGACGCCGTTGTCCAGTTTCAAATCCCAGCGCCGTTCGCCGACGCGGATATAACCCTTCACCCGAGCCGCCAGTTCGGGATAGCGACCGATCCTGGCCATCAGGTCCGGCGCATATTGCGGCGCGCCGACGCCGACCAGCAGCGGCAGCTCTGCCTGCTTGCCGCCCGAATAGGGCGCGATGATGCGGCCGTCCTTCTCGATGACGGAAAGCTCGCGGCCCTGTTGCCAGATGGCAAAGGCCTGACGCTCGTCGACGCGGACTTCCAGCGTGTGCGGATAGACCTTGCGCACCGCCGCCTGCTCGACCCACGGCAGCGAGGCGATGCGCTCGCGCGCGGCCTCGGCATCGAAGCCGATCAGCGACGTCCAGCCGTCCAACCCGAGCTTGTCCAGCACGTCGATCTCGGACGTCTGGCGGTTGCCCACCACCTTGATCTGGTCGACGGCGAAGCCGGTGCGCGCCGTCACCCCTTGCACGAAGCCGTCGAGATGACCGCCGAGATAGCCGCCATAGGTGGCGCTCGAAGCCAGGAGCACGGCGGAAAGGACAGCCGCCGAGAACGGCGGCGCGGAGAAATCGTCCTCGCCGAGACGCGCGATGAGGCGCACCGGCCGGCGCAGCCAGCGCGGTAACACGAAACGCTCGAACGAGGGGAACGTGCCAAAAGCCGGGCGACGGCCCGCGCCCCTCCTGCTTTCCTGTCCCCACCTCAACGCAGGCACGAAGCGTCCTCCACCATCCAACTCAACAGATCGCCGAACGAATGTCCCGCATGCGCGGCGATTTCAGGCACCAGAGACGTCGGCGTCATGCCCGGCTGGGTATTGATCTCCAGCCACACGACCTCGCCATTTTCCGAATGGCGGTCGTCGTAGCGGAAGTCCGACCGGGAGACGCCCCGGCATCCCATAGCTTGATGAGCCTTGAGCGCCAGTGTCAGTATTTTTTGGTAAATATTCGGTGAAACTTTCGCGGGGCATTCGTGTTTTGAGCCGCCCGCGACATATTTCGAGTCGTAATCGTAGAAGGCGTGACCGGTCGGGATGATCTCGGTAACGCCCAACGCCACATCGCCCATCACCGCGCAGGTCAGCTCGCGTCCGTGCACGTAGCGCTCGACCATGACCGCGGAGCCGTACTTCCACTCGGTCGAGGAGATGACCTGCGGCGGATGCGACTGCCCTTCCTTGACGATGACGACGCCGAAGCTCGAGCCCTCGTTCACCGGCTTGACCACGTAGGGCGGCTTCATCGGATGCTCGCCGCCGATGGAGAAACGATCAATGATCTTCGATTCGGCGACCGGGATTCCCGCCGCCTTGGCGATCTTCTTGGCCTGCCCCTTGTTCATCGCCAGCGCCGAGGCCAGCACGCCCGAATGCGTATAGGGGATGGCGAGATACTCGAGGATGCCCTGGATGGTGCCGTCCTCGCCGAAGGGCCCATGCAGCGCATTGAAGGCGACGTCCGGCTTGAGGTCCGCCAGCACCGAGCCGACATCGCGGCCGGCATCGATGCGGGTCACCCGATAGCCCTCCGCCTCCAGCGCATCCGCGCATGCCGTGCCGGACGACAGCGACACCGGGCGCTCGGACGAAAACCCTCCCATGAGGACAGCGACATGCTTCTTCATACGCCGGTGATCCCCTCTCGCGGCGGCCTACACTCCTGTTTCCCGATTCAGAGTCCGAGTCTTCCGGCAGGTGCCCCCTCCAGACGGAAAACGCGCCGTACGCGACGCACGACTCAAATCAGGAAACGCTTCAGGGCAGAGAATCAGAGAGTTGATTCCGTGGCAAGTCCTTAAGATTCCGAGAGATTCACTTTATGGAAAAAATCGGAAAAATTTCCGGACCTGAGTCCCTAGAGCAACTGGCCGAGGAACTCCTGAACCTCGCGTCCCGGCCGGAAGGCGCCGGTGCGCTTGATCTCCCAATGCAACCGGACGCCGGAGTTTTCCAGCACCCGCGCGCGTACGGTTTCACCCAGAAATTCAAGGTCGTAGCCGGTGGCGTTACCGGTGTTGATCATGAAGTTGCAGTGCATGGGCGACATCTGCGCGCCGCCGACCATCAGGCCTCGGCAGCCGGCCTCGTCGATCACTTTCCAGGCCGAATGGCCTTCCGGGTTCTTGAAGGTGGAGCCGCCGGTCTTCTCGCGGATCGGCTGCACCGTCTCGCGATGATGCTGGACGGCGTCCATCGCCGCCCTGATGGCGTCCTTGTCTTCCGCATAGCCTTCGAACACGGCTGACGTGAAGATCAGCCCGGCCGGAGCCGAGGAGTGCCGGTAGGCGTAGCCCATCTCGGCATTGGACAGGACATGGAGATTACCCTGCCGGTCGAGCGCGCGCACCTCGACGACACGCTCGCGCGTCTCCACGCCATTGGCGCCGGCGTTCATCCTGAGCGCCCCGCCTAGGGCGCCCGGAATGCCGTGATAGAAGTGGAAGCCGCCGATGCCGGCCTCCAGCGCCGCCGCCGCCAGCCGCTTGTCGGGAAGTGCGGCACCGGCGCGGATGCGCGTCGGCGACACGACTTCCGCCTCGCCGAAGCCCTTCGCCGAAAGCCTGACGACGAAGCCCTCGATGCCGCCGTCGCGCACCAGAAGGTTGGAGCCGATGCCGACGATGGTGAGCGGGATGTCCCGCGGCACCGCCTTCAGGAAGGCGGCGAGATCGTCCTCGTCGGCCGGCTGGAACAGCGCGTCCGCCAGGCCGCCGGCACGGAACCAGGTGATCTTGTCCATCTCGGCGTTTGGCGTGATACGGCCGCGCAAGGTCGCGAGCCGGTCGCCCAGCGAGGCAAGGAGCTTTTCACCGCGCGTCATGAGGCTCCTGCCTCCGCCAGTTCCTTCGGCAGCGCGTAGGCCCATTGGGTGATGTTGCCGGCACCGAGGAAGATGACGAAGTCGCCGGGTTTTGCGATCTCGCGCACGATCGGCGCGATCGCCTGCGGCCCCTCGATGTAGCGCGCGTCGCGATGGCCGCCGGCGCGGATGCGCGCCACCAGCGTCTCGCCGGTCACGCCCTCGATCGGGTCTTCGCCGGCCGTGTAGACCGGCGCCACCATCACCGTATCGGCGTCGTTGAAGCAGGCGGCGAATTCGTCGAACAGGTCGTGCAGGCGGGTGAAGCGATGCGGCTGGGCAATCGCCACGATGCGCCCCTTGGTGGCGTCGCGCGCCGCCTTCAGCACCGCCTTGATCTCGACCGGATGGTGGCCGTAGTCGTCGAACACCTCGACGCCGTTCCACGATCCGGTGTGGGTGAAGCGCCGCTTGACCCCGCCGAAGGACGACAGGCCCTTGCGGATGTCCTGCTCCGAAATGCCGAGTTCGTTGGCGACCGCGATTGCCGCCGTGGCGTTGGAGACATTGTGACGGCCCGGCATCGGCAGGCGCAGGCCGGCGATGGTCTTGTCCGCGCCGCTCTTGCGGTTGCGGATCGTCACGTCGAACAGGGAAGCGGCGCCATCCATGCGGTGGTTGATGAAGCGTACGTCGGCCTGCGCGTTGCCGCCATAGGTGACGACGCGGCGGTCGCCGATGCGCGAGACCAGCGCCTGTACCTCCGGGTGGTCGGTGCACATGACGCCGAAGCCGTAGAACGGCACGTTCTCGACGAACTGGCGGAATGCTTCGCGCACCGCGTCGAAGGAACCGTAGTGGTCGAGGTGCTCGGGATCGATGTTGGTGACGACGGCGATGTCGGCCGGCAGCTTGAGGAAGGTGCCGTCGCTCTCGTCGGCCTCCACCACCATCCAGTCGCCGGCGCCCATGCGCGCATTGGTGCCGTAGGCGTTGATGATGCCGCCGTTGATGACGGTGGGGTCGAGCCCGCCGGCTTCGAGCAGCGTCGCCACCATGGAGGTGGTCGTCGTCTTGCCGTGCGTGCCGCCGATGGCGACGGCATTGCCGAAACGCATCAGTTCGGCCAGCATTTCGGCCCGGCGCACCACCGGCAGAAGCTTTTCGCGCGCGGCCATAAGTTCCGGGTTCGATTTCTTGATCGCGGTCGAAACCACCACGACCTCGGCGTCGCCGAGGTTTTCAGCCCTGTGGCCGACGAAGCACTCGATGCCCTTTTCGCGCAGGCGCTGCACGTTAGCGCCGTCGGCCTGGTCCGAACCCTGCACCTTGTAGCCGAGGTTGTGCAGTGCCTCGGCGATACCGCTCATGCCGATGCCGCCGATGCCGATGAAATGCACGAGGCCAATGGTCTGCGGCATCTTCATGCGCGCTCTTCCTTCCTGAACGTCTCTACGGATTTGCGCGCTGCAATAGCCTCTGCGAGGTCGGCAAGCAACCGCGTGGCGTCGGGCTTGCCGGCGGACTTCGCCGCCGCAGCCATTTTCGCCAGGCGCGCCGGATCGTTCATCAGCGCGCCGATCAGTTCGGCGATGCGCCCGGGCGCCAGCGTCGATTGCGGGTGCACCTCCGCCCCGCCCGCCGCCGCAAGCGCCGCCGCATTGGCCGCCTGGTCATGGTCGAGCGCATGCGGATAGGGCACCAGCAGCGCCGGCCGGCCGACGACGGCGATCTCCGAGACGGTGGAAGCGCCGGAGCGCGACAGCACCAGATGCGACGCCGCCATGCGGGCGGCCATGTCGGTGAAGAAGGGAGAGACCTCGGCCGTGACGCCGAGTTCGCCATAGGCGGCCTTCACCCGCTCCGCGTCGTCGGCGCGTGCCTGCTGGGTGACGACCAGCCGCGCGCGCTCGGCCGGCGAAAGCAACTTGATCGCGGCGGGCACGGCATCGGAAAAGAACTGTGCGCCCTGGCTGCCGCCGAACACCAGCAGCCGGAACGGCGCACTGCCTTCGGCCGGTAAATAGGGTTGCGCCGACGCCTCGATAACCGCCGGGCGCACGGGATTGCCCGTCGTCACCGTCTTGCCGGCGAACGCGCCCTGCCCTTGCGGCAGGAAACCGCCGGCGATCGCGTCGACACGCGCAGCCAGCGCCCGGTTGGCGCGGCCCATCACCGCGTTCTGCTCATGGATCAGGCTCGGCACCTTGCGGCGTGTCGCGGCATAGACGGGCGGCAGCGTCGGATAGCCGCCGAAGCCGACGACCGCCGCCGGTTTTGTCCGCGCGATGACGGCCGAAGCCTGCCTGACGCCGCGCCAGATCGCCCACAGCGCGCGCGCCAGCGCCAGCGGATTCTTCGAACCGATGGTGGCCGAGCCGACGGTATGCACGGCGTCCGCCGGAAAGCTGCCGGTGAAGCGGCCGACGCGCTCGTCGGTGACGAGATGCACGCTCCAGCCGCGTGCCTCCAGTTCATGCGCCAGCGCCTCCGCCGGGAACAGGTGGCCGCCGGTGCCGCCGGCGGCGAGAAGGATGGGACCCTTTGCCATCGTGTCTCATTCTGCCGGCAGGGTGCGCCGGACGAAATCGGTGAAGCCGACCTGCTTGCGCCGTTCCGGCTTGCGCCGCGTCAGCGCCAGCACCATGCCCATCGAGATGGCGATGGCGATTTGCGAGGAGCCGCCATAGGAGATGAAGGGCAGCGTCATGCCCTTGGCGGGCATCAGCTGCAGGTTGACGCACATGTTGATCATCGATTGCAGGCCGAACACCGTCACCAGCCCGCCGATGGCGTAGCGGGTGAAGTCGTCGTGCTCCTTCAGCGCCGTGTTCAGGCCGCGCAGCACGATGAAAGCGAAGATCGCCATGATGAAGAAGCACATGATGAGGCCGTACTCCTCGCCCGCGACGGCGAAGACGAAGTCGGCGTGGCTGTCGGGGATGACGCGCTTGATCGTGCCCTCGCCCGGCCCGAGCCCGAACCAGCCCCCGTTGATGAGCGCTTCCTTGCCCATGTCGACCTGGAAGGTATCGCCCTCGCCGGTGAGGAACTTGTCGATGCGCAACGCCACGTGCGGGAAGACCGAATAGGCGGCGAAGATGCCGCCGACGCCGGCCGCGCCCAGCACCACGATCCACAGCCACGACAGGCCGGCCATGAAGAACATGACGCCCCAGGTGCCGGTCACCAGCATGGTCTGGCCGAGGTCGGGCTGCGCCACCAGAAGCGCGAGCACGAGGCCGAGCAGGATCATGGCCAGCACGTTGCCGGGGATGTCGGGCTGGCGCTTCTGCTCGGAAAACAGCCAGGCGCAGATGACGACGAAGGCCGGCTTGAGGAATTCCGACGGCTGGATCGACATGCCGGCGAGCGACACCCAGCGCCGCGCGCCCTTGACCTCGATGCCGATGTAGAGTACCGCCACCATCAGCACCAGCATGACGGCCAGCATGAGGATCGCCATGCGCCGGATCTGGCGCGCGTCGAGGAAGGAAACGGCGAGCATGGCGCCGAGCGCCAGTACGGTGAAGACGATCTGGCGGGTGGCGAAATGGAACGGGTCGAGGCCGATGCGCAGCGCCACCGCCGGGCTTGCCGCGAAGGACAGCACGATGCCCAGCCCCATCAGCGACAGGAAGGCGGCGAGGAACCAGCGGTCGATCGTCCACCACCAGGTGGCGACGGGGCTCGTGTCGAGACGGCTTGCAACGGCCATTATCGTGACCCTCCGATAGCTTCTATGCCCTCGATAGCATTCACGGCTTGCCTGAAGGCTTCGCCGCGCACCTCGAAATTGCGGAACTGGTCGAAGCTGGCGCAGGCCGGCGACAACAGCACCACCGCCTCGCCGCCGTCGTCTCTGGCCGCATCGGCCGCCGCATGTTCGACAGCCGCCGCCAGCGTGCCGGAAATCTCGTAGGGCACGGCGTCGCCCAGCGTCGCCGAAAAGGCGGGGGCCGCCTCGCCGATCAGATAGGCCTTGGCGATGCGCGGGAAGAAACCGCGCAGCGAGGAGATGCCGCCTTCCTTGGGCAGGCCGCCGGCGATCCAGTAGATGCGCGGGAACGACGACAGCGCGGGTGCCGCCGCATCGGCGTTGGTCGCCTTGGAATCGTTGACGAACAGGACGCGGCCCTTCCGGCCAACCTGCTCCATGCGGTGCGCAAGGCCCGGAAAGCTTTCCAGCCCCGACTGGATCTCGCCGAGATCGAGGCCGACTTTCAGGCACGCCGCCACGGCGGCCAGCGCGTTCTGCGCGTTGTGCTGGCCGCGCAGCGAGCCGATGCCCTCGAGGAAGCCGATGCGCTCGTAGCGGCCATGTATGGCCTCCATCAGGTCCGTGCCGTCGGCGAAATAGCCGTCGGGCAGCGGCAGCCGCTTGGAGATGCGCACGACCTGCCTTCCGGCCTGCTCCAGCCGGTCGGCGATCTGCGCGCAATAGCTGTCGTCGACGCCGACGATGGCCGTGTCGCTGCCGGCCACCAGCCGTTCCTTGATGTCGGCGTAGTGCTGCATGGTGCCGTGGCGGTCGAGATGGTCGGGCGTCAGGTTGAGCAGCACGCCGGCGGTCGGATTGATCGAGGGCGCGAGGTCGATCTGGTAGGACGAGCATTCGACCACGTAGAAGCGGTCCGGCGACGGCTCGTCGAGCGTCATCACGGCACGGCCGATATTGCCGCCCATCTGCGCGTCGCGCCCGGACGCCTTGATGATGTGGGCGGTCAGCGCCGTCGTGGTCGACTTGCCGTTGGTGCCGGTGATGGCGATGAAGGGCGCCCCCGGCGCGCGCCGATTGCGCTCGCGCACGAACAGCTCGACATCGCCGATCACCTCGACACCGGCGGCCCTGGCAAGCTCGACGGTCCAGTGCGGCTTCGGATGCGTCAGCGGCACGCCGGGCGACAGCACGAAGGAGGCGAAGCCGCTCCAGTCGACGCCGCGCAGGTCCGTCGTGGCGATGCCTTCTGCATCCGCCTTGGCGACGCTTTCGGGATTGTCGTCCCAGGCGAGCACCTCGGCGCCGCCTTCGGCCAGCGCGCGCGCGGTCGCCAGCCCCGAGCCGCCGAGCCCGAACAGCGCGACCTTTCTGCCTGCGAAGGAAGTGGCGGGGATCACGGACGACCCTATCTCAGCTTGAGGGTGGAAAGGCCGATCAGGGCCAGCATCACGGCGACGATCCAGAAGCGGATCACCACCTGGCTTTCGGTCCAGCCGAGCTTTTCGAAATGGTGATGGATCGGCGCCATCAGGAAGACCCGCTTGCCGGTCATCTTGAAGTAGCCGACCTGGATGATGACCGAGAAAATCTCGACCACGAACAGGCCGCCGATGATGGCCATGACGATCTCGTGCTTGGTCGCCACTGCGACCGTGCCGATCAGGCCGCCCAGCGCGAGCGAGCCGGTGTCGCCCATGAAGATGGCGGCCGGCGGCGCGTTGAACCACAGGAAGCCGAGGCCGGCGCCGATGACCGCGCCGAGGATGACGGCGAGCTCGCCGGTGCCGGGCACGAAATGGATCTGCAGGTATTCCGCGAACACCGCGTTACCCGACAGATAAGAGATGACGCCGAAGGAAGCGGCCGCGATCATGATCGGCACGATCGCCAGCCCGTCCAGCCCGTCCGTCAGGTTCACCGCGTTGCCGGCGCCCACCATGACAAAGGCGGCGAAGGGAATGAAGAACCAGCCGAGGTTGATGATCAGTTCCTTGGCGAAGGGAAAGGCCAGCGACGAGGAGAAAGGCTCCAGCCCAGCGCGCATGATGACGAAGGAAGCGATGCCGGCGATGACGAACTCCAGCGCCAGCCGCGCCTTGCCGGAAAAGCCGAGGTGCGACTGCTTGGTCACCTTCAGGTAGTCGTCATAGAAGCCGATGCCGCCGAAGCCGATCATGACGAACATCACCACCCAGACATAAACGCTGGTCAGGTTCGCCCACAAAAGCGAGGAGCCGATGATGCCGGTGAGGATCATCAGCCCGCCCATGGTCGGCGTGCCGGCCTTCTTGAAATGCGTCTGCGGCCCGTCGGCGCGGATCGGCTGGCCTTTGCCCTGGCGGATGCGCAGCGAATTGATGATGGCCGGGCCGAAGATGAAGACGATCAGCGCCGAGGTGATCAGCGCGCCGCCGGTGCGGAAGGTGATGTAGCGAAAGACGTTGAACACCGTGTGGTGCTCGGCGAAATCGACGAGAAGCGTCAGCATGCGATTCTATATCCCCCGATCGCCTCAGGCCCGTTTCTGGGCCTGGGCGGGAAATCTGTTGAGCAAAGCGTCCACCAGCCTGGCGAGGCCGATGCCCTTCGACGATTTGACCATCACCACGTCGCCCGGCTTCAGCGCCTGCATGAGCACGGGCTTCAAATCCTCGGCCGTGGCCTTCAGCGTGACGGCGATCCCTTCCGGCAGCGCCGCGGCGAGGTTCTGCATCTCGGCTCCGGCGAGCAGCACGACATTGGCGCCGGCATCCACCACCGGCTCGGCCAGAGCGGCATGCAGCTTCTGTGACTGCGCGCCGAGTTCCAGCATGTCGCCCAGCACCGCCACGCGCCGTCCCCCCTCGGGAACCGGCGTCGCCTTGAGCAGCGCAAGGGCCGCCCGCATGGAGACGGGATTGGCGTTGTAGCTTTCGTCGATCAGCGTGATCGGCCCCTTGGGGTGCGGCAGCACATGCCGCCGGCCCCTGCCCGGCTCGGCCGAAAGATCGGCGAGCGCCAGCGCCGCTCTGGCGACGTCGGCGCCGACCAGATGCGCCGCGCCCAAAACGGCGACCGCGTTCTGCACCATGTGGCGGCCCGGCGCGCCGATGCGCGCGACGATCTCCTTGCCGCCGATCTTGGTGGTGACGGTGGAATGGTCGGCCTCCAGCGTGAAATCGACCAGCCGGTAGGTCGAGCGCGCATTCTCGCCGAAGCCGTAAACATGCTCTACGCCGGCCGTGCGCGCCATCTTCTCAAGCAGTTTCCAGCGCGGGTCGTCGCGGTTGAGCAGGGCGGCGCCGCCGGGCTCCAGCCCCTCGAATATCTCGGCCTTGGCGGCGGCGATCTCGTCCAGGCTGCGGAAGAAGCCGAGATGGGCGGCGGCAATGTTGGTTATGACGGCGATGTGCGGGCGCACCATCCTGACCAGCGGGCGGATCTCGTTCGGATGGTTCATGCCGATCTCGAACACCGCATAGGCACAGTCGGCCGGCATGCGCGCCAGCGTCAGCGGCACGCCCCAATGGTTGTTGAAGGACGCCGCCGAGGCATGCACCTTGCCGACGCTGGCAAGGACGTGGCGCAGCGCTTCCTTGGTCGAGGTCTTGCCGACCGAACCGGTGACGGCGACGATCTTCGCCTGGCTGCGCGCGCGCGACGCCAGCCCCAGCCGCTCCATGGCGGCCAGCACGTCCGGCACCACGATCATCGGCGCAGTCAGCCGGCCGAGCGCCGGCAGTTTGCCCTCGGCCACCACCAGCACGGCGGCGCCCGCCTTGACAGCGGCGGTGGCGAAGTCATGGCCGTCCATCGCGTCGCCCTTGATGGCGAAGAAGGCCTCGCCGGGCTTGAGGGTGCGGCTGTCGATGGAGATGCCCGAAATGCCCTCCGGCATTGGCCCGAGCGGCCTGCCGCCCATTGCCTCCACCATCGCTTCGGATGTCCACAGATGGCTCATGCGGCGCGCTCCGTCAGCGCTGCGCGCACTTCCGCATGGTCCGAGAACGGCAGGGTCTGGGTCCCGACCGTCTGGCCTTCCTCATGGCCCTTGCCGGCGACGATGAGGGTATCGCCTGCGGCCAGCATCGCCACCGCCTCGTGGATCGCCTTGCGGCGATCGCCGATCTCGATGGCGCCGGGCGCGGCGGCCAGGATGGCGGCGCGGATGTCTTCCGGCACTTCCGAGCGCGGATTGTCGTCGGTGACGATGACGACATCGGCGAGACGGGTGGCGATCTCGCCCATGATCGGCCGCTTGCCCCGGTCGCGGTCGCCGCCGCAGCCGAAGACGACGACGACGCGGCCGGTGGTGAAAGGCCGGACTGAGGTCAGAACGTTCTCCAGCGCATCGGGTTTGTGCGCGTAGTCGACATAGACCGGCGCGCCGGCGGCCGTGGTGCCGACGAGGTCAAGCCGGCCGGGCGCGCCCTTGAGCTTTTCCAGTGCGGCGAGTGCCTTGCCCGCCGGCGTGCCGGTGGCGATCGCCAGCCCGGCGGCGACAAGGGCGTTGGAAATCTGGAAGTCGCCGGCCAGCGGCAGGTCGATCTCCGAAATCAGGCCGTCATGCTCGATCTCGGCGCGCTGCCGGTGGCGCTCGTGCTCGACGCGTTTCAAGGTCAGGAAGTCGCCGTGGCGGCCGACGGTCAGCACGGCCAGCCCCGCAGCCTTGGCCGCCGCGACCGTCGGCGCCGACCACGGATCATCGGCGAAGATCACCGCCGGCGCGCCCTTCGGCAGCAGGTCCTTGAACAGGCGAAGCTTGGCGCGGTGATAGTCCTCCACCGTCGGATGGTAGTCCATGTGGTCGCGGCCGAGATTGGTGAAGGCGCCGGCGGCAAGCCTGACGCCGTCCAGCCGGCGCTGGTCGAGGCCGTGGCTGGAGGCTTCCATCGAAGCGTGCGTGACGCCGGCCTCGGCAAGTTCCGCCAAAAGCCGGTGCAGCGCCACCGGATCGGGCGTGGTCAGCGAGCCGTATTCGTTGCGGCCGGGCGCCACCACGCCGGTCGTGCCGATGGAGGCGGCGGAAAACCCGGCCTGCTCCCAGATCTGGCGCGTGAAGGCGGCCACGGAAGTCTTGCCGCTGGTGCCGGTCACCGCCACCATGGTCTCGGGCTGCCTGCCGAAGAAGCGCGCCGCGACCAGCGCCAGCGCAAGGCGCGGGTCGTCGACCGCGATGACGGGGACGGTCAGGCCGTCCAGCGTCGCTCCTTGAGCCACGACAACCGCAGAGGCGCCGCGCCGTGCCGCATCGGCGGCATAGGCAGTGCCGTCGGCCTTCGTTCCATGCAGCGCGAAGAACAGGTTGCCGGCTTCGACATGGCGGGAATCCGACGACAGCCCGGTGACCGCGATGTCGGAGAGCCTCTCGACAGGCAGGATACCGGCTAGGTCTTTCAGCTTCATAGAGATCGCAAACTCACAAATTCGTTTGAACAAGGCGCCGGTTGTCCCCTCGGCGCCCGCATTCAGGAGCTAAGAATCACTCATCCAAGGAAACCAGCGTTGCGCCGTTTTCATGGCTGAAATCTGGCTTCACGCCAAGCATGGCAGCCGAGCGGGCGATAATGTTGTGGGCCATGATGCCGGCGTTGGAAGCGGCCGTGGCGCCCATGCCCGGCTTTTCCGGCTTCGGCTCGTCGGCGATGGTCAGGACGATGTATTGCGGATCGTCCATCGGGAACGCCGCGACGAAGGCGTTGAAGTTCTTGTCCTTGGAATAGCGGCCGTTGACGACCTTCTCGGCCGTTCCGGTCTTGCCGCCGACGCGGTAGCCGGGAACACGCGCATTGCGGCCGGACCCCTTCTCGGCGTTGAGGGCATAGACGTAGCGCATGGCGGCGACGGTGCTGTCCTTCACGACGCGCTTGGCCGTCTCCATCGCCTCCTGCTCGGTACGCTTGAGGAAGGTCGGCTCCATCAGGAAGCCGTTCATCAGCGCCGCGCAACCCACCGCCGTCTGCAAGGGGGTGGTGGAAACGCCATGGCCGAAGGCGATGGTGATGGAATTGACCTGCTTCCATACCCGAGGCTCCGTCGGCCGCGCCACTTCCGGCAGTTCCGTGTTCATCCGTTCCAGGATGCCCAGCCGGTGTAGGAACGCGCGGTGCCCGTCGATGCCGACGGCCAGCGCCTCGCGCGCCGAGCCGATGTTGGAGGAGTAGATGAACACCTCCGGCAGCGTCAGCACCCTGCCCTTGCCGTGGAAATCGTGGATCGTCTGGCGACCGACCCTGAGCGGGTGGGACGCGTCGAAGCGGCTGTTGAGCGTCGCGTCGCCGTCGTCGAGCACCATGGCGGTGGTGAAGCTCTTGAAAGTCGAGCCCATCTCGTAGAGGCCGGCCGACATGCGGTTCAGCCGGTTCTTGTCCTGGGCGTTGTAGGGGTTGTTGGGATCGAAATCGGGCACCGAGGCCATCGCCACCACTTCGCCCGTCTTGATGTTGAAGACGACGGCGCCGGCGGCGATCGCATGGAAGCGTTCCATGCCGGTGGTGATCTCGTCATGCACGACATGCTGGACGCGCAGGTCGACCGACAACTTGACCGGCTTCAGGTCCTTCGGGTCGGCGAGGCCCGACTGCTGGAGCGCGGTCAGCCCCTGCTGGTCGATATACTTCTCCATTCCGGAGATGCCCTGGTTATCGATGTTGGTCAGGCCGACGATGTAGGCCGCCGTCGAGCCGGCCGGATAGAAGCGCCGCTTTTCGGTGCGGAAGCCGATGCCGGGAATGCCGAGCTGAAGGATTTCGGCCTGCTGCTTCGGCGTGAGCTGACGTTGCAGCCAGACGAAGCCCGCGCCGCTCTTGAGCTTGTGGTAGGTCTGCTCGTAGTCTATTTCCGGCAGCACCGTGGCGAGCTTCTCGATGGCCTCGTCTGCATCGACGATGTGGCGCGGCTCGGCATAGAGCGAGGCCGTCTTGATGTCGGTCGCCAGCACCTCGCCGTTGCGGTCGACGATATCGGGGCGAGAAGCCGTCACGCGGCTGGCCGGCGGGCCGGAATTGTCGGGCTCCTGGAAGCCCAGCCAGACGAGACGGCCGGCGATCGCAGCATAGATGCCGAGGAAGACCGCCATCGTCATGACGACGCGCGTGCGGGTGCGCCCGCCCGTCGCCTTGCGCGCGCCGTCGACGACGATGGTATTGGCGTCGGCCGGGCCGGACTTGCGCCGGAACCTGAAGGCCGGAAGCCTGACCTTGAATTTGGGCAGTGAACCGATCATCGCACCGCTCCGGTGATCGTCTGGTCGGGCTGGGCGTCCGCCGCGCCGCGGGAACCGTCGGCGGTCAGTTCCTCAATGGTGACCGGCCGCGCCGGCAGGTCGTCGAGCGTCACGAACTGATGCCCGTCCACCGGCTCCAGGTTGAGCTGGGCCTTGTAGATGTCGGCCAGTTTCTGCAACCGCGCCGGCTGGGTCAAAAGGCTCCAGTCGGCCTTCAGAAGGTCGATCGTGTCCTCTTCGGTGCGGATCTGCGCCTGCAGGTAATGCACCTGCGCGCGCTGCTCCTCCGCCTCGCGCTTGATCTTGTAGGTCATGGCGGCGGCCGAGACCATGACGGCAATCAGCACTATGTCACTCGTACGGAACACGCTGTCTCACCTCTCTCCCGGCAAGGCGGCGCCGGGCAATCTGGGAAGGCCGAAGGCCGAAAGGTCGTCCTGGCGGGCAGGCGCCGCGGTGCGCACGGCGGCACGCAGCCGCGCGGAGCGGGCGCGCGGATTGCCGGCGAGTTCGGCCTCGCCCGCCGTCACCGCGCGGGCGGGCTTCTCGAACGTCGCTTCCCGCGTCTTTGTCTCGGGCATGTGGCGCGAGCCGGCCGACGCCGTCGCCCGCTCGGCGATGAAGCGCTTGACGATGCGGTCTTCGAGCGAATGGAACGTCACCACGGCGAGCCGCCCGCCGGGCTTCAGCACGCGCTCGGCCGCCATCAGCGCCTTCGCCAGCTCGCCAAGTTCGTCGTTGACGTAGATGCGCAGTGCCTGGAACACCCTGGTCGCCGGATGGATCTTGTCGCCCAGCTTGCGGCCGACATGCGTCTCGATGGCGTCGGCAAGGTCGAGCGTGCGCTCGAACGGGCGCTTGGCTCGCCGCTGCTCGATCATGCGGGCGATGCGCCCGGCATGCCGTTCCTCGCCCAGCAGGCCGAAAATGCGGGCGAGATCGTTCGCCTTGAAGCTGTTGACCACGTCGGCCGCGCTCATGCCCGCCTGCGCCATGCGCATGTCGAGCGGCCCGTCGGCGCGGAAGGAGAAGCCGCGTTCAGCCTGGTCGATCTGCATGGAGGAAACGCCGATGTCGAGCACGAGGCCGTCGGCGCTCTCCACCGCCTCGTCGAGGGTCGAGAACGGTGCCTGCACCAGCCTCAGGCGTCCCGCCGCTTCCTGCTCCAGCGCCCGGCCGGCCTCGATGGCGTCGGGGTCGCGGTCGATGGCCACCACGGAAGCACCGGCATTCAGGATCGCGCGCGTATAGCCGCCGGCGCCGAACGTGCCGTCGACGACCGTCTCGCCGGGCTTCGGGGCAAGTGCGGCGAGCACCTCGGCAAGGAGGACCGGAATGTGGCGGGCCGGTCCGCCAACGGCGTGGAGGTCATCGCCGTGGCCCGCCATCATTCCGGCCGCTCCCCGGGCTTCGTCCCCTGCCGAAGCTGCAACAGCCGTGCCCTCACCTCGGCGCCATGGGCGGCAAGCCGGGAAGGCTCCCAGATCTGGAAGAAGTTGCCGCGCCCCACGAAGGCCACCTCCGAGGAGATGCCCGTGTGCTCGCGGATGAAATCGGAAACCGTGATGCGCCCATCCTGGTCGAGCTTCAGGAACATCCCGTCGCCATGGCAGAAGAAGGACATGTCGTCCGCCGTCCGCAGGAACGGATCCTCCTGCGCGATGCGCTGCTCGTAGCGGTCGAGCAGGTCGAGCCCGCCGACGTCCAGCGCCGGAACATCCAGGCAGCGCAGCGCGTAGAGTTCCGAATAGCCGCGCTTCTGCACCACCGCGCGGAAATGCGCCGGCACCGACACCCGCCCCTTGGCGTCGATCCTGTTCACCGCGCTCGACAGGAAACGGTCCATCCGATGCTCCGGCCGCCCTGCCCTGCAGCGCAATCGCGCTGCCCGGGGCCAAGGCCGCCGTACCCCTTTCCATTGTTGCGTCCGCGCTGCCGCAGCGCGGCCCCTTCCCGGCTTTTCCGTCGCCTGCGCAGGCTGAAACCGGCAAACGGACAGCCGCCGCGACGGCCCGTTTGGCGTACGCTTCACCCTGACACGGAACGAAGGCTTGATTGTCGAAATGGGATACCATGGGGCACTATGGGCGTCAACGGGAACAAGCTTCACGACGATGGGCTGAAGGCCGCTTCGGGCGACTTTCCGGGGCATCGCCTGTTTATCCTCCATTAAGCCTAATGAAGTGTTTAAGCCGCCCGCTGAGCGCATCCGGCCCTTGCCGCGCCGGGCCGGCGGTTCTAGGACCGGATCGGCATTTTGAAGAAAGGCCTCTCCATGTCCCTGTCGTCCAAGGATCGGTCCTCCCCGAATCGGTCGTCCAAGGCACGCGCCGCCGGTCTCGCCCATCTGCGCGACAAGGGCCTGAAGCGCGGGGACGCGATCCCGCTGCCGCTGACGATGGCCTCGATCTTCCATTCGCCCGGCGATTCCACCGGCTTCCATCAGTACGGCCGTTTCTCCAACCCGACATGGACGGCGGTGGAGGAGATGCTGGGGCATCTGGAGGATGCGCCCTGCGTCGGCTTCCCCTCCGGCATGGCGGCGATCTCGGCGGTGCTGTTCGGCCTCGTCAAAGCCGGCGATCGCATCCTTCTGTCGTCGGACGGCTACCCCACCACCCGCCTCGTCGCCGAGCGCCTGCGCACCTTCGGCGTCGAGTTCGATGTGCGCCCGACCGCGTCCTTCCTCGACGGCGGGTTCGACGGCTATCGGCTGGTCTATGCCGAGACGCCGGCCAATCCGGGACTGGATATCTGCGACATCGCCGCCGTGGCGAAGGCGGTGCATGCGGCCGGCGGCCTTTTCGTCGTCGACAACACGACCATGACGCCCTTCGGCCAGCGCCCGCTCGACCTTGGCGCCGACATCGTTCTCGCCGCCGACACCAAGGCGCCGAACGGCCATTCCGACGTGCTGTTCGGCCATGTCGCCAGCCGTGACCCGGAGATCGTCACCGCCATCCAGGACTGGCGCAAGACGACGGGTTCGATCCCCAGCTCCTTCGACGCATGGCTGCTGCATCGCGGGCTGGAAACGCTGGAACTGCGCTTCGAGCGCATGTGCGACAATGCCGAACTGATCGCGCCGCGCCTGAAGGCGCATCCGGCCGTGCGCTCGATCCGCTTCCCCGGCCTGCCGGACGATCCCTCGCACAACCTCGCCCGTGTCCAGATGGAACGCTTCGGCTTCCTCATCAGCTTCGTGCTGGATTCCGAGGAAAAGGCGGAAGATTTCATTCAGGGCTGCGCGCTGATCCACTCGGCCACCTCCTTCGGCGGCGTTCACACCTGCGCGGAGCGGCGCACCAAGCGCGGCGACGCCGTGCCGCCGGGCTTCGTCCGGCTTGCCGTTGGCTGCGAACCGGGCGAGGAACTGTGGCAGGCGATCGAGGCGGCGCTGGACGGCCTGGGCGACTGAGGCCGGCTATTCCTCAAGGTTTTCCGCCGCCAGATCGCGCCTGCCGTGCAGGACGCGCGGGATCAGGATGTCGTCGCCTTCCACGCGGTATAAGAGCAGGTAGTTGCCGACGACCACCTGTCGTATCTCCCTGCCAAGATCGTCCCGCGCGACACCCGAAAGAGGCTGCGTCGCCAGCAACCGGATGCGCCGCTCGAATCGATCCAGCAACCGGTCGGCCGCATCAGGATTTTCCGTTGCGACATACAGCCAGATCTCGATCAGGTCGTCTTCGGCGAGTGCGGAGTGCCGGACTTTCATGCAGGCTGCCTACCGTTCACCGGCGATATGCCGCCGTCGCGCCTCGGCCTTGATTTCGTCCATCGAGGCGAAGCGGCCCGGCCCGCTGGCGATCCCTTCATCCCAAAGCACCCTGAGTTCCTCCACCGTATAGCCGAGCAGGTCGCGGCGCTCCTTCCACAGCCTCAGCGCATCGCGCACGACCTCGCTGGCCGAGGCGTATTCGCCGGTCGCGACGGCCTCGTCCACCGCCGTCGCCAGTTCGGACGAGAGGGTGATGCTGCGCTTGTCGATCTGGCCCATGGTCGTGCCTCCATTTCAGATGCGAAATGGTAGGATTAAATCGTACCAGCTTAAAGCCGGAGCGCGGCCGCTCAGCCAATCTTGATTCATCGCGTCAGGATCATGACTCGAAACGGCAGCTCACCGTTGCAAGCCTTTAGGATGACGGCGATTTCGCCGAAAGAGGACGAAGACCACCATATCTGAGGGAGAAAAATGCCAGCCGGCCTGTAAGCCGGGTTCTGTATGGCCCCTGCCCTTGCAGACAGGAACGTGGCGGCCATTCATCTTGGACGCGCATTGCTGCGCGCCTCACGCAACCTACCCGGACGGCTGGGCCGGAAACAGCCCCGAGGGTTGCCCCTCGCACCGCCCCTATTCGGTTTTGCTCCCGGTGGGGTTTGCCGTGCCGCTCCCGTTTCCGGTCGCGCGGTGGGCTCTTACCCCACCCTTTCACCCTTGCCACGCGTCGCCCCGGAGGACGGGCATGGCGGTTTGCTTTCTGTGGCACTTTCCCTGGGGTCGCCCCCGCCGGCCGTTAGCCGGCACCGTGTCTCCATGGAGCCCGGACTTTCCTCATCCGCAGCCTTTCGGCTGTCGCGGATGCGGCCGCCCGGCCGGCTGGCAGGGCGTATAAAGGGGTTCGCGCGGCAAAACGCAAACGAAAAAGCCGGCGCGGGACGCCGGCTTTCTTGTCTCACACGCAAAAATCAGGCGGGCGAGCCCGCCGAGGCCATCTGAACCTTCACCTTGCGGCAATAGGCGGACGAGATCGGATTCATGCGCGTCGCCGCATGGCCGGCATTGTATTTCAGGATCGTGCCGCAGGTCGTGCCGCCGCCGAGGTCATGCGCCATAGCCAGGTATTTCATGCCGAACCTGATGTTGGTTTCGGGATCGTAGAGACCCTTGACCGAACCGGTATAGCCCAGCATGCGCGCCGTGGCCGGCTTGATCTGCATCAGGCCGACCTCGCCGGCGCTGCCGGTCATGTGCGGCCGATAGTTGCTCTCGATGCTGATGACGGCCTTCGCCAGCGACACCGGCACGCCGTAGCTGGCGGCATAGCGGGCGATGATCGCGCCATAGGGTCCGGCACCCGTCGAGGTGGACGGCGCGATCGATCCCGTCCGCACCGGATCGACGGTCGAAGCACGTGCCGCTGCCGTGTGCCGGCCCTTCTTCTTCACAGACCGGGATTTCGTTGCCTTCTTCGCAACGTGCGCGGATTTGCTCGTTTTCGCGCCGGCGGCGGCTTTCGCCTTGGCCGGACAGCCGAAAAGATAAGGGCACGGTTCTTCACTCTTTGCCGCCTTCGCGGCGGCAGCGGATTTACGGGCGGGCTTGGCGACCGTCGCGGCGGCGGTCGCGTTGCGTCCGACCGTCAGGCTCCTGGCCGCTCCGGCATCCGTGCTGATGGCAAAACTTGTCAATGCGACAGCGAAGGCTGTCGCCAAAAGGGTCGGGGTTTTCATGCAGTCCTGTCGTGTATGGCCGGCGAAAAAGCTTCGCGCGGCCCTTGTCTCGGTTGGATGCCGGATGGGGGATCATAGCCGGCATCGGCGGGGAAGCCGGCACTTGCAGGGCGAATGAGCGCCAAAAATGACCGCTCAAGTCACTTTGCGTGACAGAATGTAATCCGGAACTAATACAGCGATTGCTTGAAGGCCACTACGCGGCAGCTGTAGCGACCGCACGGCGAAGCGTCCGCAGCGTGGAGCCGTCGGCGACGCCGTCGACGCGGCGGGGGCGGAAATGCCGCTGGAACGCCTCCACCACCACCCGCGTGCGGTCATCGAAGACGGCGGTGATGTCGATGCCGTAGCCGTAGAGCGAAAGCAGCGTCTGGAGTTCTTCGACCGCGCCGCCGGCATCACCCTCGGCCAGAACCGCTCCCTGCCGGATCGGCGAGGCCGGCACGAAAAGCCCGACGCCGGCCTCGGCAAGCCGCCGCCAGGGAAACTTCTCGCCCGGATCGACCTTGCGCCCCGGCGCGACGTCGGAATGCGCCAGCACCCGCTCGGGCCGGATGCCGTGGCGTTCGCAAATGCCGGCGCTGAGTGCGATCACCGCCTCCACCTGCCGCTTCGGGAAAGCGCTGTAGCCCAGCACATGGCCCGGATTGACGATCTCGATGCCGACCGAGCAGGAGTTGATGTCGGTGACGCCCTGCCAGAAGCTCTTGCCGGCATGCCAGGCGCGCTCGGTCTCGCGCACCATCTGCACGATGCGGCCGTCCTCATGCACGAGATAGTGCGAGGACACCTCGCTCGCCGGGTCGCACAGCCAATCCTCGGCCGCCCGTCCGGTCGCCATGCCCGTATAGTGGAGGATCAGCATGTCCGGCGCCGACGGCCCCCGCCGCGCCCCGAAATTCGGCGACGCTCGCACCTCGGCGCCCGGCTGGTCGGCGGCGAAGCCGCTCATGCGGGCGCCAGGTCCCGCTCGATCATCTCATAGGCGGCGTTGATCGCCGCCAAGCGTGTCGTCGCGATCCGGATGAATTCCTGCGGCAGGCCGCGCGCGATCAGCCGGTCGGGATGGTTGGCGGCGACGAGCTGGCGGTAGCGTGTCTTGATCTCGGCGAACGGCTTGCCCCGCTCTATGCCCAGCACGACGTAGGGATCGCCCTCGCCGAGATGGACATGCCGGGCCATGATCGTCTGGTAGTGGTTTTCCTCGATCTCGAAAATCTCGGCCACATGATGCAGGAAGCGCCCTTCCCGCTCATGCAGCACGCCGTCTGCGGTCGCGATATGGAACAGGCCGTCGAGGATGTCTTCCAGCATCATGCAGTTGCGATGGCCGGACCCGCACAGCCGCGCCAGCTGCGCCGCATAGGCCTCGTAACCGGCAACGTCCTGCTTGGCGAGATCGTAGAGACGCGCGACGTTGCGCGCTTCCTCGGGCGGGACCTCGAAAATCTCGCGGAAGGCGCGGATCTCGTCCTGCGTGACGATGCCATCGGCCTTCGCCATCTTGGCCGACAGCGCGATCATCGCCACCGAGAAGGCGACGCGCCGCCTGAGCTCGGCGTCGCCGGCAAAGACCGTACGCACGGCCTCCACCATCTCGGCGATCCCCGACGAGGCGGAAGACGACAGGCGGGCGATGAAATCGCCGATACGGCCCCAAATCGACATGCGCGCCCTTTTAGGGCCACGGCATGCGCCTATCAAGCAGGACGTTTTTGCAGACCGGTTCCGCTCGTCACGATGCAGTGAACGCGCAGGGGCGATACGGCAACGCTCCCCGCAAAGAAGAAGGCCGGCGCGAGGCCGGCCTTCCCGATCGGATCAGGGCATCCGCGTTCAGTTCGCCGGGGCGGGCGAACTGGGCGCCGGCTGCGGCTGCATCGTGTTGTCGGCCGGCGGGGTCGCCTCGGGCGTCGCCGGGGCCGGCTGCTCGGTCGCAGGCGGCGTGGTGCTCTGGGTGGTTGTGCTGTCCGACCCGCTGCCGCTATCGCTGCACGCAGCAACGGCCAGCAGGGCCAACGCCGAAACCGACGCGAAAATGAGCTTCCTCATATCTCTCTCCTTCGCAAACAACGCCCGGTCAGTCATTTAACGGGCGGTCGACACCAAAATGCGGCCGCCGCCGTTCGGTTTCGTCACATTGCGTTTCGCGCTGTAACAGCATTCACGAACTTGTGATCCGCGGCAGGAGATCGTGCGACTGTCCCGCCCGCTACTTCAGCGCCTGCATCAGCGCCAGCAAGAGCGTCTGCGGGCGATAACGGAGCTTGGACGGCGTCAGCCCCATGCGCACCACGACAAGCTGCTCGGACGGAATGACGGCGACGGTCTGCCCGTCATGGCCTTCCAGCCAGAAGGTATCGGCTGGCAGGCCGCCTGCGACGCCGGCGCCGGGCTTGTCCTCGTCGCCCGGCGCCTCGATCCACACCTGTCCCTTGCCATAGGCTTTCGAGGCCGACGCCGGCTCGTGCATCCAGCCGACGAAGCCGTCCGGCAGGATGCGGTTGCCGTTCCATACCCCGTCCTGAAGCAGGAACTGGCCGAAGCGCGCCCAGTCATGCGCGGTCGCGTACAGGTAGGAGGAACCGACGAAGGTGCCGTGCTCGTCCGTTTCCAGCACGGCCGAGCGCATGCCGAGCGGAGCGAAGAGCGCCTGCCTGGGCCACGCCAGCGCCTTCGCCGGATCGCCGACCGCGTCCTGCCACAGCCGCGACAGTATGTTGGCGGTGCCGCTGGAGTAGTTGAAAACCGTGCCCGGCTTCTCCGCCAGCGGCTTGGCGGCGGCGAAACCCGCCATGTCGGTCTCCAGATAGAGCATGCGGGTGACGTCCGTGACGTCGCCGTAGTCCTCGTTGAAGGCAAGCCCGCTCGACATCGCCATCAGGTCGGCGAGGCTGATTTCCGCGCGCCCGTCCGCCTTCCAGGCCGGAAAGAGACCTTTCGCGTCGAGGCTCATGCGCCCGTCCTTCACCAGCGTGCCGATGAGGGCGGCGTTCACCGTCTTGGTCATCGACCAGCCGAGCAGCGGGGTGGCTGTAGAAAAGCCTTCGCCGTAGCGTTCGCCGACGATGCGGCCGTTCTTGACCGCCACGATGGCGCGCATCCCCTCGCCCACCAGCGCCGCGTCGTCGAGGACCGCCGCCAGTGCCCGGTCCTGCGAGGCATCCACCTGCTCGCCCTCAGGCCACACCGCCTCGGTGTCCGGCGCGGCCGCCGGCGGCACGGTGGCGCCCAGCGCCTTCACCGCCTCGACATTGCCGTCCGGCGCGTTTGCGCAGCCGAAGCCTTCGCGCGCCACCGCGACACTCCTGCCCAAGATCCACAACAGCCCAGCCGAGACGGTACCCGCCTCGCGGTCGACATTCACCTTCATCAGCCTCAGCAGCGGATGCCCCGGCGCCTGAACGTCGACCGCCAGCACCTCGCCGGGGTCGCGCCCGGCGAGGAAGACATTGGAGCAGACGATCTTGGCGCTGTAGCCGGAGCCGACGCGGATCAGGTCGGGCGGCGCGAGATAGAGCCAGACGAACAGGCCGACGACGGCGACCACCACCAGCCGGACAAGCCACTTGAGCCCCGTCAGCACAACACCCATGTCGCCTCCCCGCAGACCGATTCCGCCATCGATTTGCCGCCATTGCTCCCGCAAATCGACCGGCATGTCGAGCGCCATCAACCGAAAATCAACCATGATGGCCGATGACGCTGGGAGACAGGACGGTGTGCGTGGGGCTGCCGTTCGCCGGGGGATCGCAGGATCACCACAGGATTGAACCCACCAGCGGCCGGCTGGCACCGGCCTTGGACACGTCTGGGGTCGGGAGAGGTCATGCGCCGTTTCGCGGCATTGATAGCGCTGGTCACGCTCGCCGCCTGTTCGACCGCGGGCGGGCTCGCCGACCTGGCACCTTCCGGGTCCGAGACGCCGACGGTGGCGGTGCGCGCGCCGCGCTTCGCCGACGCCGACCCGCACGAATGGGAAAGCGGCGCGCCCTGGACCTACGCCGTCCACGGCACCGACGTCGCCAAATACCAGACCAACATCGATTGGAGTTCGGCGAAAGCCAGCGGCATTTCCTTCGCCTTCGTCAAGGCGACGGAGGGCGGCGACCGCTACGACGAGAATTTCGAGCGCCACTGGGCCGGCACGCGCGCGGCCGGCATTCCGCGCGGCGCCTACCATTTCTTCTATTTCTGCCGGCCGGCGAGCGAGCAGGCCCAGTGGTTCATCGACCATGTGCCGAGGGAGCGCGGCGCCCTGCCGCCTGTGCTCGACATGGAATGGAACCCGCATTCACCGACCTGCAAGACAAGGCCGCCGGCGGCGACCGTGCGTGCAGAAATGAAAACCTTCCTGACCATGGTGGAACGCCACTACGGCAAGAAGCCGATCATCTACACCTCGGTCGACTTCTTCGACGACAACGATCTTTCTACCTTCCGCGGCTATCCCTACTGGCTGCGCTCGGTCGCCGGCCACCCGCGCGAGAAATACGGCAGCCACCCCTTCACCTTCTGGCAGTACACCGGCACGGGCCTCGTTCCCGGCATGCCCGGCCAGTCGGACATCAACGTTTTCAACGGCTCCGAGTCCGCCTGGCGCACATGGCTGCGGCAGAACACCCGTTGACAGGGACCCTGTCGCCTGCTTTTCGGAGCGCGGGATCGCAGCCCGATCCTTGAAGAAGCGATGCAGGCGGACAGTTGCCTCCATCGGCTCGACAGGTTCGGAAGGAAAGCGATGTCCCCGCGCATCACGTTCAGGTGCCACCGGCTGGCTTTGGCGCTGCTTCTGGCGGGCACCGCCTGCACCACGGCGACCGCCTTCGCGCAGGAAGCTCCCGCAACGGCGCCGTCCGTCGCCTGCGGCGGCGATTTCGAGGCTTGGAAGCAGGGCGTCGCCGCCGAGGCCAAGGCTGCCGGCGTCGGCCAGGCCGGGCTCGATGCGCTGGAAGCGGCGACCATCGACGAGAAGGTGCTTGCCCGCGACCGCGCGCAGGGCGTCTTCACGCAGACCTTCATCCAGTTCTCCGGCCGCATGATCTCCGCCTACCGGCTGAAGCAGGGCACGGCCAACCTGAAGAAGTATGCCGAGGTTTTCGCCCGCGCCGAGGCCGAGTTCGGCGTGCCCGCCCCTATCGTCACCGCCTTCTGGGCGCTGGAGACGGATTTCGGCGCGGTGCAGGGCGATTTCCACACGCTGAGCGCGCTGGTGACGCTGGCGCACGACTGCCGCCGCCCGCAGGTGTTCCGGCCGCAACTGGTGCCGCTGCTGACCCTGATCGACCGCGGTACCGTGCCGGCGGACGTGCAAGGCGCCTGGGCCGGCGAGATCGGCCAGACGCAGATGCTGCCGATCGACTATCTCGCCGACGGCGTCGACGGCGACGGCGACGGCAAGGTCGACCTGCGCAACAGCGTGCCCGACGTCATCATGACGACAGCCAAGAAAGTGCAGATGAAGGGCTGGAAGGCCAACCAGCCCTGGATCGAGGAAATACGCGTGCCCAAGGTCATGGACTGGAGCCAGACCGGCCGCACCAACAAGCTGCCGCTTTCGCAATGGGCCGAATGGGGCGTGACGCGGCCGGACGGTTCCCCTCTCCAGGACAACGGTCTGAAAGCCGGCATCGTGCTGCCGATGGGTCACAAAGGCCCGGCCTTCCTCACCTACGAGAACTACGACGTCTATATCGAGTGGAACCAGTCGGCGACCTATGCGCTGACGGCGGCGGTGCTTGCCTCGCGCTTCGCCGGCGCGCCGGCCTACAACCCCCGCGATCCCGATCCGGGCCTCGACCAGGCCGGCATGAAGGCATTGCAGACGAAGCTCGAAGCGCGCGGCTACGACGTCGGTACCGTCGACGGCATCCTCGGCACCAACACCCGCGAGGCCGTGCGTCAGGAGCAGATGCGGCTCGGCCTGCCCGTCGACGGCTGGCCGACAGCGGAACTGCTGGGAAAGCTTTAAAGAGAGGGGAATAAGGCAGTAGAAGCGGGCGAACATACTGCCCTATTGCCCTATTGCCCTATTGCCCTATTGCCATATTCCCTTACTCCCCTAATCCGCCATCGTCTCCAGGCTGGCGAATCCCTGCGGCGCGTCGCCCTCGTCGAACGGCGTGGCGATCTCGACGAAGGTGTCGGGATAGAAGCCGTTGAAGCGCGTCCTCAAGGACAGCGAATAGGCGCCGATATGGCCGATCTCGATCCAGTCGCCGGTATCCACCGTTTCCGGCAGCCAGAACGGGCGTGACAGGATATCGACGGAATCGCAGGTCGCGCCGCACACCTTGAACGGCACGATATTCTTTTCCGAGCCGTTGCGGTTGCGGATCGCCGGATCGGGAATGAAGCGCGCCGGCAGCGTGATCTTGCCGGTCCACGAATCCGACAGCGAGGCCCAGATGCCGTCGTTGATGTAGAGCCGCCTGCCCTTGCGCATGAGCACGCGCACGATCAGCGACAGGCAGCGCGCCACGATCACCCGGCCGGGCTCGGCCACCAGCGGCATGTCGGCGAAGCCATATTCCGTAAGGTCGCCCGAGAGCCGCGACATGATCTGGCCGAGCGACGGCATCTCGACCGCCTTGCGGTTCGGATCGTGGCCGTATTCGGCCGGGAAACCGCCGCCGACGTCGAGCCCCGCAAGGTCGAAGGTCAGCCTGTTGCGCACCCAGTCGGCGGAGGCCAGCGCGCGCTCGTAGGTATCGGGGTCTTCGATCTGGCTGCCGACATGGAAGCAAAGCCCGACCTTGTAGCCCGTCCGGTTGAGCCGTTCCGCCAGTTCCACCGCGTTCGCCGGCCCGGCGCCGAACTTCTTCGACAGTTCGTAGGCGGCGTGGCCCTTGGTCTGCACGCGCACGAACACCGTGATGGCGCCGGGATCGATGTCGAGCGCGCGCACCACGCGCGTCAGCTTGGTGATCTCGTCCTCGTGGTCGATGGCGACGACGCGGATGCCGTATTCCTCGAGTGCCAGCCTTATGTGCGACTGCGCCTTGACCGGATGCATGTAGAGCATTTCGGCATTCGGCGAAACGGCCCGCACGGCGGCGAATTCGCCGGGCGAGGCGACGTCGAAGACGGTGACGCCGGCTTCGGCCAGCGCCTTTAGTACGATCGGCTCGCCGTTGGTCTTGACCGCATAGGCGGTCCTGCCGGGAAACATCTCCATGAAACGGCGGGCGTCCGTCTTCAGCACCTGCGGCCGGAAGCAGTAGACGGGATCGTCGGGGCGAAGCGCCAGCGCCGCCTCGCGGGCATTGTCGAATCGTTGCATGGACGTTTCCTCGGGCGATGGGGCGGCAATCTAGGGCAAGCGGCGGACAAGGAAAACCGTCTGCAACGACTTCTCAACCATTCGTTTTTATAGAACGATAAAAGCGATATAATGAGTTGGATCGATATTTTGGAATGAGCGACAGCATGGCTGAAAACAAACGGACCTTCAGCCATGAACGCTCACACACCGCCTCCCGCAGCACGTCGCCTGCCGGACGAGGCTCTCAACCCGCCGCCGGCCTCCGGGCCAATCCAGGCCAATGTCACCCCGGATCTCTTGCCCGGCCTCGGCCTGACGGCGACGATCGCGCTGGCCGCCTTTGCGCTGCGGCTGGTGCCGGGCGTCTCGGCACTGAGCCCGATGATCCTGGCGATCCTGATCGGGCTGGTCTTCCACAATCTCGTCGGCACGCCGGCGCGGGCCAAGCCCGGCGTGCGGTTCGCCTTGCGGCCGGTGCTGCGGCTGGCCATCGTGCTACTCGGCCTGCAACTGACGGCGGCGCAGGTCGCCGAAGTGGGAGTGCGCGGCCTCGCCGTCATCGCGGCGACGCTTTGCGCTACCTTCCTGTTCACGATCTGCCTTGGCAGGGCGATCGGCGTGGAGCGCAAGCTCGCCCAGTTGATCGCCGCCGGCACCTCGATCTGCGGCGCGTCGGCGGTGATCGCCGCCAGTTCCGTAACCCGCGCCGCCGACGAGGACGTCGCCTATGCGGTCGCCTGCGTGACGGTCTTCGGCTCCATCGCTATGTTCGCCTATCCGCTGCTTCCGGCGGTGCTCGGGCTTTCGCCGCATGCCTACGGCCTGTGGGCCGGCGCCTCGATCCACGAGATCGCCCAGGTGGTCGCTGCCGCCTTCCAGGGCGGCCAGGCGGCCGGCGAGTTCGGCACCGTCGCCAAGCTCAGCCGCGTCATGCTGCTGGCGCCGCTGGTGCTCTGCCTCGGCTTCGCCGAAGCCCGCCGCGCCGGCAGGACCGGCGACCGCGCCGAGACCGCCAGGACGCCCATTCCGTGGTTCGTGCTCGGCTTCATCGCCGTCGTGGCGCTGAACAGCGTCCTGCCACTCCCGCAGGCCGCGACGAATGTGGCTTCGACCATCACGACCTTCCTGCTCAGCACAGCGCTTGCCGCCATGGGCCTGGAAACCGACATCCGCAAGCTGAAGGCCAAGGGCCTACGCCCGCTGCTGCTGGGCCTCGCAGCCTTCCTGTTCATCGCCGGCTTCAGCCTGTCGCTGATCCTGGCAATGGGTTGAACCGCATTCGTGCTCCCGGCACGACCCTTGCCGGGAGCCTGCGGTGACGCTCGAACAGCTGCGCATCTTCGTCGCCGTGGCCGAGCAGGAACATCTGACCCGCGCCGCCCGCGACCTCAACCTGACCCAATCGGCCACCAGCGCCGCCATCGCGGCGCTCGAGGCGCGGCACGCGACACGGTTCTTCAACCGCGTCGGCCGCCGCATCGAATTGAACGAGGCCGGCCGGCTGTTTCTCACCGAGGCGCGGGCGGTGCTGGCGCGCGCCGCTTCCGCCGAGGCCGTGCTGGCCGATCTCGCCGGCCTGAAGCGCGGCTCGCTGCATCTCATCGCCAGCCAGACCATCTCCAACTACTGGCTACCGGGCGTCATGCACCGCTACGGGACCCGCTTTCCCGGCATCGCGATGCGGTTGACCATCGGCAACACCGAGCAGGTGGCGGCTGCCATCCATGACGGGCTGGCCGACCTCGGCTTCGTCGAGGGCGGCATAGACGACCCTGCCCTGTCGATCCTGCCGGCGGCGGACGACGAGATGGTGCTGGTGGTGGGTGCCGGCCACGCCTGGGCCGGCCGAACAACCATCGCCGCCGCCGAACTGACGGCGACGCGCTGGGTCCTGCGCGAGCGCGGTTCCGGCACGCGCGCCGTGTTCGAGGAGGCGCTGCGCGGCTTCGGCCTGGAGCCGGCGCGGCTCGACGTCGCTTTCGAGCTGCCGTCGAACGAGGCCGTGCGCAGCGCCGTCATCGCCGGCGCCGGCGCGACCGTGCTGTCGCGCGTCGTCACCGACGCCGCCGTGGCGGCCGGACATCTCGTCCAGATCCCGCTCGCCTTGCCGCCCCGGCAGTTCCTCGCCATCCGTCACAAGGAACGGCACCTGACCCGAGCGCAGGAGGAGTTCCTGGGCCTGATGCGGGATCATGGAGCGGAAACGGCGACCTGAACGGCTTCAGCCGGAAGGGAATGCCCGCCATCGTCGCGGCAGCCACGTCTTGTCATGGGCTGGTTTCGGGTGGCGCCCCACCGTCAGGCCCTTATGGCTTCCAACGAAGGCGCAAGCCGGATCGCAGGAGGTTCGTGAAATGGCCGTGACCGATCAGGCAGCACAACGAGGTCCCATGAGGCTCGCCGATTGGAGCCAGCTCATCCTGCTCGGCGCCATTTGGGGCGGCTCGTTCTTCTTCGCCCGCGTCGCCGTGGCGGAAATGCACCCGCTGGTGCTGGTGCTGTTTCGCGTGGCGATCGCAGCCGCGGCACTGCAGGTCTATCTTGCCGTCCGCGGCCCCTCTTTCCGGCTGGCCCTGCCGCATGCCGGCCTGTTCTTCCTTCTGGCGCTGACCAACAACGTCATCCCCTTCTCGCTGATCTTCGCCGGGCAGACCGAGCTCGGTGCGGGCATCGCCGCGATCCTCAACGCGACGACGCCGTTCTGGACGCTGATCGTCGCCAACGCGATGACCGCCGACGAGAAACTCTCCTGGAACAAGCTCGCCGGCATCGGACTCGGCATCGCCGGCACCGCCGTCATGGTCGGCCCCGGTGTGCTTGCCGGCCTCGGCGGACCCGTCTGGCCGAAATTCGCGCTGATCGGCGCCTCGCTGTCCTATGCCTTCGCCCTGATGGTGGCGCGGCGCCTGAAAAGCGTGCCGCCGCCGGTGCTGGCGACCGGACAGCTCACCGCCTCGACCGTCATCATGGTCCCGGTGATTCTCCTGACCACCGGCCCCGCCGGCCTGTTCTCGGCCAGCGTGCCGGTATGGGCGGCTGTGCTCGGGCTGGCGCTGCTCTCCACCGCCTTCGCCTATATCCTCTATTTCAATCTCGTCGCCTCGGCCGGCGCCACCAACGCCTCGCTGGTCACGCTGATCGTGCCGGTCAGCGCCATCCTGCTCGGCATCGTCTTCCTCGGCGAACGCATCGAGATGTTCGAACTCCTCGGCATGGCGCTGATCGCGCTCGGCCTCGTCACCATCGACGGGCGGTTGCTGATACGAAAATAAGGCGGTTCGTCACAATTTTTGCACAAGTCGATAGCCGGCGATTAATCAGGGATTTCAACGGGCAACCGGGTACCGCTGGTCGGAAATTCCACAATGCTGTCGCATTGCAGCACATTTTACCCTTGCCTGTGGCCCAAATGCCCCTAGACTCCACGCATAGCTTTATCAGAGGAGGCTATCCATGGGACTGACCAAGCCACTTAACGCTCTGATGATTTGTTTTGCGTTTGCATTCATCGGTGCCCTTATCGTGGGGGTTCTTCCATAACCCGCCAGTAGGAAGACAACCTGGACGGCACACTCCAAATCACTGAAAAGGCCGGGTTTTTACCCGGCCTTTTTGATTCCCGGCCGAGCGCCGCCTACGCCGCGGCCGACCCTGCGGCCTCGCCGATCCCACGCTCCGAAGGTTGCGAGCGGATGCCGATCATGTGGCAGATGGCGAAGGCGAGATCGGCGCGATTCATCGTGTAGAAATGGAAGTCGCTGACGCCGCGTTCGACCAGGTCGAGAACCTGTTCGGCGGCCACCGCCGAGGCCACCAGCGCGTGCGTCTGCGGGTCGTCGTCCAGCCCCTCGAACCGTTCGGAAAGCCATGCCGGCACATGGGCGCCGGCGCGGGCGGAAAAATTCGCCACCTGCCTTATGTTGTGGACCGGCAGGATGCCCGGCACGATCGGGATGTAGATGCCGGCCCGCCGCACCCGCTCGACGTAACGCTCGTAGATGTCGTTGTCGAAGAAGAACTGCGTGATGGCGCGGGTGGCGCCATTGTCCACCTTGCGCTTCAGCATCTCGATATCGGTGGCGAAATCCGGGCTTTCGGGATGCTTTTCCGGATAGGCGGAAACCGAGATGTCGAAGTCGCCGTGCCGCTTCAGCGCCGCCACCATGTCGGCGCCGTTGGCGTAGCCGCCCGGATGCGGTTGGTAGCGCGTGCCGACGCCCGCCGCCGGGTCGCCGCGCAGCGCCACGAAGCGGGTGACACCGAGATCGACGAACTGGCGGATCACCTGGTCGACGCTCTCCTTGTCGGCGTCGATGCAGGTCAGGTGCGCGGCCGGCGGCAAGGCCGACTGGTCGAGGATGCGCTTGACCGTGCGGGCGGTGCGCTCGCGCGTCGAGCCGCCGGCGCCGTAGGTGACGGAGACGAAATTCGGCTTGAGCGGTTCCAGCCGCGTCACCGTCTCCCACAGCCTTGTCTCCATCTCGTCGGTCTTCGGCGGGAAGAATTCGAAGGAAACGCGGATCTTGTCGCCGATGTCGGGCCGGCGCGAAAAGCGGAACTGGTTCATCAGGCGACTTCCCCTATGGGACGCAGGGCGGCTTGGGTATCGTTGGACGGATCGGCGATCAGCATGCGGCGGTCGCGGCCGAGCCAGAGCTTGACGGTGAGCTTCGCGCCGGTACCGGGGCGCGGCTCGAAATCTTCCTTCTGTTCCAGTTCCAGTCCCGCCTCGGCGAACCAGTCGGCGATCTGGCGGTCGGAGAAGCCGAGCCGCTGGTGGGCATGGTCGTTGCGCAGGAACTCCAGCGCATGCGGCGCGAAATCGACGATGACGAGCCGCCCGGACGGACGCAGCAGACGCGCCGCCTCGGCGATCGCCCGGCCTGGGTCGTCAAGGTAATGCAGCACCTGATGGATGGTGACGAGGTCGAAGGCGTCGCGCTCCACCGGCGGCGAGAAGATGTCTCCCTGCCGAACCTGCGCGTTGGCGACACCCGCCTTGTCGAGATTGGCGCGCGCCACCGAAAGCATCTCGCGCGACATGTCGATGCCGACGCCGCGCCGGTAGAGCGGCGAAAAGATCTCGAGGATGCGCCCGGTTCCGGTGCCGAGGTCGATCATGGACTGGAACGGCCGCTTGCCGACCAGCTTCAGCAGTGCTGCCTCCACCGCCTTGTCGGGCGCGTGCAGCGAACGCAATTCATCCCAGCTTGCCGCGTTGTCGGAGAAATACTCGGCGGCGCGCTCCTGCCGGCGGCGCTTGACGGCGGCCAGCCGCTCGAAGTCGCGCTCCACCTGCGGGTCGGTGGCGCGGATATCGGCGACCAGCCTGAGCACGAATTCGCGCGCCGAGTCGGCATCCGACAGGCGAAAGAACGCCCACGATCCTTCCTGGTAGCGGCCGATCAGTTCGGCCTCCAGCAACAGCTTGAGATGGCGCGATACGCGCGGCTGCGACTGGCCGAGGATTTCGGTGAGGTCGGAGACGGTGAGGTCCCCGCGCGACAACAATACGAGGATACGCAGTCGGCTGGATTCGGCCGCCGCCTTCAATATATCTACCATCGTGTCGAGCGCGACGTGCATGCGGCAGTCTCCGAAAAAGATATAAACATATCTTTATGTCGATTTCGCGCCCGTTGCAATCACCAATGTCGCAGCCGGACAGGAAAACGGCGCTGGCGTGCGATGGAAAAGGGGTCGGGAGGGCGCGATGTTTGAGAACCGCGAAGGCGAACGGCAACTCGAAACCGATCCGGCGACGATGCCGGCCGACGCCCATCTCGTCTTCATCGGCCACATCGCTTCGCCGTGGACGCGCCGCGAGGACTGCCCGAAGAACATGCGCGCCGCGCGCGAGACCGGCCGGCCGGCGACCTTGACGGTCGACGCGCCCTACCGCGAGGGCCTCGCCGGACTGGAAGGCGTCAGCCATATGGCGATCCTCACCTGGCTGCACCACGCGCCGCGCCACCTGATTGTCCAGAAACCGCGCCATGCCACGGAACCCAAAGGCGTTTTCGCCCTGCGCTCACCCGTGCGCCCCAACCCGATCGGCCTGCACATCGTGCGTCTGGTCGGCCTCGACGCGGAATCCGGACGGCTCGATCTGGAAGCCATCGACGTGCTGGACGGCACGCCGGTCATCGACATCAAGCCCTATTTCGCCTCCGTCGATTCGGTGCCGGATGTCGTCGTCGAGCGAGCGGACAGATGAGCGCGCCGACCGGCCGCCGGCGCGCGCTCGCCAGGGCGCTGACGCTGCTTTTGCCGATGGCGCCCTATGCCGACATCGAAAAGATCCGCGCCGATGCCGGTGCCGTCCACATGAAGACGCTGCCGCCCTCGGTCGCCGCCTGGCTGGCGACCGTCGCCCATGTCCGCCACGCCCACACCGACTACGAGACGCTTCTCGAGGAAGGCTACGACCGCGACGCCGCCCGCTTCTTCGTCATCGACCGCATCAACGCGGTGCTCACCTCCTGGCGCGCCACCCGCCTGCTCGATCCGGACGACGAGGACGCCTGAGCCGGCATGGCTCATAGGATAGCGGCCCTCTGCCGCTTGGCCCCGCCCCCATAACCGCCCACCCTTCGCGAAAGAAAAGCACGAGCAAAAGGAGAGAGGCATGGATCAGCCCGTCACGCCGTCGAGGCCGCTGCCTCGCCTTGTCGAGCGCCATACCGACCCGCATGCCTATCCCGAGGGCGTCGCCTTCCTCGACGGACAGTTCGTGCCGATGTCGCAGGCCAAGGTCTCGGTCCTCGACTACGGCTTCCTGCATTCCGACGCGACCTACGACACGGTGCATGTGTGGAACGGCCGCTTTTTTAGGCTAGACCTGCATATCGAGCGGTTCTTCGGCGGACTCAAGCTGTTGCGCATGAGCATCCCGTTCGACCGCGAGGCCGTGGCCGGCATCCTGCACGACTGCGTGGCGCTTTCCGGCCATCGCAGCGCCTATGTCGAAATGCTGTGCACGCGCGGCGCCTCGCCGACCTTCAGTCGCGACCCGCGCGACGCGGTGAACCGCTTCATGGCCTTCGCCGTCCCCTTCGGCTCCGTCGCCAATGCCGAGCAGATGAAACGCGGCCTGCACGTCGCCATCAGCGACCGCGTGCGCATCCCGCCGGCGTCGGTCGACCCGGCGATCAAGAACTACCACTGGCTCGACCTCGTGCGCAGCCTCTACGACGCCTACGACCGCGGCGCCGAAACGGCTCTTGTTCTCGATTTCGACGGCAACGTCGCCGAGGGGCCGGGCTTCAACGTCTTCACCGTCAAGGACGGCGCGCTGACAACGCCGGCGGTGGGCGTGCTGCCCGGAATCACCCGCCGGACCGTCTTCGACCTCAGCGCCGAGACCGGCCTGCCGGCTCGTGCGGCGGCCCTTTCCGTGGCGGCCCTGAAAGGCGCGGACGAGGTGTTCATCACCTCGACGGCCGGCGGCATCGTGCCGGTGACGAAGATCGACGGCGCGCCCGTCGCCGGCGGCACGGTCGGGCCCGTCACCGCGCGGCTGAAGACGCTCTACTGGGAACGGCACGACGACCCCGCCTGGTCGACGGCGGTGCGCTACCCCTGAAACCGCCGGTTCTCAGCCGCGATAGATCCACTGCTCGGGAATGCGGAGGGAAATCTCTTCGCCGGCCCTGACGGTGCCCGGTTTCTCCACCCAGGCGACCAGCCCGCGCAAGCGTTTGGCCAGCTTGGCGAAGGCGAGCGCACCGGCTTCCGGATCGGTCATGCCGGCGCGCTCCGCCATCAGACGGCCGGCGTAACGGCAGGGATGGTTCTGCGCATCGACTTTCAGCGTCGCGCCGCCCTTGAAGAACAAAAGTGTTCCGGCCGGCAGCATGGAAAGGTTCGGCACGCCCTCGATGACGAGGTTGGCGCCCACCCATTCCGGCTCGATGGCCGCGATGCCCATGCGCTCGGCCACCACCGCCAACTCGTCCGCCGCGATGAGGGAAATCTGGCGCGCGTTGCGCATCTCGGTGCCGCGCGGATACCACGGCTCGCGGCCGCCGGCCCGCCGCGTCATGCCGGCGTGAAAATCGCCTTCTATGCCCGTGAAGCCGAACACCAGTTCATCGACCGCGCGCGTCTCGAAATGATCGCCCGTCGCGCTGTAGATGCCGGCGACACGCGCCGCGAGTTTTCGCACCGGGACGATCTCGTCCCCCGCCCCGGCCGGCACCAGGTCGAACATCGCGGCCCGCCCGGTCACATCATCCTCAGCAGCGCGCCGCCGATGGAATAGCCGGCGCCGAAGGCGCACAGCAGGCCGAAATCGCCTTGTCTCAGGTCGGCATGGTTCTCCGCCAGGGCGACGACCGCGCCGGCGCCCGCCGTATTGCCAAGCCGGTCGAGCACCATCGGCGCGCGGTCGTGGCCGACCTCGTGGCCGAAGGCGAGTTTCAGGATCATGGCGTTCATGCGCGCATTGGCCTGATGCAGCCAGAAACGGCGGATGCCTTCCGGCGTCAGCCCGTGCTCGGCCAGGAAATCGATGATGAAGCGATGGCCGGCGATGGTGACTTCCTTGAACACCTTGTTGCCGACCTGCCTGATCATGTGGCCTTCGAGATCGATGACCCAGGGATTGTCGAGGCCGGTGCGCGTCAGGTAGCCGAGATTGGTGCGGATGTTGCTCGACATCTGCGTCCAGGTGCGCGTGTCGAGCACCTCGAAGCGGCCGGGCCGCGTCTCGCCCTCGCCGATCGCCTCCACCACCATGGAAACGGCTGCGTCGCCGAAAATGAAATGCGTCTGCCGGTCGCGGAAGTTGAGATGGCCGGTGATGATCTCCGGCACCACGACCAGCACGCGCTTCTGCGCGCCGGTGCGCACGAGGTTGACGGCGACGTGAAGTGCGGCCGCCGCCGAGGAACAGCCGAGCCCCATGTCGAAGCCCGCTCCCCTGGTGCCGAGCGCCTGCTGCATCTCGATGGCGATGGCCGGATAGGGCCGCTGCAGGTGCGAGGACGAGCAGATCACCATATCGACGTCGGCCGGCTCGACGCCGGCATTTGCAAGCGCCTTGCGCGCCGCCGCCATCCCGAATTCGGCCTGCAGGGAAAGCGCCTCGTCCGGCCGGGGCGCAATGCGCGGCGCCATGCGCGCCGGATCGAGGATGCCTTCGCGCTCGACGACATGACGCTGGCGCACGCCCGAGGCGTGGACGATGAAAGCGGCATCCGACTTCTGCAGCGGCGGTTCGCCGCGCGCTTCGCGCTTCGGGTTCTCGGCGTCCACCCAGGCGTTGAAGGAGGCGACAAGCTCCTCGTTGGTGATGACCGGCTCCGGGATCTCGACGCCGATACCGCTGATGATGGTGCGATTCATGTCCGGTCCCGTCTGCACTGGGCCTGTCGCGCCGCATGGTGGCGCACCGACCGTTTACGCCAAGTCAGCACGAGCCGCCACCGTTTCCGGTATCTACCAGGCGCAGACCCTGGTGTTGGTTTCCGGATTGTTCCAGCAGGCGCCGTCGTCGCGGCTGCGCACATACTGGCCGGGCAGCGGAACGTTGGGCCCGCCGAGATTGATGAACCCGAAGGCGAAACCCGGCTGGTCGACTTCCAGCGTGATCGTCGGATAGCCGGGCGCCGAGATGCGGAAGCTGCCGGCATCGTCCAGCCCCCTGAAATTGCACTGGTAATAGCCGTCGTCCGTGGTGAAGCAGCGCGCCCGCTTGGCCTCCGCGCCGGACGACAAAGCCAGCATGGTCGCAACGCACAAGCCTCCACCGAGAAGAATTCTGCCTGAAATCATCCGAACCCCCGTTCCGAACGCCGCCTCCGTCCGGGCGGCCGTGCCTTGCTGACACGGACATGACGGCAAAATTGGGTCAAGCCCAGTGACGCCGACCGAAGACCGCGACTCAATCCGCGCCGCGAATCGCCACGATGAACAGGCGCGGGAACTTCAACAGCACCTTGCCGTCGGCCGCCGGCGGATAGGCCTCACCGATCCGCGCCAGGTAGCGGTCGAGGAACAGGCGCCGTTCGTCTTCGTCCAACGGGTCGATGAAGGGTTTCAGCCCGGTCGACTTCAGCCACTCCACGATGGCCGCTGGACCGGCGAGCGGGTGGTAATAATGCGTGTGCCAGATATCGAGCCGCGCCGACTGCGGCTTGAGCAGGTCGTAGTAGAACGACACCGGCGGTAGCGGCGCCCGCGCCGCCCCTTTCAGCCTGTCCGCGAAGGGCGCCTCCGCCGCCACCGCGCGCATCAGGCTGTGCGACGGCTCCGACAGATTGTCCGGCATCTGCACGGCGAGCACGCCGCCCGGTGCCAGCAGCCCCATCAGCCGCTTGAACACAGCCGGATGCTGCGGCAGCCACTGGAAAATGGCATTGGCGAAGATGACGTCGACCGGCTCCTCGGGCGTCCAGCCTTCGGCATCCGCAAGCTCGAAGGAAACGCCCGGCAGGCGCACCCTCGCCTTCTCGATCATGTCCGGCGAGGTGTCGAACCCGCTCACCTTCGCCTTGGGCCACCGCTCGACCAGCAGTTCGGTCGAATTGCCCGGCCCGCAGCCGATATCAACCACGCGCTTCGGCTCCGCCAGCGGCACCTGCGCCAGCAGATCCCGCGCCGGCCGCGTGCGCTCGTCTTCGAATTTCAGATACTGCGCGGCGGACCAGTCGGCCATTGGCATGCTCCTTTAAACAAAACGCCCCGCTCGGGTGGCGGGGCGTCTTCAAATCAGCGGGTCAACCTCTTGTGCGTCATGCGGTGCGGGGTGAGCGCTTCCGGTCCGAGGCGCCGCACCTTGTCCTTCTCGTAGTCCTCGAAGTTGCCCTCGAACCACTCGACATGGGCGTCGCCCTCGAAGGCGAGCATGTGGGTCGCCAGGCGGTCGAGGAACATGCGGTCGTGGCTGATGATGACGGCGCAGCCCGCATAGGCCTCCAGCGCGTCCTCAAGCGCTGCCAGCGTCTCGGTGTCGAGGTCGTTGGTCGGTTCGTCGAGGAGCAGCACGTTGCCGCCGTTCTTCAGCATCTTGGCCAGGTGCACGCGGTTGCGCTGGCCGCCCGAGAGCGAGCCGACCTTCTGCTGCTGGTCGCCGCCGCGGAAGTTGAAGGACGAGCAGTAGGCGCGGGAATTGACCTCGTGCTTGCCGAGCTTGATGACCTCGGCGCCGCCAGAGATTTCCTCCCACACGGTCTTGTTCGGGTCGAGCGCGTCGCGGCTCTGGTCGACGTAGCCGAGCCTGACGGTCTCGCCCTTGCGGATCGAGCCGGCGTCGGGCTGTTCCTGTTCGGTGATCATCTTGAACAGCGTCGTCTTGCCGGCGCCGTTAGGGCCGATGATGCCGACGATGCCGCCCGGCGGCAGGCGGAACGACAGATCCTCGATCAGCACCTCGTCGCCAAAGCCCTTCTTCAGCCCCTCGACCTCGATGACGACGTTGCCCAGCCGCTCGCTGGTCGGGATGACGATCTGCGTGTCGGTCGGCTTGCGGTTGTTGGCCTGCTCCAGCAAATCCTCATAGGCGCTGATGCGCGCCTTCGATTTGGTCTGGCGCGCCTTGGGCGAGGACGCGATCCACTCGCGCTCGCGCCAGATCGCCTTCTGGCGGGCGTCGTCCTCGCGGCCTTCCTGGATCAGGCGCTTGGCCTTGGCATCGAGATACTTGGTGTAGTTGCCCTCGTAGGGAATGCCGCGGCCGCGATCGAGCTCGAGAATCCAGCCCGTGACGTTGTCGAGGAAGTAGCGGTCGTGGGTGATGATGAGCACGGCACCCGGATAGTCGCGCAGGTGCTTTTCCAGCCATTGCGTCGTCTCGGCGTCGAGGTGGTTGGTCGGTTCGTCGAGCAGCAGCAGGTCGGGCTGCTCCAGCAGCAGCCGGCACAGCGCTACCCGGCGGCGCTCGCCGCCCGAAAGCGTGGTGACGTCGGCGTCCTTGGGCGGACAGGCCAGCGCCTCCATCGCCATCTCGACCTGCTGTTCGAGGTCCCACAGGTTGAGCCGGTCCATCTCGTCCTGCAACTGCGCGGACTCGTCAGCCGTCTCGTCGGAGTAATTCATCATCAGTTCGTTGTAGCGCTCGATGATGGCGGTCTTCTTCTTGACCCCGTCCATGACGTTCTCGAACACGGTCTTGTTCGGGTCGAGCTGCGGCTCCTGCGCGAGGTAGCCGACGGTCGCCCCTTCGGCCAGCCAGGCTTCGCCCTGGAACTCCTTGTCCATCCCCGCCATGATCTTGAGGATGGTCGACTTGCCGGCGCCGTTAGGGCCGAGGATGCCGATCTTGGCGTCCGGGTAGAAGGACAGATGGACGTTGTCGAGCACCTTCTTGGTGCCGTAGGCCTTGGAGAGGCCGGACATATGATAGATGAACTGGCGTGCCACGCTTGGCGTTTCCCTGATCGATCTTTGTGGATTTGCCGGATAGCCGGAGTTGGCCGCTATGTAGGCGATAGGCGCCGAAACGGCAATCGCCTTTCGGTCGCGGTCGGCTGGCGGCGTCGCCCGCGCAAGGCGGCCCCCGGCCTATTGATGGCCGGCGGCGTCCACGAGCCCCTTCGGACAGCCGGCATTGCCGGTCGCCGCCGACGCCAGGAGCATGTCGGCAAGCTTGCCGTCACCGCCCGGCACCCCTGCCAGCCCCAGCGTGATCTCGCCGATCATGCGCCGGCCGTTCGACGGGTCCTTGACGCAGGACACCCTGACCCGGTCGCCCGCGCCCGGACCGAACGCCGCGTCGAAGGCGCCGCGGATCTGGACGGAAGTCAGGTCGCGACCGACATTCTGCACAAAAAGGTCGCGGACCGGCGAAGCGTTGACGGTCCGCGCCAGTGCCAGCGCCGCCGAGAAATAGGCCTGCGGGTCCATGCCAGAGCAGGTGCCGTGCTTGATCCACTCGTGCCGCTCCAGCGCCGATTGCGTGCCGGGCATGACCGTGTCCAGTTCCTGCCGGGTCGCTGCATCGAGCGTCACCGCCGGCAGGTCGGTCCAGCGGTCGGGCTTGTCGTTGACCCGGTCGGAGGCCTTGACCCCGCAGTAGAAATTGCCGTTCGGCTGCGGCCACAGCCCGTGCAGGGTGAAATGCACGGCGTCGAACCCTTGCGCCGTCTGGGCACGGCACTCCGGCTTCTTCGATTTCGTCTCGCAGAAGGCCGGCTGCCAGCTCAGCGCCAGCACATATTCCGGCTTGCCGCCTGCGGACGCGGCAGCCTTGCCTGCATCCTTGTCAGGCACGGCAGCCGGCGCCTCGGTGGCCTGACCACCGGCCAGATGGCCGCACGTCACCTTGATCCAGCGCCGGTCGGGATCGGCACCGGGAACCTCGATCAGGTAGTGCGTCGGCATCGCCTTGTTGCCGGCGAGAAGATCGTAGGTCTTCCCGGCTTCGGTCGCGACGTTGCCCGGATTCTTTGCCGTCTTGATCGACTGGGTTGCCGCGCAGACGCGGGTTGCGACGAAGGAGCCGCTCAGCTTTACCTCGGCCTGTGCAGCGCCACCGAAGAACACGCCCGCCAGAAGTGCCGCGAAAGCCAGACCGATGCGCATGATGATTTCCTTGCCGAACCAGATGCACCCGACATTGCCACGGGCGCCGCGTCAGAATTGCGGCTGGGACACGAACAGGCAAGTCCGATGACGAAAAATGGTCATTGCGGGAAAACATCCGCAGCGATTGTCAAATCCGGCACCGACCTGCTCTTGACGCCATCCCGCGCCGCGCTCATCAGTTGGCGAACCATGCCGTTCGACAGTCGCACGACGCTCGCCTCGCCCACCGGCGCGGCACTCAATCTCTACACGAAACGCGCGGTCGTCCCGCCCCGCGCCGTGGTCCAGGTCAATCACGGGCTGGCCGAGCACGCGGCGCGCTATGCGCGCTTCGCCGATTTTCTCAGCGAACGCGGTTTTCATACCTACGCCCACGACCACCGTGGCCACGGCCACACGAAGGCGCCTGACGCCCCGCTCGGGCGCTTTGCCGAAGCCGGCGGCGGCGACAAGGTGCTGGCCGACGTCGCCGCCGTTCACGACCTGATCGCCAAGGAAAACCCTGGCCTGCCGGTGATCCTGTTCGGCCATTCCATGGGCGGGCTGATCGCGCTGAACTTCCTGCTGCGACATTCGACGCGCGTCCATGCCGCCGCCGTCTGGAACGCCAATTTCACCGCCGGCCTCGCCGGGCGTGCAGCGCTCGCCATCCTGGCATGGGAGCGGTTCCGTCTCGGCTCCGACGTGCCGTCGCGCCTGCTGCCGAAGCTGACGTTCCAGGCCTGGGGCAAGGCGGTGCCGAACCATCGCACGCCATTCGACTGGCTGTCGCGGGACGCGGCCGAGGTCGACGCTTACATTGCTGATCCGCTGTGCGGCTGGGATGCCTCTGTGTCGCTGTGGCGCGACCTGTTCGGCTTCATCTTCGCCGGCGCCGACGACGCCAATTTCGCCGCCATGCGCCGCGACCTGCCCGTCCTGCTCGTCGGCGGGGAAAAGGACCCGGCGACCGACGGCGGCAGGGCTGTCACGCACCTGGCGGGCCGCATGCGGCGGATGGGTTTTTCGAATCTGGTTTCAACGATTTATCCGGAAACCCGGCACGAAAGCCTCAACGAGGTGAATCGAAACGTTATCATGGCAGATTTCGTCGCCTGGGCGGACGGCGCGCTGCGCCGTTCTGGCCCATCGCAAGGCCAGTGACAGACGGCGGCGGGCTTGATAGAGCCTCCCCGTCCGACCATTTCCCGGTGATCCATGGCTGAACCACCGCTCAAAGGCATCCGCGTCATCGAGCTTGCCCGCATCCTCGCCGGCCCCTGGGCCGGGCAGTTGCTGGCCGACCTCGGCGCCGACGTCATCAAGGTCGAGAACCCGGACGGCGGCGACGACACCCGCAAATGGGGGCCGCCCTTCGTCACCGGCCATGACGGCGAGAACCTGTCGGCGGCCTACTATCACGCCTGCAACCGCGGCAAGCGCTCGGTCGCGGTCGACTTCTCCAGCCCGGAAGGCGCGGAGACCGTGCGCCGCCTCGTCGCCACAGCCGACGTGCTGATCGAGAACTTCAAGCTCGGCGGCCTGAAGAAATACGGCCTCGACTACCAGAGCCTGAAGGCGATCAACCCGCGCCTCGTCTATTGCTCCATCACCGGCTTCGGCCAGAGCGGCCCCTACGCCCCGCGCGCGGGCTACGATTTCATCGTGCAGGGCATGTCCGGCCTGATGTCGATCACCGGCCCGGCCGGCGGCGAGCCGCAGAAGGTGGGCGTCGCCGTCACCGACATCTTCACGGGCCTCTATTCGGTCGTCGCCATCCAGGCCGCGTTGCGCCATGCCGAGGCGACCGGACACGGCCAGCACATCGACATGGCGCTGTTCGATTCCCAGGTCTCGGTGCTCGCCAACCAGAACCTGAACTATCTGGTGTCCGGCAACTCGCCCGTGCAGATGGGCAACGCGCACCCCAACATCGCACCCTACGAGGTGCTGCCGGTGAAGGACGGGCACTTCATCCTCGCCGTCGGCAATGACGGCCAGTTCGCGAAATTCTGCGGCGTCGTCGGACTCGGCACCCTGGCGACGAACCCCGATTTCGCCACCAATTCCGCTCGCGTCGCCAACCGCGCGGCGCTTCGCGGCCATATGGTGGCGGCGCTTGCCGCCTTCACCCGCGAAGCTCTTTTGCCGAAGCTGGAGGCCGCCGGCGTGCCGGCCAGCCCCATCAACACAATCGGCCAGATGTTCGCCGACCCGCAGGTGGCCGCGCGCGGCATGCGCATGGACCTCGACGACGGCCACGGCAATGCGCTGCCTTCGGTGCGCGCGCCGATGGTCATGAGCGAAACACCGCTTAACTATTCCCGTCCCTCGCCCCGGCTCGGCGAGCACACGGACGAAATCCTCGCCGAACTGGAGAAACGCAAACCATGAAGACGGGCGGACAACTGATCGTCGAGGCGCTGGAAGCGAACGCGGTCGAGCGCATCTTCTGCGTTCCCGGTGAAAGCTACCTCGCCGTGCTCGACGCGCTGCACGATTCCTCGATCAAGACCGTCGTCTGCCGCCAGGAAGGCGGCGCGGCCATGATGGCCGACTGCGAAGGCCGCCTGACCGGCCGCCCCGGCATCTGCTTCGTCACCCGCGGCCCCGGCGCCACCAACGCTTCGGCCGGCATCCACATCGCCATGCAGGATTCCGTTCCGATGATCCTGTTCATCGGCCAGATCGCCGCGCACGCGAAACACCGCGAGGCGTTCCAGGAGGTCGACTACAAGGCCTTCTTCGGCGACATCGCCAAATGGGTGGTGGAGATCGAGGACGCCGCCCGCATCCCCGAACTCGTCACCCGCGCCTTTGCGGTGGCCACCTCCGGCCGCCCCGGCCCGGTGGTCATATCGCTGCCGGAAGACATGCTGACCGACGAGGTCGAGGCGCCTGCCGCCCTGCCCTTCACGCCGGTCGAGACGCGGCCGGGCGAAGCCGAGCTGGCGGAACTGGAAACGCTGCTCAATGCGGCGAAGAATCCGTTCGTCATCCTCGGCGGCACCCGCTGGGGCGAACAGGCCGTCGCCGACATGCGGCAGATCGCGGAGAACTGGGCGCTGCCGGTCGGCGTCTCCTTCCGCCGCCAGATGCTGTTCGATCACCTGCACGAAAACTATGCCGGCGACGTCGGCATCGGCCTGAACCCGAAGCTCGCCCAGCGAGTCAAGGAGGCCGACCTGATCCTGCTGGTCGGCGGCCGTTTCGGCGAGATGCCGTCCTCCGACTACACGCTGATGAAAAGCCCGTACCCGGACCAGAAGCTGGTCCATGTCCATGCCGACGCCAACGAGCTTGGCCGCGTCTACCGGCCGACGCTGGCGATCAACGCCTCGCCGGCCGCCTTCGTCGAAGCCTTCGCGAAGCGCAAGGGTCCGGCCTCGCCGAACTGGGCCGCCGAGACGAGCCAAGCGCATACCGACTATCTCGCCTGGTCGACGCCGCCGAAGACCGGCCCCGGCGCGGTCCATATGGGGCCGATCGTGGAGTATCTGGAAGGCGTGCTGCCGGAAGACGCCATCATCTGCAACGGCGCCGGCAATTTCGCCACCTGGATGCACCGCTTCCACCGCTTCCGCCGCTACAACACGCAGGCCGCCCCCACTTCCGGTTCGATGGGCTACGGCCTGCCGGCCGGCGTCGGCGCGAAAAGCGTGTTCCCGGACCGCGAGGTGATCGTATGGGCCGGCGACGGCGATTTCCTCATGCACGGGCAGGAATTCTCGACCGCCGTCCAGTACGACCTGCCCATCATCGTCGTGATCCTGAACAACGGCATCTACGGCACGATCCGCATGCATCAGGAGCGCGAATATCCCGGCCGCGTCTCCGGCACCATGCTGAAGAATCCCGATTTCGCCGCCTACGCCCGCGCCTTCGGCGGCCATGGCGAGACGGTTGAGAAGACCGAGGATTTCGCGGCGGCCTTCGAGCGCGCGCGCGCAAGCGGCAAGCCTTCCATCATCGAGGTCAAGCTCGACCCCGAGGCGATCACGCCGACCCGCACGCTGAGCGACATTCGCGAGAAGCGCTGATCTGCATCTTCCGAAACCGGCCGCCGATCTCCGGAGATTCCTCAGACAGCGGCCACGATGACGTGTGCCTGGATCTTGGCGGAAATCGCGCCGCGCCCGTACCTGTCGGCAAGTGCTGCTTCGGCACGGTCGGTCGCCGCTTCCAGGTTGCCCGCCCTGGCTTCGATTTCGTCGCGAACCGGGGTGCCCTGGCAATAGGCGAGCGCCGCGAAACGCGGCGAGGGAGCGCGGCTTTGCTCGGCTTTCGTCTCGATGGTCACGCGGGAGAAGCCGGCCGCTTCGACATCGCTGCGGATCAATGCCGTATCGTGGTAGCCGTGCGGCGTCCGCGCCATGAAGCGTGGCGGGTCGTCCGGAAACATCTGCGCCAGCGCCTTCGTCACGTCGTCGGCAAAGACGTTTTCCTCGATGCGGTCCCATACGCTGAACAGGAAATGGCCTCCGGGCTTCAGCACCCGCCTCGCCTCGCGATGGCCGGCGACGCGGTCGGGAAAGAACATCGCGCCGAACTGGCAACAGACGACGTCGAAGGAAGCATCCTCGAAAGGCAATGCCAGAGCGTCCGCCCTCAGCCATTGGATGCGGCTGTCAGCAGGCTGCCGTGACGCGGCATGGTCGAGCATCGGCTGGCTGAGGTCGGTCACGACATAGATCGCATCGGACGACAGCTTCGGCGCCAGTGCCCGCGTGACGGCCCCGGTGCCCGCGGCGATTTCCAGAACGGCTTTCGGCGACAGCAACGCCACGCGCCGCGCGAGATCGGCGGCATACGGCTCGAAAATCAACGGTACCATGTAGCGGTCGTAATTTTCCGGGACCGAGCCGGCGAACGCCTTGTCCGCTTCCAGCATGGGTGTCACCTGCGGCCTGTGCGACGACGCTCCAATATTAGCATTTCCTGAAGCCGCGTTCCACGAAGCGCCCGACGGCACCCATCATCATTTCGGTTGATGGCAGCGGAACTCAGGCCGCCGCCAGCGCCTGCGCAAGGTCAGCAACAAGGTCGTCAGGATGTTCCACGCCGATCGATAGCCGGATGGTGGTTTCCAGCACGCCGATCTTCTGGCGGACCTCGAACGGCACGCCCGAATGCGTCATCGCCGCCGGATGGCTGGCAAGCGATTCCGTGCCGCCGAGGCTGACCGCCAGCTTGAACACCTGCAATGCGTTGAGGAAGGCGAAGGCCGCCGCCTCGCCGCCCTTGATATCGAACGAAAAGGTCGATCCGGCGCCGCTGCACTGCGCGGAAAACACCTTCGCCGCCGGCGATCCCGCCGGCAGGAACGGCGGATAGTGGACGCGGGTGACCTTGGCGTGGTCGCGCAGGAATTCGGCCACCGCGCGCGCATTCTCGTTGGCCTTGTGCATGCGGATCGACAGCGTCTCCAGCGAGCGGCCGAGCATCCAGCACGAATGCGGATCGAGTTGCGTGCCGATGGCGCCGCGCAGCGCCTTGATCGGCTTCGTCGCCGCCTTGGAGCCCATCACCGCGCCGGCGATGAGGTCCGAATGGCCGCCGACATATTTGGTCAGCGAATAGACCGACAGGTCCGCCCCATGCTCGATGGGCCGCTGGAAGACCGGGCCGAGCAAGGTGTTGTCGCAGGCGACCACCGGCCGCGAGCCCTGCTTTTCGCCGATCTCGTCGGCGATCCTTTTCATCAGCGCGATATCGACCAGCGTGTTGGTCGGGTTGGAGGGCGTCTCGATCAGGATGACGGCGACGCGCCCCTTGGCCGCCGCCTCGTCCGCCGCCGCGCGCACCGCCTGCTCGTCGACACCGTCGGCGAAGCCCACGGCCGCGATGCCGAAGCCGGCCAGCGTACGCGTCAAAAGCGTCTCCGTGCCGCCGTAGAGCGGCTGCGAATGCAGGATGACGTCGCCCGGCCGCGCCAGCGCAAGCAGCGTGGTGGCGATCGCCGACATGCCCGAGGAAAACAGGATGCAGGCTTCCGTGTTCTCGTAGACGGCCAGCCGGTCCTCGACGATCTCGCTGTTGGGATGGTTAAAGCGTGAATAGACCAGCCCGGCCGCGGTGCCGCTCGGCGGCTCCTTGCGGCCGGCCGTGTAGTCGAAGAAATCGCGCCCCTCCTCCGCAGTCTTGAACACGAAGGTCGAGGTCAGGAACACCGGCGGCTTCACCGCGCCCTCGGAGAGCAGCGGGTCGAAGCCGTAACCGAGCATCAGCGTTTCGGGATGGAGCTTGTGGTTGCCGATATGGGTCTTGGAGGGACGCGGAGCGGTCATGATGATCCTCGGGATTTGCGGCTATGCAGCCTTCATGGCCGCCAGCCTACACCCCGCCCCGTCGGCTCGTCATCGTCGCGCAAACAAAAAGGGGCGGTCGCCCGCCCCTTTCGCGCTCGAAGCGTCCAATGACGGCTACTGCGAAGCCTTGTCGGTGATCGCCGTGGTGTAGGCGCCGGTCGGCTCCTTGGTGATGATCTTCTGGTCGAGCAGCGCCTTGGCGGTGCGCTCGTAAGCTTCCGGGATGAGCTTGCCGTCGGCGTTGTCGATCAGCTTGGCCACCTCGCCCATCATGAACTTCTGGTGGTTCTCGTCCTGGCCGCCATTGTCGACGACGATGCCGGCGGCTTCGTCGACATGCTCGGTGGCGTATTTCCAGCCCTTCATCGAGGCACGCACGAAACGCACCATCTTGTCCTCGAAGGCCGGGTCCTTGAGCTTGTCCTCCATCGCGTAGAGGCCGTCCTCAAGCAGGTCGTTGCCCATGGCCGTGTAGTTGAAGACAATCAGGTCTTCCGGCTTGTAGCCGGCGTCGAGCACTTGGCCGTATTCGTTATAGGTCATGACCGAGATGCAGTCCGCCTGCTTCTGGATCAGCGGCTGCACGTCGAAGCTCTGCTTGAGCACGGTCACGCCGTCCGGGCCGCCGTCGGTCGACAGGCCGATCTTGTGCATCCAGGCGTAGAACGGGTACTCGTTGCCGAAGAACCAGACGCCGAGCGTATGGCCCTTGAAGTCGGCTTCGGTCTTGATCGGCCCGTCCTTCGGGCACACCAGTTCCATGCCCGCCTTCTTGTAGGGCTGGGCGATGTTGACGAGATTGACGCCCTTGTCGCGCGCCGCAAGGGCCGCCGCCATCCAGGTGACGATGACGTCGGCGCCGCCGCCGGCGATCACCTGCTCGGGCGCGATGTCCGGCCCGCCGGGCTTGATGTCGACGTCAAGACCTTCCTCCTCGTAGAAACCCTTGTCCTTGGCCACATAGTAGCCGGCGAACTGCGCCTGCGTGACCCACTTGAGCTGCAGCGTCACCTTGTCGGCGGCGATCGCCTGGAAAGCGGCCAGCGACATTGCCCCCGCCAACATAGAAACGATAAGCTTTTTCATGCCGTTACCCTCTGGTTCTGGTTGGTTGTCATACCTGCCTGAAACCGCCCTATCCCCCGCGGATGGACGGATGCCAAAACGTGGCTGCTCTCTCCAACAGCGCGACCACGCCATAAAAGACCGAACCCGCAAGGGCTGCAACCGCGATTTCGGCCCATACCATGTCGATGTTCATGCGCCCGACTTCCGTCGAGATGCGGAAGCCCATGCCGACCACCGGAGTGCCGAAGAATTCGGCCACGATGGCGCCGATCAGCGCCAGCGTCGAATTGATCTTCAGCGCGTTGAAGATGAAAGGGCCTGCCGCCGGCAGCCTGAGCTTGAACAGCGTCTGCCAGTAGCTCGACGCATAGGTGCGCATCAGGTCGCGCTCCATGTGGCTGGACGCCGCCAGCCCCGCCACCGTGTTCACCAGCATCGGGAAGAAAGTCATGATGATGACAACGGCGGCCTTGGACTGCCAATCGAAGCCGAACCACATGACCATGATCGGCGCCACGCCGATGATCGGCAGCGCCGAGACGAGGTTGCCGATCGGGATCAGTCCGCGCCGCAGGAACAGGAAGCGGTCCGCCAGGATGGCGACGACGAAACCAGCGGCGCAGCCGACGACATAGCCGACCAGCACAGCCTTGAAGATGGTCTGGCGCACGTCCTCGCCGAGAATCGGCAAGGAGTTGACGATGCGCGCGCCGATGGCGCTCGGCGGCGGCAGGAGAATGAAGGGGATGCCGGCGCCGCGCACGACCGCTTCCCACAGGATCAGCAGCCATGCGCCGAACAGCGCCGGAACGACGAGATTCAGCGCCAGCCGCTCCCAGCGTTCGGCCGGTCGCATGGAAGACAGCACCGCCACGCAGCGCCAGCCGAGCAACCACGCGGCCGTCAGCGCGCAATAATAAGGCGCCTTCGCCGTTCCCTCGAAACCGCCGATGCCGGCAAGCAGCAGCCATGCGGCTCCATGCGCGCCGACGAACAGCACCAGCGCCTCGGCGAACGGCCGCAGGCGCAGCATCGAGCCCAGCGCCGCAAGGCCGATCAGGCCGAGGATCACGCTTTTGGTGCCGAGATAGGGATAGGCGGCGCCGGCCGCCGGATTGGCGATAGCGTCGGCTTCCGGCTGCGTCATGGCACCGAGGACGAGGCCGATCACGACCAGCAACAGGGCAAGCATCGCCTGCCATGAGGGCTTGAGCCGCGCCGTCATGCCGGCCTCCCGCCCATGGCGCGCTCGACGATGCGGCTGGCCAACCCGACCGCCGCCACCAGAAGCGCCGCCACTACCGAACCGGCGACCAGCGCCGCCCAGATGTCGATGGTCTGGCTGTAATAGGCACCCGCGAGCAGCTTGGCGCCGATGCCGGCGACGGCGCCCGTCGGCAATTCGCCGACGATGGCGCCGACGAGGCTGGCGGCGACCGCGACCTTCATCGAGGCGAACAGGAACGGCACCGAGGCCGGCACGCGCAGCTTCCAGAAAATCTGCGCGCGGCTGGCATTATAGGTGTGCATCAGGTCGAGATGCATGAGTTCGGGCGAGCGCAGCCCCTTCACCATGCCGACGGCGACGGGGAAGAAGGAGAGGTACGTCGAGATCAGCGCCTTGGGTATCAGACCGGTGATGCCGACGGCGGCCAGCACCACGATGATCATCGGCGCCACCGCCAGGATGGGGATCGTCTGCGAAGCAATGATCCATGGCATCAGGCTCTTGTCGAGCGTCGTCACATGGACGATGCCGACGGCGATGACGATGCCGAGGATCGTGCCGAAGGTAAAGCCGAGCAGCGTCGACGACAGCGTCGCCCACGAATGGTAGACGAGGCTGCGGGCGCTGGTGACCTTGCGCAGGAAAGTGTTCTCGAAGAAATTCTGCGCCACCTGGTGCGGCGCCGGAAGCGTCGGCTTCTTCTGCGCCAGCGTCCTGACGACGAATTCCATCGTCGTCGGCGTCTCGCCCGCGCGCCGGTCGAGATCGCGCTGGAACGGCGCGTTGAGCACCACGGCGAAGACGTACCAGAGCACCACGATGCCGGCCAGGATGGTGGAAACGGGAACGATCTTGGAGCGGAGAGAGTCCATGTCAGGCGCCAACCGGCGAAAATATTTGCGGTGCGTCCTTCGAGGCTCGCTGCGCTCGCACCTCAGGATGATGACCGTTTGTGCCAGTCTCTCCTGACAGGTGAGCGCCAGCCTCCCTCATCCTGAGGTGCGAGCGCAGCGAGCCTCGAAGGACGTACCACAATTTTCCAATATCAATCCTCATAGCTGTGCCCTGCCCTGAGGCCGTCGCGGACGCGGGCGGCGATGGCGAGGAATTCCGGCGTCTCGCGGATATCGAGCGGCCGTTCCCTGGGCAGCGTCGATTCGATCACGTCGGTGACGCGGCCCGGCCGCGGCGACATCACCACGATGCGCGTCGACAGATACACCGCCTCCGGGATCGAATGGGTGACGAAGCAGATCGTCTTGGAGGTCCGCCCCCACAGGTCGAGCAACTGCTCGTTGAGGTGGTCGCGCACGATCTCGTCCAGCGCGCCGAACGGCTCGTCCATCAGGAGCAGGTCGGCATCGAAGGCGAGCGCGCGGGCGATGGAGGCGCGCTGCTGCATGCCGCCAGAAAGCTGCCACGGATATTTCTTCTCGAACCCCTTCAGGTTGACCAGGTCCAGCGTGCGGGCGATGCGTTGCGCCTGCTCCGCCCGCGGCAATCCCATGACCTCCAGCGGCAGCGCCACGTTGCGTTCGATGGTGCGCCATGGAAACAGCGCCGCCGCTTGGAAGACGTAGCCGTAGGCGCGCGCCTCGCGCGCCTGCTCGGCGCTCATGCCGTTGATCGAAATCGAGCCGGAAGTCGGCTTCTCCAGATCGGCGATGACGCGCAGCAGCGTGGTCTTGCCGCAGCCGGACGGGCCGATGAACGACACGAACTCGCCCTTGCCGATGGTGAGGTCGACATTCGACAGCGCCTGCACGGGGCCGTCGTTGGTCTGGAATGTGAGGCCGAGGTTCTTGGCCGATACGACTTGCCGGGCGGTTTCGGCGGTGGCTGGCTTGGTGCTGGCTGGCTGGTTCATGGGCGGGTTCTTGCCGTCCGGGTGGGCGATGCGATGCAGACCAAGCTCACACCCCCGTCGCCGGAATGCCGGTGCGTTCCACCTTGCGCGGCGCTGTGATCTCCTTCCAGGTCGACAGCGCGCGGTTGACCGCCTGATAGGGCTCGCGGGCGACGAATTCGCCGTGGCCGGGTCTCGTCTCGACCTTGCCGTCGTCGATCGCCAGTTCGCCGCGCGTGAAGACGAAGCGCGGCACGCCCGTCACCTCGACGCCCTCGAAGACGTTGTAGTCGATGACCGACTGCTGGCCCTTGGCCGAAATCGTCTTCTTCTTCTTCGGGTCCCACACCACGATGTCGGCGTCCGCCCCTTCGAGGATGGCCCCCTTCTTCGGATACATGTTGAGGATCTTGGCGATGTTGGTCGACGTCACCGCGACGAACTCGTTCATCGTCAGCCGGCCGGTGTTGACGCCACGCGTCCACAGCACCGGCATGCGGTCCTCGAGACCGCCGGTGCCGTTGGGGATCTTGGTGAAGTCGCCGACGCCGAAACGTTTCTGCTCAGTGGTGAAAGCGCAATGGTCGGTCGCCACCGTTTGCAGCGAGCCGGCCTGCAGACCGGCCCACAGCGAATCCTGGTGCAGCTTGTGGCGGAAGGGCGGGCTCATGACGCGGCGCGCGGCGTGGTCCCAATCCTTGTCGAAATACTCGCTCTCGTCCAGCGTCAGGTGCTGGATCAGCGGCTCGCCATAGACGCGCATCCCCTTCTGGCGGGCACGGCGGATCGCCTCGTGGCTCTGCTCGCAGGAAACGTGCACGACATAGAGCGGCACGCCGGCCATGTCGGCGATCATGATGGCCCGGTTGGTCGCCTCCCCTTCCACTTCCGGCGGGCGCGAAAAGGCGTGGCCTTCCGGGCCGTTGTTGCCTTCGGCCAGCAGCTTCTGGCTGAGTGCGGCCACCACGTCGCCGTTCTCGGCATGGACGAGAGGCAGCGCGCCGAGGGCTGCGCAACGCTGGAACGAGGCGTACATCTCGTCGTCGTCCACCATCAGCGCGCCCTTGTAGGCCATGAAGTGCTTGAACGATGGGATGCCCTTGTCCACGACCTGTGCCATCTCGTCGAACACCTGCTTGCCCCACCAGGTGATCGCCATGTGGAAGGAGTAGTCGCACGACGCCTTCGAGGTCTTGTTGTCCCACATCTGCAGGGCCTCGAGCAGCGACTGCTGCGGCGCCGGCAGGCAGAAATCGACCACCATGGTCGTGCCGCCGGCAAGGGCGGCGCGCGTGCCGGATTCAAAATCGTCGGACGAATAGGTGCCCATGAAGGGCATTTCGAGATGGGTGTGCGGATCGATGCCGCCCGGCATCACGTAGCAGCCGGTGGCGTCGAATTCATGGTCGCCGTGCAGGTCCGGCCCGATCGCCTCGATCCTGCCGTGCCTGAACAGCACGTCGGCCTTGTAGGTACGGTCGGCGGTCACGACGGTGCCGTTGCGGATAACTCTGGTCATGTTCCCGTTCCTTTGTTCGTTCGCGCTTCTGGTGAGCTGCGTTCGCAGATGTCTTCAGGTCATTCGACGATCCCCGCCGTCTCGACGACGGCATGGAACAGCACGTCAGCGCCGGCGGCGGCCCATTCCTTGGTGATGTCCTCGGCTTCGTTGTGCGACAGGCCGTCGACGCAGGGGCACATGATCATCGTCGCCGGCGCGACCTTCGCCGCCCAACAGGCGTCGTGGCCGGCGCCGGAAATGATGTTCATATGGCTGTAGCCGAGCCTTTCGGCGGCCGCGCGCACGCGCCTGACCAGCGTCGGATCGAAGGTGACGGGATCGAAATGGCCGACCGCCTCGACCGAACAGCCGACGCCGAGCTTGGCGCAGATTGCCGCGGCTTCCTTCTCGATGCGCGCCCGCATGCCGTCGAGCTTCGCCTGGTCGGGCGAGCGAATGTCGACGGTGAAAACCACCGTGCCGGGCAGCACGTTGCGGGAATTGGGCGAGAATTTCATCTGGCCGACGCCGCCGACGCAGCCCGGCTGGTTGGCAAGAGCAACCTCCTGCACCATCTCCAGAATGCGGGCCATGGCAAGCCCTGCATTGACGCGCATCGCCATGGGCGTGGAGCCGGTATGCGCCTCCTTGCCGGTCAGCGTGAATTCCAACCACCACAGGCCCTGCCCGTGGGTGACGACGCCGATCTGCTTGTTCTCGGCCTCGAGGATCGGCCCCTGCTCGATGTGGTATTCGAAGTAGGCGTGCATCTTGCGCGCGCCGACCTCCTCGTCGCCGACCCAGCCGATGCGCTTCAGCTCGTCGCCGAAGCTCTTGCCGTCCATGTCGGTCCGGCCATAGGCGTAGTCGAGCGGGATCACGCCGGCGAACACGCCCGACGCCAGCATGGCCGGCGCGAAGCGGGCGCCCTCCTCGTTCGTCCAGTTGGTGACGACGATGGGATGCTTCGTCCTGATACCGAGGTCGTCCAGCGTGCGCACGACTTCCAGCCCCGAAAGCACGCCGAGCACGCCGTCATACTTGCCGCCGGTCGGCTGCGTGTCGAGATGCGAGCCGACATAGACCGGCAGTGCGTCGGGGTCAGTGCCGGGCCGCGTCATGAACATGGTGCCCATCTTGTCGACGCCCATGGAAAGCCCCGACGCATCGCACCAGCGCTTGAACAGCGCACGGCCTTCCTTGTCGGAATCGGTCAGCGTCTGGCGGTTGTTGCCGCCGGCTATGCCCGGACCGATCTTCGCCATCTCCATCAGCGAATCCCACAAACGGTCTGGATTGATTCGCAGATTCTCGCTTGGCGCAGCCATTCACATTCCTCTCATTCCAAAGACGCATGGGCGGCGGTTCCCGACGCCGCCCATGCGGATAGGTAAAAGGTCAGTCGACCATACGCAGCACCTCGCGGACATGATCGATCAGCTCGTTGATCTGTCCCTTGGTGATGATGAGCGGCGGCGACAGCGCGATGATGTCGCCGGTGGTGCGGATCAGCGCGCCGCGTTCGAACGCCTTGACGAAGGCCTGGAAGGCACGCTTGGTCGGGGCGCCGGCGATCGGCTCAAGCTCGATGGCGCCGATCAGGCCGATGTTGCGGATGTCGATGACATGCGGCTCGCCCTTGAGCGAATGCAGCGCGTCGGCCCAGTAGTCTTCCAGCTCGGCGCCGCGCGTCAAAAGGCCCTCTTCCTTGTAGGTGTCGAGCGTGGCGAGAGCCGCCGCCGAGGCGATCGGGTTGCCCGAATAGGTGTAGCCGTGGAAGAACTCGATCATGTGCTCGGGGCCGTTCATGAAGGCGTCATGGATTTCCTTCTTCACGAACACCGCGCCCATCGGGATGACGCCGTTGGAGACGCCCTTGGCAGTGGTGATGATGTCGGGCGTAACGCCGAAATAGTCGGCCGCGAACGGCGTGCCGAGACGGCCGAAACCGGTGATGACCTCGTCGAAGATCAAGAGAATGCCGTGCTTGTCGCAGATTTCGCGCAGGCGCTTGAGATAGCCCTTCGGCGGCAGGATGACGCCGGTGGAGCCGGCCACCGGCTCGACGATGACGGCCGCGATGGTCGAAGCGTCATGCAGCGCAACGATGCGCTCCAGCTCGTTGGCGATGTCGCCGCCGTGCTCCGGAACGCCGCGCGAGAAGGCGTTCTTGTCCGGGAAATGGGTGTGCGGCATGTGGTCGACGCCGGTGAGCAGCGTGCCGAACATCTTGCGGTTGGAGACGATGCCGCCGACCGAGATGCCGCCAAAATTGACGCCGTGGTAGCCGCGCTCGCGGCCGATCAGCCGCGTACGGCTGCCCTCGCCGCGCACCCGCTGGTAGGCGAGCGCGATCTTCAGCGCGGTGTCGACCGATTCCGAACCGGAATTGGTGAAGAAGACATGGTCCATGCCCTTCGGCGCGATGTCGACCAGGCGGTTGGCCAGTTCGAAGACGATCGGATGGCCCATCTGGAAGGCCGGCGCGTAATCGAGCTCGGCGGCCTGCTGCTGGATCGCCTCGGTGATCTTCGGGCGGCAGTGGCCGGCATTGACGCACCACAGACCGGCGGTGCCGTCGAGGATCTTGCGCCCGTCGCTGGTGGTGTAGTGCATGTCCTTGGCGGCAACCAGCATGCGCGGCGCCTGCTTGAACTGCCTGTTTGCCGTGAAGGGCATCCAGAATGCGCTGAGATCGTTCGGCGTTACATTGAGCCGGTTGGACATGACCAAGCCTTCCTTTCGTAATCGTGTTTCGCTGCGGCCAACGCTTGGTCTTCGGCGCGCTTTCGTGCTACGCAAATTTTGACCGGATGGACAAACGTTAGCACCGCCCCACGGGCGGTCAAGGGATTACTAGCGGAAATGCGGCAGGCTCGGCGCGCTCCACAGCTTCGCAAAAAACTGGTCCAGACAATTGGTCCAGAAAGCGGCGAAGCCATTGGGGAAAAAGGATGAGCGCCGACGTCCAAGCCCCTGCCCCGCGTCGCCGCACCCGCATCCAGCGGGAAAAGCGGGACCTGATCCTGGAAGCGGCGCTCGAGGTCTTCTCCGCGCATGGCTTCCGCGGCGCCACCATCGACCAGATCGCCGAGGCGGCCGGCATGTCGAAGCCGAACCTGCTCTACTATTTCCGCCGCAAGGAAGACATCCACGAGACGCTGATGCAGCGCCTGCTCGACACCTGGCTGGCGCCGCTGCGCGAGCTTGACGATGTCGGCGACCCGTTGACGGAACTCAGAAGCTACATCCACCGCAAGCTGGAGATGGCGCGCGATTTTCCGCGCGAAAGCCGTCTGTTCGCCAATGAGATCCTGCAGGGCGCGCCGCGCATCATGCCGCTGCTGGAGGGGGAACTGAAGGCGCTGGTGGACGACAAGGCCGCCGTCATAGACGGCTGGATGCGCTCCGGAAAAATCGCCCGCACCGATCCTCGCCACCTGATCTTCTCGATCTGGGCGACGACCCAGCACTATGCCGACTTCGACGTGCAGGTGCGCGCCGTGCTCGGCCCCGGCCGCGGCGACGAACACCGCTTCGAGGATGCGGCACGGTTTCTGGAAAACCTTTTCATGGACGGATTGCGGCCGAGGGCAAGATGATCGGACTTGACGTCCTTAAAATGCCGCCAATCGAAGCAACCGATATTTGAATGCCCGCATCTATCCTCGCCAAACTGAAATCTTAAGCGAGCGAAACACATGCAGGTTCTCGCACTACTCATCGACGGCGAGAATATATCCGCCAAGCTCTTGCCGGAACTGGAACAGCATATCGTCGGGTTGGGAGAACCAGTCGTTAAATGCGTGTTCGGCGACTTTACTGAAAACCGCTTGTCGGATTGGGTCGGCGCCGCGCGCGATCATGGCCTTGAGTTGGTCTTCCAGGTTTCTGGCGGCAAGGGCAAGAACAGCACGGACATAGCCCTGACGATCCGCGCCATGGAGCTTCTTCACGCAAATCTGGTGGAAGGGTTTTGTCTGGTTTCGAACGACCGGGATTTCCTTCCCCTGACGACGAAGCTCCGGCAGCGCGGCAAGAAGATCTACGGGTTCGGCGACGCCAGGATCGATGGTGCCCTGCGAAAGAACTTTACCCAGTTCTTCCTTCTCGGGACCGCCCCCAGCAAACCAGCGGTCGCACCTTTGGCAAAGACCACCGACGCGGCGAAGCCGACCGGCACGGCGAAGGCCGGCACCCCGCTTCCTTCAAAAGTCGTCGACTTGCTGCGTGATTTGAGCGGTGCCGATCCCGTAGGCTCGATTCATCTGTCGGTTCTTGCCGCGACCATGCGCCGGGAAGTCCCCGACCTTGCCGCCCAGATTTGCGGCAAGGGCAAATTCCTCAAAAATCTGAAGCAGACGGGCCAAATCGAACAGGTCGGCAAGGGAGGTTCCGTTCGGGTGCGGCTGCGGCATGGTCACCGAGCCGCCACGGCTTGAGGCAGCGGTACGCATCCAAAAGCCGCGGCAGCACGCCACTCCTCGATCACGCCGCCTTGGCGCGCTCGACCGGATGGATGGCGTGGAACGGCACGCACAGGCGGTTCCAGACGTTGATCATGCCGATCGCCACGCTGAGCTTGACCAGCTCCTCTTCGGAAAAATGCTTCAGGGTCGCCTCGTAGAGCGCGTCCGGAACGCCGTCCTTGGAAATCAGCGTCACCGCTTCGGTATAGGCAAGTGCGGCGCGTTCACGCTCGGAAAACAGCGGCGATTCCTTCCATGCCGCCACCAGGATGACGCGCTGCAGCGTATCGCCGTCGCGCAACGCTTCCTTGCTGTGCATGTCGACGCAGAAGGAACAGCCGTTGATCTGTGAGGCGCGCAGCTTGATGAGATGCAGCAGGCCTATTTCCAGCCCGCATTCCTCGACCGCCTGGTTGAGCGCCTGCACCTGCTTCAACAGGGCTGGGGCGACGTTGAAGAACTGAAGTCTCGGTTTCATGGTCTTTCCTTTCTTACTGCTTGGGGGAACCGGATTTCTGTGGCCGCTGATGCCGCTCGGCAAAGGCACAGGCGGCGGCGACCGAGCGCGGATCGGCGTCGCCCATGAAGTCGGCGACGATGTCGGAGAGTTTTTCTTCCGCCAGCGCGGCCCGATAGGCCCGCTCGGCCCTCAGCATCGCCACCTTGATGCCGCACGGCTTCACATAGGCGTCCGCCGGCAGCTTAACCGGACCGTTGCGCCGGATCTCGCCGCAGCGGAACGCCGGTTGCGGCCCTTCCACCGCCAGCACGATATCGAGCAGGGAAATGCGGTCCGGCGCGCGCGCCAGCCGGTAGCCGCCGGCGGGGCCGGGGACGGATTCCAGGATGCCGGCGGCGGTCAGCGCCTGCAAATGCTTGAGCAGGTAGCTGCCTGACAGGCCGAACTGCTCGGCCAGCGCGGCGCCCGGCATCGTCGCCCCACCCTCGACGCCGGCGAGCGTCGCGGCGCAATGGATCGCCGCCTCCACGCCTTCGCTCAGTTTCATCACGCCAGCTCCTTATTCATGGATAATAGATATCCTCGATAATTATTATCGTCAATAGACACAAAGAAAAACTCCGCCCCGCAGGCGAAACCGTCGATACGCAACGCGACGGCCTCGCCTGCTCCGGGAGGAGTTTTATTCCGCGGCCTGACGGGCCATCGGATTGTTGGGATGCGTCGTCCAGTTGGCGTAGTCCGGCGACACCGTCTTGCCGGTGCGCTGGTCGAGCGCGCCGACTTCCAGCGGCACCATGGTGATGCAGCCTTCAACCGGGCAGACGTTGACGCACAGGTTGCAGCCGACGCACTCGTCTTCCATCACCTCGAAGTGGCGCGCGCCGTCCACCATGGATGTGATCGCCTGGTGCGAGGTGTCCTCGCAGGCGATGTGGCAACGGCCGCACTTGATGCAGGCGTCCTGGTCGATATGCGCCTTGGCGATGTAGTTGAGGTTGAGATACTGCCAGTCGGTGACGTTGGGCGTGGCCCGGCCGATGATGTCGTCCAGCGAGCGATGGCCCTTCTCGTCCATCCAATTCGACAGGCCCGAGATCATCTCCTGCACGACCTTGAAACCGTACGTCATGGCTGCCGTGCACACCTGAACGTTGCCGGCGCCGAGCGCCAGGAACTCGGCAGCGTCGCGCCAGGTGGTGACGCCGCCGATGCCCGAGATCGGCAGGCCGGCCGTCTGCGGATCGCGGGCGATCTCGGCCACCATATTGAGCGCGATCGGCTTCACCGCCGGGCCGCAATAGCCGCCGTGCGAGCCCTTGCCGTCAATCGACGGTTCGGGCGAAAACGTATCGAGATTGACCGACGTGATCGAGTTGACCGTGTTGATCAGCGACACGGCATCCGTTCCACCGGCGTGAGCCGCCCGCGCGGGTTTCCTGATGTCGGTGACGTTGGGCGTCAGCTTGGTGATGACCGGCATGCGCGTATACTGCTTGCACCAGCGCGCCACCATCTCGATGTATTCCGGCACCTGGCCGACAGCCGAACCCATGCCGCGCTCGCTCATGCCGTGCGGACAGCCGAAGTTCAGCTCGATGCCGTCGCATTCGGTTTCTTCCACCGCCGGCAGGATCGCCTTCCAGCTTTCCTCGACACAGGGCACCATGATGGAGGCGACCAGCGCCCGATCCGGCCAGTTCTTCTTGACCTGCTTCATCTCCTGCAGGTTGAGCTGAAGCTGGCGATCGGTGATCAGCTCGATGTTGTTCAGGCCCAGCAGACGCCGGTCCGCGCCCCAGATCGCACCGTAGCGCGGTCCGTTGACGTTGACGACCGGCGGGCCTTCCTCGCCCAGCGTCTTCCACACCACGCCGCCCCAACCGGCCTTGTAGGCGCGCTCGACGTTGTAGGCCTTGTCGGTCGGCGGCGCCGAAGCCAGCCAGAACGGGTTTGGCGACTTGATGCCGACGAAATTGTTGCGGATGTCTGCCATGGGTCTTGTCCTTTGGCTTGGCGGTCTGCCCGCCGGCTATTCACAACGCTTGTAATTCAGGCATCCGCTGCCTTCGGCGGACAGGTTGGACCGGATGGCCAGCCGGCGCCACGTCATGGACGCTTCTCCGGCATCTTGTCGAAGGCGGGAATGCCGTCGGGGATCAGGTGGAAGACGGCTTTTTCCTCGCAAAAAATCGCGAAGTCCGGCCCCACATAGGCGTTCGGATCATCCAGAGTCCCAGCCTTGACGATCGGGTGCGCCATGTCTGGGCGACGTGTCAGGATCTGCGTTCCGCAAGTGCCGCAGAATTCGCGGGTGCGCGGGCTTTCGAGGTCAGGCCGGCGGAAAGCCTTCGGCTCGCCCCTGGTATAGGCAAAGCCCTCGGCCGGGATCACCATGAAATAGTTGGGACCGCCGCCGGACACATGCTGGCACGGGCGGCAATGGCACTGTCCCTTGCGAAGGGGCTCGGCCGTGATCCGGTAGCGCAAGGCCCCGCAGTAGCATCCGCCGTCCAGTTCGATGCCCATAGCGCGCCTACCCCATCAACACCCGATGGATGCTTTCGGCCGCGTCGCGGCCGGCCGCCACGGCCGAAACCGTCAGGTCCTCGCGGCCGTCGACCACGCAGTCGCCGCCGGCCCAGACTTTGGCCATCGAGGTGCGGCCTTCGCCGTCCACCTTGATGCGCCCGCCTTCCAGTTCGATCGCAGCGCCCGAGCCGTTGAGCGCCCCGGGCACGAAGGACTGGCCGATGGCCTTGAACACCTGGTCGGCGGCCAGCGTCAGCGTCTCGCCGGTGCCCTTGAGCTTTTCGCCGTCGAGCGCGGTGTATTCCAGTTCGATGCCGCTCACCTTGCCGCCGTCGGCGATCACCCGCTTCGGCTGCATCCAGTGGCGGATGGTGACGCCGTTGGCGCTGGCCAGATCCTGCTCGAACTCCGAGGCATTCATGTGCTCCTGCCCGCGCCGGTAGCAGATCGTCACCTCCTCGGCGCCGAGCAGCTTGGACTGCACGGCGGCGTCGATGGCCGTCATGCCGCCGCCGATGACGACGACGCGCCGCCCGACCGGCAACCCGGCGAGGTCGCTCGCCTGCCTGAGTTCGGAAATGAAGTCCACCGCGTTGGCGACGCCACCCGCATCCTCGCCGTCGGCCCGCAGCGCGTTGACGCCGCCGAGCCCCATGCCGAGGAACACGGCGTCATATTTCTTCACCAGGTCGGCGAGATGGTAGTCGCGGCCGAGCGCCTTGCCGTTCTCTATCGTGATGCCGCCTATGGCGGTCACGTAGTCGACCTCGGCCTGCGCGAATGCGTCGGTGCTCTTGTAGGCGGCGATGCCGTATTCGTTGAGACCGCCGGACTTCGGCCGCGCTTCCAACACCGTCACGTCGTGACCATAGCGCGCCAGACGGTGCGCCGCCGCAAGGCCTGCCGGCCCCGCCCCGACCACCGCGATCTTACGGCCGGTCGACGCGGCGCGGCTGTAGAACTGCTTGCCCTCTTCCATCGCCACGTCCGTGGCGTAGCGCTGCAGGCGGCCGATCTGCACCGGCTTACCTTCCGCCGTCTCGCGCACGCAGGCCTCCTCGCACAGCGTCTCGGTCGGGCAGACGCGCGCGCACATGCCGCCGAGGATGTTCTGGTCGAAGATGGTCTTGGCCGAGCCCAGCGGATTGCCGGTGGCGATCTCGCGGATGAACATGGGAATGTCGATCGCCGTCGGGCACGCGTTCATGCACGGGGCGTCGTAGCAGAAATAGCAGCGGTCCGCCTCGACCAGCGCCTCGTGATGGTCCAGCGGCGGATGCAGGTCGGAAAAATTCTCGGCATACTGCTCGGACGACAGCCGCCCACCGGCAATGCCTTCCTTGTAGAGACTGAGTGCCATCAGGATTCCCGCTCTTGATTGTTATGATTTTCAAGCAGGCTAGCACGTTCTGATTTTTTATCAATCGGTCAAATTTCCATCCAAGACATTGAAACCGTTCATCAAAATCATGAGAAAAATAGTCATGATTTTGGCGACAAATTATTTGCGGACCTGTCGGTTTCCCTGGCTTGTCCGCGTCCTATGTTTGCCCCCGAGCGGGCGCACGAGAGGAGCCAGCCATGCCCAGAACCCCTTCCTTCTTTTGGTACGAACTGCTGACGACCGACACCGAGGCCGCCAGGGATTTTTATGCCAGCGTGGTCGGCTGGCGGCCCGAGGCCTGGGGCGGATCGGATATGTCCGGCAAGCCCTATATCGTCATGAATGCCGGCGACCGCGGCGTCGGCGGCATCATGAACCAGCCCGAGCAGATGAAGGCGATGGGCGGGCCGCCTGCCTGGGTCGGCTACATCTACGCCGCGGACGTCGACGCCGCGACGAAATCGGTGAAGGCCGCCGGCGGCTCGGTCTTCTGCGAGCCGATGGACATTCCCGATGTCGGCCGTTTCTCGGTGGTTACCGATCCGCAGGGCGCCCCTTTCCAGATGCTGCAGCCCGACGGCCCCGACCAGCCGCCGGTCGCGCCCGGCACGGTCGGCCATGTCGGTTGGCACGAGCTCTACACCAGCGACTGGAAGGCGGCGATGGCCTTTTATTCCGGCCAGTTCGGCTGGAAGAAGGACAACGAATTCGACATGAGCGAGATGGGCATCTATGCGCTGTTCTCCGTCGACGGCCAGCAGGTCGGCGGCATGATGAACCGGCCGCCACAGATGCCGATGTCGGTCTGGCAGTTCTATTTCACCGTCGACGCCATCGACGCGGCCGCCAAACGCGTGACCGACGGCGGCGGCAAGGTTCTGATGGGACCGATGGAAGTGCCCGGCGGAAGCTGGATCGTCCAATGCCAGGATCCGCAAGGCGCGCATTTCGCGCTGACGGCGCCCCATCGCTAGGGGCAACGGATCGATCCGCTGCCGCATAGCGGCCACAGACCCGCGCCGGCTCCGGCCGGCGCACCGTCTCGACGTTTTCAGGCCGCCGGACCGAACCGTTAACGGACCGCGAAAGGTTCCTTTCACGCTTTTTGATTAAAAGGCAGCGCATGTATGCGTTGCGTTTCAATCGGGTTCTGGCGGTCGCTCCGCTGCTGGCGCTGACGGCCTGCGCCACGGCGCCCCGCCACATCAACAACATCTGTTCGGTTTTCGACCAGCGCGACGGCTGGTTCAACAACTGGCAGTCGGCCGCCTACCGCACCGAGCGCAAATACGGCGTGCCGGTGCCGGTGCTGATGGCGACGGTGCGCAAGGAGTCCGGCTTCAAGGGCAATGCGCGGCCGCCGCGTACGAAGCTGCTGGGCTTCATCCCGTGGAAGCGCCAGTCCAGCGCCTACGGCTATTCGCAGGCACTCGACGGCACCTGGACGCAGTACAAGATGGAAAGCGGCAACTGGGGCGCGCGGCGTTCCAGTTTCGCCGATGCGGTGGATTTCGTCGGCTGGTACCATTCCAAGACCGCCGATACCTACGGCGTCGCCAAGAACGACACCTACCGCCTCTACCTCGCCTATTATCTCGGCTGGAACGGCTTCAAGCGCGGCAACTGGCCCGCCAGCGTGCAGAGCTACGCCAAGGCCACCGACGACATGGCGCGCAAATACGCCGGCCAGTTGCAGGGCTGCGGAGGATAAGGCCGCTCACAGACGGTTGCTGTCGGTCAGCAGAACCTGTTGCTCGCCACCGCCGGTGGTATCGACTTCGCCCAGCAATTCGCCGCCCTGCTGGCCATAGTCGCCAACCGACCAGCGGACGCGCGAAAAGATGTACCATCGTGCTCGAGGCACCCCGGCAAACCTGAAATTGCCTTGGGCGTCGCAGGTGGCGATGCGGGCGACTTCCTTGAAGCGCGGATCGGCTGAATCGCCGAGCACGGGCTGGACATGCTGCCGCGCGAGGGCCACCACCTTCTCGAACGACGCGGTGTGCGGAAACAGCACCACCGGTTCGCCGGCACAGACCACCACGGCCCCGCCCTGCTGCCGCAAGAACGCCTGGCCATAGACAGTTGCGTCGCCTTTACCCTTGTAGGCGTCGAACTCGGCAGCGGTGTAGTTCATCTGAACGGGTTGCTGGGGTGCGGCGACACAACCGGCAAGAACCGCCAACACAGCCGCAGCCCAGACCGCCCGGGCGATCCGGGCCGAGTTCCCGATTGTTGCCGACATATCCTCCCCCCAAGAGAACACCGCCTTGTTCGAGATCGCGCGGCGGCGGAATCTCCCCTGTCCTCCCGCCTATTTCTTCGGCTTCCCGCGCTTTCCCGAGCCGAACGGCGACGGCGCCTTGGCGTCGTCGGACTGTCCGCCCCAGCCCACTTGCACCGACCGGCTCCTCGGCTTGCGGGCGGCGCCCTCGCTGCGCCCCATCCGTGCGCCTCCATCGGCTTCCTCGGCATCGTCGGCGTCGTCCGACAGGTCGGCGGTACCGGTCTTGCCATGCGGCCGCCGCGGCACTTCCCCGGTGAAGCCCGGCCCTGCGCGGCGCGGTGCATCGTCGGGCACGCCTTCCTGTTCGGCATGCTTCTCGTCGAAGCTGATGACGGGATCCATCTTCGCCAGGATGTCGTCGGACAGCCAGCACAGGCTCTTGTGGCCGTTGCCGAGGTCCTTGACCGGCGGCACCTGTTTCTCGCACAGGCCGTCCGGCACCAGATGCTTGTAGCGGCAGCGCGTCTGGAACGGGCAGCCGCTCGGCGGATTCATCGCCGAGGGAATGTCGCCTTCCAGTACGATGTGCTTCTTCACCACCGACGTGTCGGCGATCGGGATCGCCGACAGAAGCGCCTCCGTATAGGGGTGATAGGGCGGCGCGAATATCTGGTCGGTCGTGCCCTGCTCGACGATGTAGCCGAGATACATGACGACGACGCGGTCGGCGATGTAGCGCACCACCGACAGGTCGTGACTGATGAACAGCATCGTCGTGCCGTTCTTGCGCTGGATGTCCATCAGAAGCTCGGTGACGGCCGCTTGCACCGACACGTCCAGCGCCGAGACCGGCTCGTCGGCCACCACCACCTTGGCGGCACCGGCGAAGGCGCGCGCCACGCCGATGCGCTGCTTCTGCCCGCCGGACAGCTGGCGCGGCTTGCGCTCGGCGAACTGGCGCGGCAGCTTGACCAGGTCGAGCAGTTCCAGCATCCGCTGCCTGCGTTCCGCCACCGTCTTGCCGACGCCGAATTTCTCCAGCGTGCGGATGATCTGCGAGCCGATCGTGTGGCTGGGATTGAGCGTGTCGAACGGGTTCTGGAACACCATCTGGATCGACGACACCGTCTCGACGTCGCGCTTCTCCACATGCGTGTCCTGGATCGGCGCGTTGCCGAGCAGAACCTTGCCGGAACTGGCCGTCTCCAGCCCGAGCAGAACCTTGGCCAGCGTGGACTTGCCGCAACCGCTCTCGCCGACAATGGCGACGGTCTCGCTCTCGCGCGCCTCGAAGCTGATCGTCTCGTTGGCCTTGACGGTACGGCCCGGCCCGCCGCCGAACACGCCGCCGGAACCGATGTGATAATATTTCTTGAGGTCGTCGACCTTGAGCACCGGTGCGCCGGGCTTCACCGGTTCGCTCGCTTCCTTGGCGCCGGGCGGCATCTCGGCCCAGTCGATCTCGTTGAAGCGCACGCAGCGAGAGAAGTGCCCTTCGTGCCCTTCCACCGGGATCATCGGGATTTCGGCGGCGTTGCACACGCCTTCCACGAAATGGTGGCAGCGCGGCCCGAAATTGCAGCCCTTCGGCCGTTCCTGCGGCAGCGGCAACTGGCCGGGAATGGCGATCAATGGCCGCGCGTTCTTGTCCGCGCCGGGCAGCGGGATCGAGCGGAACAGCCCCTGCGTGTAGGGGTGGCGCATGCGGTCGAAGACGTCCTCGATCTTGCCCGTCTCGACCGCCTCGCCCGAATACATCACCGTGATGCGGTCGCAGGTCTCCAGGATGAGACCGAGATTGTGCGACACGAAGATCATCGACGTGCCGAACTCCTTGCCGAGCCCCTTGACCAGCTCGACGATGCCGGCCTCGACGGTCACGTCCAGCGCCGTCGTCGGCTCGTCCAGAAGCAGCAGGGCCGGTTTCGATAGGAGCGCCATGGCGATGACGATGCGCTGCTGCTGACCGCCGGAAAGCTGGTGCGGATAGCTGCGCATCATGCGCTCGGGGTCTGGCAGCTTGACGGCGCGAACCGTTTCCAGCGCGCGCTTGTAGGCCTCTTCCTTCGACACCTTGTCGTGCAGGATCGGCACTTCCATCAACTGCTGGCCGATCTTCATGGCCGGGTTCAGCGAGGCCATCGGCTCCTGGTAGATCATGGCGATCTCGTTGCCGCGGATGGAGCGCAGCTCCTCCTCCGACATCTCGCCCATGTCCTTGCCCTTGAAGACGATGCGGCCGCCGACGATCTTTCCGATGTTGGAGAGGTCGCGCATGATGCCGAGCGACACTGTGGACTTGCCGCAACCCGACTCGCCGACGATGCCCATCGCCTCGCCCGGCATGACCTCGCAGGAAAAGTCCATCACCGCTGGAATCTCACCCTTGCGGGTGAAGAAGGAGATCGACAGGTTCTCGATCTCGATGATGGGTTCGGCGGGATTTCGAACTGCCTCGTTCATCGGTCGTTCCAATCCTTGATCTGGTCGTCGGTTCCGCCGCGGGCCGGGCCCACGCGCGGGTCGTTCAATCCTTCAGCGACTGTTCGCGCAGCGAGTCGGCAAGCAGGTTCAGGCCGAGCACGAAGGACATCAGCGCGATCGTCGGCGGCAACGCCGGGTGGATGGTCTGGCGCAGAAGCCGGCTGGCGTCCTTGATCGCCGTGCCCCAGTCCGGGCTTTCGGGCGCCAGGCCGAGGCCGAAATAGCCCAGCGTGCCGAGCAGGATCGTCGTGTAGCCGATCCGCAGGCAGGTATCGACGATCAGCGGCCCGCGCGCGTTGGGCAGGATCTCCCACAGCATGATGTACCAGGGCGTCTCGCCGCGGGTCTGCGCCGCCGCCACATAGTCGCGCGTCTTGATGTCCATGGTAAGGCCGCGCACGATGCGGAACACGCCGGGCGATGAGGCGAACACCACCGCCACGAAGATGTTGAGCTGGTTGGGATCGATATGGACGATCCTGAGCGGGTCTTTGTCGAAGACGAGGCCGACATAGATCCAGCCACCGATGACCAGCGTCAGCCCCAGCAGCAGGTAGAGCCGGTCGGGTCGGTTCTTGTAGCGCGTCCAGAACAGCACGCAGAAGAAGATGATCGGGAAGATGAAGAACAGGCCCGCCATGCCGTAAGGAATGGGCGTGTCCATGATGCCCGGCGTCACCAGCAGGTAGAACAAAAGGATGACCGGGAAGGCCAGCACCAGATTAGCAAGGAAAGACAGCACCGTGTCGATCTTGCCGCCGTAGTAGCCGGCCGGCAGGCCGAGCGTGATGCCGACCATCAGCGCGAAGCCGGTCGCGGCCGGCGCGATGATGAGCACGATCTGGCTGCCGTAGACCATGCGCGAGAACACGTCGCGCGCCAGCTTGTCGCCGCCGAACAGGAAGACTTTGTGCGTTTCGGGCTCGATGGCGCCCGGCAACGCGTCCTTCATCACCACGATCTGCTGAAGCGGATTGAACGGCGAGATGGTGGAGGCGAAGACGGCGGTGAACAGCCAGAACAGGCAGATGATGACGCCGGCGATGCCGACATAGCTGTCGAAGAGCTGGCCGTAGAGACCGAGCCGCTTCTTGTAGGTGAAGCTTGCCGCCAGCACGAGCGCGAGCGCTAGCCATACCGGCCAGAAACGCACCAGCACCCCGGTGATGACGCCCAATGGACCTACGAATTCGGAAACCATCGCCGCCCCTTCCTACTGCACGCGAATGCGCGGGTTGAGATACGCATAGCCCACGTCGGAAATGAGCTGGGTGATCAGCACGATGAAGACAGACGCCAGCGAGCAGCCGAGCAAAAGGTCGATGTCGTTGTTGCCGGCCGCCTCGACCAGGATGTAGCCGAAGCCCTGGTAGCGGAACATCACCTCGACGATGACGACGCCGGTCAGCAGCCAGGGAAACTGCAGCATGATGACGGTGAACGGCGCGATCAGTGCGTTGCGCAGCGCGTGCTTGATGACCACGGTGGAGAAGGACAGGCCCTTCAGCCGCGCCGTTCGGATATATTGCTGGGTCATCACCTCGACCATCGACGCGCGCGTCATGCGCGCGATGTAGCCGATGCCGTAGATGGCCAGCGTCATCACCGGCAGGGTGAAATTATAGAAGGTGATGCCCTGGCTGGCGGATGCGGCCGAGCCGTTCAGCCAGCCAAGCCACGAAGCGAAGATGACGGTGAAGATGACGCCCGAGACGTATTCGGGCGTCGCCGTCGTGGCAATCGAGGCGACCGACAGCGTGCGGTCGGTCCGCGATCCCTCCCGCATGCCGGCCAGGATGCCGATCAGCAGTGAGATCGGGATCATCACCACCAGCACCCAGAACATCAGGATGCCGGTGGCCCCGAGCGCCGGGAACAGCCTTTTCGCGGCGGTGGTCTTGAATTTGGTCGAACAGCCGAAGTCGCCTTGCAGCACGCCCGAATAGACCGGTTCGACCGGATCGTTACAGAAGGAGAAGCGCTGCTCGGCCTTGCCGGTCTCGGGATTGATGATCGGCGCCTTCTTGATCACGCCGAGCCACTGGCCGTAGCGGACGAAGAAGTTCTGCCGATAGCCGTGATTGACCAGCCACTGCTCGAGCTGCTCGGCGCTGGTGTGCATTTCGGTCTGGCTGATCGCGAGCTTCTTCAGGTTCGGCTCGAGATTGACCAGAAAGAAGACGACCAGTGTGAGGCACACCATGGTGAGCAGCATCGTGCCCAGCCGTCTCAGAATGAAGAAAAGCATGTTGCCCCCCTGCCGGTCGGGTTGGGGTCAGATGCAGTCAACCCTGTCGCATTGAAAGGATGCAGCCGGAGCGGCCGCCGTCAACCGAAAACCGCCCGCCCTGGCGTCTGCTCGCAATTCCGGACTGAAAATCGTTTCCGCCTGGAATCGCGCTGAAGGCGAGCGTGGAGGGAGAGGGGCAAAACCCCTCCCCCGGCGCAGAAGGATCGATCACGCCTGATCCAGCCAGACCTTGCCGAATTCGTATTCGTAGGTCGGGTGCATGGCGTGGTTCTTCACCTCGGGCTTGATGTTGATGTAGAGCTTGCGCCAGTACGGCTGGATGATGATGCCGGACTCCTGCAGCATCTGCTCGATGTCCTTCATCGGCACCTTGCGCTTCTCCGCATCGGCAATGCCAAGCGCCTCGTTGACCTTCTTGTCGAACTCGGGATTGGCATAGGCCGTCTCGTTCCAGGCTTCGCCCGTGCGATAGGCGATGGCGATGACCTGGATGCCTAGCGGACGCATGTTCCAGTTGGTTTCCGAGAACGGATACTTGGTCCAGTCGTTCCAGAAGGTCGAGCCCGGCAGCACCGTGCGCTTCACCTTGATGCCGGCGTCACGCAGCTGGGCCGCGATCGCGTCGGTGGTGTTCTTGTGGTAGTCCTCGTCGTTGGAGATCAGCTCGTGCTCGTGGTCGGCGACGCCGGCCTCCTTGAGCATCTCCAGCGCCTTGGCGGGATCGCGCTTGAGCGGCGGCAGCTGCACGTATTCGGGATGGATCGGCGCGACATGGTGGTTTTCCGCCACCGTGCCGGCATTGCCGTAACCAAGCTGCAGCACCACCGCATTGTCGACGGCCAGACACATCGCCTGGCGGACCTTCTGGTCGTCGTAGGGCTTGTTGTTGACGTTGAAGCGCGAGCAAACGGTGGCCGACGTCACCGATTCCGACGCGGGCGCGCCGACATCGGCGATGATCTGGACGTAGTCCGCCGTCGTCTCATGGTTGGTCTGCACTTCGCCGGACTCGAAGGCCGAGACGAGCGCGGCCGGATCGGTGCCGTAGTCGATGAACTCGACGCCGTCGAGATAGACGTCGCCCATCCACCACTTGCCGGTCTCGCGGCGCTTGAAGACCACCTTCTGGCCGACGTCGTAGGACACCAGTTCGAAGGCGCCTGTGCCGATCGGGCAGTTCTTGAAGTTGGCGCCCTTCTCGTCGAAGGTCTTGTGCACGACCAGCGCCGGGTAGTCGGTCAGGTTGGCGATGATGGCGATGTCGGGCGACGTCAGCTTGAGCTTGATCGTCATGTCGTCGACCTTCTCGATCGACCCTTCGCGCAGCTTGCCGGTCTTCTCGTCCACCAGGCTGCCGAGACGGCCCGGCATCGAGTTGCCTTCGGCCTTCTTGTCGGCCCAGCGGGTGAAATTGTAGATCACGTCGTCGGCGGTGAACTTGTCGCCGTTGTTCCACTCGACGCCCGGGCGCACATGCAGCGTGTATTCGGTGGCGTCGTCGTTGATTTCCCAGCTTTCGATCAGATAGGGCTCGAACGTGTATTCGCGCGTGTACTTCACCAGCGGCTCAAGCGCCTGGCGCTGGGCATTGGAAATCTCGGACCAGTCGGCCGTGCGCGGGTCCTTCGGATCCTTGATCGACATGGCGACTTTCAGCACGCCGCCCGTCTTGGGTGTCTCGTCGGCTGCTTTCGCCGGCGTCGGCGCGGCAAGGCCAAGCATGCCGTAGGCCATGGCGGTGGAAGCGCCGAAGATGCTCGCCATCGCCAGGAATTCGCGACGGTCGACTTCACCGGACCTGGCCTGCTCCGCCATCTTGACGATGTGGCCAGGAACGTGATCGCCGTTGCTCTTATAGGTTACCATTCTTTTCTCCCATTTCTGGCTTTGCGCCTTTTAACATTCCGCATCCGCCCCCTGATGTCAAAGAAAGCGGGCGCGGAACCCCGGATGAAATGTGCAACTTTGCAAGGGAGGCAGTCCGCGCGATTGCGACAGAGTTGACGCAAAATTGCTAATTCTGTCGCTTTCCGGTCAGGCTGCATCCCTTGGTGCCCAACAAGGACAGCAGCATTGACTCTTCGCTCGATGCAGCGCGGCCAGCACGCTGCCGGCTCCGTCGAAAACCATTCGAATATATGTTGTGAAGAACGGCCGGCGGCAGCGGTCAGGTCCGGAACAGGCTACCGCAAACCCTCGATATGGGAATCGGGCGGTTCGCTGTAGCTTTTGTTTTCGCATCGCTTTTGCCGAAAACCGGTATCCACTTTTCGGCGCGATACCCTAATATTCTTTTTCGTAGAAGATGCCGCCCTTGGCCTCGCCGGCATCCGACGCCTCGCCGCGCAGCTTCAGCCCGCGGCCGACATCGAGGTCGATTCGCGCCTTGCCGGAGCCGGGCTTTTCGCCCTTCTGGATGGTCACATAGGTGCGGTCGTTGAGGTATTTTCCCGCCGACACCGATGTTCCGCCCTTCTCGTCGGTGGTGACGTCGAGATCGTCGATGCCGAGGCTGTTTTGCAGCTTCTGCAACAGCGAGCTGGACCCGCCGGCGCCGGTGAGTTGCGCCACCGCGTCGGCGAGCTGGGCGATCTGCAGGGGCGACAGGTTAGACATCGAGCGGCCGAAGATCAGCCGCGCCAGCACCTCGTCCTCCGGCAGGGCCGGAACGGAGGTGAAGGCGAATTTCGGATTGGTCGCCTCGCCGGTGATGGAGATGGTCACCGTCGCGTCGGTGGCCGTCGTCTCGGCCGCCAGCGAGATGTAGGGGATCACCGATCCCGAGAACGTCATCGTGCCTTGCGTGAAGGTCAGCCGCTTGCCAAGGATGCCGAGGCGCCCGCGCAACAGGTTGAACTGGCCGACGGCCTGCGGCGCCGAAGCCGGGCCGGTCAGCCGGATCGAGCCGCCGAGCTCGGCATCCAGCCCCCTGCCCTGCACGAAGATCTGGTTGGGCGCGTTGACAGCGATGTCGAGCGTCGGCCCGCCCCCGCTGCCGCCGCCTCCGCCGCCGGTATCGGCCGGCCGCATCGCCTTGTCCTGCGCGCGCACGTCGGCCGGCGCGTTCTTGCGCTTGACGTCGAGCGCCGAGATCGAGCCAGGCAGCCGGTCGGGAACGGTGACGACGGTGCGGCCGAGATTGACCGTGCCCGAAATCACCGGCGCCAGCGCCAGCTGTCCCTTCACCGCCAGATCGCCGGAGAAATTGGCCGTAACCAGCCGCCCGTCGCTGTAGCGCCCGTTGGCGAGCTTGATGGCGAGGTCGGCCGGGAAGCCGCCGGCCGGATCGATGCCGACCGATCCGCTGACCGAAAGCGCTCCGCCGGTCGACAGGTTGCCGGTCAGCCGCTCGATGTTGGCTCGCTTGCCGCCGAAGGTGACGCGCGCGCCGATGTCGTTGATGGCGATGCCGGAGCCGGCATGGATGAAGCGCGCGCCGGCCGTTGTGACCGAGCCGGTTATGTCCGGTGCGGTGGCCGGCCCGCGCACGCCGAGCGCCACGTCGGCCGATCCGCTGAGCGAAAGGCCCTGCTGGGCGAGCTTGGCGGAGAGGAAGCCGAACGGCACGCGCCCGGAAATGTCGAGCGCCAGCGCCGGCGTGCCGGCGACCGTCACCGTGCCGCCAGCCTTCAGGCCGATACCTGAGCCTTCGTTGGCGGTCGCGTTGAAGGTCAGCTTGTTGGCGGCGAAGGTGCCGGCCGAGGCAATGCCGATACCGCCGAGCCCGGCGCCGCGCGACTGCGCGGCCTGAATGCCGGTGCCCTTGATGTCGTAGGTCACGGAAGGATTGGCCGCTTGCCCGGTCACCTTCACCGTACCGGACAGCGAGCCTGCCGCATCCAGCCCGGCGACAAAATTGTTCGCCACCGCCACCGGTATGGCCGACAGCGTCACGGCCAGATCGAGCGCCGTGCCGGCGGTGCCGGTGATGATCGCATCGCCTGAGCCGATGCCGATGGTGAGCTTGTCCAGCCGCGTCACGCCGTCCTTGACGACGATGGTGGCCGGCTTGGAGACGGCCGCCTTGGCGCCGCGGAAATTCGCCTGTGCCGAGGCAAGCTCCAGCGTGGTGGTGCCGTCGGCGACCTTGACGCGGCCGGCGGCCTTGGCCGGAATGTCCTTCACCGTCACGCCGCCGGAAAACGCGGTCCATTCACCGTCGCGTTTCAGGTCTATGGCGATGTCGCTGACGGTGGTGCCGCCCGAGACGACCCCGCCGGCCTTGACCGTGCCGGAAATGGCCGGCGCGGCGGTATAGTCGGCCACCAGCGCGTCGATGGCGACCTTCGCCACCGACAGGCTGTCGCGCACGATCCGTCCCGCATTGGCCTTCACCGCGACCTGCGGCTTGCCGTCCTCGCTGGAGAAACGCACCGTCGCCTTGAGGTCGCCGTCCACCTTCTGGGCGGCGAGCGCCGCCAGCGGGCCGATCTCCGGCAGGTCGATATCGAGCGTCCCGACAGGCAGGAACTTGTCGTCGAGCACGAGGTCACCGCCGATGCGGCCGGGACCGAGCGTCAGCGCCAATCCCTTGATCTCGCGCCGGCCGTCCACGGTGCGCAGCGTCGCCGTGCCGTTAAGCGGCTGGCCTGAAACATTACCTTTCAGCTTCACGTCGGCGGCGGGATTGGCGACGTCGGCCTTGCCCGCCGCCGTCAGATCCAGTCCGGTGATCTGGTGGCCGGCGACCGTCAGGCCGGCACTGTTGAGCGTGAACGACACATTCGGCGCCGTCGCCTCGCCCTCGGCCTTGATGGCGAAGCCGATGGCGCCGGCCACCTGCTCGGACAGCACCGAGAGGTCGCCGAAGTCGCCTGTCACGTCGGCCGTCATCTTGCCGTCGGTGGTCGCCATCGTGGCCTTGAGGTTGAGCGGCTTGCCCTCGACCGAGCCGGTCAGCGACACGTCGGCCGTCGGAGCCGCGATATCGGCCTTGCCGGTGGCGCTGAGCGACAGGCCGGTCACGGTCTTGCCCGATGCAACCAGTTTGTCGCTGCTGGCGGTAATGGAAAAGTCCGGCGCGGTGCGCGCGCCGCTCGCCTTGAGCGCGAAGTCGACGCCGCCGGCAAGGTCGGTGCGCGCGAGCCCCGATAGCGGAGAAATATCGCCGAGACTGCCTTTCAGGTCCGCGCTGATTTCGGTGCCGGATGCGCTCGCCGTGCCGCTGGCCTTGAGCGACCCCGAGGTCAGCTCGATGGTGTTGGCCGCGAACGAGCCCTGCGGATCGCGCGTCGCGGTGGCGGAGAACTGCACCCGCTCGCCCAGCACCGGCTTGAGTTGCGGCGGCAGCGCGCTGGAAACGGCGTCGGCCTTCATGCCGAGCGTCATGGCGAGGTCGGCGACGTTGAGCGTGGCATTGACCGAAGCGTTGAGCGCGTCTGAGGTCAAGGTGCCCTCGTCCAGCTTGATCTGGTCGGGACTGACGGCACCTGCAAGGTTGACCGTAACCCGTCCCGCCGCCAGCGGCGCCAGGGTCGCCACGTCGGTCTTCAGTGTATCGGCGACCAGCGCGATCTTCACCGGACCGCTGCGGTTCTGGACGTCGAAGCCGTCGGAATGGATCTGTGCGGTAAGATCATGCACTTCCGTCCCGCCGGTGACGATGGACACGAAGTTGCCGGCGACATCGACCATCGGCTCCTTGCCGTCGCCGAAGGCGCGCGCCGTCAGGCCCTTGATGGCGACCGTCACCGGGGCGCCGCCGGTTGGCAGGCTGAGCACCACCGGCGCATCGCGGGCCGCAAGCTCAACGGAGATGTCGGTCGCCGACTGCGGATCATACGTGCCCTTCGCGGTAAGATGGATGGCATCGCTTTCGACGTTCGCGCGCTCCACGGCGACGCCGCCACCCGGCATGGCGGTGCCGGCAATGTCGAAATCGGCCGTACCGGCCAGCAGCGGCTTCAGCATTTCCGGCAGAAAACGCTCGAACGCGCCCTGCCCTTTGGCCTCGACGCGATGGCCCTGGTCGGTCAACTGATGGCGGCCGGACAACTGCGCCACCGTCTGTCCGTCGACGTTGAAGCTTCCGCTCCCCTGCCAGTCCGCCAGCGGACCGTTGCCCGACACGACGACGTCGACGGCCGGCGTGCCCGGCAGCTTGAGCAGGTTGGCGATGATGCCGCCGGCCGGCTCGGACGCCTTCACGTCGAGGTCGAGACGGTTGTCCTGCGGCGCGAAGTTGACCTTGGCGATCACCGTGCCCTGCTGCCCGTCGCGCCGGGCGATCGTGAGGTCGCCGGCAACCGAAAGCGGGTTGGCATCGGCCTTCGCAGACCCCTTGGCCGACAGTTCGGCTACACCGGCGCCGGCAAGCTCCTTGCCGAGCGCGATGTCGGGAAGGTCGATCTGCGCGATGTCCACCGACACCGGCAGGCCCGAACCGCCGCTCGCTTCTTTCTGCTGACTGCCACCGACCGGCAGCCGCGCCACCTCGATACGGCCGGCGGCGATGCGCTCGGCGCGGAAGGTCTTGGAAAGCAGCGCCAGCGGTGACCAGTCCACGGCGACGTCGCGCACCACCAGCCAGGGGCCGTTGCGGTCCTCGACCACGACATGCCCGACCCTGAGCGCACCCGACCAGATGCCGTCGAGCCCGGCGATCGTCACCTTGCTGTCGGCCGACGAGGCGAGGTTGGAGACGATGCCTGCGAGGTTGTCGCGGCCGCGCTCGGTCGTCGTCAGCACCACCAGCGCGCCGACGACCGCCGCGACCAAGATGGCCACAGCGTAGAAGAAATAGCGCAGGATACGCCGGAAAACCTTCATGCCTCAGAACGCCTGCCCGATGCCCGCATAGATGCCGTAGTCGGGATCGCCGGGATCGGGGTTGAGCGGCACCGCGACATCGACCCTGAGCGGACCGAAAGGCGTCAGATAGCGCAGGCCGATGCCGGCGCCCACCTTGAGGTCGGAAAAATCGGGAAAGGTCTTGGTGGAAACGGTGCCGGCATCGACGAAGGGCACGATGCCGATCGTGTCGGTGACGGCGACGCGCATCTCCGCCGAGGTCTCGAACCAGGACAGGCCGCCGATCGGCTGGCCATCGGCGGCCTTCGGGCCGATGCCCTGATAGGCGTAGCCGCGCACCGAGCCGCCGCCGCCGGCATAGAAGCGCCGGTCGGCCGGCACATCCTGCAACGAGGCGCCGACGATGGAGCCGAGGCTGGCGCGGCCGGCCATGACGAACTTGCCGCCCGAATCGATCGCCTGGTAGACCGAGCCCTCGCCCTTCAGCTTGACGAAGGCGGCGCCATTCAGGAGGTCGTAGCTCGGCTCGGCATAGGCGAGCAGCCGGAAGCCGCGCGTCGGGTTCAGCCGGTTGTCGCGGTTGTCGTAGACATATTGCAGCGGCACCGAGGCGATCAGGTAGTCGTGCTTGCCGAAGCTGTCGGTGATCTTGGAATAGTCGAGCGCGAACTCGGCCGACACCGTCTGCTTCTTCGTCAGTTCGTAGGACAGGCCGACGTCGCCGCGCACGGAGAAGCGGTCGTAGGCGTCGGGATGCTCGTAGACCGTCTTCAGGTGGCTGTAGAACTTCGAGGCCGGTCCGAGCACGCCCGGCTTCTCGAACAGGATGCCGGCATTGTAGTTGAGCTTGGAGATGTCGTTGGCGCCGATGCCGCTGATCGAGCCGTCGATGCGCAGTTTCTCGGCGCGGCCGAACAGGTTGCGGTGCCCCCAATAGCCTTCCAGCCCCAGCCCCTCGGTGTTCGAGGCCGTGGCGCCGAGGCCGAAATAGCGGAACTTGCGCTCGCTCACCTCGACATCGATGGGAATGTTGCCTTCGGCGTCCAGCGCCTCGCCTTCCTTGAGGGTGACGCTGTTGAACACCTCCAGCCCGAGCAGCCTTTCGCGCGCCTCGTCGATCTCCTCCGGTGAATACTGGCGGCCGCGCTTCAGGCCGGTCATGTATTCGGTGAAGTCGCGGTCCACCGCCTCGGTTCCCTCCACCACGGTGTCGCCGTAGCCGGCGACCGGGCCGGCGGCGACCGTCAGCGTGACGTCAAGGGTGGCGGTCTTGTGATCGGCGACGATCTCGCGCCCGGTCACCTTGGCGAGCGGCCTTCCCTCTTCCTTCAAGGCGCGCACGATGGACGCCTCGGCCTTGAGGATCGCACCCGAGCCGGCATCGCCGCCGGAAATCAGGCCGAAGTCGGCGCTCGCCAGTTGCGCGGCGTCGCCTTCGAGGCGGATGTCGCCGAGGGTGAACTTCGGACCGGCCTGCACCGTGACCGTGACCGGGATCGGCTGCGCCCCGGTGAACTCGGCGTCCGGTGGCAGGTCGTCGATGGAACGGCCCTGGATGGCGACGGTGACGACACCCTCGTAGCGGGCGTCCTGATAGAGCGCGGCGACCAGTTGCTCGCGCTCGGCGCGCGCCTTGGTGAGCAGGCCGAGCGAACCGGACACCGGGCGATCCTCGTCCGCCTTCAGCGTCGAGGCGCTTTCCAGTTTGTCCTTGAGGTCGCTATCGGCGTCGGGCGCCTCGATCGTCACCGCATAACGCAGCGGATCGACGATCTCGGCGTCTTCCTTGTCGGATGCCGATTCCCACAACTTGATGCCGAACAGCTCGAAGGCGGCGGCCGGCCGGTTCACGGCGATCATGGCGGCGGCGCACAGGAGCCCGCCCGCAAGGACGCGCGAAAGCACGCGCCCCGGCGCAAACCGCTCCGTACTCCGTGTCCACCGTACCGTCACACCTGACCTTATCGCGCAAAACCTAAAATTGCAGTGAACTTCTGAAGCGCCCGTAAAGCAGCCACAATCCAATTGTCTCAATTGGCCCGGGCTTGGAACTCACACCTTTTATGCTCCGGCAAAAAAGTGTGATCCGCAGCCTGTGAACATACGCTGAATCGCGCCGGTGATGGGCTGGCGACGGCTTTCGGTCGGGTGCTCTCGACGGGCTTTGCCGGGTCCTCGCATTGACAAGCGCAACCCAAGCTTGAACATGCCGGGCATACGGAAAGCAACAAGACTTCAGAAAAGCAACGTCCTGGAGGGGTGTCATGGCATTGCGAGCGGCGCGCTTTTTCTCTGTCCTCGTCCTTCTGCTGATGGCCGCAGGCGCGGCACAGGCCGCCGAAGCCCGGCGCGTCGTCACCACCGACAATTCCGACTATTTCGGCTTCGACCTGCGCTCCGCGCAGAATGTCACGCTCGACCAGTGCAAGACGACGTGCCTCGGCGATTCGGCCTGCCGCGCCTTCACATACAACACCAAGGCCAAGTGGTGCTTCCTGAAGTCCGACTTCAACACCATCAAGCCCTTCGTCGGCGCCGTCGCCGGCAAGGTCGTGCCGGTGGACGGCGATCCCGACATCGGCGCGCCGCCGGAACTCGCCTTCTTCCCTTCCTGGATGGCCGACCAGGCTCAGCAGTACCGCAACTTCATCCTCGGCCCCGGCTTCACCAGGCCGACCGACGGCCTGAACGCGCTGATCGACGCCGCCGAAGAAGCATCGCGCAGCGGCAGCCACCGCACCGCCATGCAGAAATACGAGCAGGCGGTATCGATTCTGCCCGACGACGGCCAGTTCTGGTTGAAGGTGGCGCACGAGGCGCTTGGCGTGGATACTGCCACCGGCGGCGAAGCCGCGACCCTGCAAGCCAACGCCACCTCGGCCGCCTTCAACGGCTACAAGCTCGTGCGCACCGCCGCCTTGCGGGCCGAGGCCCTTGCCCTGCTCGCCGCGGGGCTCGACCGCCGCGACCTCTATCGCCCGGCCCTGCAGGCCTATGAGGCGAGCCTTGCGCTGGTCAACTCCGCCGCCGTGCAGGCCGCCTACGAGGACCTGAAGGCGCGCAAGGGCTTTCGCGTCGTCGATCACTCGGTCGATGCCGACACCAGCGCGCCGCGCATCTGCGCGCAGTTTTCCGAAGAACTGGTCAAGACCGGCATCGATTACGCCCAGTTCGTCACCGTCGACGGCCATGCGCCGAAAGGCGTCGAGGCCAAGGACAAGCAGATCTGCGTCGAGGGGCTGGAGCATGGCCAGCACTATGACGTGACCTTCCGGCCCGGCCTGCCGGCCGCCATCGGCGAGGTGATCTCCACGCCGATCGTGCTGTCGGTCTACGTGCAGGACCGCGCGCCGTCCGCCCGCTTCACTGGCGACAGTTTCGTGCTGCCGGCCGGCGCCCGCCGCGGCATTCCGGTCGTCACCGTCAACATGGACGCCGCCGCGATGAAGCTCTACCGCATCGGCGACCGCTCGCTGGCGCAGCTTCTGTCGGGCTGGCAGTTCCTGCGCCAGCTTGACGGCTACGACGTCTCCAATATCTCCGACCAGATGGGCGAGCCCGTATGGGAAGGCCGCATGGAGATCGCCAACGCGCTGAACAAGGAGGTGACCACCTCCTTCCCGGTCGACGAGGCGCTGCCCGAGCGCAAGCCCGGCGTCTATATCCTGACCGCCCAGGCGATCGACGACCACAGCGAGGAATACGATTCGCGCGCCACGCAGTGGTTCGTCGTCTCCGACATCGGGCTTTCCACCTATACCGGCCAGGACGGCCTGTCCGTCTTCGCCCGCTCGCTCGGCACCGCCAAGCCGATCGAGGGCGCCGAACTCACTTTGCTCGCCCGCAACAACGAAATCCTCGGCACCGCCACCACCGACGCCGAAGGCAAGGCGGTGTTCAATCCCGGCCTGACGCGCGGCGAAGGCGGCATGGTGCCGGCCGTGCTGATGGCCAAACAAGGCGACCAGGACTTCGTCTTCCTCGACATGACCAAGGCCGGCTTCGACCTCTCCGATCGTGGCGTGGAAGGCCGGCCAGCACCCGGCGCGCTTGACATCTACGCCTGGACCGAACGCGGCATCTACCGCGCCGGCGAGGTGGTGCATGTCGCGGCGCTCGCTCGCGACGACGCCGCCAAGGCCGTCGACAACCTGCCGCTGACCTTCATCTTCACCCGTCCCGACGGCGTCGAGGCACGCCGTGTCGTGTCCGACGCGCCTTCGGCCGGCGGCTATGCGGTCGACCTGCCGCTCGAGCCCAACGCCATGCGCGGCACCTGGACGGTGGCGATCCACACCGATCCCAAGCAGCCGGCGGTGGCCAGCCACATGTTCCTGGTCGAGGATTTCGTCCCCGATCGCATCGAATTCGACCTGTCCGCCGACAGGACCGAGATCGCCCGGGGCGAGACGGCCAACGTCACCGTCGACGGCCGCTTCCTCTACGGCGCGCCGGCCGCAGGGCTGGCGCTGGAAGGCGAGATGACGCTGTCCGCGACGCGCGACTGGGATCGCTTCAAGGGCTTTTCCTTCGGCCTCGCCGACGAGCAGACGGCCGAACCCTCCGTGACGCCGCTGACCGACCTGCCGCTGGTCGGCGAGGACGGCAAGGCGACCTTCCCGGTGACGGTGGACCAGCTCCCCTCCACCACCAAGCTGGTCAAGGCCAAGGTGACCGTGCGCATGCGCGAGACGGGCGGCCGCGCCGTCGAGCGCTCGCTGGACATCGGCGTGCGCCCGCAAGGCCAGATGATCGGCGTGCGTCCCGATTTCGCCAATGACGAGGTGCCGCAGGGCGGCACCGCCAAGTTCTCCGTCATCGCCGTCGATGCCGACGGCAAGCGCGAGGCGCTGAAAGGCGCGCTGTGGTCGCTGGTCAAGGTAGAACGCAACTACCAGTGGTATCGCAACGGCAGCTCGTGGAACTACGAGCCGGTCGAGTTCACCAAGTCGGTCGCCAACGGCACCCTCGATGTCGCCGCCGACGGCGAGGCGACCGTCTCGGTTCCGGTCGACTGGGGCCGCTACCGCCTGCAGGTCGAGACGGCCGATCCGGAAGGGCCGGCGACCAGCTACGAGTTCTACGGCGGCTGGTATGTCGACGTCTCCTCGACCGAGACGCCGGACGCGCTGGAGATCGCGCTGGACAAGGATAAGTACGCCGCCGGCGAAGTCGCCAAGCTGAAGGTCTCGCCGCACTATGCCGGCGAACTGCTGGTGACCATTGGCGCCGACAAGCTGCTGAAGACGGTTTCCGCCTCGATCCCCGCCGACGGCGGTACGGTCGACATCCCGGTTGGCGAGGACTGGGGCGCCGGCGCCTACGTCACCGCCACGCTGTTCAGGCCCGGCGACGGGCAGGAAACGCGCATGCCGGCCCGCGCCATCGGCGTGAAGTGGCTTGCGGTCGATCCGGGGACGAGGAAGCTTGCCGTGACGCTGACGCCGCCGGAAAAAATGGAGCCGCGTCGCACGCTCTCCGTCCCCGTCGCGGTGGCGGGCGCCGAAGCCGGCGATCAAGCCTATGTCACGGTGGCTGCCGTCGATGTCGGCATCCTCAACCTCACCAACTACAAGGCGCCCGATCCCGATGGCTGGTATTTCGGCCAGCGCATGATGGGACTGGAACTGCGCGACCTCTACGGCCGCCTCATCGACGGCTCGCTCGGCGCGACCGGCAGGCTGCGCACTGGCGGCGACGGTGCGGCCATGCAGAGCCAGGGCAATCCGCCGACCGAAAAGCTGGTCGCCTTCTTCTCCGGTGTCGTCGAGCTCGACGCCGAAGGCAAGGCGACGGTCAATTTCGACCTGCCGCAGTTCAACGGCACCGTGCGCGTCATGGCCGTCGCCTGGACCAAGGAGGCAGTCGGCCATGCCCAGACGGACGTGATCGTGCGCGATCCGGTCGTGCTCACCGCCGGCCTGCCGCGATTCCTGGCGCCCGGCGATTCCGCCGCCATGCGGCTCGACGTCACCAACACCGACGGTCCTGACGGCGACTATGCCGTGGCGATCGAATCCACCGGCGGCCTCTCCGTCGGCACCGATGGGGTGCCCGAAAAGCTGACTCTGGCTTCCGGAAAGCGCCAGACCTTCACGGTGCCGCTGACGGCCGTCACCGCCGGCGATTCCTCGATCACCGTGCGGCTTTCGCATGAGGGCGGTCCGGAGGTCGAGCAGACGCTCCTCCTGCCGATCCGCCCCTCGCAACTGCCGGTCACCACCCGCCTCGTGGTGGACCTGAAGGCCGGCGGCTCGCTGCGCGTCGACCGCGAATTGCTGGCCGCGAGCCTGCTGGAAGGCGCTTCCGTCAGCGTCGGCGTCTCGCAGGCGGCCGCCTTCGACGTGCCCTCGCTGCTGCTCTCGCTCGACCAGTATCCCTATGGCTGCGCCGAGCAGACGACCAGCCGGGCGCTTCCGCTGCTCTATATGTCGGAGATGGCGAAGCCCTACGGCATCCCCGAGGACCCGGACCTGCACAAGCGTGTGCAGGACGCGATCTACCGCGTCCTCAGCTACCAGGCCTCCGCCGGCAGCTTCGGCCTGTGGGGGCCGGGCTCGGGTGACCTGTGGCTTGACGCCTACGTCACCGACTTCCTAACCCGTGCCCGGGAAGCGAAGTACGACGTGCCGGCGCTCGCCATAAGCCAGGCACTGGCGAACCTGCAGAACGGGCTCGGCTACGACCAGAACGTGCAGGACCGCGGCAGCGAGATCGCCTATGCGCTCTACGTTCTGGCCCGCAACAAGAAGGCCTCGGTCGGCGACCTTCGCTACTATGCCGACACGCAGCTGGAGGCCTTCTCCAGTCCGATGGCGGTGGCGCAGCTCGGTGCGGCCCTTGCCCTCTACGGCGACGCGCAGCGCTCGGAAGCGACCTTCCAGGCCGCCCTCCAGCTCGCCAACGCGACGCCGAACTACGACTGGTACCGCTCCGACTACGGCTCGAAGCTGCGCGACGGCGCCGCCATGCTGGCGCTCGCCGCCGAATCGAAGCCGGTGCCGTCCATCGTGCCGGAACTGGTCAGGATGGTGACGAGGGATCGCGCCCTGAAGACCTGGACCAGCACGCAGGATGAAGCCTGGATGCTGCTCGCCGCCCGCGCTTTGAAGGAGGGCAACAATTCCATCCAGCTCTCCATCGACGGCAGCCCGCATGGCGGCGCCTGGGCGACCACCGTCAGCGGCGACGATCTTCAGGCCAGCCCCATCACGGTCGCCAACACCGGCAAGGACGCCTTGCAGGCGGTGGTGACGACCGTCGCGGCGCCGGCTCAGCCGCTGCCCGCCGGCGGCGACGGCTTCACGATCGAGCGCACCTACTACCGGCTCGACGGGACCGAGGCCAACGTCACCGAGGTGAACCAGAACGAACGCTTCGTCGTCGTGCTCAAGGTGCACGAGAACAACGACTGGCAGCATCGAGTTCTCATCACCGACCTGTTGTCGGGCGGCTTCGAGATCGACAATCCGGGCCTCGTCTCCAGCGCCCAGCTGTCGAACTTCTCGTGGCTGGCGCAGACCGACGCCGCGCATCTGGAATTCCGCGACGACCGTTTCGTCGCCGCCTTCAATCCGAGCCAGGACAGCCGCGACATGACGCTCGCCTATGTCGTGCGCGCGGTGACGCCCGGCGTCTATGCCCACCCCGCGGCCAGCGTGGAGGATATGTACCGGCCGCAATACTCGGCCCGCACCGCCACCGGCATGATGGAAGTGAAGGCGCCGTAATCCGGCGCCTTCAGAGAGCAACTGCCGATGGCATTGCGTATTACCCCCACCCCTAACCCCTCCCCGCAAGGAGGAGGGGAACACAGCCGCCCTTCCGCACGCCGTAGCGATCAACCCTGGACGTGGGGCCGCCGCGCTGACGAGTCCCCCTCCCCCTTGCGGGGAGGGGTTAGGGGTGGGGGTACTGCGCCATATGCGATCACCCTGCCGTTTACAGTCAAAGGGTGAGGGGCGACGCGATGCTTTCCCAAAAAGCCCTTCGCCGCATCGCCTGGAGCACCGGCGCCTTCGCCGCCCTCCTCGCCATCTCGGCCATCGTCCTGTGGCAGCTCGACCGCGCCTATCCGCCACCGCTCGACAGCCAGGCCACAACCTCGGCAGAAGTTCTCGACCGCGACGGTCAGCTGCTGCGCGCCTTCGCCACGCCGGACGGCTACTGGCGCCTGCCGACCAGCCTCGACAAGGTCGACAGGAATTTCGTCGACATGCTGGTCGCCTACGAGGACAAGCGCTTCTGGGACCACCCCGGCATCGACCTTCTGGCGATCGGCCGCGCGGCGCTGCAACTCGTCACCAACGGCCGCATCGTCTCCGGCGGCTCGACGCTTTCCATGCAGCTCGCCCGGCTGATCGAGCCGCGCGACAGTCGCTCCATCGCCTCGAAGGTCAAGCAGGTGCTGCGCGCGCTCCAGATCGAGCGCCGTCTGACCAAGCGCGAGATCCTGGAACGCTATCTGACGCTGGCGCCCTACGGCGGCAACCTCGAAGGCGTGCGCGCCGCATCGCTCGCCTATTTCGGCAAGGAACCGGCGCGACTGACCGTTTCGGAGTCCGCCCTTCTGGTCGCCCTGCCGCAACTGCCGGAGAAGCGCCGGCCAGACCGCAACGCGCTGATCGCCCAGGCCGCGCGCGACCGCGTGCTGCAGCGCATGGTGTCGGCCGGCCGCCTTTCCGAGCGCGAGGCCGCGCGCGCCGCCGTCGACCCGGTGCCGGACCTGCGCCGTCCCCTGCCCGCGCTCGCCGCCCACGCCGCCTATTCGGCGCTGAAAAGGATCGAGCCCGGCAAGCCGCTGCAACTGACCGTCAAGAAGAGCGTGCAGGCGGGGCTGGAAGCCGTCGCGCGCGAGGCTGCCAAGCGCCTCGGGCCGAAGCTCTCCGTCGCCATGGTCATGGCCGATTCCCGCACCGGCGAGATTCTCGGCGAAGTCGGCTCGGCCGATTTCTTCAATGCCGGCCGCTCCGGCTGGATCGACATGACGCGCGTGCTGCGCTCCCCCGGCTCGACCCTGAAGCCCTTCATCTACGGCCTCGCCTTCGAGCAGGGCATGGTGGCGCAGGAGACGATGATCGAGGACAGCCCGGCCGATTTCGGCGGCTACCGGCCGAAGAACTTCGACATGGGCTACCAGGGCGACGTCACCATCCGCCAGGCCTTGCAACTGTCGCTCAACGTACCGGCGGTCCGCGTGCTCGACGGGGTCGGCCCGGCGCGGCTGCTGGCGCGCTTCCGGCAGGCCGGCGTCAACCCGACCCTGCCGATCAACGAAGCGCCCGGCCTCGCCATCGGGCTCGGCGGCGTCGGCATCAGCCTGCGCGACCTGGTGCAGCTCTATACGGGCCTCGCCAATGGCGGCAAGGTGCATGCGTTGCGCGACGGCACCGAGGCGACGCCCGTCGACAACACGGCCGCCACGATCCTCGACGATCAGGCCACCTGGCAGATCGCCGATATCCTGCGCGGCGTAAAACCGCCGCAGGGCGCCCTGCCCCGCGGCATCGCCTACAAGACCGGCACTTCCTACGGCTACCGGGACGCCTGGTCGGTCGGCTTCGACGGCCGCTATGTACTCGGCGTCTGGGTCGGCCGCGCCGACGCCAGCGCCGTGCCCGGCCTTTCCGGCTACGTTTCGGCCGCCCCCATCCTGTTCGAGGGCTTTGTCCGTACCGGCCTGCCGGCCATGCCGCTGCCGTCGCGTCCGGCCGGCGTCCTCAGCCCGAAACGCGAGGAATTACCGGTAACACTCGTCCGTTTCGGCCCGGCATCCGACAGCCAATCCGCCGCGGGACCGGCCGAGCCGGCGCCCCGCATCGTCTTCCCGCCTGACGGCGCCCGCGTCGACCTGGCGCCGGCCACTGCGCAAGCGACGCCGCTGGTGCTGAAACTGCAAGGCGGCCGAGCGCCCTTTCGCTGGCTGGCCAACGGCAAGCCGCTCGTCGGCGTGGACCGCACCCGCACCGCCACCTGGCTTCCGGACGGGGCCGGCTATTCGACGCTGACCGTCATCGATTCCGCCGGCCGCGCCGCCAGCGTCAAGGTGTTCGTGGAATAGACGCCGCCTCGTGTGCCGCAGCATCGCCCGGTGCCCGCCCGCACTTGCCGAAAGGTTCCGCCCCGCTAATTGACGCTGAAAGCACGCGGCCGGTCCCGGCTCACCGCAAGCGAAAACATTTTCAAAGGAGCGAAGAAAAGGCCTGAAATTTTCTGCGATGGATCGAAAAAGGCAACATTGAGTGCATTCAAATTCTACCAAATCGATAGAGTAGAAATGTGTTCAACGGAGACTGAAATGACCCATCCTCATTTCAACAAGCTGCTCGGCGCACTCATCGCCGGTTCCGTTCAGTTCGGCACGCTCGGCTTCGCGCTGGCCGACACCACCATTCTCAACGTTTCCTATGACCCGACGCGCGAACTGTACAAGGCCTATGACGACCTGTTCGCCAGGCACTGGAAGGACCAGACGGGAGAAACCGTCACCATCCAGCAATCGCACGGCGGGTCCGGCGCCCAGGCGCGGGCCGTCATCGACGGTCTCGACGCCGATGTCGTGACGCTGGCGCTCGAAAGCGACATCAACGCCATCGCCAGCAAGACCAAGAAGATCCCGCCGGACTGGCGGACAAAATTCGAGAACAATTCCGCCCCTTACACATCGACCATCATCTTCCTGGTCCGCAAGGGCAATCCCAAGGGCATCAAGGATTGGGACGATCTGGTGAAGGACGGCGTGCAGGTCATCACGCCGAACCCCAAGACCTCCGGGGGCGCTCGCTGGAACTACCTCGCCGCCTGGGCCTACGCCAATGCCAAGGACGGCAACGACGAGGCCAAGACCAAGGAGTTCATCGCCAACCTCTATGCCCATGTGCCGGTGCTCGACACCGGAGCGCGCGGCTCCACCGTGACATTCGCCCAGAAGGGCCTCGGCGACGTGCTCCTGGCCTGGGAGAACGAAGCCTTCCTCGCCCTGGATGAATTCGGCGCCGACAATTTCGACATCGTCTATCCGACGTCCTCGATCCTGGCCGAACCACCGGTGGCGGTCGTCGACGGCAATGTCGACGCCAAGGGCACCCGCAAGGTGGCGGAAGAATACCTGAAATACCTCTATTCCAAGGAAGCCCAGGCGATCATCGCGAAGAACCACTACCGGCCGAGCAAGCCCGACCTTGTCGATAAAGCCGACCTGGCCTGGCAGAAGGATTTGAAGCTCGTCACCATCGACGACCCGCAGTTCGGAGGCTGGAAGAAGGCACAGCCCTATCACTTCGGCGACGGCGGCATCTTCGATCAGGTCTACAAGCCGGCGCAATAGGAGACGGTACGCCAAAGGGGGCACTGAGCCGGGAAAAGCCGCAGGAACGGCTTTCCCGCCCCAAGTGCCGCCGTTATAGCGAACAACCGCGGTTGATCAGGAAGGGACGATCGACAACGACATGAGCAACGCAACCACCCGCACGGGGTGGCGGTTCAGGCAGCCGAGTGTCATTCCCGGTTTCGGGTTGACGCTCGGCTTCTCGCTTGCCTACCTCACCCTCATCATCCTGATCCCGCTGTCCGGCCTGGCATGGCGCTCGGCCGCCCTCGGCTGGGCCGATTTCTGGCGCATTGCGCTCGACCGGCGCACCCTTCACGCCCTTGAAATCAGCTTCGGCACGGCGCTGATCGCCGCCGCCGTCAACGTCGTCTTCGGCACCATCGTCGCCTGGGTGCTGGTCCGCTACCGGTTTCCCGGCCGGCGCATCGTCGACGCCATGGTGGACCTGCCCTTCGCGCTGCCGACGGCGGTGGCCGGCATCGCGCTGACCACCCTCTACGCACCCAACGGCTGGCTGGGAAAGCCGCTGATGGCGCTCGGCATCAAGGTCGCCTATTCGCCGCTCGGCATCGTCATGGCGCTGATCTTCATCGGCCTGCCTTTCGTCGTGCGCACGGTGCAGCCGATCATCGAGGAGATCGACAAGGAAGTGGAGGAGGCCGCCGCGACGCTCGGCGCCAGCCGCTTCCAGACCATCACCCGCGTGCTGGCGCCGGGGCTGCTGCCGGCCGTCGTCACCGGCTTCGCGCTCTCCTTCGCGCGCGGCGTCGGCGAATACGGCTCCGTCATCTTCATCGCCGGCAACCTGCCCAACATCTCCGAGATCGCGCCGTTGCTCATCGTCATCCGGCTTGAGGAGTACAACTACGCCGCAGCCACCGCCATCGCAGCGGTCATGCTGGCGCTGTCCTTCCTGATGCTGTTCGTCATCAACCTCCTCCAGTCGTGGAGCCGCAAGCGCTATGGCTGACCCGCACATCGAGACCTACGATCCCGAGCACGAGGCGACGTCGGCGGCGATCACCGAAAGCCGCCCGGCGCGCGCGCTGTTGATGGCGATCGCCTTCGTCTTCCTCGCTCTGTTCCTCGTCCTGCCGCTCGTCGTCGTCTTCAACCAGGCCTTCGCCAAGGGCCTGGAAACCTACCTGACCTCGCTCAACGACGGCGACACGCTGTCGGCGATCAGGCTGACGCTGATCGTCGCGGCGATCTCGGTGCCGCTGAACCTCGTCTTCGGCCTCGCCGCTTCCTGGGCGATCGCCAAGTTCGAGTTCAAGGGCAAGGCCTTCCTCACCACGCTGATCGATCTGCCGTTTTCGGTGTCGCCGGTCATTTCCGGCCTCGTCTACGTGCTCCTGTTCGGCGCCCAGTCGGCGCTCGGCCCGTTCCTGAAAGCGCACGGCATCGAGATCCTGTTCGCCGTGCCGGGCATCGTGCTCGCCACCGTCTTCGTCACCTTCCCCTTCGTCGCGCGCGAACTGATCCCGCTGATGCAGGAACAGGGCACCGGCGACGAGGAGGCCGCCCTTTCGCTGGGCGCCAGCGGCTGGCAGACCTTCTGGTACGTCACCTTGCCCAACATCAAATGGGGACTGCTCTACGGCGTGCTCCTGTGCAACGCCCGCGCCATGGGCGAATTCGGCGCCGTCTCGGTGGTGTCGGGCCACATACGCGGCCAGACCAACACCATGCCGCTGCATGTCGAGATCCTCTACAACGAATACAACGCAGTCGGCGCCTTCGCCGTCGCCTCGCTGCTGGCCGGGCTGGCGCTGGTGACGCTGGTGCTGAAGACCGTGCTTGAAATGCGCTATGGCGCCGAGATCGCCGCGACGCGCGGACACTGACAGGGAAAAAGCGATGGAAGTTCGCGTAGCCAACGTGCGCAAGGAATTCGACCGGTTTCCGGCGCTGCACGACGTGTCGCTCGACATCAGGTCGGGCGAACTGATCGCGCTGCTGGGGCCGTCCGGCTCCGGCAAGACGACGCTTCTGCGCCTCATCGCCGGACTGGAACGCCCGACGCGCGGAAAGATCTTCTTCGGCGAGGAAGACGCCTCGCTGAAATCGATCCAGGAGCGCAACGTCGGTTTCGTCTTCCAGCACTACGCCCTGTTCAGGCACATGACGGTCGCCGACAACATCGGCTTCGGCCTCAAGGTGCGCCCCGGCGCCACCCGCCCGCCGGCGGAGGAAATCCGCCGCCGCGCCTCCGAACTGCTGGATTTCGTCCAGCTCTCCGGGCTGGAGAAGCGCTATCCGGCGCAACTGTCCGGCGGCCAGCGCCAGCGCGTGGCGCTCGCCCGCGCCATGGCGATCGAGCCGGCCGTGCTCCTGCTTGACGAACCTTTCGGCGCGCTCGATGCGCAGGTGCGGCGCGAACTGCGCCGCTGGCTGCGCGACATCCACGACACCACCGGCCACACGACGATCTTCGTCACCCATGACCAGGAGGAGGCGCTGGAACTGGCCGACCGCGTCGTCGTCATGAGCCAGGGCCGCATCGAACAGGTCGGCACGGCGGACGAAGTCTACGACACGCCCAACTCGCCCTTCGTCTACGGCTTCATCGGCGATTCCAGCTCCCTGCCGGCAAGGGTCGAGGACGGCCAGGTGTGGCTTGCCGAAAGGCCGATCGGCCTGTCTGCGCCCGACCTGCCGGCCGGTGCCGCGACGCTGTTCTTCCGGCCGCACGACGTCGAACTGCTCGACGGCTGCGGCGGCTGCATCGCCGGCACCGTCGTCAACAGCCGCCGCGTCGCCGAGACGCGGCGCGTCGAGCTGGAAGTCGGCGGCGACCGGCAGCGGGTCGAGATCGAACTACCCATCGACCATGCCGCGGCGAACAAGAGCCGCATCGCCTTCCGCCCGCGCAAATGGAAGCTGTTTCCGCGCGCGGACTGAGGAAGCCAAATGCCGCTGATCGCATCCCGCGATCGTTGGAATATCATTCCTCGCGGATGCCTAAATATGGGATGATATCCTAAGGCGTCTTCACCATGGAAACCGCGGTTTCTCGTTTTCGGATGGGCGTCGGCTATGGTTCCGGCAGATTTCTCGCATCCCACGGAGCCTTCATGAAACGCCTTCTTCTCGCCGGCGCAGCCGTCGCCTCCCTGCTGTTCGCCAGCACCTCGGCCTTCGCCGCCGACAAGCTCTTGAACGCCTCCTACGATGTCGGCCGCGAACTGTTCGTGGCCATCAACAAGGCGTTCGTCGAGGAACACCCCGGCGTCACCGTCGACCAGTCACATGCCGGCACCTCCAAGCAGGCGCGCTCGATCGTCGAGGGGCTCGGCGCCGATGTCGTCACCTTCAACCAAGTTCCCGACATCGACTTCCTGGTGAAGAACGGCTACGTGGCCGCCGATTGGCAGAAGGCGCTGCCGAACAACGCCTCGCCCTTCTATTCGCTGCCGTCCTTCCTGGTGCGCGCCGGCAACCCGAAGAACATCAAGGACTGGGACGACCTCGTGCGCGACGACGTGCAGGTGATCTTCCCTAACCCCAAGACCTCGGGCAATGCGCGCTACACCTACCTGGCAGCCACGGCCTACGCCAAGGAGAAGTTCAACAACGACGAAGCCAAGGTGAAGGACTTCGTCGGCAAGATCTTCGCGCACGTCCCGGTGTTCGACACCGGCGGGCGCGGCGCCACCACCACTTTCGCCGAGCGCGGCATCGGCGACGTGCTGATCACCTTCGAGTCCGAGACGCAAGGCATCGCCAGGGAATACGGCACCGACAACTACCAGCCGGTGACGCCGTCGGTCAGCCTGCTGGCCGAGTTCCCCGTCGCCATCGTCGACAAGGTGGCGAAGGAGCATGGCAGCGAAGACCTCGCCAAGACCTATCTCGATTTCCTCTACACGCCGAAGGCGCAGGAAATCGAGGCCGAGTACAGCCTGCGCGTCCACGACGAAGCGGTGGCGGCCAAGTTCAAGGACAAGTTCCCGCAAGTCCGCCTCGTCACCGTCGAGGACGTCTTCGGCGGCTGGGAGAAGGTGCAGGCCGAGCACTTCGCCGAGGGTGGGCTGCTCGACCAGATCTACGGCAACCGCTGACCGACCGATCATGAACGACGAAAGGCCGGCGACACGCCGGCCTTTTGCGTTTGCGGCTTGTGGAAACCGCCCTCACTCCGTCGACACGGCGCGGTCAGGAACCGTCAACGTCTTTGGAATACTATACCAAGTCGCTGGAATTTGTTTAAACCACCCTGCGCCCGCCGCGATCTGTGCAAGAACGGCTGGTACACAGGACGGACCGGAACAAGGCGGATCATCGCGGGCATGCTCACCAAGAAAGGCAAATACGGGCTGAAGGCGCTGGTGCATCTGTCGCGGCTGCCGGACGGTCAGTTGGCCTTCGTCCACGACATCGCCGACACCAACCACATTCCGAAGAAATTCCTGGACGCCATCCTCGGCGAACTGCGCAACGCCGGTTTCGTGCAGAGCCGCAAGGGCAAGGAAGGCGGCTATCGGCTCGCCCGCCCGGCCGCAGACATCAAGATCGGCCATGTCATCCGCGTCCTCGACGGCCCGCTGGCGCCGATCTCCTGTGCCAGTCGCACCCGCTACGAGCGCTGCGAGGATTGCGACGAGGAGACCTGCGCGGTGCGTCACATGATGCTGGAGGTGCGCCAGGCCATTGCAGACGTGCTCGACAACCGCAGCCTCGCGGCCATGCGCGATGCCGACAACGACGATTTTCCGATGGAACTGGCCACGCACCAGTAGCGGAGCGACGGTCTCACGAGCGAGCGGGCAGAGCCCGCCGCGCCGACCAGAAGACCAGCACCATCGCGGTTACGTTCAGCAGGTTCCAGGCGATGCCGTTGAGGAAGGCAGCGCTGTAGGAGCCGGTCAGGTCGTAGATCCAGCCCGACATCCAGCCGCCGATCGCCATGCCGAGAATGGTCGCCATGATGACGATGCCGACGCGCTGTCCCGCTTCCGCCGCCGGCATGTATTCGCGCACGATCACCGCATAGCAGGGCACGATGCCGCCCTGCGACAGGCCGAAGATCAGCGACACCACGTAGAGCGAAGCCAACCCGTCGAACGGGATGTAGAACAACAGCGCCAGTCCCTGCAGCACCGAACCGGCCAACAGGGTCCTGATGCCGCCGATGCGGTCGGCAATGAATCCCGACGCCACCCGGCTGACGATGCCCGCCGCCATCATGATCGACAGCATGTCCGCGCCGCGCGCCACGCCGTAGCCGAGGTCCATGCAATAGGCGACGATGTGGACCTGCGGCATCGACATCGCCACGCAGCAGCCGAGACCGGCCACGACAAGCAGCGCCTGCAGCCCCGCGGGCGACAACGCTATCGGCAGGACCGGCCTGCCGCCGTTCCCGCCGCCGGCTTCGGCATGCGGCGGCTTGGCGCGCAGCATCAGCGTCAGCGGCACCATCGTCACGAGACAGATGATGCCGATGACGACATAGGCGGTGCGCCAGCCTTCCGTCCCCGCGACGCTGGGGATAACCGCCGGCCAGAGCGTGCCGGCAAGGTAGCTGCCCGTCGCGGCGGCCGAGACCGCCACGCCGCGGCGCCGGTCGAACCAGTGCGAAAGGTCGGCGATCAGCGGGCCGAAGGTGGAGGCGGTCCCCACCCCGATCAGAAGGCCGTGGACCAGCGAGAACTGCAGGACAGACGTCGTCAACGATGCCGCGATAAAGCCAAGGCCGAGCAGGATCGACGTCACGAACGCCGGAATCCAATAGCCGATCCGGTCGATCGCACGCCCGATCACGACGTTGCCGACGGCAAAGCCCAGCATGGTCGCCGTATAGGGCAGCGACGCGTCCGCCCGGTCGACGCCGAATTCCGCCTGCACGGCCGGCAGCACGACGATGACGGCCCACATGCCGACGCCGCCGATGGTGCCCAAGGCCAGGGAGACGACCAGGCGCATCCAGGCCTGCGGTCCGTCGATCGGCGAGGCCGGCGCGCGCATTCCATTTGCAGAAAGCATGACAAGCTCCGTCGCGGCCGGAATCCGCGTCCCGGCGCACTATTTAGCCATATGAAGCCGGACGGCAGCGCCAGCACCACGGAAGCGGTCGCTCCAGCGGCCGGAACCCCTTCCCGCTCCATCCATTGAAAACACGGAAAGGAGACGATGATGGCTACCGCCCACAAGGAAAAATGGTCTGCCGACGTGACCGAGCACAGCGATGCGCTGGATCTCGAGGAACACGTCTTCGAGCAGCACGACCCGAAGGCAATCGCGGCCTCGCTGAAACGCTCGGCTGAGCGCAGCGACCGCCGCAAGGCCGAACCGTTCCGCTCGGCCATGTCGATGCTGACCTTCTACATCAACCGCGCCGGCAAGAACCTGCCGGACAAGCAGAAGAAGGTGCTGGAGGACGCCAAGGATGAGCTGCGCGCCGCCTTTGGTCGCGAAAAAGAGGATTGAGGCTGTCCTAGCTCTCTCTCAGGGCCGCGACACCAACCCGTCCTTGGTGATGAACATATTGGTCAGCGTTCGGTCGGCATGGCTGAGGCGCCAGTCCAGCATCTTCTGCGCATAGGCGAGCACCGTCGCGGCCATCTCCGGCCGGTCGGCGAGGTTCTGCGTCTCGTGCGGGTCGTTGACCATGTCGAACAGCAGCGGCGGCAGGGCGGCGAAGTGGACATATTTGTAGCGCCGGTCGCGCACGGCCGCATAGCTGCACTGGTCGGAGGAAATCCCGAGCGTCGTTTCCGCCTTCTGCGTCGCCACGGTGCGGAAGTCGTGCTCGAAGAACACCGCATCGCGCCAGTCCTGCGGCGTCCCACCCTCGATCAACGGCAGCAGCGAGCGGCCGTCGCAGGCGCGCGGCACCGGGCGTCCCAGCCAATCGAGAATCGTCGGCATGATGTCGACCGCCTCGGTGAAGGCGTCGACGCGCGATCCGCGGGTGCCATCAGCCTCCCGGCGCGGATCGCGGATGACCAGCGGCAGGTGGAAGGCCTGGTCGAAATAGATTTCCTTGCCCCAGGCGTGGTGCTCGCCCAGCATTTCGGCATGGTCGCTGGTGACGATGATCAGCGTGCGATCGTATTCGCCGGTCGCCTTCAGATGCTCGACGATGCGGCCGAGATGGTGGTCGACCTCCGAAATCAGCCCGTAATAGGTTGCCCGCATCTGGCGGATTTCGAGATCGTCCGCCGAAATCGGATCGAACGGGCTGTGCTCGTCATAGCGGCCGGGCTCGCTCATCCGCTCCAGTTCGTAGCCGAGCATCGGGTGCTGGCTCTTTTCCGCCTCCAGCGAGGCCGCGCGCGCCGGCAAGGCGACGTCGGCGGGATCAACCATGGCGTTGTAAGGCTCCGGCGCGATCAGCGGCGGATGCGGCCTGAGGAAGACGAAATGCGCGAACCATGCACTGTCGCGCCGCGCTGAGACCCATTTCAGGAAAGCGTCGGTGAGGAAGGCCGCTTCGCTATGCTCGGCCGGATAGACGGTCGGGATATAGCGGAAGCCGCGATCCGCCGGCTTGTCGAAACCGGGCTTCGGTTTGAACACGTCGTGGCGTCCGCCGGGCAGGTCGTAGCCCTTGGCGAGAAGGTCGGCGATCCATTCCTCCATCTCGTCGGGCAGGTGAAGAGCCGCCTCGAAGCCCGGCATGACGCTTTCATAGGTCGTCAGCGCCGGATCGTTGGCGTCGAGATCGCGCGGGTCGGCGCTGGTGTCGGTATAGCCGAACAGTGCCGGCCGATAGCCGGCCTTGCGCGCCTCCAGCGCGACGTTTGTGTGGCGGGCGTCGAGCGGCGTGCCGTTGCGCCCCGAGCGATGGTTCATCAGGTAGAGGCCGGTCAGCAGGCTGGTGCGCGAAGGCCCGCACGGCGTGCACTGGCCGAAATGATTGGTGAACAGCACGCCGTCGGCGGCCAGCGCGTCGAGGTTCGGCGTCTTCACGTTGGGATGACCGAGTGCGGAAATGCAATCGCCGCGCCACTGGTCGGCGCAGATGAGCAACACGTTGGGCCGTTGCGCGGTCATTCGTTCGCCTCGTCGGTTGGCGGTGTCAGTCGCTGGATTGGCCCGGATAGGGGCCGATGATCTTGTCGGTGTTGGCGAGCAGGCGCCGCACCGCGTTGCGTGCCGCATCCGGGCGGCGCAGGCGGATATTGCGCTCGATCGCCTCGTGCAGCTTCTGCGCATGGTCGAGGTCGTCGCCCTCGCGCGTCACATAGCGGAAAAGATGGTCGAAGGCCGTCTCGATCAGCACGCCGAGCGGCACCAAAAGGTCGTTGCCGGCGGCGCGCAGGATGGCGAGATGGAAGCGCGTGTCGGCATGCGTGCGCTCCTCCAGCGAGGTCGCCGCCGCCATGGCGCGGCAGGCACCGCTTATCTCCTCCATCTGCTCGTCGCTGCGCCTCAGCGCGGCAAAGGCCGTGGCCTCCGGCTCGATGATGTAGCGGAATTCCTGCACGGTGCGCATGAAGGTGTCACGCCCCGGCGAGGTCGCGTACCAGGCCAGAACGTCGCGGTCGAGCAGGTTCCAGCGCTCGCGCGGCTCCACCCGACTGCCGACCTTCGGGCGGGAGGCGAGCAGGCTCTTGGCCATCAGCATCTTGATCGCCTCGCGCACCGCCGAGCGGCTGACGTCGAAGGTCTGCGACCACTGCGCCTCGTTGGGGAGGATCGAGCCGGGCGGATAGTCGCCGCGCACGATGCGCGAGCCGATCTCGTCGGCAAGCGCGGCATGCACGCTGCCGCTCCTGCGCGCGGCGCCCGCAGCCGTCCGGCTTGCTGCCGGTCCCTGCGCCGGCCCCTTCCTGGGCTTGTCCTGGCTCATCCCTGCCTCTTCCTCATGGGCCGACACGCTATACGCGCACACGCCCGAAAGCGACAGGTCAAAGGTGATCGCCTCACGCCTGGAAATGGCCGATGAACTGCCGGAAGGCCGGCGAAGCCCCGGCACCGAACATCTCCTGCGGCGATCCCATCGAATCGACCAGCCCCTCGCGCATGAAGGCGACGCGGTTGGAGACGTTGCGGGCGAAACCCATCTCGTGCGTGACGACCAGCATCGTCGTGCCCTCCTCGGCCAGCGCGCGCATCACGCGCAGCACCTCGCCCACCAGTTCGGGATCGAGCGCCGAGGTCGGCTCGTCGAACAGCATCAGCTTGGGCTTCATGGCGAGCGCCCGCGCGATCGCCGCGCGCTGCTGCTGGCCGCCCGACAGATGCGCCGGATAGGCGTTCGCCTTGTCGCCGATGCCGACCTTCTTCAGCAGCGCATGCGCTTCCTCCACGCATTCGGCACGCGGGCGTTTGAGCACATGCACCGGCCCCTCGATGACGTTCTGCAGGATGGTCATGTGCGACCACAGATTGAACGACTGGAACACCATGCCGAGTTCGGCGCGGATGTGGTCGACCTGCTTCTGGCTCGCCGGGCGGTTCCGGCCTCCCTTCTGCACCATGCGGATCTGCTCGCCGTCTACCCATACCTCGCCGCTGTCTGCGACCTCCAGCAGGTTGATGCAGCGCAGGAAGGTGGATTTGCCGGAACCTGAAGCGCCGAGCACCGAGATCACGTCGCCGTCGCGGGCCTCCAGCGAGATGCCGCGCAACACTTCATGGGCGCCGAAGCTCTTGCGGATGTCGCGAACCGAAAGGCGGGGGACTTCGGGCATGAACGCTCCGTTACGCTTTCGCCGCCGGCGGCGCGGCGCGCAGGTGGCGTGAGAGGAAATGTTCGAGCAGCGCCATGGCCTGCAGGACGATGAAATTCAGCACCAGGTAGATGACCGCCGCGCACAGGAACACCTCCATGGTGCGGTAAGTGTGCGAGATCAGCCGCTGCGCCACGCCGGTCACCTCCCAGACGGTGACGAGGCTGGCCAGCGAGGTCGACTTCATCATCAGCACCACCTCGGTCGAGTACGCCGGCAGCGCGAAGCGCAGCGCGATCGGCGCGATGATGCGGCGCACCAGCAAAAAGCCCGACATGCCGATGGCGCGCGCCGCCTCGATCTCGCGCGGCGGCACGGAGCGGATGCCGCCGCGAAAGATCTCGGCCGAATAGCCGGCGGTGCACAGCGCCAGCGACAGCACCGCACAAACGAACGGCTCGCGCAGCAGCGGCCACAACGGCCCGTTGCGGATGAAGTCGAACTGCGCCAGCCCGTAGAAGACGAGGAACATCTGGATCAGCAGCGGCGAGCCGCGAAAGACGAAGATGTAGCCCTTGGCGAAACCGGCGAGATGGCGGTTGCCGCCGACGCGCATCCACACGATGACCAGCGCCAGAACGCAGCCGATGGACACCGAAAGCGCGAACAGCGCCAGCGTCACCGGCAGCGCCTTGAGCAGCGTCACCATGGTCGAGGAAAGGAACTCGATATCCATGGCGCTCAGACCTGTCCCATCGCCGACGGCATGGACCGGTTGGCCCGCCGCTCGGCCCGGTTGAACACCTGGTCGGACAAGCTGGTGAGGATCAAGTAAAGCGCGCCGCCGACGATGAAGAACAGGAAATACTGCCGCGTCGAGCCGGCGGCCACCTGGCTGGTCCGCATCAGTTCGGCCAGCCCCGTCACCGAGATCAGCGCCGAATCCTTCAGGCTCAGCTGCCAGACATTGCCGAAGCCGGGCAGCGCATAGCGTAACACCTGGGGCATGATGATGCGCCGGAACCGCAGGCCACGGCTCATGCCGATGGCAGAGGCCGCCTCCAGTTCGCCCTTGGCGACCGCGAGGTAGGCGCCGCGAAAGACTTCCGCCTGGTAGGAGCCGGAAATGATGCCGACGGCCAGCGCGCCGGCGGCGAAGGACGGCAGGCCGAGAAAGCCCTCGTAGCCCATCGCCTGGCCGATGGCCGTCACCGCCGAGGAACCGCCGAAATAGATGAGATAGATGATGAGCAGTTCCGGCACGCCGCGAAAGATGGTGGTGTAGACGCTGCCGAGGAAGGAGAGCACGCGGTTGCCGGACAGCTTCGCCGCCGCGACGACGGCGCCGAGCACGGCGCCGATCAAAAGCGCCACCGCCGTCACCGCCAGCGTCACGCCGGCGGCGACGAGAAGCAGCGCGCCCCATCCCGTGGAGCCGAAACCCAGCAGTTCCAGTGTCGAAATGGCTGCGCCCTCCCCTCTGCGGCCAGCCTTTGTGGCCGGCTTCTATACTCGGCCGTGCGGCTCACGCCCTCCGCATGAGCCGCACAAGCCAGTGGCAGACCTTACTTCGGCGAAACGTCGGTCTTGAACCACTTTTCCGACAGCGTCTTGACCGTGCCGTCGTCAAGCGCTGACTTGATCGCCGCGCTGAACATGTCGCGCAGGTCGGTGTCGGACTTGCGCACGCCGAGCCCCTCGCCCGCGCCCCAGATGGGGCCGACGATCTGCGGACCGGTGAAGGCAAGTTCGCCCTTGGCGGCGTCGAAGGCGCTCTGGAAATAGACGCTGTCGTCGAAGCCGAGGTCGATGCGGCCGTTCTGCAGGTCGATGTCGCGGTCGGCGCCGGTCTTGTATTCGCGCACCGTGGCGGTATCGCCGAAATTGTCATAGATGAACTTGGCGTAGACGGTCGCCGCCTGGATGCCGATGGTCTTGCCCTTGAAGGCTTCCTTCAGCGCCTCGACTTCCTTCACGCCGGTCTGGCCGACATCCATCCGCACTTCCGTGCCGGTGCCGGCGGCATTGGCCAGCGCGTTGTCCTTGGTAGTGGCGAAGGCGGCGGGCGTCGCCGCATAGGGGATGGTGAAGTCGATCACCTGCTTGCGCTCGTCGGTGATCGACAAGGCGTCCATGATGATGTCGAACTTACCGGCATTGAGCGCCGGGATCATGCCGTCCCAGTCGGAAGCGACGAGCTTGCATTCGACCTTGGCGCGCTCGCACAACACCTTGGCCAGTTCCGGCTCGAAGCCGCCCAGCGTGCCGTCCGGATTGGTCATGTTCCACGGCGCGTAGGCGCCTTCCAGTGTGATCGTCACGGTCTTCCACTCCTTGGCGGAGGCGGGACCGGCGAGGCCGGCGAGCGCAACGGCGCCGGCGACGATGAAGTTACGGAATTTCATGGAGTGTCTCCTCTGGGACCGGCCACAAGCCCGATGGCCGATTGGATACCCGGCGCCGGATATGGTTCCGGTCGTCGCGGCGGCCGTTGCCGCCGGGGTTTGGCAGGCACCTTATGAGAGGCGCTTTGTCCGGCGCAAGAGGCAGCGCGCGGCAACGAGCCTGTAGCCGTGCAGAATCCACGCCGGGCGGACGGCGCCTCAGACGAAGAAATCCTCGATGCCGGCCGCCGTCTCCTGGAGCCGGGGCAGGAACAGGCGCTGCATCTCCGCCGCCGAATGGCGCGCCGATTGCGTCGAGGCATTGAGCGCGGCGACGATCCTGCCCGAACGGTTGCGCAGGGGAACCGCGAGCGAGCGCAGGCCGACCTCCAGTTCCTCGTCCACCGCCGCATAGCCGTCGCGGCGCGCCCCGGCGACGATGTCGGCCAGCCTTTTGCGGTCGGTGACCGTCCTGTCCGTCCTCGGCAGGAGGCGGGTGCCGGCGAGGAAGCTGTCGAGTTCGCCCGCATCCATGGCCGAAAGCAACACGCGGCCCATGGCCGTGCAATGGGCCGGAAGTCGGGCGCCGACATGCAGGTCGAGGCTGACGATGCTCGGCCCCTGCACGCGGGCGACATAGACGATGTCTTCCCCGGCCAGCACCGCCGCCGAGCACGATTCTCCCAGCGCCACCGCCGTCCGGCGCATGAACGGCTCGGCGAACGCCCACAGCGACGTGCCCTGCAGCCACGTCCGCGCCAGCGACAGCAGGCGCGGCGACAGGGTGAAGATGCGGCCGGTCTGCGTGGCGTAGCCGCTCGTCACAAGGGTCAGCAGGAAACGTCGTGCGCCGGCGCGCGTCAGCCCCGCTTTTTCGGCGGTTTCCGTCAGCGTCAGGCCGCCGGGATGGGCGGCGAGGATTTCCATCACGCCAAGCCCTCGTTGGAGCGAGCCCACATGATCCTTCGCGGCCGGCGTCTCGTGCATGGTAAGTTCTCCGAACGGCACCGAACCCGTCCCGCCGAATTGACTCCGTGGGCGGCCTCATCCATTAATATCAGATATAATACATAAGTTCGCAATACGAACTTTTACGCGGAGGATCGGGAGTTGACTAGTTTCATGCCGCTGGAACGGGCGGTCGCCGAAAACCTGAAGGATGGCGATACAGCCGCCTTCGAAGGTTTCACCCATCTCATTCCGACAGCCGCCGCGCACGAAGCGATCCGCCAGGGCTTCAAGGACCTGACGCTGGTGCGCATGACGCCCGACCTGATCTACGACCAGATGATCGGCATGGGCATGGCGAAGAAGCTGGTCTTCTCCTATGCCGGCAATCCGGGCGTCGGCCTGCTGCGCCGGCTGCGCGACGCCGTCGAGAACGGCTATCCGCGCCCGCTGGAGATCGAGGAGCACAGCCACGCCGCCATGGCCAACGCCTACGAGGCGGGTGCCGCCGGCCTGCCCTGCGCGATCTTTCGCGGCTATCGCGGCGCCGGGCTCGCCGAGGTCAATCCCAATATCCGCTCGGTCACCTGCCCCTTCACCGGCGAGACGCTGGCGGCGGTGTCGGCCCTGCGGCCAGACGTCGCCTTCATCCATGCGCAAAAGGCGAACAGGCGCGGCGACGTGCTGGTCGAGGGCATCATCGGCATCCAGAAAGAGGTCGTGCTGGCGGCGAAGCGGGCCGTGGTGACAGTCGAGGAAGTGGTCGACGACTTCGCCGGCCTGCATCCCAACCTGACCGTCCTGCCGTCATGGACCGTCACCGCCATCGCCGTCGTGCCGGGCGGTTCGCATCCCTCCTACGCGCACGGCTACTACGACCGCGACAACGCCGCCTATCTGGAATGGGACCGCATCGCCGCCGACCGCGGGACCTTTCGCGCGTGGATGCAGGAAAACGTGCTGGAGAAAGGCGCCGACGCCTTCGCCGCCCGCGTCGCGCACTTGAGGAAAGCCGCATGAGCGCCTTCACCGCCAACGAGATGATGACGATTGCCGCCTCGCGCGCCCTGAAGGGCAGCGACGTCTGCTTCGTCGGCATCGGCGCGCCGTCGGCCGCCTGCAACGTCGCGCGCCTGACCCATGCGCCGGGCATCACGCTGATCTACGAATCCGGCACCATCGGCACAGCGCCGGACGTGCTGCCGCTGTCGATCGGCGACGGCGAATTGTGCGAAACCGCGGTCACCACCGTCTCGGTGCCGGAAATGTTCCGCTACTGGCTGCAGGGCGGACGCATCACCATCGGCTTCCTGGGCGCCGCGCAGATCGACAGGTTCGGCAACATCAACACCACCGTCATCGGCGACTACGCCCACCCGAAGACGCGCCTTCCCGGCGGCGGCGGCGCGCCCGAAATCGCGACGTCGGCGCAGCAGATCTTCATCACCATGGCGCAATCGAAGCGCGCCATGGTCGACCGGATCGACTTCTTCACCTCCTTCGGCCATGGCGAAGGCGGTGACCATCGCAAGCGCCTCGGCATCGACACGGCCGGCCCGACGCTGCTCGTCACCGATCTTGCCGTGTGGAAACCCGACCCCGCGACGAAGGAATTCACCGTCGTCTCCTTGCATCCGGGCGTCACCCGTGAACAGGTGCAGGAGACATGCGGCTGGCCCGTCCGGTTCGCCGCCACGGTCGAGGAAACGCCGGCGCCGACGGCGCTGGAACTGCAAACGCTGCGCGACCTGAAGGCGCGCACAGAGGCGGCACACAAGGCCGGCGCCAACGCCGGCAAGCGAGGCTCGAAGGATGGCTGAGGCTTTCATCTGCGACTATATCCGCACCCCCATCGGCCGCTTCGGCGGGGCGCTCTCGCCGGTCCGCACGGATGACCTCGCTGCCGTGCCGCTGCGGGCGCTGATGGAGCGCAACGCGGCGGTCGACTGGGCCGCCGTCGACGACCTGGTCTACGGCTGCGCCAACCAGGCGGGCGAGGACAACCGCAATGTCGGCCGCATGGCGCTGCTGCTCGCCGGCCTGCCGCAGGAGGTTTCGGCCAGCACCGTCAACCGCCTCTGCGGCTCCGGCATGGACGCCGTGACCATCGCCGCGCGCGCCATCAAGGCCGGCGAGGCGGACCTCGTGATTGCCGGCGGCGTCGAATCGATGAGCCGCGCTCCGTTCGTCATGCCCAAGGCGGACGCCGCCTTTTCCCGCAAGGCCGAGATTCACGACACCACCATCGGCTGGCGCTTCGTCAACCCGCTGATGAAGCAGCAATACGGCATCGATTCCATGCCCGAGACGGCCGAGAACGTGGCCGAGGAATTTTCCGTCGGCCGCGCCGATCAGGACGCCTTCGCGGTCCGCAGCCAGGAGAAGGCTGTGGCAGCACAAGCCAATGGCCGGCTGGCGGAGGAGATCGTAGCCGTCACCATTCCGCAGCGCAAGGGCGAGCCCGTCGTCGTCGCGCAGGACGAGCACCCGCGCGCCGGCACCACCGTCGAGGCGCTGGCTAGGCTGCCGACGCCGTTCAAGAAGGAGGGCGGCACCGTTACCGCCGGCAACGCGTCGGGCGTCAACGACGGCGCCGCCGCCCTGATCGTCGCCTCCGAGGCCGCCGTCCGCAAATATGGCCTGACGCCGCTCGCCCGCGTCCTCGGCGGCGCGGTCGCCGGCGTCGCGCCGCGCATCATGGGTTACGGCCCGGTGCCGGCAACAAAAAAACTCTGCGCCCGGCTGGGATTGCAGCCGGCCGACTTCGACGTCATCGAACTGAACGAAGCCTTCGCCTCGCAGGGCATCGCGGTGCTGCGCGACCTCGGCATCGCGGAAGACGCCGAACACGTGAACCCGAACGGCGGCGCCATCGCGCTCGGTCATCCGCTGGGCATGTCCGGCGCCCGCATCGCCGGCACGGCGGCGCTGGAACTGCACAAGCGCGGCGGCAGGCTGGCGCTGGCCACCATGTGCATCGGCGTCGGCCAAGGCATTGCACTGGCTCTGGGCAGGGTCTGAGCGGCCGCCGGCTGGCCGCGCAGACCGGCCTCGACGGTGGCGTAAGCGAAGCGGGCCGCCGGCTTCGCGACCGGGTTGCGCCGACCTTGCCGAACCGCCATTGTTGCCGTTTCCCGCCCCGCCGCAAAAACCGACCGAGGAGAGACTTATGCCGATCATCAACCGGATCGCGGATTTCCATGACGACGTCACCGGGTGGCGGCGCGATATCCACGCCCACCCCGAACTCCAGTTCGAGGTGCATCGCACGGCGGCGCTGGTGGCTGAGAAGCTGAAGGAATTCGGCGTCGACGAGATCGTCACCGGCATCGGCCGCACCGGCGTCGTCGGCGTCATCAAGGGCCGCAAGAGCCACAGCGGCAGGACTATCGGCCTGCGCGCCGACATGGACGCGCTGCCTATCCAGGAGGTCATCGAGCGCCCCTACAGGTCGAAGACGGCGGGCGTCATGCACGCCTGCGGCCACGACGGCCACACGGCCATGCTGCTGGGTGCTGCGCGCTACCTCGCCGAGACGCGCAATTTCGACGGCACGGCGGTCGTCATCTTCCAGCCGGCGGAGGAAGGCGGCGGCGGCGGGCGCGAGATGGTCAAGGAGGGCATGATGGAGCGCTTCGCGATTGACGAGGTCTACGGCATGCACAATGCGCCGGGCATTCCCTTCGGCCAGTTCTCGATCCGGCCCGGCCCGATGATGGCCGCCGCCGACATGTTCATCATCGACATCGAAGGCAAGGGCGGCCACGCCGCCAGGCCGCAGCGCGTCATCGACACGACGCTGGTTGGCGCCCACATCATGACGGCCCTGCAATCGGTGGTGTCGCGCAACGTCGACCCGGTCGAGGCGGCGGTGATCTCGGTCACCACCTTCAAGGCCGGCGACGCCTTCAACGTCATCCCGCAGACGGCGCGGCTGACCGGCACGGCGCGCACGCTCTCCTCCGAGGTGCAGGATATTCTGGAAATCCGCATGCGCGAGGTGATCGAGCACACAGCCGCCGCCTTCGGCGCGAAAGCGACGCTGGACTACCAGCGCCACTATCCGGTGCTGTCGAACAATGCCGAGAAGACCGAGTTCGCCGGCAAGGTGGCGCGGCTGGTTTCGGACAAGGTCGACATGAACACGCCGCAGGTGATGGGCGGCGAGGATTTCTCCTTCATGCTCGACGCGCGGCCAGGCGCCTTCATCTATATCGGCCAGGGCGACACACAGTACCTCCACCACCCCGAATACGACTTCAACGACGAGATCATCCCGATCGGTGCGTCCTACTGGGCGAAACTGGTGGAGACCGCGCTGCCGGCGAACTGAGGCGCGTCAGGACGCGGATCGTGCGGTCCCCGCGTGGTCCGCTCCGTCGTAGAGGTGGCACAAAACCTTCGCATCGCCGACCGCATAGGACGGCGGCACGACGGTTCGGCATTGCGGCATGACGTGCGGGCAGCGCGGGTGGAAGTGGCAGCCCGACGGCGGATTGATCGGATTCGGGATCTCGCCGGCGATCGACGGGCGCTCGACGCCCTCCATGCCGATATCGGGTACGGCGTCGAGCAGCATCTTCGTATAAGGATGCTTCGGCGCCGCGAAGAGCTCGCGTGCGGGGGCCTCCTCGACCAGCCGGCCGAGGTAGAGCACGCCGACGCGGGTCGCCATATGGCGCACCACGGCGAGGTTGTGGCTGATGAACAGGTAGGTCAGGCCCAGCCGCTGCTGCAGGTCGCGCAAAAGGTTGAGCACCTGCGCCTGCACCGAGACGTCGAGCGCCGAGGTCGGTTCGTCGCAGACGATGAATTCTGGCTCGGAAGCGAGCGCGCGGGCGATCGCGATGCGCTGGCGCTGGCCGCCTGAGAATTCATGCGGGAACTTAGCCGAGTCGCGCGGGTCGAGGCCGACCAGCGACAGGAGTTCGCCCACCCGCGCCTCGCGAGCGGCGGCATCGGCGGCCAGGCCGAACGCCTTGATCGGCTCGGCCAGGATCGAGCCGACGCGCCAGCGCGGGTTCAGGCTGGCATAGGGATCCTGGAAGATCATCTGGATGCGGCGGCGCAACTGGCGCTGGCGCGCGAGGCTGCGCTCGGCCCAGATGTCGGCGCCGGCGATATGCACGCTGCCGCTGGTCGGCGGGAGCAAGCCCACCACCATCTTGGCGATGGTCGACTTGCCCGATCCGGATTCGCCGACAAGCGCATAGGTTCCGCCGCGTTCGATCGACAGGCTGACGCCGTCCACCGCCGTCAGCATCACCTTGCCGCTGCCGTCGAGGACACGGTTGAGCCAGCGCTTGGACAGGTCGAAGACGCGGCCCAGCCCCTCGATCTCGACAAGCGGCGCGGTATCCGGCGGGGAGATGGCCGTCCGCGCGGCCCGGGTTTCGGCCGCGCTCATGCGTCCGCCCCCGTCGGCGCACCGGCGCGAACCTCGATGCCGGCGGCGCGCGCCGCCGCGACCGTTTCGGGCGGCGGTGCCGCACCCGCCGCGTCGAGCAGAAAGCAGGAGGCCTCGCTGCGGGACGTCGGGTATGCCGCAGGTCGTTCGGCCCGGCAGCGTTCGAAACGGAAGCCGCAGCGCGGATTGAAGGCGCAGCCCTCGGGTATCGCGCCGAGGCGCGGCATCGATCCCGGTATCTGTTCCAGCCGGGCGTCCGGATCGCCTTTCAGCGACGGAATCGCCGTCATCAGGCCGTGCGTGTAGGGATGCTGCGGGTGCTTGACGACGTCGCGCACCTTGCCGATCTCCGCCAGGCGGCCGGCATAGAGGACACAGACGCGGTCGGCCGTCTCGGCGATGACGCCCATGTCATGGGTGATCAGCATGACGGAGGCACCCCTGTCCTTGCACAACCGCTTGAGCAGCGAAATGACCTGCGCCTGCACCGAGACGTCGAGCGCCGTGGTCGGCTCGTCGGCGACGACCAGTTCAGGATCGGCCGCCAGCGCCAACGCAATGACGACGCGCTGGCGCATGCCTCCGGAAAACTGATGAGGATACGAGGAAAGCCGCGCCCCGGCGGCCGGGATGCCGACCTCGACCAGCAGGCGCTCGGCCTTGTCGAGCGCCGCCCTCGCCGTCATTTTCTCATGCGTAAGGATGGTCTGGGTAAGCTGGTCGCCGATACGGTAGAGCGGGTTGAGGCTGGTCAGCGGGTCCTGGAAGATCATGCCGATGCGCTTTCCCCGGACGCGTCGCATGGCCGGCGGCGGCAGGTTGTCGATGCGCTCGCCGCCGAGCAGGATCTCGCCGCCGGCTATGCGGCCCGGCGGATCGAGCAGGCCGATGATCGCCGAACCGGTGATCGATTTGCCGGCGCCGGATTCGCCGACGACGCCCAGCACTTCGCCCGGCGCGATGTCGAAGGAAAGATCGTCGATCGCCGTCAACACGCCGTGGCGCGTCGGTATCTCGACCCGGAGGTTCCTGACGGAGAGCGTAGCAGTCATCTGAGCTTCGGATTCAGCGCGTCGCGCAGCCAGTCGCCCAGAAGGTTGACCGCCAGCGCCAGGATGGCAAGCGTGATGCCGGGAAAGATCGTAACCCACCATTCGCCCGAGAACAGATAGTCGTTGCCGATGCGGATCAGCGTGCCGAGCGAAGGCTGGGTCGGCGGCACGCCGACGCCGAGGAAGGACAGCGTCGCCTCCGTGATGATGGCGAGCGCCAGGTTGATGGTGGCGATCACCAGCACCGGGCCGACCACGTTGGGCAAGACATGGCGGAACATGATGGCGGACGAGCGCAGCCCGATCAGCCGCGCGGCCAGCACGTATTCCTTGTTCGCCTCGACCAGCACCGAGCCACGCACCGTGCGCGCATACTGCACCCAGAAGGAGAGCCCGATCGACAGGACCAGGACGAAAAAGACGATTTCCTCATAGGCCTGCGGGCCGGCCAGCGCGCGCGCCACGCCGTCGATCAAGAGCGCCGTCAGGATCGCGGGAAAGGTCAGTTGCACGTCGGCGACGCGCATGATGATGGTGTCGGTGATACCGCCGACATAGCCGGCGATCAGCCCCAGCGTTACGCCGAGCGCCATGGCAAGAATAACGCTGGCGAAGCCGACGGCGAGCGAGATGCGCATGCCGTAGAGGATGGTCGAGAGCACGTCGCGGCCCTGGTCGTCGGTGCCGAGCAGGAAGCCGGCCTGGCCGTCGGCCGTCCATTGCGGCGGCAGGAGGCTGTTCATGATGTCGAGCGAGGCCGGGTCGAACGGATCGTGCGGCGCGATCCATGGCGCGAACAGTGCCGCCAGGATCAGCACCAGCGTCACAGCCGCCGAGATCACCGTAATGGGCGAGCGGCGGAACGAATAAAAAAGGTCGCTGCGCAGAATGCGGCTGAGCACGCCCGGCTGTTCTTCCTTGACCCTGATCGCGTCGGTCACGCCCCGGCACCTCCGATGCGAATGCGCGGGTCGACGGCGACGTACAGCAGGTCGACGATGAAGTTGATGATCGTGAACAGGAACGCGATCAAGAGCAGGTAGGCGGCCATGATGGGGATGTCGACGTTCTGCACCGCCTGCAGGAACAGAAGCCCCATGCCCGGCCACTGGAAGACCGTCTCGGTGATGATCGAGAAAGCGATGATCGAACCGATCTGCAGCCCGGTGATGGTGATGACCGGGACCAGCGTATTCTTCAGTGCATGGCCGAAATTGACCGCCCGGCTCGACAGGCCGCGGGCGCGCGCGAACTTTATGTAGTCGGTGCGCAGCACTTCGAGCATCTCGCCGCGCACCAGTCGCATGATCAGCGTCATCTGGAAGAGACCCAGCGTGATTGCCGGCAAAATGAGCGAGCTTAGCCCCGAGCGAGTGAGCAGCCCTGTCGTCCAGAAGCCGCCGATGGTGACAACCTCGCCGCGCCCGAACGACGGCAGCCAGCCGAGATTGACCGAGAAGATGAAGATCAGGAGGATGCCGATCAGGAAGGTCGGCAGCGAAATACCGGTGAGGCTCAGCGCCAGGAACAGGCGCGACAGCAGCGTCTGGGGATAGAGGCCGGTATAGACACCCATCGGCAGGCCGACCAGCAGCGCGAAGACCGCCGAGACCAGCGACAGTTCCAGCGTCGCCGGCAGGCGCGAGGCGATGAGGTCGGCAACGGGTTGCTTGATCTGATAGGAGATGCCGAAATCGAAGCGGGCGGCCTTGCCGACGAAGCGCCCGAACTGGACATAGACCGGGTCGTTGAGGCCAAGGTCCTGACGCAGTTGCGCCCGCTGCTCGGGCGTGGTGTCGACGCCGACGAGTTGGTTCACCGGATCGCCGACGAACCGGAACAGCAGGAACGAGATCAGCGCCACTACCAGCATGACGCCGACGGCCTGAATCAGGCGCCGGATGGCAAAAGCGAGCATTCAAGAAACCCCGCTGACTGTGCCGCCCGGATCGGCCTTCGACCCGGGCGGGTGGCTTCCCATGGGGCTTAGTTCAGCTTCGCCCAGTAGAACAGCACCTGGTCGTCGGAGCGCTGGACGATGTCCAGGTTCTTGCGCTTGCCCCAGGCCAGCGACTGCTGGTGCAGCGGGATGTGCGAGGTGTCGTCCAGCAGGATCTTGTAGGCGTCGTGGATCATCTGGTTGCGCTTGTCCACATCCGTCTCGACGACGATCTGCTTGGCCAGTTCGTCGACTTTCGGATTGCAGTAGCCGCCCAGATTGAACGGGCCGCCCTTGCCGGTCGCGTCGCGGCAGGTCGCCAGGCTGACGAAGACATTCCACGAATCGAAGGAACTGGGTGTCCACCCGAGAAGCGAGAAGTCGTTGTCATAGCCACCAGGCGCCAGAACCTTGGCAAAGTATTTCGCCTTCGGCTGGGCGTTGAGGTTCACCTTGACGCCGATCTTGGCGAGCATGGAAACCACGGCCTGACAGATCTGCTCGTCATTGACGTAGCGGTCGTTCGGGCAATCCATGCCGACTGTGAAGCCGTCGGGATAGCCGGCGTCGGTCAGCAGCTTCTTGGCCGCTTCCGGATCGTAGGGCCAGCGCTTGAGGTCCGGCGCGGAATAGAGCTGCGGCGCGATCAGCAGCGGGATCGGCGTCGCAAGGCCGCGCATGACGCGCTTGTCGATCGCTTCGATGTCGATCGCCTGGTAGAACGCCTTGCGCACGTTCGGATCCTTGAACGGGTTCTTGCCCTTGATGTTCGAGGTCGGAAGTTCGTCGCGGATCTGGTTCATGTTCAGGAAGATCGCGCGCAGTTCCGGCCCGGTCAGCGCCTCGGTGTTCGGATCCTTGTTGACGCGGTCGATGTCCTGAACCGGGACCGGCTCGATCAGATCGACATCGCCGGAAAGCAGGGCCGCGACGCGGGTCGAATCGGAGGCGATCGGCGTGAAGACGACACTGTCGAGATTGGTGTCGATCAGCTTCTCGCCCCAGTAGCCGTCGCGACGCTTGAACACGGTCTTGACGCCGGGCTCATGGCTTTCGATCGTGAAGGGGCCGGTGCCGTTGGCCTTGTAGGCGGCGGGTCCGGGGTTGGTGTCCTTGGCCGATACCGGCTTGGTCGCGCCTTCCTTCTCGGCCCATTCCTTGTCCATGATGTACCAGGTGTCCCACTCGGCGAAGAGAATGGGATTGGGCGTCTTGAGGGTGACGTCGACCGTATAGTCGTCGACCTTCTTCCACTCCGAATCGGCAGGGATGCGCGTCTTCAGGTCTGAGCCGTCGGCGCGCACCCGTTCCGCCGAGAACAGCACGTCGTCGGCGTTAAAGGCGTCGCCGTTGGAGAACGTCACGTTTTTGCGCAGATGGAAGCGCCAGTGCAGCGGGTCGATCGTCTCCCAGCTTTCGGCAAGGCCGGGGATGATCTTCAGATCCTTGTCGCGCTTGGTCAGGCCCTCATAGACGTTGCCAAGCATGCCCAACGTGAAGGTCTCGTTCAGCGAATAGGGATCGAGCGCGTTGAGCGTGCCCTGGAAGGCGAAACGCAGCGTCTTGCCTTCGGCATGGGCGCCGAGCGTCGCGGCGGCCAGCGCGCCGGCGACCATGCCTGCGCGGATCGCTCCGCCCACGGCTCTGCCAAACAGGGATTGTCGGTACATGCTCCACCTCCTCATCATGATCTTGTTTTGGCTTTTTGTTGCATGGAAAGACACGTCGGGAAACCCCGGCAAGGCCGAACACCCACGCCCGCGCTCCCCATAGGGTCTGCACAATGCTATCGATCGTATCGTATGTCGATACAGTCGTTTTCCCGGAAGCGTGGATCGTTCAATCAACGGCAACCCGTTCGACGATTACGCCGTCGCGTTTTTCGGCGTGTTCGGCCCTGCGCTCGTCGGCTTGGGTGGCGAGCCGGCCCTCGGCCGGATGCCCGAACGGATCGACAGCTCCTGCTTCCATTTCAGGAGAAACTGCAATAGCTGTGACGAAACTGGAATTTCAGGAGCGGTGATGGCGCCGGCGCCGGACAGGTCTTTTCTAAGTCGCATCAGGGCTGCCCTTCCGTCGCTGCATCCCGCTGAGCGGCGGCTTGGCGAGTTCCTTTGCGATTTTCCAGGCGAACTCGCCAGCTACGATGCCCAGGAACTCGCCCGCCTCGCCAATGTATCCAAGGCGACTGTCTCGAGATTCGTGCGGCGGCTCGACTATACCAACTACGAGGAGGCACGCCGCCATGCCCGCCAGGAGCAGCGTTCGGGCTCGCGCTTGTTCCTCAGCCATCCCGAAATGACCAGTGCGGAAGCTTCGTTGCTCGCGGCGGTGGAGCAAAGCAAGTCCAACCTCGACCAGACCTTCAGTATGATCGTGCAGGCCGAGATCGACGCCCTTGCGCAGGCGATGCTGGCGGCGCGCAAGGTCTGGGTGGTGGGCTTTCGCGCCAGTCACCCTTTCGCCAATTATTTTCGCTGGCAACTGACGCAGGTGATCGAAGACGTCGTAGCCATACCCGGCGGCGGCGAAACGCTTGGCGAACATTTCGCCAGCATCGTCCCCGGCGATTGTGTCGTCGTGTTCGGCCTCCGTCGCCGTGTCGCGGCCACCGACGCGCTTCTCGACTGCGTCGCCTCGGCAAAGGCGACCCTTGCCTATGTCACCGACGAAGGCCTGGAGCCGGACCGCCGCGCGCGCTGGCATTTCCGGTGCCAGACAGCGTCGACGGGGCCGCTGTTCAATCATGTGTCCGTGATGGCGCTGTGTCATGTGCTGGTGATGCGCACGATCGAGCTGGCGGTCACCAAGGGGCGCGCCAGGCTGAGCCGTATCGAAGCCGCCAACGAGATCATCGGCGAGCTTTAGGTCACAACCGTCCACGCCGACTAGGCGAACCGGCCGTTTTTCGCGCCCGGTCGACTGCCGTGCATCTTTGCTGCGTATGAAATCTCAATTTCATTGATAAGAAGCAAGAAATCTGCTTCTCTTAGCAACCGGTAGCGAGCGACCGTGGCCACAAGGGGTCTGATCACGCTGAACGAAGGCATGCCTCCCGAAAGCGGGAACCGGTTCGGGCAGGATGTGCAGGAGGGCATACGCAAAACCAGGAACCTGAAACGCGCCAAGTAAATCGGAAAGATCGCGACGCGCCTTGGGCAAATCAACAAAAAGGGGAAATCGATGTTCAAACATGCACTGATAGCAGGGTTGGCGACTGTCATCCTGGCTTCCGCCGCCGAGGCCGACACATTGTCGCTCAAGGTCCTTGGCCAGCCCGCCGGCTCCGGCCTCATCGCCCAGAACAAGGAAAAGCCTTTCTCGAGAACCTGGCCAAGAATGCGGGTATGGACGTGTCCACGCAGTACCTGCCGGTCGACGTCGCCGGCATCCCGGATTCGGACGGCCTGCGTGTGCTCAAGTCGGGACTGTTCGACATCGTTTCGATCCGCGGCCCGCAGGTGAGCCGTGACGAACCGTCCATTCTCGGCCTCGACCTGATCGGGCTCAACACCAGCTTCGCCACGGCAAGGGCCAACATGGATGCCTTCAAGGCCACCGTCGACGAGCGTTTGCAGGCGAATTTCAACGCCAGGCTGCTCGGCGTCTGGCCTGCCGGCCCCCAAATCATCTTCTGCAAGCCTGACGTGTCCAGCCTTGCCGATATGAAGGGGCTCAAGGTCCGTGTCGGCGACCAGAGCGCCGCCAACTTCATGGCGGGGCTCGGCGCCACCGGCATGCCCTTGCCTTTCGGCGAGGTGCAGCAGTCCCTGGCGCGCGGCGTCGTCGACTGCGCGATCACGGGTCCCGCCTCCGCCAATGCGGGCGGCTGGCCGGAAGCCACGACCACCGTGCTGCCGTTGGCCTTGCAGATGGCGGTGAACGGCTATGCCGTCAACCTCGACAAATGGAACGCCATGTCGGCGGAAGACCAGGGCAAGCTCCAGGCGGCGGTCGGCAAGCTGACCGACGAGATATGGGCCTATTCGGAGGAGCTCTATGCCGACGCCATGCGCTGCAACAGCGGCGAAAAGCCCTGCGGCCTGACGGCCTCCTACAAGCTGAAGCAGGCGCCCGTATCGGAGGCGGACCTTGCGACGGTTGCTGATGCCGTCGGCAAGGTGTCGCTGCCGGTCTGGGCGAAGCAGTGCAACGCGGTGTTCCCCGAATGCGAAGCCAAGTGGCGCGCTACCGTCGGTTCCAGAATCGGCCTCAAGCCCTGAGTCGGGAGAAGGCTGATGAAACCCATGGTTCACCTGCCGAGTGCGATTTTCGGCGCGATCATGATCCTGCTTTCCTTCGCGATCGCCATAGAGACGATCCTGAGGAAATTCTTCTCGCTGTCGCTGGGCGGCATCGACGAGATCGGCGGCTATGCCGTGGCGATCGTCGCGCCGCTGGCGTTTCTGGTGACAGCCTCGGAGCAGGCCCATATCCGCATCAACGTCCTGCACGCCAAGCTCTCGCTTGGCGCGCGGGCGGTGCTCAATGTCGCGGCGGCCGTCTCGCTGGCCCTGCTGGCGCTTTTCCTGCTCTACTTCACCGTTGAGACGGTGCGCGAGACGCTCGCCTACCAGTCGATCGCCCAGACGCCCTGGGCGACGCCGCTGATTTACCCGCAGGCCGTCTGGCTCTGCGCCATGCTGGTTTTCGCGGCGGGAGCGACCGTGCTGGCGGCGCGGTCCGTCCTGCTGCTTGCGCGCGGCGAACTCAAGGTTCTGGACCGCCGCTTCGGACCGGGCAGCGCCGAGGAGGAACTCGAGGCCGAGCTTGCCGACCTCAAGATTCGCGAAGAGGTGGCGCAATGAGCATCACTATCGTCGGACTGGGCTTTGCGATCATGCTGGCCCTTATGTTCCTCAGCATTCCCGTGGCGGTGGCGATCGTCGCAGTCGGAGCCCTGGGAGGAATGGCCTTCTACGGCTTTCCCCTGGTCGACATGATGGGCGGGGTCGTCTGGACCAGTCTCAACTCGCCAGCCATCCTGGCGATACCGCTCTTCATGCTGCTCGGCGAACTGCTGCTTCGCGGCGGCATCGCCGACAAGATGTTCGACGCCTTTGCCGTATGGCTCGACCGGCTGCCGGGTGGCCTGCTTCACACCAACATCGCCACATGCGCGCTTTTTTCGGCGACGTCGGGTTCGTCGGTGGCGACCGCCGCAACCGTCGGCACCATCGCCTTGCCTGCGCTTGCCCAGCGGCAGTACTCCATGCAGGCATCGCTCGGCTCGCTGGCGGCCGGCGGCACGCTTGGAATCCTGATCCCTCCGAGCATCAACCTTCTCGTCTACGGCTCGCTCGCCAATACCTCCGTGGGCCAGCTTTTCGCGGCGGGGCTCATCCCCGGCCTGCTGCTGGCTTCGTGCTTTTCGGCCTATATCGCGCTGTTCCACGGCGGCAGCGGGCTCGATCCGAACCGGCCGCGCCTGCCGCTGCGCGTCAAGATCGGCTACCTGAAGCATCTGTTCGCGCCTTTCCTGATCTTCGGCGTGGTGATGGGATCGATCTACGGCGGGCTGGCGACACCCACCGAATCGGCGGCGCTCGGCGTGGTGATGGCCCTGGCGATCGTCGCGGCGACGGGCAGGCTGACGCCCGCCCTGTTGCTGAACTGCTCTGTCCAGGCCGCCCGCACCACGGGGATGACGGTCATCGTGCTCAGTTGCGCCTTGCTGCTCAACGTCACCATATCCATGCTGGGCGCCACGCAGGTGGTGACGCAGTGGGTGGCCGGCTTCCAGTTGCAACAGGTCTCGCTGCTTCTGGTCCTGATCGTGTTCTACGTCATCCTCGGCATGTTCATGGATGCGATGTCCATGCTGGTGCTGACGGTGCCCATCGCGGTGCCGATGGTGGTGACGGTCGGCGTCGACCCGGTCTGGTTCGGCATCTTCATCATCCTGATGTGCGAGATCGCATTGATCACGCCGCCTGTCGGCATGAACCTGTTCGTCGTGCATGGCCTGCGCCGCGACGGCGGTAGCTTTCGCGACGTCGTCGCGGGCGCCTTGCCCTACGTGTTCATCATGATCGGCTTCGTGATCCTCACCATGTTCTTCCCGCAGATCGTCATGTGGCTGCCGGACAGGCTGGCAGGTCGAGGATGACGCCGGTCGCGCCCGGAGCGGGGCGGCCCCGCCGCCTCCTCGTCATCAACCCCAACACCAATGGCGCCGTCACCATGCAGATCAGGGAGGCGGCGCTGGCGGTCGCCCCGCCGGGCACCGAGATCGAGGTGGTCAACCCCGCGCACGGTCCCTTCGCCATCGAGACGCCGCTGGACCGTACCGAGGCGGTGCCCAACGTCGTCTCGCTGATTGAGGCGCGCAGGGACGAAGGTTTCGATGGCTATGTGCTGGCCTGCTTCGACGACATCGGCGTCGAGGAAGCACGGAAGCTGGTTCCGGTTCCTGTCGTCAGCATGTTCGGCGCCGCCATCGCCAGAGGGGCCGAAACAGGAGGCCGCTTCGCCATCATCACCACTGTCGAGAGCGCCGTGGCCGGGATCGAGCACCTGGCCGCCGCCTATGGCGTGGCGCATCTGTGCACGGTCCGCGCCGCGGGTATCGGGGTCGCCGAGACGGCGGCCCGCACGCCCCTTGCCGAGGCTCGCCTCATCGCCGCCATCGAGCGCGCAATGGTGGAGGACCGTGCCGCCGCGATCGTGCTCGGCTCGGGCGCTTTGACGGGTCGCGCCGACGCCCTGGCCAAACGCTTCGGCATTCCCTTCATCGACGGTCTCACGGCGGCGGTCGTCTCGGCGGATGGCGGCCCCGGATCTTGAGCACCACCCCGAGAACCTGGTCATCCGATGTCAGGCTGCGCCGCAGGAGTACAGGTCGCTTGCGACCGGTGCGACTGTCAGCCCGGCGAAAACCCTACTGAGTTGATTCAACGCAGGTGAAACGTCGTAATGTCGTTCGGCGAACCTGCGGAACGGCGTCGGAGGGCACCGAGACGTTCTTTTCATCCGGGCTGGGCGCTGCTGCCTCGGGGAGATTGGTGGGCCCGGAGGGACTCGAACCCCCAACCAAGCGGTTATGAGCCGCCGGCTCTAACCATTGAGCTACAGGCCCCACGCGGCTGCCTTAGAGTTTTTCGTCTTCCCGCACAAGGCTTTCAGCAACCATCCGTTGCTGTCGCCGCGCCCCAGCCCTTAATCGCGCCACAGTGCGTCCATAGTGGGCGTGGGCAAGCATTCGCATGATGGAGATACAGATGCCGAAACAGTTCCTGCCGCTGGCGCTCGCAGCCGCGCTCGCTTTGCCCGCCGCCGCCAGGGCGGCCGAGCCGGTGCCGCCGCCGCACATCACCGTTTCGGGGGAAGGCGAGGCCACCGTGGCGCCCGACATGGCGCTGATCTCGCTGTCGGTCATGCGCGAGGCGAAAACCGCCCGCGAGGCCATGGACGCCAACAACGACGCCATGGCGGCGGTGATCGCGGCGATGAAGGCGTTCGGCATCGCCGAGCGCGACCTGCAGACGGCGGGCATCCAGATCAGCCCGCGCTACAACTACACCAACAACAAGGACGGTGGCCAGGAAGCCGAACTGGTCGCCTACCAGGTCACCAACACGCTGTCGGTGCGCCTGCGCGACATCGACAAGGCCGGCGAAGTCCTCGACAAGGCCGTCATCCTCGGCGTCAACCAGGGCGGCAACATCACCTTCTCCAACGAGGATCCCGCCGCCACCCTCACCCAGGCGCGCAAGAAGGCGATGGCCGATGCCATGGCCAAGGCCAGGACGCTCGCCGAGGCGGCCGGCGTCAGCCTCGGCCGCGTGATCGAGATCAGCGACCAGAACACCCGGCCGGCCCCGATGCCGATCCAGGCCAAGGCGTTCGACGCCGCCGGCGCGGCCGCGCCCGTGCAGGCCGGCGAGAATTCCTACACGGTGCAGGTCACCGTCACCTTCGAGCTGAAGTAGAATCGGGCACCGGTCCCGAAAATGCTGAAAGCCCCGGAGGATCGATCCTCCGGGGCTTTTCCTTGGCCGATGCAGGCGCGCGTTACGCGCCAACGCGAATCAGCGATAGACGACCGGGCAGCCGCGCTCGCGGCCGAACACCACCACGACCCTGTCGCTGTATTTGCGCCCGGCCACCTTGATCGTGTGGCGGCTCATGTCGACGATGCGGGCCCGGCGCAGCCCCATCCGCTCGGCCTTGTCGAGCGCGCGCTCCGGCGAGCAGCCGCGGCGCCAGTCACGCTCCCGGCGCCAATCACGGACACGCTCGCGGTCGCCGTCATAGGTGCCGAAGCGCGGGCCGGAATGGCCGAAATTGAGGTAGATGCCGTCCGCTTGGGCGACGGCGGGAACGGCGGCAAGCGCGCCGAGGCCGATGAGAGCCGAAAGGGCCGCGGTCTTGAAGGTCTTGAACATCTGTCTTCTCCAGTTGGCGTTTCGAGTGGTTCGCCGAAGCGATGCCCGAAACCTAAGGCCACGCCCCTGAACGGTTCGGGAATCGGCCGTTCACCTGCCGTTCACGCGGCCAGCGGGGAAACGCCGTGCCCGCACGCCGGTTCCGGCTTTCGGAACGCTTCTACGGCTCCTCTTCCAGCACGTAGTCGAAATAATCTTCCGGCTCGGCGAGGTCACTCTCGCTGGCGCGCACGCGTCCGCGCATCGATATGCCGGCCTCATGCACCGTCTCGGCGCTGCCCGAAACCAGCGGGTGCCACCAGAACAGATCGCGTCCTTCGGCGACGAGGCGGTAGGCACAGGTCGCCGGCAGCCAGTGAAGCGTGCGCACGTTCTGCGGCGTCAGGCCGACGCAATCGGGAACGCGCTTCAGCCGGTTGGCATAGTCGCCGCAGCGGCAGGTGCCGGCGTCGAACAGGCGGCAGGCCACGCTCGTCCAGTAGATCTCGCCGGTGTCCTCATCCTCCAGCTTGGACAGGCAGCACTTGCCGCAGCCGTCGCACAGCGATTCCCATTCGGCAGGGCTCATCGCCTCCAGTGATTTGGTTTTCCAGAACGGCTCAGTCATCAGGGGGATGTGCGCCCGACGCATGGCGAAATCAAGCCACCGGCTCCGGCTCGCCCCGGTATGACCACCAAATCGCCCTTCGCTCGCCTTGTGCGGTTGCCATTCGGTGGCCGGCGCGTCGGAACCAAATGCGGTTCTCAGCGGTTTGGGCGGCGAAGGGGCGTGCGAGAGGAGATTTCGGATGAAACGCCAATCACAAATCCTGGCCGGCAGCGCGATTGCCCTGTTGATGGCATCCGCGCCGATGAGCGCCCTGCCGCTCGACCGCGTCGCCAGCCCCGTATCGGAAACGGCGGGAAGCCTGCCGCTGCTCAGGGTCCAGGCCGACTGCCCCGAGGGCGAAACCTGCGCGCCGGCTGCCGACGAGGCCTCGCCGGACGCGGCCCAGCCGGAAGAAAAGCCGCGCAAGAAGCGCAGAGGCGAAGAGCAACAGGAGAACGCCGCACCCGCCGAGCAGGCGCCACAGGCCGAACAGGCTCCCGCCGAGCAGGCAGCGCCAGCTGAACAGCCACCCGCAGAGCAGGTGGCTCCCGCCGAACCTGAGCAGAAGCCGCGCAAGAAGCGCAAGAGCCAGGAACAGCAGGACAACGCCGCGCCCGCGCAGGAAGCGGCACCAGCCGAACAGGCTCCCGCCGAGCAGGCGGTCCCCGCCGAACCCGAGCAGAAGCCGCGCAAGAAGCGCAAGAGCCAGGAACAGCAGGACAATGCCGCCCCCGCGCAGGAGACGGCTCCGGCCGAACAGGCTCCCGCCGAGGCAGCGCCATCAGGCGCCGAGCAGCCGGCGGACCAGGGAGCCGAAACCGGTTCCAAAAAGGACAAGCTGCGCAACTACCTGAAGAAGAAGCAGAGCGGCGAGGAAGCGCCTGCCGAGCAGACCAAGCCGGCCGAGGAAGCAGCGCCGACACCGCAAGAGAAACCGGCCGAGGCCCAGCCCGAACAGAAACCCGCCGAGGCCGCACAGCCACCGGCGCAGGGGGAGCAACCGACAGACCAGGGGGCCGAAACCGGTTCCAAAAAGGACAAGCTGCGCGACTACCTGAAAAAGAAGAAGCAGGGCGGTGGCGAGGCAGCTCCGGCCGAAGAACAGCCGGCCGAAAACGCCAAGCCCGCCGAGGAAGGCCAGCCTGCCGATCAGGCCCAGCCAGAGCAGCCCGCGACCGACCAGAAGGCCGGAGGCGAGGCAAAGCCGACGACCGAGCCGGAGCTTCCCACCAATACCCGCGAGCAGGCCATGCCGGAAGGCAAGGCCGAAGCCAGGCCGCAGCCCGAGAACGCCGCCCCGCTGCCCGACAGCGCCAAGGGCGCCGGCAGCGCGGAAGGACAGGCCGGCGCCGGCAAGCCCGCCGGCGAAGCGCCGCAGGCCGGCCAGGAACAGGCCGAACAGCCGGCGACCGGCCAGGCGGAAGGCAAGCCCGAAGCGGTGCCGGATTCGGATTCGGCCGCGCAGACCGAGATCGGCAAGATCGACAGGATCGAATCGGTCGAAGCCGTGGAAGGCAAGCGCGTCGACCGCGACGAGTGGCAGCAACAATGGCGCAAGCGGCGCGAGGAACAGCGCAGCCGCAACGACGGCCAGGTCGTCAAGGAGGTCAACAACCGCATCATCATCAAGGAAGGCGACAACATCTATGTCGACAACCGCGACGTGAACGTGCGGCTGGAGCGCAACGCCCGCGATTCCTATGTCGAGGAACTGCCGGACGATTTCAGCCGCTACACCATCGTCAAGGACGACGGCACGCGCGTCGTCACCATCCGCAACTCCTACGGCGATATCGTGCGCCGCTCGCGGATCACGCGGGACGATCGCGAGGTCGTGCTCTACTACGTGCCGGAGTCCGACTATGATCGCCTGAGAGGCGGCTACTACGACGCCGGCGCCGACCTGCCTCCGCTCCGGCTCGACATTCCGGCCGACCAGTACATCCTGGACGCCCAGTATGCGGAGCCGGACGACTACTACACCTATCTCGACGCACCGCCCGTCGAGCCGGTGGAGCGCATCTACTCCATCGACGAAGTGGTGCATTCGGCCCGTATCCGCGACAAGGTGCGCCGCGTCGATCTCGACACGATCACCTTCGACACGGGTTCGGCCGAGATCGGCGAGGATCAGGTGAACCACCTTCAGGCGCTTGGCGATGCCATCAACAAGATCCTGAAGCAGAATCCGGCCGAGACCTTCCTGATCGAGGGCCACACGGACGCGGTTGGCTCGGACGAGTCCAACCTCGTTCTGTCGGACGAGCGGGCACAGGCGGTTGCCGAGGCGCTGACCAGCGTCTTCGACATCCCGGCCGAGAACCTGACCACGCAGGGTTACGGCGAGCGCTACCTGAAGGTGAACACCGAAGGCGCCGAGCGGGAGAACCGACGCGTCGCCATCCGCCGCATCACGCCGCTGGTGGCGCCGGTGGCCTCGGCCAAGTAGCGTTCGCGGCCCGCGCTTCAGTCCACCATTGAAACGCGGGCCGTCCGCCTTAGATTCTAGGGGTGGGGTTCCCTGCCCCGTCCCGCACCCCGCGGGACACGGCCCGGCCGGTCCCCCCTCGCCGGCCGGGCCACTTCCGAGCCCTCCCCAAATGGGAGTTGTCGATTATCGACCTGCGACGCTTTATCGAATTTCTGAAAGGCGACAAAAGCAGGAGCAGGGCGTGAATCCTTTCAAAGCAAGCAAGTTGTTGGTCTGTGTTGCGGCGCCGCTGGCCCTGGCCGGCTGCGGCGGTGGCTCGGGCGGACCTGGAGGGCCTGGCGGTCCGGGCGGCGCGCTGGGCTTCACCAAGTTTCCAATGCAGGCGGGCAAAACCACGACCATCAAGGGCAACGGCCGTGAAGCGGCCTACACCGTGGACCAGCAGGGCCTCGCACTGGCGCCGTTCGGCGCTTCGTCGGCGGTGCAGGCGGACGTGGAAACGGACGCTGACGGCGATATCGCCTCGGTCAGCCTGAAGACGGGCACCACGTCCAAGACATGGAACGGGAGCAACGCCGACCTAGCCTATGCCGGAAACGGCAAGCTGGTCATCGGCGAGGCCAAGGACGGCAGCGCCGCCATCGGCTTCGCCGATCCGGATGCAAACGGCTTTTCCTACCAGACCTACGGTGCCTGGATGACGGAAGGCGCCAGTGGCGGCAATGTCGGAGCCTTCAGCATGGGCGCCGAAACGGCTGCGGCGGACATTCCCTCCAGTTCGACCGCGAAGTTCAAAGGAACGGCCGGCGGCATCTATGCCAATGCGGCAGGTCCTGACGTGATGACGGCGGACACTGCGCTCGACGTCGATTTCGGAGCCAAGACCGCCCAGTTCTCGACCACCAACACCACGCTTCAGAACGGCGGCCCGGACGCCAACCTCGACATGTCCGGCAACCTCGCCATCGCAGCGGGCGGCCTGTCCGGCAACGTCACGACGGCCGACAACTCGATGACCGGCACGGCGGACGGCCGCTTCTACGGACCGGGTGCGGAAGAGGTCGGCGGCACCTTTGAACTGAGGGGCGCCAACGGGGCGATGGCCGGCGCATACGGTGCCGTCAAGTAACCATGACCCGCATCGGGGTGCTTGCCGGACTGTTGCTTGCAGGCGTGGCGACGAATGCGGTCGCCGCCACGCCGGCCGAGATCGAAGCCGGCTTCAGGCAGGCGATGATCGAAGCCCGCGAAGGCCGTCCGGACGTCGCGATCCAGCGTCTTCGGGCCTTGGCGAGCGAAACGGGGGCGCCGCGCATAAGGCTCGAACTCGGACTGCTGCTGCTGCGCACCGGCGACAGCGCCGGGGCGCTCACGCTGTTCCGGCAGGTCTATCTCGAGGCGGGCACCCCGCAGACCGTACGGCGCAATATCCTGCCGCTCATCGAGGAGGCGGAACTGCGCGTGCTGCGAGTCCGCTACGGTGCCAGGATCATCACGGACAGCAACCCCTCCCAGGTCAGCGAGGGCGGCACGATCTATTTCAACGGCGTGCCCCTGGAGTATCAGCCGCCCGCGCGGAAAGAGACCGCCTACGGCATCGAACCCTGGTTTTCAGCGGAAAAGCTCTGGCAGAACGGTTATCTGACGAAGTTCAACGCGTCGGCCCGGCTCTTCGAGGAGGATGACCTACGCAGGGGCCGGTTCCAGATCGCGGCCGGCAGGCGCGTAGCCGCCGTTCCCGGCCTTTTCGCCCAGGTCAGCGTCGACACCGAGATCGCCAACCACGGCTCCTATGTGCTGCCCTCGATCGAATCCTGGAAGCGGTTCCGGCTTTCCGACACCGCCGGTGTCGGCCTGGGCGGCCAGGTCGGCTACAGGGTCTCGCAGGAAGCGGATGTTTCCGGGCCGTTCTATCGCGGCTATGTCTTTGGCGACTGGACCTTCCAGCCGAACGCCACCGTGTTCGGGCGCCTGTCGGCGGAGATGCTCGACAGCCGGAACGACTTCTACGACTATGTCTCGACCAGGGTCGATTTCGGCTTCAATCTCGACATCGCCGATGTGGACGTCACGCCGCAGGTGAGCTGGAAGCAAACGCGGTTCGTCGAATACAGCCCGTTCTGGGGCAACCATCGCAAGGATACCACGATCAGGCCGGAGGTGACCGTCTCGAGCGGACAGCTCGAATGGAACGGCATTCGTCCCGAAATCAGCGCCTTCTACGAATGGCGCTCCAGCAACGTCGAAATCTATAAATACGACCAGCTCGGCGGCTACGTGAATTTGCGCAAGCTGTTCTGAAGCTCCCTCGCCCGCCCGTTGCCCTTGCGAGCGGGCCCTTGCGAACGGGATCGGAAGGCAGTTACGATGTAGACGGTTTGGGGGGAGACAATGGAGCATCCGCTGGTCGAGCGGCTGCTGGATGCCGTACTGGATACGGCGGCGTGGCCCGATGTCCTGCGCATGGTTGCGAACGAGTTCGCGGCCGATCACGTCTTTGCCTATCTCGTTTCGCCCGACGAAGTCAGGCCCTTCGCCTCGCGCGACAGCGAGGAGATCGTGCGGCTGCTGGTCGCCGACGACTGGCACGAGCGAAATCCGCGAATGGTGCGTGGACTTCAGCATGCCCGCAGCGGCCAGTTCAGCCTGCTGACCGACTGGCGCCTGTTCGATGCCGAGGAAATTGCAAAGGACCCGTTCGAGCAGGAATTCGCGGTCAAATACGATGCGGTTCACTATGCCGGCTCGTTCATTCCGTTCTCGAAAGGATCGTTCCTGACGCTCTCCATCGAGCGGGGACGGTCCAAGGGCGCTTATGCCGGCGCGGAAGAAGAGCGGGTCGGCCGTTTCATCGCCGAGGCGGCCCGCTCGTTGCGCTACGCCTTGCGGGCGCAGGCGCACCTTGCCTGCAGGCTCGTCGATTCGTTGAGCGGCTGCGGCGTTGCACACGCCTGGGTCGACAGCCGGGCGAGGCTCCATCATGCCTCTCCGGCCTTTGACGAAATGATCGGCCGCTACCTGGGCGTGCGCAATAGCCGTGTGGTGCCCTTGGCGGGTAGTCCCCACCAGCTGCATTGGCTGATTGCGCAAGCCGGGAACGGCGAGCACGCCTGCGCGACGCTAAGGCTCGAAAACCCGTCTGACCCGCGCGACAGCGTCATCGTGCGCGCGGTTCCCCTGCGCACCGGAGGAGCGTTCGTCGGCGCATCGGCGGATGTCCTGCTGTCCGTCGAAACGGTGGCGATCGAAGAAGATCCTGCGCAGATCCTCAAGAGCCGTTTTGGCCTGACGCCGGCGGAAGTCCGCCTGGTTGCGCAATTGAACGGGGGAAAGACGCTGCGCCAGGCGGCTGATCTGGAATCCGTTTCCTACGAAACCGCGCGAACGCGCCTGAAGGTCATCTTCCACAAGACGTCGGTATCGCGGCAGGCCGAGCTTATCCGACTTCTCGGCACGCTGGATCGGTGAGCCGGGCGCAGGCCCGCTATCCCCACCCCGACGACGGCCGAGCGTCAGAACAGGCTGCCAACTTTCGTGTCGGTCCGTGCGAACACCTCGTCGGGCACGAAGAAATCGCCGGCGAGCGGCCCCTTGGCACCCGGTGCGTAGTGGGAAAAATCGGTGACGCCCTCGGCCCGCAACACTTCCTCGTCGATGTAGAAATTGCCGGTCGCCTCGCGCGACGGCCGGTTGAAGATGGCGTAAGCGGCGTCGGCCATGATGTCGGGCGAGCGGCTCATCGAGGCCACCGTCTCGCCGCCGAGCAGGTTGCGCACGGCGGATGTGTCGATGGCCGTCAGCGGCCACAGCGAGTTCACGGCGATGCCGTCCCTGGCGAACTCGGCGCTCATGCCCAGCGTGCACATCGACATGCCGAACTTGGCCATCGTGTAGGCGACATGGTTCTTGAACCACTTGGCCTTCATGTCGAGCGGCGGCGCCAGATTCAGAATGTGAGGGTTTTCCGCCAACTTCAGATGGGGAATGCACATTTTCGAGACAAGAAAGGTGCCGCGCGTGTTGATGTGGTGCATCAGGTCATAGCGCTTCATGTCGGTTTCCAGCGTGCCGGTGAGCTGGATCGCCGAGGCATTGTTGACGCAGACGTCGATGCCGCCGAATTTTTCGACCGTCGCAGCGACGGCAGCAGTCACCTGTTCCTCCTCGCGGATGTCGCACAGCACCGGCAGCGCCTTGCCGCCGGCCTTCTCGATCTCCTCGGCGGCGGTGTAGATGGTGCCCGGCAGCTTCGGATGCGGCTCGACGGTCTTGGCCGCGATGGTGACGTTCGCGCCGTCGCGCGCGGCGCGTAGCGCGATCGCCAGGCCGATGCCGCGTGACCCGCCGGAGATGAACAGCGTCTTTCCCTTGAGCGACATGATCGGCCTCCAATCCTCGATGGCCGATCCTTGCCCGCTCCCATACCGCCGTGCAAGCCCGTGACACGGCTCGCGTCGGTTACGCTGCGTCGCCTCTTATGCGCTGACCGCTTCGGGCGCATACTGGGCGAGGAACTCCGCGCTCGGCGGGATCGGCTTGATGACGTCGATCAGCACGCCGTTCGGGTCCTGCGTGATGAAATGGCGCTGGCCGAAAGGTTCGTCGCGCAGCGAGCGCAGGATCGGCAACCCGGCGGCCGCCACGCGCGCATGGACGGCATCGACATCCCTGACCTCGAAATTGAGCAGCAGGCCGCCCGCCCTGCCCCGGCCGGCTTCCGGAATGGTCTCGTGGTCGCCCTGGACGATGCCCAGATTGACCCGCTTGTCCTCGGCGGACTGGAGATGGACGTACCAGTCGCTTTCGAACAGCGGCTTGAAGCGGAAATGCTCGACGTAGAAGCGCATCGTGGCAGTGACGTCGCCGGTCATCAGCACCGGATAATAGCTGGTCGTTTTCATGGCTTTCCATCTTTCATCAAAAAACATACAGTCTGCATGTAAACACAAATTAACATACAGGCTGCATGTATGCAAGATGGGAAACCGCGACGCTCCAACCGTGAGCGCACCGACGCCACCCGCGCCGACCTGATCGCGGCCGCGCGCACCCTGTTCGTCGAGAAATCCTATGCGGAGACCGGCACGCCCGAGATCGTCGCGGCGGCGGGCGTCACGCGCGGCGCGCTCTACCATCATTTCCCCGACAAGCAGGCGCTGTTCCGCGCCGTGGTGGAGAAGGAGGCGGAGGCTGTCGCCGCCGAGATCGAGGCAGGGGCGCCCGAAACGCTTGCGCCGCGCGACGCGCTGATGGCCGGCTCGGACGCCTATCTGGCCGCCATGCGCGCGCCCGGCCGCACCCGCCTGCTGCTGCTCGACGGGCCGGCCGTGCTCGGCCGTACCGAAATGGACGAGATCGACGCCCGCCACGGCAACCGCACGCTGCGCGAAGGGCTTGTCGCCGCCATGCGCTCGGGCGCCGTCAGGAAACTTCCGGTCGATGCGCTGACGCTGCTGCTGGCGGCGCTGTTCGACCGTGCGGCGCTGGCGGCGGACGCCGGCGCTCCGGCCGACGATCACCGGCAGGTCATCGCTGCCCTGATCGAGGGATTGGGAAAGACGTGAACCGGCGGATTCAGGCCGACGGGCTCAGCCGAAAAGCCGCTCGCCCTGCTCGTCGATGAGCTGGATGCCCTTCTTGATGGCGATGTCGGCTGCGTCGTCCAGGCCGGCGAAGCGGTCTGCGCGGATGAAGCGATGCTCCTTCGTCTCGCCGTCGACCGTCTTGGTGATGACGCCGCAGGTCTGGTACTGGCCCTCTGCCTTGTAGGGCGTCGCGCTGACGACGAAGCCCTTGTGCTCGACCTGCTTGACCGGCTTGGCGTCGGCATCCGCGCTCTCGCTGGCACCGCCGCCGCCGAAAAGACGTTTCAGGAAAGACATGCCATTCTCCTCGGCATCCACAATGGCGGACCCGGCCGGCCCGATGCAACCGCTTTGTTGCAGACCGGATGCCATGCCGCAAGCACCATGCGCCGGCCCATGACGGAAGCCGGCGCACGATGGCGTACCTTCCCGCGCACGTTCAGTCGCGCGACAGGGCTTCCATAGCCTGGATGGCGTTTTCGAGGATCGCGATCGCCTCGGCCTGCTTTTCGGCCGGTGCGTCGGCGATATCGGCCAGCGCCGCCTTGAGGCGATGGCGCAGCGCCCGGAAACGCGGATCGCGCGCATGGCGTCCGCGCCGCTCCTCCTTGTCGTCCTCCCAGCCGAACCACTCGCGCGCCTTGGCCATCTTGCGGCCGAAGCGCTCGATCTGTTCCAGCACGCCTTCCACCATGGCGCGGTTCTCATCCAGATGCGCCTGCCCCGCCTCGGTGATCGAGAACACCTTCTTGGTGCCCTCGGTGGCCGAGACGGCGTAGCCGGCCTCCTCGAGGAAGGTCAGCGTCGGATAGACCACGCCGGGGCTCGGGGTGTAGACGCCGCTCGAGATTTCCTCCAGCGCCTTGATGATGTCGTAGCCGTGGCGTGGCGTCTGCGACAGGAGCAGGAGCGTGATGAGCTTGAGGTCGCCGTCGGCCAGCATGCGGCCGGCGCGCAGCATGTCGGCCGGGCCGCCGCGACCGCCGCCGCGCATTCCGGGTCCATGGCCGCCGAACGGGCCGAAACCGCCGCCTCGCCCGCCGAAGCGTCCGGCCATGTGCCTGAACGGCGGCTCGCCGCAGGGACCGTGTCTATGTCTGTGTCCGAACATCGGAACTCCTTTCGATATGTCTTACGATATATCTCACATAAAGGCAGTCGCGCGCCATTTCAAGATATATCTTACGATACATCGTCACGGGTTGCATCCCGCAGGCGAAGCCTCTATAGGAGCCCGCGAAGGCATCGCCTTCCGTAAGCGTGTGACGTCAGGCAACGCATCCAACCCCGGCCGCCCGCCGGGCCTGCCCCAAAGGCAAGGATGCCCTGTGACGACCGGAACGCTTCGAGGAAATTCCCATGACTTCCAGACTTCGACGCAGGAAGCTGCCTGCGCGCTATGCCGCCTTCGTCAGCCCGCTCGTGCTCTCGGTGCTGATGACCTTCATCGTCTCGCTGATCTCGACGCTGAAGGGCGTCGGCTTGCGGCCCGATTTCATATCGCTGTGGATGGCGGCCTGGGGCCTGTCCTGGCTGGTCGCTTTTCCGACGCTGCTGGCGGTCCTGCCGGCGGTAAGGCGCATCGTCGGCTTGCTTTGCCACTCGCGGCCGGCCTGACCCCGTCAGGCCAGATGCAGCACGATCTCGCGTCGGTGCGGCCGACCGCGATGCTCGAACAGGTAGAGACCCTGCCATGTGCCGAGCATCAGCCGTCCGGCCGAGACCGGAATGGACAGCGAAACCGCCGTCAGCGCCGCCTTGATATGGGCCGGCATATCGTCCGGCCCCTCATCGCGGTGAACCAGATAGGCCATCGATGGCGCATCGGCATCGGGAACAAGCCGCCGGAAGAAGGCGTCGAGATCGTGCCGGACATCGGGGTCGGCGTTCTCCTGAATGAGCAGCGAGCAGGACGTGTGGCGAACGAAGGCCGTCAGAAGCCCGGCATCGATACCGGCGCCGTCGACAAAGCGGCGCGCCTCATCGGTGAACTCGTAAAGCCCCTGCCCGCGCGTGGCGATCGTCAGGAGCGTTTGCGTGCCGGCCAGCGTCCCGGTTCCTACTGCTGCTGCACCGCAAGGCGCGCGCCGAGCGCCACGAAGGCGGCGGCGAAAGTGCGCCGCATCCACATCATGATGCGGGGGCTGGAGACGATCCGGTCGCGCATCGCCGCCGCGCAAAGCCCGTAGAGCGAGAAGATGACGAAGGTCGCCAGCATGAAGATGCCGGACAGTTCCAGCATGCGCGCCAGAACGTGCGTTTCGCCCGCCGCGATGAACTGCGGCAGGAAGGCGACGAAGAAGATCGAGAGCTTCGGGTTGAGCAGGTTGATGAGGATGCCGTCGGTTATGACCTGAACCGCGCTGCGTGCGTCCGGCCTCTCCTCGATCTTCAGCGCGCCGTGCTCACGCAGCGTCCCCCAGGCCATGTAGAGCAGGTAGGCGACGCCGGCGTATTTGACGATCTCGAAGGCCAGCGCGCTTGTGTGCAACAGCGCGGCAAGGCCGGTCAGCGCCGCGACCAGATGGGGCACGATGCCCAGCGTGCAGGCGAAGGCAGCCAGGATGCCTGCCCTGCCGCCACGCGACAGGCCGGCCCCGATGGTGAACAACGCGCCCGTTCCGGGTGAAGCCACGACGACGAGCGTGGTGATGAGGAATTCAATGGACATTGCATCGCCTCCGGGACACGCACAATAACGGTCCCGGCGGCCGCGTAAAGCGGCGTCCATGGCCGGAAAACGGTTGCCCTGGCAGGCGGCGCACGCGTAGGTAGATCGAGACACGTCGGGACCGTCCCCTCTCACGAGGACTTATGCAGGCACAAACACGTTCAACGCCACGTTTCCGCGCGCTGCCCATCGCAGCTTTCCTTTGCGTAGCCACGGCGTTGGCGACCACTGCCGCATGGGCTGCCGGGGGACAAAAGTCCGCCGGTGCCAGCGAGGCCCTGTTCATCGCCCAGATCCTGCTCCTGCTCGTTGTCGGGCGCAGCTTCGGCGAACTGCTGGAACGGCTCGGTCAGCCGGCGGTAATGGGCCAGCTCATCGGCGGCATCCTGCTCGGCCCCTCGCTGTTCGGCTGGCTGTGGCCGGAGGCCCAGCACTTCATTTTCCCCGCCGACGCCGCGCAGAAGAGCATGACCGTCGCCGTGGCCGACCTCGGCATCCTGATGCTGCTGCTTTTGACCGGCATGGAAACCGACCTCAGGCTCGTGCGGCGGGTCGGCGCCGCCTGCTTCTCCATCTCGGCGACAGGCATCGTGCTGCCGTTCGCCTGCGGTTTCGGCCTTGCCCAGTTGCTTCCCGATTCGCTGCTGCCGCGGCCGGACCAGCGGCTCGTCGCTGGCCTGTTCCTCGGCACCGCCCTGTCGATCTCCTCGGTCAAGATCGTCGCCATCGTCGTGCGTGAGATGAATTTCATGCGCCGCGACCTCGGCCAGGTCATCGTCGCCTCCGCCATCATCGAGGACACCATCGGCTGGGTCGTCATCGCCATGACCTTCGGCATCGCCACCAGCGGCACGCTCAATCCAATGTCGCTGCTGGCGACGGTGGGCGGCACCATCCTGTTCATGGTCCTCAGCCTCACCGTCGGCCGGCGCATCGTCTTCGTGCTGATCCGCTGGGCCAACGACACCTTGCGTTCCGAATACGCCGTCATCACGGTGATCCTCATCATCATGGGCGCCATGGCGCTGATCACCAACTTCATCGGCGTCCATACCGTGCTCGGCGCCTTCGTCGCCGGCATCCTCGTCGGCGAATCGCCGATCCTGTCGGACCGCATCGAAAGCCAGCTGCGCGGCATCATCACCGCACTCTTCATGCCCGTCTTCTTCGGCATGGCCGGGCTCGAAGCCGATCTCACGGTGCTGGCCGACCCGACGCTGGCCCTTTTGACGTTCGGCCTGATAATCGTCGCCAGCGTCGGCAAATTCAGCGGCGCCTTCGCCGGCAGCCGGCTGGCGAACCTGTCCTGGAAGGAAGCCTTCGCCGTCGGCAGCGCCATGAACGCGCGCGGCTCCACCGAGGTCATCGTCGCCACCATCGGCCTGTCGATGAACATTCTGTCGCACAACCTTTTCACCATGATCGTCACCATGGCGGTGGCCACGACGCTGATGATGCCGCCCATGCTGCGCTGGGCGCTCTCGCGCATCCCGCTGCATCCGGGCGAGAAGGAACGGCTGGAGCGCGAGACGCTCGATGAGCGCGGTTTCGTCGCCCGGCTGAAACGCCTGCTTCTGGTCGCCGACGACAGCGCCATCGGTCGCTTCACCGCCCAGCTTGCGGGCCTGCTCGGCGGCGCCAGGGGCATGCCGACCACGCTTTTGCCGCTCGCCGCGCGCAGCGACCCGCAAAGCGCCGCCGACAGCCATCTGGAAGCGCTGAAGCATGGCGCGAGGGTCAGCGCCAGCGCCGCCATGGAAGGCGAGAACCTGTCCGTCGACCACATGCAGTTCACCACCCGCACCGATCGCCCGGCCAACGCCGAATCCGTCGCCGAGGAAGCGCGCAAGGGCTATGACCTGATGCTGATCGGCATCGACAGGGCGCTGACGTCGAAGGGAGCCTATTCGAAGAAGCTCGACGAGTTGACCAGCGGCTTCGACGGCCCGCTCTGTCTCGTCTTCAAGGGCAAGAGCAAGGGCGCCAGGGTCCCGGTTCTCGATCAGGGCACGACCATCCTCGTGCCGGTGAACGGCACGGAGGTTTCGCGCCGCGCCGCCGATGTGGCGCTCACCATGGCGCGCGCGACGGGCGCAAACGTGCGCGCGCTTTATGTGCAGCTCACCGGCCAGGGAAGCGGCTCCGGCACCTCGCTCTCGCACCGGCACGAGGAAGCGACGCTTAAGGACGTGTCGGACATGGCCGAACGCTACGGCGTTGCCGTCAAGACCGATTTGCGCACCCGCCGTGCCGCCGCTGAGACCATCTGCAAGGAAGCCGCCAGGGGCACGGCCGTCGTGGTGATGGGCGTGACCCAGCGTTCGGGCAAGGAACTGCTCCTGGGCGAGACGGCTGCCGGCGTCGTCGCCAGGTGCGAGGCCCCCGTCGTGCTGGTGGCGGCCGAGCGCGCGCGCCGGGGCGACACGGAGGCGGAGGCCCAGCGCACCGGCAAAGCCGACGCCCGTGACCCGCGCGCCGAGCCGTCGTCGAACGAATACAAACCGGACTGACGCGGCAATCCCGGCGAGTCAAAAACAAAACCCGGTCAATCGCTTGGCCGGGTTTTTCGATTCAGATTGAGAGCGGTGAAGCTGACTCAGCTGTCGAGGAAGCTCCTCAGCTTGCGGCTGCGGCTCGGATGCTTGAGCTTCCTGAGCGCCTTGGCCTCGATCTGGCGGATGCGCTCGCGCGTCACCGAGAACTGCTGGCCGACCTCTTCAAGCGTGTGGTCGGTGTTCATGCCGATGCCGAAGCGCATGCGCAGCACGCGCTCCTCGCGCGGAGTGAGCGAAGCCAGCACGCGCGTCGTCGTCTCGCGCAGGTTCGCCTGGATCGCCGCGTCGATCGGCAGGATGGCGCCCTTGTCCTCGATGAAGTCGCCGAGGTGCGAATCCTCCTCGTCGCCCACCGGGGTCTCGAGGCTGATCGGCTCCTTGGCGATCTTCAGGACCTTGCGCACTTTTTCGAGCGGCATGGCGAGCTTTTCCGCCAGCTCCTCCGGCGTCGGCTCGCGGCCGATCTCGTGCAGCATCTGGCGCGAAGTCCGCACGATCTTGTTGATCGTCTCGATCATGTGCACCGGAATGCGGATGGTGCGCGCCTGGTCGGCGATCGAACGGGTGATCGCCTGCCGGATCCACCATGTCGCATAGGTCGAGAACTTGTAGCCGCGCCGGTACTCGAACTTGTCCACCGCCTTCATCAGACCGATGTTGCCTTCCTGGATCAGGTCGAGAAACTGCAGGCCACGGTTGGTGTACTTCTTGGCGATGGAGATGACGAGGCGCAGGTTCGCTTCCACCATCTCCTTCTTGGCGATGGCGGCCTCGCGCTCGCCTTTCTGCACCTGGTTGACGATCTTGCGGAATTCCAGGATCGAAATGGCCGTCTCGGTGGCGAGGTTCTGGATCTCGCCGCGAATGTCGCGGATCGTGTCCTTCTCGTTGCGCGTGAATTCCTTCCAGCCGCGCGAGGTCAGGTTGGCGATCGAGCGCGTCCAGTTCGGGTCCAGTTCGGACCCTTGGTATTCCCGCAGGAACTCGTCGCGGCGCACGCCGTAGCTTTCGGCGAGGCGCAAGAGCTTGCCCTCGTTCTGCACCAGCCGCTTGTTGATGTCGTAGAGCTGCTCGACCAGCGCCTCGATGCGCGCCTGATTGAGCGACAGCGACTTCACCGCCTTGATGAGCTGGTCCTTCAACTCCTTCAGGCGCCGGTCCTGGCTGGGTGACAGCGTGCCGGCGGCGGCCAGCCGGTTTTCGACCTGCTGGTCCTGCAGCTTGCGCAGCTTCTTGTAGGTATCGGCGATGACGTCCAGCGTCTCCATCACCTGCGGGCGAAGCTCGGCCTCCATCGCCGCCAGCGACAGGTTCGCCTCGTCCTCGTCTTCCTCGTCGTCCTCGACGCGGCTTTCGCCGCCGACATTGGTGATGTCGTCTTCCTCTTCACCGCGAGCACGGCGGGCCGCTCCGCGCGGCTCGTCCTGCTTCGGCTTGGCGTCTTCGTCGACACGCTCGACCACCGGTGCCTGCTTGGCCTCGGGGCCGGCATAGGTGGCTTCGAGGTCGATGATCTCGCGCAGCAGGATCTTGGCTTCGTTGAGTTCGTCGCGCCAGATGATGATGGCCTGGAAGGTCAGCGGCGATTCGCACAGGCCCGCGATCATCGTCTCGCGGCCGGCCTCGATGCGCTTGGCGATGGCGATTTCGCCCTCGCGCGACAGGAGCTCGACCGAGCCCATTTCGCGCAGATACATGCGCACCGGATCGTCGGTGCGGTCGGTCGGTTCCTTCTTGGCCGGGGCCGCGACCGCCGTGCCGGTCTGCTCGGCGATCTCGTTGGCGTCCTCCTCGGCGTCCGCCTGAGTGTCGCCGCCCTCGGCCTCCTCGGCCTGCTCGTCGTCCTCGACGACGTTGATGCCCATGTCGGAGAGCATCGCCATCGTGTCCTCGATCTGCTCGGAGGTCACTTCCTCCGACGGCAGCACCGAGTTCAATTCGTCCATCGTGACATAGCCGCGCTTCTTGGCGGCCTTGATCATCTTCTTGACGGCATCGTCGGAAAGGTCGAGCAGCGGGCCGTCGCTCGTGGCCTCGCGTTCGTTCTCGACCTCTTCCTTTTCCTTAGTCGCCATTCTTTGTCGTCTCCATGCGGCCCTGTCACGGCCGCGTCGCTGTCAGATCGGGCAAATCAGTTGCAATCGCTCACGCGCGCGCCGACAAGCCAGTATATGCCTCTGCGTTAAGTCCAGATTAACCCTGATATCTGTGGCGGGAATTCATCCCGTCCAGTCCTTGTGCTCCACATCGCTCTTTCCCGTCGATGCCGGATGCGGGTTAACGTTTCGAATCGTCCTGATTCCGTCATTCCACTGGAAGGTCAAGCGCCTGTCGCATGATTCGCACTAAAAAAGCGAATCAAATGCCTGCTCGCACTCAAACCCGGCCGGCTCGCCCGGAAGACACGCCGAAGCCTTCGATCAGCGCCTCGGTGGCCTGCACGTCGCGGAACTGCGCCTGGATTTCGACCAGATGCCGATAATTTTCGTCGGTCGGATCGCTGGCAAGTGCTGCTTCCGCCTGCTTCAGCTCCCTATGTAAGGTGCGCGCGCTGCGGTGCAAGTGCAGCGCCTGGGTGAAGGCGTCGCGGGCATCCTCGATCGCAGCCGCCTCGAGCGCCGGCCACTGGCGCGTGCGCCGCACCAGCGCCACCGCGCGTTCCCACACCTCTCGGCAGCCGGCCCGGTCGATCGCCTCGACCACCGCGTTGCGGTCGGTGGCAAGGTCATGCGCCAGCGCATCGAGCAGCGCTGTGTGCAGCCGGCGCAGATCGCCGTTTGCAAGGTCGAGGAATTCGACATGCTCGAAATTCTCGTCGATCAGCAGGGGATGGTTGACCAGCGCCACCACGATGGTCGCCTCGCGCACCGACATCGCCTCGCCGGCCCGCCGCACCAGCGCCGAGCGGCCGAGGCTTTCGGTGATGGCGCCGCGCCCGCCGGCACCGCCGCCGCGCGACCATTGGCCGCCCTGCCCCTGCTTCCAGCCCTGGTTCTGGCCGCGCCCGCCGGGACGCTCCCGGCCGCCGCCGCGCTGCGCGCCGAAGAAGGAGTGCACGCGGTCGCGCATCTCCTGTTGGTAGTGGTAGCGCACGCTCTCGTCGCGGATGCGGCTGGTCAGTTCGCGCAGCGTTTTTTCCAGTTCCGCCCGGCGCTCCGGCGTGTCGAAGACGCCACCGGCCGTCTCGCGCATCCACAAAAGGTCGGCCAGCGGGCGCGCCTCGGAAAGCACGGCGCGGAAAGCGTCCGGCCCATCCGCCTTGACGAGATCGTCGGGGTCCTTGCCTTCCGGCAGCAGCGCGAAGCGCGCCGTGCGGCCGGGCTGGATCGAGGGCAGGATCAGGTCCGCCGCGCGCCACGCCGCCTTCAGGCCCGCCTGGTCGCCGTCGAAGCACAACACCGGCTCGCCGGCCATGCGCCACAAAAGCTCCATCTGGTTTTCGGTGAGCGCGGTACCGAGCGGCGCCACCGCGTTCTCGAAACCGGCCTGTGCCAGCGCGATCACGTCCATGTAGCCTTCGACGGCAATGGTCGTCCCTTCCTTGCCCAGTGCCTTGCGGGCGCGGGCGAAATTGTAGAGCACGTTGCCCTTGTGGAAGAGTTCGGTCTCGGGCGAGTTGAGGTATTTCGCCGCGACGTCCGGCGACATCGCCCGTCCGCCGAAGGCGATGATTTTTCCGCGCGAATCCGGGATCGGAAACATGATGCGGTCGCGGAAACGGTCGTAGGAGACGGGAACGTCCTCGAAGACGGTCAACCCGCAGGCCTCCATCTGCGCCTTCTCGACGCCCTTGGATGCCAGAAATTCCTTCAGCGCGTTGCGGCTGTCGGGCGCATAGCCGAGGCGGAAACCCTGCTGCGTGGCCGAGGTCAGGCCGCGATCGCGCAGATAGGCGCGCGCCCTGGCGCCGTCGCTGCCCTGCAACCGCTCCTGGAAGAAGGCGGTCGCCATCTCCATCACGTCGGTCAGGCTGGCGCGCTGCCGCTCCCTGGCCTCCGCCTGCTCGTCGCGCGCCGGCATCGGCACGCCGGCCATGTCGGCGATGCGCTCGACCGCTTCGGGAAAACTGAGACCGTCAAGTTCGGTGAGGAAACGAAAGTGGTCCCCCGATACGCCGCAGCCGAAGCAATGGTAACGGCCCTTGCGGTCCTCGCAATGGAAGGACGGGCTCTTCTCGCCATGGAAGGGGCAGCAGGCCCACCAGTCGCCTTTCGAGGCATTGGTCTTTCGCCGGTCCCACGACACGCGCGCGCCGATGACCGCGGAAATCGGCACCCGATCGCGGATCTCGTCGAGGAAGGAAGGCTGGAAGCGCATCGCAGAGGCTCGTTTGGCATCCATATAACCACGCGCGACCAGCCGGACGAGCCCTATCGTCAAGCATGCCCGGTTTTCACAGGCTGACCACGAAAAAGGCGGCCCTTGCGAGCCGCCTTCTTTGGTCCCGATAGGGATAGTTTTAGTTCGCCGCGACGATGCCGGCGATGACGCCCGAGAGCACCGAGACGAGCAGGTAGTCGTTGCCGACGCGCACCCACTGCTGGCCGTGGCCCGGCCGGCGCAGATGGTGGCGCTGCCAGTCGACGCGCTGGTGGCGGCGCCAGTCGGAATATCTCTGGCCGCGCTTCCACTGATTGCGCTTCACCACCTTCTTCTTGACGATGACGCGCTTCTCGACCCGGCGGTGGTCCGGCTTGCGCCAGTCGACATGGACCGTGTTCGCCTGCGGCGCAGCCTGGCCCGAGATCGCCGAAGCCGCCAGCATCGAAATGGCGAGAGCCGAAAGAACAAGACGCTTCATGGGAGGTACTCCTTGGTTGTCGATGCCATGAGGAGTAGCGCCCCATCGATGAACCGAAACTGAATGGCAATCTTACATTTTTGTAATGATTTCCTCTACTTGGTTTCGTTTCCTAAACAAGCTCCGACTAATATGGATCGAGGCGGCGGCGCGGCGGACAACCCGCCGCGCAGTCGCGACCGCTTCAATAGGCGGAATCGATGATCACCTCCTCGCCGAAGGAACCGTTCTTCGGCAGTGGCAGATAGGTGGAGTTGGGCGCCCGTAGCACCCGGATCGGCCGCGCATCGACTTCCAGCGCCGAACGCATGTCGCTGTCGGCGTCACCGTAGTAGATCTTGATGGCGTGCTCGCGCATGAACGAGGTCTTGGCGTCGCTGCCCTGGGTGAAGACCACCGGATGCATTTTCTTGATGCCGAACGTCTTTTCCAGGATGCCGGACAGCTTCTCGCCTTCCGTCGCCGTCCGCCCGGTGATGAAATAGATGTCGTCGCCGCGCCTCTGGTGCAGATCGATCAGCTTGCGCCCCACCTGTTTGGGGATGGAGTATTCGTCACAGCCGTCGTTGACCTCCTTCCAGAATTCGATGTTCTTCAGGTAGTCCTCGCTGCCGGGCGAGTATTTTTCCCGGCCGTGATAGAAGCAGGCGCTGGAAAACAGCAGCGTGTCGTCCACGTCGAAACCGACGACCATCGGCGCCTGCCCCTCCAGGCTCGCCTCGATCTGGTCGATGGACACCCAATGCACCGGCGCCGTGTGCATCAGCTCGTCGGTGCTGATGCCGGGATTGAGGTTTTTTGCCTCCTCGGCCATTGCCGGCATGGTCACGGCAAGGCTGAGCGCCGCCGCAAGAATGCTCCAGACTTTCATGTTCGTTCCCCTCTGGTCCGTTGAGTTCGCCGACAGATCCGGCACGACGATCCTAATGCAGGACCACGCCCGAGAGTACCGGCAGAACGATCCGACGACTGGGGCAGCCGCGTCTTCGACACTCGCCGGCGAGCACGCAAGGAGATATAGGAATTATACAATTATTACCGCAGCTTATGTGTCCGTAACCGCGCTTGCGCGGACTTATGAAAAGCTGTATTGCCTGCGGTTCGCTTTGGCCGAAAAAATTAACCGGCTAAGATAGACCGACTGAAGGATAGGGTGTGATTCGCAACCTCCTCTCGATTCTCTGGAATGTGGCGCGGCCCTCGCGCGGCCCTCGCTGCGGAGCGTCGTCATGAGCGGTTCCGTCGTCCTGCTCCATCTTGCCGGCGCCGTCGCGCTGATGCTGTTCGCCACCCGCATGGTCAAGACCGGCGTCGAGCGCGCCTATGGCGACGTGCTGCGCCACCGCCTGCGCGCCACCATGCGCAACCCGATCCTGGCCGTGCTGGCCGGCACGGGGCTGGCCATCGCCTTCCAGAGCTCGACCGCCGTCACGCTTCTGGTCGGCTCCTTCGCCGGCGCCGGCATCGTCTCGGGCGCGGCCGGCCAGTTGGCCGTTCGCGGCGCCGAGATCGGTTCGGCCATCGTCACCAAGCTGCTCACCTTCGACCTGACGCTGCTGGTGCCGCTCTGCCTCATCACCGGCACCTTCATGTTCATGGCGACCGAGCGGCGCGACTGGCGCCAGGTCGGCCGCATCCTCGTCGGTATCGGCCTTTTGATCCTGTCGCTGGAGATGATCGGCCAGGCCTCCGAGCCGCTGCGCGACAGCCAACTGATGCCGGTCATCATCGACTATTTCTCCGGCGATCCGCTCACCGCCTACCTCTTGGCGGCTCTTATAACGTGGCTGTTCCAGTCCTCCATCGCCGCCGTGCTGCTGATGGCGACGCTTGCCGGGCGCGGCCTCATCACCCCAGAACTCGGCGTCGTTCTGGTGCTCGGCGTCAACCTCGGCTCCTCGGTCATCGCGCCGATGCTGACGCGCGGCGCCGAGCCCGGCGTGCGCGTCGTGCCTGTCGGCAACCTTCTGATGCGCGGGCTCGGCTCGCTGGTGATGCTGGTGCTGATGATGATCTTCAAGCCGACGGTCGGCTTCCTCGGCGCCACCGCCTCCGACCAGATCGTCAACGCCCACATCCTGTTCAACGTCATCATCCTGATCGCCGGCCTGCCGCTGGCAGGCCTCGTCTACCGCGCTTCCGAGAAGATCGTCGCGCTCGGCGTGAAGCCGGAAACCGCAGACGCGCTGCATGTCACCGAGCTTTCGGCGCTGGACGAAAAGGCGCTTGGCACGCCTTCGCAAGCGCTCGCCAACGCCACGCGCGAGGTGGTGCGTGTCTGCGAGACGGTCGAGATCATGCTGAAGCGCATCATCGAGCTCTACGAGGATGCCGACGCTGACAAGATCCGCGCGCTGGCCGCTCTTGACGACCGCGTCGACGCCAAGCATGCGGCCATCAAGATCTATCTCGCCAAGCTGACCAAGAATTCGCTGACCGAAGCGGAGGCGCTCCGCTGCCAGGAGCTGATCGGCGCCTGCGTCAAGCTCGAGCAGGTCGGCGACATCATCGTGCGCAACATGCTGGTCCACGTCCGCAAGAAGTTCGAGCAGGGCCTCGCCTTCACCGACGAGGGCTGGCGCGAGCTGACCGCCTTCCACGCCGCCGTGCTCGCCAATGCCCGCATGGCCTTCAACGTGCTCGTCTCGCGCGACGCCGAGACGGCGCGCCTGCTCGTGCTGGAGAAGGACCGTCTGCGCGACAGCGAGAAGGAAGCGAGCCAGAGCCACTTCCTGCGCCTGCGCGACGGCACGCCGAAGTCGATCGAGACGAGCTCGATCCACCTCGACACCATCCGTGACCTGAAGCAGATCAATTCGCTTCTGACCTCGATGGCCTATCCGGTGCTGGAGGAGCGCGGCCTGCTGCGCGGCTCGCGCCTCAAGGCAAGCTGAGGCCGGATCAGCCGGCCTGAATCCCGGTCCAGAATTTCTGCATTGCCGGTCGGCCGCGATCGTGGTCTGTGAAGCGCCGCCCAACTGGTCATGATCGCACACATGCCGCTTCCGCTGATTGCCCTGTTCATCGCCGCCTTCGCCTTCGGCACGACGGAGTTCGTCATCGCCGGGGTGCTGCCGCAGGTCGCTGGCGGCCTTGGCGTTTCGGTACCGACGGCGGGTTATCTCGTCTCCGGCTATGCTCTCGGCATCGCCGTCGGCGGCCCGCTCCTGACGCTCGCCACGCCGAAGGTCGCACGCAAGACGCTGCTGCTTTGGCTCACTCTGGTCTTCACGCTTGGTCAGGTTGCCTGTGCGCTGGCGCCCGACTTTTTCTCGATGCTGGCGCTGCGCGTCGCGGTGGCCGTGGCGCACGGCACCTATTTCGGCGTCGCCATGGTGGTGGCGACCAGCCTGGTCAGCGAGGCGCGGCGCGGCATGGCAGTCGCGCTGGTGCTGGCCGGCCTGACCGTATCCGGCATCGTCGGCGTGCCGGCCGGCACGGCGATCGGCAACGCCTGGGGCTGGCGCGCGACATTCTGGACGATGACGGCCCTCGGCGTGCTTGCCGCCGCCGCGATCGCCTTGCTGATTCCATCCTCGCGCGTGGTCACCGCACCTCATGCCGGCCTACGGCGCGAGATCGGCGTGCTCGGCCGCCAGCAGGTCTGGACCTCGCTGATCGTCATGCTGATGCTGATGATGGGACAGTTCGTACCCTACACCTACATCACCCCCCTGCTGGAAGAAGTCACCGGCCTGACCTCGCAAGCCGTGCCGTGGGTGCTGCTCGCCAGCGGCATCGGCGCCACGCTCGGCGTCTTCATCGGCGGCAAGCTCGCCGGCCCGCGGTTGATGGCGGCCCTTGTCGCCATGCTCGCCCTGCAAGGCATCGTCCTTGCCGCCATGTATGCCGTAAGTCCCTATCCGCTGCCGATGGTCGTCGTCATCGTCGTCTGGGGCGGCGTCAACTTCGCCATCGGCACCGCCGTGCAGACCCGCATCCTGCGCTGGACCGCCGATGCGCCCAACCTCGCCTCCTCGCTCATCCCGTCAGGCTTCAACGTCGGCATCGCTCTGGCCGCTTTCGTCGGCGCGACGATGCTCAACGCCGGCCTGTCGTACCGCAGCCTGCCGCTGGTCGGCGTCGCGGCGATGGCGGTCGCGGTGGTGACCGCCTGCCTATCCTATGCCGCCGAGCGGCGCAGCACGATGACGCCGCCCGCGTCCGCGGCCGCCGGATAGGATTTTGATACGGCGGCAACGCGCGGCCGCCCAACTGCCGTGGGCTTACGCCGGAATCAGGTCCGGCACGGCAACCGTTGTCTCCGGCGGAGCGGCCTTCACCCAGGCTTCGGTCTGGCGGATGCTGTCGAAATAGCGGTTGATGTTGGCGAAAGGCGTCCAGCCGAACGCAGTCGCACCGCGATAGGCCTCCAGGCAGACCATCGCGTAGTCGGCGATGGTGACGGCGTCGCCCACCAGCGTGTCGCGTCCGGCGAGATGCGCATCGAGGACCCGCGCGCGCACCCCCGTCTCCTCCAGGCAGAAATCCACCAGCCCCTGGCTCGGTTGGCCCATGCCGAATTTCGGCTTGATGATGCTTTCGAAGATCAGCGTGCCGAAGGCGCGGTTGAAATGCGCCTGCTCCCAATAGAGCCAGCGATTGACGTCGGCACGGATTTTCAATTCGCGCGGATAAAGCGAGGCGTCGCCCGCCTTGTCGGCGAGGTAGCCGCAGATGGCGTTCGATTCCCACAGGACGAAGTCTCCGTCGACCAGCACCGGCACCATGCCGTTCCGGTTGAGCGCCAGGAACGCCGGGGTTCTCGTCTCCCCGCGCGCGAAGTCGAGCGCGCGAATATCCACCGTCAGGCCGAGATGGCGGATGACGGCGACTGCCTTGCGCGAATTGGGCGAACCGGGAAGCGTATAGAGTTGCATGACCGAACTCCTTTGTTGGGGTCATGGGCAAGACGAACGGGGCGCCGCAAAGGATTCGGCGACAAGAATATTTTTGTGCTCGCGTATCCTTTTGGCTTCGCCACACGTCCTTGCTATGCCAGCAGCGAGGACGCGCACATGAACGAACAGCCGATCGACCGGAACCGGGAGGAATTCGAGGACGCCGCCCGCGTCCTGCGGCCGAAGCTGCACCGATACTGCGCGCGCATGGCAGGCTCCTCGATCGACGGCGAAGACATCGTCCAGGAGACGCTGCTCAAGGCGACGCTGGCTTATGAGCGCGGCACAACGGTCGACAGCCTGGAGGCATGGCTGTTTCGCATCGCCCACAACACCGCGCTCGATTTCCTGCGCAAGCGTGTCCGTCTGGAGGCTTTGAGCACCACCGAACAGGACATCGACATCGCCGATCCAACCGACGAGGTCGCCCGCCGCGAGAACGCCGCGATCGGCCTGCGCCCGTTCATGAAACTGTCGCCGGCCGAGCGCAGCAGCGTCATCCTGATGGATGTCGTCGGCTATTCGCTGCGCGAGATCGGCGACATCATGGGCACGACGATCCCCGCCATCAAGGCATCCCTGCACCGGGGCCGGGCGCGGCTGGCAACGCTTCAGGATGCGGCCGAAGACGAAGAAACGGTGCTGAACCGGGAGGAACAGGCGCGTCTCGAGCGCTATGTCGAACTTTTCAACGCGCGCGATTTCGACACCGTGCGCGACATGCTGGCCGAGGATGCGCGCCTCGACCTCGTCGCCCGCCAGTCCCTCGTCGGCAAGCCGTTCGTGGGCAAGTATTTCACCAAATACGGCGGCCGGGACGGTTGGCGGCTCGCCGTCGGCCGCGTCGATGGCCGGCCTGCGGTGCTGTCGCATGAGAACAACTCGCCGACACCGACCAATTTCATCCTGCTCGACTGGCGCGGCGGCCAGATCGTGCGCATCCGCGACTTCTATTTCGCGCCCTACGTGACCGAGGCCGCCGAAATCGGCTGAACGCATCACAATCCTTATTGACTAATCCATATCCGGCTGGTTATAGATTTCTCATAACCAACTGGCTATCGATTACGATGTCTAACACCGAGGACCTGCTGTTCAAGACTCTGGCCGACCCGACGCGGCGGGGCATTTTCGAGCGCCTTTGCCGCGAAGGAGAACAGACCGTCGGTGCCCTGACGGCGTGGGCGGGCGTCTCGCAGCCGGCCGTGTCGAAGCACCTTGGCGTGCTGAGGCAAGCCGGCCTGGTAAGCGACCGCCACGAGGGGCGCCAGACGCACTATAGCGCGCAACGCGACGCGCTGGCGCCGCTGGCCGACTGGACGAAACAGATGACCGGGTTTTGGCAAGGCCGGTTCGACGACCTCGAAGACCTGCTCAAAAGGATGGACCAATGACCGCTGCCGAAACCGAGACACGCTCCGTCGTCGTCGAACGTGACGTCCCCTTCTCGCCGGAAAAGATCTGGCGGGCACTGACTCAGCCGCATCTCATCGCGGAATGGCTGATGAAGAACGAGTTCAAGCCCGCCGTCGGCCACCGTTTCAACTTAAGCGCCGACTGGGGCGCCGTCGATTGCGAGGTGCGCGCCGTCGAGCCGAACAGGCGGCTTGCCTACACGTGGGATGCCGGCGAACTGAAGAGCGTCGTCACCTGGACGCTCGCGCCGACCAACGACGGAACACGCCTGCGCATGGAACAGAGCGGCTTCCGGCGCGACCAGCCCCGCTTCTACGGCGGCGCCAAGGCCGGCTGGCCGCTTTATCTGGAAAAGCTGGAACAGGTGCTGGCTAAAATGGACTGATGCCCTGAGCATCGGGCCAGAAAGTGCGAAGCGGTTTTTGGAAAAACCCGATGCTCAGGCAAGAGATAGAGCCGCGAGCCATTCCGATGGAACGTTCGTCGCTCAGGCATCCCCACCCGCTTCATCGATAAGACCTCAGGGAGACGACATGAACTGGAACAAGGGTATCCGGCAGGTTCACCGCTGGCTTTCGATCATCTTCACGGCCACCGTCGCCGCCAACTTCATCACCATGGCGCTGGGCGAACCGCCCGCCTGGGTGGTCTACTCGCCGCTGCCGCCACTTTTCCTGCTGCTGTTCAGCGGGCTCTATATGTTTGTGCTACCCTACGTGGCGGGGCGCCATGCAACGCAGACGGGATGAGCGCGTGACTGCAAAAACAGCGAAACCGCAGACCGGCCCCTCCGGGGAGCCGGTCCTGCTTTCGGGCGGCAATCCGCAGATCGCCAAGGGCTACGGCGACGCGCCGGTGCAGGCCTACATCGAAGCCATGCCGGGCTGGAAAAGCGATCTCGGCCGCCGGCTCGATGCGGCTGTCGTCCGCGCCGTGCCGGCCGTGCGCAAGGCTGTCAAATGGAACTCGCCCTTTTACGCCGCCGCCGGCGACGAGGGCTGGTTCCTCAGTTTCCACTGCTTCGCGAAATACGTCAAAGTGGCCTTCTTCCGCGGCGCGGCGCTGAGCCCGCTCCCGCCTGGCCAATCGAAGCAGAAGGACGTGCGCTATCTCGACATTCACGAGGACGACACGCTCGACGAGGCCCTTTTCGTTTCATGGGTCGAGCAGGCGAGCCGCCTGCCCGGCGAGAAGATGTGAACGCCTCACGGACGGCACGCAAGCAAGGCAGAACCCACGATGACCACCGCAACAGGAAATTCCGCAGACCTCTCCGCCTCCGAGCAGATCGACGCCCGGATCAGGGAACTCGGCGACTGGCGCGGTGAAACCCTCGCTAAGGTGCGCCGCCTCATCCATCAGGCCGCCCCCGACGTCGTCGAAACATGGAAATGGCGCGGTGTGCCCGTATGGGAGCATGACGGCATCATCTGCACCGGCGAGACCTACAAGGCGGCCGTCAAGCTGACCTTCGCCAGGGGTGCCTCGCTGGAAGCCCCGGCCGGCCTTTTCACGTCCAGCCTCGAAGGCAATGTCCGGCGCGCCGTCGATATCCGCGAAGGCGAGGCGATCGACGAGGATGCGCTGAAAGCGCTCGTCCGCGCCGCCGTGGCGCTGAACACGGCGAAGCGCGCGCCGAAGAAGCCGAAGGACGCCTGACGGCAATCCTGTCCATCAGCCTCGGCCTCGCCCCGAGGATGGCGTCACCGTGTCAGGAAAGCAGGCTTTTCACCATACCGCTCGCCTTGCCGAAATCCATGCGGCCGGCGAACTGCTCGCGCAGGCGGGCGATCACCTTGCCTATGTCCTTGACGCTGGCCGCACCCGTCTCGGCGATCGCGGCGCGGATCGCTGCTTCCGTCTCGGCCTCGTCCATCTGCTTCGGCATGAAGTCGCGGATCACCGCGATCTCCTCGCGCTCCTTGGCGGCGAGTTCGGGCCGGCCGCCGTCATCGAACGCTTTGGCCGATTCCTCGCACTGCTTCACCATCTTGGCGAGCAGTTGCAGGATCTCGTCGTCGCTGGCCGCTTCCTTGCCTGTGCCGCGATTGGCTATGTCGCGGTCCTTGATCGCCGCCTGGATGAGGCGCAGCGTGGAGAGCCGCGCCTTGTAGCCGCCCTTCATGGCGGCCTTGACCTCTTCCGTCACCTTCTCGCGCATGGCCGATGTCCTTTTGAATGTCGTGCGTCCTTCGAGGCTCGCTCCGCTCGCGCCTCAGGATGAGGGTGGCAGGATGCCAACGCAATCTACGAAGGTCGGCGCCAAACGGTCCTCATCCTGAGGTGCGAGCGGAGCGAGCCTCGAAGGACGCACTGATAAATGGCATTTCGGCTATAATCTCAAGTGCGGTTGTCGGATCGGCGAAGCGTCGCCCGTCCTTGGAAGGTCCAACCAGTCAACCAAAGGGAGAAACGACATGCCAGGAACCGTGCGTCTGCACCGCGTGCTCACCACCAGCCCGGAGAAACTCTACCGCGCCTTCGTCGAGGCCGATGCGGTGGCGAAATGGCTTCCGCCGAACGGCTTCCTGTGCACCGTCCATCATCTGGAGGCGAAAGTCGGCGGAACGCACAGGATGTCCTTCCGCAACTTCACCACCAGCGAAAGCCATTCCTTCGGCGGCGAATACCTTGAACTCGTGCCCGGCGAGCGCCTGCGCTACACCGACAAGTTCGACGACGCGAACCTGCCCGGCGAGATGATCGTGACGGTGACGCTGAAGAAAGTCTCGTGCGGCACCGAACTCAATATCGAGCAGGCCGGCATACCGGACCTCATCCCCGTCGAGTCCTGCTATCTCGGCTGGCAGGAATCGCTGCGCAACCTGGCCAAGGTCGTCGAGCCCGAGATCAACCAGTAGCGACGACGCCGGGAATACTGGCGGGCGCAGGGTCCACAACGATTGACCCTGCGCCCGCCTTCCCCTATGTGCAGGCCTTGCAACCACACCGGTTACATGAACGACGCGGGGCGCCGGCGCTCTGCGTCTTGTGCTGCGCCGAAGCGCGGCCGCGCCCCGAAGGAGAGCCGCCATGGCCACTGCCCCCTGGACAACCGAAATCCCCACAGCGCTGCTGGTGCTGGCCGACGGCACGGTGATCGAGGGGCGAGGCCTGGGCGCGACCGGCTCGGCGGTGGCGGAAGTCTGCTTCAACACGGCCATGACCGGCTATGAGGAAATCCTCACCGATCCGTCCTACGCCGGCCAGATCGTCACCTTCACCTTTCCGCACATCGGCAACATCGGCACCAACGAGGAAGACATCGAGGATCTCAACCCGGCGGCGCGCGCCGGTGCGGTCGGCGCCGTCTTCAAGGCCGATGTCACCGACCCGTCGAACTACCGCGCCAAGGACCATCTCGACCGCTGGCTGAAGCGGCGTGGCATCGTCGGGCTCGCCGGCATCGACACCCGCGCGCTGACCGCGCTGATCCGCGAAAAGGGCCTCGCCAACGCCGTCATCGCCCATGCGCCCGACGGCAAGTTCGACATCGCCGACCTGAAGAGGCAGGCCGCCGCCTGGTCGGGCCTGGTCGGCCTCGATCTCGCCAAGGACGTCACCTCAGGCCAGTCTTCGGTGTGGAAGGAGACGCCCTGGGTGTGGAACGAAGGCTACGGCGAGCAGGAGAAACCCTCCATCCACGTCGTCGCCGTCGACTACGGCGTCAAGCGCAACATCCTGCGCCTGCTGGCCGGGCTCGGCGCCAAGGTCACCGTCGTGCCGGCCAGGACGAGCGCCGACGAGATCCTCGCCATGAAGCCGGACGGCATCTTCCTGTCAAACGGCCCCGGCGATCCCGCCGCTACCGGCGAATACGCCGTTCCCGTTATCAAGGACCTGCTGAAGACCGATATCCCGATCTTCGGCATCTGCCTCGGGCACCAGATGCTGGCGCTGGCCGTCGGCGGCAGGACGCAGAAGATGCACCAGGGCCACCACGGCGCCAACCACCCGGTGAAGGACCACACCACCGGCAAGGTCGAGATCGTGTCGATGAACCACGGCTTCGCGGTCGACGGAAAGTCGCTGCCGCAGGGCGTTGAGGAGACTCACGTTTCGCTGTTCGACGGCTCGAACTGCGGCATCACGCTGACCGGCAGGCCGGTCTTTTCCGTCCAGCACCATCCCGAGGCCTCGCCCGGCCCGCAGGATTCGCACTACCTGTTCCGCCGCTTCGCCAACCTCATCCGCGAGAAGAAGGGCGAGCCGGCGCTGGCCGAGCGCTGAAATACGGCCCGGCCGGATGACAGGGCAATCACATACGGCGCATTTCCCCTCTCCGTCTCGGCTTCGCCGAGCCACCTCTCCCCCCGTTTCGGGTGGAGAGGATAAGCTGGCTGTAACGCCTGGCACCTATCCTCTCCCTCACGAAGTGGGGGAGAGGGGGCGCGCGAAGCGCGACGGAGAGGGGGCAATGCGCCCTATTCGATAGTCTGACCCCCGGGTCAGAGTCCGTTGGGCCTAGCTCTTCTTCTTCGTTATAAGCGTCAGCGTGCCGTCCTTGCTCATGGCGGTCGCCACGACCTGCTCGGACGTCGCGCCCTTGGCGTCCAGCGCAGCCTTCGCCTCGGGCGTGGCGTCGATCGTCGAGTGCAATTCCTTCAGCGTGGCATCGTTGCCCTGCGCCACGACCTGCTCGACCTGCTTTTGCGTCTCCTGCGGCAGTTCGCTGACGTCGACCACGTTGAAACGCTGGATCTTCGGGGTGGCGTCCGGTTCGGCGGCCGGTGGCTGGGCCGGCGGCTGCGATGGCGTCGGCGACGTCTGTGCATTCGCGGCGCTCGCGCCGATAAAGGCAAGGCTCGCCGCCAGCATGAAAACTTTGCGCATGGGTTTCCCTTCCAGTTGGCCCCGCAGGAGGGCAACTGACAGGGACAATGAGTCCTCAGCCTGCCGGCCACCGGGTTATTTCGTGACCAATCCGTGGCGGCAATGTGGAGACCGCAGCTGGCGCATTCGCGGTCAGAACCTCAGTGCCCGCCCGCGCCCGCGGCTTCCGGCGCATGCATACGTTCGACCTCCTTCGGCGTCGGCTTCGCCACCTTGGTGACGAAGACGAGCAGCGCGAGCGCCAGGAAGACGCCGCCGAGCAGATAGGGCGCGCCGGCGAACACGACCGGCGCGTCCGGCCCGGTGAACCACGAGAAGATCGCCGTGTAGAGCAGCGGCGTGATGATCGAGGTGATCGAGAAGATCGAGGTCATCGCGCCCTGCAGCTCGCCCTGCGCCGAAGGCGGCACCTTGGCGGCGGCGAGACTGCGCAGCGGCGGATCGGCCAGCGCCTCCAGGCAGCCTGCGACGATCACCGCATAGATCATCCAGCCCTGCCAGGCGAAGGCGTAACCGAAGGCGCTGACGGCGGTGAAGGCGAGCCCAATGGCCGCCGTGCGCCATTCGCCGAGCTTCGGGATGACGCGCGGCAGCACGGTCGCCATGACGATGGCGCCGCACAGGCCGAAGGCGCCGAGCGAAAGGCCGATCTGCGTTTCGCTCCAGCCGTAGCGGTAGGTCGAGACGAACGACCAGACCGCCGGATACATCATGTGGCCGAGCGTCATCAGGAAGAAGGCCAGCCCGATCCAGCCGATGCCCTGATAGTTGCGCATCTGGAGCAGCGTGCCGATCGGATTCGCCCGCTTCCACTCGAAACGGCGGCGATGCTTTTGGTCCAGCGTTTCCGGCAAAAGCACCAGCGCGATCAGGAAGTTCACGAAGGCGAGTGCGGCGGCGAAATAGAACGGCACGCGCGGCCCGAAGGTGCCGAGCAGGCCGCCCAGCACCGGGCCGATGACGAAGCCGACGCCGAAGGCGATGCCGAGCAGGCCGAAATTCTTCGCCCGATTGTCGTCGTTCGAGATGTCGGCGATGAAGGCCGAGGTGGTGGAATAGCTGGCGCCGGAAATGCCGGCCAGCACCCGGCCGATGAACAGCATCGGATAGGACCACGCCACCGCGCAGATCAGGTTGTCGATGGAGAAGGTCAGCACCGAGGCGAGCAGCACCGGCCGGCGGCCGAAGCGGTCGGACAGGCCGCCGATCACCGGCGCGAAGAAGAACTGCATGGCGGCATAGACGAAGAACAGCCAGCCGCCCTCGATCGCCGCCTCGCTGACGCCGACACCGGTCAGCTGCTGCAGATAGGCCGGCAGCACCGGCATGATGATGCCGAAGCCGATGACGTCGAGCAGCAGCGTGGTGAAGACGAGCGCAAGGCCCCGTTTGGCGGTCTTTTCGTCGATCATGGCCGATTTCCGTTTGCTTGGCCGCGTGGCATCAAACGGTGCCGGCGGGGCGCTGTTTATAGGCGAGCCGCCCTGCCGCAACAATCACCCATCGCAACGCCGGCTTTCCTCCTGACACAAGCCGACATCGCGGAAAGCCGCAGCCTGGATGCCCCTCTCCGCGTCCTTACGGAGAGAGGAAAGCAACATCCCAGCGACAACCCTCAGATCGGGTTGTTGAAGGTATCGCAATCCGAAAGCTTGCCGGACGTGAAGCCGCGCTTGAACCAGCGCACACGCTGCTCCGAGGTGCCGTGGTTGAAGCTCTCGGGCACGACGTAGCCCTGCATCTTCTTCTGCAGCGTGTCGTCGCCGATCTGCTGGGCGGCGTTGAGCGCCTCTTCGAGGTCGCCCTTTTCCAGAATGCCCTTCTGCGCGGTGAAGTGGCCCCACACGCCGGCGAAGCAGTCGGCCTGCAACTCGACCTGCATCGACATGTGGTTGGCGTCCGCCTCGCTCATCGACTGCCGCATCTGGTTGAACTTCGGCAGGATGCCGGTGAGGTTCTGCACATGGTGGCCGACCTCGTGCGCGATGACGTAGGCCTCGGCGAAGTCGCCGGACGCGCCGAACTGCTGCGACAGCTGCTGGAAGAAATCGGTGTCGAGATAGACCTTGTGGTCGCCCGGGCAATAGAACGGCCCGGCGGCCGACGTGGTGAAGCCGCAGGCCGACCGCACCTGCCCCGAGAACAGCAGGAGCGTCGGCTCCTCGTACTTCATGCCGTTGGCCTGGAAGATGCCGTTCCAGACGTCTTCCGTCTCGGCCAGCACCGTCGAGACGAACTGCTTCATCTCGTCGTTGGCAGGCGCGCTGCCGCCCTGCCCGCTGTTGTCGGTGATCTGGCCGCTGCTGTCGGTACCGTCCAGCAGCCCGCCACCGCCGCCCAGCACCTGCATGGGATCGATGCCGAGGAATTTCAGCCCGAAATAGAGCACCACGAGAATGACGATGGTGGATAGCCCGCCGCCGCCGGCGCGGCCGCCGATGGGAATGCGGAACTGACCGCCCGGCCCTCCCAGTCCGCCGCCGCCGAACCCACCGCCCGTACTGCTGCGGTCGTCCTCGACATTATCGCTCTGCCGCCGGCCTCTCCAAAGCATTGCAATTCCTCGTGGTAGGTCGTGCCCTTCACGCAACAATTATCGCAAGGGTTGCGCCAAGTCACAGGGATTTTTCGTCCCGGACGTCAATGCCAGCCGCCAGGCGCCGTCCTGGCAAGATCAGCATGCAGGGAGATGGCGTCCGCAAGCGACCCCGGCGAGGTCCGGCGGATCAATCCCTCTGCTTTGCTCCGGCGCTCTTGCCGTCCGAGCTTCTGGAGCGCTCATCGAAGCGCTTGGCGCCCTTGGCCAGGTCCTTGCCCATGGCGCGCTCGGTCTTCTTCTCGTCCTTCGCCGCCGCCGCCTTCAATCCGGCGGCCGCCTTCTTGCCCTTTGCGCTCGGTGCCTGTTCGACGCCCATGCTTTCCTCCATCGAAGACGCCGCGAGGACAATCGTCGCGGCGGCCATCAACGCGCCAGCGGGCCCTGCGTTCCGGCCCCGCGTTCCCATGGCGTGAATCAGCCGTCCTTCGTCATGGCGCGGCGGAAGGCCTCCAGCGTCTCGGCGCTGACATGGTGCTCGATGCCCTCGGCATCGATGCGCGCCGTCTCGGCCGAGACGCCGAGCGAGCGCAGGAAGGCCTCGACCGTCTGGTGGCGGATGCGGCTCTCCTCGGCCACCTTGCGGCCGGCCTCGGTGAGGAACACGCCGCGATAGGGTTTTCGCGAAACCAGCCCGTCGGCGGCGAGCCGCGCCAGCATCTTGGCCACCGTCGGCTGCGCCACGCCTAGCCGCGCGGCGATGTCGACCTGGCGCGCCTCGTTACCGTCCTCGATCAGGTCGGCGATCAGCTCGACATAGTCCTCGACCAGCGCCGAACGCCGCGCCTCGCGCGTCTGCCGAAAGCCCTCGGAATGCACCTCGGCATCGGGCAGCGGCTCGTCGCGCCGGACAAGTCTCGATCTGGCCGCCACGCGTTTCTCCCTGGTCCAGCGATGCCTTTCACTTTCATAGCACGGGCTTTGATTCTTCGGGAAAGTTTATCCTCGCACCGTCGAACGCCATCGCCCGCTTCGGTCAAATCCTGCCACAAGGTCCGGCAAAACCTTCCACATCAACAGTTTCCAGCCGGCGCTTGAATCGTTTTCCGACTTTCGGCCTTCCCATCAAAGAAGCACAGACAATGAAATATAGCCTATTGCATAATGATGAGCCTTTGCATAAATTGGCGTCGACCAGCCACGAGACGTGACCATGACCCCTCCGCCGTCCGAAGCCGAAGCCACCCTGTCTTCGCAGGAGCAATGGCGCTTCTTCCGCGACACCGGCGAGAACCGCCCCAGCCTGCCCGAAGTGAACGCTTCCGTGGCGGTGCCGAAGGGCGCGACATGGCTGCGCCGGCTGTTCGCCTTCGCCGGGCCAGGCTACATGGTCTCGGTCGGCTACATGGACCCCGGCAACTGGGCCACCGACCTCGCCGGCGGCGCGCAGTTCGGCTACACGCTCCTGTTCGTCATCATGCTGTCGAACCTGATGGCGATCCTTTTGCAGGCGCTGTCGGCGCGGCTCGGCATCGCCACCGGCCGCGACCTCGCGCAGGCCTGCCGCGCCTACTATCCGCGTCCGGTCAACTTCGCGCTATGGGTCGCCTGCGAATTGGCCATCATCGCCTGCGACCTCGCCGAGGTCATCGGCACGGCCATCGCGCTCAACCTTCTGTTCGGCATCCCGCTGGTCGCCGGCGCTATCATCACGGCGCTCGACGCCTTCCTGCTGCTCTACCTGATGAACAAGGGCTTCCGTTTCCTGGAGGCCTTCGTCGTCGCGCTGCTGATCGTCATCTTCGGCTGCTTCGCCGCGCAGATCATCGCCGCCCAGCCTTCGGTCAGCGGCATTCTCGGCGGCATGTTCGTCCCCTCGCCCGAGATCGTCGCCAATCCGGCGATGCTCTACATCGCCATGGGCATCATCGGCGCCACCGTTATGCCGCACAATCTCTACCTGCACTCCTCCATCGTGCAGACCCGCGCCTATGAGCGCACCGAGGAAGGCCGGCGCGACGCCATCAAGTGGGCGACCGCCGATTCCACCATCGCGCTGATGCTGGCGCTGTTCGTCAACGCCTCGATCCTCATCGTCGCCGCCGTCGCCTTCCACGGCACCGGCCATGAGGACGTGGCCGAGATCGGCCAGGCCTACGAACTCCTGTCGCCGCTGCTCGGCCTGTCCGTCGCCTCGGTCCTGTTCGCGGTGGCGCTGCTCGCCTCCGGCATGAACTCGACGGTGACGGCCACCCTCGCCGGCCAGATCGTCATGGAAGGCTTCCTCCACCTGCGCATTCCGCAATGGGCGCGCCGGCTGATCACCCGCGGCATCGCCATCGTGCCGGTAGTCGTCGTCACCTGGCTTTATGGCGAGAAGGGCACGGCCGAGCTTCTGGTGCTGTCGCAGGTCATCCTGTCGATGCAGCTTCCCTTCGCCGTCATCCCGCTCGTCCACTTCGTCTCCGACAGGAAGAAGATGGGTTCGCTGGCGATCGCGCGCTGGGTGAGCGTGCTTGCCTGGATCGTCGCCACGGTCATCGTCGCGCTCAACGTCAAGCTGCTCTACGACACCTTCTACGGCCTGTAGGCGGCCGTCACTCGGCCGGTTGCGCGGCCAGCCTGTGCCGCGACAGCCTGCCGGCCAGCATGACGCCGAGTGCCGCCAGCGGCAGCGCGCCCGCCACCAGGCCGAGATCGGACGGCGTGGCGTATTCCAGCACGCGGCCGCCCACCACCGTTCCCAGCGCGACGCCGAAATAGATCGCCGAGGCGTTGAGCGACAGCGTCAGGTGCGCGACGTCGGGCGCGTAACTCACCACCCGGCTCGCCTGCGCCGGCGGAAACGCCCAGCCGATGATGCCCCAGGGCAGCATCAGGCCGATCAGCAGCGGACCGGACAGGTCGTGCGGCAAAAGCTTCAGATCGAGGGCGATCAGCAGGCACATGGTGATCGACAGGAGCAGCGACAGCACCACCACCCGGCCGGCGCCGATGCGGTCGGCCAGGAAGCCGCTGGACAGATTGCCGATCACCGCGCCGATGCCGAAGGAAAGCAGCATGCCCGGCAGCGCCATCTTCGACAGGCCGGCTCCTTCCATGGCGAGCGGAGCCAGATAGGAGATCACCACGAAGGCCCCGGTAAGGTAGAGCAATGTCACGAAAAGCGCGGCCGGCACACCGGGGCGCGTGATCGCAAGAAAACGCTCGCTCAATGTCAGCCGGGCGCCGCGCATGCCGCGCGGCAGCCGCCACCACAGCACCAGCGCCGTCAGGAAGCCAAGGCTGGCGACGGAGAGGAAGGTGCCGCGCCAGCCCCAGAAGGTCGCGATCAGCGAACCGAGCGGGGCGCCGAGCGCGACGGCGAACGTCGTGCCGCCGACGACCACCGAGATCGCCAGCGCCCGGTGCTCCGGTCCGGCCAGCGCCACGGCGGTCGCCTGCGCGGTTGCGGCGAAAAGGCCGGCCGCCGCCCCCATCACCAGCTGCGCCGCCAGTAGCATGGCGAACGACGTGCTGGTTGCCGCAAACGCATTGCCGGCGACGAACAGCAGCATCGCCGCCGTCAGCACCAGACGGCGGTCCATCGCGCCGGCGAAGGCGGAAAGCGTCGGCGCGCCGACCGCATAGGCCAGCGAGAAGGCGGTGATGAGATAGCCGGCGCTGGGGATGGAGATATGCGTGTCGGCCGCGATCGACGGCAGCAGCGCGGAAAAGACGAAACCGACCGTGCTCATGGCGAACGAGCCGACCGACAGCCACAACAGGCGCTTGTCCATGGGAAATGCCTTTGTTCAAAATTCATTGAACAATTGTACTTCTGTTGGCCTTCTGTCAATTCTATGCCACAACGCTCCTGCCAGCCTCATGTCATGAGGCCATGTCCGGACGCCGCAACTTGCCGGTATCGCCGGGCCACGGCATTGCATCCCGCCCCGCCGCTCGGCAGGAACGGGACCGGACGCGAAAGGAAAGCAAGACCAGGCCATGAACCCGCAGCACCCCGCCGTCGACCAGATCAGCCTTTCCAACGTGCTGGCCGCCCTCGGCGATCCCACGCGGCTGGCGATCGTGGCGGAGCTGGCACGCAAGGGCGACGGGCCGGTGAGCTGCAGCCATTTCCTGATCTTCACGTCCAAGACCAATCTCAGCTACCACCTGGCCAAGCTGCGCGAGGCCGGCGTCACCCGCACGGAAGTCAGCGGCACCAGCCGATTCACCACGCTGCGCCGCGCCGATCTCGACCAGCGCTTCCCCGATCTTCTGGCGTCGGTCATAGCCGGCGCGTCGACCGCAGACGAATCCGAAGCGCAAACGACATAAGCCGCCGCACACGTCATTTTCCTTCTCATCGATGTCGGCATCGCCGCCGGCCGTCCGTCCTTGGGACATCGAGCGCGCCTGAACCTCAGGCAAGCGCAGGATCAAGGGAGAGTTTTATGAGAAAGATCGTTGCCGCCACCTTCGTCAGCCTCGACGGCGTCATGCAGGCCCCGGGCGGGCCGGAGGAAGACCCGACCGGCGGCTTCGCCTTCGGCGGCTGGACGTTTCCCTTCTGGGACGAGGCCTCGGGCGAGGCCGTGGGCGAGATCTTCGCCGAACCCTTCGACCTGCTGCTCGGCCGCCGCACCTACGATATCTTCGCCGCCTACTGGCCTTACGCGGACAAGGACGATTCGATAGCGAAAGCCTTCAATCCGGCGAGGAAATACGTCGCCACCCACCGTCCCGAAAGCCTGGCCTGGCAAAACAGCGAGGCGCTCGGCGCCGATATCGTCGCGGCCCTGCGCGCGCTGAAAGCGCAGGACGGGCCGCGCCTGCTGATCCAGGGCTCCAGCGACCTGATCCATCAGTTGCTCGCCGCCGAGCTGATCGACGAATTGCGGCTGATGATCTTCCCGCTGGTGCTGGGCAAAGGCAAGCGCCTGTTCGACGGCAGCACCCCGCCCCGAACCTTCCGTGTTGTCGGCACCAGGTCATTCCCGACCGGCGTGATCGCGGCGCGCTATGAGCCCGCCGGTGCGGTGGCCACCGGTTCCTTCGGGCACGAAAACCCGAGCGAGGCCGAAATCGAGCGGCGCCGGACGTTGAGCTGACGTTCCGTCATCTGTGCTGCCGATGCCACGGCCGGGAGCGGAAGCGGCACGGGCTCCGCATGACGAGACTTTCAATCGCCACACTGCTCGTGCAATCTGCGCGCCGGCTCCCAGGGCAGAACAGACGAGCGGACACGTTGACGATATCGAAACCGATACCAATCCCTTCGGTCGGGGCCCGGTCGCGCCCCGCCTGCCGCTGAAGGGGCCGGCGGATGCTTCGACGCGCATTTCCTGCGCTGGCGATCCTGATTCTCGCCGGCCAGGCACCGGCGGCGGCAGAGCCGCAGGCTTCGATGGCCGTCGTGCAAGGGCTTGCCGAAGGCGATATGCTTAACCTGCGTGCCAGCGCCTCCCCCACTGGCCGGGTCGCGGCTCGCGTGCCGAACGGCACGGCCCTGAAGAAATTCGGCTGCGACACCTTCAAGGGTTACGACTGGTGCGAGGTGCAGGACATCGCCAATCCGCAGATGCGCGGGTGGGCGCCGGCACGCTACCTGCTCGACGCCGGGCCGGTGGACGACGCTGCACCCGCGATGGCCACGGGTACGACCGAAAACCCGCAGGAAGGACAACTTGCCGTGCCGCCCAACCTCGCGGCTCGCTTCGGCGAGGCGCAACCGGCTCCCGCCGACGATGCCGAGGAAAAGTCGGCGGCGATCCGCAAGGCCATGCAGGACGCCTACGGAACCGCACCGGCTGCGGAAGACGACGATACCTCCTTGCTGGACGACGGGATCGAAGGCGTCGAAGCGGATTCAGACGCCGGCAGCGACGAAGCCACGACCGCCGACGTTCCCGTGCCCACGCCGCGGCCTGGCGAGGCGACCGACGCCGCGACCATGGTGGCGCGGACGGAGGAGCCGGCCTCGTTGGCAACGGGCTCGCCCGCGCCTACCGGTGGCGACATCCCCTGCGCCCGCTATGTCGGCCAGCCGATGACCCGTTGCACGATCTCCGTGACGCACAAGGGCGAAGGTGCTGCCGACGTCACCGTGACATGGCCGGACGGCGGCACGCGCATCATCAATTTCCGCGACCGCAAGCCCGCCGGCTCGGATTCGGCCGACGCCTTCCGCTTCACGCGCGAGGGTACGCTGAACATGATCCGCATCGGCCAATCCGAGCGCTTCGAGATCACCGACGCGCTGTCTTTCGGAAAGTAAGCGGAGTTCCCGGGCCGGGGGTGAATTTCCAGCGGGAAATCGTGCATTTTCGGGGTTACATAGCCCCTCCTCCTCCCCTATAAGACCCGCCTAGCCACAGATCAGAATCCCCTTGCGCAGCGGCCGGGCCGAACCCCTGTCGTGCTTTTGCGCAGCCTGCCGAACGGACCGCCACACATGCCAAAACGCACCGATATCAAGTCGATCCTGATCATCGGGGCCGGCCCCATCGTCATCGGCCAGGCCTGCGAGTTCGACTACTCCGGCACGCAGGCCTGCAAGGCGCTGCGACAGGAGGGCTTCCGCGTCATCCTGGTCAATTCCAACCCGGCCACCATCATGACCGACCCGGAACTGGCCGACGCCACCTACATCGAGCCGATCACGCCGGAAGTGGTGGCGAAAATCATCGCCAAGGAGCGGCCGGACGCGCTGCTGCCGACCATGGGCGGCCAGACGGCGCTCAACACCGCCCTTTCGCTGCGCCGCATGGGCGTGCTGGAGCGCTACGGCGTCGAGATGATCGGCGCCGACGCGCACGCCATCGACAAGGCCGAGGACCGCGCGCTGTTCCGCGAGGCGATGAAGAAGGTCGGCCTCGAAACGCCGAAATCGATGCTCGCCAACGCCACCTCGGTGAAGGACGAGGACCGCAAGAAGCACGAGGCCGAGCGCGCCGCGCTGAAGGAGGCGAACGCTTCCGACACCGAACTCGACGCGCTCGAAACCCGCTGGAACCTCGGCGAAGGCGACCGCAAGCAGCGCTATATGGGCCACGCCATGGGCGTTGCCGCGACCGCGCTCGACCATGTCGGCCTGCCGGCGATCATCCGCCCATCGTTCACGCTGGGCGGCACCGGCGGCGGCATCGCCTTCAACCGCGAGGAATTCTTCGCCATCGTCCAGTCCGGCCTCGACGCCTCGCCGACCACCGAAGTGCTGATCGAGGAATCGGTGCTGGGCTGGAAGGAATACGAGATGGAGGTGGTGCGCGACAAAGCGGACAACTGCATCATCGTCTGCTCCATCGAGAACATCGACCCGATGGGCGTGCACACCGGCGATTCGATCACCGTGGCGCCGGCGCTGACCTTGACCGACAAGGAATACCAGATGATGCGCAACGCCTCGATCGCGGTGCTGCGCGAGATCGGGGTGGAAACCGGCGGCTCCAACGTGCAGTTCGCCGTCAACCCGGCGGACGGCCGGCTGGTGGTGATCGAGATGAACCCGCGCGTGTCCCGCTCCTCCGCGCTCGCCTCCAAGGCGACCGGCTTCCCCATCGCCAAGATCGCCGCGAAACTCGCCGTCGGCTACACGCTGGACGAGCTTGAGAACGACATCACCGGCGGCGCGACGCCCGCCTCCTTCGAGCCGTCCATCGACTACGTGGTGACCAAGATCCCGCGCTTCGCCTTCGAGAAATTCCCCGGCGCCGAACCGGTGCTGACCACCGCGATGAAGTCGGTCGGCGAAGTGATGGCGATCGGCCGCACCTTCCAGGAATCCTTGCAGAAGGCGCTGCGCGGGCTGGAAACCGGCCTCACCGGCCTCGACGAGATCGAGATTCCGGGGATGGAGGGCGGCGACGACAAGAACGCCATTCGCGCGGCCCTTGGCACGCCGACGCCGGATCGTCTCCGCATGGTGGCGCAGGCGATCCGCCTCGGCACCTCGCTGGAAGACGTGCATGCCATGTGCAAGATCGACCCGTGGTTCCTCGAGCAGATCGCCGGCATCATCGCAACGGAAGCCCGCATCCGCGAGCACGGCCTGCCTCAGGACGCCCAGAACCTGCGCATGTTGAAGGCGATGGGCTTCTCCGACGCTCGCCTCGCCTCGCTGACCGGCAAGACGGCCAAGGAAGTGGCGCATCTGCGCAACGCGCTGGACGTGCGCCCCGTCTACAAGCGCATCGACACCTGCGCGGCCGAATTCGCCTCGCCCACCGCCTACATGTATTCCACCTACGAGGTGCCGTTCGCCGGCCAGACCGCCAACGAGGCCGGCGTTTCGGACAGGAAGAAGGTGGTCATCCTCGGCGGCGGCCCGAACCGCATCGGCCAGGGCATCGAGTTCGACTATTGCTGCTGCCACGCCTGCTTTGCGCTCAACGAGGCCGGCTACGAATCGATCATGATCAACTGCAACCCGGAGACGGTCTCGACCGACTACGACACCTCCGACCGGCTCTATTTCGAGCCGCTGACGGCCGAGGACGTCATCGAGATCCTGAAGATGGAGCAGACGCGCGGCGAACTGGTCGGCGTCATCGTCCAGTTCGGCGGCCAGACGCCGCTGAAGCTCGCCGAGGCGCTGGAGAAGAACGGCATCCCGATCCTCGGCACCTCGCCGGACGCCATCGACCTCGCCGAGGACCGCGACCGCTTCCAGAAGCTGCTGCAGAAGCTCGACCTGACCCAGCCGAAGAACGGAATCGCCTATTCGGTCGAGCAGGCCCGCACCGTCGCCTCCGAGCTCGGCTTCCCGCTGGTGGTGCGCCCCTCCTACGTGCTGGGCGGCCGCGCCATGCAGATCATCCACGACGAGGGCCAGCTCCAAACCTACCTGCTCGACACCGTGCCCGGCCTGGTGCCGGAGGACATCAAGCAGAAATACCCCAACGACAAGACCGGCCAGATCAACACGCTGCTGGGCAAGAATCCGCTGCTGTTCGACACGTATCTCTCGGGCGCCATCGAGGTCGACGTCGACTGCCTGTGCGATGCGGCCCAGGGAGGCAAGGCCGTCTTCGTCTCCGGCATCATGGAACACATTGAGGAGGCCGGCATCCACTCGGGCGACTCGGCCTGCTCGCTGCCGGTTCATTCGCTGTCGAAGGAGATGGTGGACGAGCTGGAGCGGCAGACGGCAGCACTGGCCCGCGCGCTCAAGGTCGGTGGCCTGATGAACGTGCAGTATGCCATCAAGGACGGCACGATCTACGTGCTGGAAGTGAACCCGCGCGCCAGCCGCACCGTGCCCTTCGTGGCGAAAACCGTCGGCAAGCCGATCGCCAAGGTCGCCGCCCGCATCATGGCCGGCGAGACGCTGGACGGCGCCTTCGCCCATTATGGCGAAAAGCCCGACCCGCGCACGCCCGGCCATATCGCGGTGAAGGAAGCCGTCTTCCCCTTCGCCCGCTTCCCCGGCGTCGACATCCTGCTCGGACCCGAGATGAAGTCGACCGGCGAGGTGATGGGGCTGGACCGCGACTACGCCATGGCCTTCGCCAAGAGCCAGCTCGGCGCCGGCATCGACCTGCCGCGCTCGGGAACGCTGTTCGTGTCGGTGCGCGACGAGGACAAGAAAGGCATCCTGCCCGCCGTCAAGCGGCTGGCCGACCTCGGCTTCAAGGTGCTGGCGACCTCCGGCACCGCGCGCTTCCTCAAGGAGAACGGCGTCGAGGCGGAGAAGATCAACAAGGTGCTGGAAGGCCGCCCCCACATCGAGGACGCCATCCGCAACCGCCAGGTGCAGATCGTCTTCAACACCACGGACGGTCAGAAAGCGCTGTCGGACTCCAAATCGCTCCGCCGCGCCACGCTGATGCAGAAAGTGCCGTATTACACCACGCTGGCGGGTGCGGCGGCAGTGGCCGAAGCCATTGCCGCGCTGAAGGCGGGGAGCCTGGAAGTGCGGCCGCTGCAGGAGTATTTTTAAAAGCGCTCTCTATCTCCGCTTTGTGAAAGAGAAAGCGATTTCAGAGCCTGAGCGCAGTGTGCGGCGATAAAAAATGACAAAACCTGGATTGCAGGTTTTTGTCACACGATCGCTGCCTCTTTCCGCTTCGCCCTCTCCATCTTCTTCAACGCCTTGTTGATCCGCGCAGACGCTTCCTTGGCTTTGTCGCCTTCAACCGCCTCACGCTTGATCACCTCTTCCGCAATCAGGGTAGCGAGATTTTCCGGCGCCACTTTCAAATCAGGAAACAACCTTCGCAATTCCCGCCGCACGACGGAGACAACAGGTTCCGAGCAAACGATTGCGGCAACGGTGAACTTGTTGAAGAGTTGCGCCTGTTGATGGAAGGCGTCCATCGCGTCGGTGGTCAGCCCTTCCTTGGCGAACAGAAACAATTGCTGAAGGTGATCCTGATTTTTGGGGCTGACGCCCGCGAGATCGAACCGGCACACCTCCTCGTGGCTGATCTGGTTCGCGACATAGATGCGGATCAGCCGCCATTCGACAGCATTCGTCAGGATTACCCAGTGAATGCCTTGATGTGCACCGTAATCGATGACCTGCCGCAAATGATTGTCAGCAAGGCTGCTTCCCGCTGACTTCACTTCTATCAACAGCCTCAACTTGCCGCCGATCTTAACCGCCAAGTCGCAATATGTGGCTTTTATCTGATGTTCGAGGTCAGTTCCTCGTATTTGTCGTATCCGAAGATATCGGCAAGTGAATAGCCCCGAGTTTCGTGGACGCCCTCGGGTTACATTTCCTGCTGCCTTTCGAACTCGACGGGTGACAGCATCCCGTTTCTGACGTGCTTGCGCTTCGCGTTGTAGAACATTTCGATGTAGTCGAACACGTCCTGCCTTGCCTCTTCGCGTGTTCGGTAGGTCCTGCGCCGTATCCTCTCGCGCTTGAGGAGATTGAAGAAGCTTTCGGCCACGGCGTTGTCATGGCAGTTTCCGCGACGGCTCATCGAGTGCTCGAGATTGTGGTGCTTCAGGAAGGCTGCCCAGTCCATGCTGGTGAACTGCGAGCCCTGATCCGAGTGGACCAGGACCTTGCTCTTCGGCTTTCGACGCCACACGGCCATCAGCAACGCCTGCAGAACGACGTCGGTGGTCTGGCGGCTCTGCAATGACCAACCGATGACGCGGCGCGAGAACAAGTCGATCACCACGGCCAGATAGGCAAAGCCCTCCTGGGTCCGGATATAGGTGATGTCTGTCACCCACGCCTTGTCCGGCGAATCGACATCGAACTGTCGAGCCAAGGTGTTGTCGACCACGACTGATGGCTTGCCGCCATGGGAACCGGGCCGGCGCTTGTAGCCGATCTGTGCCTTGATCCCGGCCAGCTTCGCGAGACGGGCGATGCGATTGACACAACTGGTCTCTCCCTGATCGAGGAGGTCGTCGTGCAGCTTGCGATAACCATAGACCCTGCCACTCTCCTTCCAGGCCTTTCTGATCAGATCAGTCTGACGTGCGTCTTCCCGAGCCCGTCTGCTCAACGGGCTCTTCAGCCATGCATAGAAGCCGCTGGGTCGGATGCGCAGGCAGCAGCACATCGCCCGCACCTTGAACTGCTGGCGATGCTCGGCAACGAACGCGTATCTCACCTTGCATCCTTGGCGAAATACGCGGTGGCTTTTTTTAAGATGTCGCGTTCCTCGGTGACGCGTGCCAGTTCCTTCTTCAGCCGACGGATCTCCGCCGCCTGATCGCCATCAGTCGAACCGGATGGCTTCGAGAACTTCCTGCGCCACGCGTAGAGCGAGTGCTGGCTGACGCCGAGCCGCTTCGATACCTCCGCAACGGGGTAGCCCCGCTCGGTGATCTGCGCGACCGCATCACGCTTGAACTCGTCACTGAAATTGCCAGTCCCCATCACGGCCTCCTTGCCTCAAAATTAGGGAAGAAGGCGTCCACAAATCTAGGGGCTATTCAAAGGATGTCCTTCACCAAAGTGACGGTGTCAGCTTCGGCAACATCGGCCTTTTGCTGTGCGGCAGCAATCTTCTGGTATTTTTTGAGATCAGCCGTTATCCGCTCAACAAATTTTTTCGGTAGCTTGGTCATGTTACGTCCCCTCCCGGACCAATACTGCGCACGGAGAGGGATTCGGACAAGCTTTTTCGCTGAAGTTCGGGAATCTCGCGGCCGTCATCCCGGAAGCTGATCGCAGCGCAGCGAAGATCTGCTATCCGGGATCCATTCCGGAACATCGGCAAGGTTACGGACTGGATCCCGGCTCTGCGCTCGCAAGCTCGCTTGGCCGGGATGACGAAGTGGTGGTGGCTGCCCGGGCGAAAAAATTCTCCGAAACTTATCCCCTCTCCCGCACCTCCCCCATACTCACACCCAGCTTCTCGCGCGGGAACACCGGTCATGACGGTGATTGCGTGGCGGGAGCCGGCGCCTCCGGTGGTTGCTCAACATAAGCAACTGCCCGGGGAGGTTCCGTCCAAGGCTTCCCCTACGGGTATTACGGCCCGTGTGCGCTGGACGAGCGCTGCAAGCCATCGGCCGGTGTCGGCGCAAATGCCGGCATCGTGAGCTGCGGTGAAGCGGAACGGACGGGAACAGAAATCGCCGGCTGGGGTGAGAACCCGGTTCGCCGCAGGCGAAGTGAAAGGTCCAGTGGACCTTTCAAAGGGTTCGAACGCCCTGAGCCCTAGCGAAGGGCCGGTGGGAAACCGCGCCGCACTTTTACACTCGGAAGGCACGGCATCCCACGCCCGCTTCCCGACCTTCTCCCCTCGGCGCGAGGGGAGCGTTCTTCGATCAATGGCCAGACGGACGAAAATCCGGGCGTGACGATGAGGAGTGATGCGCATAGCGCACGAAAAGCCCTGAACGGGCTTTTCGAACGACGAATGGTGAAAGACCGGCCCGCCCTCGGGCGAATCAAAACGTCCGGTGGACGTTTTGAAGATCTTGAACGCCAGAAGGGCTGAGAGCCGTAGCCAAGGGCCTGAAGCGCGCCGCCCTCAATGCGCTGCGGCGGTCTTGCCATTTTTCTGCGCCAGTTCCATGGCGCGCAGTTCGCCCTCGGTGACTTCCTGGCGCAGGAAGGTGCAGGATTTCTCGGTGGTCGCGGCGGCGCGGCGGGCGGCCGACTGCCATGACAGTGTGGCCAGCATGCCGTCGGCATGCGCCTCGGCGTCGCTCGCCGCCTTCAGCGCCGGCGCGTTCGCCACCCCGCAGCGCGGCGCGATCAGCACCGAAAGCGCATAGGTGTGGGTGAAGGAGGTCTCGGCGGCGAGTTCGGCCGAGATCGAGGACACCTGCATGGCGTCCTTGCCCTGCCCGCCTTCGCCGTCCGCCGCGCGGGCGACCGCGCCGGCCTCGGCGCCGGCAAGCAGCATCCAGCCGGCATAGCCGCCGCCGGCCAGGACGAGCGGCGCCAGCACCAGCAGCGCGAGCTTCAGCCCGGAGCGTTTCTTCGGTCCATCGCCTGCTTTTTTGGAGAGGGCGGGCTTGGCGGATCTGGCAGGCGGTTTGGTCATGCGGCCTTCAAGCATACCGGCCGTTAGGAGCAGGTAAGCCGCATCGGTCGCAATTTATGTTTTCGGCTGCCGGCAAGCGGATGGTTAAGGGGTCTCGTCGCTTCCGCACCTTCGCCGGTTGCGGTGGGTTTCAGCTCTCGGAGCCAACCGGAACCACCGGCGGGCGCACGATTCCCTCGGGATCGAGCGTCACCTCCACTCCGGCCCGGCGCCGCTTGCGGTCCTTGCCGAGGCCTGTCTCCTCCAGCATGCCCTTGCGCTTGGCCTCATAGTAATAACCGGTCTGGTACAGCCAGTCGGCGCGCTTGGCGTTGCGGCCGGAAACCAGCCAGGCGCCGCGCAGGTATTTCACCGCGTATTTCAGGTTGGTCTCTGCGTCGAACAGGCCGCTGGCCGAGCCGCTGTAGCCCATGCCGCGCGCCGTCGCGTGCTTGATCTGCATCAGCCCCCAGTGGCCGTTGTTGTAGGCCTTGGGATTGAAGGTGCTCTCGCGGTTGACGACATGGCGGACCAGTTCCACCGGGACTTCGTAGAGGGCGGCGTATTTGGAAATCAGCGTTTCGACGTCGGCGCGGCCGCGAACGGTCGTGCGCGGAAAGTCACCGGCGGGCTCGGTCTTCAGGACCGCCGGCGCAAGATAGGCCGGTACCGTCCCGCTATAGGCGATCGGCGTCACCGGCAGGCTCGATACGGCCGAGGCCACGAGCACCGGCGCGGCCGGGAAGGTTTTCGTGAGATCAGGCTTCGCCTCGTCGCTTGCGAATCGGGCTGCGTCCGGCTGCACGGCGTCCTGCTTTGCTGCGGTCGTGGCGACCGCCGGCTGGGCCGCGTCTGCCGCCACCTGCGCGGGTGCCGGGGCAGTCGCGGGCGTCGCCCCGGCAAAGGCGGCCGGCTGCATCTCGAGCGTCGCAGTCTGGACCGCCGCCAGCACGGACGGCTCCGGCAGCACCGCCACCGTCTCCGGCAAGGCCAGCGCGAAGCCGGCGTCCGTCGTTCCCGACACCGTCGTCTCCGTCACCCCCACCGTCGGGCCGGCGAAGCCCGGCGCCGGCGCAACGGTCGATGTCGAAGTGCAGCCGCCGAGGGCTGCGCCGCACAGGGCCATGCCGATCAGGGTAAGGGGAGCTCTTGCTGGCAAGCCGCGGTCGAAGTCCGTTAGTCTGATTTGTTAACGGAGTCCTTACACCACAGGTTTTGCCGGAGCAACCGGGGCGGGTGGCGGTTTTCGGGTGGCGAGTCGTCCGTGAAAATGCGATATTGTTCGCGGTTTGTACCGAAGATGACTGCGAGGAATCGCCATGACGCACGCTGTCGGCCATATCATATTCGAGACGCAACTGGGCTTCATGGGCCTTGCCTGGAGTTCGGCCGGGCTGACGCGGCTCTGCCTGCCGCAATCGAGCCGCGAGGCGGTGGAGCGCCGGCTGCTGCGGCTGGACGACATTGCCGGCCCCGACAGCGAAACGCCGCCGCAATGGGTGGCTGACCTGATCGCCGCCATCCGCGCCTATGCCCAGGGCGAGACGGTCGACTTCTCCGGCGTGCCGGTCGATCTGGCCGGTGTCGACGATTTCCGGCTCGCCATCTACGACGCCGCCCGCAAGCTCGCCTTCGGCGAAACCGTCACCTATGGCGAACTGGCCAGCCGCGCCGGCCATACCGGCCTCGCCCGCGAAACCGGCGCAGCACTTGGCGCCAACCCGGTGCCGCTGGTCATCCCCTGCCACCGCATCCTGGCGGCCGGCGGCAAGATCGGCGGCTTCTCAGCACCCGGCGGCTCGGCCACCAAGGAAAAGATGCTCGGGCTGGAAGGTGTGCGCGTCGGCCCGCCGCCGGCGGCGCAAGCCTCGTTCGGTTTCTGAAGGTCCGGCCCGGACAGCCCGTCAATCGAAGGGGAAGATGAGGCGGCGACGCCGGTCGTCGAAATCGACCCGCTGGCATTTGTAGACCGGGCAGGATTTCAGGTCCGCGCTCGGCACGTAGCTCCCTGCCCTCACCTCGTCGAAATTGCAAAATCGCCCGGACGCGACATAGCGGTCATAGAGCGTGAGCGAGGGATTGCGCGGCGAGCGGTAGCGCAGGATGACGGCGCCGTTTCTTTCGACGACGGCCTGGACCCGATCGCAACTCATGCGGGTCGGATCGTAGCGCGAGATCGCCCAGGCGTCGGCGGAAAGCAGGCCAACGCACCCGGCAACCAGAAGGGCTTTCACGAGGATCTTCATGGCGCTTCTCCGCAGGTTCGGCCGTCCATGCCGCCGCAACGCCGGCCGCCGGCAACGGTTCCACAAGATTGAGGCCGCTTTTCGCTCCGGTACGCCACCGCGTTGAAATGGCCTTGTTTTCGACGCATACCGCCTCTATATACGGCACATTGATATTCGGCCGATCGATCCGGGCCTCGCGGTTTTCGCGTTCGCTGACGTCTTTCTGCAAAATCTCGATACCAAGCCGGGCTTCTGGCCCGACACGTCAACGTAAAGTGAACTTAAGGAAAATCGCATGGCTACCGGAACCGTCAAGTGGTTCAACTCGACCAAGGGCTACGGCTTCATCGCTCCCGACAATGGCGGCGCGGACGTTTTCGTCCACATCTCCGCCGTCGAGCGCGCCGGCATGACCTCGCTGGTCGAGGGACAGAAGATCAACTTCGAGATCGAGCAGGACCGCCGTACCGGCAAGTCGTCCGCTGGATCTCTGAGCAAGGCAGCCTGATTTGACGAAGGCGCGCGGCGGATAGCATCCGCAGCGCCCGGCAAGTCACGGATGTACTGGCGGCCGCGCGACAAGCGCGCCGGAGCGGGACGGACCCGACAAGTCGAAGCGGCGGATTGCCGCCGGCCCGGCCGAAACGTTCCCATCAGGCTACCGAGCATGGAAGGCGGGCTTTGTCCCGCCTTTTTTGTTGCCTGCCGCGCCCCGCTGCCCGTAGCGGGCGTATCAGGCCGGAGCGATGAACGGCTGCGAGATCGCCCGGAACACCGGCAGCGCCTCCAGCCTCTCGGCATGCGCCTTCAGCGCCGGGTAGGCGTCCATCGCCACCAGCCCCGGATGCGCGTCGTTGAGATGGCGCAGCGCGCAGGCGACCGCGACGTCGGCATGGCCGATCCGTTCGCCGAACCAGTACGGGCCGGCGCGTCTGGTTCGATCCTCCTCCAGCACGCCGAGGGCGGCCTCGATCTGCACGCGGCAACGCCCGGCCCATATGTCCGACGGCGTTTCGTGCAGGTGCAGTTCGTAGAACAGCGCCACCGCCTTGTCGGCCATCCCGGTCGCCAGCGCGGCGATCCTGAGCGCCTTGTGGCGCTCCGGCTCGGCGCGCGGGAACATCGCCTGCTCCGCCGGCACCAGGCCGTCGAGATAGTCGAGGATGATGTGGCTTTCGACCAGCGCCTCGCCGTCGTCCAGCACCAGCGTCGGCACCCGCGTCAGCGGATTGTGGGCGCTGATCTGCCCGGCATCGCCGAAGGACGACCAGGGCCGGTGCTCGAACGGCAGGCCGTAAAGCGTCAGGGCGATGCCGACGCGCCGAACGAACGAGGAATCGTATTGGCCGATCAGGATCATGCGCGGATTTTCCGATTCATCTCGTCAATCGCCCTGCCGTCGATCAGGCGGCGGGCAGCCACTCGATCGGTACATGGCCCGGATCGGCCTCGACCCGCTTCAGCCATGTCGCGACGGCTGGATAGGCATCGATCTGGAAACCACCCTGCTCGGCCGTGTGGGTGTAGGCATAGAGCGCGATGTCGGCGACGCTAAGGGCCGTGCCGGCGAAGAAGGGGCTCTGCTCCAGCCGCTTGTTCATGACGCCGAGCGCCTTGTTGCCGCGCTCGAGCGTCAGCGCCAGCCGTTCGGGCGTGGCGTCCCTGGCACGCTCGGGGAAAGTCAGCAACGCCTTGCGCACGGCAATGTAGGGTTCGTGGCTGTACTGCTCGAAGAACAGCCATTGATAGGCGAGAGCCCGTTCGTAGCGGTCGGCCGGCAGGAAGCGGGTCCCTTCGGCCAGATAAAGCAGGATGGCGTTGGATTCGGCGATGCGCCGGCCGTCGTCCAGTTCCAGCAACGGCACCATGGCGTTGGGATTCTTGGCGACATAGTCGGGCTTGCGGGTGTCGCCGGTATGCGAGCTTACCTCGATATTGGTGAAGGCGACGCCGAGCTTGGCCATCAGCAGGCGCGGCTTGTAGCAATTGCCGCTGTCGGTCATGCCGTAAAGGATCGTCATCGTTCCACCTGTGTTGCGGCGGCAGCATGCTCCTCGGCCACCGATCCATCCAGTAATTTGTTTTCACCGTTGTCCATCAGCATCGATGATGGATCAGGTCCCGGTCTGGCCGAACAGCGGAATCACCTTGGCGCTTGGCCTGAGCAGCGCATCGAGTGCCAGCGGCTTGTCGGGAAAGATCGTGCCGACCAGCGCCGGCTTCGCCATCAGGAAGCCTTGCAGGAGATCGGCGCCGCCGTCCAGCGCCACGCGCAGCTGCTCCGGCTGTTCGATGCCTTCGACGAGAACCTGCGCCCCATGGTCGTGCAGCAGCGAAAGCAGCGGCCTGAACAGCTTCTCGGCGGCGGCGTGACGGCATACGTCCGCGAACCAGCCGCCGTCGATCTTGACGATGTCCGGTTCGAGCAGGCGCAGCCGCTCCTCGGTCGAATGCCCCGCGCCGAAATCGTCGATGGCGATGCGCAGTCCGTTGCGCCGCATTTCGGCGACCACGCGCTGCAGGACGGCCTCGTCGCTCGCCGCCTGCTCGGTGATCTCGCACACCAGCATGTCGCCCTTCAGGCCGAAGCTGCCGAGATGGCGGGCCATCAGCCGGATCTCGGCCAAGGCCCGGCCCAAATGGTCGTTCACCTGCGGATTGTAATTGAAGAACAGGGTGAGCCCGTCGACGCCGAGGAACTGGAAATTGTGCAGATGCAGCGCCCGGCACAGGGACTCGACATAAAGCCTGTCCTTTGCCGGCACGCCCTCCAGGAACGTTCGCGGCGGCACCGGCTGCCCGCCGATCTGCGGCTGGATCAGCGCTTCGATGGCGACCGGCACCAGGCAGCCGTCGCGCGGCGCGAAGATCGGCTGGTAGGCGCTGCGCAGCCGGTACTCGCCGTAGATGCCGTACTCCAGGCCGATCTCGTCGGCAAAGATCGATTGGCCGATGTCGCGGCGCCGTTCGCGAACTGTGGTCATTGCGCCACCCGCCTGCCGAACGCCCTCGCACGTCGACCGTTCGCCGGCGCTGTCGCCGACTGAGGACGCGGCTCTCTCGCTTCTGCGGCTGCCGTCTCGGCCCCGTCCGGGCCGAATGCGCCAAAACTGGTCGGCACGACTTCCGGCCGCGCCAGCGCGTAGCCCTGCACCATCGAGGCACCGGATTTCTCGGCGAGGTCGAGTTGCCAGCTCTCCTCGATGCCCTCGAAGACGGTGCGGATGTCCTGTTCCTCGAAAGTGCGCACCATGGTCGCCAGCAGTGCGAAACCGGGGCCGGAATCCATCAGCCGCGTCAGCCATTGCGCGTCGAACTTGACGATGTCGGGCTTGAGATCCTTGATGCGGCCGATGTCGGAATCGTCGGCGCCGTAGTCGTCCACGGCGATGCGGAAGCCGCTGGCGCGCAGCGCGTCGACGAACTGGAAAAGCGTTTCCTGCGAAGTCGACCGTTGCTCGGTGACCTCGCACACCACGCGGCGCGGATCGATCCCCGCTTCGTGCAGCACGAGCCGCATGTCGCGCAGCGCCTGGTCGGAAATGGCGCGATCCACGAACACCGACGGGTCGAAATTAACGAAGACGGCCGCCTCGACGGGCAGGCATGCGCCGGCGTTGAGAAGATGCAGCGTGCGCGTCAACGTCTCCACATGCAGGCGGTCGCGCGCCGGGCAGGTGGAGAAGAAATTCTGCGGCGATTGCGGCTCGCCGTCGCGGAACGGCCGGATCAGGCCCTCGAAGGCGGCGATCTCCAGCCTGCCGTCGTTGAAGGCGAAGATCGGCTGGAAGGCGCTCTTCAGTGCATAGACCCCCCACACACCGCTGGAGGTGCCGTCGTCATGGCGGATGATGTGGGCGAGCCCGATGCTGCGCGACAAGGCTCCCTCGCCGGATCGACCGAAACCGCGTCACTTTAGCCGATCAGGTTTTATCGCTCGTTAATGCGGCGCGGCGGCTCGCTGGCTCAGCCGTCCGTGCTTGCACTCGCGTTCCCGATGCGACAATAGAGGCGCGCGGCTGCTCCTGGCCGCGCGATCTTCTGGAGACGAACAGTCATGGCCTTCCTCGCCGACGCCCTTTCGCGCGTAAAGCCCTCCGCGACCATCGCGGTGACGCAGAAGGCGCGCGAGCTGAAAAACGCCGGACGCGACATCATCGGGCTTGGTGCCGGCGAGCCGGATTTCGATACGCCGGACAACGTCAAGAACGCGGCGATCGAAGCGATCCGCCGCGGCGAGACCAAGTATCCGCCGGTCTCCGGCATCGCGCCGCTGCGCGAGGCGATCGCGAAAAAATTCAAGCGCGAGAACAACCTCGACTACCAGCCTGCGCAGACCATCGTCGGCACCGGCGGCAAGCAGATCCTGTTCAACGCCTTCATGGCGACGCTGAACCCCGGCGACGAGGTCGTCATCCCCCGCCCCTACTGGGTCAGCTATCCCGAGATGGTGGCGCTCTGCGGCGGCACGGCGACCTTCGCCGAAACCTCCATCGCCAACGGCTTCAAGCTGACGGCAGCCGCGCTGGAAAAGGCGATCACGCCACGGACAAAATGGCTGGTGATGAACTCGCCGTCGAACCCCTCCGGCGCCGCCTACACGGAGGCCGAACTGCGCGCGCTGGCCGACGTGCTTTTGAAGCACCCGAACGTCTGGATTCTGACCGACGACATGTACGAGCACCTGACCTATGGCGACTTCGTCTTCAGGACCATCGCCGAGGTCGAACCGAAGCTCTACGAGCGCACGCTCACGATGAACGGCGTGTCGAAAGCCTACGCCATGACCGGCTGGCGCATAGGCTATGCCGCCGGCCCGCTGCCGCTCATCAAGGCGATGGACATGATCCAGGGCCAGCAGACGTCGGGCGCCTGCACGATCGCGCAATGGGCGGCGGTCGAGGCGCTCAACGGCCCGCAGGATTTCGTCAAGAAGAACAAGGCGATCTTCCAGGCTCGCCGCGACCTCGTCGTCTCCATGTTGAACCAGGCGCGCGGCATCACCTGCCCCTCGCCGGAAGGCGCGTTCTACGTCTATCCTTCCTGCGAAGCGCTGATCGGCAAAAAGACGGCCGCCGGCACGGTCATCGACAGCGACGCCACCTTCTGCTCCGAATTGCTGGAGGCCGAGGGCGTGGCGGTGGTGTTCGGCTCGGCCTTCGGCCTCGGCCCCAACTTCCGCATCTCCTACGCGACGTCGGAGACGCTGCTGGAGGAAGCCTGCACGCGCATCCAGCGCTTCACGGCCGGCCTCAACTGATCCGGCCAAGCGATTCCAAAGCTTTGAGAAGCCCGGCCTAGCGCCGGGCTTTTCCGTTTGGAACGCAAAGCCGGACCGTAACCCTGATCATGGTCTCCCCTTGAGCGGATCGAGGCGCCGGACGACGCGATACTCGTGCCAGATCAGCCAGATCACGACGATGTCGAAGACGCTGAGCACGATCAGCCCCCAGCCATGCGTGTAGGAGAAACGGTAGAGCTGGTAGACGATGAACAGGCCCATGACGACCAGCGACGCCGGATAGGCCCACAGCTTGTTTCGAAGCAGCCCCGCCACCAGGAAGAGTTTCACCAGGCCGTGGCTCAGCAGATAAAACGCATAAAAATGCTTGGTTCCACGGAAAAGCCTTGAGCCCAGGCCAACAGATGCGTGGCGAGAAAATCTTTGGGATCCTCGATCAGTTCTTCTTGCGTGAGCGCTTCGACCACCCTTGAGACCGTATCCATACCGATCAGGCCGATCGCGATGCCGCCGGCGCATTCAAGCAGGGCATGGAGGCCCTTGAGCACGATGCCTACCCGGAAGATCCGGTGAATCTGCCGTTCTTCCATTGCCACTCTCTCGAACAACCCGTTGCGAAGTACTACCGATGGACCAGGAAATCACACGTTGGATCAATGCGCCGGCGGGCAGCCATGCGGCACTGGACATGGCGATGATCGCCCTGACCCGATATGGCGTGCCGCTTCTCGTCCTGCTGGTCGTGGTGCAATGGTGGAGCCGGCAGGACCGCCTGCGGCTGCGCCATACCTGCATCGCCGCCGGCCTGTCCTTCCTGGCCGGCCTCGGCCTCAACCAGATCATCCTGCTGTTCGTCCATCGCGTCAGGCCCTATGACGCAGGCGTCAGCCACCTGATCATCGAGCACAGTGCCGACTGGTCGTTTCCTTCCGACCATGCGACGGCTTCCTTCGCGATCGCAGCCGCCTTCCTGCTGCACGGCTTCAAGGGACGCGGAAGCGCGTTTCTGGTCGCCGCGCTGGCCGTCTGCCTGTCCCGCGTCTATGTCGGGACGCACTACACGACCGACATTCTGGGCGGCGCCGCGACCGGCATCTTCGCCGCCATTCTAGTGCGCCAGCTCTATCGGGCGGGTACCACGATGGACAGGCTGGTGACCGGCCTGCTGTAACGCATCCATCCGCCAGGCTCGGCGGCATCCGGGCGCGCCGGCCCTGCCCCATCACCCGCCGTACTGCTCGTCCGAAACCTTCTCCAGCCAGTCGACGGGCGAGCCGTCGAGCGCCTCCTGCATGGCGATGTGGGTCATGGCCGTCTTCGGCCCGGCTCCGTGCCAGTGCTTTTCGCCCGGCTCGAACCAGATCGTGTCGCCGGCCCTGATCTCCTGGATCGGCTCGCCCCAGACCTGGACGCGCCCGGCGCCCGAGACGACATGCAGCGTCTGGCCGAGCGGATGGGTGTGCCAGGCGGTGCGCGCGCCCGGTTCGAAGCTCACCGATGCGGCGCGCAGCCTGGCCGGCGCCTGCGTGTCGATGATCGGATCGATGCGGACCCGGCCGGTGAAATAGCTGTCGGGTCCGGCAGCGCTCGGCTTGCTGCCGCAGGCAATGATCTTCATGGCGGTTCTCCTTGCTGTCCTCATGATGAGGCCACCATCGCGCCATGCGCAAGGATGCGCCCGCTATTTCCCTTGCCCTGCCCGCGAACCCGTGTGACGATATCCATGGCCATGCGCCGAGAGCCGCCTGGCCGCGACGGCTGCAGGCCGGCCGCCGCTCAACAAGAGTGCGGTCGGCGAAGCACGGCCCGTTTTGCTGACTGCACCGCTGAGAAACGCGAGTGGAGGTCAGCCATGGGAAATCGTGCAGGGGGTAATCGCGCCGGAGGACGACGCACGGGACCGAAATGCATCGCCATCATCGGTCCCTTCGCAAGCGGTAAGACGACACTTCTGGAAGCCATCCTCGCCCGGACGGGCGCCATTCCCCGCCAGAACCCTGTTTCCTCCGGCAACACCGTATCCGACCACTCGGCCGAAGCCCGCGCCCATGCCATGAGCGTCGAGGCGACCTTCGCCACCACCGAGTTCATGGGCGATACGCTGACCTTCGTCGACTGCCCCGGCTCCATCGAATTCGCCTTCGAGGCCGAGCCGGTTCTGGCTGCCTGCGACGTCGCGGTGGTCGTCGCCGAGGCAGACGAGAAGAAGATCCCGGCTCTGCAGCTCATCATGCGCAAGCTGGACGATCTCGGCGTGCCGCGCATCCTGTTCCTCAACAAGGTCGACAAGGCGATTTCGGGCGTTCGCGAAACGCTGAAGATGCTCCAGCCCACCAGTTCGGTGCCGCTGCTCCTGCGCCAGATTCCGTTGCGCAAGGACGGCGTCGTCATCGGCTCAATCGACCTCGCGCTGGAGCGCGCCTACGTCTATCGCGAATATGCCGAGAGCGAAGTCATAGACATTCCCGGCGACGACAAGGCGCGCGAGACGGAAGCGCGCTTTTCCATGCTGGAAACGCTGGCCGATCACGACGACCAGCTGATGGAACAATTGCTGGAGGAGATCGAGCCGCCGAAGGACGCGGTGTTCGACGACCTCTCCGCCGACCTGCGCGACGGCACCGTCACCCCGGTGCTGATCGGCACCGCCGAGAAGGGCAACGGCGTGCTGCGCCTCCTGAAGGCGATCCGCCACGACGCCCCGGATATCGAGGCGACCCGCAAGCGGCTCGGCGTCGCCGAAGACGGCGCCACGATCGTGCAGGTGATGAAGACCGTCCACACCGCGCATGGCGGCAAGCTTTCGGTGTCGCGCATCCTGTCGGGCCAGGTGGCCGACGGCGCAGAGCTTTATCTGTCCGACGGCGAGACCGCCAAGGTTTCGGGTATCTATCGCATGCTCGGCAAGGACCAGGCCAAGGTTTCCTCGGCAGCGACCGGCGACACCGTCGCGCTGGGCAAGCTGGATCGCGTGGCGACCTGCGATACGCTGACCTCCGCCAAGGGCGGCATGAAGCCTCTTGTGAGGCTGGAGCCGCCGGCGCCGGTCTATGCCGTCGCGCTGCGCCCCAAGGAGCGCAAGGACGACGTCAAGATGTCGGCGGCCATCCAGCGGCTCGCCGAGGAGGACCCGTCGCTGACCCTGACGCACAACCAGGACTCGGCCGAGACGGTGCTGTCGGGCCACGGCGAGATGCACTTGCGGGTAGTGCGCGAGCGACTGGAAGGCAAGAACCAGATTGCCGTGGAAGGCCACGCGCCGGCCGTCCCCTATCGCGAGACCATCCGCAAGCCGGTGGAGCAGCGCGGCCGCCACAAGAAGCAGTCGGGCGGCCACGGCCAGTTCGGCGACGTCGTCCTGCAGATCAAGCCGCTGCCGCGCGGCTCAGGCTTCGAGTTCACCGACACCATCACCGGCGGCGTCGTGCCCAAGACCTACATCCAGTCCGTCGAGGCCGGCGTGCGCGATTATCTCAGGAACGGTCCGCTGGGCTTCCCCGTCGTCGACGTCGCGGTAAACCTGTCGGACGGCTCCTACCACTCGGTCGATTCCTCCGACATGGCCTTCCAGATGGCCGCCAAGCTCGGCATGAAGGAAGGCATGGCGCAGTGCTCGCCCGTACTGCTGGAACCGGTGATGAAAGTCACCATCGTCACCCCCTCCGACGCCACCGCCAGAATCATCGCGCTGGTGCCGCAACGGCGCGGCCAGATTCTCGGCTACGACGCCCGCGACGGTTGGCCGGGCTGGGACGTGGTGGAAGCGACGATGCCGCTGGCCGAGATCGGCGACCTCATCATCGAACTGCGCTCCGCCACCGCAGGCGTCGCGACCTACCAGGCGGCGTTCGACCACATGGCCGAACTCACCGGCCGGCTGGCCGACGCAGCCACCAACGCCGCCGGCAAGGCTGCGTAACGAATATCGAGTTGATCGAGAAAACGGCGCCCGGAAAAACCGGACGCCGTTCGTCGCGGACCGTTTCCGGGAGGAAAACGGCAGGTCCGCCGCACCGTATCGCCGGGTTCGCCTGAAGGAACTCCGACAAGAAAAGGCTGGACGCGGTCGCCGCCTGAGCCCGGCTTTCCGAGTGATGCCCCCATCTCCCGGATCGCCACACCGCGTCCTATTTTTTCTTAGCCGGATAGAACGCGCATATGCACGTTACCTGATGTTACACGTCACCGTTACGCGCGGGAAAATCCCGCTTTCCCCGCACAGGAGCGAAAAACGGTGAGGGGCGGCTCGTTCGATCTATCGACGAGAAGAAGCGGGCGCCGACGGGTTCGCATCGGCCCTAGCGCAGACAACAAAAAAGCCGGATCCAAGAAGATCCGGCTGAGTTGATGGAGTTGCCTATAAGGCTAAACCTCCAGAGGGGAACACTCGTGAGCGCTAATGGGAGGAGAACGCGCTCAGGAGATGATCTGTATATGGGCCTACCCTGCCCAAGAAACAAGCATCTATTTTGCAACGCACACATGCAAAAAGACGAGACCTGTGGTCCAATGCACATTTTACGATCAGTAGGCCAGAATCCGGGCACTCAAACCGATTAATTGTTTCGGGGACAGGCATATTGCATTGCGGGAGCAAGACCGCCCGCATCGCCGCCGGACGCCAGTGCCGAAGATGCGCGCATGGCTCGTGCGGCGGCGCTCAATAAGTCCAGTTGCGCGCCTTGGCGAACATGAAATCGCGGAAGACTTTCAGCTTGGCCTGGTTCTTCATCGCTTCGGGATAGACGAAGAAGGTATCGAAGGACGGTCCCTCGAGCTCGGACAGCACCGGCACCAGGCCGGAATCCTTGCCCGCCATGTAATCGGGAAGCATGGCCAGACCGACGCCGCGCCGCACCGCCCGCATGATCGACATCAGGTCGTTGATCTGCAGCACCGACGTGCGCCTCTGCCCCTCGGACTTGCCGACCGTCTCCAGCGCGTTGAGGCCGGCGAGATAATGCGGAACCGGTTCACCGAAGGTGACGATGCGATGGTCGTCCAGATCGGCAACCGACTTCGGCGTGCCGTGCTTGTCGAGATAGGCCTGTGCGGCGAAGACGTGCAGGTGCACCGTGAACAGCCGCCGCTGGATCAAATCCGGCTGCGACGGCTCGCGCAGGCGCACCGCGCAGTCCGCCTGCCGCATGGTGAGATCCAGTTCCTCGTTGGTGAACACCAGTTGCAGGTTGATCTCCGGATAGAGGTCGAGGAATTCCTTGGACCGCTCGGTCAGCCAGCCGGTGCCGAGCCCCACCGTCGTCGTCACGCGCAGCACGCCGGACGGCCGGTCCTTGGTCTCGGCCAACCGGCTCTTGATCGATTCCAGCTTCATCAGCACGTCGTGGGCGGTGCGGAACAGCATCTCGCCCTGCTCGGTCAGCACCAGCCCGCGCGCGTGCCGGCTGAACAGCGGCACCCCGACGTCGTGCTCCAGCGCACTCACCTGCCGCGAGATCGCCGACTGCGACAGATGCAGCGTCTCGGCGGCATGGGTGAACGACCCGGCCTCCGCCGCCGCGTGAAACACGCGCAACTTATCCCAATCCAACGCCATGGTTTCCCCTCGTTATGGTTTTGGCGTCTTAATGCGGAATCAGGCTTTTACGCGACTTGCCTCGCCGCTTTCATGAGCCGCGTCATTCCGCCGCTTCGCGGTGCACCTCTACTCCCGCCAGATATTTTTCCGCCTCCAGCGCCGCCATGCAGCCCATGCCTGCCGCGGTCACCGCCTGGCGGTAGATGTCGTCGGTGACGTCGCCGGCGGCAAAGACGCCGGGAACGTCCGTGCGCGTCGAATCGGGCGCCGTCCACAGATAGCCGTTGGCCTTCTGCTTCAGCTTGCCGGCGAACAACTCGACCGCCGGCGCATGGCCGATGGCGACAAAGACGCCGTCCACCTTGAGCAGGCTTTCCTGGCCGGTCGCGACATTGCGCAGCTTCAAGCCCTCGACCGAGGGCGGCAGCGGTGCCTTGCCCGGCCGGCCGGTGATCTCGTCCACCACCGTGTCCCAGATGACGCGGACGTTTTCCTTGGCGAGCAGCCGCTCGCGCAGGATGCGCTCGGCGCGGAATTCGCTGCGGCGATGGATGACGGTGACGCTTTTCGCCAGGTTGGCGAGATAAAGCGCTTCCTCGACCGCCGAATTGCCGCCGCCCACCACCGCGACGTCCTTGCCGCGATAGAAAAAGCCGTCGCAGGTGGCGCAGGCCGACACGCCGAAGCCCATGAAGGTCTGCTCGGAGGGAATGCCCAGCCACTTCGCCTGCGCGCCGGTGGCGATGATCAGCGCGTCTGCGGTGTAGACGGTGCCCGAATCGCCGCGCGCCACGAACGGCCGCACGTCGAGGTCGACTTCCGTGATGATGTCGTTGACGATCTCGGTGCCGACATGCTCGGCCTGCTTCTGCATCTCGCCCATCAGCCACGGCCCCTGCACGGGGTCGGCGAAGCCCGGATAGTTCTCGACATCGGTGGTGATCATCAATTGCCCGCCCTGTTGCAGGCCGGCGACCAGCATCGGCTTCAGCATGGCGCGGGCAGCATAGATCGCCGCCGTATAGCCGGCCGGGCCGGAACCGATGATGAGGACTGGCGCGTGCTTGGTGGTCATGGAGCCCCACAGGAAACAACCGCCGGACGCGGCGGAACATGGCATCGGGCGGTAATGTAAGGGCTGCCCGCCACCCCAGCAAGGACGCATGCACAGTGTCCCCGGAAAGCTGCATCGGGCTGACCGGCCGGACAGACCACAGAATCCCGCATGCCGGGGACTGGCGCGCAGCCAAAAGTCGTTTAATGACTAGGGCACGAAAGAATCTTGCGCACGGAAAAGGCGCCCATGCTGCAAAAAGCCGATCTCGACGCCATCGACTGGAAAATCCTGCGCGAACTCCAGGAAGACGGCCGCATGACCAATGTCGAACTGTCGCGCCGGGTCGGCATTTCCGCGCCGCCCTGCCTACGCCGGGTGCGGCGGCTGGAGGAGACCGGCATCATCCGCGGCTATCGTGCGCTCCTCAATGCGCCGGCGCTGGGCATGGACGTGGTGGCCTTTTGCCTGATCGGCCTCAAGCACCAGTCGGAAACGGAACTGAAGGCGTTCGCCGACCTCACGCGCGGCTGGCCGATCGTGCGCGGTGCCTGGATGGTATCGGGAGAATCGGACTTCCTCCTGCACTGCGTCGCTTCAGACCTCGCCACCTTCCAGAGCTTCGTCATCGAGGCCCTGACCTCGACGCCCAACGTCGACACGGTGCGCACCGCGCTGACCATCCGCAAGGTCAAGGACGAAGGGCTGGTGGAGATTCCTGCCTGAACCGGCGAGGCGATATGCGCTGAGCCGGGAAATGGCGACGACCTTGTCTTCGAACAACCGTCTATGCTTGGCGAATTGATAGTACCATCTGCGTTCACGCTGCCCCCGGCTCCTGCCGGCCGCATAAATCAGACTGCCGAACGCAGCGTCCGTGAACGGCGCCGGCCAGAGTGCATAGCCGTGACCATGTCGCGTCAGCCAGTGGCGAAAGAAATTGTCGACCGGCGCGAAAATCTTGTCGTGCCCGGCAAGGAAGGCCTCGGCGCCGCGACGCGACCATAGGATCGCGCGCGTCAACACCGGGAAGTAGTGGGCAGCCTGTAAGGTGCTTGTGAATGTGCCGACCGTGAAGCTCGAAACGCGGGTCCCGAAAAGTGTCCTGTGGGCGCCGAGGTTGGCGAGAATCCACTGTCGGTCGAGCCCATCCAGCACCGGCACCATCTGCGTAAGCAACTGCCGGGGATCGCATAACGGCACGACGTCGTCCTCGAGCACCAACCCGTAGTGGGCTCCCGATGCGACGAACCGGGCGGCGGCGGCAAGATGGCTGCGGTAGCAGCCGATCTCCGCCCCGATGAGCGCGCGCCCCATATAGCGCTCGGCGCGGCTATCGTCGTAATCCTCCAGCATGGACAGGTCGAGCTTGCGCCCATCGACCGCCGGCACGCGCTCGAACTCGACGCCGAATGCCTCGAGCCGCTCAGCGATTGCGGCAAGGCGGTCGGCACTTCCGTCGAGATTGATGACATAGACGCCGAGGCTCATGACTTCAGCATCCTCAGGCCGATATCGAAATCCGCCCTGACAGGCGGAACGACATACAGGCCCTGCGGGGAACAGACGATCAGATGATGACCACTCGACAGGCAGGAAAGCGCACTGACCTGCTCGATCGGACCCAGCGCGCGTCCTGTCCAGAACGACGCAAGCGTCCGGCTTACCTCGATGCCCAAAATTCCCCCATTCCGGCAGCCCCCGCTGCCGTCGCCCCAAAAGAAGAGCAGATTCGGTTTCCTTGAAACCGAAAACTACTCTAACTCTCTACTTCAAAAATAATCTTGAATGCAATTCTTCTTTACGCGGAAAATCCTCTATTACCCGCCGTTCAGCTGACGATAGATATCGATCAGCTTGCCAGCCTCCCCCTTCAAGGGAAAGGTCTCGCGCACAAGAGTCAGGGCGTCTGCGGACGCTTGCCTGCGTTCCGGTTCAGCATCCATCCATCGCCCCGTCGCATCGATCATCGCGCCAGGATCGTCGCGTGGAATAAGCGTGCCTGTCGCGCCATCCTCGATCAACTCGGAAAAGGCACCGACATCGGCCGCCACCACCGGAACGCCGCTCGCCATCGCCTCCAGCGGCGTCAGGCCGAAGCCTTCCCAGCGCTGCGGCGCCACGAACAGTGACAGTGCCCGGTACCAGCGCTCGATATCCTTGTGCTCACCGACGAACAGGATGCGGTCGGCAAGCCTTGCCTTCTCAACCCGCTGCTTCAGTTCCGCCTCGAAACCCTTGTGTTCGGCCGTGGCGCGACCGGCGACGATCGCCGACCAGCCGGGCCGCGAGGGCAGCAGAGAGATCATCGCGTCGACGAACAGGTCGGTGCCCTTCTGGTGCCGGACCCGGCCGAAGCAGCCGACATAGGTTTGCGCCGGATCGAGGCCGAGGTCCGCCTTCGCCGCCGCGCCATCGGCCGGCGGATGAAAACGGTCCAGGTCGATGCCGTGCATGATGACGGTGTTGGGCACTTCCAGATAGGCGGCGGTCTTGCGGCTGGTGGCGATGACCGCGTCCATCCGCCGGATGAGGAACTTCGTCCAGCGCTTATGCCGCCGCTGCGAAGCGGACGTGAAGACGAGCTTCAGCGGCGCGCGCAGGACGTTGCGCAGCACCACGCCTGCCAGCATCTCGACGTTGCGGCGGGCGTGCCAGATCCGATACCGGCCGCTGGCGGGCCGGCGCAACAGGCTGGGAACCTGCCACCAGCGCATTTTCGGCAGGCCGTCCGGCAGGCCCGGACCCAGTGTCGCGATGCCGATCTCCGCCGCCTGCAACGGCACAAGCTGGATGATGGTACTGGTGACGCCGGAGAGGCGGCGCTTGAAATTCGGCGCCACCACCTCGACCTTGCGCATGTCGACGCCGGGGCCTTTGCCAGCGGCTATGCCGCCCTGCTCCTGCGCCCCCACGCCCGGCCCCTTACCGGAACTGCACTTCCACGATCTCGTAGCCGCGCGCGCCGCCCGGCGCGTTGACCTCGATGGCGTCGCCGACTTCCTTGCCGATCAGCGCCCGCGCGATCGGCGAGGAGATGGAGATACGGCCGGACTTCACGTCCGCCTCCTGGTCACCGACGATCTGGTAGGTCTTCTGCTCTTCCGTGTCCTCGTCGACCAGAACCACCGTCGCGCCGAACTTGACCTTGTCGCCCGACAGCTTGGTCACGTCGATGACCTCAGCGCGCGCGATCAGGTCCTCCAGCTCGGCGACGCGGCCTTCGTTGAGGCTCTGCGCTTCCTTGGCGGCATGGTACTCGGCGTTCTCGGAAAGGTCGCCGTGCGAGCGCGCCTCGGAGATCGCCTCGATGATGCGCGGCCGCTCTTCCTGCTGGCGCCAGCGCAGCTCCTCCTTTAGCGTCGAAAACCCGTTCGCGGTCATCGGGACCTTGTTCATGATCTCAGTCTCGCCTTTCCTGCCGCCCTCCCGACATTTTGGGGAGGGAAACATCCTCTTTGAGTCAAAAAGAAAACGGCCCGCCAGCCATAGGCTGGTGGAACCGCAGACCTTCCAACTCATGAATATAGCAAGCTTTGCGGGTTTTTCACGCTCAAAAAGCGAAAATCCCCATTCACCCGCTCAGCCCTTAAAGATGAAAGCCGCGCCACCGGCGATCAACGCGAAGCCGATGGCGTGGTTCCAGGTCAGCGACTCCTTCAGGTAGAGCACCGAGAAGACGGCAAACACCGTCAGCGTCACCACCTCCTGGATCGTCTTCAGCTCCGCCGCCGAATAGACTTGGCTGCCGATGCGGTTGGCTGGCACGGCCAGCCAATATTCGAAGAAGGCGATCATCCAGCTGGCGACAACCGCCATCCAGATCGGCGAGGTCTTGAATTTCAGGTGCCCGTACCAGGCGAACGTCATGAAGACGTTGGAGGCGACGAGCATCAGCACGGGCAGGACCCTGGCGGAAAGAAGCGTGTCCATGACGGGAACCGGAACTGGAAGGAACGAGGATGCGGCGGCGACGCCGCCGATTCCATTATCCCGACTGGCGCAAACTGCAAGTGGTGACGAACGCCGCCAATCCGCTATCATCGCCCCAGCAAGGAGGCTCGGCGGTGAAACGGCATCGCGACAAGGAATGGGAACTGGCCATCGGCCCCGACACGGTGCGCCTGTTCATCCTCAAGGCCAAGGCGCTGAGCGCGGCCGTCAACGACGATTACGCCGACGGCACCGAGCATGAGGTCGAGTTCGACGGCGACCGTCACGACCGGCACGGCCACGACGGGCTCGCCGAGGAAAAGACGGAAGACCTGACCGAGAAGGAACTGCGCGAGCTGATCGGCGACCTCAATGTCGACGAGGCGGCCGAACTGGTCGCGCTGGCCTGGATTGGGCGCGGCGACTACGACGCGTCGGAATGGGTCGACGCTCTTGCGGCGGCGCGCGAGCGGCCGCATCGCCACACCGCGAAATACCTGCTCGGTATGCCGACGCTGGCCGACTGGCTGGAAGAAGGACTGGAAGCGATCGGCGCGTGACAGTGCCGTAACCGAGATTGATCGGCCGCGGACCTTGCCGAGGCAACCCGTTCGCCGCCCTGCCGTTTTAGGCGGCATGAGGGAAATCCGTTTCGCAACAATCGCCGCCCTGGCCTTCGCCGCACTGATCTGGCCCGGCGGCCAGCCATGGGCAAAGACACCGAAACTGCCGCCGACCGCCCCGCTGCCCGCTCCGAACGAAGCCGCGCCGGCCAAACCGCAGACGCCGGATGCGCCGCCGGCCGAAGCGCCGGTGCCGGCCCCACGCCCGGCAGAGGCGCCGGGCACCGACAAGGCCGAGCCTCCAACCGTCGCGCCGGCTCCGCCCGAAAAGCCGGAACCGCCGCCGGACGCGCAGGACAAAGCCGAGGAACCGGAGAAACCGAAGCCCAAGCCCGATCCGCGCTCGGACGAGACGGCCGCCGACACCTTGCCGTCCGGGGAAATCGCCTGCCGCATGAGGCTGCAAGCCCTCGGCGTCGCCTTCGAGAACCGCAAGGCGGAGCATGACGCCGCCATCGGCTGCTCGATGCCCTACCCCGTTGCCGTCAAGAAACTGGGCACCGCCGGGCTCTCTCCGGACGCCGAGATGAACTGCGCGATGGCCGAAGCGGCCGCCCGCTTCCTGGCCGACGTGGTTGAGCCCGCAGCCAGGGTCGAGCTCGGCAGCGGGTTGAAATCGGTCGAGCAAGCCTCGGCCTTTGTCTGTCGACCGCGCCACAACGGCCAAAAGCTGTCCGAACACGCTTTCGGCAACGCGCTGGACATTTCCGCCTTCGTCCTCGACGACGGCACCCGCATCGAGATCGGCCCTGCCCCGCCAGAAAAGCAGGCGAAATTCCTCGCCAAGGTGCGGCAGGCCGCCTGCGGGCCGTTCAAGACGGTGCTCGGCCCCGGCAGCGATGCCGACCATGCACGGCACTTTCATCTCGATCTGGAATCGCGCCGCAACGGCGGTACCTTCTGCCAGTGAGGTCGCCCTCGCCGCATTTGCGCCGCACGAGTGAACGGCTGTGCTGATCTTTCCTTTACCGATACATCCTATCCTCGGTCGTTCAAGGGACCGGGACCTTCCAGATGGCAAAATCTCCTGCCGCTGCATCGGCCGCGCGCCGCCCGCGGCGCCTGCGCATCACGGGCTGGCTGCTTGCGCTTTCGGCGGCCGGCGCGATCTCGGCCTGCACCAGCAGCGGCGTGCTCGACCTACAGCCGCCGGTCGACGTCGGCACGCAGACGGCCGCCGTTCCCTCTTATTCCGTCGCCACCGTCGTGCAGCCGCCGATCTCCAGCCCGACCATGACGATCGGATATCCGCGCGTGGAAGAACCGGCCTTCGGGCCGGAACCGATGCCGGCCGACGAAGTCGACTGCCGCAAGGAACTGAAGCGCCTCGGCGTCGCCTTCACCGAAGTCGAGCCGATCCATGAAGGCCAATGCGGCATCGACCATCCCGTCAAGGTCTCCGCCATCGGCTCGGTCAGGATGAAGCCGGCCGCGACGCTGACCTGCAACATGGCGGCCACCTTCGCCGCCTGGACCAAAAGCGAACTCGTTCCCGCCGCGCGCTGGCGGTACTGGTCGGGCGTCAAGACCATCCGCCAGGGATCGAGCTATTCCTGCCGCAACATCGCCGGCGAAGGCGTGCTGTCCGAACACGGCAAGGGCAATGCGCTTGACGTCATGAGCATCGAACTCACCAACGGCGAGGAGATCGACGTGCGCAAGCCCGGCCTGTTCGCTTTCCGCACGCGCGGCTTCCTCAACACGGTGCGCGCCGACGGCTGCCAGTATTTCACCACCGTGCTCGGCCCCGGCTACAATTACGACCACCGCAACCATTTCCATTTCGACGTGAAGAACCGCCGCAGCGGCTATCGCGCCTGCCGCTGAAAAGCATAGAATAGCCGGTCTCGCACGGGGGTGCACATGAGCCGGCGAAGGCGCCTGCGACGAGCCTCGAACTGGTTCGCCATCCTATGCGGGCTCTACCTCGGGCTCGCCTACTTCGCCTTGCCAGCCCTGTGGGAATTGCGCGAGCGCGGCGCAGCCGTGCGCGAGATGGTGACGCGCACGTCGCAAGGCATTGCCGGCGACCCCATCAATGTCGGCCTTATCGGCAGCCGGGCGAAGGTCATCCGCGCCTTCGGCCTTGCGAAATGGGATACCGCCGACGCGGTGACGCTGAAGACCGCCGTCGAGATCGGCGAGAGCGTTCTGTTCGACCATCCATATCCCGACGCGCCGGTGAGCACGCTGCTGTTCGATGGACGGCCGCAGGATCTCGCCTTCGAGAAGCCGGTAGGCGGCAGCGCCGACCAGCGCCACCACGTACGCCTTTGGCGGACGGCGGAAACGGACCCGGAAGGCCAGTCGCTCTGGCTGGGCTCTGCGAGCTTCGACCGGGGCGTCGGCCTGAGCCGCGACACCGGCGCCATAACCCACCACATCGCGCCCGACATCGATGCCGAGCGCGCCTTCCTGATCGGCGATCTCACCAGGGCGGGCGTCCTCGGCTCGACCGTCGAGATCGACGGCGTCGGCGCGACGCAGAACGGCCGCAACGGCGAAGGCGATCCCTATTTCACCGACGGCAAGGCGGTCGTCGGCCTGCTGCGGGCCACACCCTGACCGCGCATCCGGGATCGCGCATTTGGTCGCTTCCGGGATGGCGGTCCGGATGCTAAGGACTCGCCATGCTTTACATCGAAATCGCCATCGTGGTCGCGCTCATCCTGGTGAACGGTCTTCTGGCGATGTCCGAACTCGCCATCGTCTCGGCGCGGCCGGCACGGCTGAAGACGATGATCGACCGGGGCGTCGGCGGCGCGGCAAAGGCGCTGGCGCTCGGCGCCGATCCGGGAAAATTCCTGTCTTCGGTACAGATCGGCATCACGCTGGTCGGCGTGCTGTCCGGCGCCTTCTCCGGCGCCACGCTGGGCGAGCGCCTGGCCGGATTCCTGGCGACGCAAGGCGTGGCTGACAGCGTAGCCCACCCGCTCGGCGTCGGCATCGTGGTGGCGCTGATCACCTACGGCTCGCTCATCATCGGCGAACTGGTGCCCAAGCAGATCGCCCTGCGCAATCCCGAGAAGGTGGCGGCGCGCGCGGCCCCGTTCATGGCCGCCCTGGCGAAGATCGCGGCGCCGCTGGTCTTCCTGCTCGATTTTTCGGGCCGATTCGTGCTGTGGCTGCTCGGCCAGCGCGGCGAGAGCGAGGAAAAGGTCACCGACGACGAGATCAAGATGCTGGTGGCGGAAGCCGAGCATCACGGCACCATCGAATCGGACGAGCGGCGCATGATCGCCGGCGTCATGCGGCTGGGCGACCGCGCGGTGCGCGCGGTGATGACGCCGCGCACCGACGTCGACTGGATCAACCTGCAGGCCGACGAGGCCGCCAACCGCAGGCTTCTGATGGAAACGCAGCATTCGCGCCTGCCGGCCGGCGACGGCGTCGATGCCATGATCGGCGTCGTCCAGACCCGCGACGTGCTGGCCGCCCTGCTCGCCGGCAAGGCGCTCGACCCGCGCAAATACGTCCGCGCCGCGCCCATCGTCCACGACCAGGCGGACGCGCTCGACGTTTTGGCCAGGCTGAAGGAGGCGGACATGCCGATGGCCCTCGTCCACGACGAGTACGGCCACTTCGAGGGCGTGGTCACTCCGGCGGACATCCTTGAGGCGATCACCGGTGTCTTCCGCTCCGATCTCGATGCCGACGACGAGAAGGACAGCGCCGTGCAGCGCGAGGACGGTTCCTGGCTGCTCGCCGGCTACATGCCGGCCGACGAGATGGCCGACATCCTCGGCATCGAGTTGCCCGAGAACCGCGACTATGAGACGGTGGCGGGCTATGTGCTGTCCCACCTCGCCCATCTGCCCGGCACCGGCGAGACGGTCGACGCGCAAGGATGGCGATTCGAGGTGGTGGACATGGACGGCCGCCGCATCGACAAGGTCATCGCCGCCCGCCTGCCCGCCGGCCATCGCGAGATCGTCCGGTAAAAGCGGAACGATCCGTCGCTACAAAAAAGGGCGGCATCGCTGCCGCCCCTTCGTCCTGGGAGGAATCTCTGGACCGCTCAGGCGGCTTCGGCTTCCGCCTCCACCACCTCGGCATCGCGCGCCTTCTTGAGCGCCGTGGCCCACCAGACGATGTCATTGACCAGCGCATGTGCCGCCTGGTTGAGGTGATCGATTTCCTCGAGCTTCTTCTCGCCCTGGCGAACGGCGAGGAAATCGCCCAAGGTGATGTGCACGGCCGACTTCACCGGCGCCATCTGCAATTCGACGGAAATCTGACGCAGTTGCTCGATGGCGCGCGCACCACCAACGCCGCCGTAGCCGACGAAGCCGGCCGGCTTCTTGTTCCACTCGGTATAGGCATAGTCGAGGGCGTTCTTCAGCACGCCGGTCGGTGCGTGGTTGTATTCGGCGGCGGTAAAGATGAAACCGTCGAATCCGGCGACTTTCTTCTGCCAGCGCTGCGCCACTTCGTTCTCCGAGGGCACCCACGCGGAAGAAGCGACCTCTTCGAAGAACGGCATCGGGAAATCGCGCAGGTCGACGACCTCCACCTCGATATCGGCATGCTGGCGGGCTATCTTGGCGATCCATTCGACCGGTGCGTCGGCGAAGCGCGCTGCACGCGTCGAACCGACGACAATGGCGATTCTGGGTTTGGACATTTGAGGCTCTCCTTTGGAAACTCTGGTATCCGTTAGATACCGACGCTATATGAGAGACCGGTCCAGTGAATTACAAGGAGGCACTTTTTTGAAATCGGGTCACCTTCATGCAACCGAGGACTGCCGCGCCGTTTCGGAAATCCTCCAGCGTATCGGCGACAAGTGGTCGCTGCTGGTGGTGCGCCGGCTGGGCGACGGACCGATGCGCTTCAACGAACTGCGCGCCGCCGTCGGCGGCATCTCGCAAAAGATGCTGACCGTGACGCTGCGCACCCTGGAGCGCGACGGCTTCGTCACGCGCACGGTCTTCCCCACCATCCCGCCGCGCGTCGACTACGAACTGACCGATCTCGGCCGGGAACTGGAAATACCGGTGCGAGGCCTCGCCGAATGGGCGATCGCCAACAGCGGCCGTATCAACGAGGCGCGGGCGCGCTTCGATACGGCCGCGGCCGCCTGAGGTCAGCTTTCGGACGGCACCGGCGTCGGCTTGCCGTCCTTGTCCAGCGCCACCATGACGAAATCGGCATCGGTGACCTTTTCCATCAGGTCGGAAAGGTAGCGCTGCGCCCACGCCTCGACCTTGAGCACCATCGAGGTGCGGCCGACATGCGCGATGTGGGAGTAGATGCACAGCGTGTCGCCGATCTTCATCGGCTTGGCGAACGCCATCTCCTTCACCGCCGCCGTCACCACGCGCCCCTTGGCGCGTTCAGCGGCGCGGATGCCGCAGGCAAGGTCCATCTGCGCCATCACCCAGCCGCCGAAGATGTCGCCTGCGGCGTTGGCGTCGGAAGGCATGGCCAGCGTCCTCAGCGTCAGTTCGCCATGCGGCTTCGTGCCGTCCACGTAATGCACCATACCGCCTGACCTCCCCTGCTGATTGTCTTCATGCCGTAGCCCTGTGACGGTGAAGCGTCAACGTCCGCTTCGCAGCGGAAAGATCGTCGTATTTTTCACAAGCGGCGACGCAACCGCCGGTGACGCTGTGCAGCGCCGTGTCTAGGCTGGCCGAAATCTCCGGAGCCGCCGTCGCGACCATGCAGACCTATGATTTCATCGTTGTCGGCTCCGGCTCGGCCGGCTCGGTGCTGGTCGAGCGGCTGTCGGCCTCGGGCCGCTTTTCGGTGCTGGTGCTGGAGGCCGGCGGCAGCGACCGGCGCTTCTACGTGCAGATGCCGCTCGGCTACGGCAAGTGCTTCTTCGATCCTGCCGTCAACTGGAACTACAAGACCGAGCCGGACCCCGGCCTGGCCGGCAATGCCGACCATTGGCCGCGCGGCAAGGTGCTGGGCGGGTCCTCTTCCATCAACGCCATGGTGTGGATCCGAGGCGCCCGCGAGGACTACGAGGACTGGGCGGCCGAAGGCAATCCCGGCTGGGACTGGGAAGACGTTCTGCCCGCCTTCAAGGCGATCGAGGACAATGCGACCGGCGCCGACGCCTGGCGCGGCGCCGGCGGCCCGGTTCACGTCACCCATTGCGAGAAGGCCGTCCATCCGCTGTCGCAACGCTATCTGGCCGCCGCGCAGCAGGCCGGCCTGCCACTCAATGCGGATTTCAACGGCGCAACGCAGGAAGGCGTCGGCATCTACCAGATCAACACCCGCGACGGCCGCCGCATGTCGGCGGCGCGCGCGTTCCTGCGGCCGGCGATGCGGAGAAAAAACGTCCGCGTCGAGACGAACGCGCTGGCGACGAAAATCCTGTTCGAAGGCAAGCGCGCCGTCGGCATCGAGTATGAGCAGAACGGCCGGGTGCACACCGTCCGCGCAGGGCGCGAAGTCATCCTCGCCGCAGGTTCGATCAACTCGCCGCAACTCCTGCAACTGTCCGGTGTCGGCCCCGGCACGCTGCTGCAGGGGCTGGGCATTCCGATGGTGCACGCTAACGCCAATGTGGGCGCCAACCTGCAGGACCATGTCGGCATCAATTACACCTTCAAGGGCCGCACGGCGACGCTGAACCAGATCCTGCGGCCATGGTGGGGCAAGGCGCTGGTCGGCGCGCAATACCTCCTGCTGCGCTCCGGCCCGCTGTCGCTGTCGATGAACAATGCCGGCGGCTTTTTCCGCACCGATCCGGGTCAGACGCGGCCGAACATGCAGCTCTATTTCCAGGCCTTCTCGACCGTCATCCCGAAAAGCGGCGAGCGGCCGATTCTCACACCCGACCCATGGCCGGGCTTCTCCATCGGCCTGTCCAACTGCCGGCCGTCGAGCCGCGGCGAGATCATGATCCGCACGAACAATCCGCGCGATTATCCAAGAATCGTCGCCAACGCGCTCTCCACCAACTCCGATGTCGAGGAGATGCTGGCGGCGGTGAAGTTCGTGCGCAGGATCGCCGCCATGCCGGCCATGGCCGAATATATCATGGAAGAAATTCTGCCCGGTCCGTCAGTGACTTCGGACGAGGACCTGATTCAGGATTTCAGGAAGCGCTCCGGCACCGTCTACCATCCGGTCTCGACCTGCCGCATGGGACCGGACGCCGGGCGCGCGGTGGTGGATGCGCGCCTGCGCGTGCATGGGCTCGAAGGCCTGCGCGTCATCGACGCCTCGGTCTTCCCCGGAAACATCACCGGCAACACCAACGCCCCGACCATCATGGTAGGCTGGAAGGGGGCGCAGATGGTGCTGGAGGACAACGCATGAAAATCACCGACGTCAAGACCTGGGTGGTCGGCAACCCGCCACCCGGCATCGGCGGCAAGTATTTCATCTTCGTCAGGCTGACGACAGATTCAAACGTCGTCGGCTATGGCGAAGCCTACAACGCCACCTTCTCCGCCCATGTCACCGCCCGCATGATCGAGGACATGGCCGAGCGCTATTTCATCGGCCACGATCCGCACGCCATCGAAACCTTCTTCCGCCGCTGCTATTCCTCCGGCTTCACCCAGCGGCCGGACGTCGCCGCCATGGGCTGCTTCTCGGCGCTGGAAATGGCCTGCTGGGACATCATCGGCAAGGAGGCCGGCCAGCCCGTCTATCAACTGCTGGGTGGCAGGGTGCACGAGACGCTGCGCTCCTACACCTATCTCTACCCGCACACCGGTTCGGTCCACACCGAGGACGTCAGCGGCAAGAACGTCTACAACGATCCCGATCTCGCCGCCGAATGCGCCGCCCTCTACGTCGAGCAGGGTTTTAACGCGGTGAAACTCGATCCGGCCGGTCCCTATACCGCCTTCGACGGCCACCAGCCGCGCCTCGTCGACATCGACCTGTCGGCCTGCATGCTGAAGGCGATCCGCGCGGCGGTGGGCACGAAGGCCGACATATTGTTCGGCACGCACGGCCAGTTCACGGCATCGGGTGCGCTACGCATGGCGCGTGCCATCGAACCCTACGATCCGCTGTGGTTCGAGGAACCGGTGCCGCCTGACATGCCTGAAGTGATGGCGGAGGTCGCGCGCAGCACAAAAATCCCCATCGCCACCGGTGAGCGGCTGACGACCAAATTCGAATTCGCCCGCGTCATCGAGAGCCGCGCCGCCACCATCCTGCAACCCGACCTCGGCCGCTCCGGCGGCATTCTCGAGACCAAGAAGATCGCTGCCATGGCCGAGGCATGGCACATTCAGGTCGCGCCGCACTGCTATTGCGGGCCGATCGTCGGCGCGGCCAACATCCAGCTCGCCGCGACGCTGCCGAACTTCCTCATCCTCGAATCGCTGAAGCAATGGGATGGGTTCCACGCGACGCTGCTGAAGAAAAAGATCGAGTGGCAGGACGGCCATGTCATTCCCTCGAGGGAGCCGGGCCTTGGCGTCGAACTCAATGAGGCCGTGTGCGAGGCGCATCCCTATGACGGTAAGGCCTTGCATCTGGAGATGATGCAGACGCCGCTGTTTCCTTGAAGCCAGCCATTTCAATGGCTTAGGCGACGGTGCGGAATCGCGTCCACAACGCCCTGAATCAATATCTGAGCATCAGCGCGCCGGGCAGCATCTCGAATGTCGCCGGGATTCGGCCGGGCGACTCGCCGTCGATATCGATCAGCGCCGCATCGCCGCCGCCGCCAGCCGGTTCGACCACCACCTTTTTGCCGCGCAGGATGGTGATGGCCGGATGGTTGCGGTGCCGTCCGCCATAGACCAGCCTGAGGTCCCAGATCAGCTTCGCCTTGTTGGCGGCGCGCAGGATGACGATATCGAACTGGCCATCATGCAGATCGGCGTCCGGCGCCACCATCATGCCGCCGCCGAAGAATTTTCCGTTGGCCACCGCTACCAGTGCCACTCGACTCTCAATCGGTTCGGCATCGTCGACGGTGATGCGAACGCTCTGGAACCGGTAGCGCACGAACTCCGCCACCGTGCGCCAGTAGAACAGCGCTTTCGCGCTGACGCGGCCCTTGCGCCTGTCGGCGTTGACCGCGCGGTCGGTGGCGCCCGACAGGCCGGCGCTGGCGATGTTGATGAAATGGCGGCTGGCCAGCGCGCCGTGATCGTCGATGTAGGAAATGCGGCCAGCGTCGACCGCCCTGCCCTTTGCCATGGCGATGCGCTCGATCAGCGCGTCCAACTCGCGCGCAAGGCCGAGCCCGCGGGCGAAATCGATGCCGGTGCCGCAGGGCAGCAGCGCCAGTTCGGCCGTGCGGCCCAGTTCGTCGACCGCCTGCAACAGGCCGTCCGCCGCCTCGCTGGCGGTGCCGTCGCCGCCGGCCGCGATCACTAGGTCGCAGCCTTGCGCGGCGAGGTCGAGCGCGAGCCGTTCCGCATCGCCCTCGGCCTGCGTCTCGCGCAGGTCGAAAGCGCCGAAATGCTTTTTCAGCGCGGCGGCGACCAGCGGCCACTCCCGCTTCAGCCTGCCGCCCCCGGCCACAGGGTTGAGAACGACCCCGACTTTCACCCGCGCCTTCCCCCGAGACCGCTCGCCATCTTTTGCCCCTGCCTCGGCGAAACCGCTCCGTTTATCCGAGATTCTGCGATTTACCACCGGATATGCCCGATAACCACTGTATCCACAGGCGCCAGCCGGTTTCCTCACGCGCTTCCGCAGCGTAACCTTCAATCATCTCAGGCGCCACGGATCGCCCCGTCGCAAGACGGAAGACCACGAGGAACGCTTGAGCCCGTACGGCACGACGGAAAGCGGGCTTGCCTGCCGGAAGACGGAGCCGGGACCTGCGGGGCCGCTGACGCGTGCGAACGCCGATGGCGGGCCGATGAGAGCCATGAAGGCCGGTCAAGTCCTTCGATGGCGCGTTGTGGAAGCCCGCAAGGGCCGAAGCGGCGCGATCCGGACCGGAAACCGTCTTCGGACGGCATCCGCAAGGATCGTCAACATCAGGATCGCAATGGCGCGGACTCTTCGGACGACGCCGACAGACCGATCCCAATGTGACAGGGAGGCACCGGGAGCGATCCCGGTGCCGACTGTCTTTTGCGGCAGGCATGCGCCGATCCAGCCCTCTCCCTGCCGCAACCTGTGATAGGCAATGCCTTCACGAATCCGTGAAATCGGCTAGTATCCTCGGCACCTGCAGCGAGGATTCGCCATGACGCTCATCCAGAAACTCGCCGTCGCCTATGGCGTGCTGTTCTTCGCCGTCGTCGCTGTCGGCTACGTGCCGGCCTTCAACGACGCCTCCGGCAACCTGTTCGGGCTGTTCTCGCTGCAATGGTACGACGACCTGCTGCACGCTTTCTCCGGCGTCTGGGCGCTGGTCGCGGCCATGCTGTCGCATCGCCAGTCGGTGTTCTATTTCAGGCTGTTCGGCTCGGTCTACCTGTTCGACGGCATCCTCGGCCTCGTCACCGGGTCGGGCTGTCTCGACGGCGGCATCTTCATCAACGGCTTCCGTTCCTTCGACGACATAGAGTTCCCGGTGCGGGTCTTCGCCAACCTGCCGCATATCGTCATCGGCGGCTTCGCGTTGTGGGTCGGCTTCGTGCTGGCGAAGCGGGTCGGCGATCGGCTCGCCGCGGCCTGAGCGGCGATGGTCCTGTTCCGCTGGCTCTGGCGCCTCGTCAAGCTGGCCATTTGGCTGGCGATCATCGTCGTGCTCATCCCGGTCGTCGGGCTGGGCTACGGTTTCCTGACCACGGAGTCTCCCGACGCGACGCCCCTTCCCGGCCTCGCCGACGGAGCGCCGCCCAAGGCGCTGGCAGCAAAGGTACGTGCCGAAATACCGGGCTACCAACGACCGGAAGAATCGACCTACCTGACCTACCCGGAATGGGCCATCGTCTACGCCGCGCGCGAATATGCCGGCTACGTCAAGGACAATCAGCCGAGCGGCTTTCCCTACTGGTCCTACATCGGCCGTTTCTGGCAGGACTACGCCGCGGTGATCCGCGCCAGTTCGGCCTACCCGTTCAATTTCCAGAACCACCAGATGCTGGCCGTCATCGGCACCAGCCACACCATCGAACATGCAATCCAGTGGGCCTATGAGAACACCGTCGGCCGCGTCACCGAGCTGGCCGCCGGCCGCCGCACGGCGGCGGACATCTATCAGGCCAAGGTCGCCGCCGACTATGCCGCCTTCCTCGACCAGGTGCCGTGGTACGAGTTCCCCTATGCCGAAAAACGCGCGGGCCTGTTCGCCGTCGAACCGGCGCCGGGCGACGGCAGCGTGCGGCCGGGCGAGCGCAAGCTTGCCTTCGGGCTCGCCGACACGATCAAGCAGGGCTACGCCGACCTGATCAAGTCGGCACTCGCCGCCACCGCCGACCCCGCCTTTCTCGATATCCATGTCTGGGCCAAGGGACCGGTTGCGGAAGCGACCCGCAACGAGCCCGACACCGCGCTGGAGCGCGACCTTGGCGCCGACGGCGCCGTCTTCGTGACGAAACGCTACCAGGTCTTCACCGAGATGATCCCGCGCCTCATCGACAAAGGCGTTTCCTTCGTCGAGATCGGCGGCAACGATGAGATCATGGTCACCGTGCTCTCGGCCGACGCGATAGCCGTGCCGGAAGGTGCGCGCCAGCTTTTCGCCTATCCGCTCCCGGCCGATCCAGACCGCCGCCGCACCGGCATGGTCGTTGCCGTGCGTCGGCTGCATACGGTGCTGCCGGCGCTGGCCAGGGCCGGCGCGAGGCTGGAACACGTCTACGACTACTGAAGCGACGTCCGCCCGCCGTGAGCGGCCACTCTCCGCGTTGCGCTGATCTTCAGTATTACGAGTATATCCGGAAGCAACGGCAAAGACGCCGACGTATTGATAGCGAACCATGCGGTCCGCCTTCTGACGCTTACATTGGCGTCATTTACTATAACCGCAAGTCGTCGCGGCACCCCATTTCCAACCCATTGAAAGTATGTATGATTTATTAACAAATTATGAACGCCGGCGTTGCGACCGGTTGAAACAGGCAGGGCAGCGCGATGAATCTCGCCAACATCCTCACCCGCAAGAGCACCATGAAACGTGCCTTCGTCGCGCTCGAAAGCGACATGGACGACATACTGAAGGAGGAGTTCCTTTTGCCGGCGGAGATGGAGGAATCCTCCGCCGCCGGCGAAAACGCCGTCGCCGAATCCGTCGAGGATGCAGGCTGGGAGGCCGAGCCCACCAACGGGGAGGATGAAGGCCACCCGAGCGAGGACGCCCCACAGGAACGCATGACCGCCCAGGCCCAGGCGCGCATTGCCGACATCGCCGCCTTCGAGGAGGCGCGCAGCGCCATGCAGGAGCAACTCGACGCCATCGGCGCCGCGCTGACCAAGATGCAGTCGTCGCATCGCCTCGACCGCGAATTCCTCGACGACTGCTATGCCGACGTGCGGCGCGCCAACGAACTGGAACATGCGGCGGCGGCCCTGTCCTCGGAGAACCGCAAGCTCACCGACCGGCTGGACAAGCTGGAGAAGCTGCGTGGCCGCTACGAGCAGTTGGCCGAGGTGCTGAAGCGGCGCGAGGCCAAGGCACTGGCCGAGGCCGAGCAGATGCGCGAGGAACTCGCTTCCGCCCGGATCGAGGCAATCGACGCCCGCGGCGTCGCTTCGCGCGCCGAGATGGCGCAGAGCGACATGCACACCGCGCTCGCCGCCAAGAACAGCGAAGCCGAACGCTTCATGCGCGAGAACGAGCTGCTGCGCGAGAAGAATGTCAGCCTGTCCCTCGACCTCGACAAGGCCTTGCAGCGGCAGGCCGAGACGCGCCGCAAGTTCGAGGACCTGTCGTCGCTGCATGCCGGCGAGTCCGCCCGCATGGCCAAGATGGCCGCCCGGCTCGCCAGCGAGGAAAAGGAAGCGAACCGGCTGCAGCAATTCGCCGATTCACTCGAGCAGAAGCTGATAGAGGCCAATGAGGCCGCCACCCGCCTCAACCGCGAAATGGACGAGCGCGAGGATATCTACCAGAGCGAGTTGCACGCCTTGCGCGCGGAGATCCAGAGCCTCGTCTCCCGTGTCCAGGCAGGAGTCTCCGACCAGAACGAGACGACGGCGGAGATCGCCGCGCTGAACGCCAGGCTGACGGAATCGGACACGCAGCGGGCATTCGCCGAACGCAAGCTGGCCGACACCATCGCCGAGACGCAGACCGAGAAGGCCCGGCAGTCGAGCCTGCACGAACGGCAGGTCAAGGAAATGCTGGCCAAGATCGAGACGCTGAACCGCACCGTCGCCTCGCTGAGGCAGCAGCGCACGGAAACGACCAACGGCAAGGGCGACCTGCCCGAGCCCTACGCGCCACGCTCGCGCGCCCGCACCACCGCCGGCCGCAAGCGCGCCCGCGCTTTCGCCTGACGCCTCAAGGCGTCGGGTTCGACACGATCCGGCGCCCGGATATCGCGCGGTCGCCCCGGAAGCCGCTCCGCTTCAGAAATCGATCGTCAGGCTTTGCCAGAACCGGTCGATCAGCGGTTGGTCGGTGCCGGCGTTGTCGGCGTCGATACGGGTGATGACCATCACGCCCTGGTCGGTCCCGCCATAGCCGAGAACCTCGTAGTCGACGCTCTCCGTGCGCGTCTTCACCGTTGCCTTGAGACCGATCAGTTCCTTGCCGTCGGCCAGCGTGCGGCTCGTCTTTTGTTGCGTCAGCTCACCGCCCGCCTGTACCGTTTCCTTGGTCATTTCCTGCATCATGAGCTGGTCGAGCGAGACGGGATTGACGGCGGCATAGTCCTGCACCACCACGACCGTGCCGACGGCGGTCGCCAGCAGATGTTGCACGATACCGTCGGTGAGCTGCGTCTTCGTCACCGCCATCGTGCTCGGATGGACAAAGGAGAAGCGCTCGCCCGCATAGGTCGCGAATTCGTTGCGCTCCAACCGCGCCGTCACCTTGCGTCCGTCCGGCAGCGTGATCTCGGCGCTTTCGCCGGCATCGATATCGGTCGCAACACCGTCGACGGTCAGCCGATAGGCTTTTAGCGTGTCCGCGTGTGCCGCCGACAGGCAGCAAGCGGCGGAGAGAAGGAAAGAAACGAGCTTCATCCCCATCATGCGTTTCCCTTTCCGCCGCTGAGCGCCTTCAGGGCGCGATAGAAGGTCGAGGTGAACAGCTCGTCCGGGTCGATTTCCTTCTTCCTCGCCAGGAAGGCCGGCAGTTCCGGATAGGAGGCCAGAAGCTGCGCGCCAGTATAGTGGATCTGGTAGGGCAGGAAGAAGCGGCCGCCGTGCTTCAAGGTCGCGTCGATCAGAGCGCGGGTCAGCGCCCGCATTTGCCGGTTTCCTTCGTCGGTTGCCTGTTGGTTGATGTAGAGCACCAGCGAGAAGGCCGGCTCCGGCGCATAGGTCAGCGCCACATCTTCCCTATGAACGACGCGGATCGAGGCGTTGAGCAGTTGCAGGGGCTGCGCGCGCAGGATTTCGCGCGCCTCTGCGATATAGGCGCCGTAGGCGGCGCGCGGCACGTAGTATTCGTGCAGGATGTCGGTGTCGCCGGCGAGATCGTTGAACAGGTAGGGTACGGAATCGTGCATGGGGTTATTGCGGGTGACGAGGCACGCCTCGCCCTCGCCCATCGCCTCGGTGCGCGCCACCGTGCAGGCCTCGAAGCGCGGCTCGAGCGTCTTTTCGGTGAACCATTTCAGTTCCTGGAACAGCCCGCCCCATTTGGCCATGTTCATGATGAGGCGCTTGATGCCGACCGCGCCCGGCTCGCCGATCGGCGGCTGGTCGGCGGGCGGCTCGTCCGCCACTTTGTCGTAGCGGTAGACGATCATGTCTTCGAGGAAGTTGCCCGGCGCGGTGGACAGATGGCCGTAGAACAGGCCGGTATCCCTGTCGGGCTCCAGCACGTCGGCGAAAAAGGCCGGAAAATCGTCGGATCGGATGATCTCGCGCGAGGTGCGGTAGACGGTGTTCCCGACGATATCCAGCGTCGCCTCCAGCACGACGCCGAACAGACCGTAGCCACCGACCACATGGCGGAACAGGTCGCCGTTTTGGTCACGCGAGCAGGTCGCCACCGAACCGTCGGCCAGCATCACCTTGAGCGAACGGATCGAACCGGCCACCGAGCCGGCCTGATGGTCCATGCCGTGCGCGTTGACCGACAGCGAGCCGCCGACGGAAAAAATGTCTGTCGACTGCATCGCCTTCACCGCGAAGCGCGGATGCAGGCGGTTCTGGATGTCGTGCCAGGTGGCGCCGGGCTGCGCCGTCATGGCCATGGCATCGGCATCGACCGTCACGGCGTTGAAGGCGCGCATGTCGAGCACCAGCGCGTTGTCGTCGAAGGCCTGGCCGCCCATCGAGTGGCGCACCGCTGCAATCGAGACTTTCAGGCCGTTGGCACGGGCGAAGGCAAGCGCCCGCGCGACGTGCTCTTCGCTCGAAACCTCGACCACGCCGTAGACCGGCGTGCGGGACAGGCCGCTGGCGTCGTTGAGCATGCCGCCCTTGGCCAGCCATGGCAGCGACGGATCGTAGGCGGGCTGAGGATCCAGCGGCTTGAGGGCCAGCGTCACGCCGTCGGCATCCAGGATGCGGCCGGCGTCCTTGGTGCCGGAAGGGCCGCGCATCAGCCGCGCCACCGTATTGCCGCCCCACAGCACCGCGCCGCCTACCACGGCCGTACCCAGAAGCATGCGCCGGGACAGGCGGAAGCCCTTGCGTTCCTCGATCATGCGGTCCCCTCGTGGAAGCCAATCGATAGCGCGCGCTTCCGCCAAAGGCCAGACCGCCCCGCCGGCCGCCGGGCCGTGAGAACCGGTCCGGTTCGATTGGGCCAGCACAGGCGTTGCCGCTTCACAGCGACGGGCAAATCTGGCATATCACGCGCCGCGCGGATGCGTGCCTTTCAGAAAGTCGCTGCCTTGAATCCCCTGTACGAACTCGTCGGCTCCCTCGCCGCGTGCATCACCACCCTTGCGTGGCTGCCACAGATCGTAAAAATCCTGCGTGAGCGACAGGCAAAGGACATTTCACTGGTCACCACCGCCGCGCTGGCCTCCGGCGTCTTCCTGTGGATCGTCTACGGCCTCGCCATCGGCTCGCTGCCGGTGATCCTCGCCAACACCGTCTCCTTCCTGTTCATCGCGGCCATCGTCGGCCTGAAGCTGCGCTTCGGCTAAAACGGCCTACGCCGCATCTTCGGCACCCATGACCGCCGCAAGCCGACGGACGACCTTGTCGCGCAACCGCACGTCCAGCGCCTCGACCGGCACCAGCCGCTCGCGCCCCGTCTCGCACAGACGAAAGAAGGGATGCATCCGGTAGCCGGCGATCCGGCCACGCATCGCCTCGTCGAGGCTGATGTCCACAGCAAGCATGGCGCCGATCCGCCCCGGCCAAGGCTGCCGCACGAAGGCCGTGCCGAGGAAATCGCCCAGCCCGTAGGCGACGAGCGAACCGCCAATGCGCTCCAGCGGCTGCACGACATGGGCATGGCCGCCGACGATCAGCCCGACGCCGGCTTGCGCCAGACGCCGCGCCAAGGCGCGGGTTTCGGCGCGGGGAAAGTGGCGGAACTCCCAGTCCCAGTGCGGCACCGCGCAGAGCAGGTCGCAGGCCTGCATGGTTTCGCGCGGCCATGACGCCGGATCGGTCGTCATGCCGACCCGTCCTGCGAAATCGCGTGCGGGGGCGTTATACCATTGAGTAAACGCGGAAAATCCGACCGTCAGCGTCCCCCCACCCCTAATCCCTCCCCTCAAGGGGGAGGAGGACTTGGGCGCGGCAGCTTCCCCTCCCCCTTGAGGGGAGGGGTTAGGGGTGGGGGTGCCTCGACGATATTGAGCCTGGAACGATGCTGAGAGAAGGACGACCCTCGCCACCGGCTCGCCGGCCAAACCGATGGTGCGGATGCCCAGCCCGGCGAGCGCCTCCAGCGTCTCCCTAAATCCCTCGACGCCCTGATCCAGCGCGTGGTTGTTGGCAATCGACAACACCAGCCTTTCGCGCACGATGCCCACGGCTTCCAAGGCCTCGCCAAGGAATCCCGCGGTCATGGTATGGCGGATGCCCAGCCGCGTGCCGAGCCCGAAGCGCGGCCGCTCGACCACCGGGCTCTCGCAATTGCCGACGACGAGATCGGCCGAGGCGAACAGGTCGCGAAGGGCCGGATCGACGGTCGGCGCCGCCCGGTTCGCCACCGCCGAAAGATCGCCGACGAACACCAGCCGCGCCTTATGGCGGGGCACCGGCTCGATCCATTCGGCCCGTCGTGCCGCAAAGCCCTTCCGGTCGCCGGCCAGCGACGGGCTCAAAAAGCGTGGCAGCCAGGAAAGCTTATAGGAAAGCGGAAAATTCGACACGAAGCGCCCGGATTTTTGCCTGTGTTAAACCGTCGCCGGTCGGTGGTGAAGCAGGCCGCGACAGATTCAGCGACCGCCCCCAAACTTGCCGCCTCTTCCTGACAGCCTGCTGTCAGGAAGAGGCGCGGCGCTGCCCCGGCCGATCCACTCGGCTCTTTCCATTTGCTCGGACTCCACCCATATTCGGCGCATGGCCAAATCTCCCGAGAAGACGACGCGCCCGGCGCAGGACGATCGCATGCCACCGCGCAAGCGCGGCAACGCCGTGACCGACTATCTGGACGCCTCCGAGCCGCTGGAGCGCAAGGGCTTCGCCGAAGCGCGGCAGGCCGAGTTCACCGGCGCCCCGCTGTCCGGCTCGATTTCGGATTGGGCCGAGCAGATTTCGCGCGAAGCCGAGCGCTCCACGCCGCCTACCCCCACCCCTAACCCCTCCCCGCAAGGGGGAGGGGAAGCTGCCGCGCCCGAATCCCCCTCCCCCTTGCGGGGAGGGGTTAGGGGTGGGGGTAAATCGGCAAAAAAAATCCCAGAGAAAAGCACGTCCCCTACCCGCACCGCGCGCGGTACCTCCATGGGCGGTGCGGCTTCGGCCAAGGAGCGCGCGGCCGCGGGGCTGAACCCCGTCGCCGGCCTCGATATTGCGCTGGAAGACGCCGAGACGCTTTCCAACACCGGCGTCACCGCCACGGTAAAGGCGCTGGCGGACCTGATCGAGAGCGGCAACCCGCTGCACAAGAACGGCGTGCTGTGGACGCCGCATCGCCCCGAGCGGCCGGAGAAATCCGAAGGCGGCATCGCCATCAAGATGGAGTCGGACTTCCAGCCGGCAGGCGACCAGCCAACCGCTATTAAAGACCTCGTCGAAGGCGTCGCCAACGAGGACCGCACGCAGGTGCTGCTCGGCGTCACCGGCTCGGGAAAAACCTTCACCATGGCCAAGGTGATCGAGGAGACGCAGCGCCCTGCCCTGATCCTCGCGCCGAACAAGACGCTGGCCGCCCAGCTCTATGCCGAATTCAAGAAATTCTTCCCGAACAACGCGGTCGAGTATTTCGTCTCGTACTACGACTACTACCAGCCGGAGGCCTACGTCCCGCGCACCGACACCTATATCGAGAAGGAATCCTCGATCAACGAGCAGATCGACCGCATGCGCCATTCGGCGACGCGCTCGCTGCTGGAGCGCGACGACGTCATCATCGTCGCCTCGGTATCGTGCATCTACGGTATCGGCTCGGTCGAGACCTATACGGCGATGACCTTCCAGATGACGATCGGCGACCGCCTCGACCAGCGGCAACTGCTCGCCGACCTCGTCGCCCAGCAGTACAAGCGCCAAGACGCCAATTTCGTGCGCGGCTCGTTCCGGGTGCGCGGCGACACCATTGAGATATTCCCGGCCCACCTCGAGGATCGCGCCTGGCGCATCTCGATGTTCGGCGACGAGATCGAGCAGATCACCGAGTTCGACCCATTGACCGGCCAGAAGACCGGCGATCTGAAGTCGGTCAAGATCTACGCCAATTCGCACTACGTGACGCCGCGCCCGACATTGAATCAGGCTATCAAGTCGATCAAGGAAGAATTGCAGCACCGCCTGCAAGAGCTTGAAAAGGCTGGCCGCCTGCTGGAGGCGCAGCGACTGGAGCAGCGAACCCGCTTCGACCTGGAGATGCTGGAAGCCACCGGCTCCTGCGCCGGCATCGAGAACTATTCGCGTTATCTCACCGGCCGCAATCCCGGCGATCCGCCGCCGACCCTGTTCGAATATGTGCCGGACAACGCCCTGATCTTCGTCGACGAGAGCCACGTCACCATTCCGCAGATCGGCGGCATGTACCGCGGCGACTTCCGCCGCAAGGCGACGCTGGCCGAATACGGCTTCCGCCTGCCGTCCTGCATGGACAACCGGCCGCTGCGTTTCGAAGAGTGGGACGCAATGCGCCCGCTCACCGTCGGCGTCTCGGCGACGCCCGGCAGCTGGGAACTGGAGCAATCCGGCGGCGTCTTCGCCGAGCAGGTCATCCGCCCGACCGGCCTGATCGACCCGCCCGTCGAGGTGCGCCCCGCCAAGACCCAGGTGGACGACGTCGTCGGCGAGATCCGCGAGACGACGAAGAAGGGTTATCGCACGCTCTGCACGGTGCTGACCAAGCGCATGGCCGAGGACCTGACCGAATACCTGCATGAGCAGGGCATCCGCGTGCGCTACATGCACTCCGACATCGACACGCTGGAGCGCATCGAGATCCTGCGCGATCTTCGTCTTGGAGCTTTCGACGTGCTGGTCGGCATCAACCTGCTGCGCGAGGGCCTCGACATTCCCGAATGCGGCTTCGTCGCCATCCTCGACGCCGACAAGGAAGGATTTCTCCGCTCCGAAACCTCGCTGATCCAGACCATCGGCCGCGCCGCGCGCAACGTCGACGGCAAGGTCATCCTCTACGCCGACCAGATCACCGGCTCGATGGAACGTGCCATGGCGGAGACCAACCGTCGCCGCGAGAAGCAGCTCGAATACAACGAGGCCAACGGCATCACGCCGGAGAGCGTGAAGTCGCGCATCGCCGACATCCTCGACTCCGTCTACGAGAAGGACCACGTCCGCGCCGACATCTCGCAGTTCACCGACGATGCCGGCCAGATGATGGGCAACAACCTGAAAGTCCATCTGGAGCATTTGAACAAGAAGATGCGCGACGCCGCCGCCGACCTCAATTTCGAGGAAGCCGCAAGGCTGCGCGACGAGATCAAGCGGCTGACCGAGCTGGAGTTGCAGATCTCCGACGACCCGCTGGCGAAATACGCCGAGAGCGAAAGCCCGGTTTCCGGTCGCGAGAAAGGCAAGCACAACAAGGGCCGCGAGCGGCACCGGACGGTGGACGACAGCGCGACCGACGCCTCTCTTTTCCGCAAGCCGCAGCTAGACGAAATGGGCGCGGACGGCGCCAAGCCACTCGGCAAATCACTGTTCCAGAAGCCGCATATCGACCATATGGGACCTGGTACCGACATGCCGACGCCGGCCGGCGCCGTATCGCGCTCGCTGTTCAAGAAGCAGTCGGCACAGGAGGCGCATGGTTCGGACTACGGAGTGCCCGGCGAAAACAAACCCTCGCTGTTCCGCAAGAACTCGCTGGACGAAATGACCGTACGGCGCACCGAAAAGCCGGTCGAGGGCGTGAAGCCGGCCAAGCCGGAGGACGTCAAGCCGATCAAGCGCGAGCGCGCCGGCATCGGCTCCTACGAAGACGCCGGCGACCAGCGCCACCAGACGCGCCGGCCGAAGAAGAGCGGCCGGCCCGGCCATTAATCCGATACGCGGAAAGTCACCGTCCATGGCGCCTGTCAAGGTCGATCCATCCAGGATTCATGAATTTGCCGACGCTGCCGCGTTTTATGCCTGGCTCGGCAAGCACCATCACAGCGAGGGCGAAGTCTGGATCAAAATTCACAAGGTGAATTCGGGCCTCAAATCCATCACCCCTGTGGAAGCCATCGACGTCGTGCTGTGCTGGGGGTGGATCGACGCCATCCGCAAGGGGCATGACGAGAAAAGTTTCCTGCAGCGCTATACGCCGCGCGGCAAGAAGAGCACCTGGAGCAAGATCAACGTCGACAACGTCGCCCGTCTTATCGAAGAAGGCAGGATGACGGAGCACGGCTTGCGCCAGGTCGAAGCCGCCAAGGCTGACGGACGCTGGGATCGTGCCTACAGCAGCAAGACCATGACGATCCCTGACGATCTTCAGGCCGCGATCGACGCAGAGCCGGAAGCAAGCGCGATGCTCGCCACTTTGAGCGCACAGAACCGCTTCGCGCTTGCCTTCCGCATGCATCAGACAAAGACCGAAGCGGGCCGAAGCAAGAAGATTACCGCCTTCGTCGACATGCTGAAGCGCGGCGAGACGATCTATCCGCAGGGAAAGAAATAGCCGGATAGTCCTTGTGCAGTCGGATATTGCCTGCCGGATTCGGCTTTCGGCGGGGGCATCGACTCGAAAATTTTTCGGCCGCCTTGTCGGCATGCCGCTTCGTCGTTCGTCCTTTGCTCGCAACCGCGACAAGAGAGGAACAGACAATGACCGAACAGTCCCCCCAGGCCGCGCAGGTTCTCGGCGGCTTAACGCCCTATCTCGGCATCGACGGCGCGACGAAAGCAGCCGCCTTCTATGAAAAGGCTTTCGGCGCCAGGCAGGTCTTCGCCTATCCGCCGGATGAGCAGGGCCGCACCATGCACATCCACCTGCATGTCAACGGCTCCAGCCTGATGCTCGGCGATTTCTACCCCGAGCATGGCCATCCGGTGAAGGCCGTTCAGGCCTGCACCATGCAGCTTCACCTGACCGAGGAAAACATCGACGAATGGTGGCAGCGCGCCGTCGACGCCGGTTGCGAAGTCACCACACCGCTCCAGGTAATGTTCTGGGGCGACCGCTGGGGCGCGCTGCGCGATCCCTTCGGCGTCGAATGGGCCATGAACGCGCCCGTCAAGGCCAAGTGAGGAGAGGACAGATGTCCTATGTCGATGGATTCCTGATCGCGCTGCCCAAGGCGAATATTGAGGCTTACAGGAAGATGGCCGAGCTCGGTCGCGAGGTCTGGATGAGCCATGGCGCGCTCGCCTATGCCGAATGCCTTGCCGACGACGTCCCCTATGGGGAATTGACCTCGTTCCCGCGCGCCGTTCAGGCGAAAGAGGACGAGACCGTCGTGTTCTCGTGGATCGTCTATCGCGACCGCGCGCACCGGGGCGAAGTCAACAGCAAGGTGATGAACGACCCTCGTATGGCCGGGGCTATGAATGATGCGCCCTTCGACGGCAAGCGCATGATCTTTGGCGGTTTCGAGATGGTCGTGGAATCATAGGCCTTCGTCCTTTCCTGTGGGGAGGGAACCGAACCTACTTCAGCCGCCCGATCAGCGGCTGAAGGCTGTCGCCGTACTGCTTCCACAGGTCGACCGAGCCCTTGTACATCGGCTGGCGCACCTGCGCGGCGGAAGCCGTGCGCACCTGGCGGTCAGCCTTGTGGAAGGCAAGCACGGCATCGTCCCACGGCAGGCCGAGCCAGTCGATCAGCGCCCGCGACTGGCCTTCCTGGTCGGCGACGAAATCCTCGTAGCGGACGTCATGGACGACGCCGGGCAGCACCGTGCGCCAGTGCTCCATCAGGTCCACGTAGAGGTTGTGGAAGTCGGCCAGTTCGGCGAGATCGTAGCCGTAGCGATGCCCGTCGCCGCGGAAGTTGGTCTTGAAGATCGACAGACAGGTCGCCACCGCATTGCGGGCGCAGTGCACGATCTTCGCTTTCGGCAACATCATGTGCAGGAACCCGACCAGCAGGAAGTTGCCCGGCATCTTGTCGGTGACGTGGCGATAGCCCGGATAGCGTTTGGTCAGCATGTCGAGATAGTCGTGGCCGGCATCGGCGAAAGCCTTGTCCGGCATCGTGGCGATACCGGCCGGAAAGCCGCCCTTCATGTCGAGCGGAAAGCCCTTGCCCACCGCCGATCGCAGAATTGTCAGCTCGCCCGCACCGAAAACCTGCGGATGGCTGGCAATGATCTGCTCGATCAGCGTCGTGCCGGACCGCGGCATGCCAACGACGAAGATCGGCGTGTCGTCGGAAATGGCACTCGGCTTGCGCCGGTCGAAGAAATCCTTCGTGAAGGTCGCCTTCATGGCCGCGAATTCGGCCCGTGTCCGGTCACCGTCGTAAGCCATCTCCTTGCGGCGGATCGCATTGCCCTCGAGGAAGAACCCGAAAGCCCGGCCGTAATCCTTCAGGTCGTCATGCGCCTTGCCGAGGCCGAAGGAAAGCTGCATGCGCGCCTGGCTGTCGGCCGGCGCCTTGTCGTGCGCGGCCGTCATCGCGCTCAGCTCGCCGTCGCCTTCGCGCTGCGGCTTGACCTGCGCCAGCAATTGCCAGGACACCGCACGCGTGGCGTCGACGGCAAGCGCGGCGCGGAAATGCTCGGCGGCGCCGGCAAGGTCGCCCTTCTCCATCAGCGCGACGCCCATGCCGTGCAGCACTTCCGCATCCTTCGGCCGGATCGACAGCGCTTCGCGGAAAACCGCCAGCGCCTCGTCGATATGACCGGTTTCCTGCAACGTGTCGGCGAGACCGATCCGCGCCCGGATATGGAAAGGGTGGCGGCCGATCGTCGCCCGCAACACCTCCTTGGCGGCATCGAAGCGGCCAAGCTGTCTTTCGACCGAAGCGAGATTGTCGCGCGCCGCCAGGTTGTCCGGTTTGAGGGCGACCGCCTTGCGGAACTGGTCGGCGGCGGCCTTCGTATGGCCGAGGTCGCGTAGGACCGTGCCCAGATTGTTGAGGAAGTCGGCGTTGCCCGGCTGCACGCGCACCGAGCGCTGTATGAGCGCCAATCCATCGGCGCTGCGCCCGCTCTGATGCAGCAGCAAGCCGAGGAAATGCAGCGCCGGCGCATGGTCGGCGCGCGCATCGAGCACCTTACGGTACAGCGCCTCGGCTTCCGTCAGGCGGCCGGCCTGGTGCAGAGCCAGGGCCTGCCGCACGTGTTGGTCGAGATCGCCGCCGCGCGGCGGCTGCCCGCCCGCCCGCCCTGCTCCGCCCTGCCTTTGCGATATCCTGCTGATGGCACACCTGCCTGGACTTGTTTGCGCTGATGCGGCGTAAGACAAGGCGCGAGACGATGCAAGGCCGCAGACCGACCTCGCGCCCTTCGGCAAGGCCCACCGTGCGGGTAAAGCGCGCCCGGAAAGCAGGCCTGTACCTATCCTTGCCATGCCCGTGGCCGATGACCCGCGCCTCGGTCGGGCGTATCGCCCGGTATAGCGTTGGGCGGCGCTTGAATGCGCGTCTGCGAGTGTTGTCTTGCCACGCTCACATTTCCGTGCAATAAATTCAGTGTTCGGGCATTTGCGACCCGGAGACTGGAACGTTTGAACGCCCCTTTCCCCGATATGTGTGAATCTCTGACGGCCCCGTCTTTCGGCGGGGGGTTTGACCGTGCGCGAATGCATGACCGCCGAAGCCACCACCGGACCTGCCGCAAGCCAGGCGCCAGGACCACCAGACTGAACGGGTGAAGGAGTTCCCCCAGATGGCCCAGACCGGCACCGTAAAATTCTTCAACACCACCAAAGGCTTCGGCTTCATCACGCCGGACGATGGCGCGAAGGACGTGTTCGTCCACATCTCCGCCATCGAGGCTTCGGGCCTGCGCACCCTGATCGACGGCCAGAAGGTGACCTTCGACGTCGAGCCGGATCGCATGGGCAAGGGCCCCAAGGCGGTCAATCTGCGCGCGGCGTAATTCCGCCCAGGCCTGCATGAGTTTCGGAAAGGCGCGGCGGCTTCGTCGCGCCTTTTTGCTTGCGATGACCGGCAGCGTCGCCACCGCGCCGGATCGCCATGGGCGTCCGCCGTGTTCTGGCAACCCGCCCTGATCCGCGGTCGAGTTGGAGCGAATCGCAAAAGTTTTTCTTGCCGAGCCCGTCAAAATAAACGACAAATTTCCCCTTCGGGTTTTTCGGGACCCGGAAAGATGACTGATGGGATCAGAGGAGCTTCCCATGCCGCAGACCGGCACCGTCAAATTCTTCAATCATGCCAAGGGTTTCGGTTTCATCACGCCGGACGATGGAGCCAAGGACGTCTTCGTCCACATCTCGGCTGTACAGGCGTCAGGGCTTCCCGGTCTGGAAGATGGACAGAAGGTGACCTTCGACACCGAGCCGGACAAGCGCGGCAAAGGCCCCAAGGCGGTCAACCTGTCCGTCGGCTGACCGGCCGCTCCGAACAGCCGTCGAAAACGCCGCCGCCGGCGCAATCAACACCGGCGCCGGACACCGGCCCCCGTTTCGTTCAGCCACCGTTCAGCCACGGTCTCCTATTACATTCGCGTAGAAACCGGCCGCGACCTGCCTCCCCCATCAGGCATCGGCGAGCCGGCACGAAGGAGACTGTCATGAACGGATTTGCCAAAACCGCAGTGGTGTCCGTGGCCCTCGCGGCGACGGCCATGGCCACGCTTCCTGCACAAGCCGGCGACTGGCGCTGGCGTCATCATCACCACGGCGGCGGTGACGCGGTCGCTGCCGGCATCGTCGGCCTTGCCGCCGGCGCGCTGATCGGCGGCGCGCTCGCCTCGCAGCCGCCTCCGCCGCGCGACTATTACTATGACGACTATGGCGAACCGGCCTATGTGGTGCGCCGTCGGCCCGTCCTGCGCCCCGCCCCGGTCCGTAACTATCCGATCGTCACCTATCGTGGCGGCATCGAGCCGTGGACCCGCAGTTGGTACGAATACTGCTCGGATCGCTACCGCAGCTTCGACGCCCGCACCGGCACCTTCACCGGTTACGACGGCGAGCAGCATTTCTGCGTCGCCAACTGACGCGGCGCATCCACGCCGGAGGTTTCCTGCCTCAAGAAAAGCGCCGTCGCCGCGACGGCGCTTTTTCTTTTCGGCACCTGCGGTTTCGCCGAACCCTCACACCAGGAATGGATTGCCGCGCCGTTCCTCGCCGAAACGCCCGCCCGGCCCGTGCCCGCACAGGAAGCCGATATCGTCGCCGAGCGGCAGGAGCTTTTCCTTGATCGAGGCCATCAACGCCGCATGGTCGCCGCCCGGCAGGTCGGTGCGCCCGACCGATCCATGGAAAAGCACGTCGCCGACATGCGCGAAGCCGGCGGCGCGGTTGTAGAAGACGACATGGCCCGGCGCGTGACCAGGGCAGTGCAGCACCTCGAAGACATGGTCGCCGAAGGAAACCGTCTCGCCTTCCGAAAGGAACCGGTCGGGCACGCAATTGCGCACGCCCGCCATGCCGTAGCGGCTCGCCTGCGTCTCGAGGTTGTCGAGCAGGAACTTGTCGGCCTCGTGCGGGCCGACGATGTCGACGCCCAGCGCCTCCTTCAGCTCCATCGCCCCGCCCGCATGGTCGATATGACCATGGGTGATCCAGATCGCCTCGGCGGTGATGCCGTTGTCCTTGAGTGCGGCCAGGATGCGCTCGACATCCCCTCCCGGATCGACGACGACGCCGCGCTTGGTCTCGGCGTCGAACAGGATGGCGCAGTTCTGCTGGAATGGCGTGACCGGCACTATGCCGGCGTTGAGCTGACCCATGATGACCTTTCACCGTTTCCCCGGTGATGTAGCCGCGACTGCGGCCGGAAACCAGAGCCGAAACGAAAATGGGCGGCCGAAGCCGCCCATGCCGCATCGAGTTGCGATCGCTTACTTCTTCATGGAGTTCATGACCGCGCCGACGATGGCGGTCAGAATGGCACCGCCGCCGAGACCACCGACGATGTTCTCGACGTTGAACGAGCCGCCGCTGACCGCGCCGGCAACCGCAGCCGGGTCGATACCGGCGTTCATGAGCTTGCCGAGGATCGCGCCGCCGGCGACACCGCCGATCGCGCCGCTGAGAATCTTCGGAAGCTGGCTCATCGCCGCCTGCTTGATGGCCGCTCCGACGGCCTGGCCGCCGATGATGCCGGTGACGACCTGCACAATGATGGGAAGTAACGTTTCCATGATCGTAGTCCCTCCAAAGCCGCCAGCCTCCCTGGCGATGCGCACATGAGACGCCGAATTCGTCGAAAGTCAAATGTCGAAACGATGAAACAGGAAAGGCGGCCGAAGGGCCGCCTTATCCAACTGAAAAATCGAAGCTTTCTGCTATTCCGCGGCGATCGCGTGCTTCGGCTGCACCGCTGCCGTATAGTCGTTCATCAGCGTCTTGGCGATCTCACCGACCTCGAATCGATACGGCCCGATCTCCGACACCGGCGTGACCTCGGCCGCCGTGCCGGTCAGGAAGCACTGCTCGAAGCCTTCCAGTTCCTCCGGCATGATCGCCCGCTCGACCACGTCCAGGCCGCGCGCCTTCGCCAGGCCGATCACCGTGCGCCGCGTGATGCCGTCGAGGAAGCAGTCCGGCGTCGGCGTGTGCACCTTGCCGTCCTTGACGAAGAAGATGTTGGCGCCGGTCGCCTCGGCGACCTGGCCGCGCCAGTCCAGCATCATGGCATCCGCATAGCCCTTGGCCTCGGCGGCATGCTTGGAGATGGTGCAGATCATGTAGAGACCGGCGGCCTTCGACTTCGACGGCGCGGTGCGCGGGTCGGGCCGGCGGTACTCGGCGAGATCGAGCCGGATGCCCTTGAGCTTCTGCGCCGGGTCGAAATAGCTCGGCCACTGCCAGATGGCGATGGCGACGTTGATGCGGTTGTTCTGCGCCGAAACGCCCATCTGCTCGCTGCCGCGGAAGGCGATGGGGCGCACATAGGCGTCCTTGAAGCCCTGCTTCTTGAGCAATTCGCGGCAGGCGTCGTCGATTTCGGCGACCGAATAGGGAACGGTGAAACCGAGAATGCGCGCCGATTCATGCAAGCGTTCGGTGTGCTCGGTCAGCTTGAAGATCTCGCCGCCGTAAGCGCGCTCGCCCTCGAACACGGCGCTGGCATAGTGCAGGCCGTGCGTGAGCACATGAATCTTGGCGTCCGCCCATTTGACGAACGCGCCGTTCATCCAGATGAAACCTTCAAGCTGGTCGAAGGAAACTGCCATTTTAACCTCCCGCGGGAGCCGCCCGCTTGCCATGGTGTTACGTTCAGTCGCGTCGAGCGGCCGGAAAAGAGCGTAGGCCCGGATCGGCGGCGTGGCAAACTCAGGAAACGTCGAAAATCCCGCGCCGCCTTGCCTTTTCGTTCACAATCGGCCCTAAAGCTTGTCAAAAATTATCACCGTCGGCGAATTACGTCAATAGTGCTGACATAATTTGCCGTTCAAATGGAACGCCCATGACCGCCAGCATGTCAGAAGCCATAGAACCGATCCGGACCGCCGTCGTCGACGAGGACGGCATCGACTTCGCCCTGATCGAGCTTTTCTTCTTCGCCTATCGCGACTTCACCTCGGACCCCGACGAGATTCTGGCCGACTACGGCTTCGGCCGCGCCCATCACCGCGTGCTGCACTTCGTCAACCGGCGTCCCGGCCTGACGGTCGCCGAACTGCTGGACGTCCTCAAGATCACCAAGCAGTCGCTGGCGCGCGTGCTGAAGCAGCTCATCGACACCGGCCACATCGTCCAGGTGCAGGGGCCGCGCGACCGCCGCCAGCGCGAGCTCTACCCCACCGCCAAGGGCCGTTCGCTTGCCCTCGACCTCGCGCGGCCACAGTCGCGCCGCATCGCTCAGGCATTGCAGGATTCCGGACAGGGCTTCGACGTCTCCGAAAGGGCTTGCGTGGAGCGTTTCCTGAAAGCGATGGTCAATCCGGAACTAAGAGCGCAGATTGACATTCTGCCCCATGAATCACGATGAACGGCCGGGATACTGCCATGGAAAGCAATGAAAGCGCCGAGCGCTCGACCGCACCGGATGACGACGCCCCGCACCTTCTCGTGGTCGACGACGACACCCGCATCCGCAACCTCTTGAAGCAATACCTGACCGAGAACGGCTTCCGCGTCACCGTCGCCGGCAATTCCGACGAGGCGCGTCGCAAGCTTGTCGGACTGGATTTCGACATGCTGATCCTCGATGTCATGATGCCGGGCGAGAGCGGCGTCGAGTTGACGAAGGCGCTGCGGGCGCAGAAGGACGTGCCGATCCTCATGCTGACGGCCCTGTCGGAAACGGACAGTCGCGTCACCGGGCTGGAAGCGGGAGCCGACGACTACCTGCCCAAGCCTTTCGATCCGCGCGAACTGATCCTGCGCATCAACAACATCCTGCGCCGCGGCGGCCCGGCGGCGACGCCCAAGGTCGAGCAGCTCGTTTTCGGCCCCTATACCTTCCAGATCGCCAAGCGCGAACTGAAGCGCGGCGGCGAAGCGCTGAAGCTGACCGACCGCGAGCAGGAGATTCTTGCCATCTTTGCCGCCCGCGCCGGGGAGACCATCCCGCGCCACGAACTGGTGGGCGACGATTCGGAAGTCGGCGAACGCACTATCGACGTGCAGATCAACCGGCTGCGCCGCAAGATCGAGCGCGATCCGTCCAATCCGGTCTGGCTGCAGACCGTGCGCGGTATTGGGTATCGGCTGAGCGTGGAATAGAATGGGCGCCGGCGGCGGGACCGTTCCCGTCCGCATGAACGACACATTGATGGCAGCCACCGATTTGCAGCAGCCGAAATCGCCAAGCGTCGAGACACCGGGCGCGGTCGATACCATGCGGCACGCCTGGCGCCGCTTCTGGCGGCGGGTATCGCTTTACATGCCGAAGCGGCTCTACGCCCGCTCGCTGATCATCGTCATTGCGCCGATGTTCCTGCTGCAATCCGTCGTCGCCTTCGTTTTCATGGAGAGAAACTGGCAAACGGTCACGCTGCTCCTGTCGCAGTCGGTGGTGCGCGACATCGCCGCCATCATCGATGTGATGGAGACGTACCCGCACGACGCCGACTATGCCAACATCATCCGGATCGCGCAGGATCGCATGCAGCTGAAGGTCGACCTGCTGCCGCCCGATCCATTGCCGCCGCCCGGCCCGAAACCCTTCTTCTCGACGCTCGACGAACCGCTGTCGTCCGAGATCACCCGGCAGATCAACCGGCCGTTCTGGATCGATACGGTCGGCAACTCGAAGATCATCGAGGTCCGCATCCAGTTGGAAAACAAGGTCCTGCGCGTCTTCGTGCGCCGCAGCCAGGCCTATGCCTCGAACATGCAGGTGTTCCTGCTGTGGATGATCGGCACCTCCGTGGTGCTTCTGATGATCGCCATCCCGTTCCTGCGCAACCAGATCAAGCCGATCCTGACCTTGGCCGAGGCGGCGGAGAGCTTCGGCAAGGGGCGGCCGATGCCGCAGGATTTCCGCCCGCGCGGCGCCGAGGAAGTGCGGCGGGCCGGCTTCGCCTTCATCCAGATGCGCGAGCGCATCGAGCGTCAGATCGAGCAGCGCACGGCCATGCTGACCGGCGTCAGCCACGACCTCAGGACCATCCTCACCCGTTTCAAGCTGCAACTGGCGCTGACCGGCAAGAAGGGTGACATCGAAGCGATGAACCAGGACATCGACGACATGCAGTCGATGCTGGAAGGCTACATCGCCTTTGCCCGCGGCGAGGCCGCCGAGGACACCGGAAGGTTCGACCTGAACGCGTGCCTGAACAAGCTCACCGAAGAAGCGGCGCTGCGCAAACGCACCATCACCACCTCGCTGACCGGCGACAGCAACGTTCTGGTGCGGCCCAAGGCCTTCGCCCGCCTGCTGTCCAACATCGTCGGCAACGCCTTCCGCTACGCCAGGACGGTCGAGGTGAAAGCCGTCCATGGCAAAGGCTCGCTGGTCGTCACGGTGGATGACGACGGGCCGGGCATTGCGCCGGCCAAGCGCGAGGAGGTGTTCAAGCCGTTCGTCCGGCTCGACCAGGCGCGCAACCTCGATTCCAGCGGCACCGGCCTCGGCCTGGCCATCGCCCGCGACATCGCCCGCAGCCACGGCGGCGACATAACGCTGGAAGACAGCCCGCTGGGCGGCCTGCGCGCGGTGATCAGGATACCGGCCTGAACAGAGTTGGAAGCGCCTAGAGCATTTTGCAGCCAGACGGAATCGTCTGGCGTCGCACAAATGCGGCTAAAACAAAGAGGTAGATCGTTGCGCCGTTTCCGTGAAACGGTGAAACGCTCTAGAACAGCCTGCCGCCGTCCGGCACCTTGCGCTCGATGGCGCCGAGCACCACGTCGCCCTCTTCGTCCGGGAAGCCGAGCGTCAGCACTTCGGACATGAACGGGCCGATCTGGCGCGGCGGGAAATTCACCACCGCGAAGACCTGCCGGCCGACCAGCGTATCGGGCGCATAGTATTTGGTGATCTGCGCCGACGACTTCTTGACACCGATCTCCGGGCCGAAATCGATCCTGAGCTTGATCGCCGGCTTGCGCGCCTCCGGAAACGGTTCGGCGGCTACGATGGTGCCGGCCCTAATGTCGACCTTGTCGAAATCGGCGAAGCCGATCTCCGCTTTGCGCGCGCTGCCTGCACTCATGACCCGACCGCTCAGGCGTTGCCGTGGGTTTCGAACAGGACGCTGGACAGCGCGTCCTTGGCCGAAGTGCCGGACCAGACGACGAACTGGAACGCCTGGAAATAGCATTCGCAGGCTTCCAGCGCCGACGACAGCAGGACCTCGACCTGCTGGCTGGAAGGCTCGACGCCGCCGGCAAGCAGCAGCGACTGCCTGAACATGATGGCGCCTTCCTGCTCCCACAGGTCGAAATGGCCGAACAGCATCTGCTCGTTGATGAGCGACAGCAGCCGCATCACCTCCAGCGCGCGCGATTCCGGCACCTTGATGTCGAAAGCGCAGGCCAGGTGCAGCGCCTCGAAGTCCTCCATCCATGAGAAGGAGACGTGATAGTCCGTCCAGGTGCCAGCCACCGAGATCGAGATTTCATCGTCGCCGGCGCGCTCGAAGGACCAGTCGTTGTTGTGGGCCACCTGCTCGATGACATCCACGGGATGAATTTCGCGGGAAATGTCGAGTTCCAGAAGTTCCATGATGCTTCCTGTCGTTCGAAGGAGCGCCGCCACGCTCCGTGGGAGGCACGCAACGAACACGTTTTAAGAACCCGGACGGTCATGACTGCGCGACGCAACAACCCATGACCGGAACCACACCGCCCGGCTGCAGGACCCGCTCCGAATCATGCAGCAAATTCAGTCTATTGATCGGGAGTCGCGTGACCAGCCCAATTTTTCGCGCTGCGTCATACGGGTGTGGAAAGCGCTGTCGCGCAGATTCATGCAATGCCGTTAAGCGATTCACGGCAAAGCGCTTTTCCCGAATCTGGCGTTGTGGAAAAGTTTAGCGATTATTTCCGCGCGCGGGGCTTGGCGCCGGCGTCGGCGGGGGTTCCGGCATCGCCGGCGAGCTTCGCTTCCAGCGCTTCGATGCGTGCCGTCAGCCGCGCGTTTTCCTCGCGCGCCTTCGTCGCCATCTCGCGCACCGCCTCGAATTCCTCGCGCTGCACGATGTCCATCGTGCCGAGGATGCGTTCGGCCTGCGCCCGGAAGGCCGTCTCGACCTCGCGGCGCACGCCCTGCGCGGCGCCGGCCGCATCGGTCATCAGCTTGGCGAATTCGTCGAGAATGCGGTTCGGTCCGGTCGACATGGCAAAACCTCGCGTGGTCGATCTGACCTAGTGAGCATTGCTGCGGAATGCAAGCAGGCAAGCTGCTTTCAGGGCAGCGGCCGCCGCCTGCGGTCACATAAACCCGGGATTCCGGGGAAGGTATTGCGACCAGTTGCCGAAGGCTCGCGTCGACATCAGAACCATCGGAAAGGTGATGCGCATCCCATGCTCCATGGCCGTCGTCAGCGCCGGCTCGGCCACGCCCGGAACAAACGCCGAGACCTGGGGCGAACCGCCCTCTACGGCCAGCCGCAACGCGGTCCTGAAGGCGGCATCGAGATGATCGGGCCGCGTGACCGCCAGCGGCCCGATATGGCCGGTTTCGCTGATATAGGCGTAGCCGACGCAATCCTGCGCGGCGTAGAGGCCGAAGCCTCGGGTCGCGCTGTCGCCGATCAGATAGCGGTGATGCTTTAGTCGCGACACGCCCAGCGCCTCGATGTCGATCCGGGCAAGGTCGGGAAGATGCGTTTCCTCCAAAGGACGATAATCCAGTTGCGGGCCGCGCGGCCGGCTCGACACCTCTTCTCCGGCCGCGCTGACGATGTAGATCGGGAATCGCGGAAACATGCCGTGCCGCAGGTAAAGGCCTTGCGACACCGTGTTGAAGGTAAACGTGATCAAGGCCTTGCTGGCGGCACCCGACAGTCGTGCATGGTCCAGCGTCCTTTTCAGCAATTCGTTGCCGATGCCGCTGCCTTGCCGGCCCGGCGACACGAACAACTGCGCCAGAAACCACAGGTCGCCGCTGACCCAGCTCCAAGCGAAGCCGACGATATCGCCGGTTTCCTCCGCTACCCACAGCCCACCGGCATCGTCGTTCAGGGAAAAAAGCTGGAAACTGGGCGGCCGGGGCACCGCCATCGGACCGAAGCCATGGCGGCCCGTAAGATCGTTGATGCTGGCGACGACAAGAGCGTCGGCGCGCTCCAGATCTTGCGCACGGGCAGGTCGATAGAGGACTGGCATGGTGCCCTCCGCACAACGCCTCAAGGAGAGGATATGCCTGCGACAGGTGAAGTCAAATGATGTCGTCCGAGGCTGACGCCTCGCCTTGACCCTGCCAAAACCCTGCCGCATGGTCCGCCGCACGCTCCGGCCGCAATGCCGGACCTACCCCGTTCGAGAGACCGACCTTGCCGCTTGCAATCCTGCCCTTCCCGAACATCGACCCGATCATCGTGCAGATCGGGCCGCTGGCGATCCACTGGTACGGCGTCGGCTACATCGTCGGCATCCTGTTCGCCTGGTGGTACGCCAAGCGTCTCGCCTCGAACCCCCGCCTATGGCCTGATGGCACCCTGCCGATGAAACCGCAGGATCTCGACGACTTCATCGTCTGGGCGGCGGTTGGCGTGGTCCTCGGCGGCCGTACCGGCTATGTGCTGTTCTACGACCTGCCGCGCTACCTCGCGCATCCGCTCGACATCTTCGCCGTCTGGCAGGGCGGCATGTCCTTCCATGGCGGCTTCCTCGGCGTCGTCGTCGCCATGATCCTGTTCGCGCGCTCGCGCGGCATCCGCGCCTGGACCCTGTTCGATGTCGTCGCCGCCGGCGTCCCGGTGGGGCTCGGCCTCGTGCGCGTCGCCAACTTCATCAATTCGGAGCTGTGGGGCCGGCTCACCGACGTGCCATGGGCGATCGAATTTCCCAATGGCGGCCCCTTTCCGCGCCATCCGAGCCAGCTTTACGAGGCCCTGCTGGAAGGGCTGGTGCTGTTCCTTGTGCTCCGCTTCCTCACCCATTCGCGGCTGAAGCTGGCGCGCCCCGGCTTCATCGCCGGCGCCTTCGTCTGCGGCTACGGCCTGTCGCGCATCTTCGTCGAGTTCTTCCGCGAACCGGACCAGCAGCTCGGCTATCTGCTCGGCACCGGCTGGCTGACCATGGGCATGGTGCTGTCCACGCCGATGGTGCTGGCCGGCATCTGGGCGATGGCGAGGGCGAAACGGACTGCTGCGCCCCAGCCAGCGGACGCGCCGCCCGCATGACACCGCTCGGCAAACGCATCGCCGAGCTGATCGAGGCGCTCGGGCCGATTTCCGTCAGCGAATACATGGCGCTGTGCCTGTCCGATCCCGACTACGGTTATTACACGACGCGCCAGCCCTTCGGACGCGACGGCGATTTCACCACAGCGCCGGAAATCAGCCAGATGTTCGGCGAACTGGTAGGTGTCTGGCTGGCATCCGCCTGGCAGGCGCTCGACAGTCCGGCAGGCGCCATGGTGGTCGAGATCGGCCCCGGCCGCGGCACGCTGATGAAGGACATCGCCCGCACGCTTGCCCGCGCGGCACCCGCCCTGCGTGACGGCGCGACTTTCCACCTGATCGAAACCAGCCCTGGCCTGCGCGATGTGCAGGCGGCGACGCTGGCCGACAGCGGCAGCTTCACCTGGCATGCCGATATCGCGGAACTGCCCGACCGCCCCCTCTTCATCGTCGGCAACGAACTGTTCGATGCCCTGCCCGTCCACCAGTATGTGCGCGCCGCCAACGGCTGGCGCGAACGGGTCGTCGGCCTGGACGACGACGATGCGCTGCGCTTCTACGCCGGCGCAGGCTCCGTCGATCCATCGCTCCTGCCCCGCGATGCCGATGCCGCCCCGGAAGGCGCCATCATCGAAATTTCCCCTGCCCGCGCCGCCCTCATGCACAAAATCGCCGGGCGCATCGCCGCCCGCTCCGGCGCAGGCCTGTTCATCGACTACGGCTATGCCGTGCCGGCCGTCGGCGACACGCTGCAAGCCATGCTGAAGCACGCCTACGACGATCCGCTCGTTCACCCTGGCGAAGCGGACCTCACCGCGCATGTCGATTTCTCCGCACTGGCGCAAACCGCCCGGCAAACCGGCCTCGATGCCCATCTCCTGACGCAGGGCGAATTCCTGCTCGGCATGGGGCTTCTGGAACGTGCCGGCCAGCTCGGCGCCCGTGCCGACGCAGCGACGCGCGAGCGCATTTCCGGCGAGGTCGAACGTCTCGCCGGCCCCGAGGCGATGGGGACCCTCTTCAAGGCGCTGGCCGTGCTGCCGCCGGGCGTCGCTGTGGAATCGTTCCGCCGCTGATCCGGAAAGCCGGCAAAGCACGGCAGCTATCCGCGCTTGACGAAACCGCCTCCGGGAGAGGACAAAGCGGCAATGCTGAATCAAGTCACTTTGGACCCCATCCGGTCCCCCGAGCTCGACGCGGCGCGCGCCAGGGGCGTCCGCCACGGCTATTTCACCCGCGTCGGCGGCGTCTCGACGGGCATCTATGAAGGCCTCAACACCGGCCCGGGCTCGGCCGACGACCCGGCGCATATCGGCGAGAACCGCCGCCGCGTCGCCGCCTGGATGGGCGTGGCGCCGAGTCATCTGCTCAATGTCCACCAGATTCATTCGCCGGACGTCATCGTCGCCCGCGAGCCGTTCGCCGGCTCGCGTCCCAAGGCGGACGCCATCGTCACCGACAGGCCCGGCATCGCCGTCGCCGCCTCGAGCGCCGATTGCGGCCCCGTCCTGTTCGCCGATGTGGAGGCGCGCGTCATCGGTGCCGCGCACGCCGGCTGGAAGGGCGCCTTCACCGGCATTCTGGAAAACACCGTCGCCACCATGGAGACGCTCGGCGCCCGCCGCGACCGCATTGTCGCCGTGCTCGGCCCCTCCATCGGCCCGAAGAATTATGAGGTCGGCCCGGAATTCGTCGCCCGCTTCGTCGAGGCCGACGCCGGCAACGCCGCCTATTTCGCGCCGTCCACCAAGGAAGGCCACGCCATGTTCGACCTGAACCGCTACACGGTGGACCGCCTGGCAAGGGCCGGCGTCGAGGCGCACTGCCTCGGCCGCTGCACCTACGCGGAGGGCGACCTGTTCTTTTCCTACCGCCGCTCAACCCATCGCAACGAGCCCGACTATGGCCGGCAGGTGTCGGCGATCGTGCTGGAGGACAACTGATGGCCCTGCATTTCGAGCGCTCCGAGTTCGATGCCCGCCGCGACCGGCTGATGATCGAGATGGCCGAGAAGAAGCTGGACGCTGTCCTCCTGTTCGCGCAGGAGAGCATGTACTGGCTGACCGGCTACGACACGTTCGGCTTCTGCTTCTTCCAGTGCCTTATCGTGAAGGCCGACGGCTCGATGGTGCTGCTCACCCGCTCGGCCGACCTGCGCCAGGCCCGCCAGACCTCGACCATCGAGAACATCGTCGTGTGGACCGACCGCGCCGACGCCAATCCGGCGATCGATCTGCGCAATCTCCTGAACGACCTGGACCTTCTCGGCGCCCGCATCGGCGTCGAATACGACACGCATGGACTGACCGCCTATAACGGCCGCCGGCTGGACGAGCAGTTGCAGACCTTCGGCCAGATCGCCGACGCGTCGGGCATCGTCGGGCGGCTGCGCCTGTTCAAGAGCCCGGCCGAGATCGCCAAGGCCGAGAAGGCGGCAAGCCTGTCGGACGACGCACTGGACGCCGCCCTTCCGCTCATCAAGCAGGGCGGCGACGAGGCCGCCATCCTCGCCGCCATGCAGGGCACGATCTTCGCCGGCGGCGGCGACTATCCGGCCAACGAGTTCATCATCGGCTCCGGCGCCGACGCGCTCCTGTGCCGCTATCACGCCGGCCGCCGCAAACTGACCAAGAACGACCAGCTGACGCTGGAATGGGCGGGCGTGTTCCATCACTACCACGCGCCGATGATGCGCACGATCCTCACCGGCAAGGCCTCCAAGCGCCATCAGGAACTGTTCGAGGCCTCGCGCGACGCGCTGCTCGCCGTCGAGAAGGCGATGACCCCCGGCAACACCTTCGGCGACGTCTTCGATGCGCATGCCCGCACCATGGAAGCACACGGCCTGACTCGCCACCGCCTCAACGCCTGCGGCTATTCCGTCGGTGCCCGCTTCACGCCGTCCTGGATGGACATGCCGATGTTCTATCAGGCCAATCCCGAGCCGATCGCGCCTAATATGACGCTGTTCGCGCACATGATCATCATGGATTCCGAGACGGAAACCGCCATGACGCTCGGCCGCACCTATCTCACCACCGAAACCGCGCCCAAGGCGCTCTCGCGCCATGATCTCGACTTGATCGTGCGGTGATTTCGATGCGAGGGGGCGTTCGCCGACGAAGAGTTTCCGGACCGATGAAGCGCCTCCATGCCACGGCCGTATCGCTGCTCGCCGCAGCCGCCCTGTCGGCCTGCAACACCAGCGACGTGCTCCAGCCGACCGCACCCCCGCAGCCTGCCGCCTCGGCCGCTGCCGGCCCGGCGACCGCGACCCAGCCGGCGCTGGCTCCCGCGCAGCTCTCGGCGGAGGCCAAGGCGGCGATCGCCAGGATGCGCCTCCAGATCGCGCCGATGGTCGGCACCACGGTGGAAGCGGCCGGCCCCCTGACCGAGCAGCTCAATCTGCGCGCCCGCGAGCGCGGCATCCAGCTCGCCGGCAGCACCGACAGCAACGCAACCCATGTGCTGAAAGGTTATTTCTCGCTGCTGAGCGAAGGCAAGGACACCACAGTCATCTATGTCTGGGACGTCTACGATCCCGCCGGGAACCGGCTGCACCGGATCAACGGCCAGCAGAAGGTGGAGCAGCCCGGCAGCGGCGAGGGCTGGGCGGCGGTGCCGCCGCAAACCATGCAGGCGATCGCTGACGCTACAATGAACCAGCTCGTCGCCTGGCTGGCCGGCACTCCCGGCTAAACGACGCCTTTGTTGGGATTATCCGGCCAAATCGCGTTTGCAGCGCTTGCAATACGGGAAATGACCGTTAAAAGCCCGGGTGACTTCTCCTTCAGGTACAGCGCATGAAACTCTTCGCGGGCAATTCCAATCGGGTGCTGGCTGAAGCGGTCGCCCGCTATCTCAACATTCCGCTCGGCAAGGCCAGCGTCCGGCGCTTCGCCGACCAGGAAATCTTCGTCGAAATCCAGGAAAACGTGCGCGGCGAGGACGTCTTCGTTCTCCAGTCCACTTCCTTCCCGACCAACGATCACCTGATGGAACTGCTCATCATGATCGACGCCTTCATGCGCTCCTCGGCGCGGCGCATCACGGCGGTCATTCCCTATTTCGGCTATGCGAGGCAGGATCGCCGCGCGTCCGGCCGCACGCCGATCTCGGCCAAGCTGGTCGCCAACATGATCGCCCGCGCCGGCGCCAGCCGCGTCCTGACGCTCGACCTGCACGCTGGCCAGATCCAGGGCTTTTTCGACATTCCGACCGACAACCTGTTCTCCGTGCCGGTCATGGCGCGCGACGTGAAGGCCAAGTACAAGCAGATCGGCAACGTCATGGTGGTGTCGCCCGACACCGGCGGCGTGGTGCGCGCCCGCGCGCTCGCCAAGCGCATCGACGGCCAGCTTGCCATCGTCGACAAGCGCCGCGAGCGGCCCGGCGAATCCGAAGTCATGAACGTCATCGGCGACGTCGCCGGCAAGGACTGCCTGCTGTTCGACGACATCGTCGATTCCGGCGGCACGCTGTGCAACGCCGCCGACGCGCTGCTGGCCAAGGGCGCCACCAGCGTCACCGCCTACATCACCCACGGCGTGCTGTCGGGCGGGGCGATTGCCCGCATCACTGGCTCCCAGCTTCAGGAACTGGTCATCACCGATTCCATCCAGCCGACCCAGGCCGTCATCGACGCGCCGAACATTCGTGTCGTCTCCATCGGCGACCTGATCGGCGAGGCGATCTCGCGCACCGCGACGGAAGAATCCGTTTCCAGCCTGTTCGACTAACCTTAAGCTGAAATCTTTTCGGATTCGCGCGCGCCGCGCAGGTAACCGCGCGGCGCGGTTCCCAGCATGCGCTTGAACATGGTGGTGAAGGCCGGCACGCTGTCGTAGCCAAGATCGAGCGCCACGCGCGTGATCGGCTCGCCGTCCGTCAGCCGTGGCAGGGCGGCGAACAGCAACGCCTGCTGGCGCCATGTCGACAGCGACAGTCCCGTCTGCCGCTGGAAGGTGCGCGTGAAGGTGCGGCGGCTCATGCCGGCCAGCGCCGCCCATTCGTCGATCGTGGCGCGCGGTGAGGGCTGCGCGAGAAAGCGGCGGCAAACCGCTGCGATCTTCGCGTCCGTGGGAAAGGGCAGGCCCAGCGGCCGCTCCGGCATCGCCGGTATCTCGTGCAGGAGCAGCGCGAGCACGAGCCTGGCGCGCGGCGAAGGCTCCGCCTCGTCCGGCAGCGACACCGCCTCGACGATCAGGCTGCGCATCAGGTCGCTGACGCCGACGACCCGCAGCCTTGCCGGCAGGCCGGCGATGGCGTCGGGCACTACATAGAGCGAGCGCATCGAGACGTTGCCCAGCATGTCGACCGAGTGCTCGATGCCGGCCGGGATCCACATGGCGTGGTCCGGCGGCACCATCCAGCGGCCGGATTGCGTGCTGACCAGCACGACCCCGGTCAGCGCATGGAGAAGCTGGCTGCGGCTGTGGCGGTGGCCGGGCACATGATAACTGTCGGGATATTCCGACGGCAGCGCCACGATCGACCCGGCGGCTTTTTCCAGCCAGTCCAGCCGCTCGCGATGCAACCGGAACAGCTCGGTGGCCGGCGCATGCAGATAGGAAACCGAATTCGGCACGAAACTTGGCCCACTTGCGAAGATAATGGATCAAACCACGAAAGAAGTCGTTGCACAACCGGACTATAAGCGCTGCCGCGATCCGGGACCGACTCGCAATGACGATTGGCCCGGGACGGCAAGCATGAAGACGGAGCAGATCGTGACCGACACCACCACAACAGCCCCCTCCCCGCACGCGCCGGTCAGCGCCACGGCGACGGCGTTTACGGTCATCCTGGCGGTAAGCCTCTGCCACGGCATCAACGACATCATGCAGTCGCTTCTGGCCGCCATCTATCCGCTGTTGAAGGACAACTACCATCTCGATTTCTGGCAGATCGGCCTGCTGACCTTCACCTTCCAGCTCACCGCCTCGCTGCTCCAGCCGGTCGTCGGCCTTGTCACCGACAAGCGACCGATGCCCTATTCCCTGCCCTGGGGCATGGCCTCCTCGCTGGTCGGCCTGATCGTGCTCGCCTATGCTGGGCACTACTGGATCCTGCTTGCCGGCGCCTCGCTGATCGGCATCGGCTCGGCCGTGTTCCACCCCGAATCCTCGCGCATCGCCCGTCTGGCGTCCGGCGGCAGGCACGGGCTCGCCCAGTCCCTGTTCCAGGTCGGCGGCAACGCCGGCCAGGCCGTCGGCCCGCTGCTGGCGGCGTTCATCGTCGTGCCGTTCGGCCAGTCCAGCATCGCCTGGTTCGCGGTCGCTTCGCTGATCGGCATCGTCGTTCTGTGGAAGGTGGGCAACTGGTACAACAGCGTCCGCGCCAACACGGCACGCAAGACGACAGCATTCGTCTCGCCGTTCACGCAGCGCCGCGTGTTCTGGGCGCTGGTCGTACTGGCGCTGCTGACCTTCTCCAAGAACGCCTATATGGCGAGCCTCTCCAGCTACTACACCTTCTACACCATCGAGAAGTTCGGCGTTTCGGTGTCGGTCTCGCAGGTGCTGCTGTTCGTCTTCCTCGGCGCCAACGCGCTCGGCATCCTGCTCGGCGGCCCCTTCGGCGACCGCTACGGCCAGAAGGCGATGATCTGGTTCTCCATCGTCGGCGTGCTGCCCTTCACGCTCGCTTTGCCCTACGCCAACCTCGAATGGACGATCGTCTTGACCATCGTGATCGGCCTGATCCTGTCTTCCGCCTTCTCCAACATCGTCGTTCTGGCGCAGGAACTGGTGCCCGGCCGTGTCGGCATGGTCGCCGGCATCTTCTTCGGCTTCGCCTTCGGCATGGGCGGCATCGCCGCGGCGGCTTTGGGCGTCGTCGCCGACGCCAAGGGCATCGACTATGTCTACAAGCTCTGCTCGTACCTGCCGCTGGTCGGATTGCTGACCGTCTTCCTGCCCAACATGCGCAAGGGCAGGCAGGCGATCGCCCACTGAACCGGCGCCTTGCGCCGGGCGACGGCATCGGTTATAGCACCGCCACCCGCGTAGACACCCTTGGAGGCAACGCGGGCGAGGGCCGCCAGGCTCGCATGACCCCAAAAAGTGGATTCCGGTTTTTGGGCAAGGTCATGCGCAAAAGATGGCGGCTTTCGACGTTTCCGGACCCGGCTCCGCCGGTCCGCAGACGCTCCACAACACGAAAGGAAAAGCCATGAGCCAAGCTTCTTACGAGCTCAAGGCCGAAGCGCGCGAACAGGTCGGTAAGGGGTCCGCCCGTGCAGTCCGCCGCAACGGTAAAGTACCCGCCGTCATCTACGGCGAAAAGCAGCCTCCCCTGGCGATCGCCCTGTCCTACAAGGAAATCTTCTACAAGATCCACGGCGGCGGTTTCCTGACCACCGTGGCGACGATCGACGTCGACGGCAAGAAGATCCAGGTCCTGCCGAAGGATTACCAACTCGACCCGGTCAAGGACTTCCCCCTCCATGTCGACTTCCTGCGCGTCGGCAAGGACACCGTCGTCAACGTCAACGTGCCGGTCCACTTCATCAACGAAGAGAAGTCGCCCGGCATCAAGCGTGGCGGCGTGCTGAACGTCGTGCGCCATGAGGTGGAATTCCACTGCCCGGCCAATGCCATTCCGGACTCCATCACCGTTGACCTGTCGGGCGCCGAGATCGGCGATTCCATCCACATCTCGGCGGTGACGCTGCCGGCCGGCGTCAAGCCGGTCATTTCGGACCGCGACTTCACCATCGCCACCATCGCCGGCACCGCTGCCGCCAAGCCCGAGACGGACGAAGCCGCCGCGCCGGCCGCCGCTGCCGAGGACGAAGCGGAAGAGAAGTAATTTTGTCGCCCGGAGGACAGGAGCCATGCAGATTCTTGCAGGTCTTGGCAATCCGGGCGCGAAATACGCCAACAACCGGCACAATGTCGGCTTCATGGCGGCGGACGCTATCGCCCGCCGCCATTCCTTTTCGCCCTGGTCGAAAAAATTCCAGGCCGAGATCGCCGAAGGCAGACTCGGCGGCGACAAGGTGCTGCTCATAAAACCGCAGACCTTCATGAACCTGTCCGGCCAGGCGGTCGGCGAGGCGCTGCGTTTCTACAAGCTCGATCCTTCCACCGTCACCGTCCTCTACGACGAGATCGACCTCGCCCCCGGCAAGATCAGGGTCAAGGTCGGCGGCGGCTCGGGCGGCCACAACGGCATCCGCTCGCTCGACCAGCATATCGGCCAGAACTATCGCCGCGTGCGCATCGGCGTCGGCCACCCCGGCGCCAGGGAGATGGTGCACGGCCATGTGCTGGGCGATTTCTCCAAGGCCGACCGCGAATGGCTCGACGTGCTCCTGGACTCCATCGCCGGCGCCGCCGACATGCTCGCCAGGGGCGACGACAGCGGCTTCATGAACCGCGTGACGCTGGACCTGCGCGAAAAGCTCCAGCCGACCGGCGAGGACGACGCGCCGCCACCTAAAAAAAAAGCGCCTAAGGCCCAGAGCCACATCCGCCAGGCGCGTCCGCAGCAACCGATGGCCAAGCTGCCGGAAACCGGCCCCATGGCCGCCATGCTGAAGAAGCTGCTCGGTAAGGATTGAGCCTATCCGACGGCACCTTGATGCCGGAAGCATTGGGTATTAAATTACACGAACTTCGTGTTTTCGTGAGATTGCAACCATGAAAAACGTGACGATTTCAATGGACGACGACTTGGCGCATTTGACCCGCATTGCGGCGGCAAAGGCGGGCAAGAGCGTTTCCAGATATCTGGCGGAAGCGGCCCGCGAAAAGCTCATGGCGGACGATGCCGGTATCGCACCGCCACGCAATCGACAGAAAGAGGCGCTGGAGCGCATTCTGGCCGGGCCGAAATGGGACGTAATGGAAAACGGCCGGATGCCGACATCGGAAGAGCGTAATGCGCGTCGGTGAGGTTTTCATCGACACCAATATCCTGCTTTACATCCATGATCGCGACGGCGCTGCAAAAGGCGAGCAGGCTCTCGCATGGCTGAGCCTCCTGACCGACAGGCAGCTTGCACGCACGAACCTCCAAGTGCTGAACGAAGTTGCCCATGTCTTTCTGCGAAAGAAGTGGTTCACCTCGGCAGAGGAGGCTTTCTCGATCTTGGACCGGCTTTCCGTGTTCGGAGACCGCCCCCTCACGCGAGCTGAAATCGACCGGGCACGTCGCCTCCATCTCCGCTACGGCTACTCCTGGTGGGACTGCCTGTTGCTCGCCTCCGGGCTCGAACTCGGCTGCACGCATTTTCTGTCCGAGGACCTGCAGGACGGCCAGATCATAGACGATCGCGACGGCAAGAGCTTGACGATCCTCTCCCCTTTCGCCCATAGCCCTGAGCAATTCTTCTCTTCCTTGTAGGACCGTATCATCATGGGTTTCAAATGCGGCATCGTCGGCCTGCCGAATGTCGGCAAGTCGACGCTCTTCAATGCCTTGACGCGCACCGCCGCCGCACAGGCCGCCAACTATCCCTTCTGCACCATCGAGCCGAACACCGGCGAGGTCGCCGTGCCCGACCCGCGCCTGCGCAAGATCGCGGCGGTCGCCAAGTCCAAGGAGATCATCCCCACCCGCATCTCCTTCGTCGACATCGCCGGCCTGGTGCGCGGCGCCTCGAAAGGCGAGGGCCTCGGCAACCAGTTCCTCGCCAACATCCGCGAGGTCGACGCCATCGTGCATGTGCTGCGCTGTTTCGAGGACGACGACATCACCCATGTCGAGGGCCGCATCGATCCCGTCGCCGATGCCGAGACGGTCGAGACCGAACTGATGCTGGCCGACCTCGAAAGCCTCGACCGCCGCATCGTCCAGATCCGTAAGCGCGCGCAGGGCAAGGACAAGGAAGCGACGGCCGCCCTGCCGATGATGGAGAAGGCCCTGGCGCTGCTGCAGGAAGGCAAGCCGACCCGCGTGCTCCTGAACGGCATCGATCCCGAGGACCTGAAGGCGCTGCAAGGGCTGAACCTGCTCACCTCGCATCCCGTCCTTTATGTCTGCAACGTCGCCGAGGCGGACGCCGCCACCGGCAACGCCCACACCGAGGCGGTGGAGAAGATGGCGGCAGCGCAGGGCGCCCGCACGGTCGTCATCTCGGCCGCCATCGAGGCGGAAGTCGCCCAGCTTCCCGACGATGAGGAACACGAATTCCTCGCCGCCATGGGGCTGGAGGAACCGGGCCTGGACAGGCTGATCCGTGCCGGCTACGAGCTGCTGCACCTCATCACCTATTTCACCGCCGGGCCGAAGGAGACGCGCGCCTGGACGATCGAGAAGGGCACCAAGGCGCCGCAGGCGGCCGGCGTCATCCATTCCGATTTCGAGCGCGGCTTCATCCGCGCCCAGACCATCGCCTATGACGACTTCGTCACGCTGGGCGGCGAAGTGGCGGCCAAGGAAGCCGGCAAGGCGCGCGACGAAGGCAAGGAATATGTCGTGCAGGACGGCGACGTGCTGCTATTCAAGTTCAACACCTGATTTCGACGCACGCCTGCTCGCGGCAAGGACGGCGATCGAATTTACCGCTGCTCAACGATTGCCGGCGATCTTGCCGCGTATGGCAAAAGTGATTCCTTTCCCGATCCGCGCACGGCAAGACCTGATCCGATCAATGGTCGACGGACTGGAGTGCATCCATGGCGCAGCCGCCAACGCGTTCTGGCGGCAGCGGATCGGTGAAATCGTCTCTGACATGAAGGCCAAGGGGGTCGAGGTGGACGCCATCGGCCGGGCGATCCACGAGTTGCAGCATGGCATCCACGCGGAACTGCAAAAACGCGCCCTCGCCCAAGGCGCGACGGGATAGTGCCAACCGGTCGATAGCCGGACGCTGGCCCGCTGCGGCCTGTCCGGCGACGGCGCTGCCGCCCCGGCGTTTTCAGCCGCGCCCATCTTCCGCCGTAATGGCGCTGCAATTGACCGCTCAAGGGACATCAAAGGAGAGGATCCGAGATATGAAAGCCAATCGATTGATCGTCGCGGCCCTCGCCGCCCTGACGCTGGCGGGCTGCCAGACGGAATCGCAGCAGCGGGCCGGCACCGGCGCGCTGATCGGTGGCGCCGGCGGCGCGCTGGTCGGCCAGGCCATCGGCGGCAACACCGAAAGCACGCTGATCGGCGCCGCCGGCGGCGCGCTGCTGGGTGCCGTGGTCGGCTCGTCCACCGCCCCGAAGCGGCGCGGCGAGGAAATGTGCCGCTACCGCGACCGCCGCGGCCGCGAATACGTCGCGCCCTGCGACGATCGCTACTACAACGGCGACTACTGACCTGAACGCGCCGGAGGCACCCCGCCTCCGGCGCTCCTCGTCTCGGCCACCAAACTTTTGGACCAGCCCCGGCATCGTCTTGTTCCGGGCGCCGCCAGGGTTCATGGTGATCGTACAGTCTTGAACAGGATTGCACGGCATGCCGAAGACATGGAGCTATGACGATTTCGTCGAGGGCGCCTGCCTCGACCTCGGCTCGAAGCGCGTGACGGCCGAGGAGATCGTCGCCTTCGCCTCCGAATTCGATCCGCAGCCGATGCATCTGGACGAGGAGGCCGGGCGCGCCAGCATTCTCGGCGGCCTTTCGGCGTCCGGCTGGCACACCTGCGCCATGTTCATGCGCATGCTGTGCGACGCTTTCCTGCTGGATTCGACCTCGCAGGGATCGCCGGGCATCGATTCCGTCAAATGGAAAAATCCCGTGCTGGCCGGCGATACGCTGAGCGGCCGGGTCACCATACGCGCCAAGCGCATGTCGAAATCCCGGCCCGGCCTCGGCTTCGTCAGCATGCGCAGCGAACTGACCAACCAGCGCGGCGAAACCGTGTTCGAACTGGAGAACAGCGGCATGTTCCTGACACGGGAGGCGGCGGGTCGATGAGCCTGGACGACTTCTTCCGCATCGGCGTCACCGTGCCGATCGGCTCCCACAGGTTCGAACCTGAAGCGATCGTCGCCTTTGCCGGCAAATACGACCCGCAGCCGTTCCACCTCAGCGAGGAAACGGCAAAGGGCAGCGTGTTCGGCAGGCTTTGCGCCTCCGGCTGGCATACGGCCGCCGCCTGGATGAAATGCAATCTTGCCGCCCGCATCGGGATGGGGCCGTGGGACGGCACCGGACCGGCGCCGGAATTCGGCCCCTCGCCCGGTTTCAGCAACCTGAAATGGCTGAAGCCGGTCTATGCCGGCGAAACGGTCTCCTACACCCGCACCGCCATCGGTCACCGAGCCCTCGCCTCGCGCCCCGGCTGGCGCATACTGACGCTGCACGGCGAAGGTTTCGATTCCACCGGCGACAAGGTGATCGAGTTCGACAGCGCCGTGCTGGTGAAAACCGGATAGCCGCTCCGGCACGCTTCATCGCTGCCACGCTGCCTTTCGGCCCTGGCCATTGTCAAAGAACGGACCTCGTTGGGTCGAGGTCGGGAAGCGGGCGCGGGTGCCTGCTAAGTTAAATAGTGGCGCGGCATCCCGCGCCCGCCGGTGTCTTGCCTCCTCGAGGGGTGAGGAGCAGTCCGCAAGGCGGACGAAAAGCCCCCGAATGGGCTTTTCGAGCGACGAACACCCCGAGCCGTAGCGAGGGGCCGCCACAGCCAGGGACCCGTTGCCTGCGGCAACTCCCTGGCGTTCGAAACCTTTGAAAGGCCCACCGGACCTTTCAATTTGCTGCGCAAACCGGCTTCTCACCCCGGTTCGCGACCCGCGTTCCCGCACAGGAGATGGCGGCAAGTATGGAGCGGGTGGAAAGGACGGGATAGATTTTCTTCGCAAAAAAGCGATGGCGCCCCCGCGCCGCTGCATAAGGGTCATTGTCCTGACGCCATGATGTCAGTAGCGATGGGATATCGGGTGGCGCGGAACTGCGGTGCAAGGCATTCCGCCACCAGGAACCATCCGACAGGATTATCGATGTACGCCGCAGCCCTCTGGCTCTATTTCGTCCTGCTGGTCGGCATCATCGTCGTGCCGGGCATGGACATGTTCTTCGTGCTGGCCAATGCGCTGACGGGCGGCCGCCAGGCGGGACTGGCCGCAACCGCCGGCATCATGCTCGGCGGCGTCTGCCACACGCTGTTCGGCACAGTCTTCGTCGTCGGCCTGTCCAATGTCGTGCCTGTCCTTTCTAAGGCTATGCTGGTCGTCGGCTCGCTCTATATGGCCTGGATCGGCGTTTCGCTGCTGCGCTCCACCATCGAGGTTCACTCGGTCGGAACCGCGGCGCGTCGCCCGCCGGCTACGGTTTTCCTGCAAGGCCTGCTGACCTGCATCCTCAACCCGAAGGCTTGGCTGTTCGTGCTTGCCGTCTTCCCTCAGTTCATGAAGCCGGAATACGGCCCCATCGGACTCCAGGCCCTTGTCATGGGAACCATGACCGTCACGGTGCAGTTGGCGGTCTATGGCGGATTGGCGCTGGCGGCGGGACAAAGCCGTGAGGCACTGACCGGCCATCCGGCGGCGACGGTCCTGCTCGGCCGCGGCGCCGGCGCCCTTCTGGTCGCGGCCGCAGGCTTCGCCCTTTGGGAGGCGTTGCGGGCGGCCTGATACGCTGGGCCGGTTTCAGTGTCCCTCGAAGCCGATCAGCACGTGCACCGGCACGCCGAGCGCTTCCAGCTTGGCACGGCCGCCGAGATCCGGCAGGTCGATGACGAAGCAGGCGGCGATGATGTCGGCGCCGATCTGCCTGAGCAGCTTCACCGCCGCCTCCGCCGTGCCGCCGGTGGCGATCAGGTCGTCGATGAGGATCACCTTCTCGCCCGGAGCCACGCCGTCCTTGTGCATCTCCATCTCGTCCAACCCGTATTCCAGGCTGTAGGCGACGCGCACGGTCTCGTGCGGCAGCTTGCCCTTCTTGCGGATCGGCACGAAGCCGGCGGACAGCTGATGCGCCACCGCGCCGCCGAGGATGAAGCCGCGCGCCTCGATACCGGCGATCTTGTCCACCTTCTGCCCGGCATAGGGATGCACCAGCTCGTCGACGGCGCGGCGGAAGGCACGCGCATTGCCGAGCAGCGTGGTGATGTCGCGAAACAGGATGCCGGGCTTCGGATAGTCCGGGATCGTGCGGATCGCGGCAAGCAGCGTGTCTTCGAGCGTGGATTTCATCAGCGGCGTCTCGTTGCCCGACAGTTTTGCCGGCTCCATCGGTAAAAGAAAAGGGCGAAGTTCGGGTTCATCAAGGTGAATTGAAGGGCACGGCCGATCGTTCAGGTGGGTAGGGCATCCGAGGCCGTAGCCGAGAGCCGAACATCAAAAAGGGCGCCGGAGGCGCCCTTTGTCGAAGCGATCCGCGCCGCTCAGTGTGCGACGTCGGCCCAGACCTTGCGCTTGGTCAGGTACATCAGCCCGCCGAACAGCAGCATGAAGATGACCACGCGGAAGCCGGTCTTCTTGCGGTCTTCCATGTGCGGCTCGGCCGCCCACATCAGGAAGGCCGAAACGTCGCGCGAATACTGCTCGACCGTCTGCGGCGAGCCGTCGCTGTAGGTCACCTGATCGTCCGACAGGGGCTTGGGCATCTTCAAGGATACGCCCGCATTGAAATACGGGTTGTAGTGCGTGCCCTCGGGGATGACCATGCCGGCCGGCGGCTGCTCATCGTAACCGGTGAGCAGCGAATGGATGTAGTCCGGGCCGCTCTCGGCATACTGGGTGAAGATGTCGAAGATGAACTGCGGGAAGCCGCGCTCGATGCCGCGCGCCTTGGCCAGCAGCGACATGTCCGGCGGCGCCGCGCCCCCGTTGCCGGCCGCCGCGGCCTGCTCGTTCGGGAACGGTGAAGGGAAGTAATCGGACGGCTTGCCCGGCCGGTCGAACATGTCGCCGTCGTCGTTGGGGCCGTCATGGATGGTGTATTCGGCGGCCAGCGACTTGATCTGCGCCTCGTTGTAGCCGAGGTCTTCAAGGGTGCGGAAGGCCACCATGTGCATCGAATGGCAGGCCGAGCACACTTCCTTGTAGACCTGGAAGCCGCGCTGCAGCTGCGCCTTGTCGTAGGTGCCGAACGGCCCGGCGAAGGACCACGACATCTCCTTCGGTTCCTTGATCGGGAAGTGCGTCGGGTTGGCCTCGCTGTGACCTTCGGTCTTGGCGGGCTCCTGCTCCTGCGCGATCACGGCTGCGGCGCCGGCCAGGACAAGGCCGGCCGCGGCGAGCGAGACGAGTATCTTTTTCATGCGAAGTCCCCTGCTCTCTCGCTCAGCCCTTGGTTTCCGGCGCCGCCGTGGCGCCCGCCGGATGCCCGCTGCCCGAGCCCTTGTTCTTCTCCAGCACCGCCTCGGTGATCGAATTGGGCAGGCGCCGCGGCGTCTCGATGAGACCCAGCACCGGCATGACGATCAGGAAGAAGGCGAAGTAGAACAGCGTGGCAAGCTGCGCCATCAGCACGTAGGAGCCTTCCGCCGGACGGGAGCCCAGCCAGCCGAGCAGGATGGCGTCGGCCGCGAACAGCCAGAAGAACAGCTTGTACCAGGGCCGGTAGACGGCCGAGCGCACCTTGGACGTGTCGAGCCACGGCACCACGAACAGCACCGCGATGGCACCGAACATGGCCAGCACGCCGCCGAGCTTGGAGTTGATCGGCCCGATGTTGAAGGTGATGGCACGCAGGATGGCGTAGAACGGCAGGAAGTACCATTCCGGCACGATGTGCGCGGGCGTCTTCAGCGGGTTGGCGATCGTGTAGTTGTCCGGGTGGCCGAGATAGTTCGGCAGGTAGAAGACGAAATAGGCGTAGACCAGCAGGAACACCACCATGCCCATCGCGTCCTTGATGGTCGCATAGGGCGTGAAGGGAACGGTGTCGGTCTTCGACTTCACCTCGATGCCGGTCGGGTTGTTCTGGCCGGTGACGTGCAGCGCCCAGACGTGCAGCACCACGACGCCGGCGATCATGAACGGCAGCAGGTAGTGCAGCGCGAAGAAACGGTTCAGCGTCGGGTTATCGACGGCGAAGCCGCCGAGCAGGAGCTGCTGGATCCAGTCGCCGACCAGCGGAATGGCGGTGAAGAAGCCGGTGATGACGGTGGCGCCCCAGAAGGACATCTGGCCCCACGGCAGCACGTAGCCCATGAAGCCGGTCGCCATCATCAACAGGTAGATGATGCAGCCGAGGATCCACAGAAGCTCGCGCGGCGCCTTGTAGGAGCCGTAATAGAGGCCGCGGAAGATATGGATATAGACGGCAACGAAGAAGAACGACGCGCCGTTGGAGTGCAGGTAGCGCAGCAACCAGCCGTGGTTGACGTCGCGCATGATCTTCTCGACCGAATCGAAGGCGAGCCCCGTATCGTCGGTATAGTGCATGGCGAGCACGATACCCGTGAGGATCTGCGCCACCAGCATGACCGACAGGATGCCGCCGAACGCCCAGAAGTAGTTCAGGTTACGCGGCACCGGATAGGCGATGAAGCTGTTGTAGACGAGCCTCGGCAGCGGCATGCGGGCGTCGACCCAGCGGCCGATGCCGGTCTTCGGCGTGTAGGTGGAGTGTCCCTCGTGCATCATGTCCCCCTGCCTCAGCCGATGCGGATCTTGGTATCGGAGATGAATGAAAAGACCGGCACGGCCATATTCTCCGGCGCAGGCCCGTGGCGGATGCGCCCGGCGGTATCGTAGACCGAACCGTGGCACGGGCAGAACCAGCCGCCGTACTCGCCTTGCTGGCCGAGTGGGATGCAGCCGAGATGCGTGCACACGCCCACCATCACCAGCCAGTTTTCCTTGTCCTTGCCCGCCGAGCGGTCGATGTCGGCGGCGGTGGCGTCGGCGGGAAGGTTGGCGTTGCGGGCCAGCGGGTCCTTCAGCTCTTCCAGCTTGACGTCCTGTGCCGCCTTGACCTCTTCGGGCGTGCGGTTGCGCACGAAAACGGGCTTGCCGCGCCACTTCACCGTCAGCGACATGCCCGGCGTCAGCGACGAGACGTCGACCTCGACGGTCGACAGCGCCAGCGTCGAGGCGTCCGGGCGCATCTGGTCGATGAACGGCCAGGCGACGCTGGCCGCGCCCACCACGCCGGCCATGCCGGTGGCGATGTAAAGAAAATCACGGCGATTGGGATCGTGTGTGTCGTCGGTTGCGCTCACGGGTGCCTGGTCCTTTCGCCTCTTCCGTGCCGCAGGGCGAGTCCTTGTCCCCACTCGCATGCCAGCCCGACAGCGCATGGCAACAGGCTAGCGAATTCCTCCGGCATTTGGATTTCGGTTTATGCGTGACGACTGTTTTTGTCCAGACGGGTGAAGCAACCATGGCAGATTGTCGCAAGGCTTTTGCGCCCTGGCCCATTCTGCCGGGCATGGCAACGCCTTTTCCACGGTTTTGACGGGTGCAAAGGCAGCCGCGGCGCTATTTCGCGCCGAGCCTCACCAGCACCTCGCGCGGAATGCCGAGTTCGCGGATCACTGCATCGTGGCGGCGCAGGCCGCACAGTTCGCGCTGGATGAAGAAGGCGTAGACGGCTTCGGCCGCATCCTTGAGCAGTTCCCTGCGCCGCGAATCGGTTGCGGGCGTTTGCCCGTCCGCACCGTCATGCTCACGCAGGCGAGCCAGGCATGTCGCGGCTCGCTCGCCCGCGCGACCGAGCGCCGACGCCTTCTCCGCCAGGATCTCGTGGCCGAGCGCGTCGAACAGGACTTCCGAGACGGAAGCGTTGCCGAAGTTGGAGGGCGGCCTGACCGACATCGCACCTATTCCGCCGGACGCGTCTCTTCCAGCGCGCTTTCCTCGTTGAACAGGAAGCCGCCCGACTGGCGCTTCCACAGCCTTGCATAGAGCCCGTCCAGCGCCACCAGTTCCTCGTGCGTGCCTTCTTCCACGATGCGCCCCTCGTCCAGCACCACCAGCCTATCGAGCATGGCGATGGTGGAAAGCCTGTGCGCGATGGCGATGACGGTCTTGTCCTGCATCAGCGCGTGCAGGTTTTCCTGGATCGCCGCCTCGACGTCGGAATCGAGTGCCGAAGTCGCCTCGTCGAGCACCAGGATCGGCGCGTCCTTCAAGAAGACGCGGGCGATCGCCACGCGCTGTCGCTGGCCGCCGGAAAGCTTGACGCCGCGCTCGCCGACATAGGCGTCGTAGCCGGCACGGTCCTTGTTGTCGCGCAGGCCGAGGATGAACTCGTGCGCTTCGGCCCGGCGCGCCGCCGCCATCACTTCGCGGTCGGTGGCGTCGGGCTTGCCCAACCGGATATTGTCGCGCAGCGAGCGGTGGAAAAGGGCGGTGTCCTGGCTGACCACTCCGATGGCGCCGCGCAGCGACGTCTGCGTGACCTTGGCCACGTCCTGCCCGTCGATGCGGATTTCACCGCCCTCGAGGTCGTAGAGGCGAAGGATCAGGTTCACCAGCGTCGTCTTGCCGGCGCCGGAGGGACCGACCAGCCCGACCTTTTCGCCCGGCCGGATGGTCAGGTCGATGCCGTCCAGCACGCCGCCGCCCTTGCCGTAGTGGAAGACGACGCCGTCCATGTCGATCCGCCCGCCACTTACGGCCAGGTCCTTCGCATCCGGCGCGTCGGTCAGGCCGAGCGGCTGCGAGATCAGCGCCTTGGAGTTTTCCAGCACGCCGAGATTGCGCAGGATGCCGTTCAACTGCATCATCAGCCGGCCGAGCAGCATGTTGAGGCGCAGCACCAGCGACAGCGTGAAGGCCACCGCGCCGACGGTGATCGCGCCTTCCACCCACAGGTCCACGGCAAAGCAGGCGATGACGGTGATCATGACGCCCGACAGTGCCGTCAGCGCGATCCGCACGCCGGTCAGCCGCCGGGTGAAGGGCCTGAGCGCGCCGAGATAGATGTCGAAGCCCGAGCGGATGTAGCGGTCGTCGCCGTCGGCCGAGAACAGCTTCAGCGTCTGGATGTTGGAATAGGAATCGACGATGCGGCCGTTGATCATCGAGCCCGCCTCGGCGGTCGCCTCCGCGTGCTTGCGGATCGACGGCAGGTAGAATTTCGCCAGCCAGCCGAAGGCCGCGATCCAGATCACCACCAGCGCCGCCAGCCGCCAGTCCAGCCCAGCCACCAGCGCCAGCGTGGTGACGGTGTAGACGATCATGAACCAGACGACCTCGATGAAGCTTTCCATCAGGTCGCCGGTCGCCTGCCCTGCCTGCCACACCTTGGTGGCGATGCGGCCGGCGAAATCGTTCTGGAAGAAGGCGTAGGACTGCCGCGACACATGCCGGTGCGCCTGCCAGCGCACAAGGTTGAAGAAGCCCGGCACGATGGTCTGCTCGTCCACCAGCGCCGACAGGCCGACGATAATCGTGCGGACGACGAGCACGACCACGATCATGAAGACCAGTTCCCGGCCGGCCGCGTTCCACAGCGCCTCCCAGTTCCGCTCGCCGGCGGGCAACTGGTCGAGGATATCGACCAGCCGGCCGACGAAATAGAACAGCCCCGCCTCCACCAGCGGCGCGATGCCGCCGATGACCAGCATGGCGAAGAAAGCGAGCCGCGCCTGCCCGACATAATGCCAGATGAAGCCGGCGACGCTGGACGGCGGACGCAGGTTCGCCGGTTCGCGGAACGGCGAAACCCAGTCCTCGAAGCGGCGATAGAGGGGATCGAGCAGGCTCACGGGCTCAGCGCTTGCGCACGAACTCGGTGCGCAGGACCAGTCCCTTGATCGCTTCGTGCCGGCAATCGATCTCATCGGGATCGTCGGTCAGGCGGATGGACTTGATGACGGTGCCCTGCTTGAGCGTCTGCGTGGTCCCCTTCACCTTGAGATCCTTGATGAGCGTGACGGAATCGCCGTCGGCCAGCACGTTGCCGGCCGAATCCCGCACGGTCGCCGGAGCGGCATCTTGCGCTCCCGCAAGATCCGATGCGGGAAGCCATTCGCCGCTGGCCTCGTCATACACGTACTCGTCGCCGGTCATACGAACTCCTGAATCTTGCGGTTCTGCCGTCTTCTTCGGTAGCACAAATGCGGCCGGAACAAGGACATAGCGGTCCGGTTGCGCCGAACAAGGGCCGATCCCTCACTCCGCCGCTTCCTCCGCCACCTCCAGCTTCATTCGCGCCGCCGGCTCGTGCGGGTCGTCGTGCAGCAGGAAGCCGCCGGACTGGCGTTGCCAGAGCTGTGCGTAGAGGCCGCCCAGCGCGATCAGCTCATCGTGCGTGCCCTCCTCGATGATGCGGCCTCGGTCCATGACGATCAGCCGGTCCATCGCCGCAATCGTTGAGAGCCGGTGGGCGATGGCGATGACGGTCTTGCCCTGCATCAGCCTGTAGAGGTTCTCCTGGATCGCCGCCTCGACCTCCGAATCGAGCGCCGAGGTCGCTTCGTCGAGGATGAGGATCGGCGCGTCCTTCAGCATGACGCGGGCGATGGCGATGCGCTGCCGCTGGCCGCCCGACAGCTTGACGCCGCGTTCGCCGACATGCGCGTCGAAGCCCGTTCGGCCCTTGGCGTCGGCCAGCCCGTCGATGAAGCCGGAAGCTTCCGCCCGCCGCACCGCCTCGACCATGGCATCCTCGCCGGCGTCGGGGCGGCCGTAGAGCACGTTGTCGCGCACCGAGCGGTGCAGCAGCGAGGTGTCCTGCGTGACCATGCCGATCGCCGCGCGCAGCGAATCCTGCGTGACGCCGGCGATGTCCTGCCCGTCGATCAGGATGCGCCCGCCCTCCACGTCGTAGAAGCGGAGCAGAAGGTTGACCAGCGTCGACTTGCCGGCTCCCGAGCGGCCGACGATGCCGACCTTCTCGCCCGGACGAATGGTCAACGCCAGGTCGTCCAGCACGCCCTTGCCCTTGCCGTAGTGGAAGCGCACGGCGTCGAAGCGGATCTCGCCCTTGTCGACGGCGATGGGACGCGCGTCGGGCCGGTCCTCGACCAGACGCGGCAGCGAGATCGAGGCAATGCCATCCTGCACCGTGCCGATGTTCTCGAACAGGGCCGACACCTCCCACATGATCCATTGCGACATGCCGTAGAGGCGCAGCACAAGGCCGACGGCCACCGCCACCGCCCCGACCGTCACCGCTTCCTCCAGCCACAGGCCGATCGCCAGCGCGCCGACGCCGAGAAGAAGAGCCGAATTCAGCGCATAGACGACGATGTAGAACTGGCTGATCAGCCGCCCCTGCGCATAGGCCGTCCGCATGAAGTCGGCCATGCCCTCGCGGGCATAGTGGGATTCGCGCCGGCCATGCGAGAACAGCTTGACGGTCTGGATGTTGGTGTAGCTGTCGACGATGCGTCCCGTCATCACCGAGCGCGCGTCGGCCTGCGCCTGCGAAACCGAGCCCAGCCGCGGGACGAAGTAGCGCAAGGCCACCAGATAGCCGACGAGCCACAGCGCCATCGGCGCCGCCAGCCGCCAGTCGGACGAGCCGACGATGACGAGGATGCCGATGAAATAGACGATGACGTAGTTCAGCACCTCGGCGAACTTGATCACCGTCTCGCGCACGGCGAGCGCGGTCTGCATCAGCTTCGTGGCGATGCGGCCGGCGAACTCGTCCTGGTAGAAGGCCATCGACTGCTTGATCAGGTAGCGGTGCACCTGCCAGCGGATGCGCATCGGATAGTTGCCGAACAGCGTCTGATAGGTGTTGAGCGACGACAGCAGCACCGCGCCCGGCAGGAAGACGGCGACCACCAGCACCATGCCGGCCAGCTTCCACCATTCCGTTTGCAGGAACGTCTCGCGGTTCTGCGCCGACAGCCAGTCGACGATGTGGCCGAGGAAGCCGAACATCCACACTTCCATGATGGCGATCAGCGCCATCAGCACGGCTGCCAGAAGCACGAACGGCCAGGCCGGCCTGGTGAAATGCCAGCAGAAGGCCAGAAGCGTGCGCGGCGGCTCGACCGGCTCCGCGGCCGGAAACGGGTCGAGTCGCTTTTCAAACCAAGAAAACATCGTCCTGCTCATTGTGTCCGCGCCGGCGCCCGCTCAGGCCGCCCGCGCATGAATTACGTCACGACCAGCCGCCCCGGACGAATCGTCCGGGGCGGCTGGTCTGTCCCGGCCAATATAGGAGACCGGCGGCGTTTCGCCGACCTCTGGCCCAAGCGCTTCGGCGCCGTTGCCGCCGCGCCGGATCAGCCGCACGAGCCGCCTGACCAGCGAGGGCCGGCTGTAGTCCGGCACGGCGCGGGAAAAATCGACGTCCGGCAGCATGCCGCGATGCGGCCGGCGGCGGGCTTCGGCATGCGCGGCGGACGAGTGCGTTTCGCCGATCAGCAGCGCCCAGGTCGCCAGTTTGCGTTCGTGCAGGCTCCGCGAGCCTGGTATTTTACAGGGATCGAACATCGGTCCGTCCTCCAGTGAAAAAGATGAATGAAACGGTGGCTGCGCATGCCCGGCGCCAGGGAAAGCGCAGGACGATGGCCGCAACGGAAACGCTTTGGACGGGGCACGGCGCCCCTTGGACAGATAGAAAAACATGGCAGGAATCCTTCGAAACCGGGATCAGGTCTCGGCGGAATCCGCGTCGCGCGTGCTCAGGAACTCAAAAAGAAAGCGTCGAACCGGTTTCCGCCGTCTAGGCGGCGAGCCCAAATCTTGGACGGAGCCAAGCGGAAGGGCGGTGGATATCTACGGTCATCATGTGTTCCATGCCGTCCTCCTTCGGTTCGAGTTGACAATGGGCGCCTCATACACGCATTCGCGGGTGATGACCATACGGAAGCCCGCCACTCCTGACAGCCACCGACGCCCTGTGGCCGATCTGCCACGCCAGAGCACGCGGACATGAAGCGCGATATCCGCATCGCCCTCTACCAGCCCGATATCGCCGGCAACACCGGCACCATCCTGCGTTTCGCCGCCTGCATGGGACTGGCCGTCGATATCGTCGAGCCCGCCGGCTTCGACCTCTCTGACCGCAACCTGAGGCGCGCCGGCATGGACTATCTCGAAATGGCGGCCCTGACCCGGCACGTCGACTGGGACGGCTTCGAGCAATGGCGGCTCGACGCGGGTCACAGGCTGGTGCTTCTTACCACCGCGGCCACCCTGCCCTATACGGCCTTCGCCTTCGCCGAAGGCGACGCGCTGCTGTTCGGCCGCGAATCCGCAGGCGCGCCGGACAAGGTCCATGAAGCGGCGGATGCGCGATTGCTGATCCCGATGCCCGGCGGCGGGCGCAGCCTCAACGTCGCGCTGTCGGTCGCCATGGTCGCCGGCGAAGCGATGCGGCAGGTCGGCTAAAGCATTTTGCAGCCAGACGGAATCGTCTGGCGTCGCACAAATGCGACTAAAACAAAGAGATAGATCGTTGCGCCGTTTCCGTGAAACGGTGAAACGATCTAGCTCCGCCGCCTCACATACGAAGAAGCCAAACCCTTCCAGCCTCGCGAAGGCGGGTCCGTATTCTTGATGGCGGTCGTGTCGCGGCATGGCGCCCTCCCCGGTTGTCGAGTGAAGGCTTCTTCGATAAAACCTCAACTTACATTGAGGTCAAGCGGAAATCCGGAAGGCGAAAACCATTGGCAATCGCGAAGGAACTGACGGTCGGACAGGTGGCGATGCGCGCCGGCGTCGCGGTCTCGGCCCTGCACTTCTACGAGGCGCGCGGCCTGATCCGCTCGCATCGCACTGCCGGCAACCAGCGCCGCTACGGCCGCGATGTGCTGCGCCGCGTCGCCATCATCCGCATCGCGCAGGAGGTCGGCATCTCGCTGGCCGACATCGCTGCTGCCCTCGATTCGCTGCCTGAAGGCCGCACGCCGACGCGGGCCGATTGGAATCTGCTTTCAAGCGCCTGGCGCGACGACCTCGACCGTCGCATCAACCAGTTGAAGAAGCTGCGCGACGGGCTGACCGACTGCATCGGCTGCGGCTGCATGTCGATCGACCGCTGCCCGCTCAGGAACCGCGAGGACCGGCTGGCGAAACAGGGAGCCGGCGCAAGACGCCTGCTCGTCAAGCCGGCAAGCTGACCGGAGGCTTTGCCTGCCGCCTCGCCTGCTCGGAAAGGAACCGCAGCGCCACAGCCTGTTGCATTCGCGCCACAGCGCCGAACTTTGGCCGCTTCCGGCGCCGGTTGAACACACGCCGGCCCGGATTGAGGCTATGAGCGGCCTGACCGGCGGCTTGCCGCTTCAACTCTCGCTTTCACAGTATCCGTTCTCAAAAATGACGTTCCAGTTTTCCCGCCGCTCGATCCTGATCGGCACATCCCTCGTCGGGGCCTCCGCATTGGCGGGCTGCACCAGCGTTCCGGCCCCCTCCCTGCAAGCCGAGGCAGCGCCGCGCTTCCCGCCGCCGCCCGCCCTGCCCGAACCTCCTCCGCCGAGCGACCACGCAGCGATGTACGCGGCGGTGGAAGACGGCGGCTACGCGCTGCCGGCGATCCCTTACACCAAGGTGGACGCCCGTTTCCTGCGCCAGACGGTGCCGAACCCGACCGGCGAGCCGGCAGGCACACTGGTCGTCAACACCACCGAAAAATTCCTCTATTTCGTGCAGAAGGACGGGACGGCGCGGCGCTACGGCGTCGGCCTCGGCCGCCAGGGCTATTCCTGGAAGGGCCGCGCCGTGGTGCAGTGGAAGCGCAAATGGCCGACATGGACCCCGCCGGACGCCATGATCAAGCGCGACCCCAAGCTTGAGAAATGGCGACAGGGCATGCCGCCCGGACTGGACAACCCGCTCGGTTCGCGCGCGCTCTATATCTTCAAGGACGGGCAGGACACGCTCTACCGCATCCATGGATCGCCCCAATGGCGCACCATCGGCAAGTCGGCATCGTCCGGCTGCGTGCGCATGTTCAACCAGGATGTGATGGATCTCTACGAGCGCGTGCCAAGCAAGACGCCCTTGCTCGTCATCTGAGCGCGGCGGCCTTCGCCGCGCTCAATCCGCCGCCGGCAGCCGCCGTATGGTGAACTCGATGACGTCGCCCGGCCGTTCGAACCAGCTCTCGATCTCGGTCCAGTAGGCCTGCTTCGGCCAGCGCTCGAACCATTCCCTGGCTTTCCGCCGCGCGTCGGTGCGCGGCAGCACGAAGGTCTCGCGCAGGAAGCCGTCGCGCGGCATGCGCGCCTTCTCGGCGCGGCTGCGATCGAGCCGCTTCTTCAGGTCGTTCAGCGGTGGACGTGCCGGAGTACGCACGAAAGAACTCCTTGACCTGTCTCAAAGACAGACTAGGGATCGCGCCCGCAAAAGACGAGTCATTTGTCGGGCATGGGGTCCGAGCGCGGAGAACCTGTTTTGGAACGACCGGACATTGAGGCGGGCTTGCCCGCCGACATCGAAAGCAAGAAGGCGACGGCGAAAGCCTGGTTCGAGGCCCTGCGCGACCGCATATGCGCGGCGTTCGAAGAGACCGAGGACGCATTGTCCGGGCCGCAGGCTTCGTGGGAACCCGGCCGCTTCGACAAAACCCCCTGGCTGCGCGACGAGGGCACCGGCGGTGGCGGCACCATGTCGGTCATGCACGGCCGCGTGTTCGAAAAGGTCGGCGTGCATACGTCCACCGTCCATGGCGAGTTCTCGCCCGAATTCCGCAAGCAGATCCCCGGCGCCGAGGAAGACCCGCGTTTCTGGGCCAGCGGCATCTCGCTGATCGCTCATCCGTGGAATCCGAACGTGCCGGCCGTGCACATGAACACCCGCATGGTGGCCACCACGCGCCACTGGTTCGGCGGCGGCGCCGATCTGACGCCGGTGCTCGACCGGCGCCGCACGCAGGACGATCCCGACAGCCTCGCCTTCCATCGCGCCATGCGCTTCGCTTGCGAGAAGAACGCGGCCGTCGCCGACTACGACCGCTTCAAGACCTGGTGCGACGAGTATTTCTTCCTGCCCCACCGCAACGAGCCGCGCGGCATCGGCGGCATCTTCTTCGACTGGCAGCATTCGCCCGACGACAGGGGCGGCTGGGATGCCGACTTCGCCTTCGTGCAGGATGTCGGCCGCGCCTTCCTGGTCGTCTACCAGCATCTTCTGCGCGCCAACCTCGACACCAACTGGACCGACGCCGACCGCGAGGAGCAGTTGGTGCGGCGCGGCCGCTACGCCGAGTTCAACCTGCTCTACGACCGAGGCACAATTTTCGGCCTGAAGACCGGCGGCAACGTCGCCTCCATCCTGTCGTCGCTGCCCCCGGCGGCGAAATGGCCGTGACGATCACGATTCGCCCTTCGGCGATTTCCGATGCAACCTCGTCCGCCCTTTCGTGTTAAGCTGGGCCAGAACGAGGAAAGGAGGAAAGCCATGAAGGAATTTTACTGTGGCTCGCTCGTCCCCGGCTGCGAGTGGCATACGCGCGCGGAGGACGAGGCCGAGGTCATGCGCCGTGCCGTGGAGCACATGCGCGAGACCCATGGCGAAACCATCATCCGCGAGACGATGATCGAAGCGATCCGCTCGCGCATCGAGAAAGCGCGCGACGCGGCGTAAGCGTCACAAACCCTTTCCTTCTCCCCGTTAACGGGGAGAAGGCGGCGCACGCCCCACAAATAAATAGAAAATTACTTCAATGATTTAGGCGAAAAACCGGAATCAGTTTCCGATCTCGCTTCGTGCGCGTTCCAGCAACACTTCCCGGCCGAGCGCAAAACCCGATTCGATCCACACAGTCTCCAGCGCCTTGAGCATTTCGCCGAGTTTCGGCCCCGACGCCATGCCGAGCGCGGCAAGGTCCGCGCCCTTCAGCGGAAACACCGGCCGCTGCCATTTTCCAGCGAAGGCGAGCAGCCGCGACAGCCCGCCGGCCTCCATCATCGCGGCGTCGTCTCCGGCGGCGCGTGCCCGCGCGGCGGCGAGCGACAGGCGCAGGCGGTCCTCGATGCCGCGCGGATCGCCGCGATAGAGCGCCTTGGCCAGCACCGTTTCCGTCGTCGTGGCGGCGACGGGCTCGGTCAACGCCCAGCGCTGCAGGCGGTTCGATTCGGCCGTGGACAATTTCAGGCGCTCGGCCAGCGCCTTCATGCGTGCCGCGTCCGGCGGCACCGTCGCTTCGAGCCTGAGCAACGCGTCCGGCATCCAGCCGAGATCATGCTCCGTCCTGATCAGGCCGTGAATGGCGTCAATGCCCCACTTCTCGCTTTCCGGCAGGATGCGCGAGAGCACGCCGGCCTGCCGCGCCCACAACAGCGCGCGCGACGGGTCGGGCGCTGACAGCAGTTTCTTCAATTCCATCCAGACGCGTTCGGCCGACAGCCGGTCGAGCCCGTCCTTCAGCCGCGCGCAGGCCTTCAGGCCCTCGGCGTCGGGCCGGCCGTCGCCGTACCAGGCGAAGAAGCGGAAGAAACGCAGGATGCGCAGGAAATCTTCGCGAATGCGTGCCTCCGCATCGCCGATGAAGCGCAGTCGCCTTGCTTCCAGGTCTGCCACGCCACCGACGAGGTCGATCACCGTGCCGTCGGCCTCGGCATAGAGCGCGTTGATGGTGAAGTCGCGGCGCTCGGCATCCGCCGTCCAGTCGCGCCCGAAGGACACTTTCGCGTGCCGCCCGTCCGTTTCGACATCGGCGCGCAGCGTCGTTATCTCGAACGGGTGCCCTCCGGCCACCACCGTCACCGTGCCGTGCTCGATGCCGGTCGGCACCACCTTGAACCCCGCCGCCTCCGCGCGCCGCACGGTTTCCTCGGGCAAGGTCGTGGTGGCGATGTCGACATCCGCCACCTTCTGGCCGAGCAGCGCGTTGCGCACCGCGCCGCCGGCGATGCGCGCCTGTTCGCCGCCTTCGCACAGCACCGCCAGCAGGTGTTGCAGGTGCCTGTCCCGCAGCCAGTCGGCCTTGCCGGCGATCGAGATCGGCGCGCTCACGCGTAAAGCCTTTCATACAGCGTGCGGATGATGCCGGCCGTCACGCCCCAGATGCGGTTGCCGCCATAGGGCATCTCGTAGAAGAACCATTCGAGATCGTTCCAGAACCGGCTGTCGCGGCGATGGTTGGCAGGGTCCATGAGAAAGGAAAGCGGCACCTCGAAGGCGGTGTCCACCTCGTCGGGATTGAGATGAAGATGGAAGCCGGGCCTGACCACCGACAGCACCGGGGCGATGCGGTAGCCGGTGCCCGAAACGTAATCCGGCATACGGCCGATCACGTCGACGAATCCCGATTCCAGCCCGACCTCCTCGTCGGCCTCGCGCAAAGCCGCCGCTGCCGGCGAGACATCCGTGGCGTCGATCCGCCCGCCCGGAAAAGCCACCTGGCCGGTATGGCTGCGCAGCGTCTCGGCGCGTTTCGTCAACAGAAGCGTCGCCTCGGCGCCGCGATCGACCACCGGGATCAGCACGGCCGCATCGACCAGCGGCCCGTCGCGCAGGTAAAGCCGCGGATGGCCGGGGTTGAAACGATGGTCACCGTAGAGCTCGGACATGTCGAACGCCTGCTCGCGCGCCGCGCGGGCGCGGAAATCCTCAGCCGAGAACGGCGTGGCGGCCTTCTGGTCCATCACGCGCTCAGCCTCGCCAGCCGCTCGGCCGGCATGATCGGAAAGACCGCGCCGCGCGAGCGCACGGCAAACATCGCCGTTCCGTCCACGTCGATCTCCTCGCCGTGGCCGACCAGCTCGTACATCACCGGCCGCGCCACCAGCGCCTCCAGCCGGCCGCGCACCAGGACATACGGCTTCAGGCCGCCCGTCTCGGCCTCGTCGACGAAGCGCAGCGGATGGTCCGGCCCCGCCTCGACCACGTCGCCGACATTGGTGCGGAAGGTGACGACCTGCTCGTCGCCCTGGCCGGAGACGTTGACTTCCACCGCGACGAACGGCGCGTCGACGACGCGGATGCCGACCCGCTCCACCGGCGTCACCAGATAGGTGTTGCCGTCCTCGTCCTTGCGCAGCACGGTGGAGAAAAGCTGCACCAGCGGCGCCCGGCCGATCGGCGTGCCCATGTAGAACCAGGTGCCGTCCGGCCTGATTTCCATGTCGATGTCGCCGCAGAACGGCGGATTCCAGCGCTCCACCGGCGGCAGGCCCTTGCCGGCGCGCGCCGCGCGCGAAATCAGCGCTTCCAGCCCGCGCGCATCGGCGGCGGCGGTCAGGCTGTCATTGTCCTGTCGATCGGCCATCGTCACGAAATAGTCACTGTTGACGCGCTTGTCAGCCGGGGTCCGTGATTTAAGTTCTGCGGTAAACTAAGGTCCATTGTGGAGCCGAGCGGAGCCGATTCGCAGACAGGCGCAAACCAAAACGAGGTTGATGCTGGATGAGCGTTATCGTCAAGGAAAGCCCGATCAGCGAAAAAGACATGGTGGCCGAGGCCGAGCGGGCGTTGGCCGACATTTCGCGCATCCGCGACGGCGTCGGCCGCGTCATCTTCGGCCAGGAAAGCGTGGTGGAACGCACGCTGGTGGCGCTGCTGGCCGGCGGCCACGCGCTGCTGGTCGGCGTGCCTGGACTGGCCAAGACCAAGCTGGTGGAGACGCTGGGCATCGTGCTGGGGCTCGACGCCCGCCGCATCCAGTTCACGCCGGACCTGATGCCGTCCGACATCCTCGGCTCCGAGGTGATGGAGCAGGACGAAACAGGCAAGCGGTCCTTCCGCTTCATCCGCGGGCCGATCTTCGCGCAGCTCCTGATGGCCGACGAGATCAACCGCGCCTCGCCGCGCACGCAGTCGGCGCTGCTGCAATCCATGCAGGAATACCACGTCACCGTCGCCGGCGCCCGTCACGACCTTCCTTCGCCCTTCCATGTGCTCGCCACCCAGAACCCGCTGGAGCAGGAAGGCACCTATCCGCTGCCCGAAGCGCAACTCGACCGTTTCCTGATGCAGGTCGACATCCTTTATCCCGACATCGAGGCCGAGCGGCGCATCCTGCTCGAAACCACCGGTGTCGACGAAGCCAAGGCGCTCAACGTCGTGCAGCCCGAGCGGCTGAAGGAAATCCAGACGCTGATCCGGCGTATGCCGATGCCCGAAAGCGTCGTCGAGGCGATCCTTGCGCTGGTCCGCTCGGCGCGCCCCGGCCAGGGGCATGAGGAGACCGACAAGCACGTCGCCTGGGGCCCCGGCCCGCGCGCCAGCCAGGCGCTGACGCTGTGCGCCCGCGCCCGCGCCCTCTACGACGGACGCCTCGCCCCTTCCATCGACGACGTGCGCGCGCTGGCCGAACCGGTGTTGCAGCACCGCATGGCGCTGACGTTTGCCGCGCGCGCCGAAGGCATGAGCGTGCGCGACGTCGTGGCGAAACTTGTGAAAGGCCTTGGATGACCCGTATCGGCGAGGCGCAGGCACCGGTCGCTGTCCGCGACGCGCTCGCCCGTGGCCGGCAGCGGGCCGCCTATGTGCCGGACCTGCTGGTCGAGGCGCGCCGCATCGTCAACACCGTGATTTCCGGCTGGCACGGCCGTCGCAAGCAGGGCATCGGCGAGAATTTCTGGCAGTTCCGGCCCTATTCCGAGGGTGAATCGGTCAGTCGCATCGACTGGCGCCGCTCCGCCCGCGACGACCATACCTATGTGCGCGACCGCGAATGGGAGGCCGCCCACACGGTCTGGCTGTGGGCTGACCCCTCGCCCTCGATGCTCTACAAATCCGCCGGCGCCGGCGTTTCCAAGGAATCGCGCGCGCTGGTGCTCGCGCTGGCCCTGGCCGAGCTTCTGTCGCGTTCAGGCGAACGCATCGCCTGGCCGGGTCTCACCGATCCCTTCACCAGCCGCAACGGCGCCGAGCGCATCGCAGCCCACCTGATGCATGCCGCCGCATTGCCTGCGCGGCCCGACCTTTCCGCCATCCGCCGTTTCTCCGACGTGGTGCTGGTCTCGGATTTCCTCGACCCGGCCGAGGAAACCATCGCCTGGCTGGACGTGCTCGCCCGTCACGGCGCCCGCGCCCACCTGATCGAGATCGCCGACCCGGCCGAGGAGAATTTCCCCTATGCCGGCCGGACCGAATTCACCGATCCCGAGACCGGCGAAAAGCTGACCGCCGGCCGTGCCGAACGGCTGGCCGACGACTATCGCGCCCTCTATCGCGCCCGCCGCGCCGAACTGGCCGGCTGGTGCAAGCGGTTGGGCTGGAGTTTCACCACCAACCACACCGACCGGCTGGCCTCGGACGCGCTGGTGCGCGTGCACATGGCGATGGGCGACGACGGCGGCTACGGCGGGAAGGTCGTGGCATGAGCTGGCTGCCGCTCTCCTTCGGGGCACCGATGGTGCTGTGGGGGTTGATCGCCCTGCCGGTGATCTGGTGGCTGCTCAGGCTCACGCCGCCGCGCCCGCAGACGGAAGTATTCCCGCCGCTGAAGATCCTCGCGCGCGTGCTGCGCCGCGAGGAAACGCCGCAGCAGAGCCCCTGGTGGCTCACGCTGCTGCGCCTGTTGCTGGCCGCGCTGGTCATCGCCGCCCTGGCGGAGCCCGTCTGGAATCCGCGCGAAAAACTGCCGACCGGCGGGGCGGCCCTTGCGCTGGTCATCGACAACGACTGGGCTGCTGCCCCCGACTGGGACAAGCGCGTCGCCACCGCCGAACGGCTCGTCAACGACGCCGATCAGACCGGCGTGCCTGTGGTGATCGCCTTCACGGCCGAGAAGCCGAATGCCGAGATCGGTCCTTTCGACGCCGCCGGCGCCCTCGACAAATTGCGCGCTACCAAGCCGCGCCCGATCCCGACCGACCGGCCGGCCGTCTTCGCCCGCGTCGCCGAAGCGCTGAAAAGCCTGCCTGGCGCCAGCGTCGCGGTGCTGGCCGACGGGCTGGCGGCGAAAGACGACGAGGCGGCCTTCCGCGCGCTGCTGGGCGAGAACGTCGGCCATGTCCTGTGGGCGGTGCCGGACCGCATCGCGGCCATCGGCCTCACCGCCACCGAAAACGACGTGGACGGCTTCCGCCTGACCGCCATCCGCGCGCCGGGCGATCCGGCGCCCGCGCAGGCAACGGCCGGCGCCTTCGACGACAAGGGCCGCCGCATCGCCGACGCGACGCTGACCTTCGGCCCCGGCGAGACGGTGGCCACCGGCGACATGAAGGTGCCGTTCGAACTGCGCAACGACTTCTCCTCCGTCGCGCTCGACGGCGAGCGGCAGGCGGCGGCCGTGCGCGTGCTGGACGAGAACTCGAAGCGCCGCCGCGTCGGCCTCCTGTCGCAGACCGAGGCCGACCAGGCGCAACCGCTGCTCTCGCCGCTCTATTACATCCGCCGTGCGCTCTCGCCTTTCGCCGATCTGGTCGAGCCGTCGAATGCCGATCTGGCCGACGCCATCCCGCAGATCCTCGACCAGAAGCCGGCGATGATCGTCATGGCCGACATCGGCACCATTCCAGAGCAGGTGCGGCCACGGTTGACAGAATGGGTGGAGAACGGCGGCACGCTGCTGCGCTTCGCCGGGGCGCGGATGGCCGCCGCCAGCGGCGACGACGACCTTTTGCCGGTGCGCCTGCGTACCGGCGAGCGCAACCTCGGCGGCGCCTTGTCGTGGACGACGCCGCAGCCGGTGGCGGAATTCCCCAAGACCGGCCCCTTCGGCGACCTGACGCCGCCCAACGAGGTGACCGTCTCACGTCAGGTGCTGGCCGAGCCGGCGCCCGACATCGTCGACCGCACCTGGGCCAACCTCGCCGACGGCACGCCGCTGGTCACGGGCCTGAAGAAGGGCAAGGGCACGCTGGTGCTGTTCCACATCACGCCCGAAGCGACCTGGTCGAACCTGCCGATCTCCGGCTCCTTCGTCGAGATGCTGCGCCGCATCGTGCAGCTGTCGCACAACCAGGGCAGCATCGCCGCCCCCGCCGGGCAGGCGGCGGCAGCAGCCCTTGCCCCCTACCGCATGATCGATGCCGGCGGCACGCTGGTGCCGCCGATGCCGGACGCGCGCCCGCTGACGCCCGCCGCGAACGCGCCCGTCACGCTGGAGAATCCGCCCGGCCTCTACGGTTCCGAGGCCGGCGTCGTCGCCCACAACCTGCTTGCAGCCGATGCGACGTTCGCCCCGCTGGCGCGGCCCGCCTTTTCCGTGCCGGTGACCGACGTCCGCTACGCCTTCGACGAGCAGCAGCATCTGAAGGGTCCGCTGGTGGCCGCCGCTCTGGCACTGCTGCTCTTCGACACGCTGGCGGTGTTCTGGATGGGCGGCGTCTTTGCCCGCCGCCGTCGCGCCGCAGCAGTGACGACGGCAGCGCTTGCCCTCGTCGGCCTCTGCCTGTTCGGCGCCGTCGATCCCGTCCGCGCCGACGATTCGAAGCCGGGCGACGACGCGGCCATCGCGGCGGTGGAAAAAACCCGGCTCGCCTACGTTCTGACCGGCGTGCCGGGCGACGATTCCATCAGCCGCGCCGGGCTCGAAGGCCTGACCCGCTTCCTCGTCGAGAAGACCGCGCTGGAGCCGGGCGAACCGGCCGGAGTCGACATCGACAAGGATGAACTTGCCTTCTACCCGCTGATCTACTGGCCGATCGACCCGGCAGCGCCCATGCCCGACCAGACGGCCATCGCCCGCATCGACGCCTACATGAAGCAGGGCGGCACGGTGCTGTTCGACACCCGCGACCAGTATTCCACCGGTCTCGATGCCGGCTCCTCAAGCCCGGCCACGGAGCGGCTGCGCGATATCCTTGCCAACCTCAACGTGCCGCCGCTGGAACCGGTGCCGGCCGACCATGTGCTGACCAAATCCTTCTACATCCTCCCCGAGTTCCCCGGCCGCTTCAACGGCAGCCCGCTGTGGGTGGAAGCCTCCCTCGACGCTTCCAACGCCGACAACCGGCCGGTGCGCACCGGCGACGGCGTGACGCCGATCATGATCACCGCCAACGACTTCGCCGGCGCCTGGGCCGTCGACGCCAACGGCGACCCGCTGCTGCCGACCGTGCCCCCGGACCCTGAGCAACGCGTCTACGCGCTGCGTGCCGGCGTCAACATCGTCATGTACATGCTGACCGGCAACTACAAGTCCGACCAGGTGCATGTGCCCATCCTGCTGGAAAGGCTGGGGCAGTAGGATGAACTGGTCCGTCTCCTTCGAACCGCTGTTCTCCTGGCCGCTGGTGGTCGCCGGGCTGGTGCCGCTGGCCCTGCTGGCGCTGGTCGGCCTTTGGCTGCGCCAGCGCGGCGCCTGGTTCCGGCTAGCGGCCCTTGCAGCGCTGGCGCTGGCGTTGATAAATCCCGTCTTCCTCGACGAGCAGCGCGAGCCGCTGAAAAGTGTCGTCGCCGTGGTGGTGGATCACAGCCAGAGCCAGGACATCGGTGACCGTGCCAAACAGACCGACGAGGCGCTTGCCGGCCTGAAGCAACGGCTGGCGCGCTTCCCGCAATTCGACGTGCGCGTGGTGGAAGCCGGCAAGGCCGAAGCCGCCGAGGACCGCACGGAAACGCGCCTGTTCTCAGCCCTCAATGGCGCCTTCCGTGACGTGCCGCCGTCGCGTATCGGCGGCGCGGTGATGATCACCGACGGCCAGGTGCACGATGCCCCCGCCGGTACGCCGGAGTTCGCCGCCCCGCTGCACGCACTGATAACCGGCCACCAGCAGGAAAAGGACCGCCGCATCCGCTTCGAGAAGGCGCCGCGCTTCGGCCTCGTCGGCAAGCCGCTCGACATAACCTACCGCGTCATCGCCTCGGACGGCGAGAGCGGACCGGTCGAGGTGCGCGTCTCAGTCAACGGCGAGCAGGTGGCGGTCGAGCGCGCCTTCATCGGCCAGGAAATGCCCCTGCAGGTGACGGTACCGAATGCCGGCCGCAACATCATTGAACTCGCCATCCCGAAAGAGCAAGGCGAACTCACAGAGGCCAACAACCGGGCGATCGCCCTGGTCGATGGCATCCGCGAGAACCTGCGCGTGCTGCTGGTTTCCGGCGAGCCGCATGCCGGCGAGCGCACCTGGCGCAACCTGTTGAAATCCGACGCCTCGGTCGACCTCGTCCACTTCACCATTCTCAGGCCGCCGGAAAAGCAGGACGGCACGCCGATCAACGAGCTGTCGCTGATCGCCTTTCCGACGCGCGAGCTGTTCGTGGAGAAGATCGACCAGTTCGATCTTATCATCTTCGACCGCTACCAGCACCGCGACGTGCTGCCGATCCTCTACTACGACTACATCGCCGAATATGTCGAAAAGGGCGGCGCATTGCTGATCGCGGCCGGGCCGGAATATGCCGGCCAGCAGACGATTGCCCGTACACCGCTGATGTCGGCGCTGCCGGCGCTTCCCGACGGCAACGTCATCGACAAGGCCTTCTATCCACGCCTGACCGACCTCGGCAAACGCCATCCGGTGACGCGCGGCCTCGACGGCTCGGCCAGCGAACCGCCGCACTGGAGCCGCTGGTTCCGCACCATCGGCGTCGAGAACCCGGAAGGCGAAGTGGTCATGAAGGGCGCCGACGACCGGCCGCTGCTTCTTCTCGACCGCAAGGGCGAGGGCCGCGTCGGCATGCTGCTCTCCGACCAAGGCTGGCTGTGGGCGCGCGGCTACGAGGGCGGCGGCCCGCATGTGCAGCTCTACCGCCGCATCGCCCATTGGCTGATGAAGGAACCGGAACTGGAGGAGGAGCGGCTGACCGCCGACGGCCGCGGCATGGTGCTGGAAGTGCGCCGCCAGACGATGAGCGACGATCCGGGTGCCGCGCAAGTCATCACGCCGTCCGGCAAGGCGCTGACGGTGAAGCTTGCGCAATCCGAGCCCGGCGTCTTCACCGGCTCGGTGGAGGTGCCCGAAATCGGCCTCTATCAGGTTGCCAACGGCGATCTCACCGCACTTGCCCATGTCGGCCCGGTCAATGCGCCGGAATTCGCCGACGTCGTCTCGACCGGCAATAGGCTGAGACCTGCCGCCAATGCGACAGGCGGCAGCGTGCGCCGTCTGGCGCGCGAGGGCCTGACCGGCAGTTCCGTCGCGCTGCCCGCCATCGTGCCCGTGCGCGCGGCGGCGCAAGCCTCCGGCGACGACTGGATTGGGCTGAGGACCACCGACGACAGCGTGCTGAAAGCGGTCAGCCGCGTGCCCCTGTTCGGCGGCTTCCTCGGCCTCGGCCTCCTGCTGCTGGCGCTCGGCTCGATGTGGTACAGGGAAGGCAGGTAGGGGAATAGGTGAGTAAGGCAGTAGGGGAATAGGGCTGCGAACTGATCGTATGTCGCTATTCAAGAGCGAAAATCACTTCCGCATTGATTCCCTTATTCCCCTACTCACTTACTGCCCTATTCACCTACTGCCCTACTCCTCCGGCTCCACCGTAAACATCAGCGGATAGCCGGCCGCCTTGCCAGCGTCGGTAGCGCGGGTGGCCTTTGTTTCGGCGACATCCCTGGTGAAGACAGCGACCACGCACACGCCGCGCCGGTGCGCGGTGATCATGACGCGATGCGCCTGGTCCTCGCTCATGCGGAATTCGGCCTTGAGCACCCGCACGACGAATTGGCGCGGCGTGAAGTCGTCGTTGAGCAGGATGACCTTGTAGAGTTTCGGCCGCTCGACCTTCGGCTTGCTGCGCACGCGCGGCTTGACGACGGTGTCGCCGCCCTCGCCTGCCATGCGTGCAAAATCACTGCTCACGATCCGATCCGGTTTCCGCCGGCAAAAAGTCGCCCTGCCCCGGCTGGATCATAGCATAATTCGACGACGGCTTTGGGGTTCCCCCGCCAGGCCGATCGCATCCGGGCAAAGCAAAAGACCAGCCCGACGACGGACCGGCCTTTGCCTCGCAGCGAGGTGACGCGATCAGTACTTGGGAGCGCTGGCGTGCTTCTTGTGATGCACGATCTTCTTGTGATGCACGACGTGATGGGTCTTGTGGTGCACGACATGATGGACCTTGTGGTGATGCACGATGGGATGCTTGTGGTGCATCATGGCGGCATCCGCGCTGGCAATCGGCGAAAGCGCGAAAACGACGGCGAGGCCCAAAGCGGGCAGAATGATCTTCTTCATGGCTCGGTTCCTGTCTGTCTTGGTCGACAATGAGGGCGGAGGGGCGCGGGTCGGGGAGGCAAGGCGCGGCGGGTCGGCCGCCGCGCCTGGTTGTGCCGCGGAGCGTCGATGCTCCGCGATGCAGGCGGCTGCCTACATCGTCTTCTTGGCGTCGGTCTTCTTCGGAGCGGCCTTCTTGATGATCTTCTTGTGCGCCGGGGCGCGCTTGTGGACCTTCTTCTTCACGACCTTCTTGACCGGCGTCGCAGCCGCCGCGGTGTTGGCCGCCGTCGTGCTGGAGGAGGTGGCGGCGCTGGTAGCGGCCGCGTTTGCGGTGCTCACCATCGGCACCGAGAAAGCCATGGCGACGGCGAGGCCGAGGGCGGAAAGCAGGGTCTTGTTCATGGGTTCGTTCCTTTCGCGCAGGCTGAAGGGGATCACCGGTCGGGATCGACCGGCGTCACCCCAAGGAGCTTCAGCGCATTGGCGAACATCCTGATTCCCTGTGCCTGCTTTCTTTCGGCACAGTAACGGACCGCCTTCTTCTGAAGCGCCTTCGCCTCGGCGGCCTGCACCGCCTTGGCATGGGTTTCGATGGCTTCGTCGACCTGTCGACTGAGCCGGCTGCAGAGCTCGTTCCGGGTGAGACTGACCTTGGTGTGCGATTGCACGGGCGCGGCGATGGCGAACGACGTGGCGACAAGCATTCCCATCAGGGCGACCGAAATTGCACGCATGGCCGGTTTCCAAAGTCCGGAACGATTTGCCGCGACCGCTCGTCTGATCGCGACGGCACCGTTATGCCGTTGATTCTTTTCGCTGGTTTTTCCGGTTTGTTGAATTTTGTTTCTGGATTGTTTCCAGAGCATCGGACCGCAAAGTGGAATCCGATTTTCGGATAATTCCGATGCTCCATCAAAGTGCCAATGGCGCGCAGGCGGCCTAAAATATGCCCGAAATGCGGCCGCAATGACGGTCACGCAATGGATTCGGGTGCATGACCGCCTCGGGCAAGACAGAACCGCACATCCTGGTCGTCGACGACGACAAGGGCATCCGCGACCTCTTGCAGGAATTCTTCCGCAAGCGCGGGCTCACCGCCTCCGTTGCCGGCGACGGCGCCGAGATGGAGGCCGTCATGCGCCGGGCCACGATCGATCTCGTCGTGCTCGACGTCATGCTGCCCGGCAGGAGCGGACTGGACCTGTGCCGGGAGCTGAGGGCGCGCAACGCCTCGATCCCCATCATCATGCTGACGGCGGTCAACGAAACCACCGACCGGGTCGTCGGGCTGGAAATGGGCGCCGACGACTACGTGCCGAAACCCTTCGATCCGCGCGAACTGCTCGCCCGCATCCGCGCCGTGTTGAGGCGCAATGGCGGCGGCGAAACAAAGCGCCTGCCGCAACGCCAGATCTGGCGTTTCGCCGGCTGGACGATGGACTGCTCGCGCCGCCGGCTGGTTGCGCCCGGCGACGTGCGCGTGGACCTGACGGCAGCGGAATTCAACCTGCTCGCCACCTTCGTGCGCAGCGCCCAGCGCGTTCTGACCCGCGACCAGCTGATCGAATTGTCGGGCGGCGACGGCGCCATCAGCTACGACCGCTCGATCGACATCCTCGTCAGCCGCCTGCGGCGCAAGATGGAGGACGATCCGAAATCGCCGAAACTGATCCAGACCGTGCGCAGCGGCGGTTACCAGTTCATCCCCGAAGCGGTCGCCGAATGAGACGCTTCCTGCCGCAGACCCTGCCCGCCTGGGTGCTGCTCATCGTCATCGCCGGCCTGCTCGCCGGGCAGGTCGCCACGCTCTACATCGTGGCACAGGACCGCGCCGCCTCCAGCGACGTGGTCAATTATTACCGGCTGAACGAGCGCGCCTTCTCAATCGTACAGCTCATGCAGCAACTGCCGCCGGACGAACGCCGGCAGATGGCTTTCGGCATGTCCAACCCCGACTATGCTCTGGCCGTCGCCGATCAGCCGGCCGTGACCTCGCCGATCGCCCAGGACGACCAGTTGGCCGAACTGGAGGACATATTGGTGGGGCGGCTGTCCAAATTCGGCGTCACCCAGGCGAGGGTTCGGCGCGATCCCGCCACGCTGGACGACAAGGTGCCGCATCACCGCCCCGAAGACTCCGAGATCGGCGAAGTCGAGGGCGAATTGCTGGCGCTCGCCGCCGGCTTCGCCCGCAGCGACAAGCTGACCGCCTCCATCCAGTTCGCCGACGGGCAATGGCTGAACTTCACCGAGCCGATCATTCCGCCCGGACCGGTGCTATCGCTCGCCAGCCTGCCGCTCTATGCGGTGGTGGCGGCACTCGTCGCCGCGATGGCCGTATGGGCGATCAGGAGACTGACAGCGCCTTACCGCATCATGGAAAGCGCGGTCCGCCGCATCGGCGACGACCTGAAAAGCCCGCCCCTCGACGAGGCCGGCAGCCGCGAAATCCGCAGCGCCGCGCACGCCATCAACACCATGCAGGCGAGGCTGCGCGCCTACGTCGAGGACCGCGAGCAGCTTGCCGCGGCACTCGCCCACGACCTGCGAACGCCGCTGACCCGCATGCGGCTCAGGCTGTCGCTGCTGCGCGGTTCCGGCGTGCGCGCGGCCCTTGCCGCCGACCTTGCCGACGTCGAGGCCATCGCCAGCTCGGTCATCGATTTCGCCACCTTCGAGGTGGCCGAGGAGGCCAGCGAGCGCGTCGACCTCCTGTCGCTGGTGGAATCGGTGGCGGACGGCCACCCGCAGGCAACGCTGGAAGACGGCGCCGTGCAGGCGCGCGAACTGGTCTGTGAAGCCCGTCCCGTCGCGCTGAAACGCTGCATCGCCAATCTCGTGCAGAACGCCATCGCCTACGGCAAGCAGGCCGAGATCGGCCTAGCCCGGTCGGGGGATTTCGCCGTCGTTTCGGTCCGCGACGCCGGCCCCGGCATTCCCCAGGCACGGCTCGACGCCGTGTTTTCGCCCTTCGTGCGGCTGGAGGCCTCGCGCAACCGCGAGACCGGCGGGCTCGGCCTCGGCCTCACCATCGCCCGCAACATCGCCCGCGCCGCCGGCGGCGAGATCGTGCTCGCCAATCATCCCGAAGGCGGCCTGCTGGCTGAACTGCGTCTGCCGCTGGCGGTGTGACGAGGCTTCCTTCTCCCCGCTTACGGGGGAGAAGAAGATAGCCTCACGCGCCCGCCCAATCGGCAACGGCCGATGCCGCCTGCCCGAGATTCTCGTCCAGCGTCACGCCGTCCGCCTTCCGCGGCTTCAGGTCGTGGTCGCCCTCGAACCAGTGCAACGCGATGGCCGCCGAAAGGTCGTAACCGGCCACCTCCTCGCGCGTGCCGAACGGATCGCGCGTGCCCTGGCAGATCAGCGACGGACAGCGCAGTGTCTCGAGATGCGCGGTGCGCAGCTTTTCGGGCGAGCCCGGCGGATGGAAAGGATAACCGAGGCAGACCAGCCCGGCGACCTTGCCCGCGCGATAGAGGTCGTCGGCGACCATCGAGGCGACACGCCCGCCCAGCGACTTGCCGCCGATCAGCAGCCTGCCCTGCCGCTTCAAGGCGTCGACGGCCGCGCGATATTCGTCCAGAAGCTTCTCGGCGCGCGGCGGCGGCTTTCGCTGGCCGGTCCGCCGCGCCGCCATGTAGGCGAACTCGAATCGAGCGACCCGGATGCCCAGCCCGGCCAGCTTCGCAGCCATGGCGTTCATCCAGTCCGAATCCATCGGCGCGCCGGCGCCATGGGCAAGCAGCAGCGTGGTCGAGGCGTCGCGCGGACCGCTGAAAAGGAAATCATGCATCACGGCCCCCTTTCCTTCTCCCCGTTCACGGGGAGAAGGTGTCACGAAGTGACGGATGAGGGGCAGCGCCAACATCGCAGAACTTGGCGCCGCCCCTCACCTGCCTGCTGGAATCCTCTCCCCGTAAACGGGGCGAGGATAGCTGTCACCGCCGCAGCACAGCCGACAGCACGTCCCTCACCCCGATGGCGCCGACGAAGCGCGACTGGTCGTCGAACAGCGCCACCGGCGCGGTCTGCGAGCGATGGATGGCCAGCATCACCGTCTTGAGCGAGGTGCCGGGCGTCGCCCAGAACACCTGGCCGTCGTCCGACGGCCGCTGCTCTATATCCTCGCAGGACACCCAGTCGACCGGCCTGCCCTCGCGCTCGGCCGCCGCTACCAGGCCGTGCTCGTCCAGCCGGAAGCGGGTCGTCTGGCGCCGGTCGAGCCAGATCCAGCCGTCGCCGTCCTTCTCCAGTTCATGCTGGGCGCGCATGACGTTCCAGGCGGTCAGCACCGACAGCGGGTTCACGTTGGCGATGAATTCGCGCACGTAGTCATTGGCGGGCCGAAGCACGATATCCTCGGGCGCGCCGGTCTGAACGATACGCCCGCCCTCCATGATGGTGATGTGGGAGCCGATCTTCAGTGCTTCCTCCAGATCGTGGCTGACGAAGACGATGGTCTTCTTCAGCTCCGATTGCAGTTGCAGCAACTCGTCCTGCAACTTGGTGCGGATCAGCGGGTCGAGCGCCGAGAACGGCTCGTCCATGAGCAGGATCGGCGCTTCCGTGGCGAAGGCGCGCGCCAGCCCGACACGCTGCTGCATGCCGCCGGAAAGCTCGTGCGCGTATTTCTTCGCCCACTGGTCGAGATTGACCAGCTTCAGCTGACGCGCCACGCGCTCCTTGCGCTCGGCATCCGGCACGCCGGCCAGTTCCAGCCCGAAGCCAACATTCTCCTCCACCGTCCGCCATGGCAACAGGCCGAACTGCTGGAACACCATCGCCACCTGCTTCTGGCGCAGCCGCCGCAAGGTGGCGTCGTCGCAGGAGACGACGTCGACGCTTCTGTCGCCGTCCTTCACCAGCACCTGCCCGCGGCTGACGATGTTCAGCCGGTTGACCGCGCGCAACAGCGTCGACTTGCCCGAGCCGGACAGGCCCATCAGCACCGAAATCTCGCCCTCGTGGACGGTGAGGTTGGCCCCCGCGCAGCCCAGCACGTTGCCGGTCTTTTCGAGGATTTCGGCGCGCGTGGCGCCCGCATCCACCATCGCCAGCGCCGCGCGCGGGTCGGAGCCGAAGATGATATCGACGTTCTTGAAATCGACCGCGACGTTCATTTCTTGCCTCCCACGCCGATGCGCGTCATGCGGTCGAGCACGATCGCGAGCACCACGATGGCAAGCCCGGATTCAAGACCGAGGTCGATGCGGCGAGAGCCCAGCGCCCGGTTGATCTCGGTGCCGAGGCCGCCGGCGCCGATCAGGGCCGCGAACACCACCATCGACAGCGACAGCATGATCGACTGGGTCAGCCCCGCCATGATGGTCGGCAGCGCGGACGGCAGCTCGACCTTCCACAGAAGCTGCCTCTTTGTCGCGCCGAACGCCTCGCCGGCCTCGATGATCGCCTTGGGCACCGAAGTGATGCCGAGATGGGTAAGCCTGACCGCCGTCGGGATGACGAAGATGATGGTGACGACGAGGCCCGGCGCGTTGCCGAGGCCGAACAGGGTGAGCACCGGGATCAGATAGACGAAGGTCGGCAGCGTCTGCATCATGTCGAGGATCGGCTGCATGACGCGGTAGACCTTGGGCTTGTGGCCGGCCCAGATGCCGAGCGGCACGCCGATCAGCATCGAAAAGAACGTCGCCGCCACCACCAGCACCAGCGTCTCGACCGTCTGCTTCCAGAGGTTCTGGTTGAGGATGAAGATCAGGCCGACGAAGACGCCGATCGCCAGCGGCTTGGAGCGTTGCAGGAACCAGGCAAGCAAGGCGATCACGAAGGCCAGCAGCACCGGCGGCACCGTCAGCAGCAGATCCACCGCGCCGCCGAGCACGAAATTCAGGCCGCGCGAGAAGCCGCGGAAGACGGTGTCGAAATTGTCGGTGAGGAAGGTGAAGAAGTCTTTTCCCCACCGCCCGATGGGAATTTTCCATTCCGTCAGGAATTTCGAAACCGGATCCATCACGCTCCCCTCATACGTCCTCCCACCCATGGCACCGGGCGGCGGTCAACGCATGTTTCCCCAAAACGGGAACCGAGCCGGGACAGGGCCATGCGTTGAATCAAAACCTAAAGCATGTCTCCCGAACGTGGGAACCGGTTTTCGGGAAAAAGACATGCGAAAAATCAGGAATCCAAAGCGCACGAGGCGAATCCGGAAGATCGCGATGCGCTTTGGCTTCGCGCGAAACGAAAAGGGGCGGCCCGACCGCGAGCCGCCCCCTTTTTCGGATCACCCAGCAGGCATGCCGGTTCAGCCGCCCAGCGCGGTCTTGACCGCCGCGGCCGCGTCGCTGCCGTCGAAAGCGGTGACCCCGTCGAGCCATGGGCCGACCACGTCCGGATGCTTCTTGAGATAGTCGGTCGCGACCGTATTGGCGTCGCCGCCCTTCAGGATGGCGTCCATCATCTCGCCTTCCATGTCGAGATTGAACTTGAGGTTCTTGACGAACTTGCCGACGTTCGGGCACTCCTCGAGATAGCCCTTGCGCACGTTGGTGCTGACGGTCGCCGCGCCGAAGCCGGAATCGCCCATGCCGTCGAGATAGGTGATCTTCATGGCGCCCATCACCGGATGCGGGGTCCAGCCGAGGAAGGCGATCCACTCGTTGTTCTTCATCGACTGCTCGGCCTGCGTGAGCATGCCGGCCTCGGAGGATTCGACCAGTTCGAAGCCGGCGAGGTTGTCGGCCGGGTTCTTGATCATGTCGAGGATGATGCGGTTGCCGTCGTTGCCGGCCTCGATGCCGTAGATCTTGTGGTCGAACTTGTCGGCGAACTTGCCGATGTCGGTCAGCGTCTTGACGCCGGCGTCCGCCACATAGGTCGGCACGACGATGCCGTAGCCGGCGCCTGTCAGGTTCTCGCTGATCGTCTCGACCGAACCGTCGGCGGTGTAGTCCTTGATGTCGTTGGTCATCGACGGCATCCAGTTGCCGAGGAAGACGTCGAGGTCCTTGTTCTTCAGCGAGGCATAGGTGACCGGCACCGAGAGCTGGATGACCTGCGGCTCGTAGCCGAGCGCGGTGAGCAGCACCGAGGCGACGCCCGTGGTCGCCTGGATGTCGGTCCAGCCGACGTCGGAAAGGCGCACCGTCTTGCAGCTGTCGGCGTCACCGGCAAAGGCGGCGCCCGTGGACAAAAAAGTCGCCAGGCCGAGGCCGGCGACGATTGCTTTCATACGCGACATGTATTCCTCCCATTGCGGCCCGGCAGCGGACCTTCGCGGTACGCACAGCCGAAGCGTCTCCCTCGGCTTTTGCCAAGCCAAACATCATTTTCGTTTGGGTTCAAGCACCAACACATGACCGGCGGCGGCGCGCTCTGGTCGATCAGCGACACTGTGTTTCGTTTTTCGGGTTTCGTTTTCGGGTTTCGTTTTTGGTGGATGGCGCCCGCCCGCCCCTCCCCGCCCGCAAGCAGTTCGGCTTAAAAGAACGGATGGCCAAGCTCTACTTCCACTACGCGACGATGAACGCCGGCAAGACGACCATGCTTTTGCAGGCGTCCTACAACTATCGCGAAAGCGGCATGACGACGATGCTGTTCGTTGCCGGCCACTACCGGCATGGCGACACCGGCCTGATCTCCTCGCGCATCGGGCTGGAATCGGAAGCCGAGATGTTCCGCGACGGCGACGATCTCTATGCCCGTATCGCCGACCATCACGAGCACACCACCGTGCACTGCGTCTTCGTCGACGAGGCGCAGTTTCTGGAAGAGGAGCAGGTCTGGCAGCTTGCCCGCGTCGCCGACCGGCTGGGCATCCCGGTCATGTGCTACGGCCTGCGCACCGACTTCCAGGGCAACCTCTTCACCGGCTCGCGCGCGCTGCTGGCGATTGCCGACGATCTGCGCGAGGTGCGCACCATCTGCCGCTGCGGCCGCAAGGCGACGATGGTGGTGCGCCTCGGCGCCGACGGCAAGGTGGCCAGACAGGGCGAGCAGGTGGCGATCGGCAAGGACATCTACGTCTCGCTCTGCCGCCGCCACTGGGAGGAGGAAATGGGCCGCTTCGAGGCCGACGATTTCATCGGCTTCGTCTCGCCCTGACACGCCCGAAACCCGTGATCCGTTCGCGGACATTCGGGGGTGCATTGTGCGCACAACCTGTTAGAAGGGGTGCCGTCACCCTATATGTCGGGTCAGGCGCGGTCGCGGTTTCGCGGCCGGTTGCCGCTATTTTCAACACAAACGACAGAAGGAAGTCCATTGCAGGTACTTGTACGCGACAACAACATCGAACAGGCCATGAGGGTCCTGAAAAAGAAATTGCAGCGTGAAGGCGTCTTCCGCGAGATGAAGGCGCGCCGCGCCTACGAGAAGCCTTCCGAGCGCCGCGCCCGCGAAAAGGGCGAAGCCGTGCGGCGCAACCGCAAGGCGGCACGCAAGCTCGCCATCCGCGAAGGGCTGATCGCCGCGCCGCCGAAGAAGGCCCCGCCGCCGCGCCGGCCGGCCGCTTCCGCCGCCGCGCCTTCCACGCCGCGGACCTGATTCGCCTGATCGGGCAGGCCCGGTTGCTTCCGCAAGGCCGGAAGACCGGGGCTGCCGGCACACTCTTCTGCCTTCCCTTCCCCAAAAGCGACACATATATTCGCCGCTGCGCGCCGCGCGCGGGGTGATGGGTCCAACGGAGAGATACCATGGCGACGTTGCAGAATTTCGATGCCGAGATCGCGAAGACCAAGCAGGTCGTCGAGGACATGCGCTCCAGGATCGACCAGTCGGGCACCGTGCTCGACACGCTGGCCAAGGCCGACAAGAAGATCGGCGATGCCAATTTCGACATCGAGAACGCCCGTATCGAGGACGTGCTGAAACAGCAGAAGGTGATGGAAGGCAACATCGCCGACCTGATCATCGGCCTGGAAGACGCCACCAACGTCTTCGGCGCCGAGTTCGAGTCGATGAAGAACTACACCGGCTGGGAAAAGTTCATCGGCATCTTCTCCAAGCAGCGCCAGCAGCGCATGCGCTCCGACCGTGTGCGCAATATGTCGCTGGCCGGCAACCTGCAGGAGTTGCTCTCCAAGTCCGACACCATCGTCGGCATCCTGAAGGCGCAGAAGGGCATCCTCGACCAGCGCTACAAGACCTCCGAGACCAGCCTCGGCCAGGTGATCGAGCGCCGCAAGGCGACCATCGAGAACCTGACGGCGACACAGAAGCGCATCGAGGAACTGAACCCGCTGCTGCTCGACATCGAAAACAAGATCGCCTCCTCCACCAGCCAGACCGAGCGCACCAAGCTGGAAGGCGAGCGCTCCAAGATGGCGACCGAATACAACGAGAAACAGGCCAAGGAGCAGGAGCTGCTGGCCGAGAGCCAGACGCTGGAACGCTACACCTCGATGTTCCAGACCTTCGTCGATTCGCTCAACAACCAGATCGCCGCCCAGTCGACGCTCATCAACAAGCTGACCATCGATACCGAGCAGCGCATCGTGCTTTACAAGGCGCTGGAGGACTCGTTGAAGACCGCCGCCCAGCAGGACGTGGCGCACAAGATCAACACGCTGGGCTCCAAGGTCGACACCACGGCGGAAGAGACGATGGCCGGCATCGGCGCCGCCTCGCAGAAGCACATCGGCGACCTGCTCGAACTGCACGAGAAGAACATGGTGGCGTCGGCCGACATCCAGCGCCGCAAGAAGCTGGCCGACGACGCCTTCGCCCGCCGCTTCGAGGAGGTGTTGAGGAAGCACAACGCCGCGGACTACGTGCAGCAGTCGTAGCCGGCGCGCACCCTTCCTCATGACCCCTGCCGACGATCCAGCCGAGCGCTATTTCACCGTCATCACGGCGGCGCTGTCCGGCCTCGAGATCTTCATGCGCGACGACCGCTCGCCGCTCTACCGGCACGGCATCGTGGCGAAAATCGTTGCCGAATACATCGCCCGGCTGGACAAATCCTTCGCCTGCTGGCGCAACCGGCTGGGCTTCCAGGACACGTTCCGCATCTCGCGCGCCGAAAGCGGCTATCCCGTCTTCCAGACCGTCCTGGAACTGGAGAACGACCGCCGCTCGGCCGACCAGCGCCTTGCCGGCATTCCCCTGCCCGACGAACTGCGCGCGGAGATGGCCGACTTCATCCTGCGCCACAAGGAATTCCCGGCCGCCTTGCAGAAGTCGATGGCCGAGAGGCTCTATCTGGAAGACGTCAAGAGCAAACAGACCTTCGGCCCCTTCACGCTGGCGCAGACCGCCAAGGTCTCGGTCAATCCCAAGACCGGCCGCCCCTACTACCTCGTCCATTGGGCGACGTTCGACGGCAGCGCCAACCTGCCACTGGTCTACATGGTAACGGTGGAGGACTCTTCCGAGGCGATGGTCGACCAACTGGTCACCAGGGGCGGCAAGCTGAACGACAAGGTCGACATTCCGCTTCCCGTCGACGGTCTGCTCAATCCCGATCTCGCCCACCGCTTCGACGACTACACCGAGAAGAACTCGGCCTATTCGCTGTCGCCGCTGACGATCGCCATGAACCTGGACAAGGATTTTCCCGACCTGCATCCCAAGCAGTTGCGCCGCGTCGTGCTGGGGCCGTTCTATTCGGCCGGCATCACCGAGAACAATTCGACGGTGCAGGAAGTGCTGTCCAAGGTGCGCAAGCCCGAAAACGCCTGGCTGCTGACCTGGACCATCCAGGAAGTCTATTCCAAGGGCGAAACGCCGGGCCGCAAGGGCCTGTGGTCGAGCCAGCCGGCGCAGGAAGAATTCTTCATCGACACCGCCGACCTGGAAGCCACCCGCCAGGGCGTCTCCTCCTACGAGAACCACGCGCTGGTGCCGCACGAGGCCTATCAGGCGCTCTACGCCGCCGGCGAGGCTGACAAGACCTTTGCGGGCTACAAGGTGCATATCCTGTCGAACGGACAGGTGATCAGCGATGTTTAAGCCCGAGCGGAGGGATTGAATGGACACCGGCCTGACCACCATTCCCGAAGCGGCGATCGAGAAGCATCGCGCCACGGCGCAGAGCTTTATCACTCGCGTCGTCGTGCTGGAGGACCCGTCACGCGAATCCGGTACCGCGCTGGCCGGCACCAACCGCCGCTTCGTCTCGACGGTATCGGTCGGCTCGGTGCGCCGCACGCGCGAGGTCGAGCTTTCCAGGACCGTGCAGGCCGTCCACCCGGACGACCAGCTTTTGACCATCCCACAGCACACCCTGCTCTACCGCGCCCGCCGCGGCATCCAGATCGCGCTTGCGGTCAGCGACACCTTCGCCGAAGGCACCGACCTCGAAAGCCTGCAGGCGAAGAACGCGCGCGCACCTTTGCAAGGCGACGAGGCCGCAAGCTTCAAGAAGCTGCTCACCGCCTCCGGCTGCATCGCCGCCTTCGCGCTCGCGGCCTATCTGTTCCAGCTGATCGACGCCGACGGCGAGGCGCCGAACGACGTGGCCGAGCCCGATTTCCTGTTCGACACGCCGCAGGACGCGGTGAAGGCGCTGATCGCGGGACTGGACAGCGCTATTGCCGGCGCCAAGGACGACGCCGATCTCGCGACCCGCGCCCGCGCCTTCGCCCGCACGGCCATCGACGGCCTGCTCCAGCGCAAGGCGCGCTTCGACGGCACGCTTGGCTCCTTCGAGAACACCCACATCCGCATCGACGCGGACGATTTCACCCTCGACGGCTTCGACGTCGCACCGGGCAAGAAATCCAAGCCGCTGGTGATGACCTTCAAGAAGCCGGAAGAGGTCGTCGGCAACCACATCGCCAAGTATCAGTCGGTGAAGCTCGCCAAGATGCTGATGGCCTACGACTTCGATCGGCAGTTGAATCCGTTCGTGGAACTGGGCGGTTTCCTCTTCACCTTCATCGGCGACGGCGCGCCCGGCACCGGCAAGACGACGCTGATCCAGATGATCGCCGGCCTGCTCGACAATTACTGCAAGGTCGCCGGCTACCCCTTCGTCTACGAGAATTTCGGCGTCGACCAGATTTCCTCATATCAGGGCAAATCCGGCCAGAACTGCCGCCAGTTCATCGACGATGTGCTCAACCCGCGCGCCATCGGCTTCGGCACTATCGACGACATCGACCAGGTGGCCGCCAAGCGTTCCGACGACCGCGCCTCCGCCGGCCAGCAGGAGATCACCGGCGTACTCATGGACGCCTTCGCCGGCGCCTCCACCGTGGTGCGCGGCAACTGCTCCTTCGGCATGTTCTCCAATTATCCCGAGAACGTCGACGACGCGCTGCGCCAGCGCGCCGGCGCCCGCTGGCTGGTCGACGGGCCGCAGACGCTCGACGACTACATCGACATTTTCGTGCTTCTTGCTGGAAAGAATCATGAAATCCCGCTGGGCGACCACAAGCTCTACGCCGCGCAGGAAATCCAGCGCGCCGTCGCTGAGGAATACGGCTCCTACGCCAAGCCGCATGAGGACGGCTTGAGGAAAGTCTACGACCGTTTCGTCAAGGAGGTTGGCCAGCCCAAGACCATGGCCGACATCGGCAACTACCTGCACCTCATCAAGGAGGCCGAACCGCGCTTCACCGGCCGCGCCATCAAGAACGTCACCGACGCCATCAAGATGCGGGCGATGGACATCGAACTGCCGGACGACTGGTTCGAGAAGCCTGAGACGTTCATGCACAAGAGCTATGACGACAAGAAAGCCATGATCGAGGACCTGCGTGGACCGTTCGACATGGACATGGTCATGCAGGAGATCAACCGCTACGCCGATTCCGAGTTCCGCTACTCCGACCGCTCCGACGACGCGGCGGTGGAAAAGATGCTGCGTGACGCAAGGCTGCGCGAGCGCGCGGCACGCGAGATGGAGGAGATGAAGAAGAAGGGGCTGTGGAATTGATCTTCCTTCTCCCCGTTCACAGGGAGAAGGTGCCCGAAGGGCGGATGAGGGGCGGCGCAATGCGTGGAGGAAATGAACCAAAGGTGGCGAGAGCCCGACAACTGCGCCACGTGGAGAATGATGCGGAAGAGAAACTTTGGCATGAATTGCGCGGCCGACGGCTCAATGGTTTCAAGTTCGTCAGGCAGCTGCCGATAGGACCGTACTTTGCGGATTTCGCCTGCCGTGACGCGAACCTCGTGGTGGAGGTTGATGGTAGCCAGCATGCGGATCAACGCCGCGACCGATACAGAGATGAAACGATGAACGGCAACGGTTGGTCGGTGCTGCGCGTGTGGCATATAGATGTCTTGAAGGATCGACGCAGCGTGCTCGATACGATTTTGGCAGCGCTCAGCGGAAACATGACTAGCAAGATCATTGCACCCGATTTGAAATTCCTGCCATCGGAGCAACTTTGCAAAAGTCGGCGCAGCCCCTCATCCGCCCTTCGGGCACCTTCTCCCCGTGAACGGGGAGAAGGAAGATGAGCAAATTCCCCCTGCTGCGCGACAACGACCTCATCTTCGGTCGCCTGCTCACGGTGGACGAGCCGCATCTGATCGAGCGCTACAACAAGGCGATGACCGCCTTCGGCCTGAAGCCGACGAAGCTGAAATCCTTCCAGATCGACCGCACCGGCTTTTCGCCGGAGATCGCCGAGGAATGCGGCGCCGACTATCTCGACCCCAACAAGGTCAACCGCCGCTTCATCATCCTGACGCCTGCGCAGATCAGCCTGCCGGTGGTGCATACCGCTTTTTCCAACACCTCGCAGCTGATGTTCGAGTTCATGACCAAGAACCAGCGCGCCATCGACGCGCTGACCATCAAGGACGTCATCTACGGCGAGATCGAGGATTCCGTCTCCAGGGTCGAGGATATCGAGGACCTTCTGTCGATCAACCAGGTCGAGTTCAAGGTTCTCTCGGCCGAGGACGTTCTCGGCAAGGCGGCCGAACTCGGCAAGATGGTCGACCGGTTGAAGCAGGAACCCGACGCCTGGCGCGACGACGCCATGCTGAAGCGCATGGTGGAACTGGCCAAGGTGTGCGGCGACATCCGCGAGAACGCGCTGGTGCCGGATCAGGTCATCTTCCGCCACAACGCCTACTGGACGTCCCATTTCGGCGGCCTGTACGTCTTCATCGACCCGGACGTGACGACGGTGATTTCCGATCCCGCAGCACCCGGTTTCCGCCGTTCGCGGCCCTGGCAGGTCAGCTACCTGTCGATCCGCGACGCCGACGCCGTGTTTCAGTTCATCGCCTCGACCGGCCGCATCGAGCTGCCGCGCGCCTCGTGGATCGAGCAGTCGGGCTATCTCGAACATCGCGCCGAGATGATCGTGCGCGGCCTGATCCGTGACGCCGAACCAGACCGCAACCTGTCGGACGTCGACAAGATCTGGCTGCAGACCTGGATTCACGGCCACGCCGACCTGATCGCCAGGGACGGCAATTTCCCGTTCCTCAACGCCGCCAAGCGCGAGATCAACCTGCTGGGTCAGTTGCGGATCGAGGACATCGCCCCACAACAGCGCTTCCTGGTGGTGCGCGCCCGGCCCGACCATCCCGACGCCTGGCTGACCAACCGGCTGATCTCCGATTTCGTGCCCGCCGATTTCGTCTCCCGCTACATCTTCAACAAGCAGGGCTTCTACCGCGACTACGAAGGTTTTTCGCAAGCCTGGCGCTCGCATGTTGTGGACGTGCTGAAAACCACATATCTCAAGGACAAGGCTGGCTTCCGCGCCCGCCTCTACGGCCTGACCGACTGACCTGACGAGGGGGATGCCATGCTCGATCCGATCGTGACCTTCTTCACCCGCATCTTCCAGTGGATCGGCCGCGGCATCGGCTTCGTCATCGGCATCATCCTGTGGCCCTTCATGTGGGCGGGCCGCTGGTACACGCAGCGCGGCTGGATTCTCAGGGCTGTCATCGGCCTCGTCATCCTGGTCGTCCTGGGTTTCTACGCCCGCTTCTTCTACATCACCCAATGGTGGAACGGCTTCAATCCGGACTATCCGGCCGCCGAAGTCGCGGCCGCCGGTGCCACGGGCGCAGGCGAGCCGGTGCAGCCGGCAAGCAACGTCCAGGGCCAGGCGGCCACATCCCAGCCGACAAGCTGCAAGCCTTCGGCAATCGCCGCCGTCGCCGCCGATCTGGTCGATTTCAACGTCAACCAGAATGCGTGGATATCCTCCACGCTCCTGTCGAAAGCCGGTCTGTTCGGTCTGGACTGGCGCCGCACCCCCTTCTTCGACAACAAGGCCGCCTTCCAGCTCGGCATCAACCAGGTTCTGCGGCGCACGACGACCGAACTCGTCGACACGCTGGGCCGCGTGCGCGGCACCTCGCAGATCGACGAGAACCTGCAGAAGGCGCGCACCGCGCTGGCCTGGGACGAGACCGCCTGGTACATCGGCTGGCGCGGCCCGACCCGCCCGACGCCCAGCGTCTACCGCGAGGCCATCGCGGACCTGCGCGCCTTCAACACCAGCCTGGAGCAATGTCGCGCCACGTTCGACCCGCGCGCCGACAACCTGTTGCTGTTCCTCGACCGCATCGCCTCCGACATCGGCTCGACCTCGGACATCCTGCGCGCCCGCATCGAGGCCTCCGATGCCGGCTGGTTCGACCCGCGCGCCGACGACCGCTTCTGGTTCGCCTACGGCCAGCTCTACGCCTACTACGGCATCCTGACGGCCACGCAGTCCGATTTCGCCAACGTGATCGCCGAACGCAACCTGAAGACCCTGTGGGACCGGATGGAAAGCCAGTTGCGCGCTTCGCTCGACGTCCAGCCCTGGATCATCTCCAACGGCAACGAGTCGAGCGCGTTCTTCCCCTCGCACCTCGCCACCATGGGCTTCAACCTGCTGCAGGTGCGTTCGAACATCGTCGAGCTGCGGTCCATCCTCGACAGGTAGCGGACGAAGCCTGTCGTTTTTCGCGCATTGCGCGCCTGTTTTGAGATTGCGCGAGCGCGTCCGCTCGCGCTTCTATGCGCGGCCTGAAGGGTGCGTCGCCATCCTCGCCGAACGACGAACAATGGGAGCGCCGTCATGGCCGAAGTGAAATCCGACATCGCAATCGCGCGCGCCGCCAAGAAGAAGCCGATCCTGGAGATCGGCGCCAAGTTCGGCATTCCAGCTGAACAGATGGTTCCCTACGGCCACGACAAGGCGAAGATCTCGGCCGACTTCATCAAGTCGGTGCAGAAGAACGAGGACGGCAAGCTGATCCTCGTCACCGCCATCAACCCGACGCCGGCCGGCGAAGGCAAGACCACCACAACCGTCGGCCTCGGCGACGGCCTGAACCGCATCGGCAAGAAGGCGATCATCTGCATCCGCGAAGCGTCCCTCGGCCCGAACTTCGGCATGAAGGGCGGTGCTGCCGGCGGCGGCTACGCTCAGGTCGTGCCGATGGACGACATGAACCTGCATTTCACCGGCGACTTCCACGCCATCACCACCGCCCACAACCTTCTGTCGGCGCTGATCGACAACCACATCTATTGGGGTAACGAACTCGGCATCGACACCCGCCGCGTTACCTGGCGCCGCGTCATGGACATGAACGACCGGGCGCTGCGCGAAATCGTCTGCTCGCTCGGCGGCGTCGCAAACGGCTATCCGCGCGAAGCCGGCTTCGACATCACCGTCGCCTCCGAGGTGATGGCGATCCTGTGCCTGTCGCGCGACCTGAAGGACCTCGAAAAGCGCCTCGGCGACATCATCATCGCCTACCGCCGTGACAAGACGCCGGTCTACGCCCGCGACGTCAAGGCCCATCGCGCCATGGCCGTGCTGCTGAAGGACGCCATCCAGCCGAACCTCGTGCAAACGCTGGAGAACAACCCGGCCTTCGTCCATGGCGGCCCGTTCGCCAACATCGCCCATGGCTGCAACTCGGTGATGGCCACCACCACCGCTCTCAAGCTCGCCGACTACGTGGTGACGGAAGCCGGTTTCGGCGCCGACCTCGGCGCGGAAAAGTTCTTCGACATCAAGTGTCGCAAGGCGGGCCTCAAGCCGGCGGCGGCCGTCATCGTCGCCACCGTGCGTGCCATGAAGATGAACGGCGGCGTCAAGAAGGAAGACCTCGGCGGCGAGAATGTCGAGGCAGTGAAGAAAGGCTGCCCGAACCTCGGCCGCCACATCGAGAACGTGCATCAGTTCGGCGTGCCGGTGGTGGTGGCGATCAACCACTTCCATTCCGACACCGATGCCGAGATCGAGGCGCTGAAAGCCTACGTCAAGGGGCTCGGCGCCGAGGCGATCCTGTGCAAGCACTGGGCGCAGGGTTCCGCCGGCATCGAGGAACTGGCGCACAAGGTGGTGCAGCTTGCCGAATCCGGCGCCTCGCAGTTCGCGCCGCTCTATCCCGACGAGATGCCGCTGTTCGAGAAGGTCAACACCATCGTCCAGCGCGTCTATCGCGGTTCGGAGGCGATCGCCGACAAGTCGGTGCGCGACCAGCTCCACGGTTGGGAGAAGGCCGGCTACGGCAACCTGCCGGTGTGCATGGCCAAGACGCAGTATTCCTTCTCGACCGACCCGAACCTGCGCGGCGCCCCGACCGGCCACACCGTGCCGGTGCGTGAGGTGCGCCTCGCCGCCGGCGCCGGTTTCGTCGTCGTCATCTGCGGCGAGATCATGACGATGCCCGGCCTCCCCTCCAAACCCTCGTCGGAAAACATCTTCCTCAACGACGACGGCAACATCGAAGGCCTGAGCTGAGGCAAAAGCCGGGGCGAGCCCCGATTTTCCAGGACTTGGAGGTCAGAACCCCGCCCCGCCGGCGGGGTTTTGTTTTGGGCGGCGGCTGCAAACATTCGTGATCGGCCATATTAGCGAACCCCGGAACAAAGGCCGAAGAGGAGGATTGGGACGACGAGGGACCACAATCCAAGGAGATTCCGATGAAACAGATTGTCATCAAGAGCATGTTGGTGCTCGGCCTTGGCGTTGCGTCCAGCGTAGCGCTCGCGCAGAGCCAGCCTTCGGGCGAGTCCACCGGCCAGTCCGGAATGACCAATTGCACAGTGGGCAGCGCCGATTGCTCAGGGTCGCAGTCGGGTGCCGGCAGCAAGACCGAGGGCAGCACGAGCAGCACCACCGAACGCAAAGCCCAGGGCTCGGCCAACGGCGACACCGAGCAGCAGAGCCAGGGCAAGGCGTCGACGACGGAAAAACGATCGGCACAGGGCAAGAGCGGCAGCGCCTGCCCGGCTGGCGCGACCGACTGCAACGACGCGAGCGGAGGAACGACCGCGCAAGGAAAGTCGGAAGAGAAGTCCGGCAAGGCCGCCCAGGGCTCGGACACCGGGCAGAACAACACACAGGCTGAGGGTAAGACCGGGACAGGACAGGCAGGATCCGGCACCGCCGCCGAAGGGTCTTCCGGCACGACCAACAAGGCCGAAGGCTCGACAGGGCAGACAGAGCAGCAGTCCGGGCAGAGCAGCGGCAGCACGACCACGAATGAAGCGCAGGGCCAAAGCTCAACTACAACCGACAAGAACTCGACGGCTTCGATCAGCAATGTGACGGTCGAGCAGAAAACCCAGATTGTCAACGTGATCCATGATGCAAAGGTGGAGCCCGTCTCCAAGATCGATTTCGAGATAACGGTCGGCACGGCGGTGCCGCGCCATGTGCATCTGCATCGCCTGCCCGCCCGCATCGTCAAGATCGTGCCAGCTTATGAGAGCTACGAGTATTTCGTACTGGCCGACGGCCGGATCGTCATCGTCGATCCCGACAGCCTGGAGATCGTGGCCATCCTGACGGCCTGACGATATCCTCATCCGCAGCACAGGCCGCGGCGGCAATGCCGCGGCCTTTGCCTCGCCCGCGCTCTACCGTCGTTCGATTGGCCGCGCCGGATTGCCGGCCACCGTCGCGCCCGCCGGCACGTCGCGCGTCACCACGGCTCCTGCGCCGACGATGGCGCCGTCGCCGATGGTCACGCCGCCGAGAATGATCGCACCGCCGCCAATCCAGACGTCGTTGCCCACCGTGACCGGCCGCGCGATCTCAAGTCCGGCGCGACGGCCTTCGACGGTCCGGTGATGATCCGCGCAATAGATCTGCACCGAAGGACCGATCATCGTGCCGTCCCCGATCCGGACCGGCGCCGTGTCGAGAACGGTGCAGCCGGCGTTCACGAAGGTTCGCCGGCCGAGAAAGATGTTGAACCCGTAGGGACAGTAGAACGGCGCCTCGATGCGGGCGCTCTCGCCGTCCGAGCCGAGCAGGGCCCGCAAGGCCGGCCCGATGTCGCCGCGCACTATGGGCGGCAGCGAATTGTGCTCGAACACTGCCGTCTGCGCCGCCGTTCTGAGCGCGTCGAGTTCATCGTCGACGCAGGCATACCATTCGCCCACCGCCATCTTCTCGCGTTCGGTCTTCGCCATGCGCGTATCCTGCCTCGCCTGTTGCAGCTTCGCCCATCAAACCGTGCCGGTCCAGAAGGGACCGCACGGCTACGGTGAACTGTCAGCAAACTTTCACAATCCCTTCATGCGGCTGCAACATCGCTTGCGCAATGCAAGCTGTTTCAATCGAGAGGGATTTTCGATGTCCATCAAGCCAAGCCTGCTCGCGCTGGCCGCCGCGCTCGCCGTCCCGGCCGTGCCCGCCCATGCCGACATGATGTTCAGCCGTGTCGCCACCTTCGCGGTCGCCGACAACCTGCCGAAGGACGCGGACGCCGGGACCGCCACCTCGTCCGAGATCATTTCCGCATCGGAAGACGGCAACACGCTGGTTTATTCCGACAGCCCCTATGGCGGTATCGGCTTCATCGACATCACCGACCCGAAGGCGCCCAAGGCGGGTGGTTCGATCAAGATGGATGGCGAGCCGACCTCGGTCGTGATTGCCGGCGGCAAGGTTCTGGTTGCCGTCAACACCTCCGAGAGCAAGGTCAATCCGTCCGGCCAGCTTCGCGTCGTGGACATCGCCACAAAGGCGATAGAAGCCTCCTGCGATCTCGGCGGCCAGCCGGACTCGGTCGCCGTCAGCAAGGACAAGGCCTGGCTCGCCGTCGCCGTCGAGAACGAACGCGACGAGGACCTGAACGACGGCGCGCTCCCGCAGATGCCGGCCGGCAACCTGAAGATCGTCGCTCTCAAAGACGGCACGCCTGATTGCGCCACGATCCGCACGGTCGATCTCACCGGCCTCGCCGAAGTGGCGCCGGAGGACCCGGAACCGGAGTTCGTCGCCTTCAACGAAGCCGGCGAGATCGCCGTCACGCTGCAGGAAAACAACCACATCGCCATCGTTGATGCCGCCAGCGGCAAGGTGACGGCGCATTTCTCCGCCGGCTCCGTCGCGCTGGAGAACGTCGACACCAGGAAGGACGGCGCGCTGTCCTTCACCGGCAAGGTCGAGCCCACGCCGCGCGAGCCCGATGCGGTTAAGTGGCTGGACAATGACCGTCTCGCCGTCGCCAATGAGGGCGACTGGAAGGGCGGCACGCGCGGCTTCACCGTCTTTTCCAGGAAGGGCGAAGTGCTTTACGAATCCGGTCCGTCCTTCGAGCACGAGATTGCCCGCGCCGGCCACTATCCCGACAAGCGCAACAAGAAGGGCGTCGAGCTGGAAGGGCTGGAGTTCGCCGCCTTCGGCGACGACAAGCTGCTGTTCGTTGCCGCCGAGCGCGCTTCCGTCGTCGGCGTCTACAGGATCGGCGACGCCGACCCGCAGTTCCTCCAGCTCCTGCCCTCCGGCATCGGCCCGGAAGGGCTGGTGGCGATCCCGCAGCGCAACCTGCTGGTCACCGCCAACGAGACCGATCTCGGTGAGGACGGCCTCGCCCGCTCGCATGTCATGATCTATGAGCGCACGGAAGCGCCTGCCGCCTATCCGATGATCCTCTCGGCCAATGACGATGCCGGCCTGCCGATCGGCTGGGGCGCGCTGTCCGGCCTGTTCGCCGACCCGGACAAACCCGGCACGCTCTATGCCGTGTCGGACTCCTTCTACCGCAACGCGCCGGCCATCTTCACGGTCGACGCAGCCAGGACGCCGGCGCTGATCGCCGCAAAGATCTTCGTCACGCGCGACGGGGCCCCGGCGCAGAAGCTCGACATCGAAGGCATCACCGGCGACGGCGACGGCGGCTTCTGGCTTGCCAACGAAGGCGACGCGGCCAAGCTCGTTCCGCATGCGCTGCTGCATGTCGACGGCAAAGGCGCAATCAAGGAAGAGATCGGCTTACCCGTTGAATTACTCGCAGGACAGACCCGATTCGGCCTGGAAGGCGTCACCGCCATAGGCGACGGCGACGACCGTACGCTGGTGATGGCGATACAGCGCGAATGGAAGGACGATCCGAAGGGCCAGGTCAAGCTGCTCGCCTACAAGCCGAAATCGAAGCAATGGGCGGCGGTGCGCTATCCGCTCGACAAGCCGGAGGGCGGCTGGATGGGCCTGTCGGAGATCACCGCCCACGATGGCAAGCTGTACGTCATCGAGCGTGACAACCAGATCGGCAATCTGGCCCGCACCAAGAAGCTCTATGCGGTGGCCATGGACGCCTTCAAGCCAGCGCCGCTGGACGGCGAGTTGCCGGTGGTGGAAAAGACGCTGGTGCGCGATCTGCTGCCCGACCTGAAGGCCGCCGCCAGCGGCTATGTCCTCGACAAGGTGGAAGGCTTCACCATCGATCCTGAAGGCAACGCCTTCGTCGTCACCGACAATGACGGCGTCGACGATTCCTCCGGCGAGACGCTGTTCCTGCGCCTCGGCAACATCGCCGCCGTGAACTGACTTTGCCGCAGCGGGAGGCGGCCAGCCGCCTCCCGCAATCGTCACTCGGTGGGCGGTCAGCACAAAGCCCGCCTTTGGACCACTCGACACCAGCCTCACAAACGGGCAAGGCTTCCCGCCAAACAGGAGGCCGCCATGAAGAAGTCCGTCGAGCGTATTGAAGGCGACACCGAAGGCGTTGCCTACGAATTTCCGGTTCTTCGTTTCGAGGGCTCGGACAAGGCCGCTCCCCGCGCCTATCTGCAAGCCGCGCTGCATGCCGGCGAACTGCCGGGCACCGTCGCCATCGACGCGCTGATGCCGATGCTTCTCAAGGCCGAGGCCGAAGGGCGCATCCTGGGTGCGCTGACCATCGTGCCATGGGCCAATCCGATCGGCCGCGCGCAATACCAGTTCGGCGACCACCAGGGCCGCTTCCATTCCGGCACCCGCGTCAACTTCAACCGCGATTTTCCGCTGATGGACCGGCCGGACCCTGCCCTGTTGCCGGACACCACCCACGCCACCGTGGACCAGAAGCTGAAGGCGCGGCTGCTGTCGCTGTCGCTCGGCCACGATATCGTGCTCGACCTGCATTGCGACGACGAAGGCCTGCCCTATCTCTACGTCCCGGCGGAACTCTGGCCGGCCATGGCCGACTGTGCCGCAGCCATGGGCGTGGCCGCCGTGCTTCTGTGGCAGGGCGAAAGCGGAGCCGCCTTCGAGGAGGCCTCCGTCCACCCGCATCTCGCGGCAGGCGGCCCGCTCGACCGCGTCGTCGTCACAACCGTCGAATATCGCGGCGTCGCCGATGTCGACCGCGCCACAGCCGAAGGCGATGCCGCCGGCCTCTATCGCCTGCTGGTGGCACGCGGCGTCGTCGCCGACCCGTCCGTGCCCGCGCCCGGCCCCTTCAAGGGCGTGGTCACGCCGCTGGAAAACATCGACATGATGCCGGCGCCGCAGGCCGGCGCCGTCCTCTACGACGTCAAACCGGGCGACCGCGTGAAGAAGGGCGACCGCCTTGCGACGGTCGTCCACCGCCCCGGCGAGCAGGGCGGCCATGCCGAGGTGTTCGCGCCGCAGGACGGCACCATCCTCACCCGCCGCTCGCACCGCATCACCCGTGCCGGCGACGATCTGGTGAAGCTGCTGGGTCGCGCGCGCAGCACGGACGCACGCGCCGGCGCGCTGGAAGACTGACGACACGCGCTTCTTCACGCGAAATCGCGGCGATTTACAATTCCGTGAGCGGATGACGCTTGCACGGAATTTGCCGCATTCGTGCCACAAAGCGGTCCATCCTCCGCCCGGCACGAAGTCGCCAAGGCTTTGCAAACAAATGTGATTTCAACTTTATGCGGGGAGGCACGCGTGGTTCCTGCACGCTTTCGTTCGTCTTTAAATACCCCTTCGAAATTGCTTGCCGCGACCGTCGTCGCCATCGGGCTCGGCCTCGCAACGGCACCGCCGGTATGGGCCCAGTCGGCCGGCGCTGCGGCCGCCCAACAGGCGCCCGCCGGCCTGTGGCTGACCACGCGCTACCCGGATTTTTCCGCCCAGGCGGGCAAGAGCATCTCCGTCGACGTCACCCTTTCCAACCACGGCCTGCCGCCGCAGCGCATCGACCTCGGTCTCGACGGATTGCCGGCCGGCTGGAGCTGGGAGATCGACGGCGGCGGCAAACCGGTGCGCGCGGCGATCGCGGCGGCCGATTCCACGGTCGACCTGACGCTGAAGCTCACCCCGCCAGCCGATGCGAACGCCGACAAGCCCGTCGCCTTCGCGCTGACCGGCAAGGGCGACGGCCAGTCGCTCAGCCTGCCGCTATCGCTGACGCTGACGAAAACCGAACCCGCCAAGCTCACCATGGAGCCGAAGCTGCCGGCGCTGCGCGGCACCGCCAAATCCGCCTTCGACTATCAGGTGGACGTCAAGAACGACGGCCAGGAGGACACCACCGTCAACCTGCTTTCCAAGGCACCGGACGGTTTCCAGGTCACCTTCAAGGAAGGCTACGGCTCGCAGGAACTGACCAGCCTGCCGCTGAAGGCCGGCGAATCGAAGGAGCTGAAAGTTTCCGTCCAACCGCCCGACAGCGCCCAGGCCGGTCAATATCCGGTCGAAGTGGCGGCCGCCGCCGGCGACATTTCGGCCAATGCCAAGCTGATGCTCGACATCACCGGACGCCCGACCGTCGCGCTCACCGGTCCCGAAGGCAGGCTTTCCGGCGACGCCACTGCCGGGCAGGAACGAACCTTCACCTTCACCTTGCGGAATTCGGGCTCGGCGCCGGCACGCGACGTCGCTCTCTCCGCCAGCCCGCCGTCCGGCTGGAAGGTCGCCTTCAATCCCGAGAAGGTGGACGACATCGAGCCGGGCCAGGACGCCAGCGTCGCCGTCTCCATGACGCCTTCGCAGCAGGCCATCGCCGGCGACTACATGGTCTCAGTCCGCGCCAACGGGCCGGGCGCTTCCGACAGCGCCAATTTCCGCGTCACCGTGCGCACCTCCACGCTGTGGGGCGTCACCGGGCTGGCCGTCATCGGCATCGCCGTGCTGGTGCTGGGCTTCGCCGTCGCCAGGTATGGCCGCAGATGAGCGCCGCCGGAGCACCCGTCATCGAGGCCAGCGGCCTCACCAAGCGCTATGGCCGCTTCACCGCCGTCGACGGCATCGATCTTGCCGTGAACAAGGGGGAGGTGTTCGGCCTGCTCGGGCCGAACGGCTCAGGCAAGACCACCACGATCCTGCTCCTGCTCGGCCTCACCGAACCGAGCGCCGGCACCATCCGCGTGCTGGGGCTCGATCCCCTGCGCAAGCCGCTGTCGGTCAAGCGCCGCGTCGGCTATCTGCCGGACCAGATCGGCTTCTACGATCACCTGAGCGCCGAGGAGAACCTTGCCTATTCGGCGCGGCTCGCCGGCCTTGCATCCGCCGAGGCCAACAGGCGCATCAGCGACGCACTGGCGCGCGTGCGGCTTTCCGACGTGCGCGGCAAGCGCGTGGCGACCTATTCGCGCGGCATGCGCCAGCGGCTCGGCCTCGCCGAAGTGCTGGCCAAGGGCTCCGAGATCGCCATCCTCGACGAGCCGACCTCCGGGCTGGATCCGCAGTCGACTCAGGAACTTCTGGAACTCATCCGCGAACTTGCCGCCGACGGCGTCACCATCGTGCTGTCTTCGCATCTGCTGGCCATGATGCAGTCGCTGTGCGACCGCGTCGCCCTGTTCAGCCGTGGCCGCATCGGCCTGATCGGCAAGGTGGCCGACCTGACCGCCGACGTGCTGGGCGGCACGCATGTGGTCGAGGTCGAGGCCGACGGCATCGACCTCGCGGCAGTCCTGAAGGACGCGCCCCACATCGCCGCTGTGACGCCGCTGAGGGCCGGCCGCTGGCGCGTCGACGCCGATGCCGACGTGCGCGCCGACATCGCCCGCCGCGTGGTGCAGGCCGGTGGGGCGCTTTCCGGAATGACCATCCGCCAGTCCAGCCTCGACGAGGTCTACGCGCATTTCTTCGAGGGAGAAGACCATGACCAGGCAGCGTGAGGGCTCGCCCTTCGCCGGGCTGTCGACGGTGGCGCTGAAGGAAGCTGCCGATCACATGAATTCCGCTCGCATCCATCTCGTGATGCTTCTGGTGACCCTCACCGCCATCGGCTCGGTCTATGCCGCGATCGGCCAGATCAAGGCGACCATCGGCGAGGACCAATTCCTGTTCCTGCGCCTGTTCACCACCGCGCAGCAGCCCTTGCCCTCCTTCGTCTCCTTCCTCGGCTTCCTGATCCCGCTGGTGGCGATCGCGCTCGGCTTCGACGCCATCAACGGCGAATACAGCCGCCGCACGCTGTCGCGCGTGCTATCGCAACCGATCTACCGCGACGCGCTGCTGACGGGAAAATTCCTCGGCGGCCTGATCGTCATCGCCATCTGCCTGCTGACGCTGTGGCTTTTGGTGACCGGGCTCGGCATCCTGTCGCTCGGCCTGCCGCCGGGCGGCGAGGAGATCGCGCGCGGGCTGGCCTTCCTGTTCGCTTCCTTCGTCTATGCCGGCGTGTGGCTGGCCGTGGCGATGGCCTTCTCGACGCTGGTGAAGTCGCCCGCGACCTCGGCGCTGTGCGCGCTGACGCTGTGGCTGGTCTTCACCGTGTTCTGGCCGATGCTGACGCCGCTGGTGGCCGGCGCCGTCGCCCCCGTCGACCTTCTCAACCCGATGACGGCCGTCCACCAGATCGCCGTGCAGCAGGGGCTGGCGCGCATCTCGCCGAACGTCCTTTACGGCGAGGCGACGCTTGCCCTGCTCAACCCCGCCACCCGCTCACTCGGCCTGCTCTTTCCCTCGCAGCTGAGCGGGGCGCTGATGGGCGCGCCCTTGCCGCTGTCGGCCAGCCTCGCTTTGGTCTGGCCGCAGATCGCCGGCATGATCGCGGCTCTCATCGTGCTGTTCACCATCGCCTACGTGTCGTTCCAGCGGCAGGAGATCCGGGCGTAGGACACTGGCGGCTCCCTCCCCTTGAGGGGAGCGACTATCTGAGGTGTCAAGTTGCATTTGCGAACTCGGTGCGCGCGTCGCGTGCTTTTGCGTTGAGGATGACGAGTAGCTTGCGGGCGAGCGCGATGCGGATGACCATCTTCTCTTTTCCGGCGGCCTGCAGCCGCTGATGGAGGGCGGCGAGATGCGGGTCGTATTTGGCGGCGAGCCTGGCGATGAGAAAGAGCACACCGCGCGGCCCGGCGCGGCCACCGCGCAGGTGACGTCGGCCGCTACGCCTGCCGCTGTCGTTGGCCATCGGCGCCAGCCCGGCGAGCTTGGCGATTGCCTTGTTGGAAAGGATGCCGATTTCGGGCAATTGAGCAAGCAGGCGGGCCACGGTGCGCGAAGCCACGCCCTTGATCGAGCGGAAGGTCCGATCGAGCCTGGCCCACAGCGGGTCGTCGTCGATCAACGAGGCGATCTCGCCCTCGATGCGGCGGCTCTGGCGCGTGAGCAGCGCGATGACCTCTTCGAGACTTGCGACCGTCTCGGCATCGGCCGCCGCGCTCCTGCGCTGCTTGTTGACGGTCAGGTCGGCGCCGAGCTGGGAAAGTCGGACCATCAGAGCTTTGAGCCGCGCCTGCGCCGGGCTGGGCGGCGGCGTCGGCATGATCTGCTTGGCTTCGGCGAAGCGGGCGATGACGGCGGCGTCGATCCGGTCGGTCTTCTCCAGGAAGCCAATCCCCTCAGCGAAACAGCGCACGTTGCGCGCGTTGACGATACCGCAGGGCTGGCCGGCCTGCCACAGCAGCAGGAAAGCCAGCCGCTCATAGCCGCCCGACGCCTCCATGACGGCGAGTTCGGCACCATGGTCCCGGCAGAAGCCGGCGAGCCCGGCAATGCCGGCCGCGTCGTTGCCGAAACGCTCTGCCGTCGCGCCTGGCTCGACATGGGCGTCGAGCCAGTCTTTCGAAACATCAACTCCACAAATGGTCCTGCTCACGGTAACCTGCCTTGTGCGTGCGGTTGAAGCCAAGCGACTATTCGGTCGTGCGTGACGAGGCGAAGATCCCTGGCTCCCCTGCGGTTGTGGCCGGAGGGTGTACGGGCGACTTCGCCAAGCCTCGAACCGGATGGCCATCCGGTTCGAGGCTCAGTCGCTTTCCTCGCACAAATCCTGCCTGCGTGCAGATACAAGGGTGGCCCGCGCAGCGGGTCGGGAGGGGTAACCTCAACCACTCCAGCCTAAGAACAAATGTTGGCGCACTGCCGCGGCGACCCTCCCGGCAGGCCTACGGCGTGCCACCTTCCCCTCAAGGGGGAGGGAGCCGCCAGCCCCGTATCAAATCTCTTGCCCTGCCCTGCGTTCGCCGCTAAGGAAAACCCATGAGCATTCGTTCGATCAACTCGATCTGGTGGTGGGCCTGCTGACAGCGGCCGCCGAACGCATGCGCGTGAAAATCAGGGATGGCCGCAGGAGAAGTCCGGCGGCCTTTTTGTTTCCACAGGCGCCTCCGGACCTCCACGGCGGAACAAGGAGACGGCAATGACGGTGGAAATCCTGGAAAACGGCGGTGAGCGATTCGTCACGGCCGGCGGCATCGCGATCACCCGCGAACGCCACGAAAAACCCTATGCCGGCGCCATCGACGCCTATCTCGAAGGCCTCAATGCGCGGCGCGGCGCGGTCTTTTCCTCCAACTACGAATATCCCGGCCGCTACACCCGCTGGGACACCGCCATCATCGATCCGCCGCTGGTGATTTCGGCGCGCGGCCGCGCAATGAAGATCGAGGCGCTGAACAGGCGCGGCGAGGTCATGCTGCCCGCCATAGAGCGCGTGCTGCGCAAGGAAAAGGCCGTCGGCTTTACCGATGCGACGAAGCGATTGCTGGCGCTGACGGTCGCTGAGCCCGGCCATGTCTACGCCGAGGAGGAGCGCAGCCGCGCGCCTTCCGTCTTTACCGTGCTGCGTGCCGTAACCGCCCTGTTCCACACCGATCAGGACGCCAATCTCGGCCTTTACGGCGCCTTCGGCTACGACCTCGCCTTCCAGTTCGATCCGGTCGCCTACAAGCTCAAGCGGGCCGAGAGCCAGCGCGACCTGGTGCTTTACCTGCCCGACGAGATCCTCGTCGTCGACCACTATTCGGCGAAGGCCTGGACCGACCGCTACGACTATTCCGGCGAGGATTTTTCCACAACCGGCCTGCCGCGCGACGGCGCTGTCCAGCCGTTCAAACCGTCCGACCGCATCCCGCCGCGCGGCGACCATGAGCCGGGCGAATACGCCAATCTGGTCCGGCGCGCCTTCGACAGCTTCAAGCGCGGCGACCTGTTCGAAGTCGTGCCCGGCCAGATGTTCTACGAGCGCTGCGAGACGGAACCGTCTGCCATTTCGCGGCGGCTGAAGACCATCAATCCCTCGCCCTATTCCTTCTTCATCAACCTCGGCGAGAACGAATACCTGGTCGGCGCTTCGCCGGAGATGTTCGTGCGCGTCAACGGTCGCCGCGTCGAGACCTGCCCGATCTCCGGCACCATCAAGCGCGGCGACGACGCCATCTCGGATCACGAGCAGATCCTGAAACTGCTCAACTCCAAGAAGGACGAGAGCGAGCTCACCATGTGCTCGGACGTCGACCGCAACGACAAGAGCCGGGTTTGCGAGCCGGGCTCCGTGCGCGTCATCGGCCGCCGCCAGATCGAGATGTATTCGCGCCTCATCCACACCGTCGACCACATCGAGGGCCGGCTGCGCGAAGGCATGGACGCCTTCGACGCCTTCCTCACCCATGCCTGGGCCGTCACTGTCACCGGCGCGCCGAAACTGTGGGCGATGCGCTTCATCGAGAACAACGAGAAGAGCCCGCGCGCCTGGTACGGCGGCGCCATCGGCATGGTGCATTTCAACGGCGACCTGAATACCGGCTTGACGCTGCGCACCATCCGCATCAAGGACGGCATAGCCGAGGTGCGCGCCGGCGCGACGCTGCTCTTCGATTCCGTCCCCGAGGACGAGGAAGCCGAAACCGAACTGAAGGCATCCGCCATGCTTGCCGCCATCCGCGACGCCAAAGCCGGCAACGCCGCCACCACCGAGCGCGCCACAGCGCGCGTCGGCGAAGGCGTCACCGTCCTGCTGGTCGACCACGAGGACAGCTTCGTCCATACGCTCGCCAACTACTTCCGCCAGACCGGCGCCAACGTCTCCACCGTGCGTTCGCCGGTGCCGGAAGACCTGTTCGACCGGCTGAAGCCCGACCTTGTCGTGCTTTCTCCCGGTCCCGGCACGCCGAAGGATTTCGATACCGCAGCCACCATCAGGAAAGCGCGCGAGCGCCGGTTGCCGATCTTCGGCGTCTGCCTCGGCCTGCAGGCGCTGGCAGAAGCCTATGGCGGCGAGTTGCGCCAGCTTGCCGTGCCGATGCACGGCAAGCCCTCGCGCATCAAGATCTCGAAGCCGGGCATCGTCTTTTCCGGCCTGCCGAAGGAAGTCACCGTCGGCCGCTATCATTCGATCTTCGCCGATCCGGCAAAGCTGCCGGCGGACTTCGAAGTGACGGCGGAAAGCGAGGACGGCACCATCATGGCCTTCGAGCATCGCAAGGAACCGGTCGCCGCCGTGCAATTCCATCCCGAATCGATCATGACGCTGGGCGGCGACGCCGGCATGCGCATGATCGAGAACGTGGTGGCGCACCTGTCGCGCAAGGCGAAGGAAAAAGCGGCATAGTGACCGACATGGCTGCGACGATACCCCTGGCAGGAGCAGCGGCGAAGCGGCGCATCGCCGCCCTCGCGTTCTGGTCGATCGTCGTCGCCTTCGTCGTGCTCGGCCTGAAGGCGGTGGCGTGGTGGATCACCGGTTCGGTCGCGCTCTATTCGGATGCGCTGGAATCTACCGTCAACGTGATCGCCGCCGCAGCCGCCTTCTGGGCCATCCGGGTGAGCCAGAAGCCCGCCGACGAGGACCATCCCTTCGGCCACCACAAGGCGGAATACTTCTCCGCCGTACTGGAGGGCGTGCTGATCGTCGTGGCCGCCCTGCTGATCCTCAGCGAGGTCTGGCGCACTTGGCGCAATACGGCGCCGCTGGAGCAGCCCTGGGAGGGCCTAGCCGTCAACGGCGTCGCCACCGTCATCAACGCGGCCTGGGCGTGGACGCTGATCCGCGTCGGCCGCAACGCGCGCTCGCCGGCCCTCGTCGCCGACGGCCAGCACATCATGACCGACGTCATCACCTCGGTCGGCGTCTTCATCGGCCTCGTCGGCGCGGTGATGACGGGCTGGCGTATCCTCGACCCGGCGCTGGCCGTCATCGTCGCCCTGAACATCCTGTGGCAGGGCTGGCACGTCATCGGCGCATCGCTGAACGGCCTGATGGATCGCGCCGTCGACCTGCACGACAACATGCGCATCCGCGATATCATCTCGACCAATTCCAAGGGCGCCATCGAGGTGCACGACCTCAAGACCCGCATCGCCGGCCGCGCCACTTTCATCGAGTTCCACCTGATCGTCGACGGCGACATGCCGGTGCGCGAAAGCCACGTCATCTGCGACCGCATCGAGGACGCGCTGAAAGCAGAAATCCCTTCGGTGCGCATCACCATCCACGTCGAACCCGACGACGAGGCGAAACTGCCGAAAGGCACCGCCGCCGTCCCCTTCGCGTAGAACGAGGCTACTTCACAATCCGCACTCGGCCGGTTGCATCGGCTCGAGCCGATAAATCCTGTCGTCGGAAGCCGTCGCTTCCGCCGCCTCGGCCGAGCATAAGTCGATCAGCGGCAGGCCGTTGGCCGGGTTGGACAGCATCATCGTGCCCTTGGCGCCGCGCCTCAGATAGATTTCACGCGAGGAAATGTCGCAATCGGCGTCGCTGGTCTTCGTCGTCGCCACGCAACGCCACTGGTCGCCCTCCCCGTCGCAGGAATAGCTCTGCACCGAGGTGCCGGACGCCTTGCGCGTGGCGACCGAGACCATGATGTCGGCGCCGTTCGGCCAGTTGTCGAGGTCGCGGCCGGCTGTCGCGTAGGACGCCAGTTCGGAGGGACCACGGAAGACGCGGATGGTCTTCGTCACCTGTTCCGGGTTCGAGGCGAGATGCGCGGCGGTGTAGTCGCGGCCAAAGCAGAAGGGCCGATCCGGCTTCAGCCGCACGCGGAGCGGCTCGCCCAAGGCAGGATCGATCGGATCGACCTTGGCGAACTCGGCCTTGCATTCGGCCGCCGGGCGGCGCTCGAGCGCGAAGCCGTCGTCGTCGGTGCCCAGCGCCAGCTTCTCGTATTGCTCCTCTTCGAGTTCCGCCGTCTCGGAAGGATCGAGATAGACGTAACGGTCCAATTTCTCCACGATCAGCCGCCCCTTGGCGTCGAACCGGAGCGAGGCGAGCGTGCGGTCGCATTCCATGCCGCAATGGATGCCCTGGGGATTGCCGTCCTCGTCGACGCCCGCCCTGCACCAGGCGCCGACCCAATCGGGCTTCTTCGCCCCGCGTTCCGTCGTCGTCAGATAGCTGTCGTAGCTGGAACCGGAACTCGGCTCCTCGTTCGGGTGGCTGACCGGATCGCCGCCGCGATAGAAGAAAATGCGCTGCACCTTCTGGTTCGGATGCGCCTTCAGATGGGCCTTGTCATAGACGCGGCCGAAGCAGGCTTCCGCACCGTCGGCCTCGAGCGCCTGCCAGCCGGACGCCTTGCCGCTTTGCTGGCCCGAGGCGGATGCCGCCAGAGCCAGCCACAACGCCGCGCCGGCTCCGATGCCCGCCAGTCCCCTCACCGCCGCCATGCCCGCCTCCGCCGCAACAGGATGGCGGCGATTTTATGCTAGGATCGTCGTCATGACCATGCGTCCACCGGACGGGAGAGGAGCCGCCATGCTGCGCCGAGACATGTTCCGCGGACTGTTCGCCTCGGCCGGCGCGCTTTTCGGCCTCGGCCAAGCGCATGCGGCCACGCAGCAAAGCCCCGTCAAGCAGAGGGTCGCCTACCATCTCAGCGATGCCGACAAGGTCGCCTTCGTGCTCGGCAACATCAGGAACCACTATGACGGCACCGGCGGCAACGTCGAGATCGTGCTGGTGGTGCATGGACCGGCATTGGCCGCTTTCCGTACCACCGGCGCTTCCGCCGCCGTCGTCAGCCGTTTCGCCGGCCTGGTGAAGGACGGGCTCGCCCCGCAGGCCTGCGCCAACACCATGCACGGCATGGATATCGCGCTCGCCGACCTGCTCGACGGCTTCGTCAGCGCCGAGCAGGGCGGCGTCGTCAGGCTGGCTGAGTTGCAGAGAGAAGGCTACGCCTATCTGCGGCCTTGAACGACGTACGCCGTCACCACACGTTGCCGGAATCCGATCATGCTCTAAACTAGCAGAATCGGACCCGTCCGGCCCCGGCGGCGCGGTCGGCCGCCAGGACAAGGGAGGCGCGTATGTATGGCCTGATCGGAAAGATGCGTGCGGCGACCGGCAAGCGGGACGAAGTACTCGCCATCCTCCGCGAAGCGACGACCGGTTTGCCGGGCTGCCTGAGCTATATCGTCGCCCGCGACCCCGCCGACACCACCGCCATCTGGATCACCGAAGTGTGGACCGACGCCGAAAGCCACAAGGCGTCGCTGGCCCTGCCCGAGGTGCAGGCGGCGATTGCCCGGGCAAGGCCGCTGGTCACCGGATTCGACATCCAGATCGAGACGGAGCCGGTCAGCGGCGTAACCATGCTGGCGGGTTGACCCGCCGCAATGGATGGCATTTCGCAAGCGCCGCCACCCGGCCGTCTCACCGCGCGCGCGCCGGCCGCCCAATGGCTGGTCATCCTCGTCCTGTCGCTGCTCGGCGCGGGCTCACTGGAAGCGGCGGCCCTGCCGGCTGCGCTGCTGATCGGGCCGATGCTGGCCGGTATCGTGGCCGGCATCAACGGCGCCACCGTCCGGGTGCCACGCCTTGCCTTCGGTGCCGCGCAGGCGATCGTCGGTTGCCTCGTCGCGGCTTCGATCTCTCCCGGCATCTTCCCGACCTTCGTAGCCGACTGGCCGCTCATCCTCGGCGCGGTCGCCGCCACGCTGGTCGCCTCCAGCCTGCTCGGCTGGCTGATCAGCCGCTGGCGCATCCTGCCCGGCACCACCGCCGTCTGGGGCTCCTCGCCGGGCGCCGCCACCGCGATGGTGCTGATGGCCGGCGCCTTCGGGGCGGACCAGCGGCTGGTCGCCTTCATGCAGTACCTGCGCGTCATCTTCGTCTCGATGGCGGCCGCCATCCTGGCGCGCCTATGGGTGGACACCTCCGGCGTCGAGGTGCCTGCGACCGTCTGGTTCCCCGCAATCGACCCGAAACCCTTCGCCGCGACGCTGTTGATCGCGCTGGTCGGCGCCAGCGCGGGACGTCTGCTCAAGCTGCCGTCGCCCTATTTCCTCGGCACCATGATCCTCGGCACGGTGCTGCACCTCGGTGCCGGCATAGACTTTCAGCTGCCGCAATGGCTGCTGGCCGTCAGCTACGCGGCGGTCGGCTGGGCGATCGGCCTGAACTTCACCATGCCTATCCTTCGCCACGCGACACGGGCGCTGCCGCAGATCGTCGCCGCTATCCTCGTGCTGATCGCGATATGCGGCGGCGTCGCCTGGCTGATCAGCCGCACGCTCGGCATCGACCCGCTGACGGCCTATCTCGCCACCAGTCCGGGCGGCATGGATTCCATCGCCATCATCGCCGCCGCCGCCGACAACGTCGACATCTCCTTCGTCATGGCCTTACAGACGGTGCGCTTCCTGATCGTGCTCGTGCTGGGTCCAAGCATAGCCCGGCTGATCGCGCGGACGGTCAGGGAGTAGTGTCTTCGGGCGCATCGAGGCCGAGCCCAGCCCGCTCGCGCGGCACGCCGAGCCCGGTATCCGGTGCCTCTCCGGCCGCCGGACGCTCCTGCTCGATCATGTGCATGGAGCGCCAGCCGCCGAAGCGGTAATAGGCGAGGCCGAGCAGCAGCGAGCAGATCGAGCCGGCCGGAAAACTCCACCACAGCGCATCCTCCCCCATGATGTCGCGCATCCAGTAGGCAAAGCCGGTGCGCACCAGGAGCACCGAGAAGACCAGGATGATGAGCGGCGGCATCACCGCGCCGGTAGCCCGCACCGTGGCGAACAGAACGATGGTGATGCCGAACAGCACGAACGACCAAGAGGCCATGTCGTTGACGTGCTCGGCGATGTCTATGGCAGCGGTGTCCTGCGCCAGGAACAGGCCGAGCACGGGCCGGTCGAACAGATAGAGCACTGCCACCAGCACGCCCGTCAGCACCATGTTGAAGCCGACACCGGCAAGCGTGATGCGGTCGATGCGGTCCCAGCGCCTGGCCCCGACATTCTGCGCCGCCATCGAGGAGACGGCGGCGCCGATGGCCAGCGCCGGCATCTGCACATAGGTCCACAGCTGCGCGGCAATGCCGTAGGCCGCCGTCACCCGCGAGCCGTAGCTGTTGACCAGCCCCATGATGGTGAGCGCCGCCACCGAGATGACGATCATCTGCAGGCCCATCGGCACGCCCTTGGCGACGACGATCCTGAGCAGCTTCGGGTCCGGCCGCAGCAGCGCGAGATCGGCGCCGGCGAGGGTGAGCGGATGCTTGCGCGCGTAGAGCAGAACGAGCAGGGCCGCCACGCTCACCACCTGGCCGATCAGCGTCGAGGCGGCCGAGCCGGCGATGCCGAGCCGCGGAAACGGACCGATGCCGGCGATCAGCAGCGGATTGAGGGCGATGTCGAACGCCACCGCCATCAGCATGAAATAGAAGGGCGTGCGCGAATCGCCGGCGCCGCGCAGCACCGTCATGAGGAAGGAGAGCAGGTTCGCCGCCGGTACGGCGATAAAGAGAATGCGCAGGTAGGAACGGGCCAGCGGCAGCGCGTCCGCAGGCGTGCCGAGCAGACCGAGGATGCCGTCCACCCAGATCCAGCCACAGACGGCGAACAGCGCCGAAATGGCAAAGAAGAAGGTGGCGCTGGTGCCGACGATGCGCCGTGCATGCGCCCAGTCGCGGGCGCCGACCGACTGCGCCACCAGGATGGTCGCCGCCATGCCGATGCCGAAGACAGTACCGAGGATGAGGAACAGCACCAGGTTCGCGTTGGAGGTCGCCGCCAGCGCCGCCTCGCCAAGGAAACGGCCGACCCAGATGGAATTGACCGAGCCGTTGAGCGATTGCAGCACATTCGCGCCCAGCACCGGCAGCGCGAAAATGAGCAGCGTGCTGGCGATCGGACCGGAAGTCAGGTCGCGGGAACGGCCGCTTCTTGTCTCATTCATGGCAGGTCGGCCCCGTGTCGGGGGATTCGGCACCCCGGCAGGCTACCGCAAGGCGCTGGCTTATGCACCGTGGGTTGCACAGCGTCAATATTATCCGGGTAAAATAATCGGACGGGCTACCGTCTCCGGATGTCAGCAGAGAGAGCCGGACCAATTTCCTGCGAGCGGATTGACCGGTAGGAATGGCAACCGCCCATGAACCGGAGGGACCGTCATGCAATTCCACCGAGGCCGTCTGATCGACCACATCCATCTGCGCGCCCGCGATCTCGAAGCGAGCAAGCACTTCTATCGGGCCGTGCTCACCGCCATCGGGCGCGGCGACGCGATCCACGAAGGGGAAACCTTCTTCAGCGCCGACGAGCTGTGGATCGACGCCGCGGACGGCTATACGTCGCGCGTGCACCTGGCTTTCCAGACGCCGGACCGGGAGACGGTGGCCCGCTTCCACGCCGCCGGGCTGGAAGCCGGCGGTCGCGACAACGGGGCGCCTGGCGAACGGCCCTATCACCCCGGCTACTACGGCGCCTTCCTGCTCGATCCCGACGGAAACAATGTCGAGGCCGTCCACCACGGCCCGGCCGAGAGATCGGCGGAATCGGTCGTCTTGACGGTGAAATGAAAGGCGAGGCGCCCTCCTTCGGAGGGGCGTCCTTCTCAATCCAGCCGCTGCTTCAGATCCTCGTCCAGCCAGCGGCCGAAGAAATAGGCAAGCTGCTTGTGCCACCACGGCCAGTCGTGGTCGACGTCGCCGCCCCAGTAGTCGACCCAGGCCGGGATACGCTTGGCCTGCAGCACCTTTTCCAGGGCGCGGGTCTCGACCAGCATGGGCTCTTCCCATTTCCCCTGCCCGCAGCAGAACACCATGCGCAGCGCCCGGATGCGATCGAGGATCGCCCCCTCGATGCCCGGCAGGTAGTCGAGCGGCGAATTGTAGTAGACCGCGCCTTCCAGCGTGTCGCCGAGGAAACCGCGCGTCGAATAGACGCCCGACAGCGAGATCACGCCGCAGACCAGTTCGGGAAAGCGGAAGGTGAAGTTGGACGAATGGAAGCCGCCCATGGAACAGCCCGTCATCAGCGGCTTCAGCATGCGCCCGCCATTGGCGCCCGCCGCGGTGGCCGCGAAGACCGGCAGCGCCTCCTCACGCACATAGGCGAAATAGGCTTCATGCCGGCCGATCCGCTGCCGGACGTCGCCGCCCTTGTCGAAGAAGCTTTCGGAATCGACACCATCGACGGTGAAAAGCTGGATGCGGCCGGTATCGACGAATTCGGCCAGCGCGCCGACGCCGCCGGAATCCTCGAACTGATAGAAACGCCCCTGCGAGGTCGGAAACACCACCACCGGCCGCCCCGCATGGCCGTAGCGCTTGTATTCCATGTCGCGGCCCAGGCTGCGGCTGAAATGCCTGTGGTAGGAGATGTCCATCGGTTCAACCCTTGAGGGCGTGGATATAGGCGACCGCGTCCCTCAGCGCCTGCGGGTCGGTCGACCGCATCTGATAGGCATAATTGCCCATGGCCCGGCTGAAGACCGGCTCGATCGCGTTGTGGCGCATGATCTTGTCGGCGTGCGCGGCTAGCACGTCGGCGTGGTCGTGCAAATAGGCGATGTGGTCCTTGCGGCTGGCATAGGCGGTGAAATACCTGCCCTTATGCGGTCCACAGGTGGCGTTCTTCACCGCCATGTTCGCCCATTCGGCATAGATATCGATGTCAAAGGAGTAGTTGATCGCGTCCGTCATCCATGCTCCCGGCGGGCGGATGTTGACCTCCAAGGCGACGATGCGGCCATCCTTCGTCTCGAACAGCTCGATGTGGAAGAAGCGCTCCTTCAGGGCAAAAGCCTTGACGATCTTCCTGCCCGCCTCCTCCACCTCCGGCGGCATTTCGGGCCGGCAGGTGTAGCTCATGTGCTTGTTCTTGTTGACGACGTCCATGATGGAGTCGTCGTACTTGGTCGAGGCGGCGAAGACGATCTCGCCGTCGCGGTCTACCAGCCCGTCATAGGTGACGACCAGCCCATCGATAAACTCCTCCATGACGAAGCTCATGCCGGGCGGCTTGATGCGGAAGAATTCGTCCAGTTCGGCGGCGTTGGAGATCTTGTAGGTATGCGCCGCGCCCGCGCCGGAATCCGGCTTGACCACCACCGGGTAGCCGGTCTTGCGGATGAACTCCATCGCACCCGAGCGCTCGGACGTCTTGCGCTGCGCGATGACGTTGACGCCCGCCTTGCGGAAGGCGGCGCGCATGCGGCTCTTCTTCTTGATGTTCTGCACGTAGTCGAGGCGGATGCCCTCGATGTTGAAGTCGGTGCGGATGCCGGCCTCGAGGTCCAGCCAGTGCTCGTTGAGAGATTCGAAGCGGTCGACGCGGCCCCATTGGTGGATGAAATGCCCCATCGCGCGAAAAGTCCGGTCGTAGTCCTCCATGTCGGCGATGCGGTAATATTCCGCCAGCGCGTCCTTGAGTTTGCCGGAGAGCGAGTCGTACGGCGCGTCGCCGATGCCGAGCACCGTGGCGCCCGCCTTCCTCAGCCGGTCGCAGAATTCGGCGCCGGTGGCCGGAAAATGCGGCGAGAAGAACACGAAATTCATGGGCATCCCCCTGAACGATCGGCGCGTTCGCGAGTGTGGCGCATTTGCGCGAACCGGGAAAGGGTTTCGAGCGCCCGGCAAACGCTTGCCTCCCGCCGATCCCTCCTGTAAGAGAGCCGCCATGATCACGCGCCGCACCGCAGCACACCGTCCGACCGGTTTCGCCGGCGAGACGCTGCGCGCGCTTTCCGCGACCCTTCTGCTTCTCGGCCTTATCGGCGATCGCCGGGCTCGCTGAAGGAGCGCCCGGCGGTCGTTTCGCCGCACGGCACCCATGCTCCTTGGCAAATCGTAACCAGCGAACCACAATCCGATAAGGCAATGCCTGTCACCGCGACGGCCTCGTGGCCGGTTCGGCAGGCAGCCGGGAGAACAAGACGATGAACGCACGACAGGAAATCCACGCCGATACGCAATCGGCGGCCAAGGGCATGCCGGACGCCGCCCGCAAATACGCCCCCTACCCCACCGTCGGCCTCCGGGACCGCACCTGGCCCGACAAAATCATCGACAAGGCGCCGATCTGGTGCTCGGTCGACCTGCGCGACGGCAACCAGGCGCTGATCGACCCGATGGGCCACGAGCGCAAGGCGCGCATGTTCCAGTTGCTGCTCGACATGGGTTTTCGCGAAATCGAGGTCGGCTTCCCCTCCGCTTCCCAGACCGATTTCGACTTCACCCGCTGGTGCATCGAGGAAGGCAATGTGCCTGACGACGTGGACTTGCAGGTGCTGGTGCAATGTCGGCCGGAGTTGATCACGCGAACCTTCGAGTCGCTTCAGGGCGCCAAGACCCCGATCGTCCATTTCTACAACTCCACCAGCGAGTTGCAGCGCCGCGTCGTGTTCGAGAAGGACGTCGGCGGCATCAAGAAGATCGCCACCGATGCGGCGAAGATGATCACCGACATGGCCGCGAAAGCAGCCAAGGAACCTGGACATCGCGGCTACCGCTTCCAGTATTCGCCCGAAAGCTTCACCGGCACCGAACTCGAGGTGGCGCTGGAGATCTGCAACGCGGTCATCGAGATCGTCGAGCCGACGCCCGACAACAAGCTGATCCTCAACCTGCCCTCCACCGTCGAGATGGCGACGCCCAACACCTATGCCGACCGCATCGAGTGGATGTGCCGCAACCTCGACAGGCGCGACTCCATCATCGTCTCGCTGCATCCGCACAACGACCGCGGCACCGGCATCGCCACCACCGAACTCGGCCTGATGGCCGGCGCCGACCGCGTCGAGGGCACGCTGTTCGGCAATGGCGAGCGCACCGGCAACGTCGACATCGTCACGCTGGCGCTCAACATGTACACGCAGGGCGTCGACCCGATGCTCGACTGCTCCGACATCACCCGGATGAAGGACGTCTACGAATATTCCAACCAGCTGAAGATCCCCGAACGCCACCCCTATGTCGGCGAACTGGTCTACACGGCCTTTTCCGGCTCGCACCAGGACGCCATCAACAAGGGCATGAAGGCGCTCAAGAAGGCCAACAAGGAATTGTGGGAGGTTCCCTACCTGCCGATCGATCCCGCCGACGTCGGCCGCTCCTACGAGGCGATCATCCGCATCAACTCGCAGTCCGGCAAGGGCGGCATCGCCTATGTGCTGCAAGCCGACTACGGGCTCAACCTGCCGCGCGGCCTGCAGGTGGAGTTCAGCCAGGCGATCCAGGCCATCACCGACGCCGAGGGCAAGGAGGTGCCGGTCAAGCGCATCTACCAGCAGTTCCTCGAGACCTATGTCGAGCAGCCCGGCGCGCGGCTGAAATACATCGAGCACCGCACCTATCCCGATACGGCGGTCAAAGGCCGCCGCATCGTCGAGGCGACGATCCTCGACGACGGCAGGGAGGTGACGATCTCGGGCACCGGCACCGGCCCGATCGACGGCTTTGTCGACGCGCTGTCCAAGCATGTCGGCGTGGCGATGTCGGTGCTCGACTATTCCGAGCATTCGATGCAGCGCGGCTCCAACGCCTCGGCCATCGCCTATGTCGAGATGGAGCATCCCGGCGGCAAACTGTTCGGCGCCGGCATCAACACCAACATTTCCGCCGCCTCGCTGGAAGCCGTGGTGTCGGCGGCAAACCGGATTGTCGGACAAAGTCGTTAAGAATCGACCGCTTGCCGAAATCGTCCTCCGGCCGGAACTTTTCGGCCGGGGGAAACAGGCGTTTCGCATGGTAAAACGCTTGTCGCCCGGGGCTGGCGCTATATAAGATTGGACTCCCTCTGTGCCGACTGGAGAGGTCCGACACTTGCGGCATTCCACGCCTGCTGCCCCCGCAGTGCGCGAGACGCTGGAACGGGTGCTTGCCAGCGAAACGTTCGCACGCTCCGAGCGTGCGCGCGACCTTTTGCGATATCTGGTCGAACGCGAGCAGGCCGGTGAAGCCGACCGGCTCAAGGGCTTTGCCATAGCCGTCGACGTCTTCGGCAAGGACGCCGATTTCGATTCCGCGACGGATGCGGTCGTGCGGGTGCAGGCGGGACGCTTGCGCGATCTGTTGCAGCTATATTCCGAAACCGAAGGCGCCGGCGACGCTTTCCGCATCACCGTCCCGCGCGGTTCCTACGTTCCGGTCTATGAGCAGAAGGAGGATCGCTCCTGCCCGCCGCAGGCCGGTTCATCCCGGAACGCACCCGATACCCTGACTACCCCTCTGCCGCTGGCTGCCGGTGCCGCAGCCATGCAGCAGGCCTCGCCGCTTCTGATGCGCCAGATCCAGTTCATCTGGCTCGCCATCGCGCTGGTCATCGGCATGCTCGGCGTGCTGATCGTGCGGCAGGGCAGTTTTCTTTCCGACACGACGGCGGCGGAAGCCGAGGCTTCGGAGGCCACTGCGAGCATCAGGGCGGCGTCCGCCATGGAAGCCTTGCCCACCGTCTACCTCGCCGTGAAGGCGGGCGGAACGGAAGCGGACAGGGTCGCCGCCGCCCTGCGCGCCGGCCTGACGAGCTTCGAGACGATCAGGTTCATCGGTCGAGACGTCAGCGCCGACCGCGACCGTTCGGCCGACGCCACCAGCTTCGTCTACGAGCTGCTGCCCGGCCCGGAGGCGGGCGGCGTCACCATCGAATTGCAGAACGTCGCGACCGACCGCGTCCTGCTGTCGCGAAAGCTGAGCCGGGCCGATGCCGCTCCCGCCGTGGTCGAGGATCGGATCGCCGACTTGCTGAGCACCACCGCCCCTGCCTCCGGCACCATCTACACGGCCATCGAGGAAAGCGGCGCACAGACCGGGCTGGTTCGCTGCCTGCTGCTCAACGAGGATTATTATCTCGACCAGAACGAGGAAACGCACGAGGCGGCCTATCGCTGCCTGCAGGCGCTCGCCGACCAGAACGCGAAATCCTCGCTGGTCTATGCGGAACTGGCTTCGCTGCATGTCGAGACGGTGACCGACCGCTACCTCTATCCGCCGAACGCCACCCTCGAGCAGGCAATGGTTCTGGCGCACAAGGCGGTGCAGAACGGAGCCACCAGCCCCGACGCGCACCGGATCTACGGCTACGTCAATGCCCGGTTGGGCAAGACCGACGAGTCGATCCGCTGGATGCGCAAGGCCTACGAACTCAACACCTACGACCTGTCGATGGCCGCGTCCTACGGCTATGCGCTGATCTTCGCCGGCCGCTATCGCGAAGGCACGCCGATCGTCACCCGCGCGGTCGAAGCTTCCAGCAGCCATCCGTCATGGTGGGATTTCGGCCTGTTCGTCGGCGCGTTCATGCAGGGCGACATGCGACGCGCCGGCGATGCCGCCGAGGCGCTGACCAGCGCGTCCACCAAGTCGCACTATCTCGCCGCGCGCCTCATCGTCGCCGATGCCACCGGCGACGACAAAGCCAAGCGCACGATCATGGCCGAACTGACGAAGGATTATCCCAAATTCGTCGCCAACCCGCGCAGGACCTTCATCCAGCGCAAATATCCCGCGGACCTGACCGACCGGCTGGTGGACGCCCTGCGGTCAGCAGGGCTCGGAGGCGCCTCTTGAGGCATCCGCCCTCTCCTGTCAGCGACCCTGACCGTCCATGACGGTATCGCTTTTCGCATCCGAGCGCGGCACCGGCAGCCGCACGATCGCCCTGCTGCACGGCTTCGGCGCCTGCCATCGCGTGTGGGACGGTATCTCAGCCGATCTTAGCGAAACGGCCCGCATCCTCGCCTACGATCTTCCGGGCCATGGCGCCTCGCTCGAAGTCCCCGATGCCGGTTCTCCACGCAAGGCGGCGCAGGCCATCGCGGCGGATATCGCCGCGCGCGGCCTGCCCCGCGTCCATCTTGTCGGCCACTCCATGGGCGGCGCGGTCGCCATGCTGACGGCGCTGGCCGCGCCCGGGCACATCGCCTCGCTGACCCTGCTGGCGCCGGGCGGCGTCGGTCCGGAGATCGACGCCCCGCTGCTCGCCCGCTACGCCCTCGCCGACAGCGCCGATGAGCTGGCCGCGTGCCTCGCCGCCATGTCCGGGCCGGACGCCAAGTCCCCTGCCGCGACCATCGAGGCCTTGCTGGCGATGCGCGGCGTGCCGGGCCAGACCGGCCGGCTGGCGGAGATCGCGGCGGCGATCACCCGCGACGGGCGCCAGGGCGTCATCCCGGCAGATCTTCTCGCTTCGCTCGCCATGCCCGTGCAGGTGTTGTGGGGAACGGACGATCCCGTCCTTCCCGCCGCGCAGGCGGACCGGCTTCCGGCCGCCTTCGCCGTCCGCCGGCTGCCGCGCGCCGGCCACATGCTGATCGAGGAGACGCCGCAAGCCGTCGTCGAGGCGATCCGCTCTGACCTGTTGCAAACCGTTCCCTGACCGCCATGACGAGTGCATTGGCCACGCTTCTGTGTTAACTCTCCGTTAACCGAACCACGAGGCAGCCCGATGCAGGACGCAGGCGAGAATGTGACCCCCATCGATCCGTCGCGAAAGCTTTCCGACGCTGTGCGCGAGGTGAAGAACGCCCTTGCCGACCGCGACGACGTGGTGGTCGACCTGCGCGAGGCTCATCGCATGCGCCTCGACCTGCTGGCGGCAGAACTGGCGCCGGTCTTCGCCGACGTGCCGGCCGACAACGACAGTTTCGATTTCGCCGTCTCCTCCGGCTTGCAGCCGCGTTTGTGGATCGACGCCGTCACCCATGTCGCGATGGGCCGCGACCGCCGCACCTACCGTTTCCTCAAGGATACCCGCATCGGCCGCGTGGTGCTGGCCGAATCGGCCGACATGAAGACAGTTGCCGACCATGTGACGCGCTATGTCGCCGAACGCGTGGTGGAGCGCGAGCGATTGATGGAAGGCGGCACCGAACCTGCGGCTGGTCTCTCGCGACCGCAGGTCGCCGAAGCCGAGCCGCCGATGCGACTGGCCGGCCAGGGGAACGCCGGCTTCTGGCCGACCGTCTTCTCCACCCTCGGCATCGTCACCGCCGGCGCCCTTGTCGGACTGGCGCTTGCAGCCCTCCTGTTCTGGGACCGGCTGTCGGCGATCAAGGTAAGCTTCTGACCGCCTCGGGCTCGACGCCAAGTTCGACCGTCTCGAGATCGGCCGGCGGCAGCGCAGGTCCCGAAAGGCCGCGCCGTGTCAGCCGGATACGCCAGGCGTCCGGCGATCCGTCGATCTCGAAGAGGTTGTATTGCGAGGCCGGATGCCGGCCACCCGGCGCCTGCCCGGCGGCGGCGACACCGACCACAGGAATGCGCGCGCCGCGCTTGCCCAACCAGCCCAATGTCGGCAGGTGCGAATGGCCGTGCAGCACCAGTTCGGCACCGTGGCGGGCCAGCGTCTTCTGGAAGCGGGAAATGCCGAACAGGCGCTTTTGCGGCGACACCGCTCCGCGCAGCGGCGGATGATGGATCATAACGACGCGGAAAAGGCCCTGCCTGCCCGTCTCTTCCAGTATCGTCCCCAAGCGCGCCGCCTGCCCTTCCTTGAAGAAGCCGTTGGCCATGAAGGGTGCGGTGGCGCGCGCGGTCGAGACGCCGATCAGCGCCACCGGCCCGCGCACGCGCAGATAGGGAAAGCCGTTGCGGTCGACCGGCGCATGGCCGTCGTCGCCGGTCATCCACGCACCCCACGCCCGGCAGGCCTTGTGGAAGGCGCCCGGAACATAGGCGTCGTGGTTGCCCGGCACCACCGACACGTCGGCGGGCGAACCCAGCGTTTCCAGCCACAACCGCGCCATCTCGATCTCGCCGTCCAAAGCGAGGTTCACCAGATCGCCGGTGACGGCAAGATGATCCGGCCCGGCCGCCCTGATGTCGGCCACCAGCGTCTCAAGCACGCTGTCGTGCATGTGCCGGCGCCGGTTGCGCTGCCAGTTGACGTAGCCGACCACCCGCTTGGAGGCGAGGTCGCGATAGGTTACAGGAGGCAGGGGGCCGAGATGGACGTCGGAAATATGCGCAAGCCGGAACATATCCCTTTCTTACGGGACGGATGCGCGCCTTTCCACACATGGTTTCGCACCCGATGACGGATAGCCAAGTGGAAACGGCATTCCGCCAGACCGGCTGGCCGGGCCTGCGTGCGAAACTGTTCCATCTCTATTTCGTGCTGAGCCGGCCGATGACGCTCGGCGTGCGTGGCCTGATTTTCGACCGCGCGGCGAACGCGGTCTTCCTCATCCGCCATACCTACGTGCCCGGCTGGCAGCTTCCCGGCGGCGGCGTCGAGCGCGGCGAGACGATGGAGGAGGCGCTGGCGCGCGAGATCGCCGAGGAGGCCAACATCACGCTGACGGCACAGCCGCAGTTGCGGTCGATCCATTTCAACCGCCGCTCCAGCCCGCGCGACCACGTCGCCTTCTATCTCGTCGAGGCGTTCAGCCAGTCGGCGCCCAAGCTGCCGGACCGCGAGATCGCCGAAGCCGGTTTCTTTTCCCTCGACAGCCTGCCCGACGGCGTGACGCCGGCGACGCTCAGGCGCATCGCCGAGGTCTTCGGCGACGCGCCACCCTCGCCCGATTGGTAATCGGCCTACTACTCAACCGGCGAGCAAGCGGGCACGGTCGTGCGGCGCCGTATAGTCGACCTCCGGTCCCACCGGCACGATGCCGGTCGGGTTGATGGTCTTATGGCTGCCGTAATAGTGCCCCTTGATGTGGAGAAGGTTCACAGTCTCGGCCACGCCCGGCACCTGGTAAAGCTCGCGCAGATAGTTCGACAGGTTCGGATAGTCGGCGATGCGGCGCAGATTGCACTTGAAATGGCCGACATAGACCGGGTCGAAGCGCGCCAGCGTCGTGAACAGCCGCCAATCCGCCTCGGTGATGCGGTCGCCGACGAGGTAGCGCTGGCGTGACAGCGTCTCCTCGATCCGGTCGAGCGTCGAAAACAGCTCGCCGAACGCCTCCTCGTAGGCTTCCTGCGTGGTGGCGAAACCGGCGCGGTAGACGCCGTTGTTGATCGCCGGATAGACGACCGCGTTGATGACGTCGATGTCCGCGCGCAACGCTTCGGGGTAGAGGTCGATACCGGCATCCCCCCATTCGTCGAAGGCCGAGTTCAGCATGCGGATGATCTCGGAAGACTCGTTGTTGACGATCGTCTGTTCCTTTTTGTCCCACAGCACCGGCACGGTGACGCGGCCGGAATAGGCCGGATCGGCCTTGGTGTAGATCTGGTGGAGGAATTCCAGACCGTAGAGCGTGTCGCCGGTCGCGCCCTCCTCGGCCAGGAACGTCCAGCCGTTCTCGCCCATGTGGTAGTGGACGACGGAAACGGAAATGACGTCCTCTAGCTTCTTGAGCTTGCGGAAGATGAGCGTGCGGTGCGCCCACGGGCAGGCCAGCGAGACGTAGAGATGATAGCGCCCCGGCTCGGCCTTGAAGCCGCGCGTACGGCCCTCGGCCGGTTTCCCGTCCACCGTCACCCAGTCGCGCCACTGCGACTGGCCGCGCACGAAGCGGCCACCGCTTTCCTTGGTGTCGTACCAGCGATCCTGCCACTTGCCGTCGACCAGAAGGCCCATCGTCGTTTCCTTTCGTTTGCTGCCGTCCATGTAGGCCATCGCCCCACACGGCAAAAGCGCGAGCGGGGAAACGCACCGTCAACCGATACGCCCGCGCAAAAGCCCGATTGCGGGCACCGGAATTTGATGCTAGCGGAGACCATCATGTTCGATATCTTTGCCATGCTCCGGTTCGACCGACGACGAAAGGACGCCCGCGCCTGAGGCGCGCCATTGGCGAACGCTGCCTTCGTGCAGCAATCCTTTCCCGTACCCCGGAACGCAAAGACCATGAGCCTTGCCGACATCGCTTACCTGCCGGAAACACCGGCGCACGACCCCGAAATCGACGTCATCAACGAGGAAGCCTTCGGGCCGGGGCGTTTTGCGCGCGCCGCCTACAAGATCCGCGAGGGCGGGCCGCACGAGCGGGCGCTGTCCTTCGTGGCAATGGACGGGAATGCCGTCGTCGCATCCGTGCGCATGACGCGCATCGTCGCCGGCAAGGGAAGCGCCGTGATGCTCGGACCGCTGGCGGTGCGCCCCACGCACAAGAACGTCGGCATCGGTCGCCGGCTGGTGGCGATGGCGTTGGAAGCCGCCGCCAAGGCGCATGTCCCTGCCGTCATCCTCGTCGGCGACGAGCCCTATTACGGACCGCTCGGCTTCACCCGCATCCCGCGTGGTCAGATCGCCATGCCGAGGCCCGTCGATTACGACCGCGTACTGGCCCACGAAATAAAGCGCGGCGCGGTAGCGAAGCTGACCGGCATGGTCCACCACGCCGACGCCGTGCCGACCGACGAGTTGGCCTGACCGTCTCTACCGGTTGCGCCCGCGCCCGCACCCCCATAGCATCGGCATTCATCATCGGGAGAAGACGGATATGAACCCAGGCGGCCAGACAGCGATCGTCACCGGAGGCGGCTCCGGCCTCGGCGAAGCCACGGCGCGGGCGCTGGCCGCGCGCGGCGCCAAGGTGGCCGTGCTCGACCTCGGGGCGGATCGCGCCGCCAGGGTCGCCGCCGAGATCGGCGGCGTCGCCGTGCAATGCGACGTGTCCAGCGCCGACAGTGCTGCTGCCGCAATTGCCGAGGCGACAGAAAAGGCCGGCCCCGCCCGCATCCTCGTCAACTGCGCCGGCATCGCCATCGGCGTCAAGACCGTCGGCAAGGACGGCCCGCACCCGCTCGACCAGTTCCGCAAGGTGCTCGAAGTCAACCTCGTCGGCACCTTCAACATGATCCGCCTGTTCGCGGACCAGGCGTCGAAGCTGGACGCCCTGGAAGGCGGAGAGCGCGGCGTCATCGTCAACACAGCCTCCGTCGCCGCCTATGACGGCCAGATCGGCCAGGCCGCCTATTCGGCCTCGAAGGGGGGCGTCGTCGGCATGACGCTGCCGGTGGCGCGCGACCTCGCCCGCTCCGGCATCCGCGTCTGCACCATAGCGCCCGGCATCTTCAAGACGCCGATGATGGCCGGCATGCCGCAGGAGGTGCAGGATTCGCTCGGCGCCGCTGTCCCCTTCCCGCCCCGCCTCGGCGAGCCCTCGGAATATGCCGCCCTTGCCCTGCATATCGTCGACAACCAGATGCTGAACGGCGAGACGATCCGCCTCGACGGCGCCATCCGCATGGCACCGAAATAGCCGGCATGCTGGCCATGGGGCCTGTCCCGCAGAAATCCGGCCCACTGGCCGGCCTGACCGTGGTGGAAATGGCCGGCCTCGGCCCGGTGCCGCTGGCCGCCCTGATGCTGTCGGAAATGGGCGCCGAGGTGTTGCGCATCGAACGCACCGACGCCGGGCGGCCGTTCCTGTCGCTGCCGCCCGAATACGATCTCGATCGCCACGGCCGCATCATCCTCAAGGCCGACCTGAAGCGCCCTGAGGGACGGGCCCTGATGCTGCGCCTGCTTGGCAAGGCCGACATCCTGATCGAAGGCTTCAGGCCGGGCGTCATGGAACGGCTCGGCCTCGGACCGGCCGAGGCCGCGGCCGCCAATCCCGGCCTCGTCTACGGCCGCATGACCGGGTTCGGCCAGGACGGCCCGCTCGCCGGCCGCGCCGGCCACGACATCACCTATCTGGCACTGTCGGGAGCCCTGCACGCGATTGGCCCGCAGGACAAGCCGCTGCCGCCGCTCAACTTGGTGGCCGACTATGGCGGCGGCACCATGATGCTGGTCGGCGGTGTGCTGGCGGCCTTGGTCGAGCGCGGCCGCACCGGCAAGGGCCAGGTGGTCGACGCGGCCATGGTGGAGGGCGCGGCGATGTTGTCGGCGCCGCTGTACGCCTATATGGCGGCCGGCCTGTGGCAGGATGCGCGCGGCGTCAACCTGCTCGACGGCGGCGCGCCGTTCTACGACACCTATGAGACGGCGGATCGGCGCCATGTCGCCGTCGGCTGCCTGGAGCCGCAATTCTTCGCCGAATTCGCCCACCTGCTGCCGTTGGACGAGCGTTTCGTCCCCGGCCAGTACGACCGCGGCCTATGGCAAGACATGCGCACGGCAATCGCCGGCCGCTTCCTCCTGAAAACGCGCGACGAATGGACAGCGACCTTCGCCGACAGCGACGCCTGCGTGGCGCCGGTGCTGAGCCTGGCAGAGGCGAAGGACCATCCCCACAACCGCGCCCGCCGGACATTCGCGAAGGCCGGCACTCTGGAGCGCCCTGCCCCGGCGCCGCGCTTTTCGCGGACGCCTTCCGCGATCGCAGGCCCGCCGGGCGACGGCCGCGAACCGCTCGCTGCCGCGCTGGCGCGCTTCGGTCTGACCGTGAAGGAAACCGAGGGGCTTGTCAGCAGCGGCATACTTGTTCAATAACTGGCCAATAACTGGATTGAATAAGTAGACTTTACGAGGACCGCCGTGCAGGAACCGAAGAAGGACGTCATCCGCGAAACCGACGCGGCGGCGATCAGGCAGGCCAGAACGCTGGTGCGCAGCGCCCGTTTCGGCGCGCTGGCGGTGCTGGAGCCGCAAACCGGAACGCCGCTGGCAAGCCGGGTCGGCGTCGCCACCGACCTCGACGGCACGCCGCTGATCCTGATTTCCATGCTTTCGGCCCACACGGGCGCGCTGCTCGCCGATCCGCGCTGCTCGCTGCTGGTCGGCGAGCCCGGCAAGGGCGACGCGCTGGCGCATCCGCGCATCACGCTGGTCTGCCGCGCCGCCAGGCTGGAGCGCGGCACGCCGGAGCATGCCCGCGCCGAACGCCGCTATCTCAACCGCAACCCGAAGGCCAAGCTTTACGTCGGGCTGGGCGACTTCTCCTTCTTCCGGCTGGAACTCGAACGCGCCAGCCTGAACGGCGGCTTCGGCAAGGCCTATCTGTTCAAGCGCGACGATCTCATTGTCGCTGGTCCGGTGACCGAGGCGCTGGCCACCAGCGAGCAGGGCGCGCTTGACCACATGAATTCCGACCATCGCGAGGCCATCGACATCTATGCCAGCCACTATGCGGGCGCGACCGGCGACGGCTGGGTGCTGACGGGCTTCGATGCCGACGGCATGGACCTCGCGCGCGGCGACGAGGTGCGGCGCGTCTCCTTTCCCGAACAGCTCGCCGCCGCACAGGACCTGCGCGTCAAGCTTGTCGAAATGGCGAAAGCCGGCCGCGCCGCGTAGACGGCTTGACCGCAACGTTTCGATCATGGGTTGAGATTTGAGCGGAATGGTCTACGGTTCGAAGCGCACCTGCCAATGGCAGCGTGATGCGGCACACAATCTGACCAGCGGACGCCAGCGCCCCCATGGCATGCCGGGTCATTGAGATTATGGGGCAACGATGGCTTCCGACAAGCTGATCGCCGACACCGAGGCTGCGGCGGCATTCCTGGCCTTGATGGCCAACGAAAAAAGGCTCGCTATCCTGAGCCACCTTATCGACGACGAACTGTCGGTGGGCACCATTGCCGAGCGCGTGGCGCTCAGCCAGTCCGCTTTGTCCCAGCATCTGGCGAAACTGCGCGGCCTCGGCCTGGTCGAGACGCGCCGCGACCGCCAGATGATCTACTATTCCTGCCAATCCGATGCGGTACGGCAGTTGCTGGACCTTTTGGCGACGCTGTTTTCCGCGTCGGGCCGTGAGGCGGCGCCGCTGCATCTGAACGCGACGGGAACTTGACCGCCCGGCGGCATCGGCCCTATCCGGCGGCACGAACTGCTGGACCGCGATGGAACCGATTCGCATAGACGATCCCGCCGACCCACGGGTCGCCGCTTTCCTCGACATACGTGAGCGCGACCTCGCCGGGCGGCAGGGCCGCTTCGTCGCCGAAGGCAAGGTCGTGCTGGACGTCCTGCTGACCGGCAGCCGCTTCGAGGCCGAATCGGTGCTGGTCCTGGAAAACCGGCTGGCCGGCCTCGCCGACATTCTGGAAAAGGCGCCGCCCGCCCTGCCCGTCTACGTGGTTTCAGCAGCCGTCATGGACCGCATCGCCGGCTTTCCCATGCACCGCGGCATCCTCGCCATCGGCCGCAAGGGGCAGGAAATACCGGCCGCGGATGTGCTCGCCGCCCTGCCCGAGCGCGCTTTGGTGCTGGTGCTCGTCGGCATCGCCAACCATGACAATATCGGCGCGATCTTCCGCAACGCCGCAGCCTTCGGCGCCAACGCAGTGTTCCTAGATCCGACCTGCTGCGATCCGCTCTACCGCAAGGCGATCCGCGTCTCGGTCGGCGCAGCCCTCAAGGTGCCGTTCGCCGTTATCCCCGACGTCGGTGCCTTTACCGGACTGCTGGCTGAAAGCCGGTTCGACAGCTTCGCCCTGTCGCCGCGCGGCGACCTCGACATCCGGCAGGCCCGGCATCGCGGCAGGGTAGCGCTCTATCTCGGAACCGAGGGCGAGGGCCTGCCCGAACCCCTGCTGGGGCAGATGCGGACGCTGCGCATCGCTATGGCCAAAGGGTTCGACAGCCTCAACGTGGCGGCCGCTTCCGCCGTCGCGCTGCACCACTTCTTTGATGGTTCCGACTGACGGAAACCGGCGCAGGGGCTACGACCGGGAAGGTTCCCCCTGCCCTTCCTTTTGGAGCGCCCGCACGCGGTCGGCAAGGCTCATCATCCGCGCGCCGTCCTGGGCACCGGCCGGCGCGGCAAGCGCCTTGGCGATCGGCGAATCCGGACCGTCCAGCTTCATGACAAGGGTGACGACCTCCGCCGCCAGATCATGCATTTCCTCGCGCAGCGCAGCCGCGCCACCGCTCACAGGTAGCAGCTCGGCCTTACCTGCCGTGGCGGCGGCGAGATCGGCCTTGAGGCGCTTGTTTTCGCGCAAGAGCGCCGTCAGCCTCGCCTCCAGCCGCTCGCGCTCGGCCTCGCCGCCTTGCGGCGTTTGTCCGGCTGCGCCAGTGTCGCCCTGTGCCACCCCGCGCAGGCGTGCCAGTTCCTTTTCCCGGCGGTCCAGCTTGTCGTCGCGATCGGCGACCGTCGCCATCAGGCGATCCAGCTTCTTCTCGAACTCCGCCGCCTTCTTCCGTTCGGCCGCCAATGCCTCGCGGCCCAACTTGCTCTCGGCCAGCGCGTCGCTCCTGGCCTTGTCGGCCTCCTTGCGCTGGTTGCGCAGCGCGGCGATCTCGGCGGCGAGCTTTTCCAGTTCCGCTTCGCGCGCGACAAGCTCGATCTGCCGGTTCGATGACGAGAAGCTGGCCTCGTCGTACATCTGGCCGAGCTTGTCGAATTCCCTGGCGCGTTCCTGCAGCAGGTGCTCCGTCTCGCCGACCTTGCCGGTGAGATCGCGAAGCTGCCCGTCACGCTCGGCAAGGGCCTTTTCCACCTGTTCCTTGCCGGCCTGAAGCGCGGCAAGAGCGCCGTCCTTGCGCTCGCCTTCGGCGGCCAGCGCCTTCAGGTCTTCCCCGGCACGGCCGATTTCGACCAGCTGCGCCGCCAGCTTTTCCTTGAGGGCCTTCGTCTCGACTTCCAGCTTGCGCACGGAAACGGCGAACTCGGCGCGAACGCGATCCTTGTCGGCCTGGATCTCGGCCAGCGTGAGCGGCATCGTCGACTCGATGCGCTTGCGCGTCAGCGCCACCGCCCGGCGCCAGACAGCCGGCGCGACCAGGACGGTCAGGAAGCCGGCACAAAGCAGGCCGAGCACGAAGAACAGGATCGACTGGACCAACACGCTTTACCCCTGGGACGGCCGGCGATCCGCCGGCACCCGTCCTTCTGGCATGGCCGAAATCGGCGGCCCCGGCAAGAGCCGAGGCCAGGCTCGAGTGCCGGTCAGAACGGATTCCAGGTCGGTTGTTGCGTCAGTTTCAGGTAGCCGAGGTTGACGCCGAGGCGGGCGCCGACGCCGGTGCGGATCGGCACGAGCAGCACGTTGCCGGCCTTGAGTACGTTGAAGCCGATGCCGGCGACGACATAGGCCGAGCCCGATACGCCGCCGAAGCGGTTGTAGAGGCTGCCGACGTCATCGAGATTGTAGACCAGCATCATCACGCGCGAGCCGTTGCCGCCGAAATCCCAGCCGAGCGAGGGCCCCTGCCAGTAGACCTTATGGTCGCCGGCATTCTTCGTGTAGAGCGTGCCTTCGCCATAGGTCAGCCCGCCGATGATCGCGCCGGACCCCTCCTCTCCCAAAAGATAGCCGTTGGGCAGGCCGTAGGAGGCGAAGATCTTCTCCACCACCGTCGCAAGGCCCCCCGATGTCTCGCCGAAGAAACGGTGGCCGGAATCGACGATCTCCTGCGCCGTATATTCCTGCGCCCGCGCCGCCGGCGAAAAAGCAACCAGCCCGCCAAGGGCAACCATCAGGGCGATGAAACGCAAAAGGCTCGGAGAGCCGAATCGGGAAAGCATGCTTCCAATCTCCGTCAGGGAGCACCTTCGCCGACGCCTCGCACCCTACGGCTCTTGATCGGCCGCTTAAGGTGATTCTTGAACGGCAAACTAGGCCGTAATCCTTTTTCAACCATTAAGCTCGCACATGAACATGGCGGTTCGAGGGCCGCACGTCCTGTCGCCTGCCGAATGATTTGCAATTTCGGCAATTCCAGATTTACTCCTGTACACATATGTATCGTACATCGAGGAACCCGAGGGGAAACGGTATCCGTGCGGGGACCGCGACGACGTGCCGTCGTTTTGATATCGTCTGATTTTGCAAGGACCTTCGCCTATGGCCGACCTTTTCTCGCTCTCCGCCACAGATCTTGCCGCGCTCCTGTGCAGCCGCGTCTGCCACGACATCATCTCTCCGGTGGGAGCCATCAACAACGGCCTTGAGCTGCTTGACGAGGGGGGCGCCGACGAAGACGCCATGAACCTCATCCGCCAGAGCGCGCGCAACGCCTCGGCCCGCCTGCAGTTCGCCCGCATCGCCTTCGGCGCCGCCGGCTCCGCCGGCATGCAGATCGACACCGGCGATGCCGAAGCGGTGGCGACAGCCTTCCTGAAGAACGAGAAGCCCGAACTGACCTGGACGGGCGCACGCGCGCTGCTGCCGAAGAACAAGGTCAAGCTGCTGCTCAACCTGATCCTGATCGCCAACGCCGCGATCCCGCGCGGCGGCAAGATCACTGTTGCGCTCGAAGACCTCGACACCCAGCCGCGCTTCACCTTCACGGCCAGCGGCCCGATGCTGCGCGTGCCGCCGAAATTCCTCGAGCTCCATTCCGGCAACCGCCCGGAGGAGCCGATCGACGCCCATTCGGTGCAGCCCTATTACACCCTGCTGCTGGCGCGCGAAGCCGCCATGGAAATCACCATCCACGCCACCTCCGACGAGATCGTCCTGACCGCCGCCTGATCCGACGGCCTCGGATAGCGTCCCTCCGTCCCTTCACCTCCCGGTTGCATCGACCGCCCTTGCCGGCGGTCTTTGCAAAAATTTTACCCAAAGCCTTTTCGGCTTTTTTACCGGGGTCCGCCTATCCTGTGCGGAGGACAAGGCATCGCGCCGGAAAGTGGAGGCCGGTTTTCGGTAAAAGCGATGCGGTCAAGAGGGGTCCGCACATGAAACGTTGCATGTTCGTCGACGCGTCGAGCGTCATCCGCAAGGTCGCCAAGCGCATTCTCGGCGGACCCGACCTGATCGTGGTCGAGGCCGAAAGCGGCGCCAGCGCGCTCGATATGTGCGCGGCCGAGATGCCCGATGTCATCGTCGTCGATGGCACCCTCCCCGACATGCAGACCGCCGCCTTCATCCGTTCGGTACGGTCGATCGAAACCCCGGTGGTGCCGCAGATCCTGATTTCCCTGGTCGAAATGGATGTCGGCGCCATCATGCGCGCCAAGCGCGCCGGCGCCCAAGGTTATATGCTGAAGCCCTTCAACCGGGCGCAGTTGCTGGAGCGGTTCCGCTCGCTCGACGTGGCGGCTTGAAGCGGACAGCGAAAAAGCAGCAAGGCCGCTGACGATCGTCAACGGCCTTGAAAAGATTTGGCGAGCTCAATTGGCCGCTCGCCATTGCCTGTTCGGTTGTCAGGCGCTTTCGCGGATGTCTTCCGGCTCGCGCAGCACATAGCCGCGGCCCCACACCGTCTCGATGTAGTTCTGCCCGCCCGAAGCCGCGTCAAGCTTCTTGCGCAACTTGCAGATGAAGACGTCGATGATCTTCAGCTCCGGCTCGTCCATGCCGCCATAGAGATGATTGAGGAACATCTCCTTGGTCAGCGTAGTGCCCTTGCGCAGCGAGAGCAGCTCCAGCATCTGGTATTCCTTGCCGGTCAGGTGCACCCGCTGTCCGCTGACCTCGACGGTCTTGGCATCCAGGTTGACGATTAGTTCGCCGGTGGCGATGACCGACTGGGCGTGGCCCTTCGAACGGCGCACGATGGCATGGATGCGGGCGACCAGCTCGTCCTTGTGGAAAGGCTTGGTCATGTAGTCGTCGGCGCCGAAGCCGAGGCCGCGCACCTTGTCCTCGATGCCGGCCATGCCCGAAAGGATCAGGATCGGCGTCTTGACCTTCGAGAGCCTGAGCGTGCGCAGCACCTCGTAGCCCGACATGTCGGGCAGGTTCAGGTCGAGCAGGATGATGTCGTAGTCGTAGAGTTTTCCGAGATCCACGCCCTCCTCGCCGAGATCCGTCGTATAGACGTTGAAACTCTCGGATTTCAGCATCAGTTCGATGCTCTGTGCGGTTGCACTGTCGTCTTCTATCAGCAGAACACGCATGTCATTCCCCTTTCTGCTGCCGAACCCACGTCGCGCCCCATCCGGGACCGGAGCAGTGATTGCCTGAACCGAAGCTGCCACTCAATGGTTAACAAAACATGATTCCCTATGCGAAGCGATATCAGATTTTTTAACCATCTTCTACACTCACTTGAATCCAAAGCTGAATCACCGGGGTCCACGACCGATTCGACGCATTAAGAAACGCGCCTAAGTGATTCAACTGACTCGCTCAATCCCCTCGTCCAGCGGCCGAAATTTTTACCGGCCCTTAAGTCCTGACCCGTATGATTAACAATGCCCGTAAACGAAAGGTTACCGGCAGCGAAAAACTTTAGGATTTCGTTTCCCATAGCGAGGGGAAGCTTGGGGAACACCGGTGCGGCTGCAGCTTGCCAAGCCAGGGGACGTTATGTGCGAGGTATGCGTGCACAGGAGTATCGAGTCATGAAGTCACGGGAAAACCTCGTTCGTCTGAAGACGTTTCAGGTGAACGAGAAGCGGCGTCAGCTCCTGCAGCTGGACATGATGATCGCCGAATTCGAGCGGATGGCCACCGAACTGGACCTGCAGATAACGGCCGAGGAAAAGAAGGCCGGCATCACCGACATCAATCATTTCGCCTATCCAACGTTCGCCAAGGCGGCGCGCCTGCGCCGCGACAACCTGCGGGATTCGCAATCCGATCTCGCCCAGCAGCGCAGCAATGCCGAATCATTACTCGCCGAAGCTGAAGCGGAGCTGTCCAAGGCCGAGATGCTGGAATCGCGCGACTCCAAGGTCCGCGACATGGACACGGGCGGCCGCAGCGCCATGATCGGCTGATCGCGGCGACTACGCCGCGCTTCGCAAGACCGATACCGAGCGATACGCAAAGGGCGCGGCCAGGCCGCGCCCTTTTTCATTTCGTCGAAAGCAGGTCTCCCGCCCGCACGGCGCCGTGCGGCAATCTCCGGTCACATACCGGATCCGCCACCCCGTCGATCGCCAAGAGCAGCGCCCAGCGCGGCAGGCAGCGGCCGACGGGTTCATGCGCGGTGATGGGATTGCCGACAGTCCAGGGATGCGACAACCGCACCCCTGTCATCGAAGCCGGATCAGTGGCGATATTGCTGGATACGCGTGGTGCGCAGACCGGCCAGGCCATATTCGTCGATGGAGGCCTGCCAGGAAAGGAATTCCTCGGTCGTCAGCTTATAACGCTGGCACGCCTCGTCGAGGCTGAGCAGGCCGCCGCGCACGGCGGCCACCACTTCGGCCTTGCGCCGTATGACCCACCTTCGCGTATTGGTGGGAGGCAGATCGGCAATCGTAAGAGGGCTGCCGTCAGGCCCGATAACATATTTGACTCGCGGTCTAACCAGATCGGTCATCGTACTCTCTACTGAAACTCGCGGACCTAATCACCGCCACGTTACCGCCGCAGCTTTAAAAATTGCCTAAGCGTTCCCTAATCGATAGGTAAGGTTCGTGAACGTCACGTTAGGAATGGTTTCCGCATTTGAGACAAATGCCCGGCACCGCCGCTGCGGAGGCCATCCAGGCCGATCGGGAGCTTGCAAGCTGGCGCGACCGGAAAGCTTGACCTATATTGTCCGCATTAGCCGGGCTGGCACCATTGCCCGGCACAAGCGGTATCGCTGAGCCGACTTCGGAATGCATGACCATGAACAGCCTTGACCTGCCCGGCCTCCCGAAGGACACGCGCGTCGTCGTCGCCATGTCGGGCGGCGTCGATTCCTCCGTCGTCGCCGGGCTCCTGCAACGGGAAGGCTACGACGTCGTCGGCGTGACGCTGCAGCTCTACGACCATGGCGCCGCCACCCATCGTGCCGGTTCCTGCTGCGCCGGCCAGGATATCGACGACGCCCGCCGCGTTTCCGAAACGCTGGGCATCCCCCACTATGTGCTCGACTACGAGGAGCGTTTCCGCAAGGCGGTCATCGATCCCTTTACCGAGAGCTACGTGGCCGGCGAGACGCCCATCCCCTGCGTGTCCTGCAACCAGACGGTCAAGTTCGCCGACCTTCTGGCCACCGCCCAGGAGCTCGGCGCCGACGCGCTGGCCACCGGCCACTATATCCGCAGCCGCGCCAACGGCGCACACCGCGCCCTTTACCGGCCGGTCGACGCCGATCGCGACCAGAGCTACTTCCTCTTCGCCACCACGCAGGCGCAGATCGACTATCTGCGCTTCCCCCTGGGCGGCCTGCCGAAGCCTGCGGTTCGCGCCATCGCGGAAGAAATGGGGCTGGCCGTCGCCGCCAAGCACGACAGCCAGGACATCTGCTTCGTGCCGCAGGGCAAGTATTCCGACATCATCGCCAAGCTGAAGCCGGCGGCCGCCAATCCTGGCGAGATCGTCCACATCGACGGGCGCGTGCTCGGCCGCCACGAGGGCATCCTGCGCTACACGATCGGCCAGCGGCGCGGCATCGGCATCGCCTCAGGCGAGCCGCTCTACGTCGTCCATCTCGACGCCGACCGGGCCCGCGTGATCGTCGGCCCGCGCGAGGCGCTGGAAACGCACAAGATCTACCTGCGCCAGATCAACTGGCTGGGCGACGGCGCGCTCTCCGAGATCGGCGAATCCGGCATGGAACTGTTCGCCAAGGTGCGCTCGACGCGCCCGCCGCGGCCCGCCACCCTTCACCATCGCGACGGCGCCACCTGGGTGGAACTGGCCGACGGCGAGTCCGGCGTCGCACCCGGCCAGGCCTGCGTGCTCTATTCCGACGACGGCAACGACGCCCGCGTCTTCGGCGGCGGCTTCATCGAGCGCTCGGAACGCGGCGCAGAGGCCGAAGCCATGCTGTCGCGGCTGAAGGCCCGCCCGGCCCCCGAACCGGTTCAGTAGACTGCCGTCATAGCCGCCAGATCAGGGCCGCCCAGATCAGGGCCGCCAAGTCAGGCGCTCTTGCTCTTGTCGCGGAACCTGTCGTGGGGGACGGTGCCGGCCGTCAGGATGCGAAGGACGCGGATCGCCTCCTCGCCATCGGTTGCCGGCTCCCGGCGCGTGCGGATGCACTCCAGGAAATGCTCCAGTTCGCGCGTCAGCGGCATGCCCTGTTCCACCGTGACATAGCTGGGCTCGTTGGCGGTGAAGGCCCAATGGCCGCTGTCCTGCCAGACCGCATGGCGATAGACGGCAAGCTTGCGTTCCCACGGCTCGACATCGTCGAACACCGCCATCGCCTTGGTGCCGACCACCGTAAGCCGCCGCTCGCGATAGGGGTTGAGCCGCGAGGTGAACAAATGGCCGCGCAGATTGTTCGGAAACACCATATGCAGGTGTGCGAAGTCGCTCAGGTGATCGAGCAGGGCGGCCCCCTCCCCGCGCACCTCGATCGGCTCGGTGCCGGTGATGGCGAGGATCATCGACAAGTCGTGCGGCGCAAGGTCCCACAGCGCGTCGTTCTCGGTATGGAATTTGCCGAGCCCCAGCCGATGCGAATGGATGTAGCGCACCTCGCCGAGCTCGCCGGCGTCGACCAGCGACTTCAGCTTCTCGAAAGCGGGATGGAAGCGAAGCACATGCCCGACCATGAAGATGCGGCCGGCCGCCTTGGCGGCGGCGACCGCACGCTCGGCATCGGCCACCGTCAGCGCGACCGGCTTTTCGACCAGCACATCCTTGCCGGCCTGCACCGCGCGGGTCGCCATCTGGGCGTGGAACTGCGGCGGCAGCGCCAGCACGATGGCGTCGACGTCGTCACGGGAAAACAGCGCCTCCGGCTCGATCGCCAGGCAATCCTGTTCGCTGGCAAAACCTTCGGCGCGCGCCTTGTTGAGATCGGACACCGCATGCAGCACGCCAAGCCCTTTCAGCGTGCGGATGTGGTTGGAGCCCCAATATCCGCACCCAAGAACTGCCAAACGCGGTTTCATCAATCCGAGAACTCGAAAATTTCGTGGCTGAGACATAGCGGCGCACATGCGCGAACTCAACCCCGCCGGGCCAAGAAGCCGCAGCAAATCACGATGCGCGGCCGGATCGGCAAGGAGCGCCACGCCGTTCTGTCACCCTTCACCGACAGAGACCCGTTACGAAGGTCAAAATGGTGGTCGGCCGCGCCATTGCACTCAAGACAAGCGTTGCGTCCTCGACCCTGGCGCAATCCCTGAAAGACGCCGGTCAATCGGCTTGACACATCCGGCGGCTCAACCTTATATCCGCGCGACCTCGCCGAGACGCCAGACAGATCATGGCTTCGGCCCCGGGGCGGAGTAGCTCAGTTGGTTAGAGCAGAGGAATCATAATCCTTGTGTCGGGGGTTCAAATCCCTCCTCCGCTACCATCGTCATAGCCGACAAATCGGCACCAAGCAGCGTCGATAGATACCCCTTGATCTGTATCTCGTACGGATCGCCGCGTTCTCGTGGTGAAACCACAACGGCTGCGACAAGTTCACGAAACGAGCTTACAATGTCCGAGTCCGGTGTTTCGCCGTCTGCAAGGATTGCGGCCAAATTTTCGATGTTCTCTTTGAACCGTGTCACCGCTTGTGGGTGAAGCTCGATCACATTAGTCTCTTCGCCGGCAAGACGAAGTTCTTCCTCTAGACGCGCCTTCTCATTGCGCATCGCGTGCAACAACGGTTCGGCTTCCTCGTCGGAAATGAGATCGCGGCTCATCTTGTCGATAAGCTTGCCACGTCGCGAGAGAACATCGGCAAGCGCCTTTTCGATACCCGTCCTATTGCGCCGCGCTTCGCTCTCGATCTGACGACGTTCATCGCGATAGGCTCTGACGTACTCATCGATAATGCGCGTGTCCGAGAACTGATGACGCAACACGTCCACCACCTGTTGCTCGATCTTCTCGACGTAGTAGCGCGCGCCATTGCTGCAGCTGCCAGACTCTCGGAAGGTGCTGCATTGGATGCGAGGCCCGGAGCGGTCGCGTCCAATGATGGTCATGCCGCCACCACACGCCCCGCACCTAAGCAAGCCCGACAGGACGCGCTTCGCACGAGGTGCTTTCCGCCCGACCTCACCTCCGCGAGACGCTTTGCGGGCGGCCACGCGCTCGAACAGCTCCTGGTCAATGATGCGGAGCCGCGGCACATCATTTACAAGCCATTCGCTTTCAGGATTTGTGCGCGAAACTCGTTTGCCGGTTGTCGGATCCTTCACCATCCGCACGCGATTCCAGACGATGCGACCCGAGTAGATCGGGTTCTGCAATATGCCGTGGCCACGCTCCTTGCTGCCGTTGATGGTCGACGCATTCCAGTGTGTGCCACGAGGCGGACGGACGCCTTCCCTATTTAAGCATGAGGCAATCGTACGAGGGGCGGCGCCGCCTGCATACATTTCGAAGACACGTCGTACCGTAGAGGCTTCTTCCTGGACGATCTCAAGCTCACCGGCCTTGCCGAGAACTGGCTTGTAGCCATACGCCTTTCCGCCGGCATTGCGTCCGCTGGCCACGACGCCGCGCATGCCGCGGCGGACCTTCTTGGCGCCCTCTTCGCGCTGCATCTGGCCGATGACGCCGTACATTCCGATCTGAATCGTATCGAGGCGCCCTCCGTTTACGCAGTTCATTTCGATGCCGCGGAACTCGAACGTCTTATGAATGCCCGCAAGGTCCGCCATGTCGCGACTGATACGGTCAGGCGCTTCCGCAATCAGGACGTCAAAGGCATTTTCCTCCGCGAGCCTCATAACTTGAGCGAGCCCGGTGCGGCCGAAAATTGATGCTCCGGATTTTGCACGATCGTGGTGTTCAGCGATAACGGCCAGGCCGCAACGGGACGCATACTCGCGGCACAGCGCAATCTGGTCTTCGACGGATTTATCGTTCTGCAGGTCCGTCGAATATCGCGCGTAGATGATAGCCCGCCTCATTGAACCTGCCTGTTGTCATTGGCGGCTTCGAGGGTGCGAGCGTCGATCCGAGCCTGACGCCGTGCAATGGCGCGCACCAACTGAATGATTGCGTCTGGCACCGGATGTAACGGGGTTGCGTTTGCTTGCTGCATCAGGCTGCGTCCTCCCAATCGCGTTTTTCAATGGGGGCGAAGGTAGGCGGGGTGAAGTCGGCAACCATAACGGTTTCCGCTGATGCAGCGACAGCCTCCTCTATCGCCACGTCCATTGGCGAAAACGGCACTCCCGAGGCATAAGAAATCGTCCAAACGCTGGACAGTGTATCTGTACGCAATGTTTTCCTGACCTTCGCCAAAGCTTCTTGCGGCAGATGCTGCACCAATATGGCGGCTATCTCCCTTCGCTCTTCGGCAGCAGCGCGGCGTTCTTCCTCTATCTCTATCCTGATCTGCTCGGCTCTGGCTTCGCGCTCGGCCTTTTCGGCACTACGCCGCTTTTTTGTCCGCTCGGAAAGCCTCGCCTCCTCAGCATCCTTGCGCTTCTGTTCACGCGCCTCAGAGAGAAGCACGTCCACGTCGCTAACCTTCACAACGGTGCCGGCCTGGACCTTCCCCGCGACTGCCTCGACGACACTCTCGGGTGTCGACTTCGCCGCTAACTTGAGGACTGAGGTGGGCTGCAAATGCGAAATCAATTTCGCATTTCTCCCATCACTCGCCCATTCGGCCGCGCGCATATACAATTGCGCCATGCGGTGGCTGAGGCCGACTTCGTGTTCTACCCATGCGAGAAAAGTGCCGTGTGGCACCTTGTCCTTTGTGGCAGTCAAGCTCTTGCCGACTTCCAGCATTTCACACGTGACGGAAGCGTGCCTGCGCCTGATATCGATTGCGCACTGGCGCAATTCCTCAGCAACATCACTGTCCAGGGAGTCGTAGACATGCCCGGCCGGCGGTATCATTAGTTCTCGCATGTTCTCCCTCCTTCATTACCTACGACCCTTGGTGCGCCGGTGGCCGGTGCTGTCAATATTCGGTACGTTTCATGTACCGCTCGTCAAGCCCGGCTGTGTCAGTTGGTATTTTAGGTTGGGGGGTCGTCAAGTGGCCCGTCGCCCCACGGAGATAGGGCGACGGGCACCGGCTCGTGACTATTCCGCGGTTCGGCGCGCCAGTTTGAAGATCAACACGGCCAGCACAGCGTCCAGTTCCGCCTGCAAGGCTGCGTCCTCTGCGTCGATCGGCTTGCGGCGCGCATTCTCCTGGCGCCGAGTTCTGGCTTGGACGAGGGTCAGCACGGCATGAGCCGATACGTGCCAACCCACTCTTCGCCGTCCTTCTCACGCCAATGGACTAGCCAGCGGCCTTGGCTGTCGAAGATAGCGCGGATGGCGGTACGCGTGCCGTTCGTGATCTGGCGGTGATTGCACCTGGCCGGGTCCCGCTCGCCGAGCCCGGTGCATTCGTAGCACGGCTGGCGCGTGGCGGATTTCCTGTTTTTGGTGGCGGTGACTGCGGTGGCTTTCATGAGCGCGCCTCCACAGAAGCGGTGAAACCGTCCGCAAGCTTCTCGACGTGAAGGGCTTGCCAGCCGATAAGGTCGCGCATCCCTTCGCTGATCGGAAACTCGTGCACGAGCAGGGAGAGAATGCGGACTGCCGCATGAAGTTCGCCGAACTCGTCTTTGACTCTGTTGACGTCGACCAAACTGCGGGTGGCTTGTTCGGGCATAAAGTGGGCGTTCATGTGGGTGGGCTCCAGATTCAACGAAAATCGTTTACCATTCTTGTAAAGCGTGAATTTTTCACGCTGTCAACGATTTTCGTTTGTGCTAGACGTTTTTCGTCAGCGTGGAGGGAGCATGTCAATTACGCCCGAACAGTCCCGCGCGGCCCGAGGCTTACTCGATTGGCCGCAGGTGCGGTTGGCCTCACGGTCCCACTTGAGCGAGAGCACGATACGCGACTTCGAGAAGGGCAGACGTCTGCCATCTATAAACAATCTTGCCGCCATACGGGCCGCATTAGAGGCCGCGGGCGTCCTGTTCATCGAGCCAAACGGCAACGGCCCCGGCGTCCGGCTAAAGGACAGATCATGACATGGCGTCCCCACCAGTTTTTTGCCCCATTCTCCATTGACATCCGAAAAACGCGGAAGGTTTCGACCGCGATAATCGATTTTTTTGAATACCTTCTTGTTCTTTCAGGTTTTGTAGCAGCATACATTAAGACAGGCTCAAACGCCCTATTGTGTGTATGCGCAATTCTGATGTTCTGCATATTTTTTTATGTGAATTCATTTCTTCCTCAAACGATAATCTACGAGAATAGCTATAGAGTTGAGTTCGCCTTAAATGTAGCTCTTACATTTACGATGAACGTCCTGCTAGTCGGGCTTGGATATTTTGTCGTCTCGACGTTGTCGAGCTTATTAGCTGTGGCATTAAATTGATATTTGACTCCTCACCTTCCTAGCGCACAGAATGACGCTGGGTTTAATGGGAGGGGTTATTATGCCAATCTATTTGGTCAACAAGAGAGCACAGCCTACGGGGGAACACGAGGTGCACGAGAATACGTGCAGTTACCTTCCATCCATTTCAGATAGACAAGACCTTGGATGACATTCCGATTGCCACTCAGCAGTACGATCAGCCAAAAATCATTATTCAAACGTCGACGGTTGTTATTGGTGCTGTCGGCCCTGTCACACCAGATAGGCGGCCGTAGTCTTCGGTCATGAATTAATTCAGGGGCAGAGAGGATTTGACCTCAACCGCCCCGTTGCCAACACCTGACGGCACGCCTGGCAGCCCCGAAGACAGAGGAACCCACCAAGAAAATTTGATGCCTCCACGCAATCGGTGCAATCCTCCAGCCTAAAGGAGGATCCGCAATGTCCGACATCCCTGCTATGACGGAGCGCCGCGTCAAAGCACCAGGCCTCGTATGGATCAGACGTAGCAACGGCTTCACCCCGCGTTGGGTCGCACGCGAATCCGACCGCAAGGCAGGCTTTCGCCCAAAGACCGTTAATCTATCTCGCTGGGCCGACGATCCCATCGCCTTGGCAGAACGATGTGATTCCCTTTGGGCCGAGATGCTGGAGTGGCGATCGGCGCGAGTTGCCGATCCACTTCAATTCGATGGGACATTGCGCTCCTTATTTCTACTGTATCAGTCTCATCCACAAAGCACGTTCCATCAGCTTAGCTCGGCAAGTCGACGTCCCTACGACTCGTATCTAGCTCGTTTGGTAAAGGACGTTGGAGAAAGAACGGTCGATTCGGTTTCGGGGCTGGATCTACTTACATGGCACACAAACTGGTCAAACGGAGGAGCAAATCTCGCAGCGTCAGCGATGTGCCGAGCCGTTCTCGATGCCGCCATTAACTTTGGCGTAATGGCTCGTTTAAAGGGTTGCGTCGAGTTGGCCGCCGCCCTCCGCGCAACCAAGCGTTCACTGCCCAAGCCTCGGCCCCGTTCAGTCGCGATGACCGCCGATGACGTTATACGGTTGCGCCAAGCAGCACACGCGGCAGGAAGGCCGTCAAGCGCCCTCGCCTACGCTCTCGTCTTTGAAACAGCGATAAGATTGTGGGACGTCATTGGCCAATGGGATGTGGTCGACCGACATGGCAAATCCCACCCCCGAGGGCGACGAACGCTCTGGCGAGGTCTTCGGTGGGAGGACATCGACGCCGACATGGTGCTTCGGTACGTGCCGTCCAAAACGAGTGCGAAAACCGGTCTTGCCGTGACATTTCCCCTCTCAAAGGCACCGATGGTCATGGAGGAAATGAAGCACTGGTCCGAAGAAAAACGAAGCGGGCCGATTATCGTGTGTGAGCGCACCAGACGCCCATATGGCAGCGCGGATTTTTCAGGCTGTTGGCGCCTCGATAGCAAAGCTTGTGGTCTGTCTTCAAAAGTTTGGGCACGGGACCTACGCGCGTCGGGGATTACCGAAGGTCGCGCTGCCGGCACGGCAACCGATGATGTTGCCAAGGTGGCCGGACACGCCAGCACGAAGACAACCGCAACCGTGTATGACCGCGCTGTGCTGGAAGCCGCTGAGCGCTTTGCGACGGCACGGGTGTTACTGCGCCAGGCGCGGCGGACCGCCATGAAGGTCGGGGAAGCCAAGGACTCCCGCTGAAGTCCACTCACACCCATCCCATTGTTTTTACAAAATAAGTTCCCATATTGTACAAAGCAATACGGAGCGTTTTGGATATGGTGCAAGTACGGAAAGAACGCGTAGAAGATAGGAATGAGCGATCGAATAGAATTGCGCACGAATACATTGAAACCGCGCGCATTAAGCGTGAAAATAAAACTTCTCGACTAAGGGCGCTGCGCCTCCAAAGAGAACGTCACTCCGGCGAGTAAACTTTGTCCTATTGCATTAATTCTTTTAGGCGTTATATTCATTTCTTACGCTTCGCCTGACGCCGGATGTACGCGCAGGAGGAGGCAATCAGGCCGGGCTAGTGATTAGCGCCGGCCTTTTCCTCGGCCTCGATCGCACTTCCGCCGGCTCCACCTCCAGGGTGTCGAGCTGCGCGATGGTTGTGATCGAGGCCGAGGCTCTACGGTGCCGCCGGCAACCGTGAACCCAGCGGTTGCACACCAATTGTTTCCGTGTAGAATAATCCGTGAGGTTTACGCCTCTGGCCACATTAGTCACGCCCGCCTCTGTGCGGGCGTCTTTTTTTGCGCCTTGTCTCCGAAACAAATAGTAACATTGTATGATTGGTCGGAATAACAGGATTCTGGCACTTCAATTGTGCGGCAGACCTTCGGGCGAGCAGCGGGGCGGGCATCTCGGGCAACGCCGTTCGTTGGGGACGGCGCCCGCTTCTAAGCTCTGCGGAGATGTAGCGCGCCGGCCTTTTTCGTTCACTGCGGCGCCTCTCGCCAATCTATCGGCATATGTCATATCTTCTCCTCATGGGTGAGATCACGGCAGAGGGAAATGTCGGACACGCCCACATTTAATTCTGATCGATCTAGCGTCATATGATATATCTATTCGGCGCCCTCACGGCGCAGAAAGAAAATCCTATGAAATATATTCATCGATTGAATGAAAATCCTACATCATGGCTTTTAGTTGCGATCGTAGTCGGATTTATTTTGATGATGGCATATGTCGTCTTGACCGAAATTACTTGGTGAGAACGTCCGATAAATCCCTAAAAGGCCAATCGTGCGATCCACGACCCGAATAGTTTGTTCCTACGACGAGTCCGTGCGTGGTCCCCTCCCAAAAGACGTAGTTGTGACTGAATACGAAAGGTGGGAGGATGGGCCATGCTGAAGAAGCAGCAGACCGATTGGGAAAAGGCAGCGCGAGCGCTGTGCGCATACCACGGCCAGCCGGAAAACACGATGCACAACGGCCGCCCCATGTGGATGAGCTATCTTGCCGAGGCGAAAGCGGTTCTAATGGCGATAGGCCGGTTTGATGAGCCGGGCAGAGAGCCAGAGCGAAAAGCTTAGCCGCGAGGCGAATAAGAAAGCTACTCAAGGAGTGGCGATGCAGCCAGTGCGACAACCGCAGGATGATTTGGGGAACACCGAAGGCTTCAAATGCTCATGCGTGTTAGCGATATAGAGGTCGGAGGTCTTCGTCGCCATCGAGTCTTGGATATATGTCAGGCGTAAATGCTAGTCAAAATGTCAGTAGAGCGGCAAACCGACTCATTGGAACTTAATCTCCCAACCACGGTTGATGTGAGCTTAGATGCCTCGGCACCTCGCCGTGGTCTTTTTCGCATAGGGCCGAACATGGAAAAGACTTTCAACCGCATGGCGGAAGCCGTCGCGCACGCTACCGGGCGGCCGTGGGCTTTCGCGACATGTGTTGCGTCGGTCGTGATATGGGCGGTTTCGGGTCCATTTTTCGGGTTCTCCGAAACTTGGCAACTGGTGATCAACACCGGAACGACGATCGTCACCTTCCTAATGGTGTTCCTGATCCAGAATACGCAGAACCGAGACGGAGCGGCCATACAGGCGAAGCTCGATGAACTAATCAGGTCCGGCGATGGCAAGAACGCCTTTATCGGGATCGAGCATTTGACTGAAGCTGAGGTGGAGAAATTTCGTGCTCTTTGCAAAGAAGCCAAGGAACGTACGGGCCGCGCCAGTCAGTCGGCCATCGCATGAAGCTCGTCAGGGCGACGCGTCCTGTTGAGCAGCTTCGGCTTCGCCCTTGGTTATCGTAAAGAGCAGCGCTCCCGGCTCGTCATAAATTCTCACCAACCAGGCGGATGGCGAAAGCCCCTGTTCCAGATCGCCAAGCAAATCTACTGCCGAACGGACAGCTTCCTCGCGTGCCGTATCCCGGCCGGGTAGCAACGACGGCGGTATGCGCCTGCTTGTTTCACCGTCCCGGTACTCGAAAACGAACCATTTCCCCGTCCTTGTTCTGACGCTCTACCGGTCCGAGCGGACTGTTGCCATCCGCCTGGTGAGCCGCATCTCCAAACACTGCTGTCTGAATAAGAAGGGCCTTGGCCTTTTCGATGGCCGTCTTGTCGTCCGGTCGCTCTCCGTTCGTCTCAACCACGACACTATCTCCACCTTCTCCACGGAAGGTGACGCGAGTAGCCGGCTCCCCGTTTCCGACGGTTGAGCTCTCTACTTCCGTACGGACAATTTGCATCACGCATCCACCGTAACTTTGATTGTCCATCACAATGCGGGGTTTTGAAAAGCGTTCCGCCCATCAGTTTTCACGTAACTCGGGCTCAAGCAGGAGATCGGCCGGCGTCTTACCTTGCTCCAGAAGCTGCAGTTGGCGGGCGCTCACCTCGTAGGCTTCGCCGTCGACGAGCACGCGGGCCGAGGTCATGCCGCTTCCGCCGGCATAGGTGCGGGACGAGATAAACACCTTATGGCGATTGAGCGCGGCACGTACCGCGGCGCGCTTCTTATTCTGGCCTGAGGCGTGGGCACTCATTGGTCTCTGACGAAGACATCGGATTCTTTTGCCGCGGCCAGGAACGCTTGGCGCGCCTCGCCAACGGCTTTGCGCTGTTCGAGCACGTCCAGCGCGGCTTGCAGGGCTGCGCGGTGTTTTGAACCGCGTTTGCCGGGCCATTCGTGCAAGAGAAAGTCAGCAGCCTGTTCCGTGCCCGTGATGGTCAGGTAACGACCAACATGGGCGGTCTCGACAGTCAGTGGCTTGTCGAAGGGGACATCACGCATCAACACGCACTCGCAACGGTGGCGAGACGAACGACAATAACGGGGTTTCGTTCCTGCTCTGCAACCGATTCCTTCGCGTGGCGTTGAAGTCCGCCGGTAATCTAGGGAGGAAACCATGGCCGACGACAAGAGCAAACGCGATTTTCGGGACCGTGATAGGGTATCGGCGGCGGAGGATTATGAGGTCGAGCATTTCGCCCAACAGAACGGGCTCACGCCTCAACAAGTGCGCAACCTCATAGCGAAGCACGGCAATAGCCGGGCCGTTCTGGCGGAGGAAGCTCGGAAATTGCGGGAACACCCCGTGAAGAATTGACCGCCTAAAAATCCCGGCGGTTCAGTCGGGTGCAACATTCCTGCGAAATCCGCGTTCCTCTCCAGGTGGAGGGATCATAAATGCGAATTTCCGTGCAGCCAGCAAAACGGAATGACCGGGTAAAGATTATCTTCGACCGTCCGATGACGATAGATGACGTGCAAATCGGCTTGCAGGGCGGCGCCTCACTCCTGGTTGTGGCGGGCGATCTTTATAATAGTGGATCGCGCTTCCGCTATACGCTCGACCTTACTGCCGACGAGGTTGGACTGTTGATAAGTCGGCTCGATTAACCGCAAGGCGAGTCCGTGTGACCGAGCGACGATAGTCCTCGCTATGCTACGCTGGAAGGCGTAGGGTGCAAACGTCGACAGCCATTTTCAAGGGCGCTGTCGATTGAGGGCGGCCATCAGGCCCTAGCCCCGACAAAAGGAGGACGCAATGTCTTCCACTTATCTTACAAATGACGACATGCTCATAATCGAGCGTCTCCTTCGGGAGGCGCAGTTGGAAGCCTCCGACGTATTTGAAACGCGGGAAGCTCGATTGCTCATTCACGCGTTCGAGGAAGGAACGCGCGATGAAAACGCCCTCCGCATCCTTCTTCGCAAGACTGTCGGTAGAAAGAAAAGCTGGCCCGAAGCTATCGACAGATGGGACAACGAAGGCGGCGCCGCTGCCACCCCCATGAAAGAAACACAGCGGCAGATCGATAACGACACGAGTGGGAAACGGCGCCGCGCCAAAAATGTACAGGACCGTAACGACATGCACTGAGAGCGGGATCTGTAGCCATGAACGGAAAGAACCTTCCCACCGCCTTGGTTATCTGGACCGGCTCGCCAATCCGATTTCATCTAGTTGTCACCGTTCAAGATGCATCGGATTTTCTTTTCGATAACTGGCCCGACCACGATTGTCTGGAATGGATTGACGCGATGAGCAGATGCGCATGGGCCAACCTGGGCAAGGTGACCGTTGAAGATGCACGGGACGCATTTTTCAGTGCAATGAAGGCCGCTGGCATTCCGATCGACCCTGCACTGGCGCTGTTGAAGTAGGTCATCCATCAATCGACAGGTTGGATCGTGACTGTCGCCACTGCGTGCAGATTGCGGCAAGGGGTTAAAAGTGCTTCGATCAGATATGGCTGGGGGCAGTCAGGGAGGCTACCATGCAAGTGCATCAACGCGGCCTCGACCTACTCATGAACGTGCAGGACGCCGCCGCCCACATCGATAGCCTGACACGAGAAGACATCCGCCGGCTGCTGGAAGAAACCAGCGTCGTTCTGGGCCAACTGCTGGAGCGGGGCATCCCGGCTTACGGCCGACCCAGCGGCCAACCTGAAACGCATGGCTGGACAGAAAACCCGCCCGGAGTAGCCGCCGGGCGGGCCTACTCCAAGGCGCACCTATGAGGGGAGGCAAGCAAGGGAGCCAACCAAGAAGCCTCAGATAGCGGATTGGTTCCGAAGATGGACGCGCTTTGCAGCGTCTGTCTTTCCCGGTATGGGCAGGGAGCGCGCGGCGAGGGATATGCCACCTTCATTCCCCCCGCACTAGAAACCTGTACACCGTGTACACCTTTATCTCCGTCTTCCTCCTCCGCCCATTTCATCCATTCATTTTCATGGACGGCGCGCTGGTCGCGGTCCAGGTCGCTTCGAAGCAACAAGCCCCCCCAAATGGGAGAGGGCAGCCGGAACTGGAATGCGGCCGATTCGTTGGGTTCTGATCGTAAATTTCCGCGATCGGACAAAAGTCCTAGGAGGAACCATAATGAAAAAGCTGCTTATGGGCGCGTTCGCGCTCACGATGATGACCGGTTCGGCGTTGGCCGCCGGTGGTACGACTTCGGCCTTGGACAACAAGGATATGATGGGGGCGTTCTACACCGACGCCGACATGAAGACTGGCCTGCTGCCGGTTTTTCGGACACGAGGTTAAGCTAACATAGCTTTCTCTTCGAACTCGACCGGGCTCATATATCCCAATGTCGAGTGCCGTCGCCGGGGATTGTAGAAGCGCTCGATGTAATCGAACACATCCGCCCTGGCGTCATCCCTCGTCCTGTAAACCTTGCGTGCTGTCCGCTCGGTTTTCAGCGACGAGAAGAAGCTCTCCATCGCAGCATTGTCCCAGACGTTGCCCGACCGGCTCATCGAGCAGGTGATGCCGTGATCGGCCATCAGGCGCTGGAACTGTTCGCTCGTATATTGGCTGCCCTGGTCGCTGTGATGCAGCAGACTGTCCGGCTTGCCTCTGCGCCAGATCGCCATGATGAGAGCGTCGGTGACAAGCTGGGCCGTCATCTCCGCCTTCATCGCCCAACCGACGACACGCCGGGAGAATAGGTCGACCACGGCGGCAACGTAGAGCCATCCTTCGGCGGTCCAGATGTAGGTGAAGTCGGCGATCCACTTCTGGTTCGGGGCCGAGGCCTCGAAAGCGCGGTCGAGGATATTGTCCGACATTGCGGCTCGCTCGCCGGTGTCTTTCGGTAGCCCACGACGCCGCGGCCGGGCACGCAGCCCGTTCTGACGCATGAGCCGCTCGATGCGATGCAAGCCGCAGGAGAGACCCTCGGCCAGCACGTCATGCCAGACGCGGCGAGCGCCATAGGTTCGGTCGCTGCTCTTGAAGCTGCGATCGATCGCCGTCACCAGCACCTCGTCGTGCCGGGAGCGCGTGCTGGGGGTGCGGTTGAGCCAGGCATGGAAGCCCGAACGGGACACATCCAGAGCGTCGCATAGCCATGCCACCGGCCAGATGCTCCGGTGCTTCGCAATGAAAGCGAACCTCATATCGCTTCCCTCGCGAAGTAGGCTGCGGCCTTTTTTAAGATGTCGCGCTCCGCCTTCAGCTTGGCCACTTCCTTGCGCAGCCGATCGATCTCGAGCTGCTCCAGCTTCATCTGACCATGGCCGGGAAAGGCGTGTCGCGGATCAACGCTTGTCTCGCGAATCCATTTGCGCAGCACATTCTCATGGAGATCAAGGTCACGAGCCGCCTGGGTCACCGCGACGCCCCGTTCCTTCACCAGTCTCACTGCCTCAAGTTTGAACTCGCGGCTGAACTTCCTTCTCTGCATTCCAACTCTCCAGTTCCGTTAAACACCTTATCTCGGTGTCCACGAAACCGGCAGCAGGCCAGACGATGAAATCGGACGACGAGTTCAAGGCCGCCTGGATGGCTTTGAAGCCGGAAGACCGTGATACGATCACCAAGGAATGCAGCAACGATACTGAAAAGCTGCATAACGACTTCTGCGAGATGACGAAGAAGCTCGGCGGCGCCAACTAGCGTTGCCGACGTAAAAAGCCCGCCAACCGGTTAGGGTTGGCGGGCTTGGTGGGTTAAGATCGCGGGCGCGGCTTACTCTCAAACGCCCGATCCAGGCGCTCCGAAATGCCGTCGATTCGTTTGCCGATGCCGTCGATGGCATGCATAATCTGCGCCGTCTGCTCCTGCATCCCGGCTTTTGTAACGTAGGTTTCGGCCGTATGCAGGCGGTGCGCGGCAAGCTCATCCTTCACGCTGGCCACCACCGACGAGAATCGCCAGTAGGCACCGCCAACCGCACCGGCAATGGCGAGTACGAGATAGACCATTTGTTCCGGGGTCATTTGCGCCCCCGAATGGCCGAGGCAACCAATTGCAGCCCGGCCACGCCGCCGCCCACATAGAAGATGTTCTGAAACACGATGTCTGCGTACTCTTTGAGTTGTGGCGGCAGGGCGGCGACGTCAGGCAGCGCGCCGTGAAACAGGCTGTCGCACATGCCCCAGCCAAACCAGGCGGCGGTCGGTACGGCGGCAATCAACCACGGAATCCAGAACGCCTTGTGCTGCATTCCGGTCGTGACGACCTGGGCAGAGGTGGCGCGCGCCTGCACGGCAGCTTCAAGCTGCTTTACGACTGCATCGGCCACCAACTTCTTTTCGTCGGTGTCGGCGGCAAGCTTGTCCTTGTAGGCCGCGGTTAGCTGGCCAACCAGATCGCCGGTTATCCAGCGGATGAGCGCGGCTAGCATTGCGTCAACTCATCGGCTGTGGTGCTATTCGAACGGGCGGAGGAAACAAAATGTTCGAAAAGGCGAAGATCGGGATTCCGTGCCCGAAGTGCGGACACAAGACGGAGAAAACCGTCGCTTGGATAAAGGCCAACGACAATTTCACATGTGGAGACTGCGGGTCGACCATTACAGTCGATGCTGAAAATCTCCTCGCCGGACTCCAGAAAGTCGAGAAGAGCGTCGCGGATTTCCGGAAGAAGCTCCGCGGCCTCAGCAAGCGCCGCTAGCGCTTTTTCACAGCGGGACGTGTCAAGCGACATCACTAGCTTGCAGCACGCCATGACTACTTACCCAAATCCGGATCGCGCCGCTTGCGGGCGTACTCAAGCAGGACGCCGAAGCCGATCAGAAACACCGGAAACCACTTGGCGCCAATCAGCGTCGAAAACGACTGCGGATCCATCGTGTCGAGCACCTGCAGCACCGCGCCGAAGAGCGCCGACAGGCGGGCCAGGAAGATGGTTTCCGAGTCGTGGAACCAGGATTTGAATTTCGTCCACATAGCTATGCGGCCTTTCTGAAAATGCCGACCAGCGCCGCGAAGAGCGCGGCCAGCCAATTCGGTTTGTTGTCGTTTGCTGGGGCGGGCGGCACCTTCGGTGCGGCAGGCGCGGCTGGCTTTGCTCCCTCAACCCCCTCCCGAATTTTCATCAGGATCGGCGCAACGCCTAGTTGCTGATCGACGGCGTTCGGATCGAACCGGCCGTCAGCAACATACTTGCCCTTGACGTACTGGTCCGTGCCCGCCCACAGGTAGGGAGACGGCAGGCCCTTATTGCGGTAGCCAAGCCCGTTGTAGCGCTCCAGAAGATCAAGCGTCGCCCCAATGGACCAGTCCTTGTTCTTGCCGGCATAGGGCGGGCAGTTCATTAGCGCGTCAATCGCCGCGTCTTCCCACGTCTTAAACGGACCGCGTCCCTTCGGGACGAGTGTGGTTTTCCTGCCGGTTCCGATAATCTTCTGGCCGTTGTGCAGCACGCCGGCAAACGAACCGGAGCTTTCCCGGTAGTGAATGACGCCGATCACGTCCCACGGAACGCCGGTCTGCGCTGCTACAGTCTGATAACGATAGCGGTTGGCCCTGATTTTCGCGGCCTGCGCATTGATTTCTGTGCTGCGCGTGAATTTCGCGCCGCTCCATCGGTCTAGGTTGTTCATCTATCTATCCTTTGGCTGGTGTACGTCCCGCGCCGCTCCCACCGCGCCAGTTCCAGCCGGCAATGATTTGGCTCAACCAGCCGCGCCATGAGCCGGCAGAACCAACAGTCCGGATTGCGGGCCGCTACGCGGGCGCAGAGCGTTTGGTTGGCCTGGCCGCCAGTGACGCGTGAAAGCAGCCGCGAAAGGCGGCCGAGTCGAGTCATGGCCGTACCGGCGCGCTGGCGGGCACCTCGGACATGGTGGTGATCCTTTTGGTTGAATTGTGGGCGCGCAGGTTCGCGCCTACGATCCAATCTCCGGCGATCCCCCATCGCCTAAGCCCGGTCTGCTCTCCGGCATGTTAGCGGCCGGGCTTTTCGTACCGATGGCCCTGCGGAACTTCCGCTTGCAACCGGCGTTGTGTAACGCCGGAGGGAACGCCATGCCAATGCCGCTGTTCTGGACTATCTATACGGCGCTCATCGCTATCAGCGTCTTTATGATGACATCGGCTTTCACCACCTACATCTAAAAGAGCGTGATGTAGCGCGCTGGAGCGGGCCGGGGGCGGCCCTTCAGTGGAATTGATCGCAGCCCGATTGCAGGACTACCTTTCTGCCGTCGTCGCATAGAACTTGGCACCCGGCCGCCAGCCTCCTGCTTCGCGGCCGGGCTTTTCTAGAGCGGGCGCCTGATGTGGAACCGGGGCAACGATCTGATCTTGGTCGCCTTCATCGTGGGAATGATCGGCATAGCGTTTCTGGCTCGATATTCCATCCACTAGAGCGAGGCAGCAGCCGTGAAGAATGCGTCGATCTGCTCCGTCGTGAAACCGAGCGCCGCAAAGCCGGCTTGCATCATCGGATCGGTGCGAACAAATGTGGCGCTCCGATTGAAAGACCATTGCGTCGACGCGTCTTGCTGTCCGACCCACGTCTGTACTTGATCGAGGATACCAAGCGCTGCAAGTTGCTTGCCGAACTGGTTAGCAGAAACACGGTGAGGAATCGGCGCCGAGACCGTTGGCGCTGCGAATTCGTTGCCGTCGTACAGGCAACCTGGGGCAACCCATCCGGGAGCTTTCATGAAGCCCTCGGGAGGATTGTCGGTGCGATCCGACTGAACGACGACGCCGTCTTCGATCAGGACGTGGTTCATGACGTTCTCCAGAAAAGCAGTTGGGAATAGGCCTCCCATGTGAAGCCGGACGCGACGCCGAAATCGGATGATCCAGCCGAAACTTCAATCATGTGTTCAAGTCGGTACGTCTTGCCGGTCTGAACAGCGCCAAGGCCCACGCTGTCGGAATTCGTGCTTGCCCTGCTGAAAGCGCTCGATCCGTAAGACACCGTGTCGCCATCGGTGAGGTTAAACAAACGCGTCCGATGCCGATCGCATTCCTGTGCTGGGCAACGCCATTGGACGAAACCATTTACGGATGTCGTGAAGTGATTGCTGCTTAGCGAGATCAGTGAAGCAGGATCGCGGACCTTGGTATTCAGTTCGCGCTCGACCCACGTCAATGCGGTGCCGGTCCCACCCATGACGCCTGACGCTTTCTGGTCTTCAAGCACCGCGTCCGGCGCGCCGCTCGGTGAGAGAGCGTAAGGCTTCCATGTTCCCCATGTGCTGCTTGAACGATAGCGGCGGTATTCGAGGCCCGTCGCTATCGCCATGAAGGTCTGAACGCCGGCCGCGTTGTTATCCCACATATCGGTTCGCAGGATGCCCTGCGTGGAAACGGGCAAATTGGTTGCCGTGCTGTCGACAGCACGCCAGCCGTTGACCAGGATCGTGTCGACATCCCCTGTGAACCGGGTTGGGGAACTGCTGCCAAGCCCGAAAGCTCCAATGGTCAAGATCGCGCCGGATGTAGTATCGACAGCCGAAGTTTGGAGCGGCGGGCCTTCTTTGATCGCTTTGCCAGTTGTTCCGTCGAAAAGCGCCACGCTCGCGTCATCGGACGAGGACGGCCCGACAACATCTCCGATACCGGTTCCGTCTGTACCCTTGAGAGCCAGAAGCCCCCAATATGTCGCATTCGTCGGGAGATTGCCGGTGGTCGCCTGAAGCGCGATGTAGGACGACCCGTTATAGGTGACGACATCGTCCTTCACGTACGCGGTGCCGCCAGCATATGCTCCTCGAAAATAGAACCCCTCGCCAGCCGGGATGCCGAAATCCAAGACGGGCGCGGTAGCCGTTCCGGAATTTGCAACCGTGGCATTGGAACCAGGCGCCAGCGTCGTCGTCGCACCAACGGCTATCGACGCCAGAGGGCCGACCGGGCCCGTGATGAACGCCGGATCCGACCAATCGCCAGATGTCAGCGACGCCTTTGAATAGAGCGCCGAGCGACCATCGCCAATGTCGGACACCAGAACTGCGAACCCGGTCGCCTCGCCATCGTAGGCAGCACGATCCGCCAGTTCATCGACCTGCACGTCATAACTGACGCCGTTGATGAGGTCTGTCTTCGGGATCACCACCATGGCGCCCGGCCCGGTGAACATAGGAATGACGTTGGTAGCACCGGTCAGCGCAGCCAGCGCATCGAGATTGCCGTTTGCCTGCCGTTCCACCAGCGCCCTTGCCGCGGCGGTGTAGCGGGAGCCATCAGACTGGAAACGGATGCGATAGGCAGAGCCGGCAAGTGTCACGCCAGGCCAGTTCTCGGCCAGCGTCAGGTGAGTGTTGTCGGTGACGGAGGCGATGACGACGCCATAGCCATCGCGCATGAACATGTCGCCCGGCCGGATGTCGGCAGCAGCCCATGCCGTGCCGACACCTGTAACGGCTGTGTCGCCATTGGCAATCGAAACCGTTCCGGTGACGTAGTCATTAACTATGGTCATTGTTCATCACTTTCGGTTCCGTCGTCTTGTCGTTGGCTTGCGCTTCGATCTGCCTGCGCAGCACGAGCACTTCGTTCTCCAGCAGCAGACAGCGGTTGCGGTAGAACTCGCGCTCTGCCGAAAGCAGGCTGACCGCAGCCATCGGATCGACAGGCACGGTTCTGGATGCGACCGGTTGAGCGGTCGATTGATCAGTCATGCGATGGCTCCTGATTGTGCCGGCTATGCCGCGAGCGTGTTGGCAAAGAGCCAGTAGTAGATCGTCCGAGCGCCGCCGTTGTTGGTCAGGCGGAAAGTTGAGAAACTGCTGCCCAAGATCCGCCCGAAGTAGTTAGCTGGATGAGCAATGGTCCCGTCACTGCATTTCAGGATGCCGATCGGTGATGCGGAAAAGCCCGATATCGAGATGTCGCTGGTGCCAGCCCCACCAAACGCCACGCTGCCCGACAAGTAGGGCCGAAACGTCAGCGAATTTTCGGTGAGCAGGAAATCGTCCGGATTTGTAGACGACACATCCCTGCCTGGCCGCGATATCCGAAACATCGGCGTCCCGGTCGAAAAGTCGAGGAGTATCCGGTCCACCATCAATCGTAGACCCTGTTCTTGAATACGACCCAAGCGATGATCTGCGAGTCGGTTGCGTAAGTTTCCGGCACGTCGATGGTCAGGCCATTGCTGCGGACTTCGGTGGCGATCTGATAGGTAGCCGCCTGCCACATCATCAGAGCCGACGGGATGGATGCGCCACGATCATTCGCAGCTGCGTTGCCGATCATAACGAGCGGGCGATAGCCAAGGTCCGCGAAGGACACCACGTAATCCGAATAATAGTAGTAGTTCGGTCTGGCCGGGTCGGCCGTCCCGGTCACCGTCGCCGATCCGGTGGCGTGGATTTGCAGATGCCCATAGTCGGAATTGAGCACCATGCGGCCCGTCTCGCCCGAAGCATCGATGCCGGCCGGCGAAACCCAAAAGCCCATCCGGCCGTTCTTCAGACCCATGTGAATCCGGCTCATACGGCAAACACCGTGTACTCGATGGCGAAGCAGCGCGGATATGGCGGAGAGGTCGCCGGACTTGAAAGGCGCAAGGTCGGGAACGTTCCGGACGATATGTTGAATTTCGGAATGCGGATTTGGCTGTTCGTCACGCTGGCAAACGTCGTCACGCCGCCCCTGTTTGAAAAATAGGGACCCCAATTCCGATACACGCCGATGAGGGCCGGCGAGCCGTCGTACATGGTCGGAAGATCGACCACATTCAGAATTACGGCGGGCACATAATCAAGCGCGGTCGGGAAATCGATCGTGTAATATCCCGACGTCGTGTCCTCGACGGTGAACTGCTTCACCCCCGCCGTAATGATGGCGCCGCCGAAGGCCCAATCGCTGTCGAATACCTTGTTGGCGTCGGCCAGCGATGGGGAGGCGTTGTAGCCGGGCTGCGATATAATCATCCGGCCTGTTTCAAGAAGAATGCGATCAGCCATTGTCAGTCCGAAAAAGTCAGCCGCTTATTGGCAAGATCGAATTTCACTTTGCCGTCTGGTGACTGCAGCACGCCTGCCGTCACAGTGCCGATATTGGCGACCTGCAACGCCGCAACCCCGCCGATGAAGACAAAAGGCTGCTTTTCGTAGCCAGGCGCAGTGACAATGAACTGATCAGCCGAGATGATGACCCGCGCCTGTGTGGCGGTGCTCTCGATGAACAGGCCGGCATCGCGGAACACCGCTCCGTCATTGATGCGGGTTTGCAGTCCGATCTTCGATGACCAACCAGCCGACGGCGTGTAGCCAGTCTCCATACGGAATGTCGCGCTGCCCGACACCTCGTCATAACTGGCCTGAAGCGCGATGATGGCAGAGGCATTGGTGGACACCTTGCCATCGATTATGTCGACTTGCGTCTCGAGCAATGACACGGCATTCGCCACCGCCGGCAGGCCCGTGTCCGGATCGAACACCTGGGCCTGCAATTCGTCGACCTTCAGCGAGATCGCCGAACCAGGCCCGGTCGCCGCGATGATGGTCTCGCGGAAGTAGGCGGTAGTCTGCTCGGTGGTAGACGCAACCTCGCGGCGAAGCTCCTGCTTGTCGGAGAAGTTCGATAGTTCCTGATTGGCGGCCCACGCAGAAACGGCGCGCAGTTCCTCCAGCGCATCTCGCAGGCCATTGCCCATGTACGACTGCCAGGCCTTGACGTCCTCTGCCAACCGGTCGAGGTCGATCGGATAGATGTCCTGAATCCAGACGTTCGGCGTCTTGACCGCGATCCACGCGGACCATTCGGTTGAGCGCCCCGAGAATGGCAGATAGATGCCGCGGACCAAGTCCGCAAAATGACGCCGACATGCTGCTCGAATATGTGGGCCGGCAGTTTCAACGCCGTCAATGACTCGCTGTGCGTAGCCGCTTACGCGAGCGAGCGCACTGTTATCATTCGCGGCTGAATAAAGCCTCGTCCGGGTCTTCCTCGTCGCCATCCGGAATTGTCACCTTTGACGCATCGGCTGGAGTGGCGCCCATTTGCGAAAGGCACTGCCGCAGAAGCGTAAGCGACTGCACACCAACATCCTGGCCCGCAATCATCCGGCCACGAATACGACTGGCCAGCTCCACAAGAGTGCGGTGACTACCGTTGAGCCACGGGATCTCTTTGGCGAACAGCGCCCACGCCTTGCGTGATTTGCCATCATCATTATCCAACAGCCACGCAGGGGCGGGACCGAGCGCATCCTTTACGACTGGCTCCTTGCGCTGCCGATAACGCCCAGGATCCTTCTTATCGCTGCCCTCGACAGCAGCCGAGGCTAGCGGCTTTCGCGGCCTCGCCATATTTTTCAGCCTATCGTTTGAATTGCGGATGCGCACGCTTTGGGTCGGACGCTGGTCTAGGCCCTGTCGACCCTGAAAGCCGACCCTCCCCCTCCCGATAAACCCGGGTGCCTCGCGTCGAGGGGCCATCCGTCGACGCCTATGGTGGTATCGAAGCCCCGTCGCTCGATGCTCTGCTTACGGCTCGAATGACAGCGCCACGGTGCGGCATCGCAGAGACTCTGCGTGTTCTCGTAGTCGAAGAACAGCGCCTCCGACCCGTTGTGCCTGACGATGTGGTCAACGACTGTCGCCGGAGTTATGCGACCTTCAGCCCCGCACATCCGACATAGTGGCTCGGCCGCCAAGCGCATCGCCCTGATGCCATGCGTGCCGCACCAGCGAGGGTCGCGGTAGAGGCGACGATATTGCTGGGCTTCGGCGCTGCGCGGGTGCGGACCATGCTGTCTGTCACCCACGCCAGCAGAGCGATGAACTGGTGGCTTGCAGCGCGCGAGTTGATCTGTGCTATACAAACCTTATGTCCCGATCTCGCCGCAAGACACCAATTTTCGGAATGACGACTGCCGAGAGCGACAAGCTCTTCAAGACGGCCGAGCATCGCCGTGAGCGGCGCACTGTGCGAAACATTGATCCTACCAGCAGCGATGCTCCATCCGGACTAGCGTTTGGCAATCCGTGGGCGTCAGCGAAAGACGGCAAGAGGTACCGGAGGCACGTCCCGCCAAAGGACATGCGGAAATAGACCCGACGCCGGTTGCACGGCGGACGCCTTATTCGGTGCACCAGCCTTACACCAATCGCCATCCCTATTGCCGACTCGTGCCATGTTTGTTTTTCTGGCGCGGGGTCCACATGGTAGGGGTGAACAATGCCGGCATACGTGATCAGCTATGATCTTAGAAAAGCGCGCAACTATGATGGTCTGCTGAAGTTACTGCGCAGCTGGAATTGTGTTTCGCCTCTCGAATCACTTTGGGTTGGCAACCTCAAAGGAGATTGCGGGGCCATTCGTGACCTAGTCCAACAGCAGATTGACGCAGATGACGGGCTACTCGTGATTGAACTGAAGTCCCCAGGCGATTGGGCCTTTCACAAGCCCAACAACGAAGCGCTCTCGCGGGCATGGTTAAAAGCCAACATACACCAGTAACTAATCATGAGCGGAGGTTACCGATAGGCAATTGCCCGTTGGTGCGCCGCTAATTCTTATCGATAGTAGAACTTTTAGCTTTTCTAGATTCAATCACTGCATCGAGCCTATCCATCTGAATAGCCATTAACGTCCACGGAAGTCCGAAAGACAATGCGAACGCCGTTGTTGCGAGACCGAAATACACTCGCTCCATCCAAATTACGACATCTTCGCACCTTCCTCGCAAAAGAGACGATGCAAAAATGATGGCGAGGGTAACGAGATAGAGGCAGAACAACCATTTTTGCCTCGTCATTTTGGCTTTGATCCGATTTCTATTCGCCGCGCCCATACGCCAGCCGCCTGGCAGCATTGATTGGTCGCCGAGCAGCGTCATCACCGCTATCAGGAAGCCTGCCAATATTGAAAAGACAGTAACGATTACGCCGGTTGCTCGCTCGTTCCCTCGGATCAGGTCTCCACCCCATATAAACGCAGCTACACCTGCCGCAATACATGCCGCGCTGAACAGCCAATGCGACCACGGCAATGAAGCTGCCTTTTTCTCGGGGTCAGTCATTTTGAGCCGCGCGGAGTTCTGCGTTGAACTCGATGAGAAAACCCCACGCATCTTCGTGCCGCACCGATTTCCCGAAGGACGACATCGTAACCGTCTTTGAGAGCAAAATGTCGTTCGAACGAACCTTTCGGCCCGTCATTGTCTCGATTGAGAACCCCTCGTCGCCTTCGTCCAGTACACTCTCGGCTATCGTCTGAAGTTGGCGCTTCTCTAATTCCGCTCCATGGCGCTTATCGAATGATAGGGAAACCTCAACCTTGATGTTTTCTGCCTCTTCAGGAACTTCCGCTTCCAAACCAAGAATATCTCTTAGTTCATCTAATACAGAGCCAGTAAACCTCCTACGTATCGTAGAGCGCTCGGCTTCATCCACCGACACAGAATGTGCTACGGCATTCATCGTTAAACGATGGACGCCCTCCTTTGCGATCAGCGCCATCTTGTCGATATTGACACGCTTCCCTAGCGTGCATCTGCTGACTTCGTGTGAGAAGCCAGAATTCATTCCAATCTGTTCCACGTAGTTTAGAAATACGCTCTCCGAGAGACCGCACTTACACATGAGAACATCGTTGCCCTGCACGAGCAACATCATTTCGCCGTCTAGATATTCCGTATTTTCCGGCGGATCAGCCAGTTGCAGGCCAGCGTCAGCCGCCAACGGTACAACCTGCATTTTGTCGTCTGGAACGTAAGCTACCAGATGAAGCAGTTGATAACTCGCCTCATTACGAAAATTGCGCGCCTGTACGACCAGATCCCCCGACAGGATAGTCCGATCGGCAACAGTCGATTCGTCCTTATGGGCGTTGCGCAGAATTGCCTCCAGAGTGCCTGGTCCATTGGACTCCGCGCCGAAATTATTGATATTGTAAGCCTCGCGCAGCCCAAGGGTTCTGATAACAAAGTCTGGCATATCGCCCCTCCCCTTACTCCCCACGATAATCAAAGCGGGCAATCTGAGCAGAGTCGAGTCAGAATACGGATGGCTGATTGATCCAGTCTAGATTTCTAAAAGAAAAGCAGCGGGGAGCCGGCGCCGCACTCAAGCGCGCCAAGCTCAACCCGCCGCAAAAACCGCAAGGCAGCCGAAGGGGAAACGGCGCCAGGCGGCGAGGCATCGCATGGCCGGAAATTCCAGCGCATTCGCGATGCCTCAATCTATAGGCGGGACAAGGTCGCGAAATCGGACACGTCCTACGCGATTTTTTTCATCGCTTCTCGCGCGTTGTCGTTCGCGGCCAAGACCGCCCGCTTTCCGGCCTTGCGTGCGTAGTCCCCGCTGAAGCCGAGGGACTGCCCGACGTCTTCGTAGGACCGGGCAGTCTTGGCGATGTCCAGTACGGCCTTGTCCTCGTCCTTCAGCGATGCAACCCACGTGAACCATACCTTGCGGTTTTCCTCCGTCTCGATCGCATCCTGCCAATTGATCGCTCCGCCACCCGCACACGTTGTTTTCTGCAGGCCGATGAAGAGGTCGCGCGGTCGGTAATTCCCGCCGCTGGCAATCCCCGGCTCGCACATGGTGACGGGCGGCAAAACCGGCGTATTGGAATACGCCTCGGCCAGAATCGTTGCGGATTCGGCGCGGCTATATGATTTGCCCTTCTTGCAGAGACCGCCTTTCACATACCGATGCTTCGCGCCCAGCATGGCTTCGAAATAGGGCTTGGAACCCGCACGGGAACCCTCGCCACCGCGAGGTTGATTGGCCTCGTACCGCATGCCTAGCATTGCGCCGACTGGCATCTTTAGGCGCGTCTTGACGACTTTTTTGTCCCGACGTTTGTGCGCTTGTTCTGTCTGCTCGCCATCGCTGAATCGCCAGCAACCGAGGCGAGTGACGACCTTGTGTTTCGTCTCGACTTTCTCTCCGTCAACCTCGCGGGTCTCAATGTGCACGCCATACCCAACCCGTTTGCCGGGTATGGGGATAAGTTCGACGCTGCCTCCACCGCCAGCCTTGGCGTGGCGGAATTCGCGGAATTCCACGCCTTCAAGCCCAGCCATAGTCAGATTCTCGGAAGGTCGGATTTCGTGACGGCTCTCGGTAGAGTAGCTGGATTCCTCAGCGTCGTTCTCAGGATCAAACACGAAGGTGCCGTTCGGCGTGAGCGACCAGTTAGTCTGCACTCCCGCAGAGGGTGGGCCGTTCCGGTAGGGTAGCAAAGGAGCCATGCCCTTGGCGTTGTCGTTAGCGGCCTTCCGTTTCTTTGGCGCTCGGAGCCGATCCATGTAGGCGCTGAGGCCTTCGAGGAAAGAGGCGTACTTTTCGGCGTGCTGATCAGGCTGCATTCGTCATCGTTCCCTTATTGTCGTTGGCCGCCACGAGACTGCGACCGTGGTACTTGTTCAGCGCAGCTAGGCCCTTTGCGTTGGCGCGCAACGCGCCGTGGCCAGAGGGTGTCACTACCCAGCTCAACATCCTGCGGCGGCTGAGGCTGTCTTCGGTCCGATCCGAAAGTCCCGGTGACCAACTCGGCGGCAATCCGTTGGCCAGAAATGCGGCCTGGTTTTTGGTGATGCGCAGCTCTGATGCTGGCCAGAGTGGTTTGGTGGTGGTGATCATTTTTCCTTTCTCCTAGGGATGGGCGTTCCCGACGCCATCCCCTACGTAGTAGGGGTAAATGCCGGGAAGGCGGGAATGTGTTTGTTTTCAATTACTTAAGTCATTCCCGATTTTGTCGGGAACGCCGGGAATGGGAACGAAAAACTCAACAAAATCAACGAATCTCGTTCCCGCGTTCCCGGGAATGGACCGTTCCCGAAACATTAGCGGGAACGCATATACTCTACGCGCTGCGGGCCATTCCCGCTCGAAACTCACCCAGTCCGGCTGCAAATGGTCCGGTTGGCACGTCGAGCCATTTTGCCGTTTTCTCTCCCCTCCCTTTCGTCTTCACGATGTCACCGCGAGCCAAGACTTCATCCGCAAGTGCGTCCATTCGAGCCTTCGACAACAGCCGCAATTCTTCCGGCAACCGTTCGCGCATCTCGAAGAGCCCTGACTGCCCTGTTTTGGTAAAAGGGCTACCGGCGGCTGCGGCAGCCTCGATGGCGACTACCAGTGTTGCGCGGAGATCGCCTTGGTCGGGGATTGAAGCGCCAAGGCTGACAGTACGATCGATCAGCAGACCGTTGTCGGCACGGGCATAGGTGGATAGAACGCGGCGGGCGGCTCCATTTGCCTTCACGACGCCGCCGTGAACGATGCGGTTGGGCTCATAGGGCACGCCGATCTGCTTGCAGATTTTACGAGCTTTTTCGACATCACCGTACCACAGCCCGTAGGCAAGGCGGACGCCATCAACCAGCGCGCTAGTGCCACGGATGGCGTCGCGAGCATCAGCAAGTGTTACGATCTCCTTCGCCCTTTTCGCCATGTGATGCGGAACAAAAAGGTTCGCGCCGGTATGCGCCGATAGGGTCGCTATCGATCCACAGACGAACTGACCCGCCGCCGGATCCTCGTTCAGAGGCACCGCCGCGAAAAGCTGAAGAGGGTCAATTGTTACCACCCGAAGGTCAGGTATCTTGATTAGCGTGTCGCAGAACTGGCGCCACTCTGGTGTTTCTGTCGGTTCGCCTTTGACCATTTTCCAGAACGGTTTGATTGCCTTTACCGCTGAGGGCATGGGGATAACGATCAGCTTGTCGCCCTTCTCCGTCAGCCGCTGGGCTTTTGGGTCGATTGCGGCAAGCCGTCGGTGAACGGCGCGGACATCGTCCTCACCCGCTAAGAAAACAGCCGTCCCCTCCTGGACCACCTGGCCGCCGAAAATCGGCGTGGGCGGAAATGTACCCGTACGACCAAACGCCACGCGCCGACTGATTTCCAGCAGCGCGAAGGACTTTCCGACCTCGCCCATCGCTGCGACCATGCCCGGAATGCCGGACTCGACAACACCATCAATGAGAAATTCGGTCGGAGCAGGCTCACCTACGAACCGCGAAGCTCGCCAGTCATTGATATTCAATTCGACAGGAAGATTGTCGTTGCTGGCGGCAGGCATAGCAGGCGGCTTGGGCTGGCCTGGCTTTAAGAAGGGGTGCAAAACCTTCTTCGGAATGCCGATGAAGTCGAAGATCACTTCAACCTTGTGATTTTCGACAGAATTGACCGTGCCTCCGCCAAACCGGTCATGTTGAACCCTGTCGCCAACCTTATAGGGGTTTTCTCCTTCAGCCTGCAGCATGGGCGACCGCCTCCGCAATTGCGTCTGCTACAGCAGGCGGAATGGCAACAATGGTCCTGTCGCCGATGGTCGGGCCGTAGACGCGGATCCCGTTCCGCGTCTCAACCAAGCGCAGGTCGCGGATGAATAGGCCGTCAGGGAATTTGACGTCGATAAAGGCGCGCGTGCGCGCTCCGGGCAGTCCTGGACGGTAGTTCTGGATTTCCAATGGAAACCTCCCATGCTTCGTAGATATTGGTCGCGGACTGTCGACCAAAGACTGAGTCGACAGTCCGCTAAGCCTTGCTAGGCCGCTTTGGAGTTGCGGTCTTCGTCCTCCTCGGCGACCATGGCCTTGAATTCCTCCACCGACTCGAACCTGTTGCCGTCGACGTCAATTATCTCGCCGGACGGACACTCAATCGCAGCGTAGCCATCCTCTTCGCTGTAGTTGCCGCCAGCGGCTAGTGGGTAATTCCCCCCAGGGCAAAGGCGCCAGGCTACCACGGGCTTGAAAGTGTAAATTCGCTCGCCGTTGACAATGTCTTTTTCGACCGTTCGGAAACCGACCGCCGCCGGAACGATTGGAAAAAAGGCCATCTCGGGGTCGTCGACAAAGCCCGAAATGGTGACGTTGCCCGAAAGGCAAAATTCGTAGGCGCCGGATTTCTGCGGTCGAAAAAGAATGACGTTTTCAGAGTTCAGTTTACGGCCGTCTTCAAGCTGAATCAGCGGCATGAATATCCCTTCCTCCCGCTCGCCGCGGGGTTGGTTGATGGATTGGATTCAGTTCGTTTGGTTGCTGCCGACGTTGCGGCGGTGGAGCCGCGTGACCGCGGTCGTTGGGCGCTGAGGCCAATATACATTATATAGCGGCGAACCTGCTCGCAAACACCACATATAGCGATTTCGGCTAAATTATTCCAATCGCACACTACATATTGTTATGTGTCAGAGAGGGGCATAACGGGGAGAAATCTCTACGTGCTCCCATCCTCGTAAACGGCTCGATGCGCGTAGAAACGCACGTTCTTCCTATAAATAGCGATTTAGAGTGGGTTTTTCCCGTCCACGACGATGGACGCATGGCCTATAAAAGGCAGCGCACTCCGAACCGTCAAGGAGACGATCAAGAACTATCGTTGTATTCGCGCAGCGCCCTTACGAGCGCTTCCTGCCACGTTCCGAGATCAATGATATCAAGAGCTTCCGTTCGGCTACCGTGCCCAGAACGGACCTCCGCTACCAATCCTTTCAATGGCTTAGCCGAAAATTTGCGCTCCTCATGTCGCATTCGTGTTGCAACTGACAATCCTTGGAAATCAAGGGTTTTTACTGATGCGCGGCAACTCGACGCGACATGAAACGCAACATGAGCAACTGGCCACCCCCCCGTTTTATGACCGACGCGGACCTTCGCCGATATTTCGGATTGTCAGCTCGGGCCCTGGCACGATTGCGGCTCACCGGGCGTTTCCCTGAAAAGGATCCGCTGATCGGAAAGACGGACCGGAAGGCAGTCGACTGGTTTTTTGACCGGAGAGCCGGGCTCGATCTCGGGCAGGTTTTGGCGATCGAGGACGGCCCGGAGAACTTCGGCAATTGACGCCCGGCCGAGCCCGCGCGATTGTGGAGCGTGCTCTGGGAGGGCTTGGGGATGGGGTATCTCGATTTTGTCGTTTTGATCGTGCCAGCGGTTATCGGGCTGGTGGCCGCGCTCGCTTTCGGACCAAATCGCGGGTCCATCGGCGGCGCCGTTGTGATGCTGGTGGCGGTGTTCGTCCTACTGTTGTTCCAGGTGACGCCACATGAAGCCGGGAGCGCCCTGGGGCTAATGCGCTTCGAATGGTATCGCTGGGTGCCGGCTTTCCTGGTAGGCGCGGCTGCTGGCTCCGTCATCTTCCGGATGCGGAAGGGATGACGGATGCGATTTTGGTCAGTGGGGATGACGAAGTAGCGGGAACGCATGCCCCGGAGCGGCGTGGATCGAGACCGTGGCCATGCATATGGAAGCGGCCGAGGCGTTGAAGCCGAAGGGGCTTAAGGGGGAAGCGGCTTGAAGGGTAAAATCGTAGGGGGAAGGCACATCCGGCTGGAACAAATAGGCACTTTCAAGAAAGTTCGCTTGCCTTTTCAATCCACTAGAATAACTCAACACATATGTTGACTTCCACACTTGTGTGGAATACGCTATCTATATGAACGCGAACGAACTCAGGCGATGGCTCGCCAAGCAAGGCTGCACCTTTGAAACCCATCGGGGCGGCAGCGGGCATGTCACGATCAGGCTTAAGGGCAAAGTATCGCAGTTGCCCATGCACGGCGGCGGCAAGGAGCTTGGCACCAAACTGGTCGAGAAAATCAAGAAAGACCTGGGCCTCAAGTGAGGAGATTTTTGTATGTGGTATGAACTCGCGTTTACTCCCGACGACAACGACACCTGGTTTGTAACCGCCCCGGAGTTTCCCGAAGTTGCGACGTTCGGCGCAACGCAGGAGGAAGCTTGCCGGAATGGTCTGAACGCAATTGAGGAAGCAATCGCTGCCCGGATCGCGAACGGCGACGATATTCCTTTTCCTCTGAAGGATACTCCCGGCAAGGGTCGATTTGTAGAAGTCCCTGGCATGGTCTTTCTGAAATCGGGGCTTCACATGATCCTTAAAGGCAAAGGCTGGACCCGCGCCGATCTAATGCGCGCGCTCAACTGCAAGCGCGAACATGTGGATAGGCTATTTCGGATCGACCACAATTCGAGGCTGGATTCGTTGGAGGATGCGTTCAAGGCACTCGGCCACCCGCTGCGCTTCGACATGGACTTTCCACAAGCAGCATAGCTGGGCCGACCAGCATTACCTCTCGCCCCGGCTCCGGCCGGGGTTTTCGTTTAGGGATCAGCCTTCGTCGCCCCGGGAGGGCTCTGTCCACCGATCGCGGATGTGGCTTGGAACTGCTTCGCCAGCTCCTCCAACGCCTCAACGTCGCTGGTGTAGGATGCCGCATGGTTGGGATACCGATCGCGCTGCCGTCGGTAGAAGTCGAGCCATTTCGGAAGGTCGGAGATCGGGAACGTGCCTGACCATGGCCCCTTGGACAGGGTGAAGGTGCCTGTCTGCGAATCGTATATCGCTGTCGTCTGCATGAGTGCGGTATAGTCGCTCGATGCTCGACAAGATCACCTTTCTGTTGGCTTTCTCGGTCTTCTTCGCGATCGGCGGCGCGCTGGCATGGGCGCTGCTCTGATGCGCGTTTCCATGCTCCTGCTCGCTGCGGTGGTTGCCTTCATGGTGGTCTATGCCATCACCGGCGGTTTCCGCATTTTCTGAAAGGCGAGATCGCCTGATCTGGTAGCTGGAGCCGATCTGAAATCCGGGGCTTCGACTTTAGGTCGCAATCCGACCTGTTAGCTTGCACTTAAAGGCGTTGCGGCTAAAATTCTGTTGGGGTTAGATTCGGCGCAGCGGGGGCTATTTATGCTGGCTGATGTCATCAATCAGGCCTTGGACAAGCCTGATATCGCGGGGATTTTGCGCGATCATCTGCATGCGGCGAGCTACGCAAGCAGCATTCCGACCATAGAACGCGATCATAGCCGTTGCCGCGTCCCTGTACTGCCGCCGGTCCACCAGCGTTTCCACAAGACCGTACATCTTAAAAAGAACCGGATCGGTCCGGGCGACTAGCCCCGCGGCCCGCTGCCGCATCTTTTCAAACGGGACAACAATCAACTGCAGCTCGGCGCCGGGGCCGTCGATCTGAGAGCTGTCGCGCGTACTCATGACACCTGAACGACCACTGGTTTCGAGCTGGCCAACGGGAGACACGCCATGCTCAAGATGCGAAACGAACTTCTGGAATTTGCCGAACGCTCACATCAGTACAGCAACCTTGAGGTGCTTGTCGATGAGTTCGCACAAGTCATAGATGCACAAGGCTTCGGGTCCTTCATCATGACAGGCCTGCCTTCGACGGGAAATGATGTCGAGCCCCTTGTGATAGCAAACGGCTGGCCGGTGGCATGGTCGGACCGATACCGCGAGCAGGCTTATTTCGCCGACGACCCGATATCGAAATGGTCAATGACCAGAACGCGACCTTTTCAATGGCGCGATGCGTGGCGCATGCACATGCAGACGGAGCGCGTGAAACAGATCAATGGTGAAGCCAAAGAACATGGGATGGCTGATGGAATAGCCTACCCGATGCGTTCCATTGGTGGCTGGCAAGCCGTCGTTTCGCTCGCAAGCGAGTATCCGTTGGACATTGGCCCCGGTGGCGAGGCGCTCCTTCACATGGCGAGCTTATACTTCCACATGCGAGCAACTGAAATCTTGTCAGCCCGTTCGCAAGTGCCCCTGTTGTCGGCCCGACAGCGGGAAATCCTGTCATGGATCGCAGCCGGCAAATCATCTTGGGAGATCAGTGAAATTCTCTCGATCGCGCAAGACACCGTGTCGAATCACGTCAAGGCGATTCGTGAAAGGATGAACGTCAACACCGCCGTCCAGGCGGTCGTTCTGGCTCTGAAATCCGGTCAAATACAACCGTGAATCGAGCTGGCATGACCAAATCCGGTCATACCTTACAACCGGAGTTCTGAAGACCCTACTGCCGTCAACAAGCGGTGGGGTTTTCCATGCAAATTCATGTCGTCAATGCGGCCAACAGGCACCTTTATGATGACCTGTTGGATCAGTTCTTCCGTGCTCGCCACGAGATCTACGTCGAGGAAAAAGGTTGGCGGGACGCCGACCCGAGCGGAAAAGAGATCGACCAGTTCGATACCGACGCCGCAACATACCTGATTGGGGAAATCGGCGGAGAAGTCATGACCGGGACGCGCCTGGTCCCGACCACCGAACCGCACCTCCTCAGCGAGGTGTTCCCCCATATGGCCGATTTCAAAGGGTTGATCCGGCACCCCGATGTGGCCGAATGGACGCGAGGGTTCATCACCAAGAAATTCCGCGAACAAGGTCACGGGCCAATCAAGGGCCAGTTCTGCGGGACCGTCATGGAATATTGCCTTCTCGAAGGCATCAAGGCGATCGGCGGCGTGCAGGAAACCTATTGGCTTCCGCTCTGGAAGCGCTTCAGGTGGACTGTCAGGCCGGTCGGCAACCCGCGCGAGATCGATGGCGTTCCCTGCGTTGCGGCGTTCTTTGATGTCTCTCGGACAGCCCAACTCAAGGCTCTCTCGTGCGGTGGCCTGTCATCTTCGATCCTTGTCTACCGCGGTCCATACCGGCCGTTCGTGACCGAAGCCGAACGGAGGATCGCGGTATGAGCGCGGTTCAGAAAACGCAGAAAGATAAGGCTCGCACAAACTCATCCATCCGCAAGGCAGCAACGCTGGACTATGTCCGCGAGATGCTGCGGGAGCTTCGAGATATGACGGACGCGGAGAATGAGCAGTTCATCACGCATCTCATCGGGATGGCCTACCTCGCAACCAGTGATGTGATCCGCACGAGGTACGCCAACCTCGTTTCCGGCAATCACTCGCCCAAGGAAGTTCGTGATGGCTCTGCATTTCAAGGACGCTGAACTCGACCGGATGGTTCGGTCTTTGGCAAGGAGACGGCAGCTTTCCTTGACCGATGCCGTGAAGTTCGCCGTCAGGCGCGTCCAAGGGGAACCCGACGCGATTCCGCTCGATCTCGCCAAGGCGATCGATGGCATGCTCTTCGCGCTGGCACCACTCAAAGAGCAGATGAACCGAAATGGACTAAAAAGCCGGATTGAAATCTTGGAACATGGAGAATCACCTCATGCGCGTGGAAATTCAGATCCAATGGGATGACGAAGCCAAGGTGTGGATGGCGTCCAGCAGTGGCGACTTCGGGCTGGCAATTGAAAGCGCCTCGCTGAAGGCGCTGAAGGAACGCATCCCTGAGGTCGCGGCCGATTTGGCAGACCTCCCGGTAGGTAACCTAGAAATCATCATGGTGGAGGCAAAGCATCCGGCCGGCTATCAGTACGATTCCGAACAGGATTGGCTGCAGTGGGAGGACACGAAGCGGTTTTTGGACGACGGCTGGCATGGACCAAAGGGCGACCTCTCGAAGACCGACCTCAATATCGTCACGGCAAAGAAGCGATGAGGTGTGGGGAGGAAAGCTCGGCTGAATGACCGCGGGATGAGGCCAGACACCTTCAACGTCCTCTCCCTGACGACAGGACAGCACTGGTATTGCTTCGAGCATCGCGGCGAAGGGAAACCATACCTCAGAAAAGCAAAAACCCGCCCCGGCGAACCGGAGCGGGCGAGCAGTATGCAGAAAGTGCATAGTGGTCAGGGCGAACCTGTGCATAAATTGCACGACTTGGATTAGGGCGCGAACCCACCTTTGATCATGAAGCCGACGACGGCGACGACGATCCCGGTTACGACCATCCACATGATGCGCGACAGGCCTTCGGAAATTTTGTCGACCTTCTTGCCAACAGCGTCGATCTTGTCGTCCATTCGCTTCCACCGTTCATCGTGACGCGCTGAATCGATATCGCGTTGTGTTCGCCACGCCTCCAGCGTTGTAAGCCGCTGGCCGTTTGCCGCTATGCCCTGCTCCAAAGCAACCACGCGCCCGCGCAGATCGGTTTCCATCTCAGGTGCCTTTTCGGTCACTGTCCCCGTGCCCTTTTCTGAATGCTATTTGCAGTAGGCGTCACGGCGGGCATTCGCCTGCCGGACTTCCGCGACGGTCTGGGGCGTGTCGCCCTTGGCCGAATAGGTGATCGGTGACCAGATCAGGCACACGTCACGACTTCCGGTCACGGTTGTACTCGTCGTCTGGCATCCCGACAGGAGCAGCGCCAGCAGCGCGCTTGATGCGATCGATCTCATTGGCACGTGCTTCGGCCTCCTTTGCCTTCTGTCTGGTTTCAGCGGATTGCTTGCCGGCTGACCGTCCGCGCAGATAGGTCGCCACGAACGCGGCGATGACGACGCCAGCGCCAACAAGGTACGTGCTGGCCTTTGCAGCCAATGCGGCGAGGATCGCGCTCACAGCTGCCACCCCATAGTCCGGTCCCGTTGCAGCAAGAAGCTGCTCGTCATGGCGATATAGCTTCACCTGCTCGGCTTCACGGTTGTAGCGGATGCCGTAGGTCAACGCGTCGGCAACGATCTGCGAAGGAAGGGTGCGATAGTGACCTGCCGGCGCCTTCGCGAGGGTGCAAAGCTGGCCGAAGCTCCAATGTGTCGGATGGGCGATGTTGCCGCCGTCCAAGCCGACCGAAAGATCGTGGGTTTCCTCGATCGTCGCCGGGTTGCCAGGCGCGATAAATTCGATGTTCCGGGTGCTGACCCTGTTCTCGACCGAAGCATCGGCTCGGGCCGAGACGCTCGCATGTAGGTCGGTCAGCGAAAGGAAACGCTGATCGGAAGGCCGGGCGATCCACTGGCGAGACAGGTCGGTTCGGACCTCTCCTTTGCCGAAGTTCCCGACCTTGTAGGCGGCTGATTGCTGCATTGCACATCCCCTTTTGGATTAATCCCGGCCAGCCAAATCGGCGGCACATACGGAATTAATCCCGATTTTTAAGGTTATGCAACTGCTAAATTCGGGATTTAAGCCGGATTTTAATGTTGATTTTTTCGCGGATTTTTTCCTCGCGCGCGTACACGCACGCGGAGTTTATATCCATACATAGACAAGGGCAGGGTCCGTAAGGAACCCTGCCCCTTTATCTGGGTATATCGTTTCTACGAGACCACCAGTAAATTTCTCTGGTGAGAGATTCGAGACTGACCGGATACGCGCGCGCCTGGAGGCGCGCTATGCGAGGTGCCGAATTGTCGTCACGGCAAGTCCCTCGATCGACCAGTCGCCTTCGATCGGCTTTCCATGAGCCTTGCGAAGATTGATTTTCCCATTGGACATCGAGACGACCTGCGCCAAGCTGCGCTCATGCAGCGAGGAATTGCGTTGTCGGTTTAGAATCACGACATCGAGCGGCTTGAACGGACGCCCGATCGCCTCAATCCCAGAAGCCAGGAGCGTGATCACCACCTCGTCTTCCACAATGCCGAAGGCTTCGGAGCTTTCTCCTTTGACGATGAACACGCATTGGTGCTCGGATGGGAACCGCGGCTCTGGATCGTAGGGCGAAGTTGGGAATGATTTCGCCATCTCCTTCGCCTCGCGCCAGGCGCCTTCCTCGATCACGCCGTAGATCGGCAATCCATCTTCGGGAATGCCATCCTTTCGCGGTGCGCGCTGATACAGCATCAGATATTCGAGGTCGCAATCGAGGACGTTCGCGAGCTTGGCAAGGTGCGACGGCCGCGGCTGCGCCTTTCTGCCCGACAGTAGATCGCGGACAAAACCGTTCTTCAATTCGGCCGTTTCCTCGGCCTTTTTGATGTTCAGACCCACAGCTTCCAGCCGAAGTCGGATGCGCCGGGCGACCAGATTTTCCATGCTGTCCACTCCTGAATTAACCCTGAAAACTTCAATGAGTGTGGTTTATATCCAAAAATAATCGGAGGAATAGCCCCAAATATTTTTTGGGAGCTATGCTTAACGCCGGTTGAATGTGGATTTAATCCCGATTATGCCTTGTGGCATGACCAAGCTCGAAAAGTTCCGATCCGATCTTGCCACCCTATTCGAGGTCTTCGCTGCCGCGACAGGCCGCCGGTTGAGCAATATCTCCGAGGCGGTCGCCAACGATCCGAAGTTTGCGGCCACCTTCCGAGAACGCGACATGCGGATCGGAACCTACGATACCGTCACGCAGAGATTCTCCGCGATATGGCCTACCGACCTGCCCTGGCCGGATGGCGTCGACCGCCCTGCGCCTGCTCCGATCGATGAAATCTCGCTCCGAGCCTCGCGAACGAATCCGATCCATCCTGACTGGCCCGCCGATAACCCATGGCCCGCCGACATACCGCGGCCAGTCGCATCCTCGCAACCTGTCGACGGGAATGGAGCCTAAGAGCATGGCAAGGCGAATGAAGAAGGCCGACGCGGCGCCGTCGACGAGCGAGATCAGCGCCGAAGACCTCAAGCGGGTCGTCAAGGAATACGGCAAGCAGGTGGCGAACGCCGCCGAGTATCAGGGCCTTGCCGGGCAGGCCATCAAGACGGCGATCGAGCGCCACAACCTCGACCGGAAGGCGTTCCGCTTCACCCTCGGCCTGTCGAAGATGGAAGAACAGAAGCGCCAGGCGACGCTTCGCGGCCTGCTCGAATACTGCCACAAGATGGGCTTTTTCGATCAGACCGACGCCTTCGACGACATCGTTGACCGCATGGAAACCATCGCGGCCGAAATCCGTGAAGGTGCCGGCGAGCCGGCCAAGCAGGACGGCGTGGTCGCCCACCTAGTCCAGTAGCATGCGAGTTCCCGCGCACCGGCCCGAACAGTCAGAGCGCGCGGGATAGGGCCGAGGGACTGCCTCCCTCGGCCCACCACCACATCAGAATTTTGAGAGGGGAAACCAGATGCTTCGCATCTTGGTGACGACCACGATCGTTTCGCAACGCGATACGCAGCGCCTCGTCCACTTCGCGATGGAGGTCGATGAGCCGTCGCTCGAAAAGGTCCATGAAGCGCTTGTCCGCGACGGGTCGATCTTCGGCCAGCGGATCGTCACAGAATTCAAAACAGAGGGCGTGCGTCGGATAATCGGTCGGGTGCCGCAGATAGTTGGCCTCGCCACTTTGGCGACCGCCACGATCTGCACATACGAATTCGTCGAGCCGGAGGGCGGCTCCGATGAATAGCCGCCTCACCACAATCGGGACCGCTCTGGCGGTCCTTTGTCTTTCCGGCACCGCCAGGGCGCATGACGCACCCACCGGATGGGCATACCCGCTGTCGTGCTGTTCCGGCGTCGATTGCCGCGAGGTGCCCGCAGACTGGATTGCGGTGCGCCCCGATGGCTATCGGATCGTCGTCACCGGCGAGGTGATCCCTTACGGCGATCCTCGTCTGCATTTCTCGCCGGACGGCCGCTTCCATTGGTGCAGCGTGGCCGGCTCGATGGATGGCCGGACGATCTGCCTGTTCGTGCCTGGGTCATCGTCATGACGGTGCGCGTCCTCGGCAAGACGCAGGTTGCGATCCTGCGCAGCACGGTTGGCAGGTGGTTTCTGACCACGACGGAAGGCCAGCAGAACTCGGCGCTTCGCCTGCATGATCGTGGCCTCCTTGATCGCGATCCGAAGAACAGCCGGCGGTTCACGGCGACGACCGCCGGCCGCGACGCGATCTATGAGCACGACGACGAGATCGCGCGGCGAGGAAGGTCGTATCGATGACCGGCCTCGTCGAGGTGATTGATGAGCAGATTGCCATCGTAGAGAGCGCCTTGGTGATCGAGCGCGCGATCATCACAAGCGCCATCGAGACCCGCCAGATCGGCGAGCACTATTGGCAAAAGCGGGTGCAACTAGAGCGGAAGCTCGCCGCCCTGCTCGTCGTCCGCGATGCGGTAGCGGAGGCACTTTCATGACGCATCCCCGTCCACCCCGCTCGATCCTTTTTCTCGATGTCGCGACCCGCACCGGATGGTGCGAGGGCGTGCCGGGGCAGAAGCCACAGCATGGCTCCCTTCGGTTCGCGCCGGAAGGGTCGTCGCCGGAAGCTGTCGCGGCCGGCGCAATCAAGTGGCTCGGCCAGCGTCTCCAAGCCTTCCGGCCCAATGTGATTGTGGTGGAGGCACCGCTCGATCCACGCCACATGGGCAGCAAGACCAACGTCAACACCGCGCAGCTTCTTCTCGGCCTGCCGCTCGTCCTGGGCGGCGTGGCGCACCTTTCCGGCGTCTACGATTTCCGGTCGGCGCGGATCGACGACATTCGCCGACATCTTCTCGGTCAACCTCAACGAGAACCGCGTCAACACGATCGTCAATATCGACAACACCGGCTATCGCCTGTGGGGTGTCTGGACCTGCGACAGCGATCTGCTCTGGCAGTTCGTCAGCGTGCGTCGCACCGCCGACGCGATCAACGAGGCGCTGGAGGCGGCGTATCTCGAATTCGTCGACCGGCCGTTCACCAAGGCGAACCTCAAGTTCATGATCGAGGCGGGTCGAGCCCTTCTTCGCACCATGGAGCTCGAGGGTGCGATCCTGCCCGGCTCCGACGTGTGGCTGCTGGACAGCAACACCGACACCGAACTTGCGCAGGGCATCGTCAAGCTCGGCGTCAAGTTCGAACCGCCGGCTCCGATGGTCGACATCAGGATCACCAGCTACCGCAACATCGCCTCCTACACGCTCCTGCTCAATCAGGTCGCGCAGGAGATCAGCGGCGGCACCCTGGCCGCCTGAAGCGGCACGCAACTCCCTCGGCGCCGGCAATCTGCCGGCGCCGCCATCCATCGACCTCAATCCTGAAAGGTGGCTGTCATGCCGAGCAACTCCGACATGCCGAGGTATATCCTCCGCAACTGCACCGTCTTCGCCGATCGCGTCTCCAAGATCGGCCAGGCCAGCGAGATCACGCTGCCGGTCCCGACCGAGAAGGTCGAGGAAATGCGCAACGCTGGCATGGTCATGCCGATCGATATCCCGATGGGCTACGAGAAGATGGAGTCCTCGTTCAAGCTCTCCGGATTCGACCCGCAGGTCATCCAGCTTTTCGGCCTCTCGGTCGGGGTCGAGCGCGAATTCATGGTGACGGGCGCGCTCGCCCATGAAGACGGCACCATCATCAACGCCACCGCCTATATCCGTGGCCGTCTCATCAAGAACGATCACGGCTCCTGGAAGCCGGGAGAAGCGGGCGAGAACGACTTCCAGATCACGCTGCGCTACTACCGCCTCGAAATCGACGGCCGCACCGTCATCGAGGCCTCGCCCTTCGATGTGTCGATCGGAGGCGTCTCGCAGACGAGCAGCATTCGCTCAGCTCTGCTGGCGTAACGGAGGGCCGCGATCATGACCAGGACCATCGAGGTCAAGCTGTCCAAGCCTTACAAGCTGGCCGGCAAGGACACCGACACGATCAGCTTCCGCGAGCCGAAACTCGCCGACCTGATTGTCATCGAGAACGTGGTAAAGGATGGCGGGCCGCATGGCGTTACCGCCGTCATGATGGCGCAGCTTTCCGGGGCGACGCAGCCGGAAATCGCCGAATTTTCGCTGGCCGATTACGCGGCTTGCGACAAGGCCCTGCGCCCTTTCACGACGGTCGCCGAGCAGGGTGGCGGCGACTGACAGCCTGGCTCTGCCGGGAACTCAACAGCCCTCTTTCCGAGATCGCCGCATTGACGCCAGCGGAGGCGATCCGCTGGCGTGACGCGGTGACCGAACTCCTGCCAAAGAGGCCATGACGTGGCAACGCTTACCTCCCGCCTGATCGTCGCGCTGACCGACCGCGTGTCCGGCCCGGCACGCGGCATCGGCGCCGCGCTCGGCCGCCTGCATCGGCAGGGCGAGCGCACGTCCGGCGCCATGCTCGGCACGGCCGGCGCGTTCGGCGGCGGCATTGTGCGCGGCGCGCTTGCCGTTGGCGCAAGCTACTATGGCATGTCGAAGGCTATCGGCGGCACGGTTGGCGCTGCGATCAAATTCGAGGAAAAGTTCGCCGACGTTCGCAAGGTCGTCGACGGCACGCCTGCGCAGCTTTCTGCCGTTCGCTCGGAAATCATCGACCTGTCGAAGCGCCTTCCTGTGACCGCCGAAGGCATGGCAGACATTTTCGCCGCCGCCGGCCAGTCCGGCGTCGCCCTGAATGAGCTTGGCAAGTTCTCCGAAATGGCCGCCAAAGTGTCCGTTGCCTGGGACATGGCGCAGGGCGAGACAGGCGACGCGCTGGCGAAGATCAAGACGCAGCTTCAAATGAGCGTGTCGGAACTTGGCCTGCACGCCGATGCCATCAACCACCTCGCCAACAACACCGCCTCGGCGGCGAATGATCTTGTCGACTTCGACAAGCGCGTCGCCGCGGTTGGCAAGATGTTCGGCTTCACCGACACGCAGACGCTCGCCTTCGGCGCCTCGATGATCTCGGCCGGCGCGCAGAGCGAGGTGGCGGCCACGTCCTTCCGCAACATGGGTCGGGCCCTGACCATGGGCGAGCGCGCCACGAAGGCGCAGCGCACCGCCTATGCCAAGCTCGGCCTCGATGCGGTGAAGACTGCCAAGTCCATGCAGAAGAACGCGCTGGCGACGACGCTGGACGTGATGGATCGCCTTTCGGCGCTGCCGAAGTGGCAACAGGCCAGCATCGCGTCAGCCCTGTTCGGCGACGAGGCGCGCGGCCTTCTGCCGGTCATTGCGGATTCGCGTGAGCTTCGGCGTGAATTGCAGATGGTCGGCACGGAGGCGAACTATACCGGTTCGGCCTTCCAGGAGTATCTCGTTCGATCGCAGACAACGGCGAACGCGCTGACCCTGATCGGCAACAAGATCAGGGCAGTGGGCATCGGCATCGGCGATAGCTGGCTCCCAACCATCAAGGAGCTTGGCGCTGGCATCGGTGACGTTCTGGACACGCTGGAAAAGCGCGTCGGCGTCCTCGATCAGGTCAGGTTCGCATTCCAGGGCTTCATGGGTGGCCTCGGCTACGGTGGCACCGGCGGCCTGCGTGAAGCTGTCAATGACATCGGAGACCTGATTTTTGGCAAGGCTTTCGGCGGCGACCTTGCCCAGGCTGACGATCGCGTGGTCGGTCTGGCGCGCCTCTCCAATCGCTTCCGTGGCATCGGAGCCGACCTCAAGGCGTTTGCCGACAACGTTGCCGGCGGCAACATCGGCGATGCGATCGGCAACATCGGCGGCGCGATCCAGAAGATGGGCGGCGGCCTGACGGTGGGCGGCGCGCTCGCTATAGCCATGACCGGCCGCGCACTGATCGGGCTGGCGCAGGGCGCCACCGCGCTGGCGCTGTCGAAGACCGGCCAGATATTCCTGATGGCGATGGCGGTCTCGACGCTCATCAACGCCGTCAAGGACGCACACAGCCTGGGCGAGTTCGTCGAGAACCTGAAAGGGCTGTCCGCGCTCGAATGGGCGGGCATCGGCGCCGGCCTTCTCATGGTGGCAGGTCGCGCGGCAAAGGTGGTGGGATGGTTCCGGCAACTTGGACGCCTTGCGCCCACGGCGGCGACCGTTGCCGGCGGCACAGCAGCGGCGGCAGGCGCGGCCACCAAGGGCGGCGGCGCCAGTGTAGCCGGTGCCGGTGCCAAGAAGAGCGTCGGGTGGTTCTCCCGGTGGCTCACTGGCGGCGGTGGCGCCAAGGATATCGTGGCGTCAGGCCGCGCATCCACCGAGGCCACGCTTCTCGAAAAGCTCGGCCTGTCGGCTGGTCGCCTAGGCGAGGCAACCGGGATCATTGGTCGGGCGGCCAGCAGGCTTCTCGGCCTGCCTGCCATTGCCGGCGAGATCACTACGCGCGCGCTGCTCGCCACGCCGCCGACCGATCCGCGCTTGGCCGACCCGTCCTTCGCGCCGTGGGCCTACCGTCGCGCCGAGGATCGGAATGCGGGCCGCGCGCAGGAGCCGCAGCAAGCGGCGCCACCGCAGGCGAACCAGCCGGTCCCGTTCTCGTTCAGCCAGATGTTCCGCGACCTGCTCGCGCCTGTCGGCAGCAAGGATGCTGGCCCGTCCGAAGTCAACGTTATCGGCGTGCCGGAAGTCTCGATCCCTGCGCCGGTGACCACCACACCGAGCGGCACGCAAGACGTGCGCGTCACGAACCCAATGCCGGCGCCGGTGTTTAATATTTCAATATCGGCACCGGCAAGCGACGCGAAGGCCATGGCCGATGCTGCCGTAGCTGCTCTGTCGGCTAAATGGAACGCGCTTTCGAGAGGCGCCTTTTCTGATGGGGCGAACTGATGCCGATCCCGATGGCCCTGGGGCCATTCATGTTCCACAGTCTGCGGTTCGGCTACAACGGCCTGCGCCGCAACCTATCGACCCGATGGGCTGACATCGCGACGGTCGGCGGCCTCAACCGCCTGCAATGGACGGGCGGGGATGACGACACGACCGACATCGAGGGTGTCGTCTTCCCGCATGAATTCGGCGGCCTTGCGGCTTTGGAGGGTGTGCGCGGCGCTGCGCAGAGCGGCGCCGTGCTGCCGCTGATCACGCTCGCTGGCAATGTCTACGGCCTGCATGTGGTTGAGGGCGTCAGCGAGGATCAGTCTTTCCATGACGCTCTCGGCCGTCCGCGCATGGACGTGTTCCGGCTGCGGCTCAAGCGATATGCCGGCGGCGGCTTCTCGCCGATCTCGGTGGTGGCGACCTTGTTCGGATGACGGCGATGGCAACGATCTACACCACGATGCAGGGCGAAATGATCGACGCCATCTGTCGTCGCGCCTATGGCGATGAAAGCGGCTATGTCGAGGCGGTGCTTGAGGCCAATCCAGGCCTTGCCGCGCTCGCCGCGCCGCTGCCAATCGGCACGGAAATCACGCTGCCTGATCTCGTCGCCGCAACCGACGTGGTGCCGGTCGTCGCGCTTTGGGATTAAGCTATTGGCGGCCGGTGCTCGATCCACTGGCAGGCACGCCACGGCCCAGTTCTTCGGCCGCAATGTTCCCCCGACAGCCTTGATCTTTGCCGTCAATGACCATGATGTCGTGGGTGACGAATCCCATGTCGGTGATGATTACCCGCGTGCCGGGTTTTTCTATGCAGGACACCAGCTTCATAACCATGGCGGGGTTCGTTTTATGAACACCAGCCTGGATAAGCTGCATACCCTCACTTTGGGCGTCCGAAGATTTCCAAACGATGATGCTGTTCGCGCCTCCGAAGGCTTGAAGGAAATAATCCTCGGCCATGGCAGATGTGGCGCATAGCGCCACCGAGGCAGAAATCAGCAAGCGTGAATAGATTGTCATGTTGCCCTCCTAGTCATTCGCCGCCGCGTAGCGGCGCGCGGTGGGGCGAGAGATAGGCTTGTCGCCACGCCATGAAAACTCCCCGCGCCGAAATAAAAGTCAACGGCAAGCCGGTGGCAACGCTGTTCAACGAGCGCCTGATCTCGGTGACGATCACCGACAAGGAGGGCGTGACCTCCGACACGATCTCCTGCGAATTGAACGACGGGAACCCCTTCGCCGACATCCCAAAGAAGGGCGACACGATCACAGCCGCGCTCGGCTACGTCGAAACCGGCATTGCCGACTTCGGCAGCTACACCGTCGATGACCCGGAAGTGCGCTGCCTGCCGTATGGAATGACGGTGAACGGTAAGGGTGCGAACGTCCGCGACAAGGCTAAGCAGCATAGGTCGCGGCATTGGGATCAGAAGACGGTCAAGGATATCGTCTCGCAGATTGCCGGCGAGAATGGCCTGTCGCCGGTCATCGACGGCGAGGTCGGCGCCTACAAATACGAATGGTTCGGTCAGCAGGACGAAAGCGACCTGCATGTCGTCGAGCGCTTGGCGCGCCGGCACGACGCGCTGTTCTCGATCAAGGACGGCAAGCTGATTTTCGTCAAGAAGGGCAGCGGCCAGGCGGCCAGCGGCGCGGCGCTGACCGCCGTCGTGGCGACGCCCTTCAATATCGTTGAAGGCACCTGTCGGGTGAATTTCGCCCATCGCAACAAGTTCAAGAAGGTGAAGGGCCGGCATCAGGATCGCAAACAGGCGAAACTCGTCGAGGTCGAGGAAGACAGCGATGATGAGGGGACCGCAGAATACACGATGCCGGAACCCTTCGCCGATCCCGACGAGGCGAAGAAGGCGGCCAAGGCCAAGGCCAAGCACCTCAAGAGCGAGACGATCCGCACCACCGTCACGCTGTGGGGCGATCCGACCATCCGAGCCGGCGCGCCATTTACCTATTCGCGCGTGCGTCCCGGCGTCGACGGGATCGAGTTCATCATCGAGACGGCGACGCACACGATCAGCAAGGCCGGCTACACAACGCAGGTCGAGGCGAAGCTCAAGCCGGAAGCGTCGTCGAAGGCCAAGGGCGGGGCCACAGCCGGCGCAGGAAGCGCGTCAGGCAATTCCGGGGCCGGCGGCGGCTCAACGCCGCCCACGGCCGCGCCTGTGTCGTCTGTGCCGTCGCCGACGAGCCTTATCACCCATCAGTAAACCCGGAAGGGGTTCCACCATGGACACGACGTTCCGTGGCGCCGCCAAGCGCCTCGACGATATCGATTTGCCGAAGCTCGGCCACCTGATCGGCGTCGGCGAGGACGAGCTTCATGCCTTTATCGACGTGGAAACGCGCGGCAGCGGCTTCGACGCGCAGGGCCGCCCGGTCATCCTGTTTGAGCGGCACAAGTTCTACAAGTATCTGCCGGCCGAGAAGCGTGCCAAGGCCGTCGCGGCAGGCCTCGCCAACGCGAAGGCGGGTGGTTACGGCAAAGAGAGCGAGCAGTATCCGAAGCTGCTCAAGGCCATCGCGATCGACCGCAAGGCGGCACTCTATTCCTGCTCATGGGGCCTCGCGCAGGTGATGGGCTTCAACCACAAGCTGGCCGGCTACGATGATGTCGAGGATATGGTCGAGGCCTTCATGGTCGACGAGGAAAACCACCTCGCGGCGGCAGTGGCCTTCATCAAGAATTGCAATCTGGACGGCGCGCTTCGCCGACACGATTGGGCCGGCTTCGCGAAGGGCTACAACGGCGCGAATTACAAGATCAACGCCTACGACAAGAAACTGGCGGAATCCTTCGCGAAGTGGTCGCGTATCAAAGACACGCCATGGTCGCCGACAGACCCGGCGCCGGCTCCCGCCACGCCAGCACCGCCGGCCGCCCCTGATCCTTCGCCGGTCCCGATTCATCCGCCGATCGTCGCCCCGACGCCGAAGCAGAAAACGACGATCTGGCAACTCATCGCCGCCGCGTTCGCGGCGATCACCAGCAAGTGGGGTTGATATGGCGGCGCGCGGCGTCCTGCGCACAGCCGCAGGAGGATACCTTTTCTTCTTTTGCCCAGGCTGTCGGGAGGCGCACATGGTCGGCCCGACGTGGGGTTTCAACGGCGACTTCGACCGACCGACCTTCACGCCATCCGTCTTGGTACGTGGCTACAAAGTCGTGAAGGACGAAAACGGGCGATGGGTCGGGGATTGGCAGCGGGACGCTGCCGGCAACCTGATCCCCGAAACCTGCCATTCCCTTATCGGCGACGGCCAGATCAAGTTCCTCGGCGACTGCACCCATAGCCTCGCCGGGAAAACAGTCCCTCTTAAGCCCTTCGATCATGGAGAATGACCTATGTGGAAGCGCGTCAAAAAGTTCTTCGCCGACAGCGAGACGATCTTTTGGGCGCGGCTACAAGCCGCGCTCGGCGCCGCGGCTGTCGCCGTTACCTACGTCGATCCTGCCGTGCTGCGCCCGATCCTGCCGCCTGAATGGTTCCCCTGGCTGATGGTCGCGAACGGGGTATTCACCGAATACCTCCGACGCCGACGCGAGCCCGGATTGGGGGATTGACCATGGCCGATGTCCTTCTCGCGACGGTTCTTCTGTTTGGCGGCATCTGCTGGTCAGGTCTAGTTCTTCTGGCAATGGCCAATAGCCCGACTGGCGGCACCAACTTCGCCATGGTCCCGTTCATTGCTGGTCTGGCGGCCGCAGCGTTGGGCGCCCTTTACTGGATGTATATCGTTGCCGGGTGGCTATTCTGATGTGGGTCGCGATCATCCAGTGGATCACCGGCGATCTCGTCGGCCAGCTTACCCGCGCCTATGAGGTGAAAAAGCAGGCCGACACCGACGAGAAGAAGCTCGTCGCCGACGCTGCGATCAAGTCGATCGAGGCGCAGATGGCGGCGAAGGCGCAGGCGACAGAGATCAGGCTCGCCACGGCCGGCTTTTGGGAAATGCGCCTCATCACATTCGTGATCGCCGGATGCTTCGCCCTGCACCTTCTGCTCGTCACGCTCGACACATGCTTCGCCTTCGGCTGGCGCATCGCCGCCTTCCCGTCGCCATTCGATCAATGGGAGGGAACGATTCTTCTGTCGTTCTTCGGCGTGCAGGTGGCCGGCCAGGGTATCACGGCGATCGCCAGCGCCATCAGAGGTCGCCGATGATTATCCTCCGAATAGCCAGCGGGATTTCGGAACACTTCCCGCAGCGGGTGTCCGAATGGATTATGACAGGCGCCATCCTCGGATGGTCGAGCGTCCTTGCGGCCGATCCCGGCACGTTCGAAACCTCCATTTCGTTCGCCGTCCTAAAGGCATACGGCGACGAGGCGACGTGGGCGCTGGTCTGTTTCGTGGTCGGGATGACGAGGCTTGCCGCCCTCGTCGTAAATGGCACCTTTCGGCAATTCGCCTACTCGCCGCATCTGCGCGGCGGGGCATCCTTCATCGCGTGCGTGTTTTGGGGCCAGATCGGACTTGGTGTCTGCCTGGCATGGTGGGCCGGTGGATCAGGGACGGGGGTGGTTGCCTACTGCACGTTCATGGTCATCGAAATGTGGAATCTCTTTCGGGCGTGGGCTGATGTCGGCGCTGCGCGGAAGGCACGGTGATGTTTGGCATACCCACGGAACAGATCATCCCGATCGCCAATTTCATCGGCCTGGGCATCCTCGGTGTCCTGGCTTATTTCGGGCAGAAGTGGGGAAAGGCGCAGCCGACACACGTCGAGCGGGCCGTAGAGGTCGCCGGGGCGCTGGTCGACAATACCGCCGTTCGGGAGTTGGCGACGGCCTTGACCGCACACACCGCCGCTCTTGTGGCTTCGCGGCTTGACAATGAGAAGGAGCGACAGGCGCGATATCGGATGATGGAGATAGGGTCGTCGCTCACCGGGGAAGTCGAAGAATTGCGGCGGGCCATAGCGGACGCCGCCACGCAGATTGCCAGATTGAAGTAGATCGCGCCGTTGATGCCGATCAGCCCGCCGCCCTTCGGGGTGGCGGGCTTTTTTTTGCGTTTCAGGCCACGAAACGGCCAATGATGAATGTTGCGGAATCCCGGTTTTCTGCGGGTTTTGTTGACCTTCGGAATTCCAGTATGCGCGCAGAACGCACCTCCGCTACCATCAAGTCCCACACCCGATGATGTGGTTCTTGGCCAAGACGCCCTCCGCTACCATCGCCAGCACCCCATTGTATTCAGGGGTTGGCCGCCTTTTTGCTGTGGCGCGGCGTCAGCCTCGGACAGATCGGCGTTGGTTTCTGGACGGCAAAACTGACTCACTAGCGGGAGAGGCCGGCGCCCAGCCGTTCCAGTCCTATGACTAGGCTGGCTTACGAGCCAAAATGATCTCGCTCGCAAATCGATGACCGAGATTGATTGCATGCCTGCGCTCGACATGCTCCGCTTCCAAGCGGCGACATGATGAAAATCGTTTCTTCCAGAGCCGACACAGCACGTCCCCAACCGGCGTCGAGCCCCGGTGTTCCTGTCACGATCGGATGCGAAGCCGGCAGCGCCGGGGATTTACGCCCAGCGGCAGAACATATCCGCTTATGGATTTCCAGAGGCGGGGGCAATCCCGGCGCACGCGGCGACAAAAGCACGGATTGCCGCAATGCGCGAACTCGACCGGTTCGACAACACGCCGATCGTGCGCCTTGCGGCGCCCGCCAACGGGATTTTGCGCAACCGTAGCCCTTCGGGCCACGGCGGCAGCCAGTCAGGCACGACGGCCACGCCGAGACCGCGGTCGACCAGCGCCGCGATGGAATCGAGCGCGTCCAGTTCCAGCCATTCACGCACCTTCAGCCTGTTCTGGCGCAAGTAGCGATCCACGACCTGCCCACCCCATTGGTTGCGGTCGTAACGGATGAACGGCGTGGCGGTGATCACGGCTTCGGCGCTGGCGACCTCCATCGCCTCCGGGACGATCAGCACCAGGGGTTCCTCGTATAGCGTCAGCCAGTCGACCTCCTTCGATATCGGGAACGGCGGCTTGACGATGACGGCCGCATCGATCCCACCTGACGACACCTCCTGATGCAGGTCCGCGGATGACCCGGGCCGCACGAAAAGCTCAATGCGCGGATAGTCTCGCCGAAGGGACGTCAGCACACCGGGCAGAAAGCCCGTCAGGCCCGACGCGGTCGAACCGAGGCGCAATTCGCCCGCAGGCTGGTCGTTGGCGGCGATGACCCGTAAGGCGCGCGCATCGTCGATCAGCTGTCGCGCCTTTTCCAGGACCGCAAGCCCCGAAGCCGTCGGCCGCACGGTCCGTCCGGCCCTGGCGACAAGGGAATGGCCCAGTTCACGCTCGATCGTCCTCAGTTGCTGCGCCACCGCGGCGGGTGTCAAATTGAGCCGCCGAGCGGCCTCGGCCATCGAGCCGCACGCGGCCACCTCGATGAAACTCTCAAGGAAACGAACGTCCATAAATCAATTTTTCTATCTTCTAACGCTACAAGAACCGAGATTTTATATCCCCTTTTCGCACTCTACAACGGCCAGACAACGGGACCGCGGCGCCGGCGGTCCGACGGAGACTTTCAATGAGCGTAGATGACAAGTTCGCCCGGCTGGGCACCGACAACGCGCCCGGCCAGGAGGTACGCCAGAAGACGGGCGATCTGCACAACCTGATGCGCGGCGCCGCGCTCGCCGGCACGCGGGTCGACTTCTCGCATGGCGACGTCGATGCCTTCACCCCCACGCCCGGTTCCTTCGAGGTCTTTGCCGATGGCGTGCGCGCAGGCGGGCGGCAGGCCTATACCGAATATCGCGGTGCCGCCGCGATCCGTGAGGACCTTGCCGGCAAGCTGGCGGCCTTCACCGGCGCGCCGGTCGACGCGGCTGACGGGATGATCCTGACGCCGGGCACGCAAGGGGCGCTATTTCTCGCCATCGCCAGTACGGTGGGGCGCGGCGACAAGGTGGCGGTCGTCCAGCCCGACTATTTCGCCAATCGCAAGCTCGTCGAGTTCTTCGAAGGCGAGATGGTGCCGGTAAGTCTCGACTACATGAAGGACGGTGCCGACGCCGGGCTTGACCTTGGCCAACTGGAGGATGCGTTCCGGCGGGGCGCCAAGGTGCTCGTCTTCTCCAATCCCAACAATCCGGTGGGCGTGGTCTACTCCGAGGCCGAAATCCGCCAGATTGCCGAGTTGGCGGGAAGGTACGGCGTCACCGTCATCGCCGACCAGCTCTATTCGCGCCTGCGTTATTCCGACGCCTCCTACACGCACCTGCGCGCCAGCGGCATCGACCCCGACAAGATCGTCACCATCATGGGGCCTTCCAAGACGGAATCGCTGAGCGGCTATCGCCTCGGCGTCGCCTTCGGCTCACCGAAGCTGGTCGGGCGCATGGAGAAGTTGCAGGCCATCGTCTCGCTGCGCGCCGGCGGCTACAGCCAGGCCGTCCTGCAAACCTGGTTCTCCGAGCCCGAGGGCTGGATTGACGAGCGCACCCGCCTGCACAAGGCCATCCGCGACGACCTGCTCGAGGCGCTGCGGGCGGTGGAAGGCGTCGCGGCCCGCACGCCGCAGGCCGGCAGCTACCTGTTTCCGCGCCTGCCAGATATGGCCGTCACGCCTTCGGATTTTGTCCGCATCCTGCGTCTGCAGGCCGGGGTCGTAGTCACGCCGGGGACCGAATTCAGCCCGCATTCCGCCACCAGCGTGCGCCTGAACTTCTCGCAGGATCATGCGGCCGCGGTGGGCGCCGTAGAGCGGATGGTCGAGCTTGTTGCGCGCTACCGCGCATGAGCGGGACGCAGGCGTCCACGCCGTCCCGACCTTCCCAGGATCGGCCTCAGACCGTCCTGCTCGCGACGGCATGCGCCGCAAGGCCGCGGCCGGCCTCGGCGTCGTGATCGATCGAACTGCGCATCAGCATGATGTTGCCCATGAATTCGACGCCGCTGGCCATCGAATCCATGATGACGCGGGCGGTTTCGTTGACGCCCACCGTGTTGCCCACCAGGGAAAGTTCCGACGGCAGTTCGATGACGCCGAGCGTCGTCATGGTCTTGTAGATCTGGCTCAGATGCAGGCAGGACCACTTCATCGACATTGTGAGCGGGCACTTCATGTAGAGCGTCGGCTGCGTATGCCAGATTTTCAGGCCGTTCCGGTTCTCCAGCGTGAAGTGAAGGTCGACCTGGTCGTTGAGCCGGAACTCCCGGTGGAAGATCGCCTGCGCGACGGCTTCGCACCCGGCCAGCAGACCGTCGAGGTCGAGCGAGGCAAGCGGCTGGCTGATCTCGTCGAGCGCGCGGCGCCCCTGGTAGCCGACGACGAGCCGCGGCTCGCCCGGTCCGGCCACAACCTCGGTGCCGAGCACTTTCAAGCTGTACGAGACGTCGCTCGCGGGCATTGATCTCTCCGGAATCGCCTGGACGAAATCGCCATCCGATCTTTCCGGATCATACAACATCCTGTCTTGGCGGCAATGCGGCAGCGACGCACGCCGGACTTCGAAGCGCGCGGGAGCCAAGCTGACGCCGATGTTTCGGGCGGCATCAAGACGATGGCCGACCGGGTACGGGATCGGGCGCTGAGCGAGATCGGAGCGGCAGGCCCGGACGGGTACAGGATGCGATCATCGCACGTGCTTCATGCCTGATGCCGTAGCCAATGACGGTCGAACACGCCGACAATCGAGCGAAAACTGGCTTCCGAAACCTGGCACGGCCCGGCGCTTCCGTCCTCGTCGAGGAACTGCCACAGTTCGCGATCGAGCGACCGGCCGTCGCCATCCAGCCCGATGCCCAGCGCTCTCAGGTCTTCGACGAGCGATTCCGAGGGTTGGAAATAACCTCCCCATCCGTCCGGCGGCGTTGCCGAACTGGGCAACCGGATCAAAATGATGCGCGCGGCCGAGGGAAGCGGCTCCGGGCCGATGATCGTCGTGCCGCACATATAGCCGGCAAGCACGCTGCCCGGCGGCGATGGCAGGAAAAGGCTGAGGAAGAATTGCGCGTCGCCGCCGGCTTCCCGCAGGTGTATGTAGAGCCCGCGTTTCGCGAGCGTGACGGCTCCCGTCATGACGAAGGAGCCGGTCGGCAAAGCTTCGGTATAGGTGGCGCTCATGCCGTGCGTCCGCGTGTCCATTTTCATGGATACCGTGCTGCGGATGAGCTGGCCGCGATAATACGGGGACAGTGCCTTGGAGTAGCAGGCGTAGGACCCGGACAGTGTCGCATCCGTGCCCTGGTCGACAAGATGGGGCGACGAAATCTGCGCGCCCATCCGACGCTCCAGCTCCGACCGGTCGATGCCGTGGCGCTCGCAGATTGCCTCGGCAAACCCGTCCAGATCGCTTTGCGCGACCCACGCGCCGGGACGGTTCAGGTCGAGGACCCTCGCCCAGTCTTCGTAGACGCTGAGCTGGCGCGGCTGCGAACGGCCTTGCAGCCATTTGTCGGCACGCCCGAGATCGAACGAGGTTTCCGGGTTGGCCCGGCGAAATGCGGCGGCCAGATCCTTGCGCGAAACTGCGCCAAGCAGCGCTGCGGTTATCCGCAACTTCTCGGCAATATGCTGCGCCATTCGTCCCCCGAAGCCAGGCCCACACCAGGATATTTCCGCCAAAAATCCAAAGATTTCCAGGAAATTTCCGCCCGGAAAACCTGTCGGTGACGACCCTCTGATATTACGCTTCCCGACGAGGGGTAACAGCGGATTCGACCTCCGGCAAGTGCCTTGGAACTCGTTCCCGAACGCCAGACATCGGCTTCGGAGGCGCGAGGCATGTGCGAAATCGAGAATCCGAGCCGTGCGGAGGAAGTCGAAAAGCGCGACGCGCAGCAGGCCGCACGATGGAAGGAAAAGAAGATGTTGCGTACCGGACTTGTGCTCGCAATCCTCGTGTCCGCCTCGGCCGCGACCGCAGCGGAGGGCGTCTCGGTCAAGGAAGGACTGCGCATCGCCACGATCGGCGGCTGCCACGATTGCCACACCGAAGGTTTTGCCGAGAGCGGCGGCCAGGTCGACCCGGCAAAGGCGCTGATGGGCAGCCATGTCGGCTTCCAGGGGCCGTGGGGCACGACCTATCCCGCCAACATCCGCCTTGTCCTGTCCAGGATGAGTGAGGACGAATTCGTCAGCTACGGCCACGAGGTCAAGACGCGGCCGCCGATGCCGTGGTTCGGCCTGCATGCGATGACCGACAACGAGTTGCGGTCGATCTATCAATACGTCAAGTCGCTCGGGGCGCCGGGCGAGCCTGCGCCGGACTATGTGAAACCCGGCGAAGCGCCCAAGACCCCCTTCATCGTCTTCGCTCCGCCGCAGATGCCGGCGAACTAGGCGGCGGCCGCCTGTGTCAGCCGCAGCCATGCCATCGCCTGCCCTCCCGCCCCGAGTGGGAGGCAGGGGAAACCGGCGCCTTCGAGCGAAGCCAAAGGACAGGCGCAGGGTCTTCTGGCGTCTTCGGCCCGGCCGGGTTCTGTTCGCGGACAATGCCCCAGGCGTCGGCTTGACGATCGCGATCGACGGGTATTCAACCGCAATTCATCTCCCGCGGCGGCGGGAATCAGGGGCAGTGGGGTAATGCAGCAGTTTAACCAGTTGTGGGCGGCGCGCAGGCGCGCCCTTCTCTCCGGCTCGGCTTTCGCCGGCGTGTTGCTAGCCGGCGTCGCGGGCCAGCCGGCGCTAGCGGCCTGCACCTTTTCGGACGCCAATACGTTTTCCTGCGGCTCCACGGTGACAGGGCCAGCGGACGTCATGATCAATGCCACCAGCGAGGCGACCACGGGCACGATCGAAGCCGGCGCGACAATCAGCGGATTGGGGTTGGGTATCGTGGCAGGCCCGGGTGGTTCCCTCAATATTATCAATAACGGCGCAGTGACCGGATCCATCATAGGCCTGACTATTGGGTCTGTTGCAGGCAACATCACCTATTCGGGCAATGGTAGCGCCAGCGGTGGCCTTGCGGCCGCAGGCCTCAGCATTTTCGCCGGGCCCGGCACCATCGCGGTCGGCACGGCCGACACGCCCGTCATACCGAACTTTTCCGGATTTGCCGGTCTTGCGACCGTTTCGTCCACAGCGACGTCGATCTTCCTGAATGGCGGCAGCCTCTCCAGCCTTGGCGCCTATGGCTTGCAGATGCAGGGTGGAGACGTGTCGGCCACGCTGACGGGTGGTACGACCATCGCGAATGCCGGCACGGCAGGGACCGGCTATGGCATTTTTTCGTCGTCCGTCGCCGGTCCGACGAGCATCGCATCGGACGCGAATATCGGTGGTGCCGGAAGCTCTTTCGCTTACGGCATCATGTCTGAGGGAGACGACAGTATAGCTCTGTCGCAAACCGGCGGGACGATCCATGCGGCTACGGCAGGATTGGCTGCGATCAGCACAGGGGACGACGCTGTTTCGGTTGATACCGCAGCGGGCAGTTCGATTTCCATGGACGATTGGCACGTCGGCGCGGGTATCCGGGTCAGCACCCAGGCGGCCGCGGTCAATGTCAGGGCGGCCGGTACGATCAGCAACACGCAGGCCGGGATCATGGTCGACAGCGTTACCGGGGCGGTCAACGTCACGGCCGCCGGCACGATCAGCGGAACGCAGTTCGGGATTGGAGCTCAAAGCGCTGGCTTGGTTAACGTCGCGGTTCCCGGCGCAATCAGTGCATTGGGAGCAGGCGTCCTGGCGGTGGGCGATAATATCACAGTTGCGGTGGACGGGGAAATCACTGCCGGTGCTGTTGGTATCTTGGCCGGCGGCGGAGGTACCCACGATGCGCAGATCTCGGTGGGCAGCGGCGCGACGGTACAAGGCACGAGTTTGGCCGGCGTATGGGTTAGTGCTAACAACAGTCGCATCGACAACAGCGGCACGATCGTCGGTGGGATCATGTCCGGCGGCGGCAGCACAACGGTCAACAATGCCGGCAGCATCACTGGTACGAGCGGCATTGCGGTGTATCTTGTCGGCGGCGCCAACAACACCTTCGTCATGAGCGGGCCGAACGCGACGTTGACCGGCCAGGCCATAGGCAGCGGCACGGACACTTTCCGCTTCGCCGGCACTGGCAGCAACACCTTCGATGTCGGCCAGATCGATGCGGGCTGGACGCTTCTCGACAAGGTCGGCTCGTCCAACTGGTCGCTTACCGGCACGTCGACCTACGCGGGACCGGTTACCGTCAACGGCGGCACGCTGTCGGTGAACGGCGATCTCACCTCGGCTTCAAGCATCTCGGTCAATACGGGCGGCGCGCTCGGCGGCAACGGCACGGTCGGCAACACCGCGATCAGCGGCGGCACGCTGGCGCCCGGTAATTCGGTCGGCACGCTGACAGTCAACGGAAATCTGACATTCAACGGCAGCTCGAACTACCTGACCGAGGTGACGCGCGCCGGTGCAGACAAGACCATCGTCACCGGCACCGCCAATCTCGACGGCAAGGTCGTAGTGAAGCCGCTGGCGCATATCGGAAAGACGACGACCTATACGATCATGACGGCGGGTACCGAAAACGGCGCCTTCTCCGGCGTGGATTTCCTTACCGTGAACAATTTTGCAAGGAACCCACAACTGACCTATGCCGGCAACGATGTGCTGCTGACGCTCGATCCCGGCCTGTTATCGCCGGCGCTGGTGGGCAACGTCACGCCCAACCAGAAGGGCGTCGCGGCAGGGATCGACAGCGCGATCGTTGGCGGCGTTGTCTTGCCGGACAGCTTCGACGCGCTGTTCGCGCTGTCGGGTGGTCCTCTGCGCGCTGCGCTGTCGCAGCTCTCGGGCGAGATCCACGCCTCGGCCAGGACGGTGCTGGTCGAGGACAGCCGCTTCCTGCGCGATGCCGTCAACGAGCGCATCCGCGCTGCCTTCGCCGGCGTCGGCGCGGCGGCCTCGCCGGTGCTGGCCTATGGCGAGACGGGAACGGATGGTACTGCGACGGCGGCCTTCAGCCACGCGCTGGCGCCGGCCGATACGGCAAGCGTGGCGGCATGGGGCTCGGTCTTCGGCTCCTGGGGCTCGACCGACGGCGACGGCAATGCCGCCGGGCTCGACCGCTCCGCCGGCGGCTTCTTCACCGGCATCGACGGACTGGTGGCGGAGAACGTCCGCCTCGGCATCATGACCGGCTACAGCCATGCGAGCTTCGACGTCGACGGCCGCGCCTCTTCCGGCTCCAGCGACAGCTATCACCTCGGCCTCTATGGCGGCACTGAGATGGGCGCGCTCGGCCTGCGCTCGGGCCTCGCCTACAGCTGGCACGACATTTCGACGGCCCGCTCGGTCGCCTTCCCCGGCTTTGCCGACAGCCTGAGCACCGACTACGACGCCGGCACCTTCCAGGCCTTCGGCGAGGCGGGCTACCGCATCGACACGGCGAGCGCCTCGTTCGAGCCGTTCGCCAACCTTGCCTATGTCAGCCTGCACACCGACGGCTTTGCCGAGAAAGGCGGTGCGGCCGCCCTCACCGGCACCAGCCAGACCACCGGCACCACCTTCACCACACTGGGCGTCCGTGCCTCGACCGGCTTCCACCTCGGCGGCATGACGGCCACCGCGCGCGGCATGGTCGGCTGGCGGCATGCCTTCGGCGACACCACGCCGCTGGCCACACCAGCCTTCGCCTTTGCCGCTGCAAACAGCTTCGCCATCGCCGGCGCCCCGATCGCGAAGGATGCCGCGGTGCTCGAAGCCGGGCTCGACTTCGCCGTCTCCGAAAGGGCCACGCTCGGCCTCTCCTACACCGGACAGTTCGGCGCGCATGCTACCGACAATGGCGCGAAAGCCAATCTCAGCGTCAGGTTCTGAGGACTACACGGCCGGCTGGTGCGAGGCCGGCCGGCTGCTTAAACCCGGCCCCCTCTCCAGCAACGCTATCATCTGGCTTCGGGAGAACCGCATCCTGTAGCGGTACTGCGAGTTATCGTAGATACCGCTGGCGCAGAAAATCAACTCGACATCGTCGCCGTCGCCACGAACCTCCAGTTCATGCAGCGACTGTTCCAGGATCGTCTTTTCGCTGCCCTGCCGCTTCGCCGGGCCCACTTTCAGATACATCGCACCCTCCGTCGATACTTTTGCGATCGAGCGAAAGCGATGGTTGAAGTGGCTGGAGATATGGTCGCCCAAAGCCGTCATCCAAACGCAGTCGCATTGGATTCAGGCCCAGGCCGGATGAACTGCCTCGCCCCCACAGCGAGGCCCACGTACATCTGGGCAGCGAAAATTCTAGCATTGCGCGCCGAAGCGCGTCAACGCTACCCGCCCCGCCGAAAGCTTCCGTGCCGTGGGCCGGCACGTCCGGCACCGTTGCGGATACGGCAGGCCCGTCCCGCGTTGGCCCTCACCTGCCCGGCGCGATTAGCCTGGCGCTGCGGGCTGCCTTGACGAAGGCGCGGCGGCAGCGGCTACCCGATTGCCAGCCATCGAGCGCATCCCGGCATGTGCGAAGCGCCCTGCGATAGGCGCGGCCATGGGTCGAACGGTCGGGCCAGCCGTCCTGCATCGCTTCGATGGCTTCATAGGCACTGTCGACCTTGCGTTGCCCTGTGGGTCTCAGGTTGAGAACGACAGGGTGAGAGAACAATACGTCTTCCAACACGCCCTCCTCATCAAGAACCGGCGAGATGAAGACGACGGACTCGCGCCCGTCGCCTTCGCGCCGATCTCTACAATTTCGCCTCTTGAAGCCGGGCCGAGAGCTTTTGCCGGTCCTCGGCCGATTTCAACCGGATCGTCATCGCCTCGCTCTTGACCGGGACTTGCGGAGGCAGGCTGATCGGAACCTCCGGGGCGTGCTGCTCGGCCCACTGCTTGAAACGAGGCAACTTGTTCGGGCCGTTGATCGGGAAGGTGAAGCTGTATCTGAAGGTCATCGTGACAGTCCAAAGGCTTGGCGCGCGGAAACAGGCGCACGCAAACGGCGCCACGATCCTGGACACGCAGGGATTTCGAGTTGGGGGTATCGCTCCTGATCCTGGCGCCGCTCTTGCTCTCGCAGGTAGTGACGCCAGGCTATCAGCCTATCAGAAGGCAGCCTTTGAAGAATATGGAGCGCTGTTGCATGCCGCCTGTGTCGGCCAAAGCGCTTGAAAAGTCAAACCGGAGGCGACCGGCATCGCCCGTAGACGACGGCCGGCCGAGTCCGGCCGATTGCGGAGCGCGTCAGTTGTCATCGGAGTTCAGGGCGCCGAGCAGGCGCCGGATATCACCGAAGCGGGCGATGCTGCCGAAAACCAGCGCTGCCACCGCGACGAAAAAGACGGAAACCGAAGCCATGGTCGGCGTATAGCCATAACGCAGCGCGTTGAAGATCTTGATCGGCAGCGTCTCGGTGGTGAAGCCGATGGTCATGTAGGCGATGATGTATTCATTCAGCGACAGCACGAAGGCGAAGGCGTAGCCGGAGATCAGATAAGGCAGGATCAGCGGCAGGACGACGGTGCGCGCGACCGTGCGATCGTCGGCGCCCATGGTGGCGGCAGCCTCGACCAGCGATCGGTCGATGGAAGCAAAGCCCAGCGACAGCGTCACCAGCGGCAGCGTGACGAAGAAGATCGCGTGGCTGACGATGGCCGTGAAGAACTGGCCGAACAGGCCGAGCGTCGCCCAGAAGGACAGGAAGCCGAGCGCGGTGATGACCGGTGGCAGGATGAAGGGCGCCAGCCCCAGCACCTGGAAGACGTTTGCCCAGGGCGCGATGCGCCGCCACAGGAACCAGGCGAGCGGCAGCGCGATGAGCACGGCGAGCGCCGCCGAGAAGACGGCCAGCGTCAGCGAATGGACAAGTGCGGCCCGCCATTCCGGGTCGGTGAAGATCTGCGCGTACCAGGCGAGAGAAAAGCCGCGCGGCGGGAAGGTCAGGTCCTGCTTCTCGTTGACCGAGACGCCCGCGACGACGATCAGCGGCGCCGCAAGGAACAGCGCGACGGCGAGGAAATAGAGACGGCGCAGCGCGTTCATGCGGCGTTCTCCCGGCGACCGACGAGCAGGGTAAGGCCGACAAGCGACAGCGAGATCAGCACGAGGAACACCGCCATCGCCGCGGCGAAAGGCATGTTCGACTGGTAGATCGCCTGGTCGGTTATCAGCACCGACAGCGTCCAGTGCCGCGGCCGGCCGAGGATCTGCGGCAAAAGGTAGGAGCCGAGCGCGAAGACGAACACCATGATCAGCGTCGCCACGATGGTATTGCGCAAGGCCGGCACCACCACATTGAAGAAGGCGCGCACCGGCGAGGCGCCGAGCGTCCGCGCGGCCTCGGTCATCGTCGGGTCGAGCCGCACCAGCGCGGGATAGAGCACCAGGATCGTGTAGGGCAGCGCCTGGTAGACCATGCCGGTCAGCACAGCGCCGAAGGTCGGCAGCAGCGCCACGGGCTCGCTCATCAGGCCGACGGCGACGAAGAGGTTGGTGATGCCGGCGGTGCGCGAGAACAGCGTCGACCAGGCGAAGCCGATGATGACCTCCGACAGCGACAGCACCGAGAGCAGCCCGACCAGCCACAGGGTCTGCACCCTGCGCGGCCGTTTGGTCAGCAGGTAGGTGAACGGAAAGGCGACGACGATGCAGCACGCCGCCACCGTCACCGCCAGCATCAGCGAGAAGCCGAGCACCTCGCCGAAGAACGCGGAGAGGAAGCGGGCATAGTTGTCGAAGACGAAATCCGGTTTGTAGAAGCCGGCGGGGTCGCGCTTGAAGAACGACACCGCGATCATGATCGAGAACGGCACGACGAAGAAGACGGTGAGCATCAGCGCCGGGAAAGCCAGCGGCGCGTAGTCGGCCGCGCTTCTGGGCGGCTCGCGTCTCACGACTTCACCACCACGCAGCTTTCGGCCGGCAGGAGGACGCCGACCTTTTGCCCGACCTGCACGTCCGGCCGCTCGCGCGGCGTGGCCACCGCCGTGATGGTCGTGCCTGCGGCCTCGACGAAGGTCTCGATCGTGCCGCCGAGGTCGCGCACGAACGTCACCGTGCCGTCGAGCGTGCCCTTGCCGGGCGCCGTCAACCGCACGTCTTCCGGGCGGATCGAGATCGTCGCCTTCGTCATGCCCGACGGACAGGCCAGTTCGGGGACGGCCGCCCCCAGCACGGTCGAGCGGCCAGCGCCGTCCGCCTCGACCGGAAGCAGGTTGGTGATGCCGATGAAGTCGGCGACGAAGGCGTCGGCCGGCTTGCGATAGATCTCGATCGGCGGCGCCGCCTGCAGGATTTTTCCCTTCCCCATGACGACGACGAGGTCAGCCATGGTCATGGCCTCACGCTGGTCGTGGGTGACGACGATGGTTGTGATGCCGAGCCGCTGCTGCAGTTGCCGCAACTCCACCTGCATGGCCTCGCGCAGCTTGGCGTCGAGCGCCGACAGAGGTTCGTCCAGCAGGAACAGCTTCGGCGACAGCGCCAGCGCCCGGGCGATCGCCACGCGCTGCCGCTGGCCGCCGGAAAGCTTCGTCACCGGCCGGTCGGCGAAGCCGGACAGGTGGATCATGTAAAGCAGGTCCTCGACCCGCTTGCGCTGATCCTGCTTCGAGGCGCCGCGAATGCGCAGCGCATAGGCGATGTTGTCGCCGACGGTCAGATGCGGGAACAGCGCCAGCGACTGGAACACCATGCCGAGGTTGCGCTTGTGCGTCGGCAGAGTCGTGATGTCGTCGCCGTCGAGCACGATGGCGCCGGCGCTCGGTTCTTCCAGCCCGGCGATCATGCGAAGCAGCGTGGTCTTGCCGCAGCCGGATGGCCCGAGGAGGCACACGAACGTGCCGTGCGGGACGGCGAGCGTGACGTCGTCGACGGCCGCGAAGTCACCGAAGCGTTTCGTTATCGCATTGATGGACAGGCCGGACATGAAGGATCTTTCTCCGTATGCCGGTTCGTTGGGCGGGTGAAACTGCTTGCCCTCTCCTCGCGAACGGGAGAGATGCCCGGCAGGACAGTGAGGGGCGGCGCTTAGCTGTGAAAGTTTAGCTCTGCCCCTCATACGGCCCTTCGGGCCACCTTCTCCACGTGAACGGGGAGAAGGAAAAAGAGGCTCACCCGACGATCAGTTCGGTCCACTTCTGGTTAATCTCGTCGGCCTTCGAGGTGTAGAGGTCGTAGCGCGGGATGATCGGCTCGATATCCGACGAGACCGCCGCGAACTCCTTCTCGTTGAGGTCGAGCACCTCCTTTTTCAGCGTCGGCTGCGTACCGACCTTGCGCGACATCAGGCTTTGGATCGACGGCTGGCTCATATAGTCGATGAAGGCATGCGCTTCGTCGACCTTCTTCGAGGCGCGCGACAGGCACCAGTTGCCGGAATCCTGGATGCCGCCCTCCTTCGGGAAGGTCGAGCGGACATGGAAGCCATCGGCGATCGCGAGACCCGTCACGTCGTGATAATACTGGCCCATCGGGATTTCGCCCGACTTCAGCGCCTGTTCGAACTGCGCCTCGTCGCGATACCAGAGCCGGACGTTCGGCTTCACCTCGGCGAGCTTGGCGAAAGCCTTGTCCAACCCATCGGCGGTGCTGAGCGCGTCGGTGCCGCCGAAGAAGGTCTTGGCCGTCACTTCCAAAAGGAAGGAGTTGGAGGCGAGCGCCAGCAGGCCGAGCTTGTCCTTCTTGTCGTCTTCCCAAAGCGCTGCCCAGGACGTCGGCGCTTCCTTGAACACATCGGTGTTGGAAACCAGCGTGATCCACCACGCCACCGCCCCGATGCCGGCGACGCGACCGTCCGGATACTTGTTGATGAAACGCGGCAGCAGGTCGCCGTAGTGCTTGAATTTCGAAGTATCGAGCGGCGTCCACAATTCCGTCGCCTGGCCCTTCAGCGTCGTCGTCTGCGACATCATGGAGAGGTCGGCGGGCGCCTGCCCGGCCTTGGCGGCCTGCTCGAGCTGCACCAGCCAGGCTTCGCCGGTCGGCTCGGCCACCGACTCCACGGCGATGCCCGTCGCCTTTGTGAAGTCGGGGAAGATGTGGCTGTCGAACGATTTCTTGAAATAGCCGCCGTAGACGCCGACCTTGAGCGACTTGTCCTGCGCGCGCAGCACCGCCGGCATGGCGAGCGTGCCGGCTGCGGCGATGCCGGCGCCGAGCACGGTGCGCCGGCTGAGCGACGTTTCCATCAGTTTCTTCATCGGCGTTCTCCTTCCCTCTCCGGGCTTGGCCCGGGTTCCCGTTTGATCTTATGCTTTTTCGTTCACGCAGTCTTGCCCTTCAAGGCCGGGCTGAACACCATCAGGCTGAGAATCTCGAACAGCATCTGGGCGCCGGCATGGGCCGTGTTGGTCGTCGCATCGTATTGCGGCGCCACCTCCACCACGTCGCCGCCGACGAAGTTCAGCCCCTTGAGGCCGCGCAGGATTTCCAGCGCCTCGCGCGTCGTCAGTCCGCCGATCTCCGGCGTGCCGGTGCCGGGCGCGAAGGCCGGGTCCAGGCTGTCGATGTCGAAGGACAGGTAGGTCGGCCCGTCGCCGACGATCTTTTTCGCCTTCTCGATGACGGCCGGAATGCCGAGGCCGGAAATCTCCTCGGCATGGATGACCGTCATGCCGGACTCGTAGGAGAACTCCCACAGATATTCCGACGAGCCGCGAATGCCGATCTGGATGGTGCGGGTCGGATCGAGCACGCCGTCGAGCACCGCGTTGCGGAACGGCCCGCCGTGGTGGAACTTGGTGAGGTCGTAGGCGCCACCGGTGTCGCAATGCGCGTCGATGTGGATCATGCCCACGGCGCGCTTCTTGCCGACGGCCTTGAGGATCGGATGGGTGATCGAATGGTCGCCGCCGACTGACAAGGGTACCACGCCGGCATCAACCACCTGGTTCAGCCGCTTCTCGATATCCTCATGGCTGAGCTCCAGCCGGTAACGGCTGCGGAACGGCACGTCGCCGATGTCGGCGACCTTCAGTTCGTAGGTCGGCGCGCAGTCGAGCACATGGTTGTAGGGGCCGATGCGCTCGATGGCGCGGACGGCGCGCGGCCCGAAGCGGGAGCCGGTGCGGTTGGTGACGCCGAGGTCCATCGGCACGCCGATCATCGCCACCTGCAGATCGCCGAAATCCGGGTTCTCGGCCGCGATCTCGCGATAGGGCGCGGCAAGGAACGTCGGGATGCCGGAATAGGGCGCGACGCGCGTGCCACTCTTGGTGAAGATCTTGTCGGCGACGCGGCGGAACTTCGGATCGAACAACTCGCCACCGTGGCTCTCGCCATACTTGGCGCGCAAGGCATCCAGCTTCGACTGATTGAAACCCATCTCTGTTCCTCCGTGCGGGACTGCCGCCGCCGGATGCCGGTGCGCGCAAGGCTTCTGATGCCTGTAGTCCCGTCTTTATGCTTGTTGGCAGGGATTTTCGGCGCGCGGGAATAGAAAAGCAATTGATATTGTTATAGCTTCCCATGTGAGAAAACCTCACATATCAGCCAGGAACCGCCGATGACCAAGCGCCTGCCGCCGCTCAATCCGCTGCGTGCGTTCGAGGCGACCGCCCGGCATGGCTCGCTGAGCAAGGCGGCGGCTGAACTGAACGTCACGCACGGCGCCGTCAGCCACCAGATCAAGGCGCTCGAACAGTCGCTCGGGATCAAGCTGTTCGAGCGCGCCGGCCTGCGGCTGAAGACGACGCCGCATGGCGCCGAACTGCTGCCCGCCGTTTCGTCGGCCTTCGACGGCATCGCCGCCGCCACGCAGCGGCTGACCCGCCCGGCATCGAGCGGCGCGCTGTCGCTGTCCTGCGTGCCCGCGCTGCTGTCGCTGTGGCTGATCCCGCGGCTCGGCGACTTCATGGCGCAATATCCCGACATCCGCCTGCGGCTGACCGCGTCGAACGATCCGGCCAACATCCGCTCGCCGGAACTCGACCTGTGCCTGCTCTACGGCGACGGCAGCTGGAGCGACTGCTGGATGCGAAAGTGGTCCGGACTGGAACTGTTCCCCGTCGTCAGCCCGACCCTGGTCAACAACCAGCCGCTGCGCACCATCCGCGACCTTGCCGACCATGTGCTTCTGCATGGCGACGACGGCCGCGAATGGCACACCTGGCTGACCGCCGCCGACGCGCTCGACCTGGAACGGGGCCGGCGGCACCGCTTCGACGACGCGCACCTGTCGATCGGTGCGGCGCTCCACGGGCACGGCGTGGCGCTGGGCGACTCGGTGACGGCAAGCGACCTGCTGGCGCGCGGGCAACTGGTGGCGCCGTTCGGATTGTCCGTCCCGGCGGTCTACGATTTCTACATCGCCTGTCGCAACGAGATGCGGGCGGCCCCGATCGTGCAAGTCTTTACCGAATGGCTTTTCGCCGAAAAGGCCAAATCCTCAGGACGGCTGGCAAACCCCGTGACCTCACGCATCGGCACGCGGCGCAGGCGCCAGCCGGAAAGGGATGGCGCGACTGGGGGCTGATGCTCACCCCAGCTTCAGCGGTTTGCCGGCCGCAAAGAAACCTTTCCACGGATCGTCGCCCGCCAGGCGCTTCAGCGTCGTCTTGTCGCCGATCGGAAAGGCGTTGGGCGGCAGGCCGTCCTCGATTTCCGTCCATGTCACCGGCATGGAAACGGTCGCGCCCTTCTTAGCGCGCGAGGAATAGGGCGCGACCGTGGTCGAGCCACGGCCGTTGCGCAGGTAGTCGATGAAGATACGCCCCGTGCGCGCCTTCTTCGACAGCGTCGCCGTATAGCGGTCCGGCTCGGCCTGCTCCATGGCGCGGGCGAAATCATGGGCGAAACCCTTCACCGCATCCCATTTGGCCTTCGGCTTCAGCGGCACCATCACATGATAGCCCTTGCCGCCCGATGTCTTGACGAAGACCGGCAGCGACAGTTCCTTCAGCTTGTCCCGGATATCGAGCGCCGCCTGCCGCACCCTATCGACCGCAACGCCCTCGTCGGGATCGAGGTCGAAGACGATCTGGTCGGGCGTGTCGATCTTGTCCACGGTGCAGCCCCAGACATGGATTTCCACCACGCCCATCTGCACCAGCGCCGCGATGCCGTCGAAATCCTTCACATAGAGGATTTCCTCATTGTCTTCGGGGTCCTTCGACTTGAAGATTTTTTCGCTCATGCCGGCCGAGGCGTGCTTCTGGAAGAAGCGCGGGCCGCCGACGCCGTCTGGCGCGCGCACCAGCGCCAGCGGCCGGTTGACGACGAAAGGCTCCATGCGCGGCCAGACAAGGTCGTAGTGTTCAAGCAGGGCCTGCTTCGACACCTTCTCCTCGGGCCACAGGAGCTTGTCGGGGTGGGTAAGCTTTATCCCTGTCTTCACGACGGATTTCCCCTTCCCTCTCGGAGCCGCGTCCCTGGCGGTTGAAGCGCCCTGCCCGGCCTTATCCTTGCCGGAGACCGCCTTCGGCTCTTCCTGCACGACCTCTTCGGCCGGCTTGTCCTCGCGCAGTCCCTGGAACGAGGCGTGGCGGATGATACGATCGGCCGTCCAGGAACGGAACTCCACTTCCGCGACAAGCTCGGGTTCGACCCAGACCAGCCCCTTGCCGCCCGGCACCTTGGCGTCGAAGGGCGATTTTTTCGCCTTCAGCGCGTCGAGCTTCTTCTTGAGATCGTCGCCGGCCTTGGCCGAAAACCCGGTGCCGACGCGGCCGGCATAGCGCAGCCGGTCGCCCTCGTGATAGCCCACGAGCAGCGAGCGCAGGCCGCGCCCGGTCTTTTCGGAAGGCAGATAGCCGCCGATGACGAATTCCTGGCGTTGGGTGCATTTCGACTTGATCCAGACGCCGGTGCGACCGGAGCGGTACGGCGCGTCGGCGCGCTTGGAGACGACGCCTTCCAGCCCCATGCGGCAGGCATGCTTCAGCATGACCTTGCCCGGCTCGACGAAATGGTCGGAAAACCGCACCGGGCCGTCGTCGCCCAGCAGCTCCAGCAACTCACGCAAGCGCTCCTTGCGCTCGACCAGTGGCTCGTCGCGCAGGTCCTCGCCGTCCAGCCGCAAGAAGTCGAAGACGTAGTAGATCATGCGGTCCGTCCGGTCGGCCGACAGGTCGGCCTGCAACAGCGAAAACGACGAGACGCCATCACCGCCAAGAACGACGATCTCGCCGTCGATTATGGCGTCCGCGCATTTGAGACGGGCAAGAGCCGCAGGGATTTCACCGCCGAAGCGTTCGGTCCAGTCCAGTCCTTTACGTGTGAGCAGGCGGATTTCGGTGCCGGCGATTGCAGCCTGCATCCGATAGCCGTCGAACTTCACCTCGTGCAGCCATTCCTTGCCCGACGGGGCGTCGCGCTCCAGCGTCGCCAGCGCAGGCTCGACAAATTGCAGCCGCGATGCCGCTTCTCGCGCCGCCTTGCCCGCCGCCGGCTTGTTGGAATGCCAGACCTGCGGCTTCTTTCCCTTGGCTGCCCTGCCCTCGCCCACCTCCTCGACGGTAAGGCCGGACTTCACCGATTCCGGCCGCTCCTTCAGGATATCCTCGCCGGGCCGCGCCGCCGCGTCGTCGGACTTGATCAGCAGCCAGTTGTCCTTCTTCTCGCCCGCACGCGGCTTCAGGCGCACCAGATGCCACTTGCCGGAAAGCTTCTCGCCTTGCAGTTCGAAGTCGATATGGCCTTTCTTCATGCCGGCGGCCGGATCGTGCTCGGGCACCCAGGTGCCCTCGTCCCAGACGATCACCGAGCCGCCGCCATACTCGCCTTTCGAGATCGTGCCCTCGAAGGGCGCATAGTCGATCGGATGATCCTCGACATGGACCGCCAGCCGCTTCTCGTGCGGGTCGAGACTGGGGCCGCGCGTGACCGCCCAGCTCCACAGTACGCCGCCGTGCTCGAGGCGCAGGTCGTAATGCAGGCGCGTCGCGGCATGCTTGTGGATGACGAAGATGCCGCCCTCGCCCGCCTTTGCCTGGCGGCGCGGCGCCTTGCCGGCCGGTTCGGCGGTCTTCGAGAAATCGCGCTTGGCGCGATATTTTTCCAGGGCTTGCTCGGCCATGGCCCGCTCTCAAGCCGATTTCCGCTTCGGTTTCGCCTTCGGCTCCGGCGCCTTCTTGCTTGATGCCCTGGTCGCCTTGACCGGGGCCGCCTCGGCGTCGTTGTCGGCGGCGAGGCTCTTCTTCAGGGCATCGAACAGGTTGACCACGTTGGACGGTTTGCTTGCCGCCTTGGCCTTGGGCGCCTTGCGGCCGGCCTTCTTGGCGCGGATCAGTTCGATCAGCGCTTCCTCGTATTTGTCGTCGAACCCGGACGGATCGAATTTCGTCGCCTTCTTGTCGATGATATGCTGGGCAAGCTCGATCATCTCCTTGTCGATCTTGACCGCCTTGATCTCGTCGAACACCGTATCGGGCTGGCGCACCGTGCTGTCGTAGCGCAGCGTGGTCAGCACCATGCCCTTGCCGAGCGGCTCGATGACCACGGGGCGTTCACGGCGATAGAGCACGATGCGGGCAAGCCCCGCCTTCTTCTTCGCCGCCATCGCCTCGCGGATGACGGCGAAGGCATCCTCGGACACCTTGTCGGCCGGCGACAGATAATAGGGTGTGTCGAGATAAATCTGCTGGATCGAAGCCTTGTCGACGAAGCCGTCGAGGGCGAGCATGTTGGAGGATTCGACCTGCACGGCCTCGATCTCGTCGTCCTCGATGTGGACGTAGTCGCCGTTCTCGACCTCGTAGCCCTTGATCTCGTCCTCGTCCTCCACCGGCTTGCCGGTTTCGGCATCGACATAGATGCGCTTCACGCGGTTCCCGGTTCTGCGGTTGATGACGTGGAAGGAAACCTTCTCGGCATGGGTGACCACATTGGTCAGTTCCACCGCACAGGTAACCAGCGACAGTTTGAGATAACCCTTCCAGGCCGGGCGCGGGGCCATATCCGTCTCCTTGCAGCGGAATGGAGCGGAACGGACAAACGCCATTCCAGTTCCATCGCGCATCGAAGAGCGAACATCCGTCCGCCGCCGGAAGGCGGCGGAATTGCCCGGTCCCGTTTCGGAAGACGCCTGAACCTCGGTTCAGCCGAGCACGGCCTTCACCGCCTCGGCAGTCTTGGCAACGACCGTATCCGCTTCCTCGCGCGTCAGGCAGAGCGGCGGGGCGAAGCCGAGGATGTCGCCCTGCGGCATGGCGCGGCCGATAACGCCGCGTTCTGCCAAGGCCGCCGCCACCTGCGGGCCGATCTTCTTTGCGGCGTCGAAGAACTTGCGGTCGTCCTTGTCCTCGACGAACTCCACCGCCGCCAGCATGCCCTCGCCGCGCACGTCGCCGACATTTTTATGCCCTGCGACCGCGTCAGTCAGGCCCTTGCGGAAATAGGCGCCGGTTTCGCCGGCGTTCTTCACAAGGTCCAGCTCATCGATCAGTTCGAGATTGGCGACACCGGCCGCCGCACAGATCGGATGTGCCGAATAGGTCCAGCCATGGCCGATGGGGCCGAGCTTGTCGGAACCCTCGACCAGCACCTTCCACACCTTGTCGCCGACGATGACGCCCGACAGGGGCGCATAGGCAGAGGTCAGCCCCTTGGCGATGGTGATGAGGTCCGGCTGGATGCCGTAGTGGTCGGAGCCGAACATGGAGCCCAGCCGGCCGAATCCGGTCACCACCTCGTCGGCAACGAGCAGGATGTCGTATTTCTTCAGCACCGCCTGGATTTTCTGCCAGTAGCCCTTCGGCGGCGGCACGATGCCGCCGGTGCCCAGCACCGGCTCGCCGATGAAGGCGGCGATGGTTTCCGGCCCCTGCGCGACGATCAGCTTTTCGAGCTGGTCGGCGCAGAACAGCGCAAACTGCTCCTCCGACAGCGAGCGGTCCTCGCGGCGGTAGTAATAGGGCGCTTCCGTGTGCAGGATCGGCGCGCGCGGCAGGTCGAAGGCGTTGTGGAAGCCGGCCAGTCCGGTCAGCGAGCCGGTCATGACGCCGGAGCCGTGATAGCCGCGCCAGCGCGAGATGATCTTCTTCTTCTCGGGGCGGCCAAGCACGTTGTTGTAGTACCAGATCAGCTTGATGTTGGTCTCATTGGCGTCAGAGCCGGACAGGCCGTAATAGACCCTGGACATGCCCTTCGGCGCCCGGTCGATGATCATCTTCGACAACCGGATCGACGCTTCCGTGCCGTGGCCGACATAGGCGTGATAGTAGGCGAGGTTCCTGGCCTGTTCGGCAATGGCGTCGGCGATCTTCTGGCGACCGTAGCCGACATTGACGCAATAGAGGCCGGCGAAGGCGTCGAGGCTCTTCTTGCCGTTCGTGTCCCAGATGGTCGCGCCCTCGCCGCCTGCCATGACCCGGTTCGGCATCTCGCCGCGCGCATGCATGCCCATATGGGTCGAGGGGTGGAAGAAGTGGTCGCGATCCCAGGCGGCGAGTTCGTTGGATTGTTCGAGCATCGTTTTCTCCTTTTTTTCGCCGCCCGGCTCACGCCAGGTCGAGGCACACATATTTGAGGTCGGTGAAGGCCTCTAAGCCGTGGCGCGAGCCCTCGCGGCCGAGACCCGACTGCTTGACGCCGCCGAAGGGGATCGGCGCGCCGGTGATCTTCACCCGGTTGACGGCCACCATGCCGTATTCCAGCGCATTCGCCAAACGCCGCTGGCGCGCGCCGTTCCCGGTGACGACATAGGCGACCAGCCCGTATTCGGTATCGTTGGCGCGGGCAATGACCTCGTCCTCACTGTCGAAAGGCGCGACCGCGGCGACCGGCCCGAAGGTTTCCTCATGCATGATGAGCGCATCGTCCGGCACGTCGGCCAGCAGCGTGGGCAGGTAGAACAGCGAGCCGGGCGCCTGCCGCTTGCCACCGGCAAGCAGCCGCGCACCGCGCGCCTGCGCATCGGCGACCTGCTCCTCGACTTTTTTCACGGCGCGCTCGTGCATCAGCGGGCCGATCTCCGTGCCTTCCATCAAACCGTTACCGACCTTCAGCGCCTCGATGCGGGCGGCATAGGCGGCACAGAAAGCGGCATAGACACCGCGCTGCACATAGATGCGGTTGGCGGCGAGGCAATCCTGCCCTGAGGTCGCGAACTTGGCGTCGACGGCGATCCTAACCGCCCTGTCGAGATCGGCGTCGTCGAAGACGACCAGCGGCGCATGGCCACCCAGTTCCATGACGAGGCGCTTCATCGTCGGCGCGCATTTTTGCGCGATCATTCGGCCGATTTCGGTCGAGCCGGTAAAGCTCATGGCGCGCACGCGGGTGTCCTCGCATAGGCGCCCGACAATGGTGGCGGCGTCCCCGGTGACGATATTGAAGACGCCTGCCGGCAGCCCGGCCCGCTCGCCGAGTTCGGCCAGCGCCAGCGCCGAAAGCGGCGTCTCGGAAGAAGGATGCGCGACAATGGTGCAGCCGGCGGCAAGTGCTGCGGCCGCCTTGCGCGTCAGCATGGCCGACGGAAAATTCCACGGCGTGACGACGCCGACGACACCGAGCGGCTCGCGCCGCACGATCATTTCCGCGCCGGGCAGATGGCTGGTGACGCCCTCGGCGTTCACCCGCTTGGCCTCTTCCGCGTACCACTCGACGAAGGAGGCGGCGTAGTCGATCTCGCCACGCGATTCGGCGAGCGGTTTTCCCTGCTCCAGCGTCATCAGCAACGCGAGGTCTTCCTTTGCCGCGACGATGAGATCGAACCAGTTGCGCAGCATTTTCGAGCGTTCCTGTGGCCGCAGCGCCTTCCAGGCCGGAAAGGCTCGTGACCCCGCGTCGATTGCCTTGCCGGTCTGGCCGGCATCGAGCGAAGCGACGAAGGCGACGGTCGTGCCGGAGGCTGGATCGGTGACTTCGAAAGAGCCGGCGGAAGCACCTGCGGTCCAGTGCCCGTCGACATAGGCGAGTTCGCGATAAAGCCGGCGGTCGGCAAGCCGGTCGAGCGCGTCGTGGCGCAACGAGCGGGCGAAATGGGCGTGGGCGGACATGGCGTGGCTCCTGATCCGCCACAATCCTAGTCGCCGTAAATCGAGAAAGAGCCTATTCGAGCCTCCACCAATAGAGAGATTCTCTACAGGCGGGTCGAAGCCAGAACGATTTCTCCGTCGCGCCTCAAGGCCGATCGCCGACCAGTTCCGCCACCGGCAGCACCGCCTCCTCCTTCACCGTCTTGGTGACGATGTAGGTGAAGTAGCGGTCGATGCCGATCTCGCGCTCCAGCAACGAATCGACGAGCCGCTGGTAAGCGTCGATGTCGCGCGCCATCACCTTGAGCAGATAGTCGACACCCCCGCCGACCGACCAGCAGGCGACGATCTCGGGCGTCTCGCGCACCACCCGCTCGAAGCGGTCGAAATCCGCCTGCCGGTGGTTGGCCAGCGTCACCTCCATCAACACGGTCGCGACCGGCGCCAGCAGGCGCACCGCCACCTTGCCGTGATAGCCCGAGATGATGCCCGCCTTCTCCAGCCGGGCGAGCCGCATCCAGCATGGCGTCGGCGACAGCCCGACCGTCTCGGCAAGCTTCAGCTTGGTGATGCGGCCGTCGCGCTGGATGGCGTCGAGGATTTTGAGGTCGATGGCGTCGAGTTTCGGTGCGGTCATGGGCGTCGCTTTTCGGTGCGCCAGCACCATGAGGGCGCATGATTTCGATTGTCAATTGCACTGATTTCGATCTCTAATAAGTCATGACATTATGGCAGCCAGATCCGGCGCTCATCCGCCGTCCCGCCTACCTCTCGCTGGCCGACCAGTTCGCCCGCGCCATCCACGACGGCAGGCTGGCGAATGGTGCCCGGCTGCCGACGCACCGGGCGCTGGCGGATGCGCTGAAACTGTCGGTGCAGACGGTGTCGCGCGCCTATGAGGAACTGATCCGGCGCGGCCTGGTGTCGGGCGAGATCGGCCGCGGTTCCTTCGTGCAGACGCAGCGCCGCGAGCCGGAGCCGCCCTACCTGCCCGAACGGCCGGGCGAGGTGATCGACCTGTCGATCCTGAAGCCGGCCTGCGAGACGATGCACCACGAGCGGCTGAAACAGGCGCTGGCCTGGCTGGCGGAGGCGCTGCCGGCAAGCTCGGCGCTGTCCTTCCGGCCGAATATGGTGTTCCCGCGCCACCGCGCCGTGGCGACGGAATGGCTGGTGGCCTGCGGGCTGGAAGCCTCGCCGCAGAATGTCACGCTGACCAACGGCGCCACAGCCGGCATGACGGTGGCGCTGATGAGCGTGGCACCGCCTGGCTCCACAGTCGCCACCGAGGCCATCGGCCACCACACGCTGGTGCCGCTGGCGCGCTATCTCGGTTTCCACCTCGAAGGCCTGCCGATCGACGACGACGGGCTGATCCCGGAAGCACTGGACGAAGCCTGCCGGCTGGCCGACATCCGCGCGGTCTTCGTGCAGCCGTCGGTCATCAACCCGACGGCGACGCTGATGGGCTCGGTGCGGCGCGCGCAGCTGGCGGAAGTGGCGCGGCGGCACGACATCGCCATCATCGAGAACGACGTGCTCGGCCCACTGGTTGAGGATCGCGCGCCGCCGCTCGCCTATTTCGCGCCAGAACGCACGCTCTACGTCACCTCATTTTCCAAGATCACCGTGCCCGGCCTGCGCGTCGGCTATCTCGTCGCGCCCGACCGCTACGCCGCCGCGGTCGCCAACCGGCACCTGGTTTCCAACTGGATGGCGACGCCCATGGTGGCCGAGATCGCCACCAAATGGGTGACCGACGGCACGGCGATGGACCTGGTGCGCTGGCAGCGCGACGCCTTGCGCCGCAGGCATGAAATCGCCGGCGAAGCCTTGCAGGGCGTCGCCTATCGCACCTGCCGGGACGCCCTGCACATCTGGCTGCGACTGCCGGACGACCGCTCCGAGGAAGCCTTCGTCGCCCAGGCCCGGCTGCGCGGCGTGGCGATCGCCCCCGGCGCTTCATTCCGCATCGCCGAGACGCCCTGGAAGCCCGCAGTGCGCATCTCGCTCGGCTCGACGACGGAGGGCGAATTGCAGGCAGGTCTCGGCGTGGTGACGAAGCTCCTGCTCGGCGATCCGGAGCATCTTCTGCTCGCGATCTAGGCGCTTGCAGCCGCAAAATTGTGCGGAATCAGAAAAATTGTCATGATTTTATTTTCTCAATTGACATGATTTCTGACCTTCCCCATCGTTAGGGACAAAGCTTCTCCAGGACGGGGGAACGCATTGTCCGCGCCCATCATCAAGATCGATTCCATCGCCAAGAGTTTCGGCGCCTTCAAGGTGCTGGACGGCCTGTCGATGCAGGTCATGCCCGGCGAGAAGCTGGCGCTCATCGGCCCCTCCGGCTCGGGCAAGACGACGATCCTGCGCATCCTGATGACACTGGAGCGCATCGACGGCGGCCACATCCAGATCGACGGCGAGCACCTCTACCATATGGAGCGCAACGGCCAGCTCCTGCCGGCGGACGAGCGGCACCTGACGCGGATGCGGCAGAAGATCGGCATGGTCTTCCAGCTCTTCAACCTGTTTCCGCACAAATGCGTGCTCGACAACGTCACGCTGGCACCGATGCTGACCAAGGGCACGCCGCGCGCCGCCGCCGAGAAGCGGGCGATGGAACTGCTCGACATGGTGGGCATGGCGGACAAGGCGAAGAACATGCCGGCGCAGCTTTCCGGCGGGCAGAAGCAGCGCGTGGCGATCGCCCGCGCGCTGGCGCTGTCGCCCAAGATCATGCTGTTCGACGAGGTCACCTCCGCGCTCGACCCCGAACTGGTCGAGGAAGTGCTCAACGTCATGCGCAAGCTCGCCGCCGAGACGGACATGACCATGCTGCTGGTGACGCATGAGATGGGCTTCGCGCACGATTTCGCCGACCGGGTGCTGTTCTTCGATCGCGGCCGGATCGTCGAGGAAGGCAAACCCGACGAGATTTTCCGTCATCCCAAGCAGGAACGCACGCAGGCCTTCCTGAAGAAGATCATCGCGGCCGGACACCGGGTCTGACCGCTTTGCCGGGCGCATGTGCCGCCCAAACAAACCAAGAAGACCAATGGAGCTGGGAACGATGAAAAGATTTGCAACATGGGCCGGCGTCGCCGGCCTCGCCGTGGCAGCGACGCTCGCCGCCACCACGCCGGGATCGGCAGACGACAGCAAGCTGGAACAACTGAAGGAACAGGGTTTCGCGCGGCTCGCCATCGCCAACGAGCCGCCCTATACGGCCGTCGCCGCCGACGGCAAGGTGTCGGGCGCCGCGCCCGACGTCGCCCGTGAGGTTTTCAAGCGGCTCGGCGTCGCCGACGTCGTGGCGTCGATCTCCGAATACGGCGCGATGATCCCCGGCCTGCAGGCGGGCCGCTTCGACGTCGTCACCGCCGGCCTGTTCATGAAGCCGGAGCGCTGCGCGGCGGTCGCCTATTCGGAGCCGGTGCTGTGCGATGCCGAGGCCATGCTGGTCAAGAAGGGCAATCCGAAGGGCTTCAAGAGCTACGAGGACGTCGCCAAGGACACGTCGGCGACCATCGGCGCGCCCGGCGGCGGCACCGAGGAGAAGCTGGCGCTCAACGCCGGCGTGCCGCGCGACCGCGTCATCGTCGTGCCCGACGGCCAGAGCGGCCTGAAGATGGTGCAGGACGGACGCATCGACGCCTATTCGCTGCCGGTGCTCTCGATCAACGACCTGATGAAGAAGGCCAACGACCCGAACCTAGAGGTCATCGCGCCGGTGCAGGGCGCCCCCGTCTATTGCGACGGCGCCGCCTTCAACAAGAAGGACACGGCGCTGCGCGACGCCTTCAACGTCGAGCTGGCGAAGATGAAGGAATCCGGCGACTTCGCCAAGATCATCGAGCCCTATGGCTTCTCGGCGGCGGCGGCGATGTCGACGACCACCGAAAAGCTCTGCTCGGCGAAATAAGCGCCCTCTTCCTTCTCCCCTGTTTACGGGGGTGAGGAACGATCCACGAAGTGGACGAAAGTCCCTGAATGGGCTTTTCGAGCAACGAACGCCCGGAGCCGTAGCGAAGGGCTGGGCCGGCAGACAGATGGGGGGCGGCGCAAGCTTTCCGAAGTCGGCTCTGCCCCTCATCCGTCACTTCGTGACACCTTCTCCCCGTGAACGGGGAGAAGGAAGAATCCTCCACCGCAACCGGAAATCCCATGACCGACTGGTCCGGCTATCTCTACCTGATCCTGCAAGGCGCGCTCGTCACCGTGGAACTCACGCTGATGGGCTCGGTGCTGGCGCTGATCATGGCCTTCGTCGCCGGGCTGGGACGCCTGTCGCGTTTCTTCGCTGTGCGCGCGCTGGCAACGGCCTATATCGAATTCTTCCGCGGCACCTCGATCTTTGTCCAGCTTTTCTGGGTCTATTTCGTGCTGCCGCTGGCCGGCTTCGAGCTGACGCCGCTGCAGGCCGGCGTGCTCGGGCTGGGGCTTAACGTCGGCGCCTATGGTGCCGAAGTGGTGCGCGGCGCGGTGCAGTCGATCGGCAAGGAGCAATACGAAGCCTGCGTGGCGCTCAACCTCGGCCGCTGGCAGGGCATGCGCCACGTCATCCTGCCGCAAGCACTGTTGTTGATGCTGCCGACCTTCGGCAACAACGCCATCGAACTGCTCAAGGCGACCTCCGTCGTCTCGCTGATCTCGCTGGCCGACATGACCTTCCAGGCCAACATCGTGCGCTCGCAGACCGGCAACACCATGCTGCCCTTCGCCACCATCCTCATCCTCTACTTCGCGATGGCGTCGGCGATCTCGTGGGGCGTGCGCACGCTGGAGCGGCGCATGGCGCGCGGCCTCGACGGCGTCAGGACCTGAGGGGGCGGCGATGGAATGGGATTGGGACTTCGTCTGGCAGATCCTTCCGACCCTGATCCAGGGCGTCAAGATCACCATCCTCGCCACCTTGCTCGGCTCGGTGCTCGCCGCCGTCGTCGGCCTTGCGATCGCGCTGTTGCGCCGCTCGCCCAACCGGCTCGTCTCGGGGCCGGTGGGCTTTTTCGCCGAATTCATCCGCGGCACGCCACTGCTCGTGCAACTCTACTTCATCTTCTACGTCCTGCCCGACATCGGCATCCTTCTGCCGCCGCTGGTGGCCGGCGTCATAGGACTTGGCCTGCACTACGGCACCTACGCGGCAGAGGTCTATCGCGCCGGCATCGACAACGTGCCGCGCGGTCAGTGGGAGGCGGCCAAGGCCTGCAACCTCAGCGCCCGGCAGACCTGGACGCACATCATCCTGCCGCAGGCCATCCCGCCGATGATACCGGCGCTCGCCAACTATTTCGTCGCCATGTTCAAGGAAACGCCGCTGCTTTCGGCCATCACCGTGCTGGAACTGATGAACCAGGCGAAACTGGTCGCCAACTCCTACTACCGGTATGTCGAGCCGATGACGCTGGTCGGCGTCTTCTTCCTCATCATCAGCCTGTTCTCGGTCATCCTGCTGCGTTGGCTGGAACGCCGTTACGGAAGGATCGAGCGGTAAAGCAATGTCCGACATCCATCTCCACGCCGAGCGTCCACCGCTCGATCCGCGTCCGCTGAAAAAACGCGTCGGCCTCGTCATCCTGGCCACCGACCACACCAGCGAGGTGGACTTCCGCCGCATGGTCGCGAGCGAAACCATCGGGGTCTATGGCGCCCGCATCCCCTACGCTAATCCGACCACGCCGGAAAACCTGAGGAAAATGCAGCCGGCTCTGACGGCAGGAGCCGCGCTGATCCTGCCCGGCGAGCCGCTCGACGCGATCTGCTATTCCTGCACCTCGGCCTCGGTGGTAATCGGCGATGCCGAGATCGAAGCCGCGATCCAGGCGGCCAAGCCGGCTGTTCCGGTGGTGACGCCGCCGATGGCCGCGATACGCGGCCTGCGCGCCTTGGGGGCAAAGCGTATTTCCATCCTGACGCCCTACACGGTGGAAACCAGCCGGCCGATGGCAGCCTATTTCGCCGGCCACGGCTTCGACATCGCCTCCTTCACCTGCCTCGGCTTCGAGGATGACCGCGAGATGGCCCGCATCCGGCCGGCAGCACTTGTCGATCTCGCCCGCGAGGCGACCCATCCGGAGGCGGAAGCGCTGTTCATCTCCTGCACCGCGCTGCGTTCCACGCTTGTGGCAGCCGACATCGAACGCGTCATCGGCCGGCCGGTCGTCACCTCCAACCAGGCGAGCGCCTGGAATTGCCTCAGGCTGTGCGGCGACGACACCGCCCATCCCGAATGGGGCCGGCTGATGACGCTGCCGCTTGGGCTCGCGTGATCCCATGGGCACGGCATTCGTCACCCTTGCCGACATCGAGGCCGCGCGGGCGCGCATCGCCGCCGACATCGTCGTGACCCCGACGGTCGACTCGCCTTCGCTCAGCGAAAAATTCAGCGTGCCGGTCCGGCTCAAGCTGGAGCATCGGCAAACGACCGGCTCCTTCAAGCTGCGCGGCGCCTCGAACGCGGTCGCGCTGCTGTCGACCGGCACGCGCGGCGTCACCGCCGCCTCCACCGGCAATCACGGCAGGGCGCTGTCGCTGGCGGCCAAGCGGCGCGGCATTCCCGCCGTCATCTGCATGTCGAAACTGGTGCCGGAAAACAAGCTGGCGGAAATCCGCCGGCTGGGCGCCGAAGCGCGCATCGTGGGGGCGAGCCAGGACGAAGCACAGGTCGAGGCCGAGCGGCTTGTCGCGGAAGACGGGTTTTCGATGATCCCGCCCTTCGACCATCCCGCGACCGTCGCCGGACAGGGAACGCTGGGCGCCGAGATCGTCGAACAGACGCCGGACGTTGAAACCCTGCTGATCCAGGTTTCCGGCGGCGGGCTTGCTGCTGGCGTCGCCATGGCGGTGAAGACGCTGCGCCCGAATGTCCGCGTCATCGGTGTCTCGATGGCGCGGGGAGCTGCGATGAAGGCCAGTCTCGACGCCGGCCGGCCGATCGAGGTTGAGGAGAGGGAGACGTTGGCGGATTCGCTCGGCGGCGGCATCGGCCTCGACAATCGACTGACCTTCGCCATGTGCCGCGACCTGCTGGATGACCTCGTGCTTCTCAGCGAAGACGAGATCGCCGCCGGCGTCCGCCACGCTTACGAACAGGAGCAAGAAATCGCCGAGGGCGCCGGCGCGGTCGGGATCGCCGCGCTGCTGGCCGGCAAGGTCAGGCCGAAAGGCCCGACGGTGGCGGTGCTGTCGGGCCGCAACATCGCCATGGACCTGCATCGCGCCATCGTCTGCGGCACGTGGCGCGACGCACGGGAGCGCGCGGCATGACGCGCATGACCATCCTCACGGAAGCGGACCTGCGCAAGATCGTCAGGCTCGACCTCGACGCCGTCGCCTGCGTCGAAAACGCCTTCCGGGCGCTGGCGACCCTGCCGGTCGCCATGCCGCCGATCCTCAGGCTCGACATTCCCGAGCACAATGGCGAAGTGGATGTGAAGACGGCCTATGTGCCCGGCATCGACGGCTTCGCCATCAAGATCAGCCCCGGCTTCTTCGACAATCCCAAGATCGGCCTGCCCTCGACCAACGGCATGATGGTGCTGCTTTCGGCGAAAACCGGGCTGGTCGAGGCGCTACTGCTCGACAACGGCTACCTGACGGACGTGCGCACAGCAGCCGCCGGCGCGGTCGCCGCGAAACATCTAGCGCGGCCGGACGCGACAGTCGCGACGATCTTCGGCGCCGGCATGCAGGCGCGTCTTCAACTGGAGGCCCTGAAGCTGGTGCGGCCGATAGAAGGCGCGTGCATCTGGGCGCGCGATCGGCTCAAGGCCGAGCGGACGGCGGCGGAGCTGCGCGAAAAGCTGGGCATCGCGGTGCGCGCCGAGACCGACGCCGCCAGGGCCGTCACGGGCGCGGACATCATCGTGACGACCACGCCCTCGACCGAGCCGCTGATCCATGCCGGCTTCGTCACCGCCGGCCAGCACATCACCGCCATGGGCTCCGACGCCGAGCACAAGAACGAGATCGCGCCGGCGATCCTCAAGCTGGCCGACCTCTATGTCGCCGACAGCGCAAAACAGACACGGCGGCTCGGCGAACTGCACCACGCCATCGACGCAGGCCTGATCTCCGCCGATGCAGACGTCGCCGAACTCGGCGCCGTCATTGCCGGCAAGCGACACGGCCGGCGCGACGCCTCCGACATCACCGTCGCCGATCTCACCGGCACCGGCGTGCAGGACACCGCCATCGCCGCACTGGCGCGCGACCGCGCGAAGGCAGCCGGCGCGGGGGCTGTTTTCGAAAGCTGACAACGGGCGGGGAGCCCGGACAACGAGGAAAAGACTGCGACATGCAACCCAATCTGAAATTCACGCGCGAGGAATATGCGGAGCGCCTCGCCAAGACCCGGCGGGCCATGGAGGCCAAAGGCGTCGACGTGCTGGTCTGTTCCGATCCGTCGAACATGGCGTGGCTGACCGGCTATGATGGGTGGTCGTTCTACGTGCACCAGGCCGTCATCGTGCCGCCGGACGGCGAGCCGATCTGGTACGGGCGCGGGCAGGACGCCAACGGCGCCAAGCGCACCGCCTATCTCGCCCACGACAACATCGTCGGCTACGCAGACCACTACGTGCAGTCGACCGAGCGCCATCCGATGGATTTTCTCTCCACCGTGCTGACCGAGCGCGGGCTTGGCGACAAACGCATCGGCGTCGAGATGGACAATTACTGGTTCTCGGCCAAGGCGTTCGCGTCGCTGCAGCAGTACCTGCCCAACGCGCGCTTCGTCGACGCCACCGCGCTGGTCAACTGGCAGCGCGCGGTGAAGAGCCCGACCGAGATCGACTACATGCGCAAGGCCGCGCGCATCGTCGAGGCCATGCATGCCCGCATCGTCGACAAGATAGAGGTCGGCATGAGGAAGTGCGACCTCGTCGCCGAGATCTACGATGCCGGCACGCGCGGCGTCGACGGGATAGGCGGCGATTATCCGGCCATCGTGCCGCTGCTGCCGTCCGGGGTGGATGCCTCGGCGCCGCACCTGACTTGGGACGACAGGCCGATGAAGGCCGGCGAAGGCACCTTCTTCGAGATCGCCGGCTGCTACAATCGCTATCACTGCCCGCTGTCGCGCACGGTCTTCCTCGGCAAGCCGACGCAAGCGTTCCTCGATGCCGAGAAGGCGACGCTGGAGGGCATGGAGGCAGGGCTGGCCGCGGCCAAGCCCGGCAACACCTGCGAGGACATCGCCAACGCCTTCTTCGCGGTGCTGAAGAAGTACGGCATCGTCAAGGACAACCGCACCGGCTACCCGATCGGCATTTCCTATCCGCCGGACTGGGGCGAGCGCACCATGAGCCTGCGCCCCGGCGACCGCACCGAGCTGAAGCCCGGCATGACCTTCCATTTCATGACAGGCCTGTGGCTGGAGACGATGGGGCTGGAGATCACCGAGTCGATCCTCATCACCGAGACCGGCGTGGAATGCCTGGCCAACGTGCCGCGCAAGCTGGTGGTGAAGGACTAGCCTGCCATGCCGAGACCCTCTCCCATCTCCCCCACCGTCGATTTCGACCGCGACGGCGTGCAGCACGGCTTCCTGCGCCTGCCCTACAGCCGCGACGATTCCGCCTGGGGTTCGGTGATGATCCCGATCTGCGTCATCAAAAACGGCAAGGGGCAGACCGCCCTGCTGACCGGCGCCAACCACGGCGACGAGTACGAAGGGCCGCTGGCGCTCTACGAACTCGCCCGCACGCTGGAGCCAAAACATGTTTCCGGCACCGTCATCATCGTGCCGGCGATGAACTATCCGGCCTTCCGCGCCGGCACGCGCACCTCGCCGATCGACAAGGGCAACATGAACCGGGCCTTTCCGGGCCGGCCTGACGGCACGGTGACGGAGAAGATCGCCGACTATTTCCAGCGGGAGCTGCTGCCCCGCGCCGATATCGTATTCGACTTTCATTCGGGCGGCCGCACGCTCGATTTCGTGCCGTTCTGCGCGGCGCACATTCTCCCCGACAAGGATCAGGAGGCGAAAGCGTTCGCGGCGGTGGAGGCGTTCTCGGCGCCCTATTCGGTCAGGATGCTGGAGATCGACGCGGTCGGCATGTACGACACCGCCGCCGAGGAGATGGGCAAGGTCTTCGTCACCACCGAACTCGGCGGCGGCGGCACGTCTCGCGCCGAGACGGTGCGCATCGCCCGGCGCGGCATCCTGAATGTGCTGCGCCACGCCGGCATCGTAGATGGTGTGGATGAGAGGACTCGAACCTGCTGGCTCGACATGCCGGGCGGCGACTGCTTCTCCTTCGCCGAGGAGGACGGCATGATCGAGACCATGGTCGATCTCGGCGAACCGGTGAAGAAGGGCGCCGTCATCGCGCGCATCCACGGCACGGGCCGCACTGGTCTCGCGCCGCAAGATATCCGCTCGCGCATGGACGGGCTGCTGGCGGCGCGGCATTTTCCCGGTCTGGTCAAGGCCGGCGATTGCGTGGCCGTTGTCGCGATCGAGGTCGGCTGAAAATCCCTACAAGCGGCCGATCATGACACGCGGCACGGCGGCTCGTTTCGTCAGCGCACCGCGGCCCTGTTGGAGACCTTCGACAGGATGGCCAGCACGATCAGCGTTCCGACGCCGAGGATGGTGGCCATCGTCGCCGCGTCGAAGATCGCGCCGCGGTCGGAGAGCGCGAAGATGCGGACGGGCAGCGTCACCCAGCCCGGCGGGTAGATCATCACCGTTGCCCCGAGTTCACCCATCGAGAGCGCGAAGGACAGACTGAAGGCGGCGACCAGATAGGGCAGGAGCAGCGGCAGCGTCACCCGGCGCAGCCGGTAGAAGGGCCGTGCGCCGAGGCTCTCGGCCACCTGCTCGCAATCGATCGGAATCCGCGCCAGCCCGGCCGTGACGTTGCCGTAGGTGAAGGCCGAGATCAGCACGAAATGCGCGATCAGCACGATCCAGGTGGTGCCGTTGAGCAGGAAGGGCGGCTGGCTGAAAGCGACCAGCAGGGCAAGACCGACCGAGACCGACGGCACGGCGCTGGGAATGAAGAACAAAAGGTCGAGCACCCGCTTCGGCATGGCCTTGAAGTTGCGCAACGCAAGTGCTGCCCAGGTGCCGCACACCAGCGCCGCGCCGCTGGCGATCACGCCGGTCAAGAGGCTCGCCTTCAGCGCATCGAAGGAATCGGTGCGGAACGCCTTGGCGTAGTGGGTGAGCGTCATGTTGGAAGGCAGGATGTCGTTCCACTGGCCGCTGAAGGAGGCGAGCACGATCACGCCGATCGGCAACCCGTAGATAATCAGGAACAGCGGCACCGCGACCGCCCAGGTAGCGATGCGCCAGGGTTTAGACCAGACCAGCACGACGGCCTCCGAAATGTGCGATCGCCAGCCGGTAGAGCGAGTAGAGGCCGAGCGAGAGGACGACGTTGACCACGGCGATGACGCAGGCGGTCGTGTAATCGAATTCCTGGATCGCCTTGGAATAGATCAGCAGCGGCAAAGTGATGACGTCCTTGGCGCCGATGAACAGCACGATGCCGAATTCGTTGACGGTAAGCAGCAGGCACAGGCTCCCGCCCGCCACCAGCGCCGGCAGCGATGCCGGCAGGATGATCTGCCGCACGATGCGCAGCGGCCTGGCTCCCAGGCTCGAAGCCACCTCGATCTGCGCCTGGTCGATGGTCGAGAAGGTGGCCAGCAGCGGGCGCATGATGAAGGGTGTGTAGACGGTCATCTCCGCCAGGATCACGCCCCATTGCGAATAGAGGAAGTCGATCGGCGGCAGGTCGAGGCTGAAGACGTGCATCAGCGTTTCGTTGAGCAGGCCGGCCGAGCCGTAGATGAAGGTGAAGGCGAGCGTGACGAGGAATGTCGGCAGCGCGATCACCGTATCGATCAGCCGGCCAGCCATCTTGGCGCCGGGAAACGGCACGAAGGCGATGATCAGCGAAAGAATAAAACCCAGTACGAGGCAGCCCGCCGTCGCGCTGACGGCAATGACGATGGTGTGGTAGAGGCCGTCGAGGAACCGGCTCGACATCAGAACCTGCTCGAAGGTCGCGAGCGACGGCGCATCCTCGCCGAACGAGGCCCGCACGATCAGGCCGAGCGGGTAGAAGAACAGCACCGCCAGGATTAGCAGCGGCGGCGCGATCCAAAGGCTGTCCAGTCTGAGCCGCGGCGCGGGAGCGGCGGCGATCGCCGCCTCAGCCATGGCTCGCATCCTCCGGCACCAGCGTCACTTCGGCGGCATCGAAATGTACCGCGATCCTCTCGCCGATGCGCGGCGGATTGGCCATCGGCGCCGACGTCATACGAACCGTCTCACCACCGGCGTCGAAGGTGATGTTGTGCACGTCGCCCTGCCACTGCACGCTGAGCACGGTTCCCGAAATCGAATTCGGCTCCGATGCGCGCGAGAACCGGAAATCGTGCGGCCTGACGCAGACCAGGCAATCGCTTCCCCTGGCCAGCCCATGGTGGTTGCGCGCCGACAGCGTCACGTCGCCGAAGCGGACCTTCGCCATCTGCTCGTCGAGCGGCTGCACGTCGGTAACCGGAAGCAGGTTGGCCCGGCCGAGGAATTCCGCGGCGAAGCGGTTCGGCGGATGGCGGAACAGCGATTGCGATCCGCCGAAGGCCTTGAGCTTGCCGTCGCGCATGATGCCGATGTGGTTGGCCAGCGTCAGCGCCTCGCTCTGGTCATGGGTGACGTAGAGCACGGTCAGGTTCGGCAGGTCGCGATGCAGCTTGGCCAGCTCATCCAGCATCGAACGACGGATCTGCGCGTCGAGCGCCGACAGCGGCTCGTCGAGAAGCAGCACCTGCGGTTTCGGCGCCAGCGCCCTGGCAATCGCCACGCGCTGCTGCTGGCCGCCGGACAGTTCGCGCGGATAGCGCTTGGCATAGGTCGACATGCCGACCATGGCCAGGCATTCGGGCACCCGCTTCCTGATGACGTCTTCTGCAGCGCCATGGGCGCGCAGGCCGAAGGCGACGTTTTCCTCGACCCGCATGTGCGGGAACAGTGCGTAGTTCTGCACCACCATGCCGATCTTGCGGTCGTAGGGCGCCAGATGGGTGACATCGCGGTCGCCGATCAGGATGCGCCCGCCGGAGGGACGCACGAACCCTGCGACAGCGCGCAGGGCCGTGGTCTTGCCCGATCCGGAAGGGCCGATCAGGGCGACGATCTCGCCCGGATTGACGGTCAGGGTGAACGAATGAAGCACGGTCAGTGCGCCATAGGTGACCGAGACGTTCTCGAAGCCGATCCTGCTGCCGTCCGATGCAGCGGGAGCGGCGGACGCCACGAAAGGCTTCGCGATGTGCGGCGTCCGTTCCATGACCGTCACCTGGGACATCAGTTGCCCGAGATCGCCTGATTGTAGGCTGCCACGTCGTCCTTGAGGCTGTCCAGCACCTTGGCCCAGTCCGGCGACCATATTTCTACTCCCTCCAGCATGGCGTTCAGGTTCTTGAAATTGTCGTCGTCCGGCTTGACGTCGGTGCGGACGGGAAAGCCCTTGGCGACGGAGCTGATGTCCTTCTGCGCGTCGGCGGACAGCAGGAAATCGACCAGCTTCTTGCCGTTCTCGGTGTTCGGCCCGCCATTGACCAGGGCGATGTAGTAAGGCAGCGCGAACGCCGTCTTCTTGCCGTCAGGCCCGGCGGGGAAGAAAATCTTGATGTTCGGGTTGTCGGTCGACTGCGCCGTGTTCATCTGCATGTCGCCGTTGGCGACGTAGAGCTCGCCCTTGTTGACCAGCGCCGTCAGCTTGCCGGTCGAGGCCGACGGGCCGAGATTGTTAGCCTGCAACTTCTTCAGGAAGTCGAGGCCCTTTTCCTTCGAACCGAAGGCATGGAAGGCCTGCAGCATCATCGCAGTGCCGTCGCCGGCCTGGCCGGGCGTCGAATATTGCAGCTTCTGCTTGAACTTCGGGTCGAGAAGATCCTCGTAGGTGGCGGGAGCCTCCTTCAGCACCTCGGTGTTGTAGATGAAGTTCGGATAGTTGTTGACCATCGCGTAGTAGCGGCCGTCGGCATCCTTGTCGCGCGCGTCGATCTTGTCGGCGCCGTCGGGCGTATAGGCGGCCAGAAGACCGTCGGCGGCGGCCTTCTGCATGAAGGGCGGCAGCGTCACCAGCACGTCGGCCTGGGTGTTGGACTTTTCCTTCGCCAGCCGGTCGACGACGCCGCTGGAGCCGGCCTCTACGAACTGGATCTTGATGCCGGTTTTCTCGGTGAAGGCCGCGAACTGGTCCCCGTACCAGCTCGGGTCGCCGTCATGCAGGCCGTCGGCACTGTAGAGGGTGACGACCCCCTCGTCGGCAAGTGCCGGAAGGGCTGTAGCCGCCAGCAGGATTGCGGCCAAGGCGAATTTCGTTTTCATGATCTCTCCTTTGCTTGACGCTTTAAAGTGTTCCGAAGGCGGTTCTTATTGTTGTCAGCCGCACTGTTCGCGCGGCCGGTGGCCATCCTCGGCGGTTAATGTGTTGGGGTGGCATCGATAAGTAAAATCTATTTATTTTATGAAGGAGAAAGTTTTGCTTATGACGCCGCTCTTCAACGGATGACCGTATCCTCCGGCCGGCCAAAGGCCGTCCGCCTATCGATTTGTGCAGGCACGATGGCACCGGTCCATGGCACGCGCATGACAGATTGATGTTGGCGGATCATTCCGGGGCGGCGCTGTGAAAACGTCGGCTCAGCCGAAAACGACGCCTGCAGTCTGCGCCGTAAGGCGCGGGTCGCGCGAGCGCACCGTCACCGGGCGGCCGTCGAGGATCTCGAAACAGCGGGCCAGCGTGTCCTCCTCCAGCCGCTGCATCGCCTCGTGCGTGAAGAAGGTGAGGTGCGGAAACAGGATGACGTTGTCGCGGCCGAACAGCGCGCTCATCGGATGGCCGGATTTCTTCAGCGGCTCCACCGAATAGACATCCAGCCCGACGCCGCCGACGCGGCCGGCGACCACCGCCTCGACCAGCGCCGCCTCGTCGACGATGGCGCCGCGCGAGACGTTGACGAGGACGGCTGACGGCTTCAGGCAGGCGAGTTCGGCCTTGCCGATCAGGCCGCGCGTTTCGTCGTTGAGCACGCAATGGATCGAGATGAAATCGCTGGCGGCGAGCATCGCCTTGAGGTCGGACACCGGCTCCACGCCGATCGCCCGCAACTCATCGGGATCGCTGTGGGGGCTATAGGCCAGCACCCTCGCGCGGAACCCCTGCCCCGCCATGCGCGCCATCGAGCGGCCGATCTTGCCGCAGCCGACCAGCCCGATCGTCGAGCCCGCAATGTCGCGCCCCAGCCAGCACTGTTCCGGCCAGACCCAGCCGTCCCGCTCCATCGCCCGGCCGATTTCCGGCAGGCGTCTGGCAAGCGCGATCATCAGCGCGAAGGCGCCCTCCGCCACCGTCTCCTCGGCATATTCGGGCACGTTGACGACCGGAATGCCGCGCCGGATCGCCGCCGGAATGTCGATGGCGTCGATGCCGACGCCGTATTTGACGATCCCTTTCAGTTTCGGCGCCGCCGCGATCACCCTTTCGCTGACCGGCGTGTAGCACATGAGCAGAAGATCGGCGTCGGCGACCGCCCGGCAGAGCTCGGCTTCCGGGATACCGTCCGGCAGGGTGACGAGGTCGACGCCCCGCGCCCGCAGCCCGGCGTCAATACCGGGGCATTCCAGTTCGGCGTCGGTGCGGACGGCTTTCATGAGAGGCAACCGCCGACAGGCGTCTTGGCGAAATTCGGCGCGTTTGACCCCCCACCCCTAACCCCTCCCCGCAAGGGGGAGGGGAACTTGGGCCGCGGCAGCTTCCCCTCCCCCTTGAGGGGAGGGGTTAGGGGTGGGGGTAAACTCATCAAAGCCATTGCAAGCTCAATTCACCCCGCCAGCACCGCGTCCTCGACGATGGTCAGCGCCCGGTCGAGATCCTCGCGTGCAATCACCATTGGCGGCGATAGCGTCAGCACGCTGCCGGCGCTGATCTTGAACGACAGACCCTTCTCCAGGCAGCGGTAGTAGATGCGCTCGGCCAGCGCGTGGTTCGGCTTGAAGGTTTCCTTATCCTCGACGATCTCGACGCCGAACATCAGCCCCCTGCCCCGCACATCGCCGACGAAAGGCGAGCGCGCCATCAGGTCCCGCATCCGGTCCATTGCCCAGTTTCCCAACTCGGCGGCGCGCTCGGCCAGTCCCTCCTCGCGCACGATGGCGATGGTGGTCAGCGCGGCCCGCGTCGTCACCGGGTTCTTCTCATGCGTGTAGTGGCCGATGGCGTAGTCGCCCGCCACGTCGAGGTCGCGCCGCGCGACGACGGCCGCGATCGGCAATATGCCGCCGCCGAGCGCCTTGCCCATGACGATGATGTCGGGCGTCACGCCGTCATGCTCGGAAGCGAAGAACTTGCCGGTCTTGCCGAGCCCGGTCGGGATCTCGTCGAAGATCAACAGCGTGCCGTGGCGGTCGCAGGCCTCGCGCACCGCTTTCCAGAAGCCCGGTGCCGGCACCAGCGGCGTCGCCCGCATCGGCTCGGCAACGACGGCGGCGAAATCGCCCTCGCGGCCGAGCACGTAGGAAATCATATTCGCGCAGGCCCGCGCCGACTCTTCCAGCGAATTGGTACCGTAGGGGCAGTTGTGCGGCGCCCACGGCGCGACATGTTCGGTGCCGGACAGCAGCGGCCCGGCGATGCCGGAGCGGAACGTCGCCTCGCCGCCGACGCTCGACGCTCCGAACCCGGCGCCGTGGAAGGCATCCCAGAAGGACAGCGTCTTGAAGCGGCCGGTGGCGGCGCGCGCCACCTTCAGCGCCACCTCGATGGCGTCGGAGCCGCCGGTGGTGAACAACACTTTGCCGAGGTCGCCGGGCGCCAATTTTCCGAGCGTCTCGGCCAGTTCCACCGCCGGCTCGCAGGTGAAGCGGCGCGGCGAAAACGGCAGGTCGTCCATCTGCCGGCGGATCGCCTCTTTCAGGCGCGGATGGCCGTAGCCGATGTGGTGCACGCTGTTGCCATGGAAATCCATGTAGCGGCGGCCGGCCGTGTCTTCGATCCAGATGCCCTCGGCCTTGGTGATGGCGGTCACGCAGGGGCTGGAGAGGCTCTGGTGCAGGAAGGCGGCGGCATCGCGGTCGAGCAGCGCCCTTGTCGCCGCATCTGCCTGCTTCGCGTTCCAGACGCCGCGCGCGGCGGAACTGTTGGACTCGCCTTCGGTGTGGACGATGACCGGCTGCGGACGCGCCATGAAAACCTCCCGGAACCTCAAGTGAAAACGCAAACGAGGGAGCCGTGGCGGCTCCCTCGGGACATCGCGATGCGTATGGCTTTCAACTGACCCATGGCAGCGAGAATGTCTTGACGTTGGTGTAGGATTTCATCGCTTCGATGACGCCTTCCTTGTAGCCGTTGCCGCTGTCCTTGATGCCGCCGAACGGGCTCATCTCGATGCGGTAGCCGGGCACTTCCCAGATGTTGACGGTGCCCACTTTAAGGCCGGCGATGTATTTCTGCATGCGGCGGAAGTCGTTGGTGCAGACGCCCGAGGAAAGGCCGAAGGCGGTGGAGTTGGAGAGCTTAATCAGCGCGTCGTCGTCGTCGGGGGCGCGTACGATCGGCACGATCGGGCCGAAGGTCTCTTCCATCACCAGTTCGGATTGATGCGGCACGCGGTCGACCACGATGGGGGGCAGCAGCGCGCCCTGCCGGCCGGGATTGTAGAGGATGTCGGCGCCTTGCTCGGCCGCCATCAGGACGCGCTTCTCGAACAGTGCGGCCGCCTTCTCGTGCACGACGGTGCCGAGCTGGGTGGCCGGATCGCGCGGGTCGCCGAACTTGATCGCCTTCGCCCGCTCCAGCACCATGGGGACGAACCGGTCGGCGACCTTCTCCTGCACCAGGATGCGCTTGACCGCCGTGCAGCGCTGGCCGGAGTTCTTGGTAGCCCCCGCAACCGCGAGGTCGGCTGCTTTTGCCAGGTCGTCGTCGGAGAGGTCGTTCAAAATGATCAGCGGATCGTTGCCGCCGAGCTCCAGCACCTGGCGCCTGTAGCCGGCCTTCTGCGCGATCATCTTGCCGACCGGCACGCCGCCGGTGAAGGTGATGAGGTCGATATTCTCGTTGGTGATCATCTCGTCGCCGATGTCGCCCGGCCAGCCGGTGACAACCGACAGCATCTCCGGCGGCAGGCCGGCCTCATAGAGCACGTCGGCCAGCATCAGCGCCGTCATCGGCGTCAGTTCCGTCGGCTTCACCACCACGCAATTGTTGGTGGCGATGGCCGGCGCCACCTTGTGCGAGACCATGTTGAGCGGATGGTTGAACGGGGTGATCGCCGAGATCGCCTTCAGCGGCTCGCGGATGGTGAAGATCTTGCGCTGCTTGCCGTGCGGGGTCAGGTCGCAGGAAAAAATTTCGCCGTCGTCATGGATGACCATCTGGCCGGCCAGCGTGAAGACGTCGAAGGCGCGGCCCACCTCGTAGAGCGAATCCTGCTTGGAGATGCCGAGCTCCAGCGTGATCAGGTCCGACAGTTCCTCCTTGCGGCCATTGAGCAGTTCGGCGGTCTTGAGCAGGATGCGCTGCCGCTCGTAGCGGGTCAGCTTCGGCTGATAGTTCGCCGCGATCTCGAAAGCCTTGCGTGCGTGTCCGGCATTGCCCGCCGGCACGGTGCCGATCACCGTGTCGTTCCACGGATAGCGCACTTCCAACACCGTCTCGGCGTCCACCTTCTTGCCGGCGATGCGCATCGGCTCGTGGCGGACTTTGATCGAAGGGTCGAGTTTGGTCATGATCTTTGTTCCGTTCGTGCTGCCGTGCGTCCTTCGAGGCTCGCCCGCCCGGCTCTCTCTTTCTTACTTCAGCGCCTTGCGGGCTCGCACCTCAGGATGAGGACCGACGGCGCTCTTTGTTCCTATTCCTGACCGACAGAGCCGTGTGGCAGGGGCGCAAACCTTCCTCATCCGCGATGCTGGCCTCCGCCAGCGGCAAGGCGCCGACCTCCCTCATCCTGAGGTGCGAGCGAAGCGAGCCTCGAAGGACGCACATCCTCACCCCACCTGCGCCGCAGCCATCACCGCGTAGTGGAAGGCGTCGAAGTTCCTCAAGGCCGGCTCGTTCGGCAGGTCCTTCATCACCCGGTTGACGATGAACGGCACGGTCTGCTCGGTCAGCCCGCCATGCGAGCGCAGCGGCTCGTTGAGTGCGGCCAGGTTGTGCCGGTGCTCGGAAGTGCCGATCGTCTTGTTCTCGCCCGAGATCAGGATGATGTCGCCCATGCGGTCTTCCGGCAGTTCGAAGCGGGCGCAGCCTTCCTCGCGACCGAGCACCAGCGTGATGCCCTCCACCTGACGGAGCCTTGCCATCACCGCCTCGCGGTCGGCGCCTTTCGGCAGGTAGGCGGTGGCGAAGGAACCCAGCGCGCCGTGGTGGACGACATAGGGGTCGGTGATCGGCAGGATGACGCGGGCCGCGTCCTTGCCCAGCCACTCGTCCAGCAAGTCCTGCACATAGACGACATTGGGGGAACCGTCGGCATGGTGCTTCGGCTTCATGCCGTGGTCGGCCGTCACCACGATCGCCGCGCCCAGCGCGTCGAGCTGCGCGAGATACTTGTCGAACATCTCGTAGAAGGCGTTCGCTTGGCTTACGCCCGGCGCGTATTTGTGCTGCACGTAGTCGGTGGTGGTGAGGTACATCACGTCGGGCCGGAACTCCTTCAGCAATTGCACGCCGGCGGCGAAGACGAATTCCGAAAGCTCGGCCGAATAGACCTCCGGTACGGCCAAGCCGAAGTGCTCGGAAGCATTGTCGATGCCGTGCTCCTTCTTCGTCGTGGTGTCCGATTTCTCGGCCGAGAAGCACAGCGCCCGCCCGTCGTCGAACTTCAGCCCCTTACCGAGCAGCGCGCGCAGCTTGTCCTTGGCGGTGACGACCGCGACCTTGGCACCCGCATCGTAGAAGCCCTGGAAGACGGTCGGTGCGCGCAAAAACTTCGGATCGTTCATCATCACCTCCTCGCCCGTCGCCGGGTCGTAGAGGTAGTTGCCGCAGATGCCGTGCACCGCCGGCGGGCGCCCCGTCGCGATCGACAGGTTGTTGGGGTTGGTGAAGGACGGGATCACCGAATGGGCGAACCGCACCGTGCCCTTTTCCTTGATCTTCACCAAAGCCGGCATCAGCCCGGCCTTGATCGCCTCGTCCAGATAGGCCGGCTCGCAACCGTCAAGGCAGATCGCGATCGCCGGCACGCGCGGCCACGCATAGCTGCGGCCGTTCACCGACACGGATACGGGTGACATATGGTTCATGGGCGTCGGTCCTCGGATTGAAAAAGCCGCGTCAAGCGGCGAAGTTTGGCGGTGAAACTCAGGCGGCAAGCTTTGCGCGTTCGGCGATGGCAGTGGCGGGCGGGGCGGCGGTGTCGACGCCCATCTCGTCGAGCGACTGTCTCGCCGCCTCGACGACGCGGCGCATGACATGTTCGTCCATGCGGCCGATGCAGCCGACGCGGAAGGAATCCACCACCGTGAGCTTGCCCGGATAGATGATGAAACCCTTGTCCTTCATGAGTTCGTAGAAACGGTTGAAGACGAACTTCTCATGCGCGGGGCAAAAGAATGTGACGATGATCGGCGACAGCCAGCGGTCGGACAACAGCGTTTCGAAGCCGAGTTCGCGCATGCCCGCCACCATCACGTCGCGGTTCCTGGTATAGCGCGCGCCGCGACCGGCGACGCCGCCTTCCGCCTCATGCATCTTCAGCGCCTCGAGGAAAGCAGCGACGACATGCGTCGGCGGCGTGAAGCGCCACTGGCCGGTCTTCTCCATCGCCGCCCACTGCGCATGCACGTCGAGCGACAGCGAATGGCTGTTACCCTTGGCCGCCTCCAGCGCGCTTTTTTTGGCGATGACGAAGCCGAAGCCCGGCACGCCCTCGATGCACTTGTTGGCCGACGACACCATCGCCTCATAACCGATGTCGTTGACGTCGAGCGGCACGGCGCCGAAAGCGCTCATCGAATCGACCAGCAGCTTGCGACCCTTCGCCTTCACCACCTCGGCGATCTCGGGAACGGGGTTGAGGATGCCGGAGCTCGTCTCGCAATGGATGGCGAGAACATGGGTAATAGTGGGATCGGCGTCGAGCGCCGCTCCAACCTCGTCGCCGCGCGGCGGCAGGTAGTCGCCCTTGTCGATCAGCGTGTGCGCCCGGCCGAGATACTTCATCGTCTGCGCTGCGCGCAGGCCGTAGGCGCCGTTGGCCAGCACCAGCACCTTGCCGTCCTTCGGCACGAAGGAACCGAGCATCGCCTCGACGCAATAGGAGCCGGAGCCTTGCAGCGGCACGCAGTCGTATTCGCTTTTCCTGTCGCCTGTCAGCGCCAGCAGGCGGCGGCGCATGTCGGCGGTCATGGCACGGAAATCGCCGTCCCACGAACCCCAGTCCTTCAGCATCGCCTGCTTGACCGAATAGGCGGTCGTCAGCGGTCCGGGAGTGAGCAGATAAGGCTCGCCGAGTGCCGGAGGCTCGAAACCTTGTGCTGTTGCCGTGTCGGCCATGGCCGGAACGCCTCCCGTCGCTGCTTGTTGCTCGCAGCCTTATAGGCGCCGGACAATGTATTTGAAAAATCGTTATTTTGTATCTATCAATAAGCTGTATCTATCCAAGAGGATGCCGCGATGCGCTATGTCCAACTGCGCGCCTTTCACTACGTCGCCATTTCTGGCGGCTTCTCCCGCGCCGCGGAAGAGCTCTTCCTGACCCAGCCGGCCATCTCCGACCAGGTGCGCAAGCTGGAGGAGGAATACGACATCCTGCTTTTCAACCGGCAGCGCAAGCAGGTGACGCTGACGCCGGCCGGCGAGAAGCTGCTGGCGATCACCCGCCGCATGTTCGACACCGAGAGCCAGGCGCTGGAACTGCTTTCCGAATCGCGGGCGCTGCGCGCCGGCACGCTGCGCATCGTCGCCGACGCGGCGCATCACCTGCTGCATATCCTCGGCGAATTCCGCAAGAAATATCCCGGCGTCAAGGTGACCATGCGGGCCGGCAACACCGAGACGGTCATCACCAGCCTGTTCAGCTACGACGCCGACATCGGCGTGCTCGGCGAAATCCCGACCGGCCGCGAATTCGAGATCGTCCGGCTGAACTCCACGCCGATCGTCGCCTTCGCAGCGGCCGGCCATCCGGCGACGAAGCGCGACAGCCTGTCCTTCGCCGAACTCGCTGCCCTGCCGCTGGTCATGCGCGAGCGCGGCTCGCGCACCCGCAAGAAACTGGAGCAAGGGGCGGCGGCGGCCGGCGTCGAGCTGAAATTCGCCATCGAGGCGGAAGGCCGGGAGGCGGTGCGCGAGATCGTCGCCGCCGGCGCCGGCATCGGCTTCGTATCTGAGGCGGAATTCGGCAACGACACGCGGCTCGCCAAGATCCCTATCGACGGTCCGCCGATGCTGATGGACGAGGCGCTGGTGTGCCTGACCGAACGCAGCCAGGCCAAGACCATGCGCGCCTTCCTCGACATCGCGCGCGCGATGTCGGCGCAGCCCGCGTAAGAGGCCGGCAGTTCCTTCGGCTTACAGCTTTTTCGGCCAGGTATCGGCGAGCCGGTAGCCGGCAGGCCACGGGTCGCCGGGATCGAGCGTCACCTGATGCGTGCCGGTGATCCATGCGCGGCCGGAAATCTCCGGCACGATGGCGGGCTTTCCGGCCACGGTCGTTTCGCGCGCGATGCGGCACTCGAAGGTGGAGCCGATGATCGAATGGCCGTTGAAACGCTGGCCGGCCTTCATCAGCCCGCGCGCGTGCAGCACCGCCATGCGCGCCGAGCAGCCGGTTCCCGTCGGCGAACGATCCAGCTTGGCCGGCTGGATGACGACCGTGTTGCGGCCGTGCAGGACGCCGTCGCGCTCCTCCACCGGAAGCGTCAGCTGGCAGAAAGAGATGTGATCCCATTCGGGGTTGTCGGGATGCGAGAAGCCGAGCTGCTCGTTGGCGGCGCGGGTGATCCTGATGCCGGTCTCGGCCAGTTCGCGCGCCTCGTCCGGCACCACCGCAAAGCCGAGCGACCGGGCGTCGGCGAGAACGAAGCTGTCGCCGCCATAGGCGGTGTCGACGGTCAGCGTGCCGAGCCCCTCGACCTCCAGTTTCGCGTCCAGCCTGTCGGCGAAGGACGGCACGTTTGTGACGGTGATGCGCTCGGCCTTGCCGTTGCGGCATGAAGCGACGACCTCGACCAGCCCGCCCGGCGCTTCCAACACCATGCGGGTTTCAGGTTCCCGCATCGGCACGATGCCGCTATCGAGCAGCACGGTGGACACGCAGATGGAGTTGGAGCCGGACATCGGCGGCGTGTCTTCCGGCTCCATGATGATGAACCCCATGGCGGCGCGCGGGTCCTTCGGCGGAACAAGCAGGTTGATGTGGCGAAAGACGCCGCCGCGCGGCTCGTTCAGCACGAAGTCGCGCAGCGCCTTGTCCCTGGCGATGAAATTGCGCTGCTCCCACAGCGTTTCGCCCGGCGGCGGCGCGACGCCGCCGACGATGACGTCGCCGACTTCACCCTCGGCATGGCAGGATACGATGTGGATGACCTTGCTCGTACGCATGGGCTTTCCTCACGCCTTCCGGCAACTCGCGCCTTTCATTTCAAAGCAGTTCGCGGATCGACGACAGCAGCCTGTCGATCTGCTCCGGCGTATGTTCGGAGAACACCGCCAGCCGCATCGCCGGCACGTCGGGCGCGTCCGAATAGCTGGACGCGCCGGCGACCCTGACCACGATGTCGCGCTCGTTCAGCCCGACGCGGATGCGCTCGAGATCGACGTTACCCTGCACCGAAACGATGGGCACAGGTGTGTCCGGAATGGCGAAGCCCAGGTCGCGCAGGCCGGCGCGCATATGCCTGACGTTGCGCTTGAGGTTGGCGCGCATCGCCGGCGTCGTCTCCAGCAACCGCAGCGAGGCGACCGCGGCCCCGGCTGCGGCCGGCGGCGGTGGCGAGGCGCCGCGCATGATCATGGCCTTGTCCTCGATCTTCGCCGCCAGCGCCGCGCTTGCCGGCACGATGCCGCCCAGCGCGCCGAAGGCCTTGCTCAGCGTGCCGGCGAAATGGTTGCCGTCGGTGCCGTCGAGCCCGGCTTCCTGCATCGAACCGCGTCCGCTCGCGCCCAGCACGCCGACGCCGTGCGAATCGTCGACGGCGAGCAGCGCGCCCTCGTAAGGCGCCATGGCCTTCCGGTATTCGGCAAGCGGCGCCAGCGCGCCGGTCGACGGAAAGACGCCGTCGCTCACCACCACCGGGCGCTGCCCGGCCTTGACGTGGCGGGCCAGTTCCTCGGCCAGGCTGTTCGCATCGAGATGGTGGAAGGGATGCACGGGCTTGCCCAGTGTCGGGATCGCGTCGCGCGAACTGTAATGGGTGGCGGCGTCGATGAAGATCAGGTCGAAATCGTCCTGCATGCCCTGCAAGAGCACCATCGGCCCGGTATAGCCGGAGATCGTCAGCACCACGTCCTCGGTGCCGAACCAGCGGCAGAGGCTCTCCCGCAAGTCGTCGTAGACCTGCATGCGGGCGAGCGTGCCCGGCCCGAGCCCGAAAGCCTTCGTTGCCGCGCACGCCGCCTCGATCACCGCCGGATGCCCGTGCAGGCAGAAATAGCTGGTGCCGCAGAAGTAATCGACCTCGCGGCCGTCGATCCGCATGCGCGCGCCGAGCGGCGTTTCCATCGTGACCGGTGTGGCCATTCTCAAAAATCCTCCGATGGTCCGGGCAGGACCTACGCTTGTGCCCACGCAGGCAGCTCCGCCGCGCGATGGCAGCGCACCTGATGACCGCTTTCCCGCCACGGCGCCAGCGCCTGCGGCTTCTCGCAACCGGCCGCCTTGAAGGCGCAACGCTCACGGAAGAAGCAGCCCTCGGGCAAATTGACGTTGCTCGGCAGATCGACCGCAGCAGGCGCTGCGATCTCAGTGTCCGCGCTCAATTTCGGCACGGCGCCGATCAGCGTGCGGGTATAGGGATGGCGCGGATTGTCGAGCACTTCGGCCGCCGTTCCAAGCTCCACCACCTGCCCGAGATACATCACCGCCACGCGGTCGGCGATATGGCGCACGACGGCGACGTTGTGCGAGATGAACAGGTAGGTGAGCCCGAGGCTGGCCTGCAACTCCATCAGGATGTTGAGTACCTGCGCCTGCACGGAGACGTCGAGCGCCGAGGTCGGCTCGTCCAGCACCACCAGCTTCGGATGCAGCGCAAGCGCGCGGGCGATGGCGATGCGCTGGCGCTGGCCGCCGGAGAATTCATGCGGATAACGGCCGATCTGGTCAGCCCGCAATCCCACCTGCCGCATCAGTTCCTCGGCGCGCGCCTTGAGCTTGCGCGACGACCGCTCGCCGGCGACGTAGAGCGGCTCGGTGATGAGCCGCCACACCGGCATGCGCGGATCGAGCGAGGATTGCGGGTCCTGGAAGACGACCTGGAAATTGCGCCGCACCGTACGCAGCGCGGCCGTGTCGAGGGAAGCCAGATCGACGCCGTCGAAAGTGATGCGGCCGGCGCTGGGCTTTTGCAGCGCCATCACCACCTCGGCCAGCGTCGATTTCCCGCAGCCCGACTCGCCGACGATGCCGAGCGTCTCGCCGGCGCGGATCTCCAGATCGACGCCGTTGAGGGCATGCACCATCGCCTTTGGACGGCCGAGCCAGGAGCGGCCGAGCGGAAAACCGACCTCAACGCCCTCCAGCCGGACCAATGCCTCGCTCGTTGCCTCGCTTGTCGCGATCGAAGCCGAGGTCGAACGCGCCGGTGTCGGCGGCGCGATCTCTCCGGCGAACCAGCAGGCGGCGCGGTGCCCGGCCTCGCCCGGCGAAACGAAAGGCGGCGTCTCGGTGCAGCGTGCCACGGCATGGGCGCAGCGCCAGCGGAAGGCGCAGCCCTTGATCTCGGTGAGCAGTGCCGGCACCGTACCGGGAATCGCGGCCAGCGGCTGCTTCGGTTCGGCCAGTTCCGGCAGCGAGCGCAGCAGCGCCTGCGTGTAGGGATGCAGCGGATGCGCCAGCAAATCGGCTGTCCGCCCCTCTTCCACCATGCGCCCCGCATACATGACGTAGACGCGGTCGCAGAGCTGGCGCACCACGGCCAGATCGTGGGTGATGAACAGCACGGCCGTGCCGCGCGCCCGCGCCCGTTCGCGGATCAGCGCCAGCACCTGCGCCTGCACGGTCACGTCGAGCGCCGTCGTCGGCTCGTCGCAGATCAGCACCGAGGGGTTGCAGGAAAACGCCATGGCGATCAGCACGCGCTGGCGCATGCCGCCCGACAGTTCGAACGGGTAGTTGCGCATCACGCGCGCCGCGTCCGGAACCTGCATCTCGCCGAGCAGGGCTGCGGCGCGCTTTTTCGCCTCCGCTTCGCTGATCGCCTCGTGCTGGCGGATGACCTGAACGATCTGCTTGCCGATGCGGATGGTCGGGTTGAGGGCCGACATCGGCTCCTGGAAGATCATCGAGGCGTCCTTGCCGCGTATGTCCTCCAGCGCACGCTCGCCGATGGCCAGCATGTCGTGGCCGAGCAGCGAGAGGCTGCCGCCGGTGAAGCGCGCCATGCCGGGCGGCAGAAGCCGGATGACGGACATCGCCGTCACCGACTTGCCGGATCCGGATTCGCCCACCAGCCCGACGATCTCGCCGGGGCGCACGTCGAGCGTGACGCCCGACAGCGCCCGCACGTCGCCGTGGTAGGTCGGGAAGACGAGGCTCAGGTCGTCGACCGAGACGATGCTATCGGTGCCGGCCTGCATCAGCGTCCCCTCATCCTCGGGTCGAACATGTCGCGCAGGCCGTCGCCGAGCAGGTTGAAGCCGACGGCGGTGATCAGGATCGCCAGGCCGGGGAACGTCGGATACCACCACTGGTCGAGCAGGTAATCGCGTCCGGTGGCGACCATGGCGCCCCATTCGGCGGTCGGCTGCTGGGCGCCCAGCCCGATGAAGCTCAGCGCCGATGCCGTCAGGATCGCCAGACCGATGTCCAGCGTCGCCTGCACGATGATCGGCGCCATGGCGTTCGGCATGATGTGGCGGCGCATGATCTGCACGCGCGGCGCGCCGAAGCTCATCGCCGCCTTGACATAGGGTTTCGAGCGCAGGCTGAGCGCCTGCCCGCGCGCCAGCCGCACATAGAAGGGAATGCGCACGACCGCGATCGCCAGCATTGCGTTGATGAGGTTGGGACCCAGTGCTGCCGCCAGCGCCATCGCCATGACGAAGGACGGGAACGACAGCACCACGTCCATGAAGCGCATGATGAGCGTGTCGATGCGCCCGCCGACAAGGCCGGAAAAGGCGCCGATGACCGTTCCGAACACCATCGATATGGCGACGATCGCCAGGCCGACGGTGACGGAGGTGCGCGCGCCCCAGAGCACGCGCGAGAAGATGTCGCGTCCGACCTCGTCGGTGCCGAAGAAATGCGCCAGGCTGGGCGCCGCCAACCGGTGCAGGAGGTCGAGCTTGTCGGGATTGTAGGGCGCGATCCATGGCGCCGCGACCATGATGAACAGCACGACCACGATGATGCCGAGGCCGACCATCGTCAGCGGACTGCGGCGCAGCTGATACCAGAGATAGCCGACGCCGGAACTGGACCTCGCCGGCGCCGTGCCCTCGGCCTCCGCGCTTTCGAGACTCATCAGCTCACCTCCCGTATCTGCGGGTCGAGCCACATATAGACGAGGTCCACTGACAGGTTGAGCAGCACATAGGCGGTCGAGGCGACGACGGTGAAACCCATGATGGCGGGGAAATCGAGCGCGGTGATCGACTGGACGACGTAGTTGCCCATGCCGGGCCACGCGAACACCGTTTCGGTCAGCACCGCGCCGTAAAGCAGGTCGCCGAAGGCAAGGCCGATCATCGTCACCGACGGGATCAGCGCGTTGCGCAGCGCATGACCGAACAGCACCGTGCGGCGCGGCAGGCCGCTGGCGCGCGCCGTGCGCACATAGTCCTCCTGCAGTACTTCAAGCATGGCCGAGCGGATCTGCCTGGTGACGATGCCGAGATGGACGAAACCCAGCGTCAGCGCCGGCAGGATGAGATGAATCAGCGAGCTGCGCAGCGCCGGCCAATTGAATGTCAGCAGGGAATCGACGGTGTAGAAACCGGTAATCGTCGTCGGCGGCGCGATGCCACTGGCGAGCCGGCCGGAGCCCGGCAGGATTCCCAGCCTTCCGTAGAAGACGTAGATCAGCAGAAGCCCCAGCCAGAAGGCCGGCGTCGAGATACCGGTGACCGAGATCGTACGCGATATCTGGTCGATCCATCGGTCCTTCGCCACCGCCGAGAGCACGCCGAGCGGAATGCCCACCGCGACCGCGAAGATGAGGGCTGCCAGCGCCAGCTCGATGGTCGCCGGGAAGAAGCGCTTGATGTCGTCGATGACCGGGCGCTGGGTGCGGATGGAAATGCCGAAATCGCCCTGCGCCACCTGGCCGATATAGGTGACGTACTGCCGCCACAGCGGCTGGTCGAGGCCGAGCTGGCGGCGCATGTTCTCGACGATCTCGTTCGTCGCCCTGTCGCCCGCCATCATGCGCGCCGGATCGCCGGGGATCATGTGCGAGATGACGAAGGTGACGACCGTCACCCCGAACACGACGAAGACCAGAAAGATCAGGCGCCGCCTGATGATGCTGAGGAAGGACACCGGTTACTCACCCTGAACGATCGCTCTCCGCCGCTGCACGGCAGCGGCGGAGCGTGGCTGGTGGCCGAGACGCAAGCGCCTCGCCGTCCTTCACTGTCCCTTCGACATCGAATCGAAGTTGAAGATCTGCACCAGCATGGGGTTGTAGACGTAGCCCTTGACGTTGTCGCGCATGGCGAACTGGTAGTTGCGCTGGAACAGGAGGATGTAGGGCGCCTCCTCCACCGTGATCTTCTGTGCCTCCTGGTAAAGCGCCTCGCGCTCCTTCTGGTCGGTGCCGGCCGCCGCCTTGCGGATCAGCTCGTCGACCTTGGGATTGGAGTAGAAGGCGCGGTCGCCCGGCAGGCCCTTCAGTTTCGAATCGAACCAGAAGTTCATGAACATCGACGGATCGCCGTAGTCCGGCGACCAGTTGCCGGCGGCGATGTCGAAATCGCCGGTGTTCAGCTTGTCGCGCATGGTCGGATAGGCGAAATCCTGCAGCTTCACCTTGACGCCGATATCGGCGAGGTTCTGCTGCAGCACGAGGCCGATCTGCTCCCAGGCCGGGTCGGTCTTGGCGTAGAGGTAGTTGAACGACAGGTCGGAGACGCCGGCTTCCTTCAGCAGGTCCTTGGCCTTCTGCGGGTCGTAGGAATACTGCATGACCGTATCGTCATGCCCCCACAGGCCCTTCGGGATCGGCCCGCGCATCTGCTCGGCCTGGCCCAGCATGATGCCGTCGATGATGCCCTTGTAGTCGATGGCGTAGGACAGCGCCTGGCGCACCTTGACGTTGTCGAGCGGCGGCTTCTCGTTGTTCAGGTAGAGATAGGTCACGTAGAGGCTGGGCTCGTCGACGACCTTGATCCCTTCCTTGCCCTTCAGCGCCTGGAGCTGGTCGATCGGAATATCCTCGGCGATGTCGACATCGCCGTTCTCAAGCTGGAGCCGGCGCGCCGACGCTTCCTTGATGATCTTGATGTCGATTTCCTTGAACTTCAGCTCGCTGCCGCTCCACTTGGGATTGGGCTCCATGACGATGCGCTGGCCCTTTTCCCAGCTCTTCACCTGATAGGGACCGGAGCCCATCGTGTGGTCGGCGAGATAGCCCTGGCCGAGATCGTCGCCGGTCGCCTTGTCCATCACCGCCGGATTGACGATGGAGCCGCCGCTGGTCGCCAGCGTCGACAGGAATGGCGCGAACGGCTCCTTCAGGGTGAACTTCACTGTGTGCGGATCGACGGCTTCCACCGACTTGATCGCCTCGAACGAGCCCATCGGCCCCTTGCCGATCTTGATCACGCGGTCGAAGCTGAACTTCACCGCCTCGGCGTCCACCGGCTTGCCGTCGGCGAAGGTGTGGCCGTCGCCGAGCGTGAAGGTCCAGGTCAGCATGTCGGCGCTGGTCGTCCACGACTTGGCGACTTCCGGCGCGATGTCGGTCGAGCCGCCGTTGAAACGGACCAGCCGCTCATAGGCCGGATAGCTCGCGGTCCAGGAATTGTTGGTGACGGTGACGGCGGGGTCGATGTTGTCCGGATCGCCGGACTTGCCGATCGTCAGCACATCGTCTGCGGCCGAGGCCGGCATGGTAACCGCGAAAGCGGCGATCGCCGACAGAAGCAGGCCACCGCCCAACGATGTCGCCCAGTTTCGATGTTTTTTCATTATGTTACCCCTGTTCCCTGATTCTCTTTGTCAAGCGGCCCATGCCAAGGCTGCGCTATCCTTTCCGTCAACGGAATGGCTGTCAATGCAGCACTTGTCCCTCTCTCGGCAATTTCTTGCGCCAAGGCGACGGCGACGGACCGCAGCGTTCAGGCACCGACGAGGTGGTCGCCCAGGAAGAGCTGCGCGGCACTTCGCGCCTCGGCCTGGACGAATTCGGCCAGGGCGCGGATGCGCGGCGCCGCCGACAGGTCGCGGTGGCTGACGCACCAGTAGTCGCGTTCCAGAAGGATGTCGCGCGTCAGCACCGGCACCAGTTCGTCGAACCCCGCCGCCATGAAGTGCGGCAGCACGCACAGGCCGACGCCCTTCAGCGTGGCGCGAAGCTGCGCATGGATGGAGGAACTCTGGTAGCTGGCGCGCAGGCCCGGCAAAATCTCCCGGTGATAGTCGAGGCCGGGCGTGAAGATCATGTCCTCGATGTAGCCGATCATGCGATGCGCCAGCAGGTCCTCGCGCTTCTCGATCGGCGGGTGGCTGTCCAGATAGCTGCGCGTGCCGTAGACGAACAGGCGATACGTCGTGATCTTCTCGTAGTGGTAGAAGTCGGTGCGCGGCGAGGTCAGCGTGATCGACATATCCGCCTCGCGCCGCGACAGCGACACGATCTGCTGGATGGTGACGAGTTCGATCGACAGGTTGGCATGCGCTTCGGCGAAGCGCGGCAGCCGATCGGCGAGGAAATAGGAGCCGAACCCCTCCAGCGTCGACAGCCGCAGCACGCCCGTCACCTGCGAGGCGCCGCTGGCCGCCTCGTTGCGGAAATTGGCGGCTTCGCGTTCGATCTGCTCGGCCGACTGCACCAGCCGCTCGCCGACGGCGGTGAGCATGTAACCGCGCGGATTGCGTTCGAACAGTTTTGCCGACAGCGCCTGCTCCAGCCGGTCGATGCGGCGCGACACGGTGGCGTGGTTGGTGCGCAACTGGCGCGCGGCGCTCGCCAGCTGGCCGTTGCGCGCCACGGCCAGGAAGAATTGCAGGTCGTCCCAGGTGAAGCGGCGCATCAGGCGGCGCTCCCAGCATCGATGGACATGCCGTTTCCCTCCAAAGCCATCCGTGCATTTTTGTACGGAAGTTGTACAAAAATAACTGTTCTCGTGTCGGCGGGTCAATGTTACGCTTCGCCCGCGTGCACATTTCGGCGCGATCTTGATCGTGTGAATTTGCACCGGGGCCGCGGAGGAGCGGTCGGCAATGAAGAAAACGCGGACGGCCTTGTTGGAGCCGTCGCAGTCAGTCTCCGTTCGGCAAGGCTGACCACCAGGGAGGAATCGACAGTGAAGTTGTTGCATCTTGTTTCGGCGGCCCTTCTGGCCGCCACCGTGATCCCCGCAGCCGCCGCCGAAATCTCGGACGGCAAGGTCAAGATCGGCATCCTGAACGACCAGTCGGGCGTCTATGCCGACTTCGGCGGCAAGTGGTCGGTCGAGGCCGCCAAGATGGCGGTCGAGGATTTCGGCGGCAAGGTCCAGGGCGCTCCGATCGAGGTCATCGACGCCGACCACCAGAACAAGCCCGACATCGCCTCCAACATCGCCCGCCAGTGGTACGACACCGAACAGGTGGACGCCATCATGGAACTGACCACCTCGTCGGTGGCGCTGGCCGTGCAGGGCATCTCGAAGGAAAAGAAGAAGATCGACATCGTCACCGGCGCGGCGACCACCGACCTCACCGGCAAGTCCTGCTCGCCCTACGGCTTCCACTGGGCCTACGACACCCACAGCCAGGCCGTCGGCACCGGCGGCGCGCTGGTCGCCCAGGGCGGCGACAGCTGGTACTTCATCACCGTCGACTATGCCTTCGGCCATTCGCTGGAAGAGCAGACCGCCAACTTCGTCAAGGAAAAGGGCGGCAAGGTCCTGGGCTCCGTGCGCTATCCGCTCGGCGCCACCGACTATTCGTCCTTCCTTCTGCAGGCGCAGTCTTCCGGCGCCAAGATCGTCGGCCTCGCCAACGCCGGCCTCGACACGTCCAACTCGATCAAGCAGGCCGCCGATTTCGGCATCGTTTCGGGCGGACAGCGCCTCGCGGCCCTGCTGTTCACGCTGGCGGAAGTGCACGGGCTCGGCCTCCAGGCCGCGCAGGGCGTGGTGCTGACCGAGGGCTGGTACTGGGACCAGAACGACAAGAACCGCGAATTCGCCGAGCGCTTCTTCAAGCGCACCAACCGCATGCCGAACATGATCCAGGTCGGCACCTATTCGGCGGTGCTGCAATACCTGAAGGCGATCGACAAGGCCGGCACCGACGAGACGGAAGCCGTGGCCAAGCAGTTGCATGAGATGCCGGTGAACGACATCTTCACCGAGAACGGCAAGGTGCAGGCGGACGGCAACATGGTGCACGACATGTACCTGTTCCAGGTCAAGAAGCCGGAAGAGAGCAAGAAGGACTGGGATTACTACACCTATCTCGCCACCATTCCCGGCGACGAGGCCTTCCTGCCTGCCGACAAGAGCGGCTGCCCGCTCTCCGCCAAGTGAGTGCAGCGGCTGCCGTGACTGCGGCGCCTGAAAAGACCGATGCCGAGCCGCGAGTGGTGCTGTCCGCCCGCGGCCTGCGCAAGGAGTTCGCCGGCTTCGTCGCCGTCGGCGGCGTCGATCTGGACGTGCATCACGGCAAGATCCACGCCCTGATCGGCCCCAACGGAGCCGGCAAGACCACAGTCTTCAACCTTCTGACCAAGTTCCTCCCGCCTACCGGCGGCAGGATCGAACTGCTCGGCCAGGACATCACCCGCACGCCGCCTGCCAAGGTGGCGCGCATGGGGCTGGTGCGGTCGTTCCAGATCTCGGCGATCTTCCCGCACCTGTCGGTGCTCGACAATGTGCGCGTCGCCCTGCAACGGCCGAACGGGCTCGCCACCCAGTTCTGGCGGCCGGCCGGCGCGCTCGACGTGCTGACGCCCCGCGCTTTCGAATTGCTGGAAACCGTCGGGCTGGCCGAAGCCGCACACCGGCTGGCCGGCGACCTTTCCTATGGCCGCAAGCGCGTGCTGGAGATCGCCACCACGCTCGCGCTCGACCCCAAGGTGCTTCTGCTCGACGAGCCGATGGCCGGCATGGGCCATGAGGATGTCGCGGTGGTGGCCGGCCTCATCCGCTCGCTCGCCGCCGACCGCGCCATCCTGATGGTCGAACACAATCTCGACGTGGTGGCCGAACTCTGCGACTGGATCACGGTCCTGCAGGCCGGCAAAATCCTCGCCGCCGGCGACTACGCGACGGTCAGCACCGACGAACGCGTCCGGGTCGCCTATATGGGGACCGAAGATGAGTGAGCCGCTTCTGTCTGTGCGCGGCCTCAACGCCTGGTACGGCGAAGGCCATGCCCTGCACGGCGTCGACCTCGACGTCTTCCCCGGAGAAACCGTGACCCTGCTCGGCCGCAACGGCGTCGGCAAGACGACGACGCTGCGCGCCATCATGGGCCTGATCCGCAAGCGCACCGGCACGGCGACATTCGACGGCCGCGACCTGATGCGTATGCCGCTGCATCACGTGGCACGCGCCGGCATCGGCTTCGTGCCGGAGGAGCGCGGCATCTTCTCCACGCTCTCGGTCGAGGAAAACCTCAACCTGCCGCCCGTGGTCGCGCCCGGCGGCATGAGCCCGGACGAGATCTTCGAACTATTCCCCAACCTGAAGGCGCGGCGCAACAGCCAGGGAACGAAGCTTTCCGGCGGCGAACAGCAGATGCTGGCGATGGCGCGCATGCTGCGCACCGGCGTCAGGATGCTTTTGCTCGACGAGCCGACGGAAGGGTTGGCGCCCGTCATCGTGCAGCGCATCGGCGAGGTACTGGCCGAACTCAAGGCGCGCGGCATGACGATCCTGCTGGTGGAACAGAACTTCCGTTTCGCCCGCCGCATCGCCGACCGCTTCTACCTGATGGAGCACGGCAAGATTACCGCCGGCTTCCCGGTCGCCGAACTGGACGAGCGCATGGCGCTGCTGCATGACGTTCTGGGGGTCTAGATTATGACCATGATCTTCGGAATCCCGGTTCAGGCATTCCTCGGCCAGCTTCTGGTGGGGCTGATCAACGGCTCCTTCTACGCCATGCTGAGCCTTGGCCTCGCCGTTATCTTCGGCATGCTCAAGATCATCAACTTCGCGCATGGCGCGCAGTATATGTTCGGCGCCTTCGTCGGCTTCCTGCTTCTGCAATGGCTGAACATAGGCTATTGGCCGGCGCTCATCCTGGCGCCGCTGGTCGTCGGCGTCGTCGGCATGGCGATCGAGCGCACGATGCTGTCCAGGCTCTACAGCCTCGACCCGCTCTACGGGCTGTTGTTCACCTTCGGCCTCGCCCTCGTCATCGAGGGCGTCTTCCGCTACTACTACGGCGTTTCCGGCCAGCCGTATGCGGCGCCGCAAGCGCTTGCGGGCGGCACCAATCTCGGCTTCATGTTCCTGCCCAACTACCGCGGCTGGGTGGTGTTCTCGTCGCTGGTCATCTGCCTCGGCACCTGGCTCGCCATCGAGAAGACGAGGCTCGGCGCCTATCTGCGCGCCGCCACCGAGAACCCGAAGCTGGTGCAGGCCTTCGGCGTCAACGTACCGGTACTTTTGACCCTCACCTACGGCCTCGGTTCCGCGCTCGCCGGGCTGGCCGGCATCCTCGCGGCCCCGGTCTACCAGGTGAGCCCGCTGATGGGCTCCGACCTCATCATCGTCGTCTTTGCCGTGGTCGTCGTCGGCGGCATGGGCTCGATCCTCGGCGCCATCGTCACCGGCTATGTGCTCGGCCTCGCCGAAGGCCTGACCAAGGTCTTCTATCCGGAAGCCTCCAACATCGTCATCTTCGTCATCATGGCAGTGGTGCTGCTCATCCGCCCTGCGGGCCTGTTCGGAAGGGATGCCTGACATGGCCGAGCTCTCTACCCGACCGACCGAGGCGAAATCGACGGCTCGGCTGGAATGGCTGCTGGTGGCGCTCGGCATCGCAGGACTTCTGGCCGCACCCTTCTTCTTCTACCCGATCTTCCTGATGAAGATCATGTGCTTCGCGCTGTTCGCCTGCGCCTTCAACCTTCTGCTCGGCTACACAGGGCTGCTCTCCTTCGGCCATGCCGCCTTCTTCGGCGGCGCGGCCTATTTCTGCGCCCACACCGTCAAGGTCTGGGGCGTGACGCCGGAGGTCGGCATCCTGATCGGCACGGCGGGTGCGGCCGTGCTCGGCCTCGTCATGGGCTTCTTCGCCATCCGCCGCCAGGGCATCTATTTCGCCATGATCACGCTCGCGCTGGCGCAGATGTTCTTCTTCTTCTGCGTGCAGGCGCCCTTCACCAACGGCGAGGACGGTATCCAGAACGTGCCGCGCGGCTTCCTGCTCGGCCTGCTCGATCTCGGCCGACCGCTCAACATCTACTACACCGTGCTCGGTGTCTTCCTGATCGGCGTTTTCGCCATCTGGCGCATCGTCAATTCGCCCTTCGGCATGGTCCTGCGCTCGATCCGCGAGAACGAGAACCGCGCCACCTCGCTCGGCTACTCGGTCGCCAACTACAAGCTCGCCGCCTTCGTCATGTCGGCCGCCCTTGCCGGGCTCGCCGGCGCGACCAAGGCCATCGTCTTCCAGTTCGCCACGCTGACCGACGTCACCTGGCAGATGTCGGGCGAGGTGATCCTGATGACGCTGCTCGGAGGCATCGGCACCATGGTCGGCCCGATGGTCGGCGCCGGGCTGGTGGTGACCTTGCAGAACACGCTGGCGACGTCGGGCTTTCCCGTCACCATCGCCACCGGCGCCATCTTCATGATCTGCGTGCTTCTGTTCCGGCGCGGTATCGTCGGCGAAATCTACGCGAAGCTGCCGGGCATCAAGAAATAAGCCGCAAGGAACTGGGGCGCAAAGACCTGAAATGGACGAGTTCGACTATGTGATCGTCGGCGCCGGCACGGCCGGCTGCCTGCTGGCCAATCGCCTGTCGGCCGATGCGAACGCCACCGTGCTCCTGCTGGAGGCCGGCGGACGCGACAACTACCACTGGATCCACATTCCCGTCGGCTATCTCTACTGCATCTCCAACCCGCGCACCGACTGGTGCTTTTCGACCGAGAAGGAAGCCGGCCTGAACGACCGCGCCCTCGCCTATCCCCGCGGCAAAGTTCTGGGCGGCTGCTCGTCCATCAACGGCATGATCTACATGCGCGGCCAGGCGCGCGACTACGACCGCTGGCGGCAGATGGGCTGCACGGGATGGGGTTGGGACGACGTGCTGCCCTTCTTCCGCAAGTCGGAGGACTATTATGCCGGGGCCGACGAATTCCACGGCGCCGGCGGCGAATGGCGCGTCGAGGAAATGCGGCTGCACTGGGATATCCTCGATGCCTTCCGCGCCGCCGCCGAGGCGGCCGGCATTCCCCGCACCGCCGATTTCAACCGCGGCGACAACGAGGGCTCGTCCTACTTCAAGGTCAACCAGCGTCACGGCGTCCGGGTCAATTCCGCCAAGGCTTTTCTCCACCCGGTCGCGGCACGCAAAAACCTGAAGGTGGAAACCGGCGCGCAAGTCGCCCGCCTCATGCTGGAAGACGGCGAAGCGCGCGGCGTCGAATTCATGCAAGGCAACGCCCGGCGCACGGTCCGCGCCCGTCGCGAGGTGATCCTCGCCGCTGGCTCCGTCGGCTCGCCGCATGTGCTGGAACTGTCCGGCATCGGCTCAGGATCGGCGCTGCAGCAGGCCGGCATTCCCGTCGCCGTCGAGCGCAGCCAGGTCGGCGAGAACCTGCAGGATCACCTGCAGCTCAGGCTCGCCTACAAGGTCTCCGGCATCCGCACGCTGAACGAGCAGGCGAGCCGCCTGTTCGGCAAGATGGCGATCGGGCTGGAATATCTCCTGAAGCGCTCCGGGCCGATGGCGATGGCGCCGAGCCAGCTCGGCATCTTCACCCGCTCCGCACCCCATTTCGAGACCCCGAACCTGCAGTTCCACGTCCAGCCGCTCAGCCTCGACAAGTTCGGCGACGCGGTGCATCCCTTCCCCGCCTTCACCGCCTCGGTCTGCAACCTGCGCCCCGAAAGCCGCGGCTCCATCCACGCCACTTCGGCCGATTTCCGCCGCCAGCCGGCGATCCGGCCGAATTACCTCGCCGCCGAAGCCGACCGCATGGTCGCGGCCGACGCCATCCGGCTGACGCGCCGCATCGCGAGCCAAGCGCCGCTCCAGCCCTACAGGCCGCAGGAATTCAAGCCGGGGCCGGACTACCAGAGCGAGGAGGAGCTGGTGCGCGCGGCCGGCGAGATCGGCACCACCATCTTTCACCCGGTCGGCACCTGCCGCATGGGCGCCGACCCGGACTCCGTCGTCGACGAGAGGCTGCGTGTGCGCGGCGTCGGAAAACTGCGCATCGCCGACGCCTCGATCATGCCCACTATTACCTCCGGCAACACCAACACGCCGACCCTGATGATCGCGGAAAAGGCAGCCAGCCTGATCCTGTCGAACTAGGACAGCGCCTCCGGGGAAGGTTTCGCGCCGTATCCAGAACATCGACAATCGTTTGCGTAAAGCTGGCCCTCCCCTGCCGGGCCGAATCGTGATGCGTTGCGGCACGTTTGAAGAGAGAAAACCGCGTGAGCACCGACGACATTTCCGCATTCGCAACGGCAGCCGAACTGGGCCGCGCCCTGGCCTCCGGCGCCACCACCGCCGAGGCCGTCACGCGACGCGCGCTCGACCGCATCGCCGCCCATGACGGCGCCCTTCATTCCTTCGTCGTCACCCTCCCGGAAGCCGCGATCGAGGCGGCAAAGGAATCCGACGAGCGGCGCCGGCGGGGCAAGGCGAAAGGCCCGCTCGACGGCGTGCCCTTCGCCGCCAAGGATCTTTTCCACGTCGCCGGCCAGCCGACACGCGCCGGCTCCCTCGCCCTCGACGCAAAAGCGCAGACCGCAACCGCCAACGCCGTGACGCGGCTGGCCGACGCCGGCATGGTGCTGGTCGGCAAGGTGCACACCGTCGAGTTCGCCTTCGGTAGCTGGGGCACCAACCCGGTCGCCGGCACGCCGCTCAACCCGCGCGATCCGGCCGTGCCGCGCGCGCCGGGCGGCTCCTCCAGCGGCTCGGGCGTCGCGGTCGCAGCGGGGCTGGTGCCGGCGGCGCTCGGCACCGACACCGGCGGCTCGGTCCGCAATCCGGCCGGCATGTGCGGCGTCGTCGGCCTGAAAACCACGGTCGGCCGCGTCGGGCGCGGCGGCCTGCTGGCGCTGGCCACCTCCTTCGACAGCGTCGGCCCGCTCGTCCGCTCTGTGGAGGACGCCGCCCTGCTGTTCGAGGCGCTATCCGGCCGCGATCCGGACGATCCCGCGACCTTCGGCGTTCCGCCGGTCCGGCTCGACACGCTCGAACAGGGCGTCGCCGGCTTGCGCCTGCGCGTTCCGGCTGCAAGCGACCTCGCCAGTGTCCAGCCCGCAGTCATGGAGCGCTTCCGGGCAGCCCTTGCCGATCTCGAGGCGCTCGGCGCCGTCATCGAGGAGCGGCCGATGCCGCAAGCGCCGGAGGCCTATATGGCGCTCACCGGCGATCTGATGGCGGCGGAAGCCTGGCACAATCTCGGGCGCTATGTCGATGTCGAGAACAGCGTCGTCGATCCGGCCATCCGTGCGCGCGTGCTGAAGGGCCGCGCCATCGATGCCGCGCGTTATCAGCAACTTCTGGAGGATCGCCGCGCCGCGCAGGTCGCGTTCGCCCGCTATCTCGATGGCGCCGGCGCCATGCTGACGCCGACCTCGCCGATCCTGCCGCCGCCGGTCGCCGAGATCGACGAGGCGACGACGCCGCTCGGCACCTTCACCCGCTTCGTCAACCTGATGGACGCGGCGGCCCTCAGCGTCCCGGTCGGCCTGATGGGAGATGGCCTGCCGACGGCCTTGCAGATCGTCGTGCCGCGCTTCGAGGAGGCGATGGCGCTGCGCATCGGCCGGGCGCTGGAACGCAAGCGCGGCGGCCTGTTCCAGCCGCCTGCCGGCTACGACGCGCCCTGAGCCGTGTCTTCGTCCGCATCGCTCGCCCCGAACTGCGGCACTTCCGGATTGCGCTCGCTGCGGTCGCGGTAGAGCGCGGAGCGTCCGAGCATCATCAGCGTCACCGGCGTCGTCACCGTGACGAAGATGCCGATCAGGATTTCGTGCAGCACCAGCCGTTCCGATGCGGCGGTGAAGATGATCATCGAGGCCAGCACCATGCCGGCGGCGCCCCAGCTGGTGCCGAGCGTCGGCGCGTGGATGCGCTGATAGAAGGTCGGCAGCCGGACCAGCCCGATGGTGCCGAGCAGGGCCAAGCCAGCTCCCAGAACCAGGAAGAACGCAGCGAGGATCGCCGCCCACAGCGGCACGTCGGCGAGATGGACGCTCATTCGATCACCTCGCCGCGCATCAGGAACTTCGCCAGCGACACGGTGGCGACGAAGCCCAACATGCCGATGATCAACGCAGCCTCGAAATAGATGGTGCGCCCCGTGCGGATGCCGAAGGCGAGCAGTTGCAGCATGGCGCAGACATAGAGCGCGTCCAAGGAAAGGATACGGTCCTGCGCGCGCGGGCCGGCGATCATGCGCCAGGTGCACAGGCACATGGCCATCGCCAGCGCGATCTGGGCGAACCATACGGCGGCGAGGATGATGGTCTCGCTCATTCGAATATCTCCATCAGCAGCCGCTCGTAGCGTTCGGCGATCAGCTGGCGCCAATGCGCCTCGTCCACGAGATCGAATACATGGACCAGCACCTCGTTGCGGGCCGCGTCATAGTCGATCCAGGCGGTGCCCGGCGTGCTGGTGACGATGATGGACAGGATTGCCAGCGCCGACGGGCTGCGGGTGGTGAGCGGCACCGTGACGAAGCCGGCCTTTCGCGCGCTGCCCAATCCCAGCAGGATGCCCGCCACCGCGATGTTGGATCGCACGATGTCGTAGAGCACGATGCCGAAAAGCTCGGGGATAGCCAGCCAGCGGCGGATCGTCGGGCTCGTCTCACCAAGCGCGGCCAGCGCATGCGAAGCGCCCGTCGCGACGCCGGCGGCGAGCACCACCTGCCCCGGAGAGACGCCGGAAAGCAGCAGCCACATGAGAGCCAAGGCAAGCGTCAGAAGCGGATAGGGCAGCAGCCACCTCATGGATGCGCCTCCGCGAAAGGCGGAACGCGCTCGGCGCCCAGAACAGCGTCGAGATAGCGGACCTGATGATGCAGGTCGTCGGCCGTCGCCAGGAAGAGGTTCATCGCCGGCCCGGCCGCCAGCACCAGTGCGATGAGCAGCCCCAGCAGATAGAGGATCGGCGCCGTCTCGGTGACGGTGATGCGCGGCAGGAAGGGTTCAACCGGCGCCCAGAAGACGCGGATGCCGGCACGCGACAGCGCCACCAGCGACACCACCCCGGACGCGATCAGAAGCACGGCCAGCGTGCCGCGCATGAAGTTCGAGGCAGCCGGCACCGAAGCCTCCGGCCCCAGCAGCGCCGTCAGGATGGCGAACTTGGCGAGGAAGCCCGGCAGTGGCGGCAGGCCGATCAGCACCATGGCGAGCAGGCAGAAGCCGATGCCGAGGATCGCCACGGCGCCCGGCATGGTGCGGCCGACCTCGGCCTCTTCCTCCTCCATGTCCTCCTCGCCCTCGCCATAGGCTTCCATGGTGACGGCAAGCACGCTGGAGGCGGCGTCCTGTTCGCGCTCGATCAATTCGACGACGAGGAAGAAGGCGCCGACCGCCAGCGTCGAGCTCAGCATGTAGAACAGCGCGCCGGCCGTCACCGCGGATTGCGACATGCCGAAGGCGGCAAGCAGCGTGCCGGACGACATCAGCACGAAATAGCCGGCCGCCCGCTTCAGCGACTGCGAGGCGAGGATACCGATGGAAGCGAACACCAGCGTCGCCACCCCGCCGATGAAGATGACCAGCGAGCCAAAGGCGATACCCTCGTTGGGCACCAGCAGCGCCAGCCGCAGAAGCGCGTAGACGCCGACCTTGCTCAGGATGGCAAAGACCGCCGCGACCGGCCCGGCGGCGGCCGAATAGGCGGGCACCAGCCACAGGCCGAGCGGCCACATGCCGGCCTTGATGAGGAAGGCGAGCCCCAGCATCGCCAGGCCCACATGCAGCGCCGGCAGCGCAAAGCCCTGCATCGACTCGGCCCGAAGCGCGATCTCGGCCATGTTCAGGCTGCCGGCGGCGCTGAACACCATGGCGATGCCGATCAGGAAGATCAGCGAGGCGACGAGGTTGACGACGATGTAGTTGAGTCCGCCGCGCACGCGCAGCGCCCCGCCGCCGTGCAGCGCGAGGCCGTAGGACGCCGCCAGCATCACCTCGAAGAAGACGAACAGGTTGAACAGGTCGCCGGTCAGGAAGGCGCCGTTGAGGCCGACCAGCAGGAACTGGAACAGCGAGTGGAAATGCGGCCCGACCTTCTCCCAGCGCTGCGTCGCGAAGATCATCGCCGGCAGCGCCAGCAATGCCGTCAGCAGCAGCATGACCGCCGCCAGGCGGTCCGCCACCAGGGAGATGGCGATGGGAGCCGGCCAGTTGCCGACCAGATAGACGAGGCTGGCGGCGTGGCCGCCGCCGTGGACGGTGTTGAGCAGCGCGGTGGCGATGCTGATCAGCGCCAGGATGGAGACCAGCGACAGCGCCGTCTTCAGCCTGCGCTCCCGGTCCTCGAAGAAAAGCATCAGCGCGCCGGTGACCAGCGGGATGAGGATCGGCGCGACGACGAGATGGGCCGGCTCGACCATGTCAGCCCTCCCGCCCGTCGACGTGGTCGGTGCCGGTCATGCCGCGCGAGACGATCAGCACGACGAGGAACAGCGCCGTGGTGGCGAAGCTGATGACGATGGCCGTCAGCACCAGCGCCTGCGGCACCGGATCGATATAGGCCGTCACGTCGACCGGGGCGGAGCCGTCGAGCACGGGCGGCGCATTCACGCGCAGCCTCCCCATGCTGAAGATGAACAGGTTGACGGCGTAGGATAAGAGCGCCAGCCCGATGACCAGCTGGTACGTGCGCGGGCGCAGGATCAGCCAGACGCCCGAGGCCGAAAGGACGCCGATGGCGGCGGCGATGACCAGTTCCATCAGGCACCCTCCCCTTCGGCCGGCTTTCGGGGCCGCGCACGAATGCGTAGCGATTGGTGGGCGATGGCGATCAGCATCAGCACGGTCGCGCCGACGACGAGGCTGAAGACGCCGAGATCGAACAGCATCGCAGACGCCGTCGGCATCTTCCCGATGTAGGGGATCGGCGTGTACTGGAAATAGGACGTCAGGAAGGGATAACCGAAGGCCAGCGAACCGAGGCCGGTGGCCACCGAGGTCAGCAGGCCGACGCCGATCCAGCGCACCGGCAGGATGCGCAGCCGCTCCTCGACCCAGCGCGCGCCGCCGGCCAGGTATTGCAACAGGAAGCCGGTCGCCATGGCGATGCCCGCCGCGAAGCCGCCGCCCGGCTGGTCATGCCCGCGCAGCAGCAGGTAGACGGCCAGCACCACGATCACCGGGAACATCCAGCGCATGATGATCGACGGTACCAGAAGATAGTCCTTCAGCGTTTCGCCGACCTCGCGGTCGCGGCGCACCGAATCGAACTCGTCCTGCTCGCGCTGCTGGTAGGGCGCCTCGGCATTGTCCTCGGCCGGCCTGAAACGGCGAAGCAGCGCGAACACGGTGAGCGCGACGATCGCCAGCACGACGATCTCGAACATCGTGTCGAAGCCGCGGAAGTCGACCAGGATGACGTTGACGACGTTGGTGCCGCCGGCCTCGGCGTAGGAATGCTTCAGGTAGAAATCGCCGACCGAAGGCGGGCGCGGCGTCAGCATGGCGAAATAGGCGAGCGCGGCGATGCCGAAGCCCGCCACCAGCGCGATGGCGAAATCGCGGTGCCGCCTCAGCCGCGTCGCCGTGTCGATGGCCTCGGCCACCGCCTTGTCGCGCTTCGGCAGCCAGCGCAGGCCGAGCAGGATGAGCACCGTGGTGACGATCTCGACCAGCAGCTGCGTGACGGCGAGGTCGGGCGCCGACAGCCAGACGAAGGACAGGCAGGTGACCAGCCCGGTTCCGCTCATCAGGATGAGGGCCGCGAGCCGCTGGTACTTGGCCATGATCGCCGCCGAGACGGCGCAGACCCCGCCGATGGCCCACAGCGAGCCGAGCACAGGGTCCAGCCCATGCACGGTCAGGCGTGGCATCAGGTTGCCCTCGCCCCACATCGCCCAGAAGCCGGCAAGGATCGCCGCCACGACGATCAGCCGCACCTGCGGCTGCAAGCGTCTCGTCGCAACGACGGCCTCGATGGCGCGCGCCCAGCGCCAGCTCACCGTGACGAGGATGCGCTCGAAGATGCGCTGACCCTTGAAGCGGCGGAAGAACGGCGCCCCCTCCTCGCTGCTGGCGAGATAGCGGTGCAGCGCCGCATAGAGCGCCAGCCCGGCGACCAGCGCGATCATGCTCATGATGAGCGGCGTGGTGAAGCCGTGCCAGACGACGAGGCTGTAGGCCGGCGTGCGGTCACCGAGGACAGCGGTCACCGCCGTGTCGAGGAAGGGACCGATGCTCACCGCCGGGATGACGCCGACGACGACGCAGGCGATGACCAGGAGCGCGACCGGCAGGCGCATCAGCAGCGGCGGTTCGTGCGGCTCCTGCGGCAGGTCGACCGGCTTCGGGCCGAAGAACACAGTGTAGATGAAGCGGGCCGAATAGGTCACGGCGAAGGCGCCGGCGAGCGTCGCGATATAGGGCGCGGCGCTGTCGAGCAGCGAGGCCCGATGCTGTTCCAGCGCCTCGGCGAAGAACATCTCCTTGGACAGGAATCCGTTGAGCAGCGGCACGCCGCCCATCGCCGCGCTCGCCACCATGGCGAGCGTCGCGGTGATCGGCATGAAGGAGAACAGGCCGGAAAGCTTGCGCATGTCGCGCGTGCCCGCCTCGTGGTCGATGATGCCGGCGGCCATGAACAGCGACGCCTTGAAGGTGGCGTGGTTGGCCATGTGGAAGATCGCCGCCACCGCCGCCAGCGGGCTGCCGAAGGAGAGCAGCGAGGTAATCAGGCCGAGATGGCTGATGGTCGAATAGGCGAGCAGGCCTTTCAGGTCCTGCTGGAAGATGGCGAAATAGGCGCCGAGCAGGAGCGTCGCCAGCCCGGCGATCCCCACCAGGTTGAACCATTCCGGCGTGCCCGACAGCACCGGCCAGAAGCGCGTCAAGAGGAAGACGCCGGCCTTCACCATCGTCGCCGAATGCAGATAGGCCGAAACCGGCGTCGGCGCCGCCATCGCGTTGGGCAGCCAGAAATGGAAGGGAAACTGCGCGCTCTTGGTCAGCGCGCCGGCCAGCACCAGCAGCAGCACCGGAACATAGAGCGGGTTGGACCGGATCGCGTCGCCCGAGGCCAGCACGACGTCGAGGTCGTAGCTGCCGACGATGTGGCCGATGAGGATCAGGCCGACCAGCAGGCAGAGCCCGCCCGTGCCGGTAAGGGTAAGTGCCATGCGGGCGCCGTCGCGAGCGTTCTGGTTATGGTGCCAGTAGCCGATCAGCAGGAAGGAAAAGACGCTGGTCAGTTCCCAGAAGACGGCCAGCAGGATCAGGTTGCCGGCGATGACCAAGCCCTGCATGGCGCCCATGAAGGCAAGCAGGAAGGCATAGAAACGCGCCACCGGGTCCTTCGGCGACATGTAGTAGCGGGCGTAGACGACGACGAGCAGGCCGATGCCGGTGATCAGCATGGAGAACATCCAGGCGAAGCCGTCCATGCGCAGCGTGAAGGAAAGGCCGAGCGCCGGTATCCATTCGATCGTCTGCTTGACGACGCCGCCACCGGTGACATGCGGATAGAAGGAGGCGGCCACGACGAAGGCGGCAAGCGCGACCAGCCCCGAAAGCCAGGCTTCGGCGTTGCGCGCCATCGGCGTCATGAGCGCGGCCAGAAGGGAGCCGAGGAAGGGCAGGACGATCAGCACCGCCAACAGGTTGCCGTCCCGCATGCTCTATCCGCCCTCGCCTATTCGATGCGTCGTCTCGCCTCCGCAGCCGGCGCGCCCGAAGCAGGCATGCCGACAACACTCATCCTGGTTTCCTAACCGCAGCCCGCGCCCATGACAACAAGGCAAAGGTGCGAAAAGACGCCTCAGAGCCCGTTCGGGAATTCGCTCCGGCGAGCCATATGGCGGTGGTTTCGAGAACCGTAGCGCAGCGGACATTGGGTCCGTGAGCAACGGAAGCGCAGAAAACGCCGTCAGATGACCGCCGGAGTAGAATTTCCAAACGGCTCTCAGCGTTCTTCGCGGCGGAACGGCTTCAGCAACGCCGACGGCGCCACCGCGTTGCGCGACATGAAGGCCATGGCGACGATGGTGAGCACGAAGGGCAGCATCAGGAAGGCTTCATAGGGGATATGACCGAGCCCCGCCGCCTGCAAGCGAAGCTGCAGGGCGTCGACGAAGGCGAAAAGCAGCGCCGCTCCCGCCGAGCGCCACGGGTCCCAGCGGCCGAACACCACCAGTGCGATCGCCACCCAGCCGCGCCCGGAAACGACGCCGAAGGTGAAGGCGTTGAACTGCGCCATGACAAGGAAGGAACCGGCCAGCCCCATCAGCGCGCCGCCCAGCACGACGGCCTGGAACCGCGTCGCCATCACCGACACGCCGGCCGAATCGGCGGCGCGCGGGTTCTCGCCCACCATGCGCACCGAAAGTCCCCATGGCGTGCGGTAAAGGATGAAGGCGGCGAGCGGAATGGCGAGGATCGCCATGTAGACCAGCGTGAACTGGTTGAAGACCGCCGGCCCGAGCACCGGAATGTCGGACAGGATCGGGATCGGCACCGGCTGGAAGCCCTTGATGCTCGGCGGCACCGACTGCTGGCCGAAGACCAGCCGGTAGAGGAAATAAGCGAGGCCGGAGGAAAACAGCGTAACCCCGATGCCGCAGACATGCTGCGACAGGCCGAGCACGACGGTGAAAAGCGCATGCAGCGCGCCCATCAGCGCGCCGGCCGCGACCGCCGCCAGCACGCCGACCCACAGGCTGCCGGAGAAATAGGCGCCGGTGAAGCCGGCCATGGCGGCGAGCAGCATGATACCCTCGATGCCGAGGTTGAGCACGCCCGCGCGCTCAGAGAACATCTCGCCCAGCGTCGCGAAGGCGAGCGGCGTGGCGATGCGGATGATGGCGGCGAGGAAGCCGACCTGGAAGACCTGTTCCAGCACCGCGCTCATGCGCTCCTCCGGATGCGATAGGCGGTGAACAGCAGCGCCACCAGCATGGCGAGCAGCGCCGTGCCCTGGATGACGTCGCTGAGGAAGGCCGGCACGCCGGTGGCGCGCGACATCGCCTCCGCGCCGGTCATGACCGCGGCGAGGAAGATGGCGACCGGCACGACGCCGAGCGGGTTGAGTCTTGCCAGCATGGCGATGACGATGCCGGAATAGCCGTAGCCCGGCGAAATGTCGCTCATCACCTGGAAGTGCACGCCGCCGACCTCGCCGACGCCGGCCAGGCCCGCCAGCGCGCCGGACAGCAGCGCCGCGATAACGATGACACGCTGCACGTCGATGCCGCCGTAGCGCGCCGCCTCCGGGTTCTCGCCGGTGACGCGGATGCGGAAGCCGAGAACCGTGCGCGACATCAGTAGCCAGACCAGAGGTGCCGCCAGCACCGCCACCAGCACGCCGAGATGCAGCCGCGTGCCTTCGATCAGTACCGGCAGGCCGGCCGAATCCTCGATCGGCGGCGAGATCGGATAGCCGCTGAAGGGGTCTTTCCACGGCCCCTCGATCAGCGCCATCAGAATATAGAAGACGATCGAATTGAGCAGCAGCGAACTGACCACGTCGTCGACCTTCAGCCTGACGCGCAGCAGCGCCGGGATGAGCGCCACTGCGGCACCGGCCGCCGCGCCGGCAATCGCCATCAAAAGCATGGCGAGCGGGCCGGGCATCGGGATGGCGCCGACGAAGCAGCTTGCCATCGCGCCGGCAAGAAGCTGGCCCTCGGCGCCGATGTTCCAGAACTTGGCGCGAAAGGCCAGCGTCACCGCAAGGCCGGTGAAAATCATCGGGGCGGCGCGCACCAAGGTCTCGGTGATCGCGTAGCTGTCGCCGAGCGAAGCCTTGAACATCACCCCATAGGCGTCCGCCACGCCGGCACCCGCCAGCACGATCAGGCCGCTGCACAGGACGAGCGTGACCGCGATGGCGACCAGCGGCATGGTCAGGTTCAGCCATGCCGGCGTCCTTTGCCGGGCTTCCAGACGCAGCATCAGGCGCTCCCCCCTGCCCCGCTCATCAGCATGCCCAGCCGCGAAACACTGGCCTCGGCTGAATCGAGAACGCCGACGATGCGACCCTCATACATGACGGCGATGCGGTCGCTGAGCGCCAGCAGTTCCTCCAGGTCCTCGCTGACGACGACGATGCCGCAGCGCCTGGCCCTGAGCGTCAGGAATTTCTCGTGCACGAAGCGCGCCGCGCCGATGTCGAGGCCGCGCGTCGGCTGCGCGGCGATCAGCACCTTCGGGTCGAAGGCAAGCTCGCGCGCCAGCAGCGCCTTTTGCAGATTGCCGCCCGAAAGCGCGCCGGCGCGGACCATCGGCCCCGGACAGCGGATGTCGAAAGCCTCGATCTGCTCCTCGGCGAAGGCGACGATGGCGCCGGGTTTCAGCAGCCCCCTGGCTGAGAAGGCTTCCGTGCCGATGCGCGGCAACACCATGGAATCGGCGAGCGGCAGGTTGGTTACCAGCCCGGTGGTCATCCGGTCCTCGGGGATGCGGCCGAGGCCGAGCGCCTGCACCTCGCGCGGCGTAAAGGCCGCGACACGCTTTCCGGCGATCTCCATCGTGCCGGACTGCGGCTTCAGCATGCCGGAAACGACATCGGCGAGCGCCCGCTGGCCGTTGCCCGAAACGCCGGCGATGCCGACGATCTCGCCTTCGCGCACGGCAAGCGTGACGGCGCGCAGCGGCATGCCGCCATGGCCGGCTGTCGACACGGCATCGAGCGACAGCACGACTTCGCCCGGCACGGAAGGGCCACGTTCAGGCGGCACGATCTCGTGGCCGCACATCAATTGCGCCATCTCCAGCGCCGTCGTCTCGGCCGGCACGTCGACACGCCCGGCAACGCGACCGTGCCTGAGCACGACGCAGCGATGGGTGAGCGCGCGCACCTCGTTCAGCTTGTGCGAAATGAAGATGATGCCGAGCCCTTGTGCCGCCATCGCCCGCAGCGCGGAAAAAAGCCCGTCCACCTCGCTCGGCGCCAGCACCGCCGTCGGTTCGTCGAGGATCAGCAGCCGCGCGCGGCGAAACAGCGCCTTGATGATTTCCAGCCGCTGCTGTTCGCCGATGGAGAGCGCGGACACCGGCTGGTCGGGATCGAGGCGCAGGCCGTAACTGCGGGCGATCTCGTCCAGTCTTGCCAGCGCGCCGGCGCGGTCCAGCCGGCCGCCCTTGCCGGGAATGCCGATCAACAGGTTTTCCAGAACCGTGAGCCGCGAGGCGAGATGGAAATGCTGGTGCACCATGCCAATGCCGGCCGCCAGCGCATCGGCCGAATTGCGGATGCTCACCGGCTTGCCATTCACAAGGATTTCGCCAGCGTCCGGCTGGTAGGCGCCGAACAGTATGTTCATCAGCGTCGTCTTGCCGGCGCCGTTCTCGCCCAGCAGGCCGAGGATTTCACCCGGCGCGACGGCAAGGTCGACGCCCTCGTTGGCCTTCACCGGGCCGAAGCTCTTGGAGATGCCGCGCATCTCGATGAGGGGAATAGGTGTGGTCACGGGGAGTCCAAGTTGGAAGCCGAACGTTCGGGCAGCCCCCTTCTCCCCGTTTACGGGGAGAAGATGCCGGCAGGCAGATGAGGGGCGGTACAAGCGGTCCGAGGTTCGCGCCGCCCCTCATCCGGCCCTTCGGGCCACCTTCTCCCCGTGAACGGGGAGAAGGAGGAACGGTGCCTAATCCGAGGTCGGCGTATTTTCATCCACATCGACGCGGAACATGCCTTCCAGGATCTCGGCCTTCTTCTTCTCGACCATGTCCTTGACGTCCGCCGGCAGCTTCTCGTCGAACTTGTGATAGGGCGCCAGCGACGAGCCGCCCTTGGCCATGCGCGAAAAGTCGCCGTAGTCCTGTGCAGTAAAGACGCCGGCCTTGACCAGCTTCACCGCCTGCTCGACGGTCGGATACATGTCCCACACCGGCCCGGTGATGACGGTGTCCGGCGCCAGGCTCGACTGGTCGGACATGTTCGAAATGGCGAACACGCCCTTTTCCTGCGCCGCCTCGATGACGCCGAAGCGCTCTGCGTAGATGACGTCGACACCGGCGTCGATCTGCGCGATGGCCGCCTCCTTGGCCTTCGGCGGGTCGAAGAACGAGCCGATGAAGGTGACCTTGCGCTTGACGTCCTTGTTGACCTCCCGCGCGCCGGCAAAGAAGGCGTTGACCAGCCGGTTGACCTCGGGAATGCCCATCGCCGCGACCGCGCCGACCGTGCCCGACTTCGACATCTTGCCGGCGATCATGCCCGACAGGTAGGCCGGCTCATGGATCCAGTTGTCGAAGACGCCGAAATTCGGCTCGGCCGGCCCGGCGCCCGAACCGAACAGGAAGGCGGTCTTGGGAAACTGCTTGGCCGTGCGGCGCGATTCGCGCTCGGCCGCGAAGGCGTCGCCCATGATCAGCTGCGCCCCGCCCTGTGCATATTCGCGCATGACGCGGCCGAAATCGGCGGTCTGCACCTTCTCAGACCATTTGTATTCGATGCCGAGCTCCTTCTCGGCCTTCTGCAGCGCGACGTGGATCTGGTGGTCCCACGGCTCCTCGATCGGCGTGGCGAAGATCGCCGCCACCTTCACCTTCTCGTCGGCGGCAAACGCCCAGCGCGGCAGAACCAGCGCCGCCATGCCGGCGGCGCCCAGCCCCAGCACCTCGCGCCGCGACAATCCGGCCGGCAGCGCCTTGCCCCTCATCCTATTGTCCATCGTTCGACCCTCTTTTGGATTCGCGGCGCGTCCTTCTGCGGGGCCGCCGGGCGACTATGGATCGCGGCTAAAGTTTTGTCCACATGGTCAAAAACCATGCTTTGCGAGTCCAGTTTGGCCGGGTCCGGCGTCTAAGCTGCTTCGGTGCCGAGATAGAGCCGGTGCAGTTCGTCCGGCGTCCTGGCCAGCGCCTTGCACGCGCCGTCGTAGACGATGCGGCCGCGCCGCATGACATAGGCGCGGTCGCCGATCGACAGCGCAAGGGCCGCGAACTGCTCGACCAGCAGGACGGCCAGCCCCTCGTCGGCAAGCCGCCGCACCGCGTTCATCAGCCGCGTGACGATGACCGGCGCAAGCCCCGCCGACATCTCGTCGATGAGCAGCACCTTCGGCCGCGTCAGCAGGGCGCGCGCGATGACCAGCATCTGCTGCTCGCCGCCAGACAAAAGGCCAGCCCGCACCGCGCGGCGCTGCACCAGCTCGGGAAAAAGGTCGTAGGCCTGTGCCATTTCCGCCTCCCGGCTGAGGCCCACTTTAAGATTTTCCTCCGTCGTCAACTGGCGAAAGACCGTGCGCCCCTGCTCCACATGCGCCAGTCCCTCGCGCGAGCGCAGGCCCGGCCTTGCCTTCTGGATTTCCCGTCCGTTCAGCTCGATCCTGCCGCCGGCGACCGGGATGATCCCCGACAGCCCTTCCAGCAGCGTCGTCTTGCCGGCGCCGTTGGCACCCAGCAGCACGCTGATCGCCCCGCTTTCGGCGACCAGGCTCACCTGCGAAACCACCGGCAATTCGGCACGATTGACCGAAAGATCGGAAACGACGAGCCTGCTCATGCCGCCACGCTCTCTTCCTCGATGCCGAGATAGGCCTTCTTGACCACCGGCTCGCCGAGCACTTTCGACGGCGGGCCGGAGGCGATGACCTTGCCGAAGTCCAGCACCGTGATTTCGGAACAGACGGAGCGCACGAGGTCCATGTCGTGCTCGACCAGCAGCACGGCCGAGCCGAACAGTTTTGGAATCTCAGCGATCCGCTGGCCGAGCCGCACCGACTCCTCATGCGACTGCCCCGCTGCCGGCTCGTCCAGCAGCACCACCGCCGGTCGCGCGGCGACGACGCCGGCGACATCCAGCAGGCGCCGCGTGCCGGCATCGACCGTCGTCACCGGCACCTCCGGGTCGGGACAATCGAGCCAGTCGAGGACGGCCCTGATTTCGCTCTCCGTTAGTCCCTTCGCCGCGAGGTTCAGATAGCCGCCGACCGTCAGTTCCGGCGCGATGCGGTTGGTCTGCCAGGTGCGACGCACGCCGGCGCGGGCGCGCAGATGCGCCGGCCGGCCCTCCAGCGCCACGCCGGCCAGCTTCACACTACCCTCGTAGTGATGCAGGAAACCCGCCACCGCGTCGATAAAAGTGGATTTGCCGGCGCCGTTGGGGCCGATCAGCCCGGCCACGGTGCCGGCCGGAACCTTCAGGTTGACGTGGTCCAGCGCCACCACCGAGCCGTAGCGGACGCTAAGGTTGTCGATCTCCAGTGCCACCGATGCCGCATGGGCGGCCGGTGACGGCAGGCTGGCCCCGGTCGTTTCCACGGTCTTGGTCCGCCGCGCCGGCCTGAGCTTGCGGGCCAGCCGACGGAACGTCTCACTCATCGTCTCGCCGGTCGACAGCGCCTGGGTTGCGCCGATGGCGAACAGCACGTTGCCGATGTCCTGCGGCAGGTCGAAGCGGCGCAGGATTTCCGGAAACATCACCACCAGCAAGCCGCCGATGATGGCGCCTTCGGCGAAATGCGCGCCGGTCATCACCGCCACCGCATAGAGGCTGAGCGAGGCCATCATGGAAAAATTCTCCGCCACCAGCGTGCCGAGATAACCGGCGAGCAACCCGCCGGAAATGCCGGCGATAAAGGCCGAGATGGCGAAGGCCGACAGTTTCGAGGCGGCGATGCTCACGCCATGCGCGGCGGCCGCGCGTTCCGAATGCCGCACCGCCAGCCACGAGGCGCCGAGCCGCGAACGCGCGAGGAATTCCAGCGCCACCGCGATGACGGCATAGACGATCAGCACGAAGACGAAATAGCCGCCGTCGCTGTCGAACAGCGCCGGGCGCGGCACTTGCAGGAAGGTCGTCTGCCCCGGATAGGTGATGGTCGCGAGGATGGTATCGAAGGCGGTGGCGAAGGACAGCGTGACGATGGCGAGGTTGATGCCGCGCAGTCTCAGCGCGGGAAGACCGATGGCGACGCCGAACGGCACCGCCGCCAGCCCGCCGAGCAGGATCCACACAGTGAGCCCGCCCGGCGCTTCCGCCAGATTGAGATAGCCGACCGTCCAGGCGCCGACACCGGCGAACGACATCTGGCAGAGCGCGATCATGCCGGTGCGGCCGGCCACCAGCCCGAGGCTTTGCAGCGCCACACCGGTGATCAGCACCGAAGTGGCGAGGAACACCCAGTAGGACGGCAACAGGCCGACGACCGCCGCGCCGCCAACGGCAAGGGCGGCGACGAGCGCCAGCGAGGCTCTGAGGCTAGCGCGCGTCATCCCAGCGGGCCTCCCTCTGCGACCACAGCAGCACGGCGAGCACCACCAGGAAGGGGATGGCGCTGCGGTACTGGCTGATCGAATCCACCGTGCTCGCCATGCCTTCGATGACGCCGAGCAGGATGCCGCCGGCCAGCGTCAGCCAGAAGCTGCGGAACAGGCCGACAAGGGCGGCCGCCAGCGCCGGCACCACCAGCAGGCTGAGCGTCATGAAATTGGGTGAGCGCTGCGGCGCGATGATCATCAGCGCGAAGGTGGTGAAGGCGCCCGTCAGCCCCCACACCAGCAGCGACAGCAGTTGCACCTTGACGCCGAGCAGTTCGGCCGCCATCGGCCGGTCCGACAGCGCCCTGAGATGCAGGCCGACGTGCGTGCGGTTCAGGAACAGGTCGGACAGCACGGTGAACAGCACCGCCAGCCCGATCGTCAGCACCGAGGCGAAGGTCACTTCCACGCCGGCCATGCGGAAGGCCGAGCCGGGGAAAAGCTCCGGCATCACATGCGGGTGCTGCCCGCCGGTCAGCCGCAAGCCTACGGCGATCAGCCCGACCAGCAGCGCGACCGTGACGGCCGCCTTGGTCGAGGCGCTGGATTCGGCGAACCAGCGGGTCATGATAGTGCCGATGGCGACGCCGACGAAGGTGCCGACGAGAATACCGGCGAATACCGAGGGCCAGGTCGGATAGCCCGCCTCCGTCAGCGCGATCAGCGCGAAAGTCCCTGCCGTGCCGATCGCAGCACCGGTGAAATTGACCACCGAAACCAGCCGGTAGGTGAAGACGGCACAGACGCCGAGGAGAGCGTATGTGCCTCCTGCCGTCAGTCCCGCCACCGCGGATGTAAGCAATGCGTCCATGACCCGTCCTGTGAGAAAAAGCGGGCGGCGGACGCTGCCGCCACCCGAGGAGGAACCGGGGAACCTATTTGGCGTCGGGCAGATGCACCCAGTCCTTCGTCTCGACCGTCCACTTGCCCTTGTCGAGCTTCATCACCTTGGTCGCGCGCATCGGTGAATGCGTCTTGGCCTCGCCGAACACATAGGGCGAACCGGCGAGCGGATTGGAGATCGGCTGCATCTTCAGCAGAGCCGCGTTGACGCTGTCGCGCGTCACTTCGCCGTCGATGCCGCCGACGACCTTGAGAAACATCTGCGCGGCGAGATAACCGCCCTGCGAGAAGGCGGTGAGCGGCCGGTTCGCCTTCTTCATGTCGGCGATCCATTCGGCATTCGCCGCCGAGTCCGTCTCGGTGTAGGGCTCCCACTCGGTGCCGGCATAGATCGGCTGCGGCGAGTCGGCCAGCGCCTTCGCGACCTGCTCGGTGTAGCCGGGGGCGAGGAACAGCCAGTTGATGCCGGTGATCTTCTGCGCGTCGACCGTCTTGATGAGCTGCACCACCTGCGGCTCGACCTGGTTGGTCAGCACCGTGTCGCAACCGGCGTCGTGCGCCTTGATGACATAGGGCGTCAGATCGCCCTGGAACGGCAGGGTGAGATCGAGCAGATGGATCTTCTGGCCGGAGATATTCTCCCAGTCCTCGATGCCTTTCTTGTAGGCTTCCTGCGTGCCGCCGATGATGATGAAGAATGCGCAGAGCTTCTTGGCCTTGAGCACGTTGGTGGCGTAGTAGCCCATCGCCGTCGTCAGCGTGAACGGACCGACATTGACCGGCGCGATGTTGGGCGAGGAGAAGCAGGCGGCGTCCACGCCGAGGCCCTGGATGGAACGGATGTCCTTGCGGGCATAGGTGGCGGCGTTGACGGCGCAGTCGAGCAGGCTGGCCGAGCCGACCAGCGCCACCGCTTCCTTGTTGTCGATCAGGTCGCGCGCCGCCTGCGCCGCCACGGCCGGGTCCGCCTTGTCGTCGGCGATGGTGTAGTCGATCTTGCAGCCGTTGATGCCGCCGGCGGCATTGACCGCGTCGAAGGCGGCCTGCGTCGCCTTCGGCACCTCGCTGAAGTCGGCCGGACCGGTGATGGTCGAGACGGCGCCGACCTTGATGGCGCCGCCGCTGCAGATCGGGCCGGCGGCCGAGGCGGTCCCCGCCATCGCGCCGAGGCCAAGGGCGGCGAGCGACGCCGCAAGAAGGCTTGATTTCCATGTCATGTCGCACTCTCCCATTGCTTTTCTGCCCTCAAGCCGCCGACCGGGCCGGCGGATCGATGCTGCCGGCCCCGATGCCGGCGAATTTCACCAGCGTCGTCGCGATCATCTCGCGCGCGATGCCGCGCACGATGAACACCAGCCGCGTGCGGCGATCGGCGGACGGCCATGCATCCAGCCGCACCGGCGGATGGAACACATGCTGCACGCCATGCAGCACCATCGGCCGCGCCGGGTCGTCGGCGCGGCAGACCAGCCCCTTCATGCGCAGCATGTCCTCGCCCTTCAGCATGGCGACGTAGTCCAGCCAGCGCGCGAAGGATGCCCACTCCACCGGCTCGTCGATGACGAAGCTGTAGGAACAGATGCCGTGGTCGTGCGCGTGATGATGATGGTGGGAATGATCGTGGTCGCAGTCCGGCCCGCAATCATGGCCGGCATGGCCATGCTCATGCATCAGCCCATGCACCGGCAATACGGCCGCTTTTTCCAGCCAGGCTGCCAGCCGCTCCCGCTTACCGGTCTCATCCCCGGCCAGCGCGTCCAGCGCCTCGAAATCCGCCTCGCCGTTGCTGGCGATGCCGCGGCTGGCGGTCGGCGCCAGCACATCGAGTCGCCGTCCGAGCGCCTCCACCGTTTCCGGCGAAGCGAGGTCCGTCTTGGTGACGAGCAGATGGTCGACGACGGCGACCTGCTTTGCCGCTTCGGCATGACGCCCCAGCGTCGCGAGCCCATTCATCGCATCGACGGTGGTGACGACACCGCCAACGCGGAATCGCGCCGCAAGCTCCGGCTCGGCGATCAGCGTGTGCAGGATCGGCGCCGGATCGGCCAGCCCCGTCGTCTCGATGACGACACGGCGCAACGGCGGCGTCTCGCCTGCGCGGCTCCTGCGCTCCAGTTCCTTCAGCGTCTCGACCAGATCGCCGCGCACGGTGCAGCAGACGCAACCGTTGTCGAGCAGCGTGAACTGCTCTTCGCTCGCCTCGATCAGCAGGTGGTCGAGCCCGACTTCGCCGAACTCGTTGACGATCACCGCCGCCCCCGCCATGGCGGGGCGGCGCAGCAGCCGGTTGAGCAGGGTCGTCTTGCCGCTGCCGAGAAACCCGGTCAGCACCGTGACAGGGATTTTGACGGCATCAGCCTCGCTCATAGACCTGCCTCCCCTCGAACCATGTCGAAAGCACCTTGGTGTCGGCGATCTCGTCGGACAGCACCTCCAGCACGTTGCGCTCGAGCACGATGAAATCGGCCGACTTGCCGATCTCCAGCGAGCCGATGGTGCCGTCGAGGCCCATCACGCGAGCGGAATTGATGGTGAAGATTTCTAGCACCGTGGCGATATCCAGTGCTTGCTCCGGCCACAGCGATTCGCCGGCGAAATCGCCGGATGGGTTCTGCCGCGTCACCAGCCCTTCCATGCCGTTCCACGGGTCGGGATTGGGGATGACCGGCCAGTCGGAGCCACCGGCCATCAGCGTGCCGGCAGCGAGCAGGTCGCGGTTCGGCCAGAAGCGCGTCGCGCGCTCCACGCCCATCGTCTGCTTGTGGCCTTCGAGGAAGGCGGTCGGATACCAGATGAAGGGCGACAGGTCCGCCGCCACGCCGAGTTCGGCGAAACGCTTGATATCGCCCGGCGCGATGTAGCTGGCATGGGCGATGTGGTGGGTAAGCTTCGTCGGTCCGTTGAAGGAGCGCACCACGTCGATGGCGTCCAGCGCCTGCGTGACGGCCGCATCGCCGGCGCAGTGGATTTTCACCGACAGGCCGAGCTTTTCGCAGCGACCGACCCAGCGCACCAGTTCCGGCACACTGGCCAGCGTCGTGCCGCGGAAGCAGCAGCCGAACACCGGGTCCGGCGTATAGGGTTCGTGGAAGGCGGCGGTGCGGGCGCCCGGCACGCCGTCGAGGAACACCTTGGTGAAGTCCGGCCTGACATGGGCGCTGCGGAACGTCTCGCGCAGCGCGAAAAGCTCCTCGCCGGCGATGCCGAACATGAAGGAGGGTTCCGTCACCGGCATGGCCGCACTCGCCCAGGCGGTCAGTTCGCCGCGATCGTCCAGCCCCTTCAGCGCCGCCATCACCGGCTGCATGGCCGCCGCGTCGAGGAAGGCGGTGACGCCGTGCTCGTTCAGCGTGGCGATGGAATGCGCCATAGCCGCGCGGTCCATCTCGTCAGTGTAATGGCCGGACGAGACGATGGCGCGTTCGATCATGCCGGAAGCCGATTCGATCATCAGCCCGGTCAGCGCGCCGGTTTTCGGGTCACGACCGAAGCTGCCCTGTTCCGGGTCGGCATTGGCGGCGGTCACACCGGCGAGCCGCATCGCCGCCGTATTGACCCAGCGGTTGTGATAGGTGTCGTCGCGCAGCAGCACCGGCCGGCCGAGGCTCGCCTCGTCGAGCAGGCGAAGCGACTCCTCGGTGTTGATCGTGGCGATCAGGTCGCTGCCCCATTGCGCGCCGATCACCCACTTGCCTTCCGCCGTCTTCTCGGCCGCCGCGCGCACCTTCTGCAAAATGCTGTCGCGGCGCTCCATGTTGGAGATGCGCAGCTCGAACAGCGCCGCCTGCCCGCCCATCATCATGTGGGTGTGAACATCGACGATGCCCGGCATCGCCATGCGGCCCTCGAGGTCGAGCACGCGAGTTCCCTCGCCGACGAGCGGGCGCACCGCCGCCTCGTCGCCCACCGCGATGATGCGCCCGCCGCGCACGGCGAAGGCGTTCGCCCAGGAGCGCGCGCTGTCGACCGTATAGACACGGCCGTTCAGCACCACGAGATCGGCGGCGGCTGGCGTGCTGGACATGCTCGAACTCCTCCCTCGATCTTCCGGTTTGTGCGGCGCTCCTCCTGCGCCGTCACACCGCCCTGTTCTGTGTCGGCGGCCTGCCGCCGCCGTCCGCCACCAGCACCGCGCCGGTGACGAAGGATGCCTCGTCCGACGCCAGGAACAGGCAGCACGATGCGATTTCGGCCGGCTCGGCCACGCGCCTCAGCGCAATGCGCTTCGTCAGCGCGGCGAACTCGGCCTCGGGCGTCGAACCGTTGCGGGCTGCCGACTCGCGCATCTCCTGTTCGCTCATCGGCGTGCGCACCCAGCCCGGCGCCACCGCGTTGGCGCGGATGCCGTCCGGCCCGTGCGCGAAGGCGAGGCTGCGGGTGTAGGAGACGAGTGCGGCCTTGCTGGCCGAATAGGCGGCGTTCTGCGCGGCGGCATTGAAGGCGCCGACCGAGGCGATGTTGACGATCGCCCCGCCCTGCCGCTTGAGCAGAGGCAGAGCCGCGCGGCACACCTTCATCGCGCCGGTGACGTTGACGGCGAAGCTGCGCTCCCAGTCCTCGTCGGACACGCTTTCAGGCTCGTCCTCGATCATCAGCCCGGCGGCGTTGACGACGATATCCAGCCGCCCGCCGCAGGCTTCGACGGCGGCAGTGACGTCAACACCCTCGGAAACGTCGCCATGGGCGGCGATCCCGCCGCAAACCGCGGCCGCTTCGGCGAGCTTCGGACCGCCGTGGCCGAATAGCACGACCGCCGCGCCCTCGCGTGCGAACAGTTCTGCCGTTGCGCGCCCCATACCGGTCGCAGCCCCCGTCACCAGCGCCGTGCGCCCTGCAAGCCGGCCGCTCATGCCTGCCCCCACTGGTTTTCGACGGCAAAGCCCGTCTCGGGAAGCACCAGCCCGCCGTCCACGACGATGGTCTGGCCGGTGACGTACTTGGCCTGTTCGGAGGCGAGGTAGAGCATGGCGAAGGCGATATCGTCGGCCTCGCCGAAATGGCCGACGGGAATGAAGCGGCCGATCTTCGCCATCGTCTCCGGCCGGCTCATCGTGCCGCGCCCCGGCTTCTCGACAAAACCCGGCTCGACGCCGTTGACGGTGATGCCGTCGCGCGCGAGCTCGAAGGCGGCGCCCCGGATGAAGGCGTTGACGCCGGCCTTGGCCGCCGAATAGTGGACGCCGCCACCCATCGCCTGCCGCGAAGACACCGACGAAGTGACGAGGATGCGGCCGAAGCGGTTGGCGCGCATGACGGGCGCAGCCGCCTGCGCCAGCCAGAAGCAGGCCTTCAGGTTGAGCGCCAGTGCCTCCTCCAGCCTGTCCTCGTCCATCTCGTCGATGGTCGCCCACGGACAGCCGCCGGCATTGTGGACGACGATATCGAGTTTTTCTCTGTCACCCGCCACGTCCTTCACCAGCCGGGTGAGATCGCTTCGGCCAAGTCCGGGGAGCGGCACTGTCCGCGCCGACAGACCACGCGCGCGCAAGTCCTCGGCCAGAGCCTCGGCGACATCCAGCGTACGGTTGGCGATGACGACGGAAGCGCCTGCCTCGGCCAGCCGCGTGGCGATGGCGGCGCCGATGCCGCGTCCGCCACCGGTCACCAGCGCCGCCCTGCCGGAAAGATCGAAGGGCTTCGCCATCGCTCAGACCACGCCCGCTTCGCGCACCAGATCGATGAAGCGCGAGAACACTTGCGTGTGGCGGTCCACGTCTGCGGCCGACGTCGCCGGGCACATCAGGAACATGGTGTGGAACGGCGTCACCAATATGCCCTCGTTCATGTAGAAGGCGTGCAGCAGCGTCTCCAGATCGCCGCGCCGGCTGGCGATCACCTCGGCGCCGTTCTTCGGCGGCCGCGGCATGAACATGATTTCCGCGCGCGCGCCGGTCTGCGTGACGTGCCAGGGCAGTTGATGCGTCTCGATGACATGGCGCGCGGCGTCCGCCAGTCGCGAAGCGTTGGCGATCATCGTCTCGAAATTGGCCGGCGTCAGCACATGCTCCAGAACCGCGCGCATGGTCGCCACCGTCAGCGCGTTGCCGGCCAGCGTGCCGCCGATGCCAAGATGCGCCGATTGCCGGACGCGCGGATCGACCTTCGGCACGATTTTCCACAGCCGCTCGGCCACCGCCTGCGAGGTGCCGAAGATGCCGGCCGGAATGCCGCCGGCGATCGCCTTGCCGGCCACCAGCATGTCCGGCTCCAGCCCGTGCAGCGCCGTATAACCGCCGGGACCGCTGGAGATGGTGTGCGTCTCGTCGATGATCAGCAGCGTGCCGGTGCGCCGGGTGATTTCGCGCAGCGCCGCGTGAAAGCCGTCGGCAACCGGGATCATGCCGAAATTCGTCATCAGCGGCTCGGTCAGCACGCAGGCGACGTCCTCGTCCGCCAGCGCCCGCTCCAGCGCCTCGACGTCGTTGAACTCCACCACCTTGGAGACGGCGGCGTGGTTCACGCCGTTGGGGTGGATCATGTTGCGCAGGCCGACCTTGCCGTCGCGGATCTCGACATGCGCCTCCTCGACGCCGCCATGGTAGCAGCCGGAGAAGACCAGCACCTTCGGCCGGCCGGTGATCATGCGGGCGATGCGGATGGCGCCGCGGTTGGCGTCGGTCGCCGAGGTCGTCAGCGTCCAGTAAGGCAGGCCGAAGCGGCGCGAGAGCTCGGCCCCCACCCAGAGGCTGTCCTCGGTCGGCAGCATCATGGTGGTGCCGCGCCGAAGCTGCCGCACCGCCGCCTCGGTCACCGCCTCCGGCGCGTGGCCGCACATGCCTCCGGTGTCGCCCAGCGCGAAATCGACATAGGCGTTGCCGTCGACGTCGAGGATATGGGCGCCTTTCGCCTCGGCCGCATAGACGGGAAACCCGCCGGCCCAGCGCCGCATCCAGTGCGATGGCCCGCCGTAGAGGAAATGCGCCTGCCCTTTCCGCCAGTCCTCGAACGAGCGCGGATGGGTCCGCCGGAAGCGCTCCTGCTCGCGATCGATCAGCCAATCGATCGTCTCCGGCACGGACTGCTGCATGGCACTTGCCGTCAACGCTTCCTCCCACGGATGACGGAAACAGTCACAAATTAAAGGTTCACTATTTGAACCACTATTTTGTATAGTACATCAGACTGACGGCGACGAGGATCGCTGTCAAGTTAATTCACACGCGAACTATCTCGCGAAATCGAATGGAGGCGCTGGAGTGAGCACCGTCGGCAAGGCAGCCTCGCTGCTGGAACTGTTCACCATGGCCGAGCCGGAGATCGGCCTGTCGGAACTCGCACGCCGGGCCGGCCTCGACAAGGCGACGGCGCGGCGCCTGCTGGTGGCGCTGGCGGCGCATCGGCTGATCGAGCAGGAGCCGGCAAGCCGGCGCTATCGGCTGGGCGCCGGCCTGTCGCGGCTGGCCCGCATCCGCGACGCCAACTTCCCCTTCGCCCGCATCGCCGCACCCGTGATGAAGGACCTGGCAGCCGCGACCGGCGAGACCGCGCACCTCTCCGAATTCAGTGGCGGCGCGCTGCTGACCGTGCATGTCGAACTGTCGGCGAAGGCCAATCGCGTCAACGTCAACGCCGGCCAGATCCTGCCGCTGCACGGCACCGCGTCCGGCCTCGCCTTCCTCGCCTTCTCCCGTTCAGCCGTAACGGAAGCTTATCTCGACAAGCCGCTGGAAAGATTCACCACTCACACGCTGACGGATCGCGCCAACCTCGCCGATCAGGTCCGGCTGGCGGCTGAGCGCGGCTATTCGCGCAGCGCTCAAGGATACGAGGACGGCGTGCACAGCATCGCCGCCCCCATCCTCGGCGCCGACGGCCACGCCCTCGGCGCGCTGTCCATCGCCTCGCCGCTGTCGCGCGTCGACGACGCCACGGCGGCCGTGCAGGCAGGCGCGGTCATGGCCGCCGCGCGCGAGATCGCCGCCCGCCTCACCGGCGAACCGCTGCCGGCGCCCTGACGGTCTTTCAGCTTTCGAAGTCGCCGAACACGTCCTGCAGGCGGGTCAGCCGGTCGACGCGCTGGTTCACCTTGTCGCCGAGCTCGACGATGACGTGGGAGATCATCAGGTCCATCAGCGACACGGTGATGGCCGCCCCGTCCCACAGCGGCCCGCGCGCGCCCGGCATGACCAGCGCGACGTCGGAAACGTCCTGCGCCCACACGCAGGCGTCGTCGGTCAACAGGACGACCTTGACGCCCGCCGCGCGCGCCTCCTCCGCCAGCGGCCGGGCCTTGTTGGCGAAACGGCGCACGTCGAACAGGAACAGGCAGCGGTTCTCGACGCTGCCGTCCAGCACCTCGACATAGGTGCCGTTCAGCCCGTCGACGAACTCGACGCGCGGCCGCGCGTAGGAAAGCTGGCTGGCGAAATACTGCGCCACGCCGCGCACGTTCTGGTAGGCGGCGATGAAAACCTCCTCGGCGCCGATCAAAAGGTCGATCGCCTGGTTCCACTGCGGCGACATGGTGATCTCGTAGATATGGCCGAGATCGTCGATCTGCTGCTGGATGAGCGCCGCGATCAGCTTGCCCTCGCGCGCGTCCCGGCGCAGCCGCTCGAAATTGCCCTTGACCTGCCAGCCGGTGCGATGGGCGCTCTGGCGCATCTCGCGCTTCAGTTCGTCGAGGCCGCCATAGCCGAGGCGGCGCAGATAACGGCCGACCGTCATCTGGCTGACGCCGACGCTCTGGGCGATCGACTTCGCCGTCTCGAACGGCAGCTCGGCCAGGTTGCGCTCGATATAGTTGGCGATCAGCACGTCGGATTTGGTCTGCCGGGCGTCGGGAGACTTCAGTTTCGCCGCAATGTCTCTCGCCATCTGCCGTATCCTTCGGCGGCGCGGCCGGTTTCAAAGAGGCCCCGGCCGCGCCGTCAGGTTGAAGTTGTTATTGCGCCGTCTTGATCGTCGTCCACATGCGGTCATACTTGCGGATATCGGCGCCGAGATCGACGAAGATCTGCAGCCGCTTCATGACGTCCTGCGGCGGGTTGATCTCCTGCGAGTTCTTGATCTTCTCGGGCTCCAGCGCGCGCGCCGGCACGTTCGGCGTGCCGTTGGTCTGCTGGGCGATGTTGAGCGCCGCCACTTCCGGCCGCGTGTAGAACTCCAGGAATTTCTTGGCGTTTTCCTTGTTCGGCGCCGTCTTCAAAACGCAGATGTCCTCCTGGTACATCGTCGCGCCCTCTTCGGGAATGACATAGCCGAGCGTCTTCGGGTCCTGGAACACGTCGATCATCGCGCCGACGAAATAATGGGCGGCGGCGATGTCGCCCGCCCACACCATCGGCCGGCTCTCATAGGTGAAGGCCGCCACGTAGGGCTTCATGTCGATGATGGTCTGCGCGGCCTGCTTCAGGTCCTCCGGATCGGTGGAATTGACCGACTTGCCGTTGAGGATCAGGCCGACGCCCAGCACCTCACGCATGTCGTCGAGCAGGGCGAACTTCAGGTTCTTGGCCTTCACCGTCTCGATCAGGTCCTTCCAGCCGGTGATGTCCTTGCCGAGCACCTTGCGGTTGTAGCCGATGCCCACCGTGCCCCATGCATAGGGCAGGCAGTATTCGCCCTTGGGGTCGGTCTTGGCCCGCAGGAACTGCGGATCGATGTTCTTGAAGCCCTCGTACTGGTTGATGTCGGTCTTCTCCAGCAGGTCCAGGTTGGCCATGATGTCCTGCATGTAGACGGACGGGAAGACGATGTCGTAGCCGGTGTCGCCGGTGCGCACCTTGGCCAGCATCTCGTCGTTGGACGAATAGGTGTCCAGCTTGACCTTGATGCCCGTCTCGGTCTCGAACTTCTTCAGCACCTCGGGATTTATGTATTCGCCCCAGTTGTAGATGTTGAGCTGCCCCTCCGCGCTGGCCGGTGCCGTAAACAGCCCCACCGCCGCGGTCAGCGCCGTGGCGCAGACGATGCCCGTCAGCCGACGCACCACGGCCCGACGCGTCGGCCCCTCGCGCGCCGGTACCGTGAATCCGGTCCCGTAATCCTTTTTCATAGTCGCTCCTCCGCTAGGGTCGGGATCGCCGCAACGTCCTCCGCCGGCACCCCGCCCGTCGACGGGATGCACCCCGTCCATTGACATTCACATGTTAATGATATCAAGGTAACGAAAATAAACAACAGATATCAGAATAACATTCTGCAAGTGGGGATCGCATGGGAGCACACATCGTTCAGCTCGAACGGGCGACGAAGGCCTTTGCGCTGCCCGAAGGCGGAACCATCACGGCGCTGCACGGCATCGACCTCGACGTCGAGCGCAACGAGTTCCTCACCCTGCTCGGCCCCTCCGGCTGCGGCAAGACCACGCTGCTCCACGCCATCTCCGGTTTCGTCCAGCTCGACGCCGGCAAGGTGCGCATCGACGGCGACGACGTCAGCGACCGCCCGCCCCACCGGCGGCCCGTCAACACCGTGTTCCAGAACTACGCGCTGTTCCCGCACATGAACGTCGGCAACAATGTCGGCTATGCGCTGGACATAGCCGGCACCGAACGCAAGGAGCGCAACCAGCGTGTCGGCGCCGCACTTGAACTGGTCGGTCTGGCGGGGCTGGAGAACCGCCTGCCGCGCCAGATCTCCGGCGGTCAGCAGCAGCGCGTGGCGCTGGCGCGGGCCATCATAGCGCGCCCGAAGCTGCTCCTGCTCGACGAGCCGCTGTCCGCGCTGGACCGCAACCTGCGCCAGGCCATGCAGATCGAACTGAAGACCCTGCAGGCCGAACTCGGCATCTCCTTCATTTTCGTCACGCACGACCAGGAGGAAGCGCTGACCATGTCCGACCGGCTGGCGGTGCTCAACAAGGGCGTGATCCAGCAGATCGACACCCCGCGCACCGTCTACGACCGGCCGACCAACGCCTTCGTCGCAAGCTTCATCGGCGCCTCCAACCTGTTCGAGGGCACGGCGGCGCGCAGCGGTGGCAACACCCTGGTCGCGACCGCCGACGGGCTGCGGATCGAGGCGGCCTGCTCGGGCGGCTGGAAACCGGGCGACGGCGCGGCCGCCACGGCGCTGATCCGGCCCGAACAGTTTTCGCTGGTCGGCGCAGGCGCGAAAGGGCCGACGATCGGGATCGACATCGAGCAGGTCGTCTTCACCGGCCTCAACTTCCAGATCCACGGCCACACGCCGTCCGGCCGCAAGATCGTCGCCATCATCGCAGCCGTCCGCCAGGCGGACGTCGCATCGGCCGAGGCCGACGGCAAGGCGAGGCTCGGCTACGATCCGGCCGCCGTCCACCTCCTGCCCGCCGACGGCACGCCGGCAGCAGCGGAGTTGGCGGCATGAGCGCGTCCACCCTGCGCGGCCGCCGGCGCAGCCAACTCGGCATCCTGCTCGGCCCGGCGACGGCCTTCCTGGGCATCTTCTTCCTGTGCCCGCTCCTCATCATGCTGGTCTACTCCTTCCTGGAGCCCGGCCTCTACGGCGGCGCCGAATGGGCGTTCTATCCCGACAACTACGGCCGCATCCTCGGCTTCGCCAATCCCGACTTCGAGATCTACGACCCCGTCTACATCGCCATTTTCCTGCGCTCGCTGAAGATAGCGCTCATCACCGTCGCCGCCACGCTGCTGGTCTGCTACCCGGCCGCCTTCCAGATCAGCCGCCTGCCCGACCGCTGGAAGAATTTCGCGCTCTTCCTCATCACCCTGCCCTTCTTCGCCAGCCTGATCGTGCGGTTGTTCATCTGGGTGCTGATCCTGAAGAAGACCGGCTTCGCCAACATGGTGCTGACCGGCCTGCACATCGTCTCGCATCCACTGGAACTGATCTACACCGAAGGCGCCATCATCGTCGGCATGGTCTACGTCTTCATCCCCTTCATGTTCCTGCCGGTCTATGCCAGCGTCGAGAAGCTCGACTGGTCGCTGGTGCGCGCCTCGCAGGACCTCGGCGCCAACGGCTTCCAGACCTTCTGGCGGGTCATCTTCCCGCTGACGCTGCCCGGCGTCGTCGGCGGCTCGATCATCGTCTTCATCCCGGCGCTCGGCAATTTCATCGTGCCGGCCGTGCTCGGCGGCGCCAAGGTGATGATGCTCGGCAACCTGATCGAGCAGCAGTTCCTCGGCGCCCGCAACTGGCCGTTCGGCGCGGCGCTCGCCATGCTGGTCATGGCGGCGGTGCTGGCGATCCTGTTCTTCTACATCCGTTTCGAGGCGCGTCGCGGCGACGACGCGCCCGTGCTGCGCTGAGGTCCGCCCATGGGTTCGCTCCGCAATGTCGGCGTCGTCGGCCTGTTCGGCTACACGATCCTGTTCTTCACCTTCATCTACCTGCCGATCGTGCTGATCGTCGCCTATTCGTTCAATTCGGACCCGATCAACATGATGAACTGGTCCGGCTTCACCTTCGACTGGTACCGCCAGATCTTCGGGCTCAAGAACACGGTTTCGGAAAACGCCCTCTATATCGAATCGACCGAGCAGCTTCTCAACGCGCTGCGTAACAGCCTGACGGTGGCCGCCTTCACCACCACGATCGCCACGGTGCTCGGCACCGCCACCGCGCTCGGCCTCTACCGCTTCAACTTCCTCGGCAAGAAGTTCTACCGGGTGCTTTTGTTCGCGCCGATGCTGATGCCCGACATCGTGCTCGGCATCGCATTGCTGATCTTCTTCGTCGGCGCCGGCGTCTCATTGGGGCTGAAGACGATCATCATCGGCCAGTGCAGCTTCCTCGTCTCCTACGTCTTCATCGTCGTCTCGGCACGGCTCGCCGGCATGGACCGCTCGCTGGAGAACGCCTCGGCCGATCTCGGCGCCGACGAATGGACGACGTTCCGCCGCATCATCCTGCCGCAGGCGATGCCCGGCGTCATCGGCGGCGCGCTGCTCGCCTTCATCATCTCGATGGACGACCTCGTCATCACCTACTTCATCTCCGGCGTCGATACCCAGACGCTGCCGATCTTCATCTTCGGCATGCTCAGGCGTGGCATCAAGCCGGAGATCAACGCCATCGCCACGCTGATGCTTTTGTTTTCATTCGCCGTCGCCTCGCTCGGCCTCTATTTCCGCTCACGGCGCGGTTGAAAGGATCTTCATGACCGACCAGACGCAACCGATCCGTGCCCGCGACCTCGGGCTGGATTTTTCCGGCACGACCGGCGCCCTGAACGCCATCACCGACGTGCCCGGCGTCGCTGTCGGCCTGCGCACCATCATCGAGACCGAACCACGACCCGGCCGCGAAAAGCTCGTGCGCACCGGCGTCACCGCGATCCTGCCGCATGCCGACGCCCCTTCGCCCCGGCCCGTCTTTGCCGGCATCAACCGCTTCAACGGCAATGGCGAGATGACCGGCAGCCACTGGATCGAGGACGGCGGCTATTTCGTCGGCCCGGTGCTGATCACCAACACCCACGCCGTCGGCATGGCGCACCACGCCGCCGTCAAATGGATGCTCGGCCGCTATCCCGAAACCTATGGCGCCGACAAACCGCTGTGGCTGATGCCGGTGGTGGCCGAGACCTATGACGGCCTGCTCAACGACATCAACGCCCAGCCGGTCGGCGAGACAGACGTGCTGGCTGCCCTGGACAATGCGGCCGGCGGGCCGGTGGCCGAGGGCAACACCGGCGGCGGCACCGGCATGATCGCCTACGAGTTCAAAGGCGGCACAGGCACCGCCTCGCGACGGGTCGAGATCGACGGCCGCGCCGGCACCGTCGGCGTTCTCGTGCAGGCCAATTTCGGCATCCGCGACTGGCTGACCGTGCTCGGCGCGCCGGTCGGCCGGCACCTGCGCGAGAACCTCCTGTCCGGCAAGACGGGCGAGCGCGGCTCCATCATCGTCGTCATCGCCACCGACCTGCCGCTCCTGCCCCATCAGTTGAAGCGGTTGGCGCGGCGCGGCGGGCTTGGCATCGGACGCACCGGCACGATGGGCGGCAACGGCTCGGGCGACATCTTCCTCGCCTTCTCGGTCGCCAATGCACGGGACCTGCCGCATCAGGCGCCGGGTTTCGCCAATCTGGAAATGCTCAACGACGAGCGGATCGACCAGGTCTACGAGGCCGCCGTGCAGGCGGTCGAGGAAGCCGTGCTGAACGCCATGGTCGCCGCCAGGCCTATGGGCGGCAGCAAATGGGACCGGGCGCATGTCGCGGCCATCGATCATGCCGAACTTGTCGAGGTGCTCGGCCGCTACGGCAGACTGCGGACCGAATAAAGGGCCGCGGTCATTGCCGCGGCAATGATTAGCGTGTTAACTTCCCCTCCGGTACATTGCCTGTGTACCGCTATTGTCAGCCAGGCCCGCGTCAAGACGGACAGCCGATAGGAGGAGACCATGCAGGTTGCTGCCCGGCATGTGGACGTCGCCGACGGCGACGCTTTCCTGTCCGCATCGCGGATGCTGTTCGGCCCGATCACCCAGCGCTTCGCCCGGGGAACGGCGCCGTCGATCCCGGAGCTCGTGTCGGTACGGCTCGGCGTGTGCCGGCTGTCGGAAATCCGCGCCATGTCGCATCTGGTGGTGAACGACCGCGCCTTCCGGCGCAGCTTCGATCCCGATTCGATCAAGATCCTGATGCAGCGCTCCGGCCACAGCCGCTTCGAGCAGCAGTCGCATTCGGTCGATCTCCAGCCGCAATCGGCGATCATCTACGACCCGGTGCGCAACTATTCGCTACAGAACCTGTCGCGCGTCGACCAGCTCATCCTGCAGGTGCCGCGCTCCACCTTCGGCGACGACATATTGGCCCGCCTTGCCCGGCCGGTCCCGCTGCCGGCCGGCGACGACAGCCTCACCCACATCGTCTCCGGCCTCATGCAGATGGCCATCGGCGAAGCCCACCGCATGGACGAGGCAAGCTGCCAGCGCGTCGGCGAAAGCCTGATCCAGCTCGTCAACGGCCTGATCCGCGGCAAGCCGGCCACGCCCGAATTCCGCCCCTCGCCGCTCGAAGCCCTGCGCGAGCGCATCGTCGCCTATATCGACGCCAATCTTGGCCGCAGCACTCTGTCGGCCGAAGACATCGCCCGCCACATGGGCTGCTCGCGCCGCTACCTGCACCGCGCCTTCGAGGGCGAGGACATGACGCTGGAGCGGCTGATCTGGGACCGGCGGCTGGAGCGCAGTCGCGAGGACCTTTTGTCGGCCGCCAGAAGCAGCGCCTCGATCTCCGAGATCGCCTTCGCCTGCGGCTTCAATTCCAGCGCCCACTTCTCGCGCGCCTTCAAGAGCAAGTTCGGCACCGCCCCCCGCGCCCTGCGCGAAACGGTCAGGACGCCGCTGCACTGATCGGAACTATCCCCGCCGTACCAGCCCCGGCAGGCCGAAGCCGATGCGCGCCAGCCCCTTGGGCAGGAACAGCATCGCCAGGATGATCGCCAGCCCCGACACCACCGGGTGGTAGTCCGGCACGACGATGCGCGCGAGATCGAAGACCGCATACATGACGAAGGCGCCAAGAACTGGTCCCATCAGCGTGCCGGTGCCGCCCACCACCGTCATCATCAGCGGCAGGAGCATCCAGTCGAGGTCGAAGACGGAATCCGGCCCGACATGAAAGATGTAGTAGGTGTAGAGGCTGCCGGCGACGCCGGAAATGAAGGCGCTGCTGGCGAAGGCGGCGATCTTGACCTTCAGCGTGTCGATGCCGTTGGCCGAGGCAGCCATCTCGTCGTCGCGCACGGCGATCAGCGCCAGCCCGTAGCGCGAGCGCATCAGGAGACCGATGGCAATGGTGACGGCGACCACCAGGCCGAGTCCCGTCCAGTAGTGCGGCAGCAAGGTGTCGAAGGTGCTCGACGGCGCCACGATGCCGAAGGCGCCGCCGGTGAAGTCGCCGCCGTTGACGAACAGCACCTTGACGATCTCGCCGAAGCCGAGCGTGCCGAGCGCGAAATAATCACCACGCAATTTCGACAGCAACGGCCAGCCGACCAGCGCCGCGCCCACGGCCGCGACCAGCCCGGCGATGGCCATCGTCACCGGGTCGAAATAATAGATGCGCGGATGGCTCTCATAGAGCGATCCCCAAAGGTAGTTGCCGCTCCACAGGATCGCCGTCGCATAGGCGCCGAGGCCGAAGAAGGCGTGGTTGCCGAGGCTGATCTGGCCGCCGAAGCCGGCGATCAGGTTCCAGGCCTGCGACAGGATCGCATAGATGAAGACGAAGAACAGGAAGCTGAAGGCATAGCTGTCGATCGCCCCCGGCCAGAACGGCAGCAGCCCCAGCGCGGCGGCAATGACGGCCCATATCCACATGCTCGCGCGCATCGTCATGCCTTCTTGTAGGGCCGGCCGAACAGGCCTTCGGGCTTGAACATCAGGACAGCCAAAAAGACGCCGTAGGCGACCGCATTCGTCCAGCTGCCGCCGACGAAGAACTGCACGTAAGCTTCGATCAGGCCGAGGATGATGCCGCCGGCCAGCGCGCCGGCGACGCTGCCGATGCCGCCGAGTGCCAGCGCCACCAGCGCCTTCAGGCTGAAGATGAAGCCGGCGAACGGATTGAACGGGAAAGTGGTGGCGACCGCCACGCCCGCCGCCCCGGCAAGCGCAATGCCGACGGCGAAGGCGATGGCGTTGACCCGGTGCGGACTGATTCCCATCAGGCTCGCCGCCGTCATGTCTTCCGACGCCGCGCGCACCGCCTTGCCGACCAGCGTCTTGCGCAGGAACAGCATCACCAGCCCGGTGCCGGCCAATGCAATGAGGAAACCCATGGTGCGGGTGAACGAGGTGCGGATGCCGAGGATATGGATGCCGCTCGCCGTATAGCTGGTGACGACGCCGGCCGTGTTGCCGCCCCAGATCACCGTCATCAGATTCTCGGCCAGGAACATCAGGCCGACGGCGATCAGCAGCGAGATGTTGCGGTCTTCCTCGACCGCCGCCTTGCGGAACAGGCCCTGGTAGATCAGCCAGCCGGCGGCGAGCCCGACCGGCACGACGATGACCAGCGACAGGAACGGGTCGATGCCGAAGCTCTGGAACAGGGCGCGCACGAAATAGGCGGCGAGGATGATCATCGCCCCCTGCGCCAGAAAGATCAGCCGCATGGTGCCGAAGATGAGACTGAGGCCCACCGCCGCGACGCCGTACATGGCGCCGCCCAGCGCACCGTTGAGGGAGAGTTGCAGGAATATCTGTGGCGGCGGGAAGTCGAACATCGTCACAGCTCCAGCACGCCCATATAGGCTTTTTGGATTTCGGGATCGGCGATCAGCTCAGCACCCGTGCCCTGCATGGCGATCTCGCCGGTCTTCAGCACGAAGGCGTAATCGGCGATCTTCAGCGCCTGGTGGATGTTCTGCTCGACCAGAAGGATGGTCACGCCCTGCCCGTGCAGCGTCTCGATCAGGAAAAACATCTGCTGCACCACCAGCGGGCTCAGGCCGATGGACGGCTCGTCGAGGATCAGCAGCTTCGGGTCCGACATGGTGGCGCGCGCGATCGCCAGCATCTGCTGCTCGCCGCCCGACAGCGATCCCGCCTTCTGGCCGGCGCGCTCCTTCAGGCGCGGGAACAGCGCATAGGCCTTGTCCAGCGCCTGCCGCATGTTCGCCCGCGCCTTCGGCTGGAACGCGCCGAGTTCGAGGTTCTCCAGCACCGTCATTTGCCTGAACAGGCCGCGCCCTTCAGGCACATGGGCGATGCCCATGCAGGCGATCGCCTCCGGCGCCAGTCCCGCCAGCGAGATTCCGTCGAGCCGGATCGCGCCGCGCCGCATCGGCAACAGGCCGGAAATCGCGCGCAGCATCGTCGTCTTGCCGGCCCCGTTGGCGCCGACGAGGGCGACTACCGAACCCGCCTCGACATGGATCGACACGCCCCACAGGGCGCGCACGTCGCCATAGGCGACTTCGAGATCGGAAACCTCAAGCAGCCGGTTCGCCAAGATAGGCCTCTATGACTTTGCGGTTGGCGACGACTTCGGCGGGCGTTGCGTCGGCGATCTTGACGCCATGGTCGAGCACGACGACACGGTCGCAGACCTTCATGATGGCGTCGACCTTGTGCTCCACCCACAGGATGGCGATGCCGCGTTCCTGACGCGTGCGGCGGATGACGTCGACCATCTGCCGGATTTCCGTCGGGTTGAGGCCGGCCATCGGCTCGTCGAGCAGAAGCAGCGCCGGCTGCGAGGCCACCGCACGCGCGATCTCCAGCAATCGCCGGTCCGACAGCGTCATATGGCGGGCGGGCATGTCGCGCCTTGCCGAAAGCCCGACGAGATCCAGCGCTTCGTCGGCTGCCTGCGCCGCGTTCTGCGTCCGCCCGCCGGCGCCGTAGACGGCGCCGACCATGACGTTCTCGCGCGCCGTCGTCGTCAGGAAAGTGCGCACGAGCTGGAACGTGCGGGCGATGCCCAGCCGGCAGATCCTGTGCGGCGCGACGCCGGTGACGTCCTTGCCCAGAAAACGGACCTTGCCGCGCGTCGGCGCATAGATCGCCGTCATCACGTTGAACAGCGTCGACTTGCCGGCGCCGTTCGGGCCGATCAGGCCGACCAGTTCGGCCCGCGCCACGGCAAGGTCGATGCCATCGAGCACGACAAGGCCGCCGAAGCGCATCTGGATGGATTCGAGACTGAGGATCGTCTCGCTCTGCTGCATCGTCGCTTCCTGTCCCGAAATCCCGGCCTCTGCGCCACCCGTCCGGCTACGATGGCCTTTGCGGAAACGGCGCCTCTCCCCTCGTTGGAGAGGCGCCGCCCCTCCGATCAGCGCTTGTCCCAGGCCGGAGCCGGCTTGTAGGTCCAGTCGCCGTTCGGATAGATGAGTTGGTGGCGGCCCTGCCACCATTGCGTGGCGACCGAGGGAATGAGCGCGAAGCCGGTTTCGTCGAACTTCAGGTCGCCGACGACCGTGTCCTTGAACTCCTTGTTTAAGATCGCGTCGTGCACCTTGTCGGCGTCGGTCGAGCCGGCCCGCTCGATCGCCTGGAACAGAACCTGGGCGTTGGCATAGAAGGCGCCGACCGTGACGGAATCCTTCTTGAATTCCTTGTCGTAGCGTTCGCCAAGCTCCTTCGCGCCCTTGTAGGGGAAGCTCTCCGACCAGAAGCCATCCGTCAGCACATAGTCGGAATCCGCTCCCAGCGCGTCGTGGAACTCACCCGTCCAGGTGCCCTTCCAGCCGTGGAAATAGGGAACCGAGAAGCCCAGTTCCTTCATCTGCCGGATCAGCGTGATGGTGTCGGCCGGCGAGCCGAAGACCAGCATGGCATCGACATTCGCCGCCTGCAGCTTGGTGATGAGCGCCGAATCGTCGGTCGCGCCGATGGCCCACGGATCGTTGACGGCGAACTTGTAGCCGTACTTCTCCGCCGCCGCGACGAAACCGGCGCCGAAGCCCTTGCCGTCCGGCGAATCCTCCGTCACCAGCGCCGGGTTCTTCGGCCGCTGCTCCGGCGGCAGCTTCTGCCAGATCTCGAACGGCACTTCCGAACCCGGACCCGGATGGAAGAAGAACAGCGCCGAATATTTCAGCTTCAGCGGCTGCCACTCGAACGGAAAGCAGGTCGTGATCATGTAGAACTTCTTGTACTTCTCCGCCACGATCGCGCCGGCGATGTTCATCGGTCCCGAATGCGTCGACAGAAGGATGTCGACCTTCTGCACCTTGATCAGGTTTTCCAGCGCCGCGGCGACCTTGCTTTCCGAGCTTTCGTCGTCGGCCACCACCAGCTTGACCGGCAGCTTCTTGCCGTCGATCTCGATGCCGCCTGCCTTGTTGATGTCGGCGACCGCCTGCTGGTAGGCCCATTCCTGTTCCTTGCCGTCGCCGGCCAGCGGTCCCGTCAGCGAGATCGGCGCGCCGACGACGATTTCGCCGTCTCCCGCCACCGCAACCGTGATGCCGCCGAGCGTCAACGCACTCGACAGCGCCAGCCCGGCCAGAATTCCCTTCAGCGTAGTGTGCATGCCTTCCTCCCATTGATCGTCCCGGCCGGGACGGCACCGCCGCCACGCCGTTTATCGCCGCCTCAGCGCATCGCCTCGGCAACCAGTTTGGTGTCGGTGAACTGTTCGAAGCGCACGACCTTGCCGTCCTTGAGGTCCCAGACATGGACGACGCGCGCCGACATCGCCTTGCCGGTCTTGCGATAGGTGCCCGAATAGGTGCCGATGCCGACGACCGTGTCGCCGCCGTCGACCAGCCGCTCCAGCTTGAAGGTGTAGCCGTCCCAGTCCTCGCCGAGGCGCTTGAAGACGCCCTCGATGATTGCCGGCGCACCGACATAGGTGCCGGCGCAGGGAAACCCCACCATCTCGGTCCAGGCGGTGGCAGGCGTGATCGGCGCCATCATCGCCGCCATGTCGTGCGCGTCGGAGCCGGCGTAATGCGCCTTGATCGTCTCGTAGTTCTTGCCCATGCGCTTTGCCCACGCCGGTCAGACCGGCGCGGCCCCCTTGTCGTAGGTGGTGGTGGATTTCTTCTCGATGAAGGCGCCGGCCGGCTTGTTCTCGACGGTGCCGGTGCTGGTGACGCCGAGGAACTTCCCCGTCGAGCGCATCGTCTGCCAATTGTAGAAGAACAGCGAGGCGACCGGGATGATGAACTCGCGAAAACCGAACACGTACTGGCCTTCGTCGAACTTCCAGGTCGTGGCGAGGTCGACGTCGCCATGGCCGCGCTGCACGCCGACGAGGTTCTGCCAGGCATAGCGCTGCGACGACAGATAGATGTGCTCGTAGAGATGGTTCGGACTGTAGCGGTAATGCGCGGTGAGCCCGATCAGGTCGCGCGTCGGTCCCGGCTCGATGCCGCCAAGCACCGGCGCATCGCCCAGCACCCCCGCCGACCAGACCTGCGCGACGCGTGGCTCGCCCGGCTCCTCGGCGGCTTCGCGCACCCGCTCGCGCACCGACATGACACGCCCGGTGCGGGTGTTGACGACGAAGGCCTCGTCCTCGGTCAGACGTGCGGCGAAGGTCATGTTGATGAAGAAGGTGCCGGGCGCCACTTCCAGCGCCTCGTACCAGTCGGCGCCCGCGTCGGTCCCTTCGCTCCACGCCACCGTGTTTGCGGCGGTGAAGGCGAGGTCGACGGTGCGCCCGGTGTTGAGCGAAATCTTGAACGTCCGCCCGACGAGCGCCGCCGTGTTGGGCAGCCTGTTGGTGGCGATGCCTGCGGCGAAATCGTCGAAGTGCTTCCAGTCCTTCGGCCTGCTCTGATCGGTCATCGGGAACGCTCCTGCACGGGGATTAGTCGACAAAGGCCAGGGTGGGCAGGTCGACGACGGAGGCGCCGCCGTCGACGGTGAGGATCGAGCCGTTCATCATCGCCGCCTCGTCGGAGGCTGCGAAGCAGATGACGTTGGAAACCTCCTCTGGCGTCGCCGGGCGGCCGAGCGGCACGTCCTTCGTCACCAGTCGGTAAGCCTCCTCCACCGATGTCAGTTCATGCTTGGCGACGATCACGCCCATCTGTTCGTCGGCCATGGCGGTCGAAACCCAGCCTGGGCAGACGATGTTGGTGCGCACGCCCTGCCGGCCGTAGTCGCGCGCCAGCGATTTGCCGAGGCCGATGCAGGCGTGTTTCATCGTCACGTAGCCGGCCGCTTGCGGCCCGGCGAACAGGCCGGCGATCGAGGCGACGACGACGATCGAACCCTTGCGCGAAATCAGGTCCGGCAGGCATTCGCGCGCGGTGACGAAGGCGGTGTCGAGGTTGAGCCTTGTGGCCAGCGCCCAGGTCTCGTCGCTCATCGAGATGGTCGGCCCGACGCCGTGGCCGCCGGCATTGGCGAGCAGGATGTCGACCGGCCCGTAGCGGTCGTGCACCTTTTCCAGCGCCGCGCGGACCGAGACGGCGTCGGCGGCATCGCCCTCGACGATCAGCCCGCCGGTGTCTTTCGCCACCGCCTCCAGCGGCTCGCGCCGGCGACCCATCAGGACGACGTTCGCACCTTCCGAGGCCATGCGTCGCGCCACGGCAGCACCGATGCCGGTGCCACCGCCGGTGATGAAGGCCGTCTTACCGGAAAATCTCATGATTCCTCCAGATGCCGGGTCCGCCGACCTCATGGCGGCAATGTGCGCCGCCCCGTTCGTCCCGTCTTGTCCGAGCGGGAACTTTGTTTTGACTGAGCGCGCACTCGCCCCCGCCGACGGTTGAACCCTCCCGACCACGCTCCTAACGCTTTGAGACAAGCGGCAGCGAGCCGCCGAGGAGGTTTCCCATGAACGAAAGAGCCGTGCCGCCGATCAGCGCCGCCGCAGCCGCCTTCCTGTCGCGGCCGCATCGCCCCTTCGTCGGCGGCCGCTTCATCGATGGCAGCGGCGACGGCCTGCCGGTGGACGATTCCGCCACCGGCGAGATCGTGGCGCGGGTTCCCGAAAGCGGCGCGGCGATCGTCGACCGGGCGGTGAAGGCCGCGCGCGCCGCGCTCGAAGGGCCGTGGGGCCAGATGCACGGCGTCGAGCGCGAGCGGCTGATGCTCAAGCTTGCCGACGCCGTCGAGGCCGACATCGACCTGCTCGGCGAGATCGAGAGCATCGAGAACGGCAAGTCGATCGGCGTCGCGAAAATGCTGTCGGCCGGCGGCTCGGCCAACTGGCTGCGCTACTATGCCGGCTGGGCGACCAAGATCGAGGGCGCGACGATGGACGTGGCGATCCCGATGCCGCCCGGCGCCAAGCACCACGCCATGACCGTCATGGAGCCGGTCGGCGTCGTCGGCGCCATCGTGCCGTGGAACTTCCCGCTGATGATCGGCGTATGGAAGATCGCGCCTGCGCTCGCCGCCGGCTGCACCATCGTGCTCAAGCCGCCGCAGGAAACGCCGCTCGGCCTGCTGCGCCTTGCCGAATTGGTCGAGCAGGTCGGCTTTCCGCCGGGCGTCGTCAACATCGTGCCCGGCTCCGGCGCCGTCACCGGCGAGGCGCTGATCAACCACCCCGGCATCGACAAGCTGACCTTCACCGGCTCCACCGTGGTCGGCAAGCGCGTCGGCCACGCCGCCGTCGAGCGCGTCGCCCGCTTCACGCTGGAACTCGGCTCGAAGTCGCCGATGATCCTGTTGTCCGACATGGAGGACGGCATCGAGCCGCTGGTCGCGGGGCTCGGCATGTTCTTCAACCAGGGCCAGGTCTGCACCTCGGCCTCGCGCATCCTGATCGAGAAATCCATCTACGACCGCACGCTTTCGCGCCTTGCCGAGATCGCCGATTCCATGACGCTCGGCGCCGGCCGCGACGAGGCCGCCCAGATCAACCCCGTCGTCTCGGCCAGGCATCGGCAAAGCGTGCTGGGCTATCTCGACCGCGCGCTGGAAGCCGGCGGCGAGCGCGTCAGCGGCGCCCGCGCGGTGCCCGCAAAAGGCCACTACATCGCCCCCACCATCCTGCACAACGTCAGGCCCGATTCCGAGATCGTGCGCGAGGAGGTGTTCGGCCCGGTCGTCGCGGCGATGCCGGTGGCCGACCTCGACGAGGCGATCCGGCTCGCCAACGACACGCGCTACGGCCTCTCCGCCTCGGTGTGGACGCGCGACCTCGGCAAGGCGATGACCGCCGTCCATGGCCTGAAGGCCGGCACGGTCTGGGTCAATTCGCACAACACGCTCGACCCGGCCGCCCCCTTCGGCGGCTTCAAGCAGTCCGGCATCGGCCGCGAGCACGGCAAGGCGGCGCTCGACAGCTACCTGGAGACCAAGACCGTCATCATGAGATACGCCTGAGCCGATGGAGGACGCGCGTTACGACTACATCGTCGCCGGCGCCGGATCGGCCGGCTGCACCGTCGCCAACCGCCTCGTCAACGCCGGCAAGCGCGTGCTGCTGGTCGAGGCCGGCCCGCGCGACGACGACAGGTTCATCCACATGCCGGCGACTTTCGCCAGGGTCATCGGCACGAACCGCAGCTTCATCTACGAATCCGAACCCGAGGCCAGCGTCGGCGGGCGGCGCCTGCCGATCCCGCAGGGTCGCACGCTGGGCGGCGGCTCGTCGATCAACGCCATGCTCTACATTCGCGGCCAGCGCGAGGACTATGACGGCTGGCGCGACCTCGGCTGCCCCGGCTGGGGCTGGGACGAGGTGCTGCCCGTCTTCAGGCGACTGGAGCGCAACGAGAGGCTGGACGGCCCGCTGCACGGCACGACAGGCCCCCTTCCCGTCTCCGATCCGCGCCATCGCCACCCGCTGTCGCTCGCCTATGTCAAGGCGGCGCAACAGGCCGGCTACCGCTACAATGACGACTTCAACGGCGAGCGGCAGGAAGGCGTCGGCTTCTATCAGACGACGACGGCGAACGGCGTGCGCCAGTCGGCGGCGACCGTGTTCCTGAAACCGCTCATCGGCAATCCCAATCTCACCCTCGTCACCGACGCGCAGGTGGGCGCCGTCAGGCTGGAAAACGGCGCCGCGCGCGGCCTTTCCTACACCGCCGACGGCCGCACCGTGCAGGCCTCGGCGAAGGAAGAAGTGATCCTGGCGGCCGGCGCGCTGGCGACGCCGAAGATCATGATGCTGTCCGGCCTCGGTCCGGCGGCGCATCTGGCAGCGCTCGGCATCCCGGTCGTCCGCGACATGCCGGGCGTCGGCCGCGACCTGCAGGACCATGTCGCGACGCCCGTCTACGCGGCAACGAAGCTGCCGGTCTCGCTGCTCGGCCAGGACAAGGGCCTGAAGGCGCTGCGCCACGGCCTGCAATACATGCTGTTCGGCACCGGCCTTCTCACCTCCAACGTTGTCGAGAGCGGCGGCTTCTTCGACACCGACGGCGACGGTCGCCCCGATATCCAGTTTCATGTCCTGCCGGTGATGATCGAGAATGCCGTGCACGGCTCAGTCGAGCAACACGGCATGGAACTGAACCCCTGCGTTCTGCGGCCGAAGTCGCGCGGCAAGGTGGAACTGCGCTCGCGCGATCCGAACGAGCCGATCCGCTTCACCACCGGCTTCCTGTCGCAACCGGACGATCTCGAACGGCTCGTTGCGGGCGTGAAGGTCGCGCGAAAGATCCTGCGCCAGCCGGCTTTGCAAGCGGTAATCCGGCAGGAACTGAAACCGGGCGCGGCCGACGACCTGCCCGAACAGGCGATCGTCGACCACATCATGCAGACGGCCAAGACGGTCTACCACCCGGTTGGCACCTGCCGCATGGGCACGGACGAAGGGGCGGTGGTGGATCCGCACTTGCGCGTCCGCGGCGTGCCCCGCCTTCGCATCTGCGACGCGTCGATCATGCCCCGTCTGACCAGCGGCAACACCAACGCCCCGACGATCATGATCGCCGACCGTTGCGCGGAGTTTGTCCTCGGGCGGTAGCCATCCTTTGCCGTTGCAAGACGGCTTTCCGTTCCTTCGTCATCCCAAGGCGGGTGCGTGCGCTGCTGCATCTCCTTCGTCTTCCTATGGCGGAGCAGGCCGACCGTCGTGACCATAGGATCCATGCCTGAACGGCTTGGCCGCATGAGACGGTGGGGAAAGCGTATCGTTCTGCGCCGCCTCGCATAGCATCAATGTTCCGGCATGGATCCCCGGGTCGCGCCCTTCGCTACACTCGGGCTTGCCCGAGGATGACGATGCGGAGGGGCTTCGCAAAAAATCTCCCGAAACTTATCCACCTCTCCCGCACCCGCTCCATACTTGGCGGCAGCTTCCCGCGCGGGAACACCGGTCATGACGGTGATTGCGTGGCGGGGAGCCGGCGCCTCCGGTGGCTGCTCAACGTAAGCAACCGCCCGGGGAGGTTCCGTCCTAGGGTTCCCCTGGGGGTAATACGGCCCCCGCGCGCTGGACGAGCGCTTTAAACTTCGGCCGGTGGCGGCGCAAATGCCTTCATCGTGTGCCGTGGCGAAGCGGAACGGACGGGAACAGAAATCGCCGGACGGCGGTCTTCGGGTCGCAGTTAGTAAAAATTCGGCAGCGTTCCGACGACCGCCGTCTTCCCAACCTCAAGCCATCAAGGTCCGCTCTTTGACAATGGCCAGACGGAAGAGATTCCGGGCGTGGCGAGGACGAAGCGCGCCTCCCCTCACCCCAGCGAAATCCACGCCGTCTTCAAATCCGTGTACTTGTCGAACGCATGCAGCGACTTGTCTCTTCCGAAGCCGGACTGGCCGAAGCCGCCGAGCGGCACGGTCAGGTCGGCGCCGCCATAGGTGTTGACGTGGACGACGCCGGCACGGATCGCTCGCACCATGCGGTGCGCGGTGGCAAGGTTGGCGGTCCACACCGCCGAGGCCAGCCCGTAGACGGTTGCGTTGGCCAGTTGCACCGCTTCCGCCTCGTCCTCGAAGCGCGACACCGCCAGCACCGGGCCGAACACCTCTTCCCGCGCCAGCCGCATCGAAGGCGTCACGCCGTCGAAAATCGTCGGCTCCATATAGAAGCCGCCCGTCTCCTCCAGCACGCGCCGCCCGCCGGCGACGAGCCGCGCGCCCTCGCGTTCGGCATCCGCGACATGGCCGAGATCCTTGGAAAGCTGCTCGGCGCTGGTGACGGCGCCAGCATCGGTGCCGAGGTCGAGCGGATCGCCGACCTTCATCTTTTTCGTGACAGTGACGAGCTTGTCCATGAAGGCGTCGTAGACGGATGCCTGCACCAAGAGCCGTGAGCCGGCCACGCAGACCTGGCCGGAATTGCGAAAAATGCCGAAGGCCGAGACCTTCGCCGCCTTGTCGAGGTCCGGCGCGTCGGCGAAGACGATGTTGGGCGACTTGCCGCCGAGTTCGAGGTGCACGCGCTTGAGGTTCGAGCGGGCCGAATATTCGAGCAGCCGCCGGCCGACAGCACCCGAGCCGGTGAAGGCCAGCGCATCGACATCCATGTTGAGGCCGAGCGCTTCGCCGGTGACGGCACCGCGCCCGGTGACGATATTGAAGACGCCTTCCGGCACGCCGGCCTCGGCGGCGAGTTCACCGAGCCTGAGCAGCGTCAGCGACGCGGCCTCCGCCGGTTTCAGCACCACCGAATTGCCGGCGGCGAGCGCCGGCGCAACCTTCCAGGCGCCGATCATCATCGGAAAATTCCATGGCACGATTGCCCCCACCACGCCGAGCGGCTCGCGGTGGACGAGGCCGAGCACGTCCGGCGCGGTCGGCGCGATCTCGCCATATACCTTGTCGATGGCCTCGGCGTAGTAGCGGAAGGTTCCGGCGGCCGACAGCGGCTCGGCCTTGTAGGCCATGCCGATCTCGGTGCCGTTGTCGCGCACGCCGAGCACAGCGAGTTCCAGCGCGTTCTTCTCGATCAGGTCCGCCAGTTTCAGCAGCACCTTCTTGCGCTGCGCGGGCGCGGCGCACGACCACCCGCCTTTCTCGAACGCAGCGCGGGCGACGGCCACGGCACGGTCGACATCCTCGGCACCGGCATCGGCGATGCTGCCGATGACGCGGCCGTCGATCGGGCTGACGACATCGAGCGCCCCACCGTCGACCGCCTGCACGCGACGTCCGCCGATCCACAATTGCTGGTCGCCGACAGGCAGGGTGCGCAGGCGGTCGATAGCGGACTGGTCCAAGATGATCTCCGTCAGAATTGCTGGCTGCCGAGGCGGGCGAAGGCTGCGGCATCGCGCCCCTTCAGCGCAACCGCCAGAAGATAGCCGACGATCGCCGCGATCAGCACCAGCGACGGCAGGAACCAGCCGAGCACGCCGGACGCGCCCGACAGATTGCCGAAATTGGTGACGATCTGGAAGATGATGAACAGAAGCGCAAGCCCCGCCAGCGTCGGCAGCACCCTGGACTTCAGCGCGTTCGGCTCCAGCGACGGGTTGCGCGCGAAGAACGCCACCACCGAGGCCGAGGTAAGCGCCATCAGCACGATGATGCCCAGCGTGCCGACATTGGTGAGCCAGGAGAACAACGCCAGCACCGGGTCCTGCCCGGTGGCTGCGAACAGCGCGATCACCACGACGGCGATGGCGGTCTGCACCAGCGAGCCGACATGCGGGCTCTGGAAGCGCGGATGCGTGACGCCGAGCGCTTCCGGCAGCAGCTTCTCGCGGCCGGCGACGTAGAAGTAGCGGGCAACGCCGTTATGGAAAGCGGTGACACCGGCAAACAGCGAGGACACGAACAGGATGCTCATGAGCTGGGTGAGCAGCGGCCCGACATAGCGGTCAGAGAGGCCGAACAGGAAGGTCGTCGGGTCCTGCAGCCCCTGTAGCGTCGGCACCAGCTTGTCGATGCCGGCGCCGTTCGCCATCAGCCAACTGGTGAACATGTAGAACAGGCCAATGATGAGAACGGAAATGTAGGTTGCACGCGGCACCGTGCGCGCCGGCTCGCGTGCCTCTTCCGAATAGATGGTCGTCGCCTCGAAGCCGATGAAGGCGGCGAAGCAGAACAGCAGTCCGATGGCCGGCGAGCCGGACAGCATCTGCGTCGGCGTGAAGGGCGCCAGGCTGAGCCCCGCGTCGCCGCCCTTGAACAGGATCGCCGCGTCGACGACGAGCACCACCAGATATTCGAGCAGCACCAGCACCGTCAGGATCTTCGCCGACAGGTCGACACGGCGGTAGCCGAGCACCCCGACCAGCGCGATGCCGACGAAGCACCACACCCACCATGGCAGGTTGATGCCCCAGCCGGCGAACACGCCGGACGTCGCCGCGCCGAACAGGCCGAACACCCCGATCTGCATGCAGTTGTAGCTGAGGATGGCGATCAGCGCCGCGGCACCGCCGGGGTTCCCGCCCAGTCCCCGCGCCGTATAAGCGTAGAAGGCGCCGGCATTCGCCACATGCCGCGCCATTGCGACGTAGCCGACGGCGAAGACCAGCAGCAGGAGAGTGACGAGCAGGAACGTGCCGGGAATGCCGGCGCCGTTGCCCATCAGCATGGAAAGCGGCACACCGCCGGCCACCGCCGTCAGCGGCGCCGCCGCCGACACCACCAGGAACGTCACCGCGCCAACGCCAAGGCTGTTGCGGCGCAGCCGGTTCGCTTCGCCCGTCGCAGGCGCTGTCTTGTCCGTATCGATCGTCGTCATGTCTGCCTCCCTCCCGCCAGGCGCCTCGCGCCGGATCCGAGCATTCCCTGTGCCGCCACGCGGTTCTCGCGTCGTTTCATTATTTTCAACGGCATTTCGCATATAGACTTGCAAAGGAACGCCGAACCTGTCAAGTTAATTCGCGCGTTAAGTAGTTTGGGAGGAGCGCAGGGATGAGCACGGTGGGCAAAGCCGTGTCGCTGCTGGATGTGCTGGGCAGCGGCGGCGCCGAGATGGCGCTGGCCGACATCGCCCGCGCCGCCGACTTCGACAAGGCAACGACGCGCCGGCTGTTGGTCGCCCTCATCGACAACGGCCTGGTCGAACAGGACGGCGGCACCCGTCTCTATCGGCTGGGGGCCGGTATCGCGCGGCTGGCGCTGATGCGCGAGGCACATTTCCCCTTCCTGCGCACCGGCGCACCGGTGGTCGAACGGCTCGCCGCCGCGACCGGCGAGACGGCGCACCTGTCCGAGCATTCCAGGCGCGGCCTCGTCTCCGTCCATGTGGTGGAATCCGCCAGGGCCAACCGCATCTTCGTGCCGCTGGGCGAGCAGCTGCCGCTGCACGCCACCGCTTCCGGCATCGCCTTCCTCGCCTTTGCCGAGCCACGGGTGCGCGCAGCCGCGATGACCGGCGGCTTCGAGATCTACACGCCGCACACCATCGTCGATCCGGCCTCGCTGGCGAGCCACGTCGAAGACGCCCGCCGGCGCGGCTACTCCATCGGCTCGCAGGGCTTCGAGGAGGGTGTGGACAGCGCCGCCGCACCCATCCTCAACGCGGCCGGCCTGTCGATCGGCGCCATCGCGCTCGCCGCCCCGCGCTCGCGTGTCACCCGTGGCGACCTCGACCGCTACGGCATGCTGGTGGCTGCGGCCGGTCGCGAGATCGGCGAGCGGCTCTATGGCGGCGCCGCGACCCCGCAGCTCAAACAGGCATGACGACGGAGGCCAAGGGCTTGAAGAACGAACCCCGGATCCTGATGATCGGCACCGGCGACACCAAGGCCGACGAATTGCTGTTCATGCGCGAACGCATCGAAGCCGTCGGCGGTCGCGCCGTCATGATGGACGTTTCCGTGCTGGGCGATCCGCCCTATGTGCCCGACCATGACAGGCACGCCGTGGCCGCCTCGGCCGGAACCACGATCCAGGCGATCGCCGCCAGCGGCGACGAGAACACCGCCATGACGCTGATGGCGAAAGGCGCCGCGAACCTCGCACGCTCACTGCACGAACGCGGTGCAGTCGACGGCATGATCGCGCTCGGCGGCACCATGGGCACGGACCTTGCGCTGGACGTGGCGCTTGCGCTGCCGCTGGGCGTGCCGAAGTTCGTCGTCTCCACCATCGCCTATTCGCATCTGGTGCCGCCCGAGCGCATCGCCGGCGACCTGATGATGATCCTGTGGGCAGGCGGCCTCTACGGCCTGAACGGCGCCTGCAAGGCCGTGCTGTCGCAGGCTTGCGGCGCGGTCGTCGGCGCAGCAAAGGCCGCTGTCGTCCCGCCGGCCGACCGGCCGGTGATCGGCATGAGCTCGCTGGGCAAGAGCTGCCTCGCCTACATGGTGACGCTGAAGCCGGAACTGGAGCGGCGCGGCTACGAGGTCGTCGTCTTCCACACCACCGGCATGGGCGGCCGTGCGCTGGAAGCGATCGCCGCCCAGCGCGGCTTTGCCGCCGTCTTCGACCTGTCCTTGCAGGAACTCGCCAATCACCATGCAGGCTCGGTCGTCAGCTCCGGCGCCGACCGACTGGAGAACGCCGGCCGTGCCGGCATCCCGCAGATCGTCGCGCCCGGTGCCGTCGACATGGTGGATTTCCCGACCTGGCAGCCGGTGCCGCCGCGCTTCGCCGAGCGCCCCTACCACGCCCACAACCGCCTGCTCGCTTCCGTCACCTCCGACGGGCCGACGCGCCGTGAGATCGCCCGTGCCATCGGCGCCAAGCTGGCGGGGGCCACCGCGCCCACCGCCTTCATCCTGCCCGCCGGCGGCATCCAGCAATGGGACCAGCAGGGCGAACCGCTCCACGAACCCGATGCGCTCGCCGCCTTCGTCGAGGAGATGCGCGCCGCCGTGCCCGCTTCCGTCGAGATGCACGAGGTCGCTGGCCACATCAACGATCCCGCCTTTGCCGCAAAGGCGCTGGAGATCTTCGATCGTTGGGTCGCCGAAGGCATCGTTGCGCCGGGTGTTCGCAAGGGCGAGGCGGCTGCATGAGCGCGCATCCAAAGGCCCTCGTTCTCGACTTCGGCGGCGTGGTGACGAAGACGCTGTTCGAAACGCATGCCCTAACCGAACGGGCGCTCGGGCTGAGAGCCGGAACGCTTGCATGGCGTGGGCCGTTCGACCCCGCCAACGACCCGCTTTGGCGTTCCATGCAGGCCGACGAAATCAGCGAACGCGACTATTGGAAAACGCGCACGCGCGAAGTCGGCGCGCTGGTCGGCGAGGACTGGGCGGACATGTCCACCTTCGTGCGCCGGGCGCGCGGCGCCGAACCGGAAGCCGTGGTGCGGCCCGAAGCCGACCGCGCCATCCGCGCCGCTAACGCCGCCGGCGTCCGTCTCGCCATCCTGTCCAACGAGCTCGACCTGTTCTACGGCGCCGATTTCCGTGAGCGCCTGCCACTGCTGTCCCTCTTCGAGACGATTGTCGACGCCACCTATACCGGCGTCCTCAAGCCCGACGCCCGCGCCTACCAGTCGGTCGGCGACGCGCTCGGCCTGCCGATCGAGGATTGCGTCTTCGTCGACGACCAGAAACGTAACATCGACGGCGCACTGGCCGCCGGCATGCGCGCGGTATGGTTCGACGTGGCGCAACCCGCCAAATCCTATGCCGAGGCTCTCGGCCATTTCGGCATCGCCTTGCCTTGAGCTGTTGAGATGAGAGCCTCTAAAGAGTTTTTCCTTTTTGGACCCCCACCCCTAACCCCTCCCCGCAAGGGGGAGGGGGACCACGTCTGCGCTTTCTCGACTGACCTTTTGAAGGTGAGCATCGGAAGGCGCTGCCGCAGAGTCCCCCTCCCCCTTGAGGGGAGGGGCTAGGGGTGGGGGTTCTTCCCTCGCCAAAACTTCGGAGCACGTCCATGCGCGACACCAATTTCCTCGTCGAAAACAACGCCAAGCCGATCTGGCACCCGATGGCGCATCCGGCGGAGATGCGTGGCAATCCGCCGAAGGTCATCATGAAGGGCGAAGGCGCCGAGGTGACCGATATCGAAGGCCGTACCGTGCTCGACGCCGTCGGCGGGCTCTGGAACGTCAACCTCGGCTACAGCTGCGACCCGATCAAGAAAGCCATCGCCGACCAGCTGTCCGCCCTGCCCTATTATTCCGGCTTTCGCGGCACCTCGACCGGCCCCTCCATCGAACTCGCCTACGAGTTGACGCAATGGTTCGAACCGGAAGGCATGGTGCGCGCCTTCTTCACCTCGGGCGGCTCCGATTCGGTGGAAACCGCGCTCAGGCTCTCGCGCCAGTACTGGAAGATCCGCGGCCAGGCCGACCGGACGAAGTTCCTGGCTTTGAAGAAAGGCTACCACGGCACCCATTTCGGCGGCGCCTCCGTCAACGGCAACGCCAATTTCCGCCGTAACTACGAGCCGCTGCTGCCCGGCGTCTTCCACACGCCGGCGCCGTGGACTTACCGCAACCCGTTCGATGAATCCGATCCGGTCAGGCTGGCGCAGCTTTGCGCCCGTGCCATCGAGGAGGAGATCGCCTTCCAGGGCGCCGACACCATCGCCGCCTTCATCATGGAACCGGTGCTGGGCGCCGGCGGCGTCATCGTGCCGCCGGAAACCTTCATGCCGCTGGTGCGCGCCATCTGCGACCGCCACGACATCCTCCTGATCGCCGACGAGGTGGTGACCGCCTTCGGCCGCACCGGCGCCTGGTCGGGCTCCAGGCTTTGGGGCGTGAAGCCGGATTTCATGACCATCGCCAAGGCGATCACCTCCGGCTATTTCTCGCTGGGTGCGACGCTGATCTCTCAGAAGGTCGCCGACGTGTTCGAGGCCGACAAGACCAGCTTCGGCGCCATCGGCCACGGCTACACCTATTCCGGCCACCCGGTCGGCTGCGCGGCGGGCATCGCGGCACTGGCCGAGACGAAGCGGCTGAAACTCAACGAGAACGCCGCCGCGCGCGGCGCCGAACTGGCGAAGGCGCTGGAAGACCTGAAGGCGAGGCACCACCTTGTCGGCGACATGCGCAGCAAGGGCCTGATGGCGGGGATCGAGCTGGTGGCCGACCGCGCGACGAAGAAGCCGGCCGACAAGAAGACGATGGGCAAGGTCGCCGACGCCGCCTACGAAGCCGGCGTCATGCTGCGCGTGTCGGGCAACATGATCATCCTGTCGCCGCCGCTGGTCATCACGGCAAAGGACGTGGCCAGGATCGCTGAAGGGCTGGACGCGGGGTTGCGGGCGGCGGGGTAAACTGACGCTGCATCTCCGGACATTTCGAACTGGCGATGCCGCCCCCTCACCTGGCTGCCGCCATCCTCTCCCCGTAAACGGGGCGAGGAGCTCCATCATCACCGGTTTCGCCAACCTCCCCCCGTTGCACGTCGGGCAGTGAGGCAGAGGCAGTTCTCCTCTCCCCGTTCACGGGGAGAGGATGGCGGCAGCCAGGTGAGGGGCAGCGCCATCGTTGCTAATCGCGCGTCGGCAACGCCAGATTCTGCCGCCTCCATGCCGCTGGCGACGAGCCGGTCGCCTGCCGGAAGAAGCGCGAGAAATAGGCCGGATCGTTGAAGCCGCAATCGTAGGCGATGTCCTCCACCGCGCGCACGGTGAACAGCAGAAGCCGCTTGGCCTCGACCAGCCGGCGCTCGCCGACCGCCTGCCTGACGCCGACGCCCAGCACCTCGCGCGCGGCCTTGTCGACCAGATGGCGCGTACTGCCGAGTTCGGCGACGTAGCGCTCGACCGGCCAGTCGTCGCGGAAATGCCGGTCGATCAGCCGCCGCAGCCGTCCCGCCAGCGCCACCTGCACCGGCAGCGCGATCGTCTGCCGTTCCGAGGCGAGCCGCGCGATGCCCGACAGCGCCACCGCGATCATGGAGGGCAGGATTTTCTCCATGCCGGGCAGAGCATCGTGATACTCCGACTGGATCGCGCGCACCGCCTGTTCGAGCTTGCCCCACAGCATCGCCTCGCCATGGCCGGAAACGAAGACGGGTTGGTCCAGCGCAAGCAGCGACTGGCCGGAGATCGCCGCCAGCGCGTCCTCCGCCACCGAGACGACGATAGCGTCCGTTCCCGGTTCTATGGTGAAGCCGTGGACGATGCCGGCCGGCACAAAGCTCACCGTCGGCGCCGAAAAAGTCCATGTCTCGTCCTCAATGGCATAGACACCCGAACCGCCGGTCCAGAAGGTGATCTGCGCCATCTGGGGATGCCGATGCGCCGCCACCTGACCCCGGTGGATGCTTTCGCGCTGACGAACTGTCTCGACATGGACGAAGCCGACGGCAAACCGGCGCGCGGGCACGCCGTAGACGAAGAACTCGGGAATGACGTCGCGATCCATGGCGCCCGAAAAAATCCAAGCGGTTTTGTCCTTTCCTCCATAAACCAGCATGGCGTCAGGCGCTACTCTTCACTCCGTTCAGGGAGGAACACGATGCGATCGGAAGATTTTCGCGCCGACACTAGGCGCCCGTTCACCGGGGCCGAATATCTCGAAAGCCTGCGCGACGGCCGCGAGGTCTATATCAACGGCGAGCGCATCGCCGACGTCACCACCCATCCGGCCATGCGCAACGCCGTGCGCTCGCTGGCCCGCCTCTACGACGCGCTGCACGACCCCGCCCAGCAGGACGTGCTGACCGCGCCCACCGATACCGGCTCGGGCGGCTACACGCACAAATACTTCCGCGTCGCCCATTCGGTGGACGATCTCGTCGCCCAGCAGGGCGCGATCGGCCACTGGTCGCGCATGACCTATGGCTGGATGGGCCGAACCGCCGATTACAAGGCCGCCCTAATGAACACGCTCGGTGCCAACGCCGACTGGTACGGCCCGTTCAAGGACAACGCCCGCGCCTGGCACAAACGGGCGCAGGAAGCGGTCCTGTTCATGAACCACGCCATCGTCAACCCGCCGATCGACCGCCACAAGCCGGCCGAGCAGGTGAAGGACGTGTTCGTCCACATCACCAAGGAGAACGACGCCGGCATCTGGGTGTCCGGCGCTAAGGTAGTGGCGACGTCGTCGGCGCTCACCCACTACAATTTCCTGGCGCAAAGCTCGGCCACCGTGACGGAAGACCCGTCGCTGTCGGTGATGTTCATCGTGCCGATGAACGCGCCGGGCATAAAGATGTTCTGCCGCGTCTCCTACGAGCAAACCGCCAATACCGTCGGCCATCCGTTCGACTATCCGCTGTCGTCGCGCTTCGACGAGAACGACGCCATCCTCGTGCTCGACAACGTCTTCATTCCCTGGGAGGACGTACTGGTTCTGCGCGATGCGCAGAAGATCCTGTCGTTCCACCCGGCCTCGGGCTTCATGCACGGCTACTGCTTCCAGGGCTGCACGCGCTTTTCCGTGAAGCTGGATTTCCTCGCCGGTCTGCTCGCCAAGGCATTGCGCGCCACCGGCGGCGACGCTTTCCGCGGTAACCAGGCGGCACTGGGCGAGATCATCGCGCTGCGCCATATGTTCTGGAGTTTCTCCAACGCCATGGCGCGCAACCCGATCCCGTGGGCGAACGGCGCCGTGCTGCCGAACCTGGAATCGGCGCTCGCCTACCGCACCTTCATGTCGGAAGCCTATCCGCGTGTCATCGACACGGTGCGCAAGGTGGTCGCCTCAGGCCTGATCTACCTGCCCTCCTCGGCGAAGGATTTCTCCAATCCCGACATCGACCGCTATCTGGCGCAATATGTGCGCGGCTCCAACGACATGGGCCATGTCGAGCGCATCAAGATCATGAAGCTCCTGTGGGACGCCACCGGCACCGAGTTCGGCGGCCGTCACGCGCTCTACGAGCTGAACTATGCCGGCGCGCCGGAAGAGGTGCGCCTGCAGGTGCTGAAGGGCGCCGAGCGCGGCGGCCGCATGAAGGAGATGGAAGCGCTGGTCGACACCTGCATGGCCGACTACGACGAGCACGGCTGGACCGGCGACACCTGGCTGCCGCCGCTTGAGCAAGGCCAGCGCTGAGGGAGGCCGCCATGCAGGCGCAGGTTTCCAGGCTGGAATTCCGGGACGCCATGGCAAGGGTCTGTGCCCCGGTCAACATCGTCACCACGGACGGCCCGTCCGGGCGCGGCGGCTTCACGGCGACCGCCATGTGTTCCGTCTCGGACGATCCGCCGACGCTGCTTGTGTGCATGAACGAACGTTCGGCGCAGACCGGCCTGTTCCTCGCCAACCGCCGCTTCTGCGTCAACGTGCTGACGCAGGCGCACCAGCATCTGGCAGCGAAATTCGCCGGGGCGGTCAGGGACATGGGCGAGCGCTACGGCGCCGCCCGCTGGCAGGTGATGGCGTCCGGCCAGCCGGCGCTGTCCGACGCCATCGTCTCCTTCGACTGCGTTACCGAGGCGGTGAACCGGGTCGGCACGCACAATGTCCTGTTCGGCCGGGTGGTGGATATTCGCCATGGCTCGGAGGAAGCGGCGCTGCTTTATGTCGGCCGTAACTACATGCAACCAATCGCGCTGGGCTCATTCGGCGGGTGAGGAGCAGGTCGCATCGCAGGGACCGCAAAGGTGTATCGTTCGCGCCGCCCCTCATCCGGCTGCCGCCACCTTCTCCCCGTGGAAAACGGGGAGAAGGGATAAGCGGCGACGTTGGCGCCCCCCTCTCCCCGTCCTTGACGGGGAGAGGGTAAGGGTGAGGGGCAGCGTCGCCGTGACCGGGCGAAACTCAGTTCTCCCCATTCTGCGATTGGATCAGCCCGTCCAGCATGTCGAGCAGCTTTTCGTGCTGTTCCACCCCGAACCGCTGCTCGATGGCATCGTAGATGGCGATGCGCTCCGGGGCCAGTTCCTCGATCAGCGCCAGCCCGGCCGGGCTGATGGCGAGCCGTGTGCGGCGGCCGTCGTCCTTGACGCGGCTGCGGGTTATGAACTTGCGTTCCTCCATCGCCTTGATGATACGCGTCAGGCTGGGCGGCAGGATGGAAGCCTGGTTGGCGAGTTCGGTCGCCTCCAGCGGCCCGGCCTCCGCCAGCATGCGCAGGACCCGCCACTGCTGCTCGGTGATGTCGTGGCGCGCCAGCATCGGCCGGAAATGCGCCATGATGACCTCGCGGGCGCGAAGCAGCGCCATCGGCAGCGAACGACGTGTGCTGGGCGGTAGCAAGGTTCCCTCCGGGCAATGATGGTCCCCAAAAGGGAACCGAATACCGGACACGCTATATCCGACACGCGCCGCAAGCGGCAATCCTGCGCGCGCCATCCTCTTAACGAGAGAAGAACCTTGACAGTCGCGCGTCAAGATGTAATTCACACGTTAACTAAGAACGGCAGCGATGCCGCGAGGAGGAAGCCTTGCCGCATATGACGATCGAATATTCGGCCAATCTCGACGCCTCGGTCGACATGGGCGAATTGTGCACGCTCGTTTCCCGTACCATCCTCGACACCGGGCTGTTCGAGCCCGGCGCGGTGCGCGTGCGCGCCTTCCGCGCCGAAGCTTATGCGATCGCCGACCGCCTGCCTCAGAACGGCTTCATCGACATGAACTTCCGTATCGGCAAGGGCCGCAGCGCGGAGGAGAAGAAGCGCGCCGGCGAGGCGATCTTCGCAGCCGTCACCGACCATCTGGCGAACCTTTTCGCCACGCCGCATTTCGCGCTTTCGCTGGAGATCCGCGAGATCGACGCGGAGCTTTCCTGGAAGAAGAACGCCATCCACCCGCGCCTGCGGGACAAGTGACGGAGGCCATCGTGACCGCACTCGACGACAATCTGAAGAAGGCAGAAGCCTATCTCGAGCGCTTCCGTAGGGACGGCGTGCTCAACCAGATCGGCGGCGAAGCAGCGCCGGCATCCGACGGCACGACCTTCGAGACCATCTCGCCCATCGACCTGAAGCCGATCGCGAAAGTCGCGCACGGCAAGCCCAAGGACATCGACCGCGCCGCGCGAGCCGCCAAGGCAGCCTTCCGCGACTGGGCCGCGATGCCCGGCGACTCGCGCAAGAAACTGCTGCACAAAATCGCCGACGCCATCGTCGCCCGCGCCGAGGAGATCGCCTTCGTCGAGTGCATGGACACCGGCCAGGCGCTGAAGTTCATGGCCAAGGCAGCCCTTCGCGGCGCCGAGAACTTCCGCTTCTACGCCGACCGCGCGCCCTCAGCGCGCGACGGCCGCACCCTCTACGGACCGGGCCAGGTCAACATGACGACGCGCGCGCCCATCGGCCCGGTCGGCGTCATCACGCCGTGGAACACGCCCTTCATGCTGTCCACCTGGAAAATCGCGCCGGCGCTCGCCGCCGGCTGCACGGTCGTCCACAAGCCGGCTGAGTTCTCGCCGCTGACCGCGCGCCTGCTGGTCGAGATCGCCGAGGAGGCCGGCCTGCCCAAGGGCGTGTGGAACCTCGTCAACGGCATGGGCGAGGACGCCGGCAAGGCGCTGACCGAGCATCCCGACATCAAGGCGATCGGCTTCGTCGGCGAGAGCCGCACCGGCTCGATGATCATGAAGCAGGGCGCCGAAACACTGAAGCGCGTGCATTTCGAACTCGGCGGCAAGAACCCGGTGATCGTCTTCGCCGACGCCGACCTGGAACGCGCTGCCGACGCCGCCGTCTTCATGATCTATTCGCTGAACGGCGAGCGCTGCACCTCCTCCTCGCGCCTGCTGGTCGAGGCTTCCGTATACGACAAGTTCACCGCGCTGGTGGCCGAAAAGGCCAGGCGCATCAAGGTCGGCCACCCGCTCGACCCGGCCACTGTTGTCGGCCCGCTGATCCATCCGGTGCACGAGAAGAAGGTTCTCGAATACATTTCCATCGGCAAGGCCGAGGGCGCCACCGTCGCCGCCGGCGGCGAGAAGGTCCAGGGTCCGGGCGGCGGCTGCTATGTCGGGCCGACGCTGTTTACCGGCGCCAACAACGCCATGCGCATCGCCCGCGAGGAGATTTTTGGGCCGGTGCTGACCGCTATTCCCTTCAAGGACGAGGCCGAAGCGCTGGAGATCGCCAACGACACGACCTATGGCCTGACCGGCTATCTGTGGACCGCCGACGTGACGCGCGCGCTGCGCTTCACCGACGCGCTGGAAGCCGGCATGATCTGGGTCAACTCCGAGAACGTGCGCCACCTGCCGACGCCGTTCGGCGGGGTGAAGAATTCCGGCATCGGCCGCGACGGCGGCGACTGGTCCTTCGACTTCTACATGGAGACGAAGAACATCGCCTTCGCTACCGGGGCGCACGCCATCGCCAAGCTCGGCGGCTGACGCCGCACCTGAGTTGCTAGGGATTTCGAGGGAGGAACCATGCCGCTGCCGAAACACAATCTCTACCCGCCCTTCAACATCGTGCGGCTCTCCCATGTCGAACTGATCGTCACCGATCTCGCCAGGAGCCGCGCCTTCTACGTCGACACGCTGGGCCTTCAGGTGACCGACGAGACGAAGGACGCCATCTATCTGCGGGCGCTGGAGGAGCGCGGCCATCATTGCATCGTCCTGAAGAAGGGGGACAAGGCTGAAGCGCGCGACCTCGGCTTCAAGGTCTATTCGGAAGAAGACCTCGACCGAGCCGAAGCCTTCTTCAAGGCGAAGGACCTGCCGCTGGAATGGGTCGAACGGCCCTACCAGTCGCGCACCTTCCGCACGCGCGACCCGCACGGCATCCCGCTGGAATTCTATTCGAAGATGGACCGCCTGCCGCCGATCCACCAGAAATACGCGCTCTACCATGGCGTGAAGCCGCTGCGCATCGACCACTTCAACTGCTTCTCGCCCAATGTCGACGAGTCGGCGGCCTTCTACGCCGAGATCGGCTTCCGCGTGACGGAATACACCGAGGACGAGGCGACGAAGCGGCTGTGGGCGGCCTGGCTGCACCGCAAGGGCGGCGTGCACGACATGGCCTTCACCAACGGCAAGGGCCCGCGCCTGCACCATGTCGCCTTCTGGGTGCCGACACCGCTCAACATCATCGACCTGCTCGATCTGATGGCGACCACCGGCTACATTTCCAACATCGAGCGCGGTCCCGGCCGCCACGGCATCTCCAATGCCTTCTTCCTCTACATCCGCGATCCGGACGGCCACCGCATCGAGATCTACTGCTCGGACTACCAAACCGTCGATCCCGACCTCGAACCGATCCGCTGGGACCTGAAGGACCCGCAGCGCCAGACGCTGTGGGGTGCGCCGGCGCCGCGAAGCTGGTTCGAGGAAGGCAGTGTGTTTGCAGGCGTGGAACCACGCGCGTCCGACCTCGCCGCAACGCCGATCGTCGCGCCGTGAGCGGAGTGGCAGCATGACCCTACGCCTCGCCACCTTCACCGCCGTCGGCCGGACCCGCTACGGCGCCGTCACCGAAAAGGGCGTGGTCGACTTGTCGGCCCGTCACGGCGCGAAATGGCCAACGTTGCGCGAGGTGATCGAGGCTGGCGCGCTCGTTCGCCTCGGTGAGGAAGCCGCCGCCTTGTCTCCGGACTTCGCTGAGGCCGACATCGCCTACGAAATCCCGGTGCCGGCGCCGGAAAAGATCATCTGCGTCGGCGTCAACTTCCCCGACCGCAACGAGGAGTACAAGGACGGACAGTCAGCGCAATCCAATCCGTCGCTGTTCATCCGCTTCCCGCGCTCCTTCGTCGGCCATGGACAAAACCTCGTGCGCCCGCCGGAGTCGCCGCAACTGGACTATGAGGGCGAGATCGTCATCGTCATCGGCAAGCCCGGCCGGCGCATCGCCGAGAAGGATGCGCTCGGCCACATCGCAGCCCTTTCGCTGTGCAACGAAGGCACCATCCGCGACTGGGTCCGGCACGCCAAGTTCAACGTGACCCAGGGCAAGAACTTCGACCGAACCGGCGCAATAGGCCCCTGGCTGGTGCCGTTCGCCGACGAGACGCAGATCGCCGACATCAAGCTCACCACGCGCGTCAACGGCGAAGTCCGCCAGCAGGACCGCACCGGCCGCATGATCTTCTCCTTCCGCAAGATCATCGCCTACGTCTCCACCTTCACCACGCTGGTTCCGGGCGACGTCATCGTCACCGGCACGCCGACCGGCGCCGGCGCCCGGCTGGACCCGCCGGTCTGGCTGAAACCGGGCGACGTCGTCGAGGTCGAGGCCGACGGGATCGGCGTGTTGAGGAACGGCGTGATGGATGAGGCAACGGCATGAGCCCCGACCAGATCGAGGACGCTGCGCACCGCCTGTTCGAAGCCGAGCGCGAGCGCAAGCAGATCCGCCTGCTCAGCCTCGACTTCCCCGGCGCCACCATGGATGACGCCTATGCCGTCCAGGCCGCCCTCGTGAAGCGCAAGCAGGCGAGCGGGCTGAAGCGCATCGGCTGGAAGATCGGCCTGACCTCGAAGGCCATGCAATCTGCGCTCAACATCGACATCCCGGATTCCGGCATCCTGTTCGACGACATGGTGTTCGCCGACGGCGGCACGGTGCCCGCCGGTCGCTTCATCCAGCCGCGCGTCGAAGCCGAGATCGCTTTCGTCATGAAAGCGCCGCTGAAGGGGCCGGACGTGTCGATCGACGACGTGCTCGACGCCACCGACTACGTGACGCCTTCACTGGAAATCCTCGACACCCGCATCGAGCGGATGAACAGGGAAACCGGCAAGATCCGCACATTCTTCGACACCATTTCCGACAACGCCGCCAATGCTGGCCTTGTCACCGGCGGCCGCAGGCTCGGCGCGCGCGAGACCGACCTGCGCTGGATGGGCGCCATCGTCACCCGCAACGGCGAGGTCGAGGAGACCGGACTCGGCGCCGGCGTGCTCGACCACCCGGCGCGCGGCATCGTCTGGCTGGCGGAACGCCTGCACACCTACGGCATGGAGATCGGCGCCGGCGAAGTGGTGCTGTCCGGCTCCTTCGTGCGCCCCGTCGAAACGCGCCCCGGCGACCGCATCGCCGCCGATTTCGGCCCGCACGGCAAGGTCTCCATCAACTTCGCATAGCCTCGGTCTACTCCGCCGCCCGGCCCGACACCTGGTCGACGAGGATGCGGAAGAAGATGTGCGGCGAATGGTCGGAAACCGGCGGCAGGACCGGTTTCAGCGCGCCCGGCTCCCACCAGTCCGGATAGTGGCTGAGCAGCGACCAGGCGCGTTCGCGCTGCTGCTTGAAGCCGATCCGGTCCGGCAGTTCCTCGTAGCGCCCCTCGACCACGACGCTCTTCCACTGCCGGTTCGGGCCGTGCTCCTCGACCACCACCGAGACGAGCGGATTGGCGCGCATGAAGTCGATCTTCTGGCCCGGCATCGAAAAGGCGTAGAGATAGCCGTCGTCGCGGACGAAATAGAGCGGCACGACATAGGGCCGATCGTCCCTGGCGCAGGCGATCCGACACAGCCGATGCTCATCCAGCACCTTCGTGCACTCCAGCCTCGACATGGTCCTGATCTGCATGACACCCTCCTTGGCTTGTGGACAGTCATGATCCGGGCTTCGCGCGGGGATGCCCGGCGGCCTTCATTGCCGCCAGCACATCCGCGTCACTCAACTGCCCGAAATCGTGGTAGAAATCGCCCAGCGCGTGGAAATGCGCCGGGCTGGACAGGCATACGACCACATCGGCTTCCCGTCGCAGATCATCCACCGTGGCGGCGGGCGCCACCGGCAACGCGGCGACCACGGCGGCGACTGAGCGGCGTTTGAGCGCGCGGATCGCCACCTTCATGGAGGTTCCCGTCGCTGCGCCGTCATCGATCAGGATTGCGGTCTTGCCTGCGACCGGAACGGGCCGGCGGTTGCCGAGATAGACGGCGCGCCGACGCGCAAGCTCCGGTCGCTCGCGCGCCACCAGCGCGGCCAGACTGTCGTCGCTCAGCCGGCAGGCTTCGATCACCTCGCGGTTGAGCACGATATCGGGCGGCTCGCCATCGACGATCGCCGCGGCAGCCAGTTCCGCATTGCCGGGAACGCCGACCTTGCGCACGATCACCAGATCGAGCGGTGCCGCCAGCACTCCGGCGACCTCGGCCGCCACCGGCACACCGCCGCGCGGCAGCGCCAGCGCGACCGGATCGCGCAGGTTCAACTTCGCAAGCGCGGCGGCGAGTTTCCGGCCGGCCTCCCTGCGATCCTCGAACATGGCTCACTCCGTCGGCGCGCCGCCTGCAAAGCGACGAGGCAGATGCCGGCACGCCCTGCCTCTCAACGCGATGCGGGCCGGTCCGCTCCATCGCGCCGCAAAGTCTCCGCCTGCAACGGCACGCTTTCGTCCAAGATTATCGCACCCGGCCCTCCGCCAACTTGATGCGGATCAAGCTCCTGCGCGAGGCCCGATGCGCCGTTGTCGCACCCACCGTGGCGGAACGCCGCGCGACACAAGGGGCGCGCCAGGCGACTTGCCCAATATTCCGATAGCGCTATCTTCGTCGCCGACGTTTCGCCGTACGATCAGCATCGGGACCAAGCCATGGAACTCGATCCGCTTCTTCTGTCGCGTCTGCAATTCGCATGGGTGATCGCCTGGCATATATTGCTGCCGGCCTTCACCGTGGGGCTGGCCTCCTACATCGCCGTGCTGGAAGGGCTGAACTTCTTCACAGGGCGCGACATCTACCTGCGCATATCCTCCTTCTGGATCAAGATCTTCTCCGTGTCCTTCGGCATGGGCGTCGTCTCCGGCATCGTCATGCCCTTCCAGTTCGGCACCAACTGGAGCCGCTATTCCGACGCCACCGCCAATGTGCTTTCGCCGCTGTTCGCCTATGAGGGGCTGACCGCCTTCTTCCTCGAAGCGGCCTTCCTCGGCGTGCTCCTGTTCGGCCGCAAGCTGGTGCCGCGCTGGGCGCACTTCGTCGCCGCGCTGATGGTGGCCTTCGGCACGCTGCTCTCCTCCTTCTGGATCCTGTCGGCCAACAGCTGGATGCAGACGCCGGCCGGCTACGACCTGATCGACGGCCGTTTCTTCCCGCGGAACTGGATGGAGATTGTCTTCAATCCCTCCTTCCCTTACCGGCTCGGCCACACCGTCGTCGGCTTCTACGTCACCACCGCCTTCGTGGTCGTCGGCGTCGCCGCCTGGCTGATCCGCCGCGGCCGCTTCGTCGCCGAGGGCTCGCGCATGCTGTCGATGACGCTGTGGCTGCTCACCGTGCTGGTGCCGGCGCAGATCCTGCTCGGCGACCTGCACGGCCTCAACACGCTTCACTACCAGCCGGCCAAGCTCGCCGCCATCGAGGCGCACTGGGACACCGAAAGCCGCGCGCCGCTCAACCTCTTCGCCATCCCCGACGAAGAGAACGAGACGAACCGCTACGTCATCCAGGTGCCGCTGCTGGGCAGCCTCATCCTCGCGCACGACATCAACGGCGAGATCCGCGGGCTGAAGGACTTCCCGCGCGACCAGCGCCCGCCGGTGGCCATCCCCTTCTTCTCCTTCCGCATCATGGTCGGCATCGGCGTGCTGATGCTGGTGATGGTGGCGGCGAGCTGGTGGCTGCGCTGGAAGGGCACGCTGTTCACCACAGGCTGGTATCTGCGCGCCTGCCAGTGGATCGCGCCGCTGGGTTTCGTCGCAGTGCTCGCCGGCTGGACGACGACCGAAGTCGGCCGCCAGCCATGGACCGTCTACGGCCTGCTGAGGACCGCCGATTCCGTCTCGCCATCGCTGACCGGCACCGACGTGCTGATTTCGCTGGCCGGCTACATGGTCGCCTATCTGGTCATCTTTCCCGCCGGCCTCTTCATCATGGCGCGCTTCGTCAGGAAGGGACCGGACGAAGCGGACGACGAAATCGAAGAGATCGAGAGCGGCCGGCCAGGCCTGCCGGTCAGGGCGCTGCCGCGCGAAGAAGGAGCGAACCGGTCATGACCCCGCTGGCTCTCGACTTCGTGCCGCTGTGGACGCTCATCCTCGGCCTCGGCGTCTGCTTCTACGTCGTGCTCGACGGCTTCGACCTCGGCGTCGGCATCCTGTTCGGCTTCGCTCCGGACACGGATTCGCGCAACATGGTCATGAATTCCATCGCGCCGATCTGGGACGGCAACGAGACATGGCTCGTGCTGGGCGGACTGGCGCTGCTGGCGGCCTTCCCGCTCGCCTTCGCCATCATCATCCCGGCCGTCTATTTCCCGATCCTGGTCATGCTCCTGGCGCTGGTCTTCCGCGGCGTCGCCTTCGAGTTCCGCTTCCGCGACGCCGCCCACAAGACCTTCTGGGACCACGGCTTCGCCTGGGGCTCGACCATCGCCACCTTCGCGCAAGGGCTGGTGCTGGGCGCCTTCATCCAGGGCTTCGAGGTGGACGGACGCCATTTCGCCGGCTCGTCATGGGATTTCCTCACCCCCTTCTCCATCCTGACCGGGCTGGCGCTGATCGCCGGCTACGGCCTGCTCGGCGCCGGCTGGCTGATCCTCAAGACCGAAGGCGCGTTGCAGGACTGGGCAAGGCGGCTGGGCAAGTGGTGCTTCGTCGGCGTGCTGGCTGCCGTCGCCATCGTCAGCATCTGGACGCCGGTGATGGACGCCGACATCGCCGCGCGCTGGTTCACCTGGCCGAACATCCTTTATCTCGCGCCGGTCCCGATCGTGACGGCGCTGCTGGCGCTGGTGGAATGGCGCGCGCTGAACAGCAAGGCGGAGGCCCTCCCCTTCGTCGCCGCCATCGGCCTGTTCCTGCTCTCCTACCTCGGCATCGCCATCAGCCTGTGGCCGATGATCGTGCCGCACCGCTACACGCTGTGGGAAGCCGCCTCGGCCGACAACACGCAGGCCTTCCTGGCCGTCGGCACGCTGTTCCTGCTGCCCGTCATCCTCATGTATACGGGCTGGTCCTACTGGGTGTTCCGCGGCAAGGTGCGCGCCGACATCGGTTATCATTGAGGCTGGGGACCGAAGCCGTCTTCCTCGATGCCGGCGGCCACGCCGGCCTTGTCGCGGGCGAAGGCGAGCCATTGCCCCAGCAGGCCGCTATCCTCCTTCGAGAACGTCGCGCGATGTTTCAGCGCCTCGAACGTATCGTCCGGATGGCAGCGGTCGTAGGCCTCCCGCGCGATTGCCTCGATGTGGTTTTCGACAGGCTGGTGCGAGGTCATCGTCCCCATCTCCACGATTTGATCCGTTCACGCCGGGGCGCGGTTCGGCTGGCGGGCCTTCAGCTTCGGGCTGACCAGCATGCCGCCGTAAAGCGCAGCGTAGCCGAGGAACGCCGCCGCCCAAAGCCCTGCCGAGGCATGGATGAGCATGTCTCGTCCGGGATCGAAGGCGGCAAGGATGCGCAACAGCGCGGCAAGCACGACGCAGGCGTAGATAGCCACCGTGCCGCCGCTCGCCTTCAGGTCGCGGCCGGTATGGCCGAGCGTGGCGCGCGTCATCACCGCCAGCGTCATCGAACCGATGGCGCCGACACCGAAGGCATGGACGGCGGCCGCCTCCGGCACGCTGTCCGGCGCCAGCGCGGCGCAACCGGCAAGCAGCAGCCCGAGCGGCACGAAGGCATAAGCGACATGCAGCACCAGAACCAGCGGGTCGCGCGTGGTGCGGTATCCGGCCCAGCGGGCGAGCCGGGCGGCGTTGAACGTTGCTGCCGCCACCAGCACGACCCCGGTGCCGGTCCGCTCCGGCACGAAAGCCCACGCCGCCAGCGCCAGCGCCGAGATGGTGATCGCCACCGCATCGAAGCGGCCGAAGGGCGTGGGCAGCCGGCCCGGATTCTCGCGCGCCAGCCAGTTGCGCGTGAAGCTCGGGATGATGCGCCCGCCGATCACCATGATGAGCACGATGGCAGCGCCGATGCCGAGGCGGCGGGCGAGATCGGACGCACCGAGCGCATGCGCCTCGACATGAAAGACGACATTGGCGGCGAACAGCACGCTGACCGGCGCCAGCACCTTCAAGTTACGCCAGTTGCGCCCGGCGACGATCTCGATGGCGGCGGCTGCAGCCACAGCCAACAAGAAGGCGCAGTCGACGACGGCGGCCGGCAGCCAGCCCAAGGAGCCGGAGAAGAACACGGCCATCCGTCCGGCCAGCCACAACAGCACCAGCAAAAGCAGCGGCGTGCCCTGCACCGGCAGGCGGCCGGTCCAGTTGGGGATGGCAGTGAGCAGGAAGCCGGTGACGACCGCCGTCAGGTAGCCGAACAGCATCTCATGGATATGCCAGTCCACTGGCGCGAAGGCGCTTTGCGTATCGAGGTCGCCGTAGAACAGCGGCAGCCAGAACAGGATGGCGCCGCCCGCCTGCAACGAGGCCAGCAGGAAGAACGGCCTGAAACCATAGGAGAGAACCGCCGGATAATTGCCCGGCCGGGTGCGCGGGATAGCCATGTCACGGCGCCGCCTGTTCGAGGTGCTGCGGCGGCACGCGCGAACCGAAATCGCGCGGCATCAGCGCGATATCCGCCAGCGTGTAGCGGTCCAGCGTGGCGTGGAAGGAGGCCATGGCGTCGTTCAGCATGCGCGGCAGCTTGCAGCGCTGGGTAATCACGCACTGGTTGCCGGTGGCGAAACATTCGACCAGCGCGAAGTCCGGTTCCGTCAGACGGATGACGTCGCCGATGCAGATATCCTGCGGCGCCCGCCCGAGCGTCAGCCCGCCGGAGCGGCCGCGCACCGATTTCAGGAATCCGGCGCGCGTCAGCGTGTTCGCCACCTTGTTGAGATGCGTCTTCGACACGCCGAAGACGCGCGCCGCCTCCTCGATGGTGATGAGCCGGTCGCCCGCCGAGGCGGCGTACATCAGCATGCGCAGCGCATAGTCGGAAAAATTGGTCAGCCGCATCGAACCGGGCTCCGCTCTACAGGGACTCGGCCAGGATCGGCCGCACGTCCATCGTATCCTCGCCCCGATTGAAGGCGATGGCGAGCCGGAAACTGTGGGCGATGCGCAGCGCCCGCTCGAAGAACAGCGCCGCCACCGGCGGCGGACAAAGCTGTTCGACGGTCGCCTTGAACAGCGTCAGCCAGCGCCGGAAATGCTCCTCGCCGATGCCCGGCAGGGCAAGGTGCGGCGGCAGCGGCCGGCCCTGGTAGCGCGAGGTGCGCAAAAGCGTCGCCGACCAGAAGTCGCACATCTTGGCCAGATGATGCGGCCATTCCTCGTCAGCGATCGCACCGTTGAAGATCGGGCCGAGCAGTTCGTCGGCCCGGATCTTGTCATAGAAGCCGTACACGACGTCGCGGACCATCCGCTCGTCCAGCATGCTGGGAAGCGGCACGCCGTCAACGACGATCACCCGCTTGTCTACCACGTTCATAGTCTTCTCCTGCCGGTCAATCCGAGGTTGCGCCGCGCCTCGTCGTTCATCATGTCGGGCGTCCATTTCGGCTCATAGGTCATGAACACCTCGACGCGGCTGATGGCGGGAACGCCCCGCGCCGCCTCCCGCACCGCCTCCTCGAGGTAGCCGGACGCGGGACAGCCGCGCGTCGTCGTCGTCATCTGGATCAGCGCCACGCCGCCGTCGGCGATCGCGACGTCGTAGATCAGCCCGAGGTCGACGACGTTCTCGCCGAGTTCCGGGTCGATGACCATGCCGAGCGCCCGGCGGACAGCTTCCGCCAGCGCCCCTGTCGGCGTCGTCGCCGCCTGCCCGCTCATGACGGCGCCTGCCCGCCGCGGCGGATGACGATGCGATAATGCCCTTCCGGTTCCGTCGAGCCATGCCACGAATGGCCGCGTGCGCGCAATTCGTTGAACAGGAACAGCGGTTCGCGCGGCAGAAGTGCTGCAAGCGTCTGACCGGGCGCCAATGCCTCGATGCCCTCCAGCGTGCGCGTCATCGGTTCGGGCGGATCGAGGTCGCGGTTGTCGAGTTCCACGTCGGGCCGGGGCCAGCCGCGCGGATCGTCGGCGGTGGCGACGGCTTCCGGCTCAGGTGCCGCCGCGCCGACCGGCGTGAAGATAACCTCCCAGTCGCCGCCGCCGATCTCGCGCGCCGCCGCCTCGAAGCCGCGCGCGCCGAGCACCTGGAACAGCGGCAGCGGCTTGAAGGTCGCCAGCAGGCGCAGGCTCTGGCCAGGTGCCAGCGCGCCGACCGCTTCCATGATGGCGCTGAACGGTTCGCTGCCGTCACGCAGGATGGGGCGGACGTCGAGGTCCAGATAGGATGCGCTCATGTCGATCTCCTTGGTCGTCTCAGCGTTGCGCGGCGAAGAACAGATGCGGACGCACCGTGCCCTCCGGCAGGCGCTTCTCCCGCGCGACGTTGAACAGCCGGCGCGCCAGCACCAGTTCCAGGCCGATGGCCGCCGTCGCGGCCAGCATCGCCACCGCCGCCAGCCTGAACAGGTCTGGCCTGCCGGTCAGAAGAGCCGCCATGCCGCCCAGGACGGCGGCGAAGTAGAGGATGAACCACGGCCCGTCGCGGCGCTCGACGACGAGGTCCTGCACCCTGGGCGTCGGCTTGCGGCCCATCACCGGGCCGTAGCATTCCAGCCAGGTAAGGAACGGCACGATCTTGTAGAGCTGCGACAGGCCGAGCCCGCCCAGCCAACCGTAGGCGGCGAGGAAAACCAGCACGCCAAGATGGTGGACGGCCTCGCCCATGACGGTCATCGCGACGGCCAGGATGGCCATCAGGTAGAGGCAGGCGAAGGCACCGACCGCCGAGCGGCTGTTCAACTCGATCGCCCGCCGCTTGCGGCGGCGATAGAAGAAAAGGAGGTCGGCGCCGTAGCATGCCAGCGCAACGCAGCCGAGCAGTCCGGCGACTACGAGGGATGCATCCGAGCCGGATAAGGCGCGTTCGGCCGGAGCGACGAAGATCGCCAGGAAAAGGGCGACGCTGCCGCTCCACCAGGCAAGCCGCGTCGTCGCCCGCTCCGTCTCCGGCGCCAGCATGAACATCGGCAGCAGCCGGTAGCTGACGCCGACGGCGGTGAAGGTCAGCCAGCCGCCGAAACCGGCGACGGCGTGCGCCGGCAGGCCCCATCCCGCCACATCGGTCGTCGGCAGCAGGCCGGCGAAGGTCAGCGCGAAGACCGCGCCGAGCAGCACAGCCGCCGCGAGGCAGGCGAGGCCGACGGCGACGAAACGCGCCGGCATCGGCAGGCCGGTGCGCCGGGCGCTCCACAGCGTACGCGCGAGCGCCGTCGCCACCAGACCGAACCCGGCCGCGAGCAGCACCGCGGCGCAGCCGAGCACGGGAAAGCCGATCTCGACGACCCCCGACAGGGACAGGAAGCCGGCCAGCAGGCAGGCGAGCCCGGCAAGCAGGCAAAGCAACGCCGGGAGAACCAGGCACCGCCCCTGCAAGGGTTGGCCGACCAGCACAGGAACGAACTGGAACAGCGCTCCGCACATCAGAAGGCTGAGCCAGCCGATCGCCGTGACATGCACCAGCACCAGCGTCTCGGGCGCCTCGACCGCCACGGCGGGAAAGCCGTAGCCGCATGCCATCAGCGCCTCGGCGACGATCAGGAAGCCGAACGCGGCGGCGAAATACGCCATCGTCCAGCGCGAGAGCGCGGCGCCGTTCACGATCGCCTCCCCTGCTCTTGCATGACGTCCTTCATCGCGCGATCCATCCAATTCCGGATGGACCTTTTCAGCCAAAAGATATATTGTCAATCTATGTTTAAAGGCGCCTTGTCGCAACGTTGCGATGGATCAAAGAGCCCGATGATACTGGCATGTGACGAGCAGGGAGACTTCCTCCTCGACCCCGTTTTGCTCGGTGCGAAGCTGGCGCTGGACGAGCGGGAACTGCGCCGCCGCATGCGCCTCGGCCAGATCACCAGCCAGGTCGAGATCGGCATCGGCGACGACGAAGGACTGCGACGGCTGACAGTGCGCAACGGCCGCTCGGTCTGGCGCGCCATCGTCGATGCCGGGAACAACCTCGTCAGCGAGGAGCGCCTCGATCTCTGAGGTCAGGATCGGATTCCCGCCGCCCCTCGCCCTCCTCGTCGTCGATCAGGATACGTTCGGCCGCCCCGTCGAGATCCTCGTACTGGCCGCTTTTCAGCGACCACAGGAAGGCGCCGAGCGCCGCCGCCCCCAGAAGCAGCGCGATCGGGATCAGGAAGACGAGGCTGCTCATCTCACGCCGCGCAGGGCAAGGCGCGGCCTCGCAAGCAAGCCGCGCAGGGCAAGGCGCTCACTTAATCGCCTTGTAGCTGTGCCATGTCGCATGGCCGAGCAGTGGAAAGACGACGATCAGCCCGAGCAGACCGGTCACGACGCCGAGAAGGGAAAGCACCAGGACGATGACGCCCCAGGCGATCATCACCGGCAGGTTGCGGAACACCATCGAGATGGACGTGCCCATGGCCGTGAAGGCGTCGACATCCTGGTCGAGCAGCATCGGCACCGAGAAGGTGCTGATGGCGAAGGAGAAGGCCGCGAACAGCCCGCCGACGACCGAGCCGACCAGAAGCATCGCCCAGCCGGTCGGCGTGGTGAACAGCATCTGCGCCACATGGTCGAGCCCCGGGAAGGGCCGCAGGCCGAAGAACAGCGCATAGACGATGACGGCCGCACGCATCCACAACAACATCAGCAGCGTCAGGATGACGCCGATGAACAGCACCTGCCCGCCCGCTTTCGCTTTGACGAACAGCATGCTGGACAGGCTGAACGGCCTGCCCGCCTCGATGGCCTGGCTTTTCGCATAGAGGCCGATGGCGATCAGCGGCCCCATCACCATGAAGCCGGCGAGCGCGGGGAACAGGATGTAGTCCAGCCCGAACGCAAACAGCCCCCACACGATCACCAGAGAGACGAGGAAAACCGCGACCCCATAGGCCAGGCTCGGCCCCGGCCGGTCGAGCAGGTCGCGCCAGCCGGCGCCGAGCCAGTCGAACGCCGCCGTCCACGGCAGATGGCGCCGGCGCTGCTCGGCCAGCGGAACGATCCTCTCGCTTTGCTCGACATGCGTCATGACCGCCTCCCCTTCAACATGCCGAATCCGCCGCGCGCAAGGCGCCGCTTGCCATCCCCGCTGCCTTCGCATGCGGCACGCAATCCGGCTGCGAGGTGAAGGCGACATAGATGAAATGCGCGTTGGCGGCGACGAAGACCGCCATGACCGCCGCCGCGATGGAAATCGCGATCAGCCGCCAGTTGCGGCGGACGGGCGCAGCACCTCCTGCCAGACCGGCGCTCAATTTTCCGCTCCCTTGAGCGTATGGACGTAGAGCGTCAGGATCTTGATATCGAGCGGCGATAGCTTGGCGCCCCAGTTCGGCATGTGACCCTGCCGCCCGGAATAGACGGTAGAGAAGACGCTCTGCACGTCGCTGCCATAGAGCCAGTTGGCGTCGGTGAGGTCGGGCGCGCCGACGTCTTTGTTGCCCTTGGCGTCCTCGCCGTGGCAGGCGACGCAGTTGTCAGCGAACACTTGCCTGCCCTTGTCGAGGCGCGCCGCGTCGCCATCGGCCGGCTGGAGGCCGGACAGCGAGCGCACATAGGCGACCACGTCCGCGACCTCATCGGCCGGCAAGATGCCGTCGCGGCCGAAAGCCATCATCTGTGAGGTGCGGGTGTCGTCGTTGGTGGAATTGATGCCGACGCGGATCGTCTCCTCGATCGCTTCCGGCTCGCCGCCCCACAGCCACGCCTTGGCCGCGAGGTCGGGGAAGCCCGGCCCGCCGGTGGCGTTGACGCCATGACAGGCGGCGCACTTGTCAACGAACAGCGTGCGGCCGGTTTCCGTCACCAAGTGCATCAGCGCCGGATCGGCCTCGATGTCGGCATAGGACTTGTCCAGCACCTGCGCCGTCCAGACAGAACGCGCTTCCGTGGCCCGTTCGACCTGCTCGGTCACGGTCACGCGCTGGTCGATGCCGAGCAGGCCCTTGCTGTAGGTCCAGATCAGCGGCCAGGTCGGATAGAGGAACCAGCAGATGACGGAAACCAGGAAAGCCGCGCCGAGGAAGAAGAAAACGACCCTCGGAATCGGCGTCTCCAGTTCCTCGATGCCGTTCCATTCATGGCCGGTGGTCACGCGTCCGGTGACGGGGTCTTGCTTGCCGAGATTCATCGTCATGCCTCCGGCCCCAGTGACTTGCCCCCAAGGGGCCTGTCCCCAAGCGGCCTGTCATCATCGTCGAGCACGCTCATCTTGGCGTGGGTGAAAGCCTTGCGGTTGCCGGGCCAGTAGGCATAGGCGACCACGCACAGCGAAAAGCCGACGAGGTAGAACAGCCCCCAGCTCTTGGAAAAGGCGACGACGGCGTCGTGGGCGATCTCCATGGCGCTACTCCCCTGCCTCTGCCGCCGCCGACTGCTTGTAGGGCGCCTCGGTCAAACGGCCGAGGATCTGCAGGTAGGCGACCAGCGCATCCATCTCGGTGACGCGGGCGGGATCGCCGTCGAAGGCCCGGACCTGCGTTGCGGCGCCATAGCGCTCGCTGACGCCCGAAGCGGCATCGGTATCGGGCGTCGCCTGGCCGTAGGCGTCGCGCGTGGCGTTGTCGACCATCTCCTGCGTATAGGGCACGCCGACATCCTGCTGTGCTGTCAGATGCGCGCCGAGATCGTCTATGCGCAAGTCGTTGCGCGCCAGCCAGCCGTATTTGGGCATGACTGATTCCGGCACCACGTCGCGCGGGTTGATGAGATGGCGCACATGCCAGGCGTCGGAATACTTGTCGCCGATGCGGGCAAGGTCCGGCCCGGTGCGCTTCGAGCCCCACAGCATCGGGTGGTCGTATTTGGATTCGACCGCCAGCGAATACGGCCCGTAGCGCTCGACCTCGTCGCGCAGCGTGCGGATCATCTGCGAATGGCAGGCATAGCAGCCCTCGCGGATGTAGATGTTGCGGCCCGCCAGCTCCAGCGGCGTATAGACACGCATGTCGGGCGCCTCCTCGACCGTCTGGTGGATGGTGAACAGCGGCGCGATCTCGACCAGGCCGCCGATCGACGCCACGGCGACGATGGCGACGACGAAGCCGATGGCGTTACGCTCGATCTTGCGGTGGAAGAATTCCGGCATGATTATTCTCCCGCCTGCATGGCGCCACTGCCGGCCGCGATTGGCACGTCGGCACCCGTCTCGCCCGCCGCCGCCTCGGCATGGGCGGCGCGGATCGTCATCCACACATTGTAGGTTCCCACCACCGCACCCGACAGGAACAGCAGGCCGCCGAAGGCACGCGCGATGTAGTAGGGGTGCATCGCCACCATCGAGTCGATGAAGGAATAGGCGAGCGTGCCGCCGTCATTGTAGGTGCGCCACATCAGGCCCTGGATGATGCCCGAGTTCCACATGGCGAAGACGTAGACGATGGTGCCCGCCAGCGCCAACCAGAAGTGGACCTCGACCAGCCTCGACGAATACATCGCCTGGCGCTTCCACATCCACGGCACCAGCGCGTAGATCGAGCCGAAGGTGATCATCGCCACCCAGCCCAGCGCACCCGCATGGACGTGCCCGACGGTCCAGTCGGTATAGTGGGAGAGCGAGTTGACCGGCCGGATCGCCATGAACGAGCCCTCGAAGGTGGACAGGCCGTAGAACACCGCCGCCACCATCATGAAGCGCAGCGTGGCATCGTCGCGCACCTTGTGCCAGGCGCCGTTCAGCGTCGCCAGCGCGTTGCCCGCCGAAGCCCAGGACGGCACCAGGAGCATGATCGAGAAGGTCATGCCGAGCGTCTGCACCCATTGCGGCAGTGCCGTGTAGTGCAGGTGGTGCGAACCCGCCCACATGTAGAGGAAGGTGATGCCCCAGAACGAGATGATCGACAGCCGGTAGGAGAAGATCGGCCGCCCCGCCCGCTTCGGCAGGTAGTAGTACATCATGCCGAGGAAGCCGGAAGTGAGGAAGAAGGCGACCGCGTTATGGCCGTACCACCACTCCGTCATCGCGTCCTGCACGCCGGAGAACAGCGAATAGCTCTTGGCATGCGCGAAGGAGACCGGCACGGCCAGGTTGTTGACGATGTGGAGCACCGCCACGACCAGGATGAAGGCCATGTAGTACCAGTTGGCGACGTAGATATGCGGCTCCTTGCGGCGCGCCAGCGTGCGCAGGTAGAGCAGGAAATAGGCCACCCAAACGATGACCAGCCAGATATCGGCGTACCATTCCGGCTCGGCATATTCCTTCGACTGGGTGACGCCCATCAGGTAGCCGCTGGCCGCCACGATGCAGAACAGGTTGTAGCCGATCAGCACGAACCACGGCGTGAACTGGTCCGGCAGGCGCGCCCGAGACGTGCGCTGCAGGACGTGGAAGGAGGTGGCGATCAGCGCGTTGCCGCCGAAGCCGAAGATGACGCCGGACGTATGCACGGGCCTGAGCCGCCCGAAGCTCGCCCAGGCGGCATCGAAGGTCAGGTCCGGCCAGGCAAGCAGTGCCGCTACCCATACGCCGACGGCCATGCCGATGACCGCCCAGATCATGGTGAGTACGACGCCGACCTTGGTCGGGTCGTCGTAGTAGCGCGAGAGCCGGCTCTCGTCCGGCTCGGGCGCGTAATAGCCCGACATCACAGCGAAGCCGAGGCCGACGGAGAAAATCATGACGATGAAGCCCTGCGCGCCCATCGGGTCGCCACGCCCGGCCGCGGCCATCGCCAGGCCGATCAGCGAAAGGGCCAGCAGCACCACAAGGGCGACCTGCCGCTCCGTGACCGTCAATCCCGAAACAAATCTGACCATTGGCGTTCCCCTCGGTCCGTCAGGCAGCTTGCAGGCCGATGCCGGGCAGTGGCATCGACGCGGATTCAACGGAAACGATACCCGGCAGCGACTGTTTGTCCAGCCGCAGGCGGGCCGCGGACCCGGCGGCGCGGAGCGTTTCCGTTGCTAAAAGATACATTCTAAATACCATTTTCATCATATCTCATGTCAATCGCAGCGGCGCCGGACATTCGGCCGCATGCCGCACGGAAGCTGTGGCCGCACCCTTGCGAACGCCCGCCCGCCTCGTGTTCAGCCGCAGCGCATTGGCGATCACCAGCAGCGACGAACCGGACATGGCGGCAGCCGCGATGAGCGGCGTGACGTAGCCCAGTATGGCGATCGGCACGGCGATCAGGTTGTAGACGATGGCCAGCGCGATGTTCTGACGGATCAACTGGCCGGCGCGGCGCGCCACGCCGATAGCCAGCGGCACCGCTTCCAGGCTCTCGCGCAGGAAGACGAAATCGGCGGCGTTGCGGCCGATATCGGCGGCGGTCGCCGGCGCCATCGAGACATGCGCGGCCGCCAGCGCCGGAGCGTCGTTCAGCCCGTCGCCGACCATCAGCACCTTGTGCCCCTGTCCCGCCAGTTCGCCGATGCGGGCGACCTTGCCGGCCGGCAGCAGGCCGGCGCGGACATCGCCGATCCCGACACGCTCGGCGACGGGCCGGCAGTTGCGCGCGCTGTCGCCCGACAGGATCGCCAGCGCCTTGCCCGCCGCGCGCAGCATGGCCGCCGTCGCCGCAGCACCCGGCCGCAATTCGTCTTCCGTTTCGAAGACGGCCTTCAGCCTGCCGTCCAGCGCAAGCACCGTCCCCTCGCTGTCTCCGCCGCCGGCCAGCGCCCATTCGGCACGGCCCAGCCGCCAGATTTCGCCGCCGCGCCGGCCTTCCAGCCCGCAGCCGGGAATTTCGCGCACGTCGTCCAGAGTGGCCGTCCGCGACGACGCCGCGGCGATGGCTTGCGAGACGGGATGGCGCGAGCCGGCGGCGAGCCCGGCCGCGATCTCCAGCAGGTGGGGCGAAATCGCCGCCCGGTTGACGAGGCGCGGCCGGCCGAGCGTCAGCGTGCCGGTCTTGTCGAAGACGACCGTGTCGATCTCGTCCAGCCGCTCCATCGCGCCGCCGTCCTTGACCATGATGCCGTTCTCGAACAGCCGGCGCGCCGCCACCACCTGCACGATCGGCACGGCAAGGCCGAGCGCGCAGGGGCAGGTTATGATGAGAACGGCGATGGCAATGGTCATCGCCTTGCGCCAGTCGCCGTCCACCGCCATCCAGCCGAGGAAGGTCGCCAGCGCCGTCAGGTGGACGACCGGCGCGTAGAGCGACGACACGCGCTCGGCGATGCGCCGGTAGCGGGCGCGGCCGCCCTCGGCCGCCTCCATCAGGCGTGTCATCTCGGCGAGGAAGGAATCGCTGGCGGCCCTCAGCGCCACCAGCGTCAGCGGCCCGGTCAGGTTGAGCGTGCCGGCGCGCACCTCGTCGCCGTCGCCGACCGGTTGCGGCGCGCCCTCGCCGCTGACCAGCGAGTAGTCGAGGTCGGAGGTGCCGGCAACGACGGCCGAGTCCACCGGAATACGCTCGCCGGCGGCGACCAGCAGGCGGCTTCCCGGAACGATTTCGGCGACCGGCCGATAGCTGCGTGTGCCGTCGGCGTCGAGTACCACGGCGCCCTGCGGCGCCAGCCGCGACAGGCCGAGCACCGCCGCGCGCGCACGGTTGCGCATGACATGGTCGAGCGTGCGGCCGATCAGAAGGAAGAACAGCAGCGTCACGGACGCATCGAAATAGGCGTGCTCGCCGTGATTGATCGTCTCGTAGAGGCTCATCGCATAGGCGAGCGTCACGCCGATGGCGATCGGCACGTCCATGTTCATGCGGCCGTGGCGGAGCGCGTTCCAGGCCGAGCGGTAGTAGACGCGGCCGGAAAAGATCAGCGCCGGCAGGGCGATGAAGGCCGATATCCAGTGGAAGATGTCGCGCATGGAGGCATCGGCGCCCGACCACACCGACACCGACAACAGCATGATATTGGAGGCGGCGAAGCCCGCCACGGCCGTGGCGACGATGAGCGAGGACAAGGTGCCGTCCCTTTGCGCCGCCCCCTCATCGAACAGATGCGCCGGGTAGCCGATGTCGGCCAGCGCCTCGGCGATCGGCGGCGGCGTCTCGCCTCGCCAGCGCACGCTGACACGCTTGGTCGAGAGATTGACCCGCGCTGCCGTCACCCCGGCAAGCCCGGCCAGCCGCCGCTCGACGGTGCGGATGCAGGCGGCGCAATGGACGGTGGGGACCGAGAGTTCGACCTGATAGGCACCGTCGCCGAGGGCGCGCGCGCAAAGTGCGATCTCGCGCGCCGACGGTGACGTTCCCTCAATGTCGAGCGCCGCTTCGGTTCCCGGCGCGCAGCAGCTCATGGGCCACTCCGTTGCTGACGACGACGCCAGGCCTCTGCCTGCCGCGCCGCCTCCCTTTGCGATTCCCGTGAATCGAAGGTGGTTTCGTCCCCCTTTAGCCGCAGGCGGGCATCGCCTCTTTGATCCAGATCAAACTGGCGTCGCACAGAAAGGATACCCATGGACGGCATTGAGCGTGGAAGACCGCTCAGGCTCCGGCCAGGTCCACAAGCCTTCCCATGTCGAGCAATTCGACCCGGCGGCCCTTGACGCTGATGAGCCCATCCCGGTCGAGCCGGGTGAATTGGCGGCTCACCGTCTCGATCGTCAGGCCGAGGAAATCGCCGATATCGGCTCTCGTCAACGGCAGGTCGAACGCCCCGGCCGGCGCGCCTTCCCCGTCCAGTGTCGGATCGATGTTGCGAGCGATCAGGAGCAGGAAGCTGGCGACCTTCTCGGCCGCCGTCTTGCGGCCGACGGTCATCATCCACCCCCGCGCCTCGTCGAGTTCGCGCAAGGCCTGCATGAGCAGCCGGCGTTCGAGGCCGGGCGTGGCCTCGATCAGCCTTTGGATCGTGCGGCGGGGAAACGAGCAAAGCGATACCGGCGTCGCCGCCTCGACCCCGATGGCGCTCTCCTCGCTGAACGGCCGGCCGAGAAAGTCCGGCGCGAATTGCAGGCCGACGATCTGCTGGCGCCCGTCGGGTAGGCTCTTGGTCAGCTTGACGACGCCCGAAAGGATGTTCGCATAGTTGTCGATCGGTTCGGCGTCGCCGATCAGTTCGGCGCCTTCCTCCAGCACATGCTTGGTCGACGCCCTGGCCAGCTCGACAAGCTGGATCGGCTCCAGCGCGCCGCAGATGCCGCGATGGCGGGCCTCGCACGATACGCACAGCACCGGGATGCCGCTGGTATGGATGTCCTGACGCACCGGTCTCGTTTTCCACTTGTTCCGCCGCTGCCTATCACGACCGACAACCATGATCGCCGTGTCAGTTTGTCCAACACGCGCCTGTCAGGCAATCCCGTTCGCCTTCCGGCCGCGACCGAGGTCCCGCCGGACGCAGATTTCCGGGTTGCCGCCGGCACCTGCCTGCGGCGATGGCGCCGGTTGAAGGCAGCACGCACCGATCCTAGAAAGACGCGATCCGTGACCCATGGAGCGGCCATGCCCATCCTGACGCGACGCACCCTTCTCAAGGCCTCGGCCGCCGCTGCCGGCGGCTTCGGGCTCGGCGCGATGGGCAATATGGTGAGCGCGGCGCTGGCCGTGCCGGACCCCGAAATCCTCAGGACGACGAAGACAACGGCGCGGCTGACTGAGGCCGAACCGACCCGCGACGTCCTGACCTACGGCGAGGCCGGCATGCCGCCTGTCCTGCACATGACCAAGGGAAAACCCTTCGCGGCGCGGCTGGTCAACGGCCTCGACGAACCGACCACCATCCACTGGCACGGCATGCGCGTGCCCAACAAGATGGACGGCGTCCCCTTCATGGTGCAGCCCTATGTCTACACCGGCGATCATTTCGACTATGCCTTCACGCCGCCGGACGCCGGCACCTTCTGGTATCACCCGCACTGCAACACGCTGGAGCAGATGGGCCACGGCCTGACCGGCGTGATCGTGGTGGAGAACCCCGACGATCCGCGCTTCGACGCCGAGGTTGTGCTCAACCTGCGCGACTGGCGGCTCGGCGGCGACGGCCAGTTCATCGCCCAGTTCCGGCCGCGCGACGCCGCCCGTTCCGGCACCTACGGCACGGTGCGCACCGCCAACTGGCAGATGGAGCCGCAATACGACGCCCCGGCCGGCGGCCTGGTGCGGCTCAGAATCGCCGTCACCGACGTCACCCGTATCCATGCGCTCACGCTGGAGGGAGCGGCCGCCGACGTCATCGCCATCGACGGCAACCCGGTGCCGCAGCGTTTCGCGCTCGACATGGTGCGGATCGGGCCGGGCCAGCGGCTCGACCTTGCCGTGCGCATGCCGGACGAGGAAGGCGCCGTCGTCACGCTGAGGGATGTGCGGGGCACGAAGAAGGCTGCGCTGGCGACGCTGCGCGCCACCGGTTCCTCGCTGAAGCATGAACTGCGCGACCTCGCGGCGCTCGCGCCCAACCCGGTCCCCGCTCCCGATGTCGCAGCGGCTACCCATATCCCGCTTGCGCTCAGCGCCACGGCGGAGAATGTCGCGGCAAACAGCATCTGCGGCTCGCTGGGCTACAGCTTCTGGGCGATCAACAAGGTGCCGTGGCCGGGTGACACGTCGGACCCGACCGCACCCTTGGCCGAACTCAAGCTCGGCAAGAGCTATGTCTTCGACATGGAGAACCTGACGCCGCACGCCCATCCGATCCACCTGCACGGCATGAGCTTCACCGTGCTGTCGTCCTCGGCCGGGCCGGTGATGCCGCTGGTGTCGGACACCTACCTTCTCCAGCCGGACGAGAAGGTGCAGCTCGGCTTCGTCGCCGACAATCCGGGCGACTGGCTGCTGCACTGCCACATCATCGAGCACCAGAAGACGGGCATGACCAGCTACGTCCGCGTCGCCTGAGGCGACGCTATTTCACCGGGGCGTAAGCGACCGCCTCGATCTCGACCTTGATATCGAGCATCAGGCGCGATTCCACCGTGGTGCGGGCCGGCGGCTCCTTGGCGAAGAAGGAGCCATAGACCTTGTTCATGCCCGAAAAGTCGCGCGCATCCTCGATCCAGACCGTGGTCTTGACCACGTCGTCCATGGTCGCACCCGCCAGCGCCAGCGCCGCCTTGACGTTTTCCAGCACCTGCCGTGTCTGCGGCTCGATGCCGCCGTCGACGATGCCGCCGTCCGGCCTCACCGGTACCTGGCCGGAAACGTAGACCAAATCGCCGGCCCGGACGGCGGGCGACAGCGGCACATGGGAAGCCCCGAAAACCTGCTTGCGCGACATGACGAAATCTCCTGTTCTGATGATGCGAGGGGCCATAGCGCGACGAGCACCGGCGGTCCAGCGATTGCCGTCGTCCCCCTGGACCAAAAGTTCTTGAAACCTGCGCCGCATCGGATACGCCGCTAGCATGCTCAAACTCGCCGAGTCGCGACCGACCATCCGGGTGACCGAAATGACCGACAGACCGAAAACCATCGACGAGATCGACACACCCGCCGTGCTGATCGACCTCGACCGCGCCGAGAAGAACATCGCCCGCGCACAGGCCGCGGCCGACGCCGCCGGCGTGAAGCTCAGGCCGCACATCAAGACGCACAAATTGCCCTTCTTCGCGAAAAAGCAGGTCGAGGCGGGCGCGGCAGGCATCACCTGCCAGAAGATCGGCGAGGCCGAGGTGATGGCCGACGCCGGCCTGACCGACATCTTCCTCCCCTACAACATCCTCGGCCGGCAGAAGCTCGAACGGCTGAAGGCGCTGCATGGCCGCGTCACACTCTCCGTCACCGCCGACAGCGCGACCACGATCGAGGGGCTGGCCGGGACGTTCCGCGATGCCGCCCGTCCGCTCAAGGTGCTGATCGAATGCGATACTGGCGGCGGCCGCTGCGGCGTCCAGTCGAAGGAAGAGGCACTCGCGCTGGCGAGGCAGATCGACGCCGCGCCCGGCCTTTTCTTCGGCGGGCTGATGACCTTTCCCGCCCCCGGCAAGGCAGCGCAGGCCGAAGCCTGGCTCGCCGCCACGCGCGACCTGCTGGCCGCGAACGGCCTCGCCTGCGAGACGATCACCAGCGGCGGCACACCCGACATGTGGCGCAAGCCGGAAGGCCAGGTCGTCACCGAATACAGGCCGGGCACCTACATCTACATGGACCGCTACCAGATCGCGAAGGGCGCGGCGACACTGGACGATTGCGCCGCCACCGTGCTCGCCACCGTGGTCAGCCGGCCGACGGCCACCCGCGCCATCCTCGACGCCGGCTCCAAGGCGCTGACCAGCGACACGCTCGGCCTGCCGGACTATGCCGAACTGGTCGGCGAGGCGGGCGCCAGGGTAATCGGCTTGTCGGAGGAGCACGGCAAGGTGGAACTGCCGGCGGCAAGCGGGCTCAAGGTCGGCGACCGCGTGCGGGTGCTGCCCGACCATATCTGCCCGGTCATCAATCTTTACGATCAGGTCTACCTGATCTCGGGCGACCGGGTGGTCGACATCCTGCCCGTCGCCGCGCGCGGGAAACTCACCTGAAGCGAAACGTCATGACCGCGCAGAACCCCTTCCCGGACGATCCCGACCGCGCCTTCATCTGGGACATGTTGATGCCGCGCGATTTCGAAGCTTTCGCCGCGCAGGACTGGGGCATGGTGTCCGGCGATTTCGACGCGGACCGCTTCCTCGGCATCCACGCCCACAACTCGCCGAACCAGGACGACTGGGACGCCGCCTTCCCAACGCTCGACGCCTATCGTGACGAATGGCTGCGGCAGGCGGCGGATTCGGCGAAGATCGCCTATGGCGAACCCCTGGTCCCTGCCCTGCTCAGGGCGGTGTCGATGGACCGCATCGACATCAACGGCGACGTCGCCGTCGCGCACAAGAAGTTCGATGGCACGGTGAAACTCGCCGATGGCAGCAGTGACCGGCTCAACTGGCAGACGCTCTATTTCTGCCGCAAGAGCGACCGCTGGCGCATCACCGGCTTCATCGGCTACATGAAGCACCGCTGACGGGACCGGCCCGCCAGCGGCAGAAAAAAACAACGCCTTACGGCGCGACGGTGATTTTCCCCTTCATGTTGGGGTGGAAACGGCAGTAATAATCCACCGTGTCCTTGGCCGTCATGACGCGGCTCGCCGTCTTCTTCGGCGGGATCATCACTTCCCAGCCGCCCTTGACGGTGGCGGTGTGGGCAAGCGCATCCTTGTTCACCCACTCCACCGTGTCGCCGGCCTTGACGCTGATTTCGGCCGGCGAGAAGACCAGCTTGTCGATCGTCACCGTGATCGTCTCGGCGGAGGCCGAGGCCACGCCGGCGGCAAACAGGACAGCCGCCGCCGGCAAAAGCCATGCGAAGCGCATCGCCGCCTCCTACTTCAGCCCGGCCGCGACGTGCTCGGCATGCATCTCATGGCCCTGGAAGATCTTCAGGCCGGTTTCCAAGAGGCTTTTCAGCTCGGCGTTTTGGGCCGACGGGATCAGCAGCGTCTCCAGCGCGCCGTCGACCTGCTTGTGATAGGCGACCTCGTTGTCGATATAGGCCTTGTCGAAGGCGGCGCCCTTGAGCTTCTTCAGCTTGGCGCGCTCCGCCTTGGCCGCCTTGGTCAGCGCCTTGGAGGTGTCGTTGTCCTCGGGCGTGACTTTCAGCTTCTTGACCAGGTCGAGCGCCTGCTTGTTGACCGCTTCATGGTCGCGCAGCATGTCCTTGGCGAAGTCGACGACCGCCTTGGTCTTCGACTTGGAGACGGCGAGCTTGGCCGCCTCGATGTCGATGACGCCGGCGGTGTAGGCGATGTGGGCGATCTGCGGATCGGTCGGCTTGTCGGCGGCGTCGGCGAAGGTCGGCGCGGCGAGAACGCCCAGCATCGCTAGGGCGGCGAACGGACGAATGAACATGGAACCTCCTTGCCCGGACGCGGGGGCGCCGGGCCTGTTTGCTTGACATCGATTGGATGCGGCAGGCAGCCGAAGGTTCCCGAAAAATCAGCGCCTTCGATCAGCTTCCTGAATCAGCGCTTTCGAGGCCGAGGCGCTGCATGACGACATCCTTCAGGCGATCGCAACGGCGGCCGGCGAAGGGGAAGGCGTTCATCAGCACCGGGCCGATCTGTGCGTCCAGTTCCTTGCGCACCATCTGGCGGGCACGATAGAGCCGCGTCTTCACCGTCTCCGGCTTGATGCCGAGCAGTTCGGCCGTCTCCTCCATGCTCAAGCCCTCGATGACGCGGGCGACGAACACGGCCCGGAAGGTGGCGGGCAGATGGTCGGTGGCCTCTTCGACCAGGTGCAGGATCTGTCGTTGCGCCATGGTCCGCTCCGGATCGTCGCTGGCATTGCCGGGAAACTGGATGATTTCGGCCTGGGCCGCTTCGAGGTTCGTCACCTTGCCTTCGCGCTTTTGCTTGCGCAGCCGGCCGAGCGCCTCGTTTATGACGATGCGCGACAGCCAAGTCGAAAGGGCGGACTCGCCGCGAAAGCTGTCGAGGCTGCGGAAGGCGTGCACATAGGCCTCCTGCACGACGTCCTCCGCCTCGCTGGCACGGCCGACGATGCCGCGCGCCAGCCGGTAGAGCCGCTGATTGTAGCGCGTCATGATGGCGCGGAAGGCGTGCCCGTCCCGCGCCAATGCATGCGCGACGAGTTCCGCGTCGCTGGCGGCCTCAAGTGGGATCGGTCTGGTATTCAGCGCAGGCATCGCAGCCTCCTTGTCCGCCGCTTGGATGCCGGCGGCGAGGAAAGGTTCCCTGCGCCTACGTTACGCCTGGAAAATCCGCCGCGCGAGCCCGTTTGCGGGCCGGCACGGCGGAGGCTATGGCCGCCGTGTCAGTCGATGTCGAAGGACACGCCCTGCGCCAGCGGCAGCGCGGTGGAATAGTTCACCGTGTTGGTGGCGCGGCGCATATAGGCCTTCCAGGCGTCGGAGCCGGACTCGCGGCCGCCGCCGGTTTCCTTCTCGCCGCCGAAGGCGCCGCCGATCTCCGCACCCGAGGTGCCGATGTTGACGTTGGCGATGCCGCAGTCCGAGCCTTCCGCCGACAGGAAGCGTTCCGATTCCATGATATCGCGCGTGAAGATCGACGACGACAGGCCGGCGCCGACCGCGTTGTGCAGGTCAAGAGCCTCGTCGAAGTCCTTGTATTTCATCACGTAAAGGATGGGCGCGAAGGTCTCTTCCGTCACCGGCGAAACCTGCTTCGGCATCTCCACCAGTGCCGGATGGACGTAGAAGGCATCCGGGTGGCCGTTCTCGACGCGGGCGCCGCCGGTCACCTTGCCGCCATGCGCCTCAGCTTCCTTAAGCGCCTTCTGCATGCCGTCGAAGGCCACCTTGTCGATCAGCGGCCCGACCAGCGCCTTGCCTTCCAGCGGATTGCCGACCGACACGCTCTCATAAGCCTTCTTCAGGCGCGGCACGAGCTGGTCGTAAACACTCTCGTGGACGATCAGGCGGCGCAGCGTCGTGCAGCGCTGGCCGGCCGTGCCCATCGCGCCGAAGGCGATCGCGCGCAGCGCCATGTCAAGGTCGGCGGTCGGCGTGACGATGCCGGCATTGTTGCCGCCGAGTTCCAGCACCGCGCGGGCGAAGCGCTTGGCGAGCCGCGGGCCGACTTCCCTGCCCATGCGCGTCGAGCCGGTCGCCGACACCAGCGGCACTTTCTCATGGTCGACCAGCACCTCGCCGACGGCGCGGTCGCCAATCAGAACCTTGAGCAGGTCCTTCGGCGCATCGGCGCCGAAGCGCTTGACGGCGCGGGCGAAGATCGCCTCGCAGGCAAGCGCGGTCAGCGGCGTCTTTTCCGACGGCTTCCACACCACCGAGTCGCCGCACACCAGGGCCAGAGCCGAATTCCACGACCACACCGCGACGGGGAAGTTGAAAGCCGAAATCACGCCGATGACGCCGAGCGGATGCCAGGTTTCCATCATGCGGTGGCCGGGGCGCTCGGTGGCGATGGTCAGGCCGTACAACTGGCGCGACAGGCCGACGGCGAAATCGCAGATGTCGATCATCTCCTGCACTTCGCCGAGCCCCTCGGACGGGATCTTGCCGACCTCGATCGACACCAGCCGGCCGAGCTCAGTCTTGTGGGCGCGCAGTTCCTCGCCGAGCAGCCGCACCAGTTCGCCGCGCTTCGGGCCGGGCACCAGCCGCCAAGCCTTGAAGGCCTCGTGCGCGGCGTCGATCGCCTTGCCGGCTTCGGCCGCCGACATCTGCTTCAGCGAGGCGATCACCTCGCCCGTCACCGGGCTCCTGACCTTGAGATCGCCACCCGAAAGCACCGCCTTGTCGACGCCGAGCTTGCCAAGCAGGTCCGCCGTTTCGTTCGCAACCGTCATTGTCTCGTCCTCTTTGGATTAGGCTGGCGCGCGCAAGCGCCGTTGGGCGTGCCAATACAAGTTTCCGGTGCAGCGCGCCACCCCCGGCTTGTTGAGCCAGAGGGCGGCTGGCGCACGTCCTCCTCGCCACGCTGCCTTTCGGCCCTGGCCATTGAGTCGGGAGGCGGGGCGCGAAGCCGTGCCTTCCTGGAGTTATATACGTGGCGCGGTCATCGCGCCCCGCCCGGTGTGTTTGACGTCCAGTCGACCTTCATACACCCAGTCCGTCGTACCGCAATGCGGCTTCGGACGTGTGCGCGTCATTCTCCGCTCCCCCTTGGACTCGCGTTTCCGCCGGGGTCGGGCCTGTCGGACGCTCCCCGGCATCCGGGAACCGATCCCCGTCCGCCAAGGCCACCGCCGTCTCCGCCTGATACCCGGTGCGCACCAGGTCCCGCCAGAAACAGTGGAGCAAGTATGAGACGGGTCCGAAAGAGGTGGATAGATTTCGTGAAAGATTTTTCGCGAAGGTAACAACCGGCACTTCGTCATCCTATGGCGAAGGGGAGCAAAACTCCTCTTCTCCTTTTGCGGGAGAAGGGGGATCGACGCTCAGCGCAGAGACGGATGAGGTTGTTGCACGAAGCACCGTCGGCCCTTGTTCGAGAACCGCGCCTCGGCTTACCACGCTTCGCCCTCACCTGCCTGCTGGCATCTTCTCCCCGTTCTTCACGGAAAGAGGAGCGCGGCTTTTATCCCGACGCGCCGCTCTGCGCATCGCGGTCCGGGCATCTTCGTTCGCGGGTTTCTGCAGGGAACGGGCAATGCGGCCGCAATTGAGGAATTCCGGAAGCAGCCCATCGCCGCGCTCGGCGGCGTGGACGTGCAAGGCTCGAAGCAGCGACATCATCGTGATGACCTCCATGATCTGGAGATCGAAGTGTCCCGCCGGACGGGCGGCACCGCCACGCGTTTCCAGCCAACCATTACCGGCTCAATGCATGGCCGCGCTTGCTGGCTTGCCGCCGCTCGCACCGCTCAACCGGTCGAGATGCATGCGGATATGCGCGGCTTCCGCCGCAGTGTTGGCGAGCGCGATGGCGCGGTCGAAGGCTTCGCGCGCCTCGGCATTGCGGCCAAGTTGCATCAAGAGGCCGCCGCGCAGGCCGTGAAAGTGAAAATAGCCGGCCAGCCGCTCTTCGAGCGGCTCGACCATGGCAAGCGCCGCCTCAGGCCCCCTTACCTTTGAAACGGCAACGGCCCGGTTGAGGGTGATGACCGGCGACGGCTGCATCTGTTCCAGCAACCCGTAGAGCAGGTCGATCTCCTGCCAGTCGGTGTCCTCGGCCTTCGCCGCACGCGCATGCAACGCGGCAATCGCCGCCTGCACCTGGTAGGGACCGGGCTTGCCGTGCCGCAGCGCCTTGTCGACCAGCGCCAGACCTTCGGCGATCATCTTGGCGTGCCACAGCGAACGATCCTGATCCTCCAGAAGCACGATCTCGCCGTTGGCGTCGAAGCGTGCCGGCGTACGCGCATGCTGCAACAGCATCAGCGCCGTCAGCCCCATGATCTCCGGTTCGGTCTGGAACAGGCGCAGGAGCAGCCGCGCCAGTCGGATCGCCTCGTCGGCGAGCGGCGCGCGCGCCTCCACCTCGCCGCTGGCGGCCGAATAGCCCTCGTTGAAGACGAGGTAGATCATCGCCGCCACCGCCGCCAGGCGCTCCGACCGCTCGACCGGTCCCGGCGTCTCGAACGGCACGCCGGCCGCGGCGATGCGCGCCTTGGCGCGGGTGATGCGCTGCTCCATGGCGCTCTCGCCGACCAGGAAGGCGCGGGCGATCTGCTTCACCGAAAGGCCCGAGACGATGCGCAGCGCCAGCGCGATCTGCTGCGTCGCCGGCAGGTCCGGATGGCAGCAGGTGAACAGAAGCCTGAGGATGTCGTCGCGGTAATGCGCACCGTCCAGCCGCTCGGCCATGTCGGCCTCGGCGTCTTCGAGATCGGAGAGCTTGTCTTCTTCCGGCAGCGGCGCCTGCTTCGCCCGCTTGCGCACCTGGTCGATGCCGCTGTTGCGACCGACGAAGATCAGCCAGGCGGCCGGATCGCGCGGCGGTCCGTTCTTCGGCCAGTTCTTCAATGCCCTGAGGCAGGCGTCCTGGAAGGCTTCCTCGGCCGCGTCGAGGTCGCGAAAATAGCGCAGCAATGCGGCCACCGCCTGCGGGCGGGCGGCGCTGAGGGCGGAAGCGATCCAGTTCGGGTCGGTCATGCGACGATATTTGTCCGGTTGAAGCGGCCTACCGGCCTGATTTCGTAGGAACCGCCGGACGGATTGACCGCCGACAACTCCCTGGCGAACTCGATCGCCTCGTCGAGATGATCGCATTCGAGCGTGTAGAAGCCGAGGAACTGTTCCTTGGTCTCGGCGAAGGGACCGTCGATGACGACCTGCTCGCCCTTCGCTCGCTTGAGCGTCGTCGCCGCCGTGGTGGGTAACAGCCGTGCCACCGGGCCGAGCTTGCCGGCGCGCGCATATTTTTCCTGCACAACGGCGAGATCGGCCATGACTTTCTCGTCCTGCTCCTTGCTCCAGGCGCAGACGACGTCTTCGGAAGCGTAACAGAGGATGGCGTAAAGCATGGTTCGTCCTTGTCTCGTGTCAAAGGACGAAAAGGGTAGGCCGAAGCCGACAGCCCGTCGATAAAAAATCTTGGGCGACTTGGCGACCTTAGCCGCCGCGCGCTTTCAGCCAGCGCAGCACCAGCGCTTCCTCTTCGTCGAGGCCTTTGATACCGCGCTTGCCCCTGTTGGCCTGCGTCATGCCCTCGAGCAGGTCGCCTTCCAGCCAGGCCTCGGTGACGGCGGGGTGGATGTAGCATTGCCGGCAGATGGAGCGGGTGTTGCCCAGCCGCCCGGCGACCTTGTCAATGATGCCGTTCAACACCCGCTTCTGCGCGGTCTTGCTGTCGGGCCGCTCTGTCTGCGCCAGCAGCGAGGCGGCATGGATGGTGCCGCCCCATGTGCGGAAGTGCTTGGCGCTGAAGCCGTTGCCGGCCGCCTCGCGGATGTAGCGGTTGACGTCCTGCGAGCGCACCGGATGGCGGGCGCCGGCCTCGTCGAGATACTGGAACAGCTTCTGGCCGGGAATGTCCTGCGCGCCGCGCACGACGCGGGCGATGCGCCGGTCGACGAGCTTGAGCCTCCATTCCTTGCCCGACTTGCCCTTGAAGGCAAAGCGCAGGCTGGAGCCGGCGATGGTGACATGGCGATCGCGCAGGGTGGTGAGGCCGAAGCTCTTGTTGTCGCGCGCGTAGGCGACATTGCCGACCCGGATCATCGTGTTGTCGAGCAGCCAGACGACGGACGCCACCACCCGTTCGACGGGAAGACCGCGGCGGCTGAGATCGGCATCGATCCGGCCGCGCAGCCGGGGCAGCGCCTCGGCAAAGGCGGTCAGGCTGGAATATTTCTGGCCATCGCGCTCGGCCGCCCAGTCCGGATGATAGCGGTACTGCTTGCGGCCCTTGTCGTCCCGTCCCGTCGCCTGGATATGGCCGTTGGGATCAGGGGCGATCCAGACGTCGGTCCAGGCCGGCGGAATGGCGAGCGCGCGGATGCGCTGGACCGTCTTGCCTTCCTTCAGGGGATTGCCGTGCGGATCGACGTAATAAAAACGCTTCGGCGCGCCCTTGCGGCGAATGCCGGGCTCCCCGTCGCTGACATAGGTGAGCTGCGCACGCTCGGCGGCGGCGACGGGGTCATCCTCGCCGCTCTCGTTGGGTTTCGTCTTGTCCAGCATGCACGCTCCACGGTGTGGCCCGTGAATACGCGCTGGGTGGCGGAAGGGTTCCGCTTCTTTCTTCTCCCTGTTCACGGGGAGAAGATGTCACGAAGTGACAGATGAGGGGCAGCACGTGGCTGGCGACGTTCGCGCCGCCCCTCACCTGCCTGCCGGCATCCTGCCCTGCCGAGCGTTCGTCATTCGAAAAGCCAAGCAATTGGCTTTTCGTGGCCTACGGCCACCATTCCTCACCCCCGTAAACGGGGCGAGGAAACTTAGAAAAACGCCTGCAGTCCGGTCTGCGCGCGGCCGAGGATCAGCGCGTGCACGTCGTGTGCGCCCTCGTAGGTGTTGACCGTCTCCAGGTTCTGCGCGTGGCGCATGACGTGGTAGCCGATCTGGATGCCATTGCCGCCGTGCATGTCGCGCGCCTGGCGGGCGATGTCGAGCGCCTTGCCACAGTTGTTGCGCTTGACGATGGAGATCATTTCCGGCGCCATCTTGCCCTCGTCCATCAGTCGGCCGACGCGCAAGGAGCCCTGAAGGCCAAGCGCGATGTCGGTCTGCATGTCGGCGAGCTTCTTCTGGTAGAGCTGCGTGCCGGCGAGCGGCTTGCCGAACTGCTTGCGGTCGAGGCCATATTGCCGGGCGCGATGCCAGCAGTCCTCGGCCGCGCCCAGCGCGCCCCAGGAAATGCCGTAGCGGGCGCGGTTCAAACAGCCGAATGGACCGCCGAGACCCTTGACGTTGGGCAACAGCGCATCCTCGCCGACCTCGACGTTCTCCAGAACGATCTCGCCGGTGATCGACGCGCGGAGGCTCAACTTGCCCTCGATCTTCGGCGCGGAAAGCCCCTTCATGCCCTTCTCGAGCACGAAACCGCGGATGACGTCCTTGCCGTCATCGCCTTTCACCTTGGCCCACACGACGAAGACGTCGGCGATCGGGGCGTTGGAGATCCACATCTTCGAGCCGTTGAGGCGGTAGCCGGAAGCGGTCTTTTCGGCGCGCGTCTTCATGCCGCCCGGATCGGAACCGGCGTCCGGCTCGGTCAGGCCGAAGCAGCCGATCCATTCGCCAGAAGCCAGCTTCGGCAGGTATTTCTTGCGCTGCTCCTCTGAGCCGTAGGCGTGGATCGGATACATGACCAGCGAGGACTGCACGCTCATCATCGAGCGATAGCCGGAATCCACCCGCTCGACCTCGCGCGCGATCAGCCCGTAGGTGACGTAGTTGGAGCCCAGCCCGCCATACTCCTCCGGCACGGTGACGCCGAGCAGGCCAGCCTCGCCCATCTCGCGAAAAATCGCCGGATCGGTCTTTTCCTCCAGATAGGCCTGCTCGACGCGGGGGCTGAGCTTGTCGGCGGCAAAGGCTGCGGCAGCGTCGCGGATCATCCGCTCGTCTTCCGAAAGCTGGTCTTCCAGCAGGAAAGGATCGTCCCAAACGAACGCGTTCTTGTCGCCGGCCATGTCTCGTTTTTCTCCAGTCGATGACTTTGCCGGCCTTATCGGGCCGAAACCGGCAAAAATCAAACGAATTTGGCCGTGGACCAGCCTTTCTCCCACAGGCGGCATCGCCCGGCAGGCGCCGGCGGCCGACATGGCGCAGGCGCCTGAGTCGCCGCGCACGGACTCCGAAACGCAATTCTGTCAATTCCCGTTTGCCCCTGGATTCGTCTGCGGTTAGATTACAGCCGAATCAGCCGTTCCTCGGGGGCACGGCGAACCATCGAAAGTCTGATGTTCCGGAGCTCATCCGGTGCAAGGCGCGAACGGTTTCGCGTTGCCCCTCACGGATTCGGCGGGTCGGACGCTGTCTGGCGTCTTGTGCGTTTCTGCGAGAGTTCCTTCGCGACAGTGATGCGTTTTGGGTCTGATGCCGGTGTTCCGGTGCCGGGCATGAGGATCGATTCGGCCGCACGATAAAATGAAATGACCGCCACAGCCGCGCAGCCCTCCTTCGACGACGTTCCGATGCGCCTCTCGTCCCGAGGCGACCTCACCGCCTTTCTCACGCAGCTTGCCGCCGGGATCGGCGCCGATTCCTATATGCTGGTCGCCGTCGTCCACGACCAGGCCCGCTCCGATGCCCGCATCGTGGCCTCCAACTGGGTCTTCGATGCCATCGAGCTGATCGGCAAGCGCATCATCGCCACCCTGGCCCAGGGCCTGTTCACCGCCGCGCCGGGCATCCGGCCACAGCCGCTGGTCGCCGCCGGGGCTCCCGACACCGGCGGCCTGCTGAGCGGCGAGGAGGTCCGGTTGCTCGACGTGTTCGGCCATGTCGAGCTCTATTCGCTCAGGCTCGACGTCGGCCGCCAGCGGCTGTTCGCGCTTTTCTCCTCGGCTGAACCCGGCCACATCGACCGCAGCGCCCTGATGCGCGGGCAGATGCAGTGCTGCTATGCGCTGTCCCAGGTTCCGCAGCTTCTCGCCGCCGCCACCACGCAGGACCCGCTGTCGGACCGCGAGCGCGAATGCCTGTTCTGGGTCTCGGAAGGCAAGACCACGGACGAAGTGGCGCTGATCCTCGGCGTCTCGTCCAACACCGTCAACAGCTACATCACCCACGCCATCCAGAAGTTCTCCGCGTCCAACCGCGCGATGGCGATCGCAACCGCGATCAGGAGCGGCATCATTTGAAACGCATCGAGGCCAGAGCGGCCGCCGAGGCCCTGTTCGACCGAAGCCACAGCCCGTTCGGCGCCTTCAGCCTCGGGTCGGAGACGCACCACGCCGTCACCATGCCCGACGCCGTGCGCCGCTGCCGCTGGATCGCCGTCGACATCAACGCCACCGCCTTCGCGCTGTTCTTTTCCGGCCCTTCGGCTGAACGGGCCCGTCTGGTGCCCTGTTTCGACAGCGACTACCCATCGGTGGCGACGACCACCAAGCTGATATCGGGGGCCAACAGCGAAGACGTCGTGCGCCATGCCCGCGTCTCCACGGCCCCGCTATGGTGGGCCGACGACGCGGTGGCCGGCGCCGCCGCCAGGTTTGCCCACCTGCCATGGGTCGAGCGCATCGCGCCGCTGGCACCAGGCAGCGCCGGCATCGCCTTCCCGGTCCATGCCGAGCGCGGCCAATGTGGCCTCGTCGTCTTTCTCGGCACCGCCATGACCCTGCCGCAGCACGCGCTCTATGAAATCCACGCCCGCTGTTTCGCGCTGTTCGATGCGGTGGCACGCATGCGGCCGGGCGAGGCCGGACGGATCGGGTCGATCACCAAGCGCGAACTGGAATGCCTGAAGCTGACGGCCAACGGCTACACCAGCGAGGAGATCGCCCGGCTGCTGAAATTGTCGGTGCACACCGCCAACCAGTACCTCACCCAGTCGGCGCAGAAGCTCAACGCCGTCAGCCGAACGCAGGCGGTGGCCAAGGCGCTCAGGCTGGGTCTGATCGAGTGAATGGTGAATGGTGAATGTTCGGATGCCCGGATCAGCCCCGGGCACGAGCCGAACATTCCGCTCCATTCACCATTTTACCATTCACCATTCACCGATTCCCTCTTGCGAATGCGCGCATTCTCCAGCACCGCCGCCAGAAGCCGCGTGTTCTGCTCGGGGTCCTCGTCCGGGTCCTTGAAGGCGACGTAGTTCAGCACGACCGATGCGTCGTGCTCGGTCAGCGTCAGCTGGAAATAGACGGTGACGCCCGGCGGCCTCAGTTCCAGGTCGAGCACGATGCGCGGCGCGCCGCCCCAGTCGACATAGGCCTCGCCGCCATGGCCGAGCCTGAGCGTTCCGGGCATGAAGAAGAGTTCGGCGGCGGAATCGACGAGGTCCGACAGGCAGGCGAAATGTTCCAGCCGGATGAAGGCGATGTAGTCGGCAACGTCGATCAGCCTCAGCTCGCGAACCACCTGGTCGATGGCGTGGGCGACGACGATCTCGCGGGAACTGGCATGCGGCTGTCGGTTCATGAAATCCGTTTCGGCTCGGGTTTCTTCGCGTAGACGATCCGCACCAACTCGGCCACTGCCTGGTAGAATTGCGGTGGAATGACGCTATCAACCGAAACTTGCTTGTACATGGAGCGGGCGAGCGCGACGTCCTCGAAAACCGGAATGCCGTTCTCCTCGGCGATCTCGCGGATCTTCAGCGCGACGAGGTCCTGGCCCTTGGCGACCACCAGCGGCGCCGAGTTCTCCTCGCGCACATAGCGCAGCGCGATCGCGTAGTGCGTCGGATTGGCGATCACCAGCGTCGCCTTCGGAACCGCTGTCATCATGCGCCTGCGCGCCCGGTCGCGCGCCACCGAGCGGATGCGCGACTTCACGATCGGATCGCCTTCGGACTGCTTCAGCTCGTCCTTGACCTCCTGCTTGCTCATGCGCATGTCGCGCCGCCAGCTGAAGCGCGACCATACCAGGTCGGCGGCGGCGATCGCTGCCATCACCAGCACGACGGCGACAAGGATATCGACGGTGATCGAGCGGATGACCTTGGTGAACTCGAACGGATTGGTGATCATGCCCGAAAGCAGCCGGCGCGGGTCCTGCGCCACGGTGAAGGCGAGCACCGCCGAGACGAAGGCGAGCTTGGCCAGCGACTTCAGGAACTCGACCCAGCCCTGCACGCCGAACATGCGCTTCCAGCCCTGGGCGAGCGAGATGCGCGACAGTTGCGGCCGGATGCGCTCGCCGACGAACTGCGGCAGGTTCTGGAACACCGAGGCGCCGACGCCGGCGACGACCAGCAGCACCAGGAGGATCGCCAACGGCCGACCCACCTCGATCAGCACGACCTTGTAGAGCGCGATGACATCGGTTTCGGTGTCCATCGGCCAGGCTTCCGGCTTCTCCAGGAACATCGACAGGAACATGCCGAGATCGGCCACGGCCTCGCGGGCGTAGAAGACCGCGTAGATCAGGATGGCGACGAAGGAAGCGAGCAGCGCAGTTTCGCGCGAGTTGGGCAGTTTGCCCTGCTCGATCGTATCGCGGACCTTCTTCTCGGTCGCTTCCTCGGTTTTGGAGTCCTTGTCGGCCCCATCGGCCATGGCGCGCGCAGCCTTTCAGAGGGCGTCAGGCGGCGTCGGCGCTCGGCTGCGCCGACGGCAGCTCGAAGACACCTTCGCGTGCCAGGCGGATGGTGGTGGCGGCGACCAGCTTGCGCGCCCGCGCGATCTCGGCCGCCGGAATGCCGTCCGCCGGCTGTCCAAGCTCGGACTCGATCATCCGGCGCGAGCGTGCGCCGATCGCCGACAGAACGGCTTCGGCAAGGTCGGGCGCGGCCCCGCGCAGCGCCAGCGTCACCACTTCGCTCGACAGGCCGTCGAAGATCGACACGCGCGCCTTCTGCGTCAAAAGCGGAATGTCGTCGAAGGAGAAGATGCGCGCCTTGACCGCCTCGAGGTCCGGCGTGCCGGCTTCCTCCAGGTCCTTCATCATCTCGTCGAGCTGCGGCTTGTCGAGCTCGTTGAGCAGGCTGGCCACCCTCGCCTGCCCGGCCGAGGTGTCCTTGACCGAGGTCTCGGCAAGCACGCGTGCCCGCAACTGGTCGGTAACGAGTTTTTCGGCCGCTTCCGGCACGGTGGCCATCGTCACCATGCGCTTGATGATTTCCGAGCGCAGCGGCTTTTCAAGCGTCAGCAGCACGGCGGCGGACGCTTGCGGCGCCAGCTTCGACAGCACCATCGCCGAGGTCTGCGCATGCTCGCCGGCGAGGAAGGCACCGAGCCGCGCGGGGTCGAGCTTCTCCAGTTCCGGCCAGATCGGCGGCGGTCCGTCCGGCGAAGCCTCCGGCTGCTTGCCGTTCATGATGGCGCTGACTTCCTCGGGCGACAGCGATTCGTTGAGGATCGAATCCATCTTGTCGGCAGAATCGAGCAGGCCGGCGCCTTCGGTGAACTCCGCCTCGAATTCGGCGACGATGCGTTCCAGGTCTGCCTGCGGGATGGTGCGCAGGAGACGCGCGGCCTCGATCAGGCTTTTCAGTTCCTCCTGCTTGAAGAACTTCAGCAGCCGGCCCGCCGAAACCTTGCCCATCGCCACCAGGATGGCGGCTGCCTTCTGCGGACGGGTCAGCGTAAGCGGCTGCGTGGTCATGGCCTTGCCCCGCGATCTGCCCAGCGATCTGCTTTGTCACCGTCAACGGCGAACGGCATCCTCAGGCTCCCTTGGCCCCGGCGATGATCTCCGTCAGCCGGATGCCGAAGCGCGACGGATCGTTCTCCAGTACGGTGATCTCGCCGCGCGCGATCTTGCGGCCGTTCACCACCACGTCGACCGGCTCGCCGATGCGCCGGTCGAGCGCAACCGTGGAGCCCTTCTGCAGGGCCATCAGCTCCGACACCGGCATTTCGGTCGAGCCCAGCACGATCTGCACGTCGACGGGAATGTTCATGATGACGTTGGGATTGCCGCCGGCGGCAGGGCGGGAAGCGGCCTCGGGACGCTGCTGCTCCTCCTGAAGGACGCCGCGCAGTTCCTCGATGGCGCGGTTGAGCTGGTCGTCCGAAGCGTCGGCTTCCGGCTCGGCGGCGTTGCTGCTGGTGTTCATCCGTCTTCTCCCGCGGGGCTCAATCCGGCATGAGCCCATCGATGAAGTCCTGACCGGCATCGTAGGGATGCCTGATTCGGACCGTGTAATTCTGCCCGAGTTTGCCGAACTCGCATACGAACAGCGTCTTGTTGCGGGCCGTCAGCCGGGCGCTCGTCTGCGCCGTCTCGTCCAGTTCGATCACCTGTCCCGGTACGAGTGCGGCGATCTCGCCGAGCGTGAGGCGCGCCAGCGGCATCGTCGCTTCCAGGCTCACCGCTGAGCGCATGACCTCCTCGGAAAAGCGCTGGCGCCAGTCCGGCCCGGTGCCGTCCCCGGCAGGCATGCCGGCATCGCCGCGATGCTTGAGCAGCACACGCTGCGGCATCGTCAGCGCCACCGTGCCGCGCGAGGCGGCGGTGGCAAGCGAAAAGACGACGCGCACCGCCGGCCCGTCGCGCAGAAGGTGCCTGCTCATGTCCTGCCCGGTCATCGCCATCGGCACCGGCAGCTTGAACTCGAAGGCGCGCGGCCCCGAACCGTTGACCGCGCGCGCGATCTGCTCGAACACCGAGGTCGCCACCTCGATCTCCAGCGGCGACAGGTCGCGCGCGATGGGTGCCGCGGGGTCGCCGGCGTCGCCGCCGAACAGGAGGCTCACCACCACCGCCACGGCGTCGTTGTCGATGGTCAGCACCAGCGCGTCGGGCGAGGACGTGGAGGCGGCGATCGTCATGGCATGGTTTGTCACGCCCGGCCGCGCCTGCGCCATCCTGATCAGCGCCACGTCGGCCACCTCGACCGAGACCGGCACACCGAGGCTTTCGCCCAGGCCCGTGACGATGGCCGGCACGGCGCGCTCGGCAAGCGCGCGGGCGGCGGCGGCCACCTGGTCCGGTTCGCCGGTATCGCCGACGAGGCGCTCGACGATGAAGGCGCGCATCTCGGCCGGGCTTGCCGCGGCGCTCATGGCGTGTCTGGCCTTGCTGCCCCGGCCATCGCTCAGGCGGCCTTCCGCTCGGCGCCGCCGTTCATGGTGCTTTGCTCGACCGCGTCGATGGAAGGCCGGTCATAGGCCGAGATCGTCTTGCGGCCGAACTCGATGGCCACCTGCGGCAGCGCGCCGTTCATGTAGGCAAGCAGCGTCTGCTTGACGATGACGTAGAGGCGATTGCGCTTGTCGCGCACCGACTTGACCTTGGCGGCGATCGGGCCGACCACGCAGTACGACATGAAGATGCCGAGGAAGGTGCCGACCAGCGCCGCACCGATCAGGCCGCCAAGGATTTCCGGCGACTGATCCAGCGCCCCCATCGCCTTCACCACGCCGAGCACCGCCGCCACGATGCCGATGGCCGGGAAGCCGTCGCCCATGGCGACGAGCGCATGGTAGGACTTCATCTTGTCGTGCTTGATGGTGTGGATTTCCTCGTCCATCAGCGCCTCGATCTCATGCGGGCGCGCGTTGCCGATGATGATGATGCGGCAATAGTCGCAGATGAAGTACATCAGGTCGAGGTTGGCCATCACCGTCGGGAAGGCCTGGAAGATCGCCGATTCTTCCGGATTGTCGATATGGGCCTCGACCTCGCTGCGCGACTTCGACTTCAGTTCGCGCATCAGCGAATGCAGCACGCCCAGCGTTTCCAGATATTCCCGCTCCTTCGGCACCGATTGCTTGAAGGCCTCGATGACGGCCTTGCCGGTGTCCTTCACCGTCTTCATCGGGTTGGCGATCAGGAAGGCGCCGAAAGCCGCGCCGATGATGATGACGGCTTCCCACGGCTGCACCAGCACGTGGACATGCCCGCCCATCGCCATGAAGCCGCCGAGCACGCAGCCGAGCGTCACCACAAATCCGATCAGAATGCCCACGGCCGGTCCTTCCGCATCTCACACCGCAACAGGGATAGGCCGCGTGCCTTGTGTGAAGCTTGAATTGCGTGAGGCTTGAATCGTGTGCGGGCGCGATTCAGTTTCGCGCAAGGAACCCGGCTTATGATGGGCGACCGCTGCTGCCGGAGGCATCATGCTGAGCACGTATCTGAGCTATCGGCTCATTGCCCAGGACATTCCCAAGTCCATCGACCGCGTCGAGAAGCAGCCGGCCGTGGACCGCGAGACGAAATACTACCTGGACAACATCGGCAAGGTGACGTCGGTCGACGACTTCGTCAACGACTACCGCCTCTTCAACTACGCCATGAAGGCCTACGGCCTCAGCGACATGACCTACGCCAAGGCGTTCATGGTCAAGGCGCTGAAGGAAGGCGTCAGCGATCCCGACAGCTTCGCCAACAAGCTGACCGACAAGCGCTACGCCGAATTCGTCAAGGCGTTCAACTTCCAGAAGCTGGGCGGCACCGCCACCACATACAATCCGGCACAGCAGGGCGTCGCCCAGAACTACGCCCTGCAGGTGGAACTCAATTCGACCCAGCTCGATCTCGACCGGGCCCGCGCGGAAACGGCGAACTACGTCGCCCATATCGGCGACGTCAAATCGATCGACGACCTGATGGCCGACAAGCGCCTGCTAACCTACGCGATGGCTTCCTTCGGGCTCGACCCCGCCAAGGAACCGCCGGAGACGGTGCGCCAGATGCTCGAGGGCGGCGTCAGCGATCCCAACAGCCCGGCCAACAAGCTCGCCGACAAGCGCTACGCCAATTTCGTCGCCGCCTTCGATTTCGTCCAATACGGCGACCAGACGACCCAGCGCGCGGCGGTGCAGCAGGCGCCGAAAACCTATCTGCCGAACACCGGCGTCACCCCGCTCACCCAGAACACGTCCGCCATGCAGGCCGAGGTGGACTATTACAACGCCAACATCGGCAAGGTGAAATCCATCGTCGACCTGCTCGGCAACAAGCGCCTGCTGAATTTCGCGATGACCGCCTTCGGGCTCGATGCCAAGACGGAATCGCCTTCGAAAATCCGCGACATGCTGGCGGGCGGCGTCAGCGATCCGGCTAGCCCCGCCAACCAGCTTTCCGACAAGCGCTACGCCGCTTTCGTCGCCGCCTTCGACTTTTCCCAGTACGGTGCGGCCACCGCCACCCGCGACGCCGTCACGCAGACGACGCCGGCGTACTATCTCCAGAGCGCCGACCCCGAGAACGCCTATTTCCGCGCCAACATCGGCAACGTGAAGACGGCGAACGACCTGCTGCTCGACAAGCGCCTGCTGACCTACGCCATGGGCGCCTACGGCCTCGACGCCAGCAAGGAACCGGCGACCAGGGTTCGCGACATGCTGCTCGGCGGCGTCACCGATCCGAATAGCCCGGCCAATCAGTCGAGCGACAAGCGCTATGCGGCCTTCGTCGCGGCCTTCGACTTCGCGCAGTATGGAACCGCGACGACGTCGCGCCCGGAAGCGACCGAGCAGACCGAGCGCTATCATCTGGAGAACGCCAATCCGGAAACCGCCTATTTCCGGGCGAACATCGGCAAGGTGCGGTCGGCGAAGGACCTGATGTCCGATCCGCGGCTGCTCGCCTACGCCATGGCCGCCTATGGGCTGGATGCCTCGATCGAGGATCCGGAGACGGTGAAGCGGTTCCTGACCGGCGGAGCCGGCGATCCCGACAGCATCTCCAACCTCCTTCTCGGCGCGAAATACGAAGGCTACGCCGCCTTGGCCAAGGCCTTCGACTTTCACACCTACGGCACGCAGACGACCTCCCGCCCCGAAGTCCTCGACGCCACGCCGACGCACTACACGACGATGGACGGGTTCGGCCTGGTCAAGCCGGGAGCGGCCTATGTGCAGGGGGAAACGGACTACTATCTCGCCAACGTCACCAAGCTGAAGTCGATCGACGACCTGATGGCCGACAAGCGCCTGCTGAACTATGCGCTGTCGGCGTTCGGGCTGGACCCGCAGAAAGAGGACCCGGCGCGCATCCGCGCGCTGCTCGAAGGCGGCATCCGCGATCCAGAAAGCCCGGCCAACAAGCTCGACAACAAGGCCTACGCCGCCTTTGTCGCCGCCTTCAATTTCGAGCAGTATGGCGAGGATGCCACCACCTATGTCGCCGCCGGGCAGGTCACCGTCGACAAGTACATGCGCCAGACGCTGGAGGAGGATGCCGGCCAGACCAACGAAGGCGTGCGGCTGGCGCTGTATTTCCAGCGCAAGGCGCCCGGCCTGACCGATTGGTATCAGGTGCTGGCCGACAAGGCGCTGTCGCAGGTCGCGCGCATCGCCTTCGGCATGCCCGATTCCTTCGCCAGCGCCGATATCGACAAGCAGGTGAAGCTGTTCGAGCAGAAGTTCGACATCGCCGACTTCGCCGACGCCGGCAAGCTCGACAAGTTCATGACCCGCTTCACCACCATGTACGAGATCCAGAACCCGTCATCGACGGCGACCACCTCGGTCGGCGTGCTGTTTTCGCAACCGACCACGATCGGCGTCTCCACCGACCTGATGATGGCCATGCAGCAGATGAAGTATTGACCATGCAGGACAGCCTTTACGTCTCGCTTTCCTCCCAGATCGCCCTGCAGAAGCGGCTGGACACCATTGCCGACAACGTCGCCAACGCCTCCACCGTCGGCTTTCGCGCAACCGGCGTGAAGTTCCAGGACGTCGTCACCGGCGCCGGCCAGAAGTCGGTGGCCTTCACCTCGCCCGGCAACACCTACCTGTCGGGCGTCAACGGCGCGTTGAGCGAAACGGGCAACCCCTTCGATTTCGCCATTCAGGGCGACGCCTGGTTCGCGCTGCAGACGCCGGCCGGCACGGTGATGACGCGCGACGGCCGCTTCTCGATGGGCCAGAACGGCGAGTTGCTGTCTATCGAGGGTTATCCGGTGCTCGATGCAGGCGGCGCGCCGCTGCAACTCGATCCGCGCGGCGGCCCGCCGACCGTCGGCAAGGACGGTTCGCTGCGCCAGGGCGAGCAGCTTGCCGGCGCCATCGGCCTGTTCAACTTCCAGCCAGGCGAGAACTTCGTGCGCTTCGGCAATTCGGGCGTCGTGCCGCCGGGCGAGCCGGAACCGATCGTCGACAGGATCGATGTCGGCGTGGCGCAGGGCTTCGTCGAGCAATCCAACGTCAACCCGGTGCTGGAGATGACCCGTCTCATCCAGGTGCAGCGCGCCTTCGAGAACGTCGCGGCGCTTGTGCGCCAGACCGGCTCCACGACCGAGGACGCCATCCAGACGCTCGGTTCCAAGTAGCGCCGCCGCATGTCGCCGCCCGCGCCCCTCCCGATCCGCGCCGACGACCGGCCGCAGCAACAGGCGCCGGAAACGCGACTGGCGCTGCTGGAGCGGCTGTGGCACCGCTTCGAAAGCGACGACGCCGTGCTGCGCCGGGGCGGCCGCGTCAGCGAGGTTTCCGCCACCCACTATCATGTGCGCGGCCTGTCCGACATCGCCCGGCTGGGCGACGTGGTCGAGCAGCGCAGCCGCTTCGGCGCGCGGCTCGGCGAGATCGTTCGCATCGGCCGCGACGAAGTCGTCGTCGCTCCTTTCGAGAGGAGCGCCGACGCGGGCATCGGCGATGCCGTGTTCCGGCGCGGCCCGCTGGCGATCACCCCGCATCCTTCCTGGCGCGGCCGCGCCATCGACGCCCTGGCGCGCGCCATCGACGGCGGCCCGCCGCTGGTCAGGGGTGTTGATCGGGGCGGCCCCGCCCACGCGACGCCCGGCGCCATGGCCCGCCAGCGCGTCGGCACGCCGTTCATGACCGGCGTGCGCGCCATCGACATCTTCACGCCGCTCTGCTTCGGCCAGCGCATGGGCATCTTCGCCGGCTCCGGCGTCGGCAAGTCGACCTTGCTTGCCATGCTCGCCGGCGCCGACGCCTTCGATACCGTGGTCGTGGCGCTGGTCGGCGAGCGCGGCCGCGAGGTGCGCGAATTCCTCGAGGACACCATCGGCGAGCAGGCCATGGCCAAGACCGTCGCCGTGGTCGCCACCAGCGACGAGAGCGCCATGATGCGCCGCCGCGCGCCCGACACCGCGATGCGCGTTGCCGAGCATTTTCGCGACCAGGGCCACCGCGTGCTGCTGGTTCTGGATTCCATCACCCGCTTCGCCCACGCGCTGCGCGAGGTGGCGACCGGCACCGGCGAGCCGCCGGTGGCGCGCGGTTATCCGGCCTCCGTCTTCACCGACCTGCCGAAGCTGCTGGAGCGGGCGGGACCGGGGCTGGAAGGCGCAGGCTCCATCACCGCCATCATCTCGGTTCTGGTCGACGGCGACGACCATAACGATCCGGTCGCCGATTCGGTGCGCGGCATCCTCGACGGCCATGTGGTTCTGGACCGCGCCATCGCCGAACAGGGGCGCTATCCGCCGGTCAATCCGCTGTCCTCCATTTCGCGCCTCGCCGGCAAGGCATGGTCGCCGGACCAGCGCGCGCTGGTGGCGCGGCTGAAGGCGATGATCTCGCGCTTCGAGGACACCCGCGACATCCGCCTGCTCGGCGCCTATCAGGGCGGTGCCGACCCCGAGCTGGACATGGCCGTGCGCCAGGTGCCGCTGATCTACGAAGCGCTGATGCAGTCGCCCAAGGACCGCCCTTCGGCCGAGCCCTTCGCCGATCTCGCCCGCCACCTGAAGGTCAAGCAGAATGCAGACGCGCCAGACTGAGTTGGCGCACTTCGAGCTGATGCTGCGGGAGCAGTTGGCGCGCACCGAGGCGGCCGAGCGGCCACGGCGATCGCGGTTTTCGCCACTCGGCTCCCTTGCGGCATGGCTGCCCAACGCAAGAGACGTGTTCCTGCCCATATTTGCGCGGATGCGCCCGGCCGGCCGGCCTCGCCGCCCGGAGCCGGCCGAAGAGCAGGAGCGCGCATTGGCGGCGTTGTTTGCGCCGACCGGCGCTTCCGCCGCGCGCGCCGAACCGGCTTTCACACCACCGCGGGAAACCCGCCGTTTACCAAATCTAAGCGGGAGCGATGCTAGCAATCGTTCCATGAAAGAAGCTCCCGAGCGCAACTGGGGCACGCCGCCGGCAGTCCAGTTCCCCATGCCGGTCAAGAAGAAAGACCACCGCGGCGATCTCGTCATCGCCGGGCTCGGCGTGGCGCTGGGCCTCGTTTGCGCGCTGTTCCCCTGGTACATCTTCTTCAATCAGGATCAGTTCGGCGTGCAGGCCATCCGCTTCGGCGGCAGAGGCGGCAATGCCGGCCGCGCGACGGTCGAGGCCAGACAAGGCGCCGGCAGCACGCCGGTCGTCGATCAGGAAATCCCCGACAGCGCGCTCGACCTGTTCTCCACCGGCACGTTGCAGCCGAAGCCCGAGAGCGCCGACACTGCGCCCGACCTTGACCAGCAGCCCTTTCCCTCCGACGCGGCGAAGTTCCGCCTCGTCCACATCGCCAACGGCCGCGCCATGATCGAGGACGACGCCGGTCTGTGGGTCGTCCAGCAAGGCTCGGTCCTGCCCGATTCCAGCACCGTGAAGTCGATCGAGCAGCGCAAGGGCCGCTGGGTTCTGGTCACCAGCACCGACAGGGTGATCGAGATCTCGAAATAGCGAAGCCGGAGCGCAGCCCCCCGCGCAAGGCCCGCGCAAGACTGGCGCACTAATCTCCGGAAACCTGCCCGGAGTAGCGCATGGAGCCCGTCAACCTTTTCAACCTCGCATCGCGGCAAGCCGAGTGGCTGGCCGTGCGCCAGTCCGCTGTCGCCGGCAACATCGCCAACGCCAATACGCCCGGCTACACCGCCAACGACGTCGAGCCGTTCCAGAAGGTGCTCGACCACACGGCCGTGACGCTGAGCGCGACGCAGAGCGGCCACCTCGGCTTCGGCGCCAGCGAGGCCGCCTTCTCGGTCAAGCCGCAGGCCTATACCGGCGCGATCATGCCGTCCAAGAACACCGTCGTCATGGAGGAAGAGCTGATGAAGGCCGGCGAGGTGCGCCGCTCCTTCGAGCTCAACACGGCCATCGTCAAGGCCTTCCACACCATGATGATCATGGCGACGAAGGGCTGACGCGCGATGGACGCTTTGACGGCAGCCCTAAAGGTCGCGGCGTCGGGTCTCGGCGCCCAGTCTGAGCGCCTGCGCGTCGTCTCCGAAAACCTCGCCAACGCCCAGTCCACCGGCACCACGCCCGGCGCCGATCCCTATCGCCGCAAGACCATATCCTTCGCCGCCGAGCTGGACCGCGCTTCCGGCGGCAGCCTCGTCGAGGTCAATTCGATCGACCGCGACCCCTCGCCCTTCCCCGTCGAGTTCCAGCCCGGCAACGAGGCGGCCGACGACAAGGGCTACGTCAAGATGCCGAACGTCAACGTGCTGATCGAGATGGCCGACATGACCGAGGCCAACCGCTCCTACGAGGCCAACCTGCAGGTCATCAAGCAGGCGCGCGACCTGATCTCCATGACCATCGACCTGATGAGGAACCAGTGATGATCGGCGGCATCGGTGCCATCCACCTTCGGCCCCCGGTCGGCAACTCCGATGCCGACACCGGCCTCCTGTCCAATGCGGCCACGCCGGCCGCTGGCGCCGGCGCATCCTTCGCCGAAGCCCTGTCGCGGGCCGCCTCGAACACCGTCGACACGCTGAAAGGCGCCGAGCAGGTATCGATCCAGGCGCTCAAGGGCGATGCCGACACCCGCCAGGTCGCCGACGCCGTCATGAGCGCCCAGCAGGCTTTGCAGGCCGCGGTCGCCATCCGCGACAAGATCGTCTCCGCCTATCTCGACATCAGCCGCATGAGTATCTGAGGACGGCCCCATGAAAGCGCTCGCCATCGCCGCCACCGGCATGAACGCCCAGCAGACCAATCTGGAAGTCATCGCCAACAACATCGCCAACATCAACACGACCGGCTACAAGCGCGCCCGCGCCGAGTTCTCCGACCTGCTCTATCAGGTCGACCGCACGCAGGGCGTGCCCAACCGCGCCAACGGCTCGATCGTTCCCGAAGGCGTCTCCATCGGCCTCGGCGTCAAGACCAGCGCCGTGCGCAACGTCCATATCCAGGGCGAGCTGACCAGCACCGGCAACAACTACGACCTCGCGCTGACCGGCAAGGGCTGGTTCCAGATCGAGGGCGCCGACGGCAACCCGCTCTACACCCGCTCCGGCGCCTTCAACACCAATGCGACCGGCCAGCTGGTGACGGTCGACGGCGCCGCCGTCATCCCGGCCATCACCGTGCCGGCCGACGCCGTCGAGGTCATCGTCAACAAGACCGGCCAGGTCTTCGCCCGCATCGACGGCCAGAACGACCTGCAGGACCTCGGCCAGCTCACCCTCGCCACCTTCGCCAACGAGGCCGGCCTGGCGCCGCTCGGCGACAACTTGTTCCAGGAGACGGTGGCCTCGGGCGCGGCCAATGTCGGCGTGCCGGGCGATCCGGGCTATGCCACCGTCGAACAGGGCTACCTGGAGAATTCCAACGTCGATCCGGTCAAGGAGATCACCGAGCTGATTTCGGCGCAGCGCGCCTACGAGATGAATTCCAAGGTTATTCAGGCGGCCGACGAAATGGCCGCCGTCGTCTCCAAGAACATCAGGTGACGGTGATGGCGGCACGCATCCTCGTTCCGGTCCTGCGCTCGATGGCGCTCGCCCTGGCGCTTTGCGCCGGCGCGGCGCCGGCCGCAGCCGACGAGGTCGTGCTGATCCCCAGCCGCGTCATCTATCCGGGCGAGACGATCGGCCTTGCCGCGCTGAAGGAAGTGACGCTGGCGCCCGGACGCCACAAGCCGGACGCCGTCGCCACCACCGCGCCCGAACTCGACGGCAAGGTCGCCAAGCGCACGCTGTTGCCCGGCCGCTACATCCCCTTAAGCGCGCTGCGCGAGGCATGGCTGGTCGAGCAGGGCGCCTCCGTGCAGGTCTATTTCATCGCCGGGCCCCTCACCATCTCGACCACCGCCGTCACCTTGCAGCCGGGCGCCGCCGGCGACCTCGTCAAGGTCCGCAACGTCGACAGCGGCAAGGTGCTGTCCGGCACGGTGATGGCCGACGGCACCGTCCAGGTCGGCGCCTCATGAAGGGCATCCTCGCCATCGCCGTCGCGGCCTTGCTGGCGGTCCAGCCGTCGCTGGCCGACGGGCTGAACGCCAGGCAGAAGCGCGCGCTGGTCGCCAAGGAGGGACCGGGGGCGCTCGGGCAGGACTATGATCCGGCAACGGCGGCGCGCATGTTCAAGGTGTCGGCGACGCCCAGCCAGCTGCCGCCCGGGCAGGTCGCCGCGCGCATCAAGGACATCGCCCAGCTCCAGAGCGCGCGCGACAACCAGCTCGTCGGCTATGGTCTCGTCATCGGACTCTCGGGAACCGGCGACAGCCTGCGCAACTCGCCTTTCACCGAACAGTCAATCCGCGCCATGCTGCAGAACCTCGGCATCGCCACCGAAGGCGGCCAGGCGCGCGCGAAAAACGTCGCCGCCGTCATCGTCACCGCCAACATGCCGCCCTTCGTCCAGTCCGGTGCCCGCATCGACATCAACGTCTCCTCCATGGGCGACGCCACCTCGCTGCAGGGCGGTACGCTCATCATGACGCCGCTGAAAGCCGCCGACGGCCAGATCTATGCCGTCGGCCAGGGCTCCGTCATCGTCTCCGGCTTCACCGCGCAGGGCCAGGCCGAGCAGCTCACGCAAGGCGTGCCGACAGCCGGCCGCGTCCCCAACGGCGCCATCGTCGAGCGCGCGGTGGATGCCGAGTTCGACGACCAGACGGTGCTGACGCTGCAACTGCGCAACCCGGACTTTTCCACCGCCATCCGCATTGCCGACGCCATCAACGATTACACTGGCCAGCGCTTCGGAATGCGCGTCGCGGCCGAACGCGACGCCCGCACCGTCTCGGTGAAGAAGCCGAAGGGCGTTTCGGCGGCACGCTTCTATGCCGAGGTCGAGAACCTCGTGGTCGAGTCCGACACGCCGGCAAGGGTCGTCGTCGATTCGCGCACCGGCACCATCGTCATCGGCAACCAGGTCAGGATCTCACGCGTGGCGATCAGCCACGGCACGCTGACGGTGCGCATCACCGAGGCGCCGCGCGTCGTCCAGCCGGAGCCCTTCTCTCGGGGCGAGACGGCGGTCGAACCCAACACCGTCATCGAGGCCAATCAGCCCGACGCGCGTGTCGCCCTTCTCGACGGACCGGACCTGGAAACGCTGGTCTCCGGACTGAACCGCCTGGGCGTCAAGCCCGACGGCATCATCGCCATTCTGCAAGGCATCAAGTCGGCCGGCGCCCTGCAAGCCGACCTGATCCTCCAATAGGTCGCGCCGATGCTGCAACGTCTCCTCCCGCCTCTCCGTCGCTTCAACACTCTGCACGCCTTGTGCGGCATCGCCGTCGGCCTTGTATTGCTCGGCGCCCCGGCGTCGGCCACCGAGCCGGTGCGCCAGGTTCTGCCGGGCGCGCCCGCCGCCCCGGCGCCGCAGGCTCTCCAGCGCGAAACCGCCGCACCCGCGCCGGCGGCGGCCGGTTCGCTGGCGGCGAAGACCCCCGAGCAAAGCGACGTCGAGCGCTTCTGCTCCAACATCGCCGACGCCGCGCGCGACCGCCGCTACTCCCTCCAGGCGGCCGAGCTCAAGAAATTGCAGGACGATGTCGACGCCCGCATCAAGGCGCTGGAGGCGAAGCGCTCGGAATACGAGCTGTGGCTGAAGCGCCGCGAGGTCTTCCTCGCCCGCGCCGAGGAAGGCGTCGTCAAGATCTACGGCGACATGAAGCCGGACGCCGCCGCCGAGCGGCTGGCCGCCGTCAAGCCGGAACTGGCCGCCGCGATCCTGATGAAGCTGGATTCGCGCAAGGCCGGCGTCATTCTCAACGAAATGGAAACGAAGGCCGCCGCCACCCTCACCGGGGTGATGGCCAGCGCGGCCCGCAGGGTAGACCCGTCATGATGCGCAAATACGTCCTCCTGGCTGGCGCGATCCTGCTTTCCGGCTGCGCCTCCGATCTCAGGGAGGTCAACAAGGAGCCGGCGCTGTCGCCGGTCGGCGCCGGCATCGACGGCGGCACCGTGTCGACCTACCGCTATCCCGAAACGCCGTCGGCGCCGGTCAAGAAGTTCTCGCTGTGGGACGATCGCCAGAGCCGGCTGTTCACCGACCCGCGCGCGCTGCGCGCAGGCGACATCCTGACCGTCAAGATCAAGATCAACGACCGCGCCAAGTTCAAGAACCAGAACGACCGCAGCCGCACCGCCAACCGCTCGCTCGGCTTCGGCGTCGATCTCGGCTGGGATGGCTGGAGCACGTCCGGCAAGGGCAAGGGCAGCCTCGATTCCAAGACAGAGACCAATGCCGACGGCGCCATCGAGCGGTCGGAAAATCTCGAACTCAACGTCGCCGCCATCGTTACCGACGTGCTGCCCAACGGCAACCTGATGATCAAGGGCTCGCAGGAGGTGCGCGTCAACGCCGAGATGCGCGTGCTGACCATCGCCGGCATGGTGCGCCCGGCCGATATCGGCGCGGCCAACACGATCTCCTACGAGCGCATCGCCGAGGCGCGCATCTCCTATGGCGGCCGCGGCCGCATCACCGAGGTCCAGCAGCCGGCCTACGGCCAGCAGGTGCTGGACCAGGTGCTGCCCTTCTAGGCCGGTCCCCTATGGCGAACGCGGAACAGATAGAGGCGCCGAAGGGACCGTCCCTCATCGTCCAGCTCGCCATGCTGGCGGCGATGACCGTCGCCGCCCTCGGCGTCGGCTGGATGTCGGGCAGCTACCTGAAAAGCTCGGAAGCGCCGCCGAAACCCGCCAGGCTGGACCATAGCGCCAAGACCGAGGAAGCGCCGGCGGAAGAAAAGCCCGTTGCCGGCGCCCCGGTGCTGGTCCAGCTCCCGCAGATCACCACCAACCTCGCCGCCCCCGCCGACGTGTGGGTGCGCATGGACCTGTCGGTGGTCTACGACGCGCCGCAGCCGCCTCAGATGACGGAGGCGATCCACCAGGACCTGCTCGCCTATCTGCGCACCTTGAAGATGTACCAGGTCGAAGGCGCCAGCGGCTACCAGCATCTCAAGGCAGACTTGCAGGAACGCGCCGCCATCCGCAGCGACGGCCACGCCAAGGACGTCCTCATCAGGACGCTTCTGTTCGAATGAAAAAGCCGCTGTTCGCATTCCTGGCGCTGCTGGCGCTCACCGGCGCCGCCGCCGCCCAGCAGATCGATCTCGGCGGCATCGGTCAGGCCAACGGCGAGACCGTCGGCTACATCATCCAGATGTTCGGGCTCATCAGCGTGCTTTCGGTCGCGCCGGGCCTGCTCATCATGGTGACGAGCTTCACCCGCTTCGTCATCGCCTTTTCGATCCTGCGCGCCGGCATCGGCCTGCAATCGACGCCGGCCAACCTGATCTTGATCTCGCTGTCGCTGTTCATGACGTTCTACGTCATGGCGCCGACCTTCGACCAGGCATGGAACACCGGCGTCAGGCCGCTGATGGACAACCAGATCAGCCAGACAGAGGCGCTGGAGAAGATTTCCGACCCGTTCCGCACCTTCATGCTGCGCAACGTCCGCGACAAGGACTTCGACCTGTTCGCCGACCTTGCGCGCGAGCGCGGTCAGCAGGTGTCGCGCGAGACGGTCGACCTGCGCATCCTGGTCCCCGCCTTCATGATCTCCGAAATCCGCCGCGGCTTCGAGATCGGCTTCCTGATCGTGCTGCCCTTCCTCGTCATCGACCTGATCGTCGCCACCATCACCATGGCCATGGGCATGATGATGCTGCCGCCGACAGTGGTGTCGCTGCCCTTCAAGATCCTGTTCTTCGTGCTGATCGACGGCTGGAACCTTTTGATCGGCTCGCTGGTGCGGTCGTTCAACTAGGGCTATTGGCGGCCGGAAAAAGCGTCCGGCGTCGCCCGGACACGGCCAAGCGGATAGCTCTCAAGCCGCTCCCGGATAGGACAACAGTACGTGAGCACCGGAGCACAGTCGGACGCCGTTTGCAGCCCGGCCTCACGGAATTTTCAAAAAGGCTCTCAAGCCGCCCCCGGATAGGACAGCCGCCAGTCGGTCGGCCGCCCCGACGTGCTCGCCTTCTCTGCCCAGGTCGCGATGACGTTCCAGTCGAACAGGACGGATTTGGCGACGCCGATCGGATCGTCGGCATCCAGCGGCAGGAACCGGGTCGCCGGATGCCACGGCACGCCGTCGGTGCCGAGCTGGATCTGCGATCCGCTTTGCCCGAACAGGACGGTGGGGACGCCCAGGCCCGCCGCGAGCTCCAGCGTCGCGGTGCCGGCGGTCACGACAAGGTCGCAGGCTCCCGTCAGATAGGATGCCGACACGAGGTCGTTCATCTGGTCGATGGCCGGGAAATCGTAGATGGGCAGGCCCATTTCGCGCATCGCTGCGACTTCCTCGCGGCATTCGTCATATTGCAGGCAGACGAACTTCGTCGTGCCGAGCAGCTTCAGCGGCGCGAGGAACTCCGCCTTCACGTATTGCTGGTTGCGCTGCACGTTGCGGTTGGACGAGCGCCAGCACAGGCCGATGACCGGCTGATGCGGCGCGACGTTCATGTCGGCGCGCAGCCGTTGCTCGATCTCGCCGTCGCGCTTGAGCCACGGCCGGCTTTTCGCCTGCATCGCCGCTGCGGTCGGCCGGAAATGGCGGGCCAGCGAACCGATCGGAACCTCGAAGTCGAAGCCCGCATAGTCTTTCGGCTTGCGCGCGTCGGGTCCCAGGTCGGGCCGCACTTCGATGTCGGGGAAAGATATGCGGAAAAGCGCCGCGAGCTTCGGCGCGCATTCGAGGGTGATACGGGCGCCGGTGGCGATCAGGTCCGGCAGGATGCTGGCAAAACGGATTTCATCGCCGATGCCCTGTTCGCGCCACACCAGCACTCGCTTTCCGGCGAGGGCTTCCCCTTGCCAGCGCGGTATGGCGAAGGCCCGGCGCTCCGAGGGAAAATCCGGCCAGTCCCAGCGTACCTCGTAGTTGTCGAAGGCTTCGGGCAGTTCGCCCGCCTCCAGTTGCTGGATCGCGAGATTCCACCGCGCCAGGATGTGCGACGGCTCCTTCTCGAGAACCGATTTCTGGATGGCGATCGCCTTTTGGAGATTGCCGAGCCGGGCATGGATGACGCCCGTGGCGGACATGATGGAAGCCTGGTATCTGGTGCCCCGCGCCAGCAGCGCCTCGGCTTCCCGCAGCGCCTCATGCAGGAAACCCGCCGAGGTCAGGCAGTCGATCCAGGCACGATCGACCACCACCATCTCGTCCTCGGTGGAGACGAGGGCGCGGATGCGCTGGTAGTTGTTGACGACATATTCGTAGTTGGCCGCCTTGGACGCGGCGACCAGGCGATAGCACCACAAAAGCGACGGCGGATTGTCCAGCAGGGCGAGTCCCTCGTCGAAGAGCGCCTCGGAAGCCTTGAAGCGGCGCGCGTCCAGGGCCTCGACAGCCTGCTTGAGGAGACGCCCGGCCCTCTTGATCGCCTTGCGGTCCAGCGCGGAAGCAGCCTGATCGATCGATGGCATGGGCGCGGCCCCTGCCCCGCCAGCGGCCAGCGCCCGCACCAGCGCGTCCGCGCCGCGCACATTGTCCGCCGCGAAAGGGTGGGCACCTCCTGGCGGCTCGCTTTTGCGGGCGTTCGTTGCTGACGGCATCCACGTCTCCAATGCGCCTGTGCCCATCCGGCACCCGGACGCCATCGTAAGTCGCATGGGTTGCGCGAGGCTTTCGCCGGAAGGCGACGTTTCACCTTCCGTTAACCATAAAGCTTAGCTCTTTTTCAGGGAGTGCCTGCCATTGTCCCGGCAATGGCGGGTGGTCGCTGGATCGACCATAGGCATGATGCCGTACCGTCATACCGGTCGAGCCGGTATGCCAAAAAAATCCATATAGTAAGGTACGTGTACTCATGTCGAGCATCAACACGAACGCGTCTGCGCTCACCGCACTGCAGAGCCTGAACGCGACCAACAAGGCACTCGAGACCACGCAGTCGCGCATTTCGACCGGCTTCCGCGTTTCTTCGGCGTCCGACAACGCCGCCTACTGGTCGATCGCCACCACCATGCGCTCCGACAACAAGGCCAACTCCGTCCTCCAGGACGCTCTCGGCCTCGGCGCCGGTAAGATCGACACCGCCTATACGGCAATCAATTCGGCCATCGACGTGGTCGACCAGATCAAGGAAAAGGTCCTGCTGGCCAAGACTTCCAGCACCGACGACCGCGCCAAGATCCAGTCGGAAATCACCGCGCTGCAGGACCAGCTCAAGGACAATATCGGCGGCGCCAGCTATGCCGGCTCCAACCTGCTGAAGACGGATTCTTCGGTCGCCGGCACCAAGCTGACGGTCATGACGTCCTACAACCGCGACTCGACGGGCAAGGTCTCGACCGGCACCATCGATGTCACCAACGACAGCACCCGCCTGATCGACAGCCGCAGCACCGCGGCTTCCAGGACCGGCATCCTCGACAAGCAGTTCGCCGTCGGCGCGGCCACGGCGACCAAGTCGTCGATCCTTGACCTCAAGGTCACGGGCACCGGTTCCGCCGGTACGAGCACCGCCTTCGACAACATGCTGACCGGCATCGAAACGGCGCTCAAGGGCATGGCCACCGGTGCTGCGACCCTCGGTGCAGCCAAGGCCCGCATCGATCTCCAGAAGGACTTCGTCTCGAAGCTCTCCGACTCGATCGATCGCGGCGTCGGCCAGCTCGTCGATGCCGACATGAACAAGGAATCGACCCGCCTGCAGGCCCTCCAAGTGCAGCAGCAGCTCGGCATCCAGGCGCTGTCGATCGCCAACTCGAACACGCAGCAGATCCTGTCGCTGTTCCGCTAAGGCTGGCGCCGGCGACAGCCGGCAACATCAGGCCGAAAGGGCCGCGCTTCCCCGGGAAGCGCGGCCTTTTTCCTTTCCGCTATCGTCTCACATCCCTTTAATCGGCTGTTAACCATGACGGGCTAGTTATGGTTAACCGATCGTATCCGTCGCGCCCCGGCCCGGCGGAATGTCCGAGGAAAGGGTGGCCCGTGGCAAGCATCATGACGAACGCCTCTGCGATGACGGCATTGCAGAGCCTCAATGCGACCAACAAGCAGCTTGAGCAGACGCAGAGCCGTATCTCCACCGGCTTTCGCGTCTCGACCGCGTCCGACAACGCCGCCTACTGGTCGATCGCCACCACCATGCGCTCCGACAACAAGGCGAATTCGGTCGTGCAGGATGCGCTGGGCCTCGGCGCCGGCAAGGTCGATACCGCCTATACGGCGATGAATTCCGCCATCGACGTCATCGACGACATCAAGGCCAAGGTCCTGCTGGCCAAGACCTCGAGCGCCGAGGACCGTGCCAAGATCCAGAGCGAGATAAAGTCCTATCAGGACCAGCTCAGGGATTCGATCGGCGGCGCGACCTATGCAGGTGCCAACCTGCTGCAGACCGATTCGGCCTCCACCGATACGACGCTGCAGGTCATCTCCTCCTACAACCGCGACTCGACCGGCGCCGTCGTCACCGGCTCCATCGACATCGCCTACAAGAACATCCGCCTGATCGACGCCAACGCAACCGCCAGCACGGGTATCCTCGACAAGGCCGGCTCGGCGTCCAGCGTATCGTTGCTCGATATCAGCCTGTCGGCGACCGGCATGTCCGCCATCACCGGCACCGGCGACGTCGCCAAGTTCGACAACCTCCTGACCGACATCGAAAAGGTGCTGGGCAAGATGACGGCCGCGGCTTCCGAACTCGGCGCCGCCAAGTCGCGCATCGACATGCAGAAGGATTTCGTCTCCAAGCTGATGGACTCCATCGACCGAGGCGTGGGCCAGCTCGTCGACGCCGACATGAACAAGGAATCGACCAAGCTCCAGGCGCTTCAGGTGCAGCAACAGCTCGGCATCCAGGCGCTTTCCATCGCCAACACCAACTCGCAGAACATCCTCGCGCTGTTCAAGGGTTGACGCCGGCACCGACAAACTTTCGCAAGGGCCGCGGCTTTCGCGGCCCTTTTCCTTTGCGCGGTACCGTTCAAGCCGCGCGCCCGGCCCATAATTTTCGCACAAGCTTCGCGCCTTAGGCTGAAGGCAGGGCAATCATGCCGGGAGCAGAGCTGCCGTGCCGGAGCAGATCAAGACCATCATCGCCAACCTGCAAGGGTTCGGTACGAAACGGCTGGCCATCATGGGCGCCATCGCCGCGCTGGTGATCGCCGTCGTCGGCATCGCCTCGGTCTATCTGAACCGGCCCGCCTACGAGACGCTCTATGTCGGTCTCGACCGGGCCGATGTGAACCAGATCGGCATGGTGCTCGGCGAAGCCGGCATCGCCTTCGACGTCGGCTCCGACGGCACCAGCGTGCTGGTCGCCGCCGGCAACACCGCGCAGGCGCGCATGCTGCTTGCCGAAAAGGGCCTGCCGACCAGTGCCAACGCCGGCTACGAACTTTTCGACAATGTCGGCTCGCTCGGCCTCACCTCCTTCATGCAGCAGGTCACCCGCGTGCGCGCGCTGGAGGGCGAGATCGCCCGCACCATCCAGTCGCTGCAGGGCATCAAGGCGGCGCGCGTTCACATCGTCATGTCGGAGCGCGCCAATTTCCGCCGCGACGAGCAGCAGCCGTCCGCCTCCGTGGTCATCCGCTACGCCGGCACCGACGCCACCAAGACGGCCATGTCGATCCGCCACCTGGTCGCGGCCGCCGTGCCGGCGCTGTCGGCCGACAAGGTGACGGTGCTGGATTCGACCGGCAACCTCCTGGCCGCCGGCGACGACCCGTCCAACACGAGTGCGGCCCGCTCGCTCGGCGTCGAGCAGACCGTCGAGACACAGATCGAGGACAATATCCGCCGCGCCCTCAGCCCCTATCTCGGCCCCGACAATTTCCGCGCTTCGGTGAAGGCCGACGTCAACACCGACACGCGCCAGACCGAGGAGACGATCTACGATCCGAACTCGCGCGTCGAACGCTCCGTGCAGACGGTGAAGTCGAACGAGAACAGCAACCAGAAGCAGGCTTCCACCCCGACCACAGTCGAGCAGAACCTGCCCGAGACGCAGGCCGCCAGCACGGACGGCCCGCAGTCCAGCTCGCAGAACGACCGCAAGGAAGAGATCGCCAACTACGAGATCAGCTCCAAGAAGATCGCCACCGTCTCCAACGGCTACAGCGTCGACAAGATGTCGATCGCCGTGGTGGTCAACCAGCAGCGGCTGAAGGATATCCTCGGCAAGGACGCGACGCCCGAGCAGATCGCCCAGCGCGTCGCCGACATCCAGAAGATGGTCGCTTCCGCCACCGGCTTCGACGAAAAACGCGGCGACATCATTGACGTCTCGGCCGTCGAGTTCATCGACGGGCTCGACGGCGTGCCGCTCGAACAGCCGGGCATCATGGAGCGCATCGGCCACTACACCGGCACGCTCATCAACGCCGCCGCCTTCGTGGTCGTCGTCTTCCTGCTCGCCTTCTTCGGCCTGCGGCCAATGGCGGCGGCACTGACCGCCAGGCCCGCGGCGCTGGCCGGCCCGAGCTTCGAAGAGGTGCAGCGCTCGCTGCCGACGCCCGATCCGGCGGTCGCCGGCGCCATAGCCGGCCCGGAAACCGCAGGCGCGCGTCCCGCCGTGCAGACCCCGCTCGACGACCTGCGCCAGAAGCTCAGGCCCGCGCCGCAGGAGCGGCTGGCCCGCATGGTCGACCTGAATGAGGAACGCACGGCGCAGATCCTGCGCAAATGGGCCGCGCAAGAGGCGACGGCCTGATGCGCTCGGCCGCCCTGTTCGACCTTCTGCCCGACTTCGGCACGAGACCCGAACCCGCTGAAGCGGCGGCGAAACCCGTCGAGCAGCCAGCGCCCGAGGCCGTTCCCGAGCCGGACATGGGCACGATCATCGCCGAGGCGGTAGCACGGGCCGAGCAGGAAGCCGAGGCGCGGCTTGTTGCCGCCCATCAGGCGGAACTGACAGCGCAGCTGGAGGCCAAGCAGGCGGAAACCGACGCCTTCCTGCAAACGCTGGGCGGCGACATCGGCGCCGCCGTCGCCGCTCGCATCGACCTCATGCAGGCGGCTGTCACCGATCTCGTCGCCGATCAGGTCGCGCGCGTCGTCGGCGGCCTGCTGGGCGAGGATTTGCAGAAACGGTCGCTCGCCGCGCTCGCCAATGCCGTGCGAGAGGCGATCGGTGACGCGGATGCGGTGCGCATCCGCGTCAGCGGCCCCTCCTCGCTCTACGAGACGCTGAAGACCGCGCTCGGCGAGCGCGCGGCGAACCTCGACTTCACCGACGCTCCCGGCTTCGACCTCACCGTCGCCATCGACGACGCCGTCTTCGAGACGCGCATGGCCGAATGGTCCGCCGCATTGTCCGAGGTGCTGTCATGAGCATGGCCGGGGCGGCTGAGGAGAAGCACGAGATCATCATCGTGCGGCGCGGTCACGACGATGACGACGAGGGTCATCACGGCGGCGTCTGGAAGATCGCCTTCGCCGACTTCATGACGGCGATGATGTGCTTCTTCCTGGTCATGTGGCTGATCAACGCCGCCAACGAGCAGACCAAGGCCGCCGTCGCCTCCTATTTCAACCCGATCAAGCTGATCGACCGCAATTCCAGCCGCAAGGGACTGGAGGACCTGGGCAACGGCCCCTCCCCGGTCGGGATGACCGCGCGTAATCCCATCCCCGACGCCGACAAGAACGGCAAGAGTGGCAAGGACGGCACGGCTCCCCAGGACAATGACGAGGGGCAGAAGGAAGAAAGCAAGAAGTCCGACCAACAGCTGTTCGCCGATCCCTATGCGGTGCTGGCCGAAATCGCCTCCGACACCGGCATTATGCAGAACGTCAGCAAGAAGGGCGACGGCGGCGCGCAGGAGGCAGGCCCCGCCTCCGGCGCCGACGGTGGCCAGTCCTACCGCGATCCGTTCTCGCCCGACTTCTGGTCGCAGCAGGAAACGACACCCGCCGCCGAGGCGAGCGCCGCCCGTGCCAGGATCGACGGCGAACCGGCCAAACCCGGCGACAGGATAGCCGAAGTCGCCGTTCCCGAAATCAAAGCGGTGGCGCCCGCAGCCCAGCCTGAAAAGGCACCGGCGCAGCCTTCGCAGATGACTCAAGCCGGGAAAGCGCAACAGGTTGCGGCGAACGCACCGAAAGAGACCAGGCCGGCCGGCGCATCGGCAGACAGGATCGAGGCAGACAGCGGCCCCACCGCCGCCAAGCCGACCGAGAGCGGGCCGGCCAAAACCGAAGCGGCGAAACCGGACGGGATCGAGGTGCCGAAAGGTCCGTCCGCCGCCGCGCTGCGCGCAGCCGCCGAGGTCAGCCGGGAAATCGCCGATACCTTCAAGCTGAACGACAAGATGCTGAACGGCATTTCCGTCGAGGCCACCGACAAGGGCGTCGCCATCTCGATCACCGACCAGCTCGATTTCGGCATGTTCGAGATCGGTTCGGCCGTACCCAGCCGCGACCTTGTGCTGGCGATGGACAAGATCGGCCGCATCGTCAACGCGCAGAAAGGTTCGGTCTCCATCGAGGGGCATACCGACGCCCGCCCCTTCCATTCGGCCACCTACGACAACTGGCGCCTGTCGACCGCGCGCGCGCATGCTGCTTATTACATGTTGGTGCGCGGCGGCGTCGACGAAGGCCGCATCTCCGAAGTGGCCGGCTTCGCCGACCGCCGGCCGAAGGATAAGGCCGACCCTTATGCCGCCGTGAACCGCCGCATCGAGATCATCCTGGAGACGGCAGGATGAGACGGATCGCGGGGCTTTGCCGCGCCGCCGGCTTCCTGCTGACCATGGCCGCGGGCACCGGTGCCGGCCACGCCACGGAGACGCTGGCGCCCTACCAGATGGTGCGCTCGCTGCAACTGGTGCAGGATCGTATCGCGTCCGGCGACCAGGCGGCGCTGCCGATGCAGGCCAAGCTGCTCGAGCTGACCGACGCGCGCCTGCGCAAGCTGAGCGCCGAGGACCTGAAGGACCCGAAGAACCTGCGCGCGCTTCTGGTCTACGGCATGAGCGGCGGCAATCCCGCGACCGTCAAGGCGGCGACCGCGCATATCGAGATGGATGCCGGCATGCAGGCGATCTCCACCGGCATCCTCGCCTATCTCGGCGGCCGTCCCGCCGACGCCATCGAGGCGCTGAAGCCGGTCGACCCGATGACGCTGCCGAGCGATCTCGGCGCCTTCGTCGCCCTGGTGAAGGGCTCGCTGCTCGCCGGCGAGGACCCGGCACAAGCGCTCCCCCTCCTCGACAAAGCGAGGTTGCTCAGCCCCGGCACGCTGGTGGAGGAAGCGGCACTCCGGCGCACGATCGGCATCACGGTGGCGAACGGCGACGCCGCCCGCTTCGCCCATGCCTCCACCCAGTATGTCCAGGGTTACCTGCATTCGCCCTATGCCAGCCAGTTCGCCGACTCTTTCGTCTCCGGCGTCATTTCCATGGACCAAGCGCTCGGCCGCGACAGGCTCGCCGACATCACCTCCATGATGGACGCCGAGCGCGCTCGGGTGATCTATCTGCGCATCGCCCGCCGCGCCGCCATCGACGGCCTGAACGACCTGTCCGCCTTCGCCGCCGCCAAGGCCGAGCAGAAGCGCGGCAAGGACACGGGCAACGATCCGCGCGCGGCCCTCTATGCCAGCCTTTCGGCGGTGACGTCAGCGACGGTCGACGACCTGCGCGAGACGTTGAAGACGATCGACCGCAGCCGCCTCTCCGAAAGCGACCGAGCCCTGTTCGATGCCGCCGAGGCCGTCACCCGCGAGATCGTCACCCCGCCTCCCGCCGGTGCCGCGACGCCGGTGCCGCCTCTGGCCAAGGCCGTCCCTTCGACCGCCCAACCTGCCGCCACCGACTTGGCGGCTGCGAAAAGCCCCGCCACGCCGGAAGCGGCGGACGACCTGCCGCCCGTCGAGGGCGCGGTCTCCGAACGCCCGGCCGAGCAGGGCGCGTCCGAACCAGCGGCGTCGGAGCCGGCCGGCGAGCAGGCCGCCGCGCAGCGGCCGGTCGCCGACGCATCCCCACTGGCTACCGAACCTGCGCCCATGACATCGGATGCCTCCGCAAGCCAACCTGCCGATGCCGCGGACGCGACCATCGCCGATGCGCGACGAAAGCTCGATCAGATCGACCAGATGCTGGGAACCTCCCCCCAATGACCGTCACCATGACCACGACCCTTCCCGGCATGGCGACCGGCCCTTCGAGCCCCGCACCGGCACGCGAGCCGGCATCGGGCGAACCCGCCTTCCGCGACGTGCTCGACGGCAGGGATCGATCCACGGCGGATACGAAGACGACGCCGGAAAGCGCCGCCCGTACCCGCTCGGACGAAGACGGCCGGACAACCGGCTCCGCGCACGAAAAACATCGCCACGGCAAGCATCGTGATAACGTCGATACGGCGCAGGACACGCCGCCGCTGCGCGACAGGCTGCCGCTGCTGGTCAGCCTGAACCGTCTCGGCGCCGCCAAGGATGGACAGCCCGGCGCAGTGGACGACGGCAAGCGCAACGAAGCTGCCGACAAAAATGCGACCGTGGACGACGGCACGGCAATCGCCGCGTCGATGATGCTCGATGCGGCGGCCGGCAATTCCGCCAAGGCTGGCGAACGGAAGGCGGATGCCGCCTCGCCCGCCGAACGGATTGCCCAGCAGGACCCGCCTGCCGGAAAGACGGAACTCGAAGCGAAAACGCATCCCGCGACGGCGCAAGCCGCCGACGCGGCCACTCGCGCCGCAATCCATCTCCAGCCGGAACAGGCAGCGACGGGCAAGCGCCAGGCGCTGCCTGGAGCGGCCGTTGCCGGGACCTCGGAAACAGAGGGGGTCACCGACGCGCCCCTGACGGACGCCAGCGACGCCTCGAAAGACGCTCCCCCGCCACGCATCCGCGAAATCTCGCCGGAACGGAAAGGCGCGGACGACGATGCGTCGCAGCAGCGCGCCGGCGAACGCCATCGGGACGACACGCCGCGCACCGTCGCGGTCACTGCCAGCCAGTCCTTCGCAGCGCCCGCTTCCCACCCGATGAGCCAGACGACGGCGGCGCTTGTCGCCACCATTTCCGCCGACAACGGTTTTAGGCAGGCCGCCGCGATGCAGGCGGCCACCCCCTCTGTTGCCCTTCCGACACACGTCCTCAAGATCGAGCTCCGCCCCGCCGACCTCGGCTCCGTCACCGCCAGCCTGCGCATGACGGGACAGCAATTGACGGTTGAGCTGAAGCCCGAGACGCATGAGGCCTATCGCCGTCTGGAAGCGGACAAGGACGACATCGCCAAGTCGCTGAAACGCCTCGGGCTCGGCGTCGACAGCGTCACCGTCCTGCAACCGCAGATGGCAGCGACGCCTGCCGCGCGCGCCGATGCGGCATCGTCGGCGACCGCGGCACCCTACCGCGACCCCTCGTCCTTTCAGCCTGGCAACCCGAACGGCGACGGAGCGGCCGGGCGGCAGGCGGGCCACCAATCGGAAAGGAACGGCAATGACGGCAGGCAGGACGCCCCGCGCAGCGCGCAGGCTTCTCGCATCGGTGCTGGCGGCAATCTGTTTATCTAGCCTTGCGGCTGAGGCGGCAAACGCCGCCGCCAACCCGTGCGAGGCGGAAATCCTGCGCGCTGCCGGCCGCTACGGCATTCCGGCCGGCATCCTCTACGCGGTCGGTCTGACGGAAACCGGCAACAAGGGCAGCCTCCAGCCCAACGCCTTGAACATAGAAGGAAAAGCCGTCTTCCCGCGAAGCCGTTCGGAAGCGCTCGCCGACTTCGAGCGAGCGCGCAACAACGGCAAGACGCTGATCGATCTCGGCTGCATGCAGATCAACCATCACTACCACGCCTCGCAGTTCCGCAGCGTCGCCGACATGCTCGATCCGCATCGCAACGTCGACTATGCCGCCCGCTTCCTGGCCAGCCTTCATGCCCGTCACCAGACCTGGTCGATGGCGGTCGCCCATTACCATGCCGGCCCCGACAACGATCCCGCGCAGAAGGTCTATGTCTGCCGCGTCATCGCCAACATGGTCGCCGTCGGCTTCGGCAAATGGACGGCCAACGCCCGCACGTTCTGCAAACCGTAAGTTGCACGATCTGCCGCGCCGAATACAGCTGACGGAGTCTCGGACGACGAACGGCAGGCGCGATGCCGACGCTTACATATTTGTCGGATAATACAACCAGAGCGATTCCCGACTCCCAAGAAACTATCCGCAAGATTTGATGGTGGTCACGATTCCCGGCCGCGATTACCCATTGTTGCAACGGGGCATAAAAGTTGATTCGGAGGGCGGGCCGATGATCGTGATCGTTGACGAGCGCGAACTGGTGACGGAAGGGTATCATTCCCTTTTCGATCGCGAGGGCGTGGCGAGCGCCGGCTTCGCGCCGGGCGAATTCGGGGAATGGGTCGAGAGCGCGCCCGAAGACGACCTCAAATCGGTCAGCGCCTTCCTCATCGGCGATTGCCGCGAGGGCTCGGTCTCGCCGCGCCAGATCCGCGGCCGTACCGGCGCCCCGGTGATCGCGCTCAGCGAACAGAACTCGCTCGAAAACACGCTACGCCTGTTCGAATCCGGCGTCGACGACGTCGTGCGCAAGCCCGTCCACATCCGCGAAATCCTCGCCCGCATCGCCGCCATCAGCCGCCGCGCGCAGGACGAGGCCGCCTACACCGAAATCGGCGCCATGCGCATCTTCATGGACGGCCGCGACCCCGAGATCGACGGCGAGCCGCTGCCCCTGCCGCGCCGCGAGCGCCGCATCCTCGAATATCTCGCCGCCAACCGTGGCCGGCGCGTCACCAAGACCCAGGTCTTCAACGCCATCTACGGCATCTTCGACGAAGAGGTCGAGGAGAACGTGGTGGAAAGCCACATCAGCAAGCTGCGCAAGAAGCTGCGCGAGAAGCTTGGTCACGACCCCATCGATTCGAAGCGCTTCCTGGGCTACCGGCTGGTAGCCTGATGCGGCCGGCCCGTTCGCATCGTCCCGGCCGCGACAGCTTCGCGCAAGACAGGACGCGTATCCTGAAGGCCGCTCTTTCGCGGTACCAGGAGACGTTTCGATGAGCTTGTATGGAATGATGCGAACCGGCGTTTCCGGCATGAACGCCCAGGCCAACCGCCTGTCCACCGTCGCCGACAACATCGCCAATGCCGACACCACCGGCTATAAGCGTTCCTCCACCGAATTCTCCACCCTGGTCATGCCGACCACCGGCGGCGCCTACAATTCCGGCGGCGTCACCACCACGGTGCGCTCCTCGATTTCCTCGCAAGGCGTGCTGCAATACACGACTTCAGTGTCCGACCTCGCCGTCAACGGCGACGGCTTTTTCGTCGTCCAGGACGCCAGCGGCACGCCTTACCTCACGCGCGCCGGCGCCTTCGTGCCGGATGCCGAAGGCAGGCTCGTCAACGCGGCCGGCTTCCAGCTGATGGCCTACAGCTTCGAGAACGGCGTGCCGGCGGCGACCGTGAACGGCTTTGAGGGCCTTGTGCCGGTGGTCATTTCCGAGCAGGGCATGACGGCGACGCCCAGCACCGAGGGCAGCTTCGGCGCCAACCTGCCCGCCTCGGCGACGCCCGTCGCGGCGGGCGACCTGCCCTCCACCAACAGCGCGACGGCGCAATACACGGCCAAGTCCTCGCTGGTCGCTTACGACAATCTCGGCAACAAGGTGTTGCTCGACGTCTACTTCACCAACACCGGCGCCGGCAGTTGGCAGGTTTCGGTGTTCGACCAGTCGAAGGCGACGCCCGGCACCTCCTTTCCCTATACCGGCGGCGCGCTCGGCTCGGCCAACCTGAGCTTCGACACGACCACCGGCAAACTGACGGGCGCCACCGACAGCGTTTCCTTCACCGTGCCCAACGGCGCAGCCATGACGCTCGACCTGTCGACGCTGACCCAGCTGGGCGCCGCCTACACGCCGACCGAACCGACGGTGAACGGCAACGCTCCCGGCACCATCGACAAGGTCGAGATCAGCAAGGACGGCACCATCTACGCCCGCTACAAGGACGGCTCCTCCAAGGCGCTCTACAAGATCCCGCTGGCCGACGTCACCAGCCCGGACCAGCTCTCGGCGCTCGCCGGCAACGTCTACGCGCAGAGCTCGGAATCGGGTGCCGTCACGATCGGTTTCGCCAACCAGGGCAAGGCCGGGGCGATCATTTCGGGCGCGCTGGAGAACTCCGACGTCGACATTGCCGAGGAACTGACCTCGATGATCGCGGCGCAGCGCAGCTACACGGCCAATTCCAAGGTATTCCAGACCGGTTCCGACCTGATGGACGTCCTGGTCAACCTCAAGAGATGAGTGGCCGCGGCGGCGCGGCGATTGAAAGACGCTAAGAAGAATGTCCCTTTCATCCGCATTGAGCATCGCTCAGTCGTCGCTGCTGACCACCTCGCGCCAGACGTCGGTGGTCTCCCGCAACGTCGCGGATGCCGCCAATCCCGACTATTCGCGCCGCACGGCGCCCGTCGTCTCGACCGACCCCGGCGCACGCGCCGTCCAGATCCAGCGCGCCGCCAACGAGCAGCTTTTCCGCCAGAACCTTGCAGCACTATCGGCCTGGGCGGGCCAGAGCGCGCTTTCCGGCGGCCTCGACCAGCTCGAACTGGCCGTCAACGGCGTCGACAACGCCTCCTCGGCATCGACCGCCATCGGCAAGCTGCATGAGGCGCTGCAACTTTACGCCACCTCGCCGTCGAACCAGAACGCCGGCACCGCCGTCATCGACGCCGCGCGCCAGGTCGTGCGCTCGCTGAACGAGGGCACCGACGCCATCCAGAAGTTCCGCACCGACACCGATGCCCAGATCGCCACGGCGGTCGGCGACCTGAACTCGCTGCTCTCCCAGTTCCAGGACGTCAACACAGCCATCGTCTCGGGCAGCCGTTCGGGGGCCGATGTCTCCGACGCACTCGACCAGCGCGACGCGCTTTTGAAGAAGATCGGCGAATACGTTCCGATCTCGACCTTCACGCGCGGCGACAACGACATGATTATCACCACCGGCGACGGCACGACGCTGTTCGAGACGATCCCGCGCTCGGTGTCCTTCCAGCCGCTGGCCGGCTACGCGGCCGGCACCCAGGGCAACGCCGTCTACATCGACAACGTACCCCTCAAGGCCGGAACCGGCGGCGACACCGACGCCGGCGGCAAGCTGGCCGGGTTGATCCAGCTTCGCGACAACGTCACCGTCACCATGCAGGCCCAGCTCGACGAGATTGCGCGCGGACTGATCGGCGCTTTCGCTGAGACGGCGCCTCCCAATCCCGACGCGGCGGGCCTGTTCATGCAGGCGGGCACCTCGTCCATTCCCAGCACGTTGACCACCGGGCTGGCTGGCCAGATCAGGGTCAACGCCGCCATGGACCCCGCCGCCGGCGGCAACGTCACCCTGCTGCGCGACGGCGGCGCCAATGGCGCGGCCTATGTCGCCAACACCTCCGGCGGCGCGTCCTATGCCGACCTGCTCATCGGCTACGCCAACCGGCTCGACCAGCCGATGGCGTTCAGCCCGGCCGCCGGCATCAACACCACCGTCAGCGTCACGACCTACTCGGCCAGTTCCATCGGCTGGTTCGAGGGCATCCGCCAGCAGGCCTCGACCGCCGCCGACGCCAAGGAGGCGCTGGCGACCCGCACCGCCGAGGCGCTGTCCAACGACACCGGCGTCAATGTCGATACCGAAATGTCGCTGCTGCTCGATCTCGAGCACACCTACCAGGCGTCGGCGCGGATCCTCAGCACCGTCAACCAGATGCTGGATTCGCTGATGGAAGCGGTGAGGTAAGATCATGAAGGCGTCAGGCGTTTCCTCCGCCGCCATCTCCAACGCCATGCGCTACTCGCAAACGCGCATGCAGGTCGACCTCGTCAAGGCGCAGAAGGAGATGGATACCGGGCGGGTCGCCGATACCGGGCTGGCGCTCGGCACGCGCACGGCCCAGTCGGTAACCTTCGCGCGCGACCTCGACCGGCTGAACGGCATCGTCGATTCCAACGCGCTGGTGGCGTCGCGGCTGTCGTCCACCCAGGATGCGCTCGGCCAGCTCACAGATGTCGCGCAGGCGCTGCTCGGCGCCATGGCGACGGCCTCCTCCGGCGACATGACCGACGCCGTCGCCCACGATAGCGGCAACGCTGCGCTGCAGTCGATGACGGCAATCCTCAACACCTCCGTCAACGGCGAATACCTGTTTGCCGGCACCAACACCGACGTCAAGCCGATCGACGACTTCACCGCCGCGGGTTCGCCGGCGAAGGCCGCGCTCGATGCCGCCTTCTTCGCCCGTTTCGGCTTTACGCAGGACGACCCGGCCGCCGCCTCCGTCACCACCGCCCAGATGGACGACTTCATCACCAATGACGTCATGCCGCAGTTCTTCGGCACGGGCTGGCAGACGAACTGGTCGAGCGCCACCGACGAGCAGATCGTCAGCCGCATCGCCCTCAACGAGAAGACTGAGACCTCGATCAGCGCCAACAACGACGGCGTGAAAAAGCTCGCCATGGCCGCCGCCATTGTGTCCGACTTCTTCTCCTCTTCGACGCTGAGCGGCGAGGCGAAGAAGACGGTGGCCTCGCGCGCCCTGTCGCTGGCGGGCGAGGCGGTAAGCGATCTCGGCCAATCCCAGTCGCAGGCCGGCATCATCCAGAAGCGCGTCTCCGACGCCACCGACCGCATCAAGACGCAGGCGGACCTGTTCGAAAAGCACATCCTCGACCTCGAAGGCGTCGATCCCTACGAGGCGGCCAACCGCGTCAACGACCTGATGTCGCACATCCAGACCTCGTTCGCGCTTACCGCACGCATCCAGCAGCTGAGCCTGCTGAACTTCCTGACCTGAACCACGGACTTTGCCAGCGATGTATCAATTCTCATACGCCGACATCCAGACAGACTCCGTGGCCGACGCCAAGGAGCGCGAGCGACAGTTGCTCACCCGTTCCATCGAGATGCTGACGGCCGCCGCCGCCGCCGGCACACAGTCGATGGAGGCGATCGAAGCGCTGCATTTCACCAATCGCGTCTGGACCAGCTTCGTCGAGGACCTTGGTTCCGACGACAACGCGCTGCCCAAGGAACTGCGTGCCAACCTGATCTCGATCGGGCTCTGGCTGTTGCGCGAAACGGAAGACATCCGCCAGGGTCGCGCCGACAATTTCGAGGGATTGATCGAGGTGTCGCAGATCATCCGGGACGGGATCCAATGACCAACACGCTGAAGCTGTCGCTCAAGCCGAACGAGAAGATCTACATCAACGGCGCCGTCGTGCGCGTCGACCGCAAGGTCAGCATCGAGCTGATGAACGACGTGCAGTTCCTTTTGGAAAGCCACGTGCTTCAGCCCGAGGATGCCTCGACGCCGTTGAAGCAGCTCTATTTCATCGTTCAGGTGATGCTGATGAACCCGCAAGGGGCCGCCGACGCGCGCGACATGTTCCGCCGCTCGCTGCCGCTGCTGCTCGCCAGCTACCACAACGAGCAGATCCGCTCGACGCTCAAGCACGTCGACCAGCTTGTCGGCGAGGATCACGTTTTCGAGGCCCTGAAGGCGATTCGCTCGCTCTACGGACTGGAGCGCAAGCTGGTCGATCCGGACGCCGGGGACGGCGCAAGCGAGGATATGGCGGCACGGCCGCTGGCAGTCGGAGCACGATGACCATGAACGTCGATATGACCACCACGATACCGGCTGGCGCCAACCAGGCGACGCCCAAGTCCAAGGCATCGGTCGATTACCAGTCCTTCCTGAAGCTGCTCATCGCGCAGATGAAGAACCAGGACCCGACGCAGCCGATGGATTCCACGCAATATGTCGCCCAGCTCGCCACCTTCTCCCAGGTCGAGCAGTCGGTGCAGATGAACACCAAACTGGACAGCATCCTGCAATCCTCCGCGCTGTCGCAGGCCGACGCGCTGATCGGCCATTCGATCACCTCGGCCGACGGCAAGACGACCGGCACGGTCTCGGAGGTCCGGCTTTCTTCCTCGGGGCTGATCGCGGTGCTGGAGAACGGCACGGAAATGGCGGTCGGGCCGGGCGTGACGGTGGGACCGGCGGCGAGCTAGGATAGACTTCCGCAACAAGGCAAGCGCAGGCTGGCATCATGAACGAAGCCGATGCCCTCGACCTCGTCCAGTTCGCAGTGTGGACCGTGCTCACGGCCTCCGCGCCGGTGGTGCTCGTCGCCATGGTGGTCGGCATCGGCATCGCGCTGATCCAGGCGCTCACCCAGGTCCAGGAAATCACGCTGACCTTCGTGCCGAAAATCGTCGCCATCATGCTGGTGGTGGCGCTGACCGGCCCCTTCATCGGCGGCCAGATCTCGGCTTTCACCAACGTCATTTTCGAGCGCATCCAGACCGGTTTCTGACAGAGCGCGAAAAAATCGTGTCCGGCCGTCCGCTGGACCATGATCTTTCTCGCAAAGGCGTTCGCCTTTTTCCCCGTGTCGGCTAACGTCGTGTCGGCTAATTTCGGCCCCACGACCACCACCGGACGAATGCGACGGAGACGGCATGCCGCATCACGGCGAGGCAGTGATCGAAGACGAACCGGAGGCGGAACGCTCCGCCGCGCTGGCGCCGTTCCGCATCGGCATTTTCCGTGCCGTCTGGTCGGCCAACCTCGTCTCCAACTTCGGCGGCCTCGTCCAGGGCGTCGGCGCCGCATGGATGATGACCTCCATCGCCACATCGTCCTACCAGGTGGCGCTGGTGCAGGCTTCGACGACATTGCCGATCATGCTGTTCGCGCTGGTCGCCGGCGCCATCGCCGACGGCTTCGACCGGCGCAAGGTGATGCTGGTGGCGCAAGTCTTCATGCTGGTCGTGTCCGTGCTGCTCACCGTCTTCACCTGGCTCGACCTGATCACGCCGTGGACGCTGCTCGCCTTCACCTTCCTGATCGATTCGGGCACCGCGCTGAACAGCCCGTCCTGGCAAGCTTCCGTGGGCGACATGGTGCCGCGCGCCAAGGTGCCGGCGGCGGTGGCGCTAAACTCCATGGGCTTCAACATCACCCGCTCCGTCGGCCCCGCCATCGGCGGCATCATCGTGGCGGCTTTCGGCCCGGCGGCGGCCTTCGCCGCCAACGCGGCGAGCTATCTCGGCCTCATCACCGTCATGGCGCGCTGGAAGCGCGAGGAGCCGGTCTCGCCCCTGCCGCGTGAATCGCTCGGCGCGGCGATGGGCGCCGGCCTGCGCTACGTCGCCATGTCGCCCAACATCGGCAAGGTGCTGGCGCGGGGTGCCGCCTTCGGCGCCACCAGCGGCGCCGTGCTGGCGCTGCTGCCGCTGGTGGCGCGCGACGTCATCAAGGGCGACGCGCTGACCTATGGCATCATGCTCGGCGCCTTCGGCGTCGGCGCAGTCGGCGGCGCGCTGACCAGTGTCAGGCTGCGCCAGTTGCTCTCCAGCGAAACGATGGTGCGCGCCGCCTTCGCCGGCTTCGCCTTGTGTTCGCTCGTCTGTGCGTTGAGCACCCACGCCTGGGCGACGGCGCTCGGCCTCGTCGTCGGCGGCGCCTGCTGGGTGATCGCCCTGTCGCATTTCAACGTCACCGTGCAGATGTCGACGCCGCGCTGGGTCGTAGGGCGGGTGCTGTCCATCTACCAGATGGCGACTTTCGGCGGCATCGCGCTGGGAAGCTGGATCTGGGGCCTAGTGGCCGATCATCACGGCGCGCCGGTGGCGCTGATGGCGGCAGCGGTCGCCATGCTCGCCGGCGGCGCTCTCGGCCTTGTCCTGCCGCTGCCGCAGCATACGCCGCTCAACCTCGATCCGCTCAACCGCTTCCGCGAGCCGACGCTGGCGCTCGACCTGCAATCGCGCAGCGGGCCGATCGCCATCATGATCGAGTTCATCATCCGGGAGGACGACGTGCCCGAGTTCCTGGCCCTGATGACGGAACGCGGCCGCATCCGCCGCCGCGACGGCGCGCGCAACTGGGTGATCGCGCGCGATCTCGAACACCCGGACGTCTGGCTGGAAACCTACCATACGCCGACCTGGCTCGATTACATCCGCCACAACACCCGCATCACGCAGGCGGATGCGGCCATCACCGAACGCATCCGCGAACTGCATGCGGGCGAAGAGCGGCCGCGCGTACGCCGCTGGATCGAGCGGCCGACCAGCACGGTCACCGGCGTGGTCAAGAAGCGGGCGCAGGAATAGGGACGCCCCCTTCCGGTTTGCAACCAATCCTCGCCTTGATTATTTTGCCGTCATGAGATTGCTGCAAGCTCCGCCCGCCGCGGCGGCCGCCATGCTGGCGGTGCTGCTTACCGGTTGTGCGTCCGGATCGACCGGCGGTGCGAGCACACCCTGTGCCGACATCAACGTGAGCATCGGCGAGACATCGAAAGAATTGTCGTCCGCTGCCATCAGCCGCGGCAAGATCAGCAATTTCGACGTGCCGTTCTGGGTGCCGGGCGGCGTCAAGGCCCGCTCGGCGCTGGAGGATCGCCAGACCCGCAAGATCGAGGGACTGGAAACGGAGCTTGCGGCAAAACGGCAGGAGCGTGCCTCACGCTGCCAGCGGCCCTGAAGCTTATTCCTCACCGGACAGGTCGCGGCGTGCCTTGTCGAGTTCCTCGGCGTAGCGCCGCATCAGGTGCCCCTCGGTCAGCAGGCCGACCACCGCGCGGTCGGTGAAGTCCTTGACCACCGCGAGTTCCTCGGCGCCGGCGCGCTGGAAGGTTTCGGCCGCCGACTGCACGTTCATGGTCGGCACCAGCACCGAATCGCGGAACTTGGCGAGCGTCAGCACCGTGGAGCCCGGATTGCCCTGCTCGCTGTAGACCTCCGCCACGATCAGCACGCCGGCGTAGCGCCCGTCCGCGTCGACGGCCACGACCCGCTGCGCGGAGCCGAGCGGGATCGCCTTGCGGAATTCATCCAGCGTGGTGGACGAATCGATGATGCGCACGTCCTTGCGCATCATCGAACCGACAGTCAGGCTGCGCATCCAGCCGACGTCGTGGGCACTGCGGATCGTCTCGCCGCGCAGGTGGAAACGCCAGGTCGAGAAGGAGTAGCCGAACGTCTCGCGCACCAGCATCGCCGACATGATCGAGGCAGCCAGCACCACGCCGGAAAGCGTGATGTCGCGCGTCGATTCCAGCGCCATGAACGTCATCGTCAGCGGTCCGCCGACCACGCCGACGGCCAGCGACGTCATGCCGACGACGGCGGCGACGTCGGCGTCGAACCCGCTGGCCGGGAAAAAGAAGACCATGGTGCCGGCGAAGATCTTGCCCATCAGCGCGCCGAGGAACAGCGAGGCGAAGAACAGGCCGCCGCGAAAGCCCGACCCCAGCGAGATCGCCGAGGCGGCGAGCTTGAGCAGGAAGACGCTGGCGATCACCGCCAGCCCGTAGTTCATGGCGAACTCGCGGTGCAGCGCGCCATGACCGCTGGACAGCACCTGCGGCGTCACCAGGCCGAGCAGGCCGACGATGCAGCCGCCGAGGAACGGCCTGAGCGAAGCGTCGATCGAAAGCCGAGCGAACAGCCGCTCGACCGACGTGACGAAATACATGATGGCAATGGACACGCCGCCGCCGACCAGACCGAGCAGCAGGAACGGCACGTACAGGCTGGGCGTCAGTTCCGGCAGGCCGGAAAGCTCCATCGGGAACGGCACGCCGCCGAACACTTCCGCCGTCAGCGACGCGCAGATCGCGGCGGCCATGACCGGGGCGACATTGCCGACCGAATAGGTGCCGATCACCAGCTCGAAGCCGTAGAAGGCACCCGTCAGCGGTGCGTCGAAGGCAGCGGCGATGGCGCCCGCCGCACCGCAGCCGACGAGGATGCGCACGTCGTTGCGCCGCATCCTGAGGAACCGCGCCAGCCGCGAAGCGAGGCCGGAACCGACCTGGGTGTAGCCCGCCTCCAACCCGACGGATGCGCCGAAGCCTGAGGAGATCATCGTCTGGCCGGCGATGATGAAGGTGTCGGTGAGCGACATGCGCCCGCCATAGAGCGCGTTGGCCTCGATCGGGTCGACCGGCGTCCGGAACTTGCGCCTGCGCAGCCAGACCACGGTGAGGCCGAGCAGGATGCCGCCGACCGCCGGCACCAGCGCCTGCACCGGGCGCTGCAGGGAAAACATGCCGGACAGCCGGCCGCCCGGCTGGACCTCGAACAACAGCACATGCAGCCACTGCACCAGCGCGCTCATCGTCGTCACCAGCGTGCCGGCCATGACGCCGACCAGCCCGCCGAGCAGCACCACGACGATGCCGCGCGCTTCCAGCACCGGCAGCGATCGCACGACGAGCGCGCGAAGCCGGCGGGCGTGGACTGGCAACTGTGCGGCGGATAGCAAAGGGCGGCTCGCGGAAATCCCGGTGGAAGGAGCCTGATACTTCGGCCTCGCGCACATGACAACGCGTGGCGGCATCACGGTCAAGCGAGGCCGTGCCGTTTCCACCCACCTTCGCGCAAGCTTGGGCCGCTAGGCTCAAGGCTCGGGCTTTGCTGCCCGCGACGTGGCCGGCGGAGACGACAGTGGCGATCAGTGAAACCTTCTCGGCGCGCAACGCCGTCAAGAACGGCCGCGACGTCTTTTTCGCCGCCGGCATCGTCATCATCCTCGCCGTCCTGTTCCTGCCCATCCCCGCTTTCCTGATCGACATGGGGCTGGCCATCTCGATCGCGCTGTCGGTGCTGATCCTGATGGTGGCGCTGTGGATCCAGCGCCCGCTCGATTTCTCGTCGTTCCCGACGGTGCTGCTCATCGCCACCATGCTGCGCCTGTCGCTCAACATCGCCACCACCCGCATGATCCTGTCGCACGGCGACCAGGGCACGCACGCCGCCGGCTACGTCATCAGCGGCTTCTCCAACCTCGTCATGAGCGGCGATTTCGTCATCGGCCTGATTGTCTTCATGATCCTGATCGTGGTGAACTTCATCGTCATCACCAAGGGTGCCACGCGCATCGCCGAGGTGGGCGCCCGCTTCACCCTCGACGCCATCCCCGGCAAGCAGATGTCGATCGACGCCGACCTGTCGGCCGGCATGATCGACGACAAGACGGCGCAGCTGCGCCGGCGCGAACTGGAGGAAGAATCCTCCTTCTTCGGCTCCATGGACGGCGCCTCGAAATTCGTGCGCGGCGACGCCATCGCCGGCCTCATCATCACCGCCATCAACATCGTCGGCGGCATCGCTATCGGCTACCTGCGCCACGACATGAGCCTGGGCAAGGCGGCCGACATCTTCGTCAAGCTTTCGGTCGGCGACGGCCTGGTGACGCAGATACCGGCCCTGATCGTCTCGCTGGCCGCCGGTCTGCTGGTTTCCAAGGGCGGCACGCGCGGCTCGGCCGACAAGGCTGTCTTCGGCCAGCTCGGCGCCTATCCGCGCGCCCTCTACGTCGCAGCGGCACTGCTGGCCCTGCTCGGCCTGATGCCCGGCCTGCCGATGTTCCCTTTCGTGACGCTGGCCGGCGCCATGGCCGGGCTCGGCTACATCATCCCCCTCCAGCACAACCGCCGGATCGCGGAAGAGGAAGCCGGCAGGAAAAAGGAAGAAGCAGCCAAGGCCGAGGAGGAGAAGAACTCGGTCAAGGCTTCGCTGGCCACTGCCGAGATCGAGCTCCTGATCGGCAAGCAGCTTTCCACCCGCCTCATCAGCGCGCACCAGGAACTTGCCTTCCGCATGTCGAAGATGCGCAAGAAGTTCGCCACCCAGTACGGCTTCGTCGTACCGGAAGTGAAGCTGACCGACGATTTCGCCATCCCGCCCAAGAGCTACCAGATCAAGGTGCACGGCACCGTGGTCGCCGAACACCAGATGCGGGTGGGCGAACTGATGGTGCTGCTCGGCACACGCGACATCCCCGACATTCCGGGCGAGGAAGTGCGCGAGCCCGCTTTCGGCATGCGCGCCTATTCGGTGATGGAGACCTTCGCCGAGGACCTGAAGCGCGAGCAGTTCACCTATGCCGACAATATGTCGGTGCTGCTCACCCACCTCTCCGAGGTGATCCGCAATAACCTGCCGCAGCTTCTTTCCTACAAGGACATGAAGGCGCTGCTCGAGCGGCAGGACCCGGAATACCGCAAGCTGGCCGACGAGATCTGCTCGCAGCATATCTCCTATCCCGGCCTGCAGGCGGTGCTGAAACTGCTGCTCGCCGAGCGCGTCTCCATCCGCAACCTGCACCTCATCATCGAGGCCATCGCCGAGATCGCGCCGCATGTGCGCCGCACCGAGCAGATCGTCGAGCATGTGCGCGTGCGTATGGCGCAGCAGATCTGCGGCGACCTGACCGAAGGCGGCGTGCTCAAGGTGCTGCGCCTTGGCAATCGCTGGGACCTCGCCTTCCACCAGAGCCTCAAGCGCGACGCCAAGGGCGAGGTGCGCGAGTTCGACATCGACCCGCGTCAGTTGGAAGAATTCGGCCAGGAGGCGACCAAGGCGATCCGCAAGCATCTGGAGGCCGGCGAGCGATTCGTCCTCGTCACCGCGCCGGATGCCCGGCCCTACGTACGCATGATCATCGAGCGGATGTTTACGACCCTGCCGGTGCTTTCCCACGTCGAGATCGCCAAGGGCGTCGAGATCAGGGTGCTGGGAACGGTTTCGTGAGGACGACAGAAAACGGCGGACACCGCTGCGCGGACTCTCCGTGAACGCCCTCTCCACCCTCACCGAGACGACCATCCTGGCGGCGTTCCTCGCCTTCTGCCGTGTCGGCGCCTGCTTCATGGTGATGCCGGGCCTTTCAAGCGTGCGCGTGCCGCTGCATGTGCGCCTGTTCGCGGCCATCGCCGTCACCGTCGGCCTGCTCACCTTCCTGTGGGACCGCATCTATCCCTTCGTCGACCCGCATCCCGCGGTGCTGGTGCCGATGATCGCATCGGAACTGCTGGTGGGCGGCCTGATCGGCATCATGACGCGCCTCTATATGGAGGCGCTGCGCTTCATCGGCGCCGGGCTCGCCATGCTGATCGGCTTCAACTCGAATGGCGGAACGGCCGTCGAGGAGCCGGAGCCGCAAGCCCCGCTTGCGGCGCTGATCTCGCTTTCGGCGCTGTTGATGCTGTTCGTCTTCGACTTCCACCACGAGGTGATCCGGGCGCTGGTCGCCTCCTATCAGGTCGCCCCGCTCAACGTCTTCTTCAACCCGCAGGCCGCGCTGGTCGACGTCGCCGACACCATCTCGGACGCCTTCTTCCTCGTCATCCGCCTCGGCAGCCCCTTCGTCGCCTACGCCATCATCGTCAACCTGACAGTCGGATTCGTCAACAAGCTGACGCCGCAGATCCCGGTCTACTTCATCGCCCAGCCGATCATCATCGTCGGCGGCATCGTCATGTTCTATTTCGCCGCCGCCACCATGCTGTCGCTGTTCGCCGACGGCTTCATCGACCTGGCCCTGTCGAGATAGGCCGATGACCGATCGCAAGAACCGCCTGAAGAAGCTGGTCGAGGTGCAGGAGCAGCTGAAGGCCCTGCACGAGACGCGCCGCGCCGGCTTTCTGGCCGAGGCGAACGCCGCCGGACAGGAAGCCGAGGTGCTGGCCGACCGCTTCGACGCCGAGGGTTCGCTGGCCGGCCTGTTTCCGGAACTCTACCACAACCGCATCGCCGGCGCCCTGAGGCGGCAGGATGAAAGCCTGGAGAAGGCCCGCCTCGAGGCAGCGAAGGTGGCAACCGCCACGGCGCGCACCAACATGGTCGAGCGTGCCTACAAGGCGGCACGCCGCGACGACGAACGCCGGCGCGGCGACCGCGAGCGGCTGGAGATCATCGAGCAGAAGCGCGGCAGATAGCGCATCACCGCCGGCAAGCCTGCGGCAAGCTTGTTCGGCGATGATCGGTCGACGGAAACGGCAGAAGGCAGCTTCGGCTTGGCGATCTCTCCCCCCAGCGACATCGTGCTCGACGTCGCCCGCGCGGCCGAGCCTCAGGACATCGAGGCCGCGCGCGCGGCGCTGACGAAACGCGCCGGCGGCGCGGCCGCCACCTTCACCGTCGAAGCGGCAGGTGCTGCGCGCAAAGCGGACACCGAGCAGGCCGGCCCGGCCAGGAACTACCAGCGTTTCGAGGCGATGGTGCTGCAGACCTTCATCCAGAACATGCTGCCCAAGGATGCCGAGGGCGTCTACGGCAAGGGCCTTGCCGGCGACATGTGGAAATCGCAGCTCGCCGAGCACCTCGCCGACGTGATGGCGGATCGCGGCGGCATCGGCATCGCGCGCTCGATGCTGGCCGACTACTATCTCGAAGGCAAGCGCGTGGTGCCGGTGGGCGCCGTCTCCGGCGGGCCGGAACAGGCGGCGCGGGACGCCCAGTCCAGCCTTTCCAATTCGCTCGTGCAGGAAATCCAGCGCCGCATGGTCCGCTCCCTGAGCGACGACCCGGCAGCGGCGACCGCGGCAACGAAGATCTGACAGGGTCACCATGAACGAGTATTCCGAATTCGCCCCCAACCTGCCTGCCCGCACCGGCGTCGCGGACGCGGTGTCCGGCCCGGCCCGGCCCGGCAACCTCGCCGCCATCATCGGCCGCATCGAGGAAGCGGTGGAGGAGGAGACGGCCGGCATCCGCAGCGGCGTTTCGTTCGACCTCAAGGCCTCGAACGCCCGCAAGAGCCGCTACCTCTACGAGCTGAACCGCGCCATGAAGGGACCCGGCCAGGCCGAATTCCTCGCCGAGAACAGCGAGGGACTGACGCGGCTGCGCCAGAAGCTGGCACGCAACGAGGCGGCGATCCTCGCCCACCTCAACGCCGTCAACGAAGTCGCCAACCTGCTCAAGAGCGCCATCCAGAACGCGGAAGCCGACGGCACCTATTCGGCCGGGGAATTCGGCTGGGCGCGCCCGTGAGCCGCCGATGATCAAGTTCATCGTCGCCGCCGTCTGGATTTGCGCCGTCACCGCAGGCGCCGCGATCTATTCGTTCCAGAACGCCGGCGCCAAGGCCGACGACACGCCCAAGCCGCTGCTGGGCGGCCTCGACTACATCAACACCGACATGATCTCGGTGCCGATGGTGAAGGACGCGACCATCCAGGGCTACTTCCTGACCAAGCTCGTCTACACGGTCGATCCGGCCGAGATGGCCAAGCTGTCGGTCCCCGCCTCGGCGCTGATGACCGACCAGGTCTACTCCTACCTCTATTCCAATCCGCAGACCGATTTCACCAACACGGCCGACCTCGACCTCGACGCCTTCCGCAACAACATCCGCGAGACCATCAACAAGCGCATCGGCGCCGACATCGTCCACGACGTGCTGATCGACCAGGTCAACTTCTTGTCCAAGGACGAGATCCGCGACAACGCCGTCCGGCGCAAGGAAGCGCCGAAACCGGCGCCCAAGGAAACGGCCGAGGCCGCGAAGGGCCATTGAGGCCTAAAGCATGTCTCCCGAAAGTGGGACCCGGTTTCGGGACAAAGACATGCGTAAAATCAAGACTCTAAAGCGTGCGGAGCGAATCTGAAAGATCGCGTGACGCTTTAGCGTCGCCCTCAGGCGCCGCGTTCGTCCTCGATATGGGCGCGAATAATCTCGTCGAAACTCTGCTCGGCCGTAAAACCCAGTTCGCGCGCGCGTTTGGCCTCGAAGCGGGTCGGCCAGTTCTTCACGATCGCCCACACCGCCTCGTCCGGCTGCTCGCGGATCAGCGCCACAGCCTTCGCTCCCGCGATCCGCTCCAGTGCCTCGATCTGCTCGCCGACGCTGACGGCCACGCCCGGCATGGTGAGGTTGCGGCGCGGTCCAACCTTGTCGCCGTCGATTTCGGCCGCGTGGACGAGGAAATTCACCGCCGAGCGCGGGCTGGCGTGGGTATGCACGACCGAGCGCGGCACCGGTAGGATCGCCTCCAGCCCCGCAAGCGGCTCGCGGATGATGCCGGAAAAGAAACCGGAGGCGGCCTTGTTCGGCTTGCCGGGCCGGACGCAGATGGTCGGCAGGCGAATGCCGATGCCGTCGAAGAAGCCGCGCCGCGTGTAATCAGCCAGCAGCGCTTCGCCCATCAGCTTCTGCGTGCCGTAGGAGGTGAGCGGGGTGGGATGGAACTCGTCCGGGATCACGTCGGGAAACGGCGCGCCGAACACGGCGATCGATGACGTGTAGACGACGCGCGGCGCATTCTGCGCCAGCCGCAGCGCGTCGAACAGGGCACGCGTGCCGTCGAGGTTGACGCGGTAGCCGAGGTCGAAATTCGCCTCCGCCTCGCCCGAGACGACGCCGGCCAGATGAAACACCACGTCGGGCTTTTCGGCTGCCAGTTCTTCCGCCACGCCCTGCCGGGCAAGGTCGCTGGCATGGGCCGTCACCGCCACACCGTCGAAGACCGGCACCGGCGGCTCGACGATGTCGTACAAGGCGAGCGCGGTGATCTTCTGCCCGCGCAAAGTGCCGTCGCGCACCAGCCGCTCGGTCAGCTTGCGGCCGACCATGCCGGCAGCCCCGGTAATCAGGATGTGCATCAGCGGTTCTCCTTTCGGCGTTGCGCCCTGCCGCGCAGCCAAAGCACGATGAAAAGGGCGAGACCGAACAGCACCGCCGCGAGGGCCGCCAGCACGGTCGAGACGCCGCCGAGCGCCAGCATGATCGTCGGCAGCCAATAGGCAAGCACGCCGAAGCCGACGAGAATGATCAGCGCCGCAATGGCAGCGTTCCTGTTTTCGCGATCCATGGCTGTTCTCCGGCCCAAACCCGCGCGCACCTATATGGGGCTTGTACCAATCCGGCTAGTGGTAGTGGCGGCGGTCGGCGGGAGCGCCATGCAGCGCGCCGTGGGCATGACCATGGCCTTCGTCGTCATGGTCATGACCGCTGCCGCCGTGATGGTGGTCGTGATCGCCGTCCCCGTCGGCGCAGTGGCCGTATTCAGGTTCCACCGTGGCATGTTCGATGCCGTGCTCGGCCGCCAGTCGCGCCTTGATGGCGGTGACGGCGCCATGCGCGTCAATCCCCTCGTTCAGGCAAGCGTGCAGGGTCGCCATCGTGCGGCTGCCGTCCATCGACCAGACATGCATGTGGTGAATGTCCCGAACGCCCGGGACGCTCTCCACGAGGTCGCGCGCCATGCCGTCGCGGTCGAGATGCGGCGGCGTGCCTTCCAGAAGCACGTGCGCGGCATCGCGCATCAGCCGCCAGGCCGTCGTCAGGATCAACACCGCTACCAGTACGGAGAGGATCGGGTCGATCGGCGTCCAGCCGGTGGCGAGGATGACCAGCGCGGCGGCGATCGCCGCCACCGAACCGAGCAGGTCGCCAAGCACATGCAGGATGGCGCCGCGCATATTCAGGCTGTCGCGATCGCCGCCATGCAGGATGAGGAAGCCGGCGATGTTGACCACCAGCCCGAGCACGGCGACGACCAGCATCGGCCCGCCCAGGATCGGCGGCGGCGACTGGAAGCGCTGCCAGGCCTCGTAGCAGATCCACAATGCGACAACGAAGATGGCGATGCCGTTGGTGTAGGCCACCAGCGTCTTGACCCGGCCGAAGCCATAGGTCAGGCGGCTGTTGGCCGGCCGCTCGCCGAGGTGGAAGGCATACCAGGCAAGTCCCAGCGCCAGGCTGTCGGTCAGCATGTGACCGGCGTCGGCCAGCAGCGCCAGCGAGCCGGTCAGCCAGCCGCCGAGGGCCTCGGCGACCATGAAACCGCCGGTCAGGCAGGCGGCGAGCAGAACCCGGCGCTTGTCGGTCGAACCGTGGACATGGCCCGCGCCATGGTCATGCGAGTGTCCCTCGTGGGAATGACCTTGCGCCATGACGGAACCTTTCGCGTAACAAAATAACCTTACGCCTCAATCACTTACGGAAATCCTCGAGGCGTTTTTTCTGTACGCCTTCGCCGTCGAAGTTGCTAGGGGCGAGCCAGTCCTCATAGGCTTTTTTGAGTACCGGCCATTCCTTGTCGATGATCGAGAACCAGGCCGTGTCGCGGTTCTTGCCCTTGACGACCTTGTCTTGCCGGAAGATGCCCTCGAAGGTGAAGCCGAAACGTTCCGCCGCCCGCTTGGAGGGACGGTTGTCGTTGTCGCACTTCCATTCGTAGCGCCGGTAGCCGAGCTCGTCGAAGGCATAGCGGGTGAACAGGAACTGCGCTTCGGTCGCCGCCGGCGTGCGCGCCATTTGCGGCCCCCAATAGATGTTGCCGATCTCGATGACACCGTGCGCCGGCTCGATGCGCATCAGCGTCTGGCGACCGACCACCTTGCCGCTGGCCTTGTCGATGACGGCGAAGTGCAGCGGATCGGGACTGGCCTCCGCCTTCTCCAGCCACGGCTGGAATTCGGCGCGCGTCTTCGGCGGATAGTCCGGCAGCCAGCGGAACCGTTCCATCGCGTCGGGCACCGAGGAGACCGCGAACAGATCGTCCCCGTGCCTTGCCGCGCTCAGCGGCTCCAGCCGGACCAGCCGCCCTTCCATAACCTTGCGCTCGGGCCGCGGCCGCGGCTGCCAGTCTTTCAGATCTTCGGACATGGGAATGACTTTCTGGAGTTTGACAGATGCCGCGAAGCCTCCCAAAAATGCCGACCCGCCATTAGCGCCAATCTGGACCAACAAAATGCTCCACACGATCGCAGCCTTCGACCGTCTCGGCGAGGAAAACGCCTTCGCCGTGCTGGCGCGGGCGACCGCGCTCGCCCATGAGGGCCGCGACATCGTCAACCTCGGCATCGGCCAGCCGGATTTCCGCACGCCCGACCATATTGTCGAGGCGGCGATCAAGGCGTTGCGCGACGGCCACCATGGCTACACGCCGGCCAATGGCCTTTTGGCGACGCGCGAGGCGGTGGTGCGCCGCACGCTGGCGACGACCGGCATCGAGGTCTCGCCCGAGAGCGTCATGATCCTGCCCGGCGGCAAGCCGACCATGTTCGCCGCCATCCTGATGTTCGGCGAGCCGGGCGCGGAAATCCTCTATCCCGATCCCGGCTTTCCCATCTATCGCTCGATGATCGAGTTTACCGGGGCGAGGCCGGTGCCGGTGCCGATCCGCGAGGAAAACGGCTTCGCCTTCTCGGCGGAAGAAACGCTGTCGCTGATCACGCCGAGGACGCGGCTGCTGATCCTCAACTCGCCGGCCAACCCGACCGGCGGCGTCACCCCGCGTGCCGAGATCGAGAAGCTGGCGAAGGGGTTGGAGAAGCACCCGGACGTCGCCATCCTCTCCGACGAGATCTACGACGTCATGACTTATGACGGCGAGAAACACACCTCGCTGCTGCAATTCCCCGAAATCCGCGACCGGCTGATCGTGCTCAACGGCTGGTCGAAAACATGGGCGATGACCGGCTGGCGCATGGGCTGGTCGATCTGGCCGAACGGCGAGAAAGGCGCCCATCTCTACGACAAGGTGCGCAAGCTGGCGGTCAATTGCTGGTCCTGCGTCAACGCGCCCAGCCAATATGCCGGCATCGCTGCCATCGACGGGCCGCAGGACGAGGTGGAGAAGATGATGGCTGCCTTCGACCGCCGCCGCCGTATCGTGGTGGAAGGACTGAACGCCATTCCCGGCATCTCCTGCGTCACGCCGAAAGGCGCCTTCTACGCCTTCCCCAACGTCTCGGCCACCGGCCGCAAGGCGAAGGAACTGGCCTCGGCGCTGCTGGAGGAAGCCGGCGTCGCGCTGATCGGCGGTCCGGATTTCGGCGTGCTCGGCGAAGGCTACATGCGCCTGTCCTACGCCAATTCCGAGGAGAACATTTTACGCGCGCTGGAGCGCATCCAGGCGTTTCTGGACAAGAGTTAAGAGGCGTAAGGCCTACAGCCCCTTCTCGAACCAGTGGTCGGCGTAGGGGTTGTCGTTGTAGCGGCCGATCTCGCGATAGCCGCGCTTGAGATACATGGCCTTCGCCTCGGTCAGCGTCCGGTTCGTGTCGAGAAGCACGCGCCGGCAGCCGATCTCGCCGGCCAGCGCCTCCAGCCGGTCCATCAGCCGCCCGGCGACGCCCATGCCGCGCGCGGCGGGCGAAACCCACACCCGCTTGATCTCGCCGGTCGTCGCATCGAGCCGCTTCAGCGCGCCGCAAGCGATCGCCTCGCCGTCCAGCCGGGCCAGCAGAAGCCAGCCGACAGGCGGCGTCATGTCAGCCGTGCCGAAGGAGCCGCCCTCGAAGCCGCCTTCGAAACGCTCGGCCAGCTCGCCGATATAGGCGTCCAGGCACCGGCGAGCGTCGGCGCTGTCGGCGGCTTCGGACGCGACCGTCACGGAAGCTGCCCGCAAAAGCTGTTCGACCTCGCCCATCGCGGCGACGAGGCGCTGCCGCTGCGCATCGCCGAGCGGCGCCAGGAGATCGCGGGCGAAATCGTCGGACAGTGTGTCGTAGGCGGAAAATTCCTCCCTGCCCTTTGCCGTCAGCGCGACGTCGCGGGCGCGTCCGTCCTCCCGGCTTTTTCGCAATTCGACAACGCCCTGATTTTCGAGCGAGCGCAGCAGACGGCTGAGATAGCCGGAATCGAGGCCGAGCCGCTGGCGCAACGCCGCAAGATCGGTCGCACCCGAACTGCCGAGTTCGAAGATCAGCCGCGCCTCGCCGAGCGGCCGCCCGCGCGCCAGATAGCTGTCGCCCAGCGCGCCGATGCGCTGGGTGACGAGCCGGTTGAAGCGGCGGACTTGCTGGATGTCTTGCGATTGCATTACCTGACTTTAGTCAGATATTTTTCGCTGCGCAAGAGAGGGACCGCGTAAGATCGAGATCGGACGAAGCGGCGTCGGGCCTCAACCGCGCCCGACATAGGGCATTTTGGTCGCCATCACGGTCATGAACAGCACATTGGCGTCGAGCGGCAGGCCGGCCATGTGCAGCATGGCGTCGGCCACGTGCCGCACGTCCATCACCGCTTCGGCGGCGACCGTGCCGTTGGCCTGCGGCACGCCCACCGTCATCGGCACGGCCATGTCTGTCAACGCGTTGCCGATGTCGATCTGCCCGCAGGCGATATCGAAGGGCCGTCCGTCCAGCGCCAGCGTTTTCGTCAGGCCGGTGATGGCGTGCTTGGTGGCGGTGTAGGGCACCGAGCCGGGGCGTGGCGCGTAGGCCGACACCGAGCCGTTGTTGACGATGCGGCCGCCCTGCGGGCTCTGGCGCCGCATCTGGCGGAAGGCGGCGCGGGCGCACAGGAAGGAACCGGTGAGGTTCACGCCGACCACGTCGTTCCACACCTCCACCGGAATTTCGTCGATCGGCGTCGACTTGTAGCCCATGCCGGCATTGTTGAAGAGCAGGTCGACGCGGCCGAACGTCTCGACCGCCTTGGCAAACAACGCGTCCACTTCGTCGGCCTTGCTGATGTCGCAAGCAACCGCCAGCCCTTGCCCTTGCGTGGGACCTGCGGCGGCGATCGCCTCGTCCAACAGTGCCTTGCGGCGGCCGCAGAACACCGTATTCCACCCGGCGTTCAGCAACGCGCCGGCGACGGCCTTGCCGATGCCGGTGCCCGCGCCGGTGACGATGGCTGTCTTGCTTGCGCTCATGAGATCCTCCCGAAACGACCGTGGCATCGCAGATGCCGCCGCCGCTGGCAAGCCGCTCGCGGACCGCCGCACAAAAAGGGCGGTCATTGGCGACCGCCCTCTAATCTGAACCGGCTTGGGAGGAGGAAAACCGATCCGACTGGTGAAAATGATGCGCTTGTTCGGTTAACGAAAGATTAACGATGAAACCGCCCTACGCAGCCGGCACCTTGGCCGCCGACACCGTCGCCTCGATATGGTCGACCAGCGCGTCGGGCAGCCCGAGGCGGCCGGCGAGCAGGTCGAGATAGCCGCGCTCGGCGCGCGTATCCGGTTCGATGGCCAGCCGCGAAGCGGTATAGAGTTCGACCTTCTGCGCCTCCGTCCGCGCCGCCGCGACCAGCGCGCCGAGATCGAGCGGTGCTTCGAGTTCCTTGCGCATGAACGCCTCGGCCTCGCCGCCGATGCCCGACAGGCTGAGCTTGTCGCCGATCTTCTTGCGTTCCTCGTCGTCTATATGGCCGTCGGCCTTGGCCGCCGCGATCATGGCGCGCACCAGCGTCAGCGCGAACTCGTCCTCGCCCTGCGGCGCCGAGGCGGGGTGGAAATCCGTGCCGGCCGGCGGCGGCAAAAGCTCCGGCTGGCGCGCCGCCGGCGCATCGGCCGCAACCGGCTGGTCGCCGTTCTTGTAGTTTTGGTAAGCCTTGTAGGCGAGCCCGCCGATAGCGGCGATGCCGCCGAGCTTGATCGCCGTGCCAGTCAACTGCCGTCCGGCACCCGTGCCGAGCAGCACGGCCGCCAGCGCGCCGGCTGCAAGCGGATTATCCTTCGCCATCTGCACCGCCTGCCCGGCCTTGTCGCGCACGGTTCCTTCCGTGCCGGGGATTTTGGAGCCGAGCAGGTCGTCGAGCAGTTTCTTGGGATCGAACATCAAGTCCTCCGGGTCAGGCGCCGCCGGCGCGGCAGGGATCGATTGCCTGGCAGACATAGGTGGCCTGACGCCGACTTTCCACCGAAACGCGCGACAAGCCTGGCGTCGCGCCGGCCGGGTCAGCTTCCGATATGCGCCGCCGCGCCGCGCTTGCGGGCGAGTTCCACCTGTCGATGCCGCTCGGCATAGCGGTCGCGGTCGGCATCCGAGCGCTCGTCATGGCAATGGGGACAGGAGACGCCGGCGACGTAGTGCGGCGATTGCCGGTCCTGCGACGTCAGCGGGCGGCGGCAAGCGCGGCAAAGCTCCGCCTCGCCCTCTTCCAGCCCGTGCGACACCGAAACCCGCTCGTCGAAGACGAAGCATTCGCCCTGCCACAGGCTCTCGGCGTGCGGCACTTCCTCCAGATATTTCAGGATGCCGCCCTTGAGGTGGAAGACCTCATCGATGCCGAGCGCCTTCACATAGGCCGTCGCCTTCTCGCAACGTATGCCGCCGGTGCAGAACATGGCGACCTTCCTGCCCTCCAGGTTGGCGCGATGCTCGTCCACCCAGCCGGGGAACTGCCGGAAGCTGGCCGTTTGCGGATCGAGCGCGCCGCGAAAGCTGCCCAGCGAGACTTCGTAGGCGTTGCGGGTGTCGATGACGACCGTATCGGGATCGGAGATCAGCGCGTTCCACTCCGACGGTTCGACATAGGTGCCGGCGCTCATGGCCGGGTCGATGCCCTCGACGCCCATGGTGACGATCTCGCGCTTCAGCCTGACCTTCATGCGGTGGAACGGCATGTCGACCGCATGGCTGTACTTGACGTCGAGTCCGTCGAGGCCGGGCAGCGCTTGCAGATGGGCGACAAGCTCGCAAATCGCTTCCGCGGTCCCCGCGACAGTGCCGTTGATGCCCTCGGGCGCCAGCAGCAGCGTGCCCTTGATGCCCCGCGCGCAACAGAAGGCGGCGAGCGGCGCGCGCAGTTCCTCATGCCCGTCCAGGCGGGCAAAGCGATAAAGCGCGGCAACGCGAAACAGCGGCTTGGACGGGGATAAATCCATGACCGCTCCGTAACCGCTCGGTCGATCCGTTTCAAGCTGGACAGGCTTTCCACGCCGAATAGGGCATGGCGAAAACGTGCAAGATATTCACGCCTTTCCAAAACGGACGATACTTGGTCTTCAACCGAAGGGCCAAAAATGTTCAGCAAGGACGTCGTCAGCGAGATTACCGAAGCCGCCAAGGCGCTCGATCTCGAACCGGCTTCGCTGCTGGCGGTCGCCGAGGTCGAGAGCGGCGGCAAAGCCTTCGCACTCGTAGCCGGCCGCCGCGAACCGCTGATCCGCTTCGAGGGCCACTATTTCGACCGCCGGCTCGACGAGGATCGGCGCGCTCTGGCGCGCGAAAAAGGGCTGGCCTCGCCAGTGGCCGGGGCGATCGCCAATCCCGCCACGCAGGAAGCCCGCTGGCGCATGCTCAAGGAAGCGGCCGCGATCGACGCGAAGGCAGCCTACGAGTCGGTTTCGTGGGGCCTCGGGCAGGTGATGGGCGCGCATTGGAACTGGCTGGGATTTGCCAGCGTCGATGCCTTGGTGACGGAAGCTCGCTCCGGCATCGCCGGCCAGATCCGGCTGATGGCGCTCTATATCGAAAAGGCCGGGCTGGCCGGCGCGCTGCGCGACGGCGACTGGAACGCCTTCGCGCGCGGTTACAACGGCCCCGCCTACAAGCAATATGGCTATGACACCAAAATCGCCGCCGCCTATGCGCGCTATGGCGGAAAGAACGTCGGCAAAGACAGCGTCGCCACGGACGGCGGCATGGGCTCCGGTCCCGTCCTGCTCGGCCGCGGCGCGAAAGGCGAGGCCGTGACAGAATTGCAGCGCGACCTCCTCGCCCTAGGTTACGCGCTCGACGCCGATGGCGCCTTCGGCCCGGCAACGGCCGCAGCCGTCATGCGCTTCCAAGAGGACAATGGCCTCATGGCGGACGGCATCGCCGGGCCGGCGACGCAGGCGGCTCTTCGCGCCGCGCTGAGCAGGAACGGCCCCCTCGTCCGGCTCTGGAGCTGGCTCAGGCAACGGCTTTCCGGCCTGTTCGGAGGCGCCTGATGCAAGACGCCGCGTGGACTTCACCGGACCGGTCTGCTAGACGGACGCTAAATCGGTTGAAAGCTGTTTCGACCGAACTAGCCGCAGCATCGGAGGCTCGACATGGCGACCAAGGGAACCCAGAGCGGGGCGAGCAAGACCGAAAGGCTGCTGGCGCTGCTGGACGGCCAGCCTGTCATCCCGGTGCTGAAGATTACGGATGTGGCGCATGCCGTGCCGCTGGCGCGTGCGCTCGCCCGCGGCGGGCTGAAGGCGATCGAGATCACGCTGCGCACGCCGGACGCGCTGGAGTGCATCCGCCGCGTCGCGGCCGAGGTGCCGGAAGCGGTTGTCGGCGCCGGCACCATCCTGTCCGCCAGCCAGTTCGACGAGGCGGCCTCGGCGGGCTCGAAATTCATCGTCAGCCCCGGCATCACGCGCGAACTGCTGGTGGCTGCGGAGCCCAGCGAGGTGCCGCTGCTGCCGGGCGCCATCACGCCCGGCGAGATCATGGCCGCGCGCGAGGCGGGGCTCGACTTCCTGAAATTCTTCCCGGCGGAACAGGCCGGCGGCGCCGCTTTCCTCAAGGCGCTCGCCTCGCCGATCGCCGATGTCAGGTTCTGCCCGACGGGCGGCATCGGCCCGAAGAACGCGGCCGACTATCTCGGCCTGCCCAACGTTCTGTGCGTCGGCGGCTCATGGGTCGCGCCCGACGATCTGGTCAAGGCCGGCCGCTGGGACGAGATCGAGGCGCTGGCCAAGGCGGCGAGCGCGCTCGCCCGCTAGGCCCGACCGGGCAGGAAGACGCCAGGCCTAGGGCGGCCTTTTACCGGGTGTCCCGTACGCGGCCCCATCTTGCCGCCTTCCTTCGCGATCCTTCGGGCCGCGTCCTTCTTTTCTTTACCACATCGCAACGGCCGGCGGCGACGCCGAAGCCGATGCCGAGCGATCCCGGCCGCCCGAGCGGCGCGGGCCTGTCGATTCGTGCCTGAAATCCGGGCCGGTCGAAACCATCACCAGAAACGAAAATGGAGCCTTACATGAGAAGACAGGGATTCGGATTCTGCCTGGCTTTCTATCTATGCGCGACCGCGCTTGCCCTCGCCGGTCCGACAAGCGGCAATGTGATGAACTATGGCGCTGTCGGCGACGGCACGACCGACGACACCGCGGCCTTCAACCTCTGCCTCGCCCACAACACGGTCTGCTGGGTTGATCCGGCGAAGACCTATGCCGTCGGCGACGTCAGGATGAACGACGGAAACAGGCTCGCCGGCCTCGGCGTCGTCGAATACGGCACCGAAACGGCAAGCACCACCAATGCCCGCCCCGTCCTCGTCGCGGTGTCCGGGGCGACCCAGATTCTCGACGTCAGCGGCGTCACGGAAGGCGCCGCCGTCGAGGGTGTCTTCATCGACTGTAGGAATTCCGGCATCAACGGGATTTCGGGCGGCAGCTTTCAGTTGACCGTCGAGGATACGACCGTCGTCGGATGCGACGTCGGGTTCGGAGGCGGCGCGTACACCGGCGGCGCTCATGTCCTCAACAGCACGTTCGGCAACAATGTGACCGGGATAGAGAACCTGATCGATTCCTTCGTCGTCAATGCCGACCTCGCCAACAACACCGGCGACGGCATCTATCTCGGCACCGGGGCCAATGCCAACACGATCGTCAACAGCCGTTTCGAGTGGAACCAGGGGTTCGGCCTCGAAAGCTACGGTGGCACGAACAACAACAGCATTTCGAACTCGCTGTTCGACCGCAACTACAAGGCTGGCCTGCGCCTCGTCGGCGTCACCGGCATGACCGTCTCCAATTCGGTGTTCTCCCGCAACGGCCGCAACAATGTCGGCCCCGACGAGAATGCCCAGATCTACATCAGCGGCTCGAAGAACGTCAGCATAAGCGGCGGCCTGAGCGTCGTCGGCAGCGATGACGGCGGCACGGGACCGGTCACGCCGGCCTATGTGTTCTCCTACGATACGGGAACCTCGAGCTCCGACGTCACCGTCTCGGGCTTCGCCACCAGCGGGCTGTTCAACACCTCGACCAATCCGAACGGATCGTTCACCGTGGCGGTCGTCGAGGGCAGCGAGCCGACCGCCGGCTACAACGTGTCCGGCGTAAGCGACATTCCCGACACGGCACGGACAGCCACCGGCATCACGGCCTATGCCAGCGGCGGCCAGACCAACGCGACATTGCTGCAGGCCAGCGTCAACACGATCGCGACCGCTTCCGCCGCGAATGCCTCCGTCAAGCTCGCGGCCTGCGTGCCCGGTCGCCAGCAGACCGTCGCCAACCTGGGCGCGAACAGCGTCCAGGTTTTCGGCACCAGCCCCAACACCATCAACGGCGCCGCTACGGCAACCGGTGTGGCCCAGGCCGCCGGCAAGATCGCCACCTATATCTGCACCGGTTCGGGGAATTGGACGCGGCTGTTGAGCAACTGACGGCCAGCGGGCCGGTAACGAACCCATAAGACAAAGCCGCGCCGGAAATTCCGGCGCGGCCTTTTTATTACTGGATCGGTGGCAAGACGGATCCGGCTTGCGTCATTACTTCTGGCCGAAGCGGGCCACCGAGATGAACTTCACGGCCGAGCCGGTGAAGCGGTGCGCTTCGCCCATCTCGTCGGTGTTGGTGAACCCGGTGGTGTAGACCTCGACGGGCGCGGTGCGCACCAGATTGTAGGCCAGACGCGGCTGCGCATTCGTTTCGGTGGCGGCCGCTTCGTTGACGGCGTCCTCGCCGTCGAGCGCCCAGCGCGCCAGTTTTGGCGGAGCCGGCAGCACCACTGCCTTCGGGCCGGGCTTGGCGTCCCGGGCGTTGGCGCGCGCTTCCTTCGGCGTCGTCTTGACACTGCCGCCGACCGCCGCGACGGGATCGGAACCGGCCGGACGAGCCGCAACCGCCAACCGCGGCGATGCATCGACGCCGGACGGATCACTGAAGGCCGAACGCGGCGGCATCGCCGTCAGCGAGGCGACCTGGTAGTCGTCGGTCGAAACCTTCTCCAGCATGGCCTTGACCTCGTCGGGCCTTGCCACGTCGGGCCGCTCGGACGGCACGGTGGACAGGGCCTGCGCCGACAGCGCCTGGCTGGCGCCGTTGCCCTGCGCGGTGTCCGCCAGCGCCAGAAGCACGGCCTGCTGGTTGCCGATCTGCTGATCGGGGGCGGGCGAATGCTGGGGACGCCAAGTCGGCAAGGGCACGCCGGCAACGGTCGCCTGCTCGTCCTGCACGGAAGCCGTCGCATCGGCCTTGCCGAACGGCATGCTGTCTGGCGTCGGCGCGGCAGAAGCCACCTGCACCGGCTGGACATCCACGGTCGGACGCTGCGCGGATGTATCGGCCATGCCGAACGGAACCGTCTCGGGCGTCTCGGGCACATCGGCCCGGGCCATCGCCTCGACGCCGACATCGGCCTTAGGCCGCGGCGCAAAGGCCGGCAGCGGCACGTCGCGCGCCGGCAGCGCCGCGATGATGGTTTCCGGTGTCGCAGGCGCTTCCTGCTCGGCCGTCGGCGCCTCGTCGGCGGCGTCCTCGACCATCGGGATGTCGGCGCGCTGCGCCCTGTCGGGCGAAACGATGGCAATGCCGGGCTGGGTCTTGGCGGTCGGGGCCGCCTTGGCGACCTTGGCCCTCGGCGCCGGAGCGGCAGAGGCCACATCGGCCTCGTCTTCCGCCTCGTCGGCACCGCCGCCGAACAGTGCCGTCCACAGCGTGCCGGACTTCCCGGAGCCGCCGGCGCTGGCCAGTTCGATGTTGGGTGTGCCGCTCGACTTGCGCGCCTTGTATGCGGCCAGTGCCACCTCGTAGCCGGGCAGCGGCTTGCCGTCGGAGGGCACATGCAGGGTCTTGCCGTTCGGGAACACGCGCGCCAGTTCCTGGCGGCTGATGCCGGGCCAATGGCGCACATTGCCGACGTCCATGTGGACGAAGGGCGAGCCCGAGGTCGGATAATAGCCGACGCCGCCGCCTTGCATCTTCAGGCCGATGTTGCGCAGCGTCTTCAAGGGCACGCCGGGGATGTAGAAATCCAGCGCCTTGCCGAGCATATGCTGGCTCTTCTGCGCCACGCCCCTGGAACGGCTGCGCAGCATGGAATTGGTGGCCGGCGCACGGTAGCCGCAGATGACCTGGATGTAGCTGGTGGCGCCGCTCTCGCGATAGGCCTCCCAGACCAGGTCGAGCAGGCGCGGATCCATCTTGACCGGCTCGTTGCGGCGCCAGTCGCGCAGGATGTAGTTGATCTTCTTCAAGCCCTCCGGAACGTAGCGGCCGTTGCGCTTGTAGACGATCTCCGCCTTCTCATGCGTATGCAGATGATAGAACTTCAGCGAGCGTGTCTCGGCACTGGCCGTGACTGCCGTCGTCGAAAGGAAGCCAAGGGCGAGAGCCGCCGCTGCCAGCCATTTCGACCAGCCCGCGCTGAAGTGCCGCCCGTTTGTGAGTCGTTCGATTCTGTTCAAATCAAAAGGCCTTGCAGGCTGCCGTTTGTCCCCGGATTTGACCAAACGGACGTGAGTACGCCCGAATATCGATCCTATTGGTTAATCATCGCTTATTGAAGCAAATTGCGCCAACACCATGGCGGCAACGCGGCGAAAAAGCTACTCCGCCACACTTGGTAAACCGCTGGTTTAGATCACAATTCCCCGTTTTCGCGAACACGATCCGTTACCGGCTGCCACATTGCGTGAAAAGGCCTGTAACGGCACGCGACTTCGATATCCGGCGGGCAGGGAACCGACGGCAGCCGGCCGATTCGCTTAGGAGGCGAGCCGCTCGAGGCGCCCGGCCTCGGGATCGATGCCGTATTCCTTAAGCTTGCGGTAGAGCGTCGAGCGACCGATGCCGAGACGCCTGGCTACCTCGCTCATCTGGCCGTTGTAGCGGTCGATGGCGAGCTTGATCATTTCGAGTTCGACGGCGGCGAGCGAGCGCACATTGCCGCGCTCGTCGAGCGCGCGCAGCGAACCGAACGGCTCGGCAGGCGGCATCGGCGGCTCGCTGGCCGAAGCTTCGACCTCACGACGTTCCGGCGAAACCGCGACCGCCGCCATGTCGGCCTTCGCCGCTTGCGAATCCGCGTCGGCGCCGAGATCGACGACGCCCTCCACCTGAGCGCGGATCTGCGGAAATTCTTCCGGCGTCAGCATCGTGCCTTCGGCCAGCACCGAGGCACGGTAGACGGCGTTCTCGAGCTGGCGGATGTTGCCCGGCCAGTCGTAGGCGGCAAGCATAGCCAGTGTCTCGTCGGTGATGCCGTCGATGCGCCGGTGCGGGTCGGTCGCGCCGACCCGCTGCATGAAATGCCGGACCAGATGCGGAATGTCGTCGCGCCGCTCGCGCAGCGGCGGCACATGGATGGGATAGACGTTGAGGCGATAGAACAGGTCCTCGCGGAAGGCGCCGTCCCTGACCCGCTGCAACAGGTCGCGATGCGTCGCCGAGATCAGCCTGATGTCGACCTTGACGGTGGCCCTGCCACCGACCGGGTCGACCTCGCCCTCCTGCACGGCGCGCAGGAGCTTGACCTGCACGTCGAGCGGCAGGTCGCCGATCTCGTCGAGGAACAGCGTGCCGCCATGCGCCTCGACGAACTTGCCGGTGTGCTTTTCCGTCGCGCCGGTGAAGGAGCCCTTCTCGTGGCCGAACAGGATCGATTCCACCAGATTGTCCGGAATGGCGCCGCAATTGACGGTGACGAAGGCCTTCGAGCGGCGCTCGCCAGACCCCTGGATGGCGCGCGCCACTAGTTCCTTGCCGACGCCCGATTCGCCTTCGATGAGGATCGGGATGTTGGAGGCAGCCGCCTTCTGGCCGAGCCGGATCACGCGATCCATGGCGGGGCTCTGCGTAATCATGTCCTTGAAGGTGAGCGAGCCGCCGCTGCGGCGCGCGCCGCGCTTCACCTCGCCCTCGACCGCCTCCACCTTCAGCGCGTTGGCGATCGCGGTTTGCAGGCGGTCCGGCGAGGCCGGCTTGACGACGAAGTCGAAGGCGCCGTGGCGCATCGCCTGCACCACCGTCTCGATGCCGCCCTGCGCCGTCTGCACGATGACGGGCACATGGATGGCGCGCTCGCGCATAGCCTTCAGGACGCCGATGCCGTCCAGGCCCGGCATGGCGAGATCGAGGATCATCGCCGAGATGTCGCGGGCGCCGGGGCCGTCGAGCGCGCTCAAGCCGGCCTCCCCGCCCTCGGCTACGACGGTAGCATGGCCGAAACGGATCACCGCCGCCTCCAGCAGGCGCCGCTGCACCGGATCGTCATCGACTATGAGGATTGAACCTGTCATCGGTCGTTCGAATTCTCAGGCTGCACGGTTCTGCCCTATGGATCATCCTGGCACAGGGTTCTAAATAAGCTTTCAAAAAAGCCGGTGAACGAATTGCTTCGCATTTGACCGGCTTTCCGTCCCAACCCTCGTTGAAGGTACTGGCATGAACATCATCTCGCGCCGCCGGCTCGCCGCGGCTTCCACCGCTCAGGGCACGGCGGCGACTATGGGCGATCTGCCGGAATGGAACCTCGCCGATCTCTACAGCGGCATGGAGGCGCCGGAACTCAGACGCGATCTGGAAAAGGCGGCCGCCGACGCAATCGCCTTCGAAAGCCGCTGGAAAGGCACGCTGGCCGCCGAGGCCGGACGCGGCAGCGACGGCAAGCTCGGCGAGGCCCTGAAGCAATACGAGGCGCTGGAGGAGCTGATCGGCCGCATCGTCTCCTATGCCGGGTTGGTTTACTCCGGCAACACCGTCGATCCGCAGCGCGCCAAGCTCTACGGCGACGTGCAGGAGAAGATGACGGACGCCAGCGCGCATCTGCTGTTCTTCGCGCTGGAACTCAACCTGATCGAGGACGCGGCGATCGAAGCAGCCCTCGATGCCGATCCCGCCTTCGGCCACTACCGGCCGTGGGTGCTGGACCTCAGGATGGACAAGCCCTACCAGCTCGAAGACCGCATCGAGCAGCTTTTCCACGAGAAGTCGGTGACCGGCCGCGGTGCCTGGAACCGCCTGTTCGACGAGACGATGGCGGACCTGCGCTTTTCCATCGACGGCGAGGAACTGACCCTGGAGCCGACGCTGAACCGTTTGCAGGACGCCGACGGCGAGGTCCGGCGCAAGGCGTCCGAGGCGCTCGCCGCCACCTTCTCGAAGAACCTGCGCACCTTCACGCTGATCACCAACACGCTGGCCAAGGACAAAGAGATCTCCGACCGCTGGCGCGGCTTCAAGGACATCGCCGATTCCCGCCACCTCGCCAACCGGGTGGAGCGCGGCGTCGTGGATGCGCTGGCCGCCGCCGTTCGCGAAGCCTATCCGCGCCTGTCGCACCGCTACTATGCGATGAAGGCGCGCTGGCTCGGCATGGAGGCGATGAACCACTGGGACCGCAACGCGCCGCTGCCCGAAACGCCGAAGGCGACGATCGCATGGGACGACGCGAAGAATACGGTTCTTTCCGCCTATCACCGCTTCTCGCCGCAGATGGCCGATATCGCGCGCAGCTTCTTCGACCGCAACTGGATCGATGCGCCGGTGCGGCCCGGAAAATCCCCCGGCGCCTTCGCCCATCCCACTGTTCCGTCAGTCCATCCTTACGTTCTGCTCAACTATATGGGCAAGCCGCGCGACGTGATGACCCTGGCGCACGAGCTCGGCCACGGCGTGCATCAGGTTCTGGCCGGCGGCCAGGGCGCGCTGATGGCTTCCACGCCGCTGACGCTGGCCGAGACGGCCTCCGTCTTCGGCGAGATGCTGACCTTCCGCTCGCTGCTCGACGCCACCGCCGACAAGCGCGAGCGCAAGGCCATGCTCGCCCAGAAGGTGGAGGACATGATCAACACGGTGGTGCGCCAGATCGCCTTCTACGAATTCGAGCGCAAGGTGCATGCCGAGCGCCGCAACGGCGAGCTGACGTCCGACAAGCTCGGGCAATTCTGGCTGGAAGTGCAGGCCGAGAGCCTTGGCCCCGCGATAAAACTGCGCGAAGGCTACGAGACGTTCTGGACCTACATCCCGCATTTCATCCATTCGCCCTTCTACGTCTACGCCTATGCCTTCGGAGATTGTCTGGTGAACTCGCTCTATGCCGTCTACCGGGGCTCCGAGCGCGGCTTCCAGGAGAAGTATTTCGACATGCTGAAGGCCGGCGGCACCAAACACCATTCGGAACTGCTGAAGCCTTTCGGCCTCGACGCCACCGATCCCTCGTTCTGGCAGATCGGCCTCGGCGTCATTTCCGGCCTGATCGACGAGTTGGAAGCGCTGGATTGAGCTTGGCGAACAAGCGGACGGTTCTCGTCTCCATGGTGAGCGACGATGTCTTCACCTGACGCGCCATTCATCCTTTTCCGCGACGATTTCTCCGGCGAAGAAACGCTCTTCGACCGGCCCCGGAAAATCATCGTCGCGGAACGGACGGAGGACTTCTTTCCCGCGCTGGAGGAAGCGCAGCGCGCGCACGAGGCCGGCCGCTGGCTGGCAGGCTACTTTTCCTACGAGGCCGGCTACCTGCTGGAACCGAAGCTGGCGCCGATCATCCCCGAAAGGCGTGATACGCCGCTGCTCGTGCTCGGCGTCTTCGACGGCCCCTCCGACAACGCCCTGCCTGCCGACCGCCGTCCCGCCACCAACGGCCCGATCCATGGCGTGCGCGCGACATGGTCGTTCGAGGACTACCGCAAGCGCTTCGACACGCTGCACCGGCACCTCCGGCAGGGCGACTGCTACCAGGGCAACCTGACCTTTCCCGTCGAAGCCGGATGGAGCGGCGACCCGCTGTCGGGCTTCGACGCGCTGGTGCGACGCCAGAAGGTCAAATACGGCGCGCTGGTCGATCTCGGCGGACCGGTGATCCTGTCACGCTCGCCTGAACTGTTCTTCGAGGTGGACGCCGACGGCTGGATCGAGACGCATCCGATGAAGGGCACCTCGCCGCGCGGCGCCACTCCGCAAGAGGACGAACGGCTGAGGGAATTCCTGCGCAACGATCCGAAGAACCAAGCGGAAAACCGCATGATCGTCGACCTGTTGCGCAACGACATCTCCCTGATCTCGGAGGTCGGCAGCCTCGACGTGCCGGAACTGTTCCGCATCGAAAGCTTTGCCACCGTGCACCAGATGGTAAGCCGGGTGCGGGCGAAACTCCTGCCCGGCCTGACGATCCGGCGGATATTCGCCGCCCTTTTCCCTTGCGGCTCCATCACCGGCGCGCCGAAGATCCGCGCCATGGAAATCCTGCGCGAACTGGAAGGGACGCCGCGCAACGCTTATTGCGGCGCCATCGGCTGGATCGCGCCGGGCGGCCGCATGCGCTTCAACGTCGCCATCCGCACGATCACCCTCTTTCCCGGCGGCCGTGCCGTCTACAATGTCGGCGGCGGCGTCGTCTTCGATTCCACCGCTGAGGAGGAGTACGCCGAATGCCTCTTGAAGGCGCGCTACGCGACGGGACAGGCCCCGACAGCGGACAACCCGACTTCGAACTGATCGAGACGATGCGCTGGGAGCCGGACGCCGGCTTCCTGCGCCTGGATCGGCATCTGGCAAGGCTCTACGCCTCGGCGACCGAACTCGGCTTCGCCTGCGATCCGCGGCGCGTGGGCGAGGCCCTGGCGAACGCCACGGCGCGACAATCGGCGGCGCTGCGCACCCGCCTTGTGCTGTCGCGCAACGGCGACGTGACGGCCTCGGCGCAACCCTACGAGCCGCTGCCCGCGGACCGGGTATGGAAACTGGGACTCGCCCGTTCCCGGCTCGACTCGGCCGATCCGCTGCTGCGTCACAAGACCAGCCGGCGGCAGGCCTACACCCACGCACGCTCCGAATACCTCGTCACCCAGGCCGACGAGGTGCTGCTCGCCAACGAGCGCGGCGAACTGTGCGAAGGCACCATCACCACCCTCTTCGCCGATTTCGGCGGCGCGGCACTTGCCACGCCCCGCCTCGACTGCGGCCTGCTCGCAGGCGTGCTGCGCGCCGAAATGCTGGACCAGGGCAAGGCAGAGGAAGCGGTGTTCTCCTACGATGACCTCAAATCGGCCAAGGCGGTCCTCGTCGGCAATTCGCTGCGTGGACTGATCCCGGCACGGCTGGCCTAACCGCGCACCGTTGCGGCTTTTCGTCCGGCAAGTTATCGGCGGAACAGATAGCGAGGTTTTTGACGTGGCCGCCACTCCCGCCCATGCCCCATACGACGGTTCCTCGAAACCCTTCACCATCGGGCTCAAGCCGCTCGCCCTCGCCGACTGGATCGAGGTCGACGAGAACCTTTTCGCCCATCTCGCGGAAAAGCGCTGTCTCTATGCCGAGATGCCGGAAAAGGTCTTCGTCGAGGAGCCGGACACCCGCGCCGCCCAGCAGGAAGTGCTGGATATGCTGACGGCGCACCTGCCCGAGCGTTTCCCGCGCACCCATGCGGTAGTCGGCGACGGGGTCGCCGTGCGCAATTTGCCTCCCGCCCCGCCTCTCGCCCTCGACGCCCCGCTGGTGGCCGCCTCGCTTCTGGTGCAGGAGGACCTCATCCTCATGCGCCGCGGCGGCGACGGCTGGCGGCTGGCCGCCGGCTCGCTGTGCTTCCCCTCATCCTGGACGCTGACGGAAAAGTTCGGCAAGACGCTGCACACCATCCACATCCCGGTGCCGGGCTTCGGCCCCGGCTCGCGCCCGGACGAGCTGATCGCGCGCATGTTCGACGGCTTGCAGGGCCAGGCGATGGAGCGCTACAACTGGTCGATCCAGGCCGGCGATGCGCTCTACCATCCGTTGTCGAACGTCGAGCGCGACGACCGCGCCACCGGCCGCCCGTCCCGTTTCGCCGATACCGGCGACATCGACGCCAGCGCCTTCATCCGCGTCGAGCGGCAGACCTTGCGCAAGCTGCCCGTCTCACGCGACGTGCTGTTCACCATCCGTATCCACCTCGACCCGTTGGCCGTTCTGGCAAGGCATCCCGACAAGGCGAGGCTGGCCGCCTCCTTTGCCGGTCAGTTGATGGCGCTCGACACCGCCCAGCTCGACTACAAGGGCCTCACCGCCGACCGCGACCGGCTGGTCGACTGGTTGCAAGCAGCCGCTGACGCATAGAAGTCAGCCGGCGTAGATTCGCTTTAATCCGGGCGAGCGTGTATGGAGGCGCCTCCAGCCGGGCGCCCGCGCCCGGCTTTGCTGTAAATCCGCTTGTTCGAAAAGGAGTGCCCCGAAAAATGGCGAATGAAAAATGGCCCGTCTATGGTGAGATTACCGGCCCCGTCGTGATGATCGGCTTCGGCTCGATCGGTCGCGGAACGCTTCCTCTCATCGAACGCCATTTCAAGTTCGACAAGTCGCGCATGGTCATCATCGATCCCAGCGAGGAAAACCGCAAGCTGGCGGACGAACGCGGCATTAGCTTCGTCAAGGAGGCCGTCACCAAGGACAACTACAAGGATCTGCTCACGCCATACCTGACCAACGGCGACGGCCAGGCCTTCTGCGTCAACCTGTCGGTCGATACCGGCTCGGTTGACCTGATGCGGCTGACCCGCAAGCTCGGCGCGCTCTATGTCGATACCGTGGTCGAGCCGTGGCTGGGCTTCTACTTCGACGCCGACGCCGACAACGCCGCGCGCACCAACTACGCGCTGCGCGAGACGCTGCTGGCGGAAAAGCGCAAGCATCCCGGCGGCACGACGGCTGTCTCCACCTGCGGCGCCAATCCGGGCATGGTGTCCTGGTTCGTCAAGCAGGCGCTGCTCAACCTCGCCCACGACCTCGGCCTGAAATTCGCCGAACCGGCCACCGACGACCGCGAAGGCTGGGCGAAACTGATGAGACAAGCCGGCGTCAAGGGCATCCACATCGCCGAACGCGATACCCAGCGCGCCAAGAAGCCCAAGCCGATGAACGTGTTCTGGAACACCTGGTCGGTCGAGGGCTTCATCTCAGAGGGACTGCAGCCGTCGGAACTCGGCTGGGGCACGCATGAGAAATGGATGCCGAAGAACGCCCGCAAGCAGAAGCACGGCTCGCAGGCAGCGATCTTCCTGGAGCAGCCGGGCGCCAACACGCGCGTGCGCACCTGGGTGCCGTCCGCCGGGCCGCAATATGGCTTCCTCGTCACCCACAACGAGGCGATCTCGATCGCCGAATTCTTCACCGTCTACGGCAAGGACGGCAAGGTGAAGTACCGGCCGACCTGCAACTACGCCTACCACCCCTGCAACGACGCGGTGCTGTCGCTGCACGAAATGTTCGGCGCCGGCGGCAAGGCGCAGCCCGTCCTGCATGTGCTGGACGAGAACGAACTGGTCGACGGCATCGACGAACTCGGCGTGCTGCTCTACGGGCACGGGAAAAACGCCTACTGGTTCGGCTCGCATCTTTCGCTGGCGGACGCGCGGCGTCTTGCGCCCTACCAGAACGCCACCGGCCTGCAGGTGTCTTCCGCCGTGCTCGCCGGCATGGTGTGGGCGCTGGAGAATCCGAACGCCGGCATCGTCGAGGCCGACGAGACGGACTATCGCCGCTGCCTCGAAGTGCAGTCGCCCTATCTCGGCCCGGTCGAGGGCCACTACACCGACTGGACACCTCTGGAGGGCCGCCCCGGCCTGTTCGCAGAGGACCTGGACGAGAAGGACCCGTGGCAATTCCGCAACATCCTCGTCCGATAGACCAATCCCCACCCCCGAACCACGCCTTGCAATCGCCCGGAAATCGGGCGATTGAAGGATGCGGACCGAGGAGAGGATTCCACCTGATGACCATCGTGCGAAGAATGCTTGGCTTTGGCATGGCGGGCCTTGCCGTGGCTGCGCTCGCCGCCTGCACCACCGCCGGCCCCGGCGAGCCGCCGGCAAGCGCGGCCCCCAAGGGCGTCGAAGGTTCATGGATCGACGCGCAGGGCACCGGCCTGTCCACCCTGTCGGCCGGCCGCTTCCAGACGGTCGCGACCGACACCGGCCAGAAGCTCGCGGACGGCAGCTACAGGCTGACCGGCGCCACCTCGGTCGAGATCACCGGCACATCGCTGATCCGCCAGACAGGCATCAGCTTCAACTGCCTGCTCGTCTCGACCAGCCAGCTCAACTGCACCAGCGCGACCGGACAGAACTTCGTTCTGACCCGCCGGGGCTGAAAAATCGCATCGGCATGACAGAAGGCAGCGGGCTCCGGTCCGCTGCCTTTTTCGTGCGCGCTCCCTTTTTGCTTCCGACAGGGAAGCCGCCCGCGACTGGGAGCCGGCCGCGATTCCGCTTGCATCGAAAAAAGCGCGGTGTGAACATGCCGCGGGACGGGCTGTAGAATTCCAGTCAAACAAGGCTCTTAAAGTCTGTATCGACTTCATCCGGGAGAGGAAGAATGAAGAAGATCGCTGTCATCGCCGCGCTGTCGGCTTCGACGCTCGGGCTGTCGGCCGGCGCATCCTTTGCCGACTACACGCTCAACATCCTCCATTTCAACGACTGGCACAGCCGCATCGAGTCCAACAACAAGTACGAATCGACCTGTTCGGCGGAAGAGGAGACGAAGGGCGAATGCGTCGGCGGCGCCGCCCGCCTGATCACCGCCATCCGTCAGGAGCGCGACAAGCTCAAGGGCCAGAACGTGCTCCTGCTCAACGCCGGCGACAATTTCCAGGGCTCGCTGTTCTACACCACCTACAAGGGCGCGGCGGAGGAGGAATTCCTCAACCAGATGGGCCTCGACGCCGTCACCCTCGGCAACCACGAATTCGACGACGGCGAGACCGCGCTGGTGCCCTATCTCGACAAGGCGAAGTTCCCGGTCGTCAGCGCCAACGTCAATGCCAACGAGAAGTCGGGCGCCCACGGCAAGATCAAGCCGTCTATCGTCGTCGAGATCGGCGGCCAGAAGATCGGCATCGTCGGCGGCATCACCAACGATACGCCCGAGATCGCCTCGCCCGGCCCCAACATCGCCATCGCGGACGACGTGAAGTCGATGACGGCGGCGGTGGAAGCGCTCAAGGCCGAGGGCGTCAACAAGATCATCGCCGTCACCCATATCGGCTATCCGCGCGAGCGCGACGTCATCGCCAAGATTCCGGGCGTCGACGTGGTGGTCGGCGGCCACTCGCACTCGCTTCTGTCCAACACCGACCCGAAGGCGGAAGGCCCCTACCCGACGATGGTGGACAACCCCGACGGCTACAAGGTGCCGGTGGTGCAGGCGGCGTCCTATTCGAAATATCTCGGCGAGGTGAAGATCGTCTTCGACGACAACGGCGTCGTCAAGGAAGCAAGCGGCGATCCGATCCACCTCGACAAGTCGATCACGCCCGACCCGCAGGTGCTCGCCCGCATCAAGGAACTCGGCGCGCCGATCGAGGAACTGAAGGCCAAGGAGGTCGGCGAGACGACGGCGGCGATCGACGGCAGCCGCGAAACCTGCCGCGCGCGCGAATGCTCGATGGGCAACCTCGTCTCCGACGCCGTGCTGGACCGCGTCAAGGACCAGGGCGTCACCATCGTCTTCTCGAACGGCGGCGGCCTGCGCGCCTCCATCGACCAGGGCAAGGTGACGATGGGCGAAGTGCTCACCGTGCTGCCCTTCCAGAACACGGTCGCCACCTTCAAGCTCGCCGGCAAGGATGTCGTCGCCGCACTTGAGAACGGGACGAGCCAGTTGGAAGACGGCGCCGGCCGCTTCGCCCAGGTGGCGGGCCTGAAATATTCGTTCGACAAGTCCAAGGCCCCGGGCAGCCGCATCAGCGACGTGCTGGTGGCCGACGGCTCGAACTGGGTGCCGATCGACGAGAACAAGGATTATATCGTCGCCACCAACAACTACGTGCGCCAGGGCGGCGACGGCTACAAGATCTTCGCCGAGAAGGCCAAGGACGCCTACGACTACGGCCCCAGCCTGGAGCAGGTCGTGGCCGACTATCTGAGCGCCCACAACCCCTATACGCCGAAGGTCGAGGGCCGCATCACCGAGATCGCCGCCAATGCCGCAGCCGAACCCGCAAAGCCGGCGGAAGCGGCTCCGGCTGAACCCGCCAAGCCCGCGGAAGCCGCGCCCGCCGAACCGTCCATGCCGGCACTGCCGGCCGGCTCCAACGACATCGCCAACTCGCCGCCGAGCCTGCCGGCCGACGGTGCGGCACCTCCGGCCAAGCCTGCGGAAGCGGCCCCGTCCGAACCGGCAAAGCCGGCCGAGGCCGCACCCGGCGCCGAGACCAGCCATGTCATCGCCAGGGGCGACACCTATTGGGATCTGGCGGTGAAATATTACGGCGACGGCACCAGGTGGAAGGTCATCGCCGACGCCAATCCCGGCCACGAGCCGCGCCGCCTGCCGGTCGGCGCCACGCTGACGATCCCGGCGGCGAAGTAAGGCCCGGGGTCCAGTTCCGAACACCCGCCTCGGACCGGGGCGGGTGTTTGCCTGACGGAAGGTGCGGCCAGACGCGGCATTGCATCGCTGGCGGACATGGTTAGACCGTCTGCCAAGTCCAGCAGGCCGGAGAGCCGAAATGCCGTCAGCCAGAACCGCCGTCGCCGAAGCGCCCAAGAAAGCCGCATCCGATGCGCCCCTTGCATCCGCCAAGGACAAGGTCGGCATCATGCTGCTCAACCTCGGCACGCCGGACAGCACCGACTACTGGCCGATGTGGCGCTATCTCAGGGAATTCCTGTCCGACCCACGCATCATCGAACTCAACAAGGCGATCTGGTATCCGATCCTCTACGGGCTGGTGCTGACGACGCGGCCGCAGAAATCCGGCGCCAACTACGCGCGCATCTGGAACCGCGAGAAGAACGAATCGCCGCTGCACACCTTTACCCGCGCCCAGGCCGAGAAGCTTGCGCCGGCGCTGGCCGACCTGCCGAATGTCACGGTCGACTGGGCCATGCGCTACGGCAATCCCTCGACCGGCAGCGTTGCCGAGCGGCTGGTAGCGCAAGGCTGCGACCGCCTGCTCGCCTTCCCGCTCTATCCGCAATATTCGGCGACCACCACGGCGACCGCCAACGACCAACTCTTCCGCGCGCTGGCGAAAATGCGGCGCGCACCGGCGGTGCGCAGCGTGCCGCCATACTATGCCGAGCCCGTCTACATCGAAGCGCTGGCCGCCTCGATCGAAAAGCATCTCGCGACCCTCGACTTCGAGCCGGAGGTCGTCATCACCTCCTATCACGGCATCCCAAAACCCTATTCCGACAAGGGCGACCCCTATCACGCGCACTGCCTGGAAACGACGCGGCTGCTGCGCGAAAAACTCGGCTGGGACGAGAAAAAGATGATCGCCACCTTCCAGTCGCGCTTCGGCGCGCAGGAATGGTTGCAGCCTTACACCGACAAGACGGTGGAACGGCTGGCGAAGGAAGGCGTCAAGCGCATCGCCATCGTCAATCCGGGCTTCTCGGTCGATTGCATCGAGACGCTGGACGAGATCGGCCGCGAGGTGCGCGACGAATTCCTCCACGCCGGCGGCGAGAAGTTCTCGCATATCCCCTGTCTCAACGACAGCCCCGAAGGCATGACGGTGATCGAGACGCTGGTCAGGCGCGAACTCGCCGGCTGGGCCTGAGGGACGGCACCCCCCACCCTGTCCCCTCCCCACAAGGTTAGGGAGACGCTGACGCCGCCGTTTCATATAAAACCGCTGACATTGGTATGTGGCGCTGCCGCGGAATCCTCCTCCTCCTTGCGGGGAGGGGTTGGGGGTGGGGGTATCGCGCCAGAGGCGAAGGCTTCAACCGTCGCGATTGTAACGCCGTCAAATCCCCCTTAAGTGTCACCATAACCGGTCGGCGAGGATAGGCCTCGCTGCTGATTGCGAGGGGAGTGACGCATGGGTTTCACCGGCTTCGACGTGGTAATTCCGGTTCTTGTCGTTCTCGTCCTGCTGATCCTTTTTACCGGCATCAAGACCGTTCCGCAGGGCTACAACTACACGGTCGAGCGCTTCGGCCGCTACACCAAGACGCTGAGCCCCGGCCTCAACCTGATCATTCCCTTCATCGACCGCATCGGCGCCAAGATGAACATGATGGAACAGGTGCTGGACGTTCCCACCCAGGAGATCATCACCAAGGACAACGCCATCGTCGCGGTGGACGGCGTCGCCTTCTACCAGGTGCTGAACGCGCCGCAGGCCGCCTATCAGGTGGCCGGCCTTCAGAACGCTTTGCTCAACCTCACCATGACCAACATCCGCACCGTCATGGGTTCGATGGACCTCGACGAGTTGCTCTCCAACCGCGACGCCATCAACGAGCGGTTGCTGCGGGTCGTGGACGAGGCCGCGCATCCATGGGGCATCAAGGTCACCCGCGTCGAGATCAAGGACATCAACCCGCCGGCGAACCTGGTGGATTCGATGGCCCGCCAGATGATGGCCGAGCGCGACAAGCGCGCCCAGATCCTTGCCGCCGAGGGCCTGAAGCAGGCGCAGATCCTGGAGGCCGAGGGCCGCCGCGAGGCCGCCTTCCGCGATGCCGAGGCGCGCGAGCGCGCGGCCGAAGCCGAAGCCAAGGCGACTCAGGTCGTCTCCGAAGCCATCGCCAAGGGCGACACCCAGGCGCTCAACTACTTCGTCGCGCAGAAATACACCGAGGCGCTGACCCGGATCGGATCGGCGACCAATTCCAAGATCGTGCTGATGCCGCTGGAAGCCTCCTCGCTGATCGGCACGCTGGGCGGCATCGGCGAGATCGCCCGCGAGGTGTTCAAGAACGACGGCTCCTCGACCCCGCAGCGGCAGGCGGCGCGCCCGCCGCTGGTGCGCCCCGGCGAGACCTCGTAGGCGCGGAGGCCGGCCATGCTGGAACGCATCTTCGCCGAACTCGGGCCGTGGAACTGGATGGTGCTCGGCTTCATCCTGCTGGTGCTGGAGATCGCCGTTCCCGGCGTCTTCCTCCTGTGGATCGGCATCGCGGCGCTTATCATCGGCGCCGTCTCGCTGGCGCTGTGGGACGCCAGCTTCTGGATCTGGCAGGTGCAGGTGGTCGCCTTCCTGGCGCTGTCGCTGGTCTCGGCCTATGTCGGCAAGCAGATCGTCGGCCGGCGCGAGGGCGAGAGCGACCAGCCGCTGCTCAATCGTCGCGGCGAACAGATGATCGGCCGCACGGCGACACTTTCGGAGCCGATCCGCGAAGGCCGCGGCCGCATCCAACTCGGCGACACGCTATGGCGCGTCTCCGGTCCCGACCTGCCTGCCGGCACCCGCGTCAGGGTAACGGGCGCCACCGACACCGACCTTGAACTGAAGGTCGAGCCGGTTCCGTAGGGGGCAGTGGATCTTCGCGCCGTCAAGAGGCTTCAAAGGCAGGTCAGTTTCCGCCTCAAGCCGCACCGATGCGCAAGAGATCGTGGAAATGCACCAGGCCGATGGGACGCCCGCCCTCGACGACGACGAGCGCGCCGATCTTGTTCTCGTTGAGATAGGCGATCGCCGCCCCTGCCGACATGTCGGGGGAAACGGTCTTGGGCGTCCGCGTCATCACCTCCTCCACCGCCACGTCCTTGAGGTTGCGGTGCAGGTTGCGTGCCAGGTCGCCGTCGGTGATGATGCCGGCCAGCCGGCCTGCCTCGTCGACGATGACGACGCAGCCGACCTTCTTGTTGGACAGCGTCATCACCGCCTCCGGCATCTTGGTGCCGAGCGGCACCAGCGGCAGGTCGTCGCCGGTGCGCATCACCTTGGCCAGGTGCGTCAGCGTCGCGCCCAGCTTGCCGCCGGGGTGGTAGCCGAGGAAGTCCTCCGGCGTGAAGCCGCGCGCTTCCAGCAACGCCATCGCCAGCGCGTCGCCCACCGTCAGTTGCAACAGCGCCGAGGTCGTCGGCGCCAGCCCGTGCGGGCAGGCTTCGGGCGCATGCGGCAGCGCCAGCACGACATCGGCCTCGCGGGCCAGCGATGATTTCGCACCCGAGGTCAGCGCGATCAGCGGGATGCCGAAGCGGCGCGAATAGCCGACGATGCCGCGCAGTTCCGCGCTCTCGCCCGACCATGACATGGCAAGGATGGCGTCGTCCGGCGTGATCATGCCGAGGTCGCCGTGATTGGCCTCGACCGGATGGACGAAGAAGGCCGGCGTGCCGGTGGAGGCGAGCGTCGCGGCGATCTTGGAGCCGATATGGCCGCTTTTGCCGACGCCGGTGACGATGACGCGGCCACGGATGCCGGCGATCATCTCGACCGCGTCGGCGAAAGGCTCGGCCAGTCCGTCGGCCAGGGCCTGCGACAACATGGCAAGGCCGGCCTGCTCCGTGGCCACCGTTCGCAAGGCCGAGGCGATGGAGGCCTGCCGGTCGGGTTTCCTGTTCATCGACGCTCCCGCAAACATGACGACGCGCTTACTGCTTCGGCCCCGCTTTGTCCAATGCAATCGCCTCGGCCAGCCGCCTGAGAGACACCTCCTCAACGCTCCGTTAACCATCCCCATTTACGGTCCGGTAAGCATGGCGCGCGCGCGCCGCCGAGGTGACGATGTCGCATGCCCAGCCCCTACAAGGACCACGCAGAGGCCGAAAGGCCGCGCGTGCGCTGCTTCTGGCGGCTGGCACGGCCGTGCTCCTTTTTCCCCTTCCGCTTGCGGCACAACAGGCGGGCACGAATACCTCCGCGACCGATCCGACACTTCTGAACACCGGCGCCGCCAGGCGCCCGGCGGCAACGAACGGGGTTCGGCCTGCCACCGCGAACGCGCCGAGCCAGACCGCGACCGCGATGCCGACCTATCAGCCCGTCAGTCCGGGCGCCGTGCCGGAGGCAACCGATCCGGCCGGGAGCGACGATGCCGATGCCATCCCCGTCGACGACGGCACCGACACCGGTGCAGCGTCGCTTGTTCCAGCCGTTCCGGCCCCTCCGCCCCCGAACGGGACGGATGACCAGACGACGGCGACCACGCCGGCGAGGGCGCGCGCGGCGACGACCGATCCCGATGCGGTGCCCGAGCCGACCAACCGGCGGGCCCGCAGCGTCGACGCCGACGACCGCCAGCCGCTCGATCCGCGCGCCGAAAGGACCGGCTCGATCGAAGGCGGGCAGGTGAGGCCGGACGACGACCCCTTCGCGCCGATCGGCATCCCGTTCGGCAGTTTCGTGCTGAGGCCCTCGATCGAGCAGGGATTGACGGCCACCACCAATGCCAGCGGCGGCCCCGGCGGCAGCTCCGCCATCCTGTCGGAAACGACGCTGCGCCTCAACGCCACGTCGGACTGGGTGTCGAACTCGGCGACAATCGACGCCACCGGCACCTTCCGCGAAAGCCTTTCGGGCGAAAGCCTGGACGACGCGCGCGGCCGCATCGACGGGACGCTCAACCTCGATCTCGACCACGAATGGCGGGCCACCGCCAAGGCCGGTTATGAAATCGCGCCCGAATCGGCGTCTTCGCCCGTCGTCATCGGCGACGTCGCCTCGCAGCCGTCGCGCCAGTCGCTGGACGGCAGCCTGGCCATCGCCAAGGATATCGGCAAATTGCGCTTCGGCCTGACGGGCGCCGCTCAACGCGACACCTATGGGGACGCCGACCTGCTGGGCGGCGGCGTGCTTTCGCAGAAAGACCGCAACGAGACCCTCTACACGACCACACTGCGCGGCGGTTACGAAATATCCCCGGCGTTGACGCCGTTCGCGGAACTGGAGGTCGGGCGCCGGCTCTACGACCAGCGCATCGATGCCAGCGGCTACGCACGCTCGGCCGACCGGCTGGGCATCCGCGCCGGAACCGAACTCGACCTCGGCGAGAAGCTGAACGGCGAAGTCTCGGCCGGCTGGTTGAGCGAAGACCCCGACGATAACCGGCTGGCGGCGGTTTCCGGCGCCTCGATCAACGCCGACTTCAAATGGTCGCCCGAACGCGGCACCATCATCAGCCTGCTCGGCAACACCACGATCGAAGGCACGACCACGCCCGGCCAAACCGGCGATCTGCTCTATTCCGGTCAGCTGACGGGAGAACGTCGTATCCGCGAGGACCTGACCGCCAATGCGTCGCTCGGCGCCGCCTGGCGCGACTATGCCGGTTCCAGCGACCACGATCTGATTCTCAGCGCCGAGGCGGGGCTTACGTGGTGGCTCAACCGCTATGTCGGCCTGAGCACCAAGGCCCGCTACGAAAAGCAGACGTCGAGCCTGCCCGGCCGCGACTACGACGAGGCCAGCATCTTCGCCGGCATCAAAGTGCAGCGCTGACGCGGCTTTATTTCGGGCGCAACAGCCCATAGCCTGCCTGACACAGGCGAGCGATCACCCAGCGGCGCGGCGCAGCAGCGGCTCGAATTCGTCGAGCAGGCCGCGGATGACGCCGGCCATGCCCTGGTTGATGTCCTTGCGCCACAGCGCGAAGGCGACGTTGGCCTCGATGAAGCCTTCCGGCGAGCCGCAGTCGAACGTGCGTCCCTGATAATGGTAGCCGTAGAAGGATTGCTTCTGGCGCAGCTTCAGCATGGCGTCGGTGAGCTGGATCTCGTTGCCCGCGCCCTTCTCCTGGCTTTCCAGGATGGAGAAAATCTCCGGCTGCAGGATATAGCGCCCGTTGATGAAGAGATTGGACGGCGCCGTGCCCGGCTTCGGCTTCTCCACCATCTCGGTGATGCGGAAACCGGTATGGGCGGCCTCGCCGCGCCCGACGATGCCGTATTTATGCGCTTCCGCCGGATCGCACTCCTGCACGGCGATGATGTTGTCGCCCGTCTGCTCGTAGAGCTCGACCATGTCGCGCGTGCAGCTCTTTTCCGACTGCATGATCATGTCGGGCAGAAGCAGCGCGAAGGGCTCGTCGCCGACCAGTTCGCGCGCGCACCACACCGCATGGCCGAGGCCGAGCGGCACCTGTTGGCGGGTGAAGCTGGTCTGTCCCGGCGACGGCTGCAGGCGTTGCAGGCGGTCGAGCTGGTCGCCCTTCCCGCGCTGCGCCAGCGTGTCGTAGAGCTCGAACTGGACGTCGAAATGGTCTTCGATGACGGCCTTGTTGCGGCCGGTGACGAAGATGAAATGCTCGATGCCGGCTTCGCGAGCCTCGTCCACCACATACTGGATGACGGGCTTGTCGACGACCGTCAGCATCTCCTTCGGGATCGCCTTGGTGGCGGGAAGGAAGCGTGTGCCGAGGCCGGCGACCGGGAAGACTGCCTTGCGAACTTTTCTCATGATGCGACTTTCCATTGGATGGTGCGCAGCCACCCCATAGTGGGACATTTTGACGCCGGAATCGAGGTGTATCGAAATCCGGCGCGAGCGAAACCTACAAGCTTCAAGTTGCTTTTTCGTTCCCAGGGCGGCGCATGGTAAACCAATTCCTAACCGGGTTCGGCGATGAATGACCTTCCTGCGACGATGTAAGGAGGAAAAGATGACCGTTCGCACCGTCACCAGCCGCATGGCCGGGCTGTTTGCGGCCGCCGGCCTCTCGGTGGCGCTCTTGCTGCCCGCAAGCCCGGCCTTCGCCGACGCCGGCTTCCGCCACTGGGTCGCCAGCTTCCGTGCCACCGCCGTCTCCAGCGGCGTGTCCGGCGCCATCTACGACCGCGCTTTCCGCGGCATCAGCGACCCCGATCCGGAAGTGATCGAGAAGGCCCGCACGCAGCCCGAATTCAAGGCGCCGGCCTGGGACTATTTCGACAATCGCGTCCACGACGAGTCGATCGCTACCGGCCGCGCCATGGCGGCGAAGTGGAAGCCGTGGCTGGATCGCATCGAAAGCCGCTACGGCGTCGACCGCTACACGCTGCTGGCCATCTGGTCGATGGAATCCAACTATGGCGAGATCCTCAAGCGCGACGACGTCATGCGCTCGGTGGTGCGCTCGCTGGCGACGCTGGCCTATGCCGACAAGAAGCGCGCCAAATATGCCCGCACACAGCTCGTCGCCGCCTTGAAGATCCTGCAGACCGGCGACATCGACGAGAGCCACCTGCAAGGCTCGTGGGCGGGCGCCATGGGCCACACCCAGTTCATCCCCACCAGCTACCAGGCCTATGGCGTCGACATGGACGGCAACGGCAGGCGCGACATCTGGAATTCGATCCCCGACGCGCTCGCCACAGCCGCCAACCTCCTGCGCAGGAACGGCTGGCAGGCGGGGCGCACCTGGGGCTATGAAGTGACCTTGCCGGGAGGCGGGAAATTTCCCGCAGGCTCGATGTCGATCGCCAAATGGCAGCAGCTCGGCTTCACCCGCGCCAACGGCAAGCCGTTCAGGAACACGTCCGACAGGGCGGAACTGAAACTGCCCGGCGGCCGCGAGGGGCCGGCCTTCCTGGTCATCAAGAACTTCTCGGTCATCAAGCGCTACAACAACTCCGACAAGTATGCCCTGGCCGTCGGCCTTCTTGCCGACGAGATCGCCGGTTATGGCGGGCTGGTGCGCGACTGGAACCGGCCGTTCACCAAGCTCAGCTTCGAGGAAAAGCAGGAATTGCAGCAGCGGCTTTCCCAGCACGGTCTCTACGACGGCAAGTTCGACGGCAAGATCGGCAGCGGCTCGAAGGCCGCCATCATGTCCTTCCAGGCGCAGATGGGCTTGACCCAGACCGGTTACCCCAGCATGGAAGTGCTGAAATGGCTGCGCAAGAAGTAGCAGACAAGGATGGCCCGCCACACGAGGCAGGCCCGAGCCATGGAGCGGATGCTTGATCTCGGCAAGGCGCATCGGCGGGGTTCTGCGGCATGTGTCGCTCATGCTCGTCGCCGTCGCCGTGCTTGCGGCAGCCGTCCTTGCCGCCGCGCAGACACCGGTTCTGGCCCAGGATCAGGGCTGGTCGCTGCGCGATCTCCTGTTCCCGCGCCGGCGCGAGCGCATCGAACCGCCGGTCGAAATCCAGAAGCCGAAGAAGAAGACGCGATCCAAGCCGGTGACGCGCAAGGCCGAGCCTGAAATACCGGTCGTCGAGAAGGCGCCGAACGCCCGCACTGTCCTGGTGATCGGTGACTTCATGGCCAGCGGCCTCGCCGAAGGACTGGAGACGGTTTTCGCCGAGAACCCTTCCATCCGCATCGCCGATCGCGCCAAGGGCTCGTCCGGCCTGGTGCGCGACGACTTCTACGACTGGCCGGCCTCGATCAAGGACGTGCTGGAAACCGAGAAGCCCGTGGCGGTCGTCGTCATGCTCGGCTCCAACGACCGGCAGTCGATGCAGGTCGGCGACAACCGCGAGCAGCCGCGCAGCGATGCCTGGACCAAACAGTACGAACAGCGCGCCGAAGCCCTCGCCACGGGCGTCAAGGCCGGCAAGGTACCGTTCCTGTGGGTCGGCATGCCGTCCTTCAAGATCAGCAAGATGACGTCGGACATGCTGGCCTTCAACGACATCTACCGCTCCGTCGCCGAGAAGGCGGGCGGCGAATTCGTCGACATCTGGGACGGGTTCGTCGACGAGAACGGCGCCTTCGTTTCGACCGGTCCCGACATCAACGGCCAGCCGGTGCGCCTGCGCTCCGACGACGGCATCAACATGACGCGCGCCGGCAAGGCGAAGATCGCCTTCTACGCCGAAAAGCCGTTGCTCAAGATTCTCGGATTGGGCGACCCCTCGGGCACCGGCACGTTGTCCGCGCCGGCCGGCCAGCCGGCGGTCACCGGCCCGATGCCGCCGGCGGCCCCGGCCGCCGTGAACCGAACGCCGCCCATGCTCCTCAGCGATCCGGCGCTGGATGGAGGCGGTGAACTGCTCGGCGCCGCGCCGGCGGCCCCGCCAGCCACGCAGGCGCCCGGCGAGAAACTGCCCGGCGAAAAGCTGCTCGTCGAAGGCGTGGCGTCGGAGGCGTCGCCCGGCCGCGCCGACGATTTCTCCTGGCCTCCGAAGGCGCAACCGGCAACCGCCGCGACCGCCGGCGACAAGACGACGGCGATCACGCCGTAAGGCCCGGTCCGCCGATCTGGAGTCCGCTGTAAGCCGTCCAGTCGGGACAGGCGCTCAACGCGGCAGAAGGGTGGAGCCCATCAAGGCCTCGTCGATGGCCCGCGCCGCCTGACGGCCTTCGCGGATCGCCCAGACGACGAGCGACTGGCCGCGCCGCACGTCGCCGGCGGCCCACAGCCCGTCCACGCTGGTGCGATAGTCGCGGTCGTTCGCCGCCACGTTGCGCGACCGGCGTGCGTCGGTGGCGATATCCATCCTGCCATCCAGTTCCTTGACCAACCCGCCTTCCAGCGGGCCGGCGAAACCGATGGCGATGAAAGCGAGATCGGCGCGGATGACGAACTCGGTGCCGGGAACGGGCTTGCGCTTCTCGTCGACCTCGCAGCACTTCACGCCGGTCAACTGTCCCTCCTCGCCGATGAACTCCAGCGTCGCCACCTGGAACTCACGTTCCGCGCCCTCGGCCTGGCTGGAGGACGTGCGCATCTTGGTCGCCCAATAGGGCCAGACCGTCAGCTTGTCCTCCCTCTCGGGCGGCTGCGGGCGGATATCGAGCTGGGTCACGCGCACCGCACCCTGGCGGAAGGCGGTGCCGACGCAGTCGGAAGCGGTGTCGCCGCCGCCGACGACGACGACATGCTGGCCGCCGGCAAGGATGGGTGCTGCCGGCCATGCGACGGACGCAATGTCCTCGCCGCCGACGCGCTTGTTCTGCTGGACCAGATAGGGCATGGCATCGTGCACGCCTTCGAGATCGTCGCCGGGAATGCCGGCCGGGCGCGGCGTTTCGGAGCCGCCGCAATAAAGAACGGCGTCGTACTCAGCCAGAAGTTCGTCGACCTTCCTGTCGACGCCGACATTGACGCCGCAGAAGAAGGTGACGCCCTCGCCCTGCATCTGTTCGACGCGCCGGTCGATGTAGTGCTTCTCGATCTTGAAGTCGGGAATGCCGTAGCGCATCAGCCCGCCGGGCCGGCTCTCGCGCTCGTAGACATGCACCTCGTGGCCGGCGCGGCCGAGCTGCTGCGCCGCCGCCATGCCGGCCGGGCCGGAGCCGATAATGGCAACCCGCTTGCCGGTCTTCACCTGCGGCGGATAGGGGCGGATGTAGCCGGTCTCGTAGGCCTTGTCGGCCAGCGCCTGCTCCACCGTCTTGATGGCGACGGGGATGTCCTCGAGGTTCAGCGTGCAGGCTTCCTCGCACGGCGCGGGGCAGATGCGGCCGGTGAATTCGGGGAAATTGTTGGTCGAGTGCAGGTTGCGGATCGCCGCGTCCCAGTTGCCGTTGTAGACGAGGTCGTTCCAGTCCGGAATCTGGTTATGCACCGGGCAGCCGGTCGGCCCATGGCAATAAGGCACGCCGCAGTCCATGCAGCGCGCCGCCTGCTTTTCCACTTCCTTGTCCGACATCGGCAAGGTGAATTCGCGGAAATGACGGATGCGGTCTGAAGCCGGCTGGTACTTCGGCACCTGCCGGTCGATCTCGAGAAAACCTGTTACCTTGCCCATGTTCGTTCCAACCTGGTATTCGTTCAAGGCTGCGACCGCAGCCAGTTCTCGATCTTGAGGCCCGGGACGCGGGAAAACTCCCCGACATTCGCCGTAACGAGAGTGGCGTCCAAAGCCAATGCATGTGCTGCGATCAGCAGGTCGTTCGGTCCGATCGGACGGCCTCGTCGCTTGAGCTCTGCCCGTAAAGCCCCGTAGTGGCGATCCGCCGGGTACTCAAAGGGCAAGATCGGCAAGACCGAAAACACTTGCTCCATCTGAGCCCTGAGTCGCTTGCTTTGCTTCAACTCCAGCCCGAATTCGATCTCCCCGTTGACAATGATGCTGGTGGCAACGTTTTCTGGCCCGACCTTGCCGATATGCCGAGCAATCGGTCCGGCCGGCTCATCCGCCAGGTTCGACACTGCGTTCGTGTCCAACAGATAAAGCGTCACAGCTTCACGTCGTCCAACGGCAGCAGGTCGCTGTCATCGATTTCCGGGAATCGGTCTTCCGGCGCCAGAGGCTCCAGCGTCGCCAGCACTTCCAGCAGCGTCGGCTTCTTCCTGACCGGCTCAATCGTCAGCTTGCCCGTATCGTCGCGACTGATAAGAACCTCGTCTCCTTCAAATTCGAACTCCTTCGGTATTCTCACGGCCTGGCTACGCCCGTTGCGAAACAGGCTCGCCGTGCGAACGTCCTTGTCATGAGCATTCATGCGCGCCTCCATTTAGCATATGCCAGAACATATGCCAAACCTTCTCGCCGTTCAAGGAAGCCTACTCCGCCGCCACGCTCATGCGCGCGCGCTCCATCTCCTGTAGCGCCCGGCGATACTCGACCGGCATCACCTTGCGGAATTTCGGCCGGTAGATCGCCCAGTCGTCGAGGATCTCCTTGCCCCTGGTCGAGCCCGTGAAATGCACATGGTTGGAGATGAGTTGGTAGAGCCGCTCCTCGTCATGGCTGGTCATGTCGTCGGAGACGTCGACACGGCCCTTGTGGTCGATGTCGCCGCCGTGATGCAGAAGCTTCTCCATCAGGTCGTCTTCTTCCGGAACCGGCTCCAGTTCGACCATGGCCATGTTGCAGCGCTTGGCGAAGTCGCCCGCCTCGTCCAGCACATAGGCGACGCCGCCCGACATGCCGGCGGCGAAGTTGCGCCCGGTCTGGCCGATGACGACGACGATGCCGCCGGTCATGTATTCGCAGCCATGATCGCCGACGCCTTCTACCACCGCCACCGCACCGGAATTGCGCACTGCAAACCGTTCGCCGGCGACGCCGCGGAAATAGCACTCGCCCTCGATGGCGCCGTAAAGCACGGTGTTGCCGACGATGATGGAGTTCTCGGCGACGATCTTCGCTTCCTCCGGCGGCCTGATGACGATGCGCCCGCCCGACAGACCCTTGGCAACGTAGTCGTTGGCAGCCCCCACCAGATCGAAGGAGACGCCGCGCGTCAGGAAAGCGCCGAAGGATTGCCCGGCCGTGCCGGTCAGCTTCACCTTGATGGTATCTTCACGCAGGCCCTTGTGGCGGAAGCGCTTGGCGACCTCGCCGGCCAGCATCGCCCCGGTCGAACGGTCGACGTTGCGGATCGGCACCTCGATCTCGACGGGCTGGCGCGCTTCAAGCGCGGGCTTCGCCTGCTCGATCAGCGTGCGGTCGAGCACGTCGTCGATGGGGTGCTTCTGCCGCTCGGTCCAGTGCGTCGCCTGCGGCGGCGCGTCGGGCTTGTAGAATAGTTTGGAGAAGTCGAGGCCCTTGGCCTTCCAGTGCTCGATGACGGCGCGTTTTTCCAGGAGATCGGTGTTGCCGACGATCTGGTCGAGATGGGTGAAGCCCATCGCTGCCAAAAGCTCGCGCACCTCCTCCGCCACGTAGAAGAAGAAGTTGATGACGTGCTCGGGCTGACCCTTGAAGCGCTTGCGCAGCACCGGGTCCTGCGTCGCCACGCCCACCGGACAGGTATTCAGATGGCACTTGCGCATCATGATGCAGCCGGCCGCGATCAGCGGCGCGGTCGAGAAGCCGAACTCGTCGGCGCCGAGCAGCGCGCCGATCACCACGTCGCGGCCGGTGCGCAACCCGCCGTCCACCTGCAGGGCGACGCGCGACCGCAACCCGTTCAGCACCAGCGTCTGGTGCGTCTCGGCCAAGCCCATCTCCCACGGCGAGCCGGCGTGCTTGAGCGAGGTGAGCGGCGATGCGCCGGTGCCGCCATCGTAGCCGGAAATGGTGATGTGGTCGGCGCGCGCCTTGGCGACGCCGGCGGCAACCGTGCCGACGCCCACCTCCGACACCAGCTTGACCGACACGTCGCCTTCCGGGTTGACGTTCTTCAGGTCGTAGATGAGCTGCGCCAGGTCCTCGATCGAATAGATGTCGTGGTGCGGCGGCGGCGAGATCAGGCCCACGCCCGGCGTCGAATGCCGCGTCTTGGCGATGGTGGCGTCGACCTTGTGGCCGGGCAACTGGCCGCCCTCGCCGGGCTTCGCGCCCTGGGCCACCTTGATCTGCATCATGTCGGAATTGACGAGGTATTCCGCCGTCACGCCGAAGCGGCCCGACGCCACCTGCTTGATGGCCGAACGCTCCGGATTCGGCCCACCGCCCGGCAGCGGCAGGTAGCGGTCCGGCTCCTCGCCGCCCTCGCCGGTGTTGGACTTGCCGCCGATGGCGTTCATGGCGCGCGCCAGCGTCGTGTGCGCCTCGCGTGAAATCGATCCGAACGACATGGCGCCGGTGGAGAAGCGCCTGACGATCTCGGCCGCCGGCATGACCTTTTCGAGCGCGACCGGCTGGCGGCCGGTCTCCCCCGCCAGCTTGAGCTTGAACAGGCCGCGAATGGTCTGTGCGCGCGCCGTCTCGTCGTCGATCTGGGCGGAGTATTCCTTGAACGTCGCCCATGAGCCCTTGCGCACGGCATGCTGCAGGGTGGCGACCGCATCCGGCGACCACATATGCGCCTCGCCACGCATGCGGAACATATATTCGCCGCCGACATCGAGGCTGCCCGCCAGCACCGGGTCGTTGCCGAAGGCGCGGTGGTGGCGCTGCACCGTCTCAGTGGCAAGCTGCTCGAGCCCGACGCCTTCGATCAGCGTGGCGGTGCCGGTGAAATACTTGTCGACGAATTCCGACTTCAGCCCGACGGCATCGAAGATCTGCGCGCCGCAATAGGACTGGTAGGTCGAAATGCCCATCTTGGACATGACCTTGAGGATGCCCTTGCCGATCGACTTGATGTAGCGGGTCACCACTTCCGATGCGTCCACCTCGGGCGGGAAGTCGCCGCGCCGGTGCATGTCGATCAGCGTGTCGAAGGCGAGATAAGGATTGATCGCCTCCGCGCCATAGCCGGCGAGGCAGCAGAAATGATGCACCTCGCGCGGCTCGCCCGATTCCACCACAAGCCCGACTGCCGTGCGCAATCCCTTGCGGATCAGGTGATGATGCACGGCCGCCGTCGCCAGCAGCGTCGGGATGTCGATGCGGTCCGGCCCGATCTGGCGGTCGGACAGGATGATGATGTTGTAGCCGCCGGCCACCGCAGCCTCGGCCCGCTCGCACAGCCGCTCGATCGCCGCAGGCATGCCTTCCGCGCCCTCGGTCGCGGCATAGGTGATGTCGATGGTCTTGGTGTCGAAGCGTTCCTCGGTGTGGCCGATAGAACGGATCTTCTCGAGATCGGCATTGGTGAGGATCGGCTGGCGCACCTCCAGCCGCTTGCGGCGCGAGGAGCCGACGAGGTCGAAGATGTTCGGCCGCGGCCCGATGAAGGAGACCAGGCTCATCACCAGTTCCTCGCGGATCGGGTCGATCGGCGGGTTGGTCACCTGCGCGAAGTTCTGCTTGAAATAGGTATAGAGCAGCTTCGTCTGGTCCGACATCGCCGAGATCGGCGTGTCGGTGCCCATCGAGCCGACCGCCTCCTGGCCGGTGGTCGCCATGGGCGACATCAAGAGCTTCAGGTCTTCCTGCGTGTAGCCGAAGGCCTGCTGACGGTCGAGCAGCGTCACGTCCTTGCGCAGCGCGCGCGCCTCCACGGGGTTCAGGTCCTCCAGGATAAGCTGGGTGTTGGCGAGCCACTTCCTGTAGGGGTGCTTGCCGGCGATCTCGGCCTTGATCTCCTCGTCGGAGATGATGCGGCCCTTGCCGAGGTCGATGAGCAGCATCTTGCCCGGCTGCAGGCGCCACTTGGCGACGATGTGCTTTTCCTCGACCGGCAGCGCGCCGGCCTCGGAGGCGAGGATGACGCGGTCGTCGTCGGTGACGATGTAGCGCGCTGGGCGCAGGCCGTTGCGGTCGAGGGTGGCGCCGATCTGGCGGCCGTCGGTGAAGCACACCGCCGCCGGCCCGTCCCACGGCTCCATCAGTGCTGCATGGTATTCGTAGAAGGCCTTGCGATCCTCGTCCATGAGCTTGTTGCCGGCCCACGCTTCCGGGATCAGCATCATCATGGCGTGGGCCAACGTGTAGCCGCCCTGGAACAGGAATTCGAGCGCGTTGTCGAAGCAGGCCGTGTCGGACTGCCCCTCGTAGGAGATCGGCCACAGCTTGGAGATGTTGTTGCCGAACAGTTCCGAATCGACCGAGGCCTGGCGCGCCGCCATCCAGTTGTTGTTGCCGCGCACCGTGTTGATCTCGCCGTTATGGGCGACCATGCGGTAGGGATGCGCCAGCTTCCACGACGGAAAGGTGTTGGTGGAAAAGCGCTGGTGGACCAGCACCAGCGCCGTCTCGAAGCGCGGATCGGCGAGGTCCTTGTAGTAGGCGCCGACCTGATAGGCGAGGAACATGCCCTTGTAGACGATGGTGCGCGCCGACAGCGACACGCAATAGGCGCCGACGTCCTTGTTGTCGTTCTCGGCATAGATGCGGCCGGAAATGACCTTGCGCAGCAGGTAGAGCCGGGCTTCGTACTCTTCGTCGTCGTCAATGTCGGCGGTGCGGCCGATGAACACCTGCCGGTGGAACGGCTCGGCGGCGGCGATATCCGGCGCCTTCGACAACGAGGAATTGTCGACCGGCACGTCGCGGAAGCCGATCAGCGGCAGGCCCTCCGAAGCGGCCGATTCGCGGATGATCTCGTCGATATGGGCACGCAACGCCGCATCCTGCGGCATGAACCAGTGGCCGACGCCGTATTGGCCGGGCGGCGGCAATTCGATGCCCTGCTTTGCCATCTCCTCGCGGAAGAAGCGGTCGGGAACCTGCACCAGAAGGCCGGCGCCGTCGCCCATCAGCGGATCGGCGCCGACGGCGCCGCGATGCGTCAGGTTCTCCAGCATTGCCAGACCGTCTTCGACTATTCTATGCGACTTCACGCCCTTCATCTGAGCGATGAAGCCGACGCCGCAGGCGTCGTGTTCGTTGCGCGGGTCGTAGAGGCCCTGGGCTGCCGGCAGGCCGGGCAGCGCACCGCCGCTGGCGGTCGTTTTGACGGTCGCCGCTCGCTTCTGCGCGGCGGGGCCGTCTGTCGCAGGGAGCGTGAACGCCGTCATATTCTTCATCCTCGTTTGGCCGGCCGCCAACTGCGCCAGGAAGGTTCTCTTCCCCCAAAGTCGCAGCGCGACACCTGCTCAGGTTACTGACCACGGTCCTTCGAGCGGACCACCGAACATCCCGCTGGCCTTCGGCCGGGAGAAGAGTGCGATCCGCACGTCGCGCCACACCCCGCACCGCGATGATAGCTCATCTTGGCCGGCTGGGCGCGATTAAATAAGACAGCATTACTGTCCTATATCGATATTGCAGAAATCGCAGGGCCACACAAGACCGATTCATCAAAAAACGCGACCGCGCGCGAAATAAAATTGCTCGCATCGCCGGTATGGCGAAATCTTGCCCGATGGCAGGCATCTGGCGGTGTCGCAATTTTCGCCCCGTCTGGCCCTTGCGGTTTGTGCAGGAAGCGCCATGGTCCGGCGTCCCTTCACCAACGCAATCACGGATCCCGCATGTTCTTCGCATCCGACAACTGGGCCGGCGCCCATCCCGCCATCGCCGCCGGCCTTTCCGCCAACGCCGGCGGCTATTCGGCCGCCTATAGCGACGGTGCGCTCGACAAGGCCGTCACCACTCGGTTTTCTGAAATCTTCGAGCGCGAGGTGGCCGTATTCTTTGTTTCCACGGGAACGGCGGCCAACGCGCTGTCGCTGACCGCCTACAACAAATCCGGCGGCATCGCGCTCACCCATCGCGAGGCGCATCTGATCGCTGACGAATGCGGGGCATTCGAATATCTTTCCGGCGGCGGGCGGCTGCATGGCGTCGACGGCGCTTCGGGCCGCATCGATCCGGCGGAACTGGAAAGGGCGCTCGACCGCCTCGCTCCGGAAGTCGTCCACACCGGACGCCCGATCGCGGTGTCGATCACCCAGTCGACGGAGGTCGGCACCATCTACGGCCTCGACCAGATCGCCGCGATCTCGGCCCTGGCCAAGCGCCACAAGCTGCCGCTGCATATGGACGGCGCCCGCTTCGCCAACGCCTTGGTGGCGCTGGATGCCTCGCCGGCCGAGATGACCTGGAAGCGCGGCGTCGACGTGCTTTCCTTCGGCGGCACCAAGAACGGCTGCTGGTGCGCCGAGGCGGTCGTCCTGTTCGATCTCGACCGCGCCCGGGAACTGTCCTTCCTGCGAAAGCGCGCCGCCCAGCTCTTTTCCAAGTCGCGCTTCATCGCCGCCCAGTTCGACGCCTATTTCCGCGACGGCTTGTGGCTGGAGACGGCCCGTCATTCCAACGCGATGGCCGCCAGGCTGGCCGCGGCGGTCGAGCAATCGAAAACGGCACGGCTGGCATGGCGGCCGGAAGCCAACGAGGTTTTCGTTATCCTGAAGAAGACGAACGCCAAACGGCTCGAGGAAGCCGGCGCGGTCTTCTACGATTGGGCCGTACCGCAGGGCCTGACCGTCGAAGCGGACGAGATGCTCTATCGCTTCGTTACCTCCTTCGCCACCACGGCCGAAGACATCGAGCGCTTCGCCGGCTTCGTCGCATAGGCCGCGACAAAAAAGGCGGCGCGGGTTGCCCCACGCCGCCTTCGTCTCACGGGAGGATGAGACGCGTCAGTTCGCGGCCTTGGCCTCGATCTGCTTGGTTTTCGCCGGAGCCGCCGAAATCGCGATCTTGCGCGGCTTCAGTTCCTCGGGAATGTTGCGCTTGAGGTCGACGAACAGAAGGCCGTTCTTCAGCGCGGCGCCCTCGACATCGACATGGTCGGCGAGCTGGAAACGGCGCTCGAAGGCGCGCGCGGCGATGCCGCGGTAAAGCAGCTCCTTGCCGTCCTCGTCGCTCTCTTCCTTGCGCTCACCCTTGATGGTCAGCACGTTGCGATGGGCTTCGATCGAGATCTCGTCGTCCGAGAAGCCGGCCACCGCGACCGAGATGCGATAGGCGTTCTCGCCGGTCTTCTCGATGTTGTAGGGCGGATAGGTCTGGCCGCCCTCGGGCTGGGCCAGCGAATCCAGCATCGTGAACAGCCGGTCGAAACCGACGGTCGAGCGGTAGAGAGGGGAAAAATCGACATGACGCATGATGTGTTCTCCTTTGAGCAACATGGTTTGCGTGATGGCCCTGATGAAACCCTTGGGCGACAACCCTGATGGCGTTCCGGACGGACCAGCGGCCCCGCTATCGGCGGCCGCACTGGTTAGGTGGGAGTGTTTTTTCGGCATTTCAAGACTGTTTTTGCGCCCGCGGCACGCCCCTGCTTGATGAACGCCGGATGAACCGAACCTTCGGATCACGTTCAGGTGACCGTCGCTAGGATCAGCTCAACAGTTCAGCGGCCGAAATGGGTCGCGACGAGATCGAGCCGGGTGTAACGTCCCTTCCTCCCGGATCGACGAAGGCCGGGAGTCCGCTTTGGCGGCTCCCGGCCGTTATCTTGCGGCTGCGTCAGGAGACTTGTCGTCTTTGCATTCTGGCGCATTTGCTTCTATCACCGTGTGACCCTCCCGCAGGCAACCTCACATCAGCCGAAGCGCCGCCTCTCGAAACGCCGCCCCCAAAACGCCGAATGACGGACGATCTGTTCCACGACATCCCCGGCAATCCCCGGCCCGAGAATGCCGAGGGCGGCTTCTTTACCGCCCGCGACGGGCGCCGCGTTCGCTACGCCCGCTTCGCCGCTACCGGTCGGCCTATGAAAGGCACGGTCGTCATTCTTACCGGCCGCAACGAGTGCATCGAGAAATATTTCGAGACGATCCGCGACCTTGCCGGCCACGGCCTCGGCAGTGCCGTCCTAGACTGGCGCGGACAGGGCGGCTCCGACCGGCTGCTCTCCAACCCGCAGCGTGGCTACGTCAAGAGCTTTTCCGCCTATACGGCCGACCTCGAGCAATTCTTCGCGGAAGTCGTGCTGCCCGATTGCCGCGGCCCCTATTATATCCTTGCCCATTCGGCCGGCGCCACGGTGGCGCTGCTCGCCGCCCCCTTCATGACCAACCGCGTCCGCCGCATGGTGCTGATCGCGCCCTTTCTTGCCCTGCCCGGCCAGAAGGTGTCGATGCGCTGGGTGCGGCGCGTCACCACCTTGCTGACCTTTCTCGGCTTCGGCCGCATGTATGCCGCGTGGGGGCCACGGCCGAAGGAATCCACGCCTTTCGCCGTCAACAAGCTGACCACCGATCCCGTCCGCTACCGGCGCAACACCCTGCTTTACGAGACATATCCCGAACTCGCGCTGGGCGGCCCGACCGTGCGCTGGCTGCGGGCGGCGGCGATCGCCGCCGAAGCCGTCAGCGCGCAAGACTTTATGGGCCGCTTCCAGGTACCGACGCTGATCGTTGGCGCCGGCGCCGACGAGGTGGTGTCCACCCGGGCGGTGGAAGCCTACGCCCGGTACCTGCGGCTGGGTTCGTTCCTGATGATCGACGGCGCCCGCCACGAGATCCTGCAGGAAGCCGACCTCTACCGCGAACAGTTCCTCGCCGCCTTCGACGCCTTCATTCCCGGCACCGAGGATGGTGCCCAGCAAGCCTCGACGTCCGACGCGGAAGGCTGAGACACTATCCCCTCAGCGCAGCCATCGCCGCTTCGTGCAGTTCCGGCGTGGCGGCGGCGACGATGTCGCCGCCGTTCTCGGCCGGGCCGCCATCGAAGGTGGTGACGATGCCGCCCGCCTTCTCGATGATCGGGATGAGCGCCACGATGTCGTAGGGTTTCAAGCCGGGCTCGGTGACGATATCGACGCTGCCGGCCGCCAGCATGGCAAAGGCGTAGCAATCGGTGCCGTAGCGCGCCAGCCGCACCGTCTGCTCGAAACGGTTGTAGCGGCCGCGCGCCTCGTCCTTGAACAGGGCCGGCGTGGTGGTGAACAGCGTCGCTTCCTCGATGCGGGTCGTCTTGCGCGTCTGCAACCGGCGCGGTCCGCCGGGGCCTTCATAGTGCGCGCCGGACCCGTTGGCGTAGAACAGCTCGCCGGTGAAGGGCTGCGCCATCATGCCCGCCACCGCCTCGCCGTCGGTGGTGAGCCCGACCAGCGTGCCCCATGTCGGCAGGCCGGAGATGAAGGCGCGCGTGCCGTCGATCGGATCGATCACCCAGACATGCCGGCTGGCGAGGTTCTGGCTGCCGTGCTCCTCGCCGAGGATGCCGTGGTCGGGGAACTCCGCCGCAATCAGCGCCCGGATCGCCAGTTCGGTCTGCTGGTCCGCCTCGGTGACCGGGTCGAAGCCGGCCGCTTCCTTGTTTGCGACCGCGCCCTGCCTGCGGAACCGCGGCAGGGTCTCAGCGGCGGCGGCAGCAGCGATGCGCCGCAAGAAATCGGTCGAGATGTCCAAGACGCCCTCCTCCGCCCGCGCGATCCGGCGCGGCCATCGCTGCATAGCAAAAGCGCGATAGGAATGTCACGCGCCGCAGTGCCGCGCGCAAACTATTCGGCCGCCAGCGGCAGATCGAGGAAATGATGGTCCGGCATCGCCATGAGGTCAGCCGAAAAGCGCGCCAGATCCTCGGCCAGCGCGGGGAAGCCGATCGTCTTCTGCAGCGTGCGTTCGTTCATATAGAGCCCGCGATTGACCTCGACCTGCAGGGCATGCAGCCGCCGCGCCGGCCGGCCGTAGTGCTCGGTGATGAAGCCGCCGGCATAGGGCTTGTTGTGCGCCACGGTGTAGCCCATGGCCGACAGCAGCGAGATCGCCCGCTCCGTCAGCGCCGCGGACGCCGCCGTGCCGAAGCGGTCGCCGACGATGAAATCCGGCCTGAAGCCGCTGTCGCCGACGCGCACGCTGGCCGGCATGGAATGACAGTCGATCAGCACCGCATAGCCGAAGCCGGCATGGGTGCGCGCGATCAGCCGCTTCAGCGTCTCGTGATAGGGCTTGTAGACCGTCTCGATGCGCGCCACGGCTTCCGCCAGCGGCAGCCGCCCGGCATAGATGTCGAGCCCCTCGCCGACCAGCCGCGGCACCGTGCCCAGCCCGCCGGCGACCCTGGCGGAGCGGATGTTGCAATAGGACGGCACCGGTTCGGCGAACATGCGCGGGTCGAGTTCCCACGGCTCGCGGTTGACGTCGAGATAGGCGCGCGGAAAATTCGCCGCCAGCAACGGCGCGCCGAGGGCCACGACCGCGCCGAAAAGCTCGTCCACGTAGCAATCCTCGGACCGGCGGATGGCGGTGCTGTCGAGCCTTGCCATGGCCAGGAAACGCTCGGGATAGAAACGACCGCTGTGGGGCGAGGAGAAGACGAAGGGAACGCGCTGTTCGGCGCCCATGCGGACCTCGAAGGGCGCGACGCCCGAAAAATCCTCGGCGACCGTCGTCAATTCCAACCTGCTGGCAAGCACCGCAACATCATCGGCAAAGCCTGCCACCTCGGCGCCCACCTGTCCAGCTTTTCAACGGCTTGCGGCGCTTTGTACGAAGGTTCAGCGGCGGCATCATTCACTTGATGTTTACCCTCGCCACCTCATATACAGGATGGTTAACGGGATCGCGTTCCAGGATCCCGCTGAGTGATTCGGACGGCAATCGACATGGCACGCATCCTTCTGGCGGAAGACGACGATGATATGCGCCGCTTCCTGGTCAAGGCGCTTGAGCGCGCCGGCTACCAGGTCAGCGATTTCGACAATGGCGCCAGCGCCTACGAGCGCCTGCGCGAAGAACCCTTCTCGCTGCTCTTGACCGACATCGTCATGCCCGAGATGGACGGCATCGAACTGGCCCGCCGCGCCACCGAGATCGATCCCGACCTGAAGGTGATGTTCATCACCGGCTTTGCCGCCGTCGCCCTCAACCCCGATTCGAAGGCACCGAAGGACGCCAAGGTGCTGTCGAAGCCGTTCCACCTGCGCGACCTCGTCAACGAGGTCGAGAAGATGCTGCAGGCAGCCTGAGACGGGACCGCGGCCGGGGCATACCTGCCCTTGTCCGCCGTATCGCGGGGCCAGCGATTCCGGCCCTGCGAATAGCCCGATCTTTTCGCCATGCCGCTATTGACGCGCCGGGGCAAAAGTGGTGTATGCGCGGCCTTGGATGGGCGTATAGCTCAGCGGGAGAGCACTACGTTGACATCGTAGGGGTCCCAAGTTCGATCCTTGGTACGCCCACCATCCAACCCTCTGAAATCGTTGCGACGGTCCGTTCATTTCGAGCGGAATCCGGAGGTCTCGGCAGGTTCATCGAACCTGGTACGGCCGAGGCCTTGCGGTTTATGCCTGCACTGCCGGGTGGAAGAGGTGCCGCAACGACTGGCGCAGCACCGCGAACTCGTCCGGTTCGATGCGATAGCCCTGCACCGAAATCGCCACCACGCGCTTGTCCGACCCGTCCAGTCGCTCGACGGCGACAAGGGCGTCCTCGACATCCCGGCAGGGCATGTCGATCTCGTCCCCCGATCGTGCGGCAAGATAGAGGTGGACGGGCGATATCTCGTCGGCGCGCGCCGTGCGGTGTCTCATCGGATTTTCCAGGTGGATCGGGGTTTGCCCGCCGCTTCGGATCAATCACCCGGCGGTAAACAATCTCTAAACTTTTAGCCGAATCCCACAGATGATTCGCACCTCACAAGGAATCGGCGCACACTCCGCTCCGACCGCTGGACAGGACCTTTCGACGGGCAAGGCCGGGGCGGGTTCGAATCGATGGCCAGACGGCGGCGGTCCGCGAAACGACGATCGAAGCCGCTTTCACGCATTGACGTTTGAAACGATTGAAAAGACATTGCACATCGCTGGCGACAAGCCCTATGGTTCGTCGCAGGGGTATGGAACCGGAACACCCGCATGGCGCATCCGTGGCCGGTGCGGGCGAATAGATAGTCCGGAATGCCCTTCGGGGGAACGGTCCGGACAATAGCGGGCCCGGCAGGCGGTCAGGGACGACGCGGAGGGAAGGACGATCCGGTTTCATCACGGCTGGCACGCCGCTTGGGCAGGCCGGTTGAGTTGGGAGTAGCCGACGGATACCGTCGGCCATAGGAATGCAACAAGGGAGGAGTTCATGTTGCGCAAATTGCTCATTGGAACCATGCTGGCATCCAGCCTCGTCGGCGGCTATGCCGCCACGAGCTTCGCGGCCGGCGGTTCGGTCGAAGTGCTGCACTGGTGGACGTCCGGCGGCGAAGCCGCCGCGCTCGACGTGCTCAAGAAGAAGCTCGAGAGCCAGGGCATCACCTGGAAGGACATGCCGGTTGCCGGCGGCGGCGGCGAGCAGGCGATGACGGCGTTGCGCGCCCGCGTCACCGCCGGCGATCCGCCGACGGCCGTGCAGGCGCTCGGCTTCGACATCACCGATTGGGCCAAGCAGGGCGTCGTCGGCGACCTCGGCGAAGTGGCCGACAAGGAAGGCTGGGACAAGGTGATCCCGACCGCGCTCCAGAACTTCGCCAAGTACGACGGCAAATGGATCGCAGCCCCCGTCAACGTCCACTCCACCAACTGGGTGTGGATCTCCAAGAAGGCGCTCGACGCGGCCGGCGGCAAGGAGCCGACCAACTGGGACGAATTCGTCGCCATGCTGGACAAGATGAAGGCCAACGGCATCACGCCGCTCGCCCATGGCGGCCAGGCCTGGCAGGACGCCACCCTCTTCGACGCCGTCGTCCTGGGGCTAGGCACCGACTTCTACAAGGCCGCCTTCATCGACCTCGACCCGGCCGCGCTCGGCGGCGACAAGATGGTCGAGGCCTTCGACCGCATGAAGAAGCTGCGTTCCTATGTCGACGACGACTTCTCCGGCCGCGACTGGAACCTCGCTTCGGCGATGGTCATCCAGGGCAAGGCCGGAGCGCAGATGATGGGCGACTGGGCCAAGGGCGAGTTCCTCAAGGCTGGCCAGAAGCCGGGCACCGACTTCGTCTGCATCCGCTTCCCCGGCACCCAGGGCGCCGTCACCTTCAACTCCGACATGTTCATGATGTTCAAGGTCGGCGACGACAAGAAGGCGGCCCAGCTCCAGATGGCGTCCGACATCGAGAGCCCCGACTTCCAGTCGTCCTTCAACGTGGTCAAGGGCTCGGTGCCGGCGCGCACCGACGTTCCCGACACCGCCTTCGACGATTGCGGCAAGAAGGGCATCAAGGACCTGGCCGAGGCCAACTCCAGCGGCAAGCTCTTCGGCTCGATGGCCCACGGCTACGCGGTGCCCGCCGCGATCAAGAACGCCATCTACGACGTGGTGACGCGCCACTTCAACGGCGACGTCGACTCCAAGGAAGCCGCCAAGGAGCTGGTCGACGCGGTGGCCGCGGCCAAGGGGTGAGCCACCAGTTTGCGCAGCAAGTCCATCGTGCCGACGGCACGATGGAAGGCGGCGAACGCCGGAGAGTTGCGAAGCAGCGGGGCCTCGGCAGATCACGCCGGCACTGCCCCTCACCCTTACCCTCTCCCCGTGAACGGGGAGAGGGGGATTACCAGTGTTGCCGCTTGTCTCTTCTCCCGTTCACGGGGAGGTGAGGAGCGGTCTGCGAAGTGGACGAAAAGCCAACTGCTTGGCTTTTCAAGAGACGAACGCCAGTAGGCGGATGAGGGCAGCGCTGCCTTTCGTCAGGTTTCAGGAACCCGGGCCATGACCCAGACACAAGCCGAGATCGCGCCGGTCCTTGCAAGGACCCGCCGCGCGCCGCGGGAGACGCTGCAGGAACTCCTGCCGAAAATCGTGCTGGCGCCGAGCTTCGCGCTGATCCTCGTCTTCGTCTACGGCTTCATCGTCTTCACCGGCTTCCTCTCCTTCTCGGGCTCGAAGCTGCTGCCCGACTTCTCCACCTGGGTGGGCTTCGACAACTATGTGCGCCTGTTCAGGCACCCGAACTGGATCGTCTCACTCAAGAACCTCGCCATCTTCTCGGTTCTCTACATCGTCATCTGCTCGGTGATCGGACTGGCGCTGGCGATCTTCCTCGACCAGAAAATCCGCGGCGAAGGGCTTCTGCGGCCGATCTACCTCTATCCGATGGCGCTCTCTTTCATCGTCACCGGCGTCGCCTGGAAATGGTTCCTCGATCCTGGCATCGGGCTGGAACATGCCATGCACGAGCTCGGCTGGGAGAGCTTTTCCTTCCGCTGGATCAAGCAGGGCGACATGGCCATCTACACCATCGTCATCGCCGCCATCTGGCAATCGTCCGGCTTCGTCATGGCGATGTTCCTCGCCGGCCTGCGCGGCGTCGACAACGAGATCATCAAGGCGGCCCAGATCGACGGCGCCTCGACGCTCACCATCTATCGCCGCATCATCATACCGCTGATGCGGCCGGTGTTTCTGTCCGCCTTCGTCGTGCTCGCCCACCTTGCCATCAAGTCCTACGACCTCGTGGTCGCCATGACCGACGGCGGCCCCGGCACCGCCACATGGACCCCTGCCCTGTTCATGACCAAGTTCACCTTCGGCCGCAACGAGATGGGCATGGGCGCAGCCTCGGCCATCATCATGCTGATGATGATCTTCGCCATCATCGTCCCCTATCTCTATTCGGAACTGGGACAGAAGAAATGAGCGCCGCTTCCCAGGACGTCGCCACCCGCAACGGCGTTTTCGCCCGCGCCGCGATCTACGCGATCCTCATCCTTTTCGCGGTCTATTATCTTCTGCCGCTCTACGTCATGCTGGCGAACTCGCTGAAGCCGCTGGACGAGATCCGCCAGGGCAACATGCTGGCGCTGCCGCATCAGTGGACCATCGCGCCCTGGCTGTCGGCGTGGTCGACGGCACAGATCGGCGTCTCGCCGACCGGCCTCAAACCCTATTTCCTCAATTCGGTGATGATGGTGGTGCCGGCAGTGGCGATCTCCACCATCCTCGGCGCGCTGAACGGCTACGTGCTGACCAAATGGCGCTTCCGCGGCGACACCATCGTCTTCGGCATGATGCTGCTCGCCTGTTTCATCCCCTTCCAGATCGTGCTGATCCCGTCCGCCCGTATCCTCGGCCTGTTGCATCTGGCCGGCACGGTGCCCGGCCTGATCCTGATCCATGCCATCTACGGGCTCGGCTTCACCACCCTGTTCTTCCGCAACTACTACGAGGCGTTCCCGACCGAGCTGGTCCGCGCCGCCCAGATCGACGGCGCCTCCTTCTTCCAGATATTCCGGCGCATCCTGTTGCCGTCCTCGGGGCCGATCATCGTCGTCACCGTCATCTGGCAGTTTACCAACATCTGGAACGACTTCCTGTTCGGCTCCTCCTTCTCCAGCGTCGATTCCATCCCGCTGACGGTGGCGCTGAACAATCTGGTGAACTCGTCCACCGGCGTGAAGGAATACAACGTCCATTTCGCCGGCGCGATCCTCGCCGCTCTTCCGACCCTCATCGTCTACATCGTCTCCGGACGCTATTTCGTGCGTGGCCTGATGGCCGGCGCGGTGAAAGGCTGAGCCCATGCCCTTCCTCGAAATCGACAATCTCCAAAAATCCTACGGGACGGCGAAGATCCTGAAAAACGTCTCGCTGGAAATCGAGGAAGGCGGCTTCCTCGTGCTGGTCGGGCCTTCCGGCTGCGGCAAGTCCACGCTTCTCAACACCATTGCAGGGCTGGAGCCGATCACCGGCGGGGAAATCCGCATCAACGGCCAGCGCGTCAACGAACTGCACCCGTCGAAGCGCGACATCGCCATGGTGTTCCAGTCCTACGCGCTCTACCCCAACATGACGGTGGCCGAGAACATCGGTTTCGGCATGGAAATCCGCGGTGTGCCGAAGCCGGAGCGAGACAAGGCCATCGCCGAAGTGGCGCAGCTTCTCCAGATCGGCCACCTGCTCGACCGCAAGCCGAGCCAGCTTTCCGGCGGCCAGCGCCAGCGCGTCGCCATGGGCCGGGCGCTGGTGCGCAAGCCGCAGGTCTTCCTGTTCGACGAACCGCTGTCCAATCTCGACGCCAAATTGCGCATCGACATGCGCACCGAGATCAAGCGGCTGCACCAGCGCATGGGAACCACCATCGTCTACGTCACCCACGACCAGATCGAGGCGATGACGCTGGCGACCAAGATCGCCGTTCTGAAGGACGGCATCCTCCAGCAGTTCGGCAGCCCGGCCGAAATCTACAACAACCCGGCCAACATGTTCGTCGCCGACTTCATGGGCTCGCCCGCCATGAACCTGATCCCGGCGACCGTCGCCATGAACGGCAAGGGCCTGCAGGTCGTCATGGAGCGGGAGGCGCGCGAGCCGATCAAGCTGCCGATCGCCCATGCGCCGGCCGGTCTCGGCGCCTTCCAGGGCAAGAAGGTGATGTTCGGCGTACGCCCCGAGGCCTTGACCGATCCGGAAGGCGCCGACCGCGACGCCAAGGCGGTGGCGACGGCGGACTGCCACATCGAGGTGGTGGAACCTGCCGGCTCCGACACCTTCGCCGTCACCAACCTCGGCGGCAAGGCGGTGGTCGCTCGCCTGCGCGCCGACGCCCATATCCAGCCCGGCTCGAATGCGCCGCTGGCCTTCAATCTGTCCAAGGCCGTGTTCTTCGACCCGGCGACGGAGGACCGTATCGTCTGAAGCGGCGCAGCCGGACGGAGGCTCTATCCCATCCGAAGCGCGATGACGCCGGCGACGATCGACAGCGCCGCCGCCCCCCGCCAGCCGGTCATCTTCTCGCCGAGCGCGAGGACCGAAATCAGCATGGCGAACAGGATCGAGGTTTCGCGCAGCGAGGCGACCGAGGCGATCGGCGCCCTGGTCATCGCCCACATGGCGATGGCGTAGGCCGCCGCGCTCAGGAAGCCGGCGACGATGCCGCTGCCCCACTCGGCGGCGGTGGCGGCGAGCAATTTGCGGCCGCGATAGAAGACACCGATCGCGATGGCGCATAAGCCGTCGCAGACGAACAGCCACGCCGCATAGCTTGCCGCAGTTGCGGCGAGACGCACGCCGCTGCCGTCGACCAGCGTATAGCCGGCGATGCACAAGGAGGTGGTGAGCGCATAGCCGACCGCCGCGCGGTTAAGCGTCGCCAGATGGCCGCCGCCACGCAGCGACATCAGCAATGTTCCAAGCGACAGCAGCAGGATGCCGACCACCGCCAGGCCGCTCGGCACTTCCGACAGCAGGAAGACGCCGCCGATGGCCGTGATCAGCGGCGCGGTGCCGCGCGCCAGCGGATAGGTCTGGGCGAGATCGCCATGGTCGTAGGCGCGGATGAGGAACAGGCGGTAGCCGATGTGGATGATGACCGAGGCGACGATCCACGGCCAGACATTGGCCGTCGGCACGTCGACGAAAGGCAGGACCGGCGCCGCCGACAGCGTCATGCCGAGCGACGTCAGCGTGATCGAGGCGAAGCGGTCGCTGCGTACCTTAACCAGAGCGTTCCAGGTGGCGTGCATGGCAGCGGCGGCGAGCACGGCGAGGAAGACGAAGGGCGTCAAGGTGCGACGCCCTGCCAGACCGGCGACGCACCGCCGGAGCCGTTCGGGATTTGACCGCTGGTGCGCTTCATCTGCTTAACCGGCTCATTTTCCAGTGCCGGCGTAGCCGTTCATCCAGACGGTTGCAATGTGCGCGGCGGGCGGCTGGCTTGGACCACGGGGATGCCGATATGCGGCGTCGAGCCTGCCCCTACGCCGCCAGGCTGGCCGACAGAAGCGTCAGGCCGAACAGGAAGACGAGCGCCGCGCCGCCGATTTCTATGATCGCATGCACCCGGTTGCCGAGGCGACCGTCGCCGGCGAACCACACCGCCCAGTCCTTCGCCGTTACCGCCAGCGTGGCGAGGATCGCCACGGTGATCGCGGTGCCGACAGACATGGCGAGCACCGAAAGGATACCGCCCGTCCACAGGCCGTTGAGGAAGGCGAAGGACAGCACGATCAGCGCGCCCGAGCAGGGCCGGATGCCGACCGCGACCACCGCGGAGCAGGCGGTGCGCCAGTCGAAGCGGTCGCCCGAAAGCATCGCCGGGTCCGGCGCGTGGCTGTGGCCGCAATCGGCGCAGACGGTGCCCAGCGCATGATCCTGCCCGCAGTCGAATGCCAAGGCCGGGCTGGCGTCCGGATGATTCAGCCGCGCGCGGACCATGCCGCGCCCGGCAGTCGTCCCGCCGGCAAGCGCCGGCCCGGCCTGGGCCGCCGACAGGCTGTAGGCCGGCGCCGTCCCGAACAGCCGTACCACCAGCGGGCGAAGCTTTCGCCACAAAAGCCAGGCGCCGAAGGCGGTAACGAAGACGTAGCTGGCGATCTCCAGGAACCATGCCGCATCCGTCATCGAGACCGCCGTGCCGCGCAGCGCGAAGAACGCCAGCAGCATCACCGCGATCGCCGTGATCGCCTGCAGGAAGGCGGAGATGAAGGAGAGCAGGATGCCACGCCTCAGCGCCACCTCGTTGGCCACCATGTAGGAGGAAATGACCGCCTTGCCGTGGCCGGGGCCGGCGGCGTGGAAGATGCCGTAGAGGAAGGACAGGCCGATCAGCACCCACAGCTTCGAGCCGTCCTGCCGCATCGCTTTCATGGCGCCGGCAAGCGCCCGGTAGAATTCCTGCTGCTTCAGGTTGATCCAGGCAAGCTGGTGGGCGAACAGGCCGGTGGTGGCCGGCATGGCGTCGTTGGTGCCGATGCCGAGCGAGCTTTGCGCATGGGCGACGCCCGCCAGATGCAGAGCCAAGGCAGCCGCAGCCAGCGCCACCCCGGCATGCACTATTCCCCGCCTCATCGGCCTTGCCCTCTTGGCTTGCCCCTCATGGCTTGCAGGTCAGCTCCAGCTTCGTTGCAAAAATCTTCGACATGTCGGTGCCGGTCGGATCGTTGAAGAAGGCCTCGGTCAGCGTCTTCTGGTTCTGCGCGATGGCCGTGTCGGGATCGGGGCGGATCACCTTGCGCGTGCAGGTCGACGGCAGGCCCTCGACAGCCATGTTGGCGTCCTCGGTGAAGTCGATGGCCGTATAGAAGGTCGGGTCGTAGACGCCGAAATCGATGGTGCCGGCAAGCTTGATCGGCGTCGCCGGCTCGGATTCGAACAGCACGATCAACTGGTCGTTGTCGAAATTGGTCATCACCTGCGACGGCGCGTTCATATGCACATCCTTGCCGTCGACGGTGACGAGCTGGAAATAGTCGTATTCGGCCAGTGAGGAAAAGATGGTGTCGGCGACATCCTTCAGTTCCGCATCGTCTAGCTTCAGGTCGGAATTCTTGTCGAACTGCATCAGCACCGTACTCGAAAACAGTTCGTCGAACCGCCAAAGGTGGCGCAACGCTTTCACGCTTTGGTGATCGGCGCTGAGCACGACGTCGAGACGCGCCTCGGCGAAGACGTGCGGATGCGCACTCGCCGAACCAACTGCCGCAAGCAGCGCGGCCAGCGCGCCGATCATGCGCTGAAGGGACGTGGTTGCGATCATTCCTGCTCCCGGGTGGACTGCGCCGAAAGTCGTGACAAAACGGGCGAAATTGGGACCGCGACGAGACGGCGCGGCGTCATGCCGCCTCGCGCGCCTTGAACCACTGGGCGAGGAAATCGACGAAGACGCGCACCTTGGCCGGCAGGTAGCGGCGATGCGGATAGACGGCGAAGATACCGCCGCCCTGCAGGATGCGGTCGTCCAGCACCGGCACCAGCCGGCCGCTCATGATCTCGGGCTGGGCGATGAAATCGGGCAGCACCGAAAAGCCGAGCCCGGCGACGGCCGCGGCGCGCGCCGCCATCGGACTGTTGACCTCGATCGGCCCGGAAACGGCGACGCTGGTGGTGTCGTTGTCATCGCCACGGAACGGCCAGTTGGCCAACCAGCGGCCATTGGTGTCGATGATGCAGGGCGCACGAGCCAGATCACGCGGATGCGCCGGCATGCCGTGCCTGGCGATCAGTTCCGGCGCACCGCAGATGCGCACCGAGAACGGCGCCAGCCGCCGCGCGATCAGCGACGAATTCTCCAGCCGCGAGATGCGCACGGCGAGGTCGAAGCCCTCCTCGACCAGGTCGACGAAACGGTCGTCGAGATGGATTTCCAGCACGATGTCGGGATACTGCTTGGCGAAATCGACCAGCGACTGGCCAACCGGCGCGTCGGCGAAGGTGCGCGGCGCCGAAAGCTTGATCCGGCCGCGCACGTCGCCCGACGATTCGCGCACCGCGTCGGCGAGGCTGTCCACCTCGCGCACGATCTCCGAGGCGCGGCGATAGTAGGTGTGGCCGGCTTCCGTCAGCGAGAACTGGCGCGTCGTGCGGTTGAGCAGCAGCGCGCCGAGTTCGTCCTCCAGTTCGCGCACATATTTCGACAGCAACGCCTTGGAACGGCCGATCTTGCGCGCGGCGGCGGAAAAGCCTTCCGCCTCGACCACGTCGATGAAGGCGCGCATGCGGGTGAGCGTGTCCATGCGAATCAGATCCTTGCTGCAACGAAGTGATGACGCGACCGCGCAGTAATCGACGAGCCGGCGGTCCCCGCAACCGCCCAAAACCCCTCGGATCGAGAAATCACCAAGGAAATCAAATGCGTGTCTCTATTCCGGCGAAACCGCAAGCTGGTTTTTCGCCGCGTTTCCGTTCGCCATTCGAATACAATCGCCGCAAGATTGTTCGCTATCGCGATTTTTTCAACCCGTCGGGAGATTTTAATTGATTGTGAAGGGCGATCTCCCTATATCGCCGCTTGCCCAAAGTCGCACGTGCCTGTGGGCGTCCCCCGACCCTCGAAATGGCGAGGCAATCGGGACGGTACCCGGGAAGTAACGAGCCCGGTCGGATGAGCGGCCAACCGCATATCCGAGGACGCCTTGAAGCAACGACGGTGCGGGCCTTTCTGGTGTTCTGCCGGTCGTCCATAGACCGGGGTTACTGAAGAGGCACACCTTCATTGCCGGCAGTGCGGTTGGGATTTCCCATCCAAGCCAAGGCAGACAAAGCGGATCGTGGCCGGGCGGCCAAGGTCCATCGCCGCGGGACGGCGAAGCGCGGATCCGGCGTCTCCACCGGCCGGTCCCGCGAGAAACCATCCCGCCTTTGTTTGACCCGCGTGTCGCGAGGGCTGCGTGCCCGCGCACGCAGCTTGATGACGCGCCGGCAGGCGCGACGGGAGTGACCGATGGCAACCCAGCGTATCCTCGATTTCCTCGCCACCCGACGTCCCAGCGGCCCGTGCCTCGTGGTCGACCTCGACGTCGTGCGCGACAATTTCCATGCTTTCCGCAAGGCCCTGCCGGAATCGAAGATCTACTACGCGGTGAAGGCCAATCCCGCGCCGGAGATCCTGCGCCTGCTCGCCTCGCTCGGCTCGTCCTTCGACACCGCTTCGGTCGCCGAGATCGAGATGGCGCTGGACGCCGGCGCGCCGGCCGAGCGCATCAGCTACGGCAACACCATCAAGAAGGAGCGCGACGTCGCCCGCGCCTACGAGCTCGGCATCCGCCTGTTCGCGGTCGATTGCGTGGAAGAGGTCGAGAAGGTGGCGCGCGCCGCCCCCGGCAGCCGTGTCTTCTGCCGCGTGCTGACTGACGGCGAAGGCGCCGAATGGCCGCTGTCGCGCAAGTTCGGCTGCGTGCCGGCGATGGCCGTGGACGTGCTGCGCCATGCCGCCAGCCTCGGGCTGGACGCCTACGGCGTGTCCTTCCACGTCGGCTCGCAACAGACGGACCTCGACGCCTGGGACCGTGCGCTGGCCGACGCCAGGCAGGTCTTCTCGACACTCGCCGACGAAGGCATCGTGCTTCGCATGGTCAACATGGGCGGCGGTTTCCCGACCCGCTACCTGAAGGACGTGCCGGCAGCTCAGGCTTACGGCGAGGCGATCTTCGGCGCGCTGTCGAAGCATTTCGGCAACCGCATTCCCGAGACGATCATCGAGCCGGGCCGCGGCATGGTCGGCAATGCCGGCGTCATCAAGTCGGAAGTCGTGCTGATCTCGAAGAAGGCAGACAACGACAACGTGCGCTGGGTCTATCTCGACATCGGCAAGTTCGGCGGCCTCGCCGAGACGATGGACGAGGCGATCCGCTACCCGATCGTCACCGGCCGCGACGCCGACGCCAAGGCGCCTTGCGTGCTTGCCGGCCCGACCTGCGATTCGGCCGACGTGATGTACGAGAAGACGCCCTACCCGCTGCCTCTGTCGCTCACCATCGGCGACGAGGTGCTGATCGAGGGCACCGGCGCCTACACCACCACCTATTCGGCGGTGGCCTTCAACGGCTTCGAGCCGCTCCGATCCTACGTGATCTGAAGACTCACGTCTTCAGATCACCCGGCAGGGCGACGTCTTTGGTCGCGCATGATCTTACCTCGGCCTTTGGCCTCGGATACATGCGCCGGCCGCCGCCCTCCGGTTCGCTTGTGGAAGAAAACCTCCGCTCGTGAAGGATCACGGACATGGAATTTGCAGAAATCCTATCGGCCGCCCAACCGGCCTTCATCATCACCGCCGAGACCGCCGCCGACATTGCGGCGCGCGAGGCGCTGCTCGATCGCGCCATGGGACCGGGGCGGAAGAAGAAGTCGTCGGAAAAGCTGCGGCGCGGCCGCCGGCCGTCCGAAGGGTTCGCCTTCGTCGCGCGCGATGCGGCCGGCGCGATCGTCGGCACGGTCAGGCTGTGGGATGTCAGGCTTGGCGAAAGTGGACCAAAGGCCCTTCTCCTCGGCCCGCTTGCCGTCGAGCCGTCGTTGAAGAGCGCCGGCATCGGCTCGGCGCTGATGCGCCATGCCATCACGGAGGCGGCGCGGCTCGGCCACAAGGCCATCCTGCTGGTGGGTGATGCCCCCTACTACGGCCGTTTCGGTTTCTCGGCCGACAGGACCGGCAGCCTGGCCATGCCCGGCCCCTATGAGCGCCATCGGCTGCTGGCGCTGGAACTGTCGCCCGGCGCGCTGGACGGTGCACATGGCACCATCCGCGCTGCCGGGAGGAAAACGGCGAAGACGGCCCGCATCCAACTGGCCGCTTGAGATCGACGCATCCCAAACAAAAAGGCGCAGCGGTCCGGCCGCTGCGCCTTTTTGAATCGAACAGGCGTGCGGTTCAGCCGATCAGCTGGCTGAGCGCCATGGCGACCGACATGTCGCCCTCGATCTTCAGCTTGCCGGTCATGAACGCCATGGTCGGGTTGAGGTCCCCTGCGATCAGCGATTCCAGGTCGTCCAGCGAAAGCTTGATGGTGCAGTCGGCCGGGCCGTCGGTGGTGGAGACGGTCGCGCCTTCGATGACGATGACGCCGTCGGCGCCGGTATCGAACTTCACCGACCGGTCGAAGCCGGCGCTGGCGACCTGCGCCTTGAGTCTGTCTGCAATATCCTGAACGCCCATGCTGGGACTCCTCGTCTCTTGCGCTGTCATGCGCGTTGCGGTTCGCCGGACTTTGCCGATCCGGCCGGACATGGCAATCCCTTTTGCCGCGTCGTTGGTCACTTCTCGTATAGATCAAAATTGACGTTAACGTCAACGTAATTGAGGGACGACGAAGTGGAAGAAAGCCCGGCTGCCGCCCGATCTTGCAAGCGCGGCAGCCCAACCGGCCGCTGCGCCGGGCGCCAAAACTTCTGCTATAAGGCGCCGATGCCTCTCACCCCGCATCGCGTCGATCCGTCGGGCTTCATTGTCGCGAACCTTCCGCTGGCGGCGGTGCCGTTCGTCCCGGAAATCCGCCTGCATATGGCGACGCCGGCAAGCGGCCTGCGCCGCATGCTGGAGGCCACGGGTGCGCCGGGCTCGCCCTATTGGGCCTATCCGTGGGCCGGCGGTGCCGTGCTTGCCCGCTTCACCATCGACCGGCCGCAAACCGTCGCCGGCCGGCGCGTAATCGATCTCGGCACCGGCTCCGGCCTTGTCGCCATCGCCGCGGCCAAGGCCGGCGCCGCAAGCGTCATCGCAGCCGATACCGATCCGAACGCCCTCGCCGCCCTTTGCCTCAACGCCGCGGCGAACGGCGTCAAGGTGGAGAGGTGGGCGCACGACGTCATCGACGGCCCTGCGCCGGACGTGGACATGGTGCTGGCCGGTGACGTCTTCTACGAAACAGGACTCGCCGCGCGCGCCACCACCTTCCTCGACCGCTGTCTGGATGCGGGCGCTACGGCGTTGGTGGGCGATCCCGGCCGCGCTCCCCTGCCCCGCCACAGGCTGCGCCTGCTCGCCGAATACGCGGTGGCCGATTTCGGCGCTGCCGCGCAAGGCGGGGAGAAGCCTGCCTTCGTCTTCGCCTTCCAGGCCGACACACCGAGCAGCCGGGAAGCATAACATGGCTTCCCATCGATCTGGCGGCCAAGCCCTCAGTGCAGGACCAGCACGTCTCCGGACGAAAAGCTGATCTCGGTCTTGTCGCCGACGACAGGCGGTGGGGTCGAGGAGTTGTTGAAGGTGTCGAGCGAAATCTGCTTGCCGCCGACGCCGACGCGCACCCGGATGACGGAGCCGAGGAAATGCACGTCGGCGATCTCGCCGGTGAGTTTGCTGTCGTGGCCGGGGCGTGCGCCCAGTGCAATCGCCTCGGGCCGGAGCGCCAACGACAGCGTGTCGCCGGTCCTGGAGCCGTCGAGCTTGCCCTTCAGCGCCACGTCCTGGCTGGCGACACGCACCGTGCCGGCGGAGGCGTCGGTAACGGTCCCTTCCAGTACGTTCAGCGTGCCGACGAAATTGGCGACGAACTTGGTCGCCGGCCGGTTGTAGATCTCGAACGGCGCACCGACCTGCTCGGCCTTGCCGCCATACATGACGGCGATGCGGTCGGAGATCGACAGCGCCTCCTCCTGGTCGTGCGTGACGAAGATGGTGGTGATGCCGAGCTCTTTCTGGATGGAGCGGATTTCCTCGCGCAGCGACACGCGCACCTTGGCGTCGAGCGCCGACAGCGGCTCGTCGAGCAGCAGCAGTTTCGGCTTCGGCGCCAGGGCACGCGCCAGCGCGATGCGTTGCTGCTGGCCCCCGGAGAGCTGGTAGGGATAGCGGTCGGCCATCTGCGGCAGGCTGATGAGGGCCAGCATCTCGGCCACGCGCTTGTCGATATCGGCCCTTGAGGCACCGGCGACCCTGAGGCCGAAACCGATGTTCTGGGCAACCGTCAGGTTCGGGAACAGCGCGTAGGCCTGGAACACCATGCCGATGTTGCGCTGGTTGGGGCGCAGCCGGGTGATGTCCTTGCCGCCGACGAGGATATGCCCGGCGCTCGGCTCCTCGAAGCCGGCCACCATCCTCAGCACCGTGGTCTTGCCGCAGCCGGACGGCCCGAGGAAAGAGACAAATTCGCCCGCTTCGACATCCAGATTGAAGTCGTGCACGACCTTGGTCGCCCCGAAGGATTTCTCGACATGCTGGATCGAAAGAAACGGATCGGCCATCGAACTCTCTCTCAACTCAGTGCAACTGTTCGGGCGGCTTCGGCGCGAAGCGCGACACCACCTGGATCAGCGCCATGCAGCCCCAGGTGATGAGGAAGGCGATGACGGCGAGCGCCGCCGGCTCGTAAGCCCGGTTGGCACCGAGCAACTGCATGTAGGGGCCGAAGGCGGGGCGGCTCAAAAGTGCCGCCATGACGAATTCACCGATGACGATGGCGAAGGTCAGGAAAGCGCCCGACAGCACCGCCACAGCGACATTGGGCAGGATGACGCGCGCAAGGATGGTCACCCATCCCGCGCCCAGGCTCTGCGCGGCCTCCGTCAGCGTGGCGACGTCGATGGCCCTGAGGCCCGTATCGACGGCGCGATACATATAGGGCAGCGCCAGCACCACGTAGCCGAACATCAGAAGCACGTTGGTTCCCATCGCCGAACCGGTCAGCGGCAGCCACGACGACGTGTTGTAGAGCCGGATGTAGCCGAAGACGATGACGATCGGCGGGATGACCAGCGGCAGCAGCGTCATGAATTCCATGAACGGCCGCCAGTGCGGCAGCTTCAACCGGACCCAGTAGGCGGTCGGCACCACAAGCAACACGCCGACGGCAATGGTGGCCAGCGCCATCAGCACCGAATACATGAACGTCTGCTGGAAGCGCGGGTCGCTGAGCACGACGGCATAGGCGTCGAGGCTGTAGGCGGCGCGCCGCATCTTCAGGGAAAACTCGAACGTACCGATGAGCGGCAGGGCGAAATAGGCAATCGCCAGCGCGACGAACAGCCAAGACCAGATGCGGTTGGTCCTCATTTGATCCACCGTTCGCTGCGCGCCCTCAGCCAGATATAGATGCCGTTGGCGATGCCGGTGACGACGATCATGCCGAACGCCAGCGCATAGCCCAGATGCGGGTCCTGCAGCACGTCGCCACGGATCTGTGCGAACAGAAGGATGGGCACGATCGACAGCGAGCTTCCCGTCAGCGCATAGGCGGTGGCGACCGCGCCGAAGGAATTGGCAAACAGCAGCGCGAAGGTGCCAAGCAGGCTCGGCCACAGGATCGGAAAGGCCACGATACGCCAGTACTGGAAGCCGGAAGCGCCCAGTATGGCGGCCGCCTCACGCCATTCGCGGCGCATGCCGTCGAGCGCCGGCGTGATGATGAGGATGGCGAGCGGTATCTGGAAGAAAAGGTAGGTCAGCGTCAGGCCACCGAAACTGAGCAGGTTGAAGCCGAGGCCATAGATGTTGATGCCGAACCAGTCGCGCAGGATCAACGTCACCAGCCCAAGCCTTCCGAAGGTGGCCAGGAAGGCGAAGGCCAGCGGCACGCCGGCGAAATTGGAGGCGACTCCGGAAAACGTCAGCAGGGGCGAACGGATCCAGCCGGGCAGGCCGCCGAGGACGAACGCCCAGGCGACGAGAAAGCCGAAGCCGCAGCCGAGCAGCGCGGAAGCGAGGCTGATGCGGATCGATATCCAGTAGGCCGAAAGGATCGACGGCTGGAACAGGTTCGCGATGTTGGCGAGGGTGAACCCGCCGTCATTGGTCTGGAAGCTGCCGACGACGATCTTCATCGTCGGCAGGATCAGGAACAGCAGCGCGAACAGGAGAAACGGCATGACGCCGAGCCATGCGAACGACATCCGCCGTCCGCTGCCCGACGCGTATGCGACCGGGGCCGGGCTTGTCGTTTCGCTCGTCGATGAAGTCATCCGCCGCCGTTTCATTCACACGGATGCGGCACCGCGCCGGCGCCGCACCCGTTTCTTGCCGGATTACTGGACGTTGGCGCCCACGACGCTGTCCCAGCCACCGGTGACCGCGTTCTTGTTGGCGTCCTGCTCCTCGAGCGAGGGGAAGATCGCCTGCTTGTAGAGGTCGGCCGCCGGCAGCTTGTCGAGGATTTCCTGCGGCACCTTGCCGTCCGCGACCAGCTTGTTGAAGCGCGCCGGGTGGCAGTAGCCCTTCAGGAAGCCGAGTTGGCCTTCGTCGGAGTAGATGTATTCCATCCATAGCTTGGCGGCGTTCGGGTGTGGCGCATAGGCGCTGATCGCCTGCGCATAGACGCCGGCCAGGACGCCGGACTTCGGCACCACAACCTCGACCGGCGGGTTGCCGTTCAGCGTGTCGCGGTCGGCCAGCGCGTTGTAGTCCCAGCGAATGACGATCGGCGTCGTGCCCTGCGCCAACGACGCGGCCTTGCCGATGACGGGCACGAAATTGCCGGCGTCGTTGAGCTTCTTGAAGAAGTCCAGGCCGGCCTGTGGCGCCTTGGCGGCATCGCCGCCGGAAGTGGCCAGGCCAGCCGCATAGACCGACAGGATCGCCTGGTTGGCGGCGCGCGGGTCACCCGCCAGGGCGACGCTGTTGGCGTATTCGGGCTTCAGGAGGTCCGCCCAGTCCTGCGGCACGTTCTTGACGATGTCCTTGTTCACCTCGAAGGACAGCACGCCATAATAGCCGCCGTACCAGTGGCCTTCCGGGTCCTTGTTCTCGATCTCGTCGAAGGTCTCGACCTTGTAGGGCAGGAAGAGACCTTCCTTGGTCGCCGCCGGGCCGAACGCCAGGCCGACGTCGACCATGTCGGGAGCCTGTGGGCCCTTGTTGTCCTTGTTGGCCTTGATCGCCTCGATCTCGTCGGCAGAGCCGGCGTCGGGGTTGAGTTCGTTGAGCTTGATTTCCGGATACTTGGCCTTGAAGCCGTTCAGGATTCCTTCCCATCCGCACCAGTCGTGCGGCAGGGCGATCGGCGAAAACATGCCTTCGGCCTTGGCCGCGGCGATGAGTTCTGCCGACGGTTCGGCGTAGGAAATGGCGGTGGTCGCCAGGAAAGCGACGGCTGAAAGGGAAAGGATCTTCCCTGTTACTCTCGACATTGTATTCCCTCCATTGAACTGGCGCTGTTGGACGCCTGCGATCCGGTATTGCCGTTGCATGACAGTCCGATGAAGAAGGGACCGCCCCGCGCCCAGAAAGACGAAAAGTTAACTACTTTTGCCAGGCGCCTGCAATCGGCGCCCCTTTCATTTCCCGGCTAATCTTTTCCTCCTTCCCCTCGTGGCTTTTCAGGGCTGCGGCCGCCGAAACCGACGGGCGCAGAAACCCGGCGGCGCCCGGCCTATCCGTTCAGGGCGCTCTCCAGCAGCGACAGCGCCGCCTTCTTGGTCAGCTTGACCGGATTGCCGCCGGCGGTCGGATCGACCACCGCCATGTCGGCGATCAGCGTCTTGCGCTTCTTGTCCATCTCCAGCCCCTTGATGAGGCCGGGCAGCGCCTGCGGCACCTTGAGTTCCTTGCGCAGCTTCATCACCGCCTTGGCGAAACCGTCGAAGCCGCCCTTGATGCCGCAATAGGCGGCGAGCCGGTCGATCTTGCTCTCCACCGCATCGCGGTTGAAGGCCAGAACATAAGGCATGAAGACTGCGTTGGTCATGCCGTGATGGGTGTCGTAGAGCGCGCCTATCGGATGCGACAGCGAGTGGATGGCGCCGAGCCCCTTCTGGAAGGCGGTGGCGCCCATCGCGGCGGCCGACATCATGTGGGCGCGAGCGACGAGGTCCTTGCCGTTGGCGAAGGCCTTCGGCAGGTTCTCGAACACCAGGCGGATGCCTTCCACGGCGATGCCGTCGGCCATTGGATGATAGCCCGGCGCGCAATAGGCTTCGAGGCAATGCGCCAGCGCGTCCATGCCGGTGCCGGCGGTGATGAAGGCCGGCATGCCGACCGACAGTTCCGGGTCGGCGATGACGATCTCGGGCAGCATCTTCGGATGGAAGATCACCTTCTTGGTGTGGCTAGCCTCATGCGTAATGACACCGGCGCGGCCGACTTCCGAGCCGGTTCCGGCGGTGGTCGGCACGGCGACGATCGGCACGATCTTCGTCGCGTCGGCACGCGTCCACCAGTCGCCGATATCCTCGAAGTCCCACACCGGCCGCGTCTGCCCGGCCTGGAAGGCGATCAGCTTGCCGAGGTCGAGCGCCGAGCCGCCGCCGAAGGCGATGACGCCGTCATGCTTGCCTTTCCTGAACACCTCGATGCCGGCGGTGAGGTTGGATTCCACCGGGTTCGGCTTGACGTCGGAAAAGACGCCGTAGGGGATTTTCGCGTCGTCGAGGATCTTCAGCGTCGAAGCCACGACCGGCAGTTTCGCCAGTCCCGGATCGGTTACGAACAGCGGCCGCTTGATGCCGGTGGCGGCCAGCGCGTCGGGCAATTCCTTGATGCGGCCGGCGCCAAAGCGGACGGTGGTCGGGTAGTTCCATTTGGAGACGAGGGTGGTCATTTCTTTTGCTTTCGGAAGATCAGATGGTTTCGCGCAGGTGATAGCTCTTCGGCCGGGTCAGGTTGTCGTAGCCGATCTGGCTGAGCCCCGCGCCCTTGCCGGTGTCTTTCACGCCGGTCCAGACCAGCGCCGGGTCGAGATAGTCGCAGCGGTTCATGAACACGGTGCCGGTCTCGACGCGGTCGCCGATGGCGACGGCATGATCGGTGTCGCGCGTCCAGATCGAGGCCGTCAGGCCATAGGGAGAATCGTTCATCAGCGCGATGGCCTCCTCGTCGTTGCGCACCTTCATGATGCCGACGATCGGGCCGAAACTCTCCTCGCGCATCACCGACATCTGGTGGTCGACATTGGTCAGCACTTCCGGCGCGATATAGGGCGAGCCGGCGACGTCGTTGTCGATCTTCATGTTGATATGCGCGGCTGCCCCCTTGCGCAGGGCTTCGGCCTTCTGCTCACGGATCAGGTCGGCGAACCGCGCCTGCGCCATCGGCCCCATGGTGGTCGCCTGGTCCAGCGGGTTGCCGACGACATAGTTCTTCGTCTCGGCGATGAAGCCGTGGACGAAATCGTCATAGACCTTCTCGTGCACGTAGACGCGCTCGATGCCGCAGCAGCACTGGCCGGAGTTGAAGAAGGCGCCGTCGACGAGGTTGGCGATGGCGTGGTCGAGCTTGGCATCGGGCAGGACGTAGGCCGGGTCCTTGCCGCCGAGTTCCAGCCCGAGCGTCATGAAGGTGCCAGCCGCCGCCTTTTCGATGGCGCGCCCGCCGGCGACCGAGCCGGTGAAGTTGACGTGGTCGATTTTTCCGCTGCCGAGCAGCTTCTCCGTCTGCGCGTGGTTGAGCACCACGTTCTGGAACACACCCTTGGGCAGGCCGGCTTTCTCGAACGCCTGGGCGAAGCGCTCGCCGACCAGCAGCGTCTGCGCGGCGTGTTTCAGGATCACGGTGGAGCCCGCCATCAGCGCCGGCACGATGGTGTTGACGGCCGTGAGATACGGATAGTTCCACGGCGCGATGACCATGACGACGCCGAGCGGGTCCTTCTTCACATAGCGGCGGAAGCCGTCCTTCGGGTTCGATGCAGGCACCGGCGCCAGCGCCTTCTCGGCGATCTCGACCATATACTGGGTGCGTTCCTTGACGCCGCCGAACTCGCCACCGTAGCGCACCGGCCGGCCCATCTGCCAGGCGATCTCCGGCACGATCTCGTCGGTCATGGCAACCAGCGCCTCCAGCATGGCGAGCATGTACTGGCCGCGCTTGGCGATCGGCACCTGCGCCCAGTCGGCCTGCGCGGCTCGCGCCTTTTCCACGGCGGCATTGACCTGCTGGTCTGTCGCGACCGGTCGTTCGGCATAGATCGAACCGTCGACGGGGGATTTGAGTTTGATGGTTTCCAAGATAACCGACTCCAGTTCAAGATTCCGTTCGTCCGTAGTGCGTCCTTCGAGGCTCGCTTCGCTCGCACCTCAGGATGAGGACCGTTTGTGCGGGGCCTGCGAAAGTGAAGTCGGGCAAACCACCTCCCTCATCCTGAGGTGCGAGCGAAGCGAGCCTCGAAGGACGCACCACATTCGTCAATACCGCTCGAAGCCGCGATGCAGTTCCCAGTCGGTGATGCGGCGGTCGTATTCCATCTGCTCCCAGCGCGCATTGTGGACATAATGCTCGACCACGTCTTCGCCGAGTGCCGCCTTCATCATCTTCGATTTGGCGAAGGCCTCGGTGGCGTCGCGCAGCGTCTTGGGGATTTCCGGCAGCCTTGCGGCCTGGTAGGCGTCGCCGACGAACGGCTTCTGCAGTTCCAGCTTCTCGTCGATGCCGGCCAGCCCCGCCGCGATCAGCGCCGCGAAAGCCAGATAGGGGTTCAAATCCGCGCCGCCGATGCGGCACTCCATGCGGATGCCCTTGGTGCCCTCGCCGCAGAGCCGGAAACCGGCGGTGCGGTTGTCTTCGCTCCACATGATCTTGGTCGGTGCGAAGGTGCCGGACTGGAAGCGCTTGTAGGAGTTGATGTAAGGCGCCAGAAGCAGCGTGAATTCCTTGGCATACTTCAGTTGCCCGGCGCTCCACTGCTGCCCGAGCTTCGACAGTGTCCAGGGCTGGCTCTTGTCGAAGAACAGCGGCGTCTTGCCATCCTTGCTCCACAGCGAGTTATGGATGTGGCTGGAATTGCCGGCCAGCCCGTAATTGTACTTGGCCATGAAGGAGACGGCCTTGCCCTCGGCGTCGGCGATCTCCTTGGCGCCGTTCTTGAGGACGGTGTGGCGATCCGCCATGTCGAGCGCTTCGGCATAGCGCACGTTGATCTCTTCCTGCCCCGGCCCCCATTCGCCCTTCGAGTTCTCGATGGGAATGCCGGCCGCCTGCATGTCGTTGCGCAGGCGGCGCATATAGCCTTCTTCCTTGGTGGTGATGCCGATCAGGTAGTCGCCGATATAGGGCGAGGCGGTTTCAAGGTTCTGCCAGTGCTTGGCGCGCGCTGACTGATAGGTTTCCGAGAACAGGTAGAATTCCAGCTCGGACGCGAAATAGCCCATGTAGCCGCGCTCGGTCAGCCGAGCGATCTGCTTCTTGAGGATGGCGCGCGGCGAATGCGGCAGGTCGCCATGGGTGTGGTGGTCGAGAAGATCGCACAGCACCATCGCCGTCTTTTCCAGCCACGGCACCGACCTCAGCGTGGCGAGGTCCGGCTTGACGACGAAATCGCCGTAACCTTTCTGCCAGGAGGCAGCCTTGTAGCCGGGCACCGGCTCCATATCGATGTCGTTGGCGAGCAGGTAGTTGCAGCCATGCGTCTCGTCATGGGCGGAATCGACGAAATACTGCGCCAGGAAGCGCTTGCCGATGAGTCGTCCCTGCATGTCGACGGCACAGGCCAGAACCGTGTCGATCTCTCCCGCCGACACTGCCTTCTTCAACTGATCGAACGAGAGATTTCCGGCCATTCTTTTCGCACTCCGCCCCTTTGGGCCTGAATTTCAAACGATGCCCGGCCGCCGGAATGGCGGCCGGACGGGTAATCAATATCCCGCTCTCACGCGTAGCGGTAGGGCGGTCCGGCTTTGACCATCGACTGGTTGTACTTCTTGATGATCTCGACGACCTTGGCCGAACGCGGGCTCTGGCCGGCCACTTCGTCCCAGAACTTCGAGGCTTCGTCCTCGACCTGCTTCCAGTCGGATTCGGGGATCGAGGTGAGTTCCAGCTTGCCCTCGTTGCGGTACTTGGCCTCACCCGCCCAGTACCAGTGCTGGCGATAGTAGTGCGAGGTGTCGATGGACATCATGAAGAGCTGCTGGAGATGCTCCGGCACCGCCTTCCACTTCTCGGTGTTGACGAAGTAGGAGCCGGCCCAGGCGCCCGACAGCGGGTTGGTCAGGAAGTACTTCAGCACGTCGGCCCAGCCGACGGTGTGCATCTCGGTGATGCCGCACCAGCAAACGCCGTCCAGCTCGCCCGTCTGGATCGCCGGCTCGACGTCCTCGTAAGGTAGCGACACCGGCACGACGCCGAATTTCGACAGGAACTGGCCGCCGGTCGGGAAGGTGTAGACACGCAGGCCTTTCAGGTCCGCCACAGACTTGATCGGCTTGGTGGTGCCGAAGTTGCACGGATCCCACGCGCCGGTCGACAGCCAGGTGACGCCGGGGATTTCGGCATAGGCCTCCTCCCAGACTTCCTTCAGCCCGTGCCAGTGCCACAGCGCCGGCACGTCGAGCGAATAGCGCGAGGCGAGCGGGAAGTACGCGCCGAACACCTTGACGTCCACCGGGGCCGCGGCCGAGTCGTCGTCGCTCTGCGCGGCGTCGATGGTGCCCGACTGCACGGCGCGGAACAGTTCGCCCTGCGGCACCAGCTGGTCGGCCGTGTACATCTCGATTTCCATCTCGCCATGCGCGGCCTTGTTGAAGGCGTCGACGCCGACCTTGCACACATGCTCGGCCAGTGCCGGGCCTGCATAGGTCTGCAGGCGCCATTTGATCGGAGCCTGCGCCTTCACGTAGGGCGTCGCCAGCGCGGTCGCGCCGACAGCGCCGGCGCCCGTCAGGATGGATTTGCGCAGGAAATCGCGTTTGTTGATCGTGCTTTTCTCGGTCATCTCACAAGTCTCCCATCAGTCGATATTGGATTTCGAATGGAGGCGGGATGCCCGCCCCCCGGCACGTCTGTCTGTTCTCCATCGTCCCCCTTCTTATGATTTTTCACCGTGTCTGCGTTCGTTCCCTACCGCCCCGAAAAGTATTCGGGCAGCCACATCGCGATCTGCGGAAAGATCATGATCAGGATCAGCGACAGCACCATCAGGAAGAAGAACGGCACGATGGACCTGTAGATGTCCATCAGCGAAACCTCGGGCGGCGCCATCGCCCGCATCAGGAACAGGTTGTAGCCGAAGGGCGGCGTTATGTACGCGATCTGGCAGGTGATGGTGTAGAGGATGCCGAACCAGACCGGGTTGAAGCCGAGGCTTTTCACCAGCGGGATGTAGAGCGGGGCGACGATGACCAGCATGGCGGTATCATCGAGGAACATGCCCATGACGATGAAGGACAGCAGCATCAGGCTGAGAACCGTCCACGGCGAGAATTCCCAGGTGTCGATGAGCAGCGTCTTGACCGCCTTGACCGCACCGAGCCCGTCATAGACCGACGAGAAGCAAAGCGCGCCGAGGATAATCCACATGAACATGCACGAGATGCCCAGCGTGTTGCGCGTCGAATCCTCGAACACTTTCCTGTTCAGGTTGCCGGCCCACCACGCAGCGGCCGTGGCGAGCAGCGCGCCCACCGCCGAGCTTTCGACGAGGCTGGTCGTGCCCGACATGAACAGGCCCATCATGATGAAGAAGATGGCGAGCGGCAGGATGCCCTGCCTGAGCAACTGGAACTTCTCCGCGCGCGTGATCTGCGCGCGCTCCTCCGCCGGCAGCGCCGGACCGATGTCGGGCTGCACCAAACAGCGGATATAGACATAGGCACCGAAGATCACCGCCATCAGAAAGCCTGGCCCGACGCCCGCCAGCCACAGGTCGAGCACAGGCTGGCGCGCGATCATGGCGTAGAGCACCAGAACCACGCTCGGCGGAATGAGGATGCCGAGCGACGATCCGGCCTGGATGACGCCGGTCACCATCACCTTGTCGTAGCCGTGGCGCAGAAGCTGCGGCAGCGCGATGGTGGCGCCGATCGCCATGCCTGCCACCGACAGCCCGTTCAGCGCCGCGATCAGCACCATCAGCCCGATGGTGCCCAGCGCCAGGCCGCCACGCACCGGTCCGAACCAGACATGGAACATGCGGTAGAGGCCGGTGGCTATGCCGGATTCCGACAGCATGTAACCCATGAAGATGAAGAACGGCACGGTGATCAGCGGATACCAGTTCAGCACCTGGAAGGAGGCGTTGAACGGCATCTCGAAAGCGCCCTCGCCCCACAGCCAAAGGGCAGCCGCCGAACCGACGAAGCCGATCACGCCGAAGACGCGCTGCCCGGTGAACAAAAGCACCATCATGGTGCCGAACATGAAGAGCGTGATGAATTCCGAACTCATGCGATCGGCTTCCCGCGTGCGATGGCGACGTCTTTGATGAAGGTTGAGATGAGCTGAAGCAGCATCAGGAAAATGCCGGCGGTCATGATGACCTTGATCGGCCACAGCGGCGGCGCCCAGGCGGTATAGTTCTTCTGACCGTAGACGATCGCGTAGTTTGTGCTCGAAATGCCGCCCCCGAGCAGTACGCACAGATAGAAGATGACGAACAGGATGGTGACGGCATCGAGGATGGCCCGCTTGCGTGCCGCGAGCTGGCCGTAGAACAGATCCATGCGCACATGCTGGTCGAGTTGCAGAGCGTAGGCGCCGCCGAGAAGGTAATAGGCCGACAGGATGAACTGCGACATCTCCAGCGCCCAGTTTATCGGAACGCCGAGCACCAGACGCGAGGCCGTGGAGGCGAGCAGGATCGCGCCCATGGCGAAGAACAGATACATGGCGACGCGGCCGACGCGGTAGTTCAATGCGTCGACATTTCGGACAAAGAGAACGGCGGCTTTCGGCACGGTCTTTCCTGTCTATCGATGGCTGACGGTTTCGTTGGCGGCTTGCCCGCCGGCGAGACGGATCGGAGCAAGGGCCTGCGCCAGCAGGCCCGCCCACTTCGCCTGCTCCGCTCCCGTGGCGATCTCGTCGTTGCGGATCTCGATCATCGCGCACGGCAGAGCGCGCGGACGCGCATGCGCCTCGAGCGTGAAATAGACCCGGTCGGCCGGCGAATAGGGCTGGTTGACGCCGACCGTCAGGCCGCCCTGCCCTTGCAGGGCAGCGATCAGCGGCGCGGCGAGGCGCGTGTCGTCGTCATGGATGATGCCGATCTGCCAGGGGCGCTGCACCCCCTTGTAGATTGGCGTGAAGGAATGCACCGAAATCAGCCAGGCCTCGCGTCCGCGCGCCAGCCTGTCTTCCACCACCGCCTCGACGGCATCGTGGAAAGGACGCCAGCAGCGCGCCACGCGCGCCTCGCGCTCCGCCTCCGACAGCTTCGCATTGCCGGGGATCGCGGTCGTCTCGCTGACCGGCGGTATCAGGTCCGGCGCGTCGAGCGGCCGGTTGCAGTCGAGCACCAGACGCGAAATGCAGGTCTCCACCAGCGTCGCGTCCAGCGCTTCGGCGAGAAGGCGGGCTACGGGCAGCGCGCCGGGGTCCCAGGCGATGTGGCGCGATAACTCCGCCTCGGCCAGGCCCAGCGTGCCGAATTCCGGCGGCAGGAAGTTGGAAGCATGGTCGCAGGTGAAGACGAAGCGCCCGGCACCGTGGGGGTTCGTCACCCGCACGGACTGCGACATCGCAAGATCGTCCAGCCGCCCTGTCCTGCCCATGTCCCTCCCCTCGACGGCGCGTATCTAATGATACGTTTTTTCTATGATTGCGCAGTCACGGATGATTTCATACAGTTTGTCCGGCTTTGTCAAACGGCTTTTGCGACTTCCTTTCGGGCGGGGAACGGGTGAGGACATGACAGCAGGCGTTGCCGAATTGATCGCCGACCGGATCGGCGTCATGCCGGCCGGCGAGCGCCGCGCGGCGCAGACGCTGGTCGCCAATTATCCGGTCGTCGGCCTCAAGACGGTTGCCGAGTTTTCGCAGGCGGCGGGCGTCTCCTCGCCCACCATCCTGCGCTTCGTCGCCCGGCTCGGCTTTCACAACTACGCCGAATTCCAGTCGGCCCTGCAGGATGAACTCGCCGCGCAGTTGCAGTCGCCGGCGGCGCGCCCGCCCGGCCCGGCTCTCGACAGTCCCGTCCGGCCGATGATGGAAGCGGCGATCGACAATCTGCGCGAGACCTTCCGCCATTTCTCGCAGGAACAGATGGCCGACATCGTCGAGCGGCTGGCCGATAGCCGCGGCCACATGTTCCTTGTCGGCGGCCGCTTCACCGACCCGCTCGCCCGCTACATGGCCGCCCATCTCACCATCATCCGGCCGAACGTGTTCCATCTCGCCGGCCAGGAAAGCATGTGGCGCGACCGGCTCATCGACATGGGCAAACGCGACGTGCTCTTGATCTTCGACATCCGCCGCTACCAGGACAGCCTCTTGCGCTTCGCCGAGAAGGCGCACCAGCGCGGCGTGCAGATCGTGCTGTTCACCGACCAGTGGCTGTCGCCCATCGCGCGCTTCGCCCGCCATGTCGTCGCAGGGCGTACCGCCGTGCCCTCCCCTTGGGACTCCTCCGCCTCGCTTTTCGTCGTCGCCGAGACGTTGCTCGCCTCGGTGACACGCCAACTGGAAGCCGAAAGCACCCGCCGACTGGGCGAGATGGAAAAATTGCGCTGACCGCCGCCTCTAGCCTGACGATTTCGCGGATGGCCAACCTTACGCAGATTTAATGTGCGCAAACGTTGGAGAATTGCCATAAAGGCATAGTATTACGCTGCTCCGTGCCGGGCATGGCGCGTCGTGTCGTCGTCCGGGCGGGAGGAGCCGGTGGACGTTGGTCATATCGTCAGCCGGAGTGCCGATGGCTACCTGGAAACAGATCGTCCTTTCTCTGGTGATCCTCGTCGCCGCGGCGTTCGGCTGGGTGCTGTTCTTTCCCGGCGCGCCGCAGGTGCTCGACCGCCTGGGCATTGAGTGGGCGCATGCCTCGACCCCGAAACCGGGCAGCAACGCCGGCAGTAAGGCGCCTGGCAAGGCGGCTGAAGCTGGCCGGGTGCCGACCATGGTGGTTGCAGCGGCCGCGACGACCGAAACGATCAACGATCGCCTGCAAGCCATCGGCACCGGCCGCGCCAAGGCGACGGTCACCGTCAATCCCTATTCGTCCGGCCGCATGACCGAGCTTCTCGTCGAATCCGGCGCGCATGTCGAAGCCGGCCAGGTCATCGCCAGGCTCGATTCCGACGTCGAGCAGATCGCCCTCGACAAGGCGGTCGCCGGACGCGACGACGCCAAGGCGAAAGTGGATCGCTTGCGCGCGCTGCGCGCCTCCAACGCGGCAACGGCCGTGCAACTCAGCGATGCCGAACTCGAACTGCGCAACGACGAACTGTCCGTGCATGATGCGCAGGTCTCCCTCGACCGCCGCTCGGTCGTCTCGCCGATCGCCGGCACCGTCGGCATCCTGCCGATCGCCGCCGGCAACTATGTGACCAGCACGTCCGCCATCGCCACGGTGCATGACCGCTCCTCCATCCTGGTCGATTTCTGGGTGCCGGAACGTTTCGCCGCCGCTGTCCGGATCGGTGCCGAACTGACGGCAACCTCGCTTGCCAGCCCCAAGGACGTGTTCAAGGGCACGGTGAGCGCCATCGACAACCACATCGACGAGAAAAGCCGCACGCTGTGGGTGCAGGCGACCATCGCCAATCCTGCCGATTCGCTGCGCGCCGGCATGGCCTTCCAGGTCGGCATGAAATTCCCCGGCAACACCTATCCGGCCGTCAGTCCACTGGCCATCCAATGGGGCGCCGACGGCGCCTTCATCTGGGTCGTCAAGGACGGCAAGGCTCAAAGCGTGCCGGTGCGCATCATCCAGCGAAATAGCCAGACGGTACTGGTCGACGCGCCCGTGGCCGTCGGCGAGATGGTGGTGACGGAAGGCGTGCAGAGCGTGCGCCAGGGCGGCGCGGTGCGCATCGCCGACGAAGACGGCGCCGAACAGGCCACCGTAGCGGCCGGCTCGTGACCCGGCGCGTGACAAGGATCGGCCGATGAGCGAAGCCGCCCCCAGGAGCAGCGAGACGGGCTTTACCGCGCTGTTCATCCGTCGGCCGGTGCTGGCCTTCGTCCTCAACACGCTGATCGCGGTGGCGGGCCTCGCCGCCTTCTACGGCGTCGAGATCCGCGAACTGCCGGACGTCGACCGCGCCGTCGTCACCGTCAACACGACATTCACCGGCGCTGCGGCCGAAACCGTCGATCGGGAGTTGACCAAGACCATCGAGGGCGCGGTGGCCCGTGTCTCCGGCGTCAAGTCGATCTCCTCCACCTCATCCTTCGGCTCCAGCCGCGTCACCATCGAATTCAACGACGGCGTCGACCTGAACGTCGCCGCCTCCGACGTACGCGATGCCGTCGGCCGCGTCGCCAACCAGATTCCGGAGGAAGCCGACCCGCCCCGCATCATCAAGGCGGACGCCAATTCCGACGCCGTGATGCGGCTTGCCGTGACCTCCGACAAATTGTCCGTCGAGGACATGACCGTCATCGTCGAGGACCGCGTCGAGGACGCGCTGGCCGCCGTGCCCGGCGTCGCCGACGTGCAGGTCTACGGCGACCGTGACAAGATCTTCCGCATCGACGTCAACCAGGCGAAACTCGCCGCCCTCGGCTACACGGTGGCCGACCTGCGCAAGGCGCTGGCCTCCGTCGCCTTCGACACGCCGGCAGGTTCCATCACCACCACCGACCAGAATCTCGTCGTGCGCACCACCGCCGACGTCACCACGCCCGAGCAGTTCGCCGCCATCGTCATCGGCGGCACGACCCACATCGGCGACGTCGCCACCGTCACCATGGGTCCCGATATCGGCCAGTCGACGCTGCGCTCCGACGGCAAGACGGGCATCGGCATCGGCATCGTGCGCGCCGCCGAGTCCAACACGCTCGACATTTCCGACGGCGTGAAGGCGGCGGTCGCCAAGATCCAGGAGAACCTGCCCAAGGGCATGACGATCAAGGTGACGTCCGACGACGCGGTCTTCGTCAACGGCGCCGTGCACGAGGTTGAGATCGCCCTTGGCCTGTCTGTGTCTATCGTGCTGATCGTCATCTTCGTCTTCCTGCTCGACTGGCGCGCCACGCTGATCCCGGCCTTTTCCATGCCGGTCGCCATGATCGGCACCATCGCGGCGATCTATCTCGCCGGCTTCTCCATCAACATCCTCACCCTTCTGGCCCTGGTGCTGGCGACCGGCCTCGTCGTCGACGACGCCATCGTCGTGCTGGAAAACATCGTGCGCCGCCGCAACGAGGGCATGGGACCCCGCGCCGCCGCCGTGCTCGGCGCCGAGGAAGTGTTCTTCGCCGTCATCGCCACCACCGCCACGCTTGTCGCCGTCTTCGTGCCGATCTCCTTCCTGCCCGGCCAGACCGGCGGCCTGTTCCGCGAGTTCGGCTTCGTGCTCGCTATGGCGGTGCTACTGTCCTGCGTCGTGGCGCTGACGCTGTGTCCGATGCTCGCCTCACGCATGCTGACGGAAGCCTCGCTGCATCACGAGGGAAATAACGGCATCGGCGGCCGCATCGGTGGCGCCCTCATGACCGTCTATCGCCGCTGCCTGCACGTCTGCCTCGACGCGCCGGTCATCGTGCTTCTGGTGGCCGTGTTGTTCGCCGGCGCCGCCTTCGCCATGTTCGGCACCATCCGCCAGGAACTGACGCCGACCGAGGACCGCTCCGCCGTGCTGCTGCGCTTCAGCGCGCCGCAGGGCGTCAGTCTCGACTTCACCACCTCCCAGATGCGCAAGCTGGAGGAACTGATCCAGCCGCTGCGCGATTCCGGCGAGATCGTCTCCACCTTCGAGAGCGCCGGTTACAACAACCAGTACAATTCGGGTTTCATGGTGATGACGCTGGCGCCGTGGGACGAGCGTACCCGCAGCCAGCAGCAGATCATGGCCGAGATCACCGAACTGGCCAAGCAGGTGCCGGCAGCCCGCATCTTCCCTGTCCAGCCGAACAGCCTCGGCATCCGCGGCGCCGGCAACGGCCTGCAGTTCGCGCTGGTCGGCAACGATCGCAAGGCTTTGTCCGAAGCGGCAGGCAAGATCATCGACACCATGCAGGCCGATCCGCGCTTCCAGCAGCCGCGCCTGTCGATCGACCCGACCCAGCCGCAACTCGCCGTGGCGATCGACCGCGCGCGCGCCTCCGATCTCGGCATCGATATCACCGGCCTCGCCGACACCATGCAGGCGATGCTCGACGGCAACGACATCGGCGACGTCTACATCGCCGACCGCAGCTACGGCGTGAAACTCGTCTCCACCACCAATCCGATCAACGACCCGACCGACCTGGAGAACATCTTCCTCAAGACGGCCGACGGCCGTTACGTGCCGATGTCGACCATCGCAACGCTGGAAGAGCGCGCCGTGCCGCCCTCGCTGACGCGCGAGCAGCAGCAGCCATCCGTCGCCATCACCTCCAATCTGCGCAGCGACTTCGCCCTCGGCGACGCGCTGAAGGCGGCCGAAAGCATCGCCACGCCGCTGCTGCCGCCGGGTTCCCGCATCGTGCCGCTGGCCGAGGCGGCGACGCTCGGCGAAACCAATTCCGGCATGGTCACTATCTTCGGCTTCGCGCTGGTCATCATCCTCCTGGTGCTGGCGGCCCAGTTCGAAAGTTTCGTCTCGGCCGTCATCATCATGGCGACGGTGCCGCTCGGGCTCGCCTGCGCCATCTTCGCGCTGATCCTCACCGGCACCAGCCTCAATGCCTATTCGCAGATCGGCCTGGTGCTCCTGGTCGGCGTCATGGCCAAGAACGGCATCCTGATCGTCGAGTTCGCCAACCAGTTGCGCGACCGCGGCCTCGGCGTGCGCGAGGCCATCGAACAGGCCGCCAACATCCGCCTTCGCCCGGTGATGATGACGATGATCTGTACCGTGCTCGGCGGCGTGCCGCTGGTGCTGGCAAGCGGCGCCGGCGCCGAAGCGCGCGTGGCGCTCGGCTGGGTCATCGTCGGGGGCCTCGGTCTCGCCACGGTCTCGACGCTGTTCCTGACCCCGGTCGCCTACCTGCTGCTCGGCCGCTTCGTCACGCCGAAGAGCCACGAACAGGCCCGCCTCAAACGCGAACTCGAGGAAGCCGCCTACACCAACGTGGAGCCGGCCGAATAACCCCGACGCCTACCCTCCCGTCGATGGGGAACGCCATTCGCGGATGACATTGCCCGCCCCACGCTCTATCTGTGCGCCCGAGCCGGCGTCGCTGCCGCTCACCCAACCGGAGGCCGCATGTCCGCAACCACCATTCCGCTCGAAACCCTGCTCGCCAATGCCGGCAAGGAAGTCGGCCTGTCGCCGTGGCGTGTCGTCACCCAGACGATGATCGACCAGTTCGCCGACGCCACCGACGACCATCAGTTCATCCATTGCGACCCGGCGCGCGCCGCCACCGAGACCCCCTATGGCGGTACCATCGCGCACGGCTTCCTCACCCTGTCGCTGTTGTCGGCCATGACCTTCGAGACGCTGCCGCAGCTCGAAAAATCGAAGATGGGCGTCAACCACGGCTTCGACGAGATCCGCTTCCTTGCCCCGGTCAAGACCGGCGCGCGCATCCGCGCCCGCTTTGTGCTGGCCGACGTCAAGGCCCGCCCTTCCGGTTGGGTGCAGATGACGCACGATGTGACGATCGAGATCGAGGGTTCGAAGAAGCCGGCGCTGACGGCCCGCTGGCTGACGCTGGCCTTCGTGGAGCCGGAACCGGACGGCGCCTGACCGCAAAAGCCTTCCCCTCGCCGGCTGCCACCTGCCGCTGCGTGATCTTGCCGCATGCCGTACGGCGTATATAGTCGCCGGGACGAACCCGAGAAAGGCAGGCAGGATCGTGTCCCTGACGGTGCAGAAGCGCCGCGAAAAGCACAAGGCGGAGCAGCGCGCCGAACTGGTGGCGGCTGCGCGCGAACTGGTTCAGCAGGAAGGCTATGAGGGCCTGACCATCCGCAAGCTGGCAAAGCGCGTCGGCTACGCGCCGATGTCGGTCTATTCCTATTTCGCCGACAAGCAGGACATCCTGCTCGCTCTTGCGGAGGACGCGTTCGCCACGCTGGCCCGGCGCATCGAGGAGCAGCCGGCGGACGATCCGCTGGACGCGCTGCGTGTCGTCATGACCGAATACGCGGCTTTCGGCCTCGGCAATCCCAACGAATACCGCACCGTCTTCATGACCGAGAAGACGAGGGCCCCCGAAGGCAAGACCTTCGCCGAGATGGAGGCCGACAACCCCGCCATGAAGGCATTGATCGGCCGCGTCGAGGCCTGCATCGCCGCCGGCAAGCTCAAGGGCGACGCCGAGGCCATCGCCAACATGCTGTGGGCGGTTGGACACGGGACCATCTCGCTGCTGATCACCTTCCCCTTCCACCCGTTCGGCGACCCGCAGGCCTTCGTGAAGCGCATGTGCGACTTCGCCCTCGCCGACCTCTCCACGCAGGACGTGGCGCCGCTGGGCGGCGAACGGACAAGCTGCCGCACCGTTTCGGAAAAGTAGCCGCGATCTTTTTCATCCGAGCTTGGGCTTCTTCGGGTGCTGGGCGCACAGGCAGCCTCGACATGCGCTTCGCCCGGATGCGCAGGGCCGGAACGAGGACGTTCGCATCCGGTCGCTCGCATCTTAAATTTTTTCGTACACGTACGAAATCTTGCTTGAAACCCGCACCGGCTGAGCGTACATGTTTTCAATCTCGTACATGTACGAAGAAATTCAACCCGGAGACAGATCATGAAAAAGACCGCACTTGCTCTCGCCGCGCTGATCGCCCTGCCGGGCGCCGCCTTCGCCGGCAACAATGCCGTCAGGACCCAAGCTCCAGTGCCCGCCGCCTGCGCGACGGCTACCGTGCGCGCCAATCTCGATTGCAGCGCCACCGGCTCCGTCGAAAAGGCGCGCCCGGCTTCCGACAACACCGCCACCGGCGGCAAGAAGCTCGGCATCGACCTCAACCCGTGGAGCATCTCCAACGGCATGTGAGCCGACATCAGCCGGAAATCTTCCCCACCTCGGGAACAAGCAAGAGCGGCTGGCAAAAACCGGCTGCTCTTTTTTATGAAACAGGTAAAACGTCCGGCGTTTCGTCAGCCGCTATGCTCGAATCTGTCCCAAACGTCAGCGCCAGAACGACAGGGCCGGTGACGATTTTCATCTGCTGGCCGATATCGGCGGCTCTTCTGGACAAGCCTGGAGATGGCGCGGAAGCGGTCCTACCGCCGCGGCTTCTTGCCCGCGACCTTCTTCGGCTTACCGGGCTTCAGCGGCGCGCCGGCGATGATCGAGTCGGTGATCGAGATCGGATCGCTGGCCGGGAAAGTGTCCTCCAACCCTTCGTCCAGCTCGCTTTCCGTGTCCGGATGGCGGCGTTCTTCCTCCAGCGACTTCACGGCCGCGCTTTTCTTGTCCTTGCCGGTTTTCGACGCAATGGCCATGACCTGTCCTCGGCTTGCTCACGTTAAACGGAGAGGCCTAGGCCGGCGCCTCCTATGCGGCGGCGTCGCGGGCGGCCTCGCTGAGGAAAGTAAAGACATAGTCCGAGAAGGAACGCCAGCACTCGACGCGGAAAGCGTCTTCGGCCGGGCGGTAGAGGATGATCTCGGCCTTGCCGAGCACCGTACGCGAGCAGGCGCCGACCGGGAATGCCGCCAGCGACAGGTCCTGCGGGCAGCCGGCGTTGACGCAGGCCTCAGCCGCTGGACCACTGACGGAAATCGCCACGTTGCGGTGCGAGATGCCGACGGCCGAGTGCAGCTGCTTCGCCTTGGTGCAGTCACCAAGCAGGTCCTTGCCCTCTTCTTCGAACACCAGCCATTCGTCCGGCCCGAGCCACAGCGCGATACGGCTGCCCTTGGCGGCGGAAGTCTTCGGCTTCTGCGGCAGCGTGACGCCCAACGCCCGCGACAGCGAGGCGATCGACTCGGCCGGCGCACGCAGCGAAACGCGCTCGGCCGGCGGCAGCGGCTCGACCTTGACGCCGGCGCCCGTAGCTTCGCGACCGGCAAGCGCGGAACGGCGGTCGACTGACGGCGATGCAGGCGCGGTCTTTGCAGCAACCTTAGCCATTGAGGCGTTCCCCCTTCTCGTCGAAGAACACGGCGCCCGACACTTCCACTTCGATGACGCGATCCGGCATCGGCACGTAGAGCGTCTGGCCCATCTTCTCGCGTCCACCGGCGACCAGCGCCAGCGCGATGGAACGGCCGCAGTTTTCCGACCAGTAGCTCGAGGTGACGTGGCCGATCATTTTCATCGGGATCGGCTGGTTGGGATCGGCGACAATCTGCGCGCCCTCCTCCAGCACGACGTTGGGGTCCTTCGTCTTCAGGCCGACGAGCTGCTTGCGCCCCGGCGCCACGAGGTCAGGCCGCATCATGCCGCGCATGCCGACGAAATCGGCCTTCTTCTTGCCGACCGCCCAGTCGATCCCGGCATCGTTCACGGTGACGGTGCCGTCCGTGTCCTGGCCGACGATGATGTAGCCCTTCTCGGCGCGCAGCACGTGCATGGTCTCGGTGCCGTAGGCGCAGGCGCCGTGCTTCTGGCCCTCGGCCCACAGCGCTTCCCACACCGCCTCGCCGTAGTCGGCCGGCACGTTGACCTCGAAGCCGCGCTCGCCCGAGAACGACATGCGGAACAGCCTGGTCGGCACGCCGCAAATCTTGCCCTCGCGCACCGACATGTGTGGGAAGGCTTCGTCCGACAGGTCGATGCCCTCGACCAGCGGCTCGATGATCTTGCGCGAGTTCGGACCCTGCACCGCGACCACCGCCCATTGCTCGGAGATCGAGGTGAGCCACACCTTCAGCTGCGGGAACTCGGTCTGGAGATAGTCCTCCATCTGGTTCATGACACGCGCCGCACCGCCGGTCGTCGTCGTCACATGGAAGCGGTCTTCCGCCAGCCGCCCGACCACGCCGTCGTCATAGATGAAGCCATCCTCGCGCAGCATCAGCCCGTAGCGGCAGCGGCCGGGCGCCAGCTTCTGCCAGGGGTTGGTGTACATCAGTTCCATGAAGGTCGCGGCGTCCGGCCCGACCACCTCGATCTTGCCCAGCGTCGAGGCGTCGAACAGGCCGGCCGTCTTGCGCACCGTCACACATTCGCGGTTGACGGCGGCGTGCATGTCCTCGTCCGCCTTGGGGAAATACCAGGCGCGCTTCCACTGGCCGACGTCCTCGAACACGGCGCCGTTCTTCTCTGCCCAGCCATGCGTCGTGGTACGCCGCGTCGGGTCGAACAGCGCGCCGCGCGCATGATTGGCGATGGAACCGAAGGTCACCGGCGTATAGGGCGCCCGGAAGGTGGTCAGTCCGACCTGCGGTATCGGCTTGCCGAGTTCCTCGGCGGCGATCGCCAGCCCGTGCATGTTGGAAGTCTTGCCCTGGTCGGTCGCCATGCCGTTGGTGGTGAAGCGCTTGACGTGCTCGATCGAGCGCATTCCCTCGTGCACGGCCTGGCGGATGTCCTTCGCGGTCACGTCGTTCTGGAAATCGACGAAGGCCTTGACCGTCGTGCCGGGACCCGCGCCGGGCGCCGCCCCCAGCATGCCACGCGACCAGCCTTCGCTGGCCTCCACCTTCGGCTTGGCGGATTTCGCCGCCTTGCCGCCCGCTTCCTTGGCAGCCTTGGCGCCAGCCGCATAGGCCTCGTCCACCGAAGCCGCCAGCCCGTCCGTGCCGTTGCAGGCGCCGACCGACACGCAATCCTGCGCATAGGTGCCGGGCAGGAAGCGCTTGACCTCGTCGTTAAAGGCGACCTTGCCACGCGACTGCGAGAACAGGTGCACCGACGGCGTCCAGCCAGCCGACATCAGAAGCGCGTCGATGGGCAGGGTCCGCTCGCCGCCGCCCGTGCGCTTCTGCACGGTCATGGAATTGACGCGCAGCTTGCCGCCGACCCGCACCACGGCGCGGCCGTCATGGATCTCGATATTGGCCGCGCGCGCCTGGTCGACCAGCTCGCCCGACGGATTGTCGCGCAGGTCGACGATGGCCGCCACGTTGACGCCGGCCTTCTTCAGGTCGAGCGCCGCCGCATAGGCCGAATCGTTGGCCGTGTAGATGCCGACATTGCGTCCGACCGCCACGCCATAGTGGTTCAGATAGGTGCGCGCGGCGGAAGCGAGCATGATGCCCGGCCGGTCGTTGTCGGCGAACACCATGTGCCGTTCGATGGCGCCGGTGGCGAGCACCACCTTCTTCGCCCGAATTTGCCACAGCCGCTCGCGCGGCAGGTCGCGGCCCGGAGCTGCGAGATGGTCGGAAACGCGCTCGACCAGGCCGATGAAATTCTGCGCGTAGTAACCGAACGCGGTCGTGCGGTTGAGCACGCGCACATTGTCCATCGCCTTCAGCCTGGCGACAACGCCCTGCGCCCAGGTCCATCCGTCCTGCCCGTCGATCCGCGCGCCGGCTTCGAAGCGCAAGGCGCCGCCGAAATCAGCCTGCTCGTCGACGACGATGACGCGCACGCCGGTTTCCGCCGCCGCCAAAGCCGCCGCAAGGCCCGCCGCGCCGCCGCCAAGCACAAGCACCTCGCAATGGGCGAAGCGCGCTGCATAGTGGTCCGGATCGGGTTGGTCCGGCGCCACGCCGAGGCCGGCGGCAGCCCTGATCTTCGGCTCGTAGAGCGATTTCCACGCCGTCTTCGGCCACATGAAGGTCTTGTAGTAGAAACCGGCCGAGAACAGCGGCGAAAAAGCGTCGTTGACCGCACCGACGTCGAAGGACAGCGACGGCCAGCGGTTCTGCGAACTGGCTTCCAACCCGTCATAGAGTTCCTGCACGGTGGCGCGCACGTTCGGCGTGCGGCGCGCAGCATCGCGGCGGATCTCCACCAGCGCGTTCGGCTCTTCGGCGCCGGCCGAAAGGATGCCGCGCGGGCGGTGATACTTGAACGAACGACCGGCAAGGTGGACGCCGTTGGCGAGCAGCGCCGAGGCCAGCGTGTCGCCTTCGATGCCCGCATACCGCTTGCCGTCGAAGCTGAACTTGGCGACCTTGGCATGGCTGAAGCGGCCGGCGCCGGAAATGCGATAAGAGGCGGCCATTATTTTGCAACTCCCGGCAGCTTCTTCGGCTTCGGCTCGCCGGCTTTATAGGTCATGACGAACTTGTCGGTGACGGTGTCGCGCACCGCGTTGAAGAAACGCGCGCAGCCATGGATATGGCGCCAGCGCTCGTAGATGACGCCTTTCGGGTTCGAGCGGATGAAGAAGTATTTCTCGAAATCCTCGTCGCTTGTCGCGGCCATGTTGGCCGAGCGCACGACATGCGCCTCGCCGGCGTTGCGGAATTCGAGCTCCGGCCGTTCTTCCTCGCAATAGGGGCAGCGGATCAAAAGCATTTCGTCCCCCTCGCCTTTCTCAGTGCGCCACGGCGGCCGCGGCCGCCTCGTCGATGAGCCGGCCGGTGCGGAAGCGTTCCAGCGTGAACGGCGCGTTGATCGGGTGCGGCTCGTCGCGGGCGATGGTGTGGGCGAAGACGTTGGCCGAGCCCGGCGTCGCCTTGAAGCCGCCGGTGCCCCAGCCGCAATTGACGTAGAGCCCCTTCACCGGCGTCTTGGCCAGGATCGGCGAGCGGTCCGGCGTCACGTCAACGATGCCGCCCCATGAGCGCAGCATCTTCATGCGCGTGAACATCGGGAACATCTCGCAGATGGCGTCCAGCGTGTGTTCGAGGATATGGAGTCCACCCGTTTGTGAATAGGAAATATACTGGTCGGTGCCGGCGCCAATCACCAGTTCGCCCTTGTCGGACTGGGAGATGTAGGCGTGCACGGTATTCGACATCACCACGCAGGGCACCACCGGCTTCACCGGCTCCGACACCAGCGCTTGCAAGGGGTAGCTTTCCAGCGGCATCCTGACGCCCGCCATGTCCATGATGACGGAGGTGTTACCGGCCGCCACCACGCCGACCTTCTTGGCGCCGATGAAGCCCTTGGTCGTCTCGACGCCCGTTACCGCGCCGTTGGCGTCGCGCCGGACGGCGGTGACCTCGCAGTTCTGGATGATGTCGACGCCGCGCGCATTGGCCGCGCGCGCATAACCCCAGGCCACCGCGTCGTGACGGGCCGTGCCGCCGCGCCGCTGCAGGGCCGCGCCCATCACAGGATAGCGCGCGTTCTTCGAGATGTTCAGCGGCGGGCAGAATTCCTTCGCCTGTTCCGGCGTCAGCCACTCGTTGTCGACGCCGTTCAGCCGGTTGGCGTGGATATGGCGCTTGAACACCTGCACGTCATGCACGTTGTGCGCCAGCATCATGACGCCGCGCGGCGAATACATGACGTTGTAGTTGAGGTCCTGGCTGAGCCCGTCCCACAGCTTCACCGCGTGGTCGTAGATGCCGGCTGATTCGTCATAGAGGTAGTTGGAACGGATGATGGTGGTGTTGCGGCCGGTGTTGCCACCGCCGAGCCAGCCCTTCTCCACCACCGCGACGTTGGTGATGCCGTGCTCCTTAGCCAGATAGTAGGCCGTCCCCAGCCCATGTCCGCCGGCGCCGACGATGACGACGTCGTATTCCTTCTTCGGCTCGGGCGAGCGCCATTGCTCCTCCCAGCCCTTGTGGCCGCGCATGGCCTCGCGGGCGATGGCGAATACCGAATATTTCTTCACGTTGTGGCCTCGAATGACTACCGGCGCGAGGTGTATCACTATCGAAACGGCTTCTCCATCCTTGCGCTGTTTGCGACGGCGATTGCCGCTTTGCGCGGGCGGCGTCGCGGGGACCGTCTATTCGCTTCGCAAGTATCGGGTGGAGAGGAGAGGGCTCGATCTGCCACCTGTGGGTCACGCTGGAAACAGCACCTCCCACAAGAAGGAAGCACGATGTTCGCTCTCATCAACAAGGTTGCAATCGTCACAGGCGCGAGTTCCGGCATCGGCCGCGCCACGGCCAGGCTGTTCGCCGAACAGGGCGCAAAGGTCGTCGTTGCCGCAAGGCGACAAGCCGAACTCGATGAATTGGTGGACGAAATCGCCTCCACCGGAGGCGAAGCCGCCGCTCTGGCCGGCGACGTGAAGGACGAGGCCTATGCAAAGGCGCTGACGGACATGGCGACCGGCAGGTTCGGCGGGCTGGACATCGCCTTCAACAATGCCGGCATCGTCGGCGCGATGGGGCCGATCTCCGACCTGACACAGGAAGCATGGCACGAGGTTATCGATACCAACCTGACGAGCGCCTTTCTTGCATCCAAATACCAGATCCCCACCATGCTGGAACGCGGCGGCGGTTCGCTGATCTTCACCTCGAGCTTTGTCGGCCACACCGTCGGCATGCCTGGAATGGCACCTTACGCCGCCAGCAAAGCTGGCCTGATCGGGCTGACGCAGGCATTGGCTGCCGAGTTCGGCCCGAAGGGTATCCGGGTCAACGCGCTGCTGCCGGGTGGCACGGACACACCCGCCGCAACTTTCAAGACACCGGAAGCCCGCACCTTCGTCGAAAGCCTGCACGCGCTGAAACGCGTGGCGCGGCCTGACGAAATTGCCCGCTCGGCGCTGTTTCTGGCTTCCGAGGCGTCGAGTTTCACCACCGGCACGGCCTTGTTCGCCGATGGCGGTGTTTCCATCAATCGGACCTGAGCCTTCAAAATCACGCCTGTGGGTATTGCGTGCGGGCGGTTCGCATCCGACGGACACGATGTTAGAGCGTGTGCCAAGGTGATGCGATGAAAGTGGACATTGACATGGGCTCGGCCGGCCCCGGCAAGCCGGCCGCGCTCGATCTTGAGGAATTGCTGGCGACCCGGTTGCTCGTGCAGGGCAATTCGGGTTCCGGCAAGTCCCACCTCCTGCGCCGCCTGCTGGAGCAGAGCGCGCCTTGGGTGCAGCAATGCGTGATCGATCCGGAAGGCGACTTCGTCACGCTGGCCGATAAATTCGGCCATGTCGTCGTCGACGCGCAGCGCACCGAGGCGGAACTCACGCGCATCGCCGGCCGCATCCGCCAGCACCGCGTTTCCGTCGTGCTCAACCTCGAAGGGTTGGACGTCGAACAGCAGATGCGCGCGGCCGCGGCTTTTCTGGGCGGGCTTTTCGACGCCGAGCGCGACCACTGGTATCCGATGCTGGTGGTGGTGGACGAGGCCCAGCTTTTCGCCCCCGCCGCCGCCGGCGAAGTGGCCGACGAGGCGCGCAAAGTGTCGCTCGGCGCCATGACCAACCTGATGTGCCGCGGCCGCAAGCGCGGACTGGCCGGCGTCATCGCCACCCAGCGTCTCGCCAAACTCGCCAAGAACGTCGCGGCGGAAGCCTCGAACTTCCTCATGGGCCGCACCTTCCTCGACATCGACATGGCGCGCGCCGCCGATCTTCTGGGCATGGACCGCCGGCAGGCCGAAATGTTCCGCGACCTCGCGCGCGGCCATTTCGTCGCCCTTGGCCCTGCCCTGTCGCGCCGGCCGCTGCCGCTCACCATCGGCCCTGTGGAAACGGCGGCGCGTTCCTCCAGCCCGAAGCTGACGCCGCTGCCGGAAGCGCCGGAGGATGCCCGCGACCTGATCTTCACACCCGGTCCGGACGAGGAAATGCTGCGCCCGCCGCGCCGCGTGGCACCGCCCCCGCCGATGCCGACGGCGGAGCTTCTGGCGCAGCTTGCCAAACCGAAGCTCAACCTAGAGCCGGCGCCTGAGCCGGTCTTCCCGCTGATCGACAAAGCCGAGCGCGAGGCCGGCATCGATGCGGTGCTCGGCGAAATCCTCGAAGACCCGGACGCCGGCTTTCGCACCGATGCCGTGCTTTACCAGGATTTCCTCGTCCGCTGCCGCATCCGCCGCGTGCCGGGGGAGCCTCTGCACCTGTCGGCCTTCCGCCGCCGGCTGGCGGTGGCGCGCGCGGGCATCGACGCCCGCGCCGCCGGCGGCGATGCCTGGGCGAAGGCGCTGGAATTGTCCGAAACCCTGCCGGACGACCTGCAAGGCATCTTCCTGCTGGTCGCCCGCGCCGCCGTCACGCAAGGCCCCTCGCCTTCCAACGCAGCCCTTGCCCGTGCCTACGGCACCCATTCGGAGCGGCGGGCACAGCGCCTGCTCGACTATTTCGAGGAGCGCGGTCTGCTTGTGGTGCGCACCGACTTTCAAGGCAAGCGAATCCTCGCCTTCCCCGATCTCGGCTGCGAGACGGCCCCCGGCGATCCCAACGCGCCGGAGCCGGCCACCCTCGGCCACGCGGCGGAATAGGGATCGCTTCGCTTTCCTGCAATTGGCCGTGGACAACGCGCCTTGATTCTGCTAAAGCGCGCCACAATTCGCGGTGGAGTCTGCCGCGGAGGCAGATGGGTGTGGCCGTTTGCCTTGTGAATCCGAACCCGAAAGACAGGATCGCCCGTGCAGGTACTCGTCCGCGACAACAATGTTGACCAAGCGCTCCGCGCGCTCAAGAAGAAGATGCAGCGCGAAGGTATCTTCCGCGAGATGAAGATGCGCGGGCACTACGAGAAGCCGTCGGAAAAGCGCGCCCGCGAGAAGGCTGAGGCCGTCCGCCGCGCCCGCAAGCTGGCTCGTAAGCGCGCCCAGCGCGAAGGCCTGCTGCCGTCGACGCCGCGCCCGACTCCGGCCGCCGGCGCTCCTGCCCGCGCGCCGCGCTGATAGCGCCTATTTTTCGTCCCTTTCCGGGGATAATCGAGGTGGCGCGATGCGCAATCGCCGCCACCTTTTTTATTTGGTCGATCAGCTATTGTTTGGTGAAATGACCGTGGCCGGTGAGGGGTCGGCAGGGTCAAGGTAAGTGAGGACAGAGCAGCCATGATTGTTTCGACCGCAGAACGCCGCACGGCCATGCGCGGCTTCGCGCTGACGGCTGCCCTCCTCTCCGGTCTTGCGCTCGCCGCTTGCCAGACCACGCCGGTCGGCCAGCTCGCCAACATCGACAAGGCGCAGGGGTCGAGCGAGAACATTTCCTCGCTCAGTTCCGTCATCAACAGCAATCCGCGCGATCCCGAAGCCTACAACGTGCGCGGCTCGGCCTACGGCCGCAGCGGCCAGTACCAGGCGGCGCTGAAGGACTTCAACACCGCCATCCAGCTCAAGCCGGATTTCTACCAGGCCTATTCCAACCGCGCGCTGATCTATCGCTTTCTCGGCGACCAGCAGACGGCACTGGCCGACTACAACCGCGCCGTCCAGATCAATCCCAGCTATGACGCCGCCTATATCGGCCGCGGCAACCTCTACCGGAAGGCCGGCCAGACGCAGCTCGCCTTCAACGATTTCCAGAAGGCCATCCAGCTCGACACCACCGATGCGCGCGCCTACAACAATCGCGGCCTGATCTACCAGCAGCAGGGCCAGCACAAGTTCGCCATCGAGGATTTCTCGACCGCCATCTCGCTGGCGCCGGACGCATCCGAGCCCTACAACGGCCGTGGCCTGTCCTATCTCGCCACCGGCGACGAGCAGAACGCCTTCTCCGACTTCAACATGGCCATCAAGCTGGACAAGAAGAACGCCGAAGCCTGGGCCAACCAGGCGCTGATCTACGAACGGCGCGGCGACAAGCAGCGGGCTGCGAAGTCCTATCGCGAGGCGATCCACCTCAACCCGAACTACCAGCCGGCCAAGGACGGCCTGGCCCGGGTAAGCTGACCTGGCATAAGCCTGCGTCCATTGCCAAAATATCGTGGCCGGCGATCGCCGTGCCACAGTCTTGCCGACAGCCGGCGATACCGGTTTTCGTAGCCGGCGCGTGCGCCGATACGGAACGGCCGGACGGGTTCGGCCGTTGTTCAGGTTCAGCAGAAGGATTTCCCATCATGAAAAAATTTGCTCTCGCCGCTGTCTCCGCCGGACCTTCCTCGGACTTGCCGGCTTCACCGCCCAGGCCGAGGCGGGACAGGTCAAGCTCGGCGTGCTGCGCTGCTCGGTCGAAGGCGGCGTCGGCTATGTCATCACCTCCAACAAGGGCCTCGACTGCACCTTCCGCTCCTCGCGCGACGGCAGCCGGGAGCGCTACACAGGTGTCGTCACCAAGCTCGGCCTCGATATCGGCGAAACCAGCCAGGGCGAAATGGTGTGGGCGGTCTTCGCTCCGTCCTACGACTACGAGGACGGCGCGCTGCAAGGCACCTATTACGGCGTCAACGCCGAGGCGAGTGTGGTGACCGGCGGCGGCCTCAATCTTCTCGTCGGCGGATGGCACAGGTCGATCAACCTCGAGCCGCTGAGCGCGCAGGCGCAGACCGGCCTCAATCTGGCCGTCGCCGTAGCATCCATCGACCTGATCCACTCGCTGAAATAACGCATCAGCCTATCGGCGCCTGTTGCCTCCCGCTCGTTTGCCGCTACCATCCTGGCGGTGCGGCAGGGGGAGGTATCATTGCGCAGGATCATTGCGGCGGCCGCTCTGGCCGCCACTTCAGTTGCCCTGATACCGGGCTCGATGACGGCCGTAGCACAGGACGGCGGCGTCGAACTCGGCGTGCTCGATTGTGCCATCGAGGGCGGAACCGGTTTCATCTTCGGTTCCACCAAGGACCTTTCCTGCACCTTCAACCCGGCGAGCGCCACCTTCGCGGCGGAAACCTACACCGGCAGCGTCAGCAAATACGGCCTCGATATCGGCATAACCGGCAAGACGGTCATGCAGTGGATCGTGCTGGCGCCGATGGCCAACATCTATGCACCCGGCGCGCTGGCCGGCGACTATGTCGGCGCCAGCGCCGAGGTGACGGCGGCCGTCGGTGCCGGCGCCAACCTGCTGGTCGGCGGCTCCGGCCACGCCTTCACCTTGCAGCCGCTCAGCCTGCAGGCGCAGACCGGCGTCAACATCGCCATCGGCGTCAGCCGCTTCCAGTTGCGCAGCACCGGCGACTGAATCGCCGGCTGGCCCATGCCGTAGCCTCACCGAGGCCCAAAAACCTGCTTGAGCTCAACCGCGCTTGAGGTTCTACCAAGCATTCCGCAGTCGCCGGCTGGCACAATGAGCATGGGAAGACGATGAGCGGCACTTCGCATCGACGCGCCAATACGGCGGCCAATACTGTGGATTGGGCTTTCCTCTGGGCAAGTGGCGACCTCGGTCGTTTCTGCTTCGTCAGCCTCGGCATCCTCCTGCACGCCACCAACGAGACGATGGTCGCCACCATCATGCCGGCCATGGTCGGCACGCTTTCGGGCGTGCAACTGGTCGGCTGGTCGCTTGCGATCTACGAACTCGGCGCCATCGTCGCCGGTGCGGCCGCAGGGCGGCTGGTCAGCTACCTGCCGCTGCGCACCAACATGACGGTGGCGGCCCTGCTCTATGGACTGGGCGCGCTGATCTGCGCCGCTTCGCCCTCCATGCCCGTCTTCCTCGCCGGCCGTCTTGTGGAGGGGCTGGGAGGTGGCGCGCTCGTCTCGCTGGCCTTTGTGTCGGTACAGCGCCTGTTCGACCGCTCCATCTGGCCGCAGCTTTTCGGCATCCTGTCGGCGGTGTGGGGCGTCGCCGCCTTCGGCGGACCGATGCTGGGCGCCATCATGTCGGAATATCTCACCTGGCGCTGGGCCTTCGGCGTCTTCGTCGCCGGCGGTCTCGTCATGGCGCTGGCCAGCATGGCCGTGCTCGACACGCCGCAAGGCCGCGCCACCGACGCGCGCGACACCGCTTTGCCGCCCTTCCCGTTCGCGGCGCTGGCCTGTCTCGCAATTGGCGTCGTGCTGATCGCAGCCGCCGGCATCGACGTCAGGCTTGCGCGCTCCTCGCTGCTGCTCGTCCTCGGCCTCGTCGGGCTGGCGCTGTTCTTCCGGATCGACGCCATGCGGCCGCTGTCCCGGTTGTTTCCTTCGAACCTGTTTTCATGGCGCACGCCGGTCGGCACAGGCATCACAATGGTGGCCGCCTTTTCCATCGCGACCTGCTCGTTCGGCCTATACGGCCCGCTGATCCTGACCAGCCTGCACGGCATCCCGATCCTGACGACGGGCTACATCATCGCCGCCGAATCGATCTCATGGTCGGTCCTGTCGATCCTAGTGGCGGCGGTGACGCCGCAGCGCGAAAGGCTGGTCATCGTGGCAGGCGCCATCATGATCGCCGCCGGTTCAGCCGGCTTCGCCTGGACCGTACCGCAAGGCTCCATTCCGCTGATCCTGCTCTGCGCCCTGTTGCAGGGCGGCGGTTTCGGCGTCACCTGGCCGTTCCTGACGCGCATCATCGTCGGCGCAGCCCCGCCTGAGGAGCAGACAATCGCGTCGGCCGCCGTGCCGACCATGCAGCGTATCGGCTACGCCGTCGGCGCGGCCCTTGCCGGCATCATCGCCAATGCCAGCGGCTTCTCGTCCGGCCTGAACAGGGACGCCGCCGCCGGCGTCGCCCATTTCCTGTTCCTCGCCTTCATTCCGCTGGCACTGCTCGGCGTCGTCGCTGCCCTTTGGATCGCACACGAGCCGGCAAGAGTGCGGCAAACACCGGCTGTCGAACCGGCTACGCCTGATTGACCTCGCTCACGGCGATGTTGGTCAGCTTGTTGTTGGCCGCCTTCTCCTGGTCGAGGATTTCGCTGAGCAGCGTGTGCGCCTCCTGATGGCCAAGTTCCTTGGCCCATTCGCGCAGCGACCCGTAGCGCGCGATCTCATAGTGCTCGACCGCCTGGCAGGCCGCCAGCAGGCCGGCGTCGAGCGCGGTGCCGGAGCCTTCCTCCATCAACCCGTCGGCTTCCTTGATCAGCCCCTCGATGGCGTCGCATTTCTCGCCCTTGGCCTTCTTCCCGAGGCTGGAAAAGACCTTGTCGAGCTTGACGATCTGGCCCTTGGTTTCTTTCAGGTGACCTTCGAGCGCGTCTCTCAGCTTGGCGTCCTTGACCGCCCTGGCGACCTTCGGCAGCGCCTTGGTTATGGCGTTCTCGGCATAATAGACGTCCTGCAGCGTGTGCTCGAAAATGTCGGCCAATGTCTTCATCATCGTTCTCCTCGCCGGAATTGGCGGGGAGGAACGGATCGGCGGCCATCCGGTTCCGATCAGACGGCTATCGACTTCAGCTTCTCGGCGATCAGCGCCGCCAGCCGCGCCGCCACCTCGTCCTTGCCCATTTCGGGCCATTCCTCGACGCCGGATTTCGAGACGATGCGCACACGGTTGCGGTCGCCCCCCATGACGCCGGCTTCTCCGATGCCGCTGCCCTGCGAGACATCGTTAGCGACGATGAAGTCGGCCCCCTTCTTCTTCAGCTTGGCCTCGGCATTCTTCAAGATGGCCTGCGTTTCCGCCGCGAAGCCGACGACCAGCGCCGGCCGCTTCGCATGATGGCCGACGCCGGCGAGGATGTCCGGATTCTCCACCATCCGCAGCGCCGGAGGCCCCTCGCCCGCCACTTTCTTGATCTTCTCGCCCGACTCGGCGGCAGTGCGCCAGTCGGCGACGGCAGCCACGAAGACGGCCGCGTCGGCCGGCAGCAGGCCTTCCACCGCCGCCTGCATCTGCCTTGCCGTCTCCACATGCGTGGTCGCCACGCCGGCCGGATCGGCGATCGTCACCGGGCCGGAGACCAGCCGCACATCCGCCCCGAGCTTCGCAAGCGCCGCAGCGATGGCATGGCCCTGCTTGCCGGACGACCGGTTGGCAATGTAGCGCACCGGGTCGATGGGCTCATGCGTCGGCCCCGAGGTGACGATGATCCTGCGGCCGGAGAGCGGCTTGTCGCCACCGTCGAACAACGCCTCGACGGCGGCGACGATCTCCAGTGGCTCGGCCATGCGCCCTTCGCCGGCCTCGCCGCGCTCGGCCATCTCGCCCTTGCCCGGCCCGACGAAATGCACGCCGTCCTTCTCCAAGGTGGCGCGGTTGCGCCGCGTCGCCGGATGCGTCCACATGCGTGGATTCATCGCCGGCGCCATCAGCACCGGTTTGTCGGTGGCGAGCAACACCGCCGAGGCGAGATCATTGGCGTGACCATTGGCGAGCTTCGCCATCAGGTCGGCGGTGGCGGGTGCTGCGACGATCAGGTCGGTATCGCGCGCCAGCCTGATGTGGCCGACGTCCTGCTCATCCTGCCGGTCGAACAGGTCGGTGAAGACATGATCGGCCGTCAGCGCGCCGACCGAAAGCGGCGTGACGAATTGCTGTGCCGCCGCCGTCATCACCGCGCGCACGGACGCCCCGCGCTCGCGCAGCCGTCGGATCAGGTCGAGCGCCTTGTAAGCGGCGATGCCGCCGCCGACGATGAGCAGGATGCGCTTGGCCGTAAGAGTTTCGCCCATGATCGATGCGCCTGCTGTCAGACCGGCCCGAGCGCCGGCACGATGTCGGTATGGATGAAATCGTTGCCCTTGAAAAGCAGCGGCAGGTTCCGCGTCTTGGCAAGCGCATAGGAGAAACAATCACCCAGGTTGAGATTCGCCGGATGCCCGGAGCCTCGGCCAAAACGCACATGGGCCGATACGGCCACTTCGGCAAGGTGCTGATCGAAGGCGACAATCTCGAATTGCAGACCGGCCGCGAGAGCATGCAGGCGCCTTGCTCCATCAAGGCCGAGCTTGTTGCCGACGACAATACCCGCTTCAACCCAGGTCGGTGCGGAGACAAGAACCGGCTCGACCTGCATTCGACCCGCCAGCGCTTCAGCTTCAGGCTCGGCGGCAAGAAACGCGAACAGCGCGGAGGTATCGACGACGATCACCTCGGCTTGTCGCTTTTATAGAGATAGTCCCAAACCTCGTCCTGAGCCTGCTCGAAATCAAAAGGTCGATCAGGTTTGCGCGAAAGTCGCATGATCTCTTCCAGGGACGCTTTCGGCCGCCGGCCGGGACCGTTGCGAACGTCCCGCGCAAGGGCGTCCCTTATTTCCTGCTCCATGGACACGCCACGGCCGGCCGCACGCTCGCGGAGCGCCTGCTTGACGGATTCATCGAGATTTCTGACCGTGACGGTGCTCATGCCGACCAATATAGACGATGACAGCATTGCTTTCAATGACAGCATTGCCGTCAGAACTAGTCGGCACTCAGGCTACGCCAGCTTCCACGCGATCCACACCAGCGCTGCCGCGATCACCCACAGCGCCAGCCGGCCGGAGCGTGAATGACGGGCCTCGGCCTTGCCGATCGCCTCGGCGGTGGCGGCGTCGAAGCGCAGGCCGTGCTCGGCCATGGCGTCGACCTCGCGCGACAGCCGCTCGGCACGGGCGGCAAGCTCCGGCGCCTGGCGCGCCAGCGACACCAGCGCGTGCACGCCGTCACGCGCGTCGGTGAGCAGGCCCTTCGGTCCGAGATTGCCACGGATCCAGTCGCCTACCACCGGCTCGGAGGTCTTCCACATGTTGAAAGCCGGATCGAGCGTACGCGCCACGCCCTCCACCACCACCATGGTCTTTTGCAGCAGGATCAGTTCCGGCCGTGTCTGCATGTCGAACAGTTCGGTCACCTCGAACAGCAGCGTCAAAAGCCGCGCCATCGAGATCGTCTCGGCCGGCTGGCCGTGGATCGGCTCGCCGATGGCGCGGATCGCCTGTGCAAAGGCGGCGACGTCGTGCTTGGCCGGCACGTAGCCCGCCTCGAAATGCACCTCGGCGACGCGCAGGTAGTCGCGCGTAATAAAGCCGTAGAGGATTTCGGCGAGGAACCGGCGCTCCTTCTTGCCGAGCCGGCCGGCGATGCCGAGATCGACCGCGACGATGGTGCCGTCCGCCTCGACGAAAAGGTTGCCGGGATGCATGTCGGCATGGAAGAAGCCGTCGCGCAGCGTGTGGCGCAGGAAGGACTGGATGAGGTTAGCAGCGATGGCCTTGAGGTCGTGCCCGGACGCAGCAAGGGCGGCGACGTCGTTCATCTTGATGCCGTCGACCCATTCCAGCGTCAGCACATCGCGGCCTGTGCGCTCCCAGTCGACGGAGGGTACGCGAAAGCCCGGATCGTCTTTCGTATTCTCGCCGAGTTCGGAAAGAGCCGCTCCTTCCAAGCGCAGATCCATCTCCACCTTGGTGGTCTGGGCCAGCGTCTCGGTCACCTCTACCGGCCTCAACCGACGCGCCGACGGGATGTACTTTTCCTGCAGGCGTGCGGCGAGGAAGAAGCTCTCGAGGTCGTGCTGGAAGCGCCGCCGCACGCCGGGGCGGATAACCTTCACCGCCACCTTTTTCGGCATACCATCGTAGAGCACTTCGGCCGGGTGCACCTGCGCGATCGAGGCGGCCGCCACCGCTTCACCGAAGCTTGCGTAGAGATCGCTTACCGGCCGGCCGAGCGAAGCCTCCGCCTCGGCGGTCGCCTCCGCCTTGGGAAAGGTCGGCATCTTGTCCTGCAACATGGCAAGATCGACAGCGATGTCGTTGCCGACGACGTCCGGCCGGGTCGCCAGGAACTGGCCGAGCTTGACATAGGACGGGCCGAGCCGTGCCACGGCGCGCGCCAGCCGGTCGCCGCGCCCGTGCCGCAAGGCGCGGCGCCGCGCCAGCAGCCGGGCGACGCGCCAGCCGAATTTCGGCGCGCCGGAAAGCTCGTCACCCGGCAGGGCAGCAACGACGCCCTCGCGCACCAGCACCCAGCCGGCCCGGACGAGCCGGAAAGCAGCGCCGACGGAACTCATGCAGCTATTCCTGCCAGGACAAGATCCGTCAAAGCTTCCAGCCCGAATGAGCGGCCGCGATGCCGCCGGAATAGTTGCGGAAGGTGACGCGACCGAAGCCGGCGCGCTCGATCATGGCAGCGAAATTCTGCTGGTTCGGGAACTTGGCGATCGACTCGACCAGATAGGAATAAGGCTCGCCGTCGCCCGTCACCGCCTTGCCGATCTTCGGGATGGCGTTGAACGACCATGCCTCGTAGGCCTTGTCGAGCAGCGGCATCTCCACATCCGAGAATTCGAGGCACAGGAAACGCCCGCCGACCTTCAGAACGCGAAAGGCCTCCGCCAGCGCCACCTCGATGCGGGGCACGTTGCGGATACCGAAGGCGATGGTGTAGGCGTCGAACGTGCCGTCCTCGAAGGGCAGTTCCTCGGCATTCGCCTCGACGAAATCGACCTGCGCGGCAAGCCCGTTCTTCCCGGCCCTGTCACGCCCGACCGCCAGCATCGAGCCGTTGATATCGAGCACCGTCGCGTGCGCGTTGCGGCCGCTCGCCTTGACGATGCGGAAGGCGATGTCGCCGGTGCCGCCGGCGACGTCCAGCACCCGCCAGCCCGGACGCTTCGGCGGGTTGAGCCAGGCGACCATGGCGTCTTTCCACAGCCGGTGCATGCCGGCCGACATCAGGTCGTTCATCAGGTCGTAGCGGTCTGCGACCTTGTGGAACACCTCGTTCACCAGCGGCTGCTTCTCGCCCTGGCCGACAGTGCGAAAGCCGTAGGAGGTTTCCATGCCGCCTGCGGCGGTGGTGCGTTCGACTGACATAATTTCGATCCGTCACAAAATCGGCGGGACCATAGCCGATCGGAATACCGGGCGCTATTGTTTAAGGCGCGGCGCTCGGCCGCGCGACCACAGGATGCTTGCATGCCTCTGAAAGCCGAGTTGCACTGCCACATCGAAGGGGCGGCGCACCCCGATCTCGTCCTGCGTCAGGCACGCAAATACGATGCCGATCCAAGCCCCTTCATTCGCGACGGCGCTTTCGTCTGGCACGATTTCACCTCCTTCCTCGCCGCCTACGACTTTTCCGCCAGTCTGTTCCGCTCCGAGGAGGACTATGCGCTGCTGGCCGACTATTACCTGACCAGCCTGGCACGCGACGGCGCCATCTATTCGGAAATCTTCATCTCGCCCGACCACGCCGCCGGCGCCGGCCTGTCGGCCAAGGCCTATACCGACGCGCTCGGCGAAGGGATCGCCCGCGCCATGGCAAGAACCGGCATCGAGGGGCGCATGATCGTCGTCGGGCTGCGCCATGCCGGCGTCGAGGCGGTGGAGAAGGCGGCGCGCTTCGCGGCGAGATGCGGCAACGCGCTGGTGACCGGTTTCGGCATGGCCGGCGACGAACGCGTCGGCGACCTCGAGGACTACGTACGTGCCTTCGAGATCGCCCGCGAGGCGGGGCTGGGTATCACCGTGCATGCCGGCGAATTGGTGGGCTGGGAAAGCGTCGCCGCCGCCCTCGATCACATCCGCCCGGCGCGCATCGGCCACGGCGTGCGCGCCGTCGAGAACCCGAACCTCGTGCGCCGCATTGCCGAAAAAGGCGTTGTTCTGGAATGCTGTCCGGGTTCCAACATCGCGCTCGGCGTCTTCCCCGACTTCGCCGGCCATCCCCTTCCAGAGTTGAAGCGCGCCGGCTGCAAAGTAACGCTGAATTCCGATGACCCGCCCTATTTCCACACCTCGCTGAAGCGCGAATACGACATCGGCCGCGAGCATTTCAGCATGGACGACAAGGCGCTTACCGCCATCACCCGCACGGCGATCGAAGCGGCCTTCGTCGACCGGAAGACGAAAGCGGCGCTGCTGGTGCGGCTTGGCCGGTGAATGGTTAATGGTGAATGGTGGGATTGAGCGACTGACGCCTTGTCAATTGTGGACCCGGCGGCGCAGGGGCTCGACAAAGACTCGCCAAACCATTCACCATTCACTATTCACCATTCACCCTTTTTCGTTGCCGGAGCACATCATGCAGGGCGTCACCGTCGTCGATCACCCGCTTGTGCAGCACAAGCTTTCCATCATGCGCAACAAGGACACGTCGACGGCGGGGTTTCGCCGCCTGCTGCGCGAGATTTCCCTGCTGCTCGGCTACGAGGTCACCCGCAACCTCGAATTGACGACGACGAAGATCGAGACGCCGATGGAGGTGATGGACGCGCCGATCCTCGAGGGCAAGAAGCTGGTCTTCGCCTCGGTCCTGCGCGCCGGCAACGGCCTGCTTGAAGGCCTGCTCGACCTCGTGCCGGCCGCCCGCGTCGCCCATGTCGGCCTCTACCGCGACCACGAGACGCTGGAGGCGGTGGAATATTTCTTCAAGGCGCCGAGCGATCTCGCCGACCGCCTGGTCATCGTCGTCGACCCGATGCTGGCGACCGCCAATTCGGCCATCGCCGCCATCGACAAGCTGAAGGGCCGCGGCGCCACCAACATCCGCTTCCTGTGCCTGCTGGCCGCACCGGAGGGCATCGAGCGCTTCACCAAGGCGCATCCCGACGTGCCCGTCTTTACCGCTTCGATCGACCGGCAGCTGAACGAGAAGGGCTATATCTTGCCCGGTCTCGGCGACGCCGGCGACCGTATGTACGGCACGAAGTAGAACCGAAGGACCGTCGAAGGCAGGCGTTAAGTTGCGGTTTACCCAACGGTACATCGCCTGCTATCCGGCCGCCTTCATTAAACCGCCGCACACCAAGACCTGCGAGAATGGCGCTCTCACGGGGCTCGGCCATGCTGCGCAAGCTTCTCATTCTCGGCATATGCGCCGGCTCGTCGGCCTCTGTGCCGATGCTCTATCAGGCGCACCCGCAGGCCTTCGAGCGCCTGCTCGATCTCGCCATGAGCCGGCCCGCCGCCCGCGACGTTGCTCAACCAATACCAGCGAACGCCGTCCGCGAGGCCACGCCGCAGCAGCCGCTCGGCCGCAAGGTTCTTCTGCCAGCCGACGAGCGCGGCCATTTCCTCGCTTCCTTCAGGATCAACGGCAGAGCGGTGGAGGCGATGGTGGATACCGGCGCCACCGTGGTCGCGCTCAACCGCTCGACCGCCCGCAGGGCTGGCATCTCCTTGAGCCCCTCGGATTTCGACCGCGAGGTCGACACCGCCAACGGCAAGGTCAAGGCGGCGGCCGTCGAAATCGATACGTTGCAGATCGGCAGGATCGCCGTCGATCACGTTCCCGCCGTTGTGCTGGATGACAAGGCGCTCGCAACGACCCTGATCGGCATGAGCTTCCTGCAACGGCTCGACAAATTCCAGGTCGAGGACGGACAGCTGCTTCTGGCGCAGTAGCCGCACGCCATCGGCAGGCAAGGCCGCGTCTAAGCCGCGCCGTCCGCCTCTTCGCCGCGAAAACGGCTGGGCGGCGCGCCGATCACCCGCTTGAAGGCGCGGCTGAAGGCCGCTTCCGATTCATAGCCCAGCCGCGCGGCGACCACGGCGATGCGGGCGCGGTCGCGCATCAGCCACTGGCGAGCCTGGTGCATCCGCACTTCGGTGACGTATTTCAGCGGCGGCTTGCCGACGGTTGCCGCGAAGCGTTCAGCAAAGCCGGAGCGCGAAGCGCCCATGAGGTGAGCGAGCGCCTCCACCGTCCAGTCCCGCGCCGGGTCGAGGTGGATGGCGGCGAGCACGCGGCCGACGTCGCGGTCGCGCACCGCCGCCACCCAGCCGCTGGAATCGCCGCAGCCGCGCTCCACCCACGAACGGATGATGGTCGCGGCCAGCACGTCCGCCAGCCGCGCCAGGATTCCGCCGGAGCCGACGCGCTCCATCGTCACCTCGCGCGCCATCGAATCGAGCAGATGCGGAATGCCTGGCTCATAGGCTTCCAACCCGTGCGTGCGCATGAGCTCCGGCATCATGCCGAGCAGCGGATGCAGGCTGTCGATGTTGAAATACATGCTGCCGGAGAACAGCAGCGTCGGCTGCTGGCAGGCCGCGCCCTCATTGGTCAGGCAATAGACGTTCTTGCAGATTTCCGCGCTCCGGCAGTCGCCGACCGCCTTCGTGCGGCCATCCGGCTCGCTCGCCAGCGCATGCGCGCCGCCGCGCGGCAACAGCACCGCGTCGCCGGCTTGCAGTTCCACCCATTCGCCGTCGGGTTGCCGCAGCCAGCAGCCGCTCGAACCGACGAAGTGGAAGCGCGCCGCCGCCTGTGCGGGAAACTCCAATCCCCACGGCGCCCGCATCTCGCAGCGGGCATACTCGACGCCATCGAGCCGCAGTCCTCGCAATATGTCGGTCAGCGGATCGCCGGTGATGGGAAATTTGGACGAACGGTCAAGCATATTGGCTTTTCTAGCATGGAAACTCCAGAGCCCGCCACCCATTTTCCGTGTCCATCCTGACGGAGATTCACAAATGAGCCAGACAGCCATAGGCGTCGCCGACGCCACCCTGGACGACGCCGCATCGCCGGCGCCGTCGGTTCCGAAAGAGCGATCCGACCCGGCATGGGGCGCCGTTCTCTCGCTGACGCTCGGCGTGTTCGGCTTGGTGACGACGGAATTCCTGCCCGCCAGCCTGCTCACTCCGCTGGCCACCGATCTCGGCGTCAGCGAGGGTGCCGCCGGGCAGGCGGTGACGGCGACGGCGGTCGTTGCCGCCGTCACCGCGCCGACGCTCGCCATTCTCACGCGCACCATAGACCGCCGCCATGTCATGTGGGGGCTGACGGTGCTGCTGGTGGCCTCCAACCTGCTCGCCGCCTTGGCCACATCGCTGCCCATGCTTCTGCTCGCCCGCGTCGTTCTGGGCGTCGGCCTCGGCGGTTTCTGGGCGATGTCGGGCGCCATCGCGATGCGGCTGGTGCCGGCCGCGATGCTGCCGCGCGCCATGTCGATCATCCTCACCGGCGTATCGGTCGCCACCGTGTGTGCCGCCCCGATCGGCGCCTATCTCGGCGACCTGTGGGGATGGCGCGCCACTTTCCTGCTCGCCGCCGTCATCGGCGTGCTGACGCTTGCAGTCCAGCTTGCGACCATTCCGCGCCTGCCGCCGCTCGACGTGGCAAGCGTGCGCGCCCTGTTCGACGTCGGCCGCAACCGCATGATCCGCATCGGGCTCATCGCCATCCTGCTGGTGGCGTCGGGCAATTTCGCCGGTTTCACCTATGTACGCACCTTCCTCGAGCAAGTTCCCGTCCTCGACATCGAGACGATCTCGCTGGTCCTGCTCGCTTTCGGCGTCGCCGGCTTCTTCGGCAACCTCGCCGGCGGTTTCGTCGCCGGCCGCAGCCTCAGGCTGGCGCTCAGCCTGGCGCCGCTGATCATGGCCGTCGCAGCCCTCATCCTGGTTATAGCCGGTGCATCGCCGCTCTTCGCCGCGATCGGCATCGCCCTGTGGGGCTTCGGCTTCGGCGGCGTACCGGTCAGCGTGCAGACCTGGATGATCCGCGCCGCGCCCGAGCAGGCCGAGAGCGCTGGTGGCCTGATGGTGACGGCCTTCCAGGTGGCCATCGCCTCCGGCGCCGTCTTCGGCGGCGTCTTGGTGGACCATGTCGGCGTGCTCGGCCCGTTCGTCCTCTTCGGCCTCGCCGCACTGTCAGCCGCCATCGTAGTCGCCTTGTTGACACCACGGCATTGAATCGGCCCATTCTCTGCCACTGGCCGGGTGCGCGATCGCCCGGCCTTTTTCGTCAACGGGCGGCGATGCGCCGGATGATTACCTTCTCCGGCGGCGGCTTGGCCGGGCCGATCGCATAGGCATCGCGGACCGCCGCGATCGCCACCTCGGCTTGCGCCTCGCCGCGTGCATGGACCAGCGCCAGCGCATCGCCGGCGCGGACTTCCGCCCCGACCGGCAGCAATTCTGTCAGGCCGACGGCCGGATCGACCTTGTCGTCCGGACGCCTGCGTCCGCCGCCGAGTTCAACGACGGCAAGCCCGATCTCCCGCGTCTCGATGCCGGTGACGAAGCCGGTCCGCCGTGCCTCGACCTTACGGACGACAGGCGCTGCGGGCAGATAGGCGGCGGCCCGCTCGACGAAATCCGCCGGTCCGCCAAGGGCTGCCACCATGCGTCCGAACACGGCGGCGGCGCGGCCTCCCTCCAGCGCCTCGGCGGCGCGGCGCAGGCCGTCCTGGTTGGAGGCCGCCAGCCCTGTCGAATGCAGCATCTCGGCGGCAAGCGCCAACGTCACCTCACCCAGGCGCCGGTCGCGCCGGCGCCCGGTGAGGAAATCGACGGCGTTCATCACCTCGACCGCATTGCCGGCGCAGGATGCCAGCGGCTCGTTCATGCCGGTGATCAGCGCGGTCGCCGCAAGCTCGGCCCCGTTCGCCACTTCGACAAGGCTGGACGCCAGCTTCGCCGCCTCGCGCGGGCGTTCCATGAAGGCGCCATTGCCGACCTTGACGTCGAGCACGAGCGAACCGAGCCCCGCCGCCAGTTTCTTCGACAGGATGGAGGCGGTGATCAGCGGCACCGATTCCACCGTGCCGCTGACATCGCGGATGGCATAGAGCCGCTTGTCGGCCGGCGCTAGGTCGCCGGTCTGGCCGATGATGGCGCAGCCGGTCTCGCGTACGGCCTTGCGGAACAGGGCGATGTCCGGCTGGCTGGCATAGCCGGGAATGGCATCCATCTTGTCCAGCGTGCCGCCGGTATGGCCGAGACCTCTTCCCGAGATCATCGGCACGAAGGCACCGCAGGCCGCCACGATGGGCGCCAGCATCAGCGAGACGTTGTCGCCGACGCCGCCGGTGGAATGCTTGTCGGTGACAGGGCCGGGCAGGTCCGACCAGTCGAGCACGTCGCCGGAAGAGCGCATGGCCATCGTCAGCGCCACCGCCTCCTCGCGGCTCATGCCGCGCAACAGCACCGCCATGGCGAAGGCGCCCGCCTGCGCATCGGCGACCGAACCGTCCGTCAGTCCGGCGACGAAGGCGGCAATCTCCTCCGCCGACAGCTTCAGGCCGTCACGTTTCCTGCGGATGATTTCCTGGGGAAGCATGGCTTGCCTAACTACCCCTCCAGCATGCCATCCTCAAACACCTTCCTCAGCACCGAGGCGAGCCGCGCGCCGCCGAGCGGCGCCATGTCCTTGGTTTCCTGGTGCGACAGTTCCGCCCCCGTCATGCCGGCAGCCAGGTTGGTGATGACCGAGCAGGCCGCGACTTTCAGGCCATAGAATCGCGCCAGGATGACTTCGGGCACCGTCGACATGCCGACCGCGTCGGCGCCCATGATGCGCGCCATGCGGATTTCAGCCGGCGTCTCGAAGGAGGGGCCTGAGAACCACATGTAGACGCCCTTGTGGAGGTGGATGTCCACCGCCTCGGCCGCCCGCTCGATGGCCGAGCGCAGACCGGCGTCGTAGGCTTCCGTCAGGCCAACGAAGCGGCGGTCCGTCGGCTCGCCGAACAGCGGGTTGGAGCCGGAGAAATTGATGTGGTCGGTGACCAGCATAACCGAACCCGGCAGCATCTCGGGGTCCAGTGAGCCAGCGGCATTGGTGAGGATGAGCCGGGTCACGCCGATGCCGGCCAGCGTCTCGATGACCGGGCGCATGACGGCGGCGTCGCCGTGCTCGTAATAGTGGGCACGGCCGGCCAGCATCAGCACCGGCTTGCCGCCGAAGCGGCCGGCCACCACCTCGCCGGCATGCCCGGTGACGCCGCTTGCCGGAAATCCCTGCAGGTCGGAATAGGGAATGCGCACCGCGTCCTCGACCTCACCGGCGAGGACACCCAGACCGGAACCCAGCACCAGCGCCGCCTGCGGCACCAGCCCGTCCAGCCTTTCCACCAGAAGATCGATCGCTTCCTTCATGCCTTCTGCTTCATGTTGCCATCGCTCATGTCCATGTATCGCCACGGAAACCGTAAGGCAGCATATCACCCATCGTCACGGTTTCGGCCACGCCGGTTTCGTCGCACAGATAGAGCTTCGCCTCGGGGCCTGCGAACTCTGCCAGCCGCTGGCGGCAGCCGCCGCAGGGCGTGCATTTCGCCATCCGCTCGGCGATCACGGCGATCTCGACGATCCTGCCGCCGCCGCCCATGATGTAGTGGCCGAGCGCCGTGGTCTCGGCACACCAGCCTTCCGGGAAGGAAGCCACCTCGATGTTGGCGCCGGCGAAGACGCGGCCGTCCTCGGTGCGGATCGCCGCGCCGACGGGGAATTTGGAATAGGGCGCATAGGCTTTCGCCATGGCGGTCTTCGCGGCGAGGTAGAGATCGTGTGACATGAGCTTTTCCAAGCGAACAGCGAGTGGCGGACAGGAAGCAGAAGCGACGGGCGGTTTCCTATCCGCTACTCCCCGTTCTACCTTTCCTTGACATAGGGCACGCCGCCGGCTCTCGGCGGGATGGCCTTGCCGATGAAGCCGGCGAGCAGCACCACGGTCAGCACATAGGGCAGCGCCTGCATGAACTGCACCGGCACCTTGCCGATGACCGGCAGCGGCGAGCCTTGCAGGCGGATGGCGATCGCATCGAGGAAACCGAACAGAAGGCAGGCGAACATCGCGTTGACCGGCTTCCACTTGGCGAAGATCAGCGCGGCCAGCGCGATGAAGCCCTTGCCGGCGGTCATGTCCTTGACGAAGCCGGCGTTCTGCACCATCGCCAGATAAGCGCCGGCGATGCCCGTCAGGATGCCGGTGCAGATGACGGCGCGGTAGCGCAGCCATTCCACCGATATGCCGGCCGTGTCCACCGCAGCCGGATTCTCGCCGACGGCGCGCAGCCGCAATCCGAAGCGGGTGCGGAACAGCACCCACCAGGTGAACGGCACCGCCAGAAAGGCAATGTAGACCAGCAGCGAATGGCCCGAGATTAACTCGGAATAGATCGGTCCTATGATCGGCACATCCCTGATGGCGTCGGCGCCAGGAAAGACGATCGCCTCGAAGCGCTCCCCCGGCGCCAGCGCCGGGGTGCGGCCGCCCTGTTGGAACCAGGCCTGGCCGAGGATGATGGTGGAGCCGGCGGCGACGAAGTTGATCGCCACGCCCGAGACGATCTGGTTGCCGCGGTGGGTGATAGAGGCGAAGCCATGCACCAGCGCCAAGGCCACCGAAATCAGGATGCCCATGCCGAGCCCGATCCAGGCGGAATGGAACACCGATGCGGCGGCGGCGGACGCGAAGGCACCGGCCAGCATCTTGCCTTCCAACCCGATGTCGAAGATGCCCGACCGCTCGGAATAGAGCCCGGCGAGGCAGGCAAGCAGCAGCGGCACCGACAGGCGGATGGTGGAGTCCAGCGTCTGGACGGCGACGTTGAAGAAATCCATCTCAGGCCCCCTTGCCTGCTTCCGCCATGCCGACCGATTTCGGGCTGAGCGAGGCGAACAGGGCCTGAATAGCGGGGCGGAACATATGCTCCAGCGCACCCGCGAACAGGATGACGAGTCCCTGGATGATGACGATCATGTCGCGGCTGATGTTGGGCATCTCGAAGGAAAGCTCGGCGCCGCCCTGGTAGAGCATGCCGAACAGGATCGAGGCGAGCACGATGCCGACCGGATGCGAGCGTCCCATCAGCGCCACGGCGATACCGACGAAGCCTGCACCGGAGACGAAGTCCAGCGCCACGTTGTGCTGGTCGCCCATGGTCGGGTTGAGCGCCATCATGCCCGACAGGGCGCCCGAGATCATCATGGCGACGAGGATGATGCGCGTTTCCGAAATGCCGGCATAGCGCGCCGCCTTAGGCGAGAAGCCGTAGGTGCGCATCTCGTAGCCGAGCTTGGTGCGCCAGATCAGCAGCCACACCAGCCAGGCCATCACCAGCGCCAGGATGAAGGAGATGTTGAACGGCGCCGAGCGGATCTTCGCGAAACCGAACAGCTCGATCAGCCAGTTCAGCTTCGGCAATTGCGCGCCGTCGAGAAAATTGCGCGTCTGCGGCGCCATCGCGCCGACCGGCTTGATGACGTCCACCAGCATGTAGACCATGATCGAGGCGGCGATGAAGTTGAACATGATCGTCGTGATGACGATGTGCGAGCCGCGTTTGGCTTGCAACCATGCCGGGATCAGCGCCCACAACGCGCCGAACAGGGCCGCCGCCGCGATGGCGATGGGAAAGAGCAGATACCACGGCAGCACGCTGTCGAGGCTGAGGCATACGATGGCGATGCCGAGGCCGGCGATATAGCCCTGCCCCTCGCCGCCGATGTTGAACAGCCCACAATGGAAAGCCACCGCGACCGAGAGGCCGGAAAAGATGAAGGTGGTGGCATAGAACAGCGTATAGGCGATGCCCTGCCCGCGCCCGAACGCGCCCTCGACCAGGATGACGGCGGCGCGGAACGGGTTCTCGCCGACCAGAAGCACCACCAGCCCGGCGACGATGAAGGCGACGGCGAGGTTGACGAGGGGGATCAGTCCGTAATCGGCCCAGGCGGGCAGCTTGGCATAGGGCGTGCTCATTCGGCCGCTTCCTTCTGCTCGACGCCGGCCATCAACAGGCCGAGCTCGCCTTCACCGGCTTCCGGCCCGCGTTCGCCGACGATGCGGCCGGCGAACATCACCAGGATACGGTCGGACAGCGAGCGGATCTCGTCCAGTTCGACCGACACCAGAAGCACCGCCTTGCCGGCGTCGCGCATGGCGATCAGCCGCTTGTGGATGAACTCGATGGCGCCGACATCGACGCCGCGCGTCGGCTGGCCGACGATGAGGACGCCGGGATCCTGCTCGATTTCCCGCGCCAGCACGATCTTCTGCTGGTTGCCGCCGGAAAAATTGGCGGTCTTCAGCCGCGGATTGGACGGCCTTATGTCGTATTTCTCAATCTTGTCTTTGGCGTCGGCGACAATCGCGTCGATGTTGAGCAGCGGCCCCTTCAGGTAGCGCGGGTCGTCGTGATAGCCGAGAATGGAATTCTCATTCTCCTCGAAAGCCAGAACCAGCCCGACATGGTGACGGTCCTCAGGCACATGCGCCAGCCCTCGCTCGCGCAACTCGCCGGGATCGGCAGCGCCCGTCAGGTCGATCGGCTTGCCGTCCAACATCGCGCTGCCGGAAACCGCGTTGCGGATTCCCGAAATCGCCTCCAGAAGCTCCGACTGGCCGTTGCCGGCGACGCCGGCGATGCCGACGATCTCGCCGGCGCGCACGTCGAACGACACGTCGTCGACCATGGTGACGCCGCGCGAATCCCGGACGACGAGGTTCTTCACCGAGAGCTTGACGGCGCCGGGCTTCGCCTCGCCTTTGTCGACCCTCAGGAGCACGCGCCGCCCGACCATCAGTTCAGCCAGTTCCTCCACCGTGGTCTTGGCCGTTTCGCGGGTGGCGACCATCGTGCCCTGCCGCATGACCGAGACCGTGTCGGTGATCGCCATGATCTCACGCAGCTTGTGGGTGATGAGGACAACCGTCTTCCCCTGTTCCTTCAACTGCTTGAGGATGCGGAACAGGTGGTCGGCCTCGGCCGGCGTGAGCACGCCGGTCGGCTCATCGAGGATGAGGATTTCGGCGCCGCGATAGAGCGCCTTGAGGATTTCAACGCGCTGCTGCAAGCCGACGGGCAGTTCCTCGATCAGCGCGTCGGGATTGACCTGCAACCCGTATTCGCGCTCCAGCCTGACCAGTTCCGAGCGCGCCTTGGTGATCGACGAATTGAGCAGCGCGTTGCTTTCAGCGCCGAGGATGACGTTCTCCAGAACGGTGAAGTTGTCGACCAGCATGAAGTGCTGGTGCACCATGCCGATGCCGGCGGCGATGGCGTCGTTGGAGGTCTTGATCGAGGCCGGCTTGCCGTTGACTTTGATCTCCCCGCTGTCGGCCTGGTAAAATCCGTAAAGGATCGACATCAGCGTCGACTTGCCGGCACCGTTCTCGCCGACGATGCCGTGAATAGTGCCTCGCGCGACCTCTAGGTTGATGTCGCGGTTGGCATGTACCGGCCCAAAGCTTTTGTTGATGCCGATCAGCTCGATTGCGGCCTCAGCCATGCAGTCGTTCCCGTCGTGTTTTTATCGTTTGGTCAAAACGCCTAACACGTCGCCAGTTCCCTGCCAACGGCGCCGCTCCCGTTCCACTCTCGACAAATCGCGGCGCAATTGTCAATTTCCAAGGCAGTCACGATCGCCGTATTCGCAGCGATGATGTACGACGGATACGACAGGCGCAGGGAGGCGTCCATGGACAGCGCAGACGAACGGCTCACCGCGCTGGAAATCCGCGCCGCCGAGCAGGAACACACGATCGAGGAACTGTCCGGCCAGATCGCCGAGCAGTGGAAGGTCATGGACAGGATGCAGCGCAAACTGGATGCGCTGACGGAGCGTTTCCTGGCGCTGGAGGAGCAGGCGGCGCCGGACGTGCCGGTGACGAAGCCGCCGCACTGGTAGGAGGATCGCATGGCGGATCGCGCCACAAGCGGCGAGAGCGAGCAGCGCCGGCGCGCCGGCGACTATATCCTCGGCCGCATGAGCGAGAGCGAGCGCGAGCGGGCGGAACGCGACCTGGAGATTGATGCGGCCTTCCGCGACGCGGTTATCGCCCTTGCCAAGGACATGCACGTCTTCGGACGGACGGGAACGCCACCCTCCCCCGAACGCTGGCAGACGATCGTCGCCCGCATCGCCGACTTGCCGCAGATGCGGCAGGCGGACCTGTCGGGGATTGACCCCGAAAAGCCAGTCATCGGCACAGTGAAACGCACCGTCGGCATGGGCCTGCACGCGCTGCCGAACCGGCGCGCGATCGTCGTCGCGCTCGGCCTGATCGCGGCCTTCGCGCTGGGTTACCTGGCGGGCAGGTTATAGGGTAAGCGGCGGGACATCAGCATCATCGGCCCGTCGACCTCTTCGAATCTCTCGACGGAGCGCCAGCCGAGCGACGCATAGAACCGCCGTGCCTCCCAGGTGTAGAGATGCAGGGTTTCGACACCCTGCGCGCAGCCATGCGCCTCGACGGCCCTTACCAGCGCGGCGCCGATTCCGCGGCCGCGGAAGGCTGGCCCCACAACCAGCCCTGCCAGCCACGGCGTCACCTCGTGCGCGGCATCGAGTTCATCTCGAACGAGAAGAACCGTGCCCGCCAGCGCTCCATCGACACGCGCGACAAGCGAGACTTCGAGACCGTCGTCATTGGCCAGAAGCCCATGCAACCCTGCAATATCCTCATCGAGCGTACGATCGGAACCGTCGAAAAAGGCGGCCATGCGCAAGCGCGCCACCGGCTCGATGTCGTGCTCGGTCATCAATTCTATCACGGCATCCATGGCCCCCTCCAAAACAGAACCGCCGGGACGATGCCCGGCGGTTCGCATTCACAACGAGACTAACCGATCAGTACGGGCACTTGCTGTCCGTGGTGAAGTCATGCACCTCGATCTTGCCGTCGATGATGTCCTGCTTGGCCTTGTCGGCGGCAGCCTTCATCTCGGCGGTGACGAGATCCTTGTTGTTGTCGTCCATCGCGTAGTCGACGCCGCCTTCCTTCAGGCCGAGATGCTGTGCGCCGGCGGTGAACTTGCCGTCCTTGGCGTCCATCAGGCCGTTATAGACGGCGACGTCCACGCGCTTGACCATCGAGGTCAGCACATGGCCGGGCTGCAACCCGTTCTGGTTGGAATCGACGCCGATGCCGAGCTTGCCGGCATCCGCCGCCGCCTGCAGAACGCCGACGCCGGTACCGCCGGCCGCCGCGTAGATCACGTCGGCGCCCTGGTCCATCTGAGTCTTGGCGATCTCGCCGCCCTTGGCCGGATCGTTCCAGGCCGCCGGCGTGTCGCCGGTCATGTTGTAGACGACCTCGGTGGCGCCGGCCGCCTTGGCGCCGCCGACATAGCCGCAGCCGAACTTGCGGATGAGCGGAACGTCCATGCCGCCGATGAAGCCGACCTTGTGGCTCTTGGAGGCCATCGCCGCCAGCACGCCGACGACATAGGAACCTTCATTCTCCTTGAAGGTGACCGAACGCACGTTCGGCGCATCGACGGCGTCGTCGATGATCTCGAACTTGGTGTCGGGATAGTCCGCCGCCACCTTCGTCAGCGAATCGACGAAGGAGAAGCCGGTCATGATGATCGGGTTGCGGCCGTCTTCAGCGAAGCGGCGCAGTGCCTGCTCGCGCTGCGAGGCGTTGGAAATCTCGAAATCGACATAGTCGATGCCGGTTTCCTTCTTGAACTTTTCGGCGCCGTTATAGGCAGCCTCGTTGAACGACTTGTCGAACTTGCCGCCGAGATCATAGAGGAGCGCCGGCTTGATATCGTCGGCCAAGGCCGGAAAAGCCAGTGCGGTTGCGGCCAGCAGGCCGAGAACGATACGTTTCATGTGATCCACACCCTGTCGGTTTCATTGCTTGTGCGCCGTCCGCCACCGCCCCTCAGCGGCTGCCGGACAGCGTTCCGGCAGGAGTGTACGCCTCCCGCTTGCGCGCAATCTTGCACGCTCGCGAACAAAATTCACCTGGAATTTTGACCTTTTGGAAAACCATGGCGCGGGAGGCGGACGCCATGGCAAATCCGCCGCGACGGCGGCAAAGGCAGTCCGCGTCAGGCCGTGGCGGCCACTGGTGCCGCCGTTGGAATGGCGCAGGCGACGCCGGTCCCCTTCAGGCCGCAATAGCCGTTAGGGTTCTTGGCGAGATACTGCTGATGCTCTTCCTCGGCGAAATAGAAATTGCCGGCCGGCTCGATCTCGGTGGTGATCCTGTCGCGGCCCGCCCCCTTCAGCGACGCCTGATAGGCATCGCGCGAGGCGACGGCCTGCTGGTATTGCGCCTCGTTGAAGGTGTAGATCGCCGAGCGGTAGGTGGTGCCGACGTCGTTGCCCTGGCGCATGCCCTGCGTCGGATCGTGCGCTTCCCAGAAAATCTTGAGCAGCGTGGCGTAGGACACGACCTTCGGATCGAAGACGACAAGCACGGTTTCCGCATGGCCGGTCAGCCCGGTGCAGGTTTCCTGATAGGTCGGATTGGGCGTGAAGCCGCCGGAATAACCCGACGCCGTCACCCACACCCCTTCGACCTGCCAGAACAGGCGCTCCGCGCCCCAGAAGCAGCCGAGCGCGAACAGCGCCGTCTCCATGCCGTCCGGATAAGGTCCCTTGAGCGGATGCTTGAGCACATAGTGCTTTGCCGCCGTCGGGATCGGTTTGGCGCGGCCGGGCAGTGCCTCCTGCGGCTTCGGCAGGTTGAGCTTCTTGTTCAGCATATCGCTCAGGAAGAACATGGGGTCTTTTCCTTTCCGGCCGGCGCGGCGTCAGCCGGCGGCGAAGCGCGTGGCCTTTCGTTGCGGCTTGTAGCCGATCATATAGAGCAGCAGGGCAAGCACAGCGAACACCGCGAAGCCCGGCTGGCTGATGATCCAGTTGACCGCCGTATCCCAGACGAGCGGCTGCACCTTTTCCCGCACGAAGCTTTCGGCCGCGCCCAGCGTATCGGGCGAGACCGCGTTCCAGCTCGTCTTCAGCGGCGTCATCACCAGATGCGCCGCAGCGACCGTGCGAGTCGCGTCGAGCACCGCCATGATGACGGAAACAGCAAGCGCGACCATGGCGGCCAGGCGAAAGAGGAAGCGGATCATCGTCTATTCCGGCGTCTTTCCGGCGATAGATAAGACGCACCGGACAAGGACGCAATCGTGACACGCGAAAGTGAGGCCGCGTCAGGGCCTTTGGCATCTCGCCCGGCGCATCGGCGCCGGGCGAAGGGTCAGGCCGCGCCCAACTGGCCGGCTTCCCAGCCGAGGATGGCGCGCTTGCGGGTCAGGCCCCAATGATAGCCGGTCAGCGCGCCGGACTTGCCGATCGCCCTGTGGCAGGGCACGACGAAGGACAGCGGATTGGCGCCGACCGCCGCCCCGACCGCGCGGCTCGCCGTCGGCTGGCCGATCTGCCCGGCGATATCGGAATAGGTGCAGGCGCGGCCCATCGGCACGCGCAGCAGCGCTTCCCACACGCGGAGCTGGAAGTCGGTGCCAATCATGACGACCCTGAGCGGCCGGTCGGAACGCCATTGCGCCGGATCGAAGATGCGCGCCGCGTAAGGCGCGGTCGCCGCCATGTCCTCGACATAGGTGGCGTTCGGCCAGCGGCCGGTCATGTCGGCGAGTGCCGCGCGCTCCTCGCCGGCATCGGTGAAGGCCAGGCCCGCAAGGCCACGGTCGGTCACCATGATCAGCGCGATGCCGAAGGGCGAGATGTGATAGCCGTAGCGGATGGTCAGCCCCGCACCCCGGCTCTTGTAGTCGCCCGGCGACATCGCCTCATGAGTGACGAACAGGTCGTGCAGTCGGCCGGGACCGGACATGCCCAGTTCGAACGAGGTCTCCAGGAGCGGCATGCCGGAATCGAGCAGCCGCCGCGCATGGTCGAGCGTCACCGCCTGCAGGAAGGCCTTCGGCGACAGGCCGGCCCAGCGGGTGAACAGCTTCTGCAGGCCGTTCGGCGTCTCGCCGACCGCTTCGGCCAGCACCTCCAGCGAAGGCTGGTCGCGATAGTCGAGGCTGATCTTCTCGATGGCGCGGCGCACCACCTCGTAATCGCCGCCTTCCGGCGTGATGTCCCGTTCGAGCACGGGTTGCGGCTTCATCGTCGGCATGGATGCAGTCATAGACATATGAGCGTTCATGGCAATGTCTCCTTGGGTGTCGAATATCGGTTTTCCGCCGGTCTTCCTCCACCCGAAACTTGCCTTTCGCGCCATGGCATCCAGATTGCCAGCCTGCGCGAAGGAGAAAACGAATGGCCGCCGAAAAGGTCCGTCTCAGCAAGGAAAAGGAAACGCTGCTGATCACGCTCTACGGCAAGGCACTTGAAAGCCGCCGGCCGGATTCGCTGCTGCGGGACCGTTTCGCCGACGAGGCCGTCGGCAGGATCGACTACGATTTTTCCCGGCTGGGCGTCGACCGCAACCTGGCCGCCGGCCTGGCGGCGCGGGCGCGCATCATGGACGACTGGGTGCGTGATTTCCTCGCACGGAACGCGGACGCCGTGGTGCTGCATCTCGGCTGCGGACTGGATACCCGCGTCCAGCGCATCGATCCGCCGGCGGGCGTGGACTGGTTCGACGTCGACTATCCCGAAGTGATCGGCCTGCGGCGAAAACTCTATCCTGCGAAACCGAACCATCATCTCGTGCCGGCGTCGGTCGTCGAACTGGAATGGCTCGATGCCATCCCGAAGGATCGGCCCGCGATGGTCGTGGCGGAAGGGCTGACGCCGTACCTTCGGCCGGAAGCGGGCCGGCGGCTGTTTTCCGCGCTGGTCGAGCACCTGCCGTGCGGCGAAATCGTCTGTGAGGTCTACAGCGGACTCGGCCTGAAATTCGTCAGGAACAGCCCCGCCTGCAAGGCCACAGGTGCTGAATTGCACTGGGCGATCGACGATCCGCGCGAACTGGAGCAGGCCGCGCCCGGCCTGCGGCTGATCGAGGACCGGTCCGCCTACGACACGGAAGCGGCGGCGCGTATGACCCTGCCGGCGAGGATCTTCATTTTCTTCTGGGGCCTGATCCCGGCCCTGCGCCGGATCGGCCGCCTGCTGCGCTTCGGCTTCGGGCCGGCGTGAGGTTCAGCGCGCCTTGGCCCGCGCCAGCGCACGCGAAAAGGCCGCGGCGAAACTCTCGCGGTCGTCCGGGTTGAGGAAGGTGCCGATAGCGACGTCCTGGCCCTGCGCCTCCACGGCCATGCGGGTGATGCCGATCTCGGTGTGCCGCGCGACCGAGAACTTCGCCCAGAACGGATTGAAATGATGCGACTGGGCCTTGCCGGACGGCGCGACCTTCAGGATATCCAGCGCCGTGCGAGACACCGACACTTCCTCATGGGCGCGGGCGGCGCGGTAGTTGACGCGGAAGGCGAGATAGAGGCCGAGCACGTCCAGTCCGAAGAAGCTGAACACCGGCCAGGCGCCATGCGAGAGCATGAAGATGCCGGTCACCAGCCAACCGAACAGAAGCGCGCCCATGAGGATCATGAAGCCGGTACGGCCGAGAGACCGGTGCGGGGTCAGGAAGGCGTGGAAAAACGGCTCGTCGGCGGCGAAGCCGGCTGCCGCGGAGGCGGCGTTTGTATCGCTCATGATCAGCCATTATACGAGCTTGCATGAGCACCCCCAAGCCAAAAGATCGCCGCATCCCCAAAGCCTCTCCGAAGGGCGGCCGGCGCGACGGCCCCAACGCTGTCGTGCGGCCGCGCCCCGCCAAATCGTTCTGCCTGTACAGCCAGGCCGAGGTGCATGAGATATTCCGCCGCTTTTCGGTGCAGCGGCCGGAGCCGAAAGGCGAACTGGAATACGTCAACGCCTTCACGCTCCTGGTGGCGGTGGTGCTGTCGGCGCAGGCGACGGACGCCGGCGTCAACAAGGCGACGCGAGGGCTGTTCGAGGCAGCCGATACGCCGGAAAAGATGGCGGCGCTCGGCGAGGAAAAGATCGGCGCCTATATCCGCACCATCGGGTTGTGGCGCGCCAAGGCGAAGAACGTCGCCGCCCTTTCCGAAATGCTGGTCCGCGACCATGGCGGCAAGGTGCCGGAGACGCGCGACGAACTGGTCAAGCTGCCCGGCGTCGGCCGCAAGACCGCCAATGTCGTGCTCAACATCGCTTTCGGCCAGCACACGATGGCGGTGGACACTCACATCTTTCGCATCGGCAACCGCATCGGCCTAGCGCCCGGCAAGACACCCGAGGAAGTGGAGAAGCGGCTGATCGAGGTCATCCCGGACGAATACATGCGCCACGCCCATCACTGGCTGATCCTGCACGGGCGCTATGTCTGCAAGGCGCGCAAGCCCGACTGCCCGGCCTGCGTCATCGCCGACATCTGCAAATCGGCCGAGAAGACGACCAGCATTCCGGCCCCCCTGGTCGAGATCGGGCCGCTCGGCCCGGTGCCGGGGGAAACCGTCGCCTGAAGCATGTCTCCCGAAAGTGGGACCCGGTTCCGGGACAAAGACATGCGTAAAATCAAGAATCCGAAGCGTGCGGAGCGAATCCGAAAGATCGCGACACGCTTTAGAAGCCGTAGCCGCGCGCCATGGCCGCGGCAAAGACGGGAATGGCGAGGAAGACCGCAGCCTCGGCGCCGAGCGTGGAGCGCACCGAGGCGAGTTCCGCTTCGGGAACGCGCCAGCCCGCATCGGCCCTCGCCTGCCGGCTCCATGCCAGGAAACGCATCGTCGGCTTGATGGACAAGAGCCCGACGACGAGGAAGGCCGCCATCTTGGCCCAGAACACCCAGTTGTAGACTAGAACTCCCAACCCTTCAGGCCCCAGGTGACCCTCGCCGCGCCAACGACGATCACCAGCATGGCGACCATGCCGTAATGGCGGTCGATCCGTGCCAGCCGCCGCACCGTCGAGGCGGTCATGTCGTTGCGGACAAGCACGAATTCGGCCGCGATGATGCCGGCCAGCGAAAAAACCAGCAGGTGGTGCAGGATGGCGAGGACGAGGTCGGTAGCATCCATCTGTTTCTTCCTTCGATCGGCGGCGCAGCCTACCACCGCCCCGGCGATGATCGCAGCCGCCCGGTCGACGCCGTTGACGTCTCCTGACAATCGGCGAAGTGACGGTGTTGCCTCTCCGCAAGGGACATGCTGAACCTTGCCGTCGCCCTGCCAGGCCGGCATGTGGAGACGACCGAAAAGGAGACTGCATGGGGACGATCCATAAGAGCGCGCCGGTGCTGGAAACCGAGCGGACACTGTTGCGTCCGCACCGGCTGGAGGATTTCGTCGCCTATTGCGCCATGGGCGCCGATCCGGCCGTCTTCCGCTTCATCGGCGGCCGGGCGCGCACCCGCGAGGAGACGTGGCAGCGGCTGCTGCGCCATCCCGGCATGTGGTCGCTGATCGGCTTCGGCTTCTGGGCCATCGAGGATAGGGCAAGCGGCCGTTTCATCGGCGAGGCCGGCTTCCACGACCTCAAGCGCGCTATAGAGCCCTCAATCGAGGGCTTGCCCGAAGCCGGCTGGTCGCTCACCTCAGACATGCACGGCAAGGGGCTGGGCGGCGAGATCGTGCGGCGGATGCTGGAATGGGCGGACGGAGACTTGCGAGCGCCCCGCACCGTCTGCATCATCGATCCCGAAAACGCCGCGTCGCTCGGCGTCGCCCGCAAATGCGGCTATCGTGAATACGCCCGCACGACCTACCACGATGAGCCGACCATCCTGCTGGAGCGGGCAAACGACGCCTGAGCGATCCTTACGCGGTGTTTTCGTTGACAGCGCGGTTTCGATCTGCTCGATTTTTGCCGAAGCGCGTCCGCTGTCGGGTAGCGTTGAGAAAGGTGCCGAAGAAGGCACCGCAATCGGGAGGAGACACCATGCTGAACAGACGCGCATTTCTGGCGAGCACGGCCGCCATCGGCCTTGCCGCCTCGGTTGGCCCTGCATTCGCGGCGGACGCACCGCAACTCGAAATCTTCGTTCCGGCGGCGCCCGGTGGTGGCTGGGACCAGACGGCGCGCACCATGGATCAGGTGCTGCGCACGGATAAGCTGATTTCCGGATCGCAGATCACCAATGTCGGCGGCGCCGGCGGCACGGTCGGCCTGCCGCAGTTCGTCAGCCGCTACAAGGGCAAGGGCAACACCCTGATGGTCGGCGGCATGGTCATGGTCGGCGCGATCATCGCCAACAAGTCCGCCGTCAAGCTCGATCAGGTAACGCCGATCGCGCGGCTCACCGGCGAGTTCGAGGCACTGGTGGTACCGGCCGCCTCGCCGTTCAAGACCGTCGCCGACTTCATCGCCGCGCTGAAGGAAGACCCGACCAAGGTGCCGGTTGCCGGCGGTTCCGCCGGTGGCTCCGACCACATCCTGTTCGGCCTGATGGCCAAGACGGCGGGCGTCGACCCCACCAAGATCTCCTACGTGCCGTTCGCCGGCGGCGGCGAGGCGCTGGCAGCCCTCCTCGGCAACCAGGTGGCCGGCGGCATTTCCGGCTACGGCGAATTCTCCGAACAGGTCAAGGCCGGCACGCTGCGCGTGCTCGCCGTCTCGTCCGACAAGCGCCAGGAGGGCATCGACGCGCCGACGCTGAAAGAGTCGGGCATCGACGTCGAACTGTTCAACTGGCGCGGCGTCTTCGCCCCGCCGGACATCTCCGCCGATGACAAGGCGGCGATGGTCAAGATGATGGAGGACATGACCAAGAGCGCAGCCTGGGCCGAGGAATGCAAGAACCGTCAGTGGACGTCCATCCCGCTCACCGGCGAGGCCTACGAGACGTTCCTGAAGGAAGACATCGCCCGCATCGAAGGCATCCTCAAGGACCTCGGACTGGCCTGAAACTGACCGGAGGGGCGGCGCCAGCCGCCCCTTTACTCCCGCGCCGGTGAAGAGGGACGGCGGTGCGGACGCATGCGGTGGCGGTCTTGTGACCCCAGGGAGGACCTATGAGCGTTCATGACGAACCCGCCGCCCCGCGCGGCGTTGCCATGCCCGAACTCCTGATCGGCCTCGGCATGCTGGCCGCTGCCGGCGCCGTGCTGTGGCAGACGCTGGCGATCCCGGTGTCCCCGCTCTATTCCAAGGTCGGCCCGACCGTCTTTCCCTACATCACCACCGGCGGCATGCTGGTTCTGGCATTGCTGCTCATCAAAGCCGCCGTGCAGGGCGGCTGGCAGCCGGACGACGAGAAGGAAACGCCGACCGACTGGAAGTCGATGGGCTTCGTCGCCGCCGGCCTCGTCGCCAACATGCTGCTGATCGGCTCGCTCGGCTTCACCGCCGCCTCCGTCATCATGTTCGTGCTGGTCTGCTACGGCTTCGGCAGCCGTCACCCGCTGCGCGATCTCGGTATGGGCCTGGTCCTTTCGCTGGCGGCTTATTTCGGTTTCGCCAAGGCGCTGGGCGTCAACATCGGCGCCGGCTTCGTCGAGGATTTCGCCAACGGCGCGATCGCGACCGTGACTAGCTGGTTCGGAGCCTGACACGATGGACACGCTCGCCCAACTCGCCCATGGTTTCTCCGTCGCCTTTTCGCCGGTCAACCTGTTATGGTGCCTGCTCGGCACGACGCTCGGCACCGCCATCGGCGTGCTGCCCGGCCTCGGCCCGGCGCTGACCATCGCGCTGCTGCTGCCGATCACCTACCAGGTGGCGCCGGAAGCATCCTTCATCCTGTTCGCCGGCATCTACTACGGCGCCATGTATGGCGGCTCGACCACCTCCATCCTGCTCAACACGCCGGGCGAAAGCGCCACCATCGTCACCGCGCTGGAGGGCAACAAGATGGCGCGCTCGGGACGCGGGGGAGCCGCCCTCGCCACCTCGGCCATCGGCTCGTTCGTCGCCGGCACCATCGGCACGCTGGGCGTCGCCTTCCTGGCGCCGGTGGTGGTCAAGTTCGCCCTTTCCTTCGGCCCGGCCGAATATTTCTCGCTGATGGTGCTGGCCTTCATCACCGTCTCGGCGGTGCTCGGTTCCTCCGCCGTGCGCGGTCTTTCCAGCCTTTTCGTCGGCTTCGTCATCGGCATGATCGGCGTCGACCTGCAAACCGGGCAGCCGCGCTTCACCTTCGGCCTGACCGAACTGCTCGACGGCGTCGACGTCATCATCGCGGCGGTCGGCCTGTTCGCCGTCGGCGAGACGCTCTACGTCGCCTCGCGCCGCTATGCCGGCAAGGACGAGATCGTGCCGCTCAAGGGTTCCCTTTATATGACGGCGCAAGAATGGGCACGCTCATGGAAAGCCTGGATCCGCGGCGCCTTCATCGGCTTTCCCATCGGCGCCATGCCGGCCGGCGGCGCCGAGATCCCGACCTTCCTGTCCTACGCCGTCGAAAAGAAGCTGTCGAAGCACAAGGAGGAATTCGGCACGGTCGGCGCCATCGAGGGCGTCGCCGGACCGGAGGCGGCCAACAACGCCTCTGCCGCCGGCGTGCTGGTGCCGATGCTGACGCTGGGCCTGCCCACCTCGGCCACCGCCGCCATCATGCTGTCGGCCTTCCAGAGCTACGGCATCAATCCCGGCCCGCTGCTGTTCACCACCCAAGGCAACCTGGTCTGGGGCCTGATCGCCTCGCTGTTCATCGCCAACGTCATCCTGGTCATCCTCAACCTGCCGCTGATCGGCCTGTGGGTGAAACTCCTGAAAATCCCCGCCCCGCAGCTCTATGCCGGCATCCTGGTGTTCTCCACCGTCGGCACCTACGGCATCTCGCAATCGCCCATCGACCTCGTCGTGCTCTATCTGCTCGGTGCTGTTGGTTTCCTGATGCGGCGCTTCGATTTCCCGACCGCGCCGGTCATCATCGGCATGATCCTCGGACCGCTGGCGGAGGCGCAGTTCCGCCGTGCCATGACCATTTCCAACGGCGACTGGACGGTGTTCTTCACCCATCCGCTGTCGCTGACGCTGCTGATCCTCGCTTTCCTCGGCCTGCTCGGCCCGCACATCTGGGGCTATGTCGAACGTCGCCGGCTGAAGGGACAGGAGGCGGTGCCGGGCGATGCATGAGGATTTGAGGTGCGTCCTTCGAGGCTCGCTCCGCTCGCACCTCAGGATGAGGGAGATTTTGCGCCAGACGAGGGGTAACCTTGGCAGCGACCGTTCGTCCACAATCTTACGCCACTTCGCGAAAGGGCCGGTCTCCAACCTCCCTCGTCCTGAGGTGCGAGCGGAGCGAGCCTCGAAGGACGCACGACAATTGCAGACCCCGAACAGGCCAGATCCATGACGGGCCTGCTTGCCGGCATCCGCGTGCTGGACCTCACCAACGTTCTGGCAGGCCCCTACTGCGCCTACCAGCTTGCCCTGCTGGGTGCGGACGTCATCAAGGTGGAGCAGCCCGCCGGCGGCGATCTGGCGCGCCAGCTCGGCGCTTCGCCGGAGCTGAACAAGGCGCACATGGGCGCTTCCTTCCTGGCGCAGAACGCCGGCAAGCGTTCCGTCGCGCTCGACCTCAAGAACGAAACGGATCGCAGGCGCTTCCTCGACCTCGTCGCCACCGCCGATGCGCTGGTCGAGAATTTCCGCCCCGGCGTCATGAAGCGCCTGGGACTGGACTACGAGGCCTTGAAGGCGGTCCGACCGGGCCTCGTCTATTGCGCCATCTCCGGTTTCGGCCAGGACGGGCCGATGCGCGACAACCCGGCCTACGACCAGATCGTCCAGGGCCTGTCCGGCATCATGAGCATCACCGGCACGCCTGAGACGGCGCCGCTGCGAGTCGGCTACCCGGTCGCCGACACCCTGGGCGGGCTGACCGGTGCCTTTGCCATCGCCGCGGCATTGGTGCGCCAGAAAACGAGCGGCGAAGGCGCCTTCCTCGATGTGTCGATGCTGGAATGCACCCTTTCGGCGCTCGGCTGGCCGGTCTCCAACTACCTGACAGCCGGCGTCGAGCCCCAGCCGATGGGCAACGAGAACATGACGGCGGCGCCTTCCGGCGCTTTCGCCACCGCCGACGGCCTGATCAACATCGCCGCCAACAAGCAGGAGCAGTTCGTTACCCTGTGCGGCCTGATCGATCGGCCGGAACTCGCCACGGACCCGCGCTTCGCCGAGCGCGAGACGCGCAAGAAGAACCGTTTCGAACTGAAGGCGCTTATCGAAGCGGCACTCGCCTCAGCCACAGCTGCCGCGTGGGAAGAAAAGCTCAACCGCGCCGGCGTGCCCGCCGGACGAGTGCTGACCATTCCGCAGGCCTTGGCCGAGCCGCAGGTCAGCGGCCGCGGCATGACGGTGCAGTTTGAGGACGTGCCGGGCGCCGAACGCCCGGTTACGGTGGTGCGCGGCGGCTTCCTTGTCGACGGCGCAGCACCTGTCCCGACCCTGCCGCCCCCTGCCCTAGGCCAGCACGGACAGGAGGTGTTCGCCACTCTGCCACCGCGCAAGGGAACGACAGAATGAGCGGCAAGGAGAAGAAGCCGAGTGAGGAGACGACCGGCCGCGCGCGCGGCGAGGAATGGTGGCAGACTTCGATCATCGAGATGATGCCGGGCGTCATCCGCCTGCGTGGCTATGAGATCCAGGACCTGATCGGCCGCGTCTCCTTCCCGGCGATGATCTGGCTGATGCTGCGCGGCGAACTGCCCACGGACGAACAGGCCGACCTGCTTGGCATCGCGCTCGGTGCCGCCGTCGATCACGGCCCGCAGGCGCCGTCGATCGCCATCGCCCGCATGGCGGCCACCTGCGGCGTCGGCATCAACAGCGCCATGGCTTCCGCCATCAACGTGCTGGGAGACGTACATGGCGGCGCCGGCGAGCAGGCGCTTGCCTTCTACGGCGACATCGCCATCGCGATGGATGAAGGAGCGACACTCACCGATGCCGTTGCCGCGCGGCTAAATCGGTTCTTCGCGGAAGAAAGCGGCTACGTGCCGGGCTTCGGCCATCGTTTCCATCCGGTTGATCCGCGTGCGCCGCGCCTTTTGGAAGTGACACGGGACTTCGCCGCGCGCGGCGTTGTTGGCGGACGTTTCGCCACCATTGCCGAGGCAATCGAAGCGGAAATCACCCGCCGCAAACGGAAAAGAATCCCGCTCAACATCGACGGCGCCACCGCCGTCATCTACGGCGAACTCGGCTTCCCGCCGCCGCTGACGCGCGGCCTGTTCGTGCTGTCGCGCTCCGTCGGCATCCTGGCGCATGCCTGGGAGCAGACCGAACAGGGCGGCCGCAACAAGGGGCCGCTGCCGCGTGAGTGGCTGTGGGCCTATGCCGGCACGCCGAAGCGGAAGTTGCCGGACGACGGCGGATAGTCCGCTCAGGCTGCCGGACTATCCGCCGGCTCGGCTTCCTCGACCGGCGGCTTGAGTTCCTTCAGCAGCGTGGCCAACTCGGGCTCGTCGATGAGCATGGCCGCGTCCGCAGTCGTCAGCCATGCGCGGCGGCGGCTCTTTTTCTCCCGCCACGCGGTCAGTTCCTCGCTGACGGCAAGCAGGTAGACCGTCACGTCCACCCGCACGAATTGCCGCTCGAGCCGCTTCCAGTAGCTGTAGCTGCCGGCCGGCTGCTTCAGCACCTTGCCGACGACGCCCGCTTCCTGCTCGGCCTCGATGCCCGCGACCTTGCGGCCGCTCTTGCCCTTCATCGGCCACCCCTTGGGAACGATGAAGCGGCGCGTTTCGCGCGATGTCACCAGAAGCACTTCCAGTTCGCCGCCGGACCCGAACCGGAACGGTATGGCGGCGACCTGCCGGATGCGTTCGCCCTTCCTGGCCTTGCGGACCGCGTTCTTCTTGGTGACCGTCATGATCCTTCCGGTTGGCAGCGTGATTCGCGCTCGACAGCCTCACCATGTACCGGTTCGGCGGCGCATTTCCACCCCGTTTCCCGTAGTCGGCTAAGAAAAGGCCGCCTGTTTTCAGCGACAATCGGCCATCAGCGGCAATCGGCCCTCACCGGCAATCGGCAAGCGTGCCGTAGACCTGGCCCTGACAGCCCGGCTTCATGCGCGGCACCTGCCGTCGCGGCGGAGGCAGGATGATGACCGCGTCGCGATCGTCCTGCCGCAATCTCTGCTGCTCGTTCTGGAACTGCTGGCGCGACAGGCGGTTTTGCAGCGCCTGGAGGTCGCCGGCACTGGCGCCGGGCATCACGACGACGGGTGCAGGCACGATATCGACGGCTCGCGCGGCCGTCGCCGACAGGCCGCAGGCAAGTAGCCCGATGAACAGGCTTGCGAAGGCTGCGCGGGCGCAGCTGGCATCGTATCTCATGACCTTCCCAATATAGGGCGGGTGCGGCGCATTTTCACGAGGGCCGGACGACGGTATTATGTTTATACGGTGCAAACGAAAGGGGCCGCCCGAAGGCGGCCCCAATCTGCACACCGGAAACGGTGCTTACACCTGCGTCCGATATCAAGGTGTGGTGACGTCGAGTGCAGTTGAGACATCCGTAAACCGGGCGATGAGGTTGGTGCCGACCAACCTGGCGGATGCGATGATGGCGATGGCGATCAGCGTGGCGATCAGGCCGTATTCGATGGCCGTGGCGCCGGATTCGTCCTTGTAGAAACGCGAGAGAAGCTTGGTCATTTGGTGTTCCTTTGCCCAGTTGTGACGTTCGTAAACCGGTCTCTTGTCGAACCGTGGCCCATATTGCGAGGCATCGATTTCGGTTGCGTTAAGCCAAATGGTAAACGAAAGGTGCATCGCGCCTTGCTTAACGAACCGCCAATCGCAGGCCTCGAATTGTCATGTTTCGACGACGACAAGGCCATGTCTTTGCCCGCTCACAACGCGGCGCCGACCGGCGGGCCACGCCCGGCTGCTCGCGGGTTCGGTTTTCGATTCATGCCGCCCGAAAGCCGCTTGCAGCCTGTGCGTTCGCTTTCCGCCACCGAATCCGCGAAGCGGGAGGAACCGTACCGCTCCGCAAGGCAGCGGCGAACAGGCATTGCCGGCGACTTGATCATATGACACGTCGATATGGCTTGGCATTCCGCTCCGGATCGACTAGATGAGCCCCGCACCCGTCATAACGGCGGGCGCAGCGGAAGGGCGATGCCGGTCGGGCGCGTCCGGGGCGGGCTCGCAGAGCCGGTTTCCGCCGAAGCGCGAGCCCGACCCCGCGGTTCAACCAGCCGCAGGCGCGCACCGACGGAGAGGTGGCCGAGTGGTTGAAGGCGCACGCCTGGAAAGTGTGTTTACGGGAAACCGTAACGCGGGTTCGAATCCCGCTCTCTCCGCCAGCGGTTTTCCACTCTCCGCCAATTTCCCCGCAAACAGCTGATTTCCCAGGACAAAAGCCATCTCGGGAACGCCCGACAAGGGTGTTCGGAGATGAAAGTATCGTCCAAAGTGTCGCTCGGGGTATCGCGTGAAGTATCGCCCGTGGAAAGCACGGAACAGCCCCGGCTTCACGGAAAGGCGCCACCGCAAGGCGCTCGGGCCGGGCGCTATCTCGTCCGGTCAGGCTCCGTCTGCATCTTCCAGATTAGGCTGCCGAAGATCTGTGCGGCAACGGGCTGTGCCCTGTCCGCGTCAGCCTGGGCGCGCTGACCGCGCGACGGGCACGAGTCCGTGCGGATCTGATGGCGGCGCATTCCCGCCATTGCTCGAGAAGATGAGGACAAGGCGCTTGGCCGACGAGCGGAGCCGAGACGGGGGAGACAGCCAGGGCTCGCCGCGGTTCTCGGGCGACACGCAGGAAGAGGCACTGGCGGGGTCCGCGGCTACCTGAAGCTGTCGCGTCCTTCGGGCCGCCGGAGCCGCCGCCCACCCCGCCGCATCAGGAAGCCGCGTTCGAAGGCGTGCGCGGACTGGTCTGTATAGCGCGAGAGTTGGCGAAGGGTCCCGATGGCAATCCGGTAGTCGTGGAAAATGCCGAGTTGCTCAAGGCACGCTACGTCGAGAAATTCTCTTCCGGAGGCGCCGCCAAGGCATCACCCCCAGGTCGAAATACCCTGCACGATTGCCGGAGCCACGAGACCCTCGGCTATATCCTTTCAGAACAGGCGGAGATCGGCGTAACGGTCCGCCCGGTCGATATGCTGGAACATCCGCAGCTTTTATCATGTGGTCGAGCGCAACAATCCGCTGATGCTGTGCTGCGCAAGGACAATCCGCTCGCCCGCCGCCTGGACGCGACATGGGACGATATTCGTACCTCTCGCATCCTGTTGCTGCCCCAATCCAGCGCCGCGTCTCGGCTGGTCGCTTCGGTGGTTTCGGCGCAAGCCGTCCGCTTCGACAGGGTCTTCGAAGTCTCGCTCATCGACACCGCGCTTGGCATGGCGGCGGCCGGTTATGGCGTGGTTGTCCTGCCGAGCTACGTGAAGTCGCGCCACCGTGCCGACAGCGTTGTCTATCGCCCCATCCAGGGAGCCTCCGCCCAGTTCCATTTCAGCCTGCAATACCTGCGGGGCGTTCGCTTTCGGGAACAGCGAGGAGCTTTGCCGACCACTTGCGCTCGCACGTTCAAAAGTGGTGAACGACGGGCAAAAACGATGAACAAGGGGGGCGAGAGAGGCGACCCATCCGGCGATCAACGCGAAGTGACAAAAAGCTGGCGCGGAAAATTGGTAAGGCGCTCATGACCGTCCGCGGTTACGCGGATGGTTTCGGACATTCCAAATCCGCGCGCCAGGACGTAGGTGTGGAAAACCATGTTCTCCTCGAACCTCCAATTCGCACCGGGATGGGCTTCCAGCGGTTCGCCCCCGTTGGGCTGAAGCAGCAGGCCCACGGAATAGAAGGTCTTGTTTGTATAGGTTTCGCGCAGGCCCGCCGACAGAACGCCGTCCCGATACACCGCATCGGGCACGGTCGCAGCGACGCCCGCGCGCACCTGCGCCAGAGCGGCGTCCTGAATGCGAATCAACTGTTCCGCCAGCCGATGGTCGGCGTCGGAAGCCTCGGCCACGCGGATCGGCCGCATGAACCGGGCATGATAGTGCTTCACATTCGGCGTCGTCTCGATCTGGACGATATCGCCGTGTTGCAGGATCCGGTCGGAATAGCCGCCGTGCAGGTGATAGGCCCGCTCGCCCGACGACATGACCCCCGGCCCCGGAAGATCGGAGCCTGCCTGGATCATGGCAGCGCAAACCTCGGCCGCCATCTCCCGCTCGGAGGCACCAACCCGTGCGCTGGCGATCGCCGCCTGCATGCCCGCCTCGGCCGCCTTGGCGGCCTGGCGCTGATACGCGATCTCCGCCGGCGATTTGATAAAACGCATCGTCGGAACCATCAGGCTCTGATCCTCGATCCGCATCGCCGGCAGGACTTCCCGGATCGCATCCCATCGTTGCGCGTTGAGGACCCATGCGCCCAGTTCGACACCGATGGCCTGCGCGCCTTTCAAACGGCCGGCGATGGTCAGGGCGGCCAGTTGATTGCGATCGTCCTCGTCGGTCCACATGACCCGGTCGGGGAAGACGCAAGTGGCGTCGAGATAATATTCCTCGACGTCGCGGCAAAAAAGCGTGGGCTCGCCATCGGCCGGTATGATGGCAAATTGGAATGTCCCGTAGCCGCGGGTGAAATAGCCGGTGACCCAGGTAACCGTCTCGGGCTGGAATGCAAGAAGCGCATCAAGTCCGCGCTCCTTCAGTCCTGCCTGCACGCGCGCCAGGCGAGCCCGGTATTCGGCGACGTCGAACCAGTAGGAAGTCTGTACCAAGATCGTTCTTCCCGGATTCAGCTGCGTGAAATCATCTCGGCGAAGCGGGTCAGCGCAGTCTTGGCTTCCATCGCTTCGTCCGCCCTGGCGATCAGGTCGTCGACGTCCCCGCCGTCCGCCGTCATCCGTTCGCGGTTCTCCTCGAACCAGATCGACGCCTGTGCGCGGGTGACTTCCGGATGACCCTGAATGCCCCAAGCGGGAGCGGTGCGATGGCGCCAGACCTGGTTGGGGCAGACATCCGAGGAAGCCAGGACCACCATATCCGGATGCCCGTGGCGCACCTCGTCGTTGTGCCAGACGAACATACGGACGGTCTCGCCCCAGTCGCGTGCCAGCGGGTCGTCGACGGCGGTCGCCTTTACCTCGAGGTCCTTGTAGTCGATCTCGCACCATTCGCGGCGAAACACCTGGTCCTTGCCGCAAAGCGCGGATGCCAGGATCTGGCTGCCGAAACAGATTCCCAGCATGGGAATTCCGCGATCCGCCGCCTCGCGGATAAGGTCGTGTTCGCGGTGAATGAAGGGAACGTCCTCATACGCCCCGTGCGGACTGCCCGAAAGGAAAATCCCATGATAGCCGTCGAGAGTGGCAGGAAACTCATTGTTCCATGCCCAATACCGGTCGACCGACAGGCCCCAGCCCTCGAACCGGTCGTCGAGTCTCGCCACGGACTGAAGCTTGCGTCCGTTCCCCAGGTAGAGCAGTCGTGTCACGTCGATTTCCGGCTTTCGAAGAATGGTCGATGATTGGTATACCACTGGCGTCCCAATTGACAACCGGTATTGTATGAACAAGGAGATGTGAGATGCAGGTCGATCTGAACGCTGATCTCGGCGAGGGCTTCGGCCCGTGGAAAATGGGCGACGATGCCGCGCTGATGGACATCATCACCACGGCGAACGTGGCTTGCGGTTTCCACGCCGGCGACCCGGCGATCATGCGCCGCACCGTGATCGATGCGCGGGCGCGCGGCGTCGCCGTCGGAGCGCATCCAGGCTATGCCGATCTCGCCGGTTTTGGCCGCCGTGCCATGCCCGGCATCACGGCGCACGAGATCGAAGAACTGGTGGCGGTGCAGGTCGGCGCTCTGGGCGCGATCTGCGCGCTTGAAAATTACCCCATGACGCATGTGAAGACCCATGGCGCGCTTGGCAACGCCTGTGCCGACGATGACGCGCTGGCCGCGGCCGTCGCGCGCGCCATCAAGGCCGTCGATCCGGATCTTTGCTTCATCGTAATGCCCGGCACGGCGACCGAACGGGCAGCGGAACGGCTCGGCCTGCGGGCTATCCGCGAAGTCTACGCCGACCGTACCTATGCGGACAGTTTTAACCTGACCCCGCGCAGCCAGCCTGACGCCATGATCCACGACCCGTCCGAGGCCTTGGCGCGTGTGCTCGACATGGTCGAAAACAGTCGGATCGTCTCGACCTCGGGAAAGATACTCAAGGCCGGGATCGATTCCATCTGCGTCCATGGAGACGGCGCGCAGGCCGTTGCCATGGCACTCGCGCTGCGGCGAGGCCTCGAAGCGGCCAATGTGGCGGTCCGCTCTCCGGTCCGGCCCTGACGCCGCAGCATTCAAAGACTGCGGATCATGCCTCCGTCCACCCGAACCATCGAGCCGGTCACATAACTGGCCTGCTCGGAACACAGGAAAGCGACGACGGCCGCGAACTCCTCGGGACGGCCATAACGGCCCGTCGGTATGGTCGCGCGGGACGCTGCCTCGACCGCGCTTACGTCCTCTCCCACGGCCCTTGCCTTGATCCTGTCGAGTTCAGCCACACGGCCGGTCGCGATTCGCCCCGGCAGGACCATGTTCACGGTGACGCCGCGCGACGCGACCTCGCCGGCAAGCGTCTTGGACCAGCCAGCCATGACACCGCGCACGCCATTGGAGAGCGCAAGGCCGGGTATGGGCGCCTCGATTCCCGACGAACCGATCGTGACGATCCGACCCCAGCCACCTGCAATCATGCCTTCCAGCGCGGCATCGGTGATCGCGAATACGGGCGTCGCCATGGCGTCGAAAGCGGCACGCCATTTCTCGGCCGGTTGCCCCCTTGCCTGTCCGGCCGGCGGGCCTCCACAATTGTTGACTAGGACCTGCACCGGATCGGCGCGCAATTCCTCGCACAGGGCAGCGACGGCCGTCATGTCGGTCAGGTCGAGGGCACGCGCGCGGATGCGGCCGACCGCCTGCCCTTCGAGGTTCTTGGGAATCTCGCCTGAGCGCGAGAGGGCAACCACCTCCGTCCCTTCCGCGGCAAGAGCTATGGTACATGCCGCGCCCAGCCCTTTGCTGCCACCAAGGACGAGTGCGCGTTTCCCGGAAAGACCGAAATCCATCAGCCAAGCTCCTTCAGACGACGTTCCTGCCGGGCGATCAACCGATCGACCTCGGCCTCGGCCTCGGGAGAAAGCGCGCTGCCCGGGTTTCGCTGTGCGGTGTGGGCGATGGCTCCGCGCCGCGCAAGAACATGCTTGCGGACCGCCAATCCGACGCCCGGCTGTTGCTCGTAGCGCACCAACGGAAGATAGGCGTCGAAAATGTCCTGCGCGCGATCGTGATTGCCGGCCGTGGCAAGGTCGACAACTTGCGACAGCATCTCCGGATAGCCGAAGCCGGTCATCGCGCCATCGGCTCCCCGCGCCATCTCCTCGGGCAGGAAAACGCCACCATTGCCGCACAGGATGGAGATGCGCCGGCGCCCCTTGGCTTCAGCCGTGCGCAGCGCCGTGATCTTGGCAAGCCCCGGCCAGTCTTCATGCTTGAGCATCACGACCTGCGGCACGTCGTCGACGATACGTCCGATCACAGCAGGGTCGATGTGCACGCCGGTGGCCAGCGGAAAGTCCTGCAGGACGACGGGCACATCCTTGCCTGCGGCCGCGGCGGCCTGCTTGAAATAGCCGTGGATCTGCGCGTCCGTCCGAAGATTGGCAGGCGGCGCGATCATCACGCCCGCCGCCCCTATATCCATCACCGAAGCCGAAAGTTCCGTAATGGCCGCAAGGCCGGGAGCCGAGACGCCGACAACAACGGGCACATCGCCGGCGCGGGCGATGACGCGGGCCGCGACCTGGCGCGCCTCGTTCTGCGTCAGTTTCGGCGCCTCGCCCATCATGCCCAGGATTGTCAGGCCCGAAGCCCCCTTTTCCAGGTAGAAATCCGTCACTCGGTCCAGACTGTCGAGATCGAGCTGTCCGTCCGGCAGGAAAGGCGTGACGGAGATGACGAAAACGCCTCTGGCGGCTTCGGTCAGGCGTGGCATGGTTTCTCCTTTGACAACAGCGCGGGCGAACAAGCGCCCGCCAGAACACTCAGACCTTCCAGAGCTGCAAGGGCAGAGCGCTGAAGGTTTCGACCCCGCTGCCCGCCTCGCCGATGGCGAAGGTCTGGCCGACTCCCGCCACCAGTCCGGTCGTGGCATCGGGGATCATGATATGGACGAAGAAGACCATGCCCGCCTCCAGCACCAGGGGATTGCCGCTGTAGATCATCGGCGGCACGTCCATCCAGGTCGGCTTGAAGGTACAGCCCAGGGCATAACCGCAGGCGGCGTAGCGGGCATGGGCGAAACCGGCGCGATCCAATACCCCGCGATGGATGTCATCCAGCGTGCCGAGCAGCTCGCCCGGCCGGGCGGCCGCCTTGATGCGCTCCAGCGCCTCGATGGCGACGGCCATCTGGCGTTCCTGGCGCGGATCGGCGGAGCCGACCGCGACGGTATGCTCGACCACCACATGATAGCGGCAGGCGGACCCCGCGAGCTCGATCAGCACCTGGTCCTGCGTCTCGATTTTTCGAGCGCCGCCGATGCCGCGGCCGTAGAGGGCGCGCGGACCGACATTGACCAGCGGGCCGCCGGAAGGCATGTCGGCTCCCGCCGCCAGCATCGCGGTCACGGCGGCACCGGAAAGGGCTGTGTCGTAAACCCCCGGCCTGGCGGCCCGGATCGCCGCCATGGTCGCGGCATCGGCGAGATTCCCGGCGGCGCGGACGAGTTCCAGTTCGGCAGCCGATTTGACCAGACGCTGGGAACGTACGAGGTCGGAAGCGTCTTCCAGCACGCAGAACCCAGCCATTGCGGATTCGACCAGACGCCAGTTGGCGGCCGTCAAGCCATGGTTCGCCAGTTCCACGCCGATGCGGGCGCCCTTCAGGCCACGCGCCTCGACGATCGCCCTGAGGTCCTGGGCCGGATCGGCGCCTTCGGCATTAAGCCATATGTGCACCTCGTCGTAGAGCGAGGCGACCTCGGCCTGGCGCCTGTCCGGGGTGCGGGTCAGCAGAGCGGTGTTTCCGTCGTCGGCGGTGATGAGGCCCGCCTGGAAAAAGACATAGCCGGCCGTGTCGTAACCGGTCAGGTAGTAGTGGCTTTCCTGCGCAAAGATCAGGATTGCATCCAGGCCGCGCTCGACCAGCAATTTACGTGTGCGCGCCAGCCGGCCCCGATGCTCCGTCTCGGGAAAACGCAGTACCACCTCGCGGCCGGTAAGCGTGCGTGCGGGAAATTCGCGGGCGAGATCGATCATGTCAGCTCGCAGATGTCGCAGATGGTCAGCAGATAGATGCGGATCATGTCGAGATAGTCGGGAATATCCACCCGTTCGTCGGGCATGGTGTTGTAGCGCCCGCCCGGACCGCAGACGACGCCTTCCATTCCGCCGGCGGCATAGAGATGGCCGGCGTCGGTGCCATAGAAGCCGGTCGGCGTCAGCGGACCGGTCGGCTGCGCTTCGCCCCGGATCGCCTCGTAGGCTCCGTTGAGCGCGGTGACGATGCGGCTGTCGCGGGCAACCTCGAAAGCCGGCATGATCGGCCGGCCGGCGGATTTCCGCGTCTCGACCGTGGCCTTGAGCCCCGGCCATCGTTGCATGAGGCCGCCGAGCACGCGGCGAATGTCGGCCAGCGCGTTGTCTTCCGTCTGGCCGGGGCCATACCGGCCGGAGCCGGTCAGCCGCACGAAGTCGGCGACCTGGGGCGGACGCCATTCGTGCAAATCGCGGCCGAGCGCACCGTGGATGGTGCCGACATGCACCCGGTTGATCGAACGATGTGCGTCGCTGGGCGCGTCGGAAAAAGTAAGCATCGTCAGTTCGGGGATAAGGTCGCAGGCGGCGCGTATGGCATCCACCGCCTCTTCGCGCTTCGACAGATGCCGGGTGATGCCTTCCAGCTCGATGACGAAGGTAAAGGCCTCGGCATGCATCGTGATGGCGGCTAGGTCGGAAGGCTCGGAATTGATGAAATAATCGGCCTTCAGTCCCGATTCCACGGCGCGCAGCGTGCCGATTCCGCCCTGCAGTTCGCCGATCACGTAAGTGAGGATCACGTCGCCCTTCAACCGCACGCCGTTCTCGATCAGCGTTCGCACCGCGCAAAGGGACGAGGCGTCGCCGGCCTTCATGTTCGACACGCCGATGCCGTAGATGAAGCGGTCGTCCACCAGGCCGCCCCAGGGATCGACCGTCCAGCCCTCGGTCACCGGATTGGTGTCCAGGTGTCCGTTGAAGAGAAGGCTCTTACCCCCGCCGGTGCCGCGCCAGATGCCGATGGCGTTCACCCGGCCGCCTTCGACCGGCATGAGATAAGCCTCGAGGCCCAGCGCCGACATGACCCCCACCATGTGCTCGGCCAACGCCCGTTCTCCGGGCGTTTCCGTGTAGCTCTTGTGGCGTACCATCTCGGCCAGTGTATCGAGGCTGGCGCGTTCGTCGACCTTGCGGGCAAGCTCCACGGCTTTGGTCATTCGCCTTGCACTCCCTGGAATTCGGCGGGCAGGGGCACGGCCTCGAGCAACGCCCGCGTATAGGCGTCGCGGTCGGGCTCCTCCGCCTGCGCGACGTCGAACGTGTCGACCAGCCTCCCGCGTTGCATCACGGCGATGCGGTGAGCGAGTTGGCGGATCAGATTCAGGTCATGCGTGATGAACAGGCAGGCGGCGCCCGTCTTGCGCTGCAGATCGGTCAGCAACCGCGCGACCGCCGCCTGCACCGAAACGTCGAGCGCCGCGGTGATTTCGTCGCAGATGACCAGTTTCGGCTCGGCGGCGAAGGCACGCGCGATGGCGACGCGCTGCTTCTGACCGCCGGACAATTCGTGCGGATAGCGCGAGGCGAATTCGGCGGGCAGCAGCACCATCTCCAGCAGTTCGCGAATCCGGTCTGCGACCTTGGAGCGCGGCACAAGTCCGTAAAGGCGGAGCGGCCGCGACAGGATGCTGCCGATGGTCTGGGACGGGTTGAGGCTCGCATCGGGGTGTTGGAAAACGATCTGCACCTCGCGCCGGTAAGCGCGGTCGAAAGCCTGGCGCCGATCGAAGCGGCGACCATTGAAATGCACCTCGCCCTGGAAATCGCGCAGTCCCGAAATGACCTGGGCCATCGTCGACTTACCCGAGCCGCTCGCCCCGACAAGGCCGAGCAATTCCCCCGGACGTATGTCGAAGCCGACATTTTGGGCCCCGAAGAACGACTCCGCTTCGCGCCCCAGCATGCGGCGCAGCCAGCTGTCGGTATCGTAACGGACGGTAATGCCGCGCACCGACAGCAGCGGTTCCGTCTTGATCGGCTCGGCCACGGCGATGCGGTCGTCCGGCTTGGGCACGGCGGCCATCAGCTTGCGGGTGTAATCATCCTTCGGCGCACGGAAAACGTCATGAGCCTGCCCGCTTTCAACGATCTTGCCGCGATGAATCACCGACACCCGATCCGCGATGCGCGAAACCAGGCCAAGATCGTGCGAGATGTAAAGCGCGGCCACGCCGGTCTCGGCGCGCAGGCGCAGGAAGAGGTCGAGAATCTGCTGCGCCGTCAGGATGTCGAGCGCGGTCGTCGGCTCGTCGAAGATGATGAGTTCGGGATTGCAGGCGAAGGCGGAGGCAATGACGACGCGCTGCTTTTCACCGCCCGACGCCTGGTGCGGGTAACGCCGCATGATCTCGGCCGGGCGCGCGATTCCGGTACGGGTCAGCGCCGCTTCGCCTTCTGTCCATGCCGCCTCCTGGCTCAGGCCCTGATGGCGAACCAGCACTTCCGCAATCTGGTCGCCCATTCGCATGGTCGGGTTGAGCGACGAGCTGGGGTCCTGGAAGACCATCGCGACACGACGCCCGCGGAGCGACTCCATCTGCCCCTGGGTCTTGGTCAACAAATCCTCGCCGGAAAGCATGATCCGGCCGGACAGGGAATGCGCATTACGCGGCAGGTAGCGCATGATCGCCCAGGCGAGGGTCGATTTGCCCGAGCCGCTTTCGCCGACGAGCGCGTGGGTCTCTCCCGGTCGGACGTCGAGATTGACGGCGTTGAGCGCGGTTATGGTGTCCTGCGGGGCGTCATAGGCCAGCGTGTAGTCGCGGACCTCCAGCACGGGCCGTTCCGTCGCTCCGCTCATGCGCGAACCCTTTTCGGATCGAGGGCGTCTCGCAAGGCATCGCCGAACAGATTGAAGCCCATGGCCGTGACGGCAATGGCCACGCCCGGCACCGCCACGCACCATGGATTGCGGAACATGAACTGGCGCGCCTCGGCGACCATCAGGCCCCATTCCGTCGAAGGCGGTTGTGCGCCGAGGCCGAGGAAGCCGAGCGTCGCTCCGATCATGATCGCGAAGCTGACCCTGATGGTGGCCTCCACGATGATCGGGCCGAGCGCATTGGGCAGCACTTCCCGCCAGACGATCCACAGCCGGGATTCACCCCGCGCGATCGCAGCCAGAACGTATTCGCGGGTGCGGACCGACAGGACCGAGCTGCGCGCGATTCGCGCCATGCCCGGAGCAAAAGTCACCGCCACGGCAAGCATCGCCTGGGTCGTGCCGCCGCCGAGGAAGGTCACGATCAGCAAGGTGAACAGAAGTTCCGGCATCGCCAACAGGCCGTCGAGGACACGCATAATGATGCTGTCGACCCTGCCTCCCGCGACGCCGGCGATGACGCCGATGATCGACCCGACGCCAACGCCGAGCGCGGTGGCGCCGAGGCCAAAGAAGACCGTCGAGGGCGCGCCGTTGAGAAGCCGTGACAGAATATCCCGGCCATACTGATCCGTGCCGAGGAGGAACTGCCAGCTCGGCCCCTGCAAGCGGGAGGCTGCGTGGAACTGTTGCGGGTCGTAAGGCGTGATCATCGGCCCGAACAGCGCGGCGCACAGCACGATCGCCAACAGAGCCCCGCCGACGAGCCCCGCAGGATTTCTTATGAAATCACGCATGGCGCACCCTCGGGTCGAGCCAGGCGATGACGATGTCCGACAGGAGGTTCGACATGGCGTAGACGACAGCCAGCAGGAGGGTGATCGCCTGGATCACCGGCAGGTCGCGGTTCTGCAGTGCATAGATCAGCGTCCTGCCAAGTCCGGGCCAGGCGAAAATCTCCTCGACGACGATAATGCCGCCGAGCAGATAACCAATGTCGAGCGAAATCACCGCGACTGCCGGGGCTAGTGCGTTCGGAAGCGCATGGCGCCAGATGACACGGCGCCGCGATATGCCTTTCAGATGCGCAGCACGAACGTATTCCGACGAAAGAACCTCCGACATTTCCGAGCGCACCTGGCGGGAGATGTGCGCCATCAGGATCAGCCCCAGCGTGGCCGCGGGCAGGATGGCGTGGCGCAGGAAGCCGAGAAAATCCTGGCTCGGCGCGACAAACCCGCCTGCCGGCAGGACCGGCCATTCCGGCGAGGCGAACAGAACCAGCAGCAGCGTCGCCGTCACGAACTCGGGCATGGCGGTGCCGATATAGGAGAACAGGCCGATCAACAGGTCCCAGATCGTGCCGCGCCGCAGGGCCGCCACCGCACCGAGCGGGATCGCGATCGCCGTCACTGTGACCAGCGCCAAGAGTGCCAGCCAGGCTGAATTTCGGAACGCCTCGCCGACCACCTGCGAAACCGGCAGCGACAGCCGCAGCGAGGTTCCGAAGTCGCCGTGCAGTACGCCGCCGATCCAGCGCAGATATTGTTCGGCCAACGGCTGGTCGAGTCCGAGCTGGTGTTCGAGAGCTGCCAGAGATTCCGGCGTGGCGTGCTCGCCAAGGATCATGACCGCGGCGTTGCCGGGCAAGACCATGGTGATGCCGAAGACGGCCAGGGTCACGATCGCCAGAACGAAGACGATCGCGCCCAGGCGGCGGAGGATGTAAGCGAGGCTCAAGCGCGCAATCTCAGCTTTTGTCGAGCCAGACGTCTTCGACGAAGAAATAGCGTGAGATCGGCGCCACCTGCCACTGCTCCGTAGTGTCGCGGTTGGCGGTCAGCACATCCTCGAAGAACGGCACGATATAGGGAACCTGTTCCTCTTCAAGTTTCTGCGCACGGGCATAGATATCGGCGCGTTGCGCGTGTTCGATCGTGGAACTGCCTTCCGCGATCAGGGCGTCGAAATCCTTGTTCTTCCATTCCGTGTCCTGATAGGAGGCATCGGAGGTCAAGAGCAGGCGATAGGTCGAATCAACCGTGGGCTGCATGCCCCAGTAGCCGATATAGAAGGCGCCCTTCATCCAGACATTCGCCAGATAGGTGTCATGCGGCATGGTCTCGATGGTCAGGTCGAATCCGCCGCCCGCCGCCGATTGCTTCAGCGCGATGGCGGTCTGGACCCGGATGGCCGGCCGATCGGAGGCGACCAGCGTCGTCTTGATCCCGTCTGGGTAGCCGGCCTCGGCGAGCAGCTTGCGCGCACCTTCGGGATCGTAGGGCACCGGGTTCCGCGCGACCGCGAACTCCAGTTCCGGCGCCACGAGCGTGTCGGCGGCGGGACGGCCGAGCCCTTCGAGAATGACCTCGACCAGCAAGTCGCGATCGGTCGCCATCGCCAGCGCCCGGCGCACGCGCACGTCGTCCCAGGGTTTGGTATCCTGGCGCATGGTCACGCAGACGAAGCGACCCGACGGCACGCGCTTGGCCTCGACGCCGGCCTCCGCGGCAATGCGGGCGTACTCGGCCTGCTGCACCGTCAGCATGACATCGGTCGTGCCGGAGAGGAAATTCGCGGTCTCGGCGGCGAGATCGGGGAACAGCAACATCTCGACTGCATCAAGATAGGGCTTGCCGGACTGGTAATAGTTCTCGTTCTTCACCAGCCGCACCATGCGGGCGCTGTCATAGGTTTCGAGCTTGAACGGCCCGGTGCCGTTGGCCTTGGTGTCCAGCTCGCTCAGCGGCGCTTCAAGCGCTGCCTTCGACACGATCCGGGCGTTGGCATGAGCCGCCGACACCGGCAGGTCGGCGAATGGCGAGCTGAGCGTAAACTTCACAGTGACCGGATCGACCGCCTCGACCTTCTTGACCATGCTCAGCACCGAGCGGGCGGCGGCCGGCACGTCGGGGTTGAGAATGGTCGTATAGGTCGCCACCACGTCGTCCGCTGTCAGCGGCGTTCCATCGTGGAATGTCACGCCCTTGCGAAGGTGAAAGGTGAATTCCGTCGCGTCTGGAGAACCTTCCCAGCTTTCGGCCAGATCCGGCTGCACCTTGCTGTCGATGCCGATGCGGGTCAAACCCGAGTAAAGCATGTCCGCCACCGGATATTCGGCCGGACCGGACAGGTTGAGAACATTGAGCGTTGCGATGCGGGTGGAATGGCTGATGCGCAGCGTACCGCCCGTCTTGGGCGCAGCCGTCTGGGCGAGACTGCCGGAAGGCAGCCCCAGACCGGTGGCCAGGCCGGTGGCGGCAAGGCCCATCAGGACATGACGTCGCTTCAAGGTCAGCAAAGCCATTGCTTTTCTCCGTGTCAGTGGTTTGGTCGCCGTGTTTTCGTCATGCAACGACGGTCAGATCGTCGGGCAGCCAGGTCAGCACCTCGGGCGCACCGTCGGTGACCAGCAGCGTATGGCCGACGCCCATGGCGTAGCCGCTGTCGGCGTCGCCGCTCATCACATGATAAAAGAGCGTCATGCCCGGCTCGCATACGGTGGCGTTGCCCGAATAGATCATCGGCGGCACGTCCATCGAAGTAGGCGCGTAGGAGACGCCGACCGAATACCCCGTCGCGCCGTAGCGCGCAGCGCGATATCCGCCGGCATCGAGCCCGGCGGCATAACAGTCGAAGATTTCGCCGAGCGTCGTGCCCGGCCGGGCAAGGTCGGTCATCCGCACCAGGGTTTCGCGAGCGACCTCATACATGTGGCGCTGGCGGTCGGCGACCTTGCCGAACAGGATCATCCATTCGGTCTTCACGTTGTAGTGGCGGTAGGCGACCGGATATTCGACCAGGATCTGGTCCTGCGCCTCCAGCCTGCGGGGATTGGTGACGCCGCGGCCGTAGATCGCCCGTTCGCCTGAATTGAACAGTGGAGCATTGGGCGGCATGTCCGCCCCGTCACCGAGGATCGAGGCGAGATAGACAGCCTTCAGCTCACTATCGAGAATGCCCGGACGAGCCGCCGCGATCACCCGCTCCAAGGAGCGGTCGCAGATCTTGCCGGCCTTGCGCATCACCTCGATTTCAGCTGGCGATTTCACCACGCGCAGCTTGCGGATCAGGTGCTGGTCGTCCTCGAGCCTGCACCAGTCGCCGAACGTCGTCTGGCAGCGATAAAGGTTCCAGCCGGTAAGCCCATGCGTATTGAGTTCTATGGCCACGCGAGCGCCCTTGAGGCCCAGTTCCTTGAGGATCGCCTGAAGGTCCTGCGCCGGATTGGCGTCGTCGGCATCCCACCAGACCCGGATGTCTTCGATGGTCGATGTCATTCGCGCCTGAAACAGGTCGGGGCGACGCGTAAGAAGAACTATAGGACGCTCATCCGCCGTCACCACCGCGCACTGGAAAAACACGAAGCCGCCGCTGTCGTAGCCGGTCAGCCAGAACAGGCTTTCCTGCGAGAAGACCAGCATGGCATCCACGCCGCGCTCCCGCAGCGTGGCGCGCAGACGCGCCTGGCGCGCGAGATGCTCTTCCCTTGAGAACGGCAACATCGAGCCCGGCGCCAGTGGCATGCGCAAGTCCTTTCGATCAGGCACGCCGGGCTGTCGCAACCGTGCGGCGATGAGAGAGTTGCAGCCACGGTAGAATTTGGTATACCAATAGTCAACCACTGGAATATGATTTGTATGTCGATTTCGCGAAACCTTGAACTTGTGGCCGCCGGCAGTGAGGTATAGCGCTATGCAACCCTTTGAAGCGGCTGACATGTCGAGGAACCCGTATGCTGAATGCGCCTAACAAGCGTCTCGCTCATCAGGCTTACGAGCAGCTCCTCGATTTGATCCTGACCGGCAACCTCAAGCCGGGCGAACTGGTCAACGAACGGCGGCTAGCCACGGCGCTCAACATGTCGCGCACCCCGGTGCGTGACGCGTTGCTGATGCTTGAAGGCGAAGGGCTGCTCCTGCGGCAGGGCAACCGCGGCCTGCAGGTCAAGCAGATGCGGATCGACGACTATATGGATGCTCTTCAAGTGCGTTTGCTGCTGGAACCCGCCGTCGCGCGAATGGCGGCAGGCAACATTCCGGCCGACCGTATAGCGCCGCTGCGCAAGCAGCTGGAGGAACTGGTTGCGCTGGATGGCGCACACCCTGCCGACAGAGGCGTCGTGCGAAACGTCGACGAGGACCTTCACGGGATGATCTCGGAAGCCGCCGAAAACCAGCAGCTCGCCTCGATCATCCTGATGCTGCGCCGTCAGACCCGCATGTTCGACCTGCGTTCCATGCCCGAACGGCTGACCGACACCTGCAGGGAGCACCTTGCCATTCTCGACGCCCTCGAGAAGGGCGAAGGCGACCGCGCCGCAGAGGCCATGACCACCCATTTAAGTCGTGTGCGAGAAAGCATTATCAGCCGGTTGACCCGTATATGACTGTGCTGCCGTCTTCCCCGAGTTCCGAGCCTCATTCGCCCGGAGCCCCCGAACCGGATATCGCTCTTGCCGAACGGCTGTTCGAGGAATTGCGGCGGCGTACGGGCACGTCTCGCGGCATCACGCGGATTTCGTATGGCCTGGGCGAGCAGATTGCCCACGACATCGTGGGCCGCGAGGCCAGGCGAATGGGCATGCGGACGGCAATGGACGCCGGCGGCAACCTTTACCTGACGCTGCCCGGCCGCGCGTCGAACCCTTCCGTCGTCATAGGTTCACATCTGGACTCGGTCCCATTCGGCGGCAATTTCGACGGGGCAGCCGGAGTGCTGGCGGGACTGGCCGTGGCGGCGGGATATCGCCGTGCCGGAATCGTCCCGCCGCAGGATCTGGTCGTGATGGCGGTCCGCGCCGAGGAAAGCACCTGGTTCGGCGCTTCCTACGTGGGCAGTCGCTCGGCCTTCGGACAACTCACCGTTGCCGAGCTGGACACGGTTCGCCGGGCCGGCGACGAAGTCTCCCTGGGCACGGCCATTGATGCAGCGGGCGGAGATACCCGGCAGTTGCGCGAGGGACTGGCGTTCCTCGACCGTGCAAAGGTCGGGTGTTTCATCGAGCCACATATCGAGCAAGGCCCGGTCCTGCTGGCCAAGGGATGCCCCGTCGGCGTCGTCACCGGCATCCGCGGCAGTTTCCGCTACCGTTCCGCCACCTGCACGGGAACGTATTCCCACTCCGGCGCGACCCCGCGCGCCTATCGCAACGACGCAGTGCTCGCCTGCGCCAGGCTCGTCGCGCAACTGGACGATCGCTGGCAATCCCTGCTGGCCGAAGACCATGAATTGACGGTCACTTTCGGCCAACTTTCGACGGATCCGCATGAAGCAGCCTTTTCCAAGGTTGCGGGCCGCGTGGATTTCTCGCTCGACGTTCGCAGCCAGAGCCGGGCCACGCTCAACCTCATGCACGACGCGTTGGCGCGATCGGTGGATGCGCTTTCCAAGGAACTGGGTGTACGCTTCGATCTTGGCCCGATGACCAATTCGGAACCGGCGCTTATGGATCGCAAAGTCATCGAAGCCCTTGCGGATCTCGCGACAGAACAGGATGTCACGGCTGAAATCATGCCTTGCGGCGCAGGCCACGACGCAGCGGTTTTCGCCTCGATGGGCATTCCGACCGGCATGCTGTTCATCCGCAACGAAAACGGCAGCCACAATCCCGACGAGGCGATGAACATCGCCGATTTTGCCGTCGCGGCCCGCATCCTCTCCGCGTTCTGCCTGCGCCCCCTGTCACGCCTGTCATGATCGACAGGAAGCCGCACTGTGTGGTGATCCAGCCCATCGACGCCACGGGCCTCGATATTTTGCGGGCGGGCGGCATCGCGGTGGATCAGGCACGCTCGACGGATCGTCATGACCTCTATCCGCTTCTGGCGGAGGCGGATGCCGTCATAACCCGGAATTTCGGCCTGCCGAGCGAAGCGATGGCACAGGCCCGGCGGCTGCGCGTTATCGGCGTCCACGGAACGGGAATGGACAGGGTCGACCTTGCCACAGCCCGCGAACGTGGAATCCGTGTCGTCAATACGCCCGGCTCCAATGCTCAGTCCGTCGCCGAGCATGCCCTCGCCCTGATGCTGGCGGCGGCCCGTCACCTGCCCGACGCGGACCGCGAGTTGCGCGCCGGCAACTTCAACTGGCGGCTGACCTCCCGCGCATACGGGATCGAGCTTTCCGGCCGCACCCTCGGGCTTTGGGGATTCGGCCACATCGCGCGAAGACTGGCCCGTATGGCGCAAGGCATCGGCATGCAGGTTATCGTGCTTTCGGCCCATGCCGAACCCGCGGAACTTGCGGCCCAGGGATTGACCCCCGCCAGAGGTGCCGACGACCTCCTGGCACGTGCCGACATCCTGTCGCTGCATGGACTGCCTAGCCCTCGGCCTGTGGTCGGAACCCGTGAACTGGCGCTCATGCGACGTGGCGCGATCCTGGTGAACACGGCGCGCGGCGCGCTTGTGGACGAGACCGCGCTGATCGCTGCCCTTGAGAATGGACAGCTTCGGTCTGCCGCCTTGGATGTCTTCGTCCCGGAGCCGCTGCCCGCAGGCAGCCCATTGACGACCTGCCCAAACCTGATTCTGACGCCCCATATCGGTGGCACGACGCTGCAAGCCATGCGAACCACCGCGCAGGACGTGGCGAGAGCCGTGCTGGCTGCTCTCGCGCATCGGCCATGACCGCGCCGCGTCTTCTCCACTGTGGAGACACCGCAATCAGCGTCGATTTCGGCAACGTCATCGACCTGGACGTGAATGCCGGTGTCCAGGCCCTGGATGCCGCGCTTGCCGCCAATCCCTTTCCCGGGGTCATCGAGACCGTGCCGACCTATCGCGCACTGATGGTGCATTTCGATCCGGCGACCTGCAGGATCGAGGCGCTTTCCGCCCATCTGCTGAAACTGCGGGCAGGGCTCGACATTTCGCAACGCACTCCCCGGCGCTGGCGGGTCCCAGTCGCCTATGGCGGCGAGCATGGCGAAGACCTTACGGACATGGCGGTCTTCTGCGGCCTTTCCATCGCTCAAATTGTCGAGACCCATGCCGCCCCCGTCTATACCGTGATGATGATCGGCTTCCTGCCCGGCTTCTCCTATCTCGGCGGGCTCGATGCGCGCCTTGCCCGTCCACGCCGCGACGTTCCGCGTGCCCGCATTCCAGCATCATCCATAAGCATCGGCGGCGCACAGACCGCGATCGGCAGTGTCGAAGGGCCAAGCGGTTGGCACCTGATCGGTCGCACGCCCGCGCTGCCTTTCCTGCCACGCCGCGACCCGGTCTTTCTTTTCGATGCTGGCGACGAGATTTGCTTCCATCCGATCTCGGACAGGGAATGGCACGACCTTGCGGGTCGATCCGCCGATGGAGCGGCTGTCGTAGAGCGCCTTGCATGACCGGCTTGATCGTCGAGCGGATCGGTACAGGCGCGAGCCTCCAGGATGGCGGGCGGATCGGCTGGCGACGCTTCGGAATCTCGTCTTCCGGGGCGATGGACGGAATGTCGCTGGCCGTTGCGAATATCCTCGTCGGCAACGAACCTGGCGCGGCTGCGATCGAAACCGTCTATGCCGGAGCCCGCTTTCGCGCGGAAGGCGGCCCGGTGATGGTGGCGGCCGCGGGTCCGGGCATCGGCTTGTCGGTGGCGGGCCGGGCCGTCATGCCGGGCTATTCCGCTCTGGCGGAGCCCGGCGAGGACATCGAGCTGTCGCCGCTCAAAGGCGGGATATACGGCTATCTGGCCGTGGCCGGCGGCTTTGACCTTCAACCCGACATGGGCAGCCTGTCGACGCATCTGCGCTCAGGCCTGGGGCCTGCGCTTCTAACGGCAGGCAACCGTCTGTCCGTGAGGGGAGGCCGGATGACCCCGCTCACTCTCCCGGTGTTGCCGGCACACGATCGCGGTCCGATCCGCGTCATCCCGGGGCCGCAGGACGACTGGTTCGATGACGAGGTCCAGGCCCTTCTGTACGGGGCGGACTGGCAATTCGACAATCGTTCGGACCGGATGGCCCGCTTCCTGGTCGGGCCCGCCCTGGCTGCGCGGGCAGGTTCCATGGTTTCGGACGGAACCGTGCCGGGCTCCATCCAGGTTACACCTATGGGCCAACCCGTCCTGCTGATGCGAGACGGTCAGACCACCGGCGGCTATCCCAAGATCGCAACCGTCATTTCGACTGATCTCCATCGTCTGTCGCAGATTCCCGTAGGTGCTCGCTTCCGCTTCGTCCCGGTGTCGATAGAACAGGCGCAGGCCATCGCCAAAGCTTTTGCACGCACGGTCGCCGGGCTGAAGCCCGTTCCCGCTGGCGGCATCGATACGGGTCGTCTCTGGAACGAAAACCTCATCAGCGGCGTCTGGAGCACACCGGCAGAGGATTGATGCGACAGGTTTGCCAGGATTCCAAACGCCCCATCAATGCTATGTTACTGACGCAATATGCTCCTGCGATATCGCCAGCCAGCAGCTTTTCCTTGCTGAGCAAGCCTGTATCCTCGAGCGCCTCCAAGTCCGGCAGATCACGCAACGTGTCGAGGCCGAACTCGAGCAGAAACCCCTTTGTTGTGATATAGGTGTACGGTGCGCCCGGCGTCGGGCTGCGCGGGCCGGACGCGACCAGCCCTGCGCCGCGCAGATGGCCGATCAAGTCGGGGCTGATCTCCTTGCCGATTATTCGATCAGCAGTTTGAGGTTGGCCGACGTGCGAACTCAACCGCATCCCGAAACGAGCGATTGTCACCTGACGAGCCGGCGGTGTGCGCGTACTTGCAATACAACAATGCACTTCAACAGGCCCACGAGGAAGCGAAGAGCTGTCTGTGGGAAAGCTGTCGGCGCAGTACAGCGGGACAATTCCCTCTCAACGACATGCCCTTAGACACTCGCTTTGCCGGTCTAGGCTGATAATGCTGACTTTCTTCACGGGTGCTCTCCCCCGCCCCGCTCGATCGATTGCAGCAGCGCATCAGTGACCGACTGCGTTCGCGACTGCGACGAGTGCGTCCAGTGCCCGAACGACAAGAATCCGATTTCCTTTATGGGGCAAAGCCTTCAACCGGTGCAGAGGATCAAAACTATAGCGGTGACCGCGGCGGGACAACGGGCGGTTTCTTGCGATTGGCTGGATACGGGCGGCGTGCTGCCTCCGCTCAATCCACCACTCCGACAGCCGCCCTAAGGCGATCCAGGAACGCGTTTTGCAACCGGCTCGGCAGCCAGTTCTCGCGCACGGTGAAGCCGATGGTCCGGCTTCCCATGGAGTTCTGGACATCGCGCGCCAAAGGCAGGCAGTACACCAGCTTCGTCTCCTCCTCGACCGCGATCTGCCTGCGCGACAACATGGACAGTCTGTCGCTTTCCAGGATGAGCGCGCGGGTGAGCACCAGTGAACTCGTCTCCACGCTCGCTTTCGGGTTCGCGACCCTGCCCTTGAACAGCGCATCGAAAGCGGCCCGGATCGGCGTTCCCGGCCGCTGCGCCACCCATTCCATGGCGGCAAAATCGGAAAACTCCACCGGCCGCCCGAGCTCAAGCAGCGGATGGCCGGCGCGGCAGACGATGGCGTAGGGATCCTCGAACAGCGCTTCGGCGCGCAGGTCCTGGAGGTTCCTGCCCGAGCGCAGCGCGCCGATCAGGATGTCGCAACCTCCCGACCGCAGCAGGCGCGAAAGCGCGTCGTAGGGGCCGTCGACGATCTCGATCCGGGCGTTCGGGTGGTCCGCAAGGAGCGGATTGAGCGCCCGGCCCAGCAGCCGGGTGCGGGCCAGCGGCAGGCTGGCGACCTTCACCCGCCCCTCGACACGCCCTTCCAGTTCCTTCAGTTCGTCATGCGCCTGCTCGAGCTCCGTGAGCGCCACCTGCCAACCCAGCGCCAGCCGCTGTCCTGCCGCGTTGACCGCCATGCCGACGGGACCCCGGCCGAACACCGCCCGGCCGATGTGCCCCTGCAGGTCATGCAGCAGCCTGTGCAGGGTCGCCGGGGCGCTGTCCTGCCGTCGTGCCGCCTGCACGATCGAGCCGGAATCGGACAGCGCGATCAGGGCGAGGATCTGCCGCATCGTGATGCGCTCCATCGCCTGCGCCACCGCGCCCGGATCCCGGCGCGCGACGGCGCCCAGCGCCTGACCTGTCGCCGCCGCGATCTGGCCGTCCATGCGGCGCAGCCGGTTGAGCAGCACCCGCCCCGCCGGGGTCGGCAGGCTGCCTGATGGATGCCTCGACAGCAGCACCGAAGCGAACCGTGCCTCGAGCTTCGCCATCGCGACCGAGATGGCGGGCTGCGACACGTTCGACATGTCCGCCACGCGGTTCACGCTGCCCGTCTCGCAAATCTGCGCGAACAACCGCAGATGACGGAGGTTGAGATCGGTCAGGTTCATCATGGCCAGAATGTGATTCGAGAAAATCTATAACGACGCGCGGCTTTCATATTAGCGGCTTCCGCCGTTTCGTGCCACTTCATCGCCCGGAAAATGGAGGAGCATATCCATGCCTCGGAAAACCGCGCTCGTGGTGAGCGCCCATTCTGCCGACTTCGTCTGGCGCGCCGGCGGCGCCATCGCCGCGCATGCCGCGCAAGGCTATGCCGTGACCGTCGTGTGCCTGTCCTTCGGCGAGCGCGGCGAATCGGCCAAGCTGTGGCGTAAGCCGGGAATGACGCTGGAGACCGTCAAGAGCGACCGTCGCCGCGAGGCCGAGAACGCGGCGAAAGCCCTGGACGTGCATGACATTCGTTTCTACGACCTCGGCGACTATCCGATGCGCGTCACGCCCGAGGCGTTCGACGCACTGGTCGATCTCTATCGCGAAATCCGGCCCGAATTCATGCTGACGCATTCGCGCCAGGACCCCTACAATTTCGACCATCCCATGGCGACCGAGTTCGCCCAGCATGCGCGGGTGATCGCCCAGGCGCATGGCCACAAGCCCGGTGAGCCCGTCCTCGGCGCGCCGCCGGTCTATCTCTTCGAGCCGCACCAGCCCGAGCAGTGCAGCTGGAAGCCGAACGTGCTGCTCGACATCACGCCGGTGTGGGAGAAGAAGCTGGCCGCCATCAAATGCATGGAAGGGCAGGAACATCTCTGGGAATATTATACCCGTGTCGCGTTGCAGCGCGGCGTCCAGGCGTCCCGCAACTCCGACTACAAGATCAGATACGGCGAAGGCTACGAAGCCGTCTTCCCGCATGTCACCGGCACGCTCGGGCATGGTCCGCTGGCGACGGGGGCCGCGTCGTGAACGTCGTCCGGCGCAGCATAGGGCGGACGGACCTGGCGACGGTCGACGCGCTGGGCGAATGCGGCGCGGCCACCGTGCACGAGGCGATGGGCCGCGTCGGCCTGATGCGGCCCTACATGCGGCCGGCCTGGCGCGGCAAGCGTATCGCCGGTAACGCAGTCACCGTCTCCGTCGCGCCGGCGGACAACTGGATGATCCATGTCGCGGTGGAACAATGCCGCGAGGGGGACGTCCTCGTCGTCTCGCCCACGTCCGAGTGTGACGCCGGATATTTCGGCGAATTGCTCGCCACCTCGCTTCAGGTGCGCGGCGTCAGGGGGCTCGTCATCGAGGCCGGCGTGCGCGACGTGCGGGAGCTCGAGGAGATGAGCTTCCCGGTGTGGTCGCGCTTCATCTCGGCGCAGGGCACGGTCAAGGCCACGTTGGGTTCGGTGAACGTGCCGATCGTCTGCGCCGGCGCGCGGGTGGAACCCGGCGACGTCATCGTCGCCGACGACGACGGGGTGATGGTTGTGCCACGCGACAGGGCCGGCGAGGCGCTTGCCGCGTCCAGGGCACGCCTCGAGAAGGAAGCGAAGACGAGAGAGCGGCTGGCGGCCGGCGAACTCGGCCTCGACATCTACGGCATGCGCGAGACGCTCGCCGCCAAAGGCCTGAAATATATCGACTAGCATCTTGGCCGGTTCGGTTGGGGAGCCGGACCGGGACGGGAGGAAGCATGACCCAGATAGCGTTCATCGGATTCGGCGAGGCGGCGCAGTCGATCGCCGGCGGCCTCAACGGCCAGACGGGACTGCGGCTTTCCGCCTTCGACCTGCGCTTCGCCGACGCCGCAGCGGCTCCGGCGCTCGAACGCGCGGCCGCCGAGCGCAACGTCGAGCCGCTGCGTGACATTTCAGGCATCGCCGGTGCCGATTTCGTGTTTTCCCTCGTGGTCGGATCGGCCACGCGCTCCGTCGCCGCGGCCGCCTCGCCGCATATGGGCGAAGGCGCCATCTATCTCGACCTCAATTCGGTCGGACCGGAGACGAAGGCGCTCGCGGCGCGCGAGATCGCGGCCGGCGCCGGCCGCTTCGTCGAGGGCGCGGTGATGGCGCGGGTGCCACCCTATGCCGAGAGGGTGCCGATCCTGGTTGCGGGGGAGCAGGCCGCCGAAGCAGCCGAGCGCCTGAACCGGTTCGGCATGAATCTCGAGGCCGTAGGGACGAAACCCGGCCAGGCCTCGGCTCTGAAGATGATCCGGTCGGTGATGATCAAGGGCGTCGAGGCGCTGCTGATCGAGGCCCTGTCGGCGGCCGAGCGGGCGGGAGTCACCGAGCGCATCCTGGATTCGGTCGGCGAGACCTTCCCCGGCCTCGACTGGCGCCAGCAGGCCGACTACTACCTGTCGCGCACCTTCGAGCACGGCGCGCGCCGCGTCACCGAGATGACGGAAGCGGCGGACACGATCGAGTCGCTCGGGCTCGAGCCGAACATGTCGCGCGCTGCCTGCCGCACCATCGGCGCGGCGCATGCCGCCATGAAGGACAAGGGCCTGTCGGCGGCGGACGGCTATCGGGGCTTCGTGCCCGTCCTTGCCCGCGACCTCAAGCGGGAGGCGTGAGATGGACGGCATCCTCCAGTCGCTCGAAGTCATCTTCAGCCTGTCCGGCCTGGCGATGCTCGTCGTCGGCGCGCTGCTGGGCATCGTCATCGGCGCGCTGCCCGGCCTCGGCCCGTCCATCGGCCTCAGCCTGCTCATTCCGTTCACCTACAATCTGGGTCCGGAACTCTCGATGCTCCTGATGATCTCGCTCTACACCTCGGCGGAATATGGCGGGTCGATCAGCGCGATCCTCCTGTCGACGCCGGGAACGGCCGCCGCCGCCGCGACCGTCATCGACGGCTACGCCATGGCGCGCAAGGGCCGCGCCAACGAGGCAATCTCCATTTCGCTGACCGCCTCCACCACCGGCGGCATCATCGGCGGGCTGGCGCTTTTGCTGCTCGCCATGCCGCTCGCCAGGGTCGCGCTTCAGTTCGGGCCGGCGGGCTATTTCGCCGTGAGTCTTTTCGGCCTCTGCTCGGTTGCCGCGCTGTCCAGCGATTCCTTGCTGAAAGGCCTGATCTGCGCCGCCTTCGGCCTTGCGCTCGCGACGGTCGGGATCGATCCGATCGCCGGGACGCCGCGCTTCACGCTCGGCATGTACGAACTCTACGAGGGCGTGCCATTCCTGGTGGCGCTGATCGGCCTGTTCGCCGTCTCGGAGGCGATGGTGATGGTGGAGAGCCGGGTCATCGCCGCGCCGATGATCAAGGAAAAGGTCGGCCACGTCTTCATGTCGGCCGCGCTGTGGAAGGAAACCTGGCGCAGCCAGATCTCCGGCTCCATCATCGGCACCCTGCTCGGCATCCTGCCCGGCGTCGGCGGCAACATCGCCTGCTGGATCGCGCGCGACTACGCCCGCGCCCGCGATCCGCACCCCGAAGAATACGGCAAGGGCGCGGCCAACGGCATCGCCGCGCCTGAGGCGGCGAACAACGCCACGGTCGGCGGCGCGCTGGTGCCGTTGCTGGCGCTCGGCATTCCGGGTTCCCCGACCACGGCGATCATGGTCGGCGCGCTCATCATGCATGGCCTGCAGCCGGGGCCGCAGCTCTTCACCGAGGCGCCCACGCTGGTCTACGCCATCCTGTTCGGCGTCATCATCGCATCGATCGTGCAGTATATAGCCGGCTCGCTGTTCCTGCCGCTCGTCGCCCGCACGGTGCTGCTGCCCGACGCCGTCATCGCCGTCGGCATCATGGCCTTTGCCGTGCTCGGCGCCTTCGCCATCCGCAACCTGATGTTCGACGTCTACCTGATGCTCGGCTTCGGCGTGCTCGGCTACCTGATGAAGAAGTTCAGGTTCCCCGTGCCGCCGGTCATCCTGGCGATGGTGCTGGGCTATCTGATCGAATCCAACTACCGCACCGCGCTGGTCTCGTCGCAGGGCGATTACTCGATCTTCGTGACCGACCCGATCAGCCTGCTGTTCCTGCTGCTCAGCCTCGTCAGCCTGGCGACGCCCTTCTGGCGGGCGGTGCAGGCGCGCAAGGCGCGGCGCCAGGCGCCGCAGTCGGCGGGCGGCGCGAATCTCACGACCACAATTCAATCGGAGGAGTAGGACTATGGAAATCAACAGAAGACAGTTCGGCACGCGGCTCGTCGGCGCGGCGGCTGGCGCGGCCCTGGCCGCCACGACAGTGATGGCGCCGGTGGTGTCCAGCGCCGCGGACTTTCCCGACAAGCCGGTGACGCTGGTCGTCTGGTCTGGCGCCGGCGGCGCGCTCGACACCTACGGGCGCAAGCTTGCCGAGCTGTTTGAGAAGGAGAGCGGCTGGACCGTGCGCGTCGACAACCGCCCCGGCGGCAGCGGCGCGGTCGGCGTGTCGCAGATCATGAACCAGCCGGCCGACGGCTACAACATACTGGTTCTGACCGGAACGCTCACCTTCGGCATCGCGCAGGGCCTGATCCCGTTCCAGTTGAAGGATCTGCGCCTGCTTCGGGCGATGCAGTCGGAGCCATCGTCGCTGGCCGTGCTGGCCGACAGCCAGTTCAAGACCGCCGGCGATTTCGTCAGCTACATGAAGGAGCACCCGAACGGGCTCAAGGTCGGCGGCCACGCGCCGGGCGGCTTCCACCAGTATATGCTCTACCAGTTCATGAAGGCCGGCGGCTTCGAAAGCGGCTGGATACCGCACGACGCGTCGGGCAAGGTGGCGCTCGGCCTTCTCGGCAAGCACCTGGACGCGGCCATGATGACGCCTTCGACCGGCCTTGCGCAGGTCAAGAGCGGCGAGATCAAGCTGCTCGGCATCTCCATGGACAAGCGCAGCGAGTTCCTGCCCGACGTGCCGACCTTCAAGGAGCAGGGCTACGACATCGACGGCGCGGTATGGCGCGGCATCGCCGTCAAGGCCGGCACGCCCGACGACGTCGTGACCAACATCCAGGCGGCGATCGACAAGGTGACCGCATCCGCCGACTGGAAGAAGTTCCAGGCCGACCAGTTCCAGGACAGCCCTGACTGGAAAGAAGAGGAGTTCACCAGGCGTGCCCAGACCGACCTCGACCAGCAGACCGAGTTCCTGAAAGCCGCCGGATACATCAAATGACCAGCTCCGCCTCGACGGAACCCGTGGTCGAGCCCCTCCCGCAGGGAGGGGCAAGGCCGCGTCTGTGGAAGAACGTCGCCGCCGCCCTTGTCTGCGTGGCGTGGAATGCGGCCTTCCTGCTGCTCAGCCTCGAACTGCCGGCGGGGCATTCGCGCGGCGACGTCGGCCCCGGCATGGTGCCGATGCAGATTGCCGTGCTGGGCCTGGTGGTGTCGGGCATCTATCTGGTCCAGGTGCTGCGCGGGATCGGTCTGGAAGGTTCCGGCGGCGCCATCGACGTGCCGCGTGTCGCGGGCCTCGTCGCCCTGTTCGCCGCGGCCGGCGCGAGTGCCGCCTGGATCGGCCTGGCGGTGTCGCTCGGACTCGCGGCCGGCGCGGCCACCCTGCTGTTCCACGGCGAGAGGCTGATCCTGCGCGCCTTGGCGACCGGCGTCGGCTTCTGGGCGATCGCCTATTTCGTCTTCGCCAGGCTGCTGCAACTGCCGCTGCCCTGAATTCCGTGCGGTCCGCCGCGACCGCGCGTCCCCTCATCGAGAAGGTACCAGCCATGAACTCCGACGGCATTCCCTGCATGATGATGAGGGGCGGCACCTCCAAGGGCGCCTATTTCCTCGCCGAGGACCTCCCGGCGGACAGTGCCGAGCGCGACGCGCTGCTTCTGCGCATCATGGGCTCGCCCGATCCGCGCCAGATCGACGGCATCGGCGGCGCCGACCCGCTGACGAGCAAGGTGGCGGTGGTGAAGAGATCGGCGCACGAGGGATGCGATGTCGACTACCTGTTCCTGCAAGTGTTCGTCGACCAGGCCATAGTCTCGGACAGCCAGAACTGCGGCAACATCCTGGCCGGTATCGGCGCCTTCGCCATCGAGCGCGGCCTGGTGGCGGCGCTGGAAGGAGAGACGCCGGTGCGCATCCACATGGAAAACACCGGCCAGACGGCGACGGCGCGCATCCGCACCGCAGGCGGCCGGCCGGTCTACAGCGGCGATGCCGTGATCGACGGCGTGCCGAATCCGGCCGCCCCCGTCTACCTTGCCTTCACCGACGCCGCCGGGTCGAGTTGCGGCGCGCTGTTGCCGACCGGCTCGGCGCTGACCGAGATCGACGGCGTCGCCTGCACGCTGATCGACAACGGCATGCCGGTCGTCGTCATGCGCGCCTCCGATTTCGGGCTGACCGGCTATGAGAGCCGCGAGGAACTCGAGGCGGCTGACGCGGTGAAGGCGCGCGTCGAGGCGATCCGCCTTGCCGCCGGGCCGCTGATGAACCTCGGTGATGTTTCCAAAAAATCGGTTCCGAAGATGACGCTGGTGGCGCCGCCCGTAAACGGCGGTGCGATCATGACGCGCAGCTTCATCCCGCACCGCGTCCATGCCTCGATCGGCGTCTTCGGCGCGCTCAGCGTGGCGACCGCCTGCCTGTTCGAGGAAGGCCCCGCCGCCGGCGTCGCCAGTCTGCCGCAGGGCGACGAGAAAACTGTCGCCGTCGAGCACCCGAGCGGCAAGATGGATGTCCTGATCCGGCTCGACGCGAGCAAGCCCGACGGCCTCGGCGGCGCTTCCTTCCTGCGCACCGCACGCAAGCTCTTCGACGGCCTTGTGTTCGGATGACTGGTGGGGGAAGAGCCGGTGACTTTCTCCAATTCCCGTTGGGGAAGCCATGAATTCAACGAGGCGATGAGAGGCGTGGATGACCCACCAAATTGGGTTCTGTCGCAAATTTTCCAGGTGACGCCGGACGGCATTTTGCCTGACGGATTTCAGGTGGCGATTGCCTCGAAATGCTCCTTGATCGTGGGGGCTGGATTGAAGGCGAAGCGCCCTTGTCGCTGGCGCATCATGTGACGCATCTCGATGCCGGCCAACGTGGCGTTGGCCGAACCGCTTCGTCGCCCTGAAGCGCGTGGCGTTTTGCACGGCCGTGCAGCGTCTCTCCCGAAAGACGTCGACTAAATGCAATGCTGTGTGTAGATTTCCTGCGATGGTCTTTATTCGAAAATCTCGTCAGGACTGGTTAATTCCTCAAGCGTCTGTTCACCCCTAGGGGCACACTTGAGCCGATGGCGTCCCCGACGCTACCGACCTACGGCGAATCTGGCAGAGCGATGGCGTCCTCGACGGCGAAGCGGGCGATGACACGCTGGCCAATCTCCAAGCGCACGCGCGGCGACGGAGTGGCGACGAGGCTGACCGATGGCGCCGTTATCTCGTAGCGGCGCATGTTTCCGGCGAAGGTCGCGTTGGCGACCTCGGCCTCGACGCAATTGACCTTGCCGGTCGGGACGGGTTCCCCGGTAACGAGGTTGACCGCCTCCGGCCGCACCGAGATCGAGATCGTATCGCCCGCGGCGACCCGTCCCTCGCGCGGAGCCCGGCATTCCACCGCCTGGCCGCCGGCCAGCCTGACGCTCAGCGTGCCCCCGGCGCTCCCCGCCCCTTCGACCGTTCCCTTGAGCAGGTTGGTGTTGCCGACGAAAGCGGCGACGAAGCTGTTCCGCGGGCGGAAATAGATCGTCTCGGGATCACCGACCTGGACCACCTCGCCCTTGTTGATGACTGCAATCCGGTCTGACATCTCGAAAGCCTCGGCCTGGTCGTGCGTGACGTAGACGGTGGTGACGCCGATCTGCCGCTGCAGTCGCTTCAGTTCATGGCGCATGGATTCGCGCAGCGCCGCGTCGAGGTTCGACAGCGGCTCGTCGAGCAGCAGCAGCTTCGGCTCGCGCACGATGGCGCGGGCCAGCGCCACCCGTTGCTGCTGGCCACCCGAGAGACGCGTCGCCGGGCGGTCGGCGAACTGGTCGAGGCCGACAGTGGCGAGCGCCTTCTGCGACAGGGTGCGGATCTCCTCGCGCGAATAGGTCCTGTCGCGCGCCACCCTGAGCGGAAACGAGACGTTCTCGAACACGCTCATATGCGGCCAGATGGCGTAGGACTGGAACACCATGCCGAAGCCGCGCCGGTTGAGCGGGACGGAGATTCCGCGCGCCGCGTCGTGGAAGACCTCGCCGCCTACCTCGATGCGTCCCGCATCCGGCTGCTCAAGCCCGGCGATGCAGCGCAGCGTCGTGGTCTTGCCGCAACCCGACGGGCCGAGAAGCGTAAAGAACGTTCCCTGAGGCAGGTCGAAGTCGGCTGCGTGGATGCCACCCGCCGCCTGGTCGCTGTTGAAGTAGATCTTGCGGAGATTTTCGACCTTGAGACCGTTGTGCATGTTCCTACCCGAATGTTTTCCTGGTGTTGCGCCGCTCCGCGAACTGGAAGAGGCCGGCCACCACAACCATCAGCAGCGTCCACAACAGGCCAAGCGCGCTGAGTTCGCCGGCCTGCCCGTTCTGCCACAGGTCCAGCATGGCGACCGCGATGACCTGTGAGCCCGGCCCCGACAGTAGGACCGCGATGGACAGTTCGCGCGAAGCAATGAGGAAGATGAAGAGCCAGCCCGCCAAAAGCGCGGGCGACATCAGCGGTGCGACGATGCGCGTGAAGGTCTGGGCCGGCCCGGCGCCAGAGACCGCCGACGCCTCCTCCAGTTCCCGATGGAGTTGTAGCACGCCGGAATAGGAATAGCGCATGCCATAGGGCATGTAGCGCACGAGATAGGTGATGCCGATCAGCCAGATCGTGCCGTAGAGCGGAAAGGGAAGCCTGAGCGACAGGTCGATCGCCGCGACGCCGAGCACGGTGCCGGGAAAGATCAGCGGGACAGTGGCGAGTTGGTCGATCAGTCCGCCGCCGGGCTTGCGCCGGGCCGCGAACCATCCGGCAACCCCGGTCACCAACATGGCCGTCGTGGCTGCGAAGGTGGAGACGATCAGCGTGTTGGCGACGAGATCCAGATAGTTCGGCGCGGTCAGCACGGCGCGGAAATTGTCGAGGGTGAGATGCGCCAGCGCCCCCGGCGTAACCGGCCCGATGAACGGCGTGGCGGCCATCCACAGCAGGGCGAGAAGCGGCAGCGCCAGCACCAGCACGAAGATCGCCGCAATGGCCGCGCCGGCTGCCGGACGACCCCGGCCGAGATCGAACGGGCGCGGCCGGTAGCCCTTGCCGGTGATGCTGGCATAGCGGTCGGCCTGCCGCGCGACGCGGCCGTAAAGCCAGATCAGCAGCGCGATCAGAAAAAGCATGATGACTGAGAACGAGGCGGCGTGACCGAGATCGGGCGGAAACTCCTTGACCGCCAGATAGATGTCGGTGGTCAGCACACGCACGTCGCCCGGAATGCCGACCAGCGCCGGCACCTCAAAAGATTCCACGTTGCGGATGAAGACGAAGATAGCGAGTGCCAGGATCGCTGGTCGGGCGAGAGGCAGCGAGACAAGCCGGATCGTGTCCGGCACGGTCGCGCCGTTCATGCGCGCCGCCTCCTCCATTTCGGCGTTGGCCATACGGAACGTCGCCGCCATCAGAAGATAGACCAGGGGCGACCACAGGAAGCCCTCGACGACGATCATGCCCGGTAGCGTGTAGGGATCGACCAGCACGTCCGGCGATCCGGTCAGCGCGCGCCATGCCTGATTGATCGGGCCGGAGCGGCCGAGCAGGTAGAGCCATGCCATGACATAGAGCACGTAGGGCGTGCCGAGCGAGACGATGGCCGTGAGCGTGGCAAGCCGCTTCAGCGGGGTGTTGGTGCGCTCGACCAGCCAGGCGAGCGCACCGCCGATGACCAGCGAGATCAGGGTGGCCGCGCCCGCAAAGGCGGCGGTGTTGAAAAGAACGGTAAGGAAACCGGCTTCGCCGACGAGTTCGCGGTAGTGATCAAGGGTGTAGCCGGCAAATCCGCCGCGGGGGCCGGTCTGCAAAAAACTCATCTGGACCAGAGACAGGATCGGCGGAATGACGAGCAGGCCGATCAGCACTGCGAGCGCCGCCGCGAAGGCGTGTACGCGGCGCGCCCGAGCCCGCCACTGGCGTGGGGCGGCCGCAGCTGCCTCAGTTGTGCTGGACATAGCGACGGGCGACGGCTGGCTCGTCATGCTATTCGAACAAGTCTTTGTAGATCCTGGTCCATTTCGGCAGGCCGGCGAGCGCCTCCTCGTTGGTGATGACGGTCGCCTTGAAATGCCCGCCCTCGGGCTTCAGCTCCACATTCGCGGCCGGCACGTTCGGATGAGCCGGCAGGTAGTTAGCTTTCTGGAACACTTCCTGCCCTTCCATCGAAAGGATGTAGTCTATGAACAGCTTGCCGGCGTTGGGGTGCGGGCTGTTCTTCAACAGGCCGACATAGTTGCCGGTGCTGACCAGCGGCTCGATCCTGAGCCAGGCAACAGGCGCGCCCTTAGCAGCGCTGATGACGGCGTGATGATCGAAGGTCATCAGACCCAGCATGTGCTCCCCGGCGATCACCTGGTCGAGTACTACGCGCTGGCTGGCCGGTACCTTGACGATGTCCTGCGCGGCCAGCTTGCCAAGGTAGTCCATGCCCTTGTCTTCGCCGTAGACTTTGAGGATGTTGCCGATAAAGCCCGGCGGGCCGTTCGGCGTGAGGTCCGTGGTCCAGGCCATCTTGCCCTGCCATTTCGGGTCCAGCAGGTCATCATAGGTTTTGGGCCATTCGGCCTCCGGCACCAGGCTGGTGTTGACCGAGGTGGTGAGCACGGCGACGTTGATCGCGTGATAGCGGCCGCCGGCGTCTTTCAGCTCTGCCGGATAGTCCGCCGCCGGCGGCGGCGAATACGCGACGAGATTGTCGAGCGGCATGGCCTGGAAGAAGGCAGAATTGCCGTCGAACACATCGGCCTGCAAACTGTCAGCCTTGATCTCGTTGACGAGCTTCAGCGCCATCTCGCCGGCGGGCGTGCGCGAATAATGTACCTTGATGCCGTACTTGGCTTCGAATGCCTCGGCGAAGGGCCGCACGAGTTGATTGACGATGAGCGAGGAATACCAGACGACCTCACCTTCCTTCTTGGCGGCGTCGATCAGCGTCTGGTCTGCCGCCATGGCGCCGCCGCCCGAAACCGCAGCGGCCAGACCAGCGGCGATGAGCGTGCGTCGCGTCACGCTCGTGTTGAAACCGAATTTCATCCCTTGCTCCTCCCATTGATTTCAAGGTCGATCGGATCGGTCTTCGGTTCGCGGCGGAAACGGCGGTGAGAAGTGCGCCACCCGCATGATGCGTGATTCCTGCATGACGAAGGAACCGATGTTCATGTCGCGGAACTTCATCCAGTCAGGATCGCGTTCCAACTGCGCGCGGCGTGCCTCGCGGTCGGCCAGACTTTCATAGGCCCAGAGGAAGACGACCTGGTTGAGCGGGCCGATCTCGGAAATGAAGAAGCCGTAGAGCTTGCCAAGGTAGCGCTCCTGTACCGGCAGCCCGTATCTCTCGTAGCGCTCGACATATTCGTTGGTGCGGCCATGCGGCAGCGTGTAGGTGCGGTGCTCGACGAGCATGGGCGTGGCCTCTGGGTTCTCAGTTTTCTGGTGCGGCCGGCGCCCTGGGGCGGGCCGCGAGTTCCGCGATAGGACGGCCTTCGGCGATCATCTCCTGGCGCTGCCGTTCATTGGTCGCGATGCCGGCCGCATGCGCGAGCACGGCGTTTGCCGCGTGAAACGGCACGAAGCACAATCCGCTGTCGTCGGCGACGACGATATCGCCAGCATGGACCGGGACGCCGCAAATGACGACCAGCACGTTTACGCCGATGGTCTCGATCCGCCATTTGCCGGTGGCGGGCGTGACGCCGCGTGCATAGAGAGGCAGGCCGATCTCGCGACTGGTCTCGATGTCGCGTACAGCGCCGTCGACGACGATCGCCGCCTCGCCCTGGCGCCTGGCTATAGCCATGGCGATGCCGCCCAGGCTGGATGCGTTCTCGACGCCCTGGACCACCACGACGTCTCCTGGTTCGGCGAGGTTGTGCGCCTCAATGTCGGCCAGCCGGTTGTCGCGGGCGGCGACGGCAGCAGAAGGCGTGTCGGCGCGGGCGCGGTTCCTGACGGTGACGGCCCGGCCCACGACCCGGCTGCCCGGCAGGCTAGGCTTCAACAGCGAGCCCGGCACGGTCTGGTCCGGCAACCCGGCGAGGTCGAGCGCGTCGGAAACCATGCCGGTGAGATCGGGCAACGCGAGAAAACCGGCGACAATCTGCGCCGGGATCGCCGGCAGCGTCAATGTGCCGAAGGCATCGGCGGCAAGCCGCCCAAGCGTTTGACGAGGCGCGGTTGTCATTGCGCGGTCAGCCCGCCATCGACGACGAGGCTGGAGCCGGTAATGAAGCCAGCATCGTCGGAGGCAAGGAAAACGATGGCGTTGGCGACGTCCTCGACCGTACCGAAGCGGCCGATCGGATGGTTGGCAAGCGCGATCGAGCGTGCCTCGCCAGCGTCTCCCGAGGCGAGCTTCCTTGCCCGCGCGGCGAAGGTCTGGCGGCCCTGCGCCGTCTCGACCACGCCGGGATGGACGGCGTTGACGCGGATGCGATAGCCGCTACGGCCGAAACCGACCGCGGTCGCCTTGGTGAACAGGGCGATGCCGCCCTTGGTCATGGAATAGAGCGGGTCGATGGGCGATCCGACAAGACCGGACACGGAGGAGAGATTGACGATCGACGAGCCTTGCGGGCTGGTCAGCGCGTTCTTCTTCAGCAGCGGCAAGGCGTGCTTGGTGCCGAGGAACGTGCCGGCCTGGTTGACGGCCTGCATCGTTTGCCAGTCTTCCAGGCTGGCTTCCTCGACATTGCGCCCGAAAAGGATGCCGGCATTGTTGACCAGAATGTCGAGGCCGCCGAACTCCTTCTGCGCAAGTGTAACGGCCTTCGCCCAGTCGGCCTCGCTCGATACGTCGAGATGGATGAAATGAGCCACGCCGCCGGCGGCGGCAATGCGGGCCGCTACCGCGCGGCCTTCCTCGTCGCTTATATCGCCGAGGATCACCCGCGCCCCGGCCTCGGCCAGCATGCCCGCCGTGCCAGCGCCGATACCGGTCGCTGCGCCGGAAATGAGAGCGCTCTTGCCGTCAAGACGGTTCATGCCGGATTGCTCCTCGATGCCGCGATCTGCCGGTCGCCGCGTGCGGACCGGTCTTCGTTCAACGATCTAGAGGCGTTTGCCGCCATAATTCAAAGACAATAATTCGATAGTTTCCATGCCATCCTGGTATGGCATCCGGGAACGGCACAATCCCGTTTCCCTAGCCATTATGCGAGGCAGAAATGTATTGAACAGCGACCGTGCGACGCGCAATCCGGGGAGCGTCCCGGCCAAGGTATGCCGGGTTGGTATAAAGACTATCGAATTATTGTCTTTGAACTATCGCCGAAAACCCACCTAGAACGGAGGCTGCGAACACAGGGATGCGATGACGGCGCAGGGAGGTGCGGTCGCGGACAGGGCCTGCGCTCGCGTCAACCGTATCTCCGGGAGGAACGTCAGATGAAGCACGACAATCTGGGGCGCTGGCTCGGCCGCGGACTGGCCGCCTTCGCCATGCTCGCGGCGTCGGCGGGTATCGCCGCGGCGCAGAGTGAAGCCGATCTCTACGCTGCCGCCAAGAAGGAAGGCGCCGTCAACTGGTACACCGGCCTCGTCCAGCAGCAGGTGGTGCGGCCGATCGTGGCCGGCTTCGAAGCGAAATATCCGGGCATCACCGTCAACATCACCGGCGGGCGCGACAACGATTTCCTGACCAAGATCCTGTCGGAAGCCAAGGCCGGCAAGCTCGAGGCCGACATGACCGACGGGCCTTCCGTCTTCGGCCCGCTCAAGAAGGCCGGGCTCGCCGCCTCCTACAAGGCTCAGAACGCCGCCGGCGTGCCCGACCAGTACAAGGACGCGGCCGGCGAATGGACGGCGCTCATCGTCTATTTCCTGGTGCCGGCGATCAACACCGAGCTGGTCGGGCCGGAGGACGAGCCGAAGTCGCTGGACGACCTGCTCGATCCCAAGTGGAAGGGCAAGATCGCCTGGTCCGGCGAGATGACAGTCGGCGGGCCTCCCGGCTTCATCGGCGCGATCCTGGCCACGATGGGCGACGAAAAGGGCATGGCCTACTTGAAGAAGCTGTCGGCGCAGGAGATCGCGACCATACCCGCCAACCCGCGCGTCGTGCTCGACCAGGTGATAGCCGGGCAGTACGCCATCGGCCTCGTCACCTACAACCACCATTCGGTCATCAGCGCCTCCAAAGGCGCACCGGTAAAATGGCTGCCGATCAGCCCGGCCGTCGGCGCCATGGCCCGCTCGGTGCTGATTGCCGGCGGCCCGCATCCCAACGCCGCCAAGCTGCTGCTCAACTACCTGCTTTCGCCCGAAGGCGGCAAGGTGATCAGCGACGCCAACTATATCCCGTCCAACCCGGCCGTACCGCCGAAAGAGCCGAAGCTGCTGCCGCAGAACTCGAACTTCACCGCCTACGCGCCAACGCCGGAGGACGAGGCAAAGAACCTCGACAAGTGGATTTCGATCTACAAGGAGCTGTTCTAGCCGGCGCGATTTTCAACCGGCACAACCGATCGAGCACGAGCAGGCACATGCGGCCACCTTTTGACCAGCCGAGGGAGATGGCATGACGCAGGCCGCCAGCATGGCCGCAAGGCCCGGCCGTCTCCTGTCCGCCTGGACTGGGCGGCGGCTTTTTGCGGCCGCCATCATACTCGTTTTGGCACTGATCGCGCTGCCGCCGATCGGCGTCCTGGTGGCGACGAGCCTGACCGATACCGGGACTGGCGGCTATACGCTCGCCCATTTCGCCACGCTTTTCTCCGACGCCCGCTTCTATGCGAGCGCTTGGAACTCGGTGCTGTTTTCGACGCTGTCCACGGCCTTCTCCGTGGCGTTCGGCGGCATCCTCGCCTGGGTGGTGGTGCGCACCGACGCGCCGCTGCGCTGGCTCGCCTATGTCACCGCCGTCGTCTCGCTGGGCACGCCCTACCTGCTGCACGTAACGGCGTGGCTATTCTTCCTCGGGCGCTCCGGTCCGATCAACGAGGCGTACCGGGCGCTGGGCGGCGCCGGCATGCTGGTCGACGTCAATTCCATGTGGGGCATGGTGCTGATCCAGGGCGTCCTGTGGACGCCGCTGGTGTTCCTGCTGCTGTCGGCGACCTTCCAGCGCTCGAACGCGGAAATGGAGGAGGCTGCACGCATGTGCGGCGCCTCGGTGGCGCGCACGTTCTGGGCCATCTCGGTGCGTCTGGCCTGGCCGGCTGTCACGGGCATGGCGCTCTTCGTGTTCATCCGCAATCTCGAATCCTTCGACGTCCCGGTTCTGGTCGGCAGTCCAGGACGGGTCTATCTGCTCACCACCGACATCTACCTGTCGATGACCGAGATGCCGCCGAAGATGGGCGAAGCGAGCGCTTTCTCGTTGTTCCTCATCGCCATCCTGTCGGTGTTGCTTTTCTTCTACAACCGCTTTTCCGCCAATGCCGACCGCTACGCCAGCGTCACCAGCAAGGGCTACCGGCCGCGGCCGTTCGATCTCGGCCGCTTCCGCTGGCTGGGCAGCACGGTGGTACTGGCGAATTTCGTACTCGTGTTGGCGCTGCCATTGCTGGTGTCTCTGTGGATCGCGCTATCGCCTTTCCTGCAGCCGATCCGGCCTTCGCGCATCGGCACGCTGACCCTCGCCAATTTCGCCGTGGTGCTTTCCGACCCGCACTATATCGAGCTGGGCGTGAACACCGTGCTGGTCGCCTCCGGCGCAGCCACGGCCGCCGTCGGCATCGCCCTGCTCGCGGCCTGGCTGGTGGTGCGCCGCTGGCCGGGCGGCAGAGTGATCGAACAGCTCGCGGCGATCCCGATCGTGTTTCCCGGCATCGTCGTCGGCGTGGCGCTAATCGTTCTGGCGCTCAGCCTGCCGGTCCCGCTCTACGGCACGCTGGCGCTGGTCGCGCTCGCCTTCCTCATCCGCTTCCTGCCCTACGGCATGCGCTACACCCATACCGGAATCTTGCAAATCCACCACGAACTCGAAGAGGCCGCCGCCGCCTCGGGCGCCAGCCAGGGGCGGGTGCTGACAAGCGTGGTACTGCCGCTGCTCGCGCCGGCGCTAGCCTCCGGCTGGGTTTTCATCTTCCTGCTCGGCGCCAACGAACTGTCGATGTCAGTACTGCTGGCCGGCGCCAATTCGCAGGTGATGGCGGTGGCGATGTTCGAGCGCTGGTCGGCCGGGCAGGCGACGGAAGTGTTCGCGCTCGGCCTCGTCTGGGCGATGGTCATGACCGTGTTCATGGCGCTGGTCTATGGAGTCGGCCGGCGCTTCATGTCGCTTGGGGGGTCGCAACTCAAATGAGCCCTCCAGGCCGCGCAAAAACCCGATCCGGCCGCTATGATGGCGGCATGGGAAACCGGACGGGGGCGCGCGCGCCATGAAATCCTACGCGCATTTCGACATCACCGGACTGCACTATTTCTCAGCCGTCGCCGAGGAGCGCTCCTTCTCGCGCGCCTCGGCGCGGCTCAGGATCGCGCAGCCCGCTATCAGCCGCAAGATCAAGGCGCTGGAACAGGACCTCGGCGTCCAGCTCTTCACCCGCCATACCCGCGGCGTCGATCTGACCGAGCCCGGCGAGAACCTGCTGAGAAACGCCTACGCGCTGTTTCGCCAGATCGAGAGCCTGCGCGACCATGCCGTCACCTCAGGCGACACGCCGCGCGGCGTCGTCACCATCGGCGTCTTGCCGACACCGGGTGAATACATCGTGCCGAGGCTGGTCGAGCAGTCGCGCAAGCTCTATCCGGAGATCAAGTTCCGAATTGTCGAGGGCTATAGCGGCGACCTGCACTCGATGCTGATCAACCAGGAGATCAACATCGCCGTAATGCACGCACCGATGCCGCATCCCGACATCATCGTGCACGACCTGCTGGTCGACTATCTATGCCTCGTCGGCAAGGCCGGCACGCTGGCCAAGCCTTCCTACACCTTCGCCGAGGCGGCCGGCTTCCCCCTGATCCTGCCCGATGGGCCGAACCTGCTCAGGCTGCACATCGACCAGATCGCGCAGAGCCGCAACATCCGCCTTAACATCAGCCACCTGTGCAACGGCTTCTGGCTGACCAAGGCGATGATCCGCGGCGGCGCCGGCCACACCATCGTCACCTTCGGCTCGGTCGTCACCGACCTCGAGCGCGGCGACTTCGACGTCGCCCTGATTGGTGAGCCGAACGTGCCGTGGTCACTGGCGGTGGCGATGCGGGTCGACCAGCACCGGCGGCTGTCGCTGGTCGTCATCAAGGGGCTGATCGAGACCATCGTGGCCGAGCTGAGGTCGAAGCGGATCTGGCAGCAGATTCCGCAGGCCACACGACTTAACGGAGAAACACAAGCATGAAAGCCGACGTCGCCGTGGCGGCCGAAAACATCCTGGGCGAATGCCCGATCTGGTGCGGACGCACCCAAACGCTCTACTGGGTGGACGGGCGCGCGCCGGCGCTCCATGCGCTCGATCCAGCAGGCGGGGGCACGACGCGCTTCGCCATGCCGGAGACGATCGGCTCGATCTGCCTGACCGAAAAGGGTGATCTCCTCGCCGCCATGACGACGGGCGTCTTCCGCCTGTCGCGCGGCGGCGTGCTGGGCGCGATGGTTTTCGCACGCGAAGCCGACCAGCCCGACAACCGCTTCAACGACGGCCGCTGCGACCGGCGCGGCCGCTTCTGGGTCGGCACCATGAACGACAAGGCGCGGATCGCGACCGGCAATTTGTGGCGGATCGGCCCCGACCTCGCCGCGACACGCATGGCCGGGGACATCATTGTGCCGAACTCGCTCGCCTTCTCGCCCGACGACCGGACCATGTATCTCTCCGACACCTACCGGCACGAAATCCACGCCTACGATTTCGACATCGACGACGGCACGCTCTCCAATAGGCGGCTTTTCGCCGATCTGCACGACCGGCCGGGCCGGCCGGACGGCTCGGCGATCGACGCGGAAGGCTGCCTTTGGAACGCCGAGTATGCCGGCGGCCGCGTCGTGCGCTACCGGCCGGACGGGCGGATCGACCGAGCGATCGAACTGCCGGTCTCGCAGCCTTCCTGCTGCTGTTTCGGCGGCCCGGCACTCGACGAACTCTATATCACCTCCGCTCGCCAGCGGCTTTCGCCGCAGGAGCTTGCCGCGCAGCCGCTCGCCGGCGCGCTGTTCGTCGTCAGGCCAGGCGTTCGCGGCCTGCCCGAAGCACGCTTCGCCGGCTGAGGGAAAGCGTCGTGCGGCCCGAAATCCTTCTCACCGGCGCGGTTGAGCCGCGGCTGATGGCCGACCTCGATGCAGCCTATCGCGTCCACCGGCTCTGGCAGGCCGCCGATAGGGATGCCCTGCTCGCCGCTGTCGCCGACTCCGTTACCGGCGTCGTCACGCGCAGCGTCATCGGCGCGGACGCCGCGCTGATGACGGCGCTACCGAAGCTGGAGGTCGTCGCCGTGTTCGGCGTCGGCACCGACGCGGTCGATCTCGCCGCCGCGCGCCGCCAGGGCGTCCGCGTCGCCAACACGCCGGGCGTGCTGACGGAGGACACCGCCGACTACGGCATGGCGCTGCTTTTGGCGCTGGCGCGCCGCATCGTCGAGGGCGACCGCCATGTGCGCCAGGGCCGCTGGCCGCGCGGGCTGCTGCCCAATTCGACCCGCGTGAACGGCAAGAAGCTCGGCGTCGTCGGGCTGGGCCGCATCGGCGCGGGCGTGGCGCGGCGGGCGGAAGCCTTCGCTATGCAGGTCTTCTATACCGGCCCGAAGGCGAAATCCGACGTTCCGTGGACCTATGTCGACACGACGCAGGCGCTGGCGCGCGAGGTGGATTTCCTGGTGCTGACCTGCCCCGGAGGTCCGGCCACGGCGGGGCTCGTCGACGAGCGCGTGCTTGAAGCACTCGGCCCGCACGGCATGCTCGTCAACATCGCCCGCGCCTCCGTCGTGGATGAGCAGGCGCTGGTCTCGGCGCTGAAAAAGGGAAAGATCAAGGCCGCCGCACTCGACGTCTTCCCCGACGAGCCGAACGTCTCGTCGGATTTCCTCGCCATGGAAAACGTCATCCTCGAGCCGCACATCGCCTCGACCACTGTCGAGACGCGCATGGCGATATGCGACATGGTGCTGGAGAACCTAGCCGCCCACTATGCCGGGCGGGTGCCGCCGGGCATAGTGGGATAGCTCGCTGCGGCCTTAAGATATCCCGTACGTCGAGGTCGGGGCGCAGCCTCCGCTTCCGCCGGCACGGGGTTGACAACCTCGAAGGCGGGAGTCATTCAACGGAAGCTAGGAGATTTCCTGGCGCTCCGCACAAAAATGCGTGAGCGCATTCGAAGGACTTCAGACCGGCGGATACCTTGGCGCAAGCCACGGCATCCGCCGGTTTTTCATTTTGGAGGATTGGTCGGTGGACGACACGCAGACTCGGCACTCTCGACTGCCCGGCTTTCCCGACATGCCGGCGACTATCTGCGAGGCGCTGGAACGGGCCGCAGCGATGAGGCCCGAAACCGAGGCGCTGGTCGGCAATGGCGAGCGCATCAGCTTCAAGCGACTATACGAGAAAAGCTTCGGCGTCGCGCGGGCGCTGGCGGCCGCCGGCATCGAGCGCGGCGATCATGTCGCGATCTGCGCCGGCAACAGCGTCGAATGGGCGATCCTGTTCCACGGCATCGTGCGCGTCGGCGCGGTCTGCGTGCCGGTCAACACGAGGCTGACGCCGGACGAAATCCGCATGCAGCTCGAGCGGGCCGACGCCCGCCTGCTGATCACCGTCGAAAGCCTGCTGAGAATCGACTTCGTCGCCGTGTTGCGCGAGGTCTGCCCCACCGTCGACACCGTTCTGCCCTCGCCGGAGCTGCCTCGCCTGACCGATGTCGTGGTCATCGGCGAAGAGGCTCCCGCCGCCTGCAGGACCTTCGCCGACTTCCTAGCGGCGGGGGAGCGGACGGAACTGCCGCCGCGACCTGCTTCCGACGACGTGGCGCTAATCCAATTCACCTCCGGCTCGACCTCCTTCCCGAAAGCCGTGCTGCTGACCCATGCCAACATGACGACCGACGCCTATTTCCTCGGCAAGCGCATGGGCGTGCGCGAGGGCGACCGCTATCTCTCCGCCCGTCCGTTCTTTCATGTCGCCGGATCGACGCTCGCGGTGGTGCTGTCGGCTGTCCATGCCGTCACGCTCGTCACCATGTACCGCTTTACCGGCGAAGAGGCCCTGAAGCTGATCCGCGAGGAACACTGCACCCTCACCTCCGGCAACGACACCATGTACCTGATGATGCTGGGCAGCCCCGATTTCCAGCCGCTTTCCTACACGCTGCGCGGCGGCTGGGCGGCGATCAGCCCGGCGATCATGCGCCGCACCGTGGAAGAGTTCGGCGCGGCGCAGACCGTCACCGGCTACGGGCTCTCCGAAGCATCGCCCAACATCATGGCCTCCGATCACGGCGACCCCGTCGAGGACCGTATCGGCGGCTGGATGCGGCCGCATCCGGGGCTCGACGTGCGCATCTGCGATCCGGCGACCGGCGCCGAAGTGGCGCGGGGCCAGAAAGGCGAAATCCGAGTGCGCGGCTGGTGCGTGATGAAGGGCTACTACCGCGACGAGGCGGCGACGCGCGAGACGATGACAGCCGACGGCTTCCTTAAGACCGGCGACATGGGCGTGATGCGCGAGGACGGCCGCGTCGCCTTTGTCGGGCGGCTGAAGGAGATCATTCGCGTCGGCGGCGAGAACGTCGCGCCGGCGGACGTCGAGGACGTGCTGATCGGCCATCCCAAGATCCGCCAGGCGCAGGTTTTCGCCCTGCCCGACCCGCGGTTGATCGAAGTACCGGGCGCCTATGTCGTGCCGCGCGAGGGGGAGACGGTGACGGCCGACGAGGTGCTGGCCTGGGCAAAACCCCGGCTCGCCGGCTTCAAGCTGCCGAAATACCTCGCCGTCATCGACAGTTTCGACATTGTCGGACTGACGGCCTCCTCGAAGGTGCCGAAGCGCCTGCTCATCACGCACGCCATGCGCCACTTCGGACTCGGGGAAAAGGAGACGACATCGTGACGACGCGCTTCACAAAGGCCTTCGGCGTCGCCCACCCGATCGTGCAGGCCGGCATGAGCTGGGCGTCCTCCAATCCGGCGCTGCCGGCCGCCGTCTCCAATACTGGCGGGCTCGGCGTCCTCGCAGCCGGTCCGATGTATCCAGAGGATTTCCGCGCCGCGCTGCGCGCGCTCAAAACGGCGACCAACAAGCCCTTTGCCGTCAACGTGCCGCTCTACCGGCAACAGGCGGACGAAATCCTCGACATCGCCATCGAGGAGAAGGCGCCGATCCTCATCGCCTCGCAGGGCGGGCCGAAGAAATATCTCGGCCGCTTCAAGGCGGCGGGCATCCGCTGCATCCATGTCGTCGCCTCCGAGACCCATGCGCTGAAGGCGTTGGAGACCGGCGTCGACGCCATCATCGCCGTCGGCGGCGAGGCCGGCGGTCATCCGCCGCCGGACCAGGTCTCGACGCTGGTGCTAGTGCGCGCCATCGCAAAGGCCGCTCCGGAAGCCATCCTGATCGCCGGCGGCGGCGTCGCCGACGGCGCCGGCATCGTCGCCATGCTGGCGCTCGGCGCCGACGCGGCCCAGCTCGGCACGCGCTATCTGGCGACGAAGGAAGCGAGCGTGCATGAAGCCTACAAGCACAAGGTTCTGGAAATCGGCATTTCCGGCACGGCGCTGGTCGGGCGCGGCATGAGTCCGATCCGCATGATCGCCAACGATTTTTCCGCTCGTTTTCTCGAGGCGGAAGCCGCAGGCGCCGACATCGAGGCGCGGCGCGCCATCTTTTCCGGCAGTTCGCTGAAACTCGCCGCCCTCGACGGCGACGTCGCTAACGGCAAGATCGAGGCCGGCCAGAGCGCCGGGCTGGTCGACGACCTGCCGGGCGCAGGCGAGCTCACGCTGCGGCTGATCACCGAATACCGCTCAGCCCTTGCCCGCCTGTCTGGCCTCAACATAGCGCTGGAAAGCAGCCTGGGTCGCAGTCTGCAAGGAGTTCTTTGACGGCGTATGGATACGGTTATCGATCAGCGCGAGCAAGCCTTCGAGCCCGTCGGTCAGGCAATAGCCCGTCACCGTGCGGCGGAAGAAATCGCGCGCAAGTTCAGTCACGAACGTGGCGTCGGCGGCAACGATCGCATGGGTCTTGAGATCGATCTCCAGCACCACGCCGAGCCAGGTCATGGTTTCCGACATGCCGGTGCCGCGCGGCGCCTGCGCATAGCCGCTCACCAGCACGGTCCGGTTCTCGTTCATCTCGTCTCGCCTGGTTCTTCGGGACGGGCCGGCGCCCGGTCATGCCCAGCTCACTTGGCAGGCCGGCGCACCGGTTTCAACCCACCCGATCCGCAAATCCTGATCGTATCGTGCATTTCAAGGAGGACAAGATGATCACCTATTTTCATCCCGCCGAGCTTGGCCACCACGTCCGCACCCGGCTCTACGGCGGCAGCCTGATCGAAGCCGTGGAGATTCCGGACCGGCTCAAAGCCCTTCACGACGCGGCCAAGCTATGCACCGACGAGTTCGTGCAGCCCGCGCCCGCCGACATGGGTGTCATCGCCGAGGTCCACGACGCCGGCTACCTCGATTTCCTCAAGACCGGCTATGCCGCGTGGAAGGAGCGCTTCCCGGATTCGCTCGAACTCAGGCCCAGCCTGCATCCGAACGCCTATATGCGACGCCTGCCGGACGACCTTCTCGGCCGGGCCGGCTACTTCATCGCCGACGGCGCCAGCGTGCTTCTGGAGGATACGTGGGAAGCGACGATCGCCAGCGCTGCCAGCGCGCTGGCGGCAACGCAAAAGGTGCTGGACGGCGAGGTCGCGGCCTACGCGCTGTGCCGCCCGCCCGGCCATCATGCCTATCGCGACATGGCCTGCGGCTACTGCTTCCTGAACAACGGCGCGCTCGCCGCAACGCTCGCCCGCCGCGCCGCCGGCCGCGTCACCATCCTCGATGTCGACGTCCACCACGGCAACGGCACGCAGACCCTGTTCTACGACCGCGCCGACGTGCAGACGATCTCCGTCCACGCCGATCCGCGAACCACCTATCCTTTCTATGCCGGCTACGCCGACGAGCGCGGCGAAGGCGCCGGCGAGGGCTGCAACCTCAACCTCCCGGTCGATGTGGGGTCGGGCGACGCCGTCTATCTGGCCGCCGTCAAGGCCGGCATCGACGCGGCCGAAAAATTCTCGCCCGACGTCGTCGTGCTGGCGCTGGGCCTCGACGCCTCGGAGGCCGATCCTTTTGCTTGCACGAAAGTGACGAGCGAGGGATTTGCGCACATGGGCGAGATGCTGGGCGCTATGAAGAAGCCGACGGCGATCATCCAGGAAGGCGGCTATCCGTCGCCGATCCTCGGCGACAACCTAATCCGTTTTATGAACGGCTTCCGCGCCGCATCGGGAGCCTGAGGCGTGAGCGCAAAGAGGACAGAAGCAAGCTTCGAGGCGGCGGACGCGGACGGCATCCTCACCGCCCGCGTGCCGCGGCTGACGACAGGCGAACTCGAGGCGCTGCTCGACGAAGCTTACGGCCTTCGCGGCACGCTCAGGCCGCTGTCCGGAGAGCGCGACCAGAACCTGATGGTCAGCGCCTCCAACGGCCGCGCCTACGTGCTCAAGATCGCCAACGCTGCCGAGCCGTCCAAAGTGCTGGCGTTCCAGACCGCGGCGCTCGACCACATCGCCAGGGTCGATCCGGGACTGCCGGTTCCGCGCACCGTCGCCGCCCGTGACGGCAGCGCGATCGTATCGGTCTTGCATGACGGCGTTTCCTTCTCGGCGCGGCTGGTCACGCACCTGCCCGGCCAGCCGGCGCTGGAGTTCCGCACCACGCCGGCCTTCCGGCGCGCGACCGGCGGCCTCGTCGGCCGCCTCGACCGGGCGCTGAGCGGCTTTCGCCACGGAGGCGGTCCGAGCCGCATGATCTGGGACCTGCACCATGCGGCCGACCTCGCCGACCGCATCCGCCTGATCGCCGACCCGGCGCGCCGCGCGCTGGCCGAACGGGCGATGGCGGATTTTTGCGAGCACACGCTGCCCGCCCTGTCGTCGCTGCGGCGGCAGGTCGTTCACAACGACGCCCACCAGAACAACATCATGCGCGATCCGCGCTCGGGCGCGATCACCGGCCTCATCGACTTCGGCGACATGGTGGAAACCCAGATCATCAACGAGGTGGCGATCGCCGTCGCCCACCAGCTCTACGGCGAGCCGGACCTGCTCGGCATCGTCGGGCAGTTCCTGTCCGCCTATTGTGCCGAAATGCCGTTGGAGCGAGAGGAAATCGCCGTCCTGTTCGGCCTCGTCAAGACGCGCCTCGCCATGCGCGAGATCATCGTCGCATGGCGCACCGCGCTGGCCGGCGGTGTCTCGCCCTACCGCACCGATATTTCCGAACTCGGCTGGCAGGCGCTTTCCCGCGCCTTCGCCATCGACCCCGATCAAGCCACCGCCACACTGGAGAAAGCCATGAACGCTCCCGCCGCTTCCCGTCCCGCCTCGACCGACAAGACCTATGAGGATCTACTGGCACGACGCCGCAGCGCGATGGGGCCGATCTACAAGGAGTTCTACCAGCAGCCCTTCATGCCGGTGAAGGGCGAGGGCGTGTGGGTGACGGACGCCCACGGCAAGCGCTATCTCGACGCCTACAACAACGTGCCGCATGTCGGCCATTGCCACCCGCACGTGGCCGACACGATGGCGAAGCAGGCGGGTACCTTCAACTCCAACACCCGCTATCCGAGCGAGATCGTCGTGGCCTATGCCGAGCGGCTGCTCGCCACCATGCCGGATCATCTCGACACGGCTATATTTGTCTGCTCCGGCACCGAGGCGAACGAGCTTGCCTGGCGCATCGCCATCGCCAACAGCGGCGGCAGCGGCGCACTGGTCACGACCTCGGCCTTCCACGGCAATTCCACGATCATCGGCGCGCTGGACACCTCGACCATTCCAGCCGAACAGCTCCAGCCTTGGGTCGGCGCGGTTCCGGCTCCTGCCATCGCCGGCGCGGCCGGCGACAACGGCAAGGCCCTGTCGCCGACAGCCTATGCCGGAAAATACAGCGAGGCGATCAAGGGGCTGGAACAGCGCGGCCATCGGCCCGCCGCCCTCTTCGTGTGTCCGGTCTTCGCCTCGGACGGCCTCTACCCGGTTCCGGAAGCTTATCTCGACCTGGCCGTCGCCGAGGTCCGCCGTGCCGGCGGCCTTATCGTCGCTGATGAGGTACAGACGGCGCTCGGCCGCACCGGCACGCATTTCTGGGGATTCCAGCACGCCGGCATCGTTCCCGACATCGTCACCATGGGCAAGCCGATGGGCAACGGCATGCCACTCGGCGTCGTCGTCGCCTGCCGCGCGCTGGTGGAGGGCTTCCTGCAAACGCAGCGCTATTTCAACACGTTCGGCGGCAACCAGGTGGCGGCTGCCGCCGGCCATGCGGTGCTCGACGTGCTGGAAAGCGAGAACCTCCAGGAGAACGCGCTCCAGGTCGGCGCCTACTTGCGCGCCGGTCTTGCCGGGTTGATGAGCCGTCACGCGGCGATCGGCGACGTGCGTGGCACCGGCCTGTTCGCCGGCGTCGAGATCGTCGAGGACGGTGCGGCAGCGCCTGCCAAGGCGCGCGCCGTCATCGAGGACCTGCTTAAGCGCGGCGTGCTGGTCGGTGTCACCGGTGCCGGCCGCAATCTCCTGAAGATCCGCCCGCCGATGGTCTTCTCACGCGAAAACGCCGACCTTCTGGTCGATGCGCTCGACAAGGCGCTGGCTGCGGCAGGATGATGCCTGGACCGAAAAATCCCGCTGATCGGCGGGATTTTTCTTTCAGATGGTATAGGCCGCTCAGGCCGGCGCGGCGTAGACTTCCCGGCCTTCGAAGACCGTGCTGAGCACCTTCGTCCTGGCGATCTGTTCCGGTGCGACGGCGTAAAGATCGCGGTCGAGCACGATGAAGTCGGCGGAGAGGCCGGGCGCCAGCCGCCCCGTCCGGTCGCCGAGCCCCATGCCGGCGGCGCCGTTGCGCGTCATCAGCGGCAGCGCCTGGTCTAGCGTGATCGCCTCGTGCAGCCCATGCACGCCTTCGAGTTTTCCAGATGGATCGCGCCGCATCAGCAGGCCGGCAAGGGCCTGCCACGGATCGAGTTCGGGAAAGATCGTCATCCAGTCGGAACCGAGCGCCATGGTGACGCCTGCCTCCAGCATGGTGCGGATCGGCCAGACCGTCGCATAGCGCTCCCTGCCGACCACGCGCTCATGCGCCAGGCTGGCTTGGTTGACGAACCACATGGGCGGATTGAGGTCGGCGATGACCCGAAGCCGCTTCATGCGGGAGATATCCTTATGCGGGATATACTGGCCGTGGGCGATGTGGTGCCACGGCCCGCCGTCGCCGTTCTCAGCCCGCACCCGTTCCACCGCGTCCAGCACGCGCACTACAGCGGCATCGCCCACCGCATGGACCTTCACGCCGACGCCCTGCCGGTCGAAGGCCGCCATTTCCGCGAGCAACTCGTCAGACGAAAGGTACATTTCGCCGTGCCCGCCGGTGTCCGGATAAGGATCGAGCATCGCCGCCGTGCGCAGCGACGGCACGCCGTCGAGGAATATCTTGGCGTTTTCGGCCACCATATGCGGCCCGCAGACCTGGCCGCGGCGCGCGAGCAAGGCTTCCGCCTCCGGCGACCACGACGAACAGGTGCGGCTCGCCGAAAGCGTGAAGCCGGCCCAGGTCGAAAGATCGTCCGCATCGTCCAATGCCCGGAAAGCGGCGATCATTTCCGGCGTCGACATGGCGTCGACGAAACCGGTGACGCCGACCGAATTGAAATAGCGCACCGCCGCCCGCGCGACGTCGACAATCTCGCCGTCGCCGAGGACAGGGATGGCGCCATCGACCATCCACATCGCATTCTCTTCGAGCAGCCCTGTGGCCTCGCCGCCGATGCGCACGATACGCCCGCCCGCAGGGTCCGGCGTCGCCGCATCGATGCCGGCGCGCGCCAGCGCCGCCTCGTTGGCGAAGGCGCCGTGCAGGCTGCCGTGGATCAGCAGCACCGGCCGGCCGCCGCTCGCCTCGTCCAACTGCCGCTTGGCGTCGAGGCCCAGGCCTTCAATATCGACCAGCGCGCGGGCGCCATAGGCGCTGCCGGTCAGCCAATCGCCCTCGCGCTTGCCGGCGGCAGCCGCCCTGACATGATCGAGGATGGCGGCGAAATCGTCGCCGGCATCGATGGCGAAGGAGCGCAGGCGCGTCGTCATGCCGGAGATCACATGCAAATGGAAATCGAACACGCCGGGCATGACGAACCGTCCGCTGAGATCGACCGTCTTGGTGTTCGCGCCGGCGAGCGGTTTCAATTCGGCGACGGAACCGACCGCCATAATGCGACCCGCCGCATCGACAGCGAGCGCTTCGGCGCGTGGGCGCTCCGGGTCCATCGTGTGGATCGCGCCGTTGGTGAAGAGCGTGCTGGCTTGCATGATGGCCGCGCCCGCTCAGGCCGCCGCTTTGGCGCGGGCATAGTCCGCCGTCTGGTCGAGCGCGACGCGGAAAGTGTTCACGATGAAGTCGATCTCCTCGCGGGTGACGACGAGCGGCGGCGAGAACGACATGGTCTGGCCGAGATCGCGCGTGATCAACCCGCGCTCCAGCGCGAAACGCGAGCAGGCGGCGGCCGCACCCAGCGAAGCGTCGAACGGCGCTTTCGTCGCCTTGTCGCCGACCAGTTCGACGCCGGCCATCAGGCCGATGCCGCGCACCTCGCCGACGATCGGATGATCCTTCAGTTCCGCCAGCCGCTTCTGGAAATAGGCGCCGACCTCGCGGGCGTTGCTGGTGGTGTCCAGTTCCTCGTAGCGCTTCAGCGTAGCGAGTGCTGCCGCCGCGCAGACCGGGTGCCCGCCATAGGTATAACCGTGGCCGAAGACGCCGACCTTGTCGGACTGTTCGCGCATCGCGTCGAGGATCTTTTGCGAAACGAGGACGGCCGAGATCGGCAGGTAGGCCGAAGACAGCGCCTTGGCGCAGGTGATCATGTCCGGCTTGTAGCCGACCGCCTCGGCGCCCCAGTATGTGCCGGCACGACCGAAGCCGCAGATCACCTCGTCGGAGACGTTGAGCACGTCGTATTTCTTCAGCACCGCCTGGATCGCCTCGAAATAGCCCTCAGGCGGCACGACGACGCCGCCGGTGCCCATCACCGGCTCGGCGAAGAAGCCGCCGACCGTGTCCGGCCCTTCGGCAAGGATGAGCCGTTCCAGTTCGTCGGCCAGCCGCTTGACGAAATCGGCCTCGCTCTCGCCCGGCAGGCCCTCGCGATAGTAGTGCGGGCAGGTCACGTGCAGGAAGCGGTCGAGCGGCAGGTCGAACTCGCGATGGATGTTGGGCAGGAAGGTCAGGCTTCCCGAGGCGACGCCGGTGCCGTGATAGGCGCGCTTGCGGGCGATGATCTTCTTTTTCTCGGGCTTGCCGAGCGCGTTCCAGTAGTACCAGACGAGCTTGACCGCAGTGTCGTTCGCCTCCGAGCCAGAGCACTGGAAAATGACGCGAGCCATGCCCGGCGAATTCCGGATCAGCTTTTCGGCGAGGTCGATAGAGGGATCGTTGGAGCGGTGGGCGAAGAGGTGGAAATAGGGCAGGTCGTCGATCTGCGCCTTGACGGCGTCCTTGACCGCCGTGTCGGAATAGCCGAGCGCCACGCACCAGAGCCCCGACATGGCGTCGAGATAGCGGTTGCCGCTGTCGTCGTAGATGTAGGCGCCCTCGCCACGCGTGACGATCAGCGGCCCGTCCTTCTCGTGCTGGCGGATGTTGGTCTGCGAATGCACCTGGTAGAGAATGTCGCGGGCGGCGGCTGAATTGGCGAGCATGGTCATGGCGTTCTCCTTTGTCCGGATACGATCCTGAAAAGCGCCCTCGCGCTTCGCGAAGGCCGCATCCAAGTTTTCAAACCGTGCGGGCCTCGCCCGCTTCGCTGCCGTTCGTGCCGACCGACTGGAGGAAGCGGTCGATGCCGCTCTTCCAGCCATTGTCGGCGAGCACGCGCTCGATCGCCGCGAGTTCGACGCGGATGCCGGACTCGAGGTCCGTGCGCGAGCCGAGATCAATGGACTGCTTCGTCAGCGCCATGGAAAGCGGCGGCGCCTCGGCGATCCGGAGCGCCAGCGCCATTCCCTCCTCTTTCAGCCGCGACGGCTCGACCAGACGGGCCACCATACCCAGCGCATAGGCTTCCCCGGCCAGCATCTCGCGCGCGGTGAACAGCAGTTCCTTGGCGCGCGACACGCCGATGACGCGTTGCAAGCGTTGCGTGGCGCCCACCGTTCCCCAGTGCGCTTCCGGAAAGCGGAAGCTGGCATCGCTGGCGGCGACGATGAAATCGCAACTCATGGCGATCTCGCCGCCGGAGCCCACCGTCGGCCCCTGCACCAGCGCGATCACCGGCCGGGTGCAGCGCTCGATCGCCGCATAAGCGGCAAAAGACGCGAGGCGGCGTTGCCGAATCCAGGCGGCGTCATGACCCTTGCGCTCCTTGAGGTCGGCCCCCGCGCAGAACACCGGCCCCTCCCCTTCGACGAGGACGGCGCGGATGTCGGCGTCCCGGTCAATCCCGGCGAAGGCTTCGGCAAGCCCGTGGCACATCGGTAAATTGAGCGCATTGCGGGCTTGCGGCCGCGAGAGAACAACGCGGGTGATCGCCCCTTCGCGCCTGACCTCGACCGGTTTCTTCTCCGCCATCAAATCGCTCCTTCGCCACGCAATTGGTCGATCTCCGCAGCCGGGATGCCGAGCATGCCGGCAAGCACGGTCGCGGTGTCGGCCCCCAGGACCGGGGGCACGCCCGGCGAAATCTCGTCGTAGCCCGACAACCTGACCGGCATTTTCAACGCGCCGACCCTGCCGGCTTTCGGATGCTCGAAGCCGGCGACCATGCCGCGCGCCGCCACATGCGGATCGGCAAGAATCTCGGCAACGCTGTTGACCTCGCCGGCCGGAACGTTGGCCGCGCGCAGCGCCTCGGCCAGCTCGTCACGCCCGCGCCGCGCCGTCGCCGCCATCATCGCAGCCATCACCCGCTCGCGCTGCACGACGCGCTCCGAATTGCGATCGAGCGCGCGGTCGGCGGCCAGCGCGTCAAGGCCGAGCACCGAGCAGGTCGCCGCCCAATGCTGATCGGAACCGGAAATGTGCAGCCAGCGGCCATCGGCACATTCGAAGGCGGCGGACGGCACGCGTCCCGGATGCTCCGTGCCGGTGCGCTTCGGGTCTTCGCCGAGCAGGAACCAGCGCGCCGCCGCGATGGTCAGCATCGACACCTGCACGTCAAGCATCGACAAGTCGATGTGGGTGCCACTGCCCGTTTGCTTGCGCCCGGCAAGGCCGGTCAGCACCGAGATCGCGATCCACAGGCCGGACGTGAGGTCGGCGAACGGCACACCAACCTTGGCGGGCGGACCGTCCGGATGGCCGGTCAGCGCCATCACACCCGACAGCGCCTGGAAGATCGTGTCGTAGCCGTTGCGGTCGCTATAGGGGCCGGTCTGGCCGAAGCCGGTGCAGGAGACATAGACAAGCTCGGGGTTTTCGGCGCTCAGTGCCTCATAGCCGAGCCCGAAGGCCACCATTTCGCCGGGCAGGAAATTTTCCACCACGACGTCGGCATGCCGGGCGAGCTGGCGCGCAATTTGCTGCCCGCGCGGCGATTTCAGGTTGAGCGTGACGGATTTCTTGCCGCGGTTGAAGGCGAAGAAATAGCCGCTGTCGCCGCTTTCCACGCGCGGCTCGAAGGAGCGCGTCTCGTCGCCGGCGCCAGGCCGCTCGATCTTTATGACCTCGGCGCCGAGTTCCGCCAGGATCTGCGTTGCCATCGGCCCGGCGAGCACGCGGCTGAAATCAAGGATGCGGATGCCGTCGAGCGGTTTCACTTGGCCGGCCCCCGGAAGCCGCGCATCAGCGCGTTGACGTCGCGGCCGGCAGCCATGGCGGCGTCGAAAGGCAGGTCGGCGACGCGGTAGAATAGCGATTTTGCCGCCGCCATCGCCATCGGATTGGCCTTCGCCCACTGGCCGGCGATCTCGAGCGCGGCATCGATGACGACATCCGCCGCGACCACGCGGTTGGCGAGGCCGAGCGCCTGCGCTTCCTCCGCGCCGACCAGCCGGCCGAGGCTGATCATCTCGAAGGCGGCCTTGCGGCCGAGTTGGCGCTGCAACCCCGTCATGACCAGCGCCGGCACGATGTCGTGCTTCAGTTCCGGGTAGCCGAATTTGAGATCGGCGCCGGCCACCATCATGTCGCAGGAAATCGCCAGTCCCGCGCCCCCGCCGACGGCCACGCCCTGCACCGCCGAGACGACCGGCTTCCTCATCTCCTGGAGCTTCGATTGCAGCCGGCAGGTCAGGTCGGCGCGCGCCAGCACGCGGTGCTGATGTTCCGGCGTCAGATCCTTGAATTCGGCAAGGTCGGCGCCGGCGCAGAAGCCCCTGCCCTCGCCGGCGAGCACGACGGCGTGCACGGCCTCGTCCGCATCGGCGGCGACGAGCGCGTCGAGCAGGCCCTGCGTCAATTCGGTGTTGAGCGCATTCAGCTTGTCGGGCCGGTTCATGCGGACGATCCGCACCGCTTCCCGGTTCTCGACGACGACGCAGTCGGGCATGTCCGTCCTTTCACGCATTCTCGTGGCGCGCGGCGGCGAAGCCTGCGCGCGCGACCTTGCTGTCCAACTGGCGGCCGAGCACGCTTTCGCAGAGCCGCGAGGCCTCCATCACCCTGTCGAGGTCGAGTCCGGTGGCAATCACTTCCATCTCGAACAGGTTGACCAGGTCCTCGGTAGCGACGTTGCCGGCGCGGCCGGAGCCGTAGCGGATATTCGTCGGATGACCGCCGACGCCGCCGAAAGAGGAATCGAAATAGCAGCAGCCCGCTTCGTAGGCCGCCATGCAGTTGGCAATGCCGGCGCCACGCGTGTCGTGGAAATGCGCCACCGCGATCACGTCCGGCACTGCTTCGGCAAGCATCCGGAACAGTCGCCTGACCTTGGCCGGCGTGCCGAGGCCGGTCGTATCGCCGATGGTGACGATCTTCACGCCGTACCGCGCGAAACGCAGCACGTCCTCGACCACGCGCTCGGGCGGGACCTCGCCTTCGAAGGGACAGCCGAGCGCTACCGAGATGACGCCCACCAGCCTGAAACGATCGCCGGCGACGGCGACCATCTCCTCGATGCGTCGCCATTGGCCTTCCCGCGAGGTGCCGAGGTTGCGTTCGGTGTGGGATTCAGTCGCCGAGGCGAGCAGGCTGACCTCGTTGGCGCCGTGGCCGGCGGCAAGGTCGGCGACGGCGCGCTCGACGCCGATGCGGTTCGGCGTCGTCGCCTTGTACCAGACACCCGGCCGCCGCGTGATACCGGTCAGCACCGCGTCAGCGTCACCGAAAGCCGGCACCTTGACGGGATGCGAATAGCTCGTCGCTTCGATGCGGGGGAAGCCGGCGGCGGTGAAAGCGTCGATCAACGCGATCTTGTCGGCGGTGGAGACGATCGCCGGTTCGTGCTGCAATCCGTCGCGGGCGAAGCATTCGCAGATGACGACGCGGCCGCTCATTTGCGTACTCCCTTGCGGAGCAGGAGCTGCGAGCCGACCAGCAGCAGGATCGACAGGCCGATCAGCAGCGAGGAGATCGCCGCCACCGTCGGATCGATCTGGTCGCGGATGTTGGCGAACATCAGCCTGGTCAGCGTCGCGTTCTGGCCGCCGGTGATGAACAGGGCGATCACCACCTCGTCGAAGGAGGTGACGAAGGCGAAGAGCGCGCCGGACAGCACCGAAAGGCGGATCTGCGGCAGGGTGACGGTAAGAAAGGCCCAGGGACGCGAGGCGCCGAGGCTCTGGGCGACGCGCTCCTGGTTCATGTCGTAGCTCGCCAGGCCGGACAGCACCGCGATGACGACGAAGGGCAACGCCAGCATGGTGTGCGCCAGGACAAGACCCGTCGTCGTGCCGTTCAGGCCGATCTTGGCGTAGACGAAGAAGCAGCCGATAGCGAGCAGGATGAGCGGCACCAGCATGGGCAGCATGAAGACGCCGCGCGCCAGCGACGACACCGCGCCGTGCACGCGGGCGATGCCGTAGGCGGCGATGGTTCCGAGCGTGGTGGCGAAGAGCGTGGTCAGCAGCGCCGCCCGCAGCGACACGAAGGTCGCGGCGCGCCATTCCGGCGAGCCAAGATAGGCCTCGTACCACTGGAGGCTCCAAGTACGCGGCGGGAATTCCAGATATTTGCTGCCCGAGAAGGACATCGGGATGACGATCAGGCAAGGCACGATCAGGAAGAAGAACACCAGTCCCACCAGCACGTAGAGCCAAAGCCTTTGCAGATGGGTGATCTGGGTCTGGGTCGCCGGACGGGAGAGCATCAGTGCGTCCCTCCGAAATTCTCCGTCCTGAACAGCCGCTTGAAGGCGTAGAGGATGATGCCGGTGACGATCAGCAGCACGACGCCGAGCGAGCTTGCGGCGCCCCAGTTGCCATAGACGGATATGTTGTCGGCGATCTGCATGGCCCACATCGACACGCGGCCGCCGCCGAGCAGCGCCGGCGTGACGTAGAAACCCAGGCACAACACGAAGACGAGGCCGACGCCGGCGGCAAGGCCAGGCAGCGACAGCGGCAGGAAGACCTGGCGGAAGGCCTGCGCCGGGGTAGCGCCGCAATTGGCGGCGGCGCGCATGTAGACGGGATCGATCGCCCGCATCGAGGCGTAGAGCGGCAGGATGAGGAACGGCAGCATGACATGCACCATGCCGATGACCACGCCGAGCATGTTGTGGACGAGCGGCAGCGGCTCCGAAATCAGCCCCGCATCGACCAGCCACGTGTTGATGATACCGGTGCGCTGAAGGAGCACCAGCCAGGCATAGGTGCGTACCAGAACCGAGGTCCAGAACGGCAGGATGACGAAGATCATCAACAGGCCGGCCAGCCGCTCCGGCAGTTGCGCCAGCAGGTAGGCGACGGGATAGCCGAGCAGCACGCAGGCGAGCGTCACCAGGCCGGAAACCTCGAAAGTAGTGACGAAGGTGCGCACATAGACAGGCTTGAGCATGCGCGCGTAATTTTCCAGCGTCGGCTGGCCGGCGGCACCGAAGAACGACTGCCAGAACAGCCAGCCGATCGGCAGGATCAGCACGACGAAGATCAGGGCGGCACCCGGCAGGGTCAGCGAGGCCAGCGCGCGGCGCTCGCGCGCGCCTTGCCGCTGCAATGCGTCGGCGTTGGGCGCGACGGCAGGCAATGTGCCGGGACGGTCGAGGGTCAGCGTCATGGCTTGTCCGACACCAGTATGGTGTGCTCCCGGTCGAGCCACAGATGGACCGGCTGGCCTCGCTGCAGCAGTTCCTTGCCGGCGATGTCGGGACCGCGGCGCAGATCGATCTCGACGCCATCCGGCATGCGCACCGTCACCAGATAGCTATCGCCCTGGTAGATGATGCCGGTCGCCTCGGCATCGATACGATTGGCCGCGTCGGCTTCCTCGCCGTACCAGCGCAGCCGCTCGGGCCGGACCACCAGCCAGGGCGTGTCGCCATCGAAGCTCTTCCATTCGTCGCGTGCCTTGAGCGGACGGCCGTACAGCGAAAGGCCGGACGCGCCGTGCTCAACGGGCAGGAAGCGCGTCTCGCCGATGAAGTCGGCGACGAACTTGTTCCTCGGCCGATCGTAGATCTCGTCGGGCGTGCCGAGCTGCGCGATCCGGCCACCGTTGACGACCGCGATGCGGTCCGACAGCGTCAGCGCCTCGCGCTGGTCGTGGGTGACGTAGACGGTGGTGGTGCCCAGCCGGTTGTGCAGCCGCTTCAGTTCGAGCTGCATATGTTCGCGCAGCTTCTTGTCGAGCGCCGACAGCGGCTCGTCCATGAGCAGGATCGACGGCTCGAAGACGATGGCGCGGGCGAGCGCCACGCGCTGGCGCTGGCCGCCGGACAGCGCATCGACGCTGCGGTCGGCCAGATGCGCCATCTGCACCAGATCGAGCGCGTCGCGCACGCGCCGCTCGATCTCGGTGGCGGGAACGCCGCGCAGGCGCAGCGGATAGCCGACATTCCGGCCCACGCTCATATGCGGGAACAGGGCGTAGTTCTGGAACACCATGCCGAGATTGCGTTTGTGCGGCGGAAGCGTAAGAAATTCGGTGCCGTCGATGGTGATCGAGCCAGAATCCGGCCGCACGAACCCGGCCAGCACGTTGAGAAGCGTCGTCTTGCCCGATCCGGACGGACCGAGCAGCGTCAGGAATTCACCCGGCGCGATGTCGAGCGACACGTCATTCAAGGCAACGAAGCTGCCATAGCTCTTCCTGATGTTCCGGATTTCGACTTTGCCCGGCATGGCGGCTTCTCCTCAGGCCTGGACGTCATGCGCCCGGCGCGCGGACATGACGAAAAGCCCATTGTGCCGCAGCGGCCGGCGGGCGTCGAACGCCTCGGAGGCAACGCGGTCGAACATGGTTTTCTCGCGCGATATCGCAGGCAGCATCATCGTCGATCACTCAAAAAGCATGGGTGCGCACGGGCGCCGGCGCGGAGATGTTCCGGTTGCGGGAAGGGACGCGAAGTCCCTCCCCGGCTTTTGCAGGCGAAAACCTACTGGGTGATCAGGTTCTTGAAGTCTTCCTGCACGTCTTGCATGTGCTCGGCCCACCAGGTCGGCTGCATGATGACCTGCTTGGCCGCGTTCTCGGGCGACTGGTTGGACTGGGCGAGTACCTCGGGCGGGAACTTGCCGACCTCGAAGGCCTTCTGGTTCGCCGGGCCGTAGTAGCCCATCATCGTCGGGATGCGGGCCTGGATCTCCGGCGAGACGATGTTGGCCACCAGCTTCTGCGCCTCGGCCAGATGCTTGGTGCCCTTCAGGATCGCCACGCAGCCGAAGCCGATGACGCCGTCCTGGTAGGTGAACTTGACCGGCGCACCGTCGGCGATGACGCCGGCGATGCGGCTGCCCCAGATCGCCTCCATGTCAACCTCACCGTCCTTGAGCAGTTGCGCCGACTGGGCGCCGGACGACCACCACACCGAGATATTCGGCTTGATCTTGGCGATGGCGGCAAGCGAACGCTTGGTGTCGAGCGGATAGACTTGATCGCGCGGAACACCGTCACCGAGCAGGGAAATCTCCATCATTTCCTGCGGATAGACGCTCATCGCCCGGCGGCCGGGGAATTTCTCGACGTTCCAGAAATCCTTCCAGTCCTTCGGCGGATTGTCGCCGTATTTGTCGGTGCGCCAGGCGAGCACCACCGAATAGGTGTTGGTGCCGACCCAGTCCTTGCCGCGGGCCCGCTCAGGAATGCCGTCGGCATTGACGACGGAATAGTCGATCGGCTCGAACAGGCCCTCAGCGGCGCCGATCGCGCAATCCTCGGCGCCGAGATGGGCGACGTCCCAACCCGGCGCACCGGATTGCACCTGTACGCGTACGGCAGCAAGGCCGTCGTGCGATTCACCGCGCAGTTCGACGCCGACCTTTTCCGCCGCCGGCTTGAACAGCGTGTTGGTCAAGTCTTCCTGCACCTTGCCGCCAAGGCCGGCGAGGGTCAGCGTATCGGCGGCCATCGCCGTGGTGGACAGGCCGACCGCCGCTATCGCCGCGATGATGCCCTGTTTCATGGATTTGCGCATGCTCGTCTCTCTCCCATTGATGACACGCATTTGACGTTGCCGGCAGCCCTCCCGGCCGCCGCCACTCAGGCCGCCGCGTCCTTGAGTCCCAGTTCGCTGATGAATTTGGTTTGCAGGAAAGCGTCCAGTCCTTCGACGCCGCCCTCGCTGCCGAAGCCGCTTTCCTTGATGCCGCCGAACGGCGTCTCGGGCGCGGCGATGCCGAAATGATTGATCGAGATCATGCCCGATTCCAGTCGATCACCAAGCAGCGTCGAGGTGCGCTCGGAATTGGTGAAAGCGAAGGCGGCAAGGCCGTAAGGCAGGCTGTTGGAGCGAGCGATGGCGTCGTCAAGGCTGGCGAAGGAGGCGATCGGCGCCAGCGGGCCGAACGGCTCGTCCACCATCAGCCTTGCGTCCTCCGGCGTGTCGACCAGCACGGTCGGAGCGAAGAAGTTGCCCTGATTGCCAATGCGCTTGCCGCCGGTCAGCACTTTGGCACCGCGGCTCTCGGCGTCGGCGACGAAGGCCTGCATCGCATCGAGTCGGCGGGAATTGGCAAGCGGCCCCATCTGCACGCCGGGCTCGGTGCCGGGACCGACCTTGAGCGCTTCGGAGCCGGCGACGAAGGCATCGACGAAACGCTTGTAATGGCGCTCATGGACGAAGTAGCGCGACGGCGCGGCGCAGACCTGCCCCGCATTGCGGTACTTCAGCAGCAGACCGAGCTTGACGGCCGCTTCCGGGTCGGCGTCCTCGCAGACGATGAAGGGCGAATGGCCGCCGAGTTCAAGCGTGGCGCGCTTGACGTGGGCGGCCGCGAGCTGGCCGAGAAGCTTGCCGACCGGAATGGAGCCTGTGAAGGAGATCTTGCGGATCTGCTGCGCCGGAATGAGGTATTCGGAGATTTCGGCCGGAACGCCGAAGACGAGATTGACGGCACCGGCCGGGATGCCGGCATCGGCGAAACAGCGCACCAGCTCAATGGCCGAGAACGGCGTTTCTTCCGGGCACTTGATGATGATGGTGCAGCCGGCGGCGAGAGCGCCGGCGATCTTGCGCACCGCCTGGCTGACCGGGAAATTCCACGGCGAAAAGCCGGCGACCGGGCCGACCGGCTCCCTGATGACGATCTGGCGCACGCCCGGCGCGCGGGCCGGGATGAGGCGGCCGTAGGCGCGGCGCCCCTCTTCCGCATACCAGTCGATGTGGTCGGCCGAGCCGACCGTCTCGCCGAGCGATTCGGCGAGCGGCTTGCCCTGCTCCCGCGTCATCAGCGCGGCAATTGTCTCGGCGCGCTGGCGCAACAGATCGGCGGCCTTGCGCAGCAGCTTGGAGCGTTCATAGGGCGAGACGAGTCGCCATTCGAGGAAGGCGCGCTGCGCGGCGGCGAGCGCGCAGTCGAGATCGGCTGGCCCGGCATGGGTTACCAAAGCGAAGACCTCACCGGTGGCCGGATCGACTACCGCGCCCGACCGGCCGGCGCTTCCCTCGCGCCATTCGCCGTCGATGAACAGCTTTGCCATCTCCATAAGGGCACGTCTCCATCGTAATTTGGTTGACTTCGTAAACTATATTGTTCACATCGTCAACTATCTTGCGTGCAAAATCCACACCCGTTCCGACCGACCCGCCCGCAAACGATCAAATGGCTGATTTTGTTCGGATCAACGCGCTGCCCGGATCGGACGACGCGCTCACCCTGCGCGCGGCTGCGCTATTCGTCGTCGCCGAGGTCGCCGCCGGCGGCCGCCACTTCGCGGCGGAGCCGGTCGTAATAGGCGATCGAGCTCTTGAACACCGCCCTGAAGGAATCTTGCAGGTGCTGGCGGTCCTGCGGCGAGAGGCTGGAGAGCATCATCTCGTTGCGATGCTCCGAATCGGCGAGGATCTTTGCCACCGTTTCGCGGCCGTCACCAGTCAGGCGCAGCAGGATGCTGCGCCCATCCTCGGGATTTTCGGAGCGGCTGATGAGGCCCCGCTCGATCAGGCCGGACACGACGCGGCTCATCTGGCTTTTCAGCAGACCGCTGTGATTGGCCAGAAGCTGAAGCGGCGCCTCCTTCAGATAATCGAGCACGGCAAGCGCGCGCCATTCCCGTACCGTCAGCCGATAACGCGGGCCGATGGAGAGGAAGGCGATGCGGCTCGACAGCGCGGCCAGGCGCTGCAACTGAAACGAGAAAAGATCGCGCGCGTCATGCGCGGCGATCATCTGCGCCGAATCCTCGGCGTCCTCGGTCATCGTGCCCTGCCTGTTCACGCGCTCGTCCTTTGCCTGTGTCGGCCCAGATTCGTCAAAAACGAGAACTTCGCTCTCACCTCAACCCGAACCATCGTCGAAAATCCACTCCTTTGTGGAGCAGCCATGCCGTCAACTGGTTGACAATGTCAACCAATTAGTTCATTTCGACAACCAACATAACGTTTCTGGATATTTCAGCCACGCCGCATGGCCGCGAAACGGCGGACCCCGCGGATTTCAACGGGAGAACGAAATGGCCAACAAGCTGCACAATCCGCCGACCATCGCACCGCCGGCGCGCAACCTCTACGCCCACGGCGTCGAGGCTCCGAAGGACAGCCGGCATCTCTACGTCGCCGGACAAGTCGGCGTGCGCCCCGACGGCACTGTGCCTGAAAGCCTCGAGGAGCAGACCGAGCAGATGATGAAAAACATCCGCGCCATCCTCGCCTCCGCCGGCATGGGCTTCGCCGACATCGTCAAGTTCAACGCCTATTGCATGTCGGCCGAGGACATCATCACCTATGCCGGCATCCGCAACCGCCACTTCGCCGGCGTGCAGACGGCGACAACGGCCGTCGTCGTCTCGGGACTGGCCAACCCGGCCTGGAAGGTCGAGGCCGACGTCATCGCCGCGCGGCAGGACTGACAGCGGTGTTTTACCGTCCGTCCGACGGGCACGGCCTGCCCCACGATCCGTTCAAGGCGATCGTGGCGCCGCGCCCGATCGGCTGGATCTCGACGCGCGGCAAATCCGGCGCGATCAATCTCGCGCCTTTCTCCTTCTTCAACGCGCTGTCGGTCGAACCCTATCTCGTCTGGTTCTCCGCCGATGCGGAGAAGGACAGCGTCGTCTTCGCTCGCGAGACGGGCGAGTTCGCCGTCAATCTGGTGGGAGAAAAATTCGCCCGCCAGATGAACGCCACGTCGGTGGATGCACCACGCGGCGCCAGCGAGTTCGCCTATGCCGGGATCGAGGCGGCCCCTTGCCGGCTGATCGGCGCGCCGCATGTCGCCGGCACGCCGGCGGTGCTCGAATGCCGGCTGACAGAGATCCTCGAACCGAAAGGCCTCGACGGCCGCTGGGCTGGCGTTTACGTCGTCTCCGGCGAGGTGGTCGGCATCCATATCGACGACACCATGCTGAGCGACGGGCTGTTCGATCAGAAGAAGGCCGGCAACCTCGCCCGGCTGGGCTACATGGACTATCTTGCGATCGGCGAAACCTTTCAGATGCGCCGCCCGCGCTGGGCGGATGACGATGCGGGCGCCCCGTAAGCATACCCCATCGGAGGTACGTCCGTCCCGCGCTCGGGCGGCATCGCCTATCCCAGCAACTTGCACGTCGAGCGTCGCGATCCGCTGAGGATCGCGGTGGTTCCTGCTCACAAGGGGCGGCGCGATCCGCCGCTCACACTTTCTCCAGCGAGATCGCAATGCCTTGGCCGACGCCACGCACACGGTGGTGAGCGCCAGTCTGCCGCGACGCTCCAGCGCTGCGCTGCCGGCGATACGCGCGCCCGACATGCCGAGCGGATGGCCGAGTGGGATGGCGCCGCCATTCGGGTTCACATGCGCCGCGTCTTCCGCGATGCCGAGCTCGCGCAACACGGCTATGCTCTGGCTGGCGAAGGCTTCGTTCAGCTCGATCACGTCGAAGTCGGCAGGCGCGATCCCGAGCCGGGCAAAGCTTCTGCGTCGCCTACGCCGTGCCGATGCCCTGCGTTGTGGCACGCCGACGGCCGCGCCGCCGACAATGCGCGCGATCGGCATGAGGCCATGTAGTTTGGGCCAGAACAAGAGCTGTTCAAAATCGATGGATGGAAGGCTCCCGCGTTGAGGTGAATTTGGTTTGGCCATGCAGCGCATCTCGATACAGTCGTTTATCCGGCCTTTGATGCGGCCATTCTTGTCGGCCGCTGGCCTTGAAGGATTCCACCAGGATCATGCCCCAATCGATTAGACGGACTTGACGTCTGCTACGCTAAACGGGTTCGGCAGATCCCTCGGGATCGAGTTGCCGTCTTCACTTACCTCTTTCGCCTCGACGGCTCAGCCGATTGGGCTGGCCGCTCTCAGTTCGTTGATTTCCTCATACTCGCCGTCCCCCCTCATGATCGCCCATGCGATGCGAGCCATCTTGTTGGCAAGAGCGACAGCGACAACCTTTGGCGGCCGGCGTCGCAACAGACCACCTAGCCAGATCGACCCGCCCTCTCCGTCACGGCGGACGTATCGCAGCACTGATGTTGCGCCGAGGATGAACAGTTGCCGGATGTATCGATTTCCTTGTTTGCTGATGCGCCCGAGGCGCGTCTTGCCGCCCGATGAATTTTGTCGCGACACCAAGCCGAACCAGGCAGCGAAATGCCGCCTTGATCTGAAAACCTCCGGTCAGGGACGATGGAAGCAAGTGCTGAGGCCATGACAAAGCCGACACCAGGAATGGTCTCCAGCCGATTGGACAGGTTGTTTCGATAATGCCAGGAGATCAGCTTCTTTTCGATCGTTTGAAGTCTCTGTGTGAGATCGCAGATCAAGTCTCATGCGCAGCCCAGCCTTTTTCTCCTTGCGGTGCCGCTTTTTCTACCTCGTCGCTATCAGGGATGGGTTCGGCCGCAAGGTACTGGCTCGGCGGCCGTCGAACACCACAGATGCTTACTCCGGCGCCACAGCTCGGACGAGTCGCTCCAGACTTTCCCTCGCCTCCCGGTTCGCAGGCGTATGCAGCGACAGGGTGAAGACGGCATCTTCCCCGCTCGGGCGGAGCGATGCGAAGGTGAAGTTCAGCGATCCGGAGAGCGAATGGCGCAACATCTTTTGCCAGAACGGCGTGTCCTCAACATCCGTCATGAGCCAATACGCCTTGAATTGCTCGCTCACATCGCACAATTGATCGATGTCCCCGAACAGGCGGCGGGCCTCCTCGTTGCAGGCTTTCACCTGCCAGTATTTGTCGAGCACGTAGGCCGGATTCGGATCGAGGCCGTTCATCAATGCCAGGAGTTGCGCGCTTGGCGCGATATCGCCACCGATGCGCTCCTTCCAGTCCAGGTCCGGCCTCCCCAGTTCCAGAAGATAGGTCTGCTCGGCACGGGCGTTCGATCTCGGCGCCATGACCGCCGATAACGACCAGGCCGAGCGGGTCGCCAATGCCCTCGAGGCCGGAATCATTTGGATCAACTGTTCCCAGCCGACATTTGCCGAAGCGCCCTGGACGGCGTGAAGAAAAGCGGGATCGGGCGCGAACTCGGCCGGTGGGGCCTTCCAATTACCTCGAACCGAAGCAGATAACGCGCTACGTTTCGAAGGACTCGTGGAACTGGTATCCAGTTCGGTCAGGCTGAAGGCCCCTCATGAGACGATTATCCCGTGAAGCACCGGCCATCTCGACTTCGCCGAGGCGTTGCTGCGCCGGCACCTGACCTACGCGGGGCGGTCTGGGAGGAATCCAAGGTATGACGATGGCCGGTCGGCGTCTGGAACATTCGAAGAATCGGGCCACGCCTACGCTATCCTGGCAGCCGGAATTCGGAGGCCTGTTTTAGATGTCGGCGCAAAAGGTCTTCCGCCCAGTGCATCTCTCCTGCCTCCACGGCATCGAGAATGGCAATGTGCTCGCGACACGATTGCTCGACACGTTCGACGGGGAGATCCACAAAGGCCGACGATTCTTGCATGCGCCGCAGGTTGTTTTGCTGGCGCACGGCCTCTGCAAGGAAGCGGTTTCCTGAACAGGCGGCAAGCCCTTCATGGAAGGATGCATTGACGCTGAACCAGTCGTCACCGTCGAAAGCGGTCGCAGCGGCGGCGTTGCGGATGCGTTCATGCGCGCGCCTGATCTGGGCGAACCGGTCCAGATCGGCCTTGAACGTCGGCGAGCGGAGCGCGGCGCACTCGATCACCATGCGAAATTCGTAGCTTTCATTGTAAGCTTGCTGGCCCACCAGAGTGTCGACGAAGCGCCAGCCGTTGCCGGGCAGCCTGTGGGCCAGTCCTTCGGCAGCGAACCGCATCAGGAGTTTGCGGATGACGCCACGCGGTACTCCATAGCGCGCCAGCAATTCCGCCTCGGAAACTTCCTGCGCGAGCTCGCCGGCCGAACGCTCGCGCATCATCCGGCGATGAAGCTCCTCCAGGGGCGACTGCGGCAATACCGCCCTGAAATCAAGATCGGTGAGTCGCCTGGCCACCTGTAAGCCGCGCGTGCTGGTCGGCTCGACGATACCCTGCGCCGCAAGCAAAGCCAGCGCAGCGGCGACCGGAGAGCGCGACACCCCGAAACCGCGCGCCATTTCCGGCACCGATATGCGGGTGCCGGCATCCCAGCCGAGATCGCGCATGCGCTCAAGAATGCGACGGGCAAGATCGAGTTGGAGGGCACTCTTGGCCTCCAAATCCACGCTCTTCATCCAGTCGCTCCCAGTTCGCGTCCTTGCTGGATAGCGCAGGCTCCGGGTTTGGGAAATCGGAAAGCTGCAAGCATCCGAAATTTCTGCTTTTCATTTAAACAAAGTGCATCTATCATATATCTTTTCCGAAGATTGTTTCCAGGCCTCGCATGACGATTACCCCATTTCCACTGATTGAAGTGCACGGTTCGTCCCGCAGTCGCGGCGAACTCTACGGTGAGCAGGCGCGCGACCGCATCCGGCACTCTTTCGGACACTATGAGGAGCAGCTCGGCCGCCTCGGCTTCGCGGCGGACGGCGTCGAGCGCCTGGTCGGCGTCTTCCTCCCTAGAATCCGCGAATGGGCCTCGGATCTGGTCGAGGAGATGGAAGGTATAGCCGCCGGCGCCGACGTAAGCCTGGCCTCGATCGTCCTGGTCAATGCGCGCACGGAAGTGCTGCAGCTTGCGCACCGAGAAAAGGGCTTGGCGGAAGATGACGATCCGGACGGTTGCACCGGTGCGGCGATCATGCCTGCGGCAACCAAGGCGGGACGATTGATTCATGGCCAGAACTGGGACTGGAAAGCCGAGTGCGCTGAGACCTCCGTCGTGCTGCGCATTCGCCGCGATGACGCACCGGATGTGCTGACATTCACCGAAGCTGGCGCGCTAGCGCGGAGCGGCTACAATTCGGCCGGCATCGCGATCACCGCGAACTATCTGGAATCGGATCGCGATTACAAGAACCTCGGCATCCCCCTGCCCTTCATCCGGCGTCGCGCCCTCGAAGCGGCCCATTTCGCCCACGCGCTGCGCGTCGTCGCCACTACCCCGAAATCCGGGTCGAACAACATGATGGTGAGCACCGCGGAAGGCTTCGCAGTCAACCTGGAATGCGCGCCCGACGAAGCGTTCCTTATCTACCCGCAGGACGGGACGATCGTGCATTCCAATCACTGGTTGAGCCCTGTCGCGCTGAGCAAATTGAAAGAAACCGGCCTGGCCAGCGTGCCGGACAGCCTCTATCGCGACTGGCGGGTGCGTCAGCATCTTATGGCAAGGACGGGGGACATCGTCACCGAAGATTTGAAGGACGCGCTCTTCGATGATTTCGCCTCACCTTTCGCCGTATGCCGGCCGCCAGTCAGGAAGGAAGGCGGCAATCTCTCGGCCACGGTGGCGATGGTCATCTGCGAACCCGCCGCAGGTTACATGGAGCTTGCACCGCTGCCGGCCCTCAATCGTACGTTCACGCGCTACGAACTCGCCCTCGACGACAGCGTCCTGGAAAGAATCGACAAGGCATCCACTCAACCCGTCAGCGACAGGAAGAGCCGATGGGCCGCTTCATCCTGATCAGGCTTGCATCGGCCGTTCCCACGCTTCTCATCGTCTCGGTGACGGTCTTCCTGTTGATGCGGATGGTCCCTGGCGACCCGGCGATGCTCATGCTGGGCGACCTCGCCCAGCCCGGCCAGGTCGAGGAGTTGCGGCGGCAGATGGGGCTCGATCAGCCGCTGGTGGTGCAGTACTTCTACTGGATAGGCGACGTGTTGACGGGCGATTTCGGCCATTCGATCGTCTCCAAGGAAGCGGTTCTGCCTCTTATCCTCGATCGCTTCTCGGTCTCCGCGACGATCGTGCTCACGGCCGTCTTCTTGGCTACGCTGATCGCGGTTCCGTCCGGCATGCTCGCGGCTTGGCGCCAGGACAAAATCGCGGACATAACCGTGGTCGCGACCTCGACGATATTCCTGTCCATACCGAGTTTCTGGCTCGGCCTGATGCTACTGCTGATCTTCGGCTTGTGGCTCGGCTGGGTGCCCGTGATCGGATACGTGCCTTTCAGCACGGACTTCACCGGTGCGCTCGTCTATATCATCCTGCCCGTAGTGACGCTCGTGCTGGTCGAGACCGGGCCGATCGCCCGCATGGCGCGCGCCAGCACTATCGAGGTCGCCCGGCTGGACTACATCACGCATGCCCGCGCAAAGGGATTGTCGGAGCGGGCCGTCATGTGGCGCCACGCCTTCAAGAACGCCTTCGCCCCGACCTGGACGCTGATCGGCCTCGTCCTGGGAAGCCTGCTGGCGAACATCGCCGTCATCGAAACGGTCTTCACGATCCCGGGACTCGGCCGGCTGCTGATCGATTCGATCTATGCGCGCGACTATCCCGTCGTGCAGGGCTGCATGCTGTTTATCGCCTTCATATATGTCGTGGTCAACCTGCTGGTCGATCTCGTCTACCCGTTCCTGGACCCGAGAGTGACGGCATGATCGTACATGCGCTTGGCATTCCCAAACTGCGCTTCAACGCGCTCCTTGGCGGTGTCATCGTCCTGTTCTTGTGTGCAGTCGCGGTCGTCGGGCCATGGCTTGTCTTTTACGATCCGCTGAAGCTCGATCTCGTTTCTCGGCTGCAAGGGCCTTCGGCAACCCATTATCTCGGCGCGGATGAATTCGGCCGGGATGTCCTTTCCCGGCTTATTTACGGCGCCCGCACCAGCGCCTGGATCGCCTTCTCCACCGTCGTCTTCGCGATCGTGCTTGGAACCGTCCTCGGCGTCGCCGCCGGCTTCCTGCGCGGCTGGACGGACCGCATCATCATGGTCTTCAACGACGCGCTGCTCGCTTTTCCCGGCCTGCTCCTGGCGCTCGGCTTCATGGCTGTGTTCGGCGCCAGCCGGAACGGCATCATCGTCGCCCTGGGGCTGGCCTACGCTCCTGTGGTCGCCCGCGTGGTGCGCGGAGCCGTGCTCTCGATCAGGGAGCGCGAGTTCGTGGAAGCGTCGCGCGCCATAGGTAACAGCGAGATCGTCACAATGGCCAGGCATGTGCTGCCCAATTGCGTCGCGCCGATCATCGTTCTCGCCACAACCATGTTCGGCTGGATCATCCTGGCCGAGAGCGCGCTGAGCTTCCTCGGCCTCGGCGTACCACCGCCCTCGCCGAGTTGGGGCAACATGCTGTCCACCGCCCGGCCCTATATCGGCCAGGCGCCGCATCTGATCGTCCTGCCCGGCCTTTGCATCGCGGTCACGCTGCTCGGCGTGAATATGCTGGGCGACGCGGTGCGCGACTGGCTGGATCCGAAGATGCAGGTGTCGTCGTGACGGGGCTTCGAGCCGGCGACGCGCCGCTGCTTGCGGTCGAGAACCTGTCCGTCAAGATCGGACCGGCCGGTACCAAGGTCGTCGATGGCTTGAGCTTCGATCTGTCGAAGGGCGGCATGCTGGCGCTGGTCGGCGAATCCGGTTCCGGCAAGACCATGGCAGCGCGCGCCATACTGGGCCTGCTGCCTCCCGCGCTGAGCATCGCGCCGGGCAGCAGCATTAGGCTCGACGGAAGCGAACTCACATCGCTCTCTCCGCAGGCGATGCAGAAAGTCCGCGGCCTACGCATCGGCATGGTCTTCCAGGAGCCGATGGTCTCGCTCAATCCGTCGATGACCGTCGGTGACCAAATGGCGGAAGGGCTGCTGCTGCATCACCGCAATCTCGGTCGCAACGAAATCCGCGACCACTGCGTCGCGATGCTGAAGCGCATCCGGATCGACGATCCCGAGCGCTGCCTCGCGGCCTATCCTCATGAATTCTCCGGCGGCATGCGCCAGCGCATCATGTTGGCGTCGGTCATGCTCCTGAAGCCGCAGCTTCTGATCGCCGACGAACCGACCACCGCACTGGACACGCTCATCCAGCGCGACGTTCTCGACCTGATGGCCGAACTCACGCGGGAAAACGGCACCGGCGTCGTGCTCATCAGTCATGATCTCGGCATGGTGTCGCACTACGTTCGGGACGTCATCGTCATGTACAAGGGCAAGGCAGTCGAAACCGGCCTCGCCCGTGAAGTCCTCCATGCACCGAAGCACGACTATACGAAACGCCTTGTTGATGCGCTGCCGCGCCGTAAGGACGGCGCCAGTCAAAAGGCGGTTGTGCGCACGCCATTGCTTGAGCTCAAAGACATCGTCGTCGACTATCCCGGACATCAGCGGCTGTTCGGCACCAGTCCCGGCAAGCGCGCCGTTTCAGGCGTCGCTCTGAGCGTCAGCCAAGGCGAAATCCTGGCTTTGGTCGGTGCATCCGGCTCGGGCAAGACGACGCTCGGCCGCACCATCATCGGTCTGGTCAAGCCGAGCGGCGGTACGATCCGCTTTCATGGCAAGGAACTGGCGGGTTCGATCAACGCGGCGACGCGCACCCAAAGCCGCGACATGCAGATCATCTTCCAGGATCCCTATTCCTCGCTCGATCCACGCCAGCGCGTTGGAAGCATTGTTGGCGAACCGCTGAAACTCGACGCCTCGACCGACCGGAAGACACGCAACGAGCGCGTCGCCGAAGTCTTTACGCAGGTTGGCTTGCCGCTCGAGTTCATACAGCGCTATCCGCACCAGCTTTCGGGCGGGCAGCGCCAGCGCGTCGCCATCGCCCGCGCGATCGTTTCCCGACCGGCCTTTGTCGTCGCCGACGAGCCGGTCTCCGCGCTCGACATGACGGTGCAGAAGCAGATTCTGGAACTGCTCCGCGGCCTGCAGGAGCGCTACGGCTTTGCCTGCCTTTTCGTCTCGCACGACCTCGGCGCGGTCGAGCAGGTCGCCGACCGGGTCGCGGTGATGGAAAACGGCCGCATCGTCGAGCAAGGCTCGCGCGACGACATCTTCGACCGCCCGCAGCATCCCTATACCAAGCGGCTCTTGGCGGCGGCCATGCTGCTCGACCGCACGTTCGCCGGCAGCGAATAGACGGCACCGATATGACCTGGGCACCGAAGCAACTTATCGAAGGCGGTATGCCGCAAAAGCTCGGCTTCTACGACAGGGGCGCGACACCCTATTTCGCCAGCCGGATGGACCCGCGCCTGTCCTACTGCCTCTATGTTCCAAAGGGCTATGACGAAACCGGTTCCGATACGTACGCCCTCGCCATCGTCGTGCATGGGACGGCGCGCTGGGCCGAGGCCTATCGCAACGATTTCGCAGCCTTCGCCGAAGACACCCGCACGATCATCCTCGCCCCGCTCTTCGCCGCCGGTATGACCGAGCCGAAAGAGTTGTCCAGCTACAAGTTCATGCGGCGCGGCGGCATCTCCTACGATCTGGTGCTGCTCGACATGGTCGACGAAGTGGCGGAGCGCTACCGGCTTCGGTCCAACCGTTTCTTGCTGCACGGCTTTTCCGGCGGCGGCCATTTCGCGCATCGGTTCCTCTACCTGCACCCGGAACGCCTGCTCGGCGTCTCGATCGGTGCGCCCGGCATCGTCACGCTGCTGGACTTCGAGCATGACTATTGGGTCGGCGTGCGCAATTTCAACGCCGTGTTCCAGAAAAACATCGATCTCGACGTCATGCGCCGCGTCCACGTCCACATGGTCGTCGGCGCGCAGGACACCGAGACCTGGGAAATCCGGCTGCAGCCGGGCGATGCACTCTGGATGGACGGCGCCGAGCGCCTTGCAGAGACAAACCGGATTCAGCGCATAGCCGCGCTGCGGGAGAGCTTCGAGGCGCATGGCATAGCCGCGCTGCGGGAGAGCTTCGAGGCGCATGGCATCGCCGTACATCAGGACATCGTGCCGGCTGCCGCGCATGACGGCAGGCTGATGCTCGATCCTGTAAGAACGTGGTTTCGCCAGGTGATGAGCACGGAAAGGGCAAGCGCATGACACTTGGCCGCGTCGCGGAACTGTGACACCACCCGGTCAGTTCCGTCGGCGATGAGCGGTTCGCCAAGGCGCATCTGGAAAGCGGTGGCGTCCAGGGTGACCGTCTCTGGGATGTCGTCGCGGATGATGGCGACGAGATCGCCGCACGGGAAAAAATCAACGTTGGTGACCGCTGCCGAACGTGGCCGCGTGCTACCATGGCAGTGCGCCGCAGATCCGCGTGGGTGACGGCGCCTGGCTGCCGGCTGCGATCGGCCGTTTCATGGAATTCCTGATTTCGCTCAGGCCACATGTGCCGTTCGGCAAAGAAAGCCCGGAAGGCGTCGCGCACGCTGTCAGCGCGCCAACATCCATCTACTGACGGCCGCATCAATACGCACGCTGGCCGGGGGTGTCCCCGATGCGAGCCAGATCGTGCCGCGCCACTTCCGGCCCGACCTCGTGATCGAAATCAAGCCGAGTGTCGAGGATTTGGCGGAAAGCAACGGATCGAACGCAGGCGCGCAGGGGCAGGACTGTCATTCGATCACCGAGGCCTGTGCCGGGTGTGCTTTCGCCGCCCTCGCACAGGGCTGAACTCCGGTTCGAGCCTGCCGTCCTGCAGAATATCGCCAGACACGGCGGTGGTTGCCTCGGGGTTCTGTGCGCGATCGGGCGGATAACGCTGATCACAATCGGCGACCGCATCGAGTTGCCCGAAGCCCGATCATCCAATGAAAAGGGCGAGCGATCAACTCGCCCGCCTTTTCGGTTGGAAGCGGAGGCGCCCTATTTATCCTTGTGCACACCCCAGGCGCGGGTCTTGTCGCCGGCCCAGACATTGTAGCCGGTCACGTCCGGCGTCACCGCGTCGATCACAGGCTCATAATAGAGGCCGAGGATCGGAACGTCCTCTGCCATCAGCGCATGGATCTGCTTGAACAGGTCCTTGCGCTTGGCCGGATCGGTGACCTTGGTCGATTGCCGCACGAAATCGAGCGCCTTGTCGTTCTCCCACTGGACCGTCGGGACCTCATCCTTGTCGCCGAGCAGGATGCCGTAAAGCAGCGACGGATCGAGGCGGGCAGAATAACCGAACGACTGCATCTGGAATTTGCCGGCCAGATAGTTGTCGAGCTGCGTCGCCCAATCGAGCGTTTCAAGTTTCGCGTTGATGCCGGCGGCGGCTAGCATAGCCTGGACCATCACGCTGTTGTCGTACATTCCCTGATAGCGCGAATTGGTCTGGATGGTGATCGGCTCCCCCTTGTAACCGGCCTCGGCCAGCAGCTTCTTCGTCGCTTCGGGATCGTATTTCGGCCAGGTGAGGAAGCTGTCGTCGAAATAAGCGCTGGCCTGCGCCACACCGGACGGATTGAAGAGCGAGAGCCCGTTCGTGCGCACCTGCGCGATCTGCGAAAAATCGATCGCGTGCGCGATCGCCTGCCGCATCTTCACGTTTTTCAGGAGCAGGTCCCTGGTCTGGATGAGCAGCGGCGTCCACGACAGGCCCGGTGTGGACAGAACTGTCATACCGCGCTGCTTGGCCTCGTCGACACGACTCGCCTCGAAGCCCGGCAAGACATCGATCTGCTTCGCGTAAAGCGCCGTTTCCGCCGCCGAAGTATCGGGAATAACGACGAATTTCACTTCATCGACATAAGCGCTACGGTCGCCCGCATAGCCGCTCATCTTCTCGCTGAGAGGTTTGTAGTCAGCATAGCGCTCGAGCGTGATCGATTGTCCCTTGGTCCAGTCCCTCAGCTTGAACGGCCCGGTGCCGATCGCGAGATCGGGGTTCCACTTGCCGTCCTTGTCAACGTTCTTAGGACTGGCGATCCAGCCGTTGCATTGGATGTTGGCGAGTTGCGCCAGGAACAGAGCGTTCGGCTCGTTGATCTTGAAGACGACCGTCTGGTCGTCCGGCGTGTCGACGGATTCGACCTTGAGTCCTTGCGAGCCATCGAAATATGGGTTGCAGAACCAGTCCTTGCCGGCCTTCACCCGGCGATCCCAGTTCCACTTGACGTCGGCGGAGGTAACCTTGTCGCCATTGTGGAAGGTGGCGTCGTCGCGCAGCTTGAACGTATAGGTCCTGCCATCGTCCGAGACGGTCCAGGACTGGGCCAGCAACGGTCCGATGCTGAGATCGTCGCGATAGGCGACAAGGGTCTCGAAGATCGTGTGCAGGACCGTATCGGTGTTGGCGTCGCGGTTGAGGCCATCCGTGCCGCGGATGTCGGCATTGATGCGGATCGTCAGCGTACCACCAGGCGTTTGCGCCGCGGCGGGATACGTCGAGGCAAGTCCAAGCCACAGCGCGGTCAGGGCCAGAATGCACTTCCACTTCATGAACGTCTCCCGGGTTCGTCCGTCGGTCCGAAAATCAAGCTGGCGTGCGGACCGTTGCCAGCGTTTCCGCGAAAAATTCCTTGACCTTTGCAATCAGCAGGCGGTCGTCGTGGGCAATGCCCTCGACCATATCCAGCCTTGCTGCAATTCCGTTCCTCTCGAGACTTTTCTTGAGCGACCTTATGCGGTCGTTGCGGTTGGCGCCGGCGAGATCAGCGCCTGGCATCCACCACGCGTCGTTAGGCGTGATGGTGATTTCCCATGTCTCCTTGTCGTCGCCGCCGATGACCATCTGGACCGCGACCTTGCGCATGGCGTCGAGATCGATCGCCTTGCCGAAGACGGCTTCGAAGTCGCGCACGCCGACCCAGAAATCCTGATCGAAGTCGAGGAGCGTCACGACGCCCGGTGCACCGATCGACGCGGCGAGCAGCCGTTCGGGATGCAGGTAGAGAAAGCGGTGGGTGAAATGGCCGCCGCCGGAGAAGCCGTACATCAGCACGCGGTCGTCGCGTATGCGGTAGCGCTCGCGCATCTCCTCGACCATGTCGAGCAGTACGGCATCGTAGTGGAGGTCGCCGGCGCGCAGCATCTTGTAGGACGACAGGTCGCCTGGAAAGCAGATGTTGGCAGGGAACAGCGGGCACAGCACGATCGTGTCGTTTGCCTCGCCGAAATCGGCGAACGCATCGCGGTAGGCGAGCATGCCGCGCTCGGTGCCGTGCACGATCACCGCGAGGTTGTAGGCCTTGTCGTCATCCTCGCTGTAGTCCGACGGCACGTATGCGCAATAGGGGAAGCGCTGGTCGAAACGGGATGCGTAAACGGTCGTGTGACCGAAGTCGTAATAGGAAAGATTTCTGCCATGACCGGCCGTCTTGCGCATGCGATCTACCCTGTCTGCACGCACTGTTTCATGATTTTGTGCGCATGAAAAGCATTTTGTGAATCCGCATTGAGGCGGAGGGCAATAGATGGACATATAGCTTGTCGACTACAGGATCCGCTTCAAACTGCAATTTTTGCGATTTGAAGGCTCTCTCGGGTCGCGTGGGAGACCGACATCGCGGCGGCGGATCGCTTGATAAGCCGTGTGGCGGATGACGTTATCGCCGAAGCCCAGCACCAATTCCCCCAGGTTTCCGAATCCGTCGGCCAGAAGCGTATATCGGCTCTCCATGAGGGACGCCGGGACAAGCTGGTGTGGCTCCGAACCTCTGGGCTGGGCTTGGCCTGATGCGCGGCGGCGCAGGCACGGCCCTCGTCGGCAGCGCCGAGAATTTAGCCGCCCGCATCCGCGAGCATCAGGAGAGCGGCGTCGAAACCTTCATCACCTCGGCCTACCCGCATCTGGAAAAAATCTTCAGCGTCTCCGAACTGCTGTTCCGACATGCAGTTTCTAATTTCAGATCGCGACTAGCAGACGTCGGATTGCGCCGGCGTACGCAGAGTGGCTGTCGCCTTGAGCTTGTGCATCCCTGACCTGTCGTTTGGCCACCCTGATAGATCAACGATCCGGAATCCTGGCGGACCCAATTAAAAGCTGGTCGATGCAATCAAAATTGCGGTGCCCTTGACATCAGAATTAATTTATAAAGATTATAAAGTAATAGGAGGGGAAATGGGTATTCATCACGGTGCCATCCTGCGCATCCTGCGTGACGACGGCCCGCAATCGCGGGCCGAGCTGGCGCGACGCACCGCGCTATCGCCCACCGCGCTGACCCATCTGACGGCCCAGCTCCTGAAGGACGGCTCGGTGACCGAGCTGAGCCAGAATGTCGGCGCCGGAGCGGCGGTCGGGCGGCCCGCCATCAGCGTCGCGCTGGTGCCGGAATCGCAGTTCGTCGTCGGCGTGCATCTCGGCGCCGGCACCATCCACGCCACCATCACAGACCTGAAGGCCGCGCCGAAGACGATGGCGTCGCTGCATTTCGATACGGACAGCACCGAGCCGAAGGTGGTGATCGGAAGGGTTGTCAAGACGGTCCAGGGACTGATCGGCAAGACCGGCATTGCACGTTCCCGCCTGCTCGGCCTCGGGCTCGGCGTACCGGGGCCGGTCGATACCGAACGGCGACGCAATCTCCAGTCGATCAATTACGACTGGAAAGACGTGCCGTTCGCGGACGAATTGGAGGCCGCGCTCGGCATGCCGGTCGTGGTCGAGCACAATGTCAGCGCCATGGCGCTGGCGGAATCGCGCTACGGTATCGGCCGCGACGCTGATGCCTTGCTCTACATCTATCTGCGCACCGGGCTGGGCGCCGGCCTGGTGGTCCACGGCATGCCGTTCCGTCCTGGCGGGCACGGCGCTGTCGAACTCGGCCATATCCAGGTGGTGGAACACGGCGAACGCTGCACCTGCGGCAGCATCGGCTGCCTGGAGACGTTCCTGTCCGAGCGGGCGCTGTCGCGCGCCGCGCATATCGACAAGCCGCATCCGAAGAACCTGCTCGCGGCGGTCGAGCATTATCCGGAAGTCTGGGACGCGGCAGTGCGCCACCTGACGACGGCGATCGCCAGCGCGACCAACCTGCTAAATCCCGACCTGATCGTCTTCGGCGGCCATCTCGCAGAGGCGCCGGACAGTTTTGTCGACGCCATTCGCCGCAACGTCCCGCCGCGCGTGCTGCCGCCGATGCGCGATGCCTTGCGCTTCGAGCGATCGAGCCTTGAGGCGGGTGCCGGCGCCATCGGCGGCGCTGCGGCAGCGCTCGACCATCTCTTCTATTCGGGAGTTCCCAGATGAGCGCTTCGGCAAGGGCAGCGAAGCCGCTCGGGGAAGACGGTAAGGGTCAGAGCGCCGACTTTTCCAGCCTCGCGCTCAATCTCGTCGGCCTTGTCGCCGGCGTGGCCGGCTGGTGGGTACTGACAGCCAGCGGCGTGGTCGGCCTGCCGCCGCCCCCCGACGTAGCGCGCAAGTTCATCGACCTGATCGCCAGCGGACAGCTCGCCACCGACATTCTGTCTTCGCTGGCGCGCGTGCTGACGGGTTTTCTACTCGGCGTCATCCTCGCCGTGCCGATCGGCTTCGTCATGGGCTGGTACAAGGTCGCCCGCGCGCTGATCGAACCCTATTTGCAGTTCTTCCGAATGATCCCGCCGCTCGCCATCATTCCACTGGCGATCGTGACGATGGGCATCGACGAGACACCGAAGATCTTCGTCATCTTCCTCGCCTCCTTCCTAGCCAGCGTGGTGGCGACCTACCAGGGCGTCATCAGCGTCGACAAGACCATGATCAACGCCGCCCGCGTGCTCGGCGCCAAGGACCTGACCATCTTCCTGCGCGTCATCATCCCCGCCTCCACGCCCTTCATCCTGGTCGGCGTGCGCATCGGCCTCGGCTCCGCCTGGGCGACACTGGTGGCGGCCGAACTGATCGCGGCGCAGACGGGGCTGGGCTACCGCATGCAGCAGGCGCAGCTCTACTACGACCTCGCCACCATCTTCGTCAGCCTCATCACCATCGGCGTGCTCGGCCTCGGCATGGACCGGCTGCTTCTCGCCATCGAGCGCCGGCTGACCGTCTGGCAGGAGCGCGTGTGATGCTGCCGAAGATCGTATTCAGGAACGTCACACGCCGCTTCGACCTCGGACACAATTCCTTCGTCGCGCTGGACCGCTTCTCGCTCGACGTCGCCGATGGCGAATTCGTCACCGTGGTCGGACCGTCCGGCTGTGGCAAGTCCACCGCGCTCAACATCGCCGCCGGCCTGCTGGCGCCGAGCGAGGGCGAGGTACGGGTGGGCGGCAAGGCGGTTGAAGGCCCCGGCCCCGAGCGTGGCATGATCTTCCAGCAGTATGCTCTGTTTCCCTGGCTGACGGTGCGCCAGAACGTCGAGTTCGGCCTGCGCATCAAGGGCATTCCGGCGCCCGAGCGGCGCGAGAAGGCGGGCTACTTCATCAACCTGGTCGGGCTTGGCGATTTCGCCGATGCGCTGCCGAAGACATTGTCGGGCGGCATGAAGCAGCGCTGCGCCATCGCCCGCGCCTATGCCGTCGACCCGTCGGTGCTCCTGATGGACGAGCCGTTCGGCGCGCTTGACGCGCTGACGCGCGTGCAGCTCCAGGACCAGTTGCTGGACACCTGGCGGCGCGAGCGCCGCACAGTGATGTTCATCACGCATGACGTCGACGAAGCAGTCTATCTCGCCAACCGTGTGGTCGTCATGGCCGCCCGGCCCGGGCGGCTGAAGGAGATCATTCCGGTCGACCTGCCCTATCCGAGAACCGAGGATATCCGGCTGTCGTCGGAATTCACGGCCATCCGCAACCGCGTCTGGCACGCGGTCTACCACCAGCAGGGAACGCAAAGAGAGGAGAACTGACATGAGAATGACACGCAGGGGCTTCCTTGCCTCGTCGGCCGTCGCGGCCGCTTTCGCCGCGGGAGGTATGTCGGCAAAGGCGGAAGGCATTCCGGCCCGCATCGGCTACAACGGCGATTTCTGGGGCGCGAGCATCGCCGCGGTCGCCAGTGAACAGGGCTTCTACGCCAAGCATGGCGTCGACGCCGACATCAAAGTCTTCACCAACGGCCCGATCCAGGTGCAGGCGCTCGGCGCCAACAGCCTCGACTTCGGCTATATCGGGCCGGGCGCGCTTTGGCTGCCTGCGACCGGCAAGGCCAAGATCATCGCAGTCAACGACGTCGGCTTCTCCGACCGGGTGATCGCGCAGGCCGGCATCAACTCCATCGCCGACTTGAAGGGCAAGAAGGTCGCGATACCCGCCGGAACCTCGGGCGACATGCTGCTCAGGCTCGCGCTGCAGAAGGCCGGCATGGCCATGACCGACCTGAACATCGTCGAGATGGACCCGAGCACCGTCGTGGCCGCATTCTCGTCGAAGCAGGTCGACGCCGCCGGCATATGGTATCCCTTCGTCGGCATCATCCAGAAGAACGTTCCGGACCTGGTCGAGTTGGCGAAGAACAAAGATTTCTATCCGCAGAACACCTTCCCCAGCGCCTTCATCGCCCGCAACGAATTGGTCGAGAGCAATCCGGACCTGGTGAAGAAGGTGATCGGTGCCATCAAGGAAGCCGCGGACTACCGGGCCGCCAACCAGGACAAGGCGATCGAGACCACCTCGAAGCTGCTTGGCATACCCGCGGACCAGCTCAAGACCGAAGCCGGCTACGGCAATTTCATGACTTCGGCCGAGCTGGTGAAACTCACCAAGGACGGCACCGTGAACGGCTGGTTCTCCACCATGAACGAGCTGTTCAAGACCTTCGGCAAGTTCGATACGGCGCTCGATCCGAAGGACTACTATCTCGGCGACATGTACGTCGAAGCCTGACCTTCATTGCGGCATCGGAGGCCCGGCGATACCGGGCCTCCGGACAACTATTTTCCAGCGGCGAGTAAAACATGAACGTTCTCTACATAGACATCGACAGCCTGCGGCGCGACCATCTCGGCTGCTATGGATACCATCGCAACACCTCGCCGGTGATCGACGGCCTGGCCAGCGACGGCATACGTTTCGAGAACGTCTATGTCTCCGACGTGCCCTGCCATCCTTCGCGCACAGCGCTGTGGAGCGGACGGCACGGTATGCGCACCGGCGTCGTCGGCCATGGCGGCACCGCCTGCGAGCCGTTCCGCGAGGGCGCGGAGCGCGCCTGGGCCGGCACCTTCTACGAGGAAGGCTGGATGCGCGCGCTGCGCGACCTCGGCTATCACACCACGACGATTTCCAGCTTCGGCGAACGGCACGGCTGCTGGCACTGGTATGCCGGCTTCAGCGAGATCATCAATCCCGGCAAGGCCGGCATGGAGAACGCCGACGAGGTGACGGGGCTGGCGCTCGACTGGCTGAAGCGCAACGGCAGCCGCGAAAAGTGGTTCCTGCACGTCAACGTCTGGGACCCGCACACGCCCTACCGCGCGCCGGAAAGTTTTGGCGATCCGTTCGCCAACGACCCGTTGCCCAAATGGATGACGGAAGCAGTGTTCAAGCACAGTCACGCCGGCTACGGCCCGCATTCTCCGCAGGAACCGTCCGGTTTCGACGTCGCGCCGGGCGGCTCGGGCTATCGCCGCATGCCCTCTCCGATCAGCGACATGGCGCGCGTGAAAGCCTGGTTCGACGGCTACGACACCGGTGTACTCTATGCCGACCATCATGTCGGCCTCATTGTCGAGGAATTGAAGCGGCAGAGCCTGTTCGACAACACCATTATCGTTATCGGCGCCGATCACGGCGAGAATCTCGGCGAGTTGAACGTCTGGGGCGACCATCAGACCGCCGACGAATACACTTGCAACGTGCCTTTGATAATCCGCTGGCCGGGCGCGGCGGACATGCGTGGCGTCAACAACGGCCTGCACTACCATTTCGACTGGGCAGCGACGCTGATCGACCGACTCGGCGGGACCGTGCCCGCCGTATGGGACGGACAATCCTTCGCGCCCGCGCTTAAGCAGGGCAAGGATGGTGGCCGTGACTTCCTGGTGCTTAGCCAAGGCGCCTGGGCGGTGCAGCGCAGCGTGCGCTTCCGCCTCGATGGCGCCGACTGGCTGATGCTGCGCACCTATCACGACGGCTACAAGGATTTCGGCCCGGTCAGCCTCTTCAACCTGAGCGAGGATCCGCACGAGCAGAACGATCTTTCGGCCTCGCGTCCGGACGTGGTCAACCATGCCAGTCGCCTGCTGGAAGACTGGCGCACCGAAATGGCCTTGAAGAGCGACGGCGATGTCGATCCGCTGGTGACGGTGATGCGCGAGGGTGGGCCGTTCCACTGCCGCGGCGAACTGGCAGCCTATCTGGAACGGCTGCGCGCAACCGGCCGCTCGGAAGCGGCGGCGACGCTAGAAGCGCACCATCCCGCGCCGCCGCCGCGCCGCCAGTCGCTAAATTGAGAAACCCCTGGTGGCTTCGTCATTGCCACCTCTGCACAAAAGCAATGTCCGTTCGGGAGGCGTCCAAGCACCACTAAACGACTGATATGAGGGCGCGAGGCCATCATTCCACGAAAACTGTCGTTCATATGGAGCCCCACGGACCGGGCAAGACTTGCTCAAAGTTCCCCTCAGCTTAGCGCGCGACCATACGGGCTGCAGATTGAGCCTTGACGTCCTGCTCATATCCGGACTCTGAAGTGATGCACAAATTGTATCGAGGTACATCGGCAGGCCGAAATGGCGCGACCGCGCTGATGGCGTAACATCTGCACAAGATGGAGGCCCGCCTCAATCTTGACACTCCACGGCCGGAACAGGATCTGCAAGTTGCCTTCATGTCGATCGAGGACGGGCCGCCGCGGCAACCCAGATCCGGGCGCGCCTCGTCATCCTGCTGGCAGAACCCGCAAGCTGGCGACATTGGCGCGAAAGATTCGCCTGGACAACGGCCTTTCGCGATGTCGCGCAGGCCAACGGAAATTCAGCGTCAATTTGATCCTGTTCCAAAACGGCGCCGAGGAAAGGCGACGCATCGCTCCCTCTCAAATCAGTTTGTAATATTTATCGTTATCGCACCCAGACCGGCGATCGACCCGACAAGCTTGTTTCCGGGAACAACCGGCCCGACGCCGCTCGGCGTGCCTGTCATGATGATATCCCCGGCTTCGAGAGAGAAATACTTCGAGAGGTTGGCGATGATTTCTGGAGTGCGCCAGATCATCAGACCGAGATCGGAATCCTGTCGGATATCGCCATCCACCACCAGTTGAATGGCGCCGGTATCGATATGGCCAACGTCTTCGACCGTATGGATGGGGCCGCAGGGGCAGGATTGATCGAACGACTTTTTCAGCTCCCAGGGAAGGTTGGGGCGGGCAGGAGCGTCGATGACGGTACGGCGCGTCATGTCAAGGCCGATGCCATAACCAAAGACGTGATTGAGGGCTTCGGACTCGGGGATGTCGTAGCCTCCGGATTTCATCGCTACCACCAGCTCCAATTCGTAGTGGAAGTCATCCGTCATCTTCGGATAGGGCACATCGCTTCCGTCAGGCATGATCGTATCCGCCGGCTTTTGAAAAATGATCGGTGGATCTCGCGCTTCGTCCCCCCCCATCTCGCGGACATGCGCGACATAGTTGCGGCCGATGCAATAGATGCGCCGAACCGGAAAGAGTCCCGTGTCGCCCACAACCGGTAATGTTGCGAGCTTCGGAGCTGCGACGACAAAGCGCTGATCGGACATGATATTCTCCTGGAGCCGCCCGACGTTCATGATCGAGCGAGTTTGACGATGATGACGATCGGAAGAGCAACGCGATGATGATCGCGCCTACCGCTCGGGACGGGACGATTACTTTTGCTGTCCGCGCTCCGACGGAAAAGTCTCCGGTGATGGCGCCCAGAACAGCAATCGGTTGCGCAACAGGACGACCAGCCGCTGCAGCCCGATACCCATCAGGGCAAGGATAACCAGCGCCGCGATCGCCCCGGCGATATCGAGCGCCGCGTTTCGGTTCAAAATGAGAACGCCGAGGCCGCTTGTACCACCTACGAATTCGCCCACTACAGCACCCAAAACCGAGTACGCCGCCGCCATTTCAAGACCGGCGAATATGTAAGGCAGCGCGCTGGGCAGCTTTACGAGACGAAATGTCTTCCACGGCGAAGCCCTCAGGCTTTGCAATAGCTCGAGACGCTCGCGCTCGACACCCGCCAGACCAGCGGCGGTGTTGATCATCAGGGGGAAGAAAGTCAACAGGACGCCGAGCACCACCTTTGACGACATGCCGAGGCCGAACCAGACGACGAACAGAGGCGCCAAAGCAACCTTGGGCACGCTCTGCAGGCCGATGAAATAAGGCAGCAGGTGCCGTTTCAGGAATGGAAACTGGATGATCAACGCGCCAACGGCGATACCAAGCCCACTCCCGATGAAGAAGGCGGCAAGCGCTTCCGTCGCGGTCGTGGCAATATGGATATAGTAGGACGAACGGGCGAAGACCGGGGCCCAGAAACCGGCAACCAGCGCCGAGAGCACTTCGCTTGGACGCGGGAAGATGTAGCTCGGAACCTCGAAGAACCAGGTCCAGATTTCGATCAATGCGAGAAGTCCGAGGAAGCTCGCCAGGCCGGTCAGCTTGCCGCTCGCCCGGCTGATCCAGCTCTGCGCTGGCTCAATTTCTTGCCGTGTCATGTTGCTCTCAATCGACATAGGGGCGGTCACCAGCTTCCAGTCCAAGCAGTTCTCTGATCCGGCGCACGGCGGCTCCGAACTCCGGCGTCGTGGTGCTTCTCAAGCCTCGCGGCCGCGGCAGCTCAGGGCGAATTTCATCGACGACCCTTCCAGGCCTCGGGCTCATGACGAAGATGCGATCGGCAAGGAACACGGCTTCAGGAATCGAATGCGTGATCAGGAAGATTGTCTTGCCGCTTTCGGCCCAGATGCGCTGCAGTTCGAGGTTCATCGTATCACGCGTCATGGCATCGAGCGCTCCGAACGGCTCGTCCATCAAGAGAAGCGAGGGATCATGCAGCAGGGCGCGCGTGATTGCGCAGCGCTGTTGCATGCCGCCGCTGAGTTCACCCGGATAGGACGTCTCGAAGCCGTTCAACCCGACCATCCTCAGCAAGTCCGAAGCCCGTTCGCGGGCGTGCCCCAAATCCATCTCCAGCACTTCCGCGGGCAGCATGGTGTTTTCGATCACCGTGCGCCAAGGCAGCAGCACCGGGGCCTGGAACACCAGACCGACATCGCAGTTGATCTTTTTCCGGGCGTCGTGATGGATCTGAAAGTCTCCGCCGGACTGTGGAATGATCCCCGCCAAAATCTTCAGCAGGGTCGATTTTCCGCAACCGGACGGGCCGACGAGACAGATGAATTCTCCCCGTTTGACCGTAAAGTCCGTCGGTGCGAGAGCCTCGACGAGGCCCTCCCGTTTAGACTTGTAGATCTTGCTCAGCCCACGCGCAGTGATGACTGTGTCCCGCATGGTTCGATCCCGAACCAGCAATTCCTCGCTCATGGTCACTATCCCGGTCAGAGTGGCGGCTTCTGCACTGCAAGCCAGCTCTTGATGGCAACCTCGCCTTCCGGAACCTGGAGCTCCCGCGCCCATTTGCGTAGCTCGGGCTCGTTGATATCGTTCACAGCCGCAATCAGTTCGTCAGTGTAGAAGTCTCGGGGGTCCACCTTTCCGTCGATGCCGAGCATCTTGGCGAAAGATTCCCAGCCTTGGTCGGGAAAGTCGCACCACCGATTGCTTCCGCCGACCTCGCGCTCGATCGCCGGAGCTCGGATATTGATCGTCTCGACGGCATCGGCGACCGCCTTGTCGAAGCTTATCCCCGACGGGATGGCCTCTGGGTGCATGAAATAGCTGATCCGCACGGCGGCCTCAGGGTTTTCCAGCATAACGACGATTGCCCGGATCATGCCTTTCAACAGTTCCGCAGCCTGGTCCTTGTGGCCTTCGAACCAGGGTTTTGAGAAGGCAAAGACGTAGGCGCTCGCAACGCCTTGCAAGGATTCCGGCGGCTCGACGACGCGCAGGGGAACGCCCAGCTTCTGGATTCGGGCAACATCGACATCCGCATTGACCAGCGCATCGACCTCGCCAGAGGCGAGCGCGGCTGCGGCCTGCTGACCGTCGCCTACAGCAACCAGCTGAAAATCATCGACGGACAAGCCGACATGATGAGTGGCAAAATTCAGATAGCCGACGCCGCCATAGGCCAAAGTCGGCACGCCGATGCGCTTGCCCTTGAGATCGGCGTAGGACCTGATCTCGCTGTCGGGAGCGACGGACACGCGGTGAATAAGGCCACGCAGGTAGACGCATGGCATAACGACCGGCAGCCGCCGCCCTTCCGCCGCAGCATTGAGAATCACGTCCTGCGTGCCTGTGCTCATGGTGACCTGGCCGGACAGCATGAGCTGAAGATTTTCGGCGGCCCCCTGGGTACCGACAGCGGACGGCGCGATCTTGTCGCCGTAGAGCCCGAGTGGAATACCGATCCACATATTGGAAAAGCCGGGATTGAAACTCCGGGAGCTCACGCCGATGACGACGGGGTTCTCCTGGGCGAAGGTCGGCGATGCCAGACAAGAGGCCGCAACCAACGTGACAAGCGTTCTGCGGAAGAACCCGGCAATACGAGGCACAGGCCGATTTCCCGGCGATGTCCGCGAGTGGACTATTTTAGGCATTCAGGCTCCTCCCTGGTCCTTAAATCTTTCTTGGCGTTCCGTTCGAAAACGGGTTGAAGCATCTACTTCACGGTCGAAAACGATGCCGGAATGTGGAATTCAAGGAAGCTTGCGGCCTCCACCCCTTCGGCGCAGCAAAGCGCATGCCGATCGTTGGAAGCGAAGAATGCTGCCTGCCCAGGGTTCAGAACGACATCGTCGCCATCGATCGAAAATCGGATGCTGCCGGAGAGCATGATGAAGATGCTTTCCGCATTCGGATGATGATGCATCGGCGTAATGGTCTGCTTTTCATAACCGACCACCATCACGTGCGCCCGCTCAGATCGGGCCGCTTCCTTGGAAACGAAATAGGTCCGGTTCTTTTTCTGATCGGCAACGTAAACGCTTGGGGCACTTGCCAGGGGAGTGATCGCGACGCCTCCCAACCCTTGAAGGACGCCGCCTCGCGCGTCTTCCTGCGTATGAAGGTAGAGCAACCCGGCTTTGGCTCCAAATCTGTTCGCCAGGGAGATCTCGGTCCCCTCGGGCAGCCCCACGAATGTATGGAGCCCGCAAACACTTGATTCATCTGCACAGGTGAGCTCGATTTCGCCCGCCAACACGAACAAGTATCCATCCGACCGGGACGGAACTGCGAGCTTCAGGGTCGCAGCCTCGCCGAGTTCAATGTGCTCGGCCGTAAATTCCTTGACGCTGTCGTCCGTAATCGGCCTCAGCACCGCCTCGTCGGGCCGGCCCTGCCCGGAGTTGGAGGTCAGCGTTACATATCGGCCCATGCAAATTCTCCCGTCGACGCCACTTGACCGTGGCAGGTTGGCCTGACATTACAGATTGTATCTTGTGTGTCAAACGTTCGTTTCAATCATATGTTTGGAAATGTGATGCACCCAAACGAAGCAGGGCCGGATGCCCAGGATCGCCTCCTCGATGCGGCGGAAAGATTGTTTGCCGAGCATGGATTTCACGGCGTGTCGCTCCGGACCATCACGACCGAGGCGGGCGTGAACCTTGCGGCCGCGAACTACTACTTCAGGTCGAAGGAAGGGCTGTTCCGCGCCGTGTTCGAGCGGCGGGTCGGTCCGGTCAACGCGGACCGGGAGGCCTTGTTGCAAGAGTTGATGGCGCGCTCGGCCGGCCGGCCGGCCGTCGGCGAGGTCCTGCGGGCATTCCTGGAACCTGCCTTCCGCGCCAGCACCTCGCCCGGCGCGGAGATGTTCCGGAAGCTGTCCGGCAGGTCCTCCGTGGACCCGTCTCCGGAAGTTCGGCGCATCGTCTACGAACTGTACGATCCGGTTTCGAGCCGGTTCGTCGATGCCTTCAAACGTGCCTGTCCCGACCTGTCGCGTGAGGACTTGTTTTGGCGACTTGCCTGCGTTTTCGGAGCGATGATGTATGTCCGCGCCGACAGCGGTCGGCTCCAGCGGCTGCTGGGCGACGATCTCAACATGTCCGATCCGGAAGCCGCGATCGCGCACCTCATTCCGTTCCTGACGGCAGGCATGGAAGTACCGCCGATCACGACCAGAGACGAAAACGAGGGGGAGAGCACCTGATGGCGAGGGATTTTCTGAAAGGGCGGTCTGCCGCATACGGCACCAATGCGATGATCGCGACGTCGCACCCGGACGCTTCGCTGACCGGTATCGAGGTGCTGCGGCGGGGCGGCAACGCGATCGACGCGGCCATTGCCGCGAGCGCGATGCTGTGCGTTGTCGAGCCCGCGATGACGGGCATCGGCGGCGACTGTTTCGCGATCGTCGCACGGCCGGGCGAGGAACCGATCGCAATCAACGGATCGGGATACTCCGCTGCCGGCGCATCCCTGGAAGCCGCCGGCAGGCGCTCGCTGACCGCGATCGCCGACAACGACCCGCTGGCGGTTACCATCCCTGGCGCGGTCGACGCCTGGTGCCGATTGCATGAAAGGTTCGGCAAGCTCGGGCTTGACGCGCTTATGGAGCCGGCCGCGAACCGAGCGCAGGACGGCTATGCCGTCGCCCCTCGCGTCGCGCATGATTGGGCGCAGCACGCCGGCAGGCTGGCGCGCAATGCGGTCACAAGCGCCCGGTTCCTTCCGGGCGGGAAACCGCCGCGCTGCGGGGATACCCATCGGCAGCCCGAACTGGCGGACACGCTTCGGGAGATCGGCCGCAGGGGTAGGGCCGGCTTCTACGACGGCGCCGTCGCGGACGACATCGTCGCTACGCTCACGGCGCTGGGAGGCCCGCAGAACCAAGACGATCTGGCCGCCCAGGCTGCCGATTTCGTGACACCGTTGTCAGGTCGGTTTGCCGGCTACGATCTCCTGGAATGTCCTCCCAACGGCCAGGGCGCCACCGCACTTCTCATCCTCGCGGCTCTCGGGGACTGGGCTCCGTGGAAAGACGCAAAAGATCCGAAGCTGCGCGCGCATCTGTATATCCAGGCGACGAAACAGGCTTACCATCTGCGCAACCTGGGCATTACCGACCCCGAGGCGATGCGTATCAGCATCGGAGAATTTCTCTCCGAAGGGTCGGTCAGGGCCGTGCGTGACTATTGCCAGGCGCCCGCTCCGCAAGCGCTCGCGCAGATCGCGCCCTGGGAGACAGACACAATCTGCCTGTCCGTCGTCGATAAGGACGGGCTTGCGGTCTCGTTCATCAACTCGCTTTTCGTCCCCTTCGGCTCGACGATTCTGGCCCCTAAGAGCGGCGTGATGCTTCAATGCCGAGGCACCAGCTTCAATCTTGACAGCATGCATGTGAACTGCCTGGCGCCCCGCAAAAGGCCGATGCATACGATCATCCCCGGCATGCTGATGCAAAACAAGAAAGTGGTGATGCCATTCGGCGTCATGGGCGGACAATATCAGGCTGCGGGGCATGCAGCCTTGCTGATCGGCCTTCTTGAAGAAGGGTTGGACCTTCAGGCGGCAATCGATGCACCGCGAATGTTTGGCTATGGCGATCTGGTTCAAGTGGAGGCGAATGTCCCTCCCGAAGTCGTCAGCTACTTGACCGAGGCCGGGCACAAGGTCGAGACGGCCACGACCCCTCTGGGCGGCGCCCAGGCTGTCTGGATCGACCATCAACGCGGCGTCCTGATCGGTGGCTCCGACCAGAGAAAAGACGGGCTGGCATTGGGTTACTGAATATTGTTCCCCTATGCCAGAATGAGGCCCTTGGCGATCGGCTCTTCACCAGAATGGCAATAGATGCTGATCAAGCCGGCATGACCCTGCGGTTGCGGCCGCCGCCATGGACGAAATCCGTCGCGTCATAGGCGACTACGTCTCGACATTGCGGAGAACCTTTATGGTGCTAGTCATGCGTCGTCCTGAAATGGCGTTCGAGGAAGCGGCTGTAGGCGCCCATCAGCGCGCTGAAGACGAAATAGACGGCGGCCGCGAAGAGGTAACCTTCGAGCACGGCGATGCCTTGCCAGGCCGGATCGCGCATGGCCGAGCGCACCGTGTCGAGGAAATCGACGAGGCCGATGATCGTCACCAGCGTCGTGTCCTGGAAGAAGCCGATGAACAACGCGACCAGCGGCGGGATGACCTTCTTGATCGCCTGCGGCAGCACGATCTTGCGCATCACCAGCCAGTAGCCGAGGCCGAGCGCCGAGCCGGCCTCGGCCTGGCCTTTCGGCACGTCCTGCAAGCCGCCGCGCACGATCTCGGCGATATAGGCGGCGGCGAAAATGATGATGGCGACCTGCGCGCGCAGCAGTTTGCCGATGGTGACGCCGTCCGGCATGAACAGCGGCAACATCACTGTCGCCATGAACAGGATGCTGATGAGCGGCACGCCGCGTACGATCTCGATGAAGCCGATCGCCAGGACGCGGATCGCCGGCATGGCGGAAATGCGCGATAGCGCGAGTCCGATGCCGAGCGGCAGGGCGATGGCGAGCCCGATGAAGGCCAGCATGAAGGAAAGCGGCAGGCCGCCCCATTGCGTCGTCGGCACGTAGGCGAGGCCGAACACGCCGCCGACCATCAGGACGGCGAGCGCCGGCACCAGCACCAACGCCCAGGCGGCGAGCAGCGCCCTGCCCCACAGGCTCGGCGCCATAGACGCCAGCGCGCCGCCGAAAAACAGGAGAAGCGCCACCAGCGGCCGCCACTGTTCCTCGTAGGGATAGAAGCCGAACAGCATGTAGCGCAGCTTCGCCGTCAGGAACGGCCAGCAGGCGCCCGACACCGCCTTACACGTCTCCGGCGTGCCCTCGAAGGTGGCATGCAGGAAAAGCCAGCCGATCGCCTCTTTGGCGAGAAACAGAAGCGCCGCGCCGCAGATCAGCGTTATCGCGCTGTTGAGCGGCGTGCCGAACCAGGTGCGGGTCCAGCCGGACCGGCGCAGCGGCGGCGATTGCCGATCCATCGAGAGGGGAAGATCGGTCACGGTCAACGCTCCTTCAGCGCGACGCGCTGGTTGTACCAATTCATGACGAGCGAAATGGCGACCGACAGGCCGAGATAGACGGCCATGAAAATGGCGATGGTTTCCATCGCCTGTCCGGTCTGGTTCATCACCGTATTGGACACCATCACGAGGTCCGGATAGCCGATGGCGATGGCGAGCGAACTGTTCTTGAAGACGGTGAGATAGGTGTTGGTCAAAGGCGGCACCATCAGCCGCATGGCCTGCGGCAGCACGACGAGGCGCATGGTGCGGCGGCGCGGCAGGCCGAGCGCGCTGGCCGCCTCCCACTGGCCCTTGCCGACCGCCTGGACGCCGGCGCGCACGATCTCGGCGACGGTGGCCGAGACGCTGAGCGCCAGCCCGAACAGCAGCGCGACGAATTCCGGCCGCACCTGCGCGCCGCCGGTGATACGGAAACGGCCGGCCTCGGGAATGTCCCAGCTGACGGCGAGCCCCCCCGCCAGCCAGACGGCGGCGAGCGGCAGGACGGCGACGGCCAGCGCGATCCACCCGCCGGCATTGACCCGGCCGGTGGCGAGGCGCCGCCTGAGCGAGGCGCGCCTCACCACGAACGCCATGGCGAGCCCGACGACGAGCGCCGCCAGCGGCATCGCCCAGCCGCCGTCGAGCGAGAAAGCCGGCAGCGCCAGCCCGCTGTTGGAAAGATAGACGTGCGGCCCGATCGTCAGCGCCGAGCGCACCGGCGGCAGCACGTTGATGATGAGCGCGTACCAGAACAGCAGGTAGAGCAGCAGCGGCACGTTACGCAGCAATTCGATGTAGGACAACATCAGCCGCTGGAGCAGCGGATTGCGCGACATGCGCCCGATGCCGACGGCGAAGCCGACGACCGTTCCGAACAGCGCCGCCAGCAGCGACACTTTGACGGTGTTGGCGATGCCGACCAGCAGCGCGCGGCCGACGCTGTCGGTCGGCTTGTAGTCTATGGCCGCTTCGCTGATGACGAAGCCGGCCTGCCTGGACAGATAGCCGAAGCCGGTGGCGATATCCTGCTTTGCGAGATTGGCGCTGGCGGTCGCGAACATCGACCAGGCGAGCGCGGCAACCGCCGCGATCGCCAGCACCTGATAGAAAACCGCGCGATAGCGCGCGTCATTGATCCATGCCATCGCGACACCGCCGCCGGAAGGATTTGACGAGGGCGGCCTGCGCGCGCGAGGCGGGCGCAAGCCGGCGTCTTCAGCGGAACGGCGGAGCGTAGAGCAGGCCGCCCTTGTTCCACTGCGTGTTGGGGCCGCGCGTCATGCCGAGCTTGGTCTTTTCGCCCAGGTTGCGCTCGAACACCTCGCCGTAGTTGCCGACGGCCTTGACGACGTTGTAGCCCCAGGCCTTGTCGAGCTTGAGCATCGGGCCAAGGTCGTCGGTGACGCCCAGCATGCGCTGCACCTCGGCGTCGTCGCTCTTCAGCTTCTCGTCGACATTGGCCTGGGTGATGCCCTTTTCCTCGGCCGCCATCAGCATCCATGCCGTCCAGGAAACGATGTCGCGCCAGTTGGAATCGTTCTGCCGGACGGCCGGCGCCAGCGGCTCCTTCGAGATCGTCTCCGGCAGCACCACGTAATCGTCGGGATTGTTGGCGACGGCGCGGATCGAGGCTAGGTCGGAACGGTCGGATGAGATCGCCTGGCAGCGGCCGCTGTAGAAGGCGGCGCGGTTCTCGTCGGGGCTCTCGAACACCACCATCTCGAACTTCGCGCCCTGCGCGCCGAAGAAATCGGTGAGGTTCTGCGCCGTCGTGGTGCCGGGCAACGTGCAGATCGCCGCGTCCTTCAGTTCCTTGGCGCTGGACACGCCGAGGTCCTTCGGCACCATCAGGCCCTGGCCGTCGTAGAAGACGGCGGGGCCGAAATCGAGGCCGAGCGAGGCGTCGCGCGAGAAGGTCTGCGTCGTCTGCCTGGACAGCACGTCGATCTCGCCCGATTGCAGGGCCTGGAAGCGGGTGTTGATGTTGGTGGGCACGAAATCCACCTTGTCGCCGTCACCGAAGACGGCGGCCGCGACGGCGCGGCAGATGTCGGCGTCGAAGCCGCCCATGCGGCCTTTGTCGTCGGGCGCGGCGAAGCCCGGCGTGGCCAGCGAAACGCCGCAAATCAGCTTGCCGCGCTGCTTGACCGTGTCCAGCGTATCGGCGTGGGAAACGGCCGGCGCCAGCGCGCCGAGCAGGCCCAGTGCGCACGCAGCGCTTGCCGACAATAGGCTCTTGTTCATGAAGTTCCTCCCGTTTGAACCGTTGCGTGCGCCCTTCGTTCGCATTCTTTGGCTGTCACGAATGCACACATCTATTGTGTACAATAATGGCGTGCAGCCGGCAACACCGCCTTTTGAAAATTGTCTGCTATTGTGATTTCGAATGGGTGGCCAAGCCGATTCTCCAGTCCCGTGGCCAAGCAGCCGGAGCCGATGCCGTGGAGCCGAAACAGAGCCGCGCCGATCTCGTCTACAGCGCCCTGCGCGAAGCGATTCTCGAACAGGCGCTCCGGCCCGGAACCAAGCTTTCGGAAGACGTGATCGCCGAACAGTTCGCCGTCAGCCGCACCAGCGTGCGCGCAGCACTTCAGCAATTGCGCGGCGACGGCCTGATCGAATTGCAGGCCAACAAGGGCGCGTCCGTATCGGAGCCGACGGCGGAGGATGCGCGCGACATCTTCGCGCTCAGGCGCATGCTCGAAGCGGAGGTCGTGCACCGGCTGGCAGGCCAACTCAGCGAGCGGGATTGCGGCCGGCTTCGCGCCCATGTGGAGCAGGAAAAGCAGGCGCAGTCCGTCGGCGGGCCGGCGTCGATCCGGCTGGCTGGCGAGTTCCACATCCTGCTTGCGGAACTGACTGGCTCGCCGTCACTGACGCGCTTCGTGCGCGAAATCGTCTCGCGCGGCTCGCTGATCCTCGCCCGCTTCGCCCGCGACCATTCCTCCGAATGCGCCGTGGACGAGCACGAGCGCATCATCGCGGCCTTGCAGGCCGGCGACACCAGCGCGGCGGAGGAACTGATGCTGCGACACCTGGAAGCCGTTGCCGTAAGGGCCGACCTGCAAGCGCCGCCGACGCGCGGCGACACCGCCGATATCCTCAAGCGGTATGCCGAGCGGCGCGGACTGCTGGCGAGCACCGGGCGCTGACCCGACGCGCCAGCCGTCCGTTAAGCCGAATCGCGCACCATGTCCTTGTGGAGCGCGACCGGCGTCTTGACGGTTGGGAAATCATAGCCGCCGACCTTGGAGGTCGCGTAACCGGCGCCGACCAATGCCTCGGCGAACTTCACCGCCGCCGTCACGCCGTCGATGACCAGAATGCCGGTCGCCAGCGTCAGCCGCTCGCACAGCGCCGACATGCCGGCACAGCCGAGCACGATGGCTTCGGCGCGGTCTTCCTTCTTCGCCTTGGCGATCTCGGCCACCAGCAGGCGTTCCGAGCGCTCGGGGTCTTCCTCCAGGCCGAGGACCGGCAGGTCGATGGCGCGCACATTGCGGCAATGGCGCTCGGCACCGTAGGCGCTCACCAGTTCCTCGATGATGGGAATGGAGCGCGGCAAGGTGGTGACGACCGAAAACCGCCGGCTAACGGTCATGGCGACCTGGATGCCGGCCTGGCAGATCCCGATCACCGGTCCGCGCGCGATTTCGCGCGCCGCGTGCAGGCCCGGATCGTCGAAGCAGGCGATCACATAGGCATCGACGCCGTCGCGCTCGCCCTTGCGGATTTCGGCCAGCATGCCGGGAACCGACAGCGCCTCGTCGGCGGCGCCTTCGATGCTGACGGGCGTCCCCTGCGGGTTGACCGCGCTGACGCGCGTCGTCGGCTGCACCACGCGCAGCGCGCTTTCGTGCGCCAGCGAGGTCATGGATGCGGTGGAATTGGGATTGATGAGAAGAATATGCACGGGCAAATCTTTCAACGCCGCCGGCTGGCGGGGGGATTGGCGAAATCGCTGATCGGCGGAGCCTTCAGGACGAGCTGGCGGTCGGAGGTGATGTAGTTGTCGGCGTGCAGGCGGGCGATCGGCTGGTAGACGTCGGGATTGACGTAGCGGCCCTCGGCGTCGAGGCAGTCGCGCCGGACGTGCATATTGACCACTTCGCCGAGCACCAGCACGCGGCGCGGATAGTCGATCAACCGCTCCACCCGGCACTCCATCGAGCAGGGCGCGTCGGCGACATAGCTGACGCCGATCTTGCTGCACGCCCCGGCTCGCAGCCCGGCCATCTTCAACTCGTCGATCTCGCTGCCGAAACCGAGCCCGCAAATGAGCATCTGCTGCGACAGTGCCATGTCCACCATGTTGACGACGAATTCGCCAGTGCGTCGGATATTGGCGACGGTGTCCTTCTCGTCGCCGTTCAGGCGCGGCTGGATGCCCAGCACCACGATCGGCGGATCGTGCGAGAAAACGTTGAAGAAGCTCATCGGCGCCGCATTGTCGTGGCCGGCGGCCGAGCGCGTCGTCACCAGCGCGATCGGGCGCGGGCCGACGAAGTTCGTCAGCAGCCGATACCGGCCTTCCGGCTCCAGCGCCGTGAAATCGAACTCCATGTGGCGGCTCCCGATACGATTTGATTTTATGTACAATAAACCTATATTATTGTCTACAATAATGCTCTCAAAATTGCGAGCGCTGCCGATTGACATTTATTTTCCCATGACGCTTGTCTGCATCACGGCGGAGACGGAAATGACCGAGCGAATCGAAATATCGACACAGCAGATCGTTGAGCGCGTCTGGCTCTCCATCGCCGAGCGGCGCCTGCGCCCCGGCGTCCAGCTCAAGGAAGAGCAGCTTGCCTCCATCTTCGACGTCAGCCGCGCGCGCGTGCGCCAGGCGTTGGTCGCCCTCGAGCGCGACGGGCTGGTGACGATCATCCCCAACCGCGGCGCCTTTGTCTGCCAGCCGTCGGTCGACGATGCCAAGGACGTCTTCCACGTGCGCCGCTGCGTCGAGCGCCGCGTCGTCGAGCGGCTTTGCGAGGCCAACACCAAGGCCGACCTCACCCGGCTGCGCAACCATGTCGCCAAGGAGAGGCTCGCCAACGAGAAGGACATGACGACCGATATCATCAAGCTGTCGGGCGGCTTCCACCTGCTGCTCGCCGAAATCGTCGGCTCCGACTTCCTGTTCGGCACCATGCGCGACCTGATCGCGCGCACCTCGCTCATCACCGCCGTCTACCGCAACAACAACCGCTTCAACTGCGGGCCGGACGAGCACGCCGAGATCGTCGAAGCGATCGCCAAAGGCGACGCCGAAAAGGCGATCCGGCTGATGGAGCATCATTTGGAGCATGTGGAGTCCGAACTCGACCTCAACGAGATTCGCCGCCCCTCCAACGACCTCAGGGCAGCCCTGGCTTTCTCCGCCTGAGGATCAGGCCGGCACCGGCACGTCTTCCACCAGGTGACAGGCGACACGCGTGTTGCTGGAAAGCGTGCGCACCGCCGGAACCTCGGCCGAGCAGCGCGCCGTCGCCAGCGGGCAGCGCGGATGGAAGGTGCAGCCGGATGGCGGCTTGAGCGGGCTCGGCACTTCGCCCGGCACGACGACGCGGTCGCGGTTCGGCTCCTCGATGTTGGGGATCGTCTGCAACAGCAGCTGCGTATAGGGATGGCGCGGATCGGCGAAGATCGTCTCGGTGTCACCTTCCTCGACGATGCGGCCGAGATACATGACCGCGATGCGGTCGGACATGTGGCGCACCACGCTCATGTCGTGGCTGATGAACAGGTAGGTGAGGCCGAATTCGTCCTGGAGCCGGCGCATCAGGTTCAGCACCTGCGCCTGCACGGAGACGTCGAGCGCCGATGTCGGCTCGTCGCAGACGAGGAATTCCGGCTCGCTGGCGAGCGCCCGCGCGATGGAAATGCGTTGGCGCTGGCCACCGGAAAACTCGTGCGGGAATTTTTCCCCGTCGGACGGCGACAGGCCGACCGTCAGGAGCAGTTCCTCCACCCGGTCGCCGATTTCGGCGGCGGTCTTGCGCAGTTTCAGTTCGCGCAACGGCTCGGCGATGATGTTCTTCACCCGCCAGCGCGGATTGAGCGAGGCATAAGGGTCCTGGAAAATCATCTGGGCGGACAGCGGCGCGCCGCTCCGGCCCGGTGCGAAGCGGATCTCGCCGCTGTCGGATTTATGCAGCCCGGTCACCAGCCGTGCCACCGTCGACTTGCCGCAGCCGCTCTCGCCGACAAGGCTGAGGCAGCCGCCGGCCGGAACGGCGAAGCTGATGTCGTTGACCGCTTGCAGGAGCTGGCGCGGCTTGCCTTCCATCACCCGGTTGAGCCAGGGCGCCGAGACGTCGAACGTCTTGACGAGATGCTCGACGGTCAGCGCCGGTTTCGTTTTGGTCGTGGTCATCAGGCGATCCCTCCCGCGTTCAGCCAGCACGCACTCATGCCGTGGCCGACCGGCGCGAGTTCGGGCCGTTCGCGCGTGCAGCGCGGCCCGGCCGACGTGCAGCGCGGGTTGAAGGCGCAGCCAGCTGGAATGGCGTCCAGCCGCGGCATCGAGCCGTCGATCTGGTTGAGGCGTTCGACACGCGCGCCGAGCGTCGGGATCGAGGCCATCAGCCCGCGCGTATAGGGATGGGCGGGTGCGCGCAGCACCTGCTCGACCGGGCCGATCTCGATCAGCCGGCCGGCATACATCACCGCCACGCGGTCGGCCGCCTCGGCGATGACGCCCATGTCGTGCGTCACCAGCATGACGGCGGTCTGCTTTTCCTTGCACAGCTTGCGCAGCAGCGAAATGATCTGCGCCTGGATCGACACGTCCAGCGCCGTCGTCGGCTCGTCGGCGATGATGAGCTTGGGCGACGCGGCCAGCGCCAGCGCGATCACCACGCGCTGCCGCATGCCGCCGGAGAACTGGTGCGGATACTGGTCGACGCGCTCGCGCGGCGAGGGAATGCCGACATCCTGCAACAAGGCGACCGCCCGCTCCCTCGCCTCCGCCTTGCCGAGTCCGAGATGCTGGCGGATCGTTTCCTCCAGCTGCGCGCCGACCGTGAACAGCGGATTCAGCGAGGTCAGCGGATCCTGGAAGATGGCGCCGATCTCGCGGCCGCGGATCTTTTCCAGCGCGCGGTCGTCGAGATTGTCGATGCGCCGCCCGCCGAGACGGATTTCGCCTTCGGCGATGCGCCCCGGATATTCGAGCAGGCCCTGGATCGCCAGCCCGGTCATCGACTTGCCCGCGCCCGATTCGCCGACGACGCCGAGGATCTCGCCCGGCCGGATATCCAGCGCGACGTCCGACAGCGCCGTCACCACGCCGCGCCGTCCGGGAAACTCGACTTTGAGGTTGCGGACCTGAAGGATCGGCTCGCTGGCTGTCTCACCCATGTGCGTCGTCCTCTATCGGATAGCTCGGCGGGAAGATTTCGGCCACCGGGGGATTGCCCCAGCTTCGCTCGGGATACTTGGCGATCAGGCGGTCGTACTGCGCCTGCGCCTGCCTGCGCGCGGCGGCCATGTCGATGCCGGCGACCTTGCCGGACAGCATGGCGACGCGGCCATCGACGAAGGTGGCGCGCGTGACCTTGCCCGAACCGCCGACAACCAGCGTGGTGATCGGGTCGATGGAGGGCGCCATCGCCACGTCGTCCAGCCCGAACACGGCGATGTCGGCGCGGGCACCGGGCGCAAGCCGGCCGAGGTCGTCGCGGCCGAGCGCCCTCGCCCCGCCGAGCGTCGCGGCGTCGAACAGGTCGGCGCAGCGTATCCTGTCAGGCGCCCGGTCGTTGACGCGGCAGGCGATCAGCCCGACCAGCAGGTTCATCAGCATGTCGGGCGGCGTGGTGTCCGTGCCCATGGCGATGTTGATGCCGCGCTTGCGGCAGGCGGAGAAGGAATTGAGCGTGCTGCCCCCACGCGCCGAAACCAGCGGGCAATGGACGATGGAGACGCCGTGCTCGGCATAGAGCCCGAGGTCTTCTTCGGTGGCGTTGGTGGCGTGCGGCGCGATCAGCCGGTCGCTCAGCAGCCCGGCGCGCGCCAGCCATACGGGTGCCGTGGAGCCATGCAGCTTGCGCACCGTATCGACTTCCATGCCGCCCTGCGCCATATGCAGGCGAATCTTGCAGCCGAGGTCGCGAGCGGCGGCGTCCGTGCGCTCAAGCAGGCCGAGCGTCGAGGTTTCCACCCGGTCGGGAACGAGCATGCCCCGCACCAGCCCGCCATGGCGGCCGTCCTGCCGTTCGATGAAGGCGATGGCGTCTGCGAGCCCGGCAAGGCCGCGCGCCTCGTCGAACACCGGCTCCATGCGGCCGGGCTCCTCCAGCACCATGCCGCCGGAGCGGTAGGCGGGGCTGAGGTAGACTCGGAGGCCGAGTTCGCCGGCCGCGTCGGCGGCGGCGTCGAATTCGGCGACCGTCTCGCCCCACTCGCGGTAGAACAGCGAGGCAATGGGCGCTGCCGTTGTGATGCCGTTGAGCAGAAGCTGGCCGAAGGCGAACCGCTTCTGGAACGCCAGTTCGTCGGGCGAATACATTTCATACGGCCCGCGCTCGATATAGGAGCGCGGCCACACGCGGCCCTTGGCCCAGCCGGGATGATGGTCGATGCCGAGGATGGTGGTGTCGAGGTCCGACAGCGCGTCGAGGTCGATCAGGCCGGGGCTGACGAGCGCCTCGCCGAAGTCGACGCGGCGCGCCACCTCGCCTGAAAAGCCGTGGCCGACGAACAGGATTTCGCCGTTCTCGAATACCACCTCGCCGTTGCGCAACAGCCGATGGGCGCCGTCCTTGTGGCCGAGCACCCAGCTCGCCGTCAAAAGCGTGCGCCCTTCGGGCCGGCGGCCCAGCGGCAGGGTATCGGGGCCGGTCGCGCTCATGGCATGTCCACCACGGCCTTGCCCTGTCGGGCGACGACGCGGCCGCCCTTGACCACCAGCGGGCGCGGCGCCACGTCGACGACGGCATGGGCCAGCGTCTCGCCGGTCAGAAGGGTGAAGTCGGCGTTGCAGCCTTCGGCGATGCCGTAGCCTTCGATGCGCATGACGTCGGCGCCGCCCTGCGAGACGACCGACAGCAGATGCGCCAGGTCGTTGTCGCTGCGCAGGCCGTTCTTCATGCCGATCACCTTGGCGCGGTCGAGCATGTCGGGCTGGCCCCACGGCCCCCAGGTGTCGCGGATACCGTCGCAGCCGCCTCCGACGCGGATGCCGGCTTCCTTGAGCCGCATGATCGACGGCACCGTGGCCGATGGCGCGCCGGTGGTGAGGATGGCGACGTCGAGGGCGGCCAGTTCCTCGATCAGCTGGCCGACGCGCAGATAGTCGTTCATGCCGAGCGCGAAGGCGTGGCTGATGGCGACCTTACCCTGCATGCCGTTGGCGCGGATGCGCTCGAACATCAGTTCCATGGTGAAGGCGCCGAGGTCGCCGACCTCGTGCAGATGGATATCGATCGGCCGGCCGTGCTTCACCGCCAGCGCAAAGAGTGCGTCGAGCTGGCCCTTCGGGTCCCGGTCGATGCCGCAGGGGTCGATGCCGCCCAGCACCTCGCAGCCCTGCCGCAGCGCTTCATCGAGCAGTTCGACGGTACCCGGCATGACCATGACGCCCGACTGCGGGAAGGCGACGATCTCGATGTCGATGATGCCGGCGAGCTTTTCGCGCGTCTTCCACACGCCTTCGACGATGGACAGGCCGTGCGTGGTGTCGATGTCGACATGGCTGCGGATATGGCTGGCGCCGTGCGCCGCCAGGCCGATGGCGTGGCGCATGGACTGACGGTGCGGATCGATACCGATCTCGGTGCGATGCTCGCGCTCGAAATCGATGCGCCCGCGCAACACCGCCGCCCGGTTGTTGACGTGCCAGGGCATGCCCCATGTCGTCTTGTCGAGATGGGTGTGCGCGTCGATCAGGCCGGGGATGGCGATGGCGCCGCTGCCGTCCTCCACCGCCATGCCGGGCTCCGGCTCGAAGCGGCCGAGGCCGGCGATCTTGCCGTTCTTGACGAGGATGTCGCAGTTCGCGCCGGCCATCGGCCGGACGTTGCGGAGCAAAAGGCTGGTCACGCTTATTCTACCTCAGTTTCGGATTCAGGGCGTCGCGCAGCCAGTCGCCGAGCATGTTGACCGCGACGACGAGCAGGCAGAGCTGGATGACCGGGAACAGCACGATCCACCACGAACCGGAGAACAGGAACTGGTTGCCGATGCGGATCAGCGTTCCGAGCGAAGGCTGGCTGGGCGGCATGCCGATGCCCAGGAAGGAGAGCGTCGCTTCCGTCAGGATGGCCATGCCGAAATTGAGCGTGGCGGCGACGAGGATCGGCGTCAGCGTATTGGGCAGGATATGCTTGCCCATGATGCGGCGCGCCGGCACATGGATCAGCCTTGCCGCCTGCACATAGTCCTTGCCGGCCTCGACGATGGTCTGGGCGCGCACGATGCGCGCATATTGCACCCAGGCCGACAGGGCGATGGCCAGCACCAGCACCGCCGAAGCGCCGACCTCGCGCAAGTCCGGCGGCAGCATCTGCCGCACCACGGTGGAAACGAGGATGGCGACGAGGATAGTCGGGATCGACAGGGTGACGTCGCCGATGCGCATCAGCAGGTTGTCGATGAAGCCGCCGAAATAGCCCGACACCAGGCCGGCGCTCATGCCGATGACCAGCGACAGCGCGACGGAGGCGATGCCGATGACAATGGAGATGCGCGTGCCGTAGAGGATGGCCGACAGCATGTCGCGCCCTTGCGTGTCCGTGCCGAGCAGGAACGGCCATTCGCCGTCGGCCTGCCACAGCGGCGGCAGTTCGGCCTTCCACATATCGAGCTGCGCCCCGTCATAGGGGTTCTGCGGGGCGATCAGCGGCGCCAGCGCCGCCGTCAGGATCAACAGCGCCAGCAGCAGGGTGCTGACCATCGCCGTCTTGCTGTGCGTGAACGACCACCACAGGTCGCTGGCGCTGATACGCCTGAACAGGGACGGACGCGCGGGGCGGATTTTCTGCGGGGTTTCGGAGACTTCGGCGGTCATGGGCCAACCATCCTGTTAAGCGGTGCGCAGCCTGGGATCGATCACCGCATAGGCGATGTCGACCAGCATGTTCAGCACGACGAACATGAAGGAGATGATGCACAGATACGCCGCCATCACCGGGATATCGATGAAGGTGACGGCCTGGATGAACAGCATGCCCATGCCCGGCCACTGGAACACCGTCTCGGTGATGATGGCGAAAGCGATCAGCGCGCCGACGTTCATGGCCGTCATCGTCACCACCGGCATCAGGCAGTTGCGCAGCGCATGGCGGAAGTAGATGCGTGCGCGGGTGATGCCCCTCGCCCGCGCGAACTTCACGTAGTCGGAGCGCAGCACTTCCAGCATCTCGGCCCGTACCAGCCGCATGATGAGCGTGATCTGGTAGAGCGACAGCGAGACGGCGGGCAGGATCAGCGCCTGCCGGCCGGACGGTGTCAAAAGGCCCGTCGACCACCAGCCGATCTTGACCACGTCGCCGCGCCCGAAGGCCGGCAGCCAGCCGAAGATGACCGAAAACACCAGGATGAGCAGGATGCCGACGACGAAACTCGGCAATGAGACGCCGACGATGGACACGAACTGCAACCCCTCGGCATACCATCGCCCGCGCTGGATCGCCGTCAGCACGCCGAGCGGGATACCCACGACAAGCGAAATCAGCGTCGCCACCATGACCAGTTCGAACGTGGCCGGGAAACGCTGCCCGATCAGGTGCAGCACGTCCTGGCCGTTGCGGTAGGAGATACCGAAATCACCCTTGGCGGCGTTGACGACGAAACGCACATATTGTGTCGGCAGACTGTCATTGAGGCCGAGACGCTCGCGCATCGCGGCACGATCGGCCTGCGACGTCTGCTCGTTCGCCATCATCTCGACGGGGTCGCCCGCCATCTGAAAGATCAGGAAGGCCAGCATCGCGACGGCGAGCATCACGAAGACCGAGTTGATCAGGCGCCTGACGATGAAGACCAGCATGGGATGCTCCCAATTTCCGGCTGGTCCGGGCACCGTGGCCCGGACCGCCGTCGTTGCTACTCGGAAATATGCGTCAGCCAGCTACGAACCTTATTGTCCGGCAGTTGCGCGATCTTGTCGATCTTGTCCGACATCACCCAGGCCATCGGCTGCTGGTGCAGCGGCAGCATGATGATCTGGTCCTTGACCATGCCGAGCGCCTTGGTTTCGAGCGCCAGCCGCTTCGTCCGGTCCATCTCGGTCGAGGCCGCGACGATCAACTTGTCGATGTCGGGATAGCTCCAACCGCCCCAGTTGAAGACGCCGGCATTGGCCGACCGCGTCTCGATCATCTGCACCAGGATGGAATAGGCGTCGAGCATCGGCTCGGTCGCCCAGCCGATCAGGTAGACGTCGGCCTTGCCGCCGGTGCGCTTGGGCGCCTGCAGGGCGACCGGCGCGATGTCGAGCTGTGGCTTGAAGCCGGCGCGGGTCAGCATGTTGACGATGCCCTGGCACAATTCCTCTTCGTTCACGTAGGCGTCGGTCGTGCACACCATGGTGAACGGCATGTCGGTGGCGCCGGCTTCCGCCAGAAGCTTCTTCGACAGGTCCGGATCGTAGGGGAGCGGCGTGTCGAGATCGGCCGAATATCCGGGAATCTCGGGCGCCACGATCTCGCCGGCGGTGCGCGACTTGCCACGCATGATGCGTTGCTGGATCAGCTTGTGGTCGAGTGCATGGGCGAAGGCCTGGCGCACGCGCAGGTCGTTGAACTTGTTGTCGTCGCCGTTGTTGAGCTTCGGCTTGCGGTTGAAGCCGATCATGATGGTGCGCAGGTCGGTGCGCTCCATCACCTTGAGGCCGGGCTGCGCCGCCAGCCGCGGCAGATCCTGCGAGGGCGCGTTGTCGGTGAAGTTGACCTCGCCCGACAGCAGCGCCGAGACGCGGGTTGCAGCCGAAACGATGGGCGTGAACTCGATGCGGTCGATGTTGGACTGCGACTTGTCCCACCAGTTCGGGTTCTTCACCAGCACGGTCTTGGAGTCGGGAACGCGGCTTTCGAGCATGAACGGACCGGTGCCGTTGGTGTGGTATGTCGCATAGCCCTCGATCTTGGCGCCGACGTCGGTCGGCTTTTCGCTGTCGTTGTCCTTCAGCCAGGTCGCGTCGAAGATGTGAATGTTGGTGAGGTCGTTGAGCAGCAGCGGATAGGGACCGGTCAGCTCGATATCGACCGTATAGTCGTCGACCTTGGTGGAGGATTTGTAGGCGGGCAGGTTGCCGCGCAGCGGCGAAACCGGGTCGCTCACCCGCTTCAGCGAGGCGAGCACGTCATCGGCGTTGAAGTCGGCGCCGTTGTGGAACTTGACGTCCTTGCGCAGATGGAAACGCCACACCGTGTCCGACACCGTCTCCCACGACGTCGCCAGCGCCGGCTCGATCTGCAATTTGTCGTCGTAGCGGACCAGCCCTTCATAGACATGGTTCAGGAAAGCGAGCGTGAAACTGTCCCCGTAGGAATAGGGGTCGAGCGAGAAAATGTCGTGCGAGGCGCCCCATTTGAGGGTCGCCGCATGGCCGGGAAGAACCAGGCTCAATGCCAGTGTGGCCGCCAGGCCGAGTTGTTTCAGCATTCGGTTAGCTCCGCTTCTGGAAGGTTCGCCTCCTTGCATGGAGGTCTCTTTCGGTTTGCCTGCATGGAATAGACGACCGGCGGCAGCTTTCCGCTGCCGCGATCGCAACTCTCCTCGGGCCGAGGCGCAATCATCTGCCTGGTTCAAAGCGCTCTCGGTTCTCCTCCGGGAAAGCGCCGTTCGTGGACCAATGCCTCCGTCCAACTGCACCGATGATAGGCGCGGTCAAAATCGATGTCAACTAAATCGTAGACAATTTTTCCTGTATTTTGGCGGCAAAATCGGACTGCCGTGTCAAACAGCGGGCTGGACGGGTGGCACCACTTTCTCGCTGAAGGTCCGGTACAGCTGCCCCCAGCCCGGATCGTGCATGTGCGCCTGCAAGCCGGCCCGTTCGGCCAGCGCCAGGGCCTCGGCCTGCCCGAATTCCAGCGCCTCGCCCATGTCGGCGGTCAGCACAGTGCCCGCCTCCATGAGGACGCGCCCGTCGACGATGACAGTGTCCACGTCGCTGCCCAGAACCTGATGGACAAGCCGGTGCACCGGCATCCAGTTCGGCATGAGGTGCGGCTTGCGCATGTCGACGATGGCGATGTCGGCTTTCTTGCCGACCTCCAGCGAGCCGATCTCGTGGTCCATGCCGATGGCGCGGGCGGCGTCGATGGTGATCATCTCGAACACCTTGCCGGGCGGCAGGTGGTAGCGGTCGTGGTTGTGCAGCAGGTGCTGCGTCGCCTGCGCGGTCCTGGCGATCTGGAACATGTCGAAATGGCGGCTGGGTGCGGCGCCGTCCGAGGTGATGGCGACCGGCACGCCCCTCGCCATCATCTGCAGGATCGGCGTCGAGCGGCCGGGCGGCGCGTGAGTGACGTAGGTGCCCGTCTCGGCCAGTATGTCGATCTCCTCATGCGAGATGCCCCAGCAATGCTGGAGGTGCACGTCCGGGCCGAGCAGCGCGTTTTCCTTGTCCTGGAAAGCCATGCGGATCTGGCCGGCAAAGGCGTCGGAGTGGATGCGAACGCCCCATTTGCGCGCCGTTTCGCGCACGCGGCGGGCCTGCATGCGATCGTCCGCCGTCAGGTTGACGGCACAGTCCGGCGTCGAGGCGTTGGACGGCTCGACCGACGGCACGATGGTAAACGGCGTCAGGAACACCTTGATGCGCCCGTCCGCATTGCCGTTCACCGTCTCGATCACCGCCTCGGCGCCCTCAATCATCTCTTCGAAGGAAACCGAATGCCGCTCGGGACGGCCACTGTCCCAACGCGTCACCGACTGCGGCCAGGGAAGGCCGGCCGGACCGACGCAGACGATTTCGCGCAAGCCGAGTTCCGCGTAGGCGCGAGCGTGGTTGATGGCGAAGACCGGATCGTCGCTGCGCGGCATGGAAGTGATGATGGAGGCCGCCGTCGTCACCCCGGCGCGCAGCCGCTCCAGGCCGGAGACGAGGCCGTCCGCATACCAGAATTCACGCGTCACATAGTGGTAGTACATCGGCGTGACGATGCGCATCCACAGCGCGTTGGTGTCGGCGGCGATACTGCGGATCAGCGAATGGCCGGCATGGCCGTGCGCGTCGATCAGGCCGGGAATGATGAGCTTGCCGCGGCAATCGACGACCTTCTTGCCGGCGTGACGGGGTGCCAGCTCGGCCGCCGTGCCGATGTCGACGATCCGGTCGCCGGCCGTCGCCAGCGCACCGTCCTCGATGATGCGACGCGTCCCGTCGACGGTGACGATCGTTCCGTGAAGCAGGAGAAGTCCATCCATGGCTGATACCCTCGGTTGTGCAGCGGCAGGCGAATTCAATGTCGATGTTCGGCACCTTAAATGTCGACAATGTCGTTGACAATAGAAATGGCGGCTCCCATAATCCCGCCGGAAAATGCACATCGGTCGCGCAGCGACATACGACATGAGGGAGAGAGCATGTCCCGCCTGAAGAAATTCATCACCTCGGCGCTGCTGGCTGCGGCCATCACGGCCCCCGCTTTCGGCTCGGCCAACGCGGCCACTTTGAAGTGGGGCAGCCGCGCCGACATTTATTCGCTCGACCCGGACTCGGTGGCGTCGACGTCGAACCTCGCCTTCCTCAATCACATCTACGAAGCGCTCGTGCGCTACGACAAGGATTTCAAGATCGAGCCCGCTTTGGCGACCAAGTGGGAGCTGATCGACGGCAAGCGCTGGCGCTTCACGCTGCGCAAGGGCGTCAAGTTCCATGACGGCAGCGACTTCACCGCCGACGACGTGGTCGCCTCGATGAAGCGCGTCACCGACCCGACCTCGCCACTGCGCGGCAACATCCCCCTCTTCGTCGACTGCCAGAAGGTCGACGACTACACGGTCGACATCGGCGTTTCGGCGCCGACCGCGCTGTTCCTCAACGACATGACCAACATCTTCATGTTCAGCGGCAAGTGGCTGAAGGACCACGACAGCGAGAAGCCGACCGACGTCGCCACCAAGGTCGAAGGCTATGCCACCCTCCACACCAACGGCACCGGCCCGTTCAAGCTGGAAAGCCGCGTGCCGGACAGCAAGACCGTGCTGGTCGTCAACGACCAGTGGTGGGACACCAAGAAACACAATCTCGACCGCATCGAATTCCTGCCGATCACCTCGGCTGCGACGCGCGTCGCAGCCCTTTTGTCGGGTGAAATCGACCTGATCGATTCCGCACCGATCCAGAATCTTCCGCGCCTGCAATCTTCGCCCGGCATCGTCGTCAAGAACCGCACCGAGCTGCGCACCGTCTTCATCGGCTTCAACCGCCGCGAGAAGCTGGAGGACGGACGTCCCAGCCCGTTCAATGACATCCGCGTACGCCAGGCCTTCCGGGACACGATCGACCGCGACCTCATCAACAAGAAGGTGATGCGCGGGCTGGCGCGGCCCTCCGGCTCGCTGATCGCACCTGAAATCTCGGGCTACGCCAAGGACCTCGACACCTACGACAAGCCCAATCCGGAAGAGGCCAAGAAGCTGCTCGCCGAGGCCGGCCAGGAAAACCTCGCCTTCACCTACCTGTGCATGAACGACGAGAGCATCAACGAGGAAGACATCTGCTCGGGCATCGCCAACATGCTTAAGCGCGGCGGCTTCCAGCCGACCATCGACATCGGCCCGCGCGCCGTGCAGCAGCCGAAGCGCACCACCGGCAAGGCCGACGTCTTCAATCTCAGCTGGGCCAACGAGCCGACGCTCGACGCCTATTCTCTGCTGTCGCAGGTGCTGTCGACCCGCAACGGCGCCATGGGCGTCTCCAACTACGGCGGCTGGTCGGAGCCTGAACTCGACAAGCTGGTCCAGCAGGCGGCGCAGGAACCCGACACCGAAAAGCGCCTGGCGCTGGAAGCGGCGGCCCTGAAGATCGCCAAGGACAAGGTCATGCTCGTGCCGCTGCACCAGCAGCCGATCGCCTGGGCGATGCTCGACAAGATCAAGAGCGTCGACTTCCGCGCCGACAACAAGCCGCGTCACTGGTTGACGCAGATGGCCGAATAGCTTCGACGTTCCTCCCGAGCCTGGCGAAAGAGCGTTTCAGCGACCCTTGAAACGCTCTTTTGTCATTCGCCGGCCGATGCCGATACCCATGGCGGCGTCGGCCGGCTCTCTTTTTCCCGTTCGGATGCGCCATGACCTCTGATCCTTCCCGCCACCTCGTCCTGGGAGAACGACCGAAAGGGCCGACCCTGCTCACCGCCGCATGGCTGCTCGCCCACCGCGACGGCACGCACCATCTGGTGCCGAACGGCGAACTGGTCATCGACGGCGGCGCGGTCGTCTACGCCGGCCCGCGCTTCGAAGGCAAGGTGGCGCGGCGCATCGACTTCGGCACGGCGCTCATCAGCCCCGGTCTTATCGACCTCGACGCGCTGTCCGATCTCGACACCTATCTTCTGGTGACGGACAACCAGCCGGGCTGGGCCAAAGGCCGCATCTGGCCGCGTTCCTATGTCGAGCGCGGGCCGTACGAAATGTACTCGCCGGACGAACTGGCCTTCCAGAAGCGTTTCGCCTTCGGCCTGCTGCTGCTCAACGGCATCACCACGGCAGCCCCCATCGCCTCGCTTTACTACCGCCAATGGGCCGAGACGGTCGCCGAATTCGACGCCGCCGCCGACGCGGCCGGCGATCTCGGCCTGCGCGTTTTCCTGAGCCCCGCCTACCGCTCCGGCGGCATGGTGCTGGAAGGGCCGGGCCGCATGGAGCCGGTGTTCGACGAGGAGAAGGGCCTCAGCGGCCTCGCCGACGCCATCGCCTTCATCGAGCGCCGGCACGGAAACCATGGCGGCCTCGTCAACGGCATGCTGGCGCCCGACCGCGTCGAGACCTGCACGCTGACACTGCTCCAGAGAACCATGGCCGCCGCCCGCGACCTCAACTGCCGGGCACGGCTGCACATGGCGCAGGGTGCGATGGAACTGGACGTCATGCGCAAGCTGCACGGCGCGACCGGCCCGCGCTGGATGGCCGACCATGGTCTGCTGGGCGAAAGGCTGATCGCGCCGCACGGCACCTATGCGACGGCCGAGGACTTGCGGCTCTACGCCGACAACGGCGTGTCGCTGGCGCATTCGCCGCTCGTCTCGGCACGCATGGGCAGCGTGCTCAACTCCTTCGCCTCCTATCGTAAACTCGGCATCAATATCGGCATGGCGACCGACACCGCCCCACCCGACATGCTGATGAACCTGCTGGCGGGGCTGATCGCCTGCCGCATAGCGGAGAAGAAGTCGGACGCGGTGCGCTCGGCCGAGCTTTTCGATGCCGCCACGCTCGGCGGTGCCAAGGCGCTCGGCCGGACCGACCTCGGCCGGCTCGCCGCCGGCGCCCGCGCCGACATCGCTGTCTTCCGCCTCGACGACCCCTACCTGACGCCGAGCGTCGATCCCGTCACGACGCTGGTGGTGGGCGGCTCGGGCAAGGTTACGCAGGCGACCTTCGTCGACGGGCGACTCTCCATGCTGGACGGCAAGCTCGCCGGCCTCGATATCGTCAAGGCGCGCGAACAGGCGCAGGCCCAGTTCGAAGGCCTTGTGGCGAAATACCCGGACCGCAGCTGGCAACATCCACCGGTCGCCGAGCTTTTTTCGCCGAGCTACCCGCTCTGGAAATAGGCGGCCGATCTTCGGCGCGCAGGATCGCGGAAGTGATCCGATGATCCGTCAAGCGTGCTCGGCGATGACGAAGAGGAAGGCCGGGCGTAGCGGATGAGCCTGGCTTCTCCGACGCCAGGCACGCCCCAAGAGCGAGGTTCGAACGGCAGCGGTTCAGCGGAAGCTCAGTGGGATCGCGAAAGCGTGGCGCGAGCCGCCAAGGCCGGCGGGCGGGGCCGGGACGCGCGCCGAACGGACCATGCGCAATGCCGCCTGATCCAGCCGCGCATCGCCGGACGAGCCGCTGACGCTGGCCGAGACGATCGCGCCTGACGAACTGACCACGAAGCTCACCCGGACGGTTCCGCGCATGCCGCGTACGGCACCCGCCCGTCGCGCGATGGCGGCACGCACCGCGCTGTTCCAGCGGGACGGATCGATAGTCGGTGCCCGCGATGCCGCGGAAGCCTGTGATGCGGGTGGCGTCGCCTTCCGCTTCGGCAGCTCGGCCTCCTTCGCCTTTTTGTCTGCGGTCTCGGCCTTCCTGCGCACGGGCTTCTTCTTCGACGGTTCGGCCTTCTCCTCGACCGGTCGTTCGGGGCGCGGTTGCGGCAAGGGTATGGCGACTTCCGGGGTCACCGCAGCAACGGTTTCCTCTTCCACCAACTCCGGCTCCTCAGGTTCGGCGTTGGTGGTTTCCACAGGCTCGGGCTCGGCTTCATCGGTAACCGGCTGCACGGTTTCCGGCTGGGCCCGCTGCGCCGTTTCCGCCGGCGTCTCCACCGCCTGTTCCGGCTCCGGCTGGACGGCCTCGGCCGCTTCCATCGGCTCGATCGTTTCCGGCGGCTGTTCCTGCGCAAGCGCCTCGGACTGGACGGCCTCAGGCACCGAGACGGGAAGCGGCGCCAAGTCGATCTCCATCGCCTGCTCGAGCGCAGCGTGCTCCGGCACGGGGTCGAAGTCGCGCAGCAGGTAGGCGGAGGCCGCATGCGCGAAGAGAACGACCGCGCCCGCGCCCAGCCACAGGCCGGCGTCCTTGAAAAGGGAGCGCTTCGCCAGCGCGATCTCGGCAGGGTCAGCCGTCATGGGTTTACGGCATCTTCCGGCGGCAGGCTCTCGATGCCGACCAGCGCGACCTTGAGATAGCCGGCCCCGCGCAGCAGGTTCATGACCTCCATCAATTCCCCATACTGGACGGCCTTGTCGGCGCGCAGGAAGATGCGCGTTTCCTTGTCGGTGCCGGTGATCCTGTCGAGCGCCTGGGCAAAGCCCTGCCGCGGCAGGGTCTCGTTGCCGAGCGAAAGCGTGAGGTCGCTCTTCAAGGTCAGGAAGGCCGGCTTGTCGGGGCGCGGCGTGGCGGCCGCGGTCGAGGCCGGCAGGTCGACGTTGACATCGACGGTCGCCAGCGGCGCCGCCACCATGAAGATGATAAGAAGTACGAGCATGACGTCGATGAAGGGCGTCACGTTGATCTCGTGCGTCTCCTCCAGGTCGTCGCCGACGCTTTCGCGAATCCGTGCGGCCATTCCGGTTCTCCCTATTCGGCGGCCATGGAACGGGCCGGCACGGCGCGATAATCGAGATCGCGGCTGACCAGCCGCTCGACGCCGGCGGCGGCGTCGGCCAGCACCTGGCGGTAGCCGGCGATGGCGCGGGCGAAGACGTTATAGATGACAACGGCCGGGATCGCCGCCACCAGCCCCAGCGCCGTCGCCAGCAGCGCCTCGGCGATGCCGGGCGCAACCACCGCCAGGTTCGTCGTCTGGGCTTCGGAAATGCCGATGAAGGCGTTCATGATGCCCCAGACGGTGCCGAACAGGCCGACGAACGGCGCCGTTGATCCGATCGTCGCCAGAAGGCCGGTGCCACGCGTCATACGCCGCGTCGCCTGCGCCTCGATGCGCGAAAGCCGCGAGGCGACGCGCTCCTTCAGGCCGTCTCCGCCGGCGTGGTCGAGCACCGGCGCGGTCAGGTCGACTTCCTGCCGCGCGGCCTGGACGAACAGGCTTGCCGCACCGCCTCCCATCGCCAGCGCCGCGCCCGCATCCTGCAGCGTCCGGGCGTGGACGATGCGGCTCACGGCGCGCTGCGTTCGCAACCGGGCGAAGAACAGTTCCAGCGTCTTGGCCAGCCACACCGTCCAGGTGACCAGGGAGGCGAAGGCGAGGCCGATCATCACCGCCTTGACGACGATGTCGGCGTTCATGAACATACCCCAGGGTGAAAGGTTGTGCGGCAGGAGCGCCGTGGGAACACTGTCCGCGCCGTCCCTGCCTGCCTGCCGCACGGTTTCGCGCCGGGTCGTTGTGGCTTGAGCCTGCGACACGGATGGGACCGCCGGCTCGACGACGGCGGGCGGATTCGGCGAAACCTCCTGTGCCGTCGCGATCACGGTCGTCAGAGCCAGAAAGGCCCATGCAAGGATGGCGGTAGATCTCATCGGCAACGTCCGTTCGCAAAATTTGTGGACAGATACACTCAACTAATACGCCCGTTCAATGGCGTATTTTTCAGGAAACGGCGCCCGACCGTGGCAAGCGGGTTCATGGTCTCGCCTCGCCGAGCACCTGCTTCGGCGTCGCCCCGAACTGCCGGCGAAACGCCGTGGCGAAGTTGGCCGCACTGGAATAGCCGGAGAGCGAGGCGGCTTCCTGGATGGTGCATTGACCAGCGCCGAGCATGTCCCTGGCGCGTTCCAACCGTGCGAGACGCATGTATTCGAAGACGCTCAGGCCGTGCGCCGAACGGAACAGGCGCTGCAGGCCGCTGGCGCTGACGCCAGCTTGCCGGGCCACGGCTTCGACGCTCGGCCATTCGCCTTCATGCGCCGCGATGAAGTCGCACGCCCGTGACAGGCGGACCCGCTCGCGCGGCGCCAGCGTAGCGCTTTTCCTCGGGAGGCCCTCGCCGCTCGAGGCAGCAAGGACTTCGGCGACGATCTCCACGACCGCGCTTTCGGCATAAAGCTCGCCGATGCGTGATGAACGCGGACCCGGCAGAAAAAGCCTGTTGACGAGTTCAGCCGCGCGCGACGTAACCCGCCACGCATGGCTGGCAAGGTGATCGCTGGCGAAACTGACGGCAAGGCGCGGATCGTCGGCTCCCTCGAGACCGTCGCTTTCCAGCCATTCGGGCGTCACCGACACGACGAGATGCTTGATCCTCTGCCGACCGGGGGAACGGCGGCGAAAGCTTTCCGCCCGGACACTGGGTATGACGAGGGCGTCATGCAGCGCTCCGCTGCCTCGAAAGCGAAGATCGCGATCGCCGATGCGCACTTCGACATCGCCTTCCAGGAAGAAGACACAGGATAAGCCCGCCTGCTGTGATGAAAGCGCGGTGAAGCCTTCGTCCTCGACGACATCGCTGCCATGAACGAAAAGACCATGACGCAGTTCCTTGTTCCAGAAGGCGCCGCGAAAAAGCGTTGCGTCCCCATGCAGGGAAGGTCCATCGACGCTCACGCCCGGCCGGCTCGCGAGATCTCCGACACGCATGATCCGTTCCGGCTGTTGTTCCGTCATCACATTTTTCCCTTAACCGCCGGGGAAGCCAACGATCTGCTTCGCTCGCAAATCACTTTGACGCTTCTGCAAAGGCGAAGCCGTTGCCCGGTGGCCTATCGTCCGTTACGACCCCACTTAACATGACTTTAAATATCATGTTTAGTGGGGCGATATGAATTTTTCCCGTCTGAATGCCTGTCTCGCAGCGTCCGCCGCCAGTGCCGTTCTGTTGACCGCGGGCAGCCTGCACGCGCAGCAGCCATCGGAAACCGAGCTGCAACAGGTCGTAGTCGAATCGGCGAACGGAACCGATGCGGGCAAAGGCACCGGTACAGTCAAGGGCATCGTCGCCAAGAAGAGCAAATCCGCCTCGAAGACGGCGACGCCGCTGATCGAGACGCCGCAGGCGGTGAATGTGGTGACGCGTGACCAGATGGACGCGCAGGGAGCGAACTCCGTCGCCGAGGCGCTGCGCTATACGCCGGGCTTGCAGGCGGACCCCAACGGCGCCGACATCCGCTATGACTGGCTCTACGTTCGCGGCTTCAATCTGTATTCGACGAACTGGCTGGACGGCCTCACCCTGCCGGGCGATCCCAGCAACTATGCGACGCCGTCGGTCAACAGCTATGCGCTCGATCGTGTCGAAGTCATCAAGGGGCCTGCTTCGGTTCTTTACGGGCGCTCGCTGCCCGGCGGTCTCGTCAACCTCGTCAGCAAGCGTCCGCAGGAAGAAACCCACCGCGAAGTTTCCCTGCAGACAAGCGCCTTCGGCGGCATCCAGGGTGCGGTCGACATGACCGGCAAGCTGACCGAGGATGGGCAATTCCTCTACCGCTTCATCGGACTGGGCAAGAACCTCGACACGCAAATCGACCATGAGGTCGACCGGCAGATCATGCTGGCGCCGTCGATAAGCTGGGTGCCGACGGACGACACCACCTTCACTGTCTACGGCTACTATCAGCACGACAATCCGGTCTTCAGCCCGCGCTTCTATCCGGCGCGCGGCACGCTTTTGCCCAACCCCTACGGCCAGATCCCGCGCGACGTATTCTTGGGCGATCCGGACTGGGGTTCGTCCGTGCGCGATTTCTACGCGCTCGGCTACGAGTTCGAGCATCGGTTCGACGAAACCTGGACCGTACGCCAGAACCTGCGCTACGCGGCGGCCGACCAGCACATGGACCTTGTTCTCGTCAATCCGGCCTTCGCCTATCCATTCCCTGGAACGCCAACCGGATCGCGTCTCGATCGCGTCACGGCCATCTCCGACGACGAGTTGACGGCCTTTACGGTCGACACCCAGGCCGAAGCCCATTTCGACACCGGAGACCTCAGCCACACGCTGCTGATGGGCATCGACTACGTGCGCGCGACTTCGGGCACCGAGTTCGGCAATACCGGACCGGGAACCTACGTCCCGCCCATCGACTACCTGAACCCCAGCTACGGGTTCGACTATCCGACGGCACCGGTCACGCGCTCCGGCCTGCAACACCAGCAACAGGTCGGCGTCTATGCGCAGGACCAGGTCCGCTACGGCAACTGGATCGGCACCTTCGGCCTGCGCTACGACCGGTCCGAAATCGACAGCCTGAACCGGCTGACCGATACGACGGTCAATACGGACGACGGCAAGCTGACCGGCCGCGCCGGCATCACATATCTGTTCGATAACGGACTGGCGCCCTACGTCAGCTATTCCACCGCATTCCTGCCGCTGCTCGGCTCGGATCGCCTGGGCAACCCGTTCGTGGCGCAGACCGCCGAACAGTTCGAGGTCGGCGTCAAATACGAACCTGTGCAAGGGCGCGGTATGATCGGCGTATCGCTGTTTTCCATGGATATCGCCAATGCGCTCACACCTGACCCCGCCGACAGCAAGTTCTCCGTCCAGACCGGCAAGCAGCGAGTGCAGGGATTCGAGATCGAAGGCAAATACGAACTGATCCCTTCGATCGATATTCTGGCCTCCTATGCGTATACGCATTCCGAGGTTCTGGAGTCGAACAACAAGGCCGAGCTCGGCCGCGAGATGCTGCGCCTGCCGGAGCATCAGGGTTCGCTGTGGGTCACCTACCGGCCCGATTTCGTGCCCGGTCTGTCGCTGGGCGCCGGTGTCAGGGCGCAGTCGTCCTACCAGACCGACAGTACCTACAAACCAGAACTGCGCATCCCTGCCCGCGCGCTCGTCGACATCGGCGCCGAATATGATTTCGGGGCGCTCGACAAGGACATGGAGGGAACCAAGCTGCGCGTCAACGTGACCAACCTGTTCGACGAGAAATACGTCTCGCACTGCCTCAACCTGACCGGCGGAAGCTGCAATTACGGCGCCGGCCGCGCGATCACGGCCAACCTGAAATACACATGGTGACTTGCGTTCGCAGTATAACGTCTCGGAGGCCCGGCGGTTTTCCGCCAGGCCTGCGGCTTTGCAGCATGACCATACTTGTCGTGCTGGCCTTGCTTTCTCTCACGCTGACAACGCAGGCGACACCGGTGGAAATCACCGACGTCATGAGCCGCAAGGTGACGCTCGATGCGCCGGCCCGGCGCATCGTCATGGGCGCGGGCCGACAGTTGCCGGTGCTGGGGCTTCTTCACCCGAAACCCGCCTCGCTGCTCGTCGCATGGCGCGGCGATTTCAAGCTCGATCCCGTCCAATACGGCGACTGGGCAAAGGCATTTCCGGAGATCGATGCTGTTCCCATCATCGGTGGCAACGCGGCCGACGGCCTGCCCGTCGAAACCATTGTGACGCTGAAGCCGGACCTCGTGGTGCTCAGCCTCTACGACGCCGAGGCCGCGCCGACCAGGCGCTCGATGGCCCTGCTGGAAGAACTTCATATTCCGGTGATCGTGGTGGATTTCTTTTCCCATCCGCTCGAAAATTCGCTGCCAAGCCTGAAGATACTCGGCCGGGCGATCGGCGCCGAGGCGCGTGCCGACGCCTTCGCTGCCTTTTACCAGAGTCATCTCGATCTGGTCCGCGACCGTCTGGCGAAGGCCAAGCCGAAGCCGCCGCGCGTCTTCATGCACGTCCATGCCGGCGGCATACCCTGCTGCCCGACGCCGGGCCACGGCGTCTTCAACGACATGATCGAGCTGGCGAGAGCCAGGAACGTCGCGCTCGAGCATGTGCCCGGCCTCTATGGCGACGTCAGCCTGGAACAGCTGATCGCCGACGACCCGGATGTCTACGTCGCCACCGGCGGCGCGCACCTTGCCGCGCGCGGCGGGCTGGTGCTCGGTCCCGATGTGTCGCCGGAAGCCGCGAAAGCCTCGTTCGACAAGCTGCTCGCCAATCCGGGCCTGTCGCAGTTGACGGCGGTCCGGCAGGGGCGCGCCCTCGCCCTGTGGCATATGTTCAACGACACCCCCGCCCACATCGCCATGATCGAATTCCTGGCCAAGGCGTTCCACCCGGATCTTTTCGCCGACCTAGACCCGCAGGCGACGATCGACGCCATCAACCGCGACTTCCTGCCGGTGCCGATGACGGGCACCTATTGGGTCGAGCGGTGAGCGCGACCGTGCAATCCCTCGATCCCTCGGCGGCGGCTCTCCAGGCCTATGCGCGTCTGAAACGGCGCCGGCTGCTGTGGATCGCGCTCCTGGCACTGGCCACGGCCGCCTGCTTTCTCGTCGATCTCGGTTCCGGCCCGGCCGCCATACCGCCTCTCGACGCGCTGGGGTCCATGCTCGGTCTCAAGCAACTGACCGCCGCGCAGGAAGTGATCCTGTGGCAGCTGCGCCTGCCCGTCGCCCTTATCGCCGTTCTGGTCGGCGCGGCCCTCTCGCTGGCCGGCGCGGAGATGCAGACGGTGCTCGCCAACCCGCTCGCCGAGCCCTTCACGCTCGGTGTGTCGACGTCAGCCGCGCTCGGCGCTGCGCTGGCGATCGCCACAGGCCTCGGCTCCTCCTGGCTGCCGGGGTCGTGGCTCGTCGCCGGCAACGCCTTCGTCTTCGCCATGGGTTCGCTGCTGCTGGTGCAGCTTCTGGCGCGCTTCAGCGACGCAGGCGCCGAGACGATGGTACTGCTCGGCATCGCGCTGGGCTTCACCGCCAGCGCGCTTCTATGGCTGGTGCAGTTCGTCGCCTCCGCAGACGCGCTCCAGCAGATCGTCTTCTGGACCATGGGCTCGCTTGCCCGCGCCGACTGGACAGTGGTGCCGATCATGGCGGTCGTCCTGATCGGCCTGGCGCCGTTTTCCCTGGCGTCCTCCTGGCGTTTGACCGCGCTGCGGCTGGGCGAGGAGCGGGCCGTCAGCCTCGGCCTCGACCTGCGTCGCCTGCGTCTCCTGGCGCTGCTTCGCGCCAGCCTGCTGGCGGCCGCCAGCGTCGCGTTCGTCGGCGTGATCGGCTTCGTTGGACTGGTCGCGCCGCACGTCGCCCGCATGATCGTCGGCGAGGATCATCGCTTCTTCCTGCCCGCCAGCCTGCTGACGGGCGCCCTGATGGTCTCGGCAGCCTCCATCGCCTCGAAGCTTGCGATACCCGGCATCACGCTGCCGATCGGCATCGTCACGGCATTGATCGGATTGCCGGGCTTCGTCTGGCTCGTCCTTCGCCGCCACAGGCGAACGCCATGAGCGGGGGCGTGGCTCTTCATGTCGACGGCTTGGCCGTCGCCTACGGCACACGGCCGGTGGTGCGCGCCCTCACCCTGCCGCCGATATCGGCCGGAACCGTGACCGTGCTCGTCGGCCCCAACGGTGCCGGCAAGTCCACGGTTCTGAAGGCCCTCGCCCGGATCGTGCCGTCATCTGGAACGGTGAAATTCGGCGACGACGACTTGCGGCCGTTGTCGTCGAGAGACCGTGCGCGCACCATCGGCTTCATGCCGCAGACGGTTCCGCCGGCCGCCGAGCTGACCGTGATCGAAAGCGTCATCGTCTCCCTGCAGGCGGGACATGACAGCGCTGACGCGGAAAAGCGCGCCATCGCGGTCCTGCGTCGGGTCGGTATAGCCGAACTTGCGTTGCGACCGCTCGACCGCCTGTCCGGCGGCGAGCGGCAGCTCGTCAGCCTTGCCCAGACAATCGCACTGTCGCCGCCACTGCTCTTTCTCGACGAACCCACCAGCGCGCTGGATCTGGCCCGGCAATACGACGTGATGCAGCTTGTCCGGTCCTTCGCCGCGGAAGGCGCGGCCGTGGTCCTGGTCATGCACGACCTGACGCTTGCCGCGCACTGGGCCGACAGCGTCATCGTCCTCAACAACGGTCGGCTCCACAGCGCCGGCGTGCCGTCCGAGGCGATCACGGCCTCCATGCTGAAAGAGGTCTACGGCGCCTCGGCTTCCGTCGAGACGATCAGTGGCCGTCTCTTCGTCGTGCCGTCCGACCCAGGCGCTTCAGCCAATACAGATGAGAGAAAGAGGCAGCCATGATATCGGCGCAGGCAAAGATCAGGCTTGGCAATCCTTCGGCCGTCCTGACGGCTCTCCGCGATCATATGGTCGAGCACGACATCGATATCCATGATGTCGAAGACGTGGTCGTCGCACATATCCGCGCCGGCGAGGCAAGGCTGCACGCGGGCGACATCGAACTGTCCCTCGAAGCAAGGGCGCCGAGCCAGTCGCAGCTCGAGAACCTCGCGAGCTTCCTCGCCTCGCATGTCCTCGAATTCGCTCATCCGGAAAAGCCCGGCATCGAATGGTCGGGCCTCCAGGCCGGCGCGCGGTTCTCCGACTTTCGCGAAATGGTGGTGACCCGCGTTGAAGACCTGACGCCGCAAATGCGCCGGATATCGCTGAAAGGCGAGGATCTCGACCGCTTCGACACGGGCGAAGACCTGCATGTACGGCTGTTCTTCCCGCCGCCGGGCCAGGAACCGCTTTGGCCGGTGCGCGGCGCCGACGGGCTGGTGCAGCCGGCGCCGGAGGAGCGAAAACCGGCGGTGCGCAAATACACGATCCGCCGCATCAACACCGACGCCGGAACCCTCGACATAGACTTCGTGATTCACGAGGCGGCCGGGCCGGGCAGCGATTGGGCGAAGGGAGCCGCGCCCGGCATGCGCATCGGCATGGCTGGCCCCGGCGGCCGCAGCGCCAAGCAAGCCGACTGGATGCTGCTGGCAGGCGACGAAACCGCGCTGCCGGCGATAGCCCGTATCCTGGAAGGCCTGCCGGTGACGGCTGCAGGCATCGTCGTTCTGGTCGCCGACAAGACCGCCGACGCGATCGCGCTGCGCCATCCGCCCGGCTTCCGGGTCGAACGGCTGGACCGCCGGTCCGGCTCGGCCGATTTTACCTCCACCGTCCTGGCAATCGACATTCCCCGTGACCGCACGCGGTTCTGCTGGGCAGGCGCCGAATTCGATGAAATCCAGGCCATCCGCCGCCATTGGCGTGACACGGTCGGTCTTTCGTCCGGCGAGCAGCTGGCCGTTGCCTATTGGCGTGAAGGAAAGGCAGACAGCTGAAGCGTGTCGCGATCTTTCAGGTTCGCTCTGAAAGATCGAGGGGGAGCACGATCATGCGGCCCTCGACTTCGCCGAAATAGGCCCTGACGCGATAAACCGACTGGAGGTTGTCGGCGGTCACGACAGCCTCCGGCGTCCCGTCTGCCACCACGCGCCCGCGGTCGAGGAGGATCAAGCGCGTGCAGCTTCGCGCCGCGAGGGCGAGGTCGTGCGTCGAGACGACGACGCTGCGCCCCTGCTCCGCAAGTGACCGGAATGCCCGCATGAGGCCGATCTGGTGCGCCGGATCGAGGCCTGCGGCAGGCTCGTCGGCCAGCAGAAGCGGCGTTTCCTGCGCCAGCGCACGGGCGGCCAGCACGCGCGCCAGTTCGCCGCCCGAAAGCGCCGTCGCCTGGCGCTCACGATAAGCCTCGACGTCCATCATGCGCATGGCGGTATCGACGGCGGCGCGGTCGGCCGCCCGCAACGGCGACAGGCGCGGCAGGTGCGGCAGCCGGCCGAGCGCCACCAGCGCTTCAACCGACATCGCCCAGGCGACGTCGCGGTTCTGCGCCACGAAGGCTACTTTCAAGGCACGCCGGGCTGCCGTCAGCACGCGCCCGTCCTCGCCGTCGAGAACGATGCCGCCGGTGGCCGGCGTCAGCCCCATGACGGCGCGCAGCAGCGTCGACTTACCCGCCCCGTTGGGCCCGATGAGGCCGACCAGTTCGCCCGGCCCGACGGCGAACGAGATGTCGTGCAGGACGGGCCTGCCGCCGAGCGCGGCCGAAAGATGCGCAACAGAGAGCAGCGTCATGCCACCTTCCTCCGCTCGCGCCAGACCAGCCAGAGGAAGAACGGTGCGCCGACGATGGCCGTCAGCACGCCGAGCTTCAGGTCGCGCTCCGGCGCGACGACGCGCACCAATATATCGGCGGCCAGAACCACCGAGGCGCCGCCCAGCGCGCTGGCCGGCAAAAGGCGCGACGGTCGCCCGCCTGTCAGCGGCCGCAAAAGATGCGGCACGACCAGTCCGACGAAGCCGATGGCGCCGCTGACCGCCGTCGCCGCTCCGACCGAGGCGGCGGTGCCGAACACGGCGAGGAACTGTACGCGGCGCATGTCGATGCCGAGGCTGGCGGCGGTATCGCCGCCCAGCGTCAGGGCGTCCAGAGCGCGACCGAGCGTCAGCAGCGCCGCCCAGCCCGCCAGCATGAAGGGCAGCGCCAGCCACACATGCGTCATCGAACGGTCGGTCAGCGAGCCGAGCATCCAGAACATGATCTCCAGCGCGGCGAAGGGATTGGGCGACAGGTTGAGCGCCAGCGAGGTCATGGCGCCGGCGAAGCTGGAGACGGCGACGCCGGCGAGGATCAGGGTCAGCACGCTGCCGCGCCCCCCGGCCATCGCCTGCACGACGACGACGGCTACCACGGACGCGGCCAGTGCCGCCAGCGGCAGCGCCAGCGGAAAAACCGTGCTCAGCCCCGTATAGATGGCAAGCACGGCGCCCAGCGAAGCCGAAGCGCTGACGCCGATCAGCGCGGGCTCGGCCAACGGGTTGCGCAGATAGCCTTGCAGCACAGCGCCCGACAGGCCGAGCGTCGCGCCGACCATCAGACCGAGCAGCGCGCGCGGCAGGCGGATTTCCCGCATGATGAGCGCGATGGCGTCGCGCCGCTCCGAAAACAGCGCCGACAGGCTGTCGAAAAAGCCGATGCCGGCCGGCCCGACCAGAAGCGACAGGCAAAACAGGATGAGCGTCGCCGCGTACAGAAGGCCCAGCGCCATATGGTAGCGGCGGGTGTCGCTCATTTCGGAGACGCCTTGCGGGCATCAGCGCCCTGCGACAACAGCCGCACCGCCTCGACGGTGAACGGCGCGCCGCAGATCGTGTAGCGCGAGGCGATATCGACCGCGCCGCTCAGCGCCGCCTGCGCCCGGAAAGCCGGATGCTCGAACCCCTGTTGCGCCAGCGCCGGCGCCGAATAATTCCGGTCGGCGGTGACAAGAAGATCCGGATCGGACAGCACCAGCAGTTCCAGCGGCAGGCGTTCCATGCCGGCAAAACCGAACTTCGTCGCGATGTTGACCAACCCCGCCTTCGTCATCACGTCGTCGATCAGCGTGCCGCTACCGGACGTATAATTGTTGGCGTAGTAGATCGCGGCGGTCATGCCGGCGTGGTCGCCGACCTTCACCGCCGCCAGCCGCCCATCGAGGTCGGCGATCAATTGCTCGGCGCGCTGCGGCTGGCCGAGCACGTCGCCCATGCGCCTGAGGCTGGCGCGGATATCGTCGAAGGAATTTTCGGGGGCGAACTGCTCGACCCGGATTCCCAGCCGGCGCAGCAAGTCGACGGTCGCGCCGGCCGTATAGGTCCCCGCCAGCACCAGATCGGGTTGCATGAGGAAGATCTCCTCTGCCTGTCCGTGATTGACCGCATAGCGGCCGGCCTGCGGCGCCATCACCGAGGAGACGGGATCAGCGGCCAGGAAGGACACGGAATGCAACTGGCCGGGCTCCGCGACCAGCATCGCCATCTGGTCGGTGCACAGGTTCATCGAAACGACACGCCGCGGCATGGACGCCGCAGCCGCAGGAAACGCAGGGTGGGCGATTGCCAGCATCGCCGCCAGCGGGGCGAACAGCGCTCGACCTTTCCTTGTTTCCGGCATCATCATCCTTTCAAGGCCGCGCCCAACAGCGCGGCCCCGTTCATGGAGCGTCAGAACGTCCTCGTAAAGCTCAAGTCGAAAGTCCGTCCCGGCGCGCGATAGCCGAGATTGGTCTGGTATTGCTCGTCGAAGATGTTCTCGACGGCGAATTTCAGCCTCGAACTGGCATCGATGGTGTAGAGCGCGGTGAAGTCGGCGGTGACGTAGTCCGGCAGCCTTTCATGCGTGAAATCGTAGATGTAGCGGCTGGCGCCATAGAGCACCTTGGCCGTCAGGTCCAACCGCTCGGCCGGACTGTAGGTGACTTCCGCCGTCGCCTTGAAGCGGTCGCTGTTGACCAGATATTTGCCCGTGTCGCGGTCGATCGGCCGGCGCAAATCGAGCGATACCCTGCCGCTCCATTCGTCGGAGAAACGGTGCGAAAGCTCGGTCTCAAAGCCGGTGATCCGGGCACGGCCCACATTGACGGGCGTGAAGTTCTGGTCGAGCGTGATCGCGTCGGTCAGCATCGTCTGGTAGAAGGCGACGTCCACCGTCGTGTCGGCTCCCATCCGCCAGTTGAGGCCGGCTTCCCAGGAGCGCGACTTCTCCGGCTTCAGGTTCGGGTTCGACGCCGGCGGAAAGCCTGGGAACGACGGATAATAGAGGTCGTTGAAGGTCGGCGCCCTGTAGCCCGTCGCATAGGAGGATCGCAGGGTCAGGTCGGGCGTGATTTCATAGCTGGCGCCGATATTGTAGGTGGTCACGCCGCCGAACTGGCTGTTGTCGTCGTAGCGGATGCCGCTGTCGATGCGCAGCGCCTCGTATTCAGCTGAATACTGGCCGAACACCGACGAGACGGTGCGAGCGTTGACGTCGTAGTCGACGGTGGAATCCACCTTTTCTCGATAGGATTCGACGCCGCCGGTGACGACGTTCTTCACGCCGCCGGTGTCGAAACTCTTTTCGGTCGAGGCGAAGACGCCGTAGCGGCTCGTATCGAAGCGGCTGTCGCCCGGCTGATCCTTGCGGAAGTTCCTCTGATTGTCGATGCCGGAATAGAGCTCGACCGTCGAGGACCAGTCCTCGGAATGGTCGATGCGGGTGCCGATCTTGCCGGTGAAGGTGGTGGTATACTGCTGGTTGTCGAGGGGAAAGGCGTTGTCGTAGCGGGTTCTGCCGCGCGCCACCAGGGCATCGCCATAGATGCGGCCCCAGTCGAAATCCCTGGCGATCGACATGTTCGCCGAACCTTGCAGAAAGCCGTTGTCGCCGGATTCGTGGATACCCCATGGCGCGTCCGGCGTGGTGAAATCGTAGCCTTGCGTGCCGATGATGCTGGCGCCGGCCGAATAGGTCAGGCCGTCAGCCTCGCCCCGCACGTTGCCGGACGTGTAGCCACCCCACGGGTTCATGACACCAACCGTCGCGCTGCCGCAGACTTTGCGGTCGTCCCCACAGGAGCCGCCCTGTCTGGTGATGATGTTGACGACGCCGCCGATGGCGTCGGAGCCGTATTGCGCCGAGTGTGCGCCCTTGGCGATCTCGATGCGCTCCACCGAATCCAGCGGGATGTTGAAGATGGATGCGCCACCCGACGTAGCGGACGCAATGCGCACGCCGTTGACCAGGATCAGCGTCTGGCTCGTCTTGGTTCCCCGCACCGAAACGCTGGCAATCGAACCCATGCCGCCATTGGTGCTCACCGAAACGCCCGGATATGACCGGAGCAGGCTCGGCAAGTCCGGTGCGGCCGACTTCTTGATCTCGGCTTCATCGATGACCGTCACCGACGAAGTCGAACGCACCAGCGGACTCTCGCGCCGGAGCGGCGTGCTGATGTAGATGGGCTCGAGCAGTGTCGGCCCGGAGGTCGGGGCGTCCTGCGCCAGCGATTGCGTGGAAATGGCCGAAGACAGCGCCCCAGCCGCAATAAGAAATCTTCTCAAATCTGCCCCCCAAACGGCTCAAAGGCACGACGGCATCATGCCGGTTTCAAAAACCGCAAGTGGACCGGGATCAGGGACGTTACAGGACAACGCTCCGCCCGCCCGCATGCGGCAACACCAGACTGTGTCACCGCAACGGACGGCCGCGCCTGCCCACCCCTCGTGGTCAAGCATGGGTGACTGGAACAGGCAGGTCTCCTGACTTCCGTGTCGTCGCCCCCGTCCGCCTTCCCGGTCAGCGAGGCTGACCAGTGGCATGTGGGTTGGAGGCTCTACGGTTACAGTTGCGGGGGCAGTCGCGGATTTGGCTGTCGCCAGCCTCACCGTGTTCCCTTTTCATCCGTCTCGCGACGGAACCGGCTCCAGGGGAACCCTTACCGATCGATGGAAGGCGCTGTCAACGGCGAACTCCCGCCATGTCACGAACGCCCCTTTCCCGTCCGCTTCTGTTCCGGCGGCAAAGGACAGACGTAGTCGGTCCCGAGTCTTGTCCGCGGAATCTCAACATGTGAGAGATGCCCGATGAAAGCCTTCTCGATCCGGTGCGACAGCCCAATCCTTGTAGCCGAGTTCACGCGGCCTCACGCAATGCTGAGCTGGTCGCTCACCCGGCCGGGCTTCACCTCAGCCAACAGCGTCGCGTGGCTGCACGTCAGAGACGACGACCTGCCGCTCGGCCTCGACCCGGTCCAGTTCCTGAGGGACCGGATGTCGGCTGCGGGATTGGATGACGCGGTGCATCTCATGACCTCGCGCGATATCCGCAAACATCATGTCGCGGAAGCATCGGTCGGGCTCGCCGCCGCCACCTGCCTTGCCACGGTGGGGCTTGGCAATGCGGCGCGCGTCGGCTCGGCACCGGCGCTCCACGATCGCGCGGGAACGATCAACCTGCTCGTCCATGTCGACCGGCCGTTGTCGCAGGCGGCGTTCGTGGAAACGGTTTCGATCGCGGCGCAGGCTCGCACAGTCGCGCTCGTTGAGCTGGAATGGAAACCACATGGCGAAGTCGTGACCGGCACCGGCACCGACTGCATCGTTGTCGCCGCACCTGCCGGGAATCCGGAAGAACAATTCGCAGGTTTGCACACCGACATTGGATCTGCTGTCGGGCGCGCCACTTACGATGCTATCACGTTCGGCGCAAAGGCGTGGATTGCCGAGCAGCCTCCTCTTGGTCTTGCCGAGAGATAAATCGTTGCATCCCTGACACCGGATCACCAGACGAACGGGATCAGCATTTTGGTGCGTGCCGCATAAACCGTGTATTGCTTGCCGTAGTGGTCAGCGAGGTGTCGATCGAGCGCCGGCGCATTGAAAAAGCCAAAGAAACAAAGCGTGTAGATCGGAATGAGGGCGGCCCAGACGGTGTGAGCGACAATTGCGTAAGCGCTGACCCAAAGGATATCGCCGAAAAAGTTGACGTGGCGCGACAGCGAGAAGAGCCCATTCACGTAGAGTTTTCCCTTGTTTTCGGGGTCCTTCTCGAATCTGTCGCGTGCGAATCCCGATCCGGTGTTGAGATAGCAGCCCGCGGCAGGCGACGAATGGCGTCCTCAGATGATCGACGATGGCGTCGCCATCGCGATTGCCATCGGGTCGAGAACTAGGCCACAGAGCCAAAAGCGCATTCACGACAGCGATAGCTCCCCGACAGGATCGACACGAGGCCAGCACCCCGACGACGGTCACGCAACCCGCCGGTGAACCATGCGCCGAAACTATAGCCGGTTATGACGGGACCGTATTGGCCAGTACCGTCGATGCGGCGTCCAGGCCGCCCTTGCGATACGGAACCTGGCAAAGCGAAAGCCCCATCTCGACACCGGCCAGCGCGGCCATCAACGTCAGGTCGTTGGCCTCTCCGAGATGCCCGATGCGGAAAACCCGGCCCGCGACCTTCCCCAGGCCTGCTCCCAGAGACATATTGCAACTGTCGAGAACCGCCTTCCGGAACCGGTCCGCATCGTGCCCCTCGGGCATGACGACGGCGGTTAGGACAGGCGAATGCTCCCGCTCGTCCTGGCATTGTATGTCGAACCCCCAGTTGTGCACGGCCGCGCGGGCGGCCGCCGCCAGGCGCTTGTGGCGGGCGAAGACGGCTTGCAGTCCCTCTTCCTGCAGCATGGCCAAGGCTTCGCGCAAGCCGCATGTTGGTGGCGGGCGTATAGGGAAAGAAGCCGGTGTTGTTGGGCCCGAGCATATCGTTCCAATCCCAGTAGGAACGAGGCAAGCGGCTTTCCCGCGATGCGGCGATCGCTTTCTGTGACACTGCGTTGAAGCCGAGCCCCGGCGGCAGCATGAGCCCCTTCTGCGAACAGCTCACGGTGACGTCGATCCCCCATTCATCATGGCGCAGGTCCGCCGATCCGAGACCGGATATGGAATCGACCAGGAAGAGAGCCGGATGGCTGGCCGCATCCATGGCCTTGCGAATATCCGCTATCCGGCTGGTGGCGCCCGTCGAGGTCTCGTTGTGCACGACCATGACGGCCTTGATCGCGTGCACCCGGTCCTCCGCCAGCACGGCCTCGATGCGTTCCGGCTCCGCGCCGCGGCGCCAGTCCCCGGGCAGGAATTCGACCTCTATTCCCCAGCGGCGCGCCATTTTGCACCATAGCGATGCGAAATGCCCCGTCTCGGCCATCAGCACCCGGTCGCCGGGCGAAAGCGTGTTGACGATCGCGGCTTCCCAGGCTCCGGTTCCGGAGCCTGGATAGGTGATGACAGGCCCGGATGTCTGGAACACGGCTTTGCATCCCTCCAGAACCTCGTGGCCCAGTTTGCCGAAGTCCGGCCCGCGATGGTCCAGAACGGGCATGCCGATAGCCCGCAAGATGCGATCCGGAACCGGACTGGGTCCTGGAATCTGGAGGAAATGCCGTCCCTGGGCCATACGCTGACCTCCTGTCATCGATTGTGAGAAATACGTTCGAAGCCGTGCCGGCAAAGATCATGGAAGTGCTCCGGAGAGCCTGACACGATGTCGTCCAGCAAATCGTTGGCAGATGCCATGTCCTCGCCGTACAGGGCCGAGAATACGGCAACGCCGGCCTCGTGGAGCGGCAGCCGAACGCCGGCGAGACGCCCGAGGTGGCGTAGCACCAGCCGTCGTTGGGGTAGAGGATGACTGGACGCTCGCCATAAGCTTCGGGATCGATATCCGGCTCAAGCCGCCGCAACTCCTGCGCCGGCAGCATCTCGGCCGGATAGCCCCAGGCCTGGAGTTGCCGGAACTTCTTCTCGGAACTGGTGCGGTCGGTTCCGCCGGCCTCAGCTTCCGCATCCTGCCACTGGACGATGCCAGGCCGCGGATAACCGCGCCTTCAATTCTCTCTGCAAGCAGCGTCTTCAAATCGGCGAACGCGGCTCTCAGATCCAGGCCGTCGACGGTTGTCCTAAAGCATGATGCCGAAAAGTTGCAGACTTTTCGGAAAACATCATGCTTCAAAAACAAATGGTTAGAGCGAAATACCGATACAGGGAAACGGCATTTCGCTCTAACCGTTCAATTGCTCCCAGACCCGAAGGTCGCGCTCGGCGGTCCAGATGCGCGGCGTGTCGATCCCTAGGGCTTCGTCGTAAGCCCGAGCGACGTTGAAGGGTAGGCAGTGCTCGTAGATCGCATAGGTCGAGAATTTGGGATCGCACTCGGCCCGGCAGGCGTCCCAGGCCTCCTTCAGCGAGCCGCCGCCGCGCGCAACCCGCGCGATCGGCTCGAAAGTCGAGCGAATGAAATCCTTGGTGTTATCGAGCGCCTCGCCGACCATGCGCGAACCTACCAGCGCATCGCCGCGACCGGGTACGATTGCATCCGGGTCGAAGGCTCCGATGGCATCGATGGTCCCGGCCCAGTCGGAGAAATGGCCGTCGCCGCAATAGCAGGCGGAATGGTATTCGACGATGTCTCCGGTGAACATGACGTTCTGGTCGGGCACATGGGCGACGATATCGCCCGCCGTATGGGCGCGACCGAGGTGCATCAGGTCGACGCGCCTCTTGCCGAGATAGATGCTCATCCGGCCCCCGAACGTCATCGTCGGCCATGTCAGGCCGGGAATGCTCTCATGGCCGCGGAAAAGGCGGGGGAAGCGCTGGAATTCCGAATCCCAGTCCTCCTGGCCACGTTCCACGACCATCGACCGCGCGGTATCGGACATCACCACATGATCGGCCCGGTAAGCGGAAGCGCCCAAAACGCGCACGGCATGATAATGCGACAGCACCACGTAGCGGATGGGCTTGTCGGTAACGCCGCGGATCTTCTCGATAACCTTGCCGGCCAGCTGCGGCGTCGCCTGCGCATCGACGATCATCACCGCGTCGTCGCCGATGATGACGCCGGTATTGGGATCGCCCTCGGCGGTGAAAGCCCAAAGGCCCTTCCCGACCTCGCTGAAGGAAATCGCCTTGTCCGTGGAATCGTTTTGCGAGGCAAATGCCTTTGACATTTCGTCCTGTTCTCCGTTCAACGCGTCTGGTGCCGCTTCGGTTGCGACTGCATCGCTTCTGCGAGTGGGGATGCAGTCAGAAGTGTTCACCAATCGGCGACTATTGCAAAATAGCAAAAACATCTGTTATTAACGAATCCTGTACCGATCGACAAGAGTGCATTCGCTTGTGGTTCCGGTCGCTTGTGGTCCTGGGGAGGAGAACCATGTCAACGCTAATGGCGCTCAGCCGTGCCATCGACACTTTGCTCGAGCGGCTTGGCCGCATCGGATCGCTCGCGCTTCTCGGGCTGATTGGCGTGGTCATCTTCGACGTGGTGACGCGGCGCTTCATGAACATCGGGTCGACCCAGTTGCAGGAGGGCGAGTGGCACCTGCACACCGTCCTCATCATGCTCTATCTCGGCCTCGCCTACGTGAAGAACGTCCACGTCCGCATCGACCTGGTGCGCGAGCGGCTGTCCGAACGCAAGCAGGCCTGGATCGAGCTTCTCGGCTGCCTGTTGCTCTTGATGCCGTTCTGCATCGTAGTCGGCTATCACGCCACCCACTTCGCCTGGACGTCCTATATCCGCCACGAAGTCTCGCAGTCCGTCGACGGCCTGCCCTACCGCTTCGCCATCAAGGCGATGCTGCCTCTCGGCATCTACCTGCTCGCCCTCGCAGGCATCAGCAGGATCATCGTGAGCTTGAACACCATCCTGTCTTCTGCCGGCAGCGATACCACCGCGAACGCAGGAGCGCGCTGATGGCCTTGTCCCTGGAATACCTGCCGCTGTTCATGTTTCTGGCGATGGCGATCCTGCTGTTTTCTGGCTTCCCGGTCGCCTTCGTTCTTGGCGGCGTCGGCATCGCCTTCGCCTTCACCGGTATCCTGACCGGAGTGCTGATCCCCATCCAGCTCTACACAATCACCACGCGCATGTGGGCGGGTGCTGCGGAAAACCTCGTCCTGACGACGATACCGCTGTTCGTTTTCATGGGCATCATGCTGGAGCGTAGCGGCGTCGCCAAAGACATGCTGAACAGCCTGCAACTGGTGCTGGGTCGCGTGCCCGGCGGCCTGGCGCTGGCGGTGACGCTGCTCGGCATCATCCTCGCGGCGGCCACCGGCATCGTTGGCGCCTCGGTCGTCATGATGAGTATGCTGGCATTGCCCGTCATGCTCGACCAACGCTATTCGGTCCGCCTGGCGACAGGCACCATCGCCTCGTCGGGAACGCTCGGCATCCTCATCCCGCCCTCCATCATGCTCATTGTCATTGCCGACCTCTTGTCGCGGTCGGTCGGGGTCATGTTCATGACCGCCTTCGTGCCCGGCCTGCTGCTCGGCGGCCTCTATCTCGCCTATATCCTGCTCATCTGCTTGTTCCGGCCGGACATGGCGCCACCTCCCAAACGTCTGCCGGGCACGGTCTCATGGAGCGGGCTTGCCGTCACGCTCGCGGTCGGGCTCGTTCCCGCCTTCGTGCTCATCTTCCTGGTGCTCGGCTCGATCATCTTCGGCTGGGCCACGCCCACCGAATCCGCCGGCGTCGGCGCCGCCGGCGCGATGTTACTGGCCTTCGTCATCAGGCCGCTGATCTACGCCGGCCTGAGCTTCACCCGCTTTGCCATTCCGAACTCCGCCGCGACAGAGACACGGGGCGGCTTGATGGCGCGGCTGGTAGCTGAAACGCGCGGCTGGTGGCCGACGCTGAAGGACGTGCTGCACCAGTCGGCGCTGACCACCGGCATGATCTTCATGATCATCCTGTGCGCCACCGTCTTCGCGCTGACATTCCGTCTGCTCGGCGGCGAGCACCTGGTCACCGACTACATCAAGCATCTCGGCCTTTCGCCCTGGCACCTTCTGATCATCGTCATGGGGCTGGTTTTCTTCCTCGGCTTCTTCTTCGAGTGGATCGAGATCACCCTGATCGTGCTGCCTGTCTTTGCACCGATCCTGCTTTCGCTCGATTTCGGCGATCACGTCGCCAAGGCAGATGTCGCCTACTGGTTCGCCATCCTGCTGGCGGTCAACCTGCAAACGTCGTTCCTGACGCCGCCCATGGGACCGTCCCTCTTTTACATGAAGGCGGTTTCCCCGCCGGGCGTGCGCATGCAGGACATCTACTGGGGCATCATTCCCTTCGTCCTGCTGCAGATCATCGGCCTCGGCCTGGTCATGGCCTTCCCGCAGATCGCGCTGTGGATGCCGCACATGCTTCTCGACAAGTAAGCGCAAGACGCAGGGAGGATCGACAATGCTGGCCGACAGAATAGCCGTCGTAACGGGCGCCGGACAGGGAAACGGCGCCGCCATCGCCAAGGGGCTGGCCGCGGCAGGCGCCGGCGTGGTGGCGGTGGACGTCAACGCCGAGCCGGCATCGGCGACGGCCGAAGCGATCAGGCAGGCCGGGGGTCAGGCGTGGTGGTTCCAGCTCGACGTCACCGACGAGGCCGGCTGCCATGCCGTCGCCGGCGAAGTGGCGCGCGAGATCGGCGACGTGTCGATCGTCGTCAACAATGCCGGGATATGTCCCCGTCACTCGATCGACGACCCCGGGTTGCGGGCGATGTGGAACGCGGCCCTCGACGTGAACCTGACCGGCACGCTCAACGTCTCGCTGGCTTTCCTGCCCCAGTTGCGCAAGACGCGTGGCACGATCGTCAACATCGCCTCGATAGCCTCCTTCCTGTCCACCTCGACCTCGGTCGGCTACACGGCGTCGAAGGCGGGCGTGCGGATGCTTACCCTCAACCTGGCGCAGGAACTCGCCAAGGATGGCATCCGCGTCAACGCCATCGCTCCGGGGGCCATGGCGACACCGATGACGGAAGCGACCCGCAACGATCCGGCGCGCTTGAAATCGTTTCTCGGACGCATCCCGCTCGGCCGCATGGGCGAGCCGGAGGAACTCGTAGGGCCGGCGGTCTTCCTCGCTTCGCCGATGTCGAGCTACGTGACCGGCACCGTATTGGTGGTCGACGGCGGCTACATGGCGCTGTGAGGCCCTGACGCCAAGCTTGAGGCAGGACGCCGCGTCGTCTATAGCGGGGCGGGAAAGTGGGCGGTGCGGCCGTATACGGCGCGTGCTCTATCAGCGGGTGCGGCACGCAATGACAATCAAGGGACGTGGCGTTCAATCAATCGAGGTCGGCGGCCGCATCCTGACCGCGCTGGCCGCCGAAGGCCACCCCATGATGCTGCGCGACCTCGCCCAGAAATCGGACCTGACGCCGGCCCAGGCGCACGCCTACCTGCTGTCGTTCCGCCGCCTCGGCCTGGTGGAACAGGACGATGCCGGCCGCTATCGGATCGGCCCCTTCGCGCTCAACCTCGGCATCGTGCGCATGTACAGTTTCGATCCGCTGAAGATCGCCACGCAGCACCTGTCGCAGCTCTCCGAAGAAACCGGCATGATGGCGATGATCGTCGTTCTTGGCACGCGCGGCCCGACGGTGATCTATGTGGAGGAAGGTGCGAGCCAGTTGCATGTCAACGTCCGCGCCGGCACGCATTATTCGATGATGGGAACGGCAAGCGGTCGAGTCTTCGCTGCCTATCTGCCGCAGAAGATGGTGCGCGACTATGTCGATTCCGAACTGAAGGAAGGCCCGTCCCAGTTCATGGTGGGAGCGCCGACGTCGATCCGACAGATCGAGGCGTCGAACGAAAATGTACGGGCAACGGGCTTCGCGACGACTGAAGGCGTTCCGGTTCCCGGCATTCACGCGGTATCGGCGCCGGTGTTCGACCACACCGGCCAGATCCAGCTCGTCATCACCCTTATCGGCCCGGCCGGCCGGCTTACCACGGCGACCGACGGCCCGTATGTCACCGCCACCCTCGCCTTCTGCGCCCGGATTTCGAGCAGCCTCGGCTACGACCCGAATGCCGAACGGCCCGGCACGCCGGGCGCCTCGACCGGTCCCGGCCGGCAGCGCAGGCAAGCCAGAACCGCGCAGCGTCCGACGACAGCCTAGAGCATTTTGCAACCAGACGGAATCGCTGGCGTCGCACAAATGCGGCTAAACAAAGAGACAGATCGTTTCACCGTTTCTGGGAAACCGTGAAACGATCTAGAACCGGTCTGCCGCCCGTGACGGCAGGAACCAGACCTGAAGGTCCGGCCCCTGCCGACAGGCCTGGGAGGATTCTGGCGGCCGTTTTGGCCGGACGTTTCAGGACGCCGCGCGGGCAGCCTTTTCAATGCCGTTGCGGATCCAGTTGGTATACATGGTCTTCAGTTCCGGGGTGGCTGGCTCCAGCTTCATCACCGCGCCGATCATTTCGCTGGCAAACATGAAAGCGATCCACGCAGTCAGTTCGACGATCTCCTCGTCGCTGAAATGCGCCTGGAGCGCCTGCCAGTCATCTTCGCTCACCGCCGTCGGATCGGTCGCCACGGCCTTGCCGAACGCCACGGCCGCGGCCCAGCGCGGATCGTCGTAGCTGTCCTGCGGCGCGCCGAGCGAAGCGCAGAACAGGCAACCGGAATGACGCGCCACCATGCGGCGCACCTCTTCCTTGAGCCCGGCATCGAGAACGCCGGTGAAGCGCATGGCTTCATCGAGGGCGTTCCACGGCTTGGCGATCTCGGGGCGCAGCGCGATGATCTGCCGGAAGGCGCTGCCGGGTACATTTGGCTTTCCCTGTATGCGGGGCATTGCTGTCACTCCTTTGATGGCGTTGGTCACATTGCGAGGAAGCCGCCGTCGACGGGGATCATGATCCCGTTGACATAGCTGGCCAGAGTATCGGAAGCGAGGAAGAGCGCCGCGCCGACGAGTTCGTCGGGCGCGCCCACGCGCCCCATCGGTATACGCTTGACCAGCATGTCCATCTTGGCCTGGTCCTTGCCGATCCACGGGTTCATCGGCGTGGTCATGGTGCCGGGGGCGATACCGTTGACGCGAATGCCGAAGGGCGCGAACTCTACGGCCATCTCCTTGGTCAGCAGAAGCACGCCGCCCTTGCTCGAAGCATAGGCCGCGCCTTTGGTGGCGAGGCCTACGAAAGATTGCAGCGAGCCGATGTTGATGACGGCGCCCCGCGTTCGCTTCAACTGCTCGAGGAAGGCAACCGTCGCGTAGTAGGTGCCCGAAAGATTGATTTCGAGGATCCTGGGCCAGGCCTTGAGCGCGGCCTCGCTATCGCTGTCGCCGCGGAAGATGACGCCGGCATTGTTGATCAGGATCGCCGCATCGCCCATTGCCGCCGCGCTTTCGGCGGCCACACGTCGACCTTGATCGAGGTCCGAGACATCCCAGGCGACGGCATGCGCACGCCGTCCCTCGGCGCGCACCAGTTCCGCCGTCTCCTCGGCATTGGCGCGGTCTATGTCCGCTGCGACCACGTCGGCCCCCCATTTCGCCAGGCCCACGGCCAGCGACCGGCCGTTGCCCTGCCCTGCTCCGGTTATGACGCAGAGCTTACCTTCCAGAAGCGGATACATGACGATCTCCGATGCGATGCGCGGTCAGGCTGCGGTATCGACGCCGGCGAGGCGGCGGCCGACGACGTAGCCGAAGGTGAGTGCGGGGCCGAGCGTGATGCCGCCTCCCGGATAGTTGCCACCCATGATGCTGGCGGCGTCGTTTCCGGCAGCGAACAGACCTGGAATAGGCCGGCCGCCGGCGTCGATGACCTGGTTGTCGGCATTGGTGCGGAGTCCGGCGAAGGTGCCGAGATCGCCTGGAACGACCTTGATGGCATAGAACGGTCCGGTCGTGATCGGACCGACGCACGGATTGGGCTTGTGGTCGGGATCGCCGAGATAGCGGTTGTAGGCATTGCCGCCACGGTTGAACTGCGGATCGTTTCCGGCGGCGGCATGGCTGTTGTATTCGCGCACCGTCGTCTCGAAGCTGGCGATGTCGATGCCCGCCTTCTGCGCCAGTTCCCCTAGCGTGCGGCCTCTCAGCAGGTAGCCCGAGCGCAGGTTCGGTCCGATCGGCACCGGAAACGGCTTGACGAAGCCGAGGCCATAGCGCCGCAGCGTCGGATGATCGACGATCAGGAACGCGCAGCGCTCCGCCTCGCCCGCGGTCGCGCGCAGCATCGCCTGGACGAAGTCGTGATAGGAATTGGCCTCGTTGGTGAAGCGGGTGCCCTTGCGCGTCACGGCGATAACCCCGGGCTTGCCGCGATCGATGAAATGCGGGAACGGGCCCTTGCTGCCGTCACGGCGCGGTACCAGTGAAACCGGCACCCAGGCGGCCGGGTTCGGATAACCCTCGATCAGGCTGCCGCCGGCACTTTCGCCGAGCCGCAGCCCGTCGCCGGTGTTGGTTTCGGGCGCCGGCGACCAGTGTTCCTTGCCGGTCGGCGCGTGACCGAAAAGCGCCTTGCGGCGGGCGACGTCCTGCGGAAAGCCGCCGCTTGCCAGCACCACGCCGCGCCGCGCTTCGACGCGGACCGGCTCGCCGTCCCTGACCACCACGGCACCCACGACCCCGCCGTCACTCTCCACCAGTTCCCGCGCCGGCGCCGAAGTCCAGATCGGAACGCCGAGATCGAATGCCGACTTGGCCAGCCGGCCGATCAGCGCGTTGCCGTTGGTCAGGCGCATCGCGCGGCCATGCAGTGCAAGATCGCGCAGGTATTTCGTGAACAGGACGCCGACATAGGCAGCCGACTTCACCGACCGCGTGACGTTGAAGAAATGCAAGAGTTCCTTACCAGAGCCGATCATCATCCCGAGGAAGGTTATCTCCTGCAGCGGCGGCCGCAGGCGGGCGATCTCCTTGCCGAGTTGCCTCCCGTCGAACGGTTCGGCGACGATAGGCCGACCGCCCGGCATCCCGCCCGGTGCATCGGGGTGATAGTCGGAGAAGGCGGGGCCGAGGACGAACTTCAGCGTGGTATTTTGCTCGAAGAAATCGACCATCCTGGGACCGTTCTCCAGGAAGGCGTCGATGCGCGCGGCATCGAAATGGTTGCCGGTCTCATGCTGGAGATAGGTGCGCGCCTTGTCGAGGCTGTCGCTCACGCCTTCGCGCATGGCAAGCGGATTGCAGGGGATCCACGACCAGCCGCCCGAGCGCGCCGTGGTGCCGCCGAATACGTCCGCCTTCTCCACCACCAGGACGTCGAGCCCGTGATAACGAGCCGTCACCGCGGTCGCCAGCCCGCCGGCGCCCGAACCGATAACCAGCACATCGCAGACATGGGTACGCATCGTGCTCACCAGTCTCTCCCCCGCCTTCGATCACTCATTGCATATAATTCGTTATCTGCGAATTAATTCGTTATTTGATAGAGGCTAAACGCTCAGAGCGCAACCTGAATCTTGCCGCCAGCCGCCGTCAGCTTCGGCGGGCGTATTGTCCGCGGCCGAACACACGGTCGACCTCGTCGGTCGTGGCAGTTGCCAGCGTCGAGGGATGCCGGTCGATCACCTCCAGCGCCTTCTCTACCGCCGGTCGGGTCGCGATCTCATGGAACCAACGCCAGAGGTTAGGGGACTCGGCACTGCCGACGCCCATGAACGGATGCGTCTGGCCGAACAGGCGCGCCTCGGTCCGGAACCACGGAAAAGTCGCCATGTCGGCGATGGAATAGGCCTCGCCGCCAAGATAGCGCGACCGACCCAACCGATCGTCGACGAGCCTGTAGAGGCGGGCAGCCTCGGTCGTGTAGCGCGAGACGGCATAGGCATTGTCGGAGGCGAAACGGCAGAAGTGGTTGAACTGGCCGAGCATCGGCCCGAGCCCGGTGAGCTGGACCATCAGCCATTGCAGCGTGTCGTGGCGGGCGATCCCCTCAGGGGGCAGGAACCGGCCGGTCTTTTCAGCGAGGTAAATGAGGATCGCCCCGGATTCGAAGACCGTGTAGGGCCGCCCCTCAGGACCGTCGCCATCGACGATGACCGGCACCTTGGCGTTGGGGTTCAGGGCCAGGAATTCCGGCCTGAACTGTTCCCCTTTCCAGATATTGACCTGATGCGGGGTATAGGCCAGCCCCGTCTCCTCGAGCATCAGGTAGATCTTCTGCACGTTGGGACTGACCATGGCATAGAGGTCGATCATGATGTCCTCTCGGGCGTGGTCGTGGAGGCTCCACGCTCAGGCGATCTGCACGGTTTCGACGAAATAGGTGGTGATCTCTGCGATGAAGGAGTGGGCGTGTTCCTGCGTCCTGGCCACCAGGTCCGACTTGAACAGCGCCGCCACATCGTCCTTCGAGCGGAACCAGAATTCGACGATGCCGTCGACCGGCACGGCTTCATACGCGGCCGTCTCGGCCATCGCCGAATAGCGGTCGATCACGAGGTTCTGGGTATAGCCAAGCACGTTGGGCCAATGCCTGACGAACTCGGCGTGCCGTTCCTGCCACTCGCGCCGGAAGTCGGCGGGGGAGACATGCGGATGCCGCCTCAGGATCGACATGCGCTTGACGAAGGGACCGTCGCCGAGCGCCAGCGGGACGACGACGTTCTTCTCGCACACGACGAGGCGGATTTCGCCGAGGAACTTCGCGACGTCCTCGACGGTGGGGGCGAACTCCGGCGAGGCGATAGCCGCCTTCATCGCCCCGACGCTGTCGAACTGGAGCTCGGAGAACCCGTCGAGGTCCCAGCCGCCGCGTGGATGGTCGACGCCGAACTGGCGCGCGTCCTCGATACGATGCTGGTAATAGCTGCGCAGGCCCGGAAGTCTGGCCGCCAGCGGCCCGTGCGTGCCGCGCCAATGCGACAGGAATGCCTCGTCGTCGAGACCCGTCTTGCGCTTCACCAATCCGAAACGGCTTATCACTCCATCCTCCTCCCTATTGCCAATCCGCCTCGTCCGGCGAGGCTTACCAAAGGTGCACGTTAGACAGACAAAAACTTGGAATCAACGAATCGTTTCGTTTATAACATAAAATATTGCAAACCGGCGGCCATACGGGACATGCTGTCCTCCAACACCGCCGCCGCTTCGGAGGCTTCGGCATGACCATGCAGGCAAGAGGGTTTGTCGCCTTGTGGCACAACGTGCCGCCCGGCATCGACGAGGAATACAATCTCGTCCACACGCGCGAGCATGTGCCCGACTATGTCGCCAATGCCGCCGGGCGCGGCGGGATCGACTCCGGCCGCCGCTACAGCGAGGGAAAGGGCCAATTGCCGGCCTACTTCATGTTCTATCCGGCGCGCGACATGTCCGCATTCGCGAGGCTGGCGCAAAAACCCTGGCCGGAACATCCCGGCGGCTCGTCCATATGGTTCAACGCCATCATCGACCAATATCGCGATTCCTGGCGCAACAACTGCCGCTTGCTTGCGCAACGCGGCGGCGGAACCGGCGGCGCGGCGTCCAGCCTGATCATGCCGCTGAGCGAGGAAGTCGTAGCCGGCGCTCCGATTGTCGATGACGTCCTTGCCTGGCTGATCGGCCTGCCGCCCGTCGTCGCCGTGCATCTCGGCGTCACCGATCCCGACATTGCGCCGAACCGGCCCCCGCTAACCCGGCACGACACAGCCGTCGGCGTGATGGTCATCGAAGGCTTCAGCCGCCTCTTGCTCGCGCAACTGCTGCCCGAGATCCTGTCGCGGCTCGAGCAGTCAGGCATCGCGACGGAGAAGCCGCGCTACGGACTCTATCAACTTGCCTACGAATTGAGGGCAGAAGAACTGGACCAGGTGGAGCCGTTTCCCGGCCGCCCCAGGCGCTGGTGAAAAGACGGCGGCAGCGAATAGACAGGCCGCGAAGGCATGAGCCCGGCAGATACTTGCCGGGCTCAGGGCTGCTTGCGGATTACTTGACGTAGCCCAGTTCGCCCCAGAGCTTGTAGTCCTCGCGAAACTTGTTCAGCGAATCCATCGTCTCCTTGAACACCGGATTGGCGGCGCCCTCCTCCTCGGCTACCACTTTCCACTGTTCGCGCAGGGCATCCAGCACTTCCGGCGGCCAGGTCTTGAACTCGGTTCCCGCTTCCTTCATGCGCTTCAGCGCCGGCCCCTGCGCTGCCGATCCTTCGGCCAGCGTCTTGACCGTGGCTTCGCCGCATGTCGTCTCGATGGCGAACTGCTGTTCTGCCGTCATCTTCTTCCACGTATCGAGATTGATGTAGACGGCATTGATCGACGTCTGCTGATGCCAGCCCGGGAAGTAGGCGATCTTGGCGACCTGATAGAAGCCCATGGTTTCGTCTGCGGACGGGTTGGAGAATTCCGCGCCGTCGACGACTCCGCGTTCCAGCGCCGAATAGACGTCGCCGCCCGGAATAAGCTGTACGGAGGCGCCGAGTTTCGACAGGACCTTGCCGCCGAGGCCGAAATAGCGCAGCTTCATGCCGTTCAGGTCTGCGACGCTGTTGATCTCCTTGCGGAACCAGCCCGCTGTTTCAGGCGGGTTCAGTGTGCACACGAAGCCCTTCATGTTGATACCGGCCAGGATGCGGTCGAAGATTTCGTAGCCGCCGCCATAACGCATCCAGGTGAGCATTTCCGTCTCGCCCGGCCCGAAGGGAACCGAGGTAAAGGCGCTGAGCGCCGGTTCGAGGCCGGCGCCATAGCCCGGCGTGCCATAGGCCATGTCGATCGCGCCCTGCGAGACGGCGTCGAAGAATTCCGTTCCCGGCACCAGCGCGCCCGGCTCGAAGACCTCGATGTCGAGAGTGCCGTTGGAGAGCTTCTCGATGCGCTCGGCGATCCACGGCACGATCGTTCCGATGACCGGGGTCTGTGTGGCGTGCGCGGCATGCATGCGCAACTTCATGACCTCCTGGGCCGCGGCCGAGCCAACGAAGGCGAGCGTCGCGACAACCGCCGAGAGCGCGGTGGATTTCAGCAATCTGTCCAGTTTCATGTCTTCTCCTCCTGATGTGTGTGCGTGGCGGATGGACCTCCGCCGGTTCCTCCTCCCGTCGAGCCTTCTGTCGGCTCAGCGGGCAGCCTTGAATTGTTCCAGTTGTCCTTCGTCCCGGATCTTGCGCATGATCGGCTCGCGCTTGGCCAGCCAGGCGGCATGGCGGAAGGACCAGGTGGAATGGTCTTCGGCATGGCCGAGCGCCAGCGCCGCCTCGTTCGCCCAATAGGGATTGCGCAACGCCTCGCGGCCGATGGCGATCAGGTCCGCCTTTCCCTCGGCCAGGATCTGTTCGGCCTGGCGCGGATCGACGATCAGGCCGACGGCCTGGGTAGGAATACCGGCCTCGCGGCGCACCCGTTCGGCGAACGGCACCTGGAAGCCGAGCCCGCGCGGAATGGTCAGCGAGCGGGTTTCCTCCGTGAGACCACCCGACGAACAATCGATCACGTCGACGCCGACTTGCTTGAGGGCCGAAGCCAGCACGACGGTGTCCTCAAGCCCCCAGCTTCCTTCCGCCCCGTCCAGGCACGAAAGCCGGATGAACAGCGGCTTGTCCTGCGGCCATGCCTGCCGAACCGCCTCGGCCGCCTCTATGACGAAGCGCATCCGGTTTTCGCGGCTGCCGCCGTAGGCGTCGGTGCGGCGGTTGGCGAGCGGCGACAGGAAACTCGCCGCCAGGTAGCCATGGCCGAAATGCAGTTCCACGACGTCGAAACCGGCCGTCGCGGCGCGGCGCGTCGCCGCCGCGAAGGCTTCGATTTCGGCGGCGATGTCGGCGAGCGTCATCTCCTCGGGAACCGACCATTGCTCGCCCGCCGCCAGCGCGCTCGGCCCCATGCGACGCCATGCGATGCCGGATTTGTCGAGTGTGTCGGCGGTGAGCGCCCGCCCGCCTTCCCATAGCGGTTCGGAAAACGCCTTCCGGCCAGGATGCGCCAGCTGGACGCCCATCATCGCGCCATTGGCATGGACGAAATCGACGATCGCTTTCAGGCCGGCAATGTGGTCGTCATGCCAGAGGCCGAGGTCGGCGAACCCCACGCGGGCGTTGGACGAGACGGCCGTGCTTTCCGTAAAGACCAGCCCCGCCCCGCCGAGGGCGAACTTGCCGTAATGCACCATATGCCAGGGCTGGGCGAAGCCATCCCTGGCGGCGTGCTGACACATCGGCGAAATGACGACGCGGTTCTTCAGCGTGACGGAGCGCAAGGTGAGCGGCTGGAACAGTTTGGGGGCGGACGAAATGGTCATGTCGGGCAGACGGGTCCTTGCGAATGGGAATGCCGGGCCTACGAACGGAAGCCGGCCTGTTTCAGTTTGGCGAGATCGCCGCGAAGGCGCGGCGTCGGGTCTTCGCCGTCCATCAGTTCGTAGACGAGATCGCCGTCGTAACCGATCGCGTCGAGCGCCGCCGCGAAAGCAGGGAAATCGATGTCGCCGCGGCCGATCGAGGTATGCGCCCAGCGATCGCGCCAGCTATCGCTGATATGGACGAGCAGAAGCCTGTCCCTGACCGCCGCCACGCCGGCGGCCGGGTCCTCGAAGCCCAGCGTGTTGGTGCAATCGTAGCAGATGCCGAGATTGGGATGACCGATGCGTTCGACGATGTCGAGCACGGCCTTGCCGGTGCTGAGCAGGTCGAACGGCAGCGTTTCGAGCGCCACCTTGATGCCGACGCGCTGGCCATGATCGGCGAGCGCGGAAACTTCCGCGCACAGATAGTCGAGGGTCGTGTCGGCCGGCGCCGGCATCAGCGAATGGCGGCGGCCGAACGGCAGGACTAAGCAAGGGGCGCCGAGATCGGCTCCGATTTCCATGGCGCGCTTGAACTCGGCCATGGCGAGCCGGTGCAGCCCGGCATGAAGCGCCATCAGGTTCAGCTCCATCGTGAAGTTGACCGACGCGCAGCGCAGGCCGAGATCGCGCATCATTCGTTTGACGCGGCTGCGCTCATAGCTGCCGAACGACGCGGGATCGAGGTGCGGCGGATAAGGGAAAAACTCCACCGCCTCGATGCCGCAAGCAGCCAGTTGGGCGAGCGCCTCGTCAAGCGAAGCGATATGCCAATAGCCTGCGGTCGAAACGGCGATGGCCATGTCCGTGCGTCCTCCCCGGCCTGTCCTTCAAGTCAGGGGCGATAGCCACCCTGACAAGGATTCTTAATTAACGAACAAGTTCATCATGAACAAAAAATAGCAGCATGGCAAGCGAGGTTTTCCTCGCCCTGGATTTTGCGAGGGAAAGGCTTCCACGGTCAGGCGAAAAGGAGGCCCTTGAGCCCGTCCCAACCGAGGCTCAGCCCTACCAGTCCGAGCAGGACATAGGCGATGAGATAGAAGCGCTCGGTATCCGTGCGCCGCACCAGCCGGATGCCCAGCCACGTCGAGAACAGCGCCAGCGGCGCCAACAGAAACGACAGCTTCAGCGTCTCGGCGGAGAACTGGCCGAGCAGGGTGTAAGGCAGGACCTTCATCCAGTTGACGACGGCGAAGAACACCACGCTGGTGCCCACGAAAAGATCGCGTTCCAGCCTTTGCGGCATGACGTAGATCTGGAATGGCGGCGTTCCCGCATGGGCGATCATGCTGGTGAAGCCCGACAGCGCGCCCCAGAACATTCCGGGCGCGACCCTGGCGGATCGCTTCGAGCGGGCGACTGTCCGGCCGCGCAGGCCGAGCAGGGCGAAGCCGACGGAAATGACGCCGATGGCAAGCGCCACGGCGGCTTGCGGCAAATACGAGGCGAGGCTGTAGCCGAGTGCGATGCCCAGCACCGCACCGGGCAACAGGATGGCAAGATTGCGCCGGTCGACAGTGCGCCGATAGGAGACGACGCTGTAGGCATCCTGGATCAGCAGGATCGGCAGCATCACGGAAGCAGCCTGTACAGGTGGCATGACCAGCGCAAGGATCGGTGTCGAAACCATGCCCACACCGGCGAAGCCGCCCTTCGAGAGCCCGGCAAAGAGCGTGGCCGCGACGACGGCGAAAAAGAAGAAAAAACTGTCCGTCATCCTGGCATCAATCGAGATTGGGCGATCGAAGGACGCATTCCCCCGCGACACCGCACCCCGGCAGCCATAGGGAGTCGTATCGGCACCGTCAACGCCACGTCCTCCCCGCTGGCTGTTCAGGCCGCGAACAGCCGGGAACCTGACAGCGCCTCGACACGCGGGATGAAGCCGTCGGCGCAGATGCCTATCGGCGGAGCCGGCTCTATCCGACGGCACCCCATCAGACACTCTCGGGCAGATAGACGCCGAACGGCACGAAGGTCTGTCCCTGCGCGCTCGTCGCGCCGTTTTCCAGCGCGTGCGCCATCAGGTCCACCAGTTCCGCGCAGAGCGGCCGAAGCGGCGTGTCGATCACCATGGTCAAAAGCCCTTCGGCAAGGGCGACGCGCCGGTCCGCGGTGATTTCGTTGCAGACCATCACCGGCTTGCGCGCCGGCCGCACCTCGCGCAGCGCCGAAATCCCGCCCTCCGCGCCGCCGCCGGCGATGTAGCAGCCGGCGAGGTCGCCGTCCTGACGCAAAAGCTGGACCAGCGCGTCGTGGGTGAGCCGATGCGATTCCTGATTGACCAGCGTCTCCATGACGGTGAAATCCGGCGCATGCTCACGGAAGAAGGCGCGGAAGCCGATCTCGCGCAATTCGTGGCCATGGAAGCGGTGGCTGCCAACGAACAGCGCCACCTTGCCCGGCCGCTTCGCGCCGGTGGCGATCATCCACGCGGCGGTGCGCCCGACCTTGAGGTTGTCGACGCCGACATAGCCTTCGCGCACGCCGGCGGCGAAGTCCGACAGCAGCGCGAAAACCGGGATACCCTTGCGCTTCAGTTCCTCCACCGCCCTGGTCAAGGTCGGATGGTCGGGGCTGACGACGGCGACCGCGCGCGACTTTGCCGCCAGTCGGCGCAGCCGCTCGACGATCTCGTCCAGCGAAAGCGTTTCCGTGAAGTCGATCGCCGCCGTGCCACGAAAGCGCTGCGAGCGCGAAACGGCCTCCTCCAGTTCGGTAGCGAAGGCCCGGTAGAACGGATCGTCCGGCCGGAGCAGCAGGAAGCCCAGCCGCAATTCCGGCAGGTTCCGGTGCAGGCGTCGGCCGATCAGGTCGGCGGCGTGGAAACCGATTTCCGTCGCCGCCTGGTAGACGCGCCGGGTGGTGTCTTCGCGCACCGGCAGCCGACCGTTGAGGACGCGATCGACAGTGGCGACGCTGACGCCGGCAGCGCGGGCGAGATCGGCAATGGTCGGACGCTTCACCATAGGAACGGGTCTGCCGGTTTGTCGCAATTATGATAGATAATGATAGAATTCATTGCAATATGAATGATGGATATTGAGCAATTTGACGTCGCTTGCTACCTTAAGGGAAGCAATTCCATGCGGCCCGGCCATATGGCTCCAGCAGGGCGCTGCAAGGGAGATAAAGATGGGCATAGCCGTCACCGATGCCTCCGCGCGGCCAACCAGGCGCGACTACAGCCTGATCGGCCGCGACTCCCGGCTTGCCGTCGAGAACGGCCTGGCGGCGGCCGAGTGGTATCATACCGACGTGCCGCGCAAGCAGATGAAGGAGCTGATGAAGCGCTCCGACGGCCCGGCCATTCGCGACACCGTCATCTGGATCGCCGCCTTCGTCGTGAGCGCCGCCGGCGGCATCTGGTTCTGGGGCACATGGTGGTGCGTCCCGTTCTTCTTCGTCTACGGCGTGCTCTACGGCTCATCGTCGGACTCGCGCTGGCATGAATGCGGCCACGGCACCGCCTTCCGCACGCAGTGGATGAACGACGCCATCTACCAGGTCGCCTGCTTCATGATCATGCGCAACCCGGTGACCTGGCGCTGGAGCCACACCCGCCACCACACCGACACCATCATCGTCGGCCGCGATCCCGAGATCGCCGTCATGCGCCCGCCCGACCTCGTGCGGCTGGTGCTGAATTTCGTCGGCATTCTCGACGCATGGCAGGCGACGGTCGACATGGTGCGCAACGCGGCCGGCGTCATCGGCGCCGAGGAAGCCTCCTTCATCCCCGAATCCGAGCGGCCGAAGGCGATCCGCGTCGCCCGCGTCTGGATGGCCATCTACATCGCGACCGCAGCCCTCGCGCTCGCCCTGCACTCATGGCTGCCGCTGATGCTGATCGGCCTGCCGCGCCTCTACGGCGCCTGGCACATGGTGATGACCGGCCTGCTGCAACACGGCGGGTTGGCCGACAACGTCACCGACCACCGGCTGAACTGCCGCACGGTCTACATGAACCCGGTCAGCCGCTTCATCTACCTCAACATGAACTACCATGTGGAGCACCATATGTTCCCGATGGTGCCCTATCACGCGCTGCCGAAGCTGCACGAACTCATCAAGCACGACTTGCCGGCCCCCTGCCCTTCCATATGGGCCGGCTACAGGGAGATGATCCCCGCTTTCCTGCGCCAGCTTCGCTACGAGGACTACTACCTGCGGCGCGAGCTGCCGCCGACCGCGAAGCCCTACCGCGAGGAGCTTCACCAGGACGACCGCATGCCTGCAGCGGCGGAATAGGTTCTTCAGGACCGATAATAAAGGCGGCGCCTCCGCCACAATCCAAAGATATCACCCAGGGAGATGAGCAAGTGAGTGAATGGATCGAGGCCTGCGGCGCGGACGACATCGACGAGGAGGACGTCATCCGCTTCGACCATGCGGGACATACCTTCGCCATCTACCGGTCGCCGGACGACGAATATTTCGCCACCGACGGCCTGTGCACGCATGAACAGGTCCATCTCTCCGGCGGGCTGGTGATGGACGACATCATCGAATGCCCGAAGCACAACGGCCGCTTCAACTACAAGACCGGCGAGGCCAAGGGCGCGCCCGTCTGCGTCAACCTGAAGACCTATCCGGTGAAGGTCGAGGGCGGCAAGGTGCTGATCCAGGTCGGATAGGAGCAATTCCAGGAAAAGTGGGAACCGGTTTTCCGTCCGGAATTGCGAGACAGGATAGATCCATGAACGGGGGGATGGTCATCATCGGCGCCGGGGAGTGCGGCGGGCGCGCGGCGCTGGCGCTGCGCGACCTCGGCTATGCCGGGCTGGTGACGCTGATCGGCGACGAGCCTCATCTGCCCTACGAACGCCCGCCGCTGTCGAAGGACGCGATGGTGGCGGATGCCCCGGCGGTCAAGGCGATCGCCGGCGAGGCCGACCTCGCGGATAAAGCCATCACCCACCTGCGCCCGGTTACGGTCGCGTCGGTGGACAGGGCAGCCAAGCTGGTGAAACTGGCCGATGGCAGCGAGCTTGCCTACGAGAAACTTCTGTTCGCGACCGGCTCCACGCCGCGCAAGCTGCCGATGCCGGGGCTCGGCAGGCGCTGCGTCTATCTCAGGACGTTCGACGACGCGCTGGCGATCCGCCGGCACCTCAGGCCGGAAAGCCGCATCGCCGTTGTCGGCGGCGGCTTCATCGGGCTGGAATTGGCCGCCTCGGCACGGCGGCTGGGCGCCGACGTCGCCGTTATCGAGGCGCAGCCGCGTATCCTCATGCGCGGCGTGCCGGCCGAGATCGCAGCGGTGGTCCATGCGGCGCATGAAGCGCACGGCGCGAAGATTCTGTGCGGCGCCGGTATCGCGGCGATCGACGACGACGGCCAAAAGGTGCAGCTGACCTTGTCTGACGGCCGCGTGATCGACGCCGATCTCGCCGTTATCGGCATCGGTGCGGTGCCCAACACCAGGCTGGCCGAGGCGGCGGGGCTGAGGATCGAGAACGGCATCGCTGTCGACGCCATGCTGCGCACCTCCGATCCAGCGATCTTCGCTGCTGGCGACTGCTGTTCCTTTCCTCTCGCCGTCTATGGCGGGCGGCGTGTGCGACTGGAAGCCTGGCGCAACGCACAGGAGCAAGGCGCACTTGCCGCCAGGAACATGCTCGGCCACGAGGAGCCGGTTTCCGCCGTGCCGTGGTTCTGGTCGGATCAGTACGAGTTGACCATGCAGATCGCAGGACTTTCCGACGAGGCGAACAGCAGTACCCGGCGCGACATTGGCGAAAACGCCTTCATCCTGTTCCACCTCGCCGGGGACGGGCGCCTCGTCGCGGCAAGCGGCATCGGGCCCGACACCGCCGTGGCGCGCGACATCCGGCTCTCTGAAATGCTGATCGCCAAGGGCGCGCGGCCCGACCCAGGCGCCCTCGCCGCGCCCGACGTCAAGCTGAAGAGGCTGCTCGCCGGTTGAGCGTTGCCGGTCCGCCGCCGGGCTATGGCATATGGCGTAGTCCCCCACTCCGTCGCGCTTCGCGCGCCACCTCTCCCCCCACATTCGTGGGGTAGAGGAAGGGCGCCACGCCTTGCAGCCGCAGTTCCTCTCCCCCGTCGAACGGGGGAGAGGTGGTTTGCGAAGCAAATCGGAGTGGGGGTTGAGCTCCCTATGCGATAGCGTCGGAGCGGACGGCGTCAGCGATCCTCGGTGATGCGCAGGTAGACGGCGGTGACGAGCAGGATGATGGCGCCGAACAGGACGCGGCGCGCGCCCTCCGGCATTTGCAAAATCGTCAGCAGGGTGGTGAGCACCGTCAGGATCAACGCGCCGACGATGGTGCCGGTATAGCCGCCGCGCCCGCCGAAGATCGACGTGCCGCCGACGACGGCGGCCGCCACCGAAGGCAGAAGCAGCGGCTCGGCCAGCGACAGCGACGAGGGCGCCCGAATCAGGCCGACATAGAGCAGGCCGGCGACGCCCGCCAGCAGCGACGAGAAGACGTAGAGCGCCAGGATGACCTGCCAGTAATGCGCGCCGGACAGCCGGGCAGCCTTCTCGTTGTCGCCGAGAGCATAGAGCAGTCTGCCGAAGCCGGTGCGCTTCTGGATGAACAGGATCAGCGCCGCGACAGGGATGAACAGCGCCAGCGCATTGGGGATGCCCCATGTCACGCCCGTTCCCAGCCAGGTGAACAGGTCGGGGATGCGCGTGCCGGTGGCGATGACGGTGCGCTGGTAGACCTGCAGGCAGCCGGCGCCGATCAGGCTGGTGCCGAGCGTCATGATCAGGGGATGGACGCGGAAGACACCGGCGCCGATGCCGTTGGCGATGCCGATCAGCAAGGCCGGCAGCAGCGCCAGCAGCACCGCCACGGGCGCGCCGTGCGCCGCCGCCTGCGAGGCCATGATGAAGGCGGCCATGGTGGCCACGGTGCTGACCGACAGGTCGATGCCGCCCGTCAGCATCGTCATGGTCTGCGAGCCTGCAAGCAGCGCCAGAGGAATGGAGAACTTGACCGTATTGGCCAGCCAGCGCTCGTTGACGATGCCCGGCCGCAGGATTTGCAGCACGATCACCAGCGCGATCAGGAGGATGATGAGCGGCACCAGCGGCTGGTCGCTCATGAAGCGCTTGACGCGGCGCCCGAGCGACACCTGCGGCGTGGGTGAAGTGACGCTGCTCATGGCCGGCGCTCCCGCATGGCGAGGAAGGCGCCGAGCATGACGACGGCCACCATGACGGTTCCTTCCACGATCGATGTCACATTGGGGTCGATGGCGAGCAGGGTGAGATCCGTGCGCATGAGCCTGAGGATGAACACCGCCACGATCGGCCCGACGAGCCCGCCCTTGCCGCCCCCGAGGGTAACGCCGCCCAGCACCACCGCCGCCACACTGGCCAGCAGGTAGGGGCCGGGGATGGGGGCGCCGATGCCGGTACTCATGGTCAGCGACAGCCCGCCCATGGCGCCGAAAAGGCCGCCGATGGCATAGGCGGCGATACGGGTGCGCGCCACCGACACGCCGCTGCGGAAGGCAGCCAGTTCGCTCGAGCCGATGGCGTAGATCGACAGGCCGAGCGCCGAGCGCTTCAACGGAATCCAGACGAGACCGAGGCACACGAGCAACACGACCAGCGCCTTCGGTATCCAGGCGGTGACGCTTTCGGGAATGCCGGGGATAGCGACGGTGCCGACGATGGACGCTTTCAGCCATTCGGCCGCCGCACCGCCCGGCGCCTCGAGCACCATCAGCGCCGCCCCTTGCAGGATGAACAGCGTCGCCAGCGTCACCACGATGTCGGGCACGCGCGTCACCACGATCAGTAGCCCGTTCAGCGCGCCGACCAGGAAGCCGACCGCCAGTACGAAGGGCACCACGAACAGCGCATATTCCTCGCTGGCGCCGTTCATCATCGACGCGGCGATGACGCTGGTCAGCGCCATCAGCGAGGCGACCGACAGGTCGATGCCGCCGGCTATGACGACGACGGTCTGCGCCGCGACGGCGAAGGCGTAGGGCAGCGCCGCACGGGCGAGAGAGCCGAAGTCACCCGAGCCGTAGCCGGGCTGGATGATCCTGGTCAGGATAAAAAGGACGACGAGCAGGGCGAAGAGACCGCTGACCCAGCTTTGACGGCGGATAAAGGAAGTCACGGCGCACCCGCCCCTTTCTGCGCGGCGTCGGCGAGAATGCCGACATCCGCCGCCGCCCCGCGCGGCAGACCGTAGGATGCCCGCGTCAACGCCGCTTCGTCGGCGATCTCCACGGGCAATATATCGACCACCCGGCCGCTGAAGATGACGATCGCCCGGTCGCAGACACGCCGCACCTCCTCCAGTTCCGACGTGTAGAAGAGGATCGACTTGCCCTGCCCGGCGAGTTCCCTCAGCAGCTTGTAGATTTCCTGCTTGGTGCCGACGTCGATGCCCCGCGTCGGATCGAAGCACAGGATGGTGCGGGCGTCCGCCGCGACCCAGCGCGCGATCGTCACCTTCTGCTGGTTGCCGCCGGATAGCCGCTGCACCTCGCCCTGGGCGCGCGTGTCGATCTGCAACCGTTCGATGGCTTTGGAGACGGCGCCACGCTCGCGTTGCGAGCCGATCGGCCCCCAGTTGCGCAGCCGCGCGCTGAACGGCAGGGCGATGTTCTCACGCACCGAACGCTGCATCAGGAGCGCCTCGGCGCGGTCGCCGGGCACGTAGGCGATGCCGGCTTGAATCGCGTCGGCCGGATGGCCGAACCGGACCGCCCGGCCATCCACTTCGATGGTTCCGCCGGCGGGCCGGATCGACCCGGCAAGGGCGCCGAACAATTCGTCCTGCCCCTGCCCTTCCAGCGCCACGACGCCCGCGACCTCGCCGTTGGAGAGGTCGAAGGAAACGTCGTTGAGCTTGGTGCCGATGCTGAGGTTGCGCACGCTGAGGCGCGGCTTTTCTCCCGGCTGACGGGCTGCGACTTGCGACGCCGGGACCGGGCGGCTCCTGTCGACGCGGGCGCCCAGCATCAGCTCGACGATCTTCTCCTCGACGCCCGGTTCGATGTCGACGACGCCGACCGTCTCGCCGTCGCGCAGCACGGTGGCGCGGTCGCACAGGGCGGAAATCTCGACGAAACGGTGCGAGATGAAGATGACCGAACGGCCGGCTGCGGCCTGGCGGCGCACCACGTCGAGCACCCTTTCGGCGAGGTTGGCCGGCAGCGCCGCCGTCATTTCGTCGAGCAAAAGCACATCGGGTTGCACCGCCAGCGCCCGGGCAAGATCCAGCACGCGCAGGATCGCCAGCGGAACGTCGCGCGCCAAGTCATCAAGGTCCAGGTCGGGCACACCGAGTTCGCGCACCCAGTTGCGGAACGGCTCGACAGGCGTGCGCGTCAGCCTGAGATTGGAGACGATATCGAGATCGGGGATGAGCGCCGGTTCCTGATAGACCGGCACCAGACCGGCGCGACGCGCCTGCGCGGGAGAGCGCACGTCGAGCGGCTTGCCGCGTATGAGGATATCGCCCGCGCTCGGACGAACCGCGCCGGTGAGGATCTTCACCAGCGTCGATTTTCCCGCGCCGTTGGCCCCCATAAGCGCATGGACTTCGCCCGGCAAGACGGAGAGGGAAGCGTTGCGCAAGGCGGCAACGGCTCCATAATTCTTGGCGACACCGGTGGCATCGAGGACGGGCTGGGTGCTCACGATCTGCTCAGCCATTGTTATGATGGATGCGGGGTGACGGGAAACCCGTCACCCCGCCCGCTTCCCGGATGGATAAGACGATCAGTCGGCAGGCCCCTTGCAGGCCACGATCTGTTCCTTGGTGTAGGTGGTCCAGTCCGGGATCGAGATCGAGACCGGCCATTCCGGATTGAGCGACGGATCGGCGGCGGCCTTCAGCTTGGCCTTGCCCTCGTCGGTGGTGTTGTCCCAGATCTGCGGCTCGACGAGAACGGTCTGGTCGGTCGGCTTCTTGCCGTCGAGGATCTGCAGCGCCAGCGTCACGCCGGCGCCGCCGATCGAACCGGGGTTGGTGACGGCCGCGCCCTGCAGGCCCTCGACCGAGGAAAGCTGGCCGACGAAGCCGGCATTGTCGGCGCCGACGACCGGCACCAGCGGCGTCTGCGATTCCTGCAAGGCGTCGACGATGACGTTGTCGATGCCCGACGTCCAGATGCCGTTGAACGGCGTGCCGGTGGCAATGAAGTCGAGGATCTGCTGCTTGGCCTGGTCCTGCTGCCAGCCGGTGTAGACCTCGTGCACGACCTTCACGTCCGGGAACTCGGCCAGCGCCTTCTTGAAGCCCTTGTCGCGGTCGCTGTCGGCGGAAGCGCCGGCGGCGCCGCGCATGTAGACGACGTCGCCCTTGCCGCCCATCTGCTTGAACAGCCACTTGGCGCCGAGATAGCCGTATTCCTCCTGGTTGTTGGAGATGACGTAGGCCGAAGGCTCGGTCACGCCCTGGTCGACGGCGACGACGACGATGCCCTTGTCGGTCGCCTCCTTCAGCGCGGCATTGACGCCGGACGGATCGGACGGATTGACGACGATGGCGTCGACGCCGGCGCTGATGAGGTTGCGGATGTCTTCCAGCTGCCCGGCCGCGTCGGTGTTGCGGTGGGCGATGTTGAGCTTGGTGACCTTGCCGGAGGCCAGCGCCTCGGCCTTCATCGCGCACACCATCTCCTCGCGCCAGCCGTTGCCCTGCACGGTGTTGGAGATGCCGATCGTGTAGCTGTCCTTCGCCATCGACCCGGCAGCCGACGCCATCAGCGCCGTGCCGGCCAGCAGCGACAGCCAGCCCAAGGATTTCACAATACGCATTTTATGTCCTTTCCTCCGCTTGGATATCTGTTGGATTGTCGTTGTTACCGTCACTTGACGAAGGGCCGCAGCACGTCGCGGGCGAGAAGGAACCCGCGCTTGACCGCCTCGTCGCTTCCCTCGAACCGCCTGTCCTCATGCTCGATGACGACGGGGCCGTCATAGCCTGCGCGATACAAGCCCGAGAAGATCGTGTTCCAGTTCACGTCGCCCAGGCCCGGCATGCGCGGCACCTGCCAGCCCATGCCGGCCGACATGATGCCGCGTTCATAGAGGCCGTCGCGGTCGATCATCAGGTCCTTGGCGTGGACGTGCAGCATATGCACGCCGAACTCGGCGATGAAGCGCGCCTGGTCGATCATCTGCCAGACCAGGTGCGAGGGATCGAAGTTCATGCCGACGGCGCCGTCCCATGTCTCGATGATGCGGCGCCAGATGTAGGGCGAATAGGCGATGTTGTGGCCGCCCGGCCATTCGTCGTGGCTAAAGATCATCGGGCAGTTCTCGAAGGCGAGCCGCACGCCATGGTCGCGTGCATGGGCGATGATGGCGGGCCAGACCTTCAGCGCTTCCTGCCAGTTGTCGTCGACGGTCTTTTGCGCATCGCCGCCGCAGAAGGTGTTGACGACGCCGACGCCCATCAGGCCGGCCGCCTCGATCACCTTCTTCAGGTGCGCGATCACCGTGGCGCGATGGTCGGCGTCCGGATGCAGCGGGTTCGGATAGTAGCCGAGCGCCGACACCGCCTGCCGCTTTTCGCCGAGCGCAGCGACGATCTCGCCCGCCTCGGCCTTCGACAGCGCCGCGACGTCGATGTGGCTGGTGCCGGCATAGCGGCGGCTCGGACCGGCCGACTTCGGCCAGCAGGCGATCTCCAGCGCCTCGAAGCCGACCGAACCCGCCCACGCCGCGACCTCGGCCAGCGGCGTATCCGGAAACGGCGCGGTCAGTATCCCAAGCTTCATGTCCTTCTCCCGGTTCCTACGATAGTGGCTTTCGCGACGATTTTGAAAGGCTTGAATCGCCTTCGGCCAGCCGCCGCAGGCAGCCGAGCGGGTCTGTCCCCAGAAACCCTTGCAGGAGGGCCGCTACTTTCGCCCGGAAAGCATGATCCGCCGCCAATGCGGGGTCAAAAATCGTGTCGGTGCACAGGATTTCGCCAGCAAGGGCAGCTCCATCGTCGCCGATGCGGTCGGCGATCGCCGCGATGCGGCCGGCATAAGGATCCGCCACCGGCCACTGGCGGCCGAATCGCGCCGACGCCCGCGCCAGATAGGCCATCCAGGCGGCGACGGGAACGGCGAGCAAGGTGACGTCCTGCCCGCGGCCAAGCCGCTCGCGGATGGGATTGAGCACGCGCTGGACGATCTTCTGCGAACCGTCGGTGGCGATCTGGTGGTTGCGGTGACGGATCGCGGTGTTGCGCAGCCGCGCCAAGCTCTGCTCGACATAGGCCGCCGCGTCGATGCCCGGCACCGGCCGCAGGGTCGGCAAGATTTCCTCCATCAGCATGCGCCGTACGAAACCGACCAGCAGCGGATCGGCCATGTCGTCGCATGTATGCTCGTAGCCGGCGAGCACCCCGAGATAGGAAAGCGCCGACTGGGCACCGTTGAGCACCCGCATCTTCAGATGCTCGAACGGCTCGACATCACTGACGAGTGTCGCGCCGGCGAGGTCCCATTGCGGCATCGGCCCGGCAAAGCGGTTTTCGATGACCCATTGGCGGAACGGCTCGCCGACGGCGACGGCTTCGTCGCGATAGCCGAACTCGCGCTCGACCTGGTCGCGGTCGGCGTCGGTGACGGCTGGCGCGATGCGGTCGACCATGGCGGAGGGAAAAGCGGCGTTGGCGTCGATCCATTTGAGCAGCGCATGGCCGCGGCGCTCGGCCAGCGTGCGCACCACCGTGCCGAGAAGGACGCCGTTGGCGGGAATGTTGTCGCAGGAGAGCAGCGTCAGCGACCGCCCGTGCGAGGCCATGCGTAGCTCCAGCGCCCGCACCAGCAGGCCCGGCAGGCTGCGCGGGCTTTGCGGATGCGCGAGATCGTGCGCGATATCGGGATGGCCGAGGTCGAGCGCGCCGGTGGACGGGCGGTGGCAATAGCCTTTTTCCGTCACCGTCATCGTGACGGCATGGATGTCGGGACGCGCCAGCACGGCGAGCGCCGGCGCGCTGTCCTGAACGCTGTCGACCACAGCACAGATACTGCCGACGACGCGCGCCTCCATCCGGTCGCCCTCGCGGATCAGGCGCGTGTAGAGGCCGCCCTGACGGCCGAGCGTTTCGGCAAGCGCCGGCGGTCGGACGTTGACGCCGATCGAGCCCCACGGCCCGAACCGCGCCTCCAGCAGGTCCTCGGTATATTCGGCCTGATGGCCGCGGTGAAACGCGCCGACGCCGATATGCGCCATGCCGGGCTTCAGCTTCGAGCGGTCGTAGGCGGGACGGCGGACCACCGGCGGCAGCCGGTCGAGCAGAGATGGACCAAGCCTGCCGGCCTGTTCGGGGGGCATGGCGCTCATCGGCCCGACCCCGCCACCCATTGCTCCTGATCGACGATCGAGCCGGTCATCGGCCCACCGGCATCGCTGGCGAGGAAGACGGCGAGGTTAGCGACGTCCTGCACCGACAGCAGCCGCCCGAAGGGCTGCGCCGCATTGGCTTTCTCCAGCCAGCCCTCGCCCTGCCCCAGCGTCTCGGCCTGCATGGCCCGTTCGCCCGGCGTGTCTGTCCAGCCGACATTGATGCCGTTGACGCGGATGCGGTCGAAGCGGTGAGCATTGGCGGCATTGCGCGTGAGCAGGGCTAGTGCTGCCTTGGTGGCGGAATAGACGGCGAGGTCCGGCGCCCCGCAATGGGTGTTGACCGACAGGATGTTGACGATCGCGCCGCCCTGCCCTCGCTCGCGCATCGCCCGGATGGCGCCCTGCATCAGGAAGAACGGAGCCCGCGCGTTGACGCTGAACAGCCGGTCCCACAAGGCGGGGTCCGCGTCGAGGAAGGACGCCCGGTCGGTGAGCGCGGCGACATTGACCAGCACATCGATGCGGTCAAAGCTCTCCAGACACTTTTCGACGAGCAGCGGCGGCAAAGCGGGATCGGCGAGATCGCCGGCGACGAAACGGGCCGGCGTGCCGAGGGAGCCTATTTCGGCGGCCACGGCTTCGCCGCGCGCAGCGTCGCGTCCGGTCAAAAGCAGGCCGGAAGAGCCCGAGCGCGCCAGCGTTTCGGCGATGGCACGGCCGATGCCCTGCGTCGCGCCGGTAACCAGCGCCACCTTGCCGTCGACCCGCGCTTCCACCGTCCCTCCCGGAACTGGGTTTCTATTTTTTTCAATATGGAACGACATTTCCCGACCGTCAATCGACGGCTTCGGATTCGCTGTGCCTGTAGGCGGCGACGCCATGGACCAGCGCCATACCGACGGCGAGCGTGGCGGCCAGCGAGCGGAAGCCGGCGAAATCGGATTCGACGACCTCGATCCACACGTCCGAAAGGGTCACCAGCGGACTGAAGGTGCTGTCGGTGATGGAGGCGATGCGGGCGTCGCGCTCGCGCGCCGAGGCGACGAGGTCGGGCGTTATCGAATTGTACGGGCTGAAGCTGACGGCGAGCACGGCATCCGTCGGCTGCGCGCAATTGATCTGGTCGAAAGCGGTCGACCCGACATTGTCGACCAGCACGTTGCGTATGCCCTGCTGTGACAAAGCGAGCGAGACATAAGCGGTGACGGGAAAGGCGCGCTTGCTGCCGACGACATAGATGAGGTCCGCCCCGGCGAGGAGTTCGATCATCCGCCGGAATCCGGCGGCGTCGAAACCTTCGCCGACGCGACCGAGCGAGGCCTGCGAGGCCGCGACGAGGCCGTTGACGAAATGCAGGTTTTCGTCGCCGTCCGCCGGTCCCTCGCCATGCAGTCGGTCCCTCGGCCAAGAGCCCTTCATGTGCTGCTTGAACAGGTCCTGGAAATCGGAAAAGCCGGCATAGCCGAAGATCTGGGCGAAGCGCACGAGCGTCGAGGGCTGCACGCCGGCCTGTTCCGCCACCTGGCTGATCGTGCCCAGCGCGACGTTGCCCGGATGCTGCCACAGGAAGATCGCCACCTGACGCAGTCGCTTGGGAAAATGGATGGTACCGGAGGATAGCACCGCGCGCAGGTCCTCATAGGTTTTCGGCTTGGTGTAGCCGAGTGCGGTGCGGTTCGGCTTGCCGCCGCTCTTGCCACCAGCCGTTCGCGCCGGCCGGATGTCGGAAGTCGCGGGCTTGCGCGGCGGCATCGGCATCAGCCCCCTTGCCGCGCGGTGTCGAAGGCGAATGCCGGCATGATCTTCCTCCCCGTAGGCCGCGCCTGCAGGCCTCCGTCTGCGACCGATGTCGGTGCCGATGATAGGGCCATTTCATAATTTGAAAAATAGAAATTCACTTCGAAAACCGCCGTCGCCCGTGTATTCCTTCCTGAAACGCAAGGAGAGACGCGATGGTCTACGCGACGGCTGACGGAACGGGCAACGAGCGGCTGAGGGTCGGCATGGTCGGCGGCGGCCAGGGGGCTTTCATCGGCGCCGTTCACCGCTACGCCATGCGGCTTGACGATCGCATCGCGCTGGTGGCCGGCGCGCTCTCCTCCGACCCGGCCAATGCGGCGGCCTCGGCCGCCGAACTCGGCATCGCGCCGGACCGCGCCTATGCCGATTATCGTGAGATGGCGCGCGTCGAGGCGGCACGGCCCGACGGCATCGAGGCCGTCGTCATCGTCACGCCCAACCACCTGCACGCGCCGGTCGCCACCACCTTCCTCGAAGCCGGCATCGACGTCATCTGCGACAAGCCGCTCTCGACCACTGTAGCGGACGCCGAGGCACTGGTGGCGTTGACGGCGCGGCTGAAGCGCAAGTTCGTCGTCACGCTCAACAACACCGGCTATGCAATGGTACGGCAGGCGCGCGAGATGGTCGCCGCCGGCGCGCTCGGGCGGCTGGTGTCGATCCATGGCTCCTACATCCAGGACTGGCTGACGAAACCGATCGACGCGGAGGGCCAGAAGCAGGCCGAATGGCGCACCGATCCGGCGCGCGCCGGCCAGTCCGCCGTTCTGGCCGATATCGGCGTGCATGCCTTCAACCTCGCCTGCTTCATCTCCGGCCGCGACGCCGAGGCGGTGGCGGCCGATCTCTTCACCGCCGTTCCCGGCCGCCGACTCGACGACAACGCCCATGTGCTGGTGCGCTGGAGCGGCGGCGCGCGCGGCACGATCCTCGCCAGCCAGACCTCGCCCGGCCACGACAACGACCTGTCGGTGCGCGTCTACGGCGACAAGGCCGGACTGGAATGGTGCGGGACGAGGCCGGAGGAATTGCGCTTCACGCCCTATGGCGAGGAGCCGCGCACCATCACGCGCGGCGGCGCCGGTTCCTTCGATGAAAGCCGGCGCGTCTCGCGCATGCCGGCGGCGCACCCGGAAGGCTACATCGAGGCCTTCGCCAACCTTTACCGCGACGCCGCTGCCCTCATCGGCGCCCATCGCCGTGGACAGGAAATCGACGCCGCCCACGCCGCCCTGGTGCCGAACGTCGATGACGGCGCGCGCGGCGTCAGGTTCGTGGCCGCCGCCGTCGGCTCGCAAGCGAAGGACGGGGCCTGGACCGATCTATAAGGGTCAGGAACCGAGCCGGTCGAGGAAGGCTTTCAGCTCGTCCGGCGGCATGCGCACGATGTGCTTTTCTTCCGGATAGGCCCGGCTCTCGACGTCGGCGACATATTCCCTGAAAGCCGCGATGCGCTCCTGCTGCAGCCGGTCGTATTCTGCGGCGAAGTTGCGGTAGACCTTCGAATGGCGCGGCATGTGGCCGCGATTGGCGCCGAGGATATCCTCGGCGAACAGATATTGCGCGTCGCAGCCGGTCCCCGCCCCCATGGAAAGAAGGAACAGCGACGTGCGCTTGGAGATCGCCTCGGCGACCTCGATGGGAACCACCTCGATTTCCGCCCCGAAGGCGCCTGCGGCTTCGAGCTGCCTGACCGCCTCGAAGATTTCCATGGCGCTGTCGGCGGTCTTGCCGACCGCCCTGAAGCCGCCGGTCCAGGTCCGCCGCGACGGGATCAGCCCGACATGGCCGATCACCGGGATCGCCTCGTCGGCCATGCGCTTGATGGTGGCGTAGCTGGCGCTGCAATAGACGGCGTCGGCGCTGGCCTTCACCATTTTGAACGACCAGCGCACGAAATCGTCGGCCGTGCCGATCTCGTAAAAATTCTCGCCGGGCATGGAAAACAGGCTGGGCGCGACCTCGCGATAAGCGGGATTGAGGATGAGTTCAGGCGTGATCGACACGATGTCGATGCCGGCCTTCTCGGCCGCCTCGGCTTCCTCCATCGTGGTGACGCGCAGCATGGTGAGCTGCCGCTTGCCCTTGATGGCACGCAAATCGGCGATGGTCGGTCTCTTCCGGCTCATGGATATCCCCTTTTTCGCGTGGTAAGCCGGCCTATTCGGCGGCGGCCGGGATCGTCATGTTGTGGAACTCGTCCCGATAGGGCTTGGCCGTCGGCGGCAGCTCGCGCTTGAGGTAATAGTCCTCGTATTTCAGCTGTCGCAAAAGCACCGGCCACACTTCCCGATAGGCATGCCACATGGACGGGTTCGGCTGCGGCAGGTCGTGCTTGATCAGCTCGTGCAGCTTCGGCAGCGCGTAATAGGGCACCATCGGGAACATGTGGTGTTCGACGTGGTAGTTCATGTTCCAGTAGATCCAGCGGCTGACCGGGTTCATGTAGACGGTGCGCGTGTTCAGCCGGTGGTCGGTGACGTTGTCGGCCAGCCCGACATGCTGCAACAGGCCGGTCAGGATCATGTGCCAGGAACCGTAGAGGCGCGGCCCGCCGATCAGCATCAGCGGCAGGAAGGACCGCATGGCGAGCGCCAGCGCGATCGTGGCGAGGTAGATCGCCACGTGCCAGCGCGCCGCGACGACCGCCTTGCGGAATTCCATCTCCGGCACGTAGCTCTTCTCCTCGGCGTTCAGCCCGACGAAGGCCTGGCGGAAAAGCGCCGGCAGCGAATAGCGCAGATCGAGCAGGCCGGTGAACATCAGCGCGGCCTTCAACAGGTCAGGCGGGCGCATCACGGCGATCTCGGCGTCGCGGCCGACGATGGTGGTGTCGGTGTGGTGGCGGGCGTGACTCCAGCGCCATTGCACCGGATTGCGCATCAGCATGAAGGAGGCGATCTGGTAGACGACGTCGTTCATCCAGCGCGTGCGGAAGGCGGTGCCGTGGCCACATTCGTGCCAGCGGGAATCGCTGGAGGAGGCGTAGAGCACGCCGTAGACGAAGAAGAACGGCACGCACCACCAGGTGCCCCAGAAATAGATTGCTCCGGCGGCCGAGCCGAGGATCAGCGCGATCCACAGGACCGTGTCGCGGATCGCCGGCCCATCGGAACGCTGCATCAGTTCCTTCATCAACTTGCGGGGCACGTCGGTGTGATACCATTCGGCCGAGGCCAGCCCCGTCTCTATGGCGCGTCTGGTGCTTTCGCCGACAAGGCTGTAGTCGCGTTTCGTCTTCTGGAACGTCGCCGTCGTCATCGCTGACCTCCAAGGCTCGTGAACCTGCCGGACGGGGCCGGGTAGTCTTCGTCGGGCTGTTCGGCTATCGCCTTGATCCGGCGCTCCGCCGCCGCGATTTCCTCCGCGCCGTCGAGCACCCGGAAAGTCGTGTCGTAGGTGCGGCTGTCGCCGTGCTCCAGCCAGATCATTTCGCCGCGTTCGCGTGCGACGGCGTCCCCAAGGACGTGGTGGGTCGAGGGCTCGATGCCAAGCGCGTAGGAGCCGGCCTGGAAGTTCTGCCATTCGTAGAGGCAGGGAAGCTGGTCCTTGCGCGTCTCGACCTCGAAGCCGAGGCCGAGACGATCGTTGACCAGCGCCACCGGCACGAGGCCCGCCCCGTCTGCCTCCGTCTCATGCTCCCATACCTGCTCACGGAAACCCAGCCGCGGACCAGGCATGGTGCGGTAGCCGACGCCCTGCCGGCGATAGGTCTCGGCATGGGCCGCCCACACGACGTCGCGGATCGGCGCCAGATAGCGCGAGCCCTCGTCCAGCACCGGATGGCCGATGTTGACGTGGTAGAAGAACATATGCGGCGTTTTCAGGAAGCCGTGGTTGACCACCCTGTCCGACAGGCGGATCTCGTTGGAGCCGACATCGGCCTCGATGCGCCGCATCAGGTGCAGGTCCTCGCCGAAGACGGCGGCCTGCTGCACGACACCTTCCGCCCATAGCACGCAGCGGTCGCCCTCCCAGCGCTCGCCGTAGCCCGTCAGGCGCGCGGGAATGGTGCTGACGCGGCCATGCAGGCCGTGTCGCACCGTCGCCTTGCCGGGATAGTTGTAAGTCTCGGCCGACACTTCGGCAGGACCAAGTGTGTGGTCGAGGCCGCAGGTCAGGAGCAGGCCGGAAAAGGAGCGCGCCCAGCCAAGCCCCTGCTCGCCCTCGACGTCGTGCAGGCCGGGATGGCGGAAGCCGCTCGGCGAATGCCAGCCGATCGCCCGGCCCTTGTAGTCGCAGTCGGCGATGTCGAGCGCGCGGTCGACCAGCGCGGTGAAGCGCAGGCCAGTGCCGGTGCGGAACTCCAGCATGCGGATGCCGCGCTCCACGCCGTCGCCGAGCGTCATCAGCCGCACGCCGGCGAATTGCGAGAGCGAGCCGGTGCGCTCGGCGAGTTGCCGGCGCGAGAGCGTCTGTCCGTAGAGGTCCACCATGATCGCTGGCTTGCTTCGATTGCCTTCGCGGCCCTTCCCGGAGGCCTAATGCGCCACCGCGCTCCTGAGTTCGCTTTCCGACATGCCGGTGATGACTTCCTCGACATGCCGCACGGTGGTCTTCTTCGGATCGATGTCGTCGGCCACCACCTTGCCCTGCCGCATGACCACGATGCGGTCGACCACTTCGAAGACGTGATGAATGTTGTGGGCGATGAAGATGCAGGAATGGCCGGTGTCGCGCGCGTTGCGCACGAAGCGCAGCACGCCTTGCGTCTCCGCCACGCCCAGATTGTTCGTCGGTTCGTCGAGGATGATAAGGTCGCTGTGGAAGTGCATGGCGCGCGCGATGGCGACGGCCTGCCGCTCGCCGCCGGAAAGCGAGCCGATCGGCGTCGTCACCGGGATGTTCTTGGAGATGCCGACGCGTTTCAGCAGCGCGGTCGCCACTTCCTCCATCTTGGCCTGGTCCATCCTGTTGAAGAAGCCCGGCCCCTTGATTGGCTCGCGGCCGAGGAACAGGTTGCGGGCGATGGAAAGCTGGGTGACCAGTGCCGAGTCCTGGTAGATCGTCTCGATGCCGTTGGCGATGGCGTCGGCCGTGCTGCGCATGTCGACCTTTTTGCCCTTGATATAGATATCGCCGCCGGTGGAGCGCACGGCCCCCGACAGCACCTTGATGAGCGTCGACTTGCCGGCGCCATTGTCGCCGAGCAGGCCGACGATCTCGTTCTTGAAGACGCGGAAGGTGACGCCGTCGAGGGCGCGGACGCGGCCGTAATACTTGCTGACATTGTCCATCAGGACGAGTTCTTCGGGCATCGCTCTAATTCCCTGACTGGTGCCGGCGCTCGAGGCCCGAATGCAACGCCATCATGCCGAGGATGATCGCGCCGATGAAGATGTTGTAGGCGAGGCCCGGCACGCCGACCATGACGATGCCGTTGCGCATGATGCGCAGGATGAAGATGCCGATCACCGTGCCGATGATGGTGCCGCGCCCGCCGGTCAACGCCGTGCCGCCGATCACCACCATGGCGATGACTTCGAGCTCGTAGCCGGTGCCGCTGTTGGGGTTGGCGGCCGACGTGCGGATCGAGCTGATGATGCCGGCGAAGGCCGAGAGCACCGCCGACAGCACGAACAGGATGATCTTGGTGCGGCCGACATTGACGCCGCGCGCCTGCGCCGCGCCGGGGTTGCCGCCGGAGGCCTGGACCCAGTTGCCGAACTTCGTCTGCGTCAGCACGTAGCCGAGGATGACGGCGGCGAGGATGAACCAGAACAGCGACATGTAGATGCGGAACGGCCCGACATAGAAATCGCCGACGAGGACTTCCGCCAGCCATTGCCCGCTGGCGTCCCAGGTGCGCTGCGGGAAGCCGTCTGTGATGAACAGCGCCGTGCCGCGCGCGATCAGAAGCATGCCGAGCGTCACCAGGAAGGACGGGATTTTCAGGCGAATGACGAACCAGCCGTTGACGAAGCCGATCAGCGCCGCGATCAGCAGTCCGGCGACGAAGGCGGCCTCCAGCGGCAACGCACCGCTGTTGAACAGCGACCACATGATCACCGGCGACAGGCCGAAGACCGAGCCGACCGACAGGTCGAATTCGCCCGACGTCATCAAGAGCGTCATGCCCAGTGCGACAAGGCCGAGCTCGACCGAGAAGGCCAGCGTGTTGGAGATGTTGAGCACCGACAGGAACTGCGAATTGATCGACTGGAAGACGACCAGTTCGACGATGAGCAGGACGAGCGGCCCGAATTCGGGTCTGGAGAACAAACGTTGCATGTCCGACTTTCAGGGCTGCGTTGCGGGTGCCGCGACGTGCGGCCGGTTGCCTGTGGAGCCGTCTTCGCGGCGCGCATGACGCCGCAAAGACGAGGATGCGAGCGCTTACTTGGCCGACATGACCTTGGCGTAGACGTCCGCCGTTTCCTTGTCGTAGAGTGCGCCGGTGGTGATGTTGAAGGCTGGCGGCACGCCGTCGGTGGCCATCATGGCAAGCGTGAGCGCCAGATAGCTGGTCGCCTGCGGATCCTGCCACTGGGCGGCGTTGACGTAGCCCTCGGTGACCTCGCTGGTGGTGTCCAGCGAATTGCCCCAGCCGACGACCGGGATTTCGCCCGCCTTGACGCCGACCTGGTCGAACACGCGCTTGATCGAGCCGGTGGCCAGATCGCCGAGGCCGATGATGGCCTTGATCTTGGCCTTGTTGGCGTTGAGATAGTCGCTCATGCGGGTGATGATCTCGGCCTGGTCGAGCGTGGTTTCGGTGACCTCGTAGGTGATGCCGAGCGGATCGAAGACCTCCTTGATGCCCTTGGTTTCCTCGACGCCGTAGCTGGCGCCGGGCACCTCGACGGGCATCCAGACGAAGTCGCCCTTCTTCACGAAGTTATGGTCGACGAGATACTGCGCCCAGCCCTTGCCGACGACGACCAGATCGGTGCCGACATAGGCCTGGAAGTGCGCCGACGGGTCGGGCGTGTTGAAATTGATGAGCGGGATGCCCGCCTGCTTCGCTTCCTTGACGATGTCGACCAGGCTGCCCGGATCGGGGCTGGTGGTGACGATGCCGTCGGCCTTGGCGGCGATGGCCGCGCGCAGCGCTTCCTGCTGGGCGGGAACGTCGCCGTTGTGGAACGAGGTCTTGACCGTCTGGCCGGTCGATTTCGCCCACATCTCCGCGCCTTGCAGGAAGTAGGTCCAGACCGGGTCGGCCGGGCTGCCGTGCGAAATCCAGTAGAACGTCTTGGCCTGCGCCGCGAGCGGCAGGACCATCGCAAGGACCATGCCGTAGATGAGCAGTCTCAGTTTACTCAACATCGATTACCTCCCATTTTGAAAACGAACTTCTTCTCCCGCCCGGTAATCCGGCCGCTCAAAGGCCGTTGGCGCGGAACTTGCCGTCCAGGAACTTCTTGGCGCGCGGAATGTCGTCTTCCGCCAGATGCTCGATGATGACTGGGATGTTGGAGTGCTTGCGCGCCAGCAATTGCAGATAGAGGTCGTAGTCCAGCTCGCCGAGGCCGGGCGCCGGCAGCTCGATCTCGCCGACGCCGCGGAAGGTGTGGCTCTCCATCGCGTCGGCGTCGCCGATGTCGGCGTGCTTCTCAGACTTGTCGGTGCCCGAGCGCTTCACGTCCTTGGCGTGGGCGATCTTGATCTTGTCCTGCAAGGTGTCGAACACCTGATGCAGGATCGCGCCCATGCGGTCGATATTGTGGCTCTCGAAATAGTTCGTCGGGTCCATCAAGAGGCCGAGGCCGGGATGGTCGACCTGGGCGAACATCTTCACCGTCTCCTCGACCGAGCCGACGACATTGTTGACGTAGGTTTCGAGGCAGAACACCGCGCCGTGGTCGTAGGCGAGCTGGGCAAGCTCGGCGATCACCTTGCGGCATTCCTCGAAACCTTCCTCGGTCTTGTTCTTGGGATGATGCACCCAGTCGGACTCGGTGTTGAAGGTGCCGGTCTCCGAGATAACATAGGCCGAGCCGAAGTCGCGCGCGTGGCGGATGATCTCCTTGAGATAGCCGACGCGCTTCGCCCGCTCGGCCTTGTCCGGATGAATGATGTTGGTGTAGCCGGAAACGCAGCAGATCGGCAGGTTGTGGTCACGAAAGACGTCGCGAACTTTCCTGGCCTTGTCCTTGGTGATCTGGCCGGCCGACAGGTCGATGTCCTTGAAATGCAGGTCGAGCTGCACGGTGTTGAAGTCGAGCGCGCGAATCTTCTTCGCGGTCTCCTCGAGGCCATACGGGAAGTAGCCCGTGAAAATGCCAGCTTGCATCATGATAGAAAACTTCTCCCTGTACGGACTCCAGTAGGCTTGACGACCGGCCGGCCGCGAATGGCGGTTCAGCCGGAGAAAACCTCCGACAGCCTGACGGTTCGTTTCTCCTCGATCGAGCGGTAGCCGGCCTCGACCAGCGCCATGGTGCGCACGTTGTCGGCGACCGACAGCGCCGGCGGCGTGCCGGTCTTCACGGCATGCTGGAGCTGTTCCATGACGCCGATGAAGGCATGCGGGAACCACATCGTTTTCCAGGTCGGCGTCACCCATTCGCCGCCGGTCGTTTTCGTCGAGGCGTAGGTCAGCGTGGAGGCAACTCCCATCGGCCAGCCGATCGTGCCCTTGGCGACGCCCTCGGTGCCGTCGACGCGCCAGGCGATATGCTGGTCGTCCTTGTATCCCTCAGTGCGCGGTCCGGACCACACGTCCTCCAGCGACACCGCCAGCACGCCGGACGGAAAGCGCAATGTCGAGACGGTGATGCCGTCCGAATGCGGGAAGGTGGTGCGCGGGTCCTTGCGGGTCAGCGTGGTGATCTCGTCTGGGTCGCCGAACAGGAAGCGCAGCACGTCGAGATGATGCACGGCCATGTTGGACAGCGTCAGCCGGTCGTAGTCGCGCAGAAAGCCCTGCCAGTGCGGAATGGCGTGCATGTCGATCTCGGCGAAGACGATGTCGCCCAGCGCGCCCGAATCCATGATCTGCTTGAGCACGCGCATCGACTGGTCGTAGCGCATGTTCTGGTTGACCGACAGAATCTTGCCGGAGGCCGCCGCCTCGTCGCGCAGCCGGATCGCCTCCTCCAGCGACAGCGCCAGCGGCTTCTGGGCGAGGATCGCCTTGACGTGCTTCTGCTTCAGCGCGTGGCGGATCAGCTGCGGCTGTTGGTCCGGCGGAAAAGCGAGGTCGACGATCTCGACCTCGGGGTCCTCGATCAGCGCCAGCGGCGTGTCGTGCACCTTTGGAATGCCCCAGCGGGCGGCAACCTTTTCGGCATTTGCCTTCGTGCGTGAGGCGATAGCCGCCACCGGAAAGCCGGCTTCATGGTAGGCGGCCAGATGGCACTCGGCCATGATCATGCCGGCGCCGATGCAGCCGATCCGGTAGTCCCTGGCGCGGATTTTGGCGTCCGGCTCGAATCCCCTGGCGTCTGCCACGCTCGTCAATTCCCCTCGCTCGACACGGCAGCGCACACTGCGCACCGGTCGGACCGAAATTTCGATGCTCGGGGCTCCTCCCCCTTCGGACGCTGTCAGCAATCCGCAAGAGGGATATTGACGAGGCGAACCATCATAGTCAACATCAACACAGATCAAAAACCATCATTTCAACGCATAAAGGGATGGACTTCGGCGCCAGGGGTCAACCAATGCTGTACAGGCTCGTTTCCGGGGCAAAATCGGCAGGACCTGCGCTCACCGGCATATGGCGGCCGGCACGCCTCGGCTTGTGTCGGATCGGGTCCCGCATCATTATCGCCGGCCGGAATCAATTCGGGTTCCGGCTTCCCGTCCCACGCCGCGCCGCGGCTGCAACCGGCATTGAAAGGCAGGCCAGCCGTGCGCTTCACGCTCACTGACGTCGCCCGCGAAGCCGGGGTTTCGCCTGCGACGGCCGACCGCGTGCTGAACAACCGTTCGGGCGTGCGCCCGCGCACCCGCGAGATCGTGATGGAGGCTGCCCGGCGTCTCGGCTACATCGCCGATGCGGGCGGGCGCCTTGCCGCCGCGCACGAGACGGAGGTCGTGCGCCTCGATTTCATCCTGCCGGAAGGCACGAACACCTTCATCAAGATGCTGCATCGGCAAATCGAGGCGCAGGCGCAGGCGCGTCCCGACCTCGACGTCCATATCACGGCGATAGAAGGCTTCAGTCCCGACCGGCTGGCCAGAAGCCTGTCCGAACTGCCCCCCGCCGCGCGCGGCGTTGGCGTCATTGCGCTCGACCATCCGACGGTACGTGAGGCGCTGCGCTCGCTGGCGGCGAACGACGTCAAGGTGGTGACGATCGCCTCCGACATCCTGCATGTGCCGCGCGTCGCCTATATCGGCATCGACAACCGGGCAGCCGGGCGGCTCGCCGGCTATGTCATGAGCCGCTTCATGGGTGCAGGCCGGGCCGGCAAGGTGGCGCTGTTCGCCGGCTCCCTGTCTTATCGCGGCCATGAAGAGCGCGAGATGGGCTTTCGCCACTTGCTGGCCGAGGAGCATTCGCAGATCGAGATCGTCGAACTGCGCGAGATGCTCGACGATCGCGAGCGCGCCTATTCGGAGGCGGCGGCCCTGCTCGACCGTCATCCCGACCTCGCCGGCATCTACAATATCGGCGCCGGCAATCCGGGTATCGCCCGCGCGCTGAAGGAGCGCGGCCGCGAGAGCACGGTGGTGTTCGTCGGCCATGAGGTGACGGAGGGCACCAAGTCGCTGCTGCTCGACGGCACGATGGACGCCGTCATCGACCAGAACCCGCGCGTCGAGGCGCGCGAGGCGCTGAACGTGCTGTCGAACGCCGTACGCGGACAGGCCGGCGACTATCACCCGCCGAGGCTGCAGGTCGTCTTCAAGGAAAACATCCCCGAAATCTGACCGGTCGCGCAGTCTGTCACGATTTCGCTACCGGCCGGCTGCGCATCATCGCCACCGTCTCGCGTTCGGCGCGCCGACAGACCTGCGGCGGCAGGCCGCGCAGGATCAGGTCGCTGTCATCGACGACCAGCCGGCCGATCTCCAGGAAAGCGTCGCGCGTGCCGCCGCTGCGGTGGCTGGAGAGGATGACGCCGTCGAGGCTCCGCAGCGCAGAATCCGCAGGCAACGGCTCGACCGGGAAGACGTCGATGCCAGCACGCACATGGCCGCTGCGCACAGCTTCCTCCAGCGCCGCGAAATCGACGATGCCGGCGCGGCTCATGAGCAGCAGCACCGAGCCGCGCCGCATCAACTGCAATTCGCGCCGGCCGATGAACCCCTGGTTCTCGCTGGTCGAACTGGCGAACAGGAAGACGACGCGCGACAGCCGGAAGACATCGTCGAGGCCGGCGGGAACGCAGCCCTGCTCGCGGATGCGCCGCTCCGACAGCCACGGATCGAACGCCAGAACCTCGCAATGGAATGGCGTGAGCATCTTGCGCAAGGTGCTGCCGAGATCGCCGAGACCGACGATGCCTACTGTCGCGCCGCTGAGCAGGAAGCTTTCGGCATTGCTTTCGAGGCCCCACGCCTCCGATTTCGACCGGAAGTTCTCATGCGTCGCGGTGATGCCGCGGCACAGGTCCAGCGCCATGCCGAGTGCCGTCTCGGCGACCGAGGTGGCGAAGACCGGGCTGATGTTGAGAACGTGAATGCCGTACCGGAAGCACCAGTCATAGTCGACATTGGGCAGGAAATTGCCCTCTATGTTGAAGATCGCCCTGAGCCTGCCCATGCGCGAAAGCCGCTCGGTCGGCAGGTCGATCTGGCCGATGACGATTACCGCCTGCGCCAGCGCGGCGTCCAGATCATGATCGGAAAGGCGTTGTCCGTCGGCATGGACGCGCAAGGTGCCGAGCGCCCTCAGTCGGGCCATCGCCTCCGGCTCGAAGATCAGGTCCAGCGTCCGCGGCTCAGGATCGGCAATGAGGATCAGGGGTTTATCCGGCGCGGTCGACATCGATCTTCAATCCCCCATTTTGCCGCCGCACCGAAACGGCGGCGACCGCCACGAAACCGACGCGGCCGGTCCAGTATAGGCATCGCCTCAGGTATCGGTAGAGGCATCGGTAGGGTCACGGACCGGAACCGCTGCATTGCGTCACCGATTTTGCTGTGAATTCAATCGGAAACCTATTGCTGATTGCAATGAATGGCGCAACCTCCCGATATGGTGGCAGAACAGGTCGAGTTGGCGTTGCTGGAGGACACGTTCGTCCCCACCGACGGTTTGCAGCCGCCGTTTTCCAGCCGGATGTCGAGCATAGCGCAAAGAACGGGCGGCACGCTTCTGTTCGATGTCAGGGTTTTCGACGATGCAGACGTGGAGCGGCTGGCCGCCATCGGCTACGACGGAATCGGAACCGCCATTGTCACCCTGGCGAAGTCCGGCGCGGTCGACTGCGCGACTTCCATCGGTTCCTCGATGACTGAACACGTCGGTGCACTCACGGACTGGGCTCGATTGCCGTTGCCGCAGCAAGCCGCCACGGACCATACGCACACCGCGACGCTGCTGATGGCGGCGCTGCGGAATGGGTGAGACCGTTGAATCGGGAACTCCAACGCCACCTGAGCCCCGACGCACGAACGCGCGTGCTGTTTTATCAGCGGCCTGACGGCGCTTTCGGGTATTCGGTGGAGCAGTTTCAAATCGACGACTGGCCGGAAGACAACTACCACGACGAATACTGGGAAACCCGGACGGACAGAAACGCGATCTTCCACAGCCTGGAAGCGGCGATCAAGGAGGCCGCCGTCGAGTTTCCGTGGTTGCGGAATCGTACGCGATCCTGAAATCCATGCCCCGTCTCGCAAGGCCGCGATCAGGTCAGACGTTCGGCCGACCTTCCGCAAACGCGAGCGAGTGAATGGAGCGTGGCGTGGCCGCCCCTATCCGGCTCCGGTCTCGTCCAGCCGGTCGCACAGCATGCTCCACGGCAAAAGCGCGTTGGGCGCGTGCCTGAGAAGGCCGTGCAGGGGAATCGCGCGCGGGGCGGCATAGGGGATCGGCAGCGCTTCGGGATCGGCGCCGGCGGCCCAGTCGGCGACTGCCGCGCCCATCGCCGTGGTCATCGCGATGCCGCGACCGTTGCAGGCGAAGCCGGCGATCATGCCGGGGCCAAGGTCGACGAGATGCGGCAGGAAATCCGGCGCGACCGCGGCCAAGCCCGACCACGCATGTTCGATCGGCGGAATATCCGGCAGGTCGAGCTTTTCCGCCAACCGCCTATGGATGGCCCTCGGCACGCGCTCGGCGGCGCCGGGGCTGAAGATGTGCATGCCGCCGCTGATCAGGCGGTTGTCGGCATCGAAGCGGAAGGTGAAGAGATTGCGCCGCGTATCCGAAACGCACTGGTTGCCGGGCAGAAGCCGCAGCCGCGCCGCCATAGGTAAGGGCCGCGTCGCGATCTGGAAGACGCGCAGCGGGAAATAGCTGCGCGCAAGCTGCGGAAAAAGCGGCCCGCCATAGGCGTTGGTCGCCACGAACACTTTTGCGGCGCGCACTTCGCCTTTCGCCGTCGCCAGCCGGTAGCCGCCGGCGTCCCGGCGGATCGCCGTCACACGGGTCCGCTCGAAAATGCGGGCGCCGGCCGCTTCGACGGCGTCGGCTAGCCCCAGCGCATAGGCGACGGGATCGAGCACGCCGCCGGAGCGGTCGATCCAGCCGCCGGCATAGCCCCCGGCGCCAGTCAACGCCTCCACCTGCTGTGCGTCCAGCACCTCGACCGGACGTCCCCGCTTCGCCCATTGCGCGGCGCGCGCCTTCACTTTGGCGAAAGCGGCCTCGGTGTGCGCCGGCTGGACCCAGCCGCTGCGGTCGGCGGCGCAGGCGATGGCGTGGCGTCGGATCAGCTCGAAGACAAGATCGCCGCTGGCGGCGGCGAAATCCACCAGCCGCTCGCCGCGCTCGCGGCCGAGTTCGGCCACGATGTCGTCGGGGTCGCGCTTGGCGAAGTTGGGCACGACAAAGCCGGCATTGCGGCCGCTCGCCCCCCAGGCGACGGTTTCCGCTTCCAGCACAACGACCGACAGGCCTTTCGCCGCCGCATGCAGCGCGCTCGACAGGCCGGAAAAGCCGCCGCCGACGATCGCCAGGTCGGCATTAGCCGATTCATCCAGCGCGGGCCGGTCGCGGCGGCCCCGCGCCACCGCCTGCCAGAGCGAAATCCCGGTCATGAAGGCTTGCGCGCCTTCAGGCCGAAACGGCGGCGGTAAGTCAAATTGCCGAACAGGCCGTTCGGCCGGAACAGCAGGATGACGCACAGCATCACGCCGATGGCGACGATTTGCAGCGAGGCTGCGCGCGCCTGCTGCTCGGGCGGGAACAGCGTCGCCGTCAGCGCGCCGGAGCCGGCCCAGATCGCCCAAACAAGCACCGAGCCGACGACGGCGCCCAGATTGCTGCCCGACCCGCCGACGATCAGCATCACCCAGACCTGGAACGTCAGCATTGGCGCATAGTTGTCGGGCGCGATGAAGCCGGTGAAATGCGCCTGCACAGCGCCGGCCAGCCCCATCAGCGCGCCACCGACGGCGAAGGCCTGTACCCGGTAGAAGCGCGCGCTCTTGCCGAGCGAGATCGCCGCGCGCTCGTCCTCGCGCAGCGCCTTCAGCACCCGGCCCCACGGGCTGCGGGACAGATGTTCGAGCGCCAGGTAGGCGAGCAGCGTCACCACCGCGACGATGGCGAGGTTGGAGAGATTGAACAGCAGCGGCGTTTCGGCAAGGCCGGCAAAGGGGCGCGGAATGAAGCCGACGCCGAAGGCGCCGCCGGTCAGCTTCTGCGCGTTCAGCGCGACGAGCTGGACGACGACCGAAACGCCGAAAGTGGTGATGGCGAGATAATCCGACCTGAGCCTGAGCGTGGCGAAGCCGGTGATGGCCGCAGCGATGCCGGAAACCGCCATGGCGCCGGCCCAGCCGATCAGGATCGGCAGGCCGAAGCCACCGAGGCGCGTCGGATCGTCGGGCGTGGTCATCAGCGCCGACGTATAGGCGCCGATCGCCACGAAGCCGGCGACGCCGACGTTGAACAGGCCGGTCAGCCCCCATTGCAGGTTGAGCCCGAGGCTGATGATGGCGAAGATCAGCGCCGTGGTGAGGAAGAAGGCGCCGTAGCCGATCAGGTCCATCATCGTTCCTTCACCCCGAAAAGGCCGATGGGCCGCACGAACAGTACCGCCATGAGGATGACGAAGGAGACGGCAGCGCGCCATTCGGCGCCGACGAACTGCACGGCGGCGGCCTCCGCCAGCCCGATGATGAGCCCGCCCAGCACCGCGCCCGGCACGGAGCCGATGCCGCCGAGGATCGCCGCCGCGAACATCGGCAACAGCATGTCGAAACCCATCAGCGGCCTGATCTGGACGAGGATGCCGACCATGGTGCCGGCGACGCAAGCGAGCGCCGCGCCGAGCAGCCAGGTGGCGCGCACCACCCTGGCGACGTCGATGCCGACGACGCGCGCCAGCGCCGGGTTCTGGCTAACCGCCTGCATGGAGCGGCCGGTCTGGGTGCGTGTCATCAACAGATGCGTCGCCGCCACCAGCACCGCCGTCAACACCAGAAGCGCGACCTGGTCCGGCGTGATGCGAATGCCGAAACCGACCGGCATGGCGATCTGGATCGCCCGCGAGAAATAGGTCGGGCGCGAGGTGAAGATGAACTCCAGCAGGCTGCGCAGCGCCATCGAGGCGCCGAAGGATGCCATCACCACGATGATCGACTGCCCCCTTGCCCTCAGCCGCGAAAACAGCATGGCGTCGAGCGCCAGCGCCAGCAGCCCGGTCAGCGCACAGCCGACGGCGAGAGCGACCAGCAGCGGCCAGCCGAAGGAAAACGGGCCGATCGGCGCGACCTTGCCGACCATGGCGCCGATGGCGCCGACAACGGCCAGCGTCGCGTAGGTGCCCCAGGCCATGAAGTCGCCATGGGCGAAATTGGAGAAGCGCAGGATCGAATAGGTCAGTGTCACGCCGATGGCGCCGAGCCCGATCATCGAACCCGTCAGCAGGCCGTCGACAACGAACTGCAGGTTCATGCCTCGTCTCCCCTCGACGGCTGCGCGCGCTGGCCGAGATAGAGTTCGGCGACGACCGGATCGTTCCACAGTTCGGACGCCACGCCTTCGTGCGCCTCCCTGCCCTCGACCAGCACATAGGCGCGGTCGCCGATGGCGAGCGCCGCCTTGGCGTTCTGCTCGACCAGCAAAATGGTGACGCCGGCCTTACGGATGTCGGCCAGCATGGAGAACACCATGGCGACGAGCTTCGGCGAAAGCCCCGCAGAAGGCTCATCCAGCACCAGCAGCTTCGGCTCGACGATCAGCGCCCGCGCCACCGCCAGCATTTGCCGCTGGCCGCCCGACAGGTTGCCGGCGGCGGTGCGGCGGAACGTCCTCAGGTCGGGAAAGGTGTCGTACATCCGCGCGATGCGCTCCACCGCCTCTTTTGCCTTGAGGATGCCGCCGGCGGTCTTCAAATTGTCGTCCACGCTCATCAGCGGAAAGATGTTTTCCGTCTGCGGCACGAAGGCCAGGCCCATGCGCACCATGCGGTGTGCCGGCACGGCGGTGATGTCGGTCCCGTCGAGCAGCACCTTGCCCGCCGACACCGGCACCAACCCGGCGATGGCCTTGATGAAGCTCGACTTGCCGGCGCCGTTCGGGCCGAGCACGACGACGATCTCGCCGCGCTCGACGCGGATCGAGGCGCCGCGCACGATCGGCACGCCCGGCTCGTAGCCGGCGACGAGGCCGTCGACCTGGAGCACCGGGCCGCTCATGCCGCCTCTCCGGGTTGGGCCGCGCCGCCGAGATAAGCTTCGATGACGCGCGGGTCGCGCGCCACTTCCGCCGCGGTGCCCTCGCAGATGAGCTGCCCGGCGGCCATGACCAGCACGCGATGGCAAAGCCGGCTCACCATGTCGATGTTGTGCTCGATGAGCAGGAAGGTGACGCCGCGCTGGTTGATCTCGCGGATGCGATCGATGATGACCTCCAGCAGCGTGGCGTTGACGCCGGCCGCCGGCTCGTCGAGCAGGATGATCGTCGGATCGGCCATCATCACCCGCGCCAGTTCCAGCAGCTTGCGCTGCCCGCCCGAAAGCACCCGCGCCGGCTCATGCGCCAGCCGCGACAGGGAAACCAGGTCGAGCAGATCCATCGCCTTTTGCTCGGCGGCACGCTCCTGCGCGGCGACGCGGAACGGTTGCAGGAAATTGGCGAGCAGCCGCTCGCCCGCCTGCCCCTGCTCCGCCAGCATGACGTTTTCGACCAGGCTGAGATTGGCCAGCGGCCGCGGAATCTGGAAAGTCCGGCCAAGTCCGCGGCCGATGCGGCGATGCGCCGGCTCGCCCGACACCGTGACGCCGTTCAGCAAGATCTCGCCGCGGCTCGGCGCGATGCTGCCGGCCAAAAGGTCGAACATGGTCGTCTTGCCGGCGCCGTTCGGCCCGATCAGCCCGAGGATTTCGCCCTGCCGGACGTCGAACGATACGTCGTTGACGGCATAGAGGCCGCCGAAATGCCGAACGACATTGCGCGCGCCGAGTACGGTACTTCCCTGTGCCGGCCTGTCGGTCGAAGCCACGTTCGCCATTCCTCCCAAGAAGGCGCCCCTCTCGTTTCGCAATTTTGATCTGTGATCACACTTGCTATGATCAAAATATTAGGCTTAAAATATTTCGCAAGCGGAAAATGGGATGGAACATGCTGAAGAGCGCCGCTGAGAGGAACGACATCTTCGCCGCTCAGCTTGCGCCGGTGGGGCGCGAGACGGTGCAGGATCGCGTCTACGCGGAGCTGCGCCGTGCGCTGATCGGCGGCCTGTTCGCGCCCAGCCAGGTGCTGACCATCCGCAGCCTCGCCAGCGCGCTGTCCACCAGCACCATGCCGGTGCGCGAATCGATCAGTCGGCTCATTACCGAAAAGGCGCTGGAGGCACTGCCCAACCGCTCCGTGCGCGTGCCGCCGGTCACCATCGAGCGCATGGACGACCTGTTGCGCACCCGCATCCTGATCGAGGGCGAGGCCATCGCGCTCGCCGCGCCGCGCATGACGCCGCACGCCATCGCCTCCGTCGAGGCGCTGCTGGCCGAGTGGGACGACATGCGCGCGCCGGCGCAGGAAAAGGACGTCGACAAGGAAGTCACGCTGAACCAGCGCTTCCATTTCGAGATTTACCGCGCCTGCGGCTCGGCCGTGCTGATGCCGATGATCGAGAGCCTGTGGCTGCAATCCGGCCCCTGCATCCGCGTGGCGATCTACGCCTTCTCCGAGGCCGGCGAGGTCGATACGGCGCGCTACCACCGCGCCATCGTCGCAGCGCTCGCCGCACAGGACGCCGAGGCGGCGCGCGAGGCGCTGGTGGCCGACATCAGCCGGCCCTTCGCCTATCTGCGCAACAAACTGGAATCCGACGCCGAGAACCGGGAAGGCTCACAATGACGAACCGCGCCATCGCCATCACCGAGCCGAAATCCGGCCTCTCCGTCTTAGCCCCGCTGCTGGCCGACAAGGCGCCGGCCAACGCCGCCTTCCTGTGGGAATACCTCAGCGAACCACGTGTAGTCGGCGGCATCCATGCCATGTGGACCGGGCCGGAAATCTCCTGCCCGATCCCGGCCTCCCATCTTGAGGGCGTGTCCTATGCCGCCGCCCTGCCGGCGGAAAACGCGACGCTCACCCCCCAGCCGGGCGATATCGTGCTCTCCTACGTGCCGCCGCGCATGTGGGGCGGCAGCCCCAGCGCGATCTTCGACATCGGCCTGTTCTACGGGCCGGGTGCCCGCCTTTTGTTCCCGATCGGCTGGCTGCCCGGCAGCGTCGTCGCCCAGGTCCGGCCGCAGGAGCGGGAGGCGCTGGCGGCCGGCTGCGCGGCCATCCGCAGGACCGGCGCCTGCGAGGTGACGTTTAGCCGAGCGGAGGCCTGACCATGTCTGGGGAACGAGACGACGGCTTCGAGCTTTACGACCTGCGCGTCGAGGCGGTCATCCCGGAAGGCAAGTCGGTCTATTGCGGCGCCAAGGCGGGCGACCATTTCGAATTGCGCGGCGAGATGCTTTCCCTGCCGCCCGGCCAGGGCTTTTCCATCTATTCCATCGCCGCCGTGCTGCCGCTGCTCGCCGCCAAGCAGCGCCAGACGCATCCGAACGACTGGATGACCTCGGACGCCGAGATCGCCTGTCCCGATCCGAACTGCGGCAGCCGGCTGAGGATCGTCCGCCTCGGCAAGCGCCGTTTCAGCCATGCCGAGACGACGGCGGTGCCGCTGCCGCAGGAGAACGACTGACATGACCACGACCTTCGAACTCGCACCCGGCTATGTCATCCCGCGTGTCATCCGCGGCGGCTGGCAGCTTGCCGGCGGCCACGGCGCTATCGACCGCGAGCAGGCGGTGAACGACCTCGTCGCCGCCTTCGACGCCGGCATCACCACCTACGACTGCGCCGACATCTATACCGGCGTGGAGGAACTCATCGGCGCCGCACGGCTGAAGCTGGCCTCCGAGCGTGGGTTGGACGTCGCCGCGCGCATGAAGGTGCACACCAAGCTGGTGCCGGACCTCGAAGCGCTGTCGCGCATCAGCCGTCCCTACATTCGCGGCATCGTCGACACCTCGCTGAAGCGCCTGAAGACCGAGCGGCTGGACCTCGTGCAGTTCCACTGGTGGGACTATGCGCTCCCCGGCTATGTCGAGGCGATGGGCTGGCTGGACGAGATGCGGGCCGAAGGCAAGATCCGCAACCTCGGCACCACCAATTTCGACGTACCGCACCTTGCCGAGATCGTCGACAGCGGCATTCGTCTGGTCAGCCAGCAGTTGCAGTACTCCGTGCTCGACCAGCGGCCGCTCAACGGCTTTGCCGACTTCGCCCGCGAAAACGGCATCAGGTTCCTGTGCTACGGCACGGTGGCGGGCGGCTTCCTCAGCGAGAAATGGCTGGGCGCGCCGGAACCGGATATGCAGTTGGAGAACCGCTCGCTGGTGAAATACAAGCTCATCATCGACGATTTCGGCGGCTGGGCGCTGTTCCAGGAATTGCTCAGCGCCTTGAAGGCAGTCGGCGAACGCCATGGCGTCGACATCGCCAGCGTCGCCAGCGCCTGGGTGCTGCGCCAGCCGCTCGTCGCCGCCGTCATCGTCGGCGCTCGCAACCGGGACCATGCGCTCGCCAATGCCGGCATCATGGACGTCGTCCTGAGCGACGCCGACCTCGCCGCCATCCAGGCCGTCATCGATAGGAGCAGCGGCCCCGAGGGCGACGTCTACACGCTGGAGCGCGACCGCACCGGCCGGCACGGCTCGATCATGCACTACAACCTGAACGCGGGGAAGAAATGAGCCTCCCGGCCACCCTGTTCGAACGCGCCGGCGCAGAGGTCATCGCGCTGCACCGATTCTTCGTCCAATGGTACAACCGCGCCACGGCGGATGCGGCCGACTTTTCCCTGTTCGAGCGCGCCATGGGACCGGGCATGCAGATGATCCCGCCCTCCGGCGCCGCCCTCGACCGCGATCAGGTCATCGGCCATGTCCATGCCAATCGCGGCGCCTTCGACAACGATTTCGCCATCGAGATCGCCGACATCCGCCCGGCCTGGCAGGCCGGCAATGCGATCGTCGTCACCTATGTCGAGAAACAGCGTCGCGCCGGCGAGGCGACGGCGCGACGGGCTTCCGCCCTTTTCACCGAGAATCCGTCGGCGCCGAACGGCGTCGAATGGCGCCACCTGCATGAAACCTGGATGCAGGCGGCAAACGGCTGACAGGACAAGACAACCGCAACGATCAACCACCAACTGGGGAACTGCAATGAAGAAAACAATGCTTCAACTCACCGCCGCCCTGCTGCTCGCCGGCACGGCCGGCAGCGCCCATGCCGCCGACTGCAAGGTCACGGTCGGCGTCGTCATGGAACTGACCGGCCCCGCCGGCGAATACGGCCAGGCCGGCGCCAAGTCGGTCGAGATGGCTTTCAGGGACATCAACGACGCCGGCGGCGTCAACGGCTGCGACCTCGTCACCGACACGCGCGACAGCCAGAGCACCGGCAACGTCGCAGTCGATGCCGCGACCCAGCTCGTGCAGGTCAAGAAGGTGCCGGCCATCATCGGCGGCATCATCTCCTCGGTGACGATCCCGATCCTGACCTCGGTCACCGCGCCGGCCAAGATCGTCCAGGTCTCGCCCGCCGCCTCCTCGCCGACGCTGACCCAGCTCGGCCGCGACGGCAAGACCAACGGCATCTTCTTCCGCACCATCACCTCGGACGCGCTGCAGGGCGTGGCCGCCGCCAAATACGCCATCGACAGCGGCTACAAGAAGCTCGCCGTCATCAATGTCAACAACGACTTCGGCGTCAACATGGAGGCCGAGTTCGCCAAGGCCTACAAGGCGCTCGGCGGCACCATCGTCTCGCAGACGCCCTACAACGAAAAGCAGTCCAGCTATGCCTCGGAAGTCACCGCCGCAATGGCCGGCGAGCCGGACGCGCTCTATCTCATCAGCACGCCCGTCGACGGCGCCACCATCGCCCGCACCTGGATCTCGCAGGGCGGCGTGCAGAAGTTCCTGCTCAACGACGGCATGAACAGCCCAGACTTCATCGATTCCGTCGGCGCCGAATATCTGAACGAGGCGCGCGGCACCTCGTCGGGCACCAGCCCGACCAAATCGACAGACTATTTCACGAAGAATTACAAGGCCTTCTCCGGCGGCATCGAACCGACCAACCCGGCCGCCGACCGCGCCTACGACGCCGGCGCCATCGTCGGGCTGGCGATCGCCGAGGCGGGCGGACCGGACCCGGCCAAGATCCGCGACGCCATCTACAAGGTGGTCGATCCCAAGGGCGAACCGATCTTCGCCGGCAAGGACGAATTCGCCAAGGCGCTCAAGCTGATCAAGGAAGGCAAGCCGATCCGCTACGAAGGCGTCATCGGCCCGGTCAACTTCGACCAGTACGGCGACATCACCGGCCCCTTCCGTCTGTGGCAGATCAAGGACGGCAAGGTTGAGACCACAGGCGAACTGAGCGCCGACGACGTCGCCGCACTCAAGGACAAGATCAAGTAGCACCGCGACAGGGGATCGCGGCGGGCACGTCCCGCCGCGATCCACGACCAAGACCGTAGCCTTCCAGACCGGACGTTCCCATGACCTATCTCGCGCAACGCATCACCAAGGGCAGCAAGAAGTCCTACGGCATGTACGCAAAGGCGGCTGCGCTGGCGGCCTCGGGCCGCGACCTCATCCATATGGAACTGGGCAGCCCGCACGCCGACACGCCCCTGCCGGTAAAGCAGGCGGCCGCCAACGCGCTGATGGCCGGCAACGTCCATTATTCGCATTTCCAGGGCCTGCCGAAGCTGCGCGCCGCCCTCGCGGAAAAACTGCGCGCGAAAAACGGCCTTGCTGTCGATGCTTCGGGCATCGTCGTCACCAACGGCCTCACCCACGCCTCCTTCGCCGCCATCATGGCGCTGGTCGATCCCGGCGACGAGGTCATCCTGCTCGAACCCTACTATCCGCAGCATCTCGGCAAGATCGAGCTGGCCGGCGGCAAGCCGGTCTTCGCCGAGCTCGACGCGGCCAACCGCTTCGCCATCGACGCCGAACGCATCGAGGCGAAGATCACCCCCGCCACCAAGATGATCTGCCTGGTCAACCCGTGCAATCCGACCGGCCGCGTCTACAGCCGCGCCGAGCTGGAGGCGCTGGCCGCCATCGCCATCCGCCACGATCTCGTCGTCATCTCCGACGAAGTCTACGAGGAAATCCTCTTCGACGGCGCGAAGCACATCTCCATCGCCTCGCTGCCCGGCATGGCCGAGCGCACCGTCTCCATGTTCGCCTTCACCAAGAGCTTCGCCATGGACGGCTGGCGCATCGGCTATCTCGCCGCGCCCGCCGCTATGATCGAGGGGATTCTCAAGATCACCACCAGCGACGTCACCCACGTCAACACCTTCATCCAGGAAGGCGCCTATGCGGCGGTGACCGGTCCGGCCGAAATCCTCGCCGAGCTGGTGCAGGAAGACCGCGCCAAGCGCGACATCGTCGTCTCGCGGCTCAACCAGATGCCGGGCGTCATCTGCGACTGGCCCGAGGGCACCATCTACGCCTTCCCCGACATTTCGCAGATCGGGCTCCCCGCCCAGCAACTGGCCGAACTGATCCTCGAAAAAGCCGATGTCGTGGTCGAGGCCGGCTCCTTCTACGGCCCCGCCGGCGAAGGCCATCTGAGGGTCTGCTTCGGCTCGCAGTCGACCGAGCGTGTCACCGAGGCGATGGACCGCCTGCAACGGTTCTTCGGCTCGCTCTGACCGGGCAAGGAAACTTCAGTCGTCGGCTCGGACCGGCTCCACAGACGATCGCACTGCGGCTCCCAAGGCAAAAATCAATCCCGCTCGAAATCCTTGTCGAGCGGCCAAAGCGGGCGCGGCGCGCGGACATAGGGACGCCGTTCCGCTCGCGGCGTCGCCAGCGCACCGGCGTCGCAGACGATGACCTTGCCGGCGATCGGCTCGAAGGCGGCGCGGAAATGCTGCATCGACTTCAGCGTGAGCACCCGGCGGGCTGTGGGCTCGATGCCGAAGGCGCGCAGTTGCTGCAGATCCACCATCTGTTGCGCTTCCGAAACGACCAGCACCTCGATGCCGTCGACGTCGATCACGGCGGTCGGCCCGAAACTGTGGGCGAGCCCGCCCTGGATCGGCCCGTCGCCGACATAGGCGCCGTCCGAGAGTTTTCGTATCGCGCCCGTCACCGCCAGCGGCCCGCCGCCGAAGTCCGGCGCGCCCTTGCCGCCGATCGTCACCGTGACGGTTTCACCTTCCTTGCGGCGATGCAGTTCCGCAGCCGCCTCGGCATCGACCATCGGCGAAAGCACAGCGCCCTTCACGCCGGCGTCAAGCAGGCCCTTCAGCAGCGCCGTCGAATCGCCGTAGGAGCCGGCTCCGGGATTGTCGGCATAGTCAGCAATGACCAGCGGCTTGTCGCCCGTCCAGGCGAGCGCCTCGGCGGCGGCCTCCTCGACTTCGATGAAGACGTTGCGCTTTCTCGTGCGCCCCTGCCAGATCGCGTCGGCAAGGTCCTTGGTGATACGCCGGGCGGCGGCTTCAGCCTGAGGATCGCGGCTGTCATAGGTGGCGAGCACCGTCGGCCCGACGCAGGAGACGTCCGCCCCGGTAAAGCCGGCGTTGACGGAAACCGCGAGCAATCCTGCCGCCTCCGCCTCGCGGGCACGGTCGTAGAGCGCCAGCGTCTCGGGGATGTCGGTGCGGCCGGCATTCGCCTCGTCCAGCATCGGCACATGCGCTCTCACGGTGCGCGGCGCGATCTCGCCCTTCATCGCGCGATCGAGGATGCGGGCGGCATGAGCGCCGATCTCGCGCATGTCGACATGCGGATAGGTCTTGTAGGACACGAAGACCTGCGCGTGCCGGACCATGGTCTCCGAAACCATCGCATGCAGGTCGAGCGTCACAGCGATGGGGATTTCTTCGCCCAGTTCGGCCCGCAGGAGGCCGAGCAGGTAGCCTTCCCCGTCGTCGCAGAAATCGGGCACCATCGAGCCGTGCAGGCCGAGCAGAACGCCGTCGAGCCGGTCCCTGTTCGTCCGCGCCGCATCCAGGATCACGCGGGCGATATGGTCGTAGGCAGCTTTTGTTACCCGCCCGCCCGGCACGGCGTGCGCCGAAACCGCGTGGACGACGGTCCAGCCGGCGGGTTCGGCCACGTCCATGAAGCCAGCCAGTTCGGTGTTGGCGTCGCGCCGGACGCGGATCGCCTCGTCGCCGTAGAACAGCTGGTCAATCGCGAACTGCGGCAGGTCGGTGCGGTAGCGCGAGAAGGTGTTGGACTCGTGCATGAACTCGGCGGTGAGGACGGTGAAGGGCATCGGCGGTCTCTGTGGTGAAGGCTATTGCGCGAGGCGCACGCTGTGGCTCTCGCCGATCGACACGAGCGCGCTCGGCTCCGGTTCCTCGTCGGGATCCGGACGGCGCGAAATGTCGGGCGAGAAGCGCGCCGCGTCGGGGACGGGGGCGGCGTCCGGTACGCCGCGGGCGCCGGCGAGGATCGCATCGGGATCGGGAACCGAGCCGATGAGGCGGCGCGTATAGGGATGCGTCGGACGGCTGAAGATCGAATGCCAGTCACCCTCCTCGACGACGCGGCCGAAATACATCACCGCCACGCGGTCGCTGACATGCTCGACGACGCTGAGATCGTGCGAGATCATGATGTAGCTGAGGCCGAGTGTCTCTTGCAAATCCATCAACAGGTTGATGATCTGCGCCTGGATCGAGACGTCCAGCGCCGATACCGGCTCGTCCAATACGAGGATCTTGGGGTCGAGCATCAGGGCCCGCGCGATGCCGATGCGCTGGCGCTGCCCGCCGGAGAACTCGTGCGGATAGCGGTCGGCGTGGTCCGGCATCAGGCCGACGCGCTTCAGCATGGCGGCTACGCGATCGTCGGCCTCCCGCCCCCTGGCGATGCCGTGCAGCGCGAGTTGCGACGAAAGCATGCGGCCGATGGTCTGGCGCGGATTGAGCGAGGCATAAGGGTCCTGGAACACCATCTGGGCGATGCGCGCGCGCTCCTTGCGGGAGGGCGCGCCGGCCCCCGTCAGCGGCTTGCCCTGAAACAGGATTTCGCCCGAGGTCGGTTCCTGCAAGCCCATGACGGTGAGCGCCGTCGTGGACTTGCCGCAACCGGATTCGCCGACGATGGACAGGCACTCCCCCTCGTTCAAAGTGAGGTTCACGCCCTGCACGGCGCGCAGCGTCCGCTTTCGACCGAGCGGCGATTGCCGCGGCAGCGGGAAATGGACGGTGAGGTCGCGGATTTCCAGCAGCGGCCGGCTCATGCGGTCGCCTCCAGCCGCAAGCCGCGCGGCGTGGTCAGCGTCGGCGCATCGCGGCCGCGTTCCTCGTCGGCGACGACCTCGTCGAGTTCGGTCAGGCGGCCACGCCCGGCAACCGGTCGCGAACCCAGGCGCGGACGCGCAGCCAGAAGGCCCCGCGTATAGGGATGCAGCGGGTTCTCGAACAGCGCCTTCGTGTCCTGCTCCTCGACCAGCCGGCCGCGATCCATGACGCCGACACGCCGGCACATATTGGCGATGACACCGAGGTCGTGGCTGACCAGAAGCACCGCCGTTCCCTCGGCCTTGCAAAGCTCGGCGATCAGCTCCAGCACGCCCGCCTGCACGGTGACGTCGAGCGCCGTGGTCGGCTCGTCCGCGATCAAAAGGTCGGGCCGGCAGGCCAGCGCGATGGCGATCATGACGCGCTGGCGCATGCCGCCGGAAAGCTGGTGCGGATAGGAACGCGCACGCTCCTCGGGCGACGGCACGCGAACGCTTTCCAGCGCTTCGACGGCCTTCCTGCGCGCCTCGGGCCAGCCCATGCCGCGATGCACGACGAACATCTCGGCGATCTGCCGGCCGATCGTTGCCAAGGGATTCAGCGCCGTCATCGGCTCCTGGAAGATCATCGCCATGCGGTCGCCGCGCAGCTTGCGCCGGGCGCGGCGGCCGAGCTTCAGCACATCCTCGCCCTGAAAGAGAATCGAACCGCCGGTCACGCCCAGCGGCCGCTTGAGCAGCCCCATCACCGACAGGCCGGTGATGCTTTTGCCCGAACCGGATTCGCCGACGAGGCCGTAGGTTTCGCCGGGCAGAATGTCGAAGGAGACGCCGTGCAGGAGTTCGGCGCTGCGGCCGACGCCGATGGTGAGGTCGCGGACCGACAGGACGGGGCTGGGCGGGACGGGAGACGCGCCGTTCATGTCCTGCGCGTCCTCATATGCGGGTCGAGCATGTCGCGCAGCCCGTCGCCCAGAAGGTTGAAGCCCAGCACCGTGGCGAAGATGGCGAGGCCGGGGAAGACAGACGCCCAGGGCGCGGTGCGGATCAGTTCGCGCGCGTCGGTCAGCATGTTGCCCCAGCTCGGCTGTGGCGGACGGATGCCGACGCCGAGGAAGGACAACGCCGCCTCCGCCAGCACAGCACCGCCGATGCCGAGGGTGGCGATGACCAGCACAGGACCGAGGATATTCGGCAAGATCTGCGTGCGCATGATGTTGGTGTCGCCGAAGCCCGCCGTCTTGGCGGCCTGCACGAAGCCCTGGCTCTTGAGCGAAAGGGTGGAACTGCGTGCGATGCGGCAGGTCCACGACCAGTTGGTCAGGCCGAGCGCGATAAGCAGGCTGGGCAGGCCCGGCCCCAGCACCGCCATGATGGCGAGCGCGAACACCAGCGACGGGATCGCCAGCATGACGTTGGTCAGCCCGTTCACCAGATCGTCCCACCAGCCGCCGAAATAGCCGGCCGAAACGCCGAGCGCCGTGCCGATGCAGGAATTTATCAGCTGCGAGACGAGGCCGACGGTGAGCGACACCCGCGCGCCGTAGAGGACCCGCGAGAAGACGTCGCGGCCCTGCCCGTCCGTGCCCAGCCAGTGCTCCCAGCTAGGCGGCATCTCCGAGTTCATCAGGTCGGCGTCCATGACCGGATCGTAGGGCGCCAGCCAGCCGGCGCTGATCGCGGCGACGATGACGAGTAGCGCCAGCAGCAGGCCAAGGGTGAAATTGAAGCGCAGCCGCATCACTCAGGTCACCTTGATGCGCGGATCGATGGCCGCATAGGCGACGTCGACCAGCATGTTGATGACGAGGAACCACAGCACGATCACGATGACGGTTCCCTGCACCACCGGAATGTCGCGCGTCGCCACGCTGTCGACCAGCAGCGAGCCGATGCCCGGCCACGAAAACAGCTTCTCGATGACGATCGCCTGCCCCATCAGCGAACCGATCTGGAGGCCGAGCGTGGTCAGCACCAGCACCAGCACGTTGCGGGTGACATGGGCGCGCACCAGACGCGGCTCCGACAGCCCCTTGGCACGCGCGGTGCGGACGAAATCGGCGTTCATCACGTCCAGCACGCCGGCGCGGGTGGTCCGCGCCAGCAACGCCATCGGCGACACGCCGAGCGCGATGGCGGGCAGGATGATGTGGCGGATGCTGCCGGGCTGATAGCCGAAGCTGGGCAGCAGGCCGAGCTGCAACGCGAAGACGTACATCAGAAGCAGGCCGAGCCAGAATTCGGGAACCGACAGGCCCGAAACCGCCAGCATCATGGTGCCGGTGTCGAACACGCTACCGGGCTTGAGCGCGGCAAGGAAGCCGAGGGGGATGCCAACCGCCGCGGCGAAGGCCATCGCCGTCAGCGCCAGCTTGATCGACGGCCATAGCCGCGGCTCGATGACGTTCCACACCGGTTCGCGCGTGCGGTAGGAGATTCCAAGGTCGAAATGCGCCAGGCCCCACAGATAGTCCCACAGGCGCACCGGCAGCGGCTTGTCCAGCCCGAACTGCTCGTTCAGATGCGCCAGCACCTCCGCGTTCATGACATTGCGTCCTTCCGCCATCAGGCTCGATATGAAGGAGCCGGGAACGACGCTGAAGATCACGAAGATGATGAGGACGACCGCCAGAAGGGTCGGGATCATCTGGAGCGAACGGCGAATGATGAAGCGCAGCATGAACGGTTTTGCCTCGCAAGGGGTGGGCGCCGCGCGGCGGGCGGGAGTGCGCCCGTCCGCCGCCGGCATGTCACCGCGCTACTTGCGCGAGGCGGGCGCGCTGTCGTCGATCCAGATATCCTCGTAGTCCTGGATCGCCAGTTCCATGGCGTTCGGCTTCAGCCCGTGTACCCAGGGCTGGTAGGCCATCACCGCCTTGTTGTAGTTGAAGAACCAGACCGGCGCCTCTTCTTCCAGCAGATTGTTGGCCTGCCGCAGGATGTCGTTCTGCTTGGCCGGATCCGTCTCGTTGCCCGCCTGGTCGATCAGCTTGTCGAAGTCGGCGTTGTTGAACTTGACGTAGTTGCAGGCGTTCTGCGGCGTCTTGGAATAGAAGCAGGTCAGGTATTTCAGCGGGTCGGGACCCGACGAGTTGGACCAGATGAAGCTCTCGAAATTGTCGGACAGGATCTTGTCGGACAGGACCGAGTTCTCCACCGGGTCGGTCGTCACCGTGACGCCGACCTTGGCGAGCATCGGGATGATCGCCTCGACGATCGGCAGGCCCCAGCTTTCGTTCGAGGTCGCGGTGACCGAGAACTTCAGGCCGGTCTCGAAGCCGGCTTCCTTGAGCAGTTCCTTGGCCTTCTCGGGGTCGTAGGCGTAGGGCTTGGCATTCTTGTCGAAGGCCGGCGAGGAGATCGGCAGCCAGGAGACCGCCGGATAGGCCTTGTTCTTCAGAAGCTTCTCGACGATCAGGTCCTTGTTGATGGCGTAGTTGATCGCCTGGCGGACGCGCTTGTCCTTGAACGCCTCGATCTTCGGGTTGAAGCCGATGTTGCGCGTATAGACCTCGGCCACTTCGAGGATGTGATCCTTCAGCGCCGCGTCCTGGGTATAGGCTTCATACTGCACCGGGCCCAGCACGTTGGCGTCGATCTCGCCGTTGCGGAAGGCGACGTCGCGGGCCGGTGCCTCGCCCATCAGCATGATGTCGAGCTTGTCGAGATGCGGCTTGCCCTTCTCGAAAAAGTTGTCGAACTTCACCAGCTCGACCTTCGAGCCGGGAACGTAGTTGGCCAGCTTGAACGGCCCGAGGCCGTTCGGCTTGGAGGCGAGCTGGTCTTCCGGATAATCCTTGGAGTAGATCGGCGCATAGTTTGACATCAGGTTCCAGCCGGGATTGGCCAGGTTGATGACGGTGATCTCAACGGTTCGATCGTCGATCTTCTTCAGGCCTGAAATGTGGTCGGCCTTGCCTGCCTGGTATTCGGCGACGCCGGCGATCTGCAGCATCTGCTCGGCGCCCGGCAGCGCCTTCTTGGGGTCGGCCAGCCGGTTGTAGGACCAGATCACGTCATCGGCATCGAGCTTGTCGCCGTTGTGGAAGGTCGCATCCTTGAGCTTGTAGGTATAGGTCTTGCCGTCGTCCGACACGGTGACGGATTCCGCCAGGTCGAGCTCCGGCTTGCCGCTTTCAGGGTTCCATTTGTAGAGCGAGCGATTGATCGCCTTGCCGACGATCTCGTCCTGCGTATGCGGCGTCGCGGTAATATCGAGCGAGGTGATGGCGTTGCCGTAGGGCGCCACGAAGACGAATTTCCCTCCGTCCTTCGGGGTGGCGTCCTGCGCCCATGCGGCGGTTGCCGTTCCGAGCGCCAGCGCCGCTATCAGGCCAAGTCTGGTCAACATCTGAAGTCCTCCCTTGTGGTTGTCGCTTGTTTCTGTCGGAGCCGGGCGCACCCGGCCTCCCCCTCATCCTCTGTCATGGACAATGCGCCCATCCAGAATTGTCATATCGCAGCGCGTACCGTGCAGAATGGCCTCGGGCGCTGCGGTCAGCAAGTCGCCGGAGAACACGGCGATGTCGGCCAGCATGCCCGGCTCCAGCCGGCCCTTCACCGCCTCCGCGCCCTGTGAATAGGCGCCGTGCTCGGTATAGGCGCGCAGAGCCTGTTCGGGCGTCAGGATCTCGGAAGCCTCCATCACCGTGCCCTTGTGCGTCTTGCGCGTCATCATGGCGTAGAGGTCGGGGAAGGGATTGGGCGAGCAGACCGGCGAATCGCTGCCGGTCGACGGCTTCATCCCCAACCGGTCCCAGGTGGCGATGGGGTAGGAATGCAAGCCGCGCTCCGGCCCGAGAACGGTGACATAGGCGTCGCCGAAATCGTAGATGAAGGCCTGCTGCGGCGCCGGCAGGATGCCTGCCTTCAGCATGCGCTGGTTAAGCGCGTCGTCGACATAGCCGCAATGCTCGATGCGGTGGCGGTGCTTGTGGCCGGGATCGGCGGCGCGCACGCGCTCATAGGCGCGTATGAGCTGGTCGATCGCGGCATCGCCGATGCCGTGGCAGACCATGGTGTAGCCCATCGCCGTATAGCGGTCGACCAGTTCGAAGAGCTGCGCGTCGGGCAGCATCTGGACGCCGAAATTGTCGGGCTGGCCGACATAGGGCCGGCGCATCCAGGCCGTGCGGCCGCCGGCAGAGCCGTCGGTGAAGACCTTGACGCCGCCGATGCGAAACATGTCGCTGCCCGTACCAGTGACGAGGCCCTCTGCATGGCAGGGCTCGACGATGGAGGAACCCGGATCGCCCAGCAGCGTCGCCCAGACACGGACCGGCAGCCGGCCGCTCTGTTCGGCCTGCCGGTAGGCCTCGATCTCGGTCATGCCGTCGATCTGGCCGACAGCGGCGTCCATGCAGGAGGTGATGCCGAACTGCAAGAGGTGTCGGCCGCCCGCCTCGATGGCGTCGACGATCTGGGCCAGCGAGGGCGTCGGCTGGATATCGTAGACGAGGTTCTGGGCGTTCTCGGCCAGCATGCCGGTGAGCGCGCCGTTCTCGCGCCCGATCAAGCCACCGTCCGGATCTGGCGTATCGATATCAATGCCAGCAAGCGCCAGCGCGCGCGAATTGACGACGGTAACGTGGCCGCAGGCACGCGTCACCGAAACCGGATGGTCCGGCAGAGCCGCGTCCAGTTCCTGCGCGGTGGGCATCAGCCCGTCGGGATAGCGGGTCTGGTCGAAGCCGCGCGCCATCACCCAGGCACCTTTCGGCGTCCCGGCGGCGCGCGCCTGCAAGGCGGCGATCAGCGCGGCGCGGGTCGGTGCGGCATCGGCCGTGGCGTCGACCTTGCCGCGCAGCAGTCCCGTCGAGATCAGATGCAGATGCGCATCGTTGAGGCCCGGCATGACGAAGCGCCCGGCGAGGTCCACGACCTTCGTGTCCAGTCCGGTCAGCGCTTCGATATCGGCGTTCGAGCCGCTGGCCAACACCTTGTTGCCGACGACGGCGACCGCCTCGGCAATCGGATTGCCATACCCGGTCCAGACCTTGCCGCCATGCAGGACGAGATCGGCCTTGCTTACGGAATTCATATTGCTTTCATTCTCCCTTGGCGTCGCCGAGGCGCGCGGCGATAACGGTAAATCCGCTCCGCCGCCTCGCCGGGCCGCGCCATTTCGCTGCGATGGCATGAAACGCCGCCGGACCGACGGCGAAATCCCGATTGTCCCCTTCCTGGACGCCGGCTCGAACCGCCGGCTTGTTCGTTGCACCTAGGTTGTGGCGTTTGCGACCACATGGCCAATTCGGTTTTCGCAACCAATCATGTAAAATTTGCATAAGTCCGCCATTATGCCGGAATGACGACCGGACCGGCGGCCAGTCGCATGGAAGCATCGCATGGAAATCAAATGGCTGGAGGATTTCGTGACGCTGGCGGAAACGTCGAGTTTCTCGCGCGCGGCCGAAATCCGCAACGTCACCCAGCCCGCCTTCAGCCGGCGCATCAAGCAACTCGAGACGTGGGTGGGAGCGCCGCTCATCAGCCGCGCCACCATGCCGGCGGAGCTGACGCCGGCCGGACGGAATTTTCTCCTGACGGCACAGGACGCCATCAGGATGTTTTATGCAGTGCGCGAATCGCTGCGCCCACCGACAGAGCAGGGGCTTGTCCGCTTCGCCGCCCTCCACACCTTGACCATCACCTTCTTCCCGACCTGGCTACAGGAACTGCAATGCGACACCCCCAGGTTCGGGACCTCCTTCATCGCCGACAGAGGCGGCATCGAGGCCAACCTCGCCGCACTGACGGACGGTGAGGCCGACTTCTTCCTGACCTACGCGCACAAGGAAGTGCCCTTTCATCTCGAGCGCGACAAATTCGCCTTTCTGACGATCGGATCGGATCGGCTCATCCCCGTCGCGGCGCCGCGATTGCGCCTCGATGCGTCGACCAGACCGGCAGCCGGCATTCTGGACGAAGCCGGGACAGCGACGCGTGCCCTGCCCTATCTGGATTACGGCTTCAGTTCCTTCTTCGGCGTCGCCCTCGGGCGGCTGTTTTCGAAGCGCGTTCCGTTCCGGCGCCAGACGGTGCACGAAAACAGCATCAGCGCCGGTCTCAAGGAACTGGCGCTGACGGGTGCCGGCATCTGCTGGCTGCCGGAGAGTCTCGTCGCGAAGGAAATTGCCAGCGGTGCCCTCGTCGCTTGTTCAAGCGATCCCGCCTGGACCCTCGATCTCGAGATCCGGCTGTATCGCAGCCTGGAAAAGACAAGCGACACGATGGTGGAAGCGATCTGGAAATCCTCCGGGGCGTTACGGTCGAGGCCTGTCGATCCGGTCGAAAAGGCGTGAAACCAGCCGACCGGTCGTTAGGGTGCACGCGCCGTGCAACGCGCGGATGGCTAGGACGCGTTCCCCACTGCCGGGGTCCAGCTTGCCGCCTCGTGGCGCACGCGCCCGAGGCTGACGGCGGCGGCGAGGGCTGCGGCAGCCGCGGCCAGGACAAGCGCCACCTCCGGCGCCGAAGCCAGCGGGACGACGCCGAAGACGACTGCCATGGCGATGGCGCCGAGGGTCTGGCCGGTCAGCCGCGCGGTGCCCTGCATGGCGCCGGCGCCGCCGCTGCGCGCCTTGGGCGCCGACAGAAGCAGGATGCGGTTGTTCGGTGTCTGGAACAGGCCGAAGCCGAGGCCGGCGATCACCGTGCCGACGATGAAGATCGTTCTGTCTGCCTCGACTGGCGACAGGCCGACGCTTGCAAGTCCGACCGCCAGCAGGGCACCGCCCGCGGCGCAGAGCCAGGCCGTCTTCACCCGGTTGGCCAACCGCCCCGAAATCGGCGCGATCACCGCCACCGCCGCCGGCCAGGGCATCATATAGAGGCCTGCCTCGGTCGCCGTCATGCCGAGCCTGTGCTGTAGATAGAAGGGCAAGGCGATCAGCCCGAGCATCTGAGCAGTGAAGCAGCAGACCGAGGCGATGACGGCGACCCGGAACGCCGGCGTGGCCAAAAGGTCGATCGGCACGAGCGGCGCAGCACTCAGGCGCTCGATCCGCAGCAGCGTAAACAGGCAGACGGCCGCCCCGGCGATCATCAGGCCGCCCAAGACCGGGTTCTGCGCGATACGGTCGGCGCCGAGGAAGAACAGGACGAACATCAACGTGTTGGCGGCCAAAGCCCTGCCGTCGAGCCGGCGCGGCACGCCCTCAGTACGGGCAAGAGCTGCGCCCGACGCCAGCACGACGATGCCGAGCGGGACGTTGACGGCGAAGAGCCAGGGCCAGGGCGCCACAGCGAGGATCGCACCGGCAATGCCCGGTCCGGCGGCTGAAGAGATGGCGATCGTCATCGCGTTGATGCCGATGATCGTGCCGAGCAGGCGCTGCGGCACCGAGAAGCGCAGGTTCATGATGCCCAGCGCCATGATCGCGCCGCCCCCCAAGCCCTGCACGAACCGCGCGGCCACCAGCATGGAGAGCGTGCCGGAGAAGGCACAGGCCGCCGAGGCCAGCGTGAAGAGTGCGACGCCGGCGAGGAAGACCCGCCTGGCACCCATCATCTCGCCGATGACGCCGCAGGGCAGCAACGCCACCAGGACCGCAAGCTGGTAGCTCGAAACCACCCAGACCGTATCGCCCGGACTGGCGTGCAGCGAGGCGGCGATGGAGGGCAGGGCGATGTTGGCGATGGCGATGTCGAGGACGACCAGCACCAGCGTCAGGAGGAGGACGGCCACGGCGAGATAGCGGCGCGGCGCCGGCAAGCCGTCGGCGTGGGGTTCAAGAGCAGGCTGGGACATGGGAGCTTTCCTTTGTGGCTCCGTCCTGATATGGCGCTGCCGGAAATTGCACCAGACGCAACGAACTCAATTGACCTTTGCATGAAACGCCATGCGTGACGTCGACCTGAATCTTCTCACCGCCCTCGACGTCCTGCTGCAGGAGCGCAGCGTGACACGGGCCGCGGGAAAGCTCGGGCTCAGCACCTCGGCGATGAGCCGCACCCTGTCGCGGCTCAGGGAGGCGCTCGACGATCCGGTGTTGGTGCCGGCCGGCCGCGCGATGGTGCTCACGCCCCACGCCGAGGCCATCGCGGAGGAGGTCCACGCGTTGTCGGCGAGCGCGCAAGCGGTGTTGCGGCCGCCGCAACCCGTCGATCCCAGGCACATGGAGCGCGAGTTCACCATCCGCGCCAACGAGGCCTTTACCCAGCTCTATGCCGCGAAGCTGAGCGCAGCGGTGTCCGCCGTCGCCCCGGGCGTGCGGCTGCGCTTCGTGCCGAAGCCCGACAAGGACATCGGGCCACTGCGCGACGGGACGGTCGATCTCGAGATCGGGGTGATCTCCGAGGATGCCGGCGAGCTTCGCGCCCAGACCCTCTATCGCGACAGCTATGTCGGTGTCGCTCGGACGGGCCATCCCCTGCTCGACGGGCTCGTGACGCCGGAGCGCCTGTGCGCATGGGGCCATGTTGTTTTCGCGCGGCGGCGTGGCCGGTCGAGCCCGGCGGACGAAGCGCTGGCCGCCCTCGGGCTCGCGCGCAGGGTAACGGTGGTCGTTCCGGGCTTTCCCGCGGTGATCGCGGTGGTCTCGGCTTCAGATCTCCTGGGGCTCGTCCCGCGCTCGGCCTGCCTGACGCTGCCCGGTTACGACATCGCGCTGTTCGAACTGCCCGTCGCGATGCCCGAACTCGTCATATCGCAGATATGGCATCCGCGCATGGACGCCGACGCCGGCCACCGCTGGCTGCGCGCGATGGTGTTCGAGGCCTTCCGCAAGGGGCCTTGACCGCGCAACGCCGATCCTCAATTCGAAGAATGTGACCACGTAAGAAAGTTGCCGGCAGTATAGCGGCATGGAACCTTCACCTGTCGGGCCGGAACGTCAGACCCCACCGGCCACAATAAGCCGCGCCCGCGTCTATTCGACCCGCCAGGTCACCGTCTCGACCCGGATCGGTTCGGCCGGCCCGCACCGCACAGCCGCGACGACCTCTCCCGCGCTACAGGGCACGCGCAGCTCGAAGCGGCCGTAGCCGCCGGCGACGGCACCGCTGTCCGTGGCGACGACGCGCGCCCCGGCCGCCTCCAGCGCTCCCGCCTTTCCCCGCAGCGAATCGAGCTCCCGCGCGCGCTCCGCATAGGGGACGTCGAGAGCGACGTTCTCCTGGAAGATCGCGTCCGCTGTCTGTTCGTCCCAGCCTTGCGACAGCAGCCGCAGCAGCCCATCGGCCAGCCGCTTGACGGCGGCGGGCGCCGCAGGCGCCGGCGCGGTCACGGTTGCCGCGGCGTCGAGGATCAGGCCAAGCGCCTCGGACGCGGGATCCCAGGCGCCGGAATAGGTGGCGTTCTCCATCGCCACCACGCCGAGCCCGGTGGTTGGGTTCCATCGCATGTGCGAACTGAAACCGGGATAGCCGCCCGAATGGCTGACGACGAGGCCGAAGCGCGCATGATGCTCGACGAGCAGGCCATAACCGTAGCCCTCGAGGCGCAGGTCGTCCGCCTGCTCCGGTACAATGGCGCACTGGATGCGCTGCATCTCGCGCCGGCTGGCGGCGCTGAGAGGTCCGGCCTCTCCCGAAGCCGGAGAAAAGGCCGAGCACAGCCAGCCAGCCCAGCGCGCCAGATCAGACGCGGTGGTGACGATGCCGCCAATGGAAGAGAAGGCGCCGGGGCCGCTGAACGGCAGCGCCACCCAGCTTTCGCCGGCCTTGCGGTATCCGGTCGCCAGAGAACCTTCCGGCACGGCGGCAAAGTCGAAGCCGGTCTCGTCGAGGCCGAGCGGCTTCAACAGGGTCTCGGTCACGTAGACGGGATAAGGCCTGCCGCCGACCGCCTCGATCACCTGCCCGAGCAGGGCATAGCCCAGGTTGGAATATTCGTAGCGGGTTCCCGGCGCGGTGGCGAAGCGGACGCCGGCGCGCAACACGGCGCGAAAGGCTTCGTTGGAAAGCGATTCCTGCCGATCGGCCCAGGGGTCGTCGGTCGGAAAGCCGCCGGCCATCGACAGGAGCAGCCGCAATGTCGGCGCCTCCGGCTGGCCGGCCGGCAGCGTCGGCTTAAGTTCGGGCACGTAGTCCGTCACCGGTGCGTCGAGCGACAGCAGTCCGCCGTCGCGCAGGCACAGGATCGCGGCGGCGGTGAAACTCTTGGTGCAGGAAGCCACGCGAAAGCGGCCATGCGATGCCGGCGGCGTCCCTGCCGCCCCGGCGGTGCCGAAACTGCCGTCGAACGCCGGGCCCGAAGCGTCGAAAACCATGAACCGCGCACCCGGCGCCGCCTGACTGGCGACCCGCCGCGAAAAGACCTCCGTCACGGCAGCAACGAGCGTCCGGCGCTCCGGCAGGTCGTTCAGAAGAAGCATGGGGGATTTTCCTTTCAGGGCAGATCCGGGGCGACGGCCGCCAGCAGGGGACGGTGTGTCATGCTGCAGCGTCCCGAAGATGGCGTCAGTCGCCGCCATCTCGACCCTGCCGCGCGGCAGCGTCCCGAAGATGGCGTCAGTCGCCGCCATCTCGACCCTGCCGCGCGGCAGCGTCCCGAAGCACGCGACCGGACGCATCTATTTCCACGGACGGTATCGGCGCAACCGGGTTCTTCTTCGGCGGGCATCGTTATCCGTTGGCTGACGGCCCGTCATATCGTCGGGAAGTGGCAGGCGACTTTCCGGCCGGCTTTGTGCTCCACAAGGGCCGGGCGTTCGCGGGCGCAGCGTTCCTGTGCGACGGGGCAGCGCGGGTGGAACCGGCAGCCGGTGGGCGGGTTGAGCGGGCTCGGCACGTCGCCCGACAGAATGATGCGCCTGCGGCGCCCGCCGGGCGTCGTCTCCACCACCGGAACGGCCGAGATCAGCGCCTGGCTGTAGGGATGCGCCGGCGCGGAAAAAACCGCCTCGGACGGCCCCTCCTCGACGATCGAGCCGAGATACATCACCGCGATGCGGTTCGAGACCTGGCGCACCACCGACAGGTCGTGGGCGATGAAGACGTAGGTCAGCTTCAGTTTTTCCTGAAGATCGGCAAGCAGGTTGACGATCTGCGCCTGCACCGACACGTCGAGCGCCGAGACGGGCTCGTCCAGCACGACGAGATCGGGATTGAGCGCGATGGCGCGCGCAATGCCGACGCGCTGGCGCTGGCCGCCGGAAAACTCGTGCGGATAGCGCACCACATGATCCGGCAGCAGCCCGACCAGATCGAACAATTCGACGACGCGCTCGCGGATGGCCTTGGCGCCGAGCTTGCCATGCACCCTGAGCGGCTCGGCCACCAGGTCGCCGACGCGGCGGCGCGGGTTGAGCGATGCGGACGGGTCCTGGAAAACCATCTGCAGGCGGCGGCGGAACGGCCTCAGCCCGGCCAGCGATTTTCCGGTGATGTCCTCGCCTTCGAACAGGAGCTGGCCTTCGGTGATGTCGTAGAGCCTGACCAGGCAGCGCGCCAGGGTCGACTTGCCGCAGCCCGATTCCCCCACCAGCCCGAGCGTCTCTCCGCGTTGCACGGTGAGCGACACATCGTCGACGGCATGCACCACCCGGCGGCCCTCGGAGGAAAAGCGGGTGCCGATGGAAAAGCGCTTGCCGAGCGCGCGCGTCTCGAGGATGGGCTGGTCCGTACCTTGCATGCGCGCGCTCATGGTTGCGCCGTCCGGAAACAGGCGGCCGCGTGGTTGCCGTCGCCGAGGGCCGGCTTGCCGAGATCGCAGGGTTCGTAGCGCACCGGGCAGCGCGGCGCGAAGGCGCATCCCTTCGGCAGCCTCAGCAGCGACGGCGGCGAGCCGGGAATGGCCGGCAGGCGGTGGGGCTTGTCGCCGGTCAGCGGTGGGATGGAGCCGAGCAGCGCCCGCGTATAGGGATGCAGGGAATCGGCGAAAAGATCCTGGCGGCTGCCGCGCTCGACGATGCGTCCGGCATACATGACCATCACCCTGTCGGCGAGTTCGGACACCACGCCCATATCGTGGGTGATGAAGACGACCGCCGAATTGTGGGTCGCCCTGAGCTTGCGCACAAGGTCCAGGATACCGGCCTGCACGGTCACGTCGAGGGCGGTGGTGGGTTCATCCGCGACCAGCAGCGCCGGGTTGCAGGACAGCGCCATGGCGATCACCGCACGCTGGCGCATGCCGCCCGAAAGCTGGTGCGGATAGCGCGACATCGCCTCGTGCGGATTGGGGAAGTTGACCTCCGCCAGCAACTCCTCGACGCGCTTCATGGCCGCGGCCTTGCCGATGCGCTGATGCGCGCGGATCTGCTCGGCGATCTGCCAGCCGATCGTGTAGACCGGCGTCAGCGCTGTCATCGGGTCCTGGAAGATCATGGCGATCTCGTTGCCACGCAGCAGGCGAAGCTCGCTGGCCGGCAGGCCGACCAGCTCCCTGCCCTTGTAGCGGATCGAGCCCTCGATCACCGCGTTGGGATCGGTGATGAGCCCCATCACCGCCAGCAGCGACACGGTCTTGCCCGAGCCGGATTCGCCGACCACGCCGAGGATCTCGCCCTCGGCAAGATCGAAGGAGACGCCGTCGATGGCGCGCACCACGCCGTCGTCGGTGCGGAAGGAGACTTTCAGGTCGCGCACGGAGAGGATCATGACGTCTTCACGCGCGGATCGAGGAGGATATAGACGAAATCGACCACCGCGTTGGCGATGACGACGAACATCGAAGCGTACATGACTGTCGCCATGATCATCGGCAGGTCGAGGCTCTGCAGCGCGTCATAGGTCAGCTTGCCGATGCCCTGCAGGCCGAAGACGACCTCGGTCAAAAGGGCGGAGCCGCCTACCAGCGCGCCGAAGTCCAGTCCGAACAGGGTGACGAAGGCGATCAGAGACGTGCGCAGCGCGTGGCGCAGCAGGATACGGGTTTCCGACAGGCCCTTGGCGCGGGCGGTGCGGATATAGTCCTCCTGCATGGATTCGATGATCGCCGCCCTGAGCACGCGCCCGTATATGCCGATATAGAGGATGGACAACGTAATCCAGGGAATGACCAGCGCGAGGAACCAGCCTTTGGGGTCGTCGGAGAAATTGACGTAGCCGAGCGACGGCACCCAGGAGAACAGCCATGTGTCGTGATAGCGGCTCTGGCTGAACAGGTTCATCACCTCGCCCACCCAGTAGACCGGCATGGAAATGCCGAGCAGGCCGAGCGCCATCAGGAGCTTGTCCAGCCAGCTGTCGCGGGTGGCGGCCGCGACGACGCCGATGAGGATCGAAAACACCACCCACAGCACGGCCGCGCCGAACACCAGCGACAGCGTGACGGGAATGGAGTCCAGCACCGCCGGAACCACCTTCCAGCCGCGATTGACGAAGGAGGTCAGGTCGCCGGTGACGAAGATCTTCTGCATCATCAGCGCATACTGCACGTAGAGCGGCCGGTCGAAGCCGAAGGAATGGCGCACCGCCTCCAGCACCTCGGGCGAAGCGTTACGGCCGGCGATGCGCGCGGCCGGGTCGGCGCCGGGCGTGGCGAAGAAGATCAGGAAGACGATCACCGAAATGCCGAACATCACGAACAGCATCTGGGCGAGACGGCGCAGGATCGGATAGATCATCAGTCCCGCCCCAGCTCGATCTTGGAGCGCGGGTCGAGCGCGTCGCGCAGGCCGTCGCCGAAGACGTTGAGCGCCATGACCGAGACGGCGATGGCGATGCCGGGCGCCAGCGCCACCAGCGGACGCGTGTAGAGCAGCGCCTGCCCGTCCTGGATGATGGTGCCCCAGCTCGCGTCGGGTGGCTGCACGCCGATCGACAGGAACGAAAGCGCCGACTCCGTCAGCATGTTCAGCGCCATCATCAGCGGCACGAAGACGATGAGCGTGGTCGTCACGTTCGGCAGGATGTCGCGCCACAGGATACGCGGTCCAGGCACGCCCAGATTGATGGCCGCAAGCACGAATTCGCTGTTGCGCAGCGACAGCACCTGCCCGCGTATGGGTCGCGCCACATAGGGAACGTAGACGATACCGATGATGATGATGGGCAACCACAGGCTGCCGGACTCGATCGTTATAGGCCCGATGGAAATGCCCTGCGCGATGGTGACGATGGAAAGCGAGATCGCCAGAAGGTAGATCGGGAAGGCCCACAATATGTCGAGCAGCCGCGACAGTACCGTATCGGTGAGGCCGCCGAAGTAGCCGGCGACCAGCCCAGTCGCCGTGCCGAGGAGAAGCGTCAGCACGGTCGCGACGGCGGAGATGAGGAGCGAGTTGAGCCCGCCGTAAAGCAGGCGGGCCATGACGTCGCGGCCCTGGTTGTCGGCGCCGAGGAAGTAGTTGCCGAGCCGCCACGTCGGACCGAGCGGCGTGTAGCCAAGCCCCAGCCCCTCGGTGGACTGCTCCATGACGGGCACGTCCTGCCCGTCGATGGTGATGATCCTGTCGAGCGTCGACACGAACGGATCGACGCCGGCCCAGCGCGCATAGAGCGGCGCGCTGAGGCAAGCGATGACGATCAGGACGAAGACGGCCAGGGCCGCCATGGCGGCCCTGTTTCCCGTCAGCTTCGCAAAAGCGAGGGCCCATGGCCCCCGCGTCTTGCGCGGCACGGCTACGACGTCGCTCGACACCTGGTCCCCCGTCGGCGCAACGTCACTGCACCCAGGCCTGGGTAAAGATCCAGTAGAACTGGGCGTTGAACTTGAAGTTGCCGAGCCGCTTGCTGACGAAGTCGACATGCTTGGGCGTGAACAGCGCCACGGCCGCCGCCTTATCGGTGACTTCCTTGTCGACTTCCGCCCACAGCTTGTTGGCGGCCTCCTGGTCCGTCACGCCGAGGTCCATCGCCTGCTTCATCTTGGCGTCGATAGCCTTGTCGCAGAAGCCGGAAATGTTGACCGAGGCGTCCGAACCCTCGCGGAAGCTATCGCAGCCGAACAGGATGTTGAGGAAGTTCGAGGCGGCCGGATAGTCCTGATACCACTGGCTGACCGACATCTGCACCTTGTTGTTGGTGTTCTGGATGTAGGTGAACTGGATATTGGGGGAGATCGGCTTCACGTCGGCCTGGTAGCCGATGCTGCTGAGCACGCTTTGCAGGTAGACGCCGATCGAACGCGACACGGCGTTGTCCTCGACGATGACGGTGACCTTCTGGCCCTTGGTGCCGGACTCCTCGACCAGTTGCTTGGCCTTGTCGAGGTCGGGTGCGGACCATTTCGCGCCGGGGTCCTTGGTGAACGGACAATAGTCCACATGGCCGGGGAAGTCCGGCGGCAACACCTGGCAGACCGGCGAGGCCAGCACCTTGCCACCGAAGAGGTTGACCAGCGTATTGCGGTCGACCGCGTAGGCGACGGCCTGCCGCGCCTTCTCGTTGTCGAACGGCGCCAGCCGCGTGTTCAGCGGTGCGTACCACCACGCCGTCAGCGGCGAGATATGAACCTGGTCCATATATTTGGTGCCCAGTTCCACCAGCCGGTCGGTCGGCGGCTGGTCGTACATCCAGTCGGCCTCGCCCTTCTGGATCGCCGTCACCGCGGCCTCCTCGGTCAGGCCGAAATCATACTGCACCACGTCGGGATAGCCGTCGGCTGGGCCTCTTCGCTCCATTCGTGGAAGTGCGGGTTGCGCACCATGGTCATGCCCTTGTTCGGGTCGTAGGCCGAGATCGTGTAGGCGCCGGTGCCCGGAATGGGGTTGGAGCCGACGTCCTCCGTCGGCGTGTCGGCCGGCAGGATCACGGCATGCGGCATGGCCAGCTTGTCGATGAACTCGGCATCGGGCTTGACGATGTTGATGGTAATCGTGCCGGCGGCCTCGTCGCCGACCACGCCGCCTTCCAGGGTGCAGCTCTTGGTGTCGGCAAGGCATTTGTCGGCTCCGACGATGCCGGCGTAGAAGGTTCCGGAGGTAGGGCCGGAAACCTTGAAGATGCGCTGGAACGAAGCCACCACGTCCTTGACCGTCACGTCCTGGCCGTTGGAGAACTTGATGCCCTTGCGCAGCTTGAAGGTGAAGGTCTTGCCGTCGTCGCTCACCGCCGGCATGTCCTCGGCGAGGTCCGCGACGATCTTGAAGCCGTCCTTGCCGTCCGCCTTGCGGAAGGCGACGAGGCCGTCATAGAGCGGCTGGAAGATCTGCCAGTACTGCAGCGTGTAGTTGATGTGCGGGTCGAGCGTGCCGGCCGCCGAACGCGCCAGCAGCCGCATCGTGCCGCCCCGGTGTTCCTTCAGATATTCCGCGCTTGCGGGCGCCTGCCATGTGCAAGTCAACAAGGCCGCGGCTGCGGCCGCCAAAAGAAGTTTCTTCATCTCGTTCCCCTTTTCAACGATCGTTCCGGTCGAGGAAGGCACCCACGACCTGCATGCACTTTTCCTTTTCCTCCACATGCGGCATGTGGCTGGAGCTCTCGAAGATTTCCCATTGCGACCCCTTGATGCCGTCCTTGTAGGGCTGCACCGTCGCCGGCGTCGCCTCGTCATGACGGCCGGAGATGATGAGGGTCGGCACATCGACCGCCGGCAGGCGGTCGATGATGCTCCAGCTCTTCAACGTGCCGATGACGAAGAATTCGTTCGGCCCGTTCATGGTGTTGTAGACGGTGGGGTTGCGTGCGACCTGGGCGAAGCTTTCCTCCACCTCGGGCGGGAAAGGCACGACGCGGCAGACATGCCGCTCGTAGAAGGCCATCGTCGCCTGCTGGTATTCGGGGCTGTCGGTGGTGCCGGCCTGCTCGTGCCGGGTAAGCGTTTCCTGGACGTCCGCGGGCAGGCCGGCGCGCAGCCTGTTGGCTTCCTCCACCCACAGCTTCATCGAGGCCGGCGAATTGGCGATGGTCAGCGATCGCAGGCCTTTCGGGTGCGTCACCGCATATTCGGCGCCCAGCATGCCGCCCCAGCTCTGCCCGAGCACATGGAACGCCGGCCGGATGCCGAGATGGTCGACGAGGTTCTCCAGTTCGTCGATGAAAAGCTGCGGCGTCCAGAAATCGGCGCCCCTGTCCGGCAGCAGCGTGGAGTTGCCGCAACCCAGCTGGTCATAGTGGATGACGGCACGGCCCTGCTTTGCCAGCAGCTTGTAGGAATCGACATAGTTATGGGCGACGCCGGGGCCGCCGTGCAGGATGACGATCGGCGTCTTGCCCGTGCCGAGGTCGCCGGAAACCCGGTACCACGTCTCGTAGGCGCCGAACCGGGCGCGCCCCTCCCTACTCGCGATCGAAGTCACCGTTTCCCCTCCCGAACATGCACGCTATACACCCCCGCCCCAAGCGGCAATCATCTGCCTGCCTGACCGCCCGCGCGAACCCACTGTTCCAGCATCTGCACCCCGAAGCCGACACCGCCCTGCCGCGCCAGCGGGCCGTCCGCGGCCGCCAGTTCCTTGCCGGCTATGTCGAGATGCACCCAGGGCCGGTTGTCCGTGAAATGCCGGAGGAATGCAGCCGCATAGGGCGCGTCGCCGTCCTCGAGGTCGCGCGCGTGCTGGCGCAGGTCCGCCAGCGGCGACTGCAATCCCTCGTCATAGGCATGGTCGAGCGGCATGCGCCAGAAGCGCTCGCCGACGGCCTCGCCCGCGGCGATCATGCCGGATGCCATGGCGTCGTCGGTGGCAAACAGGCCGGCGAAAACGCTGCCCAGCCCGCGCATGACCGAATAGGTCAGCGTCGCCAGGTCGACCATGGCGGAAGGCTTGAAGCGCGTGGCCGTGTAGTAAAGCGTATCGGCGAGCAGCATGCGGCCTTCGCAGTCGGTGTCGAACACTTCCACGGTCTGCCCCGACAGGCTGGTGATGACGTCACCGGGCTTGTAGGCCTTGCCGGAAGGCAGGTTCTCGGCGATGCCGAGCACGCCCACGGCATCGACCGCGCTGCCCTGCCTCGCCAGCGCCAGCAGCAGCCCGGCGACGGCGGCAGCACCCGCCATGTCGGCCTTCATCTCGAACATCTGCGGCCCGGTCTTGGTGCAAAGACCGCCGGAATCGAAACAGACGCCCTTGCCGACGAACGCCAGCGGCGCGTCCGCGCCTTTCTTGCCGTTGTAGCGCAGGACGACGATGCGCGGCGGATGCTGGGAAGCGGACCCGACCGCCAGAAGGGCGTTCATGCCCAGCCGTTTCAGCTCCGCCGCGTCGAGCGCCTCGATCTCGATCCCCGCCTCCCGCAGCGGCTCCAGATGATCGACGAAGCTGTCGGGATGCAGGATATTGGAGGGCAGGTTGACCAGCGTGCGGGCGAATTCGACACCGTCGGCGACGGCGTTCATGCGCGCCAGATGCGCGTCGGCGTCCATGTCCCGCGGGCCAACGAAATGAATGGTCCAGCCGGTTTCGGCCGCAGCGCCGGGCCGCTTGTTGCGCAGGTCGAAACGGTATCGCCGCAGGCGCATGCCGAGCGCCAGGCGACCGGCAAGCTCCGTTCCCGCAACGGCCGCACCCTCGATGGCATCGAGGACGACCGCCGCTGCGTCCTCGCCCTTCCTTTCCAGGAAGGCGGCCAGCTCCGCGCCGGCGCGGGTCAGCGACAGCGGCGTCATGGCCTCGGCATCGCCGAGCCCGAGAACGACGACCCGCCGCGCGGCAAGGCCGCCGGGAGACAGGATATCCAGGCATTCGCCGCTCTTGCCGGAGAAGCCCGGCGCCTCGCAGGCGCGCGTCAGCGTTCCGCCCGCCCTGGAATCCAGCGCCTCCGCCTGTCGGCCGAAACCCCGGCGGCCCGCCTTCAGGATCACGACGACAGGCGCGCCGTCGGGAACCTCGGCCACGGTCTGGAAGGCGATCGCCGGAGATTGGGGCATGAAAGGCTTCACCCTGTTCGCTGCTTGAGAATCCGGACCGGATGGCCTGCCGAAGCCACCCAGTCGGCTTTCGATATTCAGAAAAGCGACACGGGTGTTCAAACGTCAATTTCACGTCTTTCAGTTGACAAAAAATCAATCGAAAGATCATGATCCGCCCATGGTTCTGCCTTCACTCAACGGGATGCGGGCCTTTGAAGCTGCCGCCCGCCTCGGCAGCGTCAAGGACGCCGCTGAAGAGCTGCGGCTGACGCCGTCGGCGGTCAGCCGGCATATCAGGTTCCTCGAACGCAGCCTCGGGCAGGACCTGTTCGAACGCAGCTTCCGCCAGATCACCCTGACGGCCACCGGCTCCTATTACGCACACAGCCTCTCGGAAGCCTTCGAGGCGATCAGGCGCGCCACCGAAGACGTCAGTCTGGTGAACGGCGCCGGCAAAAGGCACAAGCGCATCCGCTTCATGTGCGAGCCGACATTCCTGAACCTGTGGCTCGTCGACCGCCTGCCAAGCTTCCGGCGCCTGCATCCGTCGATCGACCTGGAGATTTCCACGTCCGGCAAGCGGTCCGACTTCGATCTGGCCGTGGTCGACGAATTCAACGAGAAGACCAGCCCGGCGCTAAAGCTGATCCTTCCCTTGATGCTGACGCCGGTCTGTTCGCCGGCCCTGCTGAACGGGCCGGAGCCGCTGCGCACGCCGCAGGACCTGCTGCACCATTGCCTGATCCACGAGCGCGAAAGCAGGCGGTGGGAGCGGTGGTTGGGACAGGAAGGGGTCGTCGGCGAGGCCAGCGGAGCCGCCACCGTGCTGCACGACTGCACGCTGATCATGCGCGAGGTGGCGAACGGCACGGGCATCGCGCTCGCCGACACGATCATGGCGCAGGATCTGTTGCAGGAGGGCAGACTGGTCGCGCCGTTCAATGTCTACCACGACTATCCGGCCGGCTATTATCTTCATCAGCGGCCGGGTGTCGGCAGCAAACCGGAGATAACCCAGTTCCTGGACTGGCTTTTCGCGGAAATCGAGCAGCACAAGAAGTCCGTCGCGCCCGCGTTCGGTTGACGATGGCGAACGTTCTCCAGCGGATCGGTTGAAAGAACCGGTCGCCGCCATGCATTCCGGTGCGTGATCTGTTACGGGAAAGGGCACTCCTTTCGCCGAACATGATCCATGAACCGTCGTATCGTCATCACCGCGCTGGGCATAGCGCAGATCCTTTCCTGGGGATGTTCGTATTACCTGCCCGCCGTGCTGGCCAGGCCGATCGCCGCCGATACCGGCTGGCCGTTCACCTGGGTCGTGGCGGGGCTCTCGGCAGGGCTGTTGTGCTCGGGACTGGCCTCGGCGTTCACCGGCAGCCTCATCCAGCGTAACGGCGGCCGGCCGGTGCTGGTCGCGGGTGCGATCCTGCTCGCGTCCGGCCTCGTCGTCATGGGGCTTGCCCCGAACCTGCCCGTCTACTTCCTCGCCTGGATGCTGATGGGCGTAGGCATGTCGGCGAGCCTGTACGACGCCGGCTTCGGAACGCTTGGCCGCCTGTACGGCAAGGACGCCCGTGGCGCGATCACCTCACTCACGCTGTTCGGCGGCTTCGCCAGCACCGTGTGCTGGCCGCTGAGCGCCTTCCTGGTCGAGCATTTCGGCTGGCGCGCCACCTGCTTCACCTATGCCGGCATCCAGCTCGTGATCAGCCTGCCCGCCTTCCTGATGCTCGTGCCGGCCGCTCCGGGCATCGCCGGTTCAGGAATTGCCGGGCCGCCGCCGCCGGGCGACGGGTCGTCGGTGCACCGGCCGACCTTCGTGCTGCTCGCCTGCATAACCGCGCTGGCGGCGATGATCGCCTCGATGCTGTCGGTGCACCTGCTCACCGTCCTGCAGCTTCGCGGCATCGACCTGGCGGTCGCGGTCGGCCTTGGCACGCTGATCGGTCCTTCGCAAGTCGGCGCGCGGGTCGTCGAGATGGTGATCGGCAAGTATCACCATCCGCTATGGACCATGCTCGCATCGGTGCTGCTGTTGGCGGCCGGAACCGGGCTCCTGCTCACCGGCTGGCCGGTCACCGCGCTCGCCCTGATCCTCTATGGCGCGGGAAACGGCGTCCATACGATCGCTCGCGGCGCGCTGCCGCTGGTCCTGTTCGACCCGTACCGCTACGCCTCGATCATGGGGCGGCTCGCCGTGCCGAGCCTGATCATGCAGGCCGTCGCGCCGGCGGTCGGCGCGCTCCTGCTCGACCACGGTGGCAGTTCGACAATGCTCGGCGTGCTGTTCGCCGCCGCCCTGACGGCCCTTCTGCTGGTGCTCTGCCTCGCAAGGGTCCGCTCGCGCGTCGGTGTCAGCCAATAGACTAAGGGTCGGCCCGGTTCCCGAGAACCGCAGGACGGAAGGCCTGGTCACCACCAGCGACGGGTTGCGAACCCTGCCGTCCGCCTTCTCCGGCGCCACTTCGATGCAAAGCTCGATCGGCTCGGCGGGTGAAGGGACAGGTCAGATCACCGCTTCCTCCAGGAACGGCTCTTTGCGCCGGATGCGCTCGTAGCTGAAGGGCGACAGGTCGAGCGTCTGGAAGGAGCCGTGGACGACCAGTTCCGACACGGCGCGCCCCACGGCCGGCGATTGCTGCAGGCCATGCCCCGAAAAGCCGTTGGCGAACATGAAGTTGGTCACCTGCGGGTGGAAGCCGACGATGCCGTTGTGGTCGAGCATGTTGTATTCATAGTGGCCCGTCCAGCAGGTCTGCACCTTCAGCGCGTCGAAGGCCGGGATGCGATGCCACAGCGCCGGCCAGATGTAATCGTCGAACTCCTCGTGGTGCATCTCGAAGTCGTCGTAGTCCGCCGGCCCGTCGCCCTGCGGCGTGTTGCCGGTAAGGAAAAGCTCGCCCTCCGGCCGCACGAAGGTGCCGGAAAGGTCGATGACGTTCGGCATGCGGCCGGGAATGGGCGTGGCGCTGGAAAAGACGAAGCTGTAGCGCTTGTAGGGCGCGACCGGGATCGACAGGCCGGCCATGGCCGCGACCTGCTGCGCCCGCGGTCCGGCGGCGTTCACCAGCGTGCCGCACGAGATCGTCTCGCCGGTCGCCAGCCGCGCCGCCGCGACCCGCCCGTCGGCCATGTCGAGGCCGACCACGGCGTTGTCGATATACTCGACGCCCGAGCCGCGCGCGGCGCGGCGGAAGCCGTTGAGCATGCCCATGGAATCGAACCAGCCCTCCTCGCGCGATCCCCACGAGCCGCCGCCGAGATCGTCCACGTTGAGCCAGGGGAAGCGCTCCTTCAGCGCGCCCGGCTCGAGAAAGACGGTGTGTGCGCCGAGGCTGCGCTGCAACTCGATGCGCGCCTTCGCCGCCTCAACGCCCTCGGGCGAGCAACAATAGAGATAGCCGTGCTCGCGGAAGCCGAGATCGGGCGCCGGCTCGTTCGGGAAGAACGGCGCCATCAGTTCGGGAAAGCGGCGGATCATCTCGATGCCGAACTGGCTGATCTTGACGTTGATCGGGTTGGAATACTGCTGGCGGATGGCGCTGGTCGACAGCGCGGTGGAGGAGAATTCGTAGCTCGAATCGCGCTCGACCACTAGGATCGAGGCGCTGCCGCCGAGCGCCTGGCTGAGCCAGTAGGCGCTCGAGGAGCCGACGACGGCGCCGCCGACGATGACGATGTCATAGGCCGTGCGGGCGGGTGCCTTATAGGGAGGGATGGCCATCAGGATGTTCCCGAGTGAAGCGTTGACGAGTCAGGGCTTGAAGGAAGCGACCAGCGCGTCGGAGCCGCGCGCCAGAAGGCCGAGGTCCGAGCCGACCGCGACCATGGTGAACCCGTCGGCCAGATAACGGTCGGCATCCGCCTTCACCGGGGCGAGGATGCCGCTTGCCTTGCCGGCGGCAGCGGCCGCCTTGCGCACCGAGCAGATAGCTTCCTGCACAGGCGCGGCATTGGGATTGCCCATGGCGTTCATATTGGTCGACAGGTCGCCCGGCCCGACAAACAGCACGTCGACGCCCTCCACCGCGGCGATGTCGGCCGCATTGGCGACGCCGGTCTCGTCCTCGATCTGCACGGCGAGAAGCTGCTGGGCACGCGCATTGGCATGATAGCCGGCGATGCGGCCGAAGGCGTTGGCGCGGTGCCCGACCGAAAAGCCCCGGAATCCGCCCGGCGCATAGGTCATCGCCGCGACGATCGCGCGCGCCTGGCCGGCGGTGCGGACATTCGGGATCATCAGGCTGCGCGCGCCGATGTCCATCGCCTGCTTGATCAGGTTGGGATCGTCGGACGGCAGGCGCACAACCGCTTCGCAGGGAAAGGCCGCCGCCACCTGCAATTGCGCCATGATGCTGCGCAGGTCGTTGGGGCTGTGCTCGCCGTCGATCAGCAGCCAGCCGGCGCCGGACCCCGCGACGATCTCGGTCGTCAGCGCCGAGGCCAGCGAACACCACACACCGATATGCGGGCGCCCGGCCATTACCGCGGCCTTCAGCGGATTGGCGCGTTCCTGCATCGGGTGACCTCCGAAAGAAGATGGATTGAAATTTGTATGATGTCCTATATCATACAAGATTGCGTGACCGCAACGGGATATCGTCGGCGGCACGGCGATATCGGCATTCGACGCCGGGCCGTCTCATGGTGCGGCCGGCGATGAAGGCTCAAGGGAAGGATTTGAAGCGATGCGCGGAAGCGGCAAGGCGGATGTGTTCGTGATGCTGGCTCACCCTGTCGGCCACGCCAAGAGCCCCGGCATGTTCAACGAGCTGTTCGAGCAGAAGGGGCTGGACAGCCTGATGGTGCCGATGAGCTGCAAGCCGGAGGATTTCGACACCTTCTGGACCGGGTTGACGGCTGCGGAGAACGTCCGCGGCGTCATCATCTCGGTGCCCTACAAGGTCGCGGTCTACCACAAATGCGCGGGCGGACATGACCGCGCGGTCCGCGTGCAGAGCGCCAACTCCGTCCGCCGGCTGCCGGACGGCAGGTGGTACGCCGACAATTTCGACGGCGTCGGCTTCATCGATGCGCTCAGGGCCACCGGCTACAGCTTCGAAGGCCGCAAGGCGCTGCAGGTCGGCGCGGGCGGCGCCGGCGCCTCCATCGCCTATTGCCTGGCGGAGGCGGGCGTGGCCGAGATCCGGCTGAACGACGTGGATCGCTCGCGCGCCGAGAACCTTGCCGCGCTTGTCGGCAAGGCGTTTCCGGCCTGCCGCATCGCGGCCGGCGAAGCCGATCCTTCCGGTATGGACATGGCCGTCAACGCCACGCCGGTCGGCATGCATGCGGGCGACCCCTATCCCCTCGACGTGAGCAAGCTGACGCCGGACATGATGGTCGTCGACATTATCATGGAGCCGGCCGAGACGGCGCTGCTCAAGAAAGCGAAGGAGATCGGCTGCCGCGTCCAGCCCGGCCGGCCGATGATGGATTTCCAGATGCGCGGCATGGCCGAATTCTTCGATGTCGAGCGCAAGGATCGCGCCAATGGCTGAGTCCCGCACGGTCGTGGTCATGGGCGGCACGTCCGGCATCGGGCGGGCGATCGCCGAGCGCTTCGCCGCCGATGGCGCCACCGTCGTCGTCGCCGGGCGCGACGGCAGGCGCGGCGAAGCGACCGCGCAGGCCTGCCTGAAGGCCGGCGCGCCGGCAGCCCGCTTCATCGAGACGGACGTCGGCGATGCCGGCTCCGTCCAGGCGCTGGGCAAGGCGGTGGATCAGGATTTCGGCCAGCCGCATGTGGCGGTCAACTCGGCCGGCATCCTGCAAAGCGGCACGCGCGTCCTCGACCAGGCGCTCGACGAGGATGAACGCCTGTGGCGCGTAAACTATCGAGGCACCCTGCTCGGCTGCCAGGTGTTCGGCCGGCTGATGGCGGCGGCTGGACGCGGCGCCATCCTCAATGTCGGCTCGCTCGCTTCTTTCGCGCCGCTGTCGCTGCCCGCCTACACGCCGGGCAAGCACGCGGTTCTGGCGCTGACGCAGATGCTTGCAGCCGAACTCGGCCCGCAGGGCGTGCGGGTCAACGCGGTGGCACCCGGCTACACGCTGTCCGACGGTTTGAAGGCGCGCATAGCCAGGGGCGAGCGCAATCCCGAAGCGATCAAGGCCACCACCGCGCTGCGCCGCTTCGTCGAGCCGCGCGACGTCGCCGAGGCGGCCTTGTTCCTATGTTCGGAAAAAGCCGGCTCGATCACCGGCGTGACCCTGCCGGTCGATGCCGGCTGGCTCGTGCAGGCGCCCTATGCCCACTACCTGCAAGGCAATCCGATCCGCCCGGCGGCCCTGGCCGAGCATCGATAGTGGTTTGAAAGTTCGCGCCGGCCGGGGCATTGTCCGCGCTCCGGCCGAACCGGGTGAAGGGAGACCGATGACGAAGCGAAAACCGCTGTCCACCGTCGTGGCGGAAGGCCTGTCGCAGAAGATCCGCTCGGGCGCGCTTCAGCCCGGCGCCCAGCTGCCGACCGAGGCCGAGCTTTGCGTCGAATACGACGTCAGCCGCACCGTCGTCCGCGAGGCCGTGGCCCGGCTGCGCTCGGAAGGGCTGGTGGTGCCGCAGCAGGGGCGCGGCATGTTCGTCAGCGAGACGCCCGCCGCGCGCAACTTCTCGATACCGGACGAGGCGCTCAAGACCCTGCCGGAAACCATCGCGCTGCTCGAACTCCGACTGAGCGTCGAGGTCGAGGCAGCCGGCCTTTGCGCTGAGCGCCGGACGGACGCGGAAGCCGCAGATATCCGCGCCCTGATGGAGCAGTTCGACGCCAGGCACGAGGACCCGGCCGCGATCGAGATCCACTACGACTACGATTTCCACCTGGCGATCGCCATGGCGACCCGCAACGAATTCATCCACGGCTTCCTCGCCTATCTGCGGCCGATGATCGTGCCGCGCTACCAGCTCGGCTACGTCGTCGCGCCGTCCGGCAAGGAGGCCTACTACGCGCGCATCCACAAGGAGCACCGGGCCATCGTCGACGCCATCGAGAAGCGCGACGGCGACGCCGCGCGCCGCGCCATGCGCCGGCACCTCCACAACAGCCTGGAGCGCGTGCGCTCGCTGGCGGCGGCGTCGGGAATCGCGGCGACGGACGCCGAACAGAAAGCGGCGGCGGCCGCGCTCTTCACGGAGCTGAAACACGCGCCGCCTGCCGGCAGGCCCTGATCCCGGCTCGCCGAAAGCCAAGCCGGGCGACACGAATGCGAAAGCCTTGGTTTTGACGCCCCTGGTCACCGCTTGAGAACAGGCGGCGCCGACAGCACACCGAATTCAGCCTCAAGTCCATGGTTTTCATGACTTCGCGGCCTACGCGGCTCAAGGAGATTTTCCAGCGTCATGTCGGATTGGAAAGTTTATCTTTCCTTTTTGCGGGTTTTCTTGGTTTTGCGCAATCGGTGGAGGCCGCACATTGCCTTCCCGCAGCATCGGGGGAACGACCGTGACGACAGCCCTCATAACAGGCGCCACCAGCGGCATCGGCCGCGCCATGGCGGTCGCGTTGAGCGAGGCGGGCTACGACGTCTACGCCATGGGACGCAACGAGGCCGCGCTGAAACGGCTGCAGGGCGAACATCCGCGCATCGTCCCCGTCGCCATGGACGTCACCGACCGCGACGGGCTGGAAGCCCTGCTGGCCGACCTCGCCGTCGACGTCCTCATCAACAATGCTGGCATGATGCCGCCGCTCGGCAATTTCGCCGACATGAAGATCGCGGACATCGACACCACGCTGGAAGTCAATCTCAGCGCCGCCATCCTGCTCACCCGGCTGGTCGTTCCCAGGATGCGCGAGCGCCGCTCCGGCCACATCGTCTTCACCGGCTCCTCGGCCGCCCACGCCGCGTTCCCGAACGTCGCGGTCTATTCCGCGACCAAGGCGGCCATCGCAGGCTTCGCCGCCGCGCTGCGGGCAGACCTGTCGCCATACGGCATCCGCGTCACCGAACTTGTTCCCGGCCGCGTCGAGACGCAGCTCTACAGCACCATTCTCGATACCGAGGCGCGGGCCGCCATGTACGCCGGCAACGTCGCCGTGCAACCTGAGGACGTGGCCAAAATGGTGGTCGCCCTTCTTGCCCTGCCGGCTTCCGCCGACGTCACCCGTCTCGACATCATGCCGACCCGCCCGACCGCTCAAAGCGGCAGCAAATAGGAGAACACCGCAGTGAAGGACCTTTGCGTATTGATCGTCGGCGGCGGTTCCGGTCTGGGAGCGCTGCTCGCCCGCATGGCCGTGGACGAGGGCGCGGCCGCGATCGGCATCATCGACATCAACCAGGAAGCCGCCGAGGCGGCGCTGGCGCCCGCCAGGGCCAAGGGCCTGCCGACTGCATCGGCCACCGCCGACATACAATTCGGTCCGCAGTGCCACGCCGCATTCGAGAAGATCGCAGCAAAGATCGGCCGCATCGATACGCTGATCAACTGCGCCGCGATCTATCCGCGCAAGCCGACGCTGGAAATCAGCGATGCGGATTGGGATGCGTCCAACGGCATCAACATCAAGGGTACCTATCACATGATGGTGGCCGCCATTAAGCACATGCAGGCGCAGGAACCCAAGGGCGCTGTGCGCGGCCGCATCGTCAACCTCAGTTCCGTCGACGCCTTCAAGGCGCACCCGCAGAACATGCACTACGCGGCGACCAAGGCGGCCGTCGTGAGCCTCACGCGGTCGCTCGCCCACCATGTCGCGAAGGACGGTATCCTGATCAACTCGGTCGCCCCAGCGGGCATGGCGACGGACAAGGCCAAGGCGCTCGGCTTCCTGGAGGAACTGGCCAAGGCGAGCCCGCTCGGCCGCGGCGCCGAGCCGACCGAGATCGCCCAGTGGGTGCTGATGACCGGCGGACCGAAGAACACCTACATGACCGGCGAACAGGTCATCGTCTCCGGCGGCTACATCTACGCCTGACGCAACCGACCGGCGCCTTCCGAGGATCAACCAGGCGGGAAAGGAGCGGACCTGACGATGACCGGCAAGCTGCGCCTTCCGCCGCTGAACGCGCTCAGGGTCTTTCACGCCGTCGCGCAGCACAAGAGCTTCCGTCAGGCGGCGGACGAGCTTCTCGTCACGCCGCAGGCGGTCGGCCAGCAGATCAAGCTCCTGGAAGACACGCTCCAGGTGACGCTGTTCGAACGCAAGGGACGCTCCATCGAGCTGACCGAGCAGGCGATCCTTCTGTCCCACTACGTCAAGGCCGGGTTCGACGAATTCGCCGAAGGCGTGCGCCGCGTCACCAAGTCGGCCTACAGGGACCGTATCAACCTCAACGCCAGTCCCTATTTCGCCACCCACTACCTGTTGCCGCGCTTGTCGCTGTTCCGCGAGATCATGCCCGCCGTCGACCTCAGGCTGACGACGATGGTCGACCTGCCCGACTTCGGCCGCGACGACATCGATATGACCGTGCAGTGGGGCTACGGCGTCTGGCAGGACTACGAGGCGACGCTGCTGGTACCAGATCCGAAGATCATCTGCTGCACGCCGCCGATCGGCGAGAAGATCAGGTCGGCTCAGGACCTGACGCAATTCACGCTGCTGGACACGGTCAAGTCGAAGCGGCTGTGGCCGGACATCCTTCGCCACCTAGCCGTCGAAAAGACCGACAGCGACCGCAGCATCGGCTTCGACGACGCCGCCACCATGCGCCGCGCCACGTTGCAGGGCATCGGCGTCGGCCTGGTCTCCGTCATCGACGCGGAAGAAGACCTGCGCTCCGGCGCGCTGGTGGCGCCGCTCGGGCGCGACGCCATAGCGAACATGAAGCCGGAGGAAGTCCCCGGCTTCTATCTCGTCGTGCCCAAGGGCTATCTGCGGGTGAAGGCCGTTTCGGCCCTGCACCGATGGCTGACGCAGCAGGATTGGCAGGGCGACCTGGAAGCCTCGCCGCTGCCGAAGCCGATCCCTCTCGGCGACTGAAACCGGTTTTGCGATCCGGGCCGCAAAGGCCCCAACAAGAAGAAGACTGAACAACCTCAACAGCGGAGAAAGACAATGACCATGATGAAATGGGAGAACATGACGAAATGGGGTGCCGCAGCGCTGGCGCTGGGCCTCATGCAGTTCTCGACCCCGGCCGAAGCCGCCGGCGGAAAGACGCTCGAAACCGTCAAGCAGCGCGGCGTGCTCAACTGCACCGGCCACGACGGCTCCTATCTCGGCTTCGCCGAGGTGAACGACAAGGGCGAATGGAAGGGCATGGACATCGATCTGTGCCGCGCCGTGGCGACGGCCGTTCTCGGCGATCCGGCCAAGCTGAAGATCGTTCCCATCAGCTGGGCGCAGCGCTGGCCGTCGCTGCAGTCGGGCGACGTCGACATCGTCATCAAGGCCTCCGGCGGCACGCTGTCGCGCGATACCGAGCTCGGCCTGCAATTCTCCATGTCCTACTACCTCGGCACCACCAAGGTGATGGCGCACAAGGAGCTCAACCTGACCTCGCTGAAGGATGCCGACGGCGGCTCCATCTGCATTCCGGCCGGCACCACGCAGGAACAGCAGGTCGCCGCCTATGCGCAGAAGCTCGGCATCAAGCTGGAGCCCGTAGTCATCGAAAAGACCGAGGAACTGGAACAGGCCTATTTCTCCGGCCGCTGCGACCTCTACGCGCAATGGGGCCCGGTGCTGGCCATCGCTCGCATCGCCAAGGGCAAGGTCGAGGACCATGTCATCCTGCCCGACGTCCTGGCGGTCGAGCCTGAAGTGATGATCGTGCGCCAGGGCGACGACAACTGGGTCGACGTCGCCAACTGGACGCTTTCGGCGCTGCTGTTCGCCGAGCAGGAGGGCATCACCTCCAAGAATGTCGACGAGATGAAGGCCAAGCCGACCTCCCCGCAGGTGGCCAAGTTCCTCGGCGCGACGCCCGGCATGGGCAAGGGCCTCGGGCTCTCCGACGACTGGGCCTACAATGTCATCAAGAAGGTCGGCAACTACGCCGAGATCTTCGACCGCGATCTCGGCAAGGATTCGCCCTACAAGATGGACCGCGAGCTGACGAACCTGTGGAACAACGGCGGCGTGCTGTTCCCGCTGGTGGTCGACTGAAAACCACGGGCGCCGCCGGACGACAGGCGGCGCCAGTGCCCTCCCTGCGAAAGGCCGAACGATGGGCAGCCTGCTGAGAAATCAGAAGGTCCGCAACGCGTTGCTGCAGATTTTCTACGTTGGCGCGCTCGGCGCCATGGTGCTGGCCGGCATCCTGATCGCCCGCCGCAACCTCGCGGCCCAGGGCATCACCTCCGGCTTCGACTTCCTATTCAAGTCGACCGGCTGGGACATGAACTTCTCGCTGTTGCCGGCGACGGCGATGGACCCCTATTGGTGGTTTTTCCTCAACGGCATCATCAACACCCTGTTTCTCGGAACCTTCGGCCTCGTGCTGGCGACGGTCGTGGGCACCATCGTCGGCCTTGCGCGCACCTCGTCCAATGACCTCGCCCGGCTGCTCGGGCGCACCTATGTCGACATCTTCCGCAACATCCCGCTGATCCTGCAGGTGTTCTTCTGGTACGCCGTCATCACCCACCTGCCCTCGCCGCGGGCCGCTGAGGAAAGCTGGGGCACCTTCCTGACGAGCCGCGGGCTCTACGTTCCGGTCCCGAATGTCGGCGCCTGGACGCTTGCCGCAGCAGGCGTCGCCGTGCTCGCCGCCGCCGTCCTGCCGCTGTGGCTTGGCCGGACACACCGGATCGACCGGCCGCTGGGACAGCGGCTCCCCCTCCAACTGGCGGCCGCAACCGCTGCGCTTGCCTGCGCGATGCTCATCCTGCTCGCCGGCCGGCTGCCCGACGCGCCGTTCCTCGACGTTCCCGAGCTCAAGGGGCTCAACCTGCGCGGCGGCTTGCGCATCCCGCCGGAGTTCGCCACGCTGGTCGTCGCCATCGCGATCTATGGCGGCTCCTACATCGCCGAAATCGTGCGCGGCGGCTTCAAGGCCGTCGGCAAGGGTCAGATGGAGGCGGCCAATTCGCTCGGCCTCACCTCCTGGCAGGTCTTCACGCTGGTACGCCTGCCGCTCGCCCTGCGCGCCATGCTGCCGATCCTCGCCAACCAGTATGTGTGGCTGATGAAGGCTACCACCATGGGCATCGCCGTCGGCTTCACCGACTTCTTCATGATCGTAGCACTGACGATCAACCATTCCGGCCAGACGCTGGAAGCCATCGGCATCCTGATGGGCGGCTTCCTTGTCATCAACCTGACGCTGGCGGCCGTCTTCAACCGCATCAACAAGGCCATTGCCCTCAAGGGCAATCAGTTGAGGGGCTAGCGCCATGGACGGACTGGAAATGACCGTCGCCGCCCCGCCGCCTCCGACGATTGTCGAGGACCTCAAGCGCCGCTATTTCGCCTCGCCGTTGCAGGCGCTCGTGTCGCTGTTGTCGCTCGCCGTGATCGCCTTCGTCGTCTGGAAGGTGCTCAACTGGGCGTTTCTTTCGGCCGTCTTCACGGCAAGCGGCGGTCCCGAAGCCTGCCACGCCGCGGCAGGCGCCTGCTGGTCGGTCATCACCGAGCGCTGGCGCATCATCCTGTTCGGTCTCTACCCCTTCGAGGAGCAGTGGCGCTCGGCGCTCGCCTGCGTGGCCGTGGTGGCCATGACCGTACTGAGCTGCATTCCGGCCTTCTGGACCGGCAGGCGTCTCGCGGTCGTCTGGGTGGCCGGCACGGCGCTTTTCTATGTCCTAATGAAAGGCGGCATCCTCGGGCTTCCCTATGTCGGGGAGGAATCATGGGGCGGGCTGGCGCTCACCCTGTTCATCTTCGTCACCACCTGCCTGATCGGCTTCCCGCTGTCGATCTGCCTTGCCCTGATGCGCCGCTCGGAATTGCCGTGGATATCCCGGACGACGGGCCTCATCATCGATTCCGTCCGCTCGCTGCCGCTGATCACGATCCTGTTCACCTTCGCCATCGTGCTGCCCTTCGCCCTGCCGCAATGGCTGCAGGGCGACAAGCTCTACCGGGTCATCCTCGGCTCGGCGCTGTTCTTCTCCGCCTATCAGGCCGAGATCGTCCGCGGCGGCATGCAGGGCGTTCCTAAAGGTCAGGAAGAAGCGGCACGGGCGCTCGGCCTCGGCTACTGGCGCAGCGTCAGCCTCGTCCTCCTGCCGCAGGCGATGCGCAACGCCCTGCCGGCGACGATCAACCAGTTCGTCATCTCGTTCAAGGAAACGTCGCTGGTGGTCATCATCGGCTTCTTCGAGATCCTGGCGTCCGGCAACGCCGCCTACGGCACCGGCGAATGGCGTTTCGCCTATGTCGAGGTTTACGTCTTCATCGCGCTGATCTACTTCGTCTTCGTCTTCAGCCTGTCCCGCTACGGCGCCTATCTGGAACGGCGCATGGCCGTGGGCGAGCGGTAGCACACGGACTGGAGAGCTTTGCGATGACCGATACCGCTGCGGCGCTGTCCGCCGTTCTCGGCGCCAAAGGGTGGCTTTCGCCCCCCGACACGGCCCCCTACGCCCGCGACTGGCTGGACCGCTACGGCATCGAGCCGCTCGGCGTCGCAAGGCCGGAAGGAACGCAAGAGGTCGCCGAGGTCGTGCGCATCTGCCAGCGGGCGGGCGTCGCCATCGTCCCTCAAGGCGGCAATACCGGCCTGTGCGGCGGCGCCGTCGCCGTGATGCCGGACACGGTCATCCTGTCTCTGTCGCGCATGGCGGCGATCGGCGAGCCTGACCCCGACAGCGGCTCGATCCTCGTCGAGGCAGGCGCGGTGCTGGCCTCGCTGCACGAGGCACTGGAGCCTCACGGGCTCATCTTTCCCCTACACCTCGGCGCCGAAGGCAGCGCCCGCATCGGCGGCCTGATTGGCACCAACGCCGGCGGCAGCCACGCCTTCCGCTATGGCATGATGCAGGACCTCGTGCTCGGCCTGGAAGTCGTGCTGCCCGACGGCACGATATGGAACGGCCTGCGCGCCGTGCAGAAGGACAATGCCGGCTACCAGTTGCGGAAACTGTTCTGCGGCGCCGAAGGCACCTTGGGCATCGTGACGCGCGCGGTACTGAAACTCCATCCGGCGCCGAGGCAGCGGGCGACCGCGCTTCTGGTGCTGCCGGATTTCGCCGCCGCCGTCGCCTTCGGCACCGTGCTGCGCCGCGAGGCGGGCGAATTCCTGTCCGGCCTCGAATTCTTCTGCGATGCGGGACTGGAGCTTGCCCTGAAACACCTGCCCGACCTTGCCTTTCCGCTCGGCGCGCGCGGCCCGGTCTACCTGCTGGTCGAACTGGCATCGGGCTCGCCGCGCATACCGCTGGACGACATCCTCGCCGCCGCGCTCGAAACCGGCATGGAACAGGAACTGGTGGCGGACGGCGCACTGGCGATGTCGGATGCGCAGCGCGCCCATTTCTGGCGACTGCGCGAGGAACAGCCGGAAGGACAGCGGCTGGAAGGCGAACAGCTGAAGCACGACATTTCCGTCCCGCCGGACAAGCTCGCCGCGTTCATCGCAGCGGGCCGCGAGGCCTGCCACGGGATCCTGCCGGACGTCCGCATCAACCCGTTCGGCCATCTCGGCGACGGCAACATCCATTACAACCTGTCGCCGCCCGAGGGACAGGCAGGCTTCGACGGCAAGGCGGGCGAGATCGGCCGGGCGCTGGCGGCGCTGGCAACCGGGATGGGCGGCAGCTTCGCCGCGGAGCACGGCCTGGGGCGCAGCAAGATCGCGCTCGCCGATGAATTGAGGAGCACCGTCGAAAGGGATTTGATGGCACGGCTGAAAGACGCGCTCGACCCATCGGGGCTGATGAACCCCGGCGTTCTCTTGCGGGTAAAAGAAGAAAGAAAAACTTTCGAATAGCCGGTATTTCTTCGTTTCGTCGCGGCACGGCACAGTGCACGGTCGCAACGGGCGACAAAACCGGCAAGGCTGGGATTCGTGTTCGGCCCGAGGCCGGATTCAGGTGCGAAGACAGGTTCGACCATGAGCTACAGGAAAGAGGACGTTCGCCTCGGCGCAGACATCGGCGGGACGTTCACCGACATCGCGCTGGACCTCGGCGGCCGGATTTTCTCGACCAAGGTGCTGACCAACTATGCGGCGCCCGAGCAGGCGATCCTCGACGGCATCGCGGTCGTCACGCGTGAGGCCGGCATCCCGGCATCCGACATCGGCATCGTCATCCACGGCACGACGCTCGCCACCAACGCGCTGATCGAGCGGCGCGGCGCCAGGACGGCGCTGGTCACGACCGAAGGTTTTCGCGACGTGATCGAGATGCGGACGGAAAACCGCTTCGAGCAGTATGACCTGAACCTCAAACTGCCGACGCCGCTGATCCCGCGCGAACACCGCTTCACCGTCAAGGGCCGCATCGGCGCCGAGGGACAGGAATTGCAGCCGCTGGACGAGGCGCGGCTGGAGGAACTCGCCGACGAGATCGCCGCCGGCGGCTTCGGCGCCGTCGCCATCGGCTTCATCCATGCCTACGCCAACCCGGCGCATGAGCGCCGCGCCCGCGAAATCCTCGCGGCGAAGATCGACGTTCCGATGTCGATCAGCGCGGAAGTCTCGCCGCAGATGCGCGAGTTCGAGCGCTTCAACACCGTCTGCGCCAACGCCTACGTCCGCCCGCAGATGGCAACCTATCTCGCGCGCCTGCAGGTGCGGCTGAAGGAGATGGGCGCCGACTGCCCTGTCTTCATGATCCATTCCGGCGGCGGCCTGATCTCGGTCGAGACGGCCTCTGAATTTCCCGTTCGGCTGGTGGAATCCGGCCCCGCCGGCGGCGCCATCTTCGCCGCCGACATCGCCCGGCGCTTCGGGCTGGAGAAAGTCGTCTCCTACGACATGGGCGGCACGACCGCGAAAATCTGCCTGATCGAAGACTTCGCGCCGCGCACCGCCCGCACCTTCGAGGTGGCGCGCACCTACCGCTTCTCCAAGGGCTCAGGCATGCCGATCTCGATCCCTGTCATCGAGATGATCGAGATCGGCGCCGGCGGCGGCTCCATCGCCTGGGTCGACGCCATGGGCCGCATCCAGACCGGCCCGGAAAGCGCCGGCTCCGAGCCCGGCCCCGCCTGCTACGGCCGCGGCGGCGAGCGCCCGGCGATCACCGACGCCGACCTCGTGCTCGGCAAGCTCGATCCCGACAATTTCGCCGGCGGCGCCATCAGGCTCGACACCGACGCCTCGCAACGCGCGATCCTGCGCGACGTCGGCGAACGGCTCTCCCTCGACGCAACCTCGGCGGCCTTCGGCATCTGCGAGGTCGTCGACGAGAACATGGCCAACGCCGCGCGCGTCCATGCCATCGAGAACGGCAAGAACATCTCCGACAACCTGATGATCGCCTTCGGCGGTGCTGCCCCCCTGCACGCGGCACGGCTGTGCGAGAAGCTCGGCATCGACCGGTGCCTGGTGCCGCAGGGCGCCGGAGTCGGCTCGGCCATCGGCTTTTTGAAGGCGCCCTTCGGCTACGAGGCGCTGGCCTCGCGGCTGACCCGCCTGTCGCAATTCGACAGCGCCGAAATCAACGTCCTGCTCGCCGACCTCAAGGCTTCGGCCGAAAGCTTCGTGCGCGCCGGCACCGACGGCCGCATCGGCTGCGAGATCACCGCCTTCATGCGCTATGCCGGACAAGGCTGGGAGATCCCCGTCTCTCTCCCCGACAGGCCGTTCAGCGCGGACGCCGCCGGCGAGATCGAGGCTCTGTTCCGCACCAATTACGAGCGCTTCTTCGGCCGCGCCATCGACGGGCTCGACGGACTGGAGATCGAGATCGTCACCTGGTCGGTGAAGGCGACGGACGAGAGGCCGCCTGTCGAACGTCACCGACTGGCCACCGGTGAACGCGCCGTGCAGCCGGCCGTCACGCGCGCCGTGTTCGATCCCGCCGCAGGCGCCGTCCGGACCTATTCAATCGTCGAGCGCGACACGCTGGCGGCCGGCGACCGCATCGCCGGCCCGGCGGTCATCGTCGAGCGCGAGACCTCCACAGTCGTCACCACGCCCTTCGACGCCGTCATCCAGAGCGACGGCTCCATCCTTCTCATTCGCAAAGGCGGCCAGGCATGAGCGATCAAAGCGTGGGCGATACGGCCAGGAACAGCATCGCCGAAATCCGCATGCAGGTGATGTGGAACCGGCTGATCTCCGTCGTCGAGGAGCAGGCGCTGACCTTGCTGCGCACCGCCTTCTCCACCTCGGTGCGCGAATCCGGCGACCTGTCCGCCGGTGTCTTCGACCCACGCGGCCAGATGCTGGCGCAGGCCGTCACCGGCACGCCGGGCCATGTCAACACCATGGCCGAGGCCGTGCTGCACTTCATGAACGAAATCCCGCGCGAGGCAATGTTCGAAGGCGACACCTACGTCACCAACGATCCGTGGAAGGGCACCGGCCACCTGCACGACATCACCATGGTGTCGCCCTCCTTCCTGAACGGCGAACTGGTCGCCTTCTTCGCCTGCACGGCGCATGTGGTGGACGTTGGCGGTCGCGGCTTCGGGGCGGACGCCAAGTCGGTCTACGAGGAAGGCATCCAGATCCCGATCATGAAGTTCGCGGAAAAGGGCAAGGTCAACATGGACCTTGTCCGCCTCCTGCGCGCCAATGTACGCGAGCCGAACCAGGTCGTCGGCGACTTCTATTCGCTGGCCGCCTGCAACGAGGTCGGCCATCGCCGGCTGGTCGACATGATGAGGGAGATCGGCCTTGCCTCGCTCGACGATCTCGGCGCCTTCATCTTCTCGCGCACCCGCGAGGCCATGCTGGAGCGAATCGCGGCACTGCCGAAGGGAAGCTGGTCGAACGACCTCACCACCGACGGCTACGACGATCCGGTCAGGCTGGCGGCGACCGTCTCGATCCGCGACGATCATGTCGAGGTCGATTTCACCGGCACCGACCCTATGAGCCGCTGGGGCATCAACTGCCCAATCATCTATTCGAAGGCCTATGCCTGCTACGCGCTGAAATGCGTGGTGGCGCCGGACATCCCGAACAATTCCGCTTCGCTCGCCTTCTTCACCGTGTCGTCACCCGTCAACATCCTGAACGCGGTCCGGCCGGCGCCGGTGGCGCTGCGCCACATCTTCGGCCACATGGTGCCCGACCTCGTGCTCGGCGCGCTGGCCAAGGCGCTGCCGGGAAAAATCCAGGCCGAGGGCGCCGGCGCGCTATGGAACATCCACATCTCGGTCCGGCCGACCGTGCTCGGCGAAGGCCGGCGCGCCGAGGTTCTGATGTTCAACTCCGGCGGCATGGGCGCCCGTCCCGGCCTCGACGGGCTCTCGGCAACCGCCTTCCCCTCCGGCGTCCACACGATGCCGATCGAGGCGACCGAGCACACCGGGCCTATCGTCATCTGGCGCAAGGAACTGCGGCCCGGCTCCGGCGGCGACGGCGAGTTCCGCGGCGGGCTGGGGCAGATCATCGAGATCGCCCCGCTGGAAGGCCACGAATTCGACTTCTCGGCCATGTTCGACCGCGTCAACCATGCCGCCAGGGGCCGCAACGGCGGCCAAGACGGCGTCGCCGGCGTCGTCAAGCTTGACGACGGCACCAGGATGCGCCCCAAGGGCTGGCAGCATGTGCCGGCCGGACGCCGGCTGATCATGGAGCTGCCCGGCGGCGGCGGCTATGGCGATCCGGCGCGGCGCAGCGCCGACAGCCGGGCTGAGGACGAGACCCGCGGATACCTGATGGAGAATGACCGATGAGCTATGTCGCCTCACGCCTGTCGGCGGTGAAACCGTCCGCCTCGATGGCGGCTTCGATGGCCGCCAAGGCCTTGCGCGCCACTGGGGTGGACGTGATCGACCTCGGCCTCGGCGAGCCCGATTTCCCCACACCCGCCCATGTCATCGAGGCGACCTACAAGGCGGCCCTTGCCGGCGAGACGCTCTACACCGCCGCCGCCGGCACGCCGGCACTGCGCAAGGCCGTGGCCGAAAAATTCGCCCGCGAGAACGACCTTACCTACGGACCGGAAGACATCGTAGTGGCCAACGGCGCCAAGCAGGTCATCTTCAACGCGCTGATGGCGACGCTGGACGCGGGCGACGAGGCGATCCTGCCGGCGCCCTATTTCGTCTCCTATCCGGAGATGGTGAAGCTGCTCGGCGGCGTGCCGGTGATCGTTGAATGCCCGGCCAATACCGGTTTCCGCCTGACGCCGCAGGCCTTGGAGGCGACGATCACCCCGCGCACCAAATGGCTGTTCCTGAATATGCCCGGCAACCCGTCCGGCGCGGTCTACTCCGAAGCCGACCTGAAGGCGCTCGGCGCCGTGCTGGCCAAGCATCCGAACGTGCTCGTGCTCTCCGACGAGATCTACGAGCACATCATCTTCGACAACCGCAAGTTCGTCTCTTTCGGCAAGGCCTGCCCGGACCTGAAGGACCGCACCCTGATCGTCAACGGCGTCGCCAAGGCCTATGCCATGACCGGCTGGCGCGTCGGCTATGCCGCCGGCCCCGCCCCGCTCGTCAAGGCGATGAACACCGTGCAGAGCCAGTCCTGCACCTCGGTCGCCGCGCCCATGCAGGCGGCCGCCCTTGCCGCGCTGACCGGACCGCAGGACTGCGTCGGCGAATTCCGCGCCGCCTTCGAGCGCCGCCGCGATCTCGTCGTCGCCGGCATTTCCAAAATAGAAGGCCTGACCCTGCCGCCGCCGGAGGGCGCGTTCTACGCCTATATCGGCTGCGCGGCCCTCATCGGCCGCCGGACGCCGAAGGGCACCGTGCTCGCCGACGACGTGGCGGTGGCGGACTATCTGCTCGCCGAAGGCCACGTCAGTTCCGTTCCCGGCACGGCCTACGGTCTGTCGCCCTTCTTCCGCATCTCGACGGCGACGTCCGACGCGATCCTGACCGAGGCCATCGCCCGCATCGGACGCGCGGTGGCTGCTCTCCAGCCTGCCGAGGCCGCCGCATGAGCCCGCGTTTCGATACCCTTCTACTGACCGGCGCCGCCGGCCGGCTGGGAACCCATCTGCGCCGTGGGCTGGCTCCGTTGACGCGCCGGCTGCGCGTCTCCGACCGTACGGAGATCGCCGATCTCCAGCCGAACGAGGAAGCCGCGATCTGCGACCTCGCCGACGCCGACGCAGTGCTGGAGATGGCGCGCGGCGTCGACGCCATCGTGCATTTCGGCGGCGCGCCGCTGGAGACGAGCTGGCAAACGATCCTCGACGCCAACATCCGCGGCAGCTACAACATCTACGAAGGCGCGCGGAAGAACGGCGTCAGGCGCGTCGTCTACGCCTCCTCGGTCCACGCCATCGGCTACCACAAGGTCGAGGACCATATCGATACCAACGCTTCCCACCGGCCGGACAGCCTCTACGGCGTGTCGAAATGCTTCGTGGAGGATCTGAGCCGCCTCTACTGGGACAAGTTCGGCATCGAAACCGTCTGCTGTCGCATCTTTTCGTCCTTCGACCAGTACACCGACCGGCGCATGCTGTGGTCGATGCTCACCTTCGACGACTGCGTGCGACTGGTCGAAGCCAGTCTGACGGCGCCGCGCGTGGCGCATTCGATCATCTACGGCACCTCGAACAACCGGCACAAGATGGTGGACAACAGCCTCGCTGGCCATATCGGCTTCGAGCCGCGGGACAGCACCGAGCCGCACCGCGCCGAGGTCGAGGCGCGCCTGCCCCCGGCCGATCCCGATGCACCGGCGGCGCGCCATCTCGGCGGCTGGTTCGTCAATCTCGGCCACCCCGACGACGAACAGAAGACGTGACATCGCTTGCCTGAAAGTCTTCAGGGCGCCGCGGCGGACCGGTCGCGCGCCATGGTCTTCATTCTCGCGACATTTGGTCCATGGCATTCGCCGAACGCGCCTGTAAGGCTGTCCTCCGACGGACGGCCTTGCAGGGAACGATGATGAGCCAGGAATTTCTCGACGCACTGACGGCGGCGCTACCGGACGCCGTCTTTCTGGGAGACGACATCCCCGCGCGCTTCCGCGCCGACTGGAGCGGCCTTTCACCCGTCATGCCGCTGGCGCTGGTACGGCCGCGTGATACCGCAGGCGTGTCGCGCGCCTTGAGCCTGTGCAACGAGCACCGGGTTTCGGTCGTCCCGCAGGGCGGCATGACCGGGCTTGCCGGCGGGGCGCGGCCGATCGCCGGCGGCGTGGCGCTGTCGCTCGACCGCATGACCGGTATCGAGGAAATCGACCCGGTGATGGCGACGATGACAGTCCAGGCCGGCACCCCGCTCGCCGTGGTGCAGGTCGCCGCCGCCGAGGCGGGCCTGTTCTTCGGCGTCGATCTCGGCGCGCGCGATTCCTGCTCGATCGGCGGCAACATCGCCACCAACGCCGGCGGCAACCGGGTCATCCGCTACGGCATGACGCGCGAAAGCGTACTCGGCCTCGAGGCGGTGCTGGCCGACGGCACCGTGGTGAGTTCCCTCAACAAGATGCTCAAGAACAACGCCGGCTACGACCTCAAGCAACTGTTCATCGGCTCCGAAGGCACGCTCGGCGTCATCACGCGGGCTGTGCTGAGGCTGCAGGCCCGGCCCGCCGCCATCGACAGCGCCTTTTGCGCCTCCCCGGACTTCGAGGCGGTGCTGAAGCTTCTGCAACAGGCGCGCCGGCGCCTCGGCGCCTCGCTCACCTCCTTCGAGGTGATGTGGCCGAGCTTCTACGACTTCATGACCGGAAAGCTCCCGCAGCTCCGCCGTCCCTTCGACAGGAACCATGGCGGCTATGTGCTGATCGAGGCGAGCGGCGCCGACGCCACGCAGAACGGCGCGCTGCTCAGCGAGCTTCTGGCCGCGGGCATCGAGGAAGGATGGGTGGCCGACGCCGTCCTGCCGGCCTCGGAGCGCGACGCGCGCGATCTTTGGGCGGTGCGCGAAAGCGTTTCGGAATACGGCCGCGTGATGGGGCCGCTGACCGCCTTCGACGTCGGCCTGCCGACCGTCGGCACCGACGGCGTCGTCACCGAGGTCGAAGGCGAATGCCGCCGGCGCTGGCCGGACGCCATCGTGCTCGCCTACGGCCATATCGGCGACAGCAACCTGCATCTGGTCATCAACGTCCCGGCAAGCGACGACGACCAGCCGCACGACGAAATCGCCGCCCTCGTCTACGGCCTGGTGGGACAGGCCGGCGGCACCATCTCGGCCGAGCACGGCATCGGGGTGATGAAGAAGCCATATCTGGCGCTGTCGCGCTCGCCACAGGAACTCGCCCTCATGGCGCGCGTCAAGAAGGCGCTCGACCCCAACGATATCCTCAACACCGGCAAGGTTGCCGCCTTCGCGGAGCTTTGCCCGTGAGCCGGCGGTTTCATGGCGGAGCGGATATCCGCCGCGCCCTCTCCATCGCCGAACTGCGCCACATGGCGGAGCGCCGGCTGCCGGGCTTCGTCTTCGAATATCTCGAAGGAGGCGCGGAGGAGGAGGTGACGCTGCGACGCAACCGCGCCGTATTCGACCGGCTGGAATTCGTGCCGCGCACGCTGGTCGCGGGCAAAACCGTCGATACGGCGACGGCGTTCTTCGGCAGTCCCGCCGCCCTGCCGCTGGCGATCGCGCCGACCGGTTTCTGCGGCCTGTTCGCGCGCGACGGCGATCTGGCTCTGGCGCGCGCGGCGGCCGCCGCAGGCATCCCCTTCATCCAGAGCACGGTGTCCAACGCGCCGCTGGAAAAAGTCGCGGCCACCGCCGGCCTCAGCCACTGGATGCAGATCTACGTGTTCCGTTCGCAGTCGTTCATGGAAAGCCTGATCGCCCGGGCGCGCGCGGCCAACTGCGACGCCCTCGTCGTCACCTCCGACGCCACGGTGTTCGGCAACCGCGAATGGGATCGTCGCAACTACCGCGCCGGCACCGACCCGACCTTCATGAACAAGCTCGAGACGCTTTGCCATCCGCGCTGGCTGCTCGACGTGCTGTCGCGCGGGATTCCGACCTTCGGCAACCTCGTCGAGGCCCTGCCGCCGGACCGCCGCGACCTCGCCGCGGCCGCCACCTGGTCGCGCGACGAGATCGATGCCGACCTCGACTGGGAAAAGCTCGCCCGCATCCGCGCGCTGTGGCCGGGCAAGCTTCTGTTGAAGGGCGTGCTCTCGGCCGACGACGCCGAACGCGCCCAGGCGGAAGGCATGGACGGCATCGTCGTTTCCAATCATGGCGGCCGCCAGCTCGACGGCTCGGTGTCGCCGATGAGCGTGCTACCCGAGATCGTGAGCCGGCTCGGCGGCAGGACGACGATCCTGGTCGACAGCGGCTTCCGCCGCGGCACCGATATCGTCAAGGCGCTGGCGCTGGGCGCCGACGGCGTGCTGGTCGGCCGCGCCACGCTCTACGGCCTGGCCGCCGGCGGCGAGGCCGGCGCCGCCCGCGCGCTCGCCATCCTGGCCGAAGAGATCCGCCGCACGCTGTCACTGCTCGGCCGCCCGCGCCTCGGCGCGCTCGACCCGTCCTGCCTGCACGAAGAAGGATCGCTCTGAACGCTTTTCCGGCCTCAGAGGCCGAGATAGGCCTTGCGCACGGCCGGGTCGTCGATCAGCGCCTTGGCGTCGCCGCTGTGGACGATCGAGCCCGTCTCCATGACATAGCCGCGGTCGGCGCCTGATAGCGCGAGGTGGATATCCTGCTCGACCAGAAGCACGGTAACGCCCTCGCCGCGGATCGTCGCCAGCACCTCCATCAACTGCTCGACCACCACCGGCGCGAGGCCGAGGCTCATCTCGTCGATCATCAAAAGCTGCGGCCGCGCCATCAGGCCGCGCGCCATGGCGCACATCTGCTGTTCGCCGCCCGACATCGAGCCGGCAAGCTGCCGCCGCCGCTCGCCGAGGCGTGGGAACAGGCCGTACATGCGCTCCAGATCGCCGGCGATCGCCGCCTTGTCGGTGCGCCGGTAGGCGCCCATGAGAAGATTATCCTCGACCGTCATCCGGTCGAAGAGCTGGCGGCCTTCCGGCACCTGCACGAGCCCGGCACCGAACGCCTCGTCCGGCGTCAACGGCACGAGGTCACGGCCGAGAAAAGAGGCCTTGCCGGTGCAGGCGATGACGCGAGACAAAGCGCGCAGCAGCGTCGTCTTGCCGGCGCCGTTGGAGCCGACGAGTGCGACGATCTCGGCGCGGCGGATTTCCAGCGACACGCCTTTCAGCACCGGCATTTCGCCGTAGCCGGCACCGAGCCCGTCGACGACCAGCAGCGGCTCGACCGCCGCAGGATTTTCCGCCGCGCTCATGCCCGCCTCCGTCCGAGATAGGCTTCCACCACCCGCGCGTCGGACAGCACCGTATCGGGGTCGCCGTCGGCGATCTTCTCGCCGTGATGCAGCACCAGAAGGCGGTCGGACAGGCTCTTGATCGCCTTGATGACGTGCTCGATGACGAGGATGGAAATGCCGCGCTCGCGCACGCGCTTCAGCACCTCGATCACCTCGTCGATCTCGACGAGGTTGAGGCCCGCCATCACCTCGTCGCACAGCAGAACCTTCGGCTGCATGGCGAGCGCCTTGGCGAGTTCGAGGCGCTTGCGGCTGGGGCCGCCAAGTTCATCGGCGCGCTGGTCGGCGAATTTCGCGAGGCCGACGAAATCGAGCTGCGCGCGCGCCAGTTCGCGCGCCTTGTCGAGATCGGACTCGCCGCCGCCATGGCCGAACAGGGCGCCCACCGCGACATTGTCGAGCACCGACAGGCCGGGGAACGGCCGCATGATCTGGAAGGTGCGACCGATGCCGAGCCTCGCGCGCTGGTAGGCGGGAAGCTTCGTGATCGGTCGGCTTTCGAAGGCGATGTCGCCGGCGCTCGGCGCCAGCGTGCCCGAAATCAGGCTGACCAGCGTCGTCTTGCCGGCGCCGTTCGGCCCGATGACGCCGAGGATCTCGCCCTTGTTCAGCGTGAAGGAGACGTCATTGACGGCGATCAGGCCGGCGAAGCGGCGCGTCACATTTGTAATTTCAAGAACGGCGCTCATATGCGGTGCGCCTTCAGGTTCTCGACGAAATAGCGCCAGCCCGTCGTGCGGAAGCGGCGCATCAGGTCGGCGACGCCGCGCGGCATGAAGATCACCGCCACCACCACGACGAGGCCGAAGAACAGGCCGGCGACGCTGGTGATCTCGCTGGAGAGCAGTTCCGACACGGTGGAGAGCACGAAGGCGCCGAGCACCGGCCCCAGCACCGTGCCCGGCCCGCCGAACACCGCCATGATGATCATCTTGACGTTGAGGCTGATGTCGAAGGCGCTGGCCGGGTCGAGGAAGGTGATCCAGTAGGCGTGGATGCCGCCGGCAAGGGCGGAAAACACGCCGGAGAGCGCGAAGGCCAAGACCTTGTAGAGCGTGGTGTTGACGCCCATGACGGCCGCGCCTTCCTCGTTCTCGCGGATGGCGATGAGGCCGAAGCCGAAACGGCTGCGCGTCAGCCAGAATACCGTCGCGGTCGCCGCCACCAGCAAGATCAGCGACAGTTCGTAGAACAGCCGATCGTCGTTGAGCGGCGGCAGCACCAGGCCGATGTTCTGCCCGGCGATGGAGAGGTTGGAGACGATGGCGATCATCACCTGCGCCAGCGCCAGTGTGGCGATGGCGAAATAGTGGCCCCTCAGCCTGAGCACCGGCAGGCCGAGCAGGAAGGCGAAGGCGACGGCGAGCACCACGCCGAAGACCATGCCGACGGCGAAGGGCAGTTTCCACTGTACCATGGCGATGGCGACGCCGTAGCTGCCCAGCCCGTAGAAGACCGAATTGCCGAAGGAGGCGTAGCCGGTGTAGCCGCCGATGATGTTCCAGCCCTGCGCCAGCACGGCCAGAAGCAGCGCATTGATGCCGAACTGCACCAGAACGTCCGAGCCGAACCATGGCACGGCGGCGAGCACGGCAAGTGCTGCGACGAGAAGGATCCAGCGCAGCCCCTTCATGCCGTTTTCCCCAAGAGGCCGCTCGGTCGGAAAATCAGCACCAGCACCAGCACGCCGAAGCTCGCCACGTCACCGAAGGTGGCACCGACATAGAGCACGGTGAGCGATTCGATGATGCCCAGCACAAGCCCGCCGACCAGCACGCCGAGCGGATTGTCGAGGCCGCCGATGATGGCGATGGCGAAGGATTTCGCCGTCAGCGTCGCGCCGATATAGGGATCGATCTGCGAAACGGTGCCGTAGAGACCGCCGGCGGCACCGGCGAGCCCGATGCCGATGCCGAAGGTCATGGCGTAGAGATGGCGCGGCTCGACGCCGTAGAGGCGCGCGGCGACGAGGTTCTGCGCGGTAGCGCGGATGGCGCGGCCGAGCCGGCTGTGCAGCAGGAACAGCCACATGCCGATGGTCAACGCGACGGCGACGCCGAAGGCCATCAGCCGCGCCACCGGCACCACCACCGGGCCGAGCGCGATGCTGGAGCCGGCGTAGGAAGGGTTGATGGTGCGGAAGTCCGCCGAAAAGGCGAGCTGTGCCAGGTAGGTCAGCACCACTTCAAGCCCGAAGGTGATGAGCAGCGTGTTGAACATCGGCGCCCTGACGACGAGGTTGAGCACACCGCGCTGCAGCGCGTAGCCGAGGCAGAACATCACCACGGCCGTGATCGGCAGGCCGAGGAAGGGGTCGATGCCGAGATAGATGTAGAGATGCCAGGAGAGATACCCGCCCAGCATGATGAAGGCGCCATGCGCCAGGTTGACGATGTTGAGCACGCCCCACACGAGCGCCAGCCCCAGCGCCATGACGGCATAGAGCCCGCCCAAGAGCACGCCGTTGATCAGGATTTGCGCCAGCAGATCCACGCGTCGATCCCCTCTCCGTTCAAGTCATAGACGAGGCGGCTGTAAACGAAAACCCGCAGGCGCCGCCTCGATCGCTTCGGCGCCGCCCGACCCAGCGGGCGGCGCCGTCGTCGTTTCCCCGGTCAGCGCGCGTTCCACGCTGGCATCGGATATTTCGGCTTTTCGAGGAATCCCTTGGCGCCGTAGACGGCGGCAACCTTGCCGTCCTGCACCTGGATCACCGTCTGCGCGAGGTCGATCTGGCCGTTCTCGGCGAAGGCGATCTTGCCGTAGAGGCTGTCGAAGTTGAGCTTGGCGATGGCGTCGCGCACCGCCTTGGGATCGAGCGTGCCGGCCGCCTCGACCGCCTGCACCAGCGCCTCGACGTCGGCCGCGCCGGAAGCGGCGTGATAGTCGGGCTCATAGCCGAACTTCGCCTTGTAGGCTTCCGCGAAGGCGGCGGCATCGCCGAAATACTTGTCCTTGAGGTCCGCCGAAGGAAGCCAGGCGCTCATGCCGAAAGCATAATCGGCGTCCTTGCCGAGCGCCTTGCGGAAGTCCTCGCTCGGCACGCCCACGGTGAAGGAATAGAGTTTTGGGGCCACCGCCAGGCTCTTCGCCTGCCGCACGAAATTGAGGATTTCCGTCTCGTGGCCGGCGACCAGCACGGCGTCGACATTGGCGCTCTTGATCTGCGACAGCAGCGAGTTGAAGTCACTGGCATTCGAGGTGTAGCGCTCGTCGAGTGCTACCGTGATGCCGGCGTCCTTCAGCAGCGGGCGCGTGCCGTCAGCAACGGAGACGTCGAAGGCATCGTCGGCATAGAGCAGCGCCACGGACTTCGGCGCGGGATCGAGTTCCTTCATCATGGCGATGGTCGAACCGAAATAGTTGCTCGCCGGCGCCAGCGTGCCGAAGATGTATTTGAACTTGCGCGAGAAGATCTGGTCGGAGGCGCCGCCGCCCTGCACCATCGGCACCTGGTATTTTTCCGATACGGCCGAATCGGCGAGCGCGAAATTGGAGGCGAACGGCCCGAGCAGCAGGTTCACTTTGTCTTGCGAAATGAGCTGCGTGTACTGGCGCACCGACAGGTTCACGTCCGACTGGTTGTCGTAGAGCTTGAGCGCCAGCTTGTACTGCTTGTCGCCGACCTTCACGCCGCCCGCCTCGTTGATCTTGTCGATGGTGAACTCGTAGGCGTCCTTGTAGTAGCGGCCGGTGTTGGCGACCGGGCCGGTCAACTGCACCGACGCGCCCAGGACGAGATCCTCGGCCATGGCGGGCATGGCGGAAAGGGCGACGGCTCCGAAAAGCGCGCCGGCGAGCCGCATGGTGATGTTCGACATCCTATTCTCCCTGATTACCCAGATTTCGACCCTATGCAGCTGAAAGCGCCCGAGGCCGGAGTCGGATAACGGAGCCGTGACCCGACGGCAGAGAATAGGGGCCGCGCGAGCGGTTTGTCGATATTTATATCGCCTCCCGAGATGATCGCGACCGCGCGCGATCGCGGAAATTCTTTCCGCCGGCAAACACGCGGCGAACGAGGCGGTTCAATTCCTCGCCGGCATGCCGAAGAATTCACGCCGGGCGCCGTCGTCGACCAGCCGCAGGCGGGCGAGGTGCCTGAGCAGGCGCCTCGGCCTTCTCATCGCTTCGCGGCTGAGGAAGTACTTCTTCACGAGGCTGGGCGCCTTGCTGTGCGAGCCGCCATGCGCGACGCGGTAGACGGCGCCGCGAAACGGCAGCGGGTTGAGCGGCGTGCCGCGCTCGGCCAGGATGTCGGCGATCCGCACATGGCTGCCCAGCATCGTCTTGATCCAGTCGAGCGAGGCGTCCTCGAAGCGTTCCGGCAAGCCGTAGAGGTCGGCGCGCACGATCAGCGAGGTGCCGCACAGATGGTTGAATTCATCGTAGCCGAGCAGCAATCGGCCGCCGTCGTCCCAGATATAGCCGCGCTCGACGGTCCAGCCGTTGGCGTCGGGGTTTTCGGCCGCATGGCCGGCGATGCGGGCGCTGACGAAATCGTCGTCGTCGACGATCATGAAGAAGCGGCTGTCGCGGGCGGCCAGCATGCCGGCCAGAACGCGCCGGCCCTTGTCGGCGCGGAAGGCGTCGTAGACGGCCTCCAGGTCCGCCTCACCCATCTCGTGCAGGTTGTTGGGCGGGAAGGTGACGCGCACGACGTCGAAGCCGACGGGCAATGCCGGCAGGTCGGCGCCCTCGTTGGCGACCACCAGCGCGCGCCAGCCCGGATGCACCTGGCTGGCGATGGAGGCGGCGGTCTGCGCAAGGTTCGCCTTGAGCAGGCTCCAGTCGCGGGCATTGTCCTGATGGCGGACGGGAATGATGAAGGTCAGCATGGGTTAGTCCCCTGTCGTCAGGCCGCGGCTTTTCCGGCGGCGCCCTCGGCAGCCTGCTGTGCCCAGGCGATGCCGTCGTCCAGCGATGCCGCCCGGTAGGAAAGATCGGTCCCGCCGGAGAAGGCGGCCATGAAGCGGCGCACTTTGCCGTAACTGTTGTCGAGCACGGCATGCGGGCGGCCGATCAGCAGCGAGCAGATGTGGACATGTAGCCGGTCGGTGACGATGGCCCGGCCGCGCGATATCTGCCGGATGCCGCGCCGGAAGCGGTTGTGGGCGGCGGCGTCGAGCTTGGCGAGCCTGAGTTCCGCCGGCTTCAGCGACAGCAGCGCCGAGGCGGCGCCGAACGCCTTGGAGGCCTGCACGCTGCGCGGCGATTCCGAGATCCAGTCCTCGACCGGCAGGCCGGGCCAGGCCGCGGGTTCGGCGTTTCCTGCCTTTTCCCGGTCCGCCCGCAGCATGGCCAGCACCGGGAAGATGGCCGGCGCCGACTCCACCGGGCCAATGGCGAAAGCCATGTCGGGGCACAGCGTGACCGCGCAGTCGAAATGCTTTTCGGCGAAAGCCCGCGATTCCTCGTCGCGCACCAGAAGCGTGAAGTTCCGGTGCCGGCCGATCGCCCGCGCGCTCTGTTCGATGCGCTCGGGCGACTGGTAGTGGATTGACTGCGGGAACTGGATGACCGGCCGATCCGGGAACAGCTCCAGCACGCGCTCGCGGAAATCCTGATGCGCACCCCAGATGTCGCCGAAATTGCCGCCGCCATGGATGAAGATCGGCCCGTCCGGTGCGGCGCGCCGGAGCTGTTCGGCCGAGAAATCGTCCATGCGCGAGACATAGGCCGGCCGCTTGCCGTGACGGTTCGCGAGATAGGCCATCTCGCCCAGCCAGATCGCGGAATCGCCGCAGTTGCGGATATCCGGGAAGTCGAGGATGGCGACCGGTTCGTCCTCGCGGACATGCGCCTTGAGGCAAGCATGGATTGCGGCTTCGAGCTCGGCGATCAGCGCCAGCCGGGGTTCCGTCACCATCGTCTTTTCTCCGTTCGATTGCGGCTCAAGCCTGCCTCCTCGCCGGACGCAGCTTTGCCAGCAGCTTGCCCAAAATGGTTTGCACTTCCCGCTCCGGTCCCTGCGGGCGGCCCATCGCCTCCCACAGCAGGAAGGTCGCGGCGCAGTAGAGGAAGCCGCCCAGCGCCACCAGCGTCGCCAGGTGCAGCGCCAGCATCGGCCTGTCGCCCGTATGGGGAAGCTGGCCGGCGGCAAACGCGACGCCCGCCGCCATCACCGCGACGCTGACCAGCGCACGCAAATTCGCCTGCAATTGCCGCATCACCGGCAGGTCGATCAGGCGTCGCACCAGCACCATGTTGACGACGGCGCTGCAAAGGCCGGTAAATACCCGGCCGACGACGACGCCGGGAAGGCCGGCGAGCAGAAGCCCGGCGACCATGATCGGCACGCGCACGAGAAGCATCTGCGTATCGCGCACGAACAGCATCCGCGTCTCGCCCTTCGCCATGCCGAGCGGCTGCACCAGCGAGCCCAGCGTCTGAAGGGCGAACACCGAGGCAAGCGCCTGGATGATGAAGATGACCGGCGCCCATTTCTCGCCGAGCGCCAGCCGCACAAGCGGGTCGGCGATGACGGCGACGCCGATGCCGGCCGGCAGCGCCACCGCCGTCAGCAGCGCCTGCGCTCGCTGGTAGGCAGCGGCCAGCCGCGCCGGATCGTTCTGGATGCTGGCGAAGCCCGGATAGATGGTCTGCGTCAGCGGCATCGTCGCCTCGCGCGTCGGCATCATGGCGAGGTTCGAGCCGACCGAGTAATAGCCCAGCGCCGTGTTGCCGAGCATCTTGCCGACCAGCAGGTAATCGAAGCGCCAGTTCAGCGTGTTGACGATCTGGCCGGCGCTCAGCCATGCCGAGAAGGAGAAGAACTCCCGCATGTGGCGGAAGGTGATGCGCGGCCTGAACGGCAGCACGAGATAGGAAACCGCGACGTTGGTCGCCTGGGTGACGAGCGTGCCGATCACCAGCGCCCAGTAGCTGTGATAGATGATGGCGATCGCCACCGCGGCGATGAAGCCGGTGAGCTTCTGCGATACGGCAAGCACGAATTCCTGCCAGAAGATCAGGTCGCGCTGATACATGATGCGGCGCGGGTTGGTGAGGCCGCTCAGGAAAACGCTGAGGCCCAGCGCCAGCATGACTCCGGTCAGACGCGGTTCCTCGAACAGCAGCGCGGCGGGTTTCGCGGCGGCGGCGAAGAACAGCGCCAGCACCAGCCCGCGCAGGGCGTTCAGGGTCCATGCGGCGCTGAAATGCGACTCGCCGGGCGCCTCGTGGCGGATCAGCGCCTCGGCCAGCGAAAGCTCCGTCACCGTCGAGACGATCATCAGGATCGTCATGCCGAGCGCGACGACGCCGAAGTCGGACGGCGCCAGGTTCCAGGCCAGGATGAAGGTGCTGAGCGCCGCCAGCCCGTTGACGATGGCGCGCGCCAGCGAAAGCCAGAGGCTCCCCTTGATCAGGCGTGTGGTGACGTTGGCCATGCGCTACCCCGCTCGCGACCGAGCGGCCCGCGCGTCGCGCCCGGCGACCTTGCGCAGGGGCTCCACGCCGTGGCCGGCATTGAACAGGACAAGTAGCGGCCGCGACCCGTTGATAGCCTGCAGGCCGATCACCGCGCCGATCACCGCCAGGCAGGGCAGCGCGAAGAAGGTGATCGCGAACAGGTCGCTGCCGTAGTTGCCGAAGACGCGCCGCAACGGAATGGCGGCGAAGTGGAACAGGATCGCATGGCTGCAGAACAGGAAGAAGGCGTAGGGCTCGAACCAGAGGAAACCGCCGGCGAAGCGCGAGCGGCGGATCGCCTCGGTCAGCAGCCAGAAGCCCGCCGCCATGGTGATGCGCAGCGCCGTGTCCAGCGTCAGCCTGAGTTCGTCCGTCATGTCGCCGAACAGCACGTTCTCGATCCTGAGGATCATATAGAGCACAACCATGACGACGAGGCCCGGAAGCAGCCAGCGCGCCATGCGGTCGATGACGGGCTCGGCCGTCTTCGACAGGCGCAGCCACATGCCAAGGGCGAAGAACAGCATCAGTTGCGGCCGTTGCAGCAGGTAAAGGTCCTCGCCGAACAGCGTATAAGCGATCAGCAACAGGATCGTGGCGACGGGAACGCGCTTGAGCGCAACATAGAGAAGCGGCGAAAACAGGCAGCAGACGAAAAGGTCGCGAAGAAACCACAAAGGCACGTCAAGCGGCCATCCGGTAAGGGCGAACAGCGCGTCGGCCATGCCGAGCGCGGTGAAGTCCGGCAAGTCCTGCCATTTGCCGCGCATCAGCCCGTAGAGCGCGAGAAGCGCCAGCATGAGGAGGTTCCAGGCCACCAGTGGCACGACCAGCGTCTTCACTTTCGACACGAAAAGGCGATGTGTCCCGACCTTGGCCAGGCTGGAGACGATGAAATAGCCGGAGACGACGCTGAGCAGCGAAACCGAACTCAGCCCCACCATGCGCGAGAGAGCGAAATAGACGAGATCGAAGACCCCGGCGTCGCGGGCGTAGACGTTACCCCCGATGCCCGGCGGCACGTGAACGAAGGTCATGAAGACGATGCAAAGGCCGCGCGCGATCCTGATACGATCCGACATGGACCTGCGGACCGGGTCCAGCGATCCGGCCGGCACCTCGAAAACGTTGCGGAAGGTCACGATCGTCTCCTCGATCGGTTTCATTCCGGACCGCAGCACGGGGCGGGCCGCTCGACCATGGCGATGAAGAAAAGGGCCTCCCGTTGAAGGCTTGGAGCAATCTGCTGGGCGTCGCCCGGCGCGGCGCGGCGGAAAAGCGCCTCCGCCTGCGCCTCGACCTGAAGGACACCGCCATCTATGCGATCGGCGACGTGCATGGCTGTCTCGACGAGCTTCTGGCGCTTGAAAGCGTCATCCAGCGCGACGCCGCCGAGTTGCCCGGCGAAAAGCTCATCGTCATGATCGGCGACTACGTCGACCGCGGCCCGGCCTCGGCCCAGGTGCTCGATCACCTGGCGGCGCTGCCGCCGCCCGGCTTCCGGCGCATCTGCCTGACCGGCAACCATGAGATGGTCATGCTCGACTATCTGGAGGGACGCACCGGCCTGATGGGCTGGCTGACGATGGGCGCCGAGCAGACCCTGCTCTCCTACGGCATCGACCACGAGCGCCTGCGCACCGTCTACCGCACCGAGCGCCAGATCGACGATGTCATCCGCGAAGCGATCCCTGCCCAGCACGTCGCCTTCCTGCGCTCGCTGCCGATCATGGTGGAAACGCCGGGCTTCCTGTTCGTTCATGCCGGCATCCGTCCGGACGTGCCACTGGAGCGGCAGTCGGATCGCGACCTGGTCTTCATCCGCGAGGACTTTTTCAAGGCCGCGCACCGCCTGACCCGCTATGTCGTCCACGGCCACACGCCGGTTGCCGAAGCCCGCCGCGACGGCATGCGCGTCGACATCGACACCGGCGCCTTCTTCACCGGCCGTCTGACAGCGCTGCGCATCTGGCAGAACAAGGGCCGGTATTTCACCACCTGACCGTTGGGCAAGCGGGCGCGCCATCAAGCCGGCTCCATCCGGTTGGCCGGCTTGTCGGCCGCCGAGCCGGCCATATGGGCCTGCTCGACATAGTAGGAGGAATAGCGGTCGAGATACTGTTCGGCGCTGCCGAACAGGCCGTAGCGCGACAGTTGCTTGATGTCGGTCTTGTTCAGGACGAGGCCGAGCACCTTGGCTGCGATCTGCGGCTCGGCCTGCAAGGCCGAGCGCACCAGCGCGCGCGGTGTGGCGCCCCATTCCGCCACCAGCACGAAGCCGTCGGCCATCGGCGCGAACGCCTTGGCGTCGACCACCGGCCCAAAGGGCGGCAGGTCGACGACGATGTAGTCGAAGGATTGCCGTGCCGATTCGATCAGTTCGCGCATGCCCGGTCCCGAGATCAACTCGCCGGTGTGCGGAAGCCGGCCGCGGATCACCGTCGGCAGGATGGCGAGCCGCGTCTTGCGGTCGACCAGAAGCGTGTTCTGCCAGCGCTGCTCGCCGCCGACGACGGCCTCTACCAGCCCTTTCTCCGGAATGATCGGCAGGCTGCGGCTGAGGCCGGGGTTTCGCAGATCGCCGTCGATCAGCAGCGTCTTGGCGCCGTTGGCCGCCAGCAGGCCGGCAAAATTGGCGGCCACGGTCGTCTTGCCCTCGTGCGGCAGCACCGAAACGAAGCCGATGACCTTGCAGGGATTGCGCTGCAGCACCACGTCGCTGGCGAGCTTCACGTTGCGCAGCGTCTCGGCGAAGGAAGAGGCCGGGGCGTTGATGGCGACGCGCAGGATGCGCGGGATGGTGGTTTCGCGCGGCGTCTGCGCCTGCTCCGCCCCGTTGCCGCCGTTCGTCGCCGCCTTGCTGCGGAAGGCGGACCCGACGATCGGCAGATAGCCAAGGAACTTGACGTCGAGCGAATTCTGCACGTCCTCGGCGGTGCGGAAGAAGCGCTCGCGGAATTCGCGCAGCGCGCCCATTCCCGCCCCCGCGAACAGGCCGAGCACCAGCGAAAGGGCGAGCGTCATCGTCTTGCGCGGGCTGGACGCCGCCACCGGATTGCCCGCCTGCGAGATGACGCGCGCCTGCGCGATCGGGAATGAGCGCTGCTGCGAGGCTTCCGCGTAGCGTCCCAGGAAGGACTGGTAGAGCGTCGCCAGCGCCTGCGCCTTCTGTTCCAGGGCGCGCAGCTCCACGCCCGACTGGCCGGACTTGGAGCTCTGGTCCGACAGTTCACCGACATTGATGCGCAGCGACGCCTCGCGCGACTTCGCCACCTCGTATTCGTTGCGATAGCTTTCGGTGAGCCGCGTGAGTTCGCCGAATATCTGCTTCGCCACGTCGGCCTCTTCGCGCCGCAGCGCCACCGCCTGCGGGTGGTCCTCGCCGAAACGGGCGGAAATATCCTGCTCGCGCTTGGCCATGGCGAGGTAGCGGGTCCTGAGGTCCGTCAGCAGCGCCGTGTTGGTGCCGCTGCTGCCCTTCTCGATCGGCACGGTGGCGTTCTTGACGGCGTTTTCCGGCCCGCTGTCGACGATCGACTTGAACTGGTTGTAGCGCGCCAGCGCGTTGGCGGTGTCGGCCTGCGCCAGGATCAGCTGCTTGGTGAGGTCGGACAACTGCTGGTCCGACACCAGTTCACCGCTCGCGGCCGTCAGACCATGGGCCGCGCGATACGTCTCGACCTCCCGCGACGCCTCCTGCGAACGCTCACGCAGGTCGTCCAGCCGCCCTTGCAGCCACACGGTAGCCCGCTGGGTGGCGTCGAAATTGGCGTTGAGATGATCCGCCAGGTAGGCATCGGCATAGGCCCGCGTGATGGCGCCGGCCAGCTTCGGGTCGTTGGCCGAGTAGGATAGCGAGATGACGTAGCTGCGGCCGACCCGTTCGGCATCGAGGTTCTGCTGCAGGATCGCCATCGCCTTGCCGACCTTGGCGTCCTCCACCGAACCCGTGGAAGGCGGCGGGCTGGAAAAGACCTTGAGCACGCTTTTGACCGTCGACTTCGCCCAGGCGATGGGAGAAACGGGCGGGTTGAGGAAAGCCTCGTTGTCCTGGAGATGCTGCGCCTCGACCACGGCGCGCGCGAGCTGTGCCGATTTCAGGATCTCGACTTCGCTCAGCACCATCGATTCCGCCTGCGCCGCCGGCTGCGGCGTCGGCTTGTCCTCGGCGAACTTCGTCAGGCTGTCGTCGAGCAGGATATTGGTCGAGGCGGTGTAGACCGAGGGCGTGAACAACAGATAGACGACGCCCAGCGCCAGCCCCGCCACGCCGAACAGCGCCACCACCCTGATCTGCCGCTTTGCCGCGGACAGAAGCCGGTCGAGGTCGATGAAGCCATCCGTCTCGTCCGAAGGCATGGGAACTGGCTTGCTCAAGAAAAAACGTCCATGGTTCATGACTTGCCGATCTGCTTGCTCGTCGGTCGAAAATCACGGCCACGGCCACCGTCGGGGATTGCCCCAGGGCCGTGGCCATAGCTATGTCCAGCGCGATCAGGCCGCTTCGCTGCGCCGTGTCTGCTGGGCGATGATCGTCTCGATCGGCTCCAGCACCAGGTCCCTGATGTCGGCGCGGGCCAGCGCGAAGGCGACGTTGGCCTGGATGAAGCCGTCCTTCGAGCCGCAGTCGAACATCCGGCCCTCGAACGGGCTGGCGAAGAAATCCTGCGCGGCGGACAGGCGCAGCATCGCGTCCGTGAGCTGGATTTCGCCGCCGGCGCCGCGCTCCTGGTTGTCGAGCAGCCCGAAGATTTCCGGCTGCAGCACGTAGCGGCCGTTGATGTAGAAATTGGAGGGCGCCGCCGAAGGCTCCGGCTTCTCGACCATGCCTGTGATGGCAAAGCCCTTCTCCACGCCCGGCCCCTTGCCGACGATGCCGTAGCTGCCGGTGTCGAGCGGATCGCACTGCTCCACTGCCACGACGTTGCCGCCGGTGCGCTCGTAAAGCTCCATGACGCCGGCCAGGCAGCCGCGCTCGCCGAACGAGACCATGTCGGGCAGAAGCAGCGCGAACGGCTCGTCGCCGATCACGTCGTGGGCGCACCAGACGGCGTGGCCGAGGCCGTGCGGCGCCTGCTGGCGGGTGAACGAGATGGCGCCCGGCTGCGGCTGCATGCGGTTGAGCGTCGAAAGCTGGTCCGTCTTGCCCGAGCGGGTGAGCGTGTCGAGCAATTCCGGCTGGATGTCGAAATAGTCTTCGATGATGTGCTTGTTGCGGCCGGTGACGAAGACGATGTGCTCGATGCCCGCCTCCAGCGCCTCGTCGACGGCATATTGCACGACGGGACGGTCGACGATGGTCAGCATCTCCTTCGGCATCGCCTTTGTGGCAGGCAGGAAGCGCGTTCCGAGGCCGGCGACAGGTATCACTGCTTTTCTGACTTTTTTCATCACATCCCTGTTTCGGTTGGCACCCCCGCCAAACTCGAAAATTTTCAGCCGGCTTCCGCCGCCCTCGATGATACCGGAGCCGACAGCCGCCGCAGCCGCGCCGCGATCGGCATGCCGAGGTGGCGCAGCGCTGCCGGATCGCGCAGCGCGACGCCGGCCGCCTTCAGCGGCGCCCGCCGCTTGAGGTGATCGACGAGCGAGAGGAATGACGCACCCCGACGCAGGCTCCTGGTGCGGCGCGCCTGCGCCGCCAGCGCCGGCGCGTCGAGGTCATGGTCGCGCAGGAACGCCGCGTCGGCGGCGAGCATCGCCTCGATATGGTGCGGTTCCAGCACGCGCGAGATCGAGCCGGCACGGACGTGGTAGCGGTAGCCGGCGCCCGACTCGACCACGCAGCGCCCGCCGCGCGCCAGCGCCGAGGCAAGGAAGATATAGTCCTCGCCGATGCGCAGCGTCTCGTCGTAGCGCAGGCCGGCCTGTTCGAGAAAACGGCGCTCGAACACCGGCTTCATGTAGCCATAGGAGAAGGTGCTTTCGAACAGCAGGCTGGTGCCGATCAGCTCGGCCAACGACAGATGCGGCAAGCCCTGAAGCTGCTCCGGCGAAAACATCGGCTCACTGCCGCCGGCGTCCTCGCGCACGACCTCGAGATTGTCGACGGCGACCTGGGCGCCCTCCGTCTCGGCGCGGCGGACCATGTGCGCCAGCCGCTCGGGATGGATCGTGTCGTCGGCATCGAGCACCGCCACCCAACGGCCTGAAGCGATGGCGAGCCCGGCATTGCGGGCGCCGCCCGGTCCACGGTTTTTCTCCAGTTCGACGACGCGCACCAGATGTTCCGAAAAACCGCGCGCGATCTCCACGCTGCGGTCGGTCGAGCAATCGTCGGCGACGACGACCTCCACCGAGACGCCGCGCTGCGCCAGCGCGCTGTCGATGGCGCGGCCGATCGTGTCCCCGGCGTTGAAGGCGGCGATGAGAACCGTGACGTCAGGCTGCATGGCGCTTGCCCTCCATTCGGCCTCCGATCGGATCTTCGATTGCAGCTTCCGGCGGAACGTCCCCGCCATATTGCTGGATTTCATCGACACCCAGCAGACCGACGACCACGCCGGCATGCAGAACGCCGCGCAGGGCATGATGGTTGCGCTGGGCGGCGGAAAAAGCGCTGAGGCCCGCCGCGCCGAGGCAATAGCCGGCCTTGGCCGTGGCAGTCAGGCACTCGCGCGCGATTGCCATGCGCGACAGGCCTTCGCCGGCCAGCCGCCCATGCGTCTGGCCGCTGCGGAAGCGGCGCTTCGCCAGCCAGGTGAAGCTGGCGCGAGCAGCCGGCACCGGCTCGCGTGCTGCGGCATCGGGCGCATAGGCGATGCGCCCGCCCGCCCGGTGAAGCCGGGTGAAGTAATCGGTGTCCTCGCCGCCGCTGCGGCCGAGCGGCAGGCTGAAGCGCCGCCCCGCGACCACGGCCGAAGACAGGCGCAGCAGCGTGTTGCCGGAATAGCCGGTGCGGATCTTGCCGTCGACACGCACAGGGCGGGTCGAATGGAAGTCGCCCTCGCGCATCCAGCGCGGCGCGTCCTCGCCATAGACGGCAAGCACTGGCCCGAGCACGACGTCGGCGCGCGTGGCGTTGGCGACCGACAGGAACTCCGTCAGCCAGTCGCCAGACACGATCTCCTGGTCGTCGTCCATGAAGATCAGGAAATCGCCGCCGGCCGCCTCCAGGCAGGCATTGCGGGCGAGCGAGATGTTGGAGGCCGGGCAATGGACGTAGACGATCTCGAAGGGCAGGCCGACAGCCAGCCCATAGACCAGCGCGCGCGCGCTCGGCGCCGAATCGTTGTCGGCGACGATGACGCGCAGCGCTACCCCGGCCGGAACGTGCAGGCCGGCCAGCGAGCGCAGCGTCTGTTCGAGTTGCGGGCGGCGGAACGTGCAGATGCCGACGTCGATGCGGATGGGATCGGTCATCGCGCTGCCACCCTCCGCGTCCAGGAAAGAGTCAGTTGCAACCAGAAGCCGGCCGACCATGCGAGATGCATGACCATCGCCGAGACGCCGGCGAGCGGGCCGTAGGGATTGCGCTCGGCCAGCGCCAGCCAGATTCCGTAGCCGAGGCATGCCGCAACCCACAGCCCCATCGGGATCAGCGCCGAAAGGTTGATGACGGCGAGCAGCGCGCCGGCCACAACCGGCAGCACCATCAACGGCACCATCTGCCTGAGCTTCGGCATGGCGCGGTGTTTGAGGATGTTTTTCGCCCGGCCGCGCCCGTAGCCCAGATATTGCCGGAACAGGCCGGCGACCGAAGCGCGCGGATAATAGGTCATGACGGTTTTGTCGGTCATCCAGATGCGATAGCCCGCGGCAGCGAGCCGGAAGTCGAGCTCGGCGTCCTCGTTGTGGCTGAAGCTTTCGTCGTAGCCGCCGACGGCGCGGAACGCTGCCACGCTCATCAGCGCATGGTGGCCGTGATCGGTCCAATGGCCCTTGGCGCCCTCGCGATGCGGCGAGCCACCATTGCCGAGCTTCGAATTCTGCGCCGTTGCGGTTGCCCGCTGGAAGGGACCGATCCCCTGCGTGAGCATGGAGACGACCACCGAATCGGCGCCTGTGGCGTCCGCCTCCTCGATCAGCTTTTCGCAATAGTCGTCGGGATAGCCGCCATGCGCGTCGATGCGGATGAAGCGCGCGAACGCCTCGCCGTATCTGATGACGGCGAGATTGACGGCGGCGGCCTGCACCTTACGGGGATTGTCGAGCAGGACGACGCGCGGTTCGAGCGCGGCGATTTCCTCCACGATGCGCCGGGTGCCGTCCGTGCTGCCGCCGTCGGCGACGACGATCAGCATGTCCAGCCGATCCGCCGGGCCGATCAGTTGCGCGATGAGGTCGCCGATATGGGCGACCTCGTTCAGGCACGGGATGATCACCATGCAGCGTCCGGCCGGCGCGGCACGCGAGGTTTCAGCGTGCAAAGGTTCGGCGTCGGTTTGGCTGGTCATGCCGCGGCCTCCAGCAGGATATCGCCGCCGACCCGCGAGCCGGCCAACGCTTGCAGGCGCTCGACCAGCGCGCGGCAGTCGCCGATGCCCGCGGCCCATTCGGCTTTGTCGTGCCCGACGACCCGACGGCGCAGGGCCTCGTAGTTTTCCCGGTCCATCGCGGACAACGCCGTTTGCAGCGCGTCCACGGAAGCGTCCTCGAGCAGCACGCCGATCCCCCGTTCGGAAAGGAAGCGCGCCGTTTCCGTGCCTTGCATCGCGATCGGAACAACACCATGGCGGCAGCCTTCGTAAAGGCGGTTGGGCAGCAGCCAGGCGGAGTTCAGTCCCTCCTCGAAGAAGTCGATCGCCCAGCAGAAATGCACCGCGCCGTAGATGGCGGCGAGGTCGTCCGGATTGCGGTAGGGGCCGGCAAAGCGGATATGCGGCTCGGCCGCGACGAAGCCGTCGAAATCGGCGAATTCGCGATAGGCAGGACGACCGCGCAGCACGACCTCGAAGCGCCCGCCTGCCTGCCGGGTGAAGGCGGCCAGCAGGTCCAGCGACCTGGCGCAGCGCAGCGCACCGAACCAGCCGATCCACCACGGCTCGCCGGCTTCCGGCAATGCTGCCTGCTGGCCGGGAACCGGCAAAGCATCCAGTTCCAGCACCTTGTTCGGCAGCAAGGCGACCGGCGCGGCAGACTGCCCGAAGCGGACGAAATAATCGCGCACGAAGGCCGGCGAGCTGGTGATCAGCAGTGCCGCGTCGCGGCCGAACAGCCGCTCGGCGCCGCGCATCGCCTTGCCGACCGGGCCGGCGTCGAGCAGCAGGCGGTGGATGTCGAGGCATTCGTAGACGAGCGGGATGTCGCCGCCGAACGCCGCCCGCGCCCGCCTGGCGAGCGCCAGCATTTCCAGGTTTCGGCCGATGATGACGTCGGGCCGCGGAACATGCCTGAGCTTGCCCGCCAGCGAGACGGCGGCCGACGCCACCGAAGCCAACCGCTGCGTGAACCGGCCGTCCTCGGTGCGGCCGAGCTCGACAGGCGCCTCGCCCTCATTGCGCTCCGGCACGGCGCCCCGGCGGAAACCGGCCAGCGTCACCGTGGCACCGCCCGCTTCCAGCATCCTCACGCGGCGCTGCACGGCAGGATCGGCCAGGTTATGCACGAGATAGAGGATGCGCAGCATCGGCCGTCCTCTCACTGCGACTGCGTCTTGCAGACGATGGAGTCCGGGAACTGGCACTTGTCGCCCTCGGCGGTGAAGGAGACGCGCTCCACTTCCGCCGCGATCGGCTGGCCGGGATCGGCGAAGGCGCCCATCCACGACGTCAGCGTGTCGCTGCCCCAGATGCTCAGATAAATCTTGGCCGGATGGCTGGGCAGCTTGTCGGGATCGGTGACCTCGCCGACGAGCTTGCCGTCGACATACCAGGCGATGCGGTCCTTCTGCCAGACGAAGGCGTAGTCGTGGAAATCCTTGTCGGCGTCGCCTGGCACGTCCACCAGCTTGGCCGGGCCGAGGCTCTTGCCATCGACGAAGCGGTTGATCTGGACCTTCGACGGCTCCTTGCCGAGCACCTCGAAATCGATCTCGTCATGCGGCTGTTTGTGGACCGGGCCGATGAAGGAGAAGAAACCGGTGTTGAGGCCGGAGCCCGCCACCGCCTTCATGCGCGCCTCGAAGGTACCGTAGCCGAATCGCTTGAAGGTCTGGACCTCGCCGCAGGCGTAATCGCGGTCCTTGGTCTTCTCTTTGACGAAGCCGAGCTTCAGCCGCCCGTCCTCGACGCTGGCCTGCTTCTTCGACCATGTGCAGTTCTGATGGTCGCCGTTCGCCCAGCCGTCGGAAATGTACCATCGGCTCGGATCGAGCCTGTCGAAATCGTCCACGAAGGATTTGCCGTTGGCTGTGGATTTGCCGGCGGACGCCGCCTGAGCGGCCAAGGGAGCGCCGATCGCCGCTACCGCGAGTCCCGCTGCCAGTCCTTTGGCGAACCACGCGAGACCACGATTCGGATGCCTCGTATATACAGTCATTCCACCGCCTTTCGGTGCGGCGCCGCCCTCCCCCGGCGCTCCGTTCGAACCAACGTTGCGCTGCACATAAGGCTGTCGAGGGATGAGAATGTGACGCGCCGCCGCTTTCACGGGGCGTGGCGCGGTAACTTTTTATGATCGGCGTTAAGCGCCCGGCCGGACCGGATCGGCGGCGCCGGCGCCTACCTCTTCCGTTTGCTGGGGAAACAGCGCGGCCCGCTCGCGCAACTCGTTCACGAAAACGGCCTGCGCCTCGAGCGCGGCGAGCCGCCTCGTATAATCAATCATGGTCTGGGTGAGTTGGTCGATGGACGAAGCCGTTTTGGGGCCGGCCTCGTCCTGCTCCAGCGCCTGCTGCGAGAAGGCGGCGCGCGCCGTCACGCTCTCGTAGCGCCCGCGCAGGCCGTCGCGCTCATGTTTGATCTCGCCGTGCAATTCGTCCAGGAAAGCGCGCAAACGCCCGGCGCGCGCGGCATCCGTGTCGCGGTCGCGTTGCGGATTCCGGGTCCGGAAAAAGGTCGCGGCGCGCGTACCGAACAGAGCCATCTGGACGACCTCCTTGCTCTTAGCCGGTGAGTTCATATGCGGCAAAGATGGCAGAAAGGCCAGCGGCAGGAAACCCGTCCGCGCGACGCGCGCGGAAGCGGCGGGGCCGGCGGGCGACAAATTTCAGCCCGAAACGGCTGGTCTTGAAAGACGCGCCGAGGCCCGGCCTACTGGGGCGGGTCACGATCCCGGCATCGCGAAGACCGAAAGGACGACGATGAAGTGCAGCGTGATCATCCCGTATTACCAGCGCGAGCCGGGCGTCCTGCAACGCGCGCTGGCCTCCGTCTTCAGCCAGTCGCACCAGGATTTCGACGTCATCGTCGTCGATGATTCCTCCCCGCTGCCGGTCGAGGCCGAGGTCGGCATCCTGCCGCCCGCCGAGCGGGCGCGCATCGCCGTCATCAAGCAGGCCAATGCCGGTCCCGGCGGCGCGCGCAACACCGGTCTCGACCATGTGCCGGCCGACAGCGCCTGCGTCGCCTTCCTCGATTCCGACGACGAATGGGCGCCCGATCATCTCAAGACCGCGACGGAAGCGCTCGCCCGCTTCGACGCCGACTGCTACTTCGCCTCCATCCAGGGCGGCGAGGAATTCTATTATCACTACGGCGTCGCCGAGCTTGCCGGCAGCACCGCCGTCACCCGGCTGTCCGACGATCCGCCGCTGGTCGAAATCCCCGATCTCGCCGGCGTCATGCTCAAGGACTGGAGCTTCCTGCATCTCTCCTGCATGGTCATCGGCGAAAGCCTGTTCCGCACCGCCCGCTTCGAAGCGGCGCTCAGGCTGGCGGCGGAAGACGTGCTGTTCTTCTATGACTGCATCCGTGGCGCGCGCCGCACCGTGCTGGGCGAGGATGTCGGCGCCATGCGCGGCGAGGGTCTCAACATCTTCCACGGCGTCGCCAGCGATTCGCCGCAGTTCCTGCAACAACAGTTCAACACCTGGGTGGCGCTCGACCGGCTGGAAAGCCGCTCCGCCCATCGCCCGGAAGACCGCGCCTCGATCCGCTCCTACAAGCAGACCGCCCGGCAGCAGGCGCTGTGGGGCCAGGCAAGGCTGGTGCGCGGCCGCAAGGCGCCGCAATTCGGCCTTCTGGCGCAATGGGCCTGGCGCGACCCGCAGATCCTGCGCAGCGCCGTCGAGCTCGCCGTCGCCAAGATCGCCAGATAGGGCCACGCCATGCAGCCTTTCCATTGGGAGTCGAAACACGGCAATTTCGGCGACGACCTGAACCTGTGGCTATGGGACTTCCTGTTGCCCGGCTTCAGGGACGTCCATCCCGACATGCTGCTGGTCGGCGTCGGCACCGTGTTGAACAAGGACCTGCTGCCGCTAGGCCGCAAGAAGCTCGTCGTCGGCAGCGGCTTCGGCTATGGCGTAGCACCCGACCTTTCCGACCGGGCGGAATGGGACGTCCGCAGCGTGCGCGGGCCGCTGACGGCCGGCAAGATCGGGCTGGACGCCGCGCTCGGCATCGTCGACCCGGCGGTGATGGTGGCCGACATGCCCGAATTCCAGGCGGTGTCGAAACGTCACGACGCGATCTTCGTGCCGCATTGGGAATCAACCGTCGGCGGCATCTGGCCAACCGTCTGCGAGGCCGCGGGCCTGACCTATGTCGACCCGTGCGGCGAGGCGAAAGCGGTGATCGGGGAGATTGCCGGCGCGCGGCTGGTGGTGGCCGAATCCATGCACGCCGCCATCCTCGCCGACGCGCTGCGCGTGCCGTGGGTCGCCGTCACCACGTCGCGCAACGTCAACAGCTTCAAATGGCAGGACTGGGCCGCCTCGCTCGGCCTGGCCTACCGCCCGCGCCGCGTCCCGCTTTCCTCGCGCGCAGAAGCCATTACCAAGGGCGCCCGCTTCTGGGGCATGGATTTCGAGCGCAGGGCGGCGGGCGGCGACGAACGGCCGGAACGGCAGGACCCAGGCGAAACGCCGGTGCTGACGCGCGCCGAACCGCCCCGCTCGGGGCTGCGCGACGTGGTCAAGAACGCGCTTGCCGCACCTGCCGTGCTCGCACTGCGGCAGGCTCGCAAAGCGGAACCGCAACTCAGTACCGATGCCGCGCTGGCCGAACGCAAGGACCGGTTCCATAGCGTTCTGGCCGGCATCCGCCGCGACTATTTCTGAACGGCGCGGGCGGCGAGAAGATAACGCGGCAGCACGGGCTGCGCGCTGGTCGGGCTGAGTCTCGCCCTGAATGCGTCAAGCTTGTCGGCCGCGACACCGCCGACGATCGCCGGCAGCGCGGCGGGACGGGCGAGCGCGCCGAGCCCCGCCCGAGCCAATCCTTGTTCAGCCTTGACGTCGAGGAAGCGGCGCAGTTCGTAGCGGGCGCGCATGTGCCGCTCGTGGCGCCGTAGCGCCACCTCCGCCCGGTCGCCGGCGCCCGACAGCGCCAGGATGGCGCGGTCGGCTTCGTAGAGGCGTTTCAAGTCGGCGGTGCGATGCCGGCCGCTCAGCGAATCCGCCCGCACAACGGCTCCATAGCCGCAGCCGTGCACCACCTTGTAGCGGGCGCCGTTCAGCAGAGCCCGCGCGTAGAGGTCGTAATCCTCGCCGAGCCTGAGCTTCTCGTCATAGGCAAGTCCGTGCACCTCGATGAAGGAACGCCGCATCACCGGCTTGAGGAAGCCGATCTCGCCGCGCGCAGCACCCCGCCGCGAAATATTGCCCTCGACGAAGCTTACCAGGTCGAGAAAGCGCGGTTCGGCTGCGAAGTCCGGCACGACGGGCTCCGCATGGCCCGCGCTCCGCGCATCGACGAAGACGATGTTGTCGGCGACGAAGTCCCAGTCGTCGCCGACAAGCAGCCTGTCGAACCGGCCTTCGAGGAAGAAGTCGTCGGCGTCGAGAATGGCGATCAGCGGCGCGCTCGAATGCGCGATCGCATGGTTGCGGGCGAAGGACGGCCCGCGATTGGCGTCGAGCCGCAGGATCAAAAGCCGGCCGCTGCCGTCGTCCGCCGCGAGCGCCGCCTCGGCCGTCCGGTCGGCCGATCCGTCGTCGACCACCACGACTTCCGCGACGTGCTTCTCGCGCAGGGCGGAACCGACGGCCCGGCCGATGGTCGGCGCCGCATCCTTGGCCGCGATGATGACGCAGACTGTGGCGGTTGATGGCATTCGCACCTCTCGATTTCCCTCGGCCCGCCCGCATGGCGGAGCGGTCGCAGAAGCGAAAGGCGATTTGATGACGGCCACAATTGGCTGCCGTGCAGCGCCGCCTAGCGAACGACCTGCCGGTCCTTCTTGGCGGCGGCGGGCGCAGGTTCCTTGCGCGCCGGCTCGGAGGCCTTGCCACGCGCGGGCGCCCACCAGATCATCGCCAGCACCGCCAGGAAATAACCGGCCTGGATGATGACCGCGCAGATGATCGTGTCGATCAGCGTGGTCCACAGCGATTGCGTGACGACGTAGGTGACGACGGCGAACGCCACCAGGGCACCGATGAAGCCGCGCAGGAACAGGACGAACGGCATCTCAGCCGGACCGGCCGCGACGGCGTCGTATGCGACGAAATTTCACCCGCAAGATTACCTCCCGCCGAAGCAGCAACCGTTGCTGCGCATCCGGTGTATTAGGCGTCGGTGATTTGCTGAACCGGAGGCGCGAATTCAATCGCGGCTGTATAGCGAAGCATATAAAACGTCTGGACGACAGGCAACACACATCCGAAGGCTTGTCCCGGCCCATCGGCGATCCTCACTCCGATTCTCCATCGCCGTTGCAGGATGGCGACATCTTTGCCAAGGGGCCTATTCCCAAGAAAAATATGGATCATATACTGATAACACGAGATTTATTCGTGATATATAAATTAGAAAAATACACTATCTTTAATATGATCGATATTTTTTAGAGAAATATGTAATATTAATTTTACATATCAAATTGTGTTTCACAATGCGTCGGAGATTTTACGATCATCGTCAGGGTTTGTGACTGCATGTCACAAATTATGATCTGAGATGGATTTGCCCGACCTATTTTTATCGCACCCACGTCATATCTCCCGCCCTATCAACAAGCATGTTGCAACGCAGCATTTGCATCTGACGATCAACATCGCGGAGCGGCAAGGATGTCACAGACTGAACTGGCGGAAAGATCTTCCGACTCATATTCCGACAGGGAGGGCACGCCGCCGATAGGCGGCGCCTTCAAGCGCGCTTTCGACGTATCGGCCGCCGTTGCCGGTCTCGTCGTCTTCAGCCCGCTTTTCCTCATGCTGGTCGCCCTGGTGAAGTTTTCCGACGGCGGCAGGGTGTTTTACGGGCACCCGCGAATCGGCCGCAACGGCAAGGTCTTCCGCTGCCTCAAGTTCCGCACCATGGTCGAGGACGGAGACGCCGTGCTGGCCGCGCATTTCGCCACCAACCCTCAGGACCGCGAGGAATGGAACGCCACGCGCAAACTGCAGGACGATCCCCGTGTCACGCGGATCGGCGCGGTGCTGCGCAAGCTCAGCCTCGACGAACTGCCGCAGATCTTCAACATCCTGCGCGGCGAGATGAGCTTCGTCGGCCCGCGCCCGGTCGTCGACGACGAACTCGCGCTTTATGGCACGTCCGCCAGCTTCTACCTGCAATCGCGCCCCGGCCTGACCGGGCTCTGGCAGGTGAGCGGCCGCAACGACGTCTCCTACGGCACCCGCGTCGCCTTCGACAGGCACTATGTCGAGAACTGGTCGTTCGTCTTCGACCTGAAGATCCTGATCTGGACCGTGCCGGCGGTGTTCTCCTCGCGCGGCAGCTACTGAGCCTGGCCGCACCGCTTCCCCACGTCCCTGTCTGCGGTGAAAAAGCATCCGCAGTGAAGAAAGCAAAGGATTTGACCCTGATACCGCAAAGAGCCCGCATCCTTTTCGCCGTCGCCGTCCTGCTGGCGGCGGCACCGCTGCAAGCGCTGTCCGCCACGACGGACGAATACCGGCTGGGCACGATGGACAAGCTGCGCGTCAGGGTCGCCGAATGGCAGAGTGCCGAAGGTGCCTTCCGCGACTGGTCGGCCGTCAGCGGCGACTACAGCGTCGGGCCGGCCGGCACCATATCGGTCCCCTTCGTCGGCGAACTGCCGGTGACGGGCAAGACCACGGCCGAGGTCGCGACCGCCATCGGCGACGGCCTGCAGCAGAAGCTGGGCCTTCCCGACCGGCCGGAGGCCTCCGTGGAACTGGCGGAATTCCGCCCGATCTTCGTGTCGGGCGACGTGCAGACACCCGGCCGCTATCCCTACGATCCGCAACTGACCGTGCTGAAGGCGCTCAGCATCGCCGGCGGCCTTCGCCGCTCGGAGAACGGCCAGGGCGGCGCGCGCGATTTCATCACCGCGCAAGGCAATTACGACGTGATGGCGGCCCAGCGCGACGGCCTTCTGGCGAGGAAGGCAAGGCTGGAAGCCGAGGCCGCCAACAAGCCGCAGATCGACTTCCCGCCGGAACTCGGCAAGACGGCGGCCGGAAAGAAGCTGATGGCCGACGAAACCAGCCTGATGCAGGCACGGCAGAAGCGGCTGCGCCTGCAACTCGAAAGCCTCGACAACCTCAAGGCCCTGCTGCAGAGCGAGATCGAGTCGCTTGAAAAGAAAATAACCACGCAGACCCGCCAGACCGATCTGGCGCGCGAGGAACTGAAGGGCATCGACAACCTTGCCGGCAAGGGGCTGGTGGTCAACCAGCGCGTGCTGACCCTCGAACAGACCATCGCGGAGCTCGAAAGCAAGCTGCTCGACATGGACACCGCCATATTGCGGGCCAAGCAGGACATCGCCAAGGCGACGCAGGACGCGATCAGCCTGCAGAACGACCGCGACACCGAGATCGCCCAGGACCGCCAGCAGACGGAAGCCGACCTCGACACCATGAACCTGAAGATGGGCATGTATTCCGGCCTGATGGTGGAAGCCCTGGAGCGGGCGCCGGACGCCGCGCGCAACGCCGGCGGCCGCAATCCGCCGCAGATGAGCTTTTCCATCGTGCGCACCGCCGGCGACGGCAAGGCGGGCGTGATCGCGGCCGACGAGAACACGCCGGTCCTGCCGGGAGACGTCGTCAAGGTGGAGATCGCCCAGCCGGCCGCGAATTCCAATTGAACGAGGTCAGAACGACGCCCCGGAACAGCCGCAACTGCGGACATAGCCAATGAAGATCGCCAAGGCACGCCTTGTGAATCCCGACCATAATTTCTGGTACGGGCTGGTCGCGGTCGCGATCTCGATCTTCGTGTTCGCCTACTCCATCCGCTTCGGCCAGGTCTCGATCCTCGCCTACTACGCCCTTTGGCTGCCGCTGGTGCTGGTCGACTACCGCAAGGCGCTCGGCACCTCGACCGATCTCGCATGGATCGCGCCTTTCGCCGCGCTCGCCTGCCTGTCGACGTTCTGGTCGGCGGCGCCCGGCGTCACCGCGCGCGCCTCCGTGCAGTTCGCCTCCCACGTCGTCTGCGCGCTGATCGCCGCCCGCACCGTCAGCGTCAGGACCCTGACCCTCGGCGCGATCCTCGGCACCCTGCTTGTCCTATTCTTTTCGCTGGTTCACGGCCAGTACCACCTCGACCCGCTCGACGGCAGCTACAGCTTCGTCGGCGCCTTCCCCTCGAAGAACCAGCTCGGCCTGTTTTCTTCGCTCGGCGTTTACTTCGCCTTCGCCGCGCTCGTCGTGCTCGGCGAACGCGGCCTCTGGCGGATCGTCGCCCTTGCCTGCGGCGGCCTCTCCGCCGTGCTGCTGGCGAGATCGCAGTCGGCGACCTCGGTCATCACGCTCGCTCTGGTGCTGGCCGTCCAGGTCTGGCTGAGGCTGGCGTTGCTGTTTTCGCCGCGCGTCAGGAAAGTAAGCATGGCGGCAGGCATCGTGCTCGCCATTTGCGTCGTCTTTACCGGGCTGAACTTCGGCGGTCTCGACCTGCTGCTCGCCGCCTTCGGCAAGGATTCCACGCTGACAGGCCGCACCTATCTGTGGTCGCAGGGCTGGGCCGCGGCCACGCAGGCGCCGTTCTTCGGCGTCGGCTATCAGGCCTACTGGGTGCAGGGCTTCTCCGAGGCCGAGCGGCTGTGGGAGGAATTCTACATCGGCTCGCGCAGCGGCTTCCATTTCCACAACACCTTCATCGAAGTGGGGGTGGAATTGGGCCTCGCCGGCGTCGCGCTCATCACCACGGTGTTGCTGCGCACCTTCGCCGGACACCTCGGCCGGGTCCTCGGCGACGCCCGCAACGAGGCATCCTTCGTCCTGTTCGGCCTCGTCGCCATGTTCCTGGTGCGCGCTTTCGTCGAGGTCGACGTCATCAATCCCTATGTCGTCGGCTCGTTCCTGCTCTTCTACGCGGCGGGCCGCCTGGCGGCGCCGCGCGCCATGCCCCGCTACGCCCTCCTCCGCAGGTCGTCGCGACCCGGTCACGCGGCATGAAACGGCTCCACGGAATCCAGTACCTGCGCGCCGTGGCGGCGCTCGGCGTCGTCGTCTTCCACGCGGCTGAACGCTCGGGCACGCACTTCGCCATCGGCGCTGCCGGCGTCGACGTCTTCTTCGTCATCAGCGGCTTCATCATGTGGGTCATCGCCAGCGAGCGATCGCCCTCGCCCGCCGCCTTCCTGCGCGACCGCATCGAGCGCATCGCGCCGCTCTACTGGATCGCGACCGGCGTCATGGTGGCGGGGGCGCTTGCCGGCCTGTTCCCGAACCTGCGCCTGAGCGCATGGTACGTTCTGTCCTCGCTTGCCTTCCTCGCCAGCCGCTCGCCGAGCACCGGCGACATCTGGCCGGTTCTCGTGCAGGGCTGGACGCTGAACTACGAGATGTTCTTCTACGCGCTATTCGCGGCCGCCCTGTTCCTGCCGGCACGGCGGCGGCTCGCCGCGCTGGCGGGCCTGTTCCTCGCGCTCGCGGCAGCGGGATGGCTGTTCGCCCCTGAAACCCCGATCCTCAAGACCTGGACCGATCCGCTGCTGCTGGAATTCCTCGTCGGCATCGCCATCGGCGAGGCCTGGCTGAGGGGCGCGGTCCCCTCGCCGGCGAGCGGCATCGTGCTGATCGCCGTCGCCCTGGTCGGCTTCGCCTTCGTCGGCGTCACCTATGCCGGCTTCACGCCCTTCGTGCTCGGCCCGCTGGCGGCAGCGCTCGTGCTGGGTGTCCTTGCCTTCGAAAGGCACGCGGCGGTGCCCCGCCTGCCACTCGCCGCCTATCTCGGCGACAGTTCCTATTCCACCTACCTCTGGCACACGATGGCGATATCGGTGGTGGCCAAGGCCGGTTCCCTGCTTTCCCTGCCGGGACCGGTCGTCTTGATCGCCGCGATCGTCGCCGGCGTCGCCATCGGCGTGGCCGTCCACGAAATCCTCGAAAAACCGATCGCCGCGTTCCTGAAAAACCGGCGGCGCCGGCGAAGCGGCGCGCATTCCATGGCGTGAGCGCTTCAGGCGGGTTGCGCCTCGTCGGTGTGACGCGCGCTCCAGTGCCGCAGCAGGACGGGAATGACCAGCACAACGCCGAGCAGCGACGAATAGAGCTCGGGCGCCACCAGAAGGAAGGCGGCGAGCACCAGAAGCACGTTCTCCCATGGTCGTGTGCGCACCAGAAGGTAGCGCGACAGGGCGGCGCCCAGGCAGGTGATGCCGAGCACACAGCCGACAAAGGCGAGGAAGAAGTTCGGCCAGGTGAAGTCCTTCGTCACCAACAGAAGCGACGGCGAGAAGACGAAGACGAACGGCACCAGCGCCTTGCCGAGACCGAGCCGGAAGGCGGTGTTGCCGGTCTTGAACGGATCGGAGCCCGCCATGCCGGCCGCCGCATAGGCGGCCAGCGCCACCGGTGGCGTGATGTCCGCAAGCAGCCCGTAATAGAAGACGAAGAAGTGCGCGACGATCGGCTCGGTGCCGAGCATCACCAGCGCCGGTGCGGCGATCGTCACCATGATGATGTAGTTCGCCGTCGTCGGGATGCCGCAGCCCATCAGGATGCAGACGACGCCGGTCATGATCAGCGTGAACAGCAAGGTCAGCCCTTGCGCCGAGAAGATCGCCTCGGGAATGAAGGTGCCGAACAGCAGCGACAGGTGCCCCGCCGTCGAGGTGACGATGTAGGAGAGCTTGAAGCCGACACCCGTCAGGGTAACCACGCCGACGACGATGCCGACGGTGGCGGCAGCCGCACCCACGGCCAGCGCATATTTGGCGCCGTCGCGCAGGCACACCACGATGTCGGCGACCGACATGCGCCGGCGCGGATTGAGCAGGCCGACGGCGATGCACAGAGTGATGCCCCAGAAGGCGGCCATATAGGGCGTGTAGCCGGAAAGCAGCACGCCGATGAGCACGACGAGCGGGATGATCGTCGGCCAGTCGCGTTTCAGCGCCTCGACCACATCAGGCATCTCATCCGGCCGCAAGCCCCTGAGGCCCGTGCGCTTGGCCTCGAAATGCACCTGCATGAAGACGCCGAAGAAATGCATGAAGGCCGGCACGATCGCCGCCAGGATGATCGTCGTATAGGGCAGTTCGAGGAATTCGATCATCAGGAAGGCGGCGGCGCCCATGATCGGCGGCGTCACCTGCCCACCGGTGGAGGACGCTGCCTCGACCGCGGCGGCGAAGTGCTTCTTATAGCCCAGGCGTATCATCGCCGGGATGGTCAAGGAGCCGACGGTGACGGTGTTGGCGACCGACGAGCCGGAGATCATGCCGAACAGCGCCGAGCCGAAGATCGACACCTTGGCGGGGCCGCCGGCATAGCGTCCGGCGACCCATGCCGCGCAATCGAGGAAAAGCTGGCCGAGGCCGATGCGGGTGGCGAAGACGCCGAACAGCACGAAGTGGAAGACATAGGTGGCGACGACGCCGAGCGCGATGCCGTAGATGCCCTGCGTTGTCAGGTAGAGGTGGTCAACGAGCTGCGAGACCGACGCGCCCGGATGCACCAGGATGCTCGGCATGTATGGCCCGAACAGCGCATAGGCCATGAAGACGACCGCGATGATCGGCAGCGGGATGCCGACGGAGCGCCGCGTCGCTTCGAGCAAGAGCAGGATGAGCGTGACGCCGAGCACGACGTCCGTCGTCGTCGGGTTGCCGACGCGGAAGGCGAGGTCGTCGAGCGGGATCATCGGCACATGCAGGACCGCGACGACGGCGGCGAGCGCCAAAAGCCAGTCGAAGACCGGTATGCCGAGCGGCCTGAGCAGGCTCGATTGCGCCGGCTGATCGTAGCCCGTCTTCACCAGCGGGAAGACGAGGAAGACCAGCGCCAGCACCATCGACAGGTGGATGCCCCGGTGCAGCATCTCCTGCAGCAGGCCGAAGCCGGCGGTGTAGTAGTGGAACAGCGACAGCGCCACCAGCAGGAAGCCGACCAGCCAGCCGGCGGCCGGCATCAGCGACCGGAAGCGGATTTCGGAATCGAACTTCTCCTCCAGTTCGCGAGCCTTGTCCTCGTCGAACTCCATGGCGGAAAGCCTGATCTTGTCGTCGTCGTCGCTCATTGCCGGTTCCGTATCGGGGATTTTCGGACAAAAGAGGCGGAAAGCACGCCTTCCGCCTCGTCGTTGTCAGCCGGTTCGAGTGGCTCCTATTTCAGGGCGCCGACTTCCTTGTAGAACTTCTCCGCGCCGGGATGGAACGGAATGCCGGCGCTGGTCACCGCGTTGGCGAGCGTGATCAGCTTGCCCTTGGCGTGGCCGGCCTGCAGCGCCTTCTGCGTCTCGTCGCTGTAGAGCGACTTGACGATTTTGTAGATGAGATCGTCGGTCTGCTTGGCGCTGGTCACCCACTGGGCGGCGACCGAGATGGTCTTGGTCTCGCCGACGTTCTTGTAGGTGCCTTCCGGCACGGTGTCGGTGGAGAAGAACTTCTGCTCCGACAAGAGCTTGTCGGCTTCCGGACCGGAGATCGGCACCAAGGTGATGTTGTTGGTGCTGGCGAGCTCGACGATAGCGCCGGTCGGGTAGCCGCCGACGAAGAAATAGGCGTCCATGGCGCCGTCCTGCAACCGCTCGCCGGCGGGGCCGGGCTTCAGGTATTCGGCCTTCACGTCCTTCTCCGTCAGGCCGTAGGCCCCGAGCACGAGGCGCGCGTCGACGATGGTGCCGGAACCCGGCTCGTCGAGGGAGACGCGCTTGCCTTTAAGGTCGGCCACCGATTTGATGCCGGCGTCGGCGCGCGCCACCAGATGGATCGTCTCGGGATAGAGCGTCGCGATGAGGCGCAGGTCCTCCACCTTCGGCTTGCCGTCATAGAGGCCGGTGCCCGAATGCGCCCAGTAGGCGACGTCGGACTGCGTGAAGCCCGATTCGGAGGCGCCCGACGAAATGGCGCTGATGTTGGCGACCGAGCCGTTGGAAGAGGTGGCGGTGGCGACAAGGCCCTCGACACCGGCCGGTCCGGTCGCCGAGATCGCGTTGGCGATCAGGCCGCCCACCGGATAGTAGGTGCCGGACGTACCGCCGGTGCCGATGCGGAAAAAGGCCTGCTGCGCGCGTGCCGGCGAAAGCCCAGCGGCGGCCAGCGCCAAGGCGCCCGCGCCGATGGAAAAGCTGCGTCGGTTGATCGAAATGGTCATACTACCTCCCAGTCAAAGATTCGCACCATGTTCAGCAGCCCAGGCATTGTCAACCTTCGGGCGGCAATACACTGCGGCGGCTACGTCAGCGAAGCGTCCGCCAACGCGTTCAGCGCCCGCCTCAACAGCGGGCCGATGTCCGGGTCGGCGGCGATGCCGGCAGCATCAAGATTGCGCCCCAGCAGCGGCAGGGTGACCGAGGCCTCGTCGACGAGTTTGGCGGACATGGTTTCCAGCGTCAGCCGCAGCGCCGCGTCCGCATGGGTCGCGCGCTGCGAGGCGTTGACGACCGCGACGGGTTTGCCCGGAAATTCGAAGCTGCCGACGAGCCAGTCGAGGGCGTTCTTCGTCACCCCGGCGACGCCGCGCGCATATTCGGGGCTGCAGATGAGCAACGCGTCCGCCTGCCCGACCGCGTTGCGGAACGAACGGACCGGCGCCCGCGGATCGTCGCCGTCGAGATCGGGATTGAAATAGGGAAGCGCCGGCAGGCCGTCGAAAATCGTGATCCGCATCCGCTCCGGGGCCAGCAGCGAGGCCGCCTGCAGCGCCGCCAGATTGGACGACTGCCGGCGCAGGCTGCCGCAGATGGCGAGCACGGCCGTCGGCCTGCCTGAAAGCATGTTCATGTCGGATACTCGCTGTCGTTGGTTTCTTGGCAACCGAAACGCGGCCGAACCGAAAAGATAGAACGATTCGACCTACGCCGTGAAACCGGAACCCGTCGAAGGACCGGCAAGCGTTCTTTCGACGGGTTGGCACTATCAGCGGCTGTCTAGCTGCGGGCGTGCAGGCCGGGCAGTTTGCCGCTCGCCAGCAGGATGCCGAAGATGGCGACGGCGACGCCGGCGACCTGCATCGCATCAGGGGTCCGGCCGAAGATGGCGGCGACGACCAGCGCCGAAACCGGCACGAGGTTGAACATCACCGACGTCGCGCCGGGGCCGCGCCGGGCGATCCCCACCTGCCAGAAGATGTAGGCGAGGACCGAACCGACCAGCGCCATCCACACGACGGATGCCCAGACGACGGCCGGTGCATGTGCGAAGGTGGCGATCGGCGTTTCCAGCCGCAGGGCGGCAAGGGCGAGCGCCAGCGTGCCGACGAGCATCGTCCATGCCGAGGTTTCGAGCGGCGTCGCGTCCCTGACCCAGCGGCGGCAGCCGATCGTGTAGAGCGCCCATGCGATGCTGCCGAGCAGGATCAGTATGTCGCCGGAAGCGAAATGCGCGCCGGAAAAGGCGCCCACCGTCAGCGCGACGCCGAACAGGCTGATGACCATGCCCACGACGGCGAGCAGCGACGGCAGCCGCCGCAGCAGGATCGAATCGAGCAGGTTGGTGGTGAGCGGGCTGGTTCCCATGATGAGCGCCGCCGTCACCGGGCTCGAGGTTTCCATGCCGAGGAACAGGGCGGCGTTGAAGCCGGCGACGCCGATCACGCCCAAGGCCGCATAGGCGAAAAGATTGCGCCGCAGCACGCGCCACGAAATGCCTTTGGTGAGAGCCAGCCACAGCATGATCGCGGCGGCGGCGAGAACGAAGCGACCGGCGGCGGCCGTCCACGGCGGCAGGTCGATGAGGGCGAGGCGCGTCGCCTCGAAATTGGTTCCCCAGAACACGGCGGCCAGGGCGCTCAGGACGAGCGCTCCGCCATCGCCGCGGGCGGCGGGAACAGGCGCAGAAATATGGGCAGGGGCGTGAGTCGGATTCGAAAGAGACATGGCATCCTCTCTGGACGATTGAAGTCCGCCGCAGATAGCCTTATCGGAATTGTAAGGTATATGGATAATGACGGCAATTCGATTTCCAAAAATGGAAAGGTCCATGAGCGCGCTGAACTGGGACGATTGCCGTATCTTCCTCGCCCTGGCGCGGGAAGGAACGCTGTCGGGCGCCGCCAGGCACCTCAAGACCGGCGTGGCGACGGTCTCGCGCCGGATCGAGCGGATGGAGCACGGGCTCGGCCTGCCGCTCTTCCTGCGCACCCAGAACGGCTATGTGCTGACCGACCAGGGCGCGACCATGCTGCCGCGCGCCGAGGCGGTCGAACTGGCGATGGCTGAGATGCGGCAGGAAGCGCGCGACCACGCGCAAATCCGTGGCGTGGTACGGCTGACCAGCATAGAAAGCCTCGTCGTGCCGTTCATCGTGCCCGCCCTTGCACCGCTGCTGAGTGCCAATCCGGGACTGGACGTGGAGATCCAGTTTTCGACGGCGACGATCAACATGCACCGTCACGATGCCGATCTGGCGCTGCGCATGGTCCGGCCGGAACGGGGCCACCTGCGCGTGCGCCAATTGGGGACGATGGGATTCGGCCTCTACGGCCCGCCGGACGGCCCCATCCCGCGGCGCGTCGTCGCCTGGCCCGATGCCATGAGCCTCGGAACGCTGCTGCAATGGACCGAGGCGTTCGCCGGGCCGCAGGCGCCGAGACTGGCGGTGAACACCTTGCCGGGCCAGATCGAGGCTGTCCGGCTGGGCATCGGCGTCGCCGTGCTGCCGCACTTTCTGGCCCGCGAGGCAGGGCTGCGCCTTCTCGAGAACCGCCTGCCGGCCGGCGGCCCGATGCAGCGGCCGATCCTGATCGTCACCCATGCCGATCTCGCCGCCTCGCGCCGGGTGGTGAGCGTGGCCGACGCCGTGAGCGAGGAGATCCTGCGGCAGCGCCACAGCCTTGCGGAACCTTGATCGAACGGCAGTCAGGCTCGCATGGGCACTGCCGCTGCCGCGAAACGCGCGCAAGGGAAAACAGGATTTCGCGACGATCACTCCGGATCGAGTTCGAAGATGGTGTAGCCGTTGCCGCGCTCCCGCTTGCGGAAGCCCAGGATGCGGAACCATTTGGCGACCTCGGGCCGGTCGGACCAGCTGTAGGAATCGATCGGGAGGTTGCCGCACAGGGCCTGGATGCGCCTGATGTGCTGCTTGCAGAACCGCACCGTCAGCCGCGAAAAGAAGCTGTCATGGGCCGCGAACGCGGTCTGCGCCGCATGCCCGACCTCCCGCCACGCGATGATGGCGACAGGCTTGCCGTCCTGCACCAGCGTGTGCGCCCGGCCTTCCTTCAGGCTCATCAGGAATTCGTCCTTGGCCTCCTCGATGTTGAGCCCGGCGGCCGAATACTGGTCGGCCATGCGCAGGGACAGGTCCCGGAAGATCGCGGCGAGGTCGAGTGATGTCGCTGTTCGGTAATCCATGATCCGCTCCCAAACGTCGAGACACAGGCGCTACCGGCGTGCCGGCCTTCGATGGTGTCAAACGCCAGCACTCGGCCGGCCGATCCCGGAATCATTCCGGGAACGCGCGAGCCGGCGTCCGAAACCATCGGACTGAAGGAAAGAACCTGGATGGTTCCGTGCGATTGCGGCCGGCGTCGGGCGCAAGGTCGATATGGCGGCGAGAACAAGCGTCAATGCCCGCTTCCTCGTTTCGGCGCCCCGCCGGTCAGGTAAACACACATGACGCCGGGCGGCAAGGCACGCCGCCGCAAGCCCGGAACGCAACAGTTCGGTTGCCGGCCGCGCCAGATCGTTTCACGGTTTCACGGAAACGGCGAAACGACCTGTCTCTTCGTTTAGCCGCATTTGTGCGACGCCAGACGATTCCGTCCGGCTGCAAGATGCTCTATTGCAACTGCGGGCGCTTGAGGAAATCGTTGCGATCCGCCGACCGGATGCGCAGCCAGGCCTCGCGGCCGTCGCGCACCACCCGCATCGGGATCTCGGTGCCGGCCGCGCCGCTGTCCCACACCTTGCGGTAGAAATCGGCGAGCCCCTCGACCTCCTCGTTGCGGATATCGGAAATGACGTCGCCGCGCCTGAGGCCGGCCTTTTCGGCCGGGCTGCCGTCGGCGACGCTCATCACCACGACCGCACCGTTGCTTTCGGCCGAAAAGGCGCCCAGCCACGGCCGCGGCGGCCGGTCGGCGCGCCCGCGTGTGAGCAGATCGTCGAGGATGGGCACCAGAAGATCGATGGGCACGACCATGTTGATGTCGGCCACTTCACCACCCTTCGCCATCTGCAGGCGCAGCGAGCCGATGCCCACCAGCCTGCCCTCGGCGTCGATCAGCGCGGCCCCGCCCCACGACGGATGCGCCGGCGCGGTGAAGATCGCGTCGTCCAGCAGGTATTCCCAGTAGCCCGCGAATTCCTGCCTGGCCACGATCGCCGCCTGCACCGCATGCCCCTGCCCGTCCGCCAGCGTCACGGCGTCGCCTACCCCCGCGGCGGCGGCATCGCCGAGCGGCAGGGCGGGCAGACTAAGGTCGCCCAGCGCCTGCACCAGGCCAAAGCCGGTTTCCTGGTCGTAGGCCAGCGCATGCGCCGGCACCACGCGCCCGGCATGATCGGTCAGCCAGATTTCCTCCGCCTCGGTGATGAGATAGCCGATGGTGAGCACCAGCCCGTCGTCGCGGATGACGACGCCGCTGCCTTCCCGCATCGTGCCGAGAGCCTCCGCGGTGAAGGCATCCTCGGGCACCGAACTGCGGACGGCGACGATGGAACGAAGAAACGGAGCGGCGGTCATGCGGTCATCCCGATAGTGTCAGGGTGGATTACCCCTCTACCTATGACGCGCCGTACCGGATGCAAGACCGCCGGCGGATTTCCCGGCCCCTCACGCCGGCCGATAGACCCTTTCGGCCGTGTGCCGGAACAGGTCCGCCTGCTGGGCGGCGCTGTATTTCGCCGCCGCCGCCCGGTGCGCGGCGATGAGGTCGGCATGCGTCGTCCACAATTTCTCGATCGGGAAGTTCGAGCCGAACATCAGCCGGTCGCTGCCGAGGATTTCAATCGCCACATCGTAGATCAGAGAAACCAGCGCCGGGTCGTTGCGATGGACGAAGGTGCCGAGCCCCGAGAGCTTCGCATAGAGGTTCGGCGCCTGCGCAAGCGTTCGCAGCCCTTCCTTCCAGGCCTCGACCGTGGCCGGGTCCGTTCCCGTCAGCATGCCGCAATGGGTGAGGATGAAGTTCGTTTGCGGATTCTCCGAGACGAGTTCCAGCCCGTCGCCCATCTGCGCCGGGAAAAGCTGCAGGTCGAAGGACAGGCCGTAGTCCTTCAGCCGCGCCACGTTCGCCTTCACCAACGGGTGGATCACCTGCCTGGCGTCCGGTGCAAAGCGGAACTCCGGCACCTCATGCCAGTGAAGCTGCATGCGCACGCCGCGCAGCAGCTTGTATTTCATCAGCCGGTCGATCTGCGGCCGCACGTCGTCCACCGTCATGTCGGCATAGCCGACGATGGCGTGCGGCCAGCCGGTCTCGTCGGCCGTCTTCTGCAGGAAGGCCACTTCCTTCTCGAAATCCGCCTTCGCCCAGTTGGTCTGCACGTAGACGCCCTTTTCGACGCTGGAACCGGCTTGATCCTGAAGGAACTCGCCGATCGGATAGTCGCGCCGGATCGGCTCGTAGGGACCGAAGATGCGCGGCACCATCGGCCCCACCAGCCACGGCTGATCCTTTTGCCGCCAGATATGGAAATGCGAATCGATGATTTTCTGCATCACGCTATTCTCCGCCAGACGGTTGCCGCCGCCGGCGCAGGCCGTGCGAGCGACAGGATGAAGGGAGCGAGCGCTTCGACCGACGAGCCGTCGACCAGATCGTCGAGCAGCGGCAGGATCGCCTGCAACGCCGCCGTTCGCGGCGCAAAGCGCAGATCACCGGCGAGCGGCGTCGCCAGCGACAGCCGGAAGGAGCGCGCGGCAAGCCGCCGCATCGCCAGTTCCATCTCGGCATGGCCGCCGCGCTCCAGCCCGTCGGACAACACGATCACCGCAGCACCCCGCGCGAAGGCGGCAAACCGAGGGATCGCCAGCAGCGCCAGTAGAGCCGGGCCGATGCGCGTGCCGCCGTCCCAGTCGTCGACAAGGGCGGCCGCCCGCGCCAATGCCTGCTCCGCGTCGTGGATGCGCAGCGCCGCCGTGACGCGCGTCAACCGCGTGCCGAAGGTGAAGATTTCCGCGCGGGAACAGGCCTGGACGACGGTATGGGCGAGCTTGAGGTAGCCCTGTGTATGCTCCTTCATCGAGCCGGACACGTCGATGAGCAGAAGCAGCGGCCGCGCCACCGTCTGCCGCCGACGTAGCATCGGCGCCGGCACGTCGCCGTCGGCGGCGACCGCAGCGCGCAAGGAGCGCCGCAGGTCGAGCCGGCCGCCCGCATGGGTGCGCACATGCCGGAACGAGCGCCGTTGCGGCAATGCCGCCGGCAAGGCCCGGCGGAAGGCGTCGAGCCGCGCGGCGGCGGAAACGAAGGCGCGCGTTCCAAGCTGCTCAAGCGCCGAAGCGGCGGCACCGCTCTCTTCGTCGCGCAGCACCGGTATTTCCTCCTCGCGGACGTCGGCGTCGTCCTTCACCACCGTTTCCTCGTCCTCCTCGCCGCCCTCGACCGTGATCTTGTCCTCGCCGTGGAAGAAGGCGCGGAACAGCGCCTCGAACGCCTCGCGGCGGTCCGGCGGCGGCGCCAGCGCTGCCAGCCCCGCTTCGCGGATATCGTCCATCGAACGCGGCCCGAGCAGCGTTACCCCGGCCATTAAGGCGCTCACCTGCTCCGGCGCGACGACAAAGCCGTCGGCCCGCAGCAGACGCGCGAAATGGAGGAAGGGCGCGGCCGCGCGGGGCAACTCCTCTCCCGACAAACGACATGGCGTTTGCATAGGTCGCCCGACCCCCACCCCTAACCCCTCCCCGCAAGGGGGAGGGGGACTCTGTGGCAGCGCCTCGGTCCGCCGTCGCCGGAAACCTCACGATAGACAGCGATATCGGAATCCCCCTCCCCCTTGAGGGGAGGGGTTAGGGGTGGGGGTTCTGCATGGCAAATCCTCACCCCAGCGCCTCCCCGACGATCTTCGGCAATTCTGGCTTGAGGTAACTTAGATCCTCCTCGTCCTTGATGAGCACGCCGATGGCGCGGCGGAAGGCTTCCGGCCACGGGCTGCCGCCCTTTTCCAGCACGGTGGCCGCATTGGCCCATTCCACCGCCTCGGCGATGCCGGGCGGTTTGGCCAGCGGCCGGGCGCGGATCTCGCGCACCGCCTTCGCCACAGCCTCGGCCGTCTTCTCAGCCACCTCGCCGGCGCGCAGCATGATGACGGCGGCCTCGCGCGCGGCGTCCGGATAGCCGATCCAGTGGTAGACGCAGCGCCGCCTGAGCGCCTCGGCGAGCTCGCGCGTGCGGTTGGAGGTCAGCACCACGACCGGCCGGCTGGAGGCGGCGAGCGTGCCGCGCTCGGGAATGCTGATCTGGAAATCGGACAGGAATTCCAGCAGCAGCGCCTCGAATTCATGGTCCGACCGGTCGATCTCGTCGACCAACAGCAGCCGCCTTTCCGGTGCCCTGAGCACCTGCATCAGCGGCCGGTCGATCAGGAAGCGGTCGCCGTAGATATCGACCTCGTGCTCGGCGCTCTGGCGGATGGCGAGCAATTGCCGCTGGTAGTTCCATTCGTAGAGCGCGTGCGCGGCGTCGATGCCTTCGTAGCATTGCAGCCGCACCAGTTCGCGGCCGAGCGCGGCGGCCACTGCCTTGGCGGCTTCCGTCTTGCCGACGCCCGGCGCCCCTTCGATCAGCAGCGGCTTGCCGAGCCGGATGGCGAGGAAGATCGCGGTGGCAAGGCTGTCGTCGGCAAGGTAGCGGCTCCGTGCCAGCGCCGCTGCAACGGCTTCGGGGGATGCGAGTGTTTCGGAGTGAGCGATCATGGCGACGGCCTTGCGCTTCCAGAAATGGCGCATCCCCCCTCTCCGTCTCGGCTTCGCCGAGCCACCTCTCCCCCCGTTCCGGGTGGAGAGGATGGGAGCCAAGCTTGACGCCTATCCTCTCCCTCACGAAGTGGGGGAGAGGTGGCGCCGCGGAGCGGCGACGGAGAGGGGGAATGCGCCATTTGAAATTACGCCGCCCTCTGTTCCTTCAGCGCCCTCAAGATGCGCTCCGGCGTGATCGGCAGATGGTCGATGCGCACGCCGACGGCGTCGAAAATGGCGTTGGCGAGCGCCGGGATCTGCGGGTTGGCGCACATCTCGCCCGGCCCCTTGGCGCCGTACGGGCCGTCGGCGGAGGGCCGCTCCAAAACGATGATCTCGGTGTCGGCGAGGTCGCCCGGTCCCGGCATCAGGTATTCGTTGAAGTCCGAGCCGCCGTGCTCGCGCGCCGGATAGTAGGGCTCCGTCGTTTCGTAGAGCGTGTGCGAAATGCCCATCCACGACCCGCCGACAAGCTGCTGCTCGACCATCTTCGGGTTCAGTGCGCGGCCGATCTCGAAGACGTTCTTGACGGTCAGCACCGTCACCTCGCCCGTCTCGTCGTCCACTTCCACCTCGGCCACCGTGCAGGCATGCGCGTAGCAGGTGGAAGGCTTCATCGCGCCGGTCTCGGTTTCGGGGAAGGAGCGCGGCACCAGGAACATGCCGCGTCCGGAAATCGAGCGGCCGCGCTTGAAATGCGCCGAAAGTGCCGTGTCGAAGATCGAGATCGCCTTCTGCGGCGCGCCCTTGACGTGGATGTTGCCCGCCCCGTCCGTTTCGAGGTCGGAGGCGTTGACCTCCAGTTCCTCGGCCGCCACCTCCAGCATCACCTGCCGCGCCTCCTTCGCCGCCTGGATGACGGCGTTGCCGATGCGGTGCGTGCCGCGCGAGGCGAAGGTGCCCATGCAGTGCGGCCCGGTGTCGGTGTCGGCGGTGTCGACCACCACCCGGTCGGTCGGCACGCCGATCGTCTCGGCGCAGATCTGCGAGATCACCTGCTTCAGCCCCTGGCCGAGGTCGACCGAGGACAGCGTCACCATGAAATTGCCGGTCGGGGTGGAATGCACCAGCGCCTGGCTGGGATCGCCGCCGAGGTTCATGCCGGTCGGATAATTGATGGCGGCGACGCCGCGCCCGCGCCTGACGGCCATGCTCAGCCCTCCCTCGGATGCGACGACAGCGCGAAATATTTCTCCGCCACCGGCCAGTTGGCGGCGCGCGCGGCCTCCTGCATGCACTCGATCAGCGCCGCGCCCTCTGTTGTCTGCCGATGCGCCTTCATGTCGCCGTCGCGATAGGCGTTGATGAAGCGGAACTCCAGCGGGTCCATGCCGATCAGCCGCGCCAGCTTGTCCATCTGCACCTCCAGCGCGAAATCGGCGATGGTGACGCCGAAGCCGCGCATGGCCGAGGACGGCGTGCGGTTGGTGTAGACGCAGTAAGTGTCGGCCCAGACATTGGGGATCGTGTACGGCCCCGGATAGTGCGCCGCGCCCTTCTGCGCGCCGTAGGGCGAGTGGCGCGAATAGGCGCCGGCGTCGGTGTAGCCTTTCACGTAGCGCGCGACGATGCGCCCGTCGTTCATCACGCCGTCCTTGATGGTGATCGTCTCGGCCGCGCGCGGCGAGGAAATCTGCATCTCCTCGTGCCGGCTGTAGATGAAGGACACCGGCCGGCCGGTCAGCTTCGCCGCCAGGATGGCGATCGGCTCCACCGTGACGTCGACCTTGCCGCCGAAGCCGCCGCCCGACGTCCCGCCGACCAGATGCAGTTGCGAGCCCGGCATCTGCAAGATGATGGAGGTGTTGTCGAGGGTGAAGAACATCGCCTGCGTGTTGGTGTAGCAGGTGAAGCGGTCGTTGCCCTCGGGCACCGCGATGCAGCCGGTCGTCTCCATCGGCGCCTGCTCGATGGGCGAGGACGAATAGGTCTGCTCGAGGATATGATCGGCCTCGGCGAAACCCTTCTCGACGTCGCCGAAGCGCACCTTGCGGCAGGCGCCGCTGTCGTACATGTAGTAGTTCTGGCCGTGGTGCTCGTTGACCAGCGGCGCACCGGGCTTCAAGGCCGCTTCCATGTCGAGCACGGCCGGCAGCACCTCGTAGTCCACCTTGACCTTGGCGGCCGCTTCCTGCGCGGCGCGCTCGGTCTCGGCCAGCACCGCCACCACCGCCTCGCCCTTCCAGCGCACCTTGTCCTGCGCCAACACATGTTCGTCTTCCGGGCCGATCTGGATGAGGATCAGGATGGTGTAGGTGTTGTGCGGCACGTCCTTGGCGGTCAGCACGCGCACGACTCCCGGATGCTTCTCGGCCTCCGACGTGTCGATCGACCTGATGCGCGCATGGTGATGCGGGCTGCGCACCATCTTCAGGTGCAGCATGCCCGGAAAGTTGCGGTCGGCGAAATAGGCCGTCTTGCCGGTGACGTGGCCCGGCACGTCGGCGCGCGGCCGCCCCTGGCCGATCTCGTTGAGGTCGTCCTGGCGCTCGTCGGCGAAATAGTTTTTCGCAAGCCGCATGATCGTCCTCCTATGCCGCGTTGTGCGAATTGGCGCGGGCGGCCGCAAGGATCGCCTGGATGATCGGCTCGTAGCCGGTGCAGCGGCAGACGTTACCGGAGATCGCCTCGACCACGTCCTCGCGCGTCGGGTTGGGCGTGCGGTCGAGCAGTGCCTTGGCGGCCATGAGCATGCCCGGCGTGCAGAAGCCGCATTGCGCCGCGAAACCGTCCATGAAAGCGCGCTGCAAGGGATGCAGCACGCCGGCCTCCGCCAGCCCCGCCGTGGTGGTGATCGCCGCACCCTCGCAGGTTTCGGCGAGCGTCAGGCAGGAGAGCCTGAGTTCGCCGTCGATGATGACCGAACAGGCGCCGCAGGTGCCCTGATGGCAGCCGCCCTTGGGCGAGGTGTCGCCCGCCTTGCCGCGCAGTACGGCGAGCAGTGTGGCGCCGCTATCGACGAATTCAGCCTTCTCGCTGCCGTTGAGCGAAAATTGCACAGGAACCTTGGCCATCTTTCCTCCCGGACCGCAGCCGTGACGCCGCTTTATCGAGCAAGAAGCAGTCGTTTCAGATGCACCGGCAGCACCTCGGCGCGGTACCAGGCGCTGGCCACAGAATCGGTCGGCGGCGCCGTGCCCTCGCCTGCGACGGCGAGTGCGGCGGCGATCCCGTCCGCCGTCAGCCTGTTGCCGACCAGCGCCTTTTCTGCCGCCTTGGCCCTGATCGGCCGGTCCGCCATGCAGCCAAGGCCGATGCGCGCGGCGGTGACGCGGCCGTCGCCGTCCTTCTCGACGACTGCGGCGATGCTGAGGACTGAAACGCCCTTCGGCTTGACGCGCGACACCTTGAGGAAACGGAAGGCGCCGTCGCGCGGCATAGCGAAGCTAACGGCGGTGACGATGCCGGTGAAGCCGTCGCGCCTGGCGAGAAACTCTTCCACAGGTATAGCGCCTCCGCCGGCATGAACGGCAGCATCCAGCGCCAGCAGCGCGACCGTGAAATCGCCATAGGGCGAGGCGGCGAACAGGTTGCCGCCGACGGTGGCCTGGTTGCGGACCACCGGCCCGCCGACGGCGCGCGCCGCCCTGGCGATCGCGGAAAGGGCTGGATGGGCGGCGACCGCCGCCATCGTCACGCCGGCGCCGATGGTGGCGCGAGCGCCCTCGACCACGATAGCCGACAGCGCCGGATCGGTCGCCCGGACCAGCGTCGAGAACGACAGGTCGCCCTCGTTGGCGGCGCGCACGGCGAGCGTCCCGCCGCCGAGATAGCGCGTGCCCGACGCCTTCAGCGCGGCGCCGGCATCGGCAATGGTGGAAAAAGTCTGGAGCGTCAGCGGCATCGTGTCCTCCCGCTTGCCACTGCCCGATGTCAGGACTTGCCCGAGATCAGGCCTTTCCCGAGAAATGATCCTTCAGCGCGTTGAAGCCGCCCTGGAAGACATTGGCGCCCATGCCGCTGGCCACCGCGTCGGCCTGGTCGGCCGGCGCGTCGAAATCGGCGCTCCACTCGGCATAGGTGCGCTCGCCGTCGGTGACGCGCCGCAACTGCAGCGTCGCCGTGTGGTTGGAGATCGGCTGCGGCGTCTCGATGATCGAATAGGAGACGCGGAAATCGGCGTCGGAGAAGTCCAGCAGCTTTTCGCGGATGGTGGCGCCGCTCGCCACCTTGAAGTTGCGCACGCAGCCGATGGCCTCGGCGGCCTTGCCGTCCTCGATATGGCTTTCCACCATGCGCGGATGCCAGGACGGCAGGCCGTTGAAATCGCGGATACGCGCCCAGACCTTCTCGACCGGCGCATCGATGACGCTGGAGACGGTGACTGACGCCATGGCTGGGTGCTCCTCGCTGACCAATGGCGAAAGAATAGAGCCGGGCAAAAGCCGCCGCTTATCAAGGCGTCTTGGCGCCTTATCGAAGCGTCTGAAAAATTCAGTCTGCCAGCCGGGCCGCCTCGCGATAAAGCGTCGGCGGCACGCCGGCATGGTCGCGGAAGAAGCGGGTGAAATTGCCCTGCGTGGTGAAGCCGAGATTGCAGGCCACCGCCGTCAGCGGCTCCTCGCAGCATTGCAACTGGCGCAGCGCCTCCTCCATGCGCAGCGTGTTCCAGTAGACGTTGGGCGTCAGGTTCGTCTGCGCCTTGAACAGGGTGAAGAAATGCGGCCTCGACAGACCGACGCTGCGCGCCACCTCGTCGAGGCTCATGCGCTCGCATATATTGGCTTTCATCAGGTCGATGGCCTTGCGCACCCGGAAGTCGTGGCCCTGCCCGCCGTGCGTCGGCACCCGCGCCGCGCCGGCCTCGGCGGCATCCATCAGGCTGTCGATCAGCCGCTCGATTTCGTAGGCGATCAGGTCGTCGGCATCCGGCGTGTCCGTCAGCCGCGCGAACAGCCCGGCGGCGGCTTCGCCCAGCCAGTCGTCGAGCGCGATGGCCGCGTTGCGGAACAGCCGCGCGCCGGCAGGCAGGCCGCGACGGCGCAAGGCCCATTCCGGCCGGATGTAGAAGCACAGGAACAGGCCGGGCAGGCTGCCTTCGGCGAAACTGTGGCTGTGCGGCTCGAAGGAATTGACGCCGGCGGCGACCTGCGGGCCGAGCGCGACGTGGCACTCGCCGACCTGCATGGTGCCCGGCGTGCCGTCCAGCCAGACGATGAGATGGGCTTCGGCATGCGCATGCGTGACCAGATCCTTGGCCGCATTCAGCACCGACACATGCCCGAACTCGCCCCTGAAGAGCTTGATCGAGGACATTTCTCCTCCTCGACGCTTCTGCGTGCGTCTTGATGGCGCCAATTCTGGTCCGACCAGATGGCGGCGTCAAGCGGCAGGTCGCCGGCCCCCGCGGCAGCGCGGGCGGGAGCCTGTCTCGTGGCCCATTTTCAATCCCGTCCGCACAGGCTAGCTTCCCCGAATATTTCGGAGTCCCGTCCTTCATGATCATCGTCATCGGCTCGATCAACCTCGACCTGATCGCCACCGTCGAGCGGCTGCCGGCGCCGGGCGAGACCGTTCCCGGAAATGGTTTTTCCACCGCGCCCGGTGGCAAGGGCGCCAACCAGGCGCTGGCCGCCGCGCGCGCCGGGGCCAAGGTGCGCATGGTCGGCGCCGTCGGCAAGGACCCCTTCGCCGTGCAGGCGCTGGACTTGCTGAAGGCTGGCGCGGTCGACCTGTCCGGCGTCGCCGAGATGCACGCCTCGACCGGCACCGCGCTCATCCTCGTCGGCGGCGCGGGCGAGAACATGATCGCCGTGGTTCCCGGCGCCAACGCCTCGGTCGTGCCGGGCGACCTCGCCAAGGCGCTTCTCGCGAAGGGCGACGTGGTCCTGCTGCAGCACGAAATCCCGCTGGAGACGGTGGAAGCCGCACTCGACGCCGCGCGAGACGCCGGCGCCGTCACCGTGCTCAACGCCGCCCCCTTCCACAGCGGGGTGACGGCCTGGCTCGCCAAGGCGGACCATGTCGTCGCTAACGAGACCGAATTCGACCTCTATGCGGACGCGCTGGCGCTGCCGGCAGGCGACAGGCCCACCCGCATGCGCGCCTTCGCGGAGAAGACCGGCCGCGTCGTCATCGTGACGCTCGGCGGCGACGGCGTTCTGGCGGCGTCGCCTGGCGGTTTCCATCAGGTGCCGGCGCTGAAGATCGAGCCGGTCGACACCGTCGGCGCCGGCGACACCTTCTGCGGCTATCTTGCCGCCGGCCTGTCCTCAGGTCTGCCGCTCGAGGATGCGCTGGCGCGCGCCGCGGCGGCCGGTTCGCTCGCCTGCCTGAAACCCGGCGCGCAGCCGTCGATTCCCCTCAAGGCGGACGTCGATGCCGCGCTCGCCGCCGCCCTGCCCGACGAAGGACGCTGATATGGACGCCACCCGCCCCCGAAGCCGCCTTGCCGCTCCGCCGGCCGGCGACATATGCCGCCTTTCCGCCGTCGAACTTGCCCGCCGCATCCGCGAGCGCCGGCTCTCGGCGCGCGAGGTGGCCACCGCCTTCCTCGACCGCATCGAGGCCGTCAATCCGCTCGTCAACGCCGTCGTGTCGCTGCGCGAGCGCGCCGACATCCTCAGCGAAGCCGGCGACGCCGACGCCCGTCTCGCGGCCGGCGCCGAGCCGGGAGCGCTGTTCGGCCTGCCCATCGCCATCAAGGACCTCGCCCTGACAAAGGGGCTCAGGACGACCTTCGGCTCGGCGATCTTCGCCGACCTCATCCCGCAGGAGGACGACCTGTTCGTCAGCCGTATGAAAGAGGCCGGCGCCATCGTCATCGGCAAGACCAATGCACCGGAATTCGGCCTCGGCTCCAACACCTACAACCCGGTGTTCGGCGCCACCTTGAACGCCCTCGACCCGGCGCTCACGGCCGGCGGATCGAGCGGCGGCGCCGCCGTGGCGCTGGCGCTCGACATGGTGCCGCTGGCCGACGGCAGCGATTTCGGCGGCTCGCTACGCAATCCGGCCGCCTATAACAACGTCTACGGCTTCCGCCCCTCGCAAGGGTTGGTGCCGGGCCTCGGCATGGAGGTCTTCCACGCCCAGATGGGCGTAGAGGGACCGATGGCCCGCACCGTCCGCGACCTTGCCCTGCTGCTCGACGTGCAGGCCGGCTACCACCCGGCGGCTCCCCTTTCCTATGATGGGTCCAGGTCGTTCCTGGCCGGGCTCGACCGGCCGGCGACGGCGGGCCGCATCGGCTGGCTCGGCGATTTCGGCGGTGTCCTGCCGATGGAAAGCGGCATTCTCGACCTGTGCGAAGAAGCGCTCGGCCGCTTCGGCGATCTCGGATTCTCGGTCGAGCCCCTGCTGCCCGATTTCGACGCCGAGGCGCTCTGGCAGGCTTTCTGCGTGCTCAGGCAAGCGACCAGCGGCTGCGCGCTGAAGGCACTGCTCGACGATCCGGCCAATCGCGGCAAGCTGAAGCCCGAGGCGGTGTGGGAGGCCGAGGGCGCCGGCCGTCTCACCGCTCCGCAAATCCATGCCGCATCGACGGTCCGCACCGCCTGGCACCGGGCGCTGCTTTCCCTGTTCGAGCGCTTCGACCTTCTGGCGCTGCCCACCGCGCAGGTCTTCCCCTTCCCCATCGAAACCCACTGGCCGCGCGAGGTCGCGGGCCGGCCGATGGACACCTACCACCGCTGGATGCAGGTTTGCGCTTTCGCCACCATGGGCGGCTGCCCGGCGCTCAACGTGCCGGTCGGCTTCGACGCGCGCGGCCGGCCGATGGGCATGCAACTGATCGGCCGCCCGCGCGGCGACCTCGACGTGCTGCGCGCCGGCGCCGCCTACGAGACGGCGCTGCCCTGGGTCGCCGGCGCGCAAACCGCCCCGGACGGTTCCACGCGTTAACCGGAGGACTGAACCGATGTCGCCTTCCGTCTATGCCGCCTTTCTCGCCGCCTGCGTCGTCATCATCCTGGTGCCGGGCCCGACGGTGACGCTGATCGTCGCCAATTCGATCCGCCACGGCACGCGCGCGGGGCTGGCCAACGTCGCCGGCGGACAGCTTGGGATGGCCATCGTCTTCGCCGTCGTCGGCATCGGTCTTGCTTCGGTGATCGAGGGCATGGGCCACTGGTTCGAGCTGGTGCGGCTGGCCGGAGCCGCCTACCTGGTCTGGATGGGCGTGCAGATGTTGCGCTCGAAAGGCCATCTCAACCCCGACGGCACGGTCCGGCACCCGCGCGGCGGCTTCTTCCTGCAGGGCCTGCTGGTCGCGCTGAGCAATCCCAAGGTGCTGATCTTCTTCGGCGCCTTCCTGCCGCAATTCCTCGATCCGGCCGGCAACGCGGCGCTGCAACTGGCGCTGATGGGCGTCACAGCGCTGATCCTCGGCGCGCTGTCGGACGCCGCCTATGCGCTCGCCGCCGGCCGCGCCGGCCACATGCTGTCGGCCCGCCGCATCAAGCTCCTGTCGAAGACAAGCGGCGGCTTCCTCGTCGGCGGCGGGGTCTGGCTGGCCCTGTCGAGGAGGTGACGGCTTCCCTTTCCTCGCCCCGTTTACGGGGAGAGGGTGGCCGCGAAGCGGCCGGGTGAGGGGCAGCGCCGACTCGCGAAAGTTGGCTCCGCCCCCGCCTGCCGGCACCTTCTCCCCGTGAGCGGGGAGAAGGAAAGCGTTCCCTAAAGCCGTCCCAGCCGCTCCGTCAGCAGGGCGAAAAACCCGTCGGCGTCGATGTCGCGCATCACCAGGGCGTTCTTCGGCCGGTCGGTGACGCCCCACCAGTCGACCACCGTCATGCCCATGGTCAGCTCCGAAGTCGTCTCGATCTCGACGTTGCAATGGCGGCCCGTGAACAGCTCCGGCCTGAGCAGCCAGGCGATGACACAGGGATCGTGCAGCGGCCCGCCGTCGGTGCCGTATTTCTCCTCGTCGAAGCGCTCGAAGAAGTCGAGCAAGGCGGCTACCGCGTCGCCGACCTTGCTGCCCAGCTTGCGCATCGCCTCGATTCGCTTATGCGTCGTCAGCGCCTTGTGGGTGACGTCGAGCGGCATGACGACGATCGGCGCGCCCGAGCGGAACACCACCTCGGCGGCGTGCGGATCGACATAGATGTTGAATTCCGCCGTCGGCGTGATGTTGCCGCCCTCGAAGAAGCCGCCGCCCATCAGCACGATCTCCCTGATGCGCGGCGCGATGCGCGGCTCGCGGATCAGCGCCAGCGCGATGTTGGTGAGCGGCCCCAGCGCGCATAGCGTGACGGTGCCCGCCTCCTCCCTCATCAGCGTCTCGACGATGAAGTCGACGGCATACTGGTCCTGCAGCTTCATGGCCGGTTCTGGCAGCGCCGGGCCGTCGAGCCCGGTCTTGCCGTGGACGTGCTCGGCGGTGACCAGCGGCCTGACCAGCGGCCGGATGGCGCCCGAATAGACCTTGATGTCGGGCCGTCCGGCGAGCTCGCAGATCTTGCGGGCGTTTATCTCGGTCAGCTTCAGCGGCACGTTGCCGGCGACGGCGGTGATGCCGACGATATCGAGCTCGGCGCTGCCGAGCGCCAGCAGGATGGCGACGGCATCGTCCTGGCCGGGGTCCGTGTCGATGATGATCTTGCGCGCGGCAAGCCGTGAGGCGGTCATGGCATTTCCTTGATCTGAAAAGTCTTTTTGGGCGGGTGCGGGTTGACGGTGAATCGGCTTGAACTTGGCCCCGGGGCGGACCATATCAAGGCCATCGGGAAAAATGCCAGTCGGGTTTTTCCGGTTTATGTCGCTCCAAGGAGGACGCTGTAACATGACGCGAATGACGCCCTTTTCCAGTCCGTTGCTGCTCGGCTTCGACACGATGGAAAAGACGCTCGAACGCTTGGCCAAGTCCGGCGACGGCTATCCGCCCTACAACATCGAACGCCTGCGTGGAACCGAAGGCAGCGCCGAACGGTTGAGGATCACGCTGGCGGTGGCCGGCTTCGCCGAAAACGACCTCGACGTCACCACCGAGGAGAACCAGTTGGTGGTGCGGGGCCGCCAAAGCGACGACACCGAGCGCGAATACCTGCATCGCGGCATCGCCGCCCGCCAGTTCCAGCGCTGCTTCGTGCTGGCCGATGGCATGCGGGTGATCGGGGCGGAGTTGAAGAACGGCCTCTTGTCGATCGACCTCGACCGGCCGGAAGCCGAAAGGCTGGTACGGAAAATAAACATATCGGTGAAAGACTGACCTTTGCCGATGGCTCTCACGCGGGACGGCCGGGACCGGCGCTCCGCTGAAAGGAGGCTGAAATGACCAGACTAGACGTAACGCCTATGACCACTGGCGAATTCGCCCATCTCGGCGAAGGCCATGTCGCCTATCTGCGCAAGGTCTCCAGCGACGACCTGCGCGGCCGTTTCCCGGCGCTGAGCGAAATCGCCCCCGGCCTTGAGCTGTGGGCGCTGTTCGGCGCCAACGGTCAGCCGATCCTGCTGTCGGATGCGCGCGACCGCGCGCTCGCCGGCGCGATCGAGAACGAATTGACCACCGTCGCCCTGCACTGAGCATTTTGCAGCCAGGCTGTTCCGCCTGGCGTCGCACAAATGCGGCGAAACAATCTTAGGCGCGTCGGGGTTCACCGAAACGAAAGGGCCGCCTGGACGGCGGCCCCGCAAGCTTTATTCCAAAAATCCGAAGCGAACTGAACTACGCCGCGTGCGAGGCCGGCGTCTGCGACAGCAGCGCCTGGATCGCCGCCGCGTCGCGCGTGCCCCTGATCTTGGCCAGCGTATCGGCATCGCGCAGCACGCGCGCGATGCGCGACAGGGCCTTGAGATGGTCCGCGCCGGCCCCCTCGGGCGCCAGCAGCAGGAAGACGATGTCGACCGGCTGGTCGTCCAGCGCCTCGAAGTCGACCGGCGTCTCCAGCCGCGCGAACACGCCGGTGATGCGCTTCACCCCGGCCAGCTTGCCGTGCGGAATGGCGATGCCGTTGCCGACGCCGGTGGAGCCGAGCCGCTCGCGCTGCAGGATGGTGTCGAACACCTCGCGCTCCGGAATCCCCGAAATGGCCGCCGCCCGCTCGGCCAGAAGCTGCAAAAGCTGCTTCTTGGAGTTAGCCTTCAACGCCGGCATGATAGCCGGAACGTCGATCAGATCACTGAGATCCATGTGAAAATCCTTCGTTTCGCCCGCCGCGACCGGTCCCCACGCCCGTCGCGGCCGGTCGTTATCCCTGCGCGACCTTGGCGGTCGAGGGGTCGATCCAGCCGATGTTGCCGTCCGGCCGGCGATAGACGATGTTGAGATGGTCGTTCCCGGCGTTGCGGAAAACGAAGACGGGACTGTCCTTGGTGTCCAGTTCGATGACGGCGGACGCGACCGACATGGTCCTCAGCGTCACCGTCGATTCGGCGACGACGGCCGGAGCGAAATTCTCCGGTATCTCCTCGTCGTCGTCCGCCAAAGGCTCCATGATCGCATAGGCGACGTCGGTGTCCTTGCCGTTGGCGGCGCCGTAGGTGTGCGACTTCAGCCGCCGATTGTAGCGCCTCAGCCGCGTCTCCAGCCGCTCGGCCGCGGCGTCGAAGGCCATTGCCGGATCCTGCGCCTCGCCGGTCGCCTGCAACGATGCGCCCGAATCCAGCCGCACCATGCAGTCGGCGCTGTAGCGCGACCCTTTCTTGACCACCGTCACATGGCCCGAGAATCCGCGATCGAAATACTTGCCGATCGCCTCGCCGATGCGGTCGGTGATGCGCGTGCGAAACGCATCGCCGATGTCCATGTGCTTTCCCGATATGCGCAGCGTCATTTCGAAGATCGACCTTCCCTGCTCAGGTTTCACACTGTTCGGGAGTTTATACCCGTGGCCCGTGCGCACAAGCTTTGCGGCGCCCTTTGCGCCGATTTTACATCCGAACCTGCGGCTGATCACAAGCTGCCCGCCGGTCGCTTTTTGGCAACCGTTTCCAGGTGGCACGCCGACGGACCATCCGCACCGGGCCTTGCCCGTCCTCTTGCGGGCGGGCTTCTAGCCACTTCCCCATGGCTTGTCAACGAAGCCACGAAACTGTGGAAATCTTGGGAGAGAAGGCCGGCTCCTAACGCCCAGCCACGGCGAGCGCCCGCTTTTCCCGGCGCCGCTGCACCGAGGACGGGATGTTCATGCCCTCGCGATACTTGGCGACGGTGCGCCGGGCGATGTCGACGCCGTCCGCTTTCAGGCGGTCGACGATGGCGTCGTCGGAAAGCACCGCGTCGGCCGCTTCCGCCTCGATCATGTGGCGCACGCGGTCGCGCACGGCCTCCGAGGAATGCGCCTCGCCGCCCTCGGCCGAGGCGATCGCTGCGGTGAAGAAATAGCGCAGTTCGAACACGCCGCGCGGGGTGAGCATGTATTTGTTCGACGTCACCCGGCTGACCGTCGATTCGTGCATGCCGATGGCCTCGGCCACCGTCCTGAGGTTGAGCGGCTTCAGGTGGCGCACGCCATGGACGAGGAAGGCATCCTGCCGGCGCACGATCTCCGACGCCACTTTGAGGATGGTGCGGGCGCGCTGGTCGAGGCTGCGGGTCAGCCAGTTGGCGTTCTGCAGGCATTCGGAGAGGAAGTCCTTCTCCGCCTGGTCCCGCGCCTTTGCCGACACCCGGTTGAAATAGACCTGGTCGACCAGCACGCGCGGCAGCGCGTCGGCGTTGAGTTCGACCGCCCAGCTTCCGTCGCTGGCCGCGCGCACCTCGACGTCGGCGACGATGGCGTCGCTGGCGCCGCCCGAAAAGGCCATGCCGGGGCGCGGATCGAGCGCACGGATCTCGGCCATCATGTCGAGCAGGTCTTCCTCATCGACGCCGCACAGGCGCCTGAGCGCCTGGAAGTCGCGGCGGGCGAGCAGTTCCAGGTTGGCGAGAAGCGCGCGCATGGCGGGGTCGAGCCGGTCGCGCTGGGCAAGCTGCAAGGACAGGCATTCGGCGAGGTCGCGGGCGAAGATACCGGCAGGCTCGAACGCCTGGCATTCCACCAGCACCGCCGCCACCGTCGAAGCGTCAGCGCCCAGCCGGCCGGCGATTTCGGCAAGGTCGACGCTCAGATAGCCCGTCTCGTCCAGCCCGTCGGCCAGTTCGCCGGCAATCAGCCGCGAGGCCGGATCGGCAAAGGTCAGCGCGATCTGTTCGCCGACATGGTCGCGCAGGCTGACGCGTGCGGCCGTCAGGTCCTCCAGGTCGACGCCTTCGCCGCTGCCGCCCCCGGCGCCGACCGACTTCCACTGAGCGGCAAGGTCGGGCGCCAGCCGTTCGGTCGTGCCCGGATCGTCGGGAAAGACGTTTTCCAGTGAGGAATCGAGCTTTTCCGACATCGCCTCGGCGCTCCAGGCCGACTCGCTTTCGTCGAACCAGTCGCCCTCGGCGGCATCGGTCCGTTCCGCAGCCGGCGGCTCGGGCTCGCCCGGCTCGTCCTGCGGTTCGGCCCGCTCCAACAGCGGATTGCGCTCCATCTCCTCCTCGATGAAGCGCTCGAGCTCGACATGGGTGAGCTGCAGCAGCCGGATCGACTGCATGAGTTGCGGCGTCATCACCAGCGACTGGGATTGTCTGAGCTGTAGTTTGGCCGCCAGCGCCATGATCGGATACGGTTGCCTTCGTCTGCAAAGCCGGCCGGATCAAACTGGCCCGGCTTTTGCTTGTCAAGGCAACAGCTAGCAGAACGGCCTTACCGGAACGTTATGGGCGGATCTTTGGAAAGCTGCCGGCGCGGCACCCCCATCCCTGTCCCCTCCCCACAAGGGGGAGGGAGACGCCGACACCGCTGTTTTGTCTAAAACCAGCAAGGTTGGCGGGTTGTAGCAACACCGCAAAGTCCCCCTCCCCCTTGCGGGGGTCCGAAGGACGGGCGAGACCCGTGGCTCGCCCCGGCAGGGTTAGGGGTGGGGGTCTGTGCCATATGCGATAGCCTGCGAACTAAAGCGTAAACGCCTCGCCGAGGTAAAGCCGGCGCACGTCCGGGTTGGCGACGATCTCTTCGGCGCGGCCGTGGGTCAGCACCTGACCGGCGTGGATGATATAGGCGCGGTCGATCAGACCCAGCGTCTCGCGCACATTGTGGTCGGTGATCAGCACGCCGATGCCGCGTGCCGTCAGGTGCCGCACCAGTTGCTGGATGTCGGCGACGGCGATCGGGTCGATGCCGGCGAACGGCTCGTCGAGCAGCATGTAGGCCGGCTTGGTGGCGAGCGCCCGCGCGATCTCCAGGCGCCGCCGTTCGCCGCCCGACAGCGACATCGACGGCGCCTTGCGCAGGTGGCTGATGTGGAATTCCTCGAGCAGTTCGTCCAGCGACCTGTCGCGCTCCTTGCGGCTCTTTTCCACCACCTCCAGCACGGCGCGGATGTTGTTCTCGACCGAAAGCCCCCGGAAGATCGAGGCTTCCTGCGGCAGGTAGCCGATGCCCAGCCGCGCCCGCCGGTACATCGGCATGGAGGTGACGTCGAAGCCGTCGATCTCGATGGTGCCCTGGTCGACCGGGACAAGGCCGGTGACCATGTAGAAGCAGGTGGTCTTGCCGGCGCCGTTGGGACCGAGCAGGCCGACCGCCTCGCCGGCGCGCACGCCCAGCGAAACGCCGTTGACCACGGTGCGGCCCTTGTAGGCCTTGGTCAGGCCGCGCGCGATCAGCGTGCCCTTGAGCCTGGCGGTCCTGTCGGCGGACGACAGCGCCGGCGTCGCCGGTTTGCCGGCCTCTCGTCTCGACAACAACGCCATGGAGATCAGGGCTTCTGCGAATCGGGCGTGATCGACATCATCACCCGCCCGCCGGACCCGCCGCCGCTGCCGCAGCCGTCCACCTGGGCGAGCCCGGTGTTCATCTGCACGGTGAGCTTGCAGCCGACCAGCACGTTGGAGCCTTCCGACAACACCACCTTCTGGCCCGACAGGGTGAAGACCTGGCTTTTCATGTCGAAGGTGCCGCGGTCGCCGGTGGCGACCTGCGTCTCGGTCTTGATGTAGACCTTGCCGTCGACCTCCAGGTGGTCGATGTTGGCCGAGCCGGTGGTCGCCGAGCCGCCGCCCTTGACGTAATAGACCGTCATCTTGCCGGCCTTCATCAGCGTGGCGCCCTGCACCACGTTGACGTTGCCGGTGAAGATCGCCAGATTCTGCTCCTGCTGGACCTCCAGCTTGTCGCTCTCGATCTGGATCGGCTGGTCGTTGGAAAGCTTCAGCCCGGTCATCTTGGCGTCGGACTGCGCCAGCGCCGGGCCGGCCGCGAGCAGCGCCAGCACCGCCGCCAGCTTCATCACCTCATTGCGCCGCATTGGCCTCTCCGCTCCCCTCTTTCGTCTTCGCGGCGGCGGGATCGATGTCGACGCGCACGCGCTTTTCGAAAACCAGTGTCTTGCCGCCGTTGCTCGCCGACATCGTATCCGACCGGATGTGCGAGCCTTCGCGCGTGATGTCGACCGGATCACCGGTCTTCATAGTGCCTTTCCCCATGTCGAGGAAGACAGATTGCAGTTTCATGACCATGCCGTCGCTGGTCGTCACCAGGATGTCCTTGCTGAGCTGCAGCGTGTTGGCGGTGCGGTCGTAGGTGCCGTTCGCCGCCTTCACGGTCGCCGAGGTCGCAGCGTCGACGGGCAGCGTGGCGTCGATGCCCTCCAGCCCGATGACGCTTTCGTTGGCGACGTCCTGGACGGCGCGCGCCGCGCTCATCGAATAGGGCAGGTTCTCGCTGGTCTGGCCCGAGAGCTTGGGGTTGGACATCACCAGCTTGCCGTCCGAGAAGGCGGTGTCGTCGGCCTTCACCTCGACGGCGGGCGGCGTCACCAGATAGGAATAGACCGGAAAGGCCAGCGCGATGATGCCGGCCGTGAACGGCAGCACGAATTTGAGGGCGCGCACGCGCTGCGAATGCCGCTGCGCCCGTCCGAACGCCGCCGCGCGCGCCGCCAGCGGCTCCTGCCGCTCGGCGGCGGGGTCGCTCTCGCTGCCGGTTTCTGTCGTCCGCGCCAACATGCTCGTTCCCGAATTCTTTGCCCGCCGCAGGCTGTCGAAAGGCTATAGGTTGGTTCGGCCGACCGCTCAAGCAAGCAAAAGCGAAGGAAAACCGCAAAAATGTGACGTCTTGCCGCCGCGTCGTCGCAAAGATAGCCGAAGCCGGACGCCGACCAAACCTTGGAACACCGCGGCCGGGTCGGCATTTTACGATCGCGCTACTGCTCCGCGCCACGAAGCGCCGTATAACATAGGCGTTCGCGCCGATCTTGCCAATCGCGGCCGCTTTCGGCGGCGACGCCCGCCCGCCGCCGCGCCCGAAAGCGGTAGCCCTCGCCCGGCGCTTGCTCTAAAAGCCCGGCTGGGGCCGCACGCAGACCGACCCCAATGAAGGGCTGGCCCGAACGAAGGACTGATCATGACGCTCAGAGCCGACGACCTCATCGACCGCCGCCGCCTGCGGCGCAAGCTCACCTTCTGGCGTGTCGTCGCCTTCGCCGTCGCCGCGCTCGGCATCGCGGCGCTGGCGGCATGGTTCTGGGGCGACGAGGCGGGCACGGCGGCCGATCATATCGCCCGGGTCAAGATCGACGGCACCATCACCGAGGACGAGGATCTCATCGAACGGCTTGAGAAGATCCGCAAGTCGGAGCGCGTCAAGGGCGTCATACTGTCGATCAATTCTCCCGGCGGCACCACGGCCGGCGGCGAATCCATCTACGACGAGGTGCGCAAGCTCGCCGCCGACAAGCCGGTCGTCGCCCAGGTCGGCACGCTGGCGGCGTCGGCCGGCTACATGATCGCGTCCGCCGCCGATCATATCGTGGCCCGAAAATCCTCCATCGTCGGCTCGATCGGCGTGCTCATCCAGTTCCCGGACGTCACCGGCCTGATGGACAAGATCGGCGTCAAGCTGGAGGAAGTGAAATCCTCGCCGCTGAAGGCCGAGCCCTCGCCCTTCAACGCCACCACCGAGGAAGAGCGCGCCATGGTGCGCAAGCTCATCATGGACAGCTACGACTGGTTCGTCGGCATTGTCTCCGAGCGCCGCCATATGTCCAGGGACCAGGTGCTGGCGCTGGCCGACGGCTCGATCTTCACCGGCCGGCAGGCGCTCGCCAACAAGCTGATCGACGAGGTCGGCGGCGAGGACGAGGCGGTCGCCTGGCTGGGCACCAAGGGCGTCGACGCCAAGCTCAAGGTGATCGAATGGAAGGACGGCGGCAGCGGCGGCTGGCTGTTCTCCAAGGCGCTGACGCGCACCGTGGCGCGCGCGCTCGGCCTGCCGCAAGAGAGCGGCGCGGTGCTGGAAGAGATCGGCGCCGACCGCTTGTTCCTTGACGGCCTCGTTTCGGTCTGGCACCCTTGAGCGCTTGCCAAATCCTCGAAAAAGCAAATAAAATCATCCGCATAATTTCGCCAGCATTGCCATCAGGGGACATCGCATGATCAAGTCCGAACTTGTGCAGGTCATCGCCGCGCGCAATCCGCATCTGTTCTTGCGCGACGTCGAGAACATCGTCGGCGCCGTGTTCGACGAGATCACCGACGCGCTGGCCGACGGCAACCGGGTGGAATTGCGCGGCTTCGGCGCCTTCTCGGTGAAGAACCGCCCGGCCCGCACCGGCCGCAACCCGCGCACCGGCGAATCGGTCGAGGTCGAGGAGAAGTGGGTGCCGTTCTTCAAGACCGGCAAGGAACTGCGTGAAAGGCTGAACGGCGGCAGCTGAGCGGCGCCGACCCTGCGACGGGAAAGCCCCACGGGAAAATAATGGTCAACCGCTTCCTTCTCATCGTGGTCTTCGTGCCCCTGGCGATCGTGCTGATCGCGCTGGCGGTCGCCAACCGCGAACTGGTCGCCTTCACCCTCGATCCGTTCAATCCCGGCAATCCGGGCCTTACCGTCACGCTGCCCTTGTTCATCTTCCTGTTCGCCGCGCTGGCACTGGGCATGATCGTCGGCAGCCTGGCGACCTGGATACGGCAGGGCCGCTACCGCAAGCTCGCCCGGCAACGCGGCGTCGAGGCGGAGAACCTGCGCCAGGCGGTCGCCCGCACACCAGCTCCCACGGCGCCTCCGGCCGGGCCGGCCCTGCCGACGCCGTCGAACTGACCCGGATCGTTTCCACGCAATCCCACAGGAAAAGCCGTTTCGCGCTTTTCTCGGGCATGAATTAAAGGCGTCGCGCCGAAAAGCGGAGGCCGGTTTTCGGCAGGAAGCGATGCGAAAACAAAAGCTACAACAAGCCGCCCGTTTCCGGTATCGGGCGGTCTGCTGTAGCCGCACATCTGCCGGAGGGTCCCCATGCTTCATATTTCAGCCGCCGACGTCGACCACGCCCTGACCTTCCCCGGTCTGGTCAAGGTCCTGCGCGACGCCTTCCGCGACGGTGCCGTGCAGCCGGTCCGCCACCATCATGCGGTGGAGCGTCCCGGCAGCGCCGGCTCGACGCTGCTGCTGATGCCGGCTTGGACGGATTTCAAGGCGGCGGACGGCAAGGATGGCCATATCGGCGTCAAGATCGTCACCGTCTCGCCCGACAACAACGCCATCGGCAAGCCCGCGGTGATGGGCCTCTATCTGCTGCTCGACGGCGCCACGGGCGAGCCCGAGGCGCTGATCGACGGCCAGCGGCTGACCCAGTGGCGCACGGCCTCGGCCTCGGCGCTCGCCGCGAGCTTTCTGGCGCGCGAGGACGCGTCGCGGCTGCTGGTGATCGGCGCCGGCGCCCTGTCCTCCTTCCTCGCCAAGGCCCATTCGGCGGTGCGGCCGATCAAGGAAATCCGCATCTGGAACCGCACGCCGGCCAACGCCGAGAAGGTCGCCGCCGCCTTGCGCGCCGAAGGTTTCGCCGCCGAGGCGGCGTCCGACCTCGAAGCCGAACTCGGCCAGGCCGATATCGTCTCCTCGGCCACCATTTCGCAGACGCCGCTGGTCAAGGGCGCGCGGCTGAAAGCGGGAGCCCATGTCGATCTCGTCGGCGGCTTCACGCCGGACATGCGCGAGGCCGACGACGATGCGATTTCGCGCGCCCGCGTCTTCGTCGACACCCGCGCCGGCGCCACGAAGGAAGCCGGCGACATCGTCAAGCCGCTGGCCTCCGGCGTGTTGAAGGAAGCCGATATCGTCGCCGAACTGGCCGAACTGGCGCGCGGCCAGAAAAAGGGCCGCGAAAGCGCGGAGGAAATCACCCTGTTCAAGTCGGTCGGGGCCGCGCTGGAGGACCTCGCCGCCGGCATCGCCGTCTACCGTGCTCTGAAACGTTGAGCCTAACAGTCCGGAATGTAACGACAAAGTGACTTCGCCGACTTTGACGGCTAATGCTGTCGGCATTAAGTTGTTGTTGTTTCTACAGCATTTTGCAGCCAGACGGAATCGTCTGGCGTCGTAGAAATGCGGCTGAGATAAAAAGGTGGAGCGGCAGCCCGGATTTGTCCGGGCTTCCCCGCTCCAAGTTTACCGGACGTGGGACAATGTCTGAAGGCTGGTTTACGAAACCTGTGGCGATTGCCGTTGGCATCGTCGGCGACATCCACAATGTCTTGAGCGCCAAGCAGGCGCTGGATGCCCTGAACGGCCGATGGCCGGACGCCGGCGCGCCGAAATTCAGCGAGGCGCGGCGGCTGTGCCAGCGTGTCCTCAACGGCGGCACGACGAGCGAACAGGCACGCGAGGCCTTCGTCGCGGCCGCGCGGGAAGCGCGCATCCTGGTGGAATAGCGCGCCCGGATCCGTTTCAGGCCGCAATTGCCTTGCCCGCCTCCATCGCCTCGGCGATCAAAGCGAAGTCATGCTTGCTGACCTTCAGCACGCCGAAGCGGAGCTGGTAGCCCCAATGCGGCCGGCCGGCGGTGAGGTCGAGCTGGTCGAGCAGCGGCGCGATGGGCGCCTCGACGGCCACCGCCCAGTCCACGTCGCGCCGGAACGGCGTGGACCCGTCGCCCATGACGCCCGCATAGGGCTCGCCTTCCCTGACCCGGCCGATCGCGGTGAAGGATTGAAGCCCGTCCTTCTGCCGATAGACGGTGGTAGGGGAATAGTAGACCACGCCGTCGCCGGGGCTGATGCGCCGCAAAGGCGCGGCCTTGCCGTGATTGACCTGCATGAAACCTTCGGCCCGGCCGCGCCGCACATGCTCAGCCGATGCGACCGCCAGCCAGTACGCGCTCATGGCTGCGCTCCGGCTTCGTCGCTCAGCCAGTAGACGCGCAGGCGATGCCCGTCCGGGTCGAGCGCGACGAAGGTGCGGCCGAAATCCATGTCGCTCGGCGCCTGCGCAATGGCCAGTCCGCGCGCCGCCCAGTCGGCATGGGTGGCGTCGACCGTGGCGGGCGTATCCACGGCGATGACCACTTCCGCGCCGCCGCCGGCCGCCCGCGCCGCCGGCTCGACCGTATGGCGCGACCACAGGCCGAGCTTGAAGCCGTTGTCGAAGACGAACAGAACGAAGGTCGGCGAGGCCTCGACCGGCTGGCGGCCGAGCAGCGCGGCATAGAAGGCGCCACTCCTTTCAGGGTTGTCGACATAGAGGATGACGAAGTTGGGGGCGGGCATGGGCGTTCTCCTTGGTTTCGATGCGGAGAATCTAAGGCCGACCACTGTCAATTTCTGGCAGCAGCCTTTTGTCCGATGCCCTGACTTTCGCGCCATTCCTTCAGAAGCGCCTGGCGGCGGCGCGGATAGCGATCCTCCGTAACGTCCAGTTCCTCGATGCGGTCGACGCGGAAATGACGGAAATCCTGCCGCGTCTCGCACCATGCGACCAGCACGCGCACCTTGTCGAAGAAGCCGAGCGCGAACGGCCAGACCGTGCGCGCCGAACGCGCACCGCCGGCATCCCGATAGGAAAAGCCGAGCTTGCGCTCGCGGCGGATCGCCTGCCGCACCGCGCCGAGGTCGATCCCCTCCGCCGCCTCGGCGCGCGGGCCCACCATCAGCGCGGTGGCGTCCAGCGTCTCGCGCAGGTCCGGCGGCAACACGGCCGCAACCTTGGCCAGAAGATCGCTCGCGGCCTCGGCCAGCCGCGCGTCCGGCTGCTTCGCCACCCAGCGCGCGCCCAGCACCAGCGCCTCGATCTGCTCGTCGTCGAGCATCAGCGGCGGCAGGAAGAAGCCCGGCTTCAGCACGTAGCCCAGTCCCGCCTCGCCCTCGATCGGCGCGCCCTGCCCCTGCAAGGTGGCGATGTCGCGGTAGAGCGTGCGGATCGAGACGCCGAGTTCGGCGGCCAGCGCGCGCCCGCTCACCGGCCGGCGGTGGCGGCGCAGCGTCTGGACCAGATCGAGCAGGCGTTCGGAGCGTGACATGGAGCCTCCTCTTCGCAGGATAGGTCGCTGCATGCTCCCTGCAAAGTTCCGGCCTGCACTCCGGGTTTTGTTGCGCCGGGCAAGGCGCTATGGCAGAAGCGGCCGACCAGTCCGGAGAACGGCACGCCTTGAAATCCCACCGCGACAGGCGGCGCGACGACCGCCAGCCTTCCCCCCGGCAAGATCGGCCCCGGCAGGCCCGGCAGCATGCGGCTGAGGACCGCCCGGCCCGCCAGCAGGAACCAGCGCCGAAGTCTGCCGCCTCGCAGGAACGGCCGGCGGCGACCCCGCGTCTGCTTTCCCGCCGCGAAGGCGCCCTGCCGGCGGAAAAGCTGCCGCTCATCCTCGAAGTGCAGCCTAACGCCGACTATGCTCTGCTCGACTCGGGCGCCGGCCGCAAGCTGGAGCAATACGGCCCCTACAGGATCGTACGGCCCGAGGGCCAGGCGATCTGGCAGCCGGCATGGCCTGAAAAAGAATGGAACAAGGCCGACGCGATCTTCACCGGCGACACCGACGAGGAAGGCATGGGCCGCTGGCGCTTCCCGAAGGCGCCGCTCGGCGAAACCTGGCCGATGAAGCACGGCGGCATAGACTATCTCGGCCGTTTCACCTCGTTTCGCCATGTCGGCGTCTTTCCCGAGCAGGCCTCGCACTGGGACCATATGGCAGGCCTGATCCGTGACGCGAAACGACCGGTGAAGGTGCTCAACCTGTTCGGCTATACGGGCCTCGCCTCGCTGGTGGCGGCAAAAGCCGGCGCCGAGGTCACCCATGTCGACGCCTCGAAGAAGGCGATCGGCTGGGCGCGCGAGAACCAGGAGGTGGCGCGTCTCACGGACAAGCCGATCCGCTGGATCGTCGAGGACGCCATGAAATTCGCCGAGCGCGAGGAACGGCGCGGTTCGCGCTACGACATCGTACTGTTCGATCCGCCCGCCTACGGCCGCGGTCCCAAGGGAGAGGTCTGGCAACTGTTCGAGCACCTGCCTGCGCTGGCCGACCTCTGCCGGTCGATCCTCACGCCGAAACCGCTCGCCGTGGTGCTGACCGCCTATTCCATCCGCGCCTCCTTCTTCGCCACCCATGCGCTGATGCGCGACACCTTCGCCGGCATGGGCGGCAGGATGGAATCGGGCGAACTCGTCATCCGCGAGACCTCGGCCGGCCGGGCGCTGTCGACCTCTCTCTTCTCGCGGTGGGTGGCGTCATGAGCGCTTCCCTGACCAACTTCGGCGCCGCCCCTCACCCTTACCCTCTCCCCGTAAACGGGGAGAGGGAGATTGCCGACGGCGCAACTGCCCTCCTCTCCCCGTTTACGGGGAGAGGATGCCGGCAGGCAGGTGAGGGGCAGCACTGCCCATATGGGGAAACCACCGCATGAGCGAGCACGAACACCGCCGCGCCGTCGGCCAGGTCAAGGAAGTCACCAGCCTCGCCAACCCGCTGGTCAAGGACATCAAGGCGCTAGCGCTCAAGAAATTCCGCGACCAGCAGCACGCCTTCATGGCCGAAGGGCTGAAGCTTGTCATCGACGCGCTCGATCTCGGCTGGCAGGTCAGGACGCTGGTCTTCGCCAAGGCCGGCCGCGGCAATCCGGCGGTGGAAAAGGCCGCCGCCCGCACCGTCGCGGCCGGCGGCACGGTGCTGGAAGTCTCCGAAAAGGTGCTGTCGGCCATCACCCGCCGCGACAATCCGCAGATGGTCGTCGGCGTCTTTTCCCAGCGATTCGCCGCCTTGAAGGATATCCGCCCGAAGCCCGGTGACGTCTGGGTGGCGCTCGACCGCGTGCGCGATCCCGGCAACCTCGGCACCGTTCTGCGCACCGTCGATGCGGTCGGCGCCAAGGGCGTCATCCTGGTCGGCGACACAACGGACCCTTTCGCCGTCGAGGCGGTGCGCGCCACCATGGGCTCGATCTTCGCCGTGCCTGTGGCGAAGGCGACGCAAGGTGAGTTCCTCGCCTGGCGCAAGGGCTTCTCCGGCCTCGTCGCCGGCACGCATCTCAAAGGCGCCGTCGATTACCGCACCGTCGATTTCTCCGGCAGACCGGTGCTGCTCCTGATGGGCAACGAGCAGCAGGGCCTGCCGGACGAGTTGGCCGCAAGCTGCGACCGGCTGGTGCGCATCCCGCAGGCGGGCCGAGCCGATTCGCTCAACCTCGCCGTCGCCACCGGCGTCATGCTCTACGAGATCCGCCGCGACGCGCTGACGCTGGAGGCTCGCCCTTCGTGAAATCCCTCATTCCTTACGGCCTGCTCTCGGTCGTCGCCATCGCGCTCGACCAGGGAATCAAGGTCCTCGTCGAGGCCGACCTGCCTTGGCAGCAGCCCGTGGACCTTTTGCCGTTCCTGGCGCTCTTCCGCACCTACAACACCGGCATCGCCTTCTCGATGCTGTCGTCCCTCGGCGACACCGGTCTCATCGTCATCGCGGCGGCGGTCGCCGCCTTCGTCGTCTGGCTGGCCGCTCGCACCGAACCCGGCCAGATCGCCGCCCGCATCGGCTTTGCCCTCATCGTCGGCGGCGCGCTCGGCAACCTCATCGACCGCGCCGTCTACGGCCATGTCATCGACTACGTGCTGTTCCACACGCCCGTCTGGTCCTTCGCCGTCTTCAACCTCGCCGACGCCTTCATCACCGTCGGCGCGGCGCTCGTCATCCTCGAGGAATTCCTCGGCTGGCGCAGCCAACCGCGACCTTCGGACGATTGACCCGACACGCGGGGAGCCGCAAACTTCGCCGACACGCGCGAGGAGAAAAAATGCCTGACACCTTCAAAGCCATCCTGGTTTCCCGCGACGAGGACAAGAAGCAGTCGGTGGCGGTGAAAGATCTGACCGAGGCCGACCTGATGGAGGGCGACGTCACCGTCGCCGTCGAGGCGACCACGGTCAACTACAAGGATGGGCTGGCCATCACCGGCAAGGCGCCGGTCATCCGCCGCTGGCCGCTCGTTCCCGGCATCGACTTCGCCGGCACGGTCACGGCCTCCGATCATCCCGACTGGCGGCGCGGCGATAAGGTCATCCTCAACGGCTGGGGCGTCGGCGAAACGCATTACGGCGCCTATGCGGCGCGCGCCCGCGTCAAGGGCGACTGGCTGGTGCCGCTGCCGGAAGGTATCAGCGCGCATGACGCCATGGCGGTCGGCACCGCCGGCTACACGGCGATGCTGTGCGTCATGGCGCTGGAGCGCCACGGCATTGCGCCCGACCGCGGCCCGGTGGTGGTGACGGGTGCGGCCGGCGGCGTCGGCTCGGTCGCCGTCGCCATCCTGTCGAAGCTCGGCTACCACGTCGTCGCCTCGACGGGACGGGAGGCCGAAAAGGCGTACCTCGCCGATCTCGGCGCGGCGGAAGTGATCGCGCGCGACGAACTGACCGGCCCGGTCAAGCCGCTCGCCAAGGAGCGCTGGGCCGGCGGCGTCGACGCGGTCGGCTCCACCACGCTCGCCAACGTGCTGTCCATGACCGCCTATGGCGGCGCCGTCGCCGCCTGCGGCCTGGCCGGCGGCATGGACCTGCCGTCTTCCGTCGCGCCCTTCATCCTGCGCGGCGTTTCCCTGCTCGGCATCGATTCGGTGATGGCGCCGAAGGAGGTGCGCCTGGAAGCCTGGCGGCGCATCGCCACCGACCTCGACGTCGCCAAACTGAAGGCGCTGTCGACGACCATCGGCTTCGACGGCATCCTCGACGCCGCCCGCGCCATCGTCGATGGCAAAATCCGCGGCCGCGTCGTGGTGGATATGGAATAGTCCGTCAGCGTCGCACTCCGTCCAGCACCCCTCATCCGTCTCGGCGCTGCGCGCCGATCCACCTTCTCCCACAGGGGGAGAAGGGAGGGCTTGCGCCTACGTCTCTGCAAATCTCCAACATTGACGATTGGTCGCAAGGGCAGCGCCACCTCACCTTCTCCCCTTGTGGGAGAAGGTGGCCGAGCCGAGCGAAGCGAGAGCGAGGTCGGATGAGGGGTGCCGGACGGAGTGCGGTTCCGAAAGATTTTCTCCCAGAATCTATCCCCGTCCTTTCCGCCCGCTCTATACTGCCCGTCATCTCCTGTGCGGGAACGCGGGTCGCGAACCGGGCGCTTGTGGCAGGAGACGGTGCCGGGCTGGTCGTCTACGGTAGGCGGCTGGGCGATGAACCCCCAAGTCCGGGCCTCGACCGAGCCAGCGGGCCGAAAGGCAGCGCCCCTCGGGGAGGCAAGACACCGGCGGGCGCGGGATGCCGCGCCATACCTTAACTTAGCAGGCACGGCCCCCGCGCCCGCTTCCCGACCTCAAACGAGGTCAGTTCTTTGACAATGGCCAGGGCCGGAAGGCAGCGTGGCGATAAAGAAACTTGTGTGGGCGAACCCTCTCCGTCTCGGCTTCGCCGAGCCACCTCTCCCCAAAGGGGCGAGGAACCGAGCTCGCGACCGTCGCGCTCTTTGGATGCCCAAGTTCCGCAACAGTTTTCCTATGGTGTCGGCCTCGCAGGACTTGGGTTCCTCGCCCCTCTGGGGAGAGGTGGCTTGGCGAAGCCAAGACGGAGAGGGGTCGTTGGCCGTAGAGCGAGGGCTTCATAACGTCGGAGCGGTGGAAATGACCCCTCCCGACCGGACTTCGAGGGGGCACCCGCGCCACGGCCCTTCGCTGTCGCTCCGGGTGTTCGTCGCTCGAAAAGCCAAGCAATTGGCTTTTCGTCCGCTGCGCGGACCGCTTCTCACCCCCCAAAACCGCTAAAATGCAAGCGATCCGTCAAAACCTTCCCTAATCGCTTTGTGGCAACGATGGTCGCATGAGCGCGCAGCCCGATCTTGCAGCAGCCGAAACACACGACGAGCCCGGCGAAACCGTGTCGCCCGCGCCGAGGCGCATGCGCATCCAGGCGCCGCCGCTGCAGCCGGATCTGCCGCCTGTCACGCGCGGGAACGGCCTCACCTTCCTGGTGTTCGCGGCAACGATCGCGCTCGCGGCCTTCTCCTGGCTGACCGGCGCCGCGCCCTTCATCCCCGCCTGCCTGGTGGTCATCGGCGTGGCCGGGCTTCTGGTGCATCTGCGCAGCGGCCGGGCGGCCAGGCGCGCGGCCTTCGCCTTCGATGACAGCGCCGCCCGCACGCGCGCCGAGATCGAGACGCTCGCCGACCGCATGTGGGAGATGCAGGAAAGCGAGGAGCGCGCGCAAGGACTGATCGACGCGCTGGGCGACCTCGTCGTTCACCGCGACCGCAGCGGGCGCATCGTCTACGCCAACAAGGTGTTCGCCGATCTCGTCCGCATGGACCCGCGCGAACTGGACGGCCGCACGCTGGCCGAGATCGGCATCGACGTCGGCCTGATGCCGGACGCCGCCTTCGCCGAACGCGACTGCCTCAGTTCCACCGACGTGATGATTTCGACGCCGGACGGCCAGCGCTGGTTCTCCTGGATCGAACTGTCGGTGCGCGAGAAGGACAGCGGCGCCGTCTCGCACCGGGCGATCGCCCGCGACATCACCGCCCGCAAGCGCGCCGAAACCTCGCTCATCGGCGCGCGCGAGCGTGCCGAATACGCCAACCAGGCCAAGTCGCGCTTCCTCGCCACCGTCAGCCACGAGATCCGCACGCCGATGAACGGCATCATGGGCATGGCCAAGCTGCTCGCCGACACCCAGCTGACGCCCGAGCAGCGCACCTATGTCGGCGCCGTCTCCACCTCTGCCAGCGCGCTTTTGGCGTTGATCGAGGACTTGCTCGACTATTCCAAGATCGAGGCCGGCCGCTTCGATCCCGAGCCGCAGCCGATGGCGCCGCGCGAGATCGCCGACAACGTGGTCGAACTGCTCGCCGCCCGTGCCTTCGGCAAGGGCATCGGCCTCGGCTGCCACGTCGCGCCGGACGTGCCGCAGCGCATCAGTGCCGATCCGGGGCGCGTGCGCCAGGTGCTGCTGAACCTGATCGGCAACGCCATCAAGTTCACCGGCGAAGGCGGCGTCCTGGTCTCGATTTCGCAGGTGCGCGACGAGGCGGGCGACCGCATCCGCTTCAGCGTCGCCGATACCGGCCCGGGCCTGGACGAGAAGGACAGGGACCGCATCTTCGAGGAATTCGAACAGGCCGACGGCACCTCGACGCGCGCCTTCGGCGGCGCAGGCCTTGGCCTCGCCATATCGAAGCGGCTGGCCGCTGCCATGGGCGGCAGCCTCTCGGTGACGAGCCGGCTCGGCGAAGGCTCCGAATTCGCCTTCGAGATTCCGGCCGTCGAGGCGAGCGGACCGCCGCCGGGCCGCGAAGGCATCCTGACGGGCCGCCATGTCGCCATCGTCTCCAGGAACCGGGTGGAAGCCGAAGCCATCGCGGCGACCATCCGCGACCACGGCGGCAGCGCCGTCATTGCTTCCAGCGCCGCCGTCGCGGCGCCGCTCGACGGCCATTGCGACATGCTCCTGGTGGACGCAGCGCTGGAAAAGAGCGACGGCCGCCTGCTCCAGCATTTGCGCGAGGCCGGCCTGACCAATTGCGAGGCCGCCATCTTCATCGAGCCGGCCGATCGCGGCATGCTGGGCGAATTCCGCGCCAGCGGCTACGCGACGTTCCTGGCGAGGCCGGTGCGCGGGGAAACGCTGCTGCGCGTGCTTCTGGCGAGCCAGGCCGCCGCCACGGCGCCGGACGCCCCTGCCGCCGAAACGCAGGGGCCGGCGAACCTTTCGCGCAAGGGCCACCGGGCCTCGGGCCTGTCGGTGCTGATCGCCGAGGACAACGACATCAACGCCATGCTCGCCCGCGCCACGCTGCAGAAGGCGGGGCACCGGGTGGAAGTGGTGGGCAACGGCAAGGCGGCGGTGGAAGCCGTCATCGAGGCGGGGCACCGCCACCGCTACGATGTCGTGCTGATGGACCTGCACATGCCGGTCATGGACGGGCTGGACGCCATCGCCGCCATCCGCCGCCATGAGGAGGAAGCCGGCGTCGCGCCGCTGCCGATCATGGTCCTGTCGGCCGACAGCCAGGAAAAGACCCGGCACACGCTGCTTGCCCACGGCGCCAACGGCTTCGTGACCAAGCCGCTCGACCCGGAAGCGCTTGTGCTGGCCGTGCAGGAACACACCGCCGCCTGAACCGAAGCCAGTCTTGGACCGGCGGTTTTCCCGCTTCGAGTCGGCGCTCCTTTCACCGCGCCATTGCCCATCGGAAGCGAACACGGTACTGTCACAATCCTGTTGCACCCCCATCGTATCCCCGCGCCAAGAGGGATGGCTCGAAGGAGACTCGCTCGTGCACACAGCGATGCCGCAAGGTGATTCGCAACCCAATTCCGGCACCGCCAGGCTTGCCGAGCTGAAGATGGAGGGCATCGCTTCGGGCGCCCTGCTCGGCCGTATCGGCAATCTCGAAGTGCGCCTTGCGCGCAACGAGGCCGAGGTGGCCGCCGCCCAGGAAGTGCGCTACCGCGTCTTCTATGACGAGATGGGCGCTCACAAGGGCGCCTTGCAGGCGCTGGACCGTCGCGACGCCGACCGCTTCGATCCCGTCTGCGACCACCTGCTCGTGCTCGATTCCAGCATTTCCGGCCCCGAACATCGCCGTATCGTCGGCACCTACCGGCTGCTGCGGCAGGAAGCGGCGGTCGCCGCCGGCGGTTTCTATTCGCAGGACGAGTTCGACCTGCCCGGCCTCGTCACGCGCCATCCCGGCGAGCGGTTCCTGGAACTTGGCCGCTCCTGCGTACTGCCCGAATATCGCTCCAAACGCACCATCGAAGTGCTGTGGCAGGGCATCTGGGCCTACACCAACCATCACCGCATCGGCGTCATGACCGGCTGCGCCTCCTTCCCCGGCGTCGACCCGGCCGCGCACGCCGAATCGCTGAGCTATCTCGCCCACCATTGCCGCGCCGGCGCCGATTGGGACATCCGCGCCGTTCCCGGCCGCTATCAGGCGATGGACCTGATGCCGGCCGAGACCATCAACGCCAAGAGTGCCATCGCCGGCATGCCGCCGCTGGTGAAAGGCTATCTCAGGCTCGGCGCCCGCATCGGCGACGGCTGCGTCATCGACCACGACTTCCGCACCGTCGACGTCTTCATCATCCTGCCGGTCAGCGAGATCTCCTCGCGCTACGTCAATTACTACGGCGCGGAAGCCCAGCGCTTCTCCACCTGACCGGTGAGCGGCGGCGACGACCTGTCCCAAACGTTCGAGCGGCTGAAACGGGCCGCCGAGGGTCTTCCGGGCGTCGTCGAAGGCACGTCCTATGGCACGCCGGCGCTCAAGGTCGGCAAGAAGATGCTGGCCCGTGTCAAGGATGCCGACACCGTCGCCATCCCCTGCCCGCTCGACGAGAAGGAAATGCTGCTTTCAGCAGCGGACAACATCTATTTCGAGACCGACCACTACAAGGGCTGGCCCACTGTGCTGATCCGCATGGCCGCCGTTTCCGATGACGAGTTGCGCCATCGGGTCGAACGGTGCTGGCTGGCGCAGGCGCCGAAGGCTCTCGTCAACGCCAGGCAGGCCCGCTCCATGTAAAAGTGAACGCTTACGGAATGTCCTCGGGCTTACGCCCCGGTCGGCTCTTGTAGGCCGGAAACGACCAGCCGAAACGGAGTGCCCCGCCGCGCACGAGGAAGGCGGCGGCGAAGCCGATCAGCGCCGAAACCGGCGCCGGCAGGCCCGCCAGGTCGCCGAGCGTATAAAGCGCCGCCCCGGCGAGGGCTGCCGAGACGTAGATTTCGGGCTTCAGCAACACCGACGGCTCGCCGGCCAGCATGTCGCGCAATATGCCGCCGAAGGTGGCCGTCAACATGCCCATCACCACGGCGATGATGGGTGAGCCGGTGATGGCGAGCCCCTTGGCCGCGCCCATCACCGAAAAGGCGGCGATGCCCACCGCATCCAGCCACAGGAGCAGCTTGTAGCGGGATTCCACCCGGTGCGCGCCGAAGAAGACCACCACCGCGACGACCGCGCAGATCGGCAGATAGGCCCGGTTGGATACCCAGAACACCGGCACGCCGAGGATCACGTCGCGCAGCGTGCCGCCGCCGATTCCGGTGACGGCGGCCAGGAACAGGAAGCCGATGATGTCGAGTTGCTTGCGCGAGGCGGCAAGGGCGCCCGTGGCCGCGAAAACGGCGACGCCGGCATAGTCGAGGAGAGTGACGAGGGGCATCGGACCTCGGCCAGGCAGTAGGGCAGTAGGGCAGTAGGGCAGTAGGGCAGTAGGGCAGTAGGGCAGTAGGGCAGTAGGGCAGTAGGGCAGTAGAAACTGATGCCAGCGCACAGGCTCGTCAAGACACAATGGCCTTCAGAGAAGGCAATGGCGTCAGAAGCGACAGCCCTTACTGCCTTACTGCCTTACTGCCTTACTGCCTTACTGCCCTATTCCCCTACTCCCTCACGCGTCCTTCTCGGCCTGTTCGTTGACCGGGCCGGGCTCGGCCGGCGCTTCGCTCGGAGCCTGCTTCGGACCGCCCTTGGAAACCCCGACCATGGCGGGCCTCAGCACCCGTTCGCCGATCGAGTAGCCGGACTGCACCACCTGCACGACCGTATTGGCCGGCACGTCGGCATTAGGCACCTCGAACATCGCCTGGTGGAAATGGGGATCGAACTTCTCACCCAGCGGCTCGAGCTTCTTCACCCCGTGCCGCTCCAGCGCCGACAGCATGCCGCGCTCGGTGATCTCGACGCCGTCCACCAGCGCCTTGAAGCCGGCGTCGGCAGCCGCCTTGGCCTCGGCGGGGATGGCATCGATGGCGCGGCGCAGATTGTCCGACACGCCCAGCATGTCGCGCGCGAAATTGGCGATCGCATAGGCGCGCGCGTCCTGCACGTCGCGTGCCGTGCGGCGGCGCAGGTTCTCCATCTCCGCCGCTGCCCTCAGCGCGCGGTCCTTCAATTCCTCGTTCTCCTTCAGCAGCCGCACCAGCGCTTCGTAGTCGCCCTCGACGCTGCCTTCCGCGCGCTCGGCCGCAGCCTCGGCGGTCTCGTTTTCCTCGGGCGCGTGTTCGTCTTTTGCCTGGTCGCTCATCGCGTTTTCCATCATCTCAACGGTTTGGAAGTTGCGCCCGATATCGAGGTTCGGGCACCAAAAATCAAGAGGCGCGGGACAGTTGCCCCGGCTCATGGCCGCCCGAGCGCCTTCCTATGAATCGCTCGAAATTAAGTCAAATTTTACCGTAACGGCCAATCGGGCTTGCGGCCATGGTGCAATGCGGGAACCATCACCGGTGCGGAGGAGTTTCGGAGCCGACCAAGGGAATACAGATGATGGCCCGCAATACCGCAAACCGGCAGGACAAGCTCGCAGCCGACATCCGCCGCCAGATCGGCGACCGGTCGCTGACCCGCTTTCTCGGCGCCATGCCCGCCTACAAAGTGGTGAACGACATTCCCCGCCACATGCAGGACCTGCTCGAGCAGCTCGAAGCCAGCGAACGCCGGCAGGCAGGCCGTTCCGGATCCTGAGGGCGGGGCCAGTCGAACGACAGGTCCGGAAAGGGACGGCGACGTTACAGCGCCGCGTCCGTCGGCGACGTTACAGCGCCGCGTCCGTCAGCGACGCTTCCAGCCCCGAAAGGTGGATCCCGCATTCGGTCTTGGCTTGCCCTGCCCAGCGGCCGGCACGCGCGTCCTCGCCCGGCTGCACCGGTCGGGTGCAGGGAAAGCAGCCGATGGACAGATAGCCGTAGGCGACCAGCGGATTTTCCCGCAGCGCGTGCGTGCGCATGTAGTCGGCCTGATCGGCGGTCGTCCAGTGCGCCAGCGGGTTGATGCGGATGCGCCGTCCCACCGCTTCGAACACCGGCAGCGCTGCCCGCGTCGAGGCCTGGAAGCGCTTGCGACCGGTGAACCAGGCTCCAAAGGGCTCGACGCCGCGCGCCATCGGCTCCACCTTGCGCACCGCGCAGCAGGCGTCGGTGTCCGTCTCGTGCAGCTTGCCGGTCGGGTCGATGCGGGCAAGTGCCGCCGCGTCGGGCGCAACCACGCGCACATCGGTCAGGCCGAAATCGGCAACCAGCGCGTCGCGATAGGCGAGCGTCTCCTCGAAATGCTTGCCGGTGTCGAGGAAGACGATGGGCAGGTGCCGGTCGACGCCGGCGATCAGGTGAAGCAGGACGGCCGAATCCGCACCGAAGGACGACACCGCCGCGATCGTGCCGGTAAACAGGTCCGTCGCCGCGCGCTCGATGACGGCCTGCGCCGGAAGATGGCCGTACAGCGCATCCAGACCGGCGGCGTGGGCGGCGAGGTCGCTGCCCTCCCCCGTCGCCGCCTCAAGCGGCCTTGGCTTCGTCAACATGGAACGGCTCCCTGGAAGGCTGCGGGATGGATCGGCTGAGGGTGTCGGCCGGGTTGGCTTTTGCTAGACCGATTGCCGCCAGGGCGGCATGCACTGCCGTGAGAGCAGCCGGTGCCAGATTCGGCAGGATCAGCGTCTGCCCGTAGCCGGCCCGCACTTCGCCCGAGCCGTAACGTTCGGCAAGATCCGCCACCGCCTCAAGTTGCCCGGCCGAGATAGCGCCCGGCATGCCGCCGGCTGCAACGAGCGAAATCGTCACCGCCCCGCTATCGTCGAGATGTCGAGCGGAACCATCGCCGGAAGGACCGTCGTCCGAAACTTCCACCGCCTGCATCCGAACGGTCGCGAGATCGGTCAGGATGGCGGGAATATCGATCAGCGACGGCCAGTGGAACTCGACGAATCCATGCGTGGTGAAGTGGCAATAGCCCTTGTCGTATCGGCGCGCGACATGGGCGAGCATGCGAAGCTGGCTGGCATCGAGTGCGCCTTCCGGCACGCCTATGCGCAGCCTGTAGGAATGCAGTTCCAGCGAAACGCCGTTCGCCCGCCGAAGCGGCCGGAACTGTTCCTCGGTGATCTCGCCTGCCAGCCGCCGCTCCACCTGGCCGGCGAACCGGGCGATACTGGCCTGGACCCGATCGCGGTCGAATGTCTCATGACGATCCATCGGTTCACCCTCCTCAGGGTCTCGGCTCGACGCGAACGGCTTCGGACAGCCAGCCCGCCGGGACGTTTCCGCGCCGCGCCGCCAGCGGCTCGGAGCGCTCGAAACGACCACCGGCGACGGCATCGCCGATGACGGTCATGACCGGGCCGGTCAGGTCGGTTCGTCCTTCGAGCGAAGGCAGGTCGGCCAGCGTGCCGTGGAAACGGCGGCAGTGCGGCAGGCCGGCGTTCTCGGCCACGGCGACAGCCGTGTCCGGCGAAAGCCCGGCCGCGATCAGCCGGCCGGCGACGTCGGCCGCCACCGAGCGCCCCATATAGACGGCGACGGTAGCACCCGAGATAGCTAGCTTCGCCCAGTCCGGCAGGGCGCTACCCTTGAGGTCGTGGCCGGTGGTAAAAACCATCGACGAGGTGACGCCGCGCAGCGTCAGCGGCAGTTCGAAATCGGCGGCGGCGGCGAAGGCGGCGGTGACGCCCGGCACCACCTCGTAGGCGATGCCGGCTTCGCGCAGTGCCGCCATCTCCTCGCCGGCGCGGCCGAACACCAGCGGGTCGCCGCTCTTCAGCCGCACGACGCGCTTGCCTTCGCGGCCGAGTGAGACCAGCAGGGCGTTGATCTCTCCTTGCGTCTTCGAATGGCAGCCCTTGCGCTTACCCACCGACAGGCGCTCAGCATCGCGCCGGCCCGTAGCGGCGACCGCCTCCGGCACCAGCGCGTCGTAGAGGATGACGTCGGCTTCCATCAAAAGACGCTGGGCGCGCAGGGTGAGCAGATCCTCCGCGCCCGGTCCGGCGCCAACCAGCGCGACATGGCCGGCGGCGGACGCATCGGCGCCGAGCAGACCGGTCGCGGCATCGCGTGCGCCGGCCATGTCGCCGGCAGCGGCGGCGCGCGCCGGCGCACCGGCGAAGAATTCGGCCCAGAAGCGGCGGCGACGATTGCCCCGCGGCAGCAGCCGCTCGGCCGTCTCGCGCATGGACGCCGCGAGCGCCGCCAGCGGCCCGAGCGACGGCGAAAGCATGCGGTCGATGCGGGCGCGGATCATCTGGGCGAGCACCGGGCCTGCCCCTTCCGTGCCGATGGCCACGGCGACCGGCGCGCGGTTGACCAGCGCTGGCGTGAAGAAGTCGCACAGTTCCGGCCGATCCACCGCGTTGACGGCAATACCCAGCCGGCGTGCATCGGCCGAGACGCGAGCGTCCAGCGTTGCCTCGCCACTGGCGGCGAACACCATGACCGCGCCGACGAGATGGTCCGGCGCATAGGCGGCGGCAACATGCTCCAGCCCGTGGTCAGCGACGAAGGCAGCCAGCGCCGGCTCCATTTCAGCCGCAACGATGCGCAACGCGGCGCTCGACTGCGCCAGCAGCCGCACCTTGGCCAGTGCTTCCTCGCCACCGCCGACGATAACGACGAGACGACCTTCCATCCGCATGAAGACCGGGAAGGTGTTCAGTCTGCCGGATCGAGGATGCCCAGCTTGGCCGAGGTCGAGTTGATGGTGCATTGCAAAATTCCGCATGGAACGGAATTTCTACCGGCGGGAGCCTGCTTTCAGAAGCAACGCACTCGCGCGGACCGGCATCCAGCACAATCGCTTTTCCGATTGCGGGAAAGGCGGAAGAAAAAATTTCCGTGTTCTTGCGCGAGCCTCGATAATGGCTTGCCGCTCGGCAAGAAGACAGGCCGCCGGTTCTAATTTCTACTAGATTAGTAGAAATAAACCGCCCTGCTCATCGCCGCGCATCGATGGCCGGAACCGTGGCCATGTCCGCACGTTTGGCCAATAGCCGTTCACGGCTTGGACAATCCCGATGCGGAAGGAAAAAACATGAACAATGTCATTCTCAAGCGCGGTTTGTGGGTGGTCGTCGCCGACGGTGAAAAGGCATTGTTCCTGAAGAACGAGGGCGACGCGAAATTCCCGGATTTCCAGCTCGTGCAGGAAATGGTGCAGGACAATCCGGCCACGCGCGAACAGGGCGCGGAGCGTCCCGGCCGCTACAGCAACGGCCCCTCCCCGCACAACAGCGCCTTCGCCGAAACAGACTGGCACCGGCTGAGCAAGGAGCGCTTCGCCGACGATATCGCCGAACGGCTCTACAAGCTCGCGCATGAAGGAAAGTTCGACGCCCTGATACTGGTCGCCCCGCCGCGGGTGCTGGGCGAAATGCGCAAGAAGCTGCACAAGGAAGTGCTGGACCGGCTCAGCGCCGAAATCCCGAAGACGCTGACCAACCAGCCGGTGTGGGACATCGAGGCGATACTGAAGGCGGCCTGACGAACGCGGCCGTGACGTACCTTCAGCCGCCGCTCAGGATGTCGAGGATGGAGGTGCTCTTTTTCTTCAGCGGACCGCCGACGTCGCCCGGCGGCACCGGCCGCCTGATCGAGGCGGTCGGAGCCGTATCTTCGCCCGGCATTCCGAAGCCGCCGGCATCGACCGTCTCGGTTGCCGGTTGCGGCGGTTGTCTCGACGCCGTCGGAACCGCTTGCCGGGCCTGTCCGGTACCCACCGCGGCGGACGGCACCGGTGCTGGGCCGTCGTCCTGGACGATGGCGTCGGCGGGCGCCCGCTTCCAGCCACCGGGCAGCGGCCTGACCGGCACGCCCTCATGCGCGGCCAGCATGAATTCATGCCAGGCCTGCGCCGGCAGCGTGCCGCCGGTCACCTTCTTCATCGGCGAACCGTTGTCGTTGCCGAACCACACGCCGGTGGTGAGGTTTGCGGTGTAGCCGACGAACCAGGCATCGCGCGAATTCTGGCTGGTGCCGGTCTTGCCGGCGGATGGCCAGCCGAAGGCCGCCTTCTTCGCCGTGCCGCCGACCTGGACCGTGCCCGCCATCATCGAGTCCATCATGCCGACGATCTCGGGTTTGACGACGCGCGGCGTGTTGCCGCCGTCATTGGCATAGAGAAGCTTGCCGTCGGCGGTGGTGATGCGGCGGATGAAACGGATCTCGGGCCGGTAACCGCCGTTGGCGAAAGGCACGTAGGCGGCCGTCAGTTCCAGCGGCGTGACTTCCGACGTGCCGAGCGCGATCGAGGTGTTGGCGGTCAGGTCGGACTGGATTCCCATACGGTGCGCCGCCTCGACGACCGCATTCGGGCCAACCTCCATGGTAAGCTGGGCGGCGACCGAGTTGAGCGACTTCGCCAGCGCCGTCGCCAGCGTCACCTTGCCATAATACTTGCCGCCGAAATTGGTCGGCGTCCATTTGCCGATCCTGATCGGCGCGTCGTTGCGAACGCTGTCGGGCGTGCGCCCGGCTTCGAGTGCGGCCATGTAGACGAAGGGCTTGAAGGCCGAGCCCGGCTGGCGCTTCGCCTCCGAGGCGCGGTCGAACTGGCTGGTCGAATAATCGTAGCCGCCGACCATGGCGCGCACCGCGCCGGAACTGTCGATGGAAACCAGCGCGCCCTGGCTGACATTGAGCTTCTTGCCGTTCTGGTCGATCAGCTCGCGGATCGATTTCTCGGCGATCTTCTGCAAGGTGAGGTCCACCGTCGTGTCGACGACGATGTCGCCCTGCACCTCGCCGATCAGGTCGGGCAGTTCCTCCATTACCGTGTCGGCGACGTAGTTCTCCGATCCGGTCCAGTAGGAGGGGGCGCGCGTCGCCGGCGCGCTCATGGCCGTCGCCACCTGCTTGGCCGAGACCATGCCCTCGTCCTGCATGGCGGCGAGCACCAGTTGCGCGCGTTCCTCCGCCGCCTTCGGGTCACGCGCCGGCGACAGCCGGGACGGCGCCTTGAGCAGGCCGGCGAGCAATGCCGCTTCCGACAGGGTGACGTCGCGCGCGCTCTTGCCGAAATAGCGCCGCGAGGCGGCTTCCACGCCATAGGCGCCCGAACCGAAATAGACCCGGTTCAAATACATCTGCAGGATCTGGTCCTTGCTGTGCTTGTGCTCCAGCCACAGCGCGAGCAGAACCTCCTGCACCTTGCGCTCCAGCGTCCGGTCGGGCTTGAGGAACAGGTTCTTGGCGAGCTGCTGCGTCAGCGTCGAACCGCCCTGGCTGAAGCGGCCGCCGAGCACGTTGGTGACCATGGCGCGGGTGAGCCCGATCGGATCGATGCCGAAATGCGAATAGAAGCGGCGATCCTCGATGGCGACGACCGCCTCGGGAATGTAGGGCGACATTTCCTTCAGGGTGAGCGCCTCGCCGCCGCTCATGCCGCGGTTGGCGATCAGCTTGCCGTCGACCGAGACGATCTTGATGTTGGGGGCGCGGTCGGGGATTTCCCAGGTCGTCGCGGCCGGCATCTTGGCGCCGTAGTAGACGACGATGCCGGCGGCGGCGATGCCGCCCCAGATGGCGAGCACGAAACACCAGTAGACCAGCCGACCGAAGACGCCGAGCAGACCGCGCCCGGAACGGCCACGGCGGCGCTGGCCCTTCGCCTTGGAGGATTTGCGCTTGGGCGCGGCTTTGCGGCGGCTCGGCACGACGCGGTCCTCCTCGCGCACCGAGAACCCGTCCTCCGGCGCCGTACGCGACGGCTCGCCGAAACTCGGCTCGATGCGTCTGTCCCTGCGGCCCGCCATGCGCTGCCCTTTCGTCCCCGTGCCGATGGCGTCCCGGTTGAAGGGTAGATGCGGCGGTTTAAGGGCGGGTTAAGGCAACGGTTTACCAGCACTTTGAAATCCTTGACGAATTCTTAAATTCACGATGGCTCTCGCGACTCCAGGCATCGGCCCCGACAGGCTCCGCGCAAGCTTATCGAGGCCCGCGTCGTCATCCAGCCGAGCTTTCTCGCGGAGCCTTAAAGCAGGAACTAAAAAAGGAAGACCTCGTTTACCCGCCGAGGGATCAACAGGAGACGACGTCATGAAAACACTTCTGCTAGCTTCGGCCCTCGGGCTTTCCATGACCTCTTTTGCGCTCGCCGACACTGCTGTGGTCGCGACGACCGATCTCAATCTGCGCGCAGGCCCCGGATCCCAGTACCCGGTCGTCGGCGTCATCGGCGCGGGCCAGTCCACCATGGTCAAGGGCTGCATCAACCAGGGCAAATGGTGCAACGTCAGCACCGGCTCGGAAGACGCCTGGGCCTATTCGGACTATCTCGCCATGGATTCCAACGGAACGCAGGTCGTCCTTACCGACCGCTCCCCCGATGCGGGGATCGCCGTGGTTGAAGCGCCCGCCCGCATAAGCAACGGCGATGCCGGTGCAATGGCCGGTGGCGTGACCGGCGCCATCATCGGCGCGGTGGCCGGCGGCCCGGTTGGCGCCGCAATCGGCGGTGCCGCGGGTACGGTGGCCGGTGGCGCCGCCGGCACGATCACGCCCCCGCCCCAAACGGTCCGCACCTATGTCACGGCGCACCGCACGGAACCCGTCTATCTTGACGGTGAGGTCGTTGTCGGCGCCGGGTTGCCCGACACGGTATCGCTGGCCGAAATCCCTGACTACGACTACCGCTATGCCTATATCAACGGCCAGCCGGTGCTCGTGGACGCGCATTCGCGCAGGATCGTCTACGTTGTCAGATAACCGGCGTTTTCAGGAAAGACCGCCCGCCAGCCGGGCGGTCTTTTTTGTGTCAGCAATTTCCATGGATGACAAAAATTCGCCGTCAATGACGCGCAAGGAACTCCGCCATTGATGCGACGAAATTTATCGATGCGAGGGGAACCGGATTTATTCCAGCGCGTTGTCGGAGCATTAGCGGACAATCTGCGGTCGTCTTTTCGCAGCTTCTGGGAGGAAGTCGATGAATCGCCTGCAATTCTTTTCTCCGGTGCGGCTATCGCGCGGGCATGGACATCCGGTCGAGGAGATCGACAGCGTGGCGGATGCGATGGTGTTCCTGCGCGAATGGCCGAAGGGACGGCGCGGGCCGGTCTATCGTTGCGCCCTGAATTGCTGCACGGCCGCGATGGCATCCCAGATGAGCGCTGAAGAAGCCCGCAAGTCCTTTGCCGGCTTTGCCCGCATCACCGGCCTTCTGGTCGATGGCGGCCCTTCGCCGGTGGTAGCGGAACGGCGCGGGACAATGCGGCACGCCAGCTAACGGGCGTCAGGGTGCAAAGAGCGGGCTCAGCCGCGCGCCGCCTTTGCTGCCGCTTTGGAAAATCAATTCTTCTGAATCGATATGCCGTTGTCGTCGATCTTGAGTTCGACACCTTCGGGCTTGCTTTCCTGGCGCCAGATATAGGCGCCAAGCACGATGACCACGACGACGAGCGCGCCGATGAGGAGGTAAAGCATATTCCGGCTCACGGCGCGCTCCCTCGTTCGCAGGCCGGCGTCAGGCGGATTTCACCAGCCGGATCAGCACCAGCAGGATGATGGCGCCGATCGCGGCATGAATGATCGCCGCCACGATACCCGAGCCCAGACTGATATTGAGCGCCGGAAACAGCCATCCGGCGATCAGCGCGCCGACGATGCCGACGACGATGTTGCCGAGCAGCCCGAAGCCGTAGCCCTTGACGATGAGGCCGGCGAGCCAGCCGGCGATGGCACCGATGATGAGAAAGACGATGAGGCTTTCAACGCCCATGGTATTCCCTCCTTGTGCGGAGCGGCGGCGGCGCTTGAAGCACCGAATCGCTCTCCGGTTGCAACGATGCCGAACCTATTGAAAAACGTGCCGGCGCGCCAGCGGCCCTCTTACGCGTCGTCGTCGGAAGCCGGCCGCCAGCTCGACGGCTCGATCCGTTTCTTGGTGTCGCTGTCGATATAGGTCCACCAGCCGCCGTCCTCCCAGCGCGCCAGCGACTCGCTGGTCACCCCGTCCCCGTCCGTCCACGAGACGGTGACCTGCGAGCCGTCCTTCGGCGCGCTGGCGATCGGTTTGCGCTCGGTCATGGCAATCCCCTCAAATTCATCCGCGCGACACAACGCGGATGCCGCATCCGGGTTCCGTCAGCTATGGGCGAAGATATCTTCCTCAGCCCAGCCCATAAGGTCGAGTTTCGCCCGCGTCGGCAGGAAACGGAAACACGCCTCCGCTTCCTTGGCGCGTCCGTCGCGGGCAAGCCGGCCCGCCAGCACGTCGCGCAGTCGGTGCAGGTAGAGCACGTCCGAGGCGGCGTATTCTAGCTGTTCGGGCGAAAGCGTGTCCGCCGCCCAGTCGGATGACTGCTGCTGCTTCGACAGGCTGACGCCGAGAAGCTCGTTGCAGATATCCTTCAGTCCGTGCCGGTCGGTGTAGGTGCGCGTCAGCCTCGACGCGATCTTGGTGCAGAACACCGGCTCGGCCATGACGCCGAGGGCGTGGTAGAGCACGGCGATGTCGAAACGGCCGTAGTGGAACAGCTTGGTGATCCGGCGGTTGCGCAGCAATGCGGCGAGGTTCGGCGCCCGCCGCTGGCCGGCCGCGATCTGCACCACGTCGGCGCTGCCGTCACCGGGCGAAAGTTGCACCACGCACAGCCGGTCGCGATGCGGGTTCAGCCCCAGCGTCTCGGTGTCGATGGCGACCGCCTCGACATCGTAGTGCGAAAGATCGGGCAGATCGCCCTTGTGGAAGCGGATGGTGCTCGTCATCGCCCGGCCCTCAGCGTGTCAGCGCCTCAAGGATGCGCGCCCAGGAACGCTGACCCTTGTGGAAGGAATTGAGGTCGTACTTCTCGTTGGGCGAGTGGATGCGATCATCCGAAAGCGCGAAGCCGACCAGCAGCGATTCCATGCCGAGATAGGTCTGGAAATCGCCGACCACCGGGATCGAACCGCCGCTGCCCACCGTCACCGCCGGCTTCGACCACTCCTCGGTCAGCGCATTGCGCGCCTTGGTCAGGAACGGCGAATCGTAGGCAAGCTGGATCGCCGGCGATCCGCCATGCTGGTGGAACTCGATACGGCAGTCGGCCGGCAGGCGCTCGGAAGCGAACTGCCGGAAGGCGGTCCGGATTTTCTTCGGGTCCTGGCTGTGGACCAGCCGGAACGACACTTTCGCAGATGCTTGTGCTGCGATCACCGTCTTGAAGCCCTTGCCCTCGTAACCGCCGGAAATGCCGTTGAACTCGGCCGTCGGCCGCGCCCACACCATTTCCAGAACCGAGCGGCCCTTCTCGCCGGCCGGGATGGACAGGCCGATCGGCTCGAGGAAGCTTTTCGCGGTCTCGCCGAGCGACTCCCACGCCTTAAGCACTTGCGAGGGCGTTTCCTCCACCCCGTCGTAGAAGCCGGGGATGGTGATGCGGCCGGTCTCGTCGTGGATGTCGGCGAGGATCTTCGAAAGGATGCGGATCGGGTTGGCCGCCGGGCCACCATACATGCCCGAATGAAGGTCGCGATTGGCCGCCTTGACGACGACCTCCTCGCCCACCAGCCCGCGCAGCGAGGTGCAGATGGAGGGCGTCTCGCGGTTCCACATGTCGGTGTCGCAGACCAGCGCGAAATCGGCCTTCAGTTCCTCGGCATTGGCCTCAAGGAACGGCTTCAGCGACGGCGAACCGCTCTCCTCCTCGCCCTCGAACAGCAGCGTGATGCGGCACGGCAGCGAGCCATGCACCGCCTTCCAGGCGCGGCAGGCTTCGACGAACAGCATGAGCTGCCCCTTGTCGTCGGACGAACCGCGCCCGGTGATGACCTTGCGGCCCGGCTCCATCTCCTTGACCTTCGGATCGAACGGATCGTCCTCCCACAGCTCCAGCGGGTCGACCGGCTGCACGTCGTAATGACCGTAGAACAGGATATGCGGGCTGCCGGCCGGACCGTCGTGATGCGCCACCACCATCGGATGGCCGGGCGTGGTCCTGACCGAGGCGTCGAAGCCGATCGTCTTCAGATCCGCAACCAGCCATTCGGCAGCACTTCGGCAGTCCGCTGCGAAAGCCGGATCGGTGGAGATCGATTTGATCCTGAGCAGCTTGAAAAGCCGGTCGAGGCTCTGGTCGAGATTTTTATCGAGACGGTCGAGGACGGGGGAAACTGCGGACATGAGTAAAGGGCCTTTCAGATTTGCGGCGCAACCCTAATGGGCTTGATCGCAAACGAAAAGCCCGGTGCGATTGGGCCATGCCGGAAAAGCAGAGGCGAGGTCTTTCGAGGCAAAAAAAGACCGCCGTGGCGGAGGGGGAAACCACGGCGGTCCTACTCGAAACGTTGCGGCAGCCCGGAGAGGGGGATAGGCTGCCGCAGGTGTCCGGTATAGGCGGGGGACGGGCCTTGCTCCGGACTTCGGCGAAAACTGCCGATGCCTGCTATCTGTGTCTGGGAACGTGGCGATTCAAGGGCACGAAGATTACATCTTTGTAATATGCCCGTGAGGTCCTGACGACTCCTGTCAGGACGTTGCCGTAACCGTGCCTCGTCGGGCCGTTTGCCATGGACCGCGCCGCCCGGCCGCGCTATCGGTGACGCCATGAAAAAAGGCGATCACCTCTTCCTCGTCGACGGCTCCGGCTACATCTTCCGCGCCTATCACGCGCTGCCGCCGCTGTCGCGCAAGTCGGACGGCCTGCCGGTCGGCGCCGTCTCCGGCTTCTGCAACATGCTCTGGAAGCTGCTGCGCGAAGCGCGCAACACCGACGTCGGCGTCACGCCGACCCATTTCGCCGTCATCTTCGACTATTCCTCCAAGACCTTCCGCAACGAACTCTATCCCGAATACAAGGCCAACCGCTCGGCCCCGCCGGAAGACCTGATCCCGCAGTTCGGCCTGATCCGCGAGGCCACCCGCGCCTTCGGCCTGCCCTGCGTCGAGATGGAGGGCTTCGAGGCCGACGACCTCATCGCCACCTATTGCCGGCTCGCCTGCGAAGCCGGCGGCGACACCACCATCGTCTCTTCCGACAAAGACCTGATGCAGCTGGTCGGCCCGACCGTCGGCATGTACGACCCGATGAAGGACCGCCAGATCGGCATTCCCGAGGTCATCGAGAAGTGGGGCGTGCCGCCGGAAAAGATGATCGACCTGCAGGCACTGACCGGCGATTCGGTCGACAACGTGCCTGGCGTGCCGGGCATCGGCCCGAAGACCGCCGCGCAACTCTTGGAACAGTTCGGCAATCTCGACACGTTGCTGGAGCGCGCCGGCGAGATCAAGCAGGACAAGCGCCGCCAGTCGATCATCGACAACGCCGACAAGGCGCGCATCTCGCGCGAACTGGTGACGCTGAAGACCGATGTTCCGACCGCGGCCGGCGAAGGCCTGGACGACTTTGTTCTCGATCCCGCCGACGGGCCGAAGCTGATCGCCTTCCTGAAAGCGATGGAATTCACCTCGCTGACGCGGCGGGTCGCCGAAGCGACCGGCACCGAGATCGGCGAGGTCGAGGCCGCGTCGATCTCGGTCGAACGCGCCGACACCGCGCATGGGCCCGATGTGGGTGCCGGTGCCGAGGTCCCGGCAGCGGCCTCGCAAGGCAATGGCGATGCGGCGGCGATGAGCCCGGCCGCTAAGGAAGAAGGCGACACCCCTTCCCTGCTGTCGGCCCTGCGCGCCGAAGCCGCCACCGCCGACAAGATCGACGTCAACGCCTATCATTGCGTCCGCGATCTGCCGACCTTGCAGCGCTGGGTCGAGGAAGCGCGCGAGGCAGGCATCGTCGCCTTCGACACCGAAACCACCTCGCTCGACCCCATGCAGGCGGAACTCTGCGGCTTCTCGCTCGCCATCCGACCCGGCCACGCTTGCTATGTGCCGGTCGGCCACAAGAACGGCCAGGACGATCTTCTCGGCGGCGGGCTGGTCGACGGCCAGATTCCGATTCGCGAGGCGCTTGCCGCGATCAAGCCGCTGATGGAGGACAGGTCGGTCCTCAAGATCGCGCAGAACCTGAAATACGACCTCGTCATCATGCAGCGTCACGGCGTCGACGTCGTGGCCTACGACGACACGATGCTGATCTCCTACGTGCTCGACGCAGGCGTCACAGGCGGTCACGGCATGGATTTCCTGGCCGACAAATGGCTCGGCCACAAGACGATCCCCTTCAAGGACGTCGCCGGCTCCGGCAAGAGCTTCATCGGCTTCCATCAGGTGCCGCTCGACAGGGCGACCTGCTACGCCGCCGAGGACGCCGACGTGACGCTCAGGCTCTGGATGGTGCTGAAGCCGCGCCTCGCCGCCAAGGGCCTCGTTTCGGTCTACGAGCGGCTGGAGCGGCCGCTGGTGCCGGTGCTGGCGCGCATGGAACAGCGCGGCATCTCCGTCGACCGGCAGATTCTCTCCCGCCTCTCGGGTGACCTCGCCCAGGGCGCCGCCCGGCTGGAAGAGGACATCTATCAACTGATCGGCGAACGCATCAACATCGGCTCGCCCAAGCAGCTCGGCGACATTCTGTTCGGTCGCATGGGCCTGCCGGGCGGCTCCAAGACCAAGTCCGGACAATGGTCCACTTCGGCGCAGCTTCTGGAAGACCTCGCCGCCGAAGGCCACGAACTGCCGCGCAGGATCGTCGACTGGCGCCAGCTCACCAAGCTGAAATCGACCTACACCGACGCCCTGCCGGGCTTCATCAATCCAGAAACGAAACGCGTCCATACGTCTTATGCACTGGCCGCGACGACGACCGGACGGCTGTCGTCTTCCGATCCGAACCTTCAGAACATTCCGGTGCGCACCGCCGAAGGCCGCAAGATCCGTACCGCCTTCATCGCCGAGCCAGGCCACAAGCTGATCTCGGCCGACTACAGTCAGATCGAGCTTCGCGTGCTGGCGCATGTCGCCGATATCCCGCAGTTGAAGCAGGCTTTCGCGGACGGCGCCGACATCCACGCCATCACCGCTTCCGAGATGTTCGGCGTTCCGGTCGAAGGCATGCCGTCGGAAGTCCGCCGTCGCGCCAAGGCGATCAACTTCGGCATCATCTACGGCATTTCCGCCTTCGGCCTGGCCAACCAGCTCTCCATCCCGCGCGAGGAAGCCGGCGCCTACATCAAGAAATACTTCGAGCGCTTCCCCGGCATCCGCGACTACATGGACGAGACGAAGGCCTTCGCTCGCGAGAACGGCTATGTCGAGACCGTGTTCGGCCGCCGCATCCACTATCCCGAAATCCGCGCGGCCAACCCATCGCTGCGCGCCTTCAACGAACGCGCCTCGATCAATGCCCGCCTGCAGGGCACCGCAGCCGACATCATCCGCCGTGCCATGATCCGCATGGACGACGCTCTGCTGAAGGCCAATCTCGGCGCCCGCATGCTCTTGCAAGTGCATGACGAACTGATCTTTGAGACGGTCGAAGCTGAGGTCGACGCGACCATCCCGGTGGTGAAGGCCGTCATGGAGAATGCGGCGATGCCGGCGGTATCGCTGTCGGTGCCGCTTCAGGTCGACGCACGCGCTGCCGACAACTGGGACGAGGCGCATTGAGCATTTTGGAGCCGGGCGGTCACGTCCGGCGTCGTACAAATGCGACTAAGAGGATCAAGTGCCGTCAGGCGGCCTCGGCCCGGCATTTTCCGCAGGTGCCGCGGAATTCGATCACCGCCTTCTTCGGCACGAAGCCGCCGGCCCGCACCCAGTCGTCAAGCTGGTGGCCGATGGTGTCGTCGGAAAACTCCTGCACTTGCCCGCATGTGTCGCAGATGGCAAAGGCGGTCATGGAATGGCCGTGATCGTGCGGTTCCGAGCAGGCGACGAAGGCATTCAGGCTTTCCAGCCGATGCACGAAACCTTCCTTGATGAGCGCATCCAGCGCCCGGTAGACCTGCAAGGGGGCGCGAAAACCGCGCTCGCGCAACTGGTCGAGCAGCGTGTAGGCACTGAGCGGCGCGCTCGCCGCCTCCAGCTTTTCCAGCACGTTGAGCTGGTTCTTGGTGAGTGTCGCCCTTGCCGTCATGGTCCAGTTCTCGCTCCGTCGCCGTCAGGATGAGCGACACCGCGTCCCTGACATAGCGATGATCGGGCGATTTTACCACCGCCGTGCCGATCCGCACGCCAGGCGGGTAAGCTCTTTGCCGCTTGCCGAGTGTGAAAACTTCCCAAATACTGCCAAAATCCTTGTCCAAGCTCGAATTGCTTGGGAAGATTGATGGGTTTCGGGGGAAACGATCATGATTGAACTGACGCGGCGTACGCTGCTCGCCGGTTCGGCGGCGGCGGCAATGGCGGGCATGGTGTCATTCCGGGCGCGCGCTGCCGCGCGCACCTACCACGCACTGCTTGTTGCCTGTACCGACTACGACAACCTGCCGAAGAAGGCGTGGCTGATCGGGCCGAAGCACGACGCCGGCCTCGTGCGCGATTATCTTATCAACAACGCTCCGGCGCCGGTGAAATTCGAGGCGGACAACATCACGCTGCTGGCCAAGGACGTCGAGGGCGCCAGCGGCCCGCCCACTCATGCGGCGATCACCGCGGCCTTCACCGATCTCGCCGCCAAGGTGCAGCGCGACGATTTCGTCTATCTCCACCTTTCGGGCCACGGCGCCCAGCAGCCGGAGCGCCAGGCCGGCGACGAGACGGACGGCCTCGACGAGATCTTCCTGCCGGTCGATATCCAGAAATGGGCCGACCGCGCGAGCGGCGTGCCGAACGCACTGGTCGACGACGAAATCCGCGACGCGCTTGATGCCATCCGCGCCAAGGGCGCCTTCGTCTGGGTCGTCTTCGACTGCTGCCATTCCGGCACCGCGACCCGCGCCGTCCTCGTCGACGACGAGATGGAGCGCAAGGTGGAATTCCCCGACCTGGTCGGCGGCGATGAAGCGGCGCGCGCCGCGGCGCAGACGGTCTACGACGAGGCAAGCGCTGCGGCATCGCGCGCACTCGAAGCGGATGGTGGCCGTCAGGTCGGCTTCAACCTGACGCCGACGGGTGCGGAGCCGAGTACCAAGGGCAAGATGGTGGCCTTCTACGCCGCGCAGACGGTGGAGACGACGCCCGAAATGCCGCTGCCCAAGGGCGCCGAGGGCGCCACGCGCTTCGGTCTGTTCACCTTCACAATCATGGCGAAGCTGGCCGAAAACCCGAACATCACCTATCGCCAGCTCGGTCAGGCCGTGCTGCAGCAATACGCCGCCGACGGACGCACCCGCCCGACGCCGTTGTTCGAGGGTGAACTGGACGCGCCGGTCTTCGGCACCGAAAAGACCGATGCCGCCCATCAATGGCCGATCGTGGTCAAGGGCGATGCAGCCACCATCAAGGGCGGCCTGCTGCATCACCTCAACCCCGGCAGCAAACTCGCGATCCTCCCCTCGGCGCTGTCGCCCATCGCCGATGCGGTCGGCTATCTCGAGGTCACATCGGCCCGGAACCTGGAAAGCAAGATCAAGCCGATCGAGTTCGACGGCAAGCCGGCACTGAAGATCGCCGACATTCCCAACGGCGCTTATGCGCGTGTGGCCGAACTGGCGGTGGACTACACGCTGGCGGTGGCACGGCCGTCGTCGAGCGACGGACTGGACACCGAGACGGCTCTGGTCAATTCCATGCTCGACGAACTGGCGGCGAAGAAGGACAGCGGCTTCAACATCAAGCTGGTAGAGGCTGGCAAGGCCGCCGAGCTGCGGCTGGCGGTGCTGCGCGAGAACGCTATTGCCGGCACCGCGACCGACGCCACCGACAAGCCGGCGCTGTGGTTCCTGCCGGCATCGGGCGACGTGACGACCAGCAACGGTGCCCGGCCGCCGCTCATCATCATCCATGCCGACGAGCGCCAGAAATTGCTGGAGACGACGGCCAAGAACCTCACCACCATCTTCCGCGCCACAGGCCTGTCGCGGCTTGCCGCAGCCAATGACTACCGTCCTGAAGAAGTCGAGGTCCAGTTCCTGATCAAGCGGGAAGGCGCCGACACGCCGGAGCAGCTGGAAGCGTCCGTCGTGCCGCGCGTCTCGCCCGGCGACGAGATGCACGTGAAGGTCGTCAACAAATCCAACGACCTGATCGATCTCAACGTGCTTTACGTCGGTTCCGACTATTCCATCGCCCATATCGTGTCCGAGCGGCTGGCTTCCGAAGCGAAATGGGAGGAAGGCCTGTTCGCGTTCACCGACACCAGCTTCGGCATGGAGCGCATGATCGCCGTGCTGACCGCGGCCCCATCGCAGAAGGAGAAGGAGGATCTTTCCTTCCTGGCGCAGGACGGCGTGCCGGCAGCCACGCGCGGCGCCGGCCCGGCCGGCTTCTCCGAAATGCTGGCCGACATCGGCATGGCGCCGGCAACCCGTTCTGTCATGAAGATGTCGGACAACAAGGGCTCCAAGGGCGCGGTGATGATCTTCCCGGTGGAGACGATGCCCCGCTCCTGACGCTTTCTGTACCGGCCGGTCGCCGGTTGCCAAGACCATCGACATCGATATGGGGCCGTTTGCTGGCGCATGCGGCCCCTGACAGTGAAACGAGAGGTGCCTTGTGAAAGCCATGCTCCTATCCCGTGTGCGCAACGCCGGCCTCGGCCTCGCCATGGCGGCCTTTATTCTGACAGGCGTCAACGCCGACGAGGCCTGTGGCCTGTGCGCCCAGTCGATCGTCACCAATTCCAGCTTGGCCGACTGCTTCCTGGAACAGTACGACCAGTTGGAAAAGGGTGATGGAGCGGCCGTCGCCGTTGATCTCTCGCAATGCGGATCGCGCGGCATCGTCGAAGCCCTGCCGACGCCCGAGAGCGGAGCGGTCGAGCCCGATACGCAGTTCATGATCTCGCGTGCGCAGCTCGGCTGCCTCAAGAAGAAACTCGAGGAGCCCGGCCTGGTGCTCGACCCCTCGGCCAGGATCGAACTGGGCAGTTGCCAATGAGCGGATCGGGAACGAAGGAAGCAAGGCGGGATGCGGGCAAGCCGTCGAGCGCGTTGGCGCTGACCATGTCCAAGGAGGCAACCGCCAAGCCGGAAGAGCAGCCCGGCGACGTCGCCGCGGAAAAGTCGGCGCATTCAGCGAAGAAGGAGACACCGTTCAACGACAGCGACTGGCGCATCCGGGTCGACGCCTGGGCCGGCCTGTTCGTGCGCATCGGCCTTGTCGTGGGCGCGATCTTCTCCGTCTACCAGTACCTTGCCCAGCGTGAGGAACAGCGCGTGGCGCAGACCATGCGCATGGTCGAACTGTGGGATCAGGGCGACTATCAGAAGGCGCAGCAGGCCGTCAGGGCGCGGCTTACCGGATTGAACGAGAAATACGCCAACCTGCTCGGCCAGTCGCCCAGCCCGACCGAGCAGTCGATCTATCGCCAGCGCATCGGCATCCAGGCGATGACGGCGGACGGCGGCACCCAGCCGCTGGCGGATTTCGCCGCCGACTTCGACCGCATCGTCTATTTCCTCAACCGGCTGTCCTTCTGCGTCGACGGCGGCCTGTGCTCGCGCAAGATGGCGGACGCCTATTTCCGCGACTACGCCGTCTCGTTCTGGAGCTACTTCTCTGGTTATGTCGGCAAGCAGCGGAAGACAGGGGCCGCCACCTATGCCCTGCCGATCGAGAAATATGTCAACGAGGAAGAGCCTTCCTCGTTATTCGGGCTCTGAGGACCGCGCCGTGGGAAGCTGGCTAAGACGTATCCCAACCATATGTCTTCTACTGGCAGCCTCGATCCTGCTCGTCGCCGCGCCTGCCCGCGCCGAGGATGGTGCCGATTTCCGTCTCGACCTCGATGCCGGCGGCCACACAGCGCGCATCACCGATCTCGCCTTCACGCCCGGCGGCGACGAGCTCGTCTCGGCATCCGACGACAAAACCATCCGCATATGGGACTGGCAGAGCGGCGTGACGCTGCGTACCATCCGCGGCTATATGGGCCCTGGACCGGACGGCAAGGTCTACGCGGTCGCCGTCTCGCCCGATGGCAGAACCGTCGCCGCCGGGGGCTATTTCGGCGCCGGGATCGGCGACAAGCCGCCCTATGGCGACGTGCGCCTGTTCGATTTCTCGACCGGGCGCATGGCTGCGGTCCTGAAAGGTCCGCAATACGAGATTTACGATCTCGCCTTCTCCCCTGACGGCCAGAGGCTGGCGGCCGGCGGTGCCGACGGCATGGTCTATCTATGGCGGCGCGACGACACAGCCGCAAGCGGGTGGGCCGAGGACAGGACGCTCGACGCCGATTCCTGGCATCTCGACAAGCTGGCCTTCGCCGCCGGCGGAACGCGGCTGGCAGCGTCAACGACCGACAACGGCATCCGCCTGTGGAGACTCGAGGACGGCGAGGAAATCGCCCTTGCCGACGAGGCCGAACCGTTGCGCGACACGCCGGTGATGGCGCTCGCCGTCTCGCAGGACGGCGCGCAGTTCGCCACCGGTTCGGCCGACGGCACGGTGCAGGTCTGGCGCGCGGCGGACGGCACGCTTGTCCGCGCCATGCCGAAGCAGAATTTCTTCATCGGCTCACTGACGTTCGCCGCCAGGGGAACGCGGCTCGTCGCCTCCTGCGGCTACCGCTGCGCCGACAGGAACCGCTCCGTCGTCTGGAACGTGGAGAGTGGCGAACAGGTGCTGACCTATGCCGGCCATGACGGCACCGTCTTCGCCAGCACCGCCAATGCCGACGGCTCGCTGGTGGCCACCGCCGGCGGCACCCGCCATTCGATTCAGATCTGGGACCCGGCGACAGGCGAGCAGAAGGCGGTGCTGCAAGGCAAGGGACAGCCGGTGACGGCGGTCGGCATCGACGCGGCGGGCGGCACCGTGGCATGGGGCAACGCTAATCCTTGCCCCGACAAGGTCGCCTGCCCTGCCGAACTCGGCACTCTGACTGCGGCCCTGGCGCTGCCGAATGCCGATCGCTTCTTCGACAGCCCCATGCCGGTGGAGCGGCAGGACGGCTTCCTGCGCGCGCAAATGACCGTCGGCCAGTGGTCGCTGAAGGCGAAGCCCGGCGGCAAGGAAGGACTGGAAAACGCGGTGCTGGAGATCGGCAACGGCGGCAAGCCGGCGCATGCGATCGAGAACACACCGCAGAACGGCTATGCACATGTCGCCTTCACGCTGATCCGCGACGGCCTCGGCCTGATCACCGGCGGCACGGACGGCACGCTGCTTGAATACCGCACGGAGACGGCACGCGTATCGGGCGAGTTCACCGGCCATACCGGCGAAATCCATGCCATGGCTGCGGCGGAGAAGGCCGGCCTGCTGGTCACCGGCAGCGCCGACCAGACGCTGCGGCTGTGGAACCTCAAGACCCGCAAGCTGATCGTCTCGATGTTCTTCGCCGGTTCCGAATGGATCGCCTGGACCCCGCAGGGCTACTATTATTCCTCGCCGGACGGCGACAGGCTGATCGGCTGGCAGGTCAACCAGGGACGCGACCGCGAAGGCCGCTACATTCGCTGCGACCAGCTCAAGCGCTATCTGTGGAGCCCGGAGATCGTGCGCCGCGCCATCATCCTGCGCAGCGCCGAGGACGCCATCAAGGAACTGAGGCCCGGCGTAGACCGCGAGCTGCAGAAGCTCCTGGAACGCAAGCCGCCCGAGTTCCAGGCGCGTGTCGCCGCTGATCAGTCCGGCGTTCGCGACGGCTTCGTCGCCGTCGAGATCACCGGCACCAGGGAAGGCGGCGCCGACGTCGCCGATTTCTCCATCCTGTCCAACAGCCGCAACATCGGCGCCTTCACCGCACGCTCAGCCGACGGCGGCGCCACGACCGTCGTCGAAGTGCCGGTCGAGGACGGCGAGAACACCATCCGCATCACCGGCACCAACGAATTCGGCTATCTCACCGAGCGTTCGGTCACCGCGCTAGCCCGCAAGAAGGAAAAGGCGGCCAACAAGGGCAAGCTTTACCTCGCCGTCATCGGCGTCGACAAATATCCGTTCCTCACCGACGCCTGCGGCGGCCGCCCATGCGACCTGCGCTACCCGGTGGACGACGCAACCGGCTTCCTCAAGGTGGTGATGGAAAAGAGCGCGCCGCTCTTTTCCTCGATGGAATCGCTGGTTCTGGTCAACAAGGTCGCGACCATCGACAGCGCCGCGCTCGCCGGCAGCGGCGAGGTGCTGGAGCCGGATTCTGACACGATCGACGACCAGCTCGCCGATTTCCTCGACAAGCCCGGCGAGAACGACACGAGCATCGTCTTCGTCGCCGGCCACGGCATCAACATCGACGACGACTATTATTTCATCCCCACCGACGGCCGCAAGCAGGACGCCGAACGCTGGAAGCGCTCCTCGCTGGTGGACTGGTCGGATATCCAGAAATCGGTCGAGCGCGCCAAGGGCATGCGCTTCATGCTGCTCGACACATGCCATGCCGCCAATGCCTTCAACCCGCGGCTGGAAAAGGACGCACAGGACGCCCGCATCGTCGTCTTCTCGGCCACCGCCGCCAACAACACCGCCGCCGAGCTGCCGGAACTCGGCCACGGCGTCTTCACCTATTCCGTGCTGGAAGGCCTGCGCGGCAAGGCCAGGACCTCCGACAGCGGCGTCACGCTATTTGGGCTGGCGGACTACATCTCCAAGGAAGTCGTGCGCCTCACCCAGTCGCAGCAGAAGCCGTTCTACTATGTCGGCGGGGTGGAGAACATCGTGCTGGCAGAGCCGTGAGTCGTCCCAAGCCCGGCAAACCACGCATGACCGAAAACCGGCTGAACGCAGCCGGGCTGATCGTCCTCTTCCTTGCCCTGCTGTTTCCCTTGCTCGCACGCGCTGCCCCCGTCTGCCCGCCCGCAGCAGGCAATTTCGGCCCTTTCTACGATGACGCAGGCCAATTCCAGCGGGCCGTCGCTGCTGTCGCCGATACGCAGACGTCGAACAGGCGGCTCACCGGCATCACCGTGCCGCACCATCTGCTGGCGGCCGACCTCATGGCGCTCGGCATCCATGCCGCCTCCGGCTTTTCCTACAAGCGCATCGTGCTTCTCGCACCCGACCACTTTCACCGTTCCAAAAAGCCGTTCGCCACCACGCAACATGGTTTCGACACCGTCCTTGGCCCGGTGAAGACAGATCGCGACGCCGTCGCCCTGCTGACGCGACATGCCGATATGGTGCAAGTTTCCTGCCTGTTTTCCGAGGAACATGGCGTGCTCGCCCTGCTGCCTTTCCTGAGGCACTATTTTCCAGAAGCCGAGGTCGTGCCAGTCGCCATGTCGGCCAAGGCGAAGCGCGCCGACTGGGACAGGTTGGCCGAGACGCTGAAGCCCATCGTCGACGGTGATACGCTTGTCGTCGAATCCACCGACTTCTCCCATTTCCTGCCGCAGCACGAGGCCCGCCGCTTCGACCAGCAGACGCTCAACTTGCTTGCCGCCGGCGCGTTCGACGGCATCGCGACACTCAACCAGCCAAGCCATGCCGATTCCGTCGGCGCCCTGTATGTCCAGACCAGGTTGCAGGCAGAACTGTTCGGCGCCCGCCCCCTCGTCGTCGCCAACGAGAATTCGCAGGAGCGTTCACCAGCTCATGAGCAACGCACCACCAGCTACATGGTCGTGCTGTTCGGCGCGTTCGGCGCCGGTTTCAACAATCCGACGCGGCCACAGGACAGGCTGACCTACTTCGCCGGCGACGTGAATTTCGGCCGCGCCATGAAGAAGGTCCTGCTGCGCGACGGCGTCGCCGACGCTATTATCGACAGCGTTCTGTCCATCACCGGCGGACGGCCGCTGGTGGTCAATCTCGAAGGCGTCGTTCTGCCCAACGTGCCGGAGGCGATCGACGGCATGACACTCGCCATGCCGCAGGAATTGACCATCGATTTTCTGAAGCGTCTGAACGTCGTCGGGGTCGGCCTGGCCAACAACCACGCCTTCGACATTGGGCCATCCGGCTATGGCGAAACCGTCGGCGCGCTCGATGCCGCCGGCATCGCGCATTTCGGCCAGGGCGAGGTGCTTGCCCTTGCCGATCTCGATGTCATCGGCCTGACCGACATCGACACCAACGGCTCCACCTTCAAGGAACTCGTCACCCCTGCCCTGCTCGACCGGCTGGTGCGGCCGGACGCCTCACGCCCGACCGTCGCCTTCGTGCACTGGGGCCGGGAATACGTTACCGGGCCCTCCGCCCGCGAGGTCGCACTGGCCGATGCGATGCGGCTGCGCGGCGTCTCCATCGTCGCCGGCGGCCATCCGCATGTGTCGAGCGGCCGGCTCATATCGCTCGGCGGCGGCGATACGGTGGAAGTCTATTCGCTCGGCAACTTCCTGTTCGACCAGGGCGCCGACCGCGCGTCTGGCGCCATGCTGGAGGTGCGCGTCTTCGCCCAGGGCACGATCTTTTGCCGGCTCATTCCCTTGCCGAACTATTTCGACTTAGGCCGAAACTGACACAGGACAATTATGCCTTTTGTCAGCCGCAGCCGCCGATGACGCGGGGCAGATAACAGGCGTCCGGCTCCGCCTTGCTCTCGAAACGGCTTTCCTTCGGACGGAAGTAGAACAGCGTCACCGGCTTGCTTTCGCGCACCGAACCGTCGGCGAATCCGGCGGCAATGGAAAAGCGGTGAATCGACGACATCGACGACCACATCTTCAGCCGCGCCGTATAGGAACTGATGTTGCGGTTGCCCCTCACCGGCATCGGTATGACATAGTCGTGCTTGTCGATGGGAAACTCGACGTCCTGGTAGCGCGTCGCTTCCGGCGCGCCGCCGAAACCGTCGCCGCATTCGGCCACCTCTTCCGGCGTCTCCAGAAAGGCCAGCATGAGCCGCAACTGGAACGGCTCGCTTTGCCGCGTGGTATTGCCGTAGTCGTCCGCCCAGGAATAGTCGAGCGTGCCGGCGCCGGCCAACTCGATGAAGTTCCCTCCACCTCCCACATAGTCGGCAAGCTCGCCGAAATCGATCTTGTTGAGAACCTGGCGCCGGCAAACGTTGAACGCGTCCTGAGAGGGGCATGGGAAACGCTCTTTCTCCAGCGCCGCCGTATCGACCCCCGCCTGTAGCAGCACGCTCTTGATCGAGACATCCGCGCCGTCGCCGACAGTCCCGACGTCGACCGTATAGGTCGGGCTCGGGTCGCCGACGAACTCCATGGTTTCCGCGTCTGATTGTCTGAAGCGGATCGACACCTTCATATCCTTGGCTTCACCCCAACCGTTGTTCACAATGGAGAAGTCGGGCCGGAAACCCACGCAGCCGCTGTGCTCGCTCAGCGACAGCATCGGCTTGCGATAGGCCTCGCTGGAAGCGACCCGCATTTCGAGGTTCTTGAGCTTCACACGACCATTGCCGGCAGTGTCGAGACTGACCTCGGCGAAGGCCCGCTCGTTCTCCCAGTCCGGGCCTTCATAATAGTCCGTGCCGACCTGAACCTCGCCGCCGTTCCACACGTCTTTGTAATATTGCGGATAGATGGCGATATCCTCGTCACGGACGAGCCCCTCATAAGTGATATTCGACTGCTGGTTCATGCGCTCGTCGACGACGACGCCGATCTCGACCTTGCCAGCGTCGCCACCGCCCGCCTGCGCCTTGATGAGGCCGCCCACGCGCGCGTCGGCCAGCACGTCGGGGCGGTTGGCGCCGATCTCGCGTCCCATCGCCCATTGCGATTCATAGACGGTGCCGCCCGCAAGCCGCGTCCGGCCCTTGCCGTCCTTGCGGCCATTGACGAACGTCCCCTCGAAAATCTCGCCCGTGCGCGACAGCAACCGACCCTTGCCGTTCGGCAGGCCTGCGACGAACCCGCCTTCGTAGCGATTGCCGGCGGTATCGACATGGAGACCCTGGCCGTCGAGCACGCCGGCGGCCCACTGACCCTCGAACACCTCGCCGGTGCGGATTTCCAGCCGGCCCTGCCCGTTGGGCCGGCCGTCCTTCATCTCGCCGGAATAGCTCGAATAGACCGTCGCCGGATCGTAGCTGGCCGAGCCGCGCACGCGCCACACCAGCTTGCCCTTGCCGGCGACGGTCCCGTCCGCCGCGACCGTCGCACCGGGCGATGGGCCGGCTGCCGGCTCCCAGACGAAATCGAGGTTCAACTGCGGCTGGAAATCCCACACCCGCACCAGCCTGCGCGCCACCGAGCGCGTTTCGGCGTCGTAGAGAATCTGCACCCTCTCGGCCCACGCGCCTGCGATGCTCGTTCCTTGTTCTTCGGCGCCCGTCGCCGGCATGGCCACGCAAAGCAGACAAGCCGTTGCCGCAAGTGCCGACCGGAGCCGCATTGCTACCCGTTTCATCCGTCCCCCCGAATGGATGCCCCAAGAATAACCGACCGTAGTCGGCGCTTCCGTGCCGCGCAAGAGCGGCTTTCGATGGAGGTGTCGCCCGCCCTTCAACCCGCTGCCGATGGGTACGGGGACGGCGGCGGATCGCCCCGCCGCCGTCCTGAAAAGATGGATGGATCGCCTGTTCCGGCGGCCATCCGGCCTACTTCCAGAGGCTGTTGATCCACTCGATATTGACGGCATTCAGCCGGATGGCGGTATTGGCATCCGGGCTTTCGGCGATGTTCACGCCGGCGATGATGCGCTGCTTGGACTTGTTGTCGTAGGCATAGACCGAACTGCCCGAGGAACCCGGATAGGTATCGCAATCGTAGGCGAAATTCTCCGGTCCGATGTTCTCGGCCATCACGTCGCAGGTGGCGCGCCACATCGTGCCCATCGGCTTATCGCCCGGATAGCCGACAATGTTGGCGGTGAAGTCGCCGAGATCGTCGAAATTGGAATAGCCGAGCCAACCCAAGCTGTTGCCGACGTCCTGCTTCAGCGTGACGATGCCGAGATCCCAAGGCACGACCGAGCCGTAATAGCCCTGATAGTTGTCGATGAAGCCCTGCAGGATATAGGCGCTGTCATAGGTGAAGGAGCCGAACGGCGCGTCGTCGGCGGTGCTGCCGTTGAGCGCCGGCACGAACAGGAACTCGTCCAGCCAGTCCTTGTCCTCGTGGCTGTAAAGGCAGTGCGCGGCGGTGAGAACCGTGCGCGGACCGATCAGCGTCGCCGAGCAGCTGCCGTAGCTGCCCGTCTTGGGCGACTTGGCTTCCAGATAACCGATGGCGCTGAACGGATAGACCTTGGTGTTCTTGATCTGGACGCGATCGTCATCGCCGAACACCTGGCGGTTCGCCTCGTCGCCCTCGTTCAGTGCCGGATCTTCGGTCTTCTGCGGCCCGGATGCCGCATCGTCGCCGGATTGCCCCCCGTCGGCCGGTGCGTTCATCTCCTCGATCACGAGGTTGCGGATCGCCTCGCTCGGCGCTTCCCTGATGGCCTTGCCGTCGGACGACTTGCCAACGACGCCGTAGGACTTCACCGCCGTCTCCTCGTCGGTCAGCGGCGCGGCGCGGCTGGCTTCGTCCTCGCTCAGCTTCGGCGGCGCGATCGGTTTGGCCCGGCCCGGCTTGAAGTCGTCCGAGCCGACGTCACGCATGCTTTCGCTGTTGCCGGCATTGGCGCTGCCGGCCTGCTGCGCCGAGGCAGGCAACGCCCACATGGCCGTCGACACAAGCGCGGACGCAATGATGGTCTTTGTCAGTTTTGTCACGTTGAGACTCTCCCAAAAGTCAGCAAGGGCTGGATCAGAACAGAACAATGTTGTCGAGATCGTGGTGGCATTCGAAGATGCCGGCGCCCTCGCGATCCCCCTTATCGCGGCCGTATCTTCACCCCCGGCGCGCCTTCGCAGTCTGCCCAAAATATTCCCATTTTGGAAACGACAAATCGCTTCCACGTAGCCCGCGGGGGGCTATAGGGTCCGCAACGGGCAGGGCACGGACATCCATGGATTCCAGCGACGAGGCGCGCCGCAGCGAACGGCACGCCGCCTGCCTTGGGGGAACAACCGTCTCAGGAGGACACAGGTGACTTTCATTAATCGGATGGGCATCAATCGAGTGGGCATCGACCGGGCTTCATCACTCGCCGCCGCGTCGCTGCTGGCGCTCGCAGCCACGGCAGCGGTCGGTGGCGCCGCATATGCCGACGCCGCCAAACCGGAAGCGGCGGTATCGCCGATGAAGCGCGTCGCCGAGGCGCGCGACAAGGCAAAGGCCGAAAATCCCGACGGCGCCGATCGCGTCTTCGGCGGCAAGGAGGCCGAGAAAGGGCAGTACCCGTTCCAGGTCGCGCTGCTGACCAGCGAGCGGCTGGATGAGAGCGCCGACTCGCAACCCAACGCCCAGTTCTGCGGCGGCAGCCTGATCGCCCCGCAATGGGTGCTGACGGCGGCGCACTGCCTGTCCGACAACGGCGAGGCGATCGATCCGGCTTCGGTGACCATCCTGATCGGCGCCACCCATCTCGCCGAAGGCAAACGGGCCAAGGTCAGCGAGGTCGTCGTCCACGAGGGCTATTCGACCGAGACGCTCGACAACGACCTCGGCCTGTTGCGGCTCGCTGAACCCGTCGACGCGCCGATCATCAGGATCAGCGCCACCGCCGCGCCCGATAGCGGCAAGACCACCGTGACCGGCTGGGGCATGATGGAGGACGGCACCTTCCCCAACGACCTGATGGTCGCCGACCTCGACCTGGAGCCGAACGCGGCCTGCAACAGCGGCATCAAGCAGATCTACGCCAGCGACCTCAGGATGGCGCTCGGCCAGCTCGCCGGCCGCATGCGCTATTCGGAAAAAGGCATCGAGGCGGGCGCTGAGGCCATCGCTTCCGACATGCGCGATCCGCTGACGGCCAACATGATCTGCGCCGGCACGGCCAGCGGCCAGCGCGACGCCTGCAACGGCGACAGCGGCGGCCCGCTGTTCGTCGACGGCAAGGATGGGCCGGAGCAGATCGGCGTCGTCTCCTGGGGCGAAGGCCCGGCCGACGGCACCGCCGCCTGCGGCCACAAGAACGCCTACGGCGTCTACACTCGCCTCGGTAACTACGTGTCCTGGGTCGAGGCCAGGATGCAGATGCCGGCCCCTGCGCCGGAAAAGGCACCGGGCAACGGCACCGCGCAGAAGCCGAAGACGTAGGGCTTTTTTAGAACAGGTTTCGGGCGGCGGGAGAAATCTCGCCGCTTCCGTCTTGATTGCCTAGAGCATTTTGCAGCCAGACGGAATCGTTTGGCGTCGCACAAATGCGGCCAAAACAAAGAGATAGATCGTTTCACCGTTTCCGCGAAACGATCTATTTCCGCGGTGGCCCCTTGCGCTCGGCCGACGCGGCCCAAAGATTGATGTCGGCCTCGCGTGCATAACGGTCGATCTCTGCCAGTTCCGCCTCGCTGAAATCGAGATTTTTCAACGCGCCGACGCAGTCTTCGACCTGACTTGGCCGGCTGGCGCCGATCAGTGCCGAGGTGACGCGCCCGCCGCGCAGCACCCAGGCCAGCGCCATCTGCGCCAGGCTCTGCCCACGTTTGCCGGCGATGGCGTTCAGCGCCTTGATGTTGGCGACGGTCCGCTCGTTGATGAAGGCGGTCCTGAGCGACTTGCCCTGGCTGGCCCGGCTGCCTTCGGGGATGCCGCCGAGATACTTGTCCGTCAGCATGCCCTGCGCCAGCGGCGAAAACACGATCGAGCCGACGCCGAGCCCCTCCAGCGTATCGAGCAGCCCGTCCTCTTCCACCCAGCGGTTGAGCATCGAATAGCTCGGCTGGTGGATCAGGCAGGGTGTGCCCAGCCGGTGCAGGATGTCGGCCGCCTCGCGCGTGCGCTGCGAATTGTAGGAGGAGATGCCGGCGTAGAGTGCCTTGCCCGAGCGCACCGCATGATCGAGCGCCCCACAAGTTTCCTCCAGCGGCGTGTCGGGATCGAAACGGTGGGAATAGAAGATGTCGACATAGTCGAGTCCCATGCGCTTCAGGCTCTGGTCGAGGCTGGCAAGCAGGTATTTGCGGTTGCCCCATTCGCCATAAGGGCCGGCCCACATCTCGTAGCCGGCCTTGGTCGAGATGATCAGCTCGTCGCGGTAACCGGCGAGATCGGTGCGCAGGATCTCGCCGAAGGCGCGCTCGGCCGAACCGGGCGGCGGGCCGTAATTGTTGGCGAGGTCGAAATGGGTGATGCCGAGGTCGAAGGCCTTGCGCACGATCGCCTGCTTGGTGCGATGCGGCGTGTCGTCGCCGAAATTGTGCCATAGGCCGAGCGAGATCGCCGGTAGTTTCAGGCCCGAGCGCCCGCAGCGATTGTAGAGCATGGAAGAATAGCGGTTCTCGGCAGGGGTATAGGGCATGAGATACTTCCAGTTGAAAAATTACGGGTGCGTCCTTCGAGGTTCGCTCCGCTCACACCTCAGGATGAGGGAGGTCGTGAGCAAACGCTGACCACGGAGGTCGCACCAAACGGTCCTCATCCTGAGGTGCGAACGGAGCGAGCCTCGAAGGACGCACCTGCAATTCAACCTGTTCGAGATAAAACGGCAAGGCTACTTCTTCGCCAAGAGTCCCTTTGCTTCCTTCACCCCAAGCGCCGCCGGCCGTTCGCAAGTGGTCTGCATGGCAACGAACTTACCCGTTTCGCCGGACTTGAGGATGCCCGTCATAACGTCCACCGCGTGCAGCGCCAGTTCCATCGAGCAGCGATGCGGCCGGCCCTCCAAGATCGCCAGCGCCATGTCGGCAAGGCCGGCGGTGCGGTAATTGGCCATCATGCCGTGCGGATGCTTCTCGTTGGCAACGGCGAAGGGATGGTCCCATTTCGGCAGCGCCTTCACCGCCGATTCGCCCTTGGTGTAGCTGACCGTGCCGCCGAAGAAATTCGGGTCGGGCACGAAGACGGTGCCGGCCTCGCCGTAGAGCTCCATCGGCGCGTGGCCATGGCTCCAGACGTCCCAGCTCGTGTTCAGCGTCACCACGGCGCCGCTCTCGAACTGGAGAATCGCATGGATGGTCGTCGGCGTGTTGACGGGGATTTTTTCGCCCCTGCGCGGCTTCGACAGGATCGTACGTTCTTCCGCCGGCGTCGTGGCGACCGCGGCGACCTGTTTTACCGGTCCCATCAGCTGGATCAGATTGGTGACGTAGTAGGGGCCGATATCCAGCACCGGCCCTGCCCCCGGCTGGAAGAAGAAATCCGGGTTGGGATGCCAGTGTTCCATGCCGTGGCTCATCACGTAGCAGGTGCCGCTGGTGATTTTTCCGACCTTACCGGTGTCGATCAGGTTTCGCACCAGCTGATGTGCGCCGCCCAGGAAAGTGTCCGGCGCCGAGCCGATGCGCAGGCCGTTTTTCCCGGCCCGCTTCTTCAGGTCGAGCCCTTCCTTGACCGAAAGGACGAAGGGCTTTTCCGAATAGACGTGCTTGCCGGCGTCGAGCACACGCTTCGACACCTCGTAGTGCACCGCCGGAATGGTGAGGTTGACGACGATGTCGATGTCCTTCGCCGAGAGCAGATCGTCCACCGTCTCGGCGCGCAGTTTGAACTCCTTCGCCCGCGCCTTCGCCGCCTCCATATTGATATCCGCGCAAGCCCGCATCTCGATGCCGCGAAACAGCGACGCCAGACGGAAATAGGCGGCCGAGATGTTGCCGCAGCCGATGACGCCGATCCCGAGTCTTTTCGCCATGGTCCCCTCCGCTCACCAGGCCTTGGCCGATGCGATCGACCGACGTACGAAACGGCCGATATCGTTCGGGTTGTCCTGCTCCATGACGTAATATTCGGCAGCGGTCTTCGAACGCAGCGCCTTGAACAGGCCGGGCCAGTCGAGCGTGCCGTGGCCAACGTCCGACCAGCCGTCCTCGTCCAGCCCCTCGCCTGCCCTGGCGATGTCCTTCACATGCACGGCGGCAATCCGCTTGCCGTGCCGCTCGATCCACGGCAGGGGATCGGTGCCGTTCCGCACCACCCAGGCGACATCCATCTCCCAACCGATGCCGGGTGCGGCCGACAGGATATGGTCCATCGGCACCGACCCGCCGGGCAGCGCCTGGAATTCGAAATCGTGGTTGTGCCAGGTAAAGCCGTAGCCGGCCGCCTTCGCCTTCTCGCCCGCCTTCGCCAGCCGCTCGGCGAAACCGCGCCAGCCGGCGGCATCGGTCGGCCGTGCTTCGGCGACGAGATAGGGGCAGATCAACAGCTTCATGCCGAGCACCTCGGCGATCCGGCGCACGCCGTCGAAATCATTATCCAGCGCCTCGATGGAAAAATGCCCGGTCGGCATAGTGAGGCCGTTCCTGTCCAGTTCGGCGCGCAAGGCCTTCGGGTCGTCGTAGACACCGCCGAAGCCCTCAACCTGGGTATAGCCCGCCTCGCCGAGCATTTTCAGCACGGCGTCCCACGGCTGGAAGTTGCGGGCGCTGTAGAGTTGGAATGACCAGTTCATCGTTCTGTCCGTTTGCTGGGAGGAAAATTCTCAAATCCGCTTGCCGGCCTCGCCGCCGAACAGCGAGGCGCGCATCGGGTCGAAGCCGATCGTCACCGTCTCGCCGAGCGCCGGGGCGCGCTCGGCACCGACGCGCACGCTGAACTTCTGCCCGGCAACGAGCAGCCAGACCAATGTGTCCGAGCCCATCGGCTCGACCACCTCGACCGTTGCCGTCATCGAGAACGGCCAGTCCTCGCCGCTGTTCAGCGCAACATGCTCCGGCCGGATGCCGAAGGCCGCCGGCCCGGCTGCGGGCCTGCGCTCGAAGCCGTAGGTGGACAGCGGGATCGAGATACCATCGGCCGCGAAATGCCAGCCGCCTTTCCCGTCTTCCAGCCGGCCTTCCAGGAAATTCATGCCGGGCGAACCGAGGAAGCCGGCGACGAAGCGGTTGACCGGCCGGTTGTAGATGACCGGCGGCGCATCGAACTGCTGGATGACGCCGCCGCGCATCACCGCGATGCGGTCGGCCAGCGTCATCGCCTCGATCTGGTCGTGGGTGACGTAGATCATCGTGTTCTTCAGCTTCCGGTGCAGGAGCTTGATTTCGACGCGCAGTTCCGAGCGCAGCTTGGCGTCGAGATTCGACAGCGGCTCGTCGAACAAAAAGACGTCGACGTCCCGCACCAGCGCCCGACCGATGGCGACACGCTGGCGCTGGCCGCCGGAAAGCGCCGCCGGCTTGCGCTGCAAGAGCGGTTCGATCTGTAAAATTTCCGCCGCCCGCGCGATACGGCGGGCGATCTCGTCCTTCGGCGTGCCCGCGACGCGAAGGCCGAAGGACAGGTTCTTTTCCACCGTCATCTGCGGATAGAGGGCATAGGACTGGAACACCATGCCGATGCCGCGCTCGGCCGGTTCCTGCCATGTGACGTTCCTGCCCTTGATGAAGATGCGGCCATCGGAAATGTCGAGCAGGCCGGCGATGCAGTTGAGCAGCGTGGACTTGCCGCAGCCGGAGGGGCCGAGCAGCACAACGAACTCACCCTCGGCAATGTCGAGGTTGAGCGCTTTCAGCACCGATACGGCGCCGAAATCGAGCGACAGGTCCTGCACGGACACGCTGGCGCTGGAGGGGACGGTCAGGTTCATGCGCTCACCCCTTCACCGCGCCGGCGGCGATGCCGCGCACGAACAGTTTTCCCGAAACGAAGTAGACCAGCAGCGGCACCAGGCCGGTCAGCAGCGTCGCCGCCATGTTGACGTTGTATTCCTTCACGCCTTGCACGGAGTTGACGATGTTGTTGAGCTGCACCGTCATCGGATAGAGGTCGGGCTTGGTGTAGACGACGCCGAACAGGAAATCGTTCCAGATGCCGGTGATCTGGATGATGACGGCGACGACGAAGATCGGCAGCGACATCGGCAGCATGATGCGCAGATAGATGCCCCAGAAGCCGGCGCCGTCGACGCGCGCGGCCTTGAACAATTCCTCCGGCAGCGAAGCGAAATAGTTCCGGAACAGAAGCGTCAGGATCGGCATGCCGAAGATCGAGTGCACCAGCACCAGCCCCGTCAGCGTGCCGTAGAGGCCTATCTCGCGAAGGATGATGACGATTGGATAGAGCATCACCTGGTAGGGAATGAAGGCGCCGACGATGAGGATGGTGAAGAACACCTCCGCGCCCTTGAAACGCCAGTTGGCCAGCGCATAGCCGTTCACCGAGGCGATCGCGATCGACAGGATCACCGACGGCACGGTGATGCGCACAGAATTCCAGAAGCCACGCGAGAGACCGTCGCAATTGAGACCCGTGCACGCCTCGGCCCACGCCTTTACCCACGGCTGGAAGGTGATTTCCACCGGCGGCGCGAAGATGTGGCCGAGCCGGATTTCCGGCATGCCCTTCAAGGAGGTTACGACCATCACGTAGAGCGGCAACAGATAATAGACTGCGACGACGAACAGCGTGCCGTAGAGGATGATGTTGCGGCGCGACAGCGCCCGTCGCGGCTTGCGGCCACGCGGCCCCGCGAGGTCGGAAGCTGCCGCATCGGCGCCGGCAACGGGCATCGCAAGCGTGGCGCGCTCGCTCATCGCCGCCCTCGCTGTCCGAATTCCAGATAGGCCCACGGCACGATGACGATGACCACCGAAAGCAGCATCATCGTCGAGGCAGCAAAGCCCTGGCCGAGATTCTGGCCGAGGAACATGTAGTCGTAGACATACTTTGCCGGCACTTCCGACGCATGGCCGGGCCCACCACCGGTCTGCGCGACCACCAGGTCGTAGACCTTGACGATGGCCGAAGCGATGATGACCAGCGTGGTGACGAAAACGGGCCGCAGCATCGGGATGACGATGAACAGATAGGTCTTCCATACCGGGATGCCGTCCACCCGCGCTGCCTTCCAGATGTCCTCGTCGATGCTGCGCAACCCGGCCAGCATCAGGCACATGATGAGCCCCGTGCCCTGCCAGAGCGCTGCGATCAGGATGCCGTAGATGACGAGCTGGCGGTCGTAGAGCGGGTTGAAGGTGAAGCTCTCCCAGCCCAGCGAGCGCACCACGTGCTGCACGCCGAAATCGGGATTGAGCAGCCATTGCCAGACCAGCCCTGTGACGATGAAGGACAGCGCGAACGGATAGAGGAAAATGGTGCGGAACGTATCCTCGAAGCGGATCTTGCGGTCGAGCATCGCCGCCAGAAGGAAGCCGATGACGAAGGAAAAGACCAGCGACAGCACGCCGTAGATGAACAGATTCTCGATCGAGACCAGCCAGCGTGGCGTCGACCACAGCCGCTCGTACTGGTCGAGGCCGACGAACTTCCAGCGCGGCAGAAGCTTGGAATTGGTGAAGGAATAGAGGACCGTCCAGGCCGTGCCGCCGACGAACACGACGAGTGCCGTCAGCACCATCGGGATCGAGGCGATCTTCGCGTTGAGATTGCGAAAGAGGGGGTTGGGGCGTTCGCTCTGGCTGCGCATCGCTGTCTTCGCTGCGTAACAGGGATGGCCCGGTCCCGCTGGGCGGAACCGGGCGGGTTTCCTGGCGCCGTCCTAGTCGGCCGAGCCGATGATGTCGGCGAAGCGCTTCTGCGCGTCCTCAACGCTCATGTCCTGCTTGGCGAAGAATTCCGCCATCAGGTCGTTGAACTGCGTGTTGGTGTCGGGGCTGATCAACTCGTCCGTGCTCTTGATGACGTTGCCGGCCTTCAGCACCTCGAGGCCCTTCTTCATGCAGTCGTTGGCGGTGGTGAGGTCGACGTCGCCGCGCACCGGCATCGACCCCTTCTTGAGGTTGAAGGCCACCTGCGTCTTCGGAGACAGCATGACTGAAGCCAGTTCTTCCTGCGCCTTGGATTTTTCCTCATCGGCCAGCTTGGGGAAATAGAAGCTGTCGCCGCCAGTGGTGATGAAGGCGTTCGGCATGCCGAGCCCGACCAGACAGCTGTAGTCCTTGCCGGCCACCTGCCCCGCCACCTGGAACTCGCCCTGCGCCCAGTCGCCCATCGACTGGCCGCCGGCCTTGCCGGTGATGACCAGGTTGGTGGCCTGGTTCCAGTCCTGGACATTCGAATTCTTGGCCATCTTGCGGGCGTCGTCAGCGGCCTTGAAGACCTTCGCCATCTCAGGCCCGCCGGCGGCTTCGGCGTCCTTGTCCTGATAGACCTTCAGGTAAAGGTCCTTCCCGCCGATCGCGAGAAGGAGGTTGTTGAACAGGCCGCGCTCCTGCCAGCCCTGCTTGCCGATGGCGAGCGGCGTGATGCCGGCCTTCTCAAGCGCGGGTGCGGCGGCGACGAACTCGTCCCAGTTGGTCGGAACCGCCACGCCGGCATCGGCGAAGGCCTTGTTGGACAGCCACAGCCACTGCCAGGCATGGATGTTGACCGGCACGCAATAGACATGGCCGTCGAGCATGCAGCCTTCGAGCAACGAAGGTGGGTTGATGACGCCCTTCCAGTTCTCCTTCGCCGCGACGGCGTCGAGGTTGCGCATCAGCCCGGCCTCGACCAGCTCCTCAGCCTGGCGGCCATGGTTGAACTGCGTCGCCCCCATCGGATCGCCGCCGGTGATGCGGCTCACCATGATCGGCCGCGCCGTATCGCCGGAGCCCGCGATGGCGCCGTCCACCCAGTGGTTGCCGGTGGCGTCGAAGGCCTTGGCGAGTTCAGCGACGGCAGCCGCCTCACCACCGGAGGTCCACCAGTGGGTCACCTCCAGGTCCGTCGCGCCCGCAGTGCCGGCGAAGGCAAGGGCGGCGGCGCTCGCCGCCAGCAGGGCGGTGACGCTTCTGTATCGCATTTCGCTTTCCTCCCAGAAATCTGAAACGTTACAGATTTTGGATACGGCAAAACGCCACTCGGCGCAACCCTTCTGTCGGAATGGTCGAGCCATACTAGTCAAAACCGCTAGCAAACCATTGTTTTTCTTTACTTCTAGAGAAATCCAAAGCGAAGTGATTGCATACCTGCAACGTTTCAGAATAAACATGGCTATTCATCGCCGCGACAATTGCGGAGCGGCGGTGCGGCTGCTATGCGCCTTGCAGGGCGGAAGCGATGGATCGGGACGACCACACGAACGATGCGGACGAGGCGGAGCCGGCCGGACGGCCGACGCTGAAGACGCTCGCCTTCATGACCGGGCTCGGCGTCACAACCGTCTCGCGCGCGCTGAAGGACGCGCCGGAGATCGGCGCCGAGACCCGCAAGCGTGTGCAACTCGTCGCCCGCCAGATCGGCTACCGGCCGAACCGCGCCGGCGTGCGGCTGCGCACTGGCAAGACCAACGTCATCTCGCTGGTGCTCGATACAGAGGAGCAGATCGGCGGCTTCGTCTCCGACATGATCTACGGCATTTCGGAAGCACTGGCGCCGACGCCCTACCATCTCATCGTCACGCCCTATTCGCGCAACAACGACCCGCTGGAGCCGGTGCGCTACGTGGTCGAGACGGCGTCCGCCGACGGCATCATCATCTCGCGCACCGAGCCGGACGACAAGCGTGTGCGCTACATGACCGAGCGCGGCTTTCCCTTCGCCACGCACGGCCGCACCGCCATGGGCATCGAGCACCCCTATCACGACTTCGACAACACGGCTTTCGCTGTACAGGCGGTGGCACGGCTGGCCGCGCTCGGCCGCCGCAGGCTGGCGCTTCTGGCGCCGCCCGTCAACCTCAGCTACTTCCACCACATGCGCGACGGCTTCGCCGAGGCGCTGGCCGAGCACGGCCTGATGGAGGTGCCGCTGACCGGCGTCACCGTCGACCATTCGATCGAGGCGATCCGCGCCCGCACGGCCGAGCTGATGCGCCGCAAGGTGCGGCCGGACGGCATCGTCAGCGGCGCGGGTGCGGCCACCTTCGCGCTGGTCGCCGGCATCGAGGACGCCGGCTTTCGCCTCGGCAGCGATATCGACATCGTCTCCAAGCAGGCCTCGCGCCTGCTCCACCTGCTGCGCCCGCAGATCCACGTCGTCAACGAGGATGTGCGGCTGGCCGGCTCGGAACTCGCGCGCGCCGTGATGGCGCGCATCGATGGCAAGCCGGTGGCTGCGCTGCAAAGCCTGAGCCGGCCGGATGCGGTTGAAGCCTTCGGAGAGGGCGGATAAGTCCTCCGGATCGATGGGCCAGCTAGGTCAACGAGGATGGCACGCCCCGGCAGCCCTGCTATAGAGGTGGCTGGAATCCGGAGTGCTGCCTTGTCGTCGTCCCGCGACCGTCTCGAAGAAATCCTTAACCGCCTGCAAGCCCGAGCAGGCGACGAGCGCGTCTTCACGAGACTTTATATCGAAGCCGCCCGCGCGGCGGCCGACGCCGCCGACGCGCGCCGCAAGACCGGTATCTCGTTGGGACCGCTGGACGGCGTGATCGTCTCGATCAAGGACCTGTTTGACGTCGCCGGCGAACCGACGCTGGCCGGTTCCGTGCTGCGACGCACTGCACCGCCGGCGGAAGCCGACGCGGCAATCGTCATGCGGTTGCGAAGGGCCGGCGCCGTCATCATCGGTAAGACAGCGATGACGGAATTCGCCTTCACCGCTATCGGCGACAATCCGCACACCGGCACACCCGGCAACGCGGCCGACGCCAGCCTCATTCCCGGCGGATCGTCGTCCGGCGCCGGCGTTTCGGCCGCCGAAGGCACCAGCGACATCGCCATCGGCTCCGATACCGGCGGTTCAGTGCGCATTCCGGCGGCCTTGAACGGTGTCGTCGGTTTCAAGCCAACGGCGCGGCGCGTGCCGCTTTCCGGCGCCTTCCCACTATCGCCGACGCTGGATTCGATCGGTCCGCTGGCTCACAGCGTGGCCGATTGCGCAGCCGCGGACGCCGTCATGGCCAGCGAGGAATGGACGCCCCTGCCCGCCCTGTCCCTCTCCGGCCTGCGCATCGGCATCCCGCGCGGAACGCTTTTCGACGGCACCGAGGACGAAATCGCTGCCGCCTTTGAAGATATAATGAGTAAGCTTGGACTTACAGGATCGCACATCCTCGATTTCGGCATCGACGACCTGCTGGCCGAGATGAAGGCGGCGCGCAAGCATGGCTCGCTCGCGGCGCTGGAAGGAGCGGAAATCCATGCCGACTGGCTGGCGGCGAGCGCTAGCGTACCGGTCGATCCGCATATGGCGGAACCGCTGGCGCGAGCCGCCGCCGTGCCGACGCCTTTCTACATCCGCGCCCTGCGCCGGCGCGCCGAACTGGCGGCGGCCATGGACGAGCGCCTTGCCGGCCTCGACGCGCTCATGCTGCCGACCGTGCCGCTTTTCGCAGCGCCGATCGCCGCCATGGCGGCCGACGAGCGGCTGCGCGACCATACCGAGGGCCTTTTGCTGAGAAACACGCAGGTCGCCAACCAGTTCGACCTCTGCGCCGTCACGCTACCAATGCCCGGAACTCGCTTGCCGGCAGGGTTGATGCTGGTGGCGCGGAAAGACCACGACCGGCGGCTGCTGGCAATCGCCGCCGCCGTGGAAAGGCGGCTCGCAGCCTAGCGCGCCTTGCAGCGCGCGCTTTCGCCCATCGTCGCCTTTCGCTCGATGGCCGTGACGACGAGATAGGGCAGCTCATGCGCCTTGCCCGTATAGGTCACGGTCCGCCGCTCGATGGAGCCGCGCAGCACCAGCTTTCCGGCATAGAGCAGATCGGCCGCCCGGTCCTTTTCAGGCAGGCGCTTCGTATCGATCGACACCCCCTTGATGATTGCACCGGTCTTGAGATCGAGCGCGTTGTTCGACCGGCACGGCGCTTTCACGCAGCGCAACCCGTTGTCGCAGTAGACGTAGAGGCCGGGAACCGCATAGGCCGAACCGGCGGCAAGGAAAAGAGGCACAGCGGCCAGGAGCTTGAAAGTCACCATGACGCAACCCTGGCTTGCGATTGCGGCGAAAACCGGCCGTCAGTCGGCGGCCGGGAACCGCTGCCGATAGCGCTCGACGACTTCGGGGTTGCGCAGGTTGACCGGAAGCTCGCCGGCGAGCACGCGCAGCGCCTCGCCCGCCGCTCCCGTTCCCATCCGCATCATCGATTCTTCGGTGATGCCGGCCATGTGCGGAGTGACGATGACGTTGTCGAACGAGAAATAGGGATGGTCCGGCGGCAGCGGCTGGGTGGAAAAGACGTCCAGAGCTGCGCCGCCGATGCGGCCCTCCTGAAGGGCTGCGACAAGGGCCGCATCGTCCACTACCGGGCCTCGCGATACGTTGATCAGCAGCGCGCCGCGCTTCATGCGTGCGATGCGCGCAGCATTCATCAGGCCGCGCGTTTCCGGCGTCAGTGGGCAGCAGAGCACCAAGACATCGCTTTCGGCGACCAGTTCGTCGATCGGCACGAAGCGCACGCCCTCGGGTGCGGCACGCGTGCTGCGCGTCGTCGCCAGCACGCTCAGGCCGAAGCCATGCGCGGCGATGCGGCCGACCTCCTGCCCGACCGCGCCGAGGCCGACGATCCCGATGGTGCGGCCCGCCAGCTCATGGTTGAGGTCCGCATGCGCGCGGCCCGCCAGCCAGCCGTCCCGGCGCAGGTCGCGGTCCATCATGCGGAAGCGCCGTAGAAGCGCCAATGCTGTGAAGATGACATGCTCGGCGACGGAGCGCGCATTGACGGCCGGCACGTTCGCCACCAGCACGCCGGCGGCGGTCGCCGCCTCCATCGGGATCATGTCGAGCCCGGCTCCGTGGCGGATCGCGGCCTTGAGCCGCCCGGCACCGGCAAACAGTGTTTCCGGCAGCAGCGCCCGCACGATGACGATGTCGGCGTCGACAGCTTCGTGGGCCAATGTGGCGCCGTCGAGCGCCGAGGCAATCGCCAGTTCGCCCGCACCGGCCAGCATCTCGGTGGCGCGCGGATGCAGCGGGTGGGTGGAATAGATTTTCGGCATCGGAGGCTATGCCCGTTCCAGCGCCGGTTCGCCGGGCACACCCGCGCCGCCGATCAGCCCCTTCCAGTAGCTTTCCGCGCCTTGCAGATGCGCGCTCATCAGCGCCTGCGCCAGATTGCCGTCGCGCCTCAGCAGCGCCTCGTAGATCTGGATATGCTCGGCATGCGATTTGCGGCCGCGTTCCGGGTCGTTGAAATAGACCGGCAGGCGCTTCTCGCCCATGACGTAATAGACCGAGCAGACGCGATGGAAGACGCTGTTCTTGGTCGCGCGCACGATCTCCAGATGGAAATCGCGGTCCTGCTTCGCCAGTCCGCGGCCGGCGTCCAGCTGCTCCTCGGATTCCTTCAGGATCTCGCGCAGCCGCTCGAAATTCTCCTCCGTCGCGCGCACGCAGGCGAGTTCGGCCGCCTTGATCTCGTGGATCTTCCTCAGTTCCACCGTTTCGTAGATCTGCACCGGATCGAGTGGCAGGCCGGCGCGCGCGAACAGCGCCATGGCCTCGACGCTGGCCTGCTTTGTGTCGATATAGATGCCGGACTTGGCGCGGCGCTCGACGATGCGCATCGCTTCCAGGATGGCCAGCGCCTCGCGGATCTGGCCGCGACTCACCGAAAAGTGCTCGGCCAGTTCCCGTTCGGAGGGCGTGCGGCCGCTCTCGCTGTCGCAATGGGCGAAAAGGTAGGCCGCCAGTTCGGCAAGAAGGTTTTTCTCTTTCATCTCAACAGCGTTGCGCGTGCGCCTCCAGAAAACGCTCGGAGACGGTGAAGCCAAGCCCCGGCGATTCCGGGATCGCTATCATACCGTCCTTCGCTTCGACAGTCTCTTCGACAAGATCGTGGATCATCGGATTGGCGCCCAGCGAATATTCCACGATGAAAGCGGAAGGCGAGGCCGCGCAGACATGCAGGCCGGCGAAGAAGCAAGGCGCACCGGCCCACAGGTGCGGCGCAAAGCGCAGGTTGAAGGCGCTGGCCAATGTGCCGATGCGCATGGCCTCCGTGATGCCGCCGCAGAAGCCCGGATCCGGCTGGAAGATATCGGCGGCCTTCATCACGGCAAGGTCGCGGAAGGCGTAGCGCGTCGCCTCGCTCTCGCCGGTCGCGATCGGCACCGGACTGCCGGCGCGCAATTCGGCCAGCCCCGGCTTGTCATCGGCGATCACCGGTTCCTCGAACCAGGCGAGGTCCTGGTCGGCGACGAGATGGATGAACCGCTTGGCCTCGGCCACCGTATAGGTGCCGTGCGCATCGACCATCAGGTCGACGGCAGGGCCGAGCGCCTGTCGCGCCGCCTTGACGCGCGCTGCCGAGATATGCGCGGCACCGTCCATGGCGCCGACCCGCATCTTCACCGCCCTGAAGCCGCCCTTGTCGATATAGGAGACAAGCTGTTCGCCCACCCCTGCTGCGTCGGCCCAGCCGCCGGAGGCATAGGCCGGCAGCCGGTCGGCCTTGCGCCCGCCGAGAAGTCGCCAGACAGGCTGGCCGAGCGATTTGCCCAGAATATCCCACAGCGCGATGTCGACGGCGCTGATGGCGGCGACGCTCAGGCCTCGCCGCGCCAGTTGCGGCATGGCATGGCCTTGCGCCGCCGCCATCTGGTGGCGCGAACCGTTGTAGAGCATCTCCCAGATGACGGCGATGTCGGCCGGATCGCGGCCGATCAGCTGCGGCCCGACCTCGTGGTTGAGCATGTGGACGAGCGCGCCGTAGCTGCCGGCGCTGCCGGCCGCGTTCTTGCCCTCGCCCCAGCCGACCAGCCCGTCATCGGTCTCGATGCGCAGGATGGCGGCGTCGAAGGTCGTCACCTGGCCGAAGTCGCTGCGGTGCTGCCGCGGGGCCTCGATCGGGATGCGGACCCACCAGGCTTGGACCGTCTTGATGCGCATGATCGTCGTCTCGAACCTTCGGCGGAGTGGAGCCAGGGATGGGACGGCGGGCCTTGTCAGGCCGGCATCGTCTTGCCGATCAGCGGCAGGATCGTCTCCGCCGTGATGCGCATCTGGTCGGTGTAGAATTTCTCCGTCAGCAGACTGGAGCCATGGTCCTGGATGAACTTCAGCTGTTCGGGCGAGATGTCGACCGGATTGCGCTCGACCATTTCCGGATAGCGGGCTGCCGGCGTGCGGTCGACCGGGGCGACGAACTCGTTGGTCAGCGCGCCGTCGTAGCCGATCTCCTTCAGCGTGCCGACAATCTTCTTCCAGTCGATGGTGCCGATGCCGGCGGCGAAGCGGTTGTTGTCGGCAACGTGGAAGTCGAACAGCCGCTTGCCGGCCTTGCGGATGGCCTCGGTAACGTCGAACTCCTCCATGTGGATGTGGTAGGCGTCGAGGCAAATGCCGCATTCCGGTGAGACGGCATCGGCCAGCGCCATCGCCTGCTCGCCGCGGTTGAACAGATAGGTCTCGAACCGGTTGAGCGGTTCGACGGCGATCCTGACGCCGACCTTCTTGGCGTGGGTGAAGCATTCGCGCGTGGCGTCGACCACCCACTTCCACTCCTCCTCCTCGGTGCCGTCCGGCACCACCTTGCCGACGGTCGCCGGCACCAGCGTGATGATCTCGCCGTCGAGTTCGCTGATCATGGTGAGCACGTCCTTGACGTACTGGACCGAGCGTTCGCGCTGGCCCTGGTCCCGGGCGGCGAGGTTACGCTCGCCCAGCATCAGCGTCACCGCGCCCCAGCAGCGGATGCCGTATTCCTTCAGAAGCGCACGCGTCTCCCTGGTCTTGTACTGCTCGGGCTCACCGGAAATCTCGATCGATTCGTAGCCGAACTTCTTGATGCGCTTGAGCGTGACCTCTAGCGGCTCTGCCCGCATCCAGTTGTGCGTCGAAAGATGCATGATCGGTTCCTTCCCGGATTTGCCTGTAACTGTCCGTTCAGTCGGCCATGCGCGAACGCACGGTCGGCTCCTCCCCCACCGGTCTCAGTTTTTCAAACTGGTTAGACCAATTGAGCTTTCGATGACCTCTACAGCAATTTCTACGGCACGGCAAGGAGTGGGTATCAATAGAGCATTTCGAGATACAAAATATTGATTTTCAACATATAATATCGATTTATGTCACTCCGCAGAGACGGCGAAACCACGGCGCCGCCTTGACCTCATCGATATATTTGGTCATACCAGAATAAAGGGTTGAGAAAACGCCCCGACCGTTTCGAAGCAAGTAGCCGGACTTCGCGAAAACGCTATGCTGCGCCGGCACACGGGAGGACACGATGCCGACGACGATGAAGGGGCCCGCCATTTTCCTGGCGCAGTTCGCGGGCGACGCAGCGCCCTTCAATTCGCTGCCGTCGATCGCCAAATGGGCAGCGGGCCTGGGCTACAAGGGCATCCAGATCCCGACCTGGGACGGACGCCTGATCGATCTGGAGAAGGCGGCGTCCTCCAAGGCCTATTGCGACGAGATCAAGGGCATCTGCAAGGACGCGGGCGTCGAGATCACCGAACTGTCGACGCATCTTCAAGGGCAGCTGATCGCGGTCCACCCAGCCTATGACGCGCAGATGGACGGCTTCGCCCCGGCCAAGGTGCACAACAATCCGAAGGCCCGGCAGAAATGGGCGGTCGAGCAACTCAAGGCCGGCGCCAAGGCCTCGCGTAACCTCGGGCTGGACGTCACCGTCTCCTTCACCGGCTCGCTCGCCTTTCCCTATCTCTACCCCTTCCCGCAGCGCCCTTCCGGCCTGATCGAAGAGGCCTTCAAGGAACTCGCCAAGCGCTGGAAGCCGATCCTCGACGTCTACGAGGATCACGGCGTCGATATCGGCTACGAAATCCATCCGAGCGAGGACGTGTTCGACGGCGCCACCTTCGAGATGTTCCTCGATGCGCTCGGCGGCCACAAGCGCTGCGCCATCAACTACGATCCGTCGCACTTCCTGCTGCAGCAGATGGATTATCTGGCCTTCATCGACATCTACCACGAGCGGATAAAAGCCTTCCACGTCAAGGATGCCGAGTTCAATCCCGACGGCCGCCAGGGCGTCTATTCCGGCTACCAGAGCTGGCTGAACCGCGCCGGCCGCTTCCGTTCGCTGGGCGACGGACAGGTCGACTTCGGCGGTATCTTCTCCAAGCTCGCGCAGTACAATTACGATTCCTGGGCCGTTCTGGAATGGGAATGCTGCCTCAAGCATCCCGAGGACGGCGCCGCCGAGGGCGCGCCCTTCATCCAGCATCACATCATCCGCGTGACGGAAAAGGCCTTCGACGACTTCGCCGCCGGCAAGGAAGACAAGAAGCTGCTCAAAGCGATGATGGGCATCTAGACTAGGGCAGTAGGGCGGCAAGGCAGTAGGGCACTAGGGACCGCCGATCGCCTGTTTTTCCCTTTCACTGCCCTATTGCCATACAGCCTTATTGCCTGTGGCCGCGGATGGCGGCGAGATGTGGAGGAGAAAAACATGGTCGGCGCATCGAAGGCGGAAACAGGAGGCGGCCCGATCCGTCTCGGCATGGTGGGCGGCGGACAGGGCGCCTTCATCGGCGCGGTGCACCGCATCGCCGCACGCATGGACGGCGAATTCCAGCTGGTGGCCGGCGCCCTGTCTTCGGACGCCGAGCGCGCCATGGCATCCGCCGCCGAACTCGGCCTCGATCCGGCGCGCAGCTACAGTTCCTTCGCCGAAATGGCCAAGGCAGAGGCCAAGCGTCCGGACGGCATCGAGGCGGTGGCCATCGTCACGCCCAACAACGTCCACTACCCGGCGGCGAAAGCCTTCCTCGAAGCCGGCATCCACGTCATCTGCGACAAGCCGTTGACCTCCAATCTGGCCGACGCGAAGAAGCTGGCGGCGCTGGTCGCCAGGACCGGCAAGGTCTTCGTGCTCACCCACAACTACACCGGCTACCCGATGGTGCGGCAGGCGCGCGAGATGATCGCCAAGGGCCAGCTGGGCGATATCCGCGTCGTGCAGGCCGAATATCCGCAGGACTGGCTGACCGAGGCCGTCGAGGCCACCGGCCAGAAGCAGGCGTCGTGGCGAGTCGATCCCAAGCAGTCCGGCGTCGGCGGCGCGCTCGGCGACATCGGCACCCACGCCTACAACCTCGCCCGTTTCGTCTCCGGGCTGGAACTGGATCAGCTTGCGGCCGACATCGACGCCTTCGTCCCCGGCCGCGTGCTGGACGACAACGCCAACGTCATGCTGCGCTTCAAGGCGAAGGGAAAGGCACCGGGCGCCAGGGGCATGATCTGGGCGAGCCAGGTGGCGCCGGGCAACGAGAACGGCCTGAAGCTGCGCATCTACGGCACCAAGGGTGGGCTGGAGTGGACGCAGGCCGACCCGAACTACCTGTGGTACACGCCCTTCGGCCAGCCCAAGCAGTTGCTCACCCGCGCCGGTGCTGGCGCGATGCCCGTGGCCGGCCGCGTCAGCCGCGTGCCGTCCGGCCATCCGGAGGGGTACCTGGAAGGTTTCGCCAACATCTATCAGGAAGCGGCCCGTGCCATCCGGGCCGCACGCCGCAAGGGCGGCAAGCCGGCCAAGGACGTGGTCTACCCGACGGTGCAAGACGGCGTCGAAGGCGTCGCCTTCGTCGAGGCCTGCGTGAAGTCGTCGAAGAAGAACGGCGCCTGGACGAAGCTGTAGGTCCAGCGAAGAGAAGAACAGGATCAGGGGACGCCAATGAAAATCGGCATGTGTATGTTCCTGTGGACCACCAATGTCACGAAGAAGCACGAGCCGCTTCTGCGGGACATCAAGGCGGCCGGCTTCGACGGTGTCGAGATCCCGATCTTCGAGGGCACGCCGGACGACTATGCGCGGCTGGGCGAAATACTCGACCGCATCGGGCTGCAGCGCACCGCCGTCTCGGCCATGGGCGACCCGGCGATGAACCTGATTTCCCCGGATGCGGCCACGCGCAAGGCCGGCATCGCCTTCGTGAAGAACGCCATCGATTGCGCGGCGGCTCTCGGGGCGCATACGCTCTCCGGCCCGCTGCATTCGACGCTCGGCGCCTTTTCCGGTGCCGGCCCGACGGCAGCGGAATTCAAGCGCTCGCTCTCCTCTCAGCGCGCCATCGGCGACCACGCCGGCAAGAAGGGCGTCACCATCGGGCTGGAGGCGCTGAACCGCTTCGAATGCTACCTGTTCAATACCATGGATGCGCTTTGCGCGCATATCGACGAGGTCGACCGGCCGCATATCCGCGCCATGTACGACACCTTCCACGCCAATATCGAGGAAGCCGACCCGATCGGCGCCTATACGCGCAACAGGAAGAACATCGTCCACGTCCATATTTCCGAGAACGACCGCGGCGTCCCCGGCCGCGGCAACATTCCCTGGAAGGAGACCTTCGCGGCGATCCGCAAGAGCGGCTACGACGACTGGCTGACCATCGAGGCCTTCGGGCGCGGCCTGAAGGACCTTGCCGCCGCCACGAAGGTCTGGCGCGATTTCTCCGAAGGACCGGAAGCCGTCTACCGCGACGGCTGCAAGCACATCAGGAACGGCTGGAAGAAAGCTGCCTGAACCGGCCGGCTGGCCGTCGCCACCTCAAAGCGTGGCGCCGAGATGCCACGGCACGAATTCGTTGTCGCCATAGCCGAACAATTCGCTCTTGGTTTTCCTACCCGAGGCCGTCTCGACGATCAGTTCGAAGATTTCCCGGCCCATCTCGGCAATGCTCTTGTCGCCCGAGGCGATGACGCCGCAATTGACGTCCATGTCCTCCTCCATGGCGTTGTAGAGCGTCGTGTTGGTCGCGACCTTGATCGACGGCGTCGGCCGGCAACCGAAGCACGAGCCCCGCCCGGTGGTGAAGACGATGACGTTTGCGCCGCCCGCCACCTGGCCGGTGGCCGAGACGGGGTCGTAGCCGGGCGTGTCCATGAACACCAGTCCATGGCCGGTGACCTTCTCGGCATAGTTGAAGACGCCGTTGAGCGGCGTCTGCCCGCCCTTGGCGACCGCCCCCAGCGACTTTTCCAGAATGGTCGTCAGCCCGCCGCGCTTGTTGCCGGGCGAGGGATTGTTGTCGATGGAAGCGCCGTGCCTTGCGGTGTGGTCCTCCCACCACTTGATCAACCCGTCGAGCTTGCCGGCGATCTCCGGTGTCGCCGCACGGGCACCAAGCAGGTGCTCGGCACCGTAAATCTCTGTGGTCTCCGACAGGATGCCGACGCCGCCAACGTCGGCAAGGATGTCTACGGCGACGCCGAGCGCCGGATTTGCGGTTATGCCCGACATGCCGTCGGAGCCGCCGCATTGCAGGCCGACGACGATCTCCGAAACCGGGATCGGCTCACGCTTCAGGCCGCCCACCTCCTCGGCGATCTCGGCCAGCACGCCCATCGCCTTTTCGACCGATTTGCGCGATCCGCCGGCCTCCTGGATGTTGAAGTGCCGCTTGCCGGCGGCGACCCCCTTCTGGCCGTAGAGGGTCAGCTGATTGACCTCGCAGCCAAGGCCAACCATCAGCACGCCGCCGAAATTGGGATGGCGGGCATAGCCGGCCAGCGTTCGGTGCAGCACCATCATGCCGTCGCCGGTCGCGCTCATGCCGCAGCCCTGACCATGGACGATGGGCACGAACCCGTCGATGCCGGGATAGTTCGGCAGGAGCCGGCGATTGGCCTCGTCGGCGATGGCGTGGCAGACGGTGGCCGAACAGTTCACGCTGGCGATGATACCGATGAAGTTGCGCGTGCCGGCGCGCCCGTCGGCGCGGCGATAGCCCATGAAGGTGCGGGCCTTGTCGGTCTCGGTGGCATGCGCGGCCTCGCCGGGTGGCACCACCGGAAGGCGGCCGGATTCGAAGGCCAGGTTATGCGAATGCACATGCTCGCCGGCCGCGATGTCGCGGGTCGCGCGGCCGATCGCCTGCGCATACTTGACGACAGCCTCACCCGCCGCGATAGGCTTGATCGCCACCTTGTGGCCGGGCTCGATCGGCTGGCTCGCCGCAGCGCCGCCCGGCAGGACGGCGCCCGCCTCCACCTTGCCGTTGGCGACGGCGACATTGTCCGCGGGAGACAAAAGGATGGTGCTGGCGGCTGGCAAGGCGGTGATCCTGAAGGGTTCGGGATGATGATCCTGAAAGCGGCCGGTTGACTGCGACCGTCTTACGATTATTGTCTTTTATCTGGAAAAAACAATTTTGCGTCAACTCATTTCTTGGGTCATTCGATCGATGGCAGGGCTGCAGTTCCGGAGGCGCTAGGGATGGCCAAGGGCAACAACGTCTACAAGGACGCCTACAACCGCTGCCTCGGCCTGCTCGAAGCCGCCGGCAGCCTTCCTTCCGAACCCGAACTGGGCGCGACGCTGGGCGTCAGCCGTACCACGGTCCGCTCGGTGCTGGCACGCATGGCCGAAACCGGGCTGATCGCCTGGAACAAGCGCGACAAGAAGGCGCTGCGCAAGCCCTGCCCGGACGACTTCTTTCCGGTGGCGGAGACCGACTCGCCTTCCGAGATCATCGAACGCTCCTTCGTGCGCCGCCTGCTCGGCGCCGGCGCCGAGGCCGGAACGCAGATCAACGAACTGGAACTGGCGCGCGAGATCGGCGTCGGCACCACCAGCGTGCGCGAATTTCTGATCCGCTTCAGCCGCTTCGGACTGATCGAGAAGCGCCGGAACAGCCACTGGGTGCTCAAGGGTTTCACCCGCGACTTCGCGCTGGAGCTGACGGAAATCCGCGAGATGTTCGAACTGCGTTCGGCCGCCGCCTTCGCCGCCTTGCCGCAGGACGATCCGGCATGGGCCGAACTCGACAGGCTGGAAAGCGAACACCACGCGCTTGCCCGCGCCATCGCCACCCGCTTCAACGAATTCTCCGAGCTGGACGAGCGCTTCCACCGGCTCATCCACCGCGCTTCGCTGAACCGCTTCATCGTCGACTTCTACGACGTCATCGCCATGATCTTTCACTACCACTACCAATGGAACAAGGCCGACGAGCGCCAGCGCAACGAGACCGCCTTGCAGGAACATCTCGCCTACATCGCGGCCCTCAGGTCTCGCGACCCGGCCAAGGTCGACGCTGCCTGCCGCCGGCACCTGAATTCGGCGCGCCAGACGCTGCTGATCTCCATGCCCGAGACGGCCGGCGATGCGGAAATTCCCGCAGAATAATACGGTTTGCATGCGCTGGAACAAACTTCCGGCAACCGGGATCGTGTAGACAGGATCCGGACAGTGCCCGCGCAGGATGCCGCAGCCGCCTTTTGGCGATTTCGCGGCACGCATCGGCGTGATAGGTCTTGGACAAGGAAGCGGGAGACGAACGTGACCGCGATGAGGCGCAGACGATTGAGCATGACGGTGGCGTTCGTCGCTGCCTATGTGCTCATCCTGCAATCGCTGCTCGCAACCTTCGCGCTTGGCGCCGACAGCGCCGCCGCACAGCTCGATGCCTTCGGCAACATCATCTGCACCCATGCCGGCGCGGCCGAACAGCCTTCGGGCGATCCGCAGAATCACCAGCCGTCCTGCTGCACGCTCGGCTGCGCCCTGTCGTCGCTGGGTTTCGGCGCGCCGCCCGACACCACGGTCGCGCTGGAAACGGCTTTTGCCGAAACGGCCGTCGTTGCTCCGGCGACAGCGGAGCGGCCCCTTTTCAGTCGCCACCGCTGGCAGGCCAATCCCCGCGCGCCACCGCTTCTCGCCTGAGCGCGCATCCGCGCCGGAACATCTTCCCGCCAATCTCATCCAAATCACCAGTCGCCGCGGCCGCAGGCCCGGTACGGCATCGACCCCATGGAGACCCCATGTCGAACTTCCATATCTTCCGGCCGACCGGCCGAACCGCAGCAGCTGCCCTGGCCGCGGCCCTCCTCGTCTGCGGCCCTGCCCTGGCGCACGAATTCAAGCTCGGCGATCTCGAGATCGGCCATCCCTGGTCGCGCGCAACACCGCCCGGCGCCAAGGTGGCCGGCGGTTATTTCACCGTGACCAATCACGGCGGCGCAGCCGACCGGCTGGTGTCCGTCACCTCCGACATCTCGGCCAAGGCCGAGGTGCATGAAATGGCCGTCAAGGACGGCGTCATGACCATGCGCCCGGTCGAGGGCGGGGTGGAGATCCCCGCCGGCGGCAAGCTCGAGCTGAAGCCCAACGGCTATCACCTGATGCTGATGGGCCTGAAGCGCCCGGCCAAGGAAGGCGAAAGCTTTCCCGCCACGCTGACGTTCGAGAAGGCCGGCAGCGTCACGGTTGAGTTCCAGGTCGAAGGCATGAATGGCAGCGGGATGGAGATGGACCATGACTAAGCATCACATCCTCACCTGCGCCACGGCACTGTTCCTCACCACCGGAACAGCGCTCGCCCATGTCACGCTGGAAACCGGGGAAGCGGCCGTCGGTACCACCTACAAGGCGGTGTTGCGCGTGCCGCACGGCTGCGAGGGCAAGGCCACGACCGCCGTGCGCGTGAAACTGCCGGAAGGCTTCATCGCCGCCAAGCCGATGCCCAAAGCCGGCTGGGAGCTGAAGACGGTGAAGGGCAAATACGCCAAGAGCTATGAGCTGTGGGGCGAGAAGGTCACCGAGGGCGTGCAGGAAGTCGACTGGAGCGGCGGCAACCTGCCGGACGCCTACTATGACGAGTTCGTCCTGCGCGGTACCTTCGCGGTCGATCTCGCCGCCGGCGAGACAGCCTACTTCCCGGTGGTGCAGGAATGCGAAGGCGGCGCGGTCGAACGCTGGATCCAGATTCCGCAGGCAGGCCAGAGCGAGGACGACCTCGAAACGCCTGCGCCGGGCGTCAAGCTGCTGCCGAAGAAGTGAGTGCATGCCGATGACGAAGCATCGGCATGCCGGTGGGGCTGGCGGCGTTTTCGCCAGCCTCCTCCTCGCCTTCCTGCTGTGGCTCGCCCTGCCGGCCATTGCCTTTGCCCATGCGGCGTTGATTTCCGCCGAGCCGGCCGACAACGCGATCCTCGCCGAAAGTCCGGCGCGTTTCACGCTCACCTTCAACGAGCCGGTTTCACCGCTCAAGCTGGCGCTGGTCCGCCCCGACGGCACCCCGGTCGGGCTTTCGGATTTCCATGTCGACGGCGGGACCGTCGCCATCGATGCGCCAGGCAAGCTCGGACAAGGCACGCATGTGCTGAGTTGGCGCGTCGTATCCGCGGACGGCCATCCCGTCGCCGGCTCGCTGCTTTTCTCCGTCGGCGCGCCGAGCGCGGCACCTGCCGCTGCCGAACCGATCGACTGGCCGCTCGATATCGCCATCTGGATTGGCAAGGTCACCCTCTATGCCGGGCTGTTCCTCGGCATCGGCGGCGCCGTCGCGCTGGCCTGGCTGGCGCGCGGCCGCGACGGCTTCCGCGCCACCGCTCTGTTCCTCGTTGCCGGCCTTGCCGCGGCGCCACTGTCGCTCGGCCTGCAAGGGCTCGACGCGCTGGGCGCACCGCTGGTCCGCTTCGCCGATCCGGCCGTCTGGCAGGCAGCGCAGTCAACCAGCTTCGCCTGGACCGTCCTGGCCGCCATCGCCGCACTCGGCCTCGGCCTCCTGTCGCTCGTCCTGCCCGGCCGCCGGCTCCTCTCGCTTGCCGCCCTGGCCGGCACCGGGATCGCCCTTGCGGCCAGCGGCCATGCAAGTGCCGCCGAACCGCAATGGCTCACGCGGCCGCTGGTTTTCCTGCACGGCGCCGCCATCGCCTTCTGGGCCGGCGCGCTGCCGCCGCTGGGCCTCGCGCTGAAACGGCGCAAAGCCGATGCACCGGCTTTCCTCGCCCGCTTCTCGCGCACAATCCTGCCCGTCGTCGCCGTCCTGGTTCTCTCCGGCACCGTGCTGGCCATCGTCCAGGTGCAGGAGCCGGGCGCCCTGCTGTCGACCGCCTACGGCCGCCTGCTGACGGCGAAGCTTGCGCTGCTCGTCGTCCTGTTCGGCCTCGCCGCGCTCAATCGCTGGCGGCTGACCGCCCCGGCCGAAGCCGGCGAACGGTGCGCGTCCGCGCGGCTCGCCCGCTCCATCGCGATCGAAATCACCCTCGTCGTCGCCATCTTCGGCATCGCCGCCGGCTGGCGCTTCACGCCGCCGCCACGCGCCCTGGCGATTGCCGCCACAGAGCCCGCCGCGATGCACATCCACACCGAAAAGGCGATGACCGACCTGTCCATAACACCCGGCCATACCGGCCCCGTCTCCGCATCCATCACCATCATGACCGGCGATTTCGGCCCGCTCGACGCCAAGGCGGTGACGCTGGTCCTGTCCAAGCCCGATTCCGGCATCGAGCCGCTGAAGCGCGAGGCGACGAAGCCGGGCGACGGAACGTGGCGCGTCGACGGTCTCGTCATACCCGTCGCCGGGCGCTGGACCGCCCGCCTCGATATCCTCATTTCCGACTTCGATATGGTGCAGATCGAGGCGCCGATCGACATCCGGCCGCAATGACTGGCTCCAAGTCGATTGAAGTGCTAGCTGCGCACATGCCATCATCATGGCCTCCGAGCATTCGCCGTAGTTGAAGGACGCACCAATGGAAAAAGCCGAAATCGGCCTGATCGGCCTTGGCACGATGGGCTCCAACCTGGCGCTCAACATCGCCGAGAAGGGCCACCGCATCGCCGTCTTCAACCGCACCGTCGCGCGCGTCGACGAGTTCAAGGCCAATGCCGGGGAATTGGCCGACCGCATCGTGCCCTGCCACAGCTTGGCCGAACTCGCCGCCGCCATCCGGCCGCCGCGCCCGGTCATCATCATGGTGCTGGCCGGCAAGCCGGTGGACGAGCAGATCGCGGCGCTGCGCGGCGAATTGGAAGCCAACGACATCCTCATCGACGCCGGCAACGCCAACTTCCACGACACGGTGCGCCGCTTCCGCGAACTGGAAGGCTCCGGCCTCACCTTCATCGGCATGGGCGTGTCCGGCGGCGAGGAAGGCGCGCGCCACGGCCCTTCCATCATGGTCGGCGGCACCGAGGAAAGCTGGAAGCGCGTGGAAGGCGTGCTCACCGCCATTTCCGCCAAGTTCAAGGGCGAGCCCTGCGCCGCATGGCTGGGGCCGGACGGCGCCGGCCATTTCGTGAAAACCATCCACAACGGCATCGAATATGCCGACATGCAGATGATCGCCGAGATCTACGGCATATTGCGCGACGGGCTCGGCATGGGCGCGAAGGAGATCGCGCCGGTGTTCGAGACCTGGAACAAGGGCCGGCTGAACTCCTACCTGATCGAGATCACCGCCAAGGTGCTGGCCGCCGACGATCCGAAGACCGGCAAGCCGGTGGTCGACGTCATCCTCGACCGCGCCGGCCAGAAGGGCACCGGCAAATGGTCGGTCATCGAGGCGCAGCAGCTCGGCATCCCCGCCACGGCCATCGAGGCGGCGGTGGCTGCGCGCGTGCTGTCGTCGCTGAAGGACGAGCGACAGGTCGCCGAGAAGGCCTACGGCGCGCTCGACGTGGAGAAAATCGATGCGCCGAGGGACGCGCTGCTGAAGGACCTCGAACTCGCCCTGTTCGCCAGCAAGATCGCCGCCTATGCGCAGGGCTTCGCGGTGATGGCAGGCGCCTCGAAGGAATTCGGCTGGAAACTGCCGATGCCGACGATCGCGAAAATCTGGCGTGCCGGCTGCATCATTCGCTCGGAAATGCTCGATACGATGGCCGAGGCCTTTTCCAGCGGCGGCGCGGAGAAGAACCTGCTGATGGCGCCGGCCTTTGTCGCGCTGATGAGGCAAGCACACCCATCGCTGCGCCGCATCGTCGCCCGCGCGGCGGAGGCCGGCCTGCCGGTTCCGGCGCTGTCTTCCGCGCTTGGCTACTTCGACGCCTACCGGCAGGGCCGCGGCACCTCCAACCTCATCCAGGGCCAGCGCGACTTCTTCGGCGCCCACGGCTTCGAACGGATCGGCGAGCAAGGCGCGTTCCACGGGCCGTGGAACAGCGCCGACTGATCCCTCCCCCTTGAGGGGAGGGTGGCCGGGCGAAGCCCGGTCGGGGGGTCACCTACACCGCTCCGACGCTATCGCTATGAAGCCCTCGTTCTACGGCCAGCGGCCCCTCCCGGCCGCTACGCGGCCACCCTCCCCTCAAGGGGGAGGGGAATGCCGGCGCACCTCCTCGCTGCCACGCTGCCTTTCGGCCCTGGCCATTGTCAAAGAGTGGACCTCTTATGCTTGAGGTCGGGAAGCGGGCGCGGGGGCCGTGCCTGCTAAGTTAAGTAATGGCGCGGCATCCCGCGCCCGCCGGTGTCTTGCCTCCCCGAGGGTCGTTGCCGCCTTTCGGGCGGCCCGCTGGCTCGGTCGAGGCCCGGACTTGGGGGTTCATCGCCCAGCCGCCTACCGCAGACGACCAGCCCGGCACCGTCTCCCGCCACAAGCGCCCGGTTCGCGACCCGCGTTCCCGCACAGGAGATGGCAGGCAGTATGAGGCGGATGAAAAGGACGGGGATAGATTTCGGGAAGATTTTTCAGAATCGCACTCCGTCCAGCACCCCTCATCCGACCTCGCTGTCGCTCGGCCACCTTCTCCCACAAGGGGAGAAGGGAGGAGTTTGCGCCTCCGCTGCGGCAAATCTCCAGCGTTGACGATTGGCCGTGAGGGTGACGCGGCCTTGCCTTCTCCCCTTGTGGGGTGAGAATCCGGTTTGCCGAAGGCAAATCGAAAGCTCCGGTGGAGCTTTCGAAGAATCGAACGCCCGAAGCCATGGCGAAGGGCCGGTGACGGCGCGTAGCGCCGAGACGGATGAGGGGTGTTGGACGGAGTGCGGGTGGCGCCCTATTCCCCGTGCCTGAGGCTCACCCCGTTGCCCTTGTCGAACAGCACGACCTTGTCGGGGTTCCAGGCAAGGCGCACCGTCTGCTCGGCGGCGACGCTGGTTTGCGCCGGCACGGTGGCGCGCAGGTGGATGTCGCCGACCCTGAGCGTAACGATCTTTTCCACGCCGTGGTTTTCCACGTCGTGCACCAGCGCCTCGACCGGCGCGCCGCTTTCCAGATGCACGTCCTCGGGGCGGATGCCGAAGACGAGCGGGCGACCATCGGTCGTCCCGCCCGTCCTCCCGCCCCCCTCGGGCAAAGGCAATTCAAACGTCATCGGCGCCATCACCGCCCGGCCGTCGACCAGCCGTCCGTCCATCAGGTTCATCGGCGGCGAACCGACGAAGCTCGCCACATAGGTGTCGCGCGGATTGTTGTAGATTTCCTGCGGCGTGCCGGTCTGGACGATGCGGCCGTGGTTCAGCACGCCCACCTTGTCGCCCATCGACATCGCCTCGATCTGGTCGTGGGTGACGAACAGGAAGGTGGCGCCGAGTTGTATCTGCAGGTTCTTCAACTCCGTGCGCAGCGCCTCGCGCAGCTTGGCGTCGAGCGCCGACAGCGGCTCGTCCATCAGGAACACGCGTGGCTTGCGCACGATGGCGCGGCCGATGGAGACGCGCTGCATCTCGCCGCCCGAGAGCCTGTCTACCTTGCGGTCCAGCAGATGCTCGATGCGCAGTGTCCTGGCCGCGCGCGCGACGCGCTCCTTGATTTCGGCATCGGGCACGCGCCGGATCTTCGGCTTCAGCGGGAATTCCAGGTTCTCGCGTACCGTCAGCCGCGGATAGAGCGAATACTGCTGCAGCACCAGCGCCACGTCGCGCTCGGCCGCACCCCAGTCGGCGACGTCGACACCGTCGATGAAGACCTGGCCCTCGGTCGGCTTCTCCAGTCCGGCGATCAGCCTGAGCGTCGTCGTCTTGCCGGCGCCGGTCTCACCCAGCAGCACGAAGAACTCGCCGTCGGCGATATCGATATCGAGGTTCGACAGCGCCTTGTGGCTGCCGAACGTCTTGGTGATGTTCTTGAGCTGGATATGGGCCATCACAGAGCCACCCCGAGCGACTTGCCGCTTGCCGTGTCGAAGAAATGCGCCTGGGCCGGGTCGACGCGGGCGAAGACCTTTTCGCCTGCTCTCGCGACGAAGCCGCTCTTGGTGCGGGCGCGCAGCACCTCGCCGCCGACCTTGAGGTCGACAATGTCGAAAGAGCCGAGTGGTTCGATGATCTGCGCCTCGACGGGCAGGAAGCCGTCCGTCGCCTCGCGGGCGACCAGCACGCCCTCGGGGCGGATGCCGAGCTTCAGACCGCCGCCGGCATGGCCGTTGAGCCTGGCCAGCAGTTCGCCCGGAAAGGCGAAACCCTTCTCGGCGCCGCCGACGGCGACGGAAGCCTGCCCGGCCTGCTCGCTGACCGTGGTGTCGGCGACGTTCATCACCGGGCTGCCGACGAACTGCGCGACGAACAGGTTGGCCGGCTGGCGGTAGACCTCCTCCGGCGTGCCGACCTGCTGCAGCACGCCCTCGTGCATGATGACGATGCGGTCGGCCAGGCTCATCGCCTCGATCTGGTCGTGCGTGACGTAGATGGTGGTGGAACCCTGCTTGACGTGCAGCCGCTTGATCTCGGCGCGCATCTCCTCGCGCAGCTTGGCGTCGAGCGCGCCGATCGGCTCGTCCATCAGCATGGCCTTGGGCCGGCGCACCAGCGCCCGGCCGATCGCCACGCGCTGCATGTCGCCACCCGACAGCGCCGACGGCTTCTTGGCCAGCAGGTCGGTGATGCGCAGCACCCGTGCGATCTCGCGCACCGCCGCGTCCACCTCGGCCTTGCTGATGCGCGTGGCGCGCAGCGGGAAGGCGATGTTCTCGTAGACGCTCATATGCGGATAGAGCGAAAAAGACTGGAACACCATGGCGATGTCGCGGTCCGACGCCTTGAGATGCTGCACCGGCTTGCCGTCGATGAGGATGTCGCCCTCGTCGATCGTTTCCAGCCCGGCGACGGCGCGCAGCGTCGTCGTCTTGCCGCAGCCCGACTGGCCGAGCAGCACGATGAACTCGTTGTCGGCGATGGTCAGGTTGAGGTCCTTGATGACCTGGACGGCGCCGAACCACTTCTGCACGCCGCGAAGCTCGATCTGCGTCATGCCCGGCCCTCGTTGTGATCGGAGACGTCGAACACGCCGTCGGTGTCCTCGGGCGTGACGCCGGGCTTGCCGAACCAGTTGGTGAACATGAAGGTGACCAGCCCCACGATGACGATGGTCACGCCGTAGCGGTGCAGGAACAGGCTCCACGGCTGGCACAGCGCCACGATGCCGAGCACCATGACGATCTCGGCCGTGCGTTGCAGGGTCGAACTGCGCATCATTTGCGGATCGCTCCGAAGGACATGCCGCGCAACAGGTGGTTGCGGAGCAGGAAGGTGAAGATCGCCACTGGCAAAAGGAACAGGAAGGTGCCGGCCGCGATCACCGTCCAGTCGGGCAGGCCGGAGCCGACCTGGCTGGGGATGAAGGGCGGCGCCGTCTGCGCGCGGCGGTTGGTCATGATCAGCGCGAAGGCGTATTCGTTCCAGGCGGTGATGAAGCAGAACACGGCGGTGGCCGCGATGCCGGTCGCCGCCTCCGGCAGCACGATCTTGAAGAAGGCCTGCATGCGGGTATAGCCGTCGACCAGGGCTGCTTCCTCGTATTCCTTCGGAATCTCGTCGATGAAGCCCTTCATCAGCCACACCGAGAACGACAGGTTGAAGGCGGTGTAGAGGATGATGAGGCCGATATGCGTGTCGGTCAGGCCGACGATGCGGTACATCAGGAACATCGGGATCGCCACCACCACCGGCGGCAGCATGCGCGTCGACAGGATGAAGAACAGAAGGTCCCCCTCCCCCTTCACCTTGAAGCGGGAGAAGCCGTAGGCGGTGAAGGTGCCCATGCCGACCGCCAACACCGTCGAGGTGACGGCGATTATGAGCGAGTTCAGGAAGCGGCTCGGATAAGCTGACCACTGCACCTGGTCCTTGCCGTCGCGCACGACCTTCTCGCCGCCGTCGAAGACCATCCGTTCCCACCAGGGAGCGGCGGCGTATTCCTCCGGCGTCGGCTGCTCGCGCAGTTGCGAACGTTTGGTCATCAATTTGACGAAGGGCGAAATCTCGGGCGTGAACACCACCGTCGGCGGGATGGTGGTGGCGAGGTTGCGCGGCTTGAAGGAGGTCGCCACGATCCAGTAGATCGGCGCCAGGAAGATCATGGTGATGACGAGGACGGCGACGATGGCGAGCCTGTTCAGCGCCCGCTCGCCGGAGGTCTGGACGGCGGCCATCCTACCGCTCCTTCACTTTGTTGAGGTACTTCACGTAGATGTTGGTGATGGCCAGCACCATGATGAGCACGATGTAGGCGAGCGCGCAGGAACGGCCCGTCTGCCATTCCTGGAACGCCATCTTGTAGAGGCGGATGGAGATGACCTCCGTGCTCGGCTGCGTCGACAGCACGTAGGCGAGGTCGAAGGTCTTGAAGGCCTCCATGGTGCGGAAGATGATGGCGATCATCAGGATCGGCGCCACCAAGGGCAGCGTGATGCGGAAGAAGGTGTAGAGCGGTCCGGCGCGGTCGATCGCCGCCGCCTCGTAGAGGTGCTTCGGCACCGCCGACAGGCCGGCCAGCGACAAAAGCATGACGAAGGGCGCCCACATCCAGATGTCGGTGATGGCGACGGCGTAGAGCGCCATGTCGGGATCGCCCAGCCACTGGAACTTGCCGAGGCCGAGCGCCCAGTTGATGACGCCCCAGGACGGGTCGTAGAGCAGCTTCCAGAACAGGCCGACGACGGCCATGGACAGCATCATCGGCAGAAGCAGCAGCGTCGTGATCAGCCCCTTGAAGGGGATGTCGCGGTTGAGCAGCATCGCCGTGCCGAAGCCGACGATCACCTGCCCCACCACCGAGACGATGACGTACTTCGCCGTCACCACGAAATTGTTCCAGATGTAGGGATCGTTGAGCAGTTCGCGATAGTTCTGCAGGCCGACGAAATTCGCCGGCGCGTTGGTCGAGGCGCGGAAGTCGGTGAAGGAATAGCCGAGCGAATAGAGCAGCGGGAAGATGTTGAAGACGATCAGGAACAGGATCGTCGGGATGATGAACAGATTGCGGATCGCGATGTCGCTCATGCCGCGGGCGGCGGCGCGGGATTTCGGATCCAGCGTGGAGATCACGGCTGTCGCCACGGATCGGCCTTTCCTGCTTCCATGAAAAAGACAGCGGAGGGAGCGCGAGCCCCCTCCGCCAATCTGCGGTGGTCTACTTCACCCGCCCGTATTTCTTGAACGTGCCGTCCCAGTCGCCGGCGAGCGCGTCCAGCACTTCCTTGGCCGAGCCCTGCCCGTTCACGACATAGGGATAGACGCGCTGGTTGAGCTGCTGCAGAAGTTCCGCATATTCGGGAACCGCCCAGAAGTCCTTCACCTTGAACATCGTCTCGTAGAAGGCCTTGTTGTAGGGCGTGGCGCTCTGGAAGGCTTCCGATTCCAGCACGGCCTTGTTGCAGGTGTAGCCGCCGAGGTCGGCCCACTTCTTCTGCGTGTCGTCCTGGATGAACCACTTCAGGAACTTCATCGCCTCCTCCTTGTTGTTGGAATAGGAGACGACGGAGATGCCCTGGCCGCCGAGCGCGGCGTACTGGTCGCCGCCGGGACCCGCCGGGTTGGCGAAGAAGCCGGTGTTCTTGGCGTAGGGGTTGGTGGATTCGTTGAGCAGCGAGGGCAGGAACGCGAAGTAGTTCATGCTCATCGCCGCAAGGCCTTCGGTGATGGCCTGGTTGTTCTCGACGAAGAAGGCGTTGGTCCAGCCCGGAGGCGTGAAGCCGAACAGCTTGCGGTAGTTCTCCAGCGCTGCCACCGCCTTGTCGGAATTGACGATGCCGTCGACCTTGTAGGTGCCGTAGTCGCCCAGTTCCGCCCCGTAGGAGAACAGCGCGTTCTCGACGCCCATCGCCAGGCCGTCATACTGGTTCTGCGTGTAGATGGCGATGCCGTAGCGGTTCTGGTCCGGCCGGTTGAAGAACTCGGCGATGTCGGTGAGTTCCTTGAAGGTCTTCGGTGGCGCAAGGTCGTAGCCGTACTTCGCCTTGAAGGCCTCCATCTCCTTGGGGTCTTCGAACCAGTCCTTGCGATAGGCCCAGCCGACCGCGTCGCCCTCTGCCGGGATCGACCAGTATTTGCCGCTGCCGCCGGGGTATTCCGCATAGTATTTGACCGTCGCCTCGGCCATCTTCTCGTTGACCTTGTTCTCCTTCACGAAGTCGGTCAGGTCGACGTAGTGGCCGCCCTCGGAGGCCGCGCCCAGCCACTGCGAGTCGCCGACGACGAGGTCGTAGGCACTGCCCTTGGCGTTGAACTCGGTGAAGGCCTTGGTCTGGAAGTCGGCCCACGGCGTGGTCTCCACCACCACCTTGACGCCGGTTTCCTTCTCGTACTCGTTGCCGAGTTCCTGCAGGTAGTTGGCCGGATCCCATTCGGCCCAGAAGATGGTGAGCTGCTTGTCCTGTGCGTGCACGGACGTGCTGCACGCGAGTGCCATACCGATACCAGCGAGTACGCTGGCCACTGACTTGCGCATAGTTTCCTCCCTTGTGCGCATTCTTTCCGGCAATGCCGGCCGGTGCGCCACCGGCCTGGTCGTTTCCTCTCCGTACCGCTTTTCCAGCAGGCCCTGCGGCCTGTTCCGGAACGCGCCGCAGCCTCCTCCGCGACCGTTCTTCTTGTTTCAATCTGGTATGACCAATTTTTATCTGCCGTCAAGGCCTTTCTTGATACCGTTCAGCGATTCCGGAATAGTGAGATTATCATAAGTAATTGTTTTATATGATATTATTAGAGGCAAGCGAAAACTATCCAACGGATAGGGAAGAACTCGATTCGCAATGGGCAGCGTGATACATAAAATCTGGTCTAACCAGTTATCAATCAGTCTGCTCCCCGTTGACTACACGTCCGGCGGTGTTCCCCCTGCCTCGGCCAGCGCCGCGCGCACCAGGGCGCGCGCCGTCCATTGCGCCACCGACAGCGTCTCGGCACCGTCCAGTCCCCACATATCCTTGAGCACGACGATCGCCTCGACGCCGAAGACCAGCGACAGTGCCTGCGTCAATCTCCGGAAGGCGCGCGGCGGCAAAACGTCCTTCAGGGGCAGGACCGCCTCGGCAAGCAGGTCCTTGCGATGGCCGCGCGCCAGCTTCGGCTCGGCGCCCAGCGTTCCGGCCTGGCCGCGCGCCCAATGGTCGAGCGACAGTTTCAGCGCCGCCTTGAACGTCGCCTCGAAAGCCTCGATGCGCGGCATGGCGGTGTCGAACAGCGCGGCGACCCGCCGCTCGGCATCCTTCGATTTCGACCGCCACGACAGGATCGGCCCGAGCGCCTCGTCCACCACCGCCTGCACCAGCGCCGCCTGGCTGGGAAAATAACGGTAGGCCGTCGCCCGCGACACCTCTGCGGCCTCCGCCACTTCGCTGACGGAGGGCGTGGCGCCCGCCTGCATCAGCCGCGACGCCGTCTCCAGCATCAGCCGGCGGGTGCGGGCGCGCGGCCCCTTCTCGCTCTTGCCGTTCTCGTCCCTGTCCGGAACAGTCGGTTGACGTGAGACATCCATGTCAATACGATACGGCCGTCTCAAAAATTTCGCAATGCCCGCACGCTGGAATTGCACGTCGCGACGGGCCGCCCGGACAGGCCTTGGGGAGGGAGACGTGGTCAAGCGCATCTACGTCGTCGGCACCGCCGACACCAAGGGCGAGGAACTGGCCTATCTCGCCGACATCATCGCGGCTTCGGGCGCAGCCGTGGCGCGCGTCGATGTCGGCACCCGCGGCGCCCTGGTGCCGGTCGACGTCGCCGCCCGCGACGTCGCCGCCTGGCATCCGGACGGCACTTCGGCGGCGCTGGTCTCCAACGACCGCGGCACCGCGGTCGCAGCGATGGGCGAAGCCTTCGCCCGCTTCGCCGCCTCCCGGCACGACATCGCCGGCATCATCGGCATCGGCGGCGGCGGCGGCACCTCGATCGTCACCGCCGGCATGCGCGCCCTGCCGCTCGGCTTGCCGAAGATCATGGTGTCGACGCTGGCTTCCGGCGACACCGCCCCTTACGTCGACGTCTCCGACATCGTCATGATGCCGTCGGTCACCGACATGGCAGGCCTGAACCGGCTGTCGCGTGCCGTCCTGCACAACGCCGCCCAAGCGATCGTCGGCATGGCCGCCCATCCGGCCCCTGCCGTCGAAGGCAAGCCGGCCCTCGGGCTCACCATGTTCGGCGTCACCACGCCCTGCGTGACCGCAATGGTGGAGAAGCTGCGCGTCGATCACGACTGCATGGTCTTCCACGCCACCGGCACCGGCGGCCGCACCATGGAGAAGCTCGCCGACAGCGGACTGCTTTCCGGCGTGCTCGACATCACCACGACGGAGGTCTGCGATCTCCTGTTCGGCGGCGTGCTGCCGGCGACTCCTGACCGCTTCGGTGCCATCGCGCGCACGAAGCTGCCCTATGTCGGCTCGGTCGGCGCGCTCGACATGGTCAATTTCTGGGCGCCCTCGACCGTGCCGGAGAAATACCGGGACCGGCTGTTCTATCCGCACAATCCCAACGTCACCCTGATGCGCACGACAGCCGAGGAATGCCGGCAGATCGGCGAATGGATCGGCGAGCGGCTGTCACGCTGCGAGGGACCGGTGCGTTTCCTCATCCCCGAAAAGGGCGTCTCGGCGCTCGATAGCGAAGGCGGCGCCTTCTTCGACGCGGAGGCCGATGCCGCCCTGTTCGAAGCCATCGAACGGACCATCCGGCCGACCGCCGACCGGCGCGTCGAACGCCTGCCGCTGCATATCAACGATCCCGCTTTCGCCGAAGCCGCCGTCGCGGCTTTCAGAGAAATCGCCAGCCATTGAAAGAGAGACGATGCCCGCCATCCCGCGCAAGGACATCCTTCAAAAATTCCGCGCCATGATCGACGCAGGCCGCCCCATCGTCGGCGGCGGCGCCGGCACCGGCCTGTCGGCCAAGGCCGAGGAAGCCGGCGGCATCGACCTCATCATCATCTACAATTCCGGCCGCTACCGCATGGCCGGGCGCGGCTCGGCCGCCGGCTTGCTCGCCTATGGCAACGCCAACGCAATCGTCAAGGAGATGGCCTACGAGGTGTTGCCGGTGGTGAAGAAGACGCCGGTGCTGGCCGGCGTCAACGGCACCGATCCCTTCGTCATCATGCCGCTGCTGCTCGCCGAGTTGAAGACGATGGGCTTCTCCGGCGTGCAGAATTTCCCCACCATCGGCCTGTTCGACGGTGCCATGCGCACCAGCTTCGAGGAAACCGGCATGGGCTACGGCCTCGAAGTCGACATGATCGCCGAGGCAAACCAGCTCGACCTGTTGACGACACCTTATGTCTTCAATCCGGACGAAGCGAAGGCGATGACCAGCGCCGGCGCCGACATCATCGTCGCCCATATGGGCGTCACGACCGGCGGTTCCATCGGCGCGACCTCGGCCAAGTCGCTTGACGATTGCGTGGGCGAGATCGACGCCATCGCCGATGCCGCACGCTCGGTGCGCAAGGACGTCATCCTGCTCTGCCACGGCGGGCCGATCTCGATGCCGGACGACGCGCGCTATATCCTCGACCGCTGCAAGGGCCTGCACGGCTTCTACGGCGCGTCCTCGATGGAACGGCTGCCGACCGAAAAGGCCATCGCCGACCAGACCGCCGACTTCAAGGCCGCCACGGGCGGCAAGCGATAGGGCATTCCAGCAGAAAGCGTGGCGCGGTTTGCGTCCGGAAATGCGACCAAGGCAAAGAGACAGGAAGGAATAAGCAATGAGCGATCCGGGCAAGGTTTTCGTCTATCCGAGCGACGTCGACGGCTTCGGCTTCGACTGGGGCAAGCTGTCGCTGACGGTCGGGCCGGAGGTGAACGGCGCGAAGCACTTTTCCGGCGGCGTCGTCGACCTGCCGCCCGGACAGGGCCATTCGCGCCACAACCATCCGGGCGCGGAAGAAATCATCTTCGTCATCTCCGGCAACGGCGAGCAGATGATCGAGGACGAGCACGGCAACCCGCATGTGCGCCAGGTCGGCCCCGGCTGCACCTGCTTCATCCCCGAAAGCCGCTTCCACTCGACGCTCAACACCAGCAGCGCGCCGATGCAGCTTTTCGTCGTCTATTCGCCCGCCGGACCGGAACTGGGCCTGCGCGAGTTACCGGATTTCAGGATCATTCCGGCTGGGAATTGAGGCAGGGCCAATCGCTTGTGGGGCGCGCGAGGTTCGCCCCCTCTCCGTCTTGCTTCGCAAGCCACCTCTCCCCCGTTCCGAGGGAGAGGATGGGAGCCAAGCTAGACGCCTATCCTCTCCCTCACGAAGTGGGGGAGAGGTGGCGCCGCGAAGCGGCGACGGAGAGGGGGCAACGCGCCAGAGACAAATACACGCTCTTCCCTACCGCCCCTGAAGCACCCGCACGATGGTCGGCGTGACCTGTCCGCGCGCCGCGGCGTTGATGTCGGAACGCGACAGCCGGCCGTTGGCGATACCGCGGGTCAGCCGCGAGCAATAGAGGCGCGGCGTGGAAGAAACCGACGCGTTCATCAGCTTGGCGATGTTGCGGCGTGTCGCATAAGGCTTGCGGGAAATGTTGCGCGTGCAGGTGCGCACGAAATCGTTGCGCAGGGACGGACTGCCGCGCAGAGCTTCGCGGCTGGCATCATAATTCGTCTGGGAAATGCCGCAGCCCGCCAAGGCGAGCAGCGAAAGCGCGAGAACGACGTGACGACAAGCCAATGGGGTGGCCTCCTCTCCTATCCGCCCCCGGTTGCATAGTGCGTCTCACGGTTGAAACGTCAACCCTGCCGGCCCGTTTCGGTCACGCCGTCTTTGCGCCGGGATTTAGGCGGTCCCGCCCCGGTTCCAGCCCCGGCCACGGTCGCCGAACATCGTGTAGCCGTCCACTGTTACCGCCACCGTGTCCTCCAGCTTGATGAAGCCGCGCGCCGGATGCAGCATGGTGGTCTCGACCGACAGCACAATGCCCGCTTCCAGCGGCTTTTCGGCATCGGTGCCCTCATAGGCGACCGGATGGTTGGTCATCAGGAACGGCGCCTCGTGCGAGATCAGCCCCATGCCGTGCGCGAAGAAGTCGGTGTAGGGCGCCACCTTCGATGCCTTCAGCACGCCTTCGGCGTGCGAAATCATCTCGGCGCCGGCAACGCCGGCGCGAATCTTCGAGAAGGCGGCCTGCTGCACCGCCTCGACCTCGCCGAGCAGGTCTTCCAGCTCGGCATCCGGCTCTCCCAGCACGCCCATGCGGCAGAGATCGCCGATATAGCCGTGATAGTTGCCGCCGGAATCGATCGACAGCACCTCGCCCTTCTGCCACGCCTGCGCCGAGGCGGCACGGTTGTGGCTGGAGCCCAGCGTCAAAAGGCAGTATTCGAAATGCGCGCCGCGATTGGTCTCCTCGCGCCGCAGCCGCTCGATGATCTCGCCCTTGGTCGAGCCTTCGCGCGCGGCACCGATCGTCGCCAGCATGGCATCGGTGATGAGTTCGGAGGCGACGCGCAGCTTCTCCAGCTCCGCCGGTGTTTTCACCGCCCTCAGCCTCTCCAGCGTGCCGGTGGCGTCGACCAGCTTGGCATCGGGCAGCGCGTTGCGCAGCAGCGTATAGGCATCCGACGGCAGGAAGGGCGGCTCGATGCCGATGCGCGCGCCGGCCTTGCCGATCTTTCGGATATGCTCGACGGCGAGGTTGGCCGCATCCAGCGTGCCCCAGCAGGCGGTGTGCACCGAAGGCGTCCAGAACGGATGGTTCTGGTGCTCGCCGCCTTCCATGCGGTTCCCGACATAGGCGGCGTGGTCGGGGCTGGCACGTTCATAGACGACGACCGGCAGGTAGCGGCTATGGCCGATGGCGTCCATGGCCGCAAAGAAGATGAACTTGTAGCCGCCGAGCAGGTACTGCGTGTTGTGCTTGGAGGTGGCGACGAGCACGTCGATGCCCGCTTCGTCCATGAGGCGATCGAGGCGGGCGCTGTCGAAAGGAACCGAACCGACGGTGGCGCCGGGCGCGACGTTCATAGCCTTCTCCCTGGATTGGCCCTCTGCGGGGCACCACGGCGCGATGCGCCTTTTGTCGGGCAAATCTGCACCATTTTGCCGTCACTGGTCCAGCCAGAAAACAAGCGAGATTGAAAATCCACCCGGACGGCCGCCTCTTTTTCGATAAGAAGCCTCCATCTGGTCATACCAGATAGAGGAAAAAGCCGTTGCGGACGGTACTGGGCCAGCGGATGAAATTTTCAAAGCCAAGCCCCGCCGCGCCAATTCCTTCTCTGGCGCAAGCCTTCGCGAGGGCCATAATCGCGGCCGAAGCCAGACAGGATGCCGCGCGCCATATGGCCGGCAAGCGGCGAAGGACGGAGTGCTCCCGATGCTCGATTTTTCCCTTTCCAGACGCAGCCTTCTTGCAAGCTCGGCGGCGCTGATGGCCTCGACCGCCCTGCCCCGCTTCGCGTGGGCCGAGACGCCGAAGGCGGGTGGCCGGCTGGTGGTGGCCGCCGATTCCGAGCCGCGCAACCTCAACCCGGCCATCGTGGCCTCCAACGGCGTCTTTTTCGTCTCCAGCAAGGTTGTGGAGACACTGGCCGAGGCCGACTACACCGCCAAGGACGGGCTTGCCCCGCGTCTGGCGACAAGCTGGGAAGGCGCCGCGGACGGGCTCTCCGTCACCTTCAAGCTACGCGAGGGCGTGACGTGGCACGACGGCAAGCCCTTCACTTCGGCCGATGTCGCCTTCTCGGCGCTCGAAGTGTGGAAGCCGCTGCAGAATCTCGGCCGCACCGTCTTCAAGGACCTCGAAGCCGTCGAGACGCCGGACGACCACACCGCCGTCTTCAAGTTTTCCAAGCCGACGCCCTTCCAGCTTATCCGCAACGCCCTGCCGGCGCTTTCCAGCGTCGTGCCGAAGCATCTCTACGAAGGCACCAAGATCGAGGAGAACCCGGCCAACAACGCCCCGGTCGGCACCGGCCCGTTCAAGTTCGCCGAATACAAGGCCGGTCAGTACTACAGGCTGGAGAAGAACGCCGCCTATTGGGAAAAGGACCAGCCTTACCTGGACGAGATCATCTATCAGGTCCTGCCCGACCGCACCTCGGCGGCCAACGCGCTGGAAGCAGGCGAAATCCAGCTCGCCGCCTTCTCCGCCGTGCCGCTGGCCGACCTCGAGCGCATCTCCAAGGTGCCGGGCCTCACCGTCGTCACCAAGGGCTACGAAGGCCTGACCTACCAGCTCGTCGTCGAGATCAACCACCGCCGCAAGGAGCTGGCGGACCTGAAGGTGCGGCAGGCCATCGCGCACGCCATCGACAAGGATTTCGTCGTCAAGACCGTCTTCCTCGGCTACGCCCACGCCGCCACCGGCCCGGTGCCGGCCAACGACCCGCAATTCTACACGCCGGACGTGCCGTCCTACCCCTTCGACGTCACCAAGGCCAATGCGCTGCTGGACGAGGCCGGCTACAAGCGCGCCGACAACGGCACGCGCTTTGCGCTGAAGCTGTTGCCGGCGCCCTATTTCAACGAGACCAAGCAGTTCGGCGACTACCTGCGCCAGGCGCTCGCCGCCGTCGGCATCGACGCCCAGCTGGTCAACAACGACTCGGCCGCCCACATCAAGGCCGTCTACACCGACCACGCTTTCGACCTCGCCGTCGGCCCGCCGGTTTTCCGCGGCGACCCGGCCATCTCCACCACCATCCTGGTGGAGAGCGGCATTCCCGATGGCGTGCCCTTCTCCAACCAGGGCGGCTACAAGAACGCCGAGATCGACGCCATCATCGAGAAGGCTTCCGAGGAACTGGACGCGGAAAAGCGCACCGAGCTCTACCGCGAATTCCAGAAGAAGGTCGCCGCCGACCTGCCGCTGATCAACGTCGCCGAATGGAGCTTTACGTCGGTCGCCAGCGACAAGGTGCGCAACATCGCGAACAATCCGCGCTGGGCGGTGTCCAACTGGGCCGACACGTGGCTGGCGGAATAGGCGTGCGGGATTGAGCCGAACGCCGGCTTGCCGGTAAGGTCCGGCCATGGATTTCGTGCGCGATAGTCTCCGGCGGCCTGCTGACCTCCCCTTGAATCGTCTTAGGGGGATGACAATTGCATATGGCGTTATACCCCCACCCCTAACCCCTCCCCTCAAGGGGGAGGGGGACTTGGCGCGCGGCAGCTCCCCCTCCCCCTTGAGGGGAGGGGTTAGGGGTGGGGGTATCCCAGCCGATACCGCGATCCCGACACCTGGATCGCCCCCATGACCCGCACCCTTCGCCTCGTCCGCCGCCGGCTGGTCGGCTCCGTCTTCGTGCTGCTGATCGTCGTCGTCGGCTCCTTCCTGATGTTGCAGGCCGCGCCCGGCGACGCGGTGGACGCCTATGTCGTCTCCATGGGTGGAGACGCCGGGCTGGTCGAGGCGCTACGCCATTCATGGGGGCTCGACCAGTCGGCCTGGACGCGCCTTGCCAACTATCTGTGGGCGCTTGTCCATCTCGACCTCGGCTGGTCGGTGACCTTTTCGCGCCCGATCCGCGACGTCGTGCTGGAACGCCTGCCCAGCACGCTGCTCCTGATGGGCAGCGCCACGGCGCTCTCCTTCTTCCTCGGCTCGGCCCTCGGCATCGTCGCCGGCGCGCGGCCGGGTTCCCTGCGCGACCGGCTGCTCTCCACCGGCTCGCTGGCGCTCTATGCCGTGCCGAGCTTCTGGCTGGCGCTGGTGCTGGTCATCGTCTTTGCCGTCGACCTGCGCTGGCTGCCGATCGCCGGCATCGAAACGATCGCGTCCAGCAAGACCGGCCTCGCCCGCGCCGCCGACATCGCCTGGCATCTGGTGCTGCCGGTCTCCGCACTCGGCTTCATCTATCTGGCGCTTTACCTGCGCATGATGCGCGCCGGCATGGCCGAGGTCTGGCGGCAGGATTTTATTCTCGCCGCCCGCGCGCGCGGCCTGCCGCGCCGCCGCATCGTGTTCGCCCACGTGGCGCGCAACGCGCTTTTGCCGCTCGTCACCATGCTCGGCCTGCAGTCGGCGCAGATGCTGGGCGGCTCGGTCGTCATCGAAAGCGTGTTTTCCGTGCCGGGGCTCGGCCGGTTGGCACAGGAGGCGGTGGCCGGGCGCGACACGCCGCTGCTGCTCGGCATCATCCTCGTCAGCGCCGTCACTGTGGTCCTCATCAACCTCGCGGTCGACATCGCCTATGCGCTGCTGGACCCGCGCGTCGGCGCCGGCGAGGCCGCATGAGAGGCCGTTTCCTGCAAACGCCCGAGGCGGTGGCCGGCACAGCCATCCTCGTCCTGCTGGCAATCATGGCGCTGGCAGCACCCTTGCTCTTTCACGGCGATCCGCTGCGCATTGCCGGCCAGGCGCTGGTGCCACCCTTCCAGGACTGGTCGCTGCCGCTCGGCACCGACAGGCTCGGCCGCGACGTGCTGGCCGAGCTGTTCCACGGCGCCCGCACCTCGCTCGTCGTCGGGCTGGCGGCGGCGGCGGCCTCGCTTGCCGTCGGAGCCGTCGTCGGCACGCTGGCCGGCTTTGCCGGCGGGCTGGCGGACGAGGCGCTGATGCGGCTGACCGACGCCTTCCAGACCGTGCCCGGCTTCCTTCTGGCGCTCGCCTTCGTCAGTATCGTCGGCCCCTCGCTGTCCGTCGTGGTGATAGCGATCGCACTGTCGGCCTGGACCGGCCCGGCCCGCATCGCCCGCGCCGAAGTGCTGTCGATCCGCGAACGCGATTTCGTCGCCGGCGCGCGCGTCGTCGGCATGCACCCGCTGGAAATCGCTTTCCGCGAGGTGCTGCCCAACGCGCTGCCGCCGGTGCTGGCGCTGTCCTCCATCATCGTCGCCCAGGCGATCCTGATCGAAGCCGCCCTTTCCTTCCTCGGCCTCGGCGACCCCAACCGCGTCACCTGGGGCGGCATGGTGGCGGAAGGCCGCACGGTGCTGCGCACCGCGCCCTTCCTCTCCATCGTTCCCGGCATCGCGCTGGTGGTGACGGTGCTCGGCGTCTACCTCGCCGGCGAAGGCGCGATCGAGAGTGCCGCGGTCAGGAAGGGCCTGTCGTGAGCGCCGCGCCGCAAGCCCCGCTGGTCGCCCTGCACGGCCTGACCGTCGCCTATGGCGGCGATGTCCCGGCGCTCAGCACCATCGACCTCGACATTTTTGCCGGCGAGCGGCTGGCGCTGATCGGCGAGAGCGGCTCGGGAAAATCGACGCTGGCGCTCGCCGTCGCCGGCCTGCTGCCGGCCTCGGCGAAAACCGCCGGCACCATCGAATGGGAAGGCACTTCGCCGCTCGGCGGGCGCGATATCGGTTTCGTCTTCCAGAACCCCGCCGGCAGCCTCGACCCTGTGATGGCGGTTGGCCGGCAGGTGGCGGAGGTGGCACGCACGCATCTCGGCCTGTCGTGGCCGGATGCACTGGCCCGCGCGTGCGACCTGTTCGGCCGCGTCGGCCTGCCCGACCCCGATACGCTCGTGCACGCCTTTCCGCACCAGCTTTCCGGCGGCCAGAAGCAGCGCGTGGCGCTCGCGGCAGCCATTGCCGCGCGGCCGAAACTTTTGATCGCCGACGAGGCGACCAGCGCGCTCGACACGATCGTCCAGGCCGAGATCGTGGCCCTGATCCGCCGGCTGGCCGCCGAGGACGGGATGACGCTGCTGTTCGTCAGCCACGACATCGCGCTCGCCGCCGAACTCGCCGATCGTATCGCCGTACTGCGCGGCGGCAGACTGATGGAACTCGGGCCGACCCGGCAGGTGATCGGCCGCCCGCAAAATTCCTACACGCGCAGCCTGATCGCCGCTCATATCGGCCTCGACAGCCCGCCCCTCTTCGCGGCTGCCAACATGAGTGCCCCGCCAATGGGTAAGCATCTGCTGACGGTTGAGAGCCTTTCCAAGCGATTCCATAGCGGCGGCAGGGCTGTAGCCGCAGCCGACGCCCTGTCCTTCCATATCGATGCCGCCGAAACGCTGGCACTGGCCGGCCCGTCGGGCTCGGGCAAGTCCACCGTTGCGCGTCTTCTGCTGCGACTGATCGAGCCGGACGCCGGCAGCATCGCCTTCGAGGGTGACGACTGGCTGGCGCTGCAAGGCAACGCCCTTCGCGCCCGCCGCGCCCGCATGCAGATGGTGTTCCAGGACCCGCTCGCCGCCTTCAACCCGCGCGCCACCGTGGCGCGCGTGCTGGACGATCCCTTGCGCATCCACCGCATCGCCCCGCGCGCCGAGCGGCCCGCCCGCATCGCCGAACTGCTGGAGCGCGTCGGCCTTTCCCCTAATCTTGCCGGCCGCACCGTCCACGAAGTGTCCGGCGGCCAGCGCCAGCGCGTCGCCATCGCCCGCGCGATCGCGACAAAACCGTCGCTGATCGTGCTGGACGAGGCCGTCTCGGCGCTCGACGTCTCGGTGCGTAGGAAGATCCTCGAACTGCTCGCCGACCTGCAACGCACCGACGGCATCGCCTACCTGTTCATTTCGCACGATCTCGGACTGGTGTGCGCCTTCGCCCATCGCGTCGCCATCCTCGACGGCGGCCGGCTGACCGAAGAAGGCGATGCCCGCGCCGTCATCGACGCGCCGCGCTCGGCGGTCGGCAAGGCGCTGGTGGCGGCGACGCCGAGACTGCATCGATTGACAGGACAGGACGCGTCATGACCGAGACAAACGCCCATGCCCCCGCCGAAACGCTCGCCGCCGAACTGGAAGCCGCTTTCCGCAACCGCGCCGACCTCTACCGGCTGATGCTGGACGAACTGACCGCCGATCTTGGTGCCGAACGGGCCGAGGCGCTGATGATCCGCATCATCGAAAAGCGCGGCCGCGAGGTCGCGGCGGCGGCCTTCGCGAAATTCGGGCCGAACGACGCGCGCGCCATCGGCGAAGCTTTTCTGGCCGTCAGCCCGGACGGCGGGCGCATGTACCCGACCGATGTCGAGCGCGGCGACCACCGCATCGCCTTCAAAGTCAAACGCTGTCCGTTGAAAGACGCGTGGACGGACGCCGGCGTCGGCGAAGAAAAACTCGCCACGCTGTGCCGCATCGCCGGCGCCTTCGACCGCGGCCTGTTCGAGGCGACCGGCGTGAGGTTCGACAACGTCACCTGGGTGCCCGGCCACGGCTCCGGCTGCTGCCACATCGCGTTGACAGATCGCGATACGGGAGCGCCGATCAATACGTAAGATAAAACTTATTTATCTTTCGACGCCGCGCGCAGTTCGACGCGTCGGATCTTTCCCGAAATTGTCTTCGGCAGCGCCTCGACGAACTCGATCTCGCGCGGATATTTGTAGGGCGCCGTCTCCCTGCGGCAGAAATCCTGGATATCCTTCACCAGTTCGTCCGAAGGCGTGAATCCCTTGGCGAGCACGACATAGGCCTTGACGATCTCGCCGCGCGTAGCGTCCGGCTTGCCGATCACGGCGCTTTCAGCCACCGCGTCGTGCACCAGCAGCGCGCTTTCCACCTCGAAGGGGCTGATGCGGTAGCCGGCCGAGGAGATCAGGTCGTCCGAGCGGCCGACGAACCACAGATAGCCGTCCCTGTCGCGCCGCGCCGTGTCGCCGGTATAGTACCAGCCGTTGCGGAAGGGTTTCGTGTCGAGCCTGCCGCCGGCCTCGTAATAGCCGTGGAACAGGCCGGGCGGCCACGGATCGGTGACCCTGACGCCGATATGGCCGACCTCCTCGTCGGGCATCCGCTTGCCGTCGTCGTCGACCACGTCGACGTCGAAGCCCGGAACCGGCTTGCCCATCGAGCCGGGGCGCACCTCCTCGCCGGGAAAATTGGCGACGATGTTGATCGTCTCGGTCTGGCCGTAGCCGTCGGCGATCACCGTGCCGGTCGCCTTCTTCCAGATGCGCATGACTTCCGGGTTGAGCGGCTCGCCGGCGCCGAGCGAGCGCCGCAGCGAGGAAAGATCATATTGCGAAAGATCCTGCTGCGCGAACAGGCGGTAGACCGTCGGCGGCGCGCAGAAAGTCGTAACCTTCAGCTTACCGATAAGATTGAGGTGCATTTCGGCGTTGAAGGCTGTCGGGCCGTCATAGAGCACGCAGGGCGTGCCGAGCACCATCTGCGGGAACAATATGCCCCAGGCGGCCTTGGCCCAGCCGGTATCGGTGAGCGACCAGTGCACGTCGGAGGGCCGCAGGTCCTGCCAGAACAGGCCCGTCGCCGCATGCGCCAGCGCATAGCCATGGTCGCGCGGCACCATCTTCGGCATCGAAGTGGTGCCGGAAGTGAAATAGGCCATCATCATGTCGCTGGCATGCGTTGTGGGAAGCGCCGCGCGGTCGAGGACGGGCGAGGCGTCCGCCAGCAACGCCTCCAGCGACAGCCAGCCGTCGCGCTCGCCGCCGACGACGATGAAATGCTTCAGCGTCGGGCAGGCGGCGCGGATGGCGTCGACCTTCTCGCAATGCTCGGGCGCGACGATCGCCAGCGTCGCCCTAGCGTGGTTGGCCCGGTATTCGATGTCGTGGGCGGTCAACAGGTTGGTGCCCGGCATCGACACCACGCCAGCCTTCATGCAGCCGAACAGCACCGTGTACCATTCGGGCACGCGGCCGGCGATGACCACGGCGAAATCGCCCGGCCTGGCGCCCAGCGACCGCAAGGCGTTGGCGAAGCGGTTCGACTGCTCGGCAAACCACGAGAACGGCAGGTGCCGCACCGTCTCGCCGTCGCGCGACACGGCGATGATCGCCGTGCGGTCGTCGCGCGCGGCCCAGTCGTCGATGACGTCGAAGGCGAAATTGAACCCTTCCGGAACGACAGGGTGAAAGTTCCGGCGCGCATCGGCATAGGTCCGGTCGACCGACGAAAAATCCATGGCATTGTCCTCCCAGCGACACCGGCAACCTTTTAGCGCAGCGGACTTTATGCAGCCATGGAACCAAAGGCTAGTGCGGGGACACGGGGCCTTCCGAAGAAGGATCATTGTTCGGCCAAGAGCCAAGCACGTTGTACTTCGTCAGACCCCGCTCACTGTGAATCAGATGGAAACGATCGGCTCGGAAGCGGATCGGCTCGATATCCACAGGGCGAATGGCGCGAGCACTGTAAAATAGCGTCATATGCGGCGTCACCAATTCCCCCACCTTCAACCCCTCCTGACGCAGGCGTCCGAAAAGCATGTTGCCAAGTTCTCGAAGCTCCTTGCTTTCAGCAAGCAAAACCGTCGGTCGCCGATCTGGCCGGAAACCGGGAAAAGTCACGGCACGGTAAAGGACAACCTCGAACGATGGCAGGTCAATACGCTCGGCCGCGCGCGTGACCGCAAAGGACACATAACTCGGAATGCGGATATAGTTTCCTATGCCACACAGGGAGATGTGGAATCTTTTTATCGGAATTCCTTTCGCGAAAATCCCGTTGTCGCGCTTGATCCATTCCCGGCATTGAGCGATCTCCGGTCCGGCCCCGCCATCACCGATGCAGGTAAAGACGTACTCAGGTCGCTTTGGACGGCGAGGGTCCAGAGGCTCGATAAAATCGAAGGCGGATTGATCAGAATCAGACATCGTCGTGCTTCCTTGCGAAAACCGACCCTGTCCCGGTGGTGAATTTAGAACAAACAAGGAACAAAAGTAAAGAGAAAAGCCGATGCCGGCTTCCAACCGCAGAGGGCGCGCACCCTGCCCCCTTGCGGGGAGGGGTTAGGGGTGGGGGTATCGAATGCGGATACCTATCAGAATTGTCGCCCCTGACGCGTGACCAGCGGCGCTACCGTTCCCCTCAATCGTTGAAGAACCGGCCTTCCTTCACTTCTGCTACGTGGCCGGCGCGGATGGCGAAGTCGCCGAAGCGTTCGCCCGGCTTCCGGTTGTGCGCGAAATCGCCGATCACCTTGCTCAGGTGATCGAGGATCGCCGGCTCGGCGACGTTCTCCAGCACCATCTTGTTGAGCCGCTGGCCGTGGAAGCCGCCGCCGAGATAGAGGTTGTACTTGCCCGGCGCGCGCCCCGTCAGCGCGATCTCGGCGATGTAGGGCCGCGCGCAGCCGTTCGGGCAGCCGGTCATGCGGATGGTGATCGGCTCTTGCGAAAGCCCGTGCTCAGCCAGGATCGTGTCGATCTTGGTAACCAGCGAGGGCAGGTAGCGCTCGCTCTCGGCCATGGCGAGCCCGCAGGTCGGAAACGCCACGCAGGCCATGGAATTGAGGCGAAGCCCGCTGGCATTGTTCAGCGTGTCGAGCCTGTATTGTTTCAGCAGCGCCTCGATCGCCGGCCGGTCGCCCGGCTCGATATCGGCGATGATGAGGTTCTGGTTCGGCGTGACGCGGAACATGCCCTTGTGCACTTGCGCAATCGCCCGCAGCCCGTCGAACAGCGCGAGATCAGGAAAATTGCTGACGCGGCCGTTCTGGATGAACAGCGTATAGTGCTCGCGCCCGTCCTCGCCGCGCTGCCAGCCGATCGGATCGCCGTTGGAGGTGAAATTGTAGGGTTTCGCCGGCTCCAGCGCAAAACCCAGCCGGGCTTCGATCTCGCTCTTGATGAAATCGAGGCCCTTGTCGTCCACCGTATATTTGAAGCGAGCGCGGCTGCGCTCGACGCGGTCGCCATAGTCGCGCTGCACCGTCATAACGGCGTCGCAGGTCTCGATAACCTTGTCCTTCGCAATGTAGCCGATGACGCTGGCGAGCCTGGGATAGGTCTTCGGCGCGTTGTCCGTGCGGCCCATGCCGCCGCCGATGGCGACGTTGAAGCCTTTCAGTTCCTTGCCTTCGGTGACGGCGATGAAGCCGAGATCCTGCGCATAGACGTCGATGTCGTTGATCGGCGGGATGACGAAGCCGATCTTGAATTTTCGCGGCATGTAGGTCTTGCCGTAGAGCGGCTCTTCCGGCTCGCCGGTCGATGCCGCGCGCTCCTCGCCGTACCAGATCTCGCGATAGGCGCCGGTCTTGGGGATGGCGTGGTCGCTTGCCGCCTTGGCCAGCGCGTAGACCTCGGCGTGCAGGGCCGACAGTTGCGGGTTGATCGAGGCCATGACGCCACGCGCATCGTCGCCGCAGGCCGCCTTGGTGTCGAGCAGCACGTCGTGCAGGCCCTGCATGAGAGCACGCAGGTTCTTCTTGTGCACGTAGTGGAACTGGAAGGTCTGGCGGGTCGTCAGCCGCAACGTGTTGTTGGCGTAGGCGCGGCCGAGCGCGTCGAGCTTCAGCCACTGGCTGGACGACAACACGCCGCCCGGCAGGCGCACGCGCGCCATGAAGCGATAGGCCGGCTCCAGCTTCTGGCGGCGGCGCTCGTCGCGAATGTCGCGGTCGTCCTGCTGGTAGACGCCGTGGAACTTCATCAGCTTGATGTCGTCGCCCGGCACGGCCGCCGTCAGTTCCACTTCCAGCCCGGCGGCGATGGTGCCGCGCAGCTGGTCGCTGTTGGCCTTCATCGTCTCGTCGGGGCTGAGCTTCTCCAGCGGCTGCGAGATGTCGCGGCTGCGGTCGACTTCAATCGTGGTCACGGGCTTTGTCTCAATAAACGTCGATCTGGTAGCGGTGGGAGGCTTGCAGCGCGCCGATGTATTCTGCGGCCGCCTCCCGGCTTTTCGCGCCCTGCTCGGCGACAACGGCGACGAGCGCCTTCTGCACGTCCGGCGCCAGCTTGGCACCGTCGCCGCAGACATAGATGTGCGCGCCGTCCTCAAGCCAGGCATAGACCTCGCGCGCCTCGGCGGCGATGCGGTGCTGGACGTAGACCTTTTCAGCGCCGTCGCGCGAGAAGGCGACGTTCATGCGCGTCAGCACCTCGTCCTTGAGGAAGCCCTGCCATTCGGTCTGGTAGAGGAAATCGCTGTCGAAGTTGCGCTCGCCGAAGAACAGCCAGGATTTGCCGGCGGCACCGCGCGCCTCGCGCTCCTGCAGGAAGGCGCGGTAGGGCGCGACGCCGGTGCCGGCGCCGATCATGATGATCGGCACGTCGTCGCCCGGCAGGCGGAAATGCGGATTGGCCTGCACATAGACCGGCAGCTCGGCGTCGAGGTCGCAACGGTCGGCGAGATGGCCCGAGGCGACGCCGCTGCGCGCCATGCCGTTCAAGTCATAGCGCACGGTGCTGACCGTCAGGTGCACTTCGTCCGGCGCGAGACCCTGGCTGGAGGCGATGGAATAGAGGCGCGGCTGCAATGGCCTGAGGCCGGCGGTGAAGCTTGCCGCGTCGACGCCCGGCACGGGGAAGCGCCTGACGATGTCGATGACGTGATTGCCTTCGAGGAAGGCCCGGCGCGCTTCGGCGGCGGCCTCGCCGCGCAGCGCCTGGAGCTCGCCGGCGCCGGAGAGTTCGGCCCACTGGTCGAGGAAGCGCGGCGTCGCGGCGGTGATCTCAAACGTTGCGCCCAGCGCCTCGCCCAAGGACACCGAACGGTCCTTGACCGCAATGATAGCGGTTGCATCAAGGCCGAGCGTGCCGAGCAGGGAGTCCACCAGCACGGGATCGTTGCGCGGCACGATGCCCAGCGCGTCGCCCGGCTCGAAGGACAGGCCCGAACCCTCGATCGACAGTTCGACGTGGCGCGTCTCCTTGCTGGAGCCGCGACCGGTGAGCAGAAGGTTCTCCGTCACCGTCGCGGTGAACGGATTGCGCTTGTCGAAAGCGGAAACGGCGGCGGTCGAGGATTGCGGGGCCGCGACCGTGGCCGGCACGGCGCTTGCCTTGGCAGGCGCAAGATCGTCCGCGATTGCCGCGATCCAGCCGGCGGACGGCTCATCGTAATCGACGTCGCAATCGACGCGCTCGCGGATGCGGGTTGCGCCGAGCTCGGCCAGCCGCTCATCCAGCCGCTTGCCGGCACCGCAGAAGAACTCGTAGGTGGAATCGCCCAGCGCCAGCACGGAATAACGCACGCCCTCCAGGCGCGGCGCCTTGCGGCCCTCGACGAACTCAAAGAAGCCGGCGGCCGAGCGCGGCGGCTCGCCCTCGCCATGGGTGGAGGCGAGGATCAGAAGGTCCTGCTCCTCCTTCAGCCGGCGCGGCTTGTAGTCGGCCATGTCGGCGACGGTCGGCTCGATGCCCTTGGCGCGGGCGGCGGCGGCGAGCGCCTTCGCCAAGGCTGCGCTGTTGCCCGTCTCGGAACCGTAGAGGATGGTCAGCGTGCGCGTGACAACCGCAGCAGGCGCGGCAACCGCCCTGACGCCGCCGTCCTGAAGGAGCGCGGGGGCCTCGGCGCCGAAACCGCGCGCGGCATGATCGAGGCCGGCGAAGTAGCCGCTCAGCCACAGCGCCTGGCCGGGCCTGAGCGAGGTGGCAAGCGCGCCGATCTGGTTCCACTGATCGACATTCAGTCCCGGTCCCGGAAACTCCAAAGCTGTCATGGCGACGACTTCCAACGTCTCGTTTGCAAGCTGCGTAATGCCTGTCCCGAAGTGCGGAAAACGGCCTTTTCGGGATGCTGACAGGGCACGTTTGCCGCGTGCGAAGGGACGCTGACAAATGAATGATATTGCTAGATAGATGCAATAAAATTGCTGGAAAGCCGATCCTAGACGATCATTCCAAGGACCCGCAAAACGGCGACGGCTTTGTTCTTTCAGCAAAAAGACAGGCAACAGGAATGTTGCGGCAAAAAAATTTCGTGCACAGCCCGGTTTCGCGGCGAAACTGGCCGTTTTCGGTCGCTCTTGCGCTCGTCCGGTGAAAAAAGAGAGCGTAATCCCTCAGACGCAAGCGAGATGGAATGGCCATGGTAAGACGCAGATCGGGAACCGGCAGAGCGGCCGATGGCGACGGCACAGAGGGCAGCAGGCAGGCACCGGCCGCACCGGCCACCGCGATCGGGTGGAGCGACCTTTCGGCCGATGAGCAGACCGCCCTGAAGCGCCTCAACCGCGGCCCCTATCAGGGTCTCGACGCCGCCACTGCCGAACGGCTGCTGGCGCTGGGTCTCGTGGCCAGGCGCCCCGCCGGCATCGGCATCAGCCGCGCCGGGCGGGAACTGGTGATCTCCACCCTGCTCGCCGCGCGTGAAGGTGGTTCCGGCGACGGCGGCTGACGTCGACGGCCTGATTTCGGCTGACGGCACCACCCCTCATCCTCAGACAGATACCCCTTCCCACCAACGGCGGGGTGATCACGAATGACGCAAAGCCCCCCTCTCCGTCTCGGCTTCGCCGAGCCACCTCTCCCCCACTTCGTGAGGGGAGAGGATGGGTGCCAAGCCTTGCGGCCGGCCTATCCTCTCCACCCGGAACGGGGGGAGAGGTGGCTCGGCGAAGCCGAGACGGAGAGGGGGGCGAACTGCGCGATGGCTCAGCCACAAACGAAGAAAAGAAAGCTCTCGCCGAACGTCGCTAATTAGGACAGCCGTGTTAGCCGTGGCCAATCCCTTCCGGCAGGGCAACGAAGTGCTGCGCCATCAACGGTCGCGGCCATTCAGCCCGCTACGTCATCACCTCGGCCAGCCCCCGCAGCGACTCCCTGATATCCTCCCGCTCCTGCGCCGTTTCGGCATAGACCGCATAGACCGGATAGGTGAAGTCGGGCGCGCCTTCGACCAGTTCGAGTTCGCCGGCGGCGATGTGAGGGGCGGCCATGCCCTTGCGGAAATAGCCCATGCCACCGACGCGCAGGATGTAGTTCAGCCCCAGCGGCCCGAGCCCCACCATCAGGCCCGGCTCGCCGAAGCCGCGCACGCCCTCCTCGTGCCGGGCGGCGAACTGCGGCCCCCAGTCGACCTGGACATAGGCCTCCTCATCGTCGATCGGCCTGGAGGTGCTTCTGACCAGCACGAGCTGCTCTTCCTGCAGCAGCTTGACGGTGAAGCCCGGCAGGAGTTTCGGGGCGTAGAGCACGGCAATGTCGAGGATGCCGGTGCGCAACTGTTCCAGAAGCTGGTCGGGAACGCCGACCTGCGCCTGGATCGCGACATGCGGCAGGGCCTTGCGCATCCACACCAGCCAGTCAAGCAGCAGCGGGTTCCACAGGCTGAGCTCGCCGCCCAGCGCCACGATACTGGATCGGCCGGCCGGAATAGCGAGTTGGTGCCTGGCCCGCTCCCAGAGCTGGACCATGGATTGCGCATAGGGCTGGAACTCGCGCCCGGCCGCAGTCAGTTGCGCGCCGTTGCGGTTGCGCACGAACAGCTTTCGCCCCAGCTCGTCCTCGAGCGTGCGGATGCGGGCGCTCACCGTCGTCTGCGTCACATGCAGCCGCTCAGCAGCGTTCAGGAAGCTGCCGGAATGGATGATCTCCAGGAACGTCCGGGCTCGCTCGACATCCATGAAGCGCCTCTTTTCAATGCAACAATTTTGCAGTCATACAGCATTTAATTCCGTTTGCCTTCCGTTTTGAGCGGCTGCACGGTCGTCCGTGAAAAAGCGTGTGAAGGAACGAGAAACGGGCATGTCTCAACAAGGCCGGCTATCGGGCGGAGGCGGCGAGACGATCGCCGCCCCGGTTCCGGTCCACGATGCCGGTTCCGCATCCGTGGCCGAACCGCCGGAGCGCTGGGCAGACGTCTCGCGCTGGCGCAACGGCGAACGGCGGCGGTTGCTGGCGCAGCGCCTTGCCCTCGATGTCGAGGATCGCAAATACCGGGCGCAACGCATCGCCAGCCTGCTCGACCTGACGATCAGCCGCTTCAGCGGCCGTGTCGTCGGCGCCTACTGGCCGTTTCGCGGCGAACCGGACCTGCGCGACTGGACGATCAGGGTCATCGAGCGCGGCGGCCGCATCGCCTGCCCGTCGTCATCCAGAAGGGATGGCCGCTGGAATACCGCATCTGGTCGCCGGGCGACCCGCTCGAGCACGGCGCCGCCAACATCCTGTCGCCGGCGCGCGGCCCGGCCGTCCGGCCCGACATCGTCATCGCCCCCGTCGTCGGCTTCGACACGGCCCATTACCGCCTCGGCTATGGCGGCGGCTTCTTCGACCGCACGCTGGCCACCATGCCGCGCAAGCCGGTCGTCATCGGCGTCGGCTACCGCGAGGCCGAGATGGCGACCATCCACCCGCAACCGCACGACATACCCATGGACGTCGTCTTGACGGACTGAAAACAAAAAAGCAGGCCGGTTCCGCCTGACGACTTAGCGCCGCCCGACATCGAACCGCGACCTGCCAGACAAAGGACAGGTGCCACGATGCCCGACGCAACCGCCACCCACGACACGCCTCACGACCACAAGCCGTCCTTCTTCGCGCGCTGGTTCTATTCGACCAACCACAAGGACATCGGCACGCTCTACCTGATCTTCTCGATGATGGCGGGCATCCTGGGCACCGGCCTATCGGTGGCGCTCAGGGCCGAGCTTCAGGAACCCGGCCTGCAGATATTCATGGATCCTTCGTCCTACAACGTCGTGGTCAGCGCGCACGGCCTGGTGATGATCTTCTTCGTGCTGATGCCGGCCCTGATCGGCGGCTTCGGCAACTGGTTCGTGCCGATCATGATCGGCGCGCCGGACATGGCCTTCCCGCGCATGAACAACATCTCGTTCTGGCTGCTGGTGGCCTCCTTCATCCTGTTCCTGACGTCTCTCTTCGTGCCGGGCGCGGCCGGCAGCTTGGGCCACAGCGGCGGCTGGACGCTCTATCCGCCCTATTCGACGACGGGCCAGCCGGGGCCGGCCGTGGACCTCGTCATCCTGTCGATCCACCTGTCGGGCGCCTCCTCCATCCTCGGTGCCATCAACTTCATCACCACCATCCTGAACATGCGCGCGCCGGGCATGACCATCCACAAGATGCCGCTGTTCGCCTGGGCGCTGCTGGTCACTGCCTTCATGCTTCTGTTCTCGCTGCCGGTGCTTGCCGGCGCCATCACCATGCTGTTGACCGACCGCAACTTCGGCACGTCCTTCTTCACGCCCGAGTTCGGCGGCGACCCGGTGCTCTACCAGCACCTGTTCTGGTTCTTCGGCCACCCCGAGGTGTACATCATGATCCTGCCGGGCTTCGGCATCGTCAGCCATGTCATCTCGACCTTCTCGAAGAAGCCGATCTTCGGCTACCTCGGCATGGCCTACGCCATGGTGGCGATCTGCGTTATCGGCTTCGTCGTGTGGGCGCACCACATGTTCACCGTCGGCCTTTCGGTCGACACCCAGCGCTACTTCGCCTTCGCCTCGATGGTGATCGCGGTGCCGACCGGCGTGAAGGTGTTCTCGTGGATCGCCACCATGTGGGGCGGCTCCATCACCTTCAAGACGCCGATGCTGTGGGCGGTCGGCTTCGTGCTGCTGTTCACCATCGGCGGCGTCACCGGCGTGCAGCTCGCCAACCCCGGCCTCGACCGCTCGATGCAGGACACCTATTATGTCGTCGCCCACTTCCATTACGTGCTGTCGCTGGGCGCCGCCTTCGCCATCTTCGCCGGCTTCTACTACTGGTTCCCGAAGATGACCGGCTACATGTACAACGAGACGCTGGGCAGGCTGCATTTCTGGATCACGTTCATCGGCGTCAACCTGGTGTTCTTCCCGCAGCATTTCCTCGGTCTCGCCGGCATGCCGCGCCGCTACGCCGACTATCCCGACGCCTTCGCGGGCTGGAACTTCATCTCCTCGATCGGCTCCTACATTTCCGCCGCCGGCCTGGTGCTGTTCTTCGTCATGATCGCGGAAGCCTTCGCCCGCAAGCGCATCGCGCTCGCCAATCCCTGGGGCGAAGGGGCGACGACGCTGGAATGGACCCTTTCGTCACCGCCGCCTTACCATCAGTTCGAGAAGCTGCCTCGCATCGGCTGAGCCGTCAGCGAAGCAGACCTGCCTTCCCTCAGACTGGGCGGGTGCCGCAGCGCACCCGCTCTTTTTTGTCCGCACCGGCCTCCAGATGCAACCCAACCCGCCCGGCTCCTCGCCCTGGAAGCAACCTTCGCTCCCTCCCGCGAAAAATTGCCAGACCGGCATCCTTGTCGTAACCATGGCCGCAGGTCATTTCACGAGGCTTCGACATGGATCGTTTCACCGGCGGCTGCCTGTGCGGCAACGTCCGATTTGTGGCAACGGGGCGGCCGTATCGGGTCGGCCTCTGCCATTGTCTCGACTGCCGCAAGCATCACGGCGCGCTTTTCCACGCATCCGCGATCTTTCCGCAGGAGGCGGTGACGATCGAGGGTGAGACGGGCAGCTATGCCGGCCGGTCCTTCTGCCCTCGCTGCGGCTCGCCGGTCTTCGGACGAAGCGGCGACGAGGTGGAAGTGAACCTCGGCTCCCTGGACGCCACCGACCAGTTCAAACCGACCTACGAGCTCTGGACCATCCGCCGCGAGTCCTGGCTGCCGCCCTTCCCGCTCAAGAGGCGCTATGAGCGCGACCGCGATGAATCGAGGCGCTCCGAGGATTGAGGAACGGTCGAGGCGATCGAGGCGGCGGAGATATAGGCTTCACAAAAGCTGAACCGGCCGGCTGGCGGTCGCGTGCCGCCGTAGCCCTGACTTCTTTGCGCTTTCCGCAAACAATACGCCCGCTCCGGTTCGCCGGGGCGGGCTTTTATCGCTTAAGTGCTTCCGGTACGAGGCGCCTGTTCACAATCACAATGGCAGGCCGAGGCTAAAGCCTTAATATCCACCACCTGCGCCACCCATGCCACCGTTCCCGCCGTTTGTCGTTTGTACCGAGGGCTGCTTCGCTCCGTCGTTCATGGTGTTGCAACCGGCAACTCCCATAAGGATGAAGAACAAGACCGCAACTGTCATATGTCCGCGCATCGGGTAGTCTCCGTCGTTGGAAGCCTCCCGTCGGACAATAACAACGCAGCACCTTGTTTTATTCCATCACGAAGCCAGCCGTGCCAAAAAAGATGCGGTAGGCATGCAGCTCAATAAGCATTCCTGCTTGATGCGACGGCGAGCATCGTTGCCAGTATCCCCGCAGAAGCGAGGAACGCGATGGGAAGCAGTACCGGCACAAAGCCGAAGGTAGCTATCGCCGCGACGAATGCCGCCAGCACCACCACAATCGCGATTGCTTTTCCCATTCCATCCTCTCTTCGTTCTTACTTATCGCAGCGCCAAAGACCCTACCGCCTCGCCAATCACGAAGGCCAGCCAAATATGCGAACTTTGTTGAGCGTGAGCGATTATACCGCATCCATGCGAACGACGGCATACAATACGGATACGGACAAGACGCAAAAAAGGCCGGCGCGCCACCCCTGACCCTCGCCGACCTTCGCATTCCGTTTTTCGCGGCACGCATGAATGCAGTGCTCCCGGCGCAGGGGAATAGCAAGTGCGGCTGATTGGGTCGTCAATCAATAAAAGGGAGTGTTGCCGGCGCGCTACAGCGCCTTCAGAGGGAACGGGCGCCGTTCCCAACGAACAGCGTTGCCTGAGATTTCCGCCCGCCGCTCGCCCGAAGCGTAGGTGCATGGTTGACATGCCACGCAAGGTAGATTCCGGCCAGCCAAAGAATGCCACGAATGGTTGCAACGGCCAAGAAAACGCCCGCACAGAGGCGGGCGAGGTAGTTGGAGGTCGTTCACGGACTATTCTACATGGAAACAATCCGTGCACAAGCCGAAAGGTTTGCGGGCACCAAACGTTGACTTGGCTCCCTGCACGGCCGCATCATCGGGACGGTGCCGACGAGGGGGCGACAGCCATCAACCCGCAGAAGATCAATAGCCTCTCCAGGCAATTGAGGTAAGCGCGCGCAAGACGCTGCATGAATGACGAAAAGCCGGCGTCGTCAGGCTTGCGCCCGCAATCATAGGGCCACCACGCAATTCTTCGGTTGGTTGCATCAGGGTTGACAAATCCATAACTGCAAAGTTATTGGATAAACCAATCACCAACGGGTTATGAATTTGATGCCCACAAGTCCCGATATGCTGTTTGCGACGCTTGCCGATTCGATCAGACGCGGCCTCTTCGAACGCCTGTCGGGAAGGGCGAGAGCCCCACTATAGCGCTCGCCCTGCCGTACTGGCACGGTTGGATTAACGTTGCAGGTGATTGTCAGATGAAATTCCGGGCACAAGTCATTCCTTCCGGCAATGCGACAGGCGTCGAGGTGCCTGACGACGTTATGCAGGCGCTCGGGCCTGCGGGCCGCCCACCCGTGACGATCACGATCAACGGGCACACCTGGCGCAGCAGGGTGGCGGCAATGCGCGGGCAGCGGCTTATAGGGATCAGTGCCGCCAATCGCGCCGCCGCCAGGATCAGTGAAGGCGATATCGTCGAAATCGATGTCGAACCGGACGAGGCGCCGCGGGAAGTTGCCGAGCCCGCCGACCTCGCGGACGCGCTCAATGATTGTCCGCAAGCCAGGGCGTCTTTCGACCGTCTGCCGTTCGGGCTTCGGCAAAAACACGTCAGAACGATTGAGGAAGCCAAAAGCGCGGAAGTTCGGGAACGGCGCATCGGCAAACTGATTGCCGCTCTCAAAGACGCGCCTTCACGCAAAGTCTGATGGTCTACGGCACGGATTTGCTTTGTGGTGCCTCACCGACAATCCGGAGTTCGCCATCCGACATCGATACGGCCACGGCGCCGCATAAACTCAACGAGCAAACAGTCAATCAATGAACCGATGACCCGCCGCAGTGAGCAGGTCACGCGCCCTGCGGCTCTCAGCCGCCGGGACGAGGAGATGCTCTCCGTCGAATGTGCAGAGAACGAAAATCCCGATGCCATGACTGGAAAGCGGAGAAATCAGCGACTGCACAACTCCAGTGGTCTGAAAATCGAACGGCCCGATGGTGCGCAAGCATATCCAATCTCGCTCGGCCTCCACCTCCGTTGGAACGCGCTCCTGATCGCATACGATCGTAAGTTCATCATCCGCCCGGATCATGGCTGACAAACCTGGCCCGGAGGCCCATCCGGGGAGTGCGGCATCGGCAGGCATGCGAGCCACGGCATATTGACCTGGGACAAGCCGAAGCTTCAGGGATAGTCGATTATTTGCCAAGGCGCTCTTCTTCCTGTTGGTCAAGGTTTTCGCAATTGCATTCCGAAAGACAGTCCCCCCGTGCGGTTCTTCACTTCCGTGCCAGGTACGCGCCAAAAGCCGACGCGCTCATAGAGCCGAATAGCGGGGTTCGAATCCCGGACATTAAGGCACAGGCCAACCCCGCGGCGTTCGGCTTCAAGAATAAGCTCTCCCAACAGCGCTTCGCCGATACCTTTGCCGCGCATGGTCAAGCCAACGCCTATGGATACCTCAGGAGTTCGATCATCGACAAAGAAGGCTGGCTCTTCGTGCAACGCAAACTGGCGCGCCCATGCCGCTCCGGCCGGCCGCCCATTCATTTCCGCAATATAGCCGAAATCGCATTCCCGCTTCCAATCGGCAAGATGGACTGCAACGGCTGGAATGCCCCTCGCTGTAGCCGCATCAGGCTCGTATGCCGCCACGGCAAGGAACGCCCATAGGTCGTCAAGATCTTCCGTTCGTGCAGGTCGAAGTAAAATCAATGGCATCATCCTGTGTGCGGATTTCTTTCCTCGGTCAGGTTCGGGGAAACCGTCTCGATGGCATCGCGCGTATTATCAGCAGTCGGCCTTGATGAACATTCGACGTTGCGAACGATCGCATCCAACGCGGGCTCGGTAACCGGTGACGGTAGTCGAGGATCGGCTCCTCCTGGATGCCATGATGCTTGACGGCCCTGACACGGCCTGATGCTCAACCGACCATTTACCATTCCGGCATTCGGGCAAGATCGGTAACGCAAGATTTCAGCCGACGCCTTATGCTCGGCTGGATCTGCGGGGCGAGTTGCATGTGCGGATTTGTCGGGTATTTCGGCCCAGTGCGGGATGCGGAGCCGTTGCTTGAAAGCATGACGGCGGCGATCGCGCATCGCGGCCCTGACGCGCGCGGCCTTTTCGTCTCGCCGGAAGCGGGGCTCGGCCATGCGCGGCTCTCGATCGTCGGGCTCGACGACGGCCACCAGCCCATGACGGACGAGACGGGCGGCCTGACGCTCGCCTTCAACGGCGAGATCTTCAACTATGTCGAACTGCGCGAGGATTTGCGCGCAAGAGGCCGCCGCTTCCGCACGGCGAGCGACACCGAGGTCATCCTGCATCTCTACGACGAGATGGGCGAGGACTGCCTTTCCCTTCTCAACGGCGATTTCGCCTTCGCGCTGTGGGACGGGCGGCGCCGGCGCATGCTGCTGGCGCGCGACCGCATGGGCGTGCGCCCGCTGTTTCACGCCAGCAGCGGCGGGACGCTTTATTTCGCCTCCGAAATCAAGGCGCTGCTCCAAGTCCCCGGCATTTCCGCCCGGATCGACCCGATCTCACTCGACCAGATCTTCACTCTATGGGCGCCGCTGGCGCCGCGCACTGCCTTCGCCGACATCCAGGAACTGGAGCCAGGCTGTTTCATGAGCCTGGAACGGGGGCGCACCGCGACGAGGCGCTACTGGAGCCTCGACTTCCCGCCGTGCGACGCGCCGGCGCCGGGCGCGGACGAGACGGAGGCGGCCGCTGAGATCGGAGCGCTGCTCGCCGATGCCGTGAGGCTGCGCCTGCGCGCCGACGTGCTGGTCGGCGCCTATCTCTCCGGCGGCCTCGATTCCTCGCTCGTCTCGGCGCTCGCGGCCGGCATGGCACCACGGAAACTCGACACGTTCTCGGTCACCTTCGACAGCGCCGAGCACGACGAAAGCGCATTCCAGGCGCAGATGGCCGCCGCCCTCGGCACTCGTCACCACACCGTCGCCTGCGGGCCGGGCGACATCGCCCGCGACTTCCCCGAGGTGATCCGCTTCGCCGAGCGGCCGATCCTGCGCACCGCCCCCGCGCCTCTGTTCCGCCTGTCCGGCCTTGTCAGGGAAGCGGGCCTGAAGGTGGTGCTGACGGGCGAAGGCGCCGACGAGGTGTTCGCCGGCTACGACATCTTCAAGGAAGCGCGGGTGCGCCGCTTCTGCGCCCGCCAGCCGGGCTCGAACATCCGCGCCCATCTGTTCCGCAAACTCTATCCCTACCTGCCGGGCCTGAAGAAGCAGTCCGCGCAATATCTCGCCGCCTTCTTCGGCGCCGGCGACACGGCGCCCGACGATCCGCTCTATTCGCACCGTCCGCGCTTCAGGACGACCGCGGCAGCCAAGCTGTTCTTCTCCGACGATCTGCGATCCGCGCTGAAGGGCTACGACGCGGCCGAGGAAATGGCCGCTCGCCTGCCGCCGGCCTTCGCTGCATGGCATCCGCTGCATCAGGCGCAATATCTGGAAAGCCGCTTCCTGCTGCCGGGCTACATCCTTTCCAGCCAGGGCGACCGCATGGCGATGGCGCACGGCGTCGAGGGCCGCTTCCCGTTCCTCGACCACCGGCTGATCGAGCTTGCCGCGCGCCTGCCGCCCGAGACCAAGCTGAAGGGCCTGAGGGAAAAGCACATCTTGCGCGAGGCGGCCGCCGGCCTTTTGCCGCCGGCCATCGGCCAGCGCCCCAAGCAGCCCTACCGGGCACCCGAAAGCCGGTCGTTCACCGGATCGGGCGAGCACGAATACGTTCGCGAGTGCCTGAGCGAGCGCAGCATCGCCGAGGGCGGTCTTTTCAACCCGGCTTCCGTCGCCCGCCTGCACGCGAAATGCCGTGCGCAGCCGGTGACCGGATATCGCGACAACACGGCATTCGTCGGCATCCTGTCGACGCAATTGTGGCAGCGGACGTTCGCACGGCAGGGCCGGTCGATCGACCGGGCGGCCTGATCTTAGAAAGGAGCGGTGGAATGCAGGACATCAAGGACAGGGTGCGCAGCTTCGTGATCGAGAACTTCCTGTTCGGCGACACGTCGTACCCGCTGGCGGACGACGCCTCGCTGATCGAAAACGACATCGTCGATTCGACCGCCGTGCTCGAACTGGTCGCCTTCATCGAGGACAGTTTCGGAATCGTGCTGGCCGACGCCGACATCGTGCCGGCCAATCTCGATTCGCTGTCCCGCATCGCGGCCTTCGTCGGTGCCCGCGTCGGCGCGCAAGCCGCCTGACGCGTTCGGGGAGGCCGCCCGCTTGCGCATCGAACGCTATCTTGGCCTGAGCGCCGCCGCCCGGCCGGACAAGACCGCGCTTGTCGCCGACCGCCGCCGGCTGGATTATCGCGAACTCGACGATCTCACGGACCGTCTGGCAGCGACACTCGCGACGAACGGCGTGAAGCGCGGCGACCGCGTCCTGGTCTTCATGGACAATTGCCGGGAGGCGGCGGTCTCGATCTTCGCCGTCCTCAAGGCCGGCGCCGTGTTCTGTCTCGTCAACCCGTCGACCAAGGCCGACAAGCTGGCCTATATCGTCGCCGACTGCGAGCCGGCCGCCGTGCTGACCCTTGCCCGGCTGATGCCGGTGGTTTCCGAGGCGCTGGCCGGCTGCGACGGCGTCTTCGTGGCATCCACGCATGGAGCGGACGACGCCGTGCCGGCCGGCGCCGTCTCCCTGACTGCGTGCCTCGCCGCCGAGGCCCGACCGCTGGCCCATGGTGGCACGGATTCCGACCTCGCCATGCTGGTCTACACGTCAGGCTCCACCGGCCGCCCCAAGGGCGTGATGATGAGCCACGGCAACTGCGATGCCGCCGCCGGTTCCATCACCACATACCTGCAGAACACGCCGGATGACATCATCCTCAACGTGTTGCCGCTCGCCTTCGACTACGGCCTCTACCAGTTGCTGATGGCGGTGAGGCTGGGCGCCACGCTGGTGCTGGAGAAATCCTTCGCCTTCCCGCAGGCGATCTTCGAGCGCATCCGCGAGGAGCGCGTCACCGGCCTGCCGCTGGTGCCGACGATGGCTGCGATGATCTTGCGCATGCGCGGCCTCGAACCCGGCTTCCTGCCGAGCCTGCGCTACATCACCAACACCGCCGCCGCCCTGCCGCCGGCCCATATCGAGCGGCTGCGGGACCTGTTTCCCGGCGTCAGGCTCTATTCCATGTACGGGCTGACGGAATGCAAGCGCTGCACATACCTGCCCCCGGATCAGCTCGACCGGCGGCCGGGGTCGGTCGGCATCGCCATCCCCGGCACCAAGGTCATGGTCCTCGACGACGCGGGCCGGCCGGTGCCGCCAGGCGTCGCAGGAGAGCTCGTGGTGCGCGGCCCGCATGTCATGCAGGGCTACTGGCGCGACGCCGAAGCGACCGCGCGCGTGCTGCGCCCGGGTCCAGATCCGGGCGAGAAGGTGCTCCATACGGGGGATCTGTTCACCCGCGACGCCGACGGCTACCTCTATTTCGTCGGGCGCCGGGACGACATCATCAAGACGCGCGGCGAGAAGGTGGCGCCGAAGGAGGTGGAGGCCGTGCTGCACCGGCACCCTGCAATCGCGGAAGCGGTGGTGGTGGGCGTGCCGGACCCCATCCTGGGGCAGGCCGTCTGCGCCGTCGTCGTGTCCGCCGATCCGGCGCTGGCCGAACGGGACGTCATTCGCCATTGCGCGCGCCATCTGGAGGATTTCATGGTGCCGAAGCTGGTCGAGTTCCGCCCGGCGCTGCCGAAGACCGATACCGGCAAGGTCAGCCGCCGCCTCGCCGCCGAAACAGTGCAGGCGGCGCCATGACCGCGATGCCCAGTCGAGACGCCGATCTGTCGGGTCGTCTCGCCATCGACTGCGCGGTCGAAACGGACCGCATCGCCGCCGCGTTGCGCGCGCAATTGCGCGGCATGCGCCGCCGCGGCCTCGTGCTCGGCCTGTCGGGCGGCATCGACTCCAGCGTCTCGGCCGCGCTCGCCGTGCGCGCCGTCGGCGCGGGCAACGTGCTCGGCCTTTTGATGCCGGAGGCCGATTCCGATCCGGACAGCTTGCGGCTCGGCCGGCTCGTCGCCGACACGCTGGGCATCGAAACCGTGGTGGAGGACATCGGTCCGGCGCTCGGCGCCATGGGCTGCTACGAGCGCCGCGACACCTTCATCCGCGAATGCGTGCCTGACTACGGGCCGGGCTGGGCCTCCAAGATCGTCATCGCCAACCGGCTCGAAGGCGAGGGCTACAACATCTCCTCGCTCGTCGTGCAGGACCCGCAGGGAAGGCAGACACGGCTCAGGATGCCGCCGGCGGTCTATCTCGGCATCGTCGCGGCCACCAGCATGAAGCAGCGCACGCGCAAGCAGTTCGAGTATTTCCACGCTGACCGCCTCAATTTCGCGGTGCTCGGCACGCCGAACCGGCTCGAATACGACCAGGGCTTCTTCGTCAAGAACGGCGACGGCGCGGCCGACGTCAAGCCGATCGCCCATCTCTACAAGACGCAGGTCTACACACTCGCCGCCCATCTCGGCATTCCGGCGGAGATCCGGCAGCGCCCGCCGACGACCGACACCTATTCGCTCGCCCAGACGCAGGAGGAGTTCTACTTCTCACTGCCCTATGACAGGATGGATCTGTGCCTGTGCGGCCTCAACGAAAGTTTCGCCGCCGAAACGGTTGCCGAAGCGGCCGGGCTGACCTGCGAGCAGGTGGAGCGCGTGTGGGCCGACATCGCCGCCAAGCGCAAGGCGACGCGCTACCTGCACATGCCGCCGCTGCTCGTTGCCGAAGTGGACGAAATCCGCGCCTGATCGCGGATCAATCGAAGCGGCCTCCGATCAGCCGGCTCCAGTTCTCGCCGGCGAGGCCGTTGAGAAAGGCTTGCTGCGTCTTCAAGGCATGCAGGATTCCGGCGTCGCGCGCGTGAACCACCGACGAGGCGACGGGAACGAAGGCGAGCTTTCGCGTCAGCATCGCCTCAAGCAGCGCCGGCTGCGTGCGGCCACGCAGGCCGCACAGGCCGCGCCGGGCGGCATCGTCCACAAGACTGTCCAGGACCGCGCCGGCCTGCCCCGGTCGCGCCAGCACCTGCAGCACCCTTCCGATTCTGCCGGCGCGCGCATGGTAGGCGAAGGCGCCGATCACAGCACCGTTCGGTGTCTCCACGCGGGAAAAGACAAGGGCGCCGAGATCGGGCCTTGCGGCGGCATCGGCAAGCATCCTTTCCAGCGGCATGTCGCGCCATGCCGGCCGCAGCGCGAACTGCGCCGACAGCGGCTCCAGAAGGGAAGCGAAACCGGCGCCGTCGATCTCCGAGGCGTGCGCCGCCTTCGCAGGTTCACTCTCCCGCGCCACCGCCCAGCGCCTGTCGCCCGGCTTCAGGGAGCGGCGCAGCAACCCGTCGAAGGCGGCTGCGGCCGGCTTCAGCAGACGCAGCGGGCCGGCGCGGCCGGCCGCCAGTTCGATGGCGAATCCGGCCGGGCGGATGACGCGCACCCAGTCGAGGCTGTATTGCGGCAGGACCACGCCGCGCAGCCGGGTCCACAAGCGCGTCGAGACCGCATTCGCCGTCTCGCTGAAGGACAGGTCCTGCGGGCCGTCGACGAACGCCTTCAGGAGCCGCGCACCGGCCATCGGGTCCCTGTCGCGCCCGTCCGCCATCAGCGAGCCGCAGACCGCCGCCCGCAGCGGCCGTCCGTCGAGGATCATCAGCAGCGCGTGCACGCCAACGAAGCCGGAAATGCGCCCGGTATCGTCGACGTGGACCAGCGATGCGATGCCGTCGCCGCGTTCCGGCGTCTCCAGGTAGAAGTCGCGTATATAGGCGGTCAGCGCCGCCGGCGCCGGCGCGCGGAGCTTGCGCAGCATCCGCTGGAACAAGCTGGCCACGGCCTCGGCGTCGGCCGCCTCGAAGGGTCTGACCAGGCTCACGCGCCTGCCCCGCTTTCCGCACACAGCCTGGCGATCATGACGCGCGGCTTGCCGTCGATGGTGGCGAAGGACGGCTCCTCGTAGGCCTTAGTGCGCGCGACCAGCGCCGCCACCTGCCGCTCCTGGCCCTCGCCGAACTCGCACAGCAGCCAACCGCCCGGCCTGACAAAGCCGACCGCCTCGCGTACGAGGCGTTGCAGGATGGAAATGCCGTAGGGACCGCCGTCGAAGGCTTCGCGCGGCTCCTGCGCCAGCAGGTGCGCGCTCTTGCCGTCGAGCCGTGCGGAGGAGATGTAGGGCGGGTTGCAGACCACCATGTCGACCGTGCCGGCAAGCGCGTCGCCGGCGAAGGCGTCGAACAGGTCGCCCTGCCGCACCGCGACCCTGCCGGCCAGCGAAAGCCGTTCCGCATTGTCCCGCGCCAGCGCCACGGTTTCGTCGGTCAGGTCGGCGGCCCACAGCCGCGCGTTCGGGCAATGATGCGCGATGGCCAGCGCTAGGTTGCCGGAACCGCAGCACATGTCGACGACGACCGGTTCGCCCGCCATCGTGCCGAGGATCTCGATGGCGCTGGTGCCGAGCAGCTCGGTCTCCCCGCGCGGCACCAGCACGCCGGGCGCCAGCGCCAGCTCCACGCCAAGGAACCGGCACGACGACGCGCCGGACATCTTCACTTTTTCGCTGGGCCAACTTGCCTGGTGTTGCGGCACCGCCGACGCTCCGAAACGAAACCTGTCCGCGTTCTCCCTATCAGGCCCGGGTAAACGAAGACTGATGCGCTGCGGCGGAGGCATTCCGCGCCGCTGCTCCCGACGCATAGGGTCAACAGCCGAAAGCCGCCGTGAGGCTTTCCATGTGGTGAAGGGCCGGCTCCGCATCGAATATGAAGATGGCGCCGTTCAGCTCGATGCGGGCGATTTTCACGTCGTCCCGAAGGGCACGATGCACAATCCGGTGGCGGAGGGAGAATGCTGGATCGTGTTGATCGAGCCTGTCAGAACAGGCATACGGGCGACAAGGTGGTGGCCGGGATGCGCAGCATCAAGGAACAGCTAGGTGAGGCGCAGGCCGCTTGCGCGGATGCTGTTGGTGAGGTGCCCAGATGAAATTGTTCTCGATTGTCGCGCATCCGAGGGACAACAGCTTCTGCCACGCCATTTCCGCCCGGGTGCGGACAACGATGATAGAGGCCGGCCACGATGTCGTGCACCATGATCTTTACGCAGAATCGTTCGCTCCGTGCCTGACGGCGGAAGAGGCCTACACTACCGGCGACACGCTCGAGGTCGCGCTGTCGCGGGTTGCCGATCCCGTCGTGCGGCAACATCGCGAACAGGTCGCGCAGGCAGACGGCCTGCTCGTCGTCCATCCCAATTGGTGGGGAAAGCCACCGGCGATCTTGGCGGGATGGCTCGACCGGGTGCTCGTACCGGGTGTCGCCTACAGGCTGGCGGCCGCCGACGGGTTGCCGGAGGGCCTGCTGAGAATGGAAAAAGCGCTGATCCTCAACACGTCGGACACGCCTGAAGAAAGGGAAAAGGAAGTGCTGGGCGATCCCCTCGAACTGATCTGGGGGCGCTGCGTCCTGCCGTTCTGCGGCGTGCAGGATTACGCACGTCATGTTTTCCGCACAGTCACCGACAGCAGCGAGAGCGAACGCCATGGCTGGCTGGCGCAGGCGGAGACTATGGCGAAGAGCATGTTCGCGCGGGCTCAGATAGGGTCGGCATGACCGTTCCGACCGCAGTGCCGCTGGCACATGGCAACTCCATGCTGTCACATTGCAGGAAGCCCATAACCTGGATATAAAATAGCCAGATTATGGAGTGCGAGCGTCATGAAGATGAGCGAGGGCGTCGAGTGGGGGCTTCATTGCTGCCTTGCCCTTGCCTGGCTGGGGGACGACACGGCCGTCCCGACGGCAACGCTGGCTGCCGCTTTCGATGTCCCGCCGCACTATCTCAACAAGTTCCTGCAGGCTCTGGTCCGGGCCGACATCCTGGCTTCGAGCGCCGGCGTCAAAGGTGGGTTCCGCCTGGCGAAGCGGCCCGAGAAGATCACGCTGCTCGATGTCGTCACGGCGATCGAGGGTCCTGAAGCCTCCTTCCGCTGCACTGAGATCCGAAGGCGCGGCGCCGGCGTTACCGCGCGTCCCTCGGAATTTGCCATGCCCTGCGGGATCGCCATTGCCATGGGGCGTGCCGACGCCGCGTGGCGGCGCGAGCTCGCCGCGCAGACGGTAGCGGACCTGGTGAAGGCCGCCCCACCGGCAGGTGCCGAACGCATGCGCTGCTGGTACGCCCCCCGCGCCCGATAAGAGACATCAAAAGCTTTCGCGATTGCACAGGAGTTTAATCTAGATGAATAATATCCAAGTTAATGCGACCACGTCGAACGCGTCGAGCGGGCAAGCGGCTACGTTCGGATTGAGATCGACCCTGGTCCTGGCGCTGGGCACATTCGCGGTTGGCACAGACGCCTTCATCGTATCGGCCTTCCTGCCGGCGATGGCAGACGGGCTGTCTGTCACGCCGGCGCTCGCCGGCTACTCGGTCACAGCCTTCGCGCTTGCCTACGCGCTGCTGGCTCCGGTCATCGCTGCCGTCACCTCCGCAGTTGCGCGCCGAAGGCTGCTCGTGGCGGCGCTGGTCATCCTTGGCCTTGCAAACATTGCATCGGCTCTGTCGCCAACACTTGGGATTCTCATCCTGACCCGGATCGTGGCCGCGGCAGCAGCTGCCGCCTATACACCCAATGCCGGCGCCGTGGCCGCCGCCATCGTGCGTCCTGAATTGCGGGCCCGCGCCCTCGCCATCGTCATCGGAGGCCTTACCGCGGCGACGGCTCTCGGCGTGCCGCTCGGCCGTATCGCCAGCACGACCATGAGCTGGCGTGCATCGCTCATCCTTGTCGGAATCGTGTCTCTCGCAGCGGCTTTCGGTGTTCTCGCTGTAATGCCGCGGCTACCCGGCAATGCGCCGGTGACGTTGTACCAGCGGCTCGCGATCCTCACGCGCCCGGGCGTCATGGTTGTGCTGCCGCTGACCGTGCTCGGCATGGCGGCATGTTACACGCCCTATGCCTTCACCATCCAGGTTCTCGATTCCCTTCTCGTTCCCGCAACGTCGGTTACGGCGATGCTGCTTGCCTACGGAGCGGGCGCGGTCGTCGGCAATTATGCCTCGGGCTGGGCCACCGACAGGATCGGGCCGAATGCCGTACTGACGTCGGCCTATGCCCTGATGGTCGTCGCCATGGGCGGCCTGGCATGGGTCGCCAGCGCACCCTCGCCAGCCATGATCGGCGTGGTCGCATTGCTGATGGCGTGCTGGGGCACAAGCAGCTGGGCGCAAACGCCACCGCAACAGCACAGGCTGATCGCCGGCGCTCCGCAGGAAGCGCCGCTCGTCGTCGCCTTGAATTCATCGGGCATCTATTTCGGCATCTCTATCGGGACGGCGATCGGCAGCCACGCGTTGAGCGATGGGGCGCAGGCCACCTTGTGGTACGGCAGCACGATCGCGATCGTCGCCCTGGTCTATGTGATGTTGACGGCCATGCGTCACAATTCCCGCGGATAGCCGTGCTCAAGTTGGACCCGCCTCTCGGAGGATAGAACCATCCCTCCCCTCATGGATCGCGGTGACGATCGCGCCGCCGGGACGGTATTTGATCGCCTTACGGGCCCAGGCGCCACGAATGCCTTTCATAACATCGATTGCAATAAACCTTGCAGACTTTTCACTTTCGACAAAAAAACTTGACTGAATTCAAATTGCAAGAAAATATGCGTCTGCAAGATAGTTTGCAGGACGCCGATGACCATTCTGGAACGGATAAAATCGAACTCGGCAAAGCTGACGGATTCCGATCAGAAGCTGCTTTCCGCCCTGCTCGAGAACCGCATGGAGGCTGCCTACCTGTCGGGGTCGCAGATCGCCGAGCGGGCGCAGGTGCATGAGGCGTCGGCGACGCGGCTGGCGCAGAAGCTCGGCTACAAGGGTTATCCTGAATTGCGGGCCCAGCTCCAGCGGGAGGTGCTGGAGGGGCAGGACGCCGCCAACCGCATGCGCCGTTCGGTTGCGAAAGTGGAACACGGCGATTTCCTGGCGGACCTCGTCGCCGCGGAAGTGACGGCACTGGAGAGCCTGTCACGCTGCATTTCCCAAAGCGAGATCGACGAGGCGGCCGATCGCATCTTCCAGGCCAGGCGAATCTTCATCTTCGGCCAGGGGCACGCCCAGTCGGTGGCGAGCTTCCTGCAGCGGCGGCTCGACCGCTTCGGCATGACCACGATCGCCCTGACCGGGCGCGGGCGCGACATCGCCGAGCGCGTGGTCGGAATGGAGCGCGGCGATCTGGTGCTTGCACTGGCCTTCCGCAAGCAGCCGAAAAGCTACCCGCCGTTGCTCAGGCACGCGGCGAGCGCCGGCGCCGGCAGCATTCTCATTTCCGATCTCGCCGGCCCGATGATGGAGCCGAGGGCAGACCTGTTGCTGGCGGCGCCGCGCGGCCGGTCGGGCAGCGAATTCCAGACCCCGACGATCCCCTTCGCCATCGTCAACGCGATCCTGATGACGATAGCCGGACGGCATGAGGAGCCGATCATCGGCAGGCTGGAAAAACTGTCGGACCTTTTTGCCGACTTCGAATAAACGGGAGGAAGAACTGTGAAAACAAAAGTAGGAACATGGCTTCGGGCATCCGTGCTCGCCGCCGCGATCGCATTGCCGGGCGCGGCCTTGGCGCAGGACCTCGACGCGCTGTCGGCGAAGGAATTGCTGCCGCTGGCGATGAAGGAGGGCAGTGTCACGGTCTTCTCGCTGTCGAGCCGCATCGCCCGCATCGAGAAGGCGTTCGAGGCCGCCTATCCCGGCATCGACCTGATCGGCCTCGACATGAGCTCGGTCAAGCAGATCGCTCGCGTCGAGGCGGAACAGCAGGCCGGCGTCCACGCCGTCGACGTGCTCTACATCGCTGACACGCCGGTGGTCTACAAGAAGCTGCTGGATGCCAAGCGTATCACGAACTACGTGCCGCCGCGCGTCGCCGGAGAGCTGGACGATCGCTACAAGGCACCGCTGCTCGTCCATCGGCTTTCCACCAAGGTGCTGATGTACAACGAGGCCGCCTATCCGAACGGTTCGCCCATCACCAATCTGTGGCAGCTCACCACACCGGACTGGAAGGGCAAGGTCCTCATGGTCGATCCCGCCCTTCGCGGCGAGTTGCTCGACCTGCTGACCGAGATCGCGCTGCATCCTGACGAGATGGCAGCCGCCTACAAGGCCCAGTTCGGCAAGGACATCGAGGTCGATTCCGATCTTCAGGGCGCCGGCGAGCAATTCGTGCGCGCACTGTTCCAGAACGATCTGATCCTGGTCGCCAACAGCGACGTGGTGAACAAGGCCGTCGGCGACAAGACGGTCAAGGATCCGCCGGTCGGCTTCGCCACCTATTCGGATCGTCGCGACAACGAGAAGGAAGGCTGGGCGCTGCAGGTCGCCAACAATGTGCAGCCGGCGAACGGCATCCTGTTTCCCACGGTGCTGACCATCGCCGACAAGGCGCCGCATCCGGCGGCGGCGCGCCTGCTGATCGACTTCATGTTCGGCGACGATTCGCCGACCGGCGGTCCCGGCTTCGAACCCTTCAACGTCCCGGGCGACTACGCGACACGCAAGACGATTTCGGACGATCCGGATTCGGTGCCGCTCGAAAAGCTGAACGCCTGGAGCATCGATCCCGCCAAGGTTGCGGCGACCCGCGGCCGCATCGCCGATCTCATCATCACCCTGCAGTAGTCCGCGCACGAGGCCGGCCCGCCCTCGGCGCGCCGGCCCGGCCCGAGGTTCCATCATGACATTGTCCACGTCGTTCCCATCGGGCGGCAGGTTCGTCCGGTCGCGCCATGCCATGCCCACGATCCTCCTTGCCGTCGTCGCGCTCCTGGTCGTCGCGCCGCTGCTGAGGATTCTCTGGGCGACGCTGACGCCCGAAGGGCTGGATGCGTGGGTGGCGGTGCTCGCCAGCCCGCTTTCGCAAAACCTGTGGTGGCGGCCGCTGATCGACACCCTGCTGCTCGGCCTCGGCGTCTGCCTCGGCTGCCTCCTGCTCGGCGGCTTTCTGGCCTGGCTGGTGGTGTTGACGGATCTGCCGGGGCGCAACCTCATCGGCATGCTATCCTCGCTGCCCTTCATGATCCCGAGTTTCGCCGGCGCGCTGGCCTGGGGCACGCTGTTCCGCAACGACCGGCTTGGTGGCGCGCCCGGCTATTTCCAGGCGCAGGGCATCTCCATCCCGGACTGGCTCGCCTGGGGTCTGGTGCCGACGCTGATCGTGCTCGTGGCCCACTATTTCTCTCTGGCCTACACCATCATCGCCGCTGCGCTGAGTTCGGTCGGGGCCGACCTGGTCGAGGCCGGGCAGATGGCCGGGGCGCGGCGGTCGCGCATCCTGTTCGGCATCGTCCTGCCGGTGGTGACGCCGGCGCTGGTGGCCGGCGCCTCGCTGACCTTCGCAGGTGCCGTCTCCAATTTCGCCGCACCTGCCCTGCTTGGCCTGCCGGTGCGCATGCACACGCTGTCCACCCGCCTTTTCGGCATGATCGACACCGGCCAGACGGAGCGCGGCTTCGTGCTGGCGCTGCTCCTGATCGGCGTTTCCGCCACGCTTCTGTTCTTCAGCGACCGGCTGGTGTCCGGCCGCAAGGCCTTCACCACCGTCACCGGCAAGGGCGGGCGCACCAAGCGCTTTCCGCTCGGCATCTGGCGCTGGCCGCTGTTCACGCTGGCCGCCGCCATCGGCGTCATGACCTCGATCGTGCCGGTGCTGGTGCTCGCCGCCTCCAGCCTCGCGCCGCAAAGCGGTGCGCTGTTTTCCAACTGGACGCTGTATTTCTGGATTGGCGAGGGCGGCGGGGAGATCGCCCAGGGCCAGGCCGGCCTGTTCCGCAATCCGGTGCTGATCGACGCGCTGTGGACGACACTCCGTCTGGGCGTGGTCGTGGCGATGACGACGATGGTTCTGGGGCTGGCGCTTGCCTACACCATCGTGCGCAACAAGGGCACGCTGCTCGCCAACGCCTTGAGCCAGCTCGCCTTCCTGCCGCTGCTGGTTCCCAGCATCGCCTTCGCCGCCGCCTATATCGCGCTGTTCGGTGCGCCTATCGGGCCGCTGCCGTCGCTTTACGGCACGTTCGCGCTGCTGGTGCTGGCGGCGACCGCCCACAACCTGCCCTATGCGGTACAGGCAGGGCGTTCCGTGCTCGGCCAGATCTCCACCGACATCGAGGAAAGCGCGCGGCTCACCGGCGCCGGCTTCCTCAGGCGCATGGCGGTCATCATCGTCCCGCTTGCCATTCGCGGGCTTTTGGCGGGCGCCATACTGGTCTTCGTCAAGATGGTGCGGGATCTCTCGCTGGTGGTGCTTCTGTTCACCGCCACCTCGCCGGTGCTCTCAATGGTCGCCTACCGATACGCCTCGGAAGGCTTCATGCAGTTCGCCAACGCGATCACGCTGCTCATCCTCGCCATCTGCCTGGTGGCGTCGTTTCTCGCGCATGTCCTCCAGCACCGTGTCCAGAAGTGGAAGCAATCATGACAACCCAGGCCGCCGCGGCGCCGGACGCCATCCAGATCAGGCAACTCGTCAAGCGGTTCGGTGATTTCACCGCCGTCCGCAACGTCGATATTTCCGTGCCGGCGGGTTCGTTCCTAGTTCTGGTCGGGCCGTCGGGTTGCGGCAAGTCAACGCTGTTGCGCATGCTGGCAGGACTGGAGGCGCCAACCTCCGGTTCCATCGCCTTCGGCGGCCGTACGATCTCCAGCGGTGAAGGCGGCGTCATCGCCGATGCCGGCGCGCGCGATGCCGGGCTGGTGTTCCAGAGCTATGCACTGTGGCCGCACATGACCGTCGCCGGCAACATCGCCTGGCCGCTGAAGGTGGCCAGATGGCCGAAGGAAAAGCGCGAACAGCGCATCGACGAAGTGCTGGCCTTCCTCGGCATCGGCGCGCTGCGCGAGCGCTATCCGGCCGAGATTTCCGGCGGCCAGCAGCAGCGCGTCGCCATTGCACGCACGATCGCGCCGAAGCCCAGCATCCTCCTGTTCGACGAACCGCTGTCGAATCTCGATGCCAAGCTGCGCATCGAGATGCGCAGCGAACTCATGCGCATCCACCGCGCCACCGGCGCCACCTCCGTCTATGTCACCCACGACCAGGTCGAGGCGATGACCATGGCAACCCATGTGGCGGTGCTGAACAACGGGCGTGTCGAGCAGTTCGGCAGTCCGATCGATCTCCTGCGCCATCCGCGCACCACCTTTGTCGCTTCCTTCCTCGGTACGCCGCCGGCCAACCTTCTACCGGTGAAGCGCAACGCCGACATGCTCACCTTCCGCGACGTGCCGCTGGCGCCGGCCGGCATCGCCGGAGCACAAACCGAAGTGCAGCTTCTCTATCGCGCGCAGGACATTGCGGTCGGCGCCCTGAACGGCAAGCCGAAGCTGGTCGCGAAATTCGCCGAGGCGGCGCCCATCGCCGGCCAGACCATGGTCACCGCCATGGTCGGCGACCTGCGCATCACAGCCATGGCCGACGGCTATTTCACGGCATCGCCCGGCGAGCCCGTGGACCTCTCCTTCATCCGGACGCCCGATGCCGTCTTCACCGCCGCGGGCGAAAGGATCGATCAATGAGACTGATATTGTTGCGCCACGGCGAAACCAGGTGGAACGCCGAGCAGCGCCTGCAGGGTCAGGACAATTCCGAGCTGTCCGAACGCGGCGTCCGCCAGGCGCGCCAGTTCACGCCCTATGCCAGGGCACTGCTTCCCGCGCAGGTCGTCTCCTCGGACCTCGGCCGCACCCGCCAGACCGTTGAGCTCATCGGCTACCCGGATGCGCCGTCGGACCCGCGGCTGCGGGAACTCGACATGGGCGAATGGACCGGAAGGACCAAACACGATCTGATCTGCAAGCAGCCAGAGGACTATGCGGCCTGGCGCGCGGGGACCTTCACGCCGGCAAGGGGCGAAACGTGGCGGTCGTTCCGCGCGCGCGTGGCAGACGGCATCCGCGACTGGCTGCGCAGGACCGAGGGCGACCTGCTCGCCGTGGTGCACGGCGGCGTGGTGCGCGCCGCCTGCGACGAATTCCTCGGCCTGCCTCCGTCGCGCGTGGTTCCGGTCACGCCGGGCACGGCGACGATCCTCAGCTTCGCGTCTCCCGATGCGCCGGACGCGTTGCTCGAGGGATACAATATCGGATCTGTGGTACCGGATCTGGCCGTCGCGGACTGACACATCCGTTCCAAGCGCTTGATTGGCCGTTCGAGAGGTCGCGGCAAGGAACCGTCCCCTTGCCGATGTCCAGCGACAGGCAGTGCCTTCTGGCACCAGATAAGCGAACCCCACCCAAAGCAAACGATTTCGTCCAGACAATTGCCCCGACGCATTGGAGTTTCGGCCAGCTTTGCAGCCTTGTCGGTTCACCGGCCACTACATGCGCCAGCTTCCCGCGCCGCTGGCGAACTTGCGAAGTCCAATCGAGTGAAGGAGATTTCTCAGGAAACCAAGAACCGCATGATGCCACCCGACTTACCTTGGCCAGAAATGACTGCGACCGGGGAACCCGACAGGGGACAACAACATGCGGGGAAAAGGCGTAATCCGGGCCGAAATCATTGTAGGCCATCGGGACGTCAGGCCGCGCTCGGCTCGCCTGACGAGAAACAGAATGATTCAATCTGAGTGCATCCTGCTCTAGCCAGGGAAGGCAAATTGTCGCCTTCCTCCGCCTCAACCCGGTTCATCGGAACTGATGATCCACAACACCCGCGATTCCTGCTTGGACAGGTTGCGGAAGCGGTGTGGCACGCGACTGTCGAACTGGAAGCTGTCGCCTTCCTCCAGCCGGTAGGTCTGATCCCCTATGGTGAGATCGAAACGGCCGGCAAGCACAAGGCCGGCCTTCTCGCCGTTGCGGCTCCACGGCTCCGGACCGGATCCGCCTCCGGGCTCGATGGACAGCATCAGCACTTCCAGATCGGAATGGCCGGGAGGGGAGAGGAGTTCCTTGAGCAGGCCTATCTTGTCGAATTGAAGCTTTCGTCGGTGGTGGGCACGCACCACGCGACCGGCTTCTTCGGGAGGCGGAGAGTCGCGTTCGAACAATCTCGCCAGCGGCACCTCGAGCGCCAGGCGGAGGCGTTCCAGCGTCTTCAGCGACGGCGAGGTCTGGCCGCGCTCGATATGGCTAAGCATCCCCACCGATATCTGGCTTTTGAGCGACAGCGCGGCCAGCGTCAGCTTCTTCTCGGTGCGAAGCTCACGGATGCGCTGGCCAAGATTGTCGAGTTCAGGCGACTCTCCGTCGGTGACGGGCTGATCGGCCTCGCTACGCGCCGGTGAGCCTGAAGGATTTTTATCGTGGTTGAACTGCATTGGGAAAAAACTCAGATATCGTGACCGTTGACTTCAATAGCATGATAAATTATTATCATTTTCATTGCGGAATTTCAATCTCATTCTTGAGTATGATTCCGGATTATAAGGGGGAGCGATATGACGATCGAGCGATACGAGTCCGGCAAGCGCCTCAGCCAGGTCCTGGTGAACGCGGGCACGGTCTTCGTCAGCGGCCAGATTCCCGCCGACCTGACCCAGGACATAAGCGGCCAGACCCGGCAAGTGCTGGCGCAGGTGGATCGCCTGCTTGCATTGGCTGGCACTGACAAATCACGGATTCTGTTCGCCAACATCTGGTTGCGCCACGGCAGCGACTTCGATGCCATGAACGCCGTTTGGGAAGCGTGGGTGACGCCGGGCCATGCACCCTCGCGCGCCACTATCGGCTCGCCGCTTGTGGGTCCGGACTCCTTGCTGATCGAAATCGCACTGCAGGCCACCGCCTAGGCTCGATCAATCCCGGACGTCATCCATAAATACAATTGATGGAGGAACGCATGACGAAGTCCGCTTTTTTCAAGGTCGTGGTTGCCGTTTGTCTGGCAGCCGTGTTCGCAATGCCCGTTCAAGCCGCCGACAAAGTGAAAGTCGCCATCACGACCTTCGGCTGGTCCTATGTCCCGATCCTCACAGCCGCCCAGCTCGGCCTCTATGAGAAGGAGGGTCTCGATGTCGAGATCATCAACACCGGCGGCGGCGCCAAGGCAGCGGCGGCGCTGGCCGGTGGCAGCGTCGACATATTCGGCACCGATGCGGGTTTCATCCTGAAGGCACGCGAGCGTGGCGCCGACATGAAGCTTTTCGGTGCCAGCATGACCGAGTACGCTACCAATCTGGTCATTTCGAAGGCATGGGCCGAGAAGGCCGGCGTCAGCGACAAGAGTTCCTACGAGCAAAAGCTGCAGGCGCTGAAGGGCGTGACCATTGGCGTGCTGTCGCGCGGCAGCGGCCATGAGCAGTTGGTCCGGTTCCTCGCCAGGGAAGCGAAGATCGATGCCGACAAGGAAATGACCATCACGGCGATGGGGACGTCCGACGCGACGCTGGCAGCTTTCATGCAGGGCCGCATCGACGCCTTCGTGCATTCGGCGCCGATCGGCGAGCGGGCAGTCAAGGACTATGATGGGTTCATGCTGTTCAACATGAGCAAAGGCGAGGTCAAGCCGTTGAAAGGCTTCCTCTACACCGCCTATGTCTCGCGCGAGGAGTGGTTGAAGTCAAACCCCGACGTGGCGGTTCGCTTCCTGCGCGCCCAGCAGAGAGCGTTGAATGTGCTGCACGATCCCGAGCAGACGATCAAGGCGCGCGACGCAGTGCACGCGGCCTATTTCAGCAAGCTCGATCCGGCGCTCTGGACCTATGTCTGGGACAACAGCATCGGAGCCTTCCCCGCGACCGTGGAGGTGAATGCGGGTCAGATGAAGCAGGCGGCCGATCTGGTGAATGCCTTCCAGCCTGAACCGCTTCCATCGGCCGTGGTCGACGCAAGCTGGACCGACGATTTTGCGAAGCAGGCCGCCGGCCTGCGCGAGATGCAGTAGCACAGCGATGACCGCGCTTATTGAATTCGAGCAGGTGGCGAAGAGTTTCGCCACCGGCGGGCAGATGATCGCCGCGATAGAACGGGTGGATCTGACCGTAAAGCGGGGCGAGTTCGTCACTTTGGTGGGGCCGTCCGGCTGCGGCAAGTCGACTCTGCTCAACATGGCGGCCGGCCTGTTTGAGCCGACGCGAGGCGTCGTGCGCTACGATGGCCAGCGCGTGCCGCGCTTCAATCAGCGGACCGGCTACATGACGCAGAACGACCACCTGCTCCCTTGGCGCACCGTCGAGGACAATATCGCGATACCGCTCGAAATCGCCGGGTGGCCGCGCAAGCAGATGGGGGAGCGCATAGGGGAACTGATCCGAATGGTGGGTCTTGGCGGTTTCGAGAAGTCTTATCCTGTGCAGCTTTCGGGCGGAATGCGCAAGCGCTGCGCCCTGGCGCGGTTGCTCGCCTACGATCCGGAAACCCTGCTCCTCGACGAACCGTTCGCAGCGCTGGATGCGCAACTGCGGCTGCGGATGCAGATGGAGTTGCTGGAAATCTGTCATCGCCTGCACAAGACGGTGCTGTTTGTGACCCACGACCTGGATGAGGCCGCCGCCCTTGCGGATCGCGTCGTGGTCTTCAGCGGGCGCCCCGGCACGATCGTAAGCGACGTCGACTCGACCCTTCCGCGCGATCGCGACGTGATGAACCTGAGGCGCGACCCTGCCTATATCGAATTCACGGCCGGGCTATGGGACCTGCTCGCCCCGGCGGTGGAGCAGGCACAATGACCGCTGACAACGAAACAATTCGCGAAGAACTGACCGCAACCGACGCGCAGGCGTCGGCGCGTCGGCGCGTCTGGCGCATCCGGGCCGCGCGTGCCGTGATACTGGCGGCGATTCTGATCGGCTGGGAGCTTGCCTCCGGCAGGCTGGTATCGGTCTTCTTCGCCAGCAAACCCTCGCTCATCGCCAAGGCGCTATGGGTCTGGATCGCCGATGGGAGCCTGTTCTACCATATGGGCATCACCGCGTTTGAGGCGTTCCTCGGGTTTGTCGTCGGCGGGTTCCTGGGCATGTGCGTCGGCACCGCGCTGGGGCGCTCCCGGCTACTGTCGGATCTGCTCGATCCGTTCATCATGGCATTCTACAGTCTGCCGAAGGTCGCGCTGGCGCCGCTTTTCATTCTTTGGCTGGGTATCGGCCTGGAGATGAAGGTAGCGCTGACCGCGGCCATCGTCTTCTTCCTCGTCTTCCTCAATACCTATACCGGCGTACGCAACGTCAGCAAGGAACTGGAATCGATCCTGCGGCTGATGGGTGCCAACGAGCGGGCGGTACTGACGAAAGTGGTGCTGCCTTCGGCCATGACCTGGGTGTTCGCGGGGCTGCGAATCTCGGTTCCTTACGCGTTGATCGGCGCCATCGTCGGCGAACTGATGGCTTCCAACCAGGGACTTGGCTCCCTTCTGGTGCTGTCGCAGGGGCAACTCGATACGGCCGGCGTGTTCGCCTCGCTGGTCGCCATCATGCTGCTCGCCTTCCTGCTGAACCAGGCGGTCAAATATGCCGAGGCACGGTTGACGCCCTGGAAGGTGGCCGAAGGTCAGCGCGAACTGTCGATCTGAGATGCCAGGAGAACGGGCCATCGAAGAAACGTTGCGGCGAGGCTCCATCCGGGAGTTGCAGGGCCTGTTGGCGCACCGGCGACTTTCGGCGCGAGAGCTGGTGCAATGGACGCTCGGGCGCATCGCCAACGTCAGCCAGACGCAAGGCGGCATCAATGCCGTGCGCGAGGTCTCGGGGCAGGCACTCGACGAGGCGGCGCTGATCGACAGCCGTCTCGCGCGTGGCGAACCGCTCGGGGCGCTGGTCGGCGTGCCCGTCCTGCTGAAGGACAACATTCTGGTGGGTGATGGCCAGCGCACCAGCGCCGGTGCCGCCGCTCTGGCTGATTTCCGTGGCCGGCGCGACGCGACCATCGTGACGCGATTACGAGCGGCCGGCGCTATCATTGTCGGCAAGTGCAACATGACCGAGTTCGCGGACTACGTTTCAGACACGATGCCGGCCGGCTTCAGCGGCATCGGCGGCATGGTGGTCAATCCGCATACCGGAGAGCCCTACGGACGCGGGCAGGGCTCGAGCGTCGGTTCCGCCGCAGCCGTTGCTGCCGACCTGGTGCCGCTCGCGATCGGCACGGAGACGCAAAATTCGCTCCAGGCGCCCGCCTGCCATTCGTCTGTGGTGGCCGTCAAGCCGTCCGTTGGCCTGGTCAGCCGGGCCGGCGTGGTGCCGCTGGTGCCGAGCCAGGACAGTCCCGGGCCGATCGTCCGCAACGTTGCTGACGCGACCCTCGCGCTGCAATCCCTGGCAGGCCCCGATTGCCGCGACACCGCGACCCTGGCCATGCCTCGCGGCGTTGCCAGCGGCGAGATTGCTCTGTCGGCATTGAGGATCGGAGTGCCGAGGCGAGCGATCTCCGATCGCCCGGAAGTGGCCGAGGTCCTTGCTCAATTCGAGGTAGTTCTTTCGCTGCTGGCCCGAGGCGGCGCGCAAATTGTCGACCCTTGCGAAATTCCCAGCGCGGCAACCATCATGGACCTGCGCTCTTGCGTGTTTCGAACCGAATTCAAAGCGTCGCTCGACGCCTTCCTCGACGACCACGACGAACCCTGCGGCATCGGATCGCTCGCGGCACTGATCGCCTGGAACGATCGCCACCCCGATTGCGTGCCGTTCGGTCAGTCGCTGCTCGTCGCCGCCGCCACGACGGATGGGCTCGGTTCGGCCGAGTATCGCCAGGACCGGGCACAGGACATCGCGCTGAGCGGTCCTGAGGGCATCGACGCGGCGCTGAGCGAGCACCGCGCCGACATCCTGCTGGTGCCGATGGCTTGCGCGGCGAAGATTACCGGCAAGGCCGGGGCGCCGGTAGTGGCGCTGCCGGCAGGCGCGGACGCCAATGGGCGCCCGTTCGGCATCACCGCGATCGCCTCGCACGGCAACGACGCCAGGCTGCTCCAGGCCGCCGCGGCCATCGAGGGCGCCCTTGAACGCGGCCTCGGGCCGCGGATGCTACCCCAATTCCCTAACCCAACGTAAAGGATCATTTCATGTCCATCGGTATCTATATCGAGTTCGAGGCGCTGCCGGGTCGTTTTGACGGCCTGGTGCAGCGGCTGCGCAAGGAGTCGGAGCATTGCATGGAACATGACGTGGGTTGCCTGCGCATGGAAGTTGCGGTGCCTCAGGAATCCGACGGGCGCGTCATGCTGATCGAGTTGTGGCAGGACCAGGACGCCATTGAGCTTCATCAGAACCAGCCCGGCCACTCTCACGAATGGCAGAAGGATTTCATTGCCAAGAAGCGTGTCATCGTCTGCGACGTCGTCGCGTCGCCTCAGGCAACCCGCTAGTCCAATCCTTTGATCTCCATGGAGATTGGGGCTCGTTTTCCTGCAAGGTTCTGGAAATCGAGCCGAGCCGAACCCTGGCCTCTAGCTGGGCCGCCAGCGGCCTTGAAAGCGTGGGTTTCAGGGCGAATGCGATGGGCCGACCACGATCGTCGCTCAGCGCGTGGATGTTGGTCGTGCGCCCGCCGCGCGAGGTGCCAATGGCGTGATGACAAGCCCCCTTTTGCGCCGGCAGCAGAGCGATGAGCCTTGATGTGGGTGGAATCCACCGAATCGGTGAAGACGCCGCTCGCCCCGATCAGGGCGCGGAAGATCCGTTCCCAAACGCCCTGCCGGCTCTTTCGGTTCCAGCGATTGGAGATCTTGGGTAGGCCCGTAGACCACCGGGCAATCCTTCCAGCGGCCGCCCGAGCGCAGCATGTGCATGATGCCTGAGATCACTCGCCGATCGTCCACCGCCGCGCACCACGCCGGCCGCTAGGAAGATACGGCTGGATCGCCTCCCACTCCGCATCCGACAACCAATAAACTTCCCCCTTCCTTGCCATCCGAAAAACCTCCGGATCACAAGGAATCAGACACTTAATCCCACAGCACGCTCAATTGAGTTTCGAACCTAGATCAAAGGGGACGGATAGCCCGCTGCGTCGCCATTGGCGGCGAAAATCAGTACAGTCAGGCCAATTGCTTGCCGACAATTCCGCTTCCTCGTGCGCCTCACGTCGGCCGCTTCAATTGCAGCCATGCGCGCATCAGTTCGCGCGATTTCACTTCGTTCGAGTTGGCTGAAGATCTCCTTCTCTCAACCGGTTGAGGAACTGCCGGAAACTCGAAACCGCACGCAACGAGGTAGCCTGCGGGTCGGCGGACGCGGCAATCCAGGTCGCGGCGTGGCTGGCCGCTCCATTGATCAGCCGCGCGGCGGCCTCGGTGTCGAGTTCGATGAGCAGCCCATCAGCCTTGAGATCGTCCAGGCTTTTCTTGAGCGTCGTGACGCAGTTGTCGGTGCTCGCCCACTGTGAGACGTCGCCGAGAACCGCCGGCCCGTCGCGGAACATGATGCGCTGGATCTCGGGCTCCAGCGCCATTTCTATATAGGCCGTCCACTCATCAACCAGCCCTTGCCATCGCGTCGGCGCACGCCGCGATATCTGACTGAGCCGTTCGGCCATCTCGGTATCGATCTGTTCGACGACCGCCCGCAGCAGCCCCTGCTTGTCGCCGAAATGATGGTAGAGCGCGCCGCGCGTCAGACCAACCGCGGCCGTAAAGTCATCCATGGACGCGTCGGTATAGCCGACCGTGCCGAACGCCTTTCGCGCAGCCTGCAGAAGCCTGGACCGCGTCTCCGCCATCTTTTCCTTGCGCGTGCCGGCCATGACAATTCTCCTACATACGTATCGTATCTCAATTGACATACGCATCGTATGTCACTATCTCACTCACATACGCCGCGTATATATTGGATTCAGGTTCCAAATCAAGGACAGTTCCCATGGCAAACCCCTATGCAGAAATCTTCAAGGCGCGCGGCGCCAAAGGCTTTTCAAGTGCCGCGTTCGTTGCGCGGCTGCCCGTTGCGATGGCGCCGATTGGCATTGTCGCCATGCTCTCCCAAACGCATGGCGAATACTGGCTCGCAGGCGCCGTTTCGGCTACTTTCGCTCTCGCCAATGCGCTCGTCTCACCGCAAATCTCCCGGCTGGTGGACAGATACGGCCAGGCTCGCATCGCCATGCCGGCGGCTATCGTTTCAGCCGTCGCCTTTGTTCTTCTGATTGCCGCAGCCAACCAGAGATGGCCGGCATGGGTCCTGTTCGCCGCGGCCCTGGCCGCCGCGACGATGCCGAGCATCTCGGCCATGGTGCGGGCGCGCTGGAGCGAAGTGTTCCGCGACCGCCCCGAACTGAACACCGCGTTTGCATTCGAGTCGGCCGCCGACGAGTTGATATATATCGCAGGCGCGTCTCTGTCGGTCGGCCTGGCCGTCTCCTTCTTTCCTGAAGCGGGCATGCTGGCAAGCACTGCCCTGCTTGCCGTCGGGATGATGGCCTTCCTGCTGCAGCGGGCGAGCGAGCCCGCCGTCCGGCCGATCCATTCCGGCCAGCACAGGGGCTCTGCCGTCAGGCTTCCCGCCGTCAGGCTGGTCACGTTGGCGCTGGTGTTTGTCGGCGCCACTTTCGCCACGGCGGAAGTCGCCTCGGTGGCCATCACCGAACAGCTTGGACAGCCTGGCGCGGCCAGCCTGGTGATCGGCGTCTATGCCGTCGGCTCCTTTGCGGTTGGCCTCATTCTGGGTGCGCTCAACCCGAAAATGCCGCTGCACCGCCAGATGCTCATCGCCGTCAGCGTGCTGGCTCTTACCGCGTTGCCGCTTCTGTTCGCCGGCACGTCGGTCCCGCTTCTTGCGGCAGCCGTGTTCCTGAGCGGCGTGGCAATCTCGCCGACCTTCATCACCGCCTTCGGGGTGATCGAGCGCAAGGTCCCCGAATCCATGCTGACCGAAGGCGTGACTTGGGTCATGACCGGCATCGGAATCGGCATGGCTCTGGGCGCGTTCATCTCCGGCTGGGTCGTCGACAATTACGGCCCGCAGAATGGCTTCTGGGTGTCGGTCGCAGCCAGCGCCGCCGCCGTGCTTACCGTGGGTGTTGGCCAAGGCAGTTTGTCCGACAGCAAACTTCACACAACCGGCAGGACAGAACTCCAGCCGGCGGAATAGTTCGACCACCCCAGGCGTGGCATGGCCCCTCTGCGCATGCCATGCCACCGTTGGATTAGCGGAAAACGGCAGATATCCGAGACGCAACGGAGAGTGAAAAAGCTCCTCCCCCTTGCAGGCAAAATCGGCCAGTGCCGAAATTCTGCAATATCCAGCGCAGCATAAAGATCACCCGGTTCAGCCTCGCTGCTTAAATGATCTGAACCCCGACAGCTGACTGTTATGAGTTGGAGTTTCCACGGCAAGATCCCCTGGCTGGAAGAGGCGGTCTGGCCTGCTGCCGGTCTTTCGGACATCAGCTTAAGCTAAATAGCTTTCTCCTCGAACTCGACGGGGCTCATATAGCCCAGTGTCGAGTGCCGTCGCCGGGGATTGTAGAGGCGCTCGATGTAATCGAACACGTCGGCCCTGGCGTCATCGCTCGTCCTGTAGACCAAGCGGGCTGTCCGTTCAGTTTTCAGTGACGAGCAGGTGATGCCGTGATCGGCCATCAGGCGCTGGAACTGCTCGCTCGTACATTGGCTGCCCTGGTCGCTGTGGTGCAACGGGCTGTCCGGTTTGCCTCGGCGCTATCGCCGTGATGAGGCCGTCGGTGACGAGCTGCTCGATATCGAGTTGCTCCGGCTTCATCTGGCCGTGGCCGGGAAAGGCGTGCTGCGGATCGGCCGACAGGCCGCGCACCCATTCGCGCAGCACATTCTCGTGGACATCAAGGTCGCGGCCGCCTGCGCAACCGCAACGCCTCGATCCTTCACCAGCCTCACCACCTCAAGCTTGAACTCTGCGATGAAGGAACGCAGCGATAAGCTCGATGCGCGGAAAAGAAGTTGATGCGCTTCCTCCAGGATGCCGAAGAGCCGCCTCCTCTCCTCCATCCGTACATGGCGCACCGCTACCACGCCGGGTCGACGAGCTTTACGTCGCACTTCAGGAAGATTCGGAGGAAACGCGCATGACGGCGGCCAAGCTGGTCCGTTCCCGCTTCAAGGAAATCATCCTCACGCCCGAAGAAACCGGGATGCAGATCGACGTGGGCGTCGATCTAGCCGGAATCCCGAGCATTTCCCTTAACAGCAAAAGGCCCGCCGGAGGGGCGGGCCAATTGCGAATTGAGGTGGTTGCGGGAGTAGGATTTGAACCTACGACCTTCAGGTTATGAGCCTGACGAGCTACCGGGCTGCTCCATCCCGCGTCAACCAGTATAAGATAAGCTTGCACTTACCCAATTTCCAGTCCGCCAAATGAAAAGGCCGCTTGCGCGGCCCGTCATTCCCGTTTGGCGGGCCAATCGTAAGGAGAAGATTTCAACGTGCGTTTTGTAGACCTGGCAGCGACCTACTCTCCCGCGTCTTGAGACGAAGTACCATCAGCGCTGGGGCGTTTCACGGCCGTGTTCGGAATGGGAACGGGTGCAGCCACCCCGCCATAACCACCAGGTCGGCAAAGCGCACGTTTTCGAGAAGCTGTTTTCTGTGCCGTCATCTTTCAGATGGGCATAAAGAATGAGAACGATCAAGCCGATCGAACTATTAGTACCGGTAAGCTTCAAGCGTTGCCGCTCTTCCACACCCGGCCTATCAACGTGGTCGTCTTCCACGGTTCTCAGGGAATACTCGTTTCAAGGTGGGTTTCCCGCTTAGATGCCTTCAGCGGTTATCCCGTCCGGATATAGCTACCCTGCAATGCGGCTGGCGCCACAACAGGTCCACCAGAGATCCGTCCATCCCGGTCCTCTCGTACTAGGGACAGATCCTTTCAATATTCCTACACCCACGGCAGATAGGGACCGAACTGTCTCACGACGTTCTGAACCCAACTCACGTACCGCTTTAAATGGCGAACAGCCATACCCTTGGGACCTGCTCCAGCCCCAGGATGCGATGAGTCGACATCGAGGTGCCAAACAACCCCGTCGATATGGACTCTTGGGGGTCATCAGCCTGTTATCCCCGGCGTACCTTTTATCCGTTGAGCGATGGCCCTTCCACGCGGGACCACCGGATCACTATGACCGACTTTCGTCTCTGCTCGACTTGTCAGTCTCGCAGTCAGGCAGGCTTATGCCATTGCACTCAGCGAACGATTTCCGACCGTTCTGAGCCCACCATCGCGCGCCTCCGTTACTCTTTAGGAGGCGACCGCCCCAGTCAAACTACCCACCATACATTGTCCCGGACCCGGATAACGGGCCGCGGTTAGACATCCATAGTAATAAGGGTGGTATTTCAAGGGTGGCTCCACCAAGGCTGGCGCCCTGGCTTCAAAGCCTACCACCTATCCTACACATGCCACTACGAATGCCAATGTAAAGCTATAGTAAAGGTGCACGGGGTCTTTCCGTCTAACCGCAGGAACCCCGCATCTTCACGGGGAATTCAATTTCACTGAGCAGATGCTGGAGACAGCGGGGAAGTCGTTACGCCATTCGTGCAGGTCGGAACTTACCCGACAAGGAATTTCGCTACCTTAGGACCGTTATAGTTACGGCCGCCGTTTACTGGGGCTTCGATTCAGAGCTTGCACCCCTCCTCTTAACCTTCCAGCACCGGGCAGGCGTCAGACCCTATACGTCGCCTTGCGGCTTCGCAGAGCCCTGTGTTTTTGATAAACAGTCGCTACCCCCTGGT